>OZ260070.1:2655000-2935312 GCA_965284305.1 Caulobacteraceae bacterium | reverse complement strand
GCGCTTGATGCGGCTTGAATGACCCCAATTCCGCATTCCTCCCTTGGTGTGGCCAGAACCTTAAGCCCCGAACAGATCATCGAGGTTCTTCGGGCTGCCGGCGAAACAACGCGTCTCAGGATTTTGTGGCTGTTGGCGCGTGAAGAACTGGCGGTCATGGAGTTGTCGCGTGTGCTTGAGCAGAGCCAGCCGCGCGTTTCCCGACATCTCAAACTCATGGCCGATGCGGGTCTGATCGAACGGTTTCCCGAAGGCCCAAAGGTGTTCTACCGCCTCGGTCATGAACCGGGGCGACGGGCTCTGGTTGACACCGTTCTGGCTCAGCTCATCAGGTCGGACGAGGGAGACCACAGGGGACTGGAGCTGGTGCGTCAGGATCGCCAGGACCAGGCTGCTGCATATTTTGAGCGCATCGCGCCCCAGTGGGATCAGATGCGATCCCTGTATCTTGCTGATCCGGCGGTCGAGGCAGCCGTCGAACAAGCCGTGGGCGAGGGACCCTTCCAGCTTTTGGTCGATCTCGGGACCGGTTCGGGCCGGATGCTGGCGCTCTTCGGAGCGAAGGCACGTTCAGCCGTAGGCCTCGACCTGTCGCAGAACATGCTGAACATGGCTCGACTTAACGTCGATACGGCCGGCGTACCGAACGTCACGCTTCGGCACGGGGATATTCAGGCCACTGGACTACCTGACGCTTGCGCGGATCTCGTTATCATTCATCAGGTGCTGCATTATCTGGTTGATCCTCGGCGGGCCGTAGGGGAGGCGGCGCGCCTCCTGATGCCGGGCGGCCGCCTCCTGATCGTCGACTTTGCCGAACATCATATGGACCATCTCTGCGAGCTCCACTGCCATCGCTGGGCGGGATTCACCGACAAGACCGTGGAGGGTTGGGCCTTGGGCGCCGGTCTTTCTGGATATCAAGCGAGAACCGTGCCGTCCAAGTCTGGAAATCTCACAGTCAAGATATGGGTGCTCCAGACCTAGACGGCGCCTACTCCTCGCATGGAAAAGCGAATGGCGACCTTTGCGGGGCAAGACCGTAGAATTTCGCCCAGCCGCCCGGGCGAAGACTGCCACGCCGGCCCTCCTCAGCGACGCGTGGACCGCCTCGGCCAGTGCAGTTGGTTATGAACGTTGCATCTACCAGGATGGACCCGGTCGTCATCCGGTACGATTGTCAGACCTCATCGCCTTTGCCGGGTCGCTCTGATAGAAGCAGCCGCCGGTCAGTTCCGGGACCAGGGAGCCAGGCATTTGGCGCAAGATCGTTTCAAAACCAAACCGGACAATCCGTGGGTCGCCTGGATCGCCATCGGCGTCCTGCTGGTTCTGGTCGTTGGCCTGCTCGGTGCCTATGTGCTGCGGCCCGGGCGCAGTCCGGCCGAGGACGCCCGGACGGCGGCGGCTATCAGTACGATGGATGAGGCCCAGACCGAGGCCGATGCAAGGCGTGAGGAAAAGCGCAGCGCCGCCGCCTTGCTCTAGGCGGAGTGCAGGCCCGGCGCACCGCGGACACGCGGATGGCTGGTCGCAGCCTTGTCGTGGTCGACGCGATCAGGCGACGCCGGGGATCGCCGTCGGCGCGGGCGAAGTCGCTCCTGCCGGCCTCGCCCCGCCGGTCGAGGACCAGCCGCGTCCAGGTCAGGCCGCCTGGAGGCCGAAGACCAGGCCGAAATGCACGAACAGCGGCAGCAACAGTTACGTCGTTGCGGATGTCAGGACCGGCACCTCAACCATGGATGTCCACATCCTTCCGATCACGGATGAACAGGAAGCCGACCACGACGGTGACCAGAGCCACGACCACCGGATACCACAGGCCGTAGTAGATATTGCCCGTGGCCGCGACCATCGCAAACGCCGTCGTGGGCAGGAAGCCGCCGAACCAGCCGTTGCCGATGTGATAGGGCAGGGACATGGAGGTATAGCGGATATTGGTCGGGAACATCTCCACCAGCGCCGCCGCGATCGGGCCGTAGACCATGGTCACATAGATCACCAGTACGAACAGGATGGCGACGACCAGCGGCTTGTTGACCAGGGCGCTGTCGGCCTTGGGCGGATAGCCGGCGTCCGCCAGGGCGGCACCGAGCGTGGCATCGAACGCCGTCCTTTGCGCCGTGAACTCGGCGCGGGTGATGGCGTCGTGCGGAACCGTGAACATGGCATCTTCCACGATGGAACTATGGAAGCTTGGAACGGTCGCATCGCCGATCCGGACCTCGGCCACCGTGCCCGCCGACGCGTCGACCGTCTCGTAGGTGACGCCGGCCTTGGCCAGATACGACTTGGCCAGATCGCAGGAACTGTCGAACACCGTCTTGCCGATCGGGTCGAACTGAAGGGCGCAGTCGGCGGGGTCGGCATGGACACTGACCGGGGCGCTGGCCGTGGCAGTGGCCAGCTGCGGATTGGCCGCAGCGGTCAGGGCGTGGAACAGCGGGAAATAGGTCAGGGCCGCCAGCAGGCAGCCGACAAGGATGATCGGCTTGCGCCCCACCTTGTCCGACAACCAGCCCCAGAAGACGAAGAAGGGTGTGGCGAGCAGCAGGGATATCGCGATCAGGATATTGGCCAGGGCGGCATCGACCTTGAGCGTCTTCTCAAGGAAGAACAGGGCGTAGAACTGGCCCGTGTACCAGACCACCGCCTGACCCGCGGTCAGGCCGACGAGGGCCAGCAGCACCAGTTTCAGATTGGGCCATTTGCCGAAACTGTCCTTGAGCGGTGTCGTCGATCCCTTGCCCTCGGCCTTCATGCGGGCGAAGGCCGGGCTCTCGGCCAGTTTGAGGCGGATCCACAGCGAGACGCCCAGCAGCAGGATCGAGACGAGGAAGGGGATGCGCCAGCCCCAGTCCTTGAAGGCCTCCTCGCCGACCACGGTGCGGACGCCGAGGATGACCAGCAGGCTCAGCATCAGGCCCGCCGTGGCGGTGATCTGGATGAAGCTGGTGTAGAAGCCGCGCTTTCCGGGCGGCGCGTGTTCGGCGACATAGGTGGCCGCCCCGCCGTACTCCCCGCCCAGGGCCAGACCCTGCAAAAGGCGCATGGCGATCAGGATGGCAGGGGCCGCGACACCGATGGCGGCGTAGGACGGCAGCAGGCCGACCACGAAGGTCGACAGCCCCATCAGCAGCATGGTCACCAGAAAGGTATTCTTGCGCCCCCACAGGTCGCCCAGCCGGCCGAAGAAGATGGCCCCGAAAGGCCGTACGGCGAACCCGGCAGCGAAGGCCATCAGGGCGAAGATATAACCCGTGGTCTCGTTGACGCCCGAGAAGAACTGGACAGTGATGATCGCCGCCAGTGCGCCGTACAGATAGAAGTCATACCACTCGATCACCGTGCCGACCGATGAGGCCAGGATGACCAGACGGTCGTCGCGGTCGATGACGGGATCCTCGGCGTCGGCGCTGTCGGTCATTGGGTCCCTCCCCGGACTCATGTGGATCGAGCCTAGACCGGGACGACCGAAAGCGCACCGGCCCTGTCGACCTGCCCCCTGGAGGCGGGCAGGCGTGTCCTTGCGCCGTTGACTCTCCGATCCAACTGGCCCCCGCTATCGATCAGGGAGGAGGGACGAAATGACGGACCACAATCTGTACCGGCGCCAGTTGGTCGAACGTCTCGAGCGCGAGAAGCGCGCAGCGCAGGACGAGATCGCCCGGGCTCAGGCCGATGAGGCCCGGGCACGCGCCAGGGTGGCTGAGAAGGACGCGTCCATAGCGAGCGTGCTTGCGGCGCGGGAACCGCAGGCCGACGAGTGCAAACGATGCCGGTTCGAGTTCGGCCGGACCTCGGTCCTTCGGCCTGTCCCGTCGAAGTCCAGGGTCGCTCGCTTCCGGTGTGCCCTTTGCGGCGACGAGGAAGATCGGGCCTGAACAGGGTGGGTCTCCGGCGGGCACAAAGAAAAACCCCCGCCGCTTGCGCGACGGGGGCAAATCCTGTGGCCGAAACGGCCGGGAGGCTTAGTCGCTTTCGCTGTCGTCGCCGGCGACGATCAGGCCGGTAACAACGAGTGCACCGATGAGCATCACGGGAATCGGCACGCCGGCGAATTCGCTCGAGTCACCGGCTTGAGCGCCGATGCGGTCGCCGACGCGGACGGTCGCGCTGTTGTTCTGGGCGACGGCCTGACCTGCGACGAGCAGGAGGCCGGCTGTGATGGCAGCAATGGTCTTTTTCATCAGTCAGTCTCCGGCAGTTGGGATCATAGTGATCATTAGATCGAGCTTGCTCAGTCGCACACGGAACTGTGAATTGCCATCGTTGTGGTCCCGGCCTGGGCGGTTCGCTCCCGTGTCGTGGCGCCAAGGCCACAGGCCAGATCGGGTGCGGCCCGACGACGGGAAGAGGGGGCGCAGGGGATGGTGACCGGCACCAGAGTCCATGAGGGTGCGGACCTCCCAGGCCTCGCGCGCTGACGTCAGAAGCCCCCGCCGCTTGCGCGACGGGGGCAATTCTTGTGGCCAGAACGGCCGGGAGGCTTAGTCGCTTTCGCTGTCGTCGCCGGCGACGATCAGGCCGGTAACAACGAGTGCACCGATGAGGATCACGGGAATCGGCACGCCGGCGAATTCGCTCGAGTCACCGGCCTGCGCGCCCACACGGTCGCCGACGCGGACGGTCGCGCTGTTGTTCTGGGCGACGGCCTGACCTGCGACGAGCAGGAGGCCGGCTGTGATGGCAGCAATGGTCTTTTTCATCAGTCAGTCTCCGGAGTTGAGTGGGACGATTAACGACTCTTCGCTAGCAAAGGTTGCACACAGAATTGTGAATTCCCCGCGCCGACGGCCGCGCCTTCGGTGGTCCGGTCGACTGCGCGGTACCGGTCAGGTGGCCATGGCGAGGCGAGACGCCTTCTCCCCAGGGGGCCTCCCCACCGTTTTCATCCGCAATCGGAGGGTCCATCCCGGCATGTCAAATTGCGCGATCAGGATGTCGTCAGGCAGGCCCCGTGCGGGCGCACCGAACCTGCAGGGACATCGTTGATCGCGGTGCGCCCTACCCCCGCGGCTGGAATTTCCGGATCACGCCCGACCAGGTCATCAGCACCCGCTCGCCCGCCTGGATCTGGCCGCGGACGAAGATCAGGCTCTTGCCGGCCCGGACCACCTCGCCCGTCGCCTCGATCAGCTCGCCGACCCAGGCCGCGTCGATGAAGGTGGAATCCAGCGAAACCGTTACCCCCGACGCCCCCTCCATCTCCTGATAGGCGATCTGGAACACGGCGATGTCGGCGAAGGTCATCAGACAGCCGCCGTGCATCCGGTGACCGGCATTCATGTGTTTGGGCTCGGCGCGGAAGGCGCAGCGCATTCTTCCGTCGGGGTCCGGCCGGAAATAGAAGGGGCCGACCACCTGATCGAAGGTGCCGTGCAGGTCGTACATCTGCCAGCCGGCGAACTCGCCTTCGGTGACGGTGACTTTCTCGACCATGCGGACCCTGCCTTCTTATTGCTCTCGCAATGCAGCATATAGGCACGATGAGCGACCCGATCGAATCCGCCATCTTCGAAAAACTGGCGAAGGCCGACCCCAAGGGCGTCGGCGGCAAGAGCATTGAACCGGCCGATGTGGCCAAGGAACTGCAGCCGGAGCAGTGGCAGCGAATGCTGCCCAAGGTGCGGCACTGCGCCCTGGCCCTGATGCGGCAGGGCAAGCTGACCATCACCAAGAAGGGCAAGGCGATCG
Organism: Caulobacteraceae bacterium; assembly: GCA_965284305.1. Classification (GTDB taxonomy): domain Bacteria; phylum Pseudomonadota; class Alphaproteobacteria; order Caulobacterales; family Caulobacteraceae; genus Brevundimonas. Next base: position 2,929,615 of record OZ260070.1, on the reverse strand, counting down.
ATCCCAACGCCTTCAAGGGGGTGATCCGCCTGCGGCTGCCGACCGAGGCCGAGACCGCCGCGGCCCTGGCGGCCCTGCCGCCGGCTGAAACGGATGATGAGGACTATTGATTCCGCTCATCCCAGCGAACGCGGGGATCCAGTTCTTTCGTGAGGCACGCTGCGTGGGATTGCCGTTTGCGCGAATGCTCCGGTTCCGTTCATCCAAATCACTGGGTCCCCGCGTTCGCGGGGATGAGCGGAGGAAGGTGGGAATGGCACTCGGTCTGGCAGCCCTGAGCCTCGCCGCCTGCGCCACCCCTGCCATTCAGCCGCCGCTGACTCCGCCGCCCGGTTTCGCCGGTCCCACCGTCGAGGCCGGGGAGCTGCGGATGGACGACGGTGCTCGCCTGCCGCTGGCGCGCTGGACGCCGGAAACAGGCGAGCCCTGGGCCGTGATCGTTGCCCTGCACGGCATGAATGACAGCCGCGCCTCCTTCCGGCTGGCCGGTCCCTGGTGGGCCGAACGGGGGATCGAGACCTGGGCGATCGACCAGCGCGGCTTCGGCGAGGCACCCGGCCGCGGCGTCTGGGCCGGGGAGGCGCGGATGACCGAAGACCTGCGCACTGCCGTGGCCCTGGCCCGCGCCCGCCATCCGCGCGCGGTCATCGCCGTCGCCGGCGAGAGTATGGGCGGGGCGGTGACCATCGCGGCCTTCAGCGCCGACCGGGCGCCGGACGCCGACCGCGTCATCCTGCTGGCCCCGGCGGTCTGGGGCTGGACGGCGCAGGGACCGGTCAACACCGCCGGTCTTTGGGTCGCGGCCCGCGCCATGGGCGACCGCGCCGTCGATGCACCCGAATGGGCGGTCAAGGTTCGCCCCGCCTCGGACAACCGGCTCGAGCTGTTCCGCAACGGCCGCGATCCCAACAGCATACTGTCGACCCGGGTCGATGCCCTCTACGGCCTGGTCGATCTCATGGAGACGGCCTCGATGCGGCTGGGTCAGGTGCGGGCCCCGACCCTGCTGCTCTACGGGGCCAGAGACAATGTGATCCAGCGCGACCCGATGCGTTTGGCGCTGGAGCGGGCCGGGGACCGGCCCGGCCTGCGCACCGGCTTCTATTCAGACGGCTGGCACATCCTGAACCGCGACCTCCAGGCCGAGGTCATGTACCGCGACGTCGAAGCCTGGCTCCGCGACGCGGCGGCGCCGCTGCCGTCGGGGGCCGGGCCGGTGCTGGCTGCGCTTGGGGGGTAGGGTTTAGGGTGTGGGGTGTGGGGCGGCGACCCGTCGATCGATCCCCAATCCCCCACACCCCACACCCCACACCCCACACCCCATCCCCCCGTCGCGAAACCGCCATGCTTGCCCTGTTAAGCGTCTCCGCGTATCAGCCGCCGAAATAAAAAATACCCCGGGAGACGCTCAAGTGAGCATGACGCTGTTCGATTCTCCATCCTTCGCGAACCATGAGGGCGTGCACGCGGTCTTTGATGAAAAGACCGGCCTGCGCGCCATTATCGCTGTTCACTCAACCGCGCGCGGCCCGGCCTGCGGCGGCACCCGGATGTGGAACTATGCGTCCAGCGCCGAGGCGCTCGAGGATGTGCTGCGTCTGTCGAAGGGCATGAGCTACAAGAATGCGGTCGCCGATCTGGAGATGGGCGGCGGCAAGTCGGTCATCATCGGCGACTCCCGGACCCAGAAGACCCCCGAACTGTTCCGCGCCTTTGGCCGCGCCGTCGATACCCTGGGCGGCCTCTACTATGCAGCGGAGGACGTCGGCGTCTCGGTCGAGGACATCGCCGAGGCCCGCAAGGTCACCCCGTTTGTGCTGGGTCTGAACGACGGTCCGGAAGCCTCGGGCGATCCCAGCCCGGTCACCGCCGAGGGCGTCTACCGCTCGACCCTGGCCGTCGCCCGCCGTCTCTGGAAACAGGACGACCTGACCGGCCTGACCGTCTCCCTGCAGGGCATCGGCCATGTCGGCGGCTATCTGGCCGACAAACTGTATGCCGCCGGCGCGAAACTGATCATGACCGACGTCAACGCCGCCCTGCTGGCCGAGGTCGCCGCCCGTACCAAGGCCGAGATCGTGGCCCCCGACGCCATCTATGACGTCAAGGCCGACATCTATGCCCCCTGCGCCCTCGGGGCGACGCTGAACCCGCAGACGCTGGACCGGCTGACGGTCAAGGCCGTGGTCGGCGCCGCCAACAACCAGCTGGCGACCCCGGACATCGGCCAGATCCTGTTCGAGCGCGGCGTGCTGTATGCCCCCGACTATGTCGTCAACGGCGGCGGTATCATCAATGTCGCCTCCGAGCTGCGCGCCCGCCAGACCGGCACGGCCTATGACCCGGCCTGGGTCGAGACCAAGCTGTCGCGTCTGATGGAAACCTTCGAGGAGGTTCTGGACCGCTCGGCCTCCGAGAAGCGCCCGACGCACGAGATCGCCGACGCCATCGCCGAGGCCCGGATCAATGCGGCCCGCGACCTGAAGGCCGAGCAGCGCAAGGCGGCCTGAAACCCGGATTCGCGCGCGGGGCGCATACGGAACACTATGGCGCATGCTTCCCGTTCTGATTCGGGCTGAGGCGCCATGACCGCAACCGCCGTGACCTCCACCAGAGGCCGTCCGTTCGACCCGATGCTGATCGTGATGGCGGTCGGCTTCGTGATCACCGTTGCGGCCCTGGCCTATCCGGCCTTCCGCGCCAATCCGACCAGCGCGCCGGGACTGGTGCTGATCTTCACGGTCGGGGCCGTGGCCCTGATCGGCCTGTTCGCCTTCGCGCGCAGCGAGACGCGCAAGCCGATCGGCGATGCTACGGTCGATCTTCTGGACGCCATGGCCGAGCCGGCGGCCCTGGTCTGGTCGACGGGCCAGGTGCTGGCGTTCAACGGTGCCTGGGCCGAGGCCAACGGCACCACCGTCGTCCTGCCGAAAGGCAAGTCCGCCTCCGCCCTCTATATGGCCTTCGCCCAGGCCCGTGCCGGCGAACAGGGCCGTGCCATCGTGGTCATCGGCGACCGCGAGCAGGAGGTCCTGATCGGCCTGGCCGGGGAGGGGCGCTTCCTTGTCCGGGCTGCGCCCGAGGCCGTGCTGCCGGTGGGTGCGGCCGTCGCACCGCGCCATGCCGTGACTTCCAACGCCGTCGAGAGCCGGGCCATGGCCGCCGGCGCGCCGTTCGGCTCGGCGGTGATCGCCGCCGATGACCTGTTTTCCGGCAAGGTGGAGGAGGCCAATGCCGCCCTGTCCGTGCTGACCGGCCCCGCCGCCGCCCGCGACGCGGCCTTCGGCCATCTGTTCGATCCGGCCGGGGTGGCCGAGGCGCGGTTGAAGCTGGACGGCGGCTCTTCGGGTCCGATCGAACTGGTCGCCCGCGCCCATCCCGACCGGATGCTGCACCTCTATGTCGCCCCCGAAGGCGACCGCCGCCGCATCTGGCTGTTCGACGTCTCGGCCCAGAAGTCGATGGAACTGCAGCTGTCGCAGGCCCAGAAGATGCAGGCCGTGGGCCAGCTGGCCGGCGGCGTGGCCCACGACTTCAACAACCTGCTGACCGCCATCCAGCTGCAGCTGTCGGGCCTGCTGGAACGCCATCCGGTCGGCGATCCCTCCTATGAGGGGCTCAACGAAATCCGCCAGACCGCCATCCGCGCCGCCGATCTGGTGCGCAAGCTGCTGGCCTTCTCGCGCAAGTCGACGGTGCGGCGCGAGCGGCTGGACCTCGGCGAACTGGTCGGCGAGTTCGCCGTCCTGCTGCGCCGCCTGCTGCGCGAGGATGTGCGGCTGGAAACCGACTATGGCCGCGATCTGCCGGTGGTGCTGGCCGACAAGAGCCAGCTCGAGACGGCGGTGATGAACCTGGCCGTCAACGCCCGCGACGCCATGCGCGGCGTGGTCGAGCCCGGCGCGGGTGTGGTCACCATCCGCACCGCCCGCCTGACTGCCGACGAGGCGCGTTTGCTGGGCTGGAGCGCGGCCCCGACCTCCGCCGTCGCCCTGATCGAGGTGGCCGACAGTGGGCCGGGCGTTCCGCCCGAACTTCTCGACAAGATCTTCGAACCCTTCTTCACCACCAAGGCGGTGAACGAGGGTACGGGCATGGGTCTGGCCACCGTCTACGGCATCGTCGAACAGGCCGGTGGTCACATCAATGTCTCCAATGCGGCCGGGGGCGGCGCCGTCTTCCGCATCTTCCTGCCCGAGGCGGCCGAGGCCGAACTGGCGGCCGTTCCGGTGGTCGAAAAGGTCGCCAAGGCCCCGCGCGACCTGTCCGGCGCGGGCCGCATCCTGTTCGTCGAGGACGAGGCTGCCGTGCGCGGCATCGCTGCCCGCCTGCTGCGCCAGCGCGGCTATGAGGTGATCGAGGCCGAGGACGGCGAACAGGCCCTCGAACTGGCTGAACAGCACGCGGGCACCATCGACATGATGATCTCCGACGTCATCATGCCCGGCCTCGACGGCCCGGCTCTGCTCAAGAAGGCGCGGCCATACCTCGGCGACGCCCCGGTCCTGTTCATCTCGGGCTATGCCGAAAGCGACTTTTCCGATCTGCTCCAGGACGAGGTCGGCGTGTCCTTCCTGCCCAAGCCGCTGGACATCAAGACCCTCGCCGAACGCGTGAAGCAGGAACTCCACGCCGGCTGAAGCATCCGTAACTTGCCATTCGTGGCCGGGCGGCGTCCTCTGCCGCCTCGTGCCAAGGGAGCCTGCCGCCATGATGATCGATCGCCGCCGCCTGATGTTCACCGCCGCTGCCGGAGCGGGCCTCGCGGCCTGTGGCCAGGCTCTGGCGCAGACGCCCGCTGCGGCCGCCTCGGCCTCGGCTGCCCTGACGGCCCTGATGAACGGGATCGTCCAGACCTTCCTGCTGTCCTCGCCCGAGACCCTGACCGGGCTGGGCATGGACAAGGGTCCGATGGCGGCCATGAAGTCCCGCCTCGATGACCGCTCCCAGGCCAAGATCGACGCCGACCGGGCGGTGTTCCGGGCCCAGATGGACCAGCTCAAGGCCATCGACCGCAGCGCCCTGCCCGAGACCGAGGGCGTCTACTATGACGCCCTGCGCTTCTTCGGCGAGACCCAGATCATGGGCGAACGCTTCCCTTACGGCGGCGGCGGTTTCGGTCCGGCCCCCTATACGATCTCGCAGCTGACAGGTTCATACCAGGGCCTGCCGGACTTCCTCGATACCCAGCATTCGATCGAGACAGCGGCCGACGCCGAGGCCTATCTGTCCCGCATTGCCGCCTTTCCGACTGCCCTGGACCAGGAAACCGCGCGGATGCAGGCCGATTTCGCGGCCGGTGCCGTTCCGCCGGACTTCGTCATCGACAAGACCCTGCTGCAACTCGCCAACCTCTATGAGACCCCGGCGGGTCAGATGGTTCTGACCACCTCCATCGCGCGGCGGACGGGCGAGAAGAACATCGCCGGCGACTGGGCGGCCCGGGCGCAGCGGATCGTCGAGGGCGAGGTCTATCCGGCCCTGCGCCGCCAGGCCGAGGCCATGCGCGCGCGCCGCGCCGGTGCCACCCACGACGCGGGTGTCTGGCGTCTCCCGGACGGCGAGGCCTATTACGACTGGGGCATCCGCAGCTACACCACCTCGACCCTGTCGGGGGCGGAAATTCATGACCTCGGGCTGCAACAGGTGGCGGAACTGTCGGCCCGTGCCGATGTCCTCCTCAAGGCCCAGGGCCTCACCCAGGGCACGGTCGGTGAGCGTATCGCCGCGCTCGGCAGGGACCCCAGCCAGCTCTATCCGAACACCGATGCGGGCAAGGAGCAGCTGCTGGCTGATCTCAATGCCCAGATGGCGGACATGGCCAAACGCCTGCCCGAGTATTTCGGCCGTATCCCCGCTTCCACCGTCGAGATCCGCCGTGTGCCGGTCTTCATCGAGGCGGGGGCACCCGGCGGCTATTACAACTCGCCGGCGCTCGATGGCTCGCGGCCCGGTGCCTATTACATCAACCTGCGTGACACCTCTGAATGGCCGCGCATGCAGCTGCCGACCCTGACCTATCACGAGGCCTCGCCGGGCCATCACCACCAGATCGCCCTGCAGCAGGAACAGCCGGGTCGGCCCCTGTTGATGCAGGTCCTGGGCTTCTCGGCCTATTCGGAGGGTTGGGCCCTGTACTCCGAGCAGCTGGCCGACGAGATGGGGGTCTATGCCGACAATCCGATCGGCCAGATCGGCTATCTGCAGTCCCTGCTGTTCCGCGCTGTCCGGCTGGTCGCCGACTCCGGTCTGCACCACAAGCGCTGGAGCCGCGAACAGACCATTCGCTACATGGTCGAGACCCTGGGCGATTCCGAAACGGCGGTCACCACCGAGGTCGAACGCTACTGCGTCTGGCCCGGCCAGGCTTCCAGCTACAAGGTCGGTCACAACAAATGGGTCGAGCTGCGCGCCCGCGCCCAGGCCGCCCTCGGCAGCCGTTTCGACATCAAGGCCTTCCACGATGCGGGCATGAACGCCGGTGGCGTGCCCCTGACCGTGCTGGACAAGGTCATGACCGACTGGATCGCGTCGCAGCGTGGCTGAACCTGGCCATGAGTGAGTCGCTCCTCGCCGTCGCCATTGCCGCCGCATTGGCGACGGCGTCGACAGCGCGAGCTGAGGAGACCTGCGACCAGATCGACGCCTTTCACGCTGCTCCCTTTGACGCCACCGTCACCCCCGCGGGTCGACGGTGGGTCGAGATGCGCTGGGTCGGGGGTTGGCTGGATTTCGAGGACGGGTTTGGGCTGGAGTGCATCAGCTCGCCAGATGAGGGGTCCAAAAGCCTCTGCGGCTGGCTGATCGAGAACACGTCAATCGAGTTCCATTCCAACCTTCCGGCCCGCATTCTTGAATGCTGGGGTTATCGCTTTCCGCGCCCTTTGCCATCGTGGGGCGAGTGGCGATCACAGATGTCGCACCTTGAAGATGATCGCTGGATGACACTGGAAGTGGACCTTACCGAAGGCCAGGGTGATCCTCCCGCCGTTCGCCTGTCCTCATTCGCGATGGACAAGGACGAGATCACCGTCGAACTGCCCAACCTGCGTCCGGCACCCGAAATGCGGGGACCGGTCGCCTCAGTTTCCAGAGGGTATTGAAATGATCGACCGCCGCAGCCTGATGCTGTCCTCCGCCGGCCTCGGCCTGATGGCGGCCCTGCCCGCCATGGCCCAGGCCCCGGCGATGTCGCCGGCCGACGCCCGGCTCGATGCCATGCTGACGCGCTGGTTCGAGGAGAATGTCGACCTGTCGCCCGAGTATGCGACCAACCTGGGCCTCGACCGGGGTGCACGCGCCCACCTGGCCGGCAAGCTGCGCCCGCTCGGCCGCGCCGACGTCGAGGCTGACCGCGCCCGCGCCCGCGCCCGCTGGGCCCAGATTCGGACGGTGTCGGATGAAGGCCTGTCGGACCAGGCCAAGGTGTCGCTGGCCGTCTATCGCTTTACCGCCGAGGGCGCGGCCCGCGCGGCCGACATCCCCTATGGCGGCGGCATCGGCCCCTATGTCGTGACCCAGCGGTCGGGGGCCTATTTCTCGGTCCCGGACTTCATGGCCAACCAGCACCGGGTCGAGACCGAGGCCGATGCGGCGGCCTTCATCTCACGACTGTCCGCCTTCGCCACGGTGCTGGATCAGGAAAGCGAGCGGATCGCGGCCGATGCCGCCCTCGGCGTCATGCTGCCGTCCTTCCTGATGGACAAGACCCTGACCCAGCTGCGGACGCTGCGGGATACGCCGGCCTATGACATGGCCATGCTCCAGGCGCTGATCCGCAAGACCGACGAGCGCAACATGGGCGGCGACTGGGGGGCCCAGGCTGCCAGCGTGATCGACACCGAGATCAAGCCCGCCCTGTCCCGCCAGATCGCCGTCTTCGAGGCCCAGCGCCCGAATGCGACCGAGGACGCCGGGGCCTGGAAACTGCCGCAGGGCGATACCGTCTATGCCCTGGCCCTGCGCGCCTTCACCACCACCGACTACAGCGCCCGGGACATCCACGACATCGGCCTGCAACAGGTCGCTGAGATCCAGGCCGAGATCGACACCATCCTCAAGGGCATGGGCATGACCGAGGGTTCGGTCGGCGCGCGGATCAAGACGCTCAGCGAGGACCCGCAACACCTCTGGCCCAATACGGACGAGGCCAAGGTCGAACTGATCGGCTCGCTGAACCGGCAGATGGCCGAACTGGAGCCGATGCTGCCGCGGGTGTTCAACACCCTGCCGGGCGCGAAGGTCGAGATCCGCCGTGTGCCACCCTCGATCGAGCTGGGCGCGCCGGGCGGCTATTATCAGGCCGCCTCGCTGGATGGGTCGCGGCCGGGGGCCTACTATATCAACCTGTCGAACACGGCGAACTGGCCCAAATGGGGCCTGCCGACCCTGACCTATCACGAGGCCTCGCCGGGCCACCATTTCCAGATCACCGTCGCGCGCGAGGCCGGCAGCCTGCCGCTGTACCGCCGCGTCGCCGGCAACTCCGCCTTCAACGAGGGCTGGGCCCTGTATGCCGAGCGCGTCGCCGCCGATGATCTGGATGTCTATGCCGGCAATCCGCTGGGTCGGGTCGGATACCTGCAATCCTATCTGTTCCGCGCGGTCCGCCTGGTGGTCGACACCGGTCTGCACCACAAGCGCTGGAGCCGCGATCAGGCCATCCGCTACATGATCGAGGAATGCGGCGAACCGCCGGAGTCGGCCGAGAAGGAGATCGACCGCTACTGCGTCTCGATCGGCCAGGCCTGTTCCTACAAGCTGGGCCAGACGGTGATCGCCCGGTTGCGGGCAGAGGCCGAGGCCCGTCCGGGCTTCGACCTGAAGGTCTTCCACGACAAGGTGCTGCTGAACGGCTCCGTCCCGCTGGCGGTGCTGGAAGGCCTTATGCGGAGCTGATCGCCCGGGCCTCCAGGATCGTGGGATCGGCGTCGGCCTGGGCCGCCAGCCAGTCGCGGAAGCGGGCGATCTTGGGCGACCGTCGCCGACCCTCGGGCCAGACCAGATAGTAGCCGGTGTAGAAGGACACGGTCTGGGCGAACGGGCGCACCAGAAGGCCGTTGCGAAGCTCGCGCGCAAACAGGATGGGCGAGGCCAGGGCCACGCCCTGATCGCCCAGCGCCGCCGCGACCTCCAGCACCTGATAGTCGGCGGTCAGGCGGCTCATGGGCTGGGTCCCGCCGCTGACGCCCGCCGCCGCGAACCAGGCGGCCCATTCCTTCTCCATGCCGATGCGCGGTGCGTTCAGGAGGTCGGCGGGCTGGGTCAGTTTCAGCCGTTCGGCCATGGCGGGGCTGCACACGGGGGTGAACACGCTGGGCATCAGCAACTGGCTCTCCATGCCCGGCCAGTCGCCGGAGCCGGAGCGGATACCGATATCGAACCCCTCGCGCGACAGGTCCAGCAGGGTGGGATTGGTGTCCAGCCGCACCGCCAGACCGGGATTTGCGACCTGGAAGCCACCCAGACGCGGTGCCAGCCACTGGGTGGCCAGGGAGGCGAGGGTGGTGATCGACAGGATGTGCTCCTCGGCCTCGGTCAGGTCGCTGACGGCGCGGCGCAGCAGGGTCATGGCCTCGGTCGCGGCGCGTGACAGTCGCTCACCGCCCTCGGTCGGCTGGACCTCGCGCGGCAGGCGGCGGAACAGGCTCTGGCCCAGCCGGCCCTCCAGCGCCTTGATCTGCCAGCTGACCGCAGCCTGGGTCATGCCCAGTTCCTCCGCCGCGCGGGTGAAACTCTTCAGGCGGGCGGCGGCCTCGAACACCCGGATGGAGGCGAGGGGGATGTTGCTGAGGGGATCGGCCATAAGCGAACCTTATGTGTTGGGGCCTCAATCTGGTTTGTGATCAGCCCGTGTCAAGTCCATCCTGCCTTTATCATCATTAGCGAGATAGAGGAGGCCGGGATGGAAGAGATGCACCGCACCCATAAGGAAGCCGCATGGGGCTGGGTTTCAGCTCTGAATGACTGGCGTCGCAGCCGGACCCGTCAGCGCCTGCGCACCCCGTCGCGTATCGTGACGCCCTGGAGCCGCTGAGGGCTTCCTGAATCCGGTCCGCCGCAGGAGACCACCCTTTCCCCGCCCGTGACCGTCGGCCCCGCAAGGGTCGTGGCCCGAATCCTGGAGTCGCCTGCTCCCGGGGTTCGGGTCGAGCCGTCTCTGGCGACGGATGCGGCGACGTCCTGACGTTGTAGCCTCGAGGCATCGTCGGGAGAGGGCCATGCAGATCGACAGACGCGGCGTTCTGGGCGGGGCTGTGGCCCTGGCCCTCGCATCCACGCCCGGCCGGGCGCAATCCGGCGACTACGCTCCGGCCGCCGCCTATTCGGCCGAACGGCGCGGCGTTTCCTTCCTCGTCATGCAGGGCGGCCGCGTGCTGTTCGAGGACTATCCCCGCTCGAGCGCCGGCGACACGCATGAGCTGGCCAGCGGAACCAAGAGTTTCAGCGGCGTGCTGGCCGCCGCCATGGTTCAGGACGGCCTGCTGGCCCTGGACGAGCCCTGCTCGGACACCCTGACGGAATGGCGCGACGACCCGGTCAGGCGCGGGGCCACCATCCGCGCCCTGCTGAGCCTGTCCTCGGGCGTCGGCGGCGGCACCATCGGACGGCCCGCGACCTATGCCGCCTCCGTAGCCCAGCCCTTCGCCGGGGCACCCGGCGTGTTCCGCTATGGCCCCGGCCCCTTCCAGGTGTTTGGCGAGATCGTGCGTCGAAAGCTGGCGCAGGCGGGGCGGTCCGACGACGTCCTGGCCTTCATGGATGACCGCCTGCTGCGGCCTGCGGGGGTCACGCACGGTCCGTGGCGACGGCAGGCGGGCCAGCCCAATATGCCTTCAGGCGCACAGTTCGACGCCCGCAACTGGGCCCGGTTCGGGGCCTTCGTGCAGGGTGGCTGTCGCGTGAACGGCCGCGCCATGGTCGACCCGGCTGCCCTGGCCGATTGCTTCCACCCCACGCCCGCCAACCCCGGCTATGGCCTGACCTGGTGGTTGCTCCGGCCCGGTCTGGTTCCGCCCGGGCCGCGCTCGGGGATCGATGCCTCGGCGGCGACCCTGGCCGGCTTGCCGACCGTCAGCATGGCCGCCGGTGCCGGCAACCAGCGCCTCTACCTGATCCCGGATCACGACATGGTCGTCGTGCGCCAGGCGGACGGGATCCTGGCCAGCATGGCCGGTGACCGGGTCGGCTGGTCCGACGCCACCTTCCTGCGGCTGGTTCTCCAGCAATAGGCCGGTGCCGGGGTCGGTTCCGGTCCCGCGCCTGGCCCTTTGCGCCTGGCGGCGTGCCCCGCTATACCGCCCGCCACACTCACCATTCCCAAGCAGAGGCGCGAACCCGCATGACCAGGATCAAGGTCGCCAATCCCATCGTGGACATCGACGGCGACGAGATGACCCGCATCATCTGGCAGATGATCAAGGACAAGCTGGTCTTCCCCTTCCTGGACGTCGAGCTGGACTATTACGACCTGGGCATGGAGCACCGCGACGCCACCGACGATCAGGTGACGATCGACGCGGCGAAGGCGATCCAGAAGCACGGCGTGGGCGTGAAATGCGCCACCATCACCCCCGATGAGGCGCGGGTGAAGGAGTTCGGCCTGAAGAAGATGTGGAAGTCGCCCAACGGCACCATCCGCAACATCCTCGGCGGCGTCGTCTTCCGCGAGCCGATCATCTGCTCGAACGTGCCGCGTCTGGTGCCCGGCTGGACCCAGCCCATCGTGGTCGGCCGTCACGCCTTCGGCGACCAGTACAAGGCCACGGACTTCCTCGTCCCCGGCCCCGGCAAGCTGATGATGACCTTCACCGGCGACGACGGTCAGGTCATCGAGCACGAGGTGTTCCAGTTCCCGTCGGCCGGTGTGGCCATGGGTATGTACAACCTCGATGACTCGATCACCGAGTTCGCCCGCGCCAGCTTCGCCTTCGGCCTGGGCCGCAATTTCCCGGTCTATCTGTCGACCAAGAACACCATCCTGAAAGCCTATGACGGCCGCTTCAAGGACATCTTCCAGGACGTATTCGACAAGGAGTTCGCCGACAAGTTCAAGGCCGCCGGCCTGACCTATGAGCACCGTCTGATCGACGACATGGTGGCCGCGGCCATCAAATGGTCGGGCGGCTTTGTCTGGGCCTGCAAGAACTACGACGGCGACGTCCAGTCCGACGTGGTGGCCCAGGGCTTCGGCTCGCTGGGCCTGATGACCTCGGTGCTGATGACCCCGGACGGCAAGATCCTCGAGTCCGAGGCCGCCCACGGCACCGTCACCCGCCACTACCGCCAGCACCAGAAGGGCGAGGCGACCTCGACCAACTCCATCGCCTCGATCTACGCCTGGACGCGCGGCTTCTCGCACCGCGCCAAGCTGGACGACAACGCCGAACTGGCGACCTTCGCCGAGACCCTGGAGCGGGTCGTCGTCGAGACCGTCGAGGCCGGCTTCATGACCAAGGACCTGGCGCTTCTCGTCGGCGACCAGCAGGGCTGGCTGACCACCGAGGGCTTCCTCGACAAGGTGGCCGAGAACCTGACTGTCGCGATGAGCAAGGCTGCCTGAAAGGGCGCTATCGCGCGCGACGCGGTCGCTCGCTGCTTGAGCGCGTAACGGGCGCGAAGCGCCAGGCCGCGTCGGGTCGAGAAGGCGTAGCCTTCTGACCGCGGCCCAAAGAAGAGAGGCCCGTCGGATTCGCGTCCGGCGGGCCTTTCGTTTGAGCCCGATGCCGGTTCGTGCATTGATGGGGCCTGTTGAGGGGAAGACGGTCTTGAACACGCCATCCGACGACCACCATCAGCCGGTCTGGGCCCGGAAGAAGAAGCGGCAAGGGGGCCTCGGGGGGCTCTTCGCCAATCTCATTATGGTCGCCGTGCTGGGGGCGGTGATCGCCTTCTTCGCTGCGCCCGCCGTGGCCTTTTTCGGCATCCGTTCGGCGGCCGAGGCCAGCGATGTCGCCGGTCTGGCGCGGCTGATCGATTTTCCCGCTGTGCGCCAGTCCCTGCGGCCGCAGCTGGACGGCAATCCCGCCGCCTCGGCGCCGGCCCCGACCTTCATGGAAGACCCCATAGGGGCTGTGCGCCGCCAGATCGAACAGGCGACGGCTCCCCCTGCGCCGGACGTCGAAGCCTATCTGACCCCGGCCGCCCTTGCGGCCCTGACCCGCGGCGAGGGTCGCTTCGCATCACAGCGCACGGACGCGGCCCCGCCCTCATCGGACAACACCACCAACACCGGCGGCCCGATGCCGAAGCCGGTCTACTGGAGCATCAACCGGGCCCGTATGAGCGTGGAGGACGAAGGCGGGTCGGCGACGGTCTTCACCTTCGAGCGCAAGGGACCGTTCGAATGGAAACTGGTCCATGTCGGCCTGCCCGATGGCGTCGCGCCGGCGGCCCCTGTGGCTGGCCAGAGCGGGCGCCAGGCAGGCTGACGGCGGGCCCCTTGGCACCCCTGCGCGACTCGGGCAACCGTAGCGGCAGGGAGGCGTTACGACGCCAGAGGGTTGCATGAGAAAATCACTGATCACGGGCGTCGCCGCCGGAGCCGTTGCCCTGTTCGGAATCGCCTGGGCCGCCGCCCCGGTGCTGACGGCGCAGGCGCTGGTCCGCGCGGCCAAGGCCGGGGATGAGGCGAAGATCGAGGCGCTGGTCGACTTTCCGGCCCTGCGTGAAAGCCTGAAATCCGAGCTCAACGCGGAGCTGATGGCGCGGATGAGCCGCGACCCGCGTTTGGCGGACAGCGGTCTCGGCGGCCTGGGCATGATGCTGGCACCCATGATCCTGTCCGGCGCGGTCGATGCCGTGGTCACGCCCCGGGTGGTCGCCCGGATGGTCACCACGGCCGAGGCACCGGACCCGACCCCCCGTTCCGGACCCGAACCCGAGGGCGACAAGGCCGGCGGCAACGACATCCACCAGGCCTGGGGCTATCGCAGCCTGAACGAATTCGCCGTCACCCTGACCGACCGCGACCAGCCCGACGACCACCTCGCCCTGATCCTTGAGCGGCGCGGCCTGTTCGACTGGAAGCTGGCGGCGGTGGACCTGCAGAGCGCGCCGGAGGCATGAGCGCCGAGTGGGCTGCCTTCGATGCAGCCGTCTCCGTTTGCGTGAGCCAACGGCCGGGCGAGTATGACGCGGCTACGCTCGCCGTGATGTCCGACCTACAGGCCTTCATGCGAGCGACGGGCCGCGTCGTTCCCAATGTATCGTCCGGCTATTGGCCAACCTTTTGTCTGAGTTTTGATGCTCCGGGTGCAGAGAACCTCGCGCTGGAGGTCTTCGGCGACCGGGTCGAGGTCTACCGGTTTCAAGAGGGCCGGTCCGACATCTGGTATGAGATGCACGAACGAGGCGGTGATTTTTCGGACGCCTTTGCCCGCGAAATCCCTCTCGTGACGACCGCCTAGCCCGCCAGCGCCGCCCGCACCGCCTCAAGACCGGCCTCGGCCCTGGAACCGTCTGGCGCGCCGCCCTGGGCGAAGTCGGCCTTGCCGCCCGCGCCCTGTCCGCCCATGGCGATGACGGCCGCACGGGCGAGTTCGGCGGCGTTGACCCGGGCGGTGACGTCGGCAGTGACGGCGACTGTGATGGCCGCCTTGCCCTCGGTGACACCGATCAGGGCGACGACGCCCGAGCCGACCTTGGTGCGGAACTCCTCGGCCACGCCGCGCAGGCCCTTGCCGTCGACGCCGTCCAGCACACGCGCGATCAGCTTGACGCCGTTGATCTCTTCCGGCGCGGCATTGGCGGAACCGCCGCCGCCGAGGGCCAGTTGCTTCTTCAGCTCGGCGACCTGCTTCTCCAGCGCGCGGCGGTCGGCGGTCAGGGCCTCGACCCGGGCCGGCACGTCGGCGGTCTGGACCTTGAACGACTGGGCCAGCGACTTCGCCACCCCGGCCTGGGCCAGCAGGAACTGACGCGCGGCCTCACCGGTCAGGGCCTCGATGCGGCGCACGCCGGCGGCGATGCCGCTTTCGGAGACGATCTTGAACAGGGCGATGTCGCCGGTGCGGGCGACGTGGGTGCCGCCGCACAGCTCGACCGAATAGGGCTTGTCCGCCTCGGCCAGGTCGCGGCCGAGGGTCAGGACGCGGACCTCGTCGCCGTATTTCTCGCCGAACAGGGCGACGGCGCCGGCGGCGATGGCCTCCTGCGGGCCCATCATCTTCGTTTCGGCGGGCAGGTTCTGGCGGATGACGGCGTTCACCTCATCCTCCATCCGGGCCAGCTCGTCCTCGGTGACCGGGGCGTTGTGGCTGAAGTCGAAGCGCAGGCGCTCGGCATCGACCAGCTGGCCTTTCTGGGCCACATGGCCGCCCAGCACATTGGCCAGGGCCTTGTGCAGCAGGTGGGCGGCCGAGTGGTTGGCGCGGGTGGTGAGACGGGCGTCGGCGGCGACCCGCAGCTGGGCCCGGGCACCGATGGCGAGCGTGCCGGAGGTCACCTCGATGCGATGGGCGAACAGGTCGCCGGCGTGCTTCTGGACGTCCAGCACGGTGGCCGAGCCCTGCTGGCCCGAGGCGTCGGTCCATTCGATCTCGCCCTTGTCTCCGGCCTGGCCGCCGCCTTCGCCGTAGAAGGGGGTCTGGTCGAACAGGACTTCGGCGGTCTGGCCGGCCGAAAGGTCGTCGACCGACGCGCCGTCGCGCACGATGGCCAGGACCTCACCGGATCCCTCGACGGCGTCATAGCCGGTGAAGACGGTGGGGCCGAGGCGGTCGCGCAGGGCCAGCCATTCGCCGGTCGAGGCGGTCTGGCCCGAGCCGGTCCAGTGCTCGCGGCTGCGGGCCTTCTGTTCGTTCATGGCGGCGTCAAAGGCGTCGGTGTCGACGGTAAAGCCGCGGCGGCGGGCCTCGTCCTGGGTCAGGTCGAGCGGGAAGCCGTAGGTGTCATAGAGGGTGAAGGCCGTCTGGCCCGACAGGACGCCGCCCTCGCCGAGGTCGCGCGAGGCGTCCTCGAGCAGGCCCATGCCGCGGCCGAGGGTGGTGCGGAAGCGGATCTCTTCCTGCTTCAGCGTGTCCTCGACGAAGGCCTGGGCGCGCTTCAGTTCGGGGAAGGCCTCGCCCATCTCGCTGACGAGGGTCGGCACCAGCCGGTGCATCAGCGGATCGGCAGCACCCAGCAGGTGGGCGTGGCGCATGGCGCGGCGCATGATCCGTCGCAGCACATAGCCGCGGCCTTCGTTGGACGGGGTCACGCCGTCCGCGATCAGGAAGGACGAGCTGCGCAGGTGGTCGGCGATGACCCGGTGGCTGGCGGCCATGTCACCGTTCGGATCGGTCGAGGTCGCCTCGGCCGAGGCCGCGATCAGGGTCTGGAACAGGTCGGTGTCGAAGACCGAATTCTTGCCCTGCAGGACCGAGGCGATCCGCTCCAGCCCCATGCCGGTGTCGACTGACGGCTTCGGAAGGGAACGGACGATCTCGTCGTTCTCCTTCTCGAACTGCATGAAGACGTTGTTCCAGATCTCCACGAACCGGTCGCCGTCCTCATCCGGCGAACCCGGAGGGCCGCCGGGGACGTGATCGCCATAGTCCCAGAAGATTTCCGTGCAGGGGCCGCAGGGGCCGTTGTCGCCCATGGCCCAGAAATTGTCGGAGCCGGCGATGCGGATGATCTTGTCGTCGCTGAAGCCGGTGACCTTCTTCCAGATCGCCGCGGCCTCATCGTCGTCGATATAGACGGTGACCAGCAGCCGCTTCGGGTCGAGTCCGAAATCCTTCGTGACCAGGGTCCAGGCGCGATCGATCGCGTGTTCCTTGAAATAGTCGCCGAAGGAGAAATTCCCGAGCATTTCAAAGAAGGTCAGGTGCCGGGCAGTGTAGCCGACGTTGTCCAGGTCATTGTGCTTGCCGCCCGCGCGGACGCATTTCTGCGAGCTGGTGGCGCGGGGGTAGGGCGGGGTCGAGGCGCCGGTGAAATAGTCCTTGAACGGCACCATGCCCGCATTGACGAACAGCAGGGTCGGGTCGTTCTGCGGCACCAGCGGAGCCGAATGGACCTTCTCGTGCCCGTCGGCGGCGAAATAGTCGAGGAAGGTCGAGCGGATCTGTTTGAGGCTGGACATGGCGGTGCGCGTTCGGTCGAGGGGAGAAACGGGGAAGGGGCGTCATATAGGGGTTTCAGCCCCAATGCATCACCTGCCCGTGATCGCGGCCGTGGGGCACCGGCTGCGGACAGATCGCCGCACGACGGGCGGCGGCGCGGATTGGGGCCCGACGCAGGTGTAGGATGGAACCATGTCCACGCTCGAGGTCTGGTTTGACGGTGACTGCCCCCTGTGCCGGCGCGAGATCGCCGTGATGCGCAGGCTCGACCGGCGCGGGGCCATTCTCTTCACCGATGTGGCCGACGGGCAGGGCAGCTGTCCGCTCGACCGGGCCGAACTGCTGGCCCGGTTCCATGCGCGGGAGGACGGGGTGATGCTGTCGGGTGCCGCCGCCTTCGCCGCCATGTGGCGCGCCATTCCGCTGCTGCGGCCATTCGGCCTGGCGGCCCGGAACCGGACGGTGCTCGGGCTGCTGGAGCGACTGTACGTTGCCTTCCTGAAGGTTCGTCCGGCCCTGACGCGCGCGCTGCGCCGGTAACGAGGCGCGCGCAAAAAAGGGCCGCCCGGTCCGGGTGGAGACCAGGCGGCCCGCTCCGTCCGGCCCGGCCCCGCGGGGGTCGGAGGCGGGTCGCGGGACCCGGCCGGAGAAGGTTTTGGTTCAGAAAAACACCGTCCGCTGAGTCCGCTGAGTCCGCTACGCCCGGATCAGCCCTCGAGGTCCTGCCCCTCGTCAGGCTCGGGTGTGCCCAGCAGCTCTTCGGCGATCTTGCTGGTCGAGGCGCGGACGGCCTTTTCGATCGAGTCGGCGATGTCGGGATTGGCCTTGAGGAAGGCGCGCACATTCTCGCGGCCCTGGCCGATACGCTGGCTGTCGTAGGAGAACCAGCTGCCCGACTTCTCGACGATGCCGGCCTTGACGCCCAGGTCGATGATCTCGCCCAGTTTGGAGATGCCCTCGCCGTACATGATGTCGAAGATGACCTCGCGGAACGGCGGGGCGACCTTGTTCTTGACCACCTTGACCCGGGTGGTGTTGCCGACGACCTCGTCGCGGTCCTTGATCGCGCCGGTGCGGCGGATGTCGAGGCGGACCGAGGCGTAGAATTTCAGCGCATTGCCGCCCGTCGTCGTCTCCGGCGAGCCGTACATGACGCCGATCTTGTGGCGGATCTGGTTGATGAACAGGACGATGCACTGCGACTTGTTGATCGAGGCGGTCAGCTTGCGCAGGGCCTGGCTCATCAGGCGGGCCTGCAGACCGGGCAGGCTGTCGCCCATCTCGCCCTCGATCTCGGCGCGCGGTGTCAGGGCGGCGACGGAGTCGACCACCACAATGTCCACGGCACCCGAACGCACCAGGGTGTCGACGATCTCCAGCGCCTGTTCGCCCGTGTCGGGCTGCGACACCAGCAGGTCGTCCAGATTGACGCCCAGCTTCTGGGCATAGCCGGGGTCCAGCGCATGTTCGGCATCGACGAAGGCGGCAGTGCCGCCGGCCTTCTGGATCTCGGCCACGGTGTGCAGGGCCAGGGTCGTCTTGCCCGAGCTTTCCGGCCCGAACACCTCGATCACCCGGCCGCGCGGCAGGCCACCGATACCCAGCGCCATGTCGAGGCCCAGCGACCCGGTCGAGACCGAAGGAATGGCCTCGGTCACGCCGTTCTTGCCCAGCTTCATCACCGAGCCCTTGCCGAAGGCGCGGTCGATCTGGGCGATCGCCGCCTCAAGCGCGCGCTGTTTGTCGCTGTCGTCCCGGGTCACCAATTTCAGATTCGCCTGAGCTGCCACCTTGCCACTCTCCTTTGCCATGATTCCCATCTGGTTCCGGGAGAGACCCGCCTGGACCCGCCCCCTGTTGAGAGGCAGTTAGTACACGGTTTGTTCCGGTTGCCAATATGTTCTTTTTTGGTGGCTGAGAGGTACGACCGTTTTTGACGTAACGCAGTCGGGCGTTCGGCTCCCCCGCCGCCTCCCGCCGTCATCCTCGGGCTTGACCCGAGGATCAGACCGTCCGGCATCCGGTCACTGGACCGGCGTCCCCCCTCGTGGGACCGCCCCCGAGGCCAGGCGCGGCCTCACCCCTGATCCTCGGGTCAAGCCCGAGGATGACGGCGAGAAGAGGCGAGCCGGCGGTCGTCCCAGATGCCGAAGGCCGGCACCGCGAAGCTCGCCAATCGGTAGAGAGCGGATATGGTGCTGTTTGACCGTCCGGGGTCGGTTAGAGAGGCTGCCGAAAGCCCCAACGGGTTGGAGCAGGGAAGTTCATGGCGTTTCAGCCCTTTGGCTATCCGTTCGACATAAGCTCCGCCATGTCGCCTTCCGACCTGAGGAAATCGATCCGCTCCCGGAGCAAGGACTGGTTCGATACGAAAGACGGCGCGAGAGGCTGGGTGGTCGGGCCTGTAGTCTGCTTGTGGTTCAGCGCATTTGATCGACACGGCCCAATGCTACTCGGCTGGATTTCCCGAAGCACCTGGGGAACATGTATCGTGGGGCGGGCCGGGTCAGACCTGAATGGCCTGTTGCTGCTGGTGGCACTGACGCCGTTCATGGCCTTCTGCATATTCATGCTGGCCTCGACTGGCGGCAGTGGCTCGCTTGAGGGGGCCGCGTCCTACGGTGGGATTTACGCTCTCATCTGCGGGATAGTGCTGTGGGCAAAGCATGTGTTCCGCCGTGAAGCGGATCCGTTGGTCCGATTTCTCAGAGACGCCGCAACGAAAGCGAGCCCGTCTCGCCAGGCGCAGCCAACAGCCGCAGCAGCCGACTTCTCAGGATTGGTCCTGACGGTGAACGGTGAAGATCATGCGGGTGGCGTAACACCGGACACTATTCACGAAGCCCTGCTTGGTATTGGCGTAGACGGGTTCGCTGTGCTGGCATCGGCACCCGAAATCTACCTCCAGACCGCATGGCAGGACGGGGGCTTCATCATTGAAAAGCGCGATGGAGATGAAGCCCGTCATTTCCGCGCAGCAAGGTCGGGACGACCGGTCGAACCCAAGGACCGGTCACGTCTGACATTCGCCTTCGAAGAGGTCCTGGCGGTGTTCATCGCCTATGCCTCCGGGACACCCTTGCCAGTGTCGGTCGCGTGGGAACCATTGCGATAACAAAGGTCCGACAGCTGTCGCAATCGGTCGTGCTGCCCTCGCCCGGAAGCCGACGTTCAGCCTCAACCCGCCCGCCGCCACGCCACGATCCTGACCGTTGAGACCTGCACCGCCTCACCGTGCTGGTTGCGGGTCTCGCTGCGGGTGCGGATCATGCCGCGGTCGGGGCGGGAGCGGGACGGAGTGATCTCCAGTATCTCGACATGCAGCGTCAGGGCGTCACCGGGCCGGGTGGGGCGGGGCCAGGTGGTCTCGCCGCCGGCACCGATGAGGCCGCCCGCCAGCGGGAAACACTGGACCAGAAGTTTCATGGTCAGGGCGGCGGTGTGCCAGCCGCTGGCGGCGAGGCCCTCGAACAGGCTGTCGCGGGCGGCGGCCTCGTCGAGGTGGAAGGGCTGGGGGTCGAACTCGGCGGCGAAGGCCTTGATCGCCTCGGTGGTGACGATGACGGAGTCGCTGACGAAGGTCTGACCGACGTGCAGGTCTTCGAGATACAGGGGGGGGGTCAAGGTCGGGTCAGGCCGTCTTCGCCGCGACCATCGGCTCCATGATCTGTGCTGCGACCGACAGGCCGGCCCCGAGCAGCAGGGCCGCCGCCGCCGCGATCAGCAGGGGCCGCGCCAGGCCCTGTTCGGGGCTGAGCGGCCGGACCAGCATCAGCACCAGCAGACCGAGCAGGACCAGCACGCCGGGCAGGTCCATGCCGATGCCGAGGAAGACGGTGTGCGCCTGTCCCATGATCCATGCGGTGCCGAGAAAAGCCGCGACGGCGACCGGGGCCAGGGACCGGGGGCGGGTCAGGCCGGGGTCGAGGGCGGCGGCTGTGGCGGCGGCGAGGGCGGCCAGCAGGCCGGTCCAGACGAACAGGAAGGCGGCCTCGGGGGCGAGGGCCTGGGCCGGCGTCGCCAGGATCAGGATCAGGCCGATCAGGCCGGTCCAGCCACCCCAGGTAGAACGCGCGGCGAGGCCGGGGAAGAGCGACAGGCCGACGGCGACCACGGCGGCCCCGATGACGATCGGGTTCAGCCCGCCGAGGACCAGGGCCACGACGGCCGACAGGGCGATGGCCCCGGCGACGATGCGGCGATCCAGCCGGGTCCGTCCGCCGAACAGGACGAGGGCCACGGCCAGCACGGTCAGGGCGGCCCCCGCCTCCATCCACGGCAGTCGGGCCAGCAGGGTGTAATAGGCATCGGCGCTCTCGGCGCGGCCCGCCATCGGCCCGGCCAGACCACGAACCAGCTGGGTCAGGACGAGGCCTGTGGACAGGAACCACAGGCCGTCGACCGCGCCGCGTCCGGCGTCGGCGAAGGTCAGTCCGGCCCGGGCCCTCGTGCGCCAGACGGCGAGGCCGAGGCCGAGCAAGGCCAGCCCGAGCAGGGCCCATCCCATCACGGGCGGATGGCCGATGATGACGCGGCCGAACAGGTCGGCATAGACGACATTGGCCGTCGCGGCGGGCAGGGCGGGGGCGCGGAGCAGGGCGTCGGCCGTCTCCAGCGCCTGTGAGCCGATATGCTGGACGCTGCCCTGATCCAGCGCCTCGGGGGTCGAGACGGGGGCGTGATACTGCTCCGGGCGGCCGATGAAGGCGAGGTTGACGCCCTGGACGCCGCGGTCCTTCGGAATGGTGAAGTCGGTGCCGTTGGGCATGGCCTCATAGACGAAGACCGCCAGGGAGTTGGACGAGACGCCGCCGGTGGCGCGGGTGCCGGCGCGGGCGAACAGGGCGATGGTCTCGGCATTGCCGCGTCCGGTCTCGAACATCATGGCCCGGCCGCCGCCGCCGCGCGCTTCCAGATTGACCACGGCGCCGATGCGGTCGCGCAGGGGGTGACCGCCCCAGAAGGCGCGGGCACCGTCCAGGTTCAGCTCCTCGCCGTCGGTCAGTATGACCACCAGCGTCCGGTCGGCCGGACCCCGGGCGCGGATGGCGCGGACGGCCTCGAGAATGGCCGCCACACCGGTGCTGTCGTCCGCCGCCCCGGCGGAGTCGGGTACGGTGTCATAGTGGGCCATCAGGGCGACGGCGGGCAGGCGCGGGTCGCGTCCCGGCAGGACGCCGATGAGGTTGGTCAGCTCCACACCGGCGGCCGAGCCGCCTTCACGCTCCAGCCGGCGCACCGCCGCGGGCGAAAGGGCACCGGTCTGGGTCGAGGTCTGCAGGCCCAGCGCGGTCATCCGTTGCAGCAGCACGGCACCGACCCGCGCATGATCCGCCGAGCCGACGGGATGCGGCCGTTGGGCGATCTCGCGGATGTCGACCATGGCGCGTTCGGTCGAGAAGGCCGTTGCCGGCGCGCCCGATCCGACGGGCGCGGGGACCTGCAGGGTCAGTACTGCGATCAGCAGCGCCAGCACCAACGACCCGACCAACCAGAGCAACCGCATGAGTCATTCTCCCCGATGAAGGGGCAGGCTAGCGGGCCGGGGGGCGTTCGTCATCCTTCGGCGGACCCGTCACTGCGGGCGTCACCGACCTCATCTTCGAGCCACGGTCCCCATTATCGCGAGGACGTTGCCGTCCGGGTCCCTGAACTGCTGGATCCTGAGGTCGCCGTCAGGCCCGCTCTGGACGGTCTCGACCGGCCCCTCGAGGACCGCGCCCGAGGCCGTCAGTCGCCGATGGGTGGCCTCGAACTCGGGCGCGTCGAAATAGAGGATCGAGGTCGGGTCGGCCTGCGGCCGGTCCGGGTCAAGCGCAATCATCAGGCGCACGCCCGCGATGTCGAAGAACGCCATGCCGTTCGCCTCGAACAGAAAGGGCAGGCCAAGGGTGTCGCGATAGAAGCCGGTCGCGCGTCCGAGGTCGGTCGTCGTCAGGGCAAGTTGCTGCACCCGGTGACCTGCGAGCTCGACGGACGGCCGCCCGTCCTGAGCCCCTGACGGTGTCGCGCAGAGAGCGGCCATCAGGGCGGCCAGCGAAAGGCGGATGAAGGGGATGCGGGAAATCATGATGCGGTCTTCCTGGTTGCAGCGGGACCCGGGGCCACCACGGACATGAGGGCGAGCGGCCGCCCGTCGGGGTCCTCGAAGAAGGCCATCCACTCTTCCGTCCCGTCGGCGTGACGATGGACAAGGTGCGGGGCGGCGAGGAAGACAACGCCCTGTCCGGTCAGGGCCTCATGAGACGCCCGGATATCGGGGACCCTGAAATAGAGGATGGACTCTGCGGGACCATCTCCCTCGCTCAACATCAGACGAAGGTCGCCGCAGGCGAAGAAGGCCAGCCGGTCGAAGCTGTAGAGGTGGGGCAGACCCAGGACGTCCCGGTACCAGGCGACGGCTGTCCCGATGTTTCCCACGCTTCGGGCGACCTGGCCCAGATCGGCAAGGCCGGCGGGGGCGGCGGCGGACGGCAGGCATCTGCTCAAGGCGCTGTCGCGCCGCACGCCGTCCCAGCGCCGCAGTTCGGCCCGGCTGGACATGCCGAGCTTGGACAGCACATTGGCGACATGGAATTTCACGGCATTGAGGCTGACGCCCTGTCGCTCTGCGATGTCCCGGTTGGTCATGCCGTGGCGCACGCCCTCGGCGACGCGCCATTCGGCCGGGGTCAGGACATCTGCATGGGCGGGGCGGCCCGGTGGGAGGCTTGAGAGGGTCATCAAGGGATACTAGCGAGCGCGGCCCCCCTTTTCCCTACCCGAGCCCTTCGCCCGCCCGCCGGGTCAATGCGCCCAGTTCGGCGAAGAGATCCGGCTCCTCCGACTTGAAGTTGAAGCAGGATTTCCCCTGCCGCCGGCGGCCCAGGGCTTCGCTCAGGTCCCTGCCGCGTTCCGGATCGGCATAGAGAGGAAAGAGGTGGTAGGCGACGTAGCTCTTCTTGATCGCCACCGCGCCGAACCAGACCGGCTTGCCGGTCTTCGGATCCAGCTCATGGGTATGGAGGACGAGGTCGCCCGCCCGGTCGGCCGCGACGATCGCCTTCGGCGCCGCCTCCAGCATCAGTCGCCGCAGCGTGGCGAAGACCTGTTCGAAGTCGCTCATGGCAGCCGTAACGCCCCGTCGGAAGGGCCGCGGGCGATGCGGATCCCGATCGCGCATCCCAGGAGCAGGCTGACCACGGCGGCCGGCGCGAACCAGATCGGATGGGGGAAGGCGAACAGGTTCACCGCAGCGAGGGCGGAGAGAATGCCCGTCACGATCGCGGCGCTGGTCCGATCTGCGAAACGGGCGGCGACCGCTGAACCCGCGAGGGCCCCCAGCCCATACCCCGCGATCGCAGCGGCGAACGCCGCCTGGACACCGGAAACGGAGTGTGCCGTCGCTTCGACGACGGCGATACAGAGTCCGCCAGCGAGGGTGCCGGCGAGGACGGAAAGGGTTTTGCGCAAGATTGTCATGGGAACCTCCGCCGTTTCACCTAGGCGGGACGGCAGGCTCCGTCTTGAACAATCCGGTCAGTCCTGGCGCACGAGATGCGGCGGGCTCTCGCTCGACCGTCGTCGCAGCCGGCCCGGAGTCGCGCCCGTCAGACGGCGCATCTCCCGGGTGAAATGAGGCTGGTCGGCGAACCCATGTTCGCAGGCGAGGTGGGCCAGCGACCGCTCCGCGGCGGTCAGTTCAGGGTCACGCAGCACGCGGTCGAGGCGATGAAGCAACTCCCACCGTTTGGGGGACACGCCCACCGCGCGGGCGTAGAGCCGCCGGGCCGACCTCGCCGACATCGGGGCGGCGCAGAAGGAGACGGCCGCCGCCTGCCGCGCCACGCGGGCCTCAAGCCAGGCGTTGAAGCGATCGAAGAGGGTGTCGTCGTCCGGCGCCTCAAGCAGCCGGGACCGCAGTCTGCCCGCCTCTCCACCTATCAGCGCGCCGAGGGGCGGCGGTGGCTGACCGTCGCCGGCCGGGAGCGCCCCGAAAAGAGCGGTCGCCAGCCAGGGCTCCAGTCGTGCTCCGACCAGTCGCCGCCGGCTTGCCGCGCGGGCATAGCGAGGCCCGTGCTGCACGGGGGTGACCCAGGCTTCGCGGTAAAGGTGCTCGGACCCGTCCGGCGTGGCCCTCCACCAGTGCTCGCCCTCAAGACTCACGACGAGTTCCACAAAGGGCTTGGGCAAACCCGCGCACATGACGCCGTCGTCCTCAAGGAGCCAGAGCTCGCTGACGACGGTTCTCAAGGCTTCTGGAGGCGGCCGGGTGATAAAGCGCATCGCCGCGAACATCTCGTGACGCCCGTGATCTGGCAAGCGGAAGGTCTCGCCGACGTCTCAGGCCACCCGCCTCAGCGCCGCCGGGGATTTGACGAACAGGCCTTTGCGGCCGGCTACGGGGCGGAAGGCAAGGCTGTCGCTTTCTGGCTGTTCGTCGGAGCCGAGGAACAGGCAGCCGTCGTCGACCAGCCGCCGCTCGAGGTTGTCGAACATCTCGCCGCGCCGCGCCGGGTCGGCGTCGCCGAGGACGTGGCGGCAGAAGATGATGTCGAACTGGTGGGCGTCGGTCGGGGCGTCGACCAGGTTGGCGCGGGCGAAATGGACCATGGCCCGCAGTTCGGCCCGGGCGATCCAGGCGTCCTCGGCCTGGTCGAACCAGCGAAGCATGGTTTCGGCCTTGAGGCCGCGCTGGATCTCGAAGCCGGTGTAGGCACCCGAACGGGCCTTCTCCAGCGCGCGCTGGGACAGGTCGGTGGCGACGATCTCGACGGCGACGCCGGCCTCCTGAGCGGCGATGGCCAGGGACCAGGCCTCCTGGCCGGTTGAACAGCCGGCCGACCAGACCTTGACCGGCCGGCCGCTGCGGGCCGCAGACAGGGCGGGCAGCAGGTCCTTGCCGAAGGTGTCGAAACTGACCCGGTCGCGCCGGAACCAGGTCTCGGGATTCAGCAGGGCCTCGATCACCGCCCAACCCAGACTGGCGACCGGCTTCGCCCAGAGCGAGCCCAGCATGGCGTCGACGGTCTCGAACCCCTCACGTCGGGCCACGGGCCCCAGCCGGTGTTCGGCCAGCTTCATCCGGTCGCGCGTCAGCCGGAAGCCCGCACGCGAGGCCATCAGCGACTGCAGGCGATCGAAGTCCTCGGGGCTCATGGGGTCAGACGGCCCCCACTTCAGCGAATTTCGAGGTCAGGATCTCGCCGTCGAACGGCTTCATCACATAGTCGTCGGCCCCGGCCGACAGGGCCTCGGCAATACGGTCGGCGCGGGTCTCGATGGTGCAGAACAGCACCTTGGGGGCCATGCCGCCGGGCAGGGCGCGCAGGCGGCGCAGGAAGGTCATGCCGTCCATCACCGGCATCGACCAGTCCAGCAGGATGACCTCGGGGATCACGCCGCTGCAGAAGGCCAGGGCCTCAACCCCGTCGGCGGCCTCGTCGACCTCGAAGCCCAGACCCTCGACGATGCGGCGCGCGACCTTCCGGATGATCCGGCTGTCGTCGACGATCAGACAGGTTCTGGGGGTCAAGGTCAGGATTCCGAAACAGAAAAGTACAACGCCTGCGTGTACGCAGGCCCTATCATCGGCCTGCGTCGGTTAATGACTCCTTGGGAAGCCGGCTTAAGGGTCAGTTTGGCATGTGGACGGTCAGCACGACCCGCCCCTCCTCGGCCTGCACATCCAGCGAGCCGCCGGCGTCATGGGCGGTCAGCCAGAGCCAGTAGGGCTGGATCCACTGGCCGGGCAGGCCCTCGGTCAGGGGCTGGCCCGCCAGCCCGGCCACAGCCTCGCCCTTCAGACGGGCGCGGGCGCCCTCGGCCAACCCCTCGATCACCAGGCCGGAGGCCCCGGTTCGCGTCGTGATAGTCGCCACCCCGCCCGACGGCAGGGCGGCCATGGTCAGATGGGCCAGGTTCACCAGGGCCCGTGACCGGGCCTTGGAATAGCTCGTGTCCGCGACCGACCACACCAGCGTCGCCCGGCCACCCTCGGTCAGGCCGGAGACCAGTTCGCCCAGCTCGGTGCCCGAAAACCGCTCGGACGAGGTCGCCGCGCCGAAGGCCACGCGGGCGAAGGCGACCAGGGCCACCATCTTCTTCGCACTGGCCTCGATCAGCCCCATGGCGTCGTCGCGCATGTCCTGGGCCGTCGGATCCTTCAGCAGGTCGAGGCCGGAGCTGATCGCCCCGGCCGGGCTGATGAAGTCGTGGCACAGCTTGCCGGCGATCAAGGCCGCCAAAGCCTGGCCATCAGGAAGCGCCTGGCCGTCGGGAAGGGGAGAGGCGGGGGTGGTGTCGGTCATCGGGCCTTGCGCGCAACAGTCGGAAACTGGCCGGACGCTGACCTGATTTGCCGGTTCGCGAAACCGGTCCGATGCTCTAATCGGGCGGGCATGAGTAAACGACTGATCGCCGACCTCGCGTCCGGCACCCTGACCGAGGCCCTGGCGGACATGGCTGAGGACGCCGCCCGGGTCATCCTGCCTTACTGGCGCAATGGCGTGGTGGCGCAATCCAAGGCGGACGATAGTCCGGTCACCCGCGCCGACCAGGAGGCCGAGGCCCTGATTCTGGCCCGGCTGGCGACCCTCTATCCCGGCGTCCAGACCGTGGCCGAGGAAGCAGTATCCGCTGACGGCGCGCCCGCCTCCGCCAACGAATGGTTCTGGCTGATCGATCCGCTGGACGGCACGCGCGGCTTCGTCGAGGGCCGGGAAGCCTTCACCGTCAACATCGCCCTGATCCACAAGGGATCGCCGGTCGCCGGCGTGGTCACGGCCCCTGCCACCGCCACCACCTGGCGCAGCGCCGCGCCGGGCACCGGTGCCTTCCGTCGCCGGTTCGGTGATGTCTGGCAGGCCATCAAGGTGCGCAACCGCCCCGCCTCGCCCATGGCGGTGATGAGCCATTCCATGACCGATGTAGAGGCCGGGCGACTGGCCTCGCGCCACGGCTGCGTGCAGTGGCAGGGCATGGATTCGTCGCTGAAATTCTGTCTGATCGCCGAGGGGCGTTTCGACGCCTATCCCCGCACCGGCCCGACCTCGGAATGGGACACGGCGGCGGGACAGGCCGTGCTCGAAGCCGCCGGCGGCCGCGTCATGGCCGAGGACGGCCAGCCGCTGCGCTACGGCAAGCCGGGGTTCGGCAACGGCGGGTTTGTGGCGCTGGGAGGCTAGGGATCAGGCAGTAGGCAGTAGGAAACAGAGGACGACAGGCGCAGGCGGACCATCGATCCTCGCGCTCGGGTTTCAGCAACCCTTCTACTGCCTACTGCCTACTGCCTAACCCCTAGGCATTCGCCGCCCGCAGCTGCAGCAGCGCCGCCCGCTGGACCAGCGCCGGGGCACCCCATTCGCGGGCGGTTTCCATGGCTTCGGCCAGCATCATGCCGACGGCGCGGGGCTCGGTCGCCGTCAGCCGCGCCTTGGCCAGGGCCAGATGCGCCATGCCGATCTGGTCGGCGGCCCATTCCAGTGGCTGTGCACCGGCGGATGCGGCCAGACCGCGCCGCACGACAGCCTCCAGTCCGGTCAGGCCTGCGACATCGCCCATGGCCTCGGCCAGGGCCGTCTCGGCCGCCAGTCGTCTCTCACGGGCGAGGGCACCGAGGATCAGGCCGGGTTCGCGGGTCAGGCTCTCGGCCTCGGACAGACGCGCCAGGGGGGTGTCTGCATCTCCCGGTGCCAGTTGCACGGCCACCCAGTCCAGCGGGCTGTGATCGGGGGTGAACTGGTCGGCGGCGGCGGCGAACAGGGCCTGACCCTGGGCCGTGGCCGCCTCGTCCCTCGCCAGCCGGGCGAGCGCGATCAGTCCGGCACCGGCGAGCGCCAGCGCGCGGGCCCGGGTCAGGGGCCGGTAGTCGGGCGAGGCGGACTCGACCAGAACCCGCAGGTCGCGTCCGGCCTGGTCCAGCAGCCGTCCGTCGCGGCGGGCCACCCCGGCTTCCAGCCCGAGCGCCGCACGGTCCAGCCTCAGATCATCGCCGACGGTCGGCGGCAGGGCCTTCGCCCCGTGCAGGGCGGCATCCAGCAGGGCGGCCGCATCCAGCATGGCCGCCGGCTCGCCGGACAGTCGCGCCCGCCGCGCCGTCAGCCGGGCGTGCAGGGCCGCGGCGGCCGAGCGGGTGGCCGGACGGTCCGCCGTGAGCGACTGAACGTCCGCAAGCGCTGCGGTCAGCTTCTCGGGGCCGCCGAACAGGTCGAACCGCAACAGGTGAATCTCGCCGGACTCGATCGCGGCCGCTGCCGTCTGGTCGGGGGTCGCCGTGTGGCGCGCCGCGTCCGAGGCTGCCCCCGCCGCCCGGTCAAGGCTGGTCCGGCTTCCGGTGCGCCGGGCGTGCTCGCGCCACAGGGCGGACGCCCGCATCCAGCTGTCGAACGGATGGGCGCAGGACACCCGCCCGGCTTCGGTACAAAGCGATTGCGCCTCGGTCGCGACCAGATCGGCCCCGATGAGTTCCAGCCAGCCGAGGTCGTCGCTCTCGCGCGCCTTCTCGAACAGCTTTCTCAAGTCCCTGCCGAATTCGAACATGGGGGCTGGCGCTCCGGTCGTCCCGCTTCGGGACCATGACGCGTCCCGTGGGCGATGACTAGCAAACGCGACGCCGCGCGAGAGGTTCGACGGCGACCGTGTCGAGGCGTCTAGAGCACGGAGGGATCGGCGAGCAGGGCGGGTGCCGGCCGCCGGTCCGTGGCGCGCTTCTCGCGGCTCGTCTCGCGCCAGGCCGCCGCCAGCCCCGGAACCGCGCGCTGCAACTCGGCCTCCGGCAGGGTGAAGGGCAGGCGGACGAACCGCCGGAACTCGCCGCCGACGCCGAACCGCGTCCCGGGCGCGATCCGGACGCCATGCCGGAGGGCGCCGACGGCCAGGCTTTCGCTGACGGGTCGGGGCAGGGCGACCCAGAGCGACAGACCGCCGGGAGGGCGGCTGACGTCCCAGTCGGGCAGGGACCGGGCCAGCAGGTTCCGCAGGCAGCGTTCCTGCGCCGCGATACGGACCCGGCGCTTGACCAGCGGCGCGGGGTCGCCCGCCAACAGGATGGCGGCGGCGAGTTGCTCGATGATCGGGACGCCGAGGTCGAGCGAGGCGCGGCTGCGGATCACGGCATCGACCACCTCGCTCCCTGCGCGGAGCCAGCCGATCCGCAGGCCGCCCCACCACGCCTTGCTGGTCGAACCCAGTCTGACGACATGGTCGCCGAGGGCACTCGGCGGCGGTGGCGGGGTATCGAACCAGAGTTCGCGCAGGGTGTCGTCGAAGACCACGATCGATCCGGCGCGCCCGGCTGCCCGGGCGATGGCGGCTTCCTCCGCGGTGGTCATGACCATGCCGGTCGGATTGTGGTGCGCGCCGATCATATAGATCAGGCGAGGGCGAACGCGCAGGATCGTCTCTGTCAGGGCGTCGATGTCCCAGCCCTCCGGCGTCAGCGGCACCGGGACGGGTTTCAGGCCGGCGCGGGTGATGGCGTCGATGGCGTGGTGGAAGCTCGGGTGATCGATGACCACGGCATCACCCGGACGGCAGAGCGCGCGCAGGAGCAGGGCGAAGGCATTCTGCGCGCCCGCCGTGACCACCACGGCGTCGGGCGGGGTGGCCAGACCCATGGCGGCATAGGCCCCCGCGATGGCGCGTCTGAGAGGCTCCACTCCGACGGGCCCGTAGCCATGCCCGGGCAGGTGGGCGGGCAGGGAGGCCAGCGCCCCCGCATAGGCGGCATGCACCTCTGCGCCCGCCGGCATCACGGCCGTCGCCATGTCGATCAGGCCCGACGGCTCAAGCTGGTGGAGGGGGTCGGGCCGGGTCGCGGGCCCGGGCGGCAGGGCGGTGAAACTGCCCGAGCCGACGCGGCTGACCACGAAGCCCTCGCTGCGCAGGCGGTCCAGGGCGGCGCTGACGGTGATCCGGCTGATCCCCAGGCACTCGGCCAGTCGTCGCTCGCCGGGCAGGCGGGCGTTGAGGGTCAGCCGACCGTCAAGGACCAGCAGTTTCAAGGCCTCGGCCAGACTCCGCCACGCCGCTGCGTCGCCCCCCTCACGCCAGCCCTGCAGTTGCCGGGTGAGGATGGCCGGATTGATGATGGCCGCTTCCATAGGGCCAGCATCTGCAAAGTGGCCCTATAAAACAAGTCCAATCTGGCTAGGGTGGGGCCATGTTCCTTCGTCGCTTCACCCAGCTCCAGCTCGGCCTCCTGCTCTACGGCCTGTCGATCGCCCTCATGGTCCGCAGCGGCCTTGGCATGAATCCCTGGGGCGTCTTCCATCAGGGCCTGTCCGAAGTGACCGGCATCAGCCTCGGCATGATCGTCAACGGTGTCGGGGCCCTGGTTCTGCTGGTCTGGATTCCGCTGCGCCAATGGCCCGGGATCGGCACCCTTTCAAACGTTCTGGTCATCGGCGTCGCCGCCGATGCGGCCCTCTGGCTGCTGCCGCCCGTCGAGGGTCTGGCGCTGCGGTCGGTCTTCCTGGTCGTCGCCATTGTCCTGAACGGCGTGGCGACCGGGGCCTATATCGGCGCGGGTCTGGGGGCGGGTCCCCGTGACGGCCTGACGACCGGAATCGTGCGTCTGACGCAATGGGAGGTCCGGTGGGTCCGGATGGGGATCGAGGCCGCCGTGCTCGCGCTTGGCTGGATGCTGGGCGGCGCGGTGGGCGTGGGCACCATCCTCTACACCCTGTCGACGGGCCCGCTGATGCAGCTCTTCCTGCCGATGTTCACCCTTCGCAAGGCTGAGCCGACACCTACCCCCGCTCCTTCGTCTTCGTGAAGGCCACGACCGGGAACCGCTCCATCACATACCCCGTCTCCCAGCTCGATTTGGCGAGGAACACCGGGTCGTCGTCGATGTCGCGGGCCATCTGGCCGCGGTATTTGCCCATGAAGTCCTCAAGGTCGGCCCTGGTCCCGCCGATCCAGCGCGCCTCGGCCCAGGGGCTGGGCTCGAAGATGACCTCCAGTCCGTATTCCTCGCCCAGACGGTCGGCCATGACCTCGAACTGCAGCTGGCCGACGGCCCCGACGATGAAGTCGGACCCCATCTCCGGGCGGAACAGCTGGGTCACGCCCTCCTCGGCCAGGCCGTCCAGCGCCTTCTTCAGGTGTTTGGCCTTGAGCGGGTCCTTGACCCGCACGCGCTGGAGGATTTCGGGGGCGAAATTGGGCAGGCCGGCGAAGCGGATCAGGCCGGTCTCAGACAGGCTGTCGCCGACGCGCAGGACGCCGTGGTTGGGGATGCCGATGACGTCGCCGGCATAGGCGTCCTCGGCCAGTTCGCGGTCGCTGGCGAAGAACATGATGGGGGCGTTGACCGACAACTGTTTGCCGGTGTTCTGGACCTTCAGCTTCATGCCGCGCTGGAATTTGCCGGAGGCCATGCGGAACATGGCGATACGGTCGCGGTGGTTGGGGTCCATATTGGCCTGGACCTTGAAGACGAAGCCGGTGACCTCGTCGGAGCCCGGCTGGACCGTGATCGCGACCGGCTCGGCGGCGTTGCGGGTTCCGGCGGGGGCGGCCTTGTGCGCCTTCATGACTTTCGGAGGGGGTGCCCATTCGCCGATCGCGGCCAGCAGTTCGTCGATGCCGAAATGGCGCAGGGCCGAGCCCCACAGCACCGGCGTCATATGGCCCTCGAGGAAGGACTGGCGGTCGAAGGCGGGATAGCCGCCCTCGACCAGTTCCTGCGCCTCCAGCAGGGCCTCATGCTCGCCGGCCTCGAAATACTGACCGGCTTCAGACAGCGGCAGGGCCTCGGGGTGGGGGACGTCCTCGGCGGCACCGGCGGGCTTGCGGGCATAGGGCTGGAACCGGCCGGTGCCCATCTCGACCATGCCGCGCAGGCGGTTGCCGCTCTGCGCCGGCCACCAGATCGGGGCGGGGTCGAGCTGCAGCCGGCGTGGCGATCTCGTCCAGCAGGGCCATCGGATCCTGGGCTTCGCGGTCCAGCTTGTTGATGAAGGTGATGATCGGGATGTCGCGCAGGCGGCAGACCTCGAACAGTTTCAGCGTCTGCGGCTCGATGCCCTTTGCGGCGTCCAGCACCATGATGGCGCAGTCGGCGGCGGTCAGGGTGCGGTAGGTGTCTTCCGAGAAGTCCTCGTGTCCGGGGGTGTCGAGCAGGTTGAACATCTTCCCGTCGTGCTCGAACGTCATCACCGAGGCGGAGACGGAGATGCCGCGCTCCTTCTCGATCTTCATCCAGTCGGACTGGGTGCGCCGGTTCTCGCCGCGCGCGCGCACGGCGCCGGCCGCGCGGATGGCTCCCCCCGCCAGCAGGATATGCTCGGTCAGGGTGGTCTTGCCCGCATCGGGGTGCGCGATGATGGCGAAGGTCCTGCGGCGCAGGGCCTCCTGTTCGAGAGGAAGTTTCGACATGTTCGTTCCGTTGGGCGGCGGGACGTAGCGCGGACGGGACCGAAAGTCACCCGCCGGCGACGGGACCCGGTTCAGGGCGCGGCAACGGCGTTATCGTCCTGCGGGTGAGACGGCTCCGGGGTTCAGTCCCCGTCTGCGGGCTCGCCCGGGGCCGACGGCTCGACCGCTTCCGCCGCCGCGTCCGCGTCCGGCGGCGCATCGACATCCAGCGGCTCCAGCCCGGCTTTCTGGCGCGCTTCGGCCAGCAGGGCCCTTACGGACCTCAGACTGTCCCCGCCGTGGGGATTGTTGGCCAGCGGGGCCAGAACATAGGCAGCCTCCAGATACCGCTCCTTGTGCATGAGAAGCTGTGCCGCCTGGAACGCCGTGGTCCCGACCTGGGGGGCCATCAGCCAGGCCGACTCGGCGATGGCCACGTCATTGTCGGAAGGGAAGCCCGGGGCGCCTCGGCGATTGTCCAGCAGCGCCAGATAGATGCGGTAGTCGAGCGGGTCGGCCTGATAGGCCGCCGACAGATGGGTCCGGGCCTGTCGGGTAAGCGCCCTTCTCGCCGCATCATCCTCGGTGGCGTCGGCCTGTTCGTTCAGGACCACCCCCATCAGCCACTGCGCCTCGGCGTCCTCCGGCCAGGCGGCCAGCACCGGCTCGAGCGTCCGGCGGGCACCGTCGAGGTCTTCGGTCTCGCGCTGGAGCTTGGCGAGTACCACGGCCGGCAGCCTGTCTGCGGGATTGCGGGTCGCCGACGCCTGCGCCCGAGCCACCAGGGCGGGCCCGTCCTCGCCGAGCGGGCGCGCGGATCGCAGGTCCAGCCACACGACATCGCCGGTGCTGCGCGGCAGGCTGGTGACGGTCACCTCGGCCCGGGGCAGCGCTTCCTGCAGCGTATAGACGGTGATACCACGCCCCAGATACGAACGCATTTCGCGTCCGAGTTCGTCGGGCGTGCGGCCGATATGGGTTGCGAGGGCGACGATGGGCTCCTCGCCGCGCGCCACGGCCGCCAGATAGGCAGACATCCGGGCCTGCCTCGCCGGGTCGCCCAGCAAATAGTGGGTCAGCAACCAGGCCTGGGCGTAATAGGCCGCGCCGCGCCGCGCGGAGTTGCCCGTCAGGCGCGACCGCAGCAAGTCCTCCATCGGCACCCAGCCGTTGGTGTCCTCAAGGGAATAGAGTCGTCCGGGCCGGTACATGCCGTAGCGGACGCGGCTGATGCCCATTTCCGAGGGGGCGAGATACTCGGCGAACCCTTCCACGAACCAGCCCGGATAGGCGGCGTTGTGGTACTGGAACATGTAGTGGTGGACGTATTCGTGGAACAGCGTGTTGTCGCTGTCCTCATTGTCTGTGTCGACCACAGCGAAAATCCGGTCGTCACTGCGGCTGTAGAAGCCGGCCACGCCCTCGCGCATTGTCGGCCAGATCTGACGCATGTCCGCCCGACCGTCGGCAAGGTAGATCCACAGTTTCGGCGCGACGAGGTCGCCCGGCGGAGGCCGCTGGAGGATCACCAGCAGCGAGTGGAAGCGCTCGACCTTGCGGGCATACTCGGTGATCGAGCTACGGCTCGTGTCGCCGATGATGACGAAATGCTCGGTCTCGGCGCGCAGCCATTCCGCCCGCGCCGGCGCGGCCGCGAACACGCTCAGCGCCGCAACGG
Source organism: Caulobacteraceae bacterium (assembly GCA_965284305.1). Classification (GTDB taxonomy): domain Bacteria; phylum Pseudomonadota; class Alphaproteobacteria; order Caulobacterales; family Caulobacteraceae; genus Brevundimonas. Next base: position 2,894,548 of record OZ260070.1, on the reverse strand, counting down.
CCAGCAAGACCGTCTTCAGTATCGTCACAATACGCACCGCCCCGACTCCCCAACTCAGAGGCGAGAACCTATCCGTTCCGGGCGCGAGTGTCCAAGCGCCGCCTTCAGGCAGCCATACGCATCCACACCGCGCGGTCGGCGGTCAGGGCGTTCAGCTGGCCCCTGGCGGCACGGGTCTTCAGCTGGCGCATGACAGCGTCGGGCAGGGCGCAGAACTGCGGCTCGACCAGGGTCGGATCGCAGCCGGCGGCCGGGGCGGCGAACAGGGCGGCGTTCACGTCCGGCGAGCGGTCGTGGATCAGCCAGGCCAGCCGGCGCGCGCGCTGCGGGTCATTCAGGTGCAGCAGCGGATCCTCGGCAAACAGTTCGCAACCCAGTTCCAGTACATAGTCGAGCTCGAGGTTCTCGAAGCGGCGCGCGTCGCCGGGCGTGACCGGGCAGGCCTCGTCCAGATCGAACACCACGTCGTTGAGAAGAAAAAGCATCGACAACACCCACCATCGCTCCGGGCTCATTGCGGCCCGTTGAAGCTGACCATAGGCGCCTCCGCTTGAGGTTCCGTGTGCGAACGCAGTTAAGGATTTCGCACTGGCGGCGGGGGGCGGTCACAGGTGGTTAGGGGTGGTGGAGCGGGGTCGAGGGTCGGGGGTCGAGGGTCGAGGAGGGTGATCAGTCTCCGGCCGGTGGGCCGTCCAGACGTCGCTTCAGCCGAGTTAGCATCCGGCTTAGCTCGTCGGCTGCGGCGAGGCCGGGATTGACCTCGTCCTGCGACAGGTGACCGACCCGAACGGCCAGCAGCAGGAAGGTCTGCGTCTCAGCCAGTGAGCCTCGTGCTATCCCGATGAACCGGGCATAGTCCTTCCGGGTGCCCCTCTGATAGCCTTCTGCAATGTTGGCGGGGACCGACGCAGCCGCACGGGTCACCTGACTGATCATCCCGAACTGTTCCGACTTCGGCATGCCTCTCGCCACATCGTAGACGAGCGCCGCAAGGTCCATGGCCCGGTGCCAAACTTGCAGTTCCATGTAGCCGCCCATTCGATTTCCCTATTCCCTCGACCCTCGACCCTCGACCCTCGACCCTGCCTCTCCCGCCACCTTCTCCGTTATAAAGTGCCGCCCCTCGCGGTCCTCGATCTCGACGACCCAGAGGTCGGGGTCGTAGCCGATCTGACGCTGGACATAGGCGTCGAGTTCGCTCTCGAACTCGCTCTCGACCGGCTGCATCCACAGCCGCTCCCCGTCGGGTCCGAAGGCCTCACTATAGAGTCGGGCGCGGCGGTTGGACGTGTCGAAGGCCTTGACGATGACCGTGCCGGCGCGGGCGTCGCCCTTGCGCGCGACCGTGGCGAAGGCCCCGCCCAGCTCGGCGCGGCGGATCAGGGCGGACACCCAAAGGTCGCTCGACAGAAGCACTTTGATAACCCTGCTCGGAAACCGGACCGGAACGCGTGATGCGTAGTGTGCGGCCCCATGACGATAGGCCAGACCGCCTCGAAGACCAAAGCCGCGCTCGCGGCCGCTGCCGTGCTGGCCATGCCGGGTATCGCCACGGCCGGGGCCGGAGACACCTATTACGAACGCGCCTTTGTGGTCGCCGCCGATGCCCGTTGCAACCTGTTCGCCCCCCATATCGACGCGGCCCTGAATGCGGCCACGGCCCAGGCCCGGGGCGCGGCCCTGCGCTCGGGGGCGGTCGAATCCGAAATCGTCGCGGCGGCGAGCCGCGCCCGCGCCCGCGCCGCAACCGTCTCATGCGCCGATCCCCAACTGGCCACGGTCCGGGCCCGGGTCGACGGTGCCTTTGCGGGCTGGCTGCGCACCCCGCGCATGGTCTTCCCCGGTACCCGCCGCTCCTGGGCCGCCAACCGTATCAGCTCGACCGAGGCCAACTGGCGACTGCAGCAGATGTCGATGGTCGGTGCCTCGCCGGTGGCCTTCGGCTATGCGGGCAAGGGCGACACGCAGGACCTGACCGCCGTGGTCAGTTTCGTCGGCCGCTCGCGTCCCTATGCGGCGCGCATCGTCCTGCGGGATCCGGCCCGGGTTTCGCGACCCTGGCTGGCCGGCGACGGCCTGGTCCCGGTCTCGGCCCGTGCCAGCCATTGGGCCACGGGCGTCAGCGCCGCCGAAAAAGCCCTGCTGGCCGGGGAGCGCCGCACCGGCGAGGCCTGGCGCTTCCCCGCCACGGTCGCTGCGGCCCTGGAACGGCTGGACCCGCGCGAGACCTTCGCCATCGAATTTCATTTCCGCGACGGCAGCGTCGCGACGGCGAAGTTTGAGGCCGGGGATTTCACGGCGGGCCGGGCGTTTCTGGCGATGGGAATGCTTTAGGGCACCCGGAGGCCCGTCAGCCCCCGCCCTTCATCGGCATCTGGATGATCTCGGCCCCGCCCTCGCGGGCCGGCGCGCGGGCGATCAGGGCGACGGGCAGACGCACCGTCACCGCCGTGCCCTCGCCCAGCGTCGAGTCTATGCTCATGCGGCCGCCGTGCAGTTCGGCGAAGGCGCGGACCAGCGACAGGCCGAGGCCCGTGCCCTGCCGGCGCTGTTCCATCTCGCCGGCCTGTTCGAACGGCCGGCCCAGACGGCGCACGTCCTCGGGGGCGATGCCGACGCCGGTGTCGGCGACGATGACTTCCAGGTAGGGGCCGATGGCCTCGACCGTGACAGTGATCGACCCGCCCTTCGGCGTGAATTTCACCGCATTGGACAGCAGGTTCAGGGCGATCTGTTTCAGGGCGCGCTTGTCGGCCGAGACCTCGACCGGATCGCCGGGCAGGACGCTGGACAGGCTGACGCCCTTGTCGTCGGAATTGACGCGGACCAGGGCTATGGCGGCCGAGACCACCTCGCGCGCGTCGAACCGCTCCAGCGTCAGGGCATAGCGTTCGGCCTCGATCTTGCTGACGTCCAGCACGTCGTTGATCAGGTCCAGCAGGTGCCCGCCGGCCTGGTGGATGTTCTCGGCGTATTCGCCGTAGCGGTCGGGCAGGGGGCCGAAGATGCGCTGGCGCATGATGTCCGAGAAGCCGAGCACGGCGTTCAGCGGCGTGCGCAGTTCGTGGCTCATATTGGCGAGGAAGCGGGTCTTGCCGGCCTCGCGGGCCTCGGCCTCGCTGCGGGCGACCTCTAGCCCCAGTTCGCGGGCATACTGGGCCGTGGCGTCGAAGACCTGGGCGATCAGGCGCGGACCCGACGGATCGTCCAGCCGGCGCACGATCAACTGCACCCGCCGGTCCAGCGCCATGCGCGGCGCGAACAGTGCGGCACCGTCGTGCCCCTTCATGGCGCGTTCGATGGCGTCCAGCAGCCGGGGCCGGTCCGGGGCGTGCACCGCCGCTACCAATCCGCTTTCGAACAGGGGGTCGACCGGCAGCGAGACCGGCGGCGCGCCATAGGCGGCCAGAACGCGTCCCGACGGTTCGAGCACCAGCGTCAGTCCCGGCTGGGCGGCCAGCAGGGTCTCGACCCGCGCCGTCCCGGCCTCGGCCGCTGTCAGTCTGGCTTCACGTTGGCGCCATGACAGCCGCACCGCCAGGGCGGCGGCACCCGCTGTCAGCAAGGCGGAGATGGCGGCCAGAACGGGCAGGTGGGGGCCGTGACTGACCCAGGCCGACAGCATGCCGGCCAAGGCCGCGATGGCCACCGCAAAGGCACCCGCCTGCACGGGGCGAGGACCGCCGAGGGCGATCCCCGCCGCAAGCGGCAGGAAGACGAAGCCGGTCAGGGGGCCGGTCAGGCCGCCGGAAAGCGCCGCCGCCGCCAGGGCGGCCAGACCCCAGACGGCGAGCATGGCCATACGCTCGTCGGCACCGTCACGCCGCAACAGGCCGAGGCCCGCGAGGCCGGGAACGACCATGGCCAGCACGCCGTAGAACAGGGGGCCGTCGATGCCGCCGATCCAGCGTCCGCCCAGCGCCAGCAGCGCCGCCGCCACCGCCCAGCCCGCATGCCAGGCGGCCAGCGACGGCCGATCGCTCGCCGGAACGTCTGGCAGGGGCTTCGGGTCAGGGTGGACGGACTGGAGCAAGGGCGGTTCGGGGCGAGCCGGACAGGACGCCGCCGGCCTTCCCAGCCTAGCCGCGCGGATGAGTCGTCCAAAGCCCAGACCCGTTCCAGGCGACTGCCGGCCAGGCCTTGCGGGTGGATTTCCGGGGAAAGGAGGAGCGGTTGTCGTTAACGCCGGACCGGCCTATCTGCGGCCGATGACCGACACCCTTTCCATCGACGACGTCCTGGCCGAACTGGCGGAGGAATTCGACCTGCTCGGTGACTGGGAAGGCCGGATCGAATACGTCATCGAACTGGGCAAGGGTCTGGCACCCTTGCCGGACGAGGATCGGACGGAGGCCCACACGGTGCCGGGCTGCGCCGCCCGGGTCTGGCTGTCCGTGCGCCGCGAGGGCGACCGTCTGGCCTTCGCCGCCGACAGCGACAGCGCCCTGTCGAAAGGCAATATCGCCCTGCTGTTGAGGCTCTATTCCGGCCGGACTCCGGCAGAGATCCTGGCCTTTGATGCGCGCGCTGCGCTGGATCGTCTGGGCCTGCCGTCGGCCCTGACGCGTCAGCGGGCCAATGGCCTGAATGCCATGGTCGGACGGATCAGGGATGCCGCCGCAGTGGCGGCCTGATCGCCCCGGGTCAGTAGTAGGAGCCGCGGACCGTCATGCTCGGTCGCTCGCCGGCCTCGTCAGTCACCTCGATCGCCAGACCGTATTCATCGGGGTAGGCGCTGCGACGATCCCAGCGCCATGGGTTGCCTGGCGGCGTCGTCCAGTATCGGCGGTCGCGGAAGGCGCGGCGGCCGAGGTCGGCCAGTTGGCGGGCGCTGGCCCGGCGGGATGAGATGGTGCAACTGGCCTCATAGGCCAGGCGCGCGTCGCGTTCGACTGTGCCTTCCTCGATCTTCACACGCCAGGCACCGTCACTGGACACCAGGGTCACCTCGGACGCCCACTCATCAAGCGGCGCGGTGTCGTTCACCGGCCGTCGGAAGTCCATTTCACGGGCCGCGCGGATCGACCGTTCGAAGGTCTGGGCGCGATTGGCGTAGGGCAGACACACTTCGGTCAGCAGCCCGATGGGCACCGCCTCCTGGGCCGCAGCCGGTGCCGCCATGACCAGCAGGCCGGCGACTACGCTGCAAATTCCGACTGACTTCACCGTAATCCCCAAACTCGACGGCTGTGGGAGCCCGTCGCCTCAACGCGATAGCGCGCCCCCGGAGAGGCGCGCTTTCACCCTCACCCTAAGGCTCAATTCCTGCGGGAAATAGTTACGAGCCTGTAACCTGCGCCCGTGGGCCTGCCGCAGCCCCCGGGGTCATAGGTCAGCCGATGCGGTAGTGGATCGCCAGGGCGGCCAGCCCCTTGTGCAGCAAAACCTTCCCCTCTCGGCGGCGCAGACCCAGGTCGCGCTCGGCCGCCTGCAGGGCCGAGGCGCGGATGCAGATGGCCTCGACCAGGGGGCGGGCGGCTCCGCAGGCGGCGAGCGCGGCCTCGACCCGCCGCGCTGCGGCCATGGCCGGATCGCCCGGTTCCGCCCGCACCGCAGACCCGCCGCCGGCGCGGGGCAGGGCGTCCCAGCGCAGGGTGAGCGATGGTCCGCGCGCCGCCGTTTCGGCGTCGGCACCCAGACGGGCCGCCGCCGCCACCTGGGCCGGTTCCAGCCAGGGCCGCCCGCTCGCGGTCCTGCGCTGCGCCAGCCAGGCCACCGCCGACTGCCCCAGATTGGCGCGCCGTCGGACCGGCCGGCCATCGCCCTCCATCACGGTTCGTATCCCCTCGATCAGGCCGGGGCGACCGGGTTCGGGGCTGTCGGACGGTGCCGGCAGGGCGGTCCGGGCGATCCAGCCTCCGCCGGGTCGCCCCCGCAGGCCGGGCCGTTCGATCAGCTGACGAAACCCGGCCTCATCCAGCACCAGAACGATGCGGCTACGGCGGTCTGGCCCGGACCTCAGGCCGTAGCCGTCCGGCACCGCCTCGATCCAGCCACCGCGCCGGGCCAGCAGTCGCCGTGCGCGGGCCACGGTGCCCGTATCCGTCGCCGCGCCCGTCATGCGGGCAGTTCGCAGGCAGGCGCTTCGAGAAGCTGGTTCACGCACAGTTCCAGCCGGTCCAGCAGGGCGTCGACCGATGGATGATCGCGCCCGTCCTCGGCCCAGCGGCAGGCCGCCGCTGCCGTCGCCCGGTTCAGGCCGAAGGCATGGGCCACCCGGTCCAGCGGCCAGCCGAAGGTCACATAGGCTGTATACAGGGCCAGCCACCGCGCCCGGCAGACCGGCCCCTTCAGGCGCACGGACGCCGTCATCTTCTCCACACTGATCCCGGTCGCGGCCGCGACCAGCTGCAGCGCCAGACCCGCGCGAATACGATCCGCGTCCGCCACAGGCACGCGATAGGCATCGACCATCTGAAACTCCCGTCATCCCGAGGTGCCGGTCATTCATCCTCGCCGGCATAATGATGGGAATATAATCCGGTACACACGTCGAAAACGGACGTATCGGTGCTGCCTCGCCCACCGCGCGAAAAAATCTCGCCTGCTTGACTCAGGACGCTCGACGCCGATTCGCAAATCAGCCTACGATTCGTCTCAATCCTGCGGTGTTAACCTTTCTTAAGTTTTTCCCCGGTTAACTCCCGAACAAGGTTACCCGGCATTTGATGTCGGGAATTACTGTCAAGCTTTGCCTGGAGGGGCATGAATGCGCGTCCTGCTTATCGAAGATGATCATGCGACGGCGCAGAGCATCGAGCTCATGCTCAAGTCGGAAGGGTTCAACGTCTACACGACGGACCTGGGTGAAGAGGGCATCGATCTCGGCAAGATCTATGACTACGATCTGATCCTGCTCGACCTGAACCTGCCCGACATGAACGGCCTCGAGGTTCTGCGTCAGCTGCGCGTCGGCAAGGTCAATACGCCGGTGATGATCCTCTCGGGCTCCTCGGAGATCGAGACCAAGGTCAAGACCTTCGGCGGCGGCGCCGACGACTATATGACCAAGCCCTTCCACAAGGACGAGCTGATCGCGCGCACCCACGCCGTGGTCCGCCGCTCCAAGGGTCACGCCCAGGCCATCATCCACACCGGCGAGATCGCCGTGAACCTGGACGGCAAGACGGTCGAGGTGCACGGTCACCGCGTCCATCTGACGGGCAAGGAATACCAGATGCTGGAGCTGCTCTCGCTCCGCAAGGGCACCACCCTGACCAAGGAAATGTTCCTCAACCACCTCTACGGCGGCATGGACGAGCCCGAGCTGAAGATCATCGACGTCTTCATCTGCAAGCTGCGCAAGAAGCTGGCCACGGCCGCCGGCGGCAAACACTATATCGAAACCGTCTGGGGCCGCGGCTATGTGCTGCGCGACCCGTCGGAAAGCTCGGCTCCCGCGCCGGTCAGCGCCGCCGCCTGATCCCCTCGGGTCCACGGCGCTGAATCCAGAACGCCCGCCGGATCAATCCGGCGGGCGTTTTCGTGCGCGGTCCCGGCAAGCAGACTGTTCCTGGGTCCGCTATGGGTGGAGGGGTCAACCGGTGCCCGCGGCCGTCGTTGCGTCAGAGGTCGAGGGTGCACATCTGGCAAGCGGCAGCGCCGCCGCGAGCGCGGCTGTTCCGGTCGACGACCCCGGGCACAGGCACAAACCCCAGCTTCCTGAGCACCTGGCCAGAGGCCGGATTGTCGACGAAATAGCCCGCGACCAGTCGCGGCAGCCCCAGTTCGGTTCTGGCGATCCCGATCATCTGCCGCCCGGCCTCGGTGGCATAGCCGCGGCCCCAATGCGCTTTCGCGATCCAGTAGCCCAGCTCCACTTCGCCGGTCGGCATCCGGTCGAGCCCCGCAATACCGATCAATTCGGCCGGACCGGTCTCCTCGAGAAAGATGAAGAGGCGAGGTTCTGCCGGGTTGAAGGGCTGGGAGGCCAGACGCTCAGCATCGGCCAATCCGTAAGGCCAGGGCGCAGAGGCAAGGTTCCGTACGATGTCCGGATCGGCAATGGCACGGAAGAGCCCCGGCGCGTCTTCCCTGCGGCCCGGTCTGAGATGGAGGCGGCCTGTCCTGTACATGTCCCGAGAGTAGGTCCGGTTGCCCTGTCCGCAATGGGTCGAGAGCCGTTCAACGCCGTTTGGGCCCCCGGGTAACCTTGGCAACCTCTCTGACCCTCACGGTGGCAGCCTTTCCAATCCCCTCCAAACCTTGGGCGTCAGCTACGACAGGCCGCCGAGGAGGCGTCAGTTGGCGGTGATGGTCTTTGTCGGCTGACCGTTCTCATCGTGGAAGTTGATCGCTGCCTGGCCTTCAGGCGTGACCATGAACGACAACCGCGGAATACCGTTGGCGTCCTGAAGCATGATCATCGAATTACGATCACGGCTTCGGCCCAGGAACAGACGCGACGCGCCGCCGATATTGGCTGCACGAATGGCCGCCTCGCGTTCGGCTCCGTCTGCGGCAGCATAGACTGCGGCGCTCGCTGCAGGGTCGATGGGACCCGACGGCCGGTCGGATACGATCAGGCCGGCCATCGAATGCGGGCCGCTCTCGGTCTGGAGCAGCTGAACGACCTGATCCTGCTCATAGCGGTCGAACGTCAGGCTGGCCCCGGCTTCGACGCCGTTCTCGGTCGTCCTGCCGGAATAGATCAGACCGCCGTTCTCGGTGCCCTCATCATTGTAGAACAGCATCCCGGCGGCGTGGGTGCGCCCGGGGTGCGGATGTTCCTGCTGTCTGTGAACCAGCCCGGGGAACTCGGCCCGATTGGACAGCACCATCCGCAGCGTTCCGTCGGGCTCGCGGATGTTGATACGCTCGACGTCGATCGACTTGAACCTGGCGGTATCGGACGCGGCACCGGCAACAAGCATGAAGGCGCAGGTGGCCAGCGACAGTCCCGTCGCGATTCCCTTGAGATAGCTCATGGCGTCGCCCTTTCCGGCTTCCTTGGGCCAAGAGCATAGGTCAGCGGGCGGTTGGAAGCAATCGCATCCACTGTACCGGTACACCCGGGTGGACACGGCTCGACTCCTTGCTCCCGGACTCGCGATTGCGGCGCAGGCTGCACATTGGGCCGGCCATCCCGGCCGGAGGAACGACAACGCCTTACCGTCGTCATCCTCGGGCTTGACCCGAGGATCAGACTGTCCGCCGCACGGTGTCAGCCGGTGCCCGCCTGTCTTCAACGAGACCGCCTCTGCATCTGCCCCTCGGGTCAAGCCCGAGGGTGACGGACAGGAAGTTCCGGGACTTCGGCAGCAGGGTGGATCATTCGTCTGTGATCTCGCCCGCTTCCAGCCGCGTCAGAAACGCCGCTAAACCCCCGTCATCCTCGGACTTGATCCGGGGATCGGGCGCTTCTCCGCACAGGAATGCATAGAGATCGACCCACCCGGGATTGCGGGTTTCGATCAGCTGCATCTTCCACGCCCGGTTCCAGCGCTTGAGCGTCTTCTCGCGACGGATGGCCGCGGTGATCAACTCATACGGCTGATACCACACCAGCATGTTGCAACCATGCCGTTTGGTGAAACCGTCGATCTTGCCTTCGCGATGTTCCCGACCGCGGCGATACAGATTGCTGGTCACGCCGATGTAAATCACGCCGAAAGGGCGGCTGGCCTCGATATAGGTGGCGATGAGGGGGCGTCGACTGTCCACAAATCTGAGTTGTGGACAGTCTGGCCCTCGGGTCAAGCCCGAGGGTGACGACCTCTGTTGGCCTTACCCCTGCGCCGCATACCCCTTGCCGCCGTTGGACGGCTTGCGGCGGCGCGGACGGCGCTTGATTTCGCCGTCGGGCTTGGCCGAGGCTGCGGCCGGAGCGCTGGTGTGGCGCGGGTCGTTGTTGCTGGTGCGCGGACGCTCGCGGGCCAGCGGGTCGAAGGCGCGCTCCGGCGTCGGACGGGCATCACGGCCCGGACCGGCCTTGCGGACGCGATGCGGTTGCCCGCCGCCTTCCAGCTTGACGCCGTCGCGGCGCGGATTGCGCGGGCCGCGCTGCTGCTGGCGATCACCGCGGCCGTCGTCAGGCATCGAGGCCTTGGACTTGACGCCCGAGGCCATGATCGACTGGTCCAGCAGGGCCAGCGACTTGTCGTTGCGGCGGTCGGTGGCCGGGATCTTCTGGCGCGTGACCTTTTCGATGTCGCGCAGCAGTTTCATCTCGTCGCCGGCCACGAAGCTGATGGCCGTGCCGTCGGCGCCGGCGCGGGCGGTCCGGCCGATGCGGTGCACATAGGCCTCCGGCACATAGGGCAGCTCGAAATTCAGCACATGCGAGACGCCGTCGACGTCGATGCCGCGGGCGGCGATGTCGGTGGCGACCAGAACGCGCAGCTTGCCGGCCTTGAAGGCGGCCAGGGTGCGTTCACGCTGCGGCTGGCTCTTGTTGCCGTGGATGGCACCGGCCTCGACGCCGCCGGCTTCCAGATAGGCCGCGACCTTGTCGGCGCCGTGCTTGGTCTTGGTGAAGACCAGGCAGCGCGTGTAGTGCGGATCGGCGAACATCTCGGTCAGCAGGGCGCGTTTGCGGCCCTGTTCGATGTGGATGATCGACTGGCTGATGCGCTGGACCGTGGTGGCCTGGGGCGTCACCGAGACCTTGACCGGGTCCTTGAGCAGTTCGCCGGCCAGTTTGCCGATCTCGGTCGGCATGGTGGCCGAGAAGAACAGGTTCTGGCGCATGGCCGGGATGCGGCTGACGATCTGGCGGATCGGCTTGACGAAGCCGAGGTCCAGCATCTGGTCGGCCTCGTCGAGGACGAAGATCTCGGTGCAGGACAGGTCCAGCGTCTTCTGCTGCATGTGGTCCAGCAGGCGGCCGGGGGTGGCGACCAGCACATCGAGACCGGCCTGGATGGCGCGTTCCTGCGGGCCGTATTTCACGCCGCCGAAGACGACCGCGACCTTGAAGCCGAGATGGCGGCCATAGGTCTTGAAGCTCTCGGCGATCTGGCTGGCCAGTTCGCGGGTCGGCGACAGGATGAGGACGCGCGCGGTGCGCGGCTTGGGCGCGACGCGATTGGCGGCCAGACGATGCAGGATCGGCAGGGCGAAGGCCGCCGTCTTGCCGGTGCCGGTCTGGGCGATGCCCAGCAGGTCCTTGCCGGCCATGACGTCAGGAATGGCCTGGGCCTGGATCGGGGTGGGGGTGGTGTAGCCTTCGGAAGCCAGGGCCTGAAGGAGGGCCGGGTTCAGGCCGAAGGTGTCGAATGTCTTGCTCATGGAGCGGATGTCTTTCGCATGATTGGCGAAACGCGCGTCCTGCGTGCGTCGGGTCGAGAAGGCGGAGCCTTCTGACCGCACGCGCACAGGAATGCAGCGCACCGCCAGTCCCGATGGGGCCTCAGGGTGAGGCCTTCGGGGTGGATCGGGCGCCGCCCCGCGTGTCCGGGCAGCGAATGAATCTTGAGGGCCGGCCGCTGCTACAGTCAGGTCTTCGGAAGTCGGAAGACCCACACGCGCTGGAGCGCACCGGGGTATCGCAATTGTGCGACGCAGCGCAAATGGGCGCTCAATGCGGCCAAGTCAAGGCGGAGAGGTTAACCGCCACCCATGTGTGCAGTGCGAAAAGCCCTCGACTTCCCCGAGGTCATCACGGAATGTTTCAGCCCCTTCCCCGAGGAGTGCTCCATGTCGATGACGCCGCGTGCCGGTCTTGAGGTCGCCGGGGAACTGGCCGCCTTCATCGAGGCCGAGGCCCTGCCGGGGACCGGGCTGGAGCCCGCCGCCTTCTGGGCCGGGGTCGCCGCCATCTTCGGCCGGTTCGCCCCGGAGAACCGCCGCCTGCTGGCCGTCCGCGACGACCTTCAGGCCCGGATCGACGCCTGGCATCGCGCCCGACGCGGCGCGGCCCATGACGGCGCGGCCGCCGAGGCCTTCCTGCGCGAGATCGGCTATCTGGTCGAAGAGCCCGCGCCCTTCGCCATCGGCACGCGCGACGTCGACGCCGAGGTCGCCACCCTCGCCGGGCCGCAGCTGGTGGTGCCCAGCCTGAACGCCCGCTTCGTGCTCAACGCCGCCAACGCCCGCTGGGGCAGTCTGTATGACGCCCTGTACGGCACGGACGCGCTGGGCGACCTGCCGCCGCCGGGACCATTCGACGCCACGCGGGGCGCGCGGGTGGTGGCGCGGGCCAAGGCGTTTCTGGACGAGGCGGTCCCGCTCGCCCAGGGATCGTGGGCCGATCTCGGCGACCCCCACGGCGGCATCGCCATCCGCGATCCCGGCCAGTATGTCGGCCGCAGCGAGCGGGGACGGCTGTTCCGCCACAACGGCCTGCATATCGAGGTGGTGTTCGACCGGGACCATCCCATCGGCCGCGACGACCCCTCGGGCATCGCCGATGTGGTGCTGGAATCGGCCCTGTCGACTATCGTCGATCTCGAGGACTCTGTCGCCGCCGTGGACGCCGCCGACAAGGTCGCGGCGTATCGCAACTGGCTGGGCCTGATGAAGGGCGATCTGGTCGAGACCTTCGACAAGGGCGGCCGGTCGATGACCCGCGCCCTGAACCCAGACCGGGACTTCACGGTGCCCGACGGATCGACCGTGACCCTGCCGGGCCGCTCGCTGCTGTTCGTGCGCAACGTCGGCCATCTGATGACCACCCCGGCGATGCGGTTGGCGGACGGAACGGATGCGCCCGAGGGCGTGCTGGATGCGATCGTCACTTCGCTGATCGGCATACATGACCTGAAGGGTCCCGGGACGGTTCGCAACAGCCGCGAAGGCTCGATCTATATCGTCAAACCCAAGATGCACGGGCCGGACGAATGCGGCTTCACCAATGATCTGTTCGACGCCGTCGAGGACCTGCTGGGGCTGGCGCGGCATACGATCAAGGTTGGCGTCATGGACGAGGAGCGCCGCACCTCGGCCAACCTCGCGGCCTGCATCCATGCGGTGAAGGACCGGATCGTCTTCATCAATACCGGCTTCCTCGACCGCACCGGCGACGAGATCCACACGGCGATGCAGGCCGGGCCGGTCGTGCGCAAGGGCGACATCAAGGCCTCCGCCTGGATCGCCGCCTATGAGGCCCGCAACGTCGCCATCGGTCTGGCCTGCGGCCTGTCCGGCAAGGCCCAGATCGGCAAGGGGATGTGGGCGGCCCCGGACCGGATGGCTGACATGCTCGACCAGAAGGCCGCCCATCCGAAGACGGGTGCCAACACCGCCTGGACGCCCAGCCCGACGGCCGCGACCCTGCATGCGCTGCACTATCACCAGACCGACGTCTTCGCCCTCAGGGCCGGGGTCGCGGCGCGGCCGATCCCCGGGCTGGCGGACCTGCTGACCCCGCCGCTGGCGAAGGGCGCCAACTGGTCGGAGGCGGACATCGCCGAGGAACTCGACAACAACGCCCAGGGCCTGCTCGGCTATGTGGTGCGCTGGATCGACCAGGGCGTGGGCTGTTCCAAGGTGCCGGACATCCACGACGTCGGCCTGATGGAGGACCGCGCCACCCTGCGCATCTCGTCCCAGCATATGGCCAACTGGCTGCTGCACGGCGTCTGCACCACCGAACAGGTGGAGGCGGCCCTGCTGCGGATGGCGGCGAAGGTCGACGCCCAGAACGCCGGCGACCCGCTCTACCAGCCGATGGCTCCTGACCCGGCGAACAGCCTCGCCTTCCAGGCCGCCCGCGCCCTGGTGTTCGACGGCGTCGCCCAGCCGAACGGCTATACGGAGCCGCTGCTGCATGCGTTCAGGCTCAGGGCGAAGGCGGGTCGAGGGTCGAGGGTCGAGGGTCGAGGAAACTAGGGCGAGTGTGCCTTTCCAACGATCCTTATTCCCTCGACCCTCGACCCCAGACCCTCGACCCTATTGTCCGCTGCCCGAACGCCACAGCTGGTTGGTCAGGGGCTCCAGCAGATAGCCGAGCGCCGTCCGCTTGCGCAGCAGCACCACGACCTCGACCGGCGCGCCGGGGCGCAGGGTCTCGGCACCCCGACCCAGTTTGGCCAGTTCGGCGGCGGGGACCACGATCTCGGCCCGGAAATAGGTGGCCCCGCTCTGCTCGACGGTGAAGCTGTCAGCCGAAATCCGGGTGACCCTGCCGTGAATGATCGGCGGATTGCGCTCGCGAAGGCCGGGGAACCGGACCTCGGTGTTCAGTCCGACCCGCAGGTTGTCGACGTCGTTGGGCGCGATCTGGGCGACGATGACCTGGGAGGCGTCCCGGGGCACGATCTCCATCAGTGTCTGACCGGCCTGGATCACGCCGCCCTGGGTGAAGATGGTCAGGCCGACGACCTCGCCCGAGACCGGTGCCCGCACCTCATTGCGCGCGATCTGGGCGCGCAGCTCGGCCATCCGGGGGCGCAGCTCGTTCAGTTGCACATCAATCAGGCGCAGCTGTTCGGCCACGTCCTCATTCATCCGGGTCGAGACGCCCGACATCTGCAGCCGGGCCTCGCCGATGGCTTCGCGGGACTGGGCGATCTGGGCCCGCAGGGAACCGAGCTCCCCATTGAGCTGGGCGGCGGTCCGTTCCAGCGCCCGGACCCGCGTCAGGGGTGCGAAACCTTGTTCATTGAGTCTGCGCATGCCGATCAACTCGTCCTGGATCAGGCGTTGCTGCTCGACGTTGGCGACGATCTGGCCCTCATAGCCCGCGATCTGCTCGTTCAACTGGGCGACGCGCTGGCCCAGCACCCCGGTCTCGGTCGACCGGCCGGTGCGACGGGCACCGAACTGCTGCTGCTGGATGCGCAGCGACTCCCGCGCGAGCCGCTGGTCCTCCACCGGCAGGCTGGCGAATTCGGGCGGCGTCGGAATACTGCCCAGTCTGTCTCGTTCGGCGATCAGACGGGCCCGCTGGGCGATCAGGGCATAGACCTGGCTGGCCACGCCGCGCTCTGTGGCCTTCAGCTCGCCGCTGGAGAGTTGAAGCAGGACCTGACCGGCGCGGACCGTGTCGCCCTCGGCTACCAGAAGGGCGCTGACGACGCCGCCTTCGCGGTGTTGCACAGCCTGACGGTTGCCGGAAATGGCGACCTGGCCCTGGGCATAGGCACCCGCATCCAGCGGAGCCAGCGCGGCCCAGCCGAGGAAGATGACGAAAAACAGCACGATGATCGTGCCCCCGATCACCAGCTCGCGACGGGGATTGTCGAGGAAACCCGCCGGACCGGGTGCCGGCACTGGCGGTACGGGGCCATCGGGCGGTGGTGGGGGAGCCGGGGGAGCGACGACGTCGGTCATTGGGTGCGCCGAGGCTGGCTGGCCGGCTGGGAGGGCGGCTGGGGCTGAGCCTGCCGCTGCTGCGGCTGCGGTGCCGGCTGGGCAGGACGGCCGGCGGTGGCGCGCATCTTCTCCAGCACCTCCTCGCGCGGTCCCTCCAGCTGGACGACACCGTCGCGCATCATCAGCAGCCGGTCCACCCGCGCCAGAACGCCGGCCCGGTGGGCGATGATCACCACGGCGGCACCGCGGGCGGCGGCACCCAGAATGGCCTGCATCAGGGCGGCTTCGCCCTCCTGGTCGAGGTTGGAATTGGGCTCGTCCAGCACCAGCAGGACCGGGTCGTTGTAGAGCGCCCGGGCCAGAGCGACGCGTTGGGCCTGGCCGGCGGAAAGACCCTGACCATGCGGGCCGAGAAGGGTGTCATAGCCGCTCGGCAGCCGCAGAATGAGTTCATGCGCGCCCGCCGCCATGGCCGCCCTGACCGCGTCGCGGTCAGCCGTTTCCTGATCCACGCCGGTCGAGGTCGAGAAGCGCGAGATATTGTCCTTGATCGAGCCGGCGAACAGGCTGGGAACCTGGGGCAGATAGCCGATCCAGCGCGCCAGTTCGTCGCCCTCCCGGGCCTCGTACTCCGCGCCGTCCAGCCGCACGGCCCCGGCCTGGGGCTTCAGGGCACCGGCAATCACGCGGGCGAGGGTGGTCTTGCCCGAGCCGCTCGAGCCGACAATGCCCAGGGTCTCCCCCGGCTTCAGGGCGAAGGCCACACCGCGCAGCTGGGGTGCGTCGGTTTCGGGAAATTTGACCGAAACCCCCTCGACCTGCAGCCGGCCCCTGGGGTCGGGCAGGGCGGTGCGTTCGCGCTCCACAGCGGCCGTGCTGGCGAACAGGTCGGTCAGGGTCTTCCAGCTGGCGACGGCCTGCACCAGGCTGGGCCAGACGCCGACCAGCAGTTCGATCGGGGCGACCGCGCGGCTGAGCAGCACCGAGGCGGCGATGATGGAGCCCGGCGTGATGTCGCCCTTCACCGCCAGAAAGGCGGCGAGTCCCAGCGCCGCCGACTGCATCACCAGGCGCAGGAATTTGATCGCACCGGAATAGTGCCCGCCGGCCAGCTGGGCGTCGGCATAGGCGGCCGTGGCCAGCTGGCGCTGCTCGACCTGACGCGCGATCGAGGATTGCCGCATGCCCAGGGCGCGCACCACCTCGGCCTGGCTGGCGACGCCTTCCTGGGCGGCATAGGCATGGTTCTGCGACTGGATGGCCCTGTTCAGGCGGGGGCGGGTGTCGCGCTCGTTCAGCCAGGCGAGGGTGAACAGGATGATCCCGCCGACGAGGGTCAGTACCCCGATGGCTGGATGAAGCAGGAAGCAGCACAGCAGATAGATCGGGGTCCAGGGCGCATCGAACAGGGCCAGCATACCCTGACCGCCGATGGCTCCCCGCACATTGTCGAACTCACGCAGCGCCTGGGTGTTGGGCGATCTGGCCTGCAGATCGACGACCCGCGACAGGACCTTGCCGGACAACAGCCGGTCCAGCCGCAGTCCGGCGCGCAGCATCAGCCGCCCTCGCAGCCAGTCGAGCCCCGCCAGCGCCGCGAGGGCGAAGACGGCCACGGCGGTCACCAGGACCAGGGTGGTCAATCCGCCGGTCGGCACGACCCGGTCATAGACCTGCATCATGTAGAGGGTGGGCGTCAGGTACAGCAGATTGACCAGGGCCGAGAACACGAAGGCCCATATAAAATGGGTCTTGCACGCCTTCAGCGCCTCGGCGAGGGGCTCGGTACCCGGCTTGCTGGGGAGCAGGTTCTTCAACACGGGTGCGGTCGGTTCCAGCGGTTTGGGCCGTCAGTCTAACGGTTTGATGCGATTACAGATAGGCGGCTCGGTCGGGTCAGAAAATACCACCATCCGTGTATCAGGCGGCGTCATGGTCCCCCGTCCCCGACGGGGAGGGATGCTCAGCGCGTCCCGAACAGCCGGTCGCCGGCGTCTCCCAGCCCCGGCACGATATAGCCGTGGTCGTTCAGCCGCTCGTCCACCGCCGCCGTCCAGATCGGTACGTCCGGGTGCCAGCCGCGCAGCCGCTCCAGCCCCTCGGGCGAGGCGACGAGACAGACGAAGCGGAGGTTGGTGACGCCGCGCTCCTTCAGCCGTTCGATGGCGGCGACGGCGGTGTTGCCGGTGGCCAGCATGGGGTCGATGACCACGCACAGGCGGTCGGCCACGTCCTCGGGCGCGCGAAAATAGTATTCGACGGCGTCCAGGGTGACGGGCTCGCGGTACAGGCCGATGTGACCGACGCGGGCCGAAGGGACCAGCTCCAGCATACCGTCGACCAGCCCCAGACCGGCGCGGAGGATGGGGACGAAGACCATCTTCTTGCCGGCGATACGCTGGCCGGTGGTCGGGCCGACCGGGGTCTCGACCGGATAGTCCTCCAGCGGCAGGTCGCGGGTGACCTCGTAGCAGAGCAGGGTCGAGATCTCGCGCAACAGGTCGCGGAAGCGGGCGGTCGAGGTGTCCCTGGCCCGCATGATCGACAGCTTGTGACGGACCAGCGGGTGGGTGACGACGGTGACGCCGTCCATTTTGAAGGGCTTGCTGGTCATCAGAATACAGTCCCGTCGGAGAGGATGGTCAGGGGCGGTCCGCCTCCCGGACGGCGCTCCGCGGCGGCGCGGCGGCCGGCGGCCCAGGTGCCGCCTTCCAGCACACTGGCCAGGGGCATGGCCCCGGCGCTGACGCCGAGCTCGGCGCGGACCAGGGGGGCGATCCGGTCGAGCAGGGCGACCGTCATGGCGCGCCAGCCGACCACCAGCGGATCGGAGACGGGCCACGGTTTGGCGGCGTCGGCGGGGTCTTTCAGCGTCAGCACGCCGAGGTCCATGAACAGGCCGCCGTTGCGGTATTCGGCGAGGCCCGTCAGGCCGTCGAGATCGATAACCTCGACGCCCGCAGTCTGCAGCGGTTCGACCAGTGAATAGCTGAGCCACTGGGACAGCTTATGGATCGGGACGAGGCCGTCGGTGGCGTCATCTCGCTTCATCGCCGGATGCCGCCAGCAGTCGCCGAGGTCGACCCCGCCGAGGTTGAGCCGGTCGCGCCAGACCGGGCCGAGCGCCTCCAGCAGGACCTCGAGGATCACCGGGGCGGGCAGGCGGTCGTCCGCGTCGGCGCGGTCGACCATGGCGTCGAACAGACCGCCCGGACGCGGCTCGTCCTCCAGCGCGAACAGGTCGGGCTCGGCGAGACAGGCTTGTCCCAGTCGGCGCAACAGGGCGGCGCGGCCCTCGAGCCCGACCAGCGAGTTCTTGTCCGAGACCTGGAATCCCCGGGCCAGATCGGCGGCGGTCAGGAAGGTCAGGGCAACGGCGTCGACGCGCCAGGGGTCGTCCTCGGTGATCGAGAAGGCCCCCGCCTCGAACATCCGCAGGGAGGCGATGGCCAGACCTTCGGACCGCGTGAGGGTGCGGCCAGTGCGGGCGTCCTGATAGGACCAGTCCGGGCCCGAACCGGCGTCCAGCAACACCGAGACGATGGCCAGATCGAACTCGGTCCGCGCCCGCGAGGCGGGATCGAGCCAGTCGCGCGCCTCGGCCACGGGGCCCCACAGATCGACGCCGTCGACGGCAAAATGCCGCCAGCGGGCGTGAAAGGGCACGGCCAGGGTCGGATACTGGTCGCGGATCACGGCGGTGACGTAGCGGGCCGTCTCCGGCAGCCGGTCGAGGTCGACGGTCCAGTGCTCAAGCCCGCCGGCGACGCCGATGACCAGCATCTCATGGGCCCGCTCGCGGACGGCGGCGGCATTGAGCAGGCTGTGCGCCTGCCGGGCTTCAGAACTGCTCAAGGTCGCGGCCCACCACGCGGGTCAGGTCCTCGGCCGACGGCGGCGCGTCGGGGGTGAAATAGCCGGCCGCCTTCTTGGCCTCCATCTCGACCGAGGCGTCGGGCGGGACGAGATAGTCGGGGATGGGCACGCGCTCGCCGATCTCGATGCCGGATTCCGTGAGGGCGTCGTGCTTCATGTTGGACATCGAAACGAAGCGGTCGATCTTCGTTATGCCCAGCCAGTGCAGGATATCCGGCATGAGTTGCTGGAAGCGGGCGTCCTGGACCCCGGCGACGCATTCGGTCCGCTCGAAATAGGTGGCCGCCTGGTCGCCGCCCGGCTGGCGCTTGCGGGCGTTGTAGACGAGGAATTTGGTCACCTCGCCGAGGGCCCGGCCCTCCTTGCGGTTATAGGCGATCAGGCCCGCCCCGCCGTCCTGGGCCTCGCGGATACATTCCTCGATGCCGTGGGTCAGATAGGGGCGGCAGGTGCAGATGTCGGAGCCGAAGACGTCGGAGCCGTTGCACTCGTCGTGCACCCGGCAGGTCAGACGGCGGTCCGGGTCGGCGATCGCGGCCGGGTCGCCGAAGATGTAGAGGGTGATGCCCCCGATCGGCGGCAGGAAGACCTTGATGTCCGGCCGGGTGACGAGGTCGGCGTACATGCCGCCGGTCTGTTCGAACAGGGTGCGGCGCAGGGCCGTCTCGGTGACCCCGAAGCGTTCGGCGATGCCGGGCAGGTACCAGACCGGATCGATGGCGGCCTTGGTCACGGCGACGTCGCCGCTCTCATGCACGATCTGGCCGTCGGCCTTCAGGCGGCCCTCGGCTATGGCTTCGACAATCTCGCCGAGTTGCAGCCGGGCGCGGGTGACGGCGATGGTCGGGCGGATGTCGACGCCCTCGGCGATCTGCTCTGCGAAATCCTCGGCGACCCGCGCGCCCCAGGAGTCCAGCGAGACGATCTTCGATGCGTCGGTCCACTGCGGGAACGGACCCATGGGCGTGGTCGGCGCAGTATTGGTCAGGTCGGGCCGGTTGTTGGCGGCCATGGCCCCCGAGGACACGGCCAGCGCCCGATAAACCGAATAGGCCCCGCCGTGGGCACCGATGGCGTTGCGGTCGCTGCCCGCGTTGACGGTGCCGATGACGGGCCCGCGTTCCTTCGCGGTGGGCGCGCCCCATTCGATGGGGAAGCGGCTGACGGTCCCCGCGCCGGGGTGGGAGTTGAGCCGGATATGGCTCGGACGATTGGACATGGTTCCTCGCTCGAACCGGCTTGTTGTTTTTCTTGCGCCGGACTCCACAGGACACACCCGATGGGACTCCCTGTCCAGTAGGTGTGGACGGGACCTTCTCCCTCCCTCCCCGAGGGAGGGTGGCTGAGCCACAGGCGAAGGATGGTGGAGGGGTAACAAGGGCCGTGCGGCCGGCACCCCTCCACCACGCTACGCGTGGTCCCCCTCCCCATCGGAGATGGGGAGGAGACGGCTGCGCCGTCGTGCGCTCAAGCCCTCTCCCAATGGGAGAGGGATCAGGTGCGACCATTCCCGCCTTGACCATCCCCCCGGCAAGGTCGCTGATCACGCATGATCCTTGAACAGTCCGCCGTGGTGATCGGCGCATCAGGCGGAATCGGCGCGGCGCTGGTGCGCCGGCTGGAGGCGTCCGGGCGGTACGCCGTCGTCCATGCCCCGTCGCGTTCGGGCACGGGGTTCGATCTGGAGGACGAGGCTTCGATTGCCGCCGCCGCCGATCGCGTGGCCGAGGGCCCGGCCCCGGCGCTGGTGTTCGTCGCCACGGGCGTGCTGCATCACGGGTATGAGCCGGAACGCAGCTGGCGCGCCCTCGATGCCGAGCATCTGCTGCGCGACTACCGGATCAATACGGTCGGCCCGGCCCTGGTCGCTAAACATTTCCTGCCCCGGTTACCGCGCGACCGGCGGGCGGTGTTCACGGCCCTGTCGGCGCGGGTCGGGTCGATCGGCGACAACCGGCTGGGCGGCTGGCACAGCTATCGCGCGTCCAAGGCGGCCCTGAACATGATCCTGCGCAATCTGGCGGTCGAACTGGGCCGCACCCATCCGCAGGCGGTGGTGGCCGGCCTGCACCCCGGGACCGTCGACACCGGCCTGAGCGCACCGTTCCAGAAGGGGGTGAAGCCGGACAAGCTGTTCACGGCGGACCATTCGGCCGAACGACTGCTGTCGGTGATCGACGGTCTGACCCCCGCGGACAGCGGCGGCGTCTTCGCCTGGGACGGCGCGCGGATCCCGGAGTGAGGCCGCTGTCCCACCACCGTCATCCTCGGGCTTGACCCGAGGATCAGACGCGCGTGGCGGTCCGGGTGACGGTGATGGCCCCGGGATTGCGCCCGTGCGGCCTTGATCGGGCACCGGTCGGTCTGATCCTCGGGTCAAGCCCGAGAATGACAGGCGGAGCGTGTATTGACTCCCTCATACAGTATGTCGCATACACTGTGTGTCACACACTATGTGAGATGCAGGGCAACGGGATGAGCCTCGATCCGGACCTTTATGAATCGATGCGGCTGGAGCTCCGGCGCGGGTCGCTGGTGCTGGCGGTGCTCGCCTGCCTCAGGACCGAGCGCTACGGCTACACCCTGCGTCAGGCCCTGGCCGCCGACGGGCTGGAGATGGAGGAATCGACCCTCTATCCGCTGCTGCGCCGGCTGGAGAGCCAGGGGCTGCTGAACAGCGAATGGCGCGAGGAAGAGAAGCGGAAGAAGCGCTTCTACGTCCTGTCGCCCGGTGGCGTTTCGATGCTGGCCGCGCTGACCGATGAGTGGCGGGGGATCAACGCCTCGCTCGACAAGATTCTCTGAAACCCGGGCTGAAGGGGAAAGCCATGGACCTGATCGACCGCTATCTGAACGCCGTCGCCGCGCAGTTGCCGCAGGACGAACGCGCTGACATCACCGCCGAACTGCGCGACCTGATCCTGAGCCGGTTCGAGGCTAAGGAAGAGGAACTGGGCCGCGCCCTGACCGGGGACGAGCAGGAGGCCATCCTGCGCGAGATCGGCCATCCGCTGGTCGTCGCCGCCCGATATCGCAAGGGGCCGGACACGCTGGTCGGGCCGGAGCTGTTTCCCTACTGGCTGTTCGGGGTGAAGGCCGGGCTGGTGGTGCTGGGGGTGGTCTTCGCCCTGACCCTGCTCATCCGGCTGATCACCGGATCAGAGAATTTCGGGGAGGGAATCGCCCACGCCTTCCAGGGATTCTTCGAGGCCGGCCTGACCCTGATCGGAGCGCTGACCCTCGCGGCCGCCATCTTCGAACATCAGGGCATCCGGCCGGCGTGGCTGACCCAATGGCGGGTGAAGGATCTGGGCACCTTCGGTCTGGCCGATCCGGCGGGCTGGGGCGCCTCGATGGCGGGAACCGGGACGGAAAGGGCGAGCTGGATGCCCCGGCGCATGCCCAGGGCCTGGCCCGGCGTTGAGTATCTGTTCTCCTTCCTCGCCACGGGCATGTTCGTGCTGTGGTGGGTCGGGGTGCTGCATTTCCCCGGCCTGGTGTCGATCGAACTGCGCGGTCAGGATGCGGTGATCAGCGGCGCGCCCATCTGGTCGGTCCTGTTCGGACCCATCCTGCTCTACGCCTTCGCCCAGATGGCCATCGACCTGGCCAGCCTGGTCCGGCCCTATGCTGTCCGCGCGCGTGCAGCAGCCCAGATCGTCATCGCCGGCGCCGGCCTCTGGCTGACCTGGCTGATCCTCGAGGCCGGCCACTGGTTCACCCTGACGCGGGGCCCGGATTCGGCGCGGATCGCGGGCAACTGGATGATGCTGGACGTCGACACCCTGCGAACCCTCGGCGACGGCACGCGCGATCTGGTCGGGATCGCCAGCACCCTTTCGGTCGTGATGGTCTGGGCCCTGGCCCTCTCGGCCCTGAGCATGGCGTTCAGTGTCCTCGCCAATCTCGGACGGCTGGCGCGGGGGTAACCCACGCCCATGTCCGAAAACCGCGAGACTTCCATGGCCGCAGCGATCATTCTGCGGTCATGGAAAACGCCGGCGAACTCGATCAGGAGGCCTGCTACCGCGCCGTTCTGACGCGCGATGCGCGGTTCGACGGGCGGTTCTTCGGCTGTGTGAAGACCACGGGCATCTACTGCCGTCCGGTCTGTCCGGCACGGACCCCCAAGCGCGAGAATATGGTCTTCGTCGTCTCGGCCGCGGCGGCGGAAGAGGCGGGCTTTCGCGCCTGTCTGCGCTGCCGGCCCGAGACAGCGCCCGACATGGGGGCCTGGCGGGGCACTTCGAACACCGTCAGCCGGGCCCTGGCCCTGATCGAGGCGGGCGCGCTGGATGAGGGCGATGTCGACGGCCTGGCGGCGCGGCTGGGCGTCGGCGAGCGGCACCTGCGGCGGCTGTTCCGCCAGCATCTGGGTGCCGCCCCGGTCAGCGTGGCCCAGACCCGGCGCGTGCTGCTGGCCAAGGCCCTGATCCACCAGACCGACCTGTCGATGGCCCAGGTAGCGCTCGCCTCCGGCTTCGGCAGCGTGCGGCGGTTCAACGAGACCTTTCAGGCCCTGTACGGCCGCCCGCCCTCGGCGCTGAGGCGGCGCGGCGAGCGGGTGCAGGAGGGCGGAGTGCGGCTGGGCCTGTCATTCCGCCCGCCCTATGACTGGGAGGCGATGTTCGCGGCCCTGACGGCGCGCGGCGATGCGGTTGAAGGACAGCGGTGGTCGCGCCCCCTGACGCGGGCGGTCGACGGCGCGGTCGGCTCGGTCACGGTCGAGCCGGCAGAGGCGGGACGGGTCTCGGTGTGTGTCGAGGCGGACGACCTGCGGGCCCTGCCGGGGGTGCTGGCGCGGGTGCGCAGGGTGTTCGACCTGTCGGCGGACCCCGACGCCATCGGGCGCGACCTGTCGTCCGATCCGGCGCTCAAATCGCTGGTCGCGGCGCGGCCGGGGCTGAGGCTTCCGGGCGACTGGATCGTCCCGGATCAAGTCCGGGATGACAAGGGTGAGCAAGCGCCCAGCGACCGCCTCGACGATGACACGCTCGCCACCCGCGCCGAACGCTGGCGCCCCTGGCGGGCCTATGGCGCCCTGCACCTGGCCCTGGCCGGGATCAGCGGCGCGGATCTGATGGAGAGCGACGATGCGAAACGCGCGGCCTGAGACCCTGACCCTCGACCGCGTCGCCACGCCCCTCGGTGAGGTGCTGCTGGTGACCGATGCCGAGGGCACCGTGCGGGCGCTGGATTTCGCGGACTACGAAGACCGGATGACCCGGCTGCTGGCCCGCCATGCGCCGGGGGCGGTCGTGGTCGAGGGGCGTGCGCCCGAGCGCGTGCGGGCCGCGGTCGAAAGCTATTTCGGCGGCGATCTGACGGCGCTCGACGGACTGACCGTCACGACCGGCGGCACGCCATTCCAGCGATCGGTGTGGAAGGCTCTGCGGGCCATACCGGCGGGCGAGACGCGGTCCTATGGCCAGCTGGCGGCGGCGATCGGCTCACCGAAGGCGGTGCGGGCGGCTGGCCTGGCCAACGGTCAGAACCCGGTCGCCGTCATCGTGCCCTGCCACCGGGTCATCGGGGCGAACGGCACCTTGACCGGCTATGCGGGCGGGCTGGCGCGCAAGCGCTGGCTGCTGGATCACGAACGCCCGGCCTGAGAGCGACCGCTCAGAATTTGTAGTTCAGACCCACCTGGATGATCGGGAACAGGCCGTAGCCCTCGGTTTCCTCGGTGATGCGCCGGCTTTCTTCCCGGAGTCGGGCCCGGAAGGTCGGGTCGTTGGACAGGCTGCCGCCGGTCGAGGTCAGGGCGACCTCGGGCGCATCGCTCCAGGCCACTCCGGCGATGGCGCGAATGCCCCAGCGGCTGTTGCGGTAGAAGGTGTCGTCCCAGCCGATGCCGAGGAAGGGCGCGAGGTCACCCAGTTTGACGGCACCGTTCAGCGTGCCGACCTGGCCGGGTGAATAGACCTGGCCGCCGATATCGACCGGCCCCGTGGGCGTCCCGGCCAGGGCGATGTCGCGGTCGCCGAAATAGGCACCGCCCGAAATCAGCAGGCCGTTGCCCATCGGGTGCACATCGATGAAGGCACCGGCCGTGTCGAAGGTCAGATCGGCGTTGTAGTCGATGCCGTCATAGCTCTCTTCCGCGCTGTGGGTCAGGCGGTCCAGCGATCCCCGAAGGGTGAAGATCGGACCGAGCTTGACCTGTACGTCCAGGCCCGTTCCCGACGTGCCGATGGTCGCGCCGACCGCGACGCCGGGTTCGGACGTCTGGGCCATCGCCGATCCGGCGGACAGAAGGACGGCGGCGGCCGCGATGGGGATCAGGCGCATGGGGTTCTCCAGAGACGCCCCCGTTGCATCCCGTTCCGGTTAAGATCGTGTTTCCCATGTCCGGACGGGGCTTTCCGCATAGGGTCTTGACCAGACGCGGTTCTCTGGCGTCATCTGGCGGCGGGATGCTAGGGAGCAAAACCATGAAGCCAACGCTGCTTGCGGCGCTGTCCGCAATTCTGTGTGCGGGATCGACCGCCGCACTCGCGCAGGACGAAGACGACTGGGAATTCCAGTACGGGGCCAGTCTGAACCAGACGATCGCCGCCGTCCGCTATGACGCGGGCGTGGCCATTGTGGTCCAGTGCCGGGATCGCGCGCTGTCCGCGGGCCTGATCGGGATGCCCGCTGGCGCGGGCGGCATCGAGGCCCAGGCGCGGCGCGGCGACGGTCGCACCGATGTCCAGACCTGGGTGCCCGGGCCGCAGCCGGGGATTCTGATGAGCACGGTGCCGGCGCGGGACATCCGTTTCATGCGCGGGGGCGGCCTGTTTTCGATCCGCACGGCGGATGGAGCGCCGCGGACCCTGCGCACCGAATTCGACCTCCCGACTCAATCGGCGAACCTCGACCGGGTCCTTTCTGCCTGTGGCTGGGGTCTGACGGACGAGCGGGACCAACTGCCCCGGGCGGGACGGGCGGAGGTCAGCTTCCGCGATCCCGATGCGCCGCCGCCGCGTGAACGGCCGCGCGGCCGCGGAGCGCGGGCGGGCGTGCCGGAGCCGCCGCCGCCCGCCGGGCCGCCTGTCCAGCAACTGCCTGTGGCGGAAATCCAGATCAGCTGCGTGCTCAGGGACCTCAGACTGACCGGCTGCCGGTTTGATCTGCCGGCCGCAGCTGCGGCACCGGACGCCGTCCGCACCTTGCGGCGGCTGGAGGGCGAGCAGATGTACGCGCTTCGGGGCGCGACGCCCGACGGCAAGGTCGTCTTCACGAGCGTGCCGTCCGCCGCGATCATCAACTACCTGGTCGCCGTTCCCGCTCGGTAGCCGCCCGACCCGTATCGCGATCCGGGCTTGCATTTCGCCGGCATCCGCCTAGATTGCCCCTGCTTATGCTGAAAGTGAGCATAAGTCGGCGGCGGTCAGGGTGACCGGTCGCCGTTCTTCGGGCCTCTGATTTGCTCAAATAGAGCAAAAGGGATGCGAAATGGCGGACGACACGTTCGGAATGTCTGAGGCTCTGGCGCAGGAGACAGCCCCGGTCTGGGCCAGGGTCAAGGACCATGTGACGCCCATGGAGTGGCCGGCGCACGCCGCCCTGATCAGCGAGATCAATGCCCTGAAGAAGACCCGCGACGCGGTCATTCTGGCCCACAACTATATGACGCCCGAGATCTTCCACGGGGTCGGCGACTATGTCGGCGACAGCCTGGGTCTGGCGAAAGAGGCCGCGCGGTCGAAGGCCAGGGTGATCGTCCAGGCCGGCGTGCATTTCATGGCCGAGACCTCGAAGATCCTGAGCCCGGACAAGACGGTGCTGATCCCGGACCTGAAGGCCGGCTGTTCTCTGGCGGCCTCGATCACGGGCGCCGATGTGCGGCTGATCAAGCAGCGCTATCCGGGCCTGCCGGTGGTCACCTATGTGAACACCACCGCCGATGTGAAGGCCGAGACCGACATCTGCTGCACCAGCGCCAATGCCGTTCAGGTGGTGGAGTGGGCGGCGAAGGAATGGGGCGTTGACCGCGTCATCCTGATCCCCGACGAATTCCTCGCCCGCAACGTCGCGGCCCAGACCAACATCGGCATCATCGCCTGGAAGGGCCGCTGCGAGGTGCATGAGCGCTTCACCGCCGCCGACATCGCCGAGATGCGCGAGGCGTATCCCGGCGCCGAAATCCTCGCCCATCCGGAATGCCCCGAGGATGTGCTGGCGGCCTCGGACTTCGCCGGCTCGACGGCCGCCCTGATCGACCACATCACGGCGCACAGGCCGAAGCAGGTGGTGCTGCTCACCGAATGTTCGATGGCCGCCAATGTCGCCGGCGACGTGCCCGGGGTCCAGTTCATCGGACCCTGCAACCTGTGCCCGCACATGAAACGGATCACGCTGCTGAATATCCGCGACTGCCTGCTGAACATGCAGTTCGAGGTGACGGTGCCCGAGGATATCGCCGAACGCGCGCGGCTGGCTGTGCAGCGGATGGTGGACCTGCCGCCGCCGACGGTCCCGGCGCGCTATGACATGGTCAAGGCGCGGCATCATGTAGCGGTGGAGCTGATCTGATGCACTACGTCCCCCCTGTCCGCGTCGTGGCGACGATCGACAAGCGCAGCCTGCGGCTTCTCGCCCTCCTGGCCTTGTGGCTGCGGTCGGAAAAGGCCACGTCGTCCGGATGACAGACAGCAAGACGCCCCGCCCGCCGGGTCCCTGGGATCCACGGCCTGAAACGACCGCGACCGTGCAGGAGTCGCCTGTGGCCGACCGGGGTCCGCCCCGCGCCGCCGAGCCGCCGCTGGACAAGGGCCAGCATCCGGTCTGGGCCGTGATCTCGACCCTTCTGCTGGGCGGCTTCATCTGGTGGGTCAGCGGCAGCTGGGTGATCGCGGTCGCGGCCATCTGGGGCCTGCTGGTCCATGAATACGGCCATGTGCTGGCGATGAACCGGCTCGGCATGGGACCGGCGAGGATCTACATCATTCCCTTCCTCGGCGGGGTGGCGAAGAGCCAGCGCCTGCCGAAGAGCGAGTGGGACGGCGTGCTCGTGTCCCTGGCCGGACCGGGCTTCGGCCTGCTGGCCGCCATCCCCTTCTTCGCCGGCTTTATCGCCACGGGCGAGGGCATGTGGCTGCTGGGCGCGGCGGTGATCGCCCTGATCAACCTGGTCAATCTGGCCCCGGCACCGCCGCTGGACGGCTCCAAGGCGCTCGGCCCCGTGCTGGCGCGGATCCATCCCAATGTCGAACGCGGTGCCATGGTGCTGATCGGCGCCCTGGTGGTGTTCTGGGGCATCACCACCGGGCGGTTCATCCTCGCCGCCTTCCTCGCCATCGCCCTCATCGGGCACCTGCGTCGCGGCGCCTGGCGACCGGAAGGCCGTCCCCTGACCGGCCGCGAGTCCGCCCAGAGCGTCGGCCTGTTCCTGCTTGCGGCCATCGCCTGTGTCGGCGTGGGCGTGGCGGCACTGATGCCCCTGGCCGGAGGCTCGCTACCGGGGGCCCTGACCATGGCCGGCGGCTTTCTGGGCATCGGCGGTTGAGCCGCACCCTCCATCATGACGGGCCGCTGATCATCGGCGGCGGTCTGGCCGGTCTGTCGGCGGCGCTGGAGGCCGCGCCGCGCAAGGTGCTGGTCGTGACGCCCGCCCCCCTGCTCGAGGCCTGTTCCTCGGCCTGGGCCCAGGGCGGGGTGGCGGCGGCCCTGTCTCCGGATGACGCCCCGACCCTTCACGCGGCCGATACGGCGGCGGCGGGCGCCGGTCTGGTCGAGGCCGGTGCAACCGGGGTTCTGACCGGCGACGGCAGGGCGACCGTCGAGTGGCTGGCCTCCCTCGGCGCGCCCTTTGATCGCGACGCCGCCGGCGGCTTCGCCGTCAGTCTGGAAGCCGCGCATTCGCACGCCCGGGTGGCCCGGGTCGGCGGCGACGGCGCGGGACGGGCCATTCTGTCGGCCCTGATCGCGGCGGTGCGCGCCGCGCCGCATATCGAGGTCTGGGAAGACGGGCGGCTGCGCGGCCTGGTCCAGGACGCCGGCGGTCGGGTCTGCGGTGCCCTGATCGAGCGCGGGACGCCCGGTTCGGGGCGGATGATCAAGGTGCTGGCCCCCGCCGTCGTGCTGGCCACCGGCGGCACCGGCGGCCTGTTCGCCCATACCACCACGCCCGCTGCCCTGCTGGGCGAAGGCATGGCGGCGGCCTATCGGGCGGGCGCGGACATCCTCGATCCGGAGTTCGTGCAGTTCCACCCGACCGCCATCGACGTCGGACTGGATCCCATGCCCCTGGCCACCGAGGCCCTGCGTGGCGAGGGCGCGCGGCTGATCGACCGTGACGGCCGGTTCCTGCTCGGCGAGGCAGCGGATGCCGACCTGCAGCCGCGCGATGTCGTGGCGCGGGCCGTGCATGTCGCGGGTGCCGGGGGGCGAGGGGCGTTCCTCGACTGCCGCAGGGCCATCGGCGCCGCCTTTCCCGAGGAATTCCCCGCCGTGTTCGCCGCCTGTATGCGAGCCGGGCTGGACCCGCGCGAGACGCCGATCCCGGTCGCCGCTGCGGCCCACTATCACATGGGCGGGATCGCCGCCGGGCCGGACGGCCGCACCAGCCTGCCGGGCCTGTTCGCGGTCGGCGAATGCGCCGCGACCGGGGTGCATGGTGCCAACCGGCTGGCCTCCAACTCCCTGCTGGAAGCGGCCGCCTTCGGACGGCGCACGGGCCGGGCGGCGGCGCTGGAGATGTCGGGCGGCGGTGCCACCCTGTCGCCGGCTGTCGCGCCGGACCTGTCACCTGAGGCGCTGCTGACCCTGCGCGAGACGATGAGCCGCTGCGTGGGCGTGGTTCGCGATGGGGCGGGGTTGACCGGGGCGCTGGCGGTTATCGCGCGGCTGGAGGCGGAGGCGCCGGGGGCCTTGCCGCTGGTCGCGGCGCGGTTGATCGCCGAGGCGGCGCTGGAGCGGCGCGAAAGCCGGGGCGGGCATTTCCGGACGGACTATCCGGAGGCGGCCTCCGTGGCGGGGCATACGAGACTGTTTATGCAATCTCAGGCTGCAAAGTCTTTCGCGCGGACGGAAAGGGCGGCATAGTGACGGTCGGAGCAATGCGATGACCATGACCCCGTCCGGTATGGAGGAAGGCTTGGCCGCCTTCCGGTTCGATTTCGACCGGTTCGAACAGATGTTCGAGCAGGGGATACTCAGTCAACTGGGCCCGCGTATCGAACTGCTGGATGGAAGGATCGTCGAGATGGCTCCAGGGTCCGACGACCACAGCAAGACGAATGCGGACCTGGTCATCAGGCTCGGCATGAGGCTGATTGAGGCCGGACTTACCGATCAGTTCGGTGTCCGGACCGACGGTACGCTGCGCATCGGCGACTACGACGCGCCGGAACCGGATGTGTTTGTGGTGCGCAACTTTTCCGGCCGCAAATACGCCCAGGCCTCAGACGCCGTGCTGGTCGTCGAGGTTTCGATATCGACCCGGGCGGAAGACCTGCGGTACAAGTCTCCACTCTACGCCCGCGCCGGGATTCCCGAGTTCTGGATGGTCGAGCCCGAGGCCCGTCTGATCCGCGTCTTCCGCGACCCGCGTCCCGACGGTCGTTGGGGCGATTCCCGGGTCGTGACCGAGGGCGTGGTCACGCCGCTGTTCTCGGATCAGGTGCGCATAGATCTGGCGGAACTGTTCTGAACCCCATGCTCCCTGACATCTTGATCGAACCCGTTGTGCGCATGGCCCTGGCCGAGGATCTCGGCCGGGCCGGCGATGTGACGGCACAGGCCTGTATCCCCGAGGGCGCGCGGATGCGGGCGGTGTTCGCCGCGCGCAGGCCCGGCGTGCTGGCCGGGATCGACTGTGTCCGGCTGGCGGTGCTGGCCATGGACCCCGAGGCCACGGTGGCGCTGAAGTTGCGCGACGGCGAGGCCTTCGAGGCCGGGACGGTGCTGGCCGAGGTCGAGGCCGATGCCCGCGCCTTTCTGGCGGCCGAGCGGACGGCGCTGAACCTGCTGGGGCGGCTGTGCGGCATCGCCACCCTGACGCGGGCCTATGTCGAGGCGGTCGCGGGTACGAAGGCGCGGATCGCCGACACCCGCAAGACCACGCCCGGCCTGCGCGCGCTGGAGAAACACGCCGTGCTGTGCGGCGGCGGGGTCAATCACCGTTTCGGGCTGGATGATGCCATCCTGATCAAGGACAACCATGTCGCCGTCTGTGGCGGGGTGGGTGAGGCGGTGCGCCGGGCGCGCGCCGCCGTCGGCCATCTGATGAAGGTCGAGGTTGAGGTCGACGGTCTGGATCAGCTGGACGAGGCCCTGGCCGCCGGGCCCGATGTCATCATGCTGGACAATTTCACCCTGCCGATGCTGCGCGAGGCCGTGGCCCGCACGGGCGGGCGGATCACGCTGGAGGCCTCGGGCGGGGTCAATCTGGAGACGGTGCGCGGCATAGCGGAGACGGGCGTCGACGTGATCTCTGTCGGAGCCCTGACCCATTCGGCGCCGGCGCTGGATGTGGGGCTGGACGCCATCCCCGGCTGAGGCGCGCGCGCCGGCCCGGACCGACGGGCGGACGACGGGACGGCGGGGTTCAGGACATCAGCGCGCCGGGAGCGGCTCCGGCTCGCCTTACGCTGCCGGGGTGGCGGCCTCGACGACAACCGGAGCGACGGGATTTGCGGGCGCGGAGGCAGCGGTCTCTGCAGCCTCGGTGCCCGCGCCATGGTCCTGGGCCACCAGCAGATTGTAGGCGACCGCGCCCGCTTCGCGCACCGGACCTGTGGGGTCCAGGCTGGCCTGGATCAGGCGCGGACCGTCCATTTCGCTCGAAGGTCGGGCGGCGTAGGAGAAGGCCTCGCGCGAGCCGGAGCGGCCGCCGAAGCGATAGAACAGATGGTCGCCGACCTGACCGACGCGCACCAGCGAGTTGCGCCAGCCCGGCGAGACGGCGGTGGTGTGGAAATGGGTGGCGTTGCCGACGCTGGCGTAGACGGCGCCGGACAGGGCGGCCGAGGCCACTTCGCGGGCACGGTTCCAGGCCGCTTGATTGACGCGCCCACGCATCGAACCGTCGCAGGTGAAGCTGAACTGGCAACCCGTGCGACGACCGGCACCCTGGAAGACAACGCCACAGACGCTGTTGGGGAAGGCCGAATGGCGAACGCGGTTCAGAACGACCTGGGCCACGGCGCGCATGCCGTCGCGGCCCTCGCCGCGGGCTTCGTAATAGGCGGCCTGGGTCAGGCAATCGAGATCGCGTGAGGCGTCCAGGGTGCTGCCGAGGCGGAAGGGCAGGGCGGCGACCGGGCCGGTCAGATTGACGCGGCGAAGGCCGGTGCCCGCAGGCTGGCCGCGCAGCTGTTCCAGTCGGGCGGTCAGGAGCTCGGCCTGACGGTCGCGCTGGGCACCGCCGGCGACGGTATAGGGATCATGGCGCCGGGCGATGGTCAGGGCGCTCTCGTCCAGACCACCGGCGGCCGCCGCCAGCGCTTCCTCGGTGAAGCCCGCCGCCGTGGCACCTTCGATGCGTTCCGCCTGGGCCCGAACGGTCGTGGCCTTCGCCGCCGTACCGCCCAGATAGGCGCAGCCGATCGCCAGTCCCACCAACGCGCCAAACGCCGCCGCCGCCGATCCGGGCCGAATCCGGGCCGCACGATCAACAGGGGGGGTCACACGCGTGTGCGGGGCTTTCGACAAGGGCTCAGTCCTGTACGGCAGGGCGCAATGCCGCCCCCGGGTAGTCTCGCAACCGGGCGACCCTCTCCAATCCCTGGAGATCGGCGTCGCGATCCGATTGCGGTAGATCGACGGTCAGCAAACAGGCCGAAAGTCGAGGACGCGCCTTAAGCCTGCCGTTTGTGGCGCCAATGTGGTTGATTCGCAAGATTCGGGTGCGGCGCAACATCACGGGCGACGTTCATGGTATCCGAAAGTTAACCAGGATTACGACCCTGATAGTCACGCACAGTGAAAGGCCGGTTTTCTGTATTGCCCATCACAAGGACAACACGAGACCAGTGTCGCCTGCGCTCCACCGGATTAAGCGGGACCAGTGCTGTTGTTTTCAGCAAGTGGATGATCGGAAGATAGACTTGCTGCAGCTTCCCGGAACCGGTGGCGGCGGTCAGCGTTCAAACCCCGCCACTGGAAGGATTTCACCATGAGACGCGCCATCGCCACACTCGCTCTTGCCGCCGCCGCCCTGGCCGCCGCCGGTTGTGGCCAGACCATCGAGCAAAGGGCCGCGACCGGGGCCATTGCCGGAGCCGTCGTGGCCGGACCTGTGGGGGCCGCCGTGGGCGGTGTTGCCGGGGCTGCGGTCGGCCAGGCCGGGAAGCCGAACTGACACAGGTCACCGTCCGAGTGGGCGGGGCAGCGCTCGCCGCTGCCTCGCGACCTTGATTTTCGCGCCCATATAGGGTTAGCGACGCGCCGGGCTGCGCTGCGAAAGCGCCCGACGCATCCAGCGCCTCCATAAACGATCAAGGACATCGACGCCCTCCGCATGAGAGATCTGAAACAGACCGGCTTCACCGACCGCCTTACGGCCCAGCAGGAGGCCAAGAAGGCCCTGCTCGCCCGGTTCAAGCCCAAGGCCGCCGCCCCCGATCCCGAATTCGAAAAGCTGGCCGCCAAGCGCGCCGCCGAGAAGGAGGCCCTGCGCCAGCAGCATGAACTGGCCAAGGCCGAGGCCCGTCGCGAGAAGGCCGAGCGTGAGGCCGCCCGCATGGCTGCCGAGGCTGAGGCCCAGGAAGCGGTCGAGGCCGAGAAGCGCGCCGCCCGCAAGGAGCGCAAGGCCCTGACCAAGGAAGAGCAGAAGGCGGCCCGGGACGCCCGCTACGCGGCCCGCAAGGCCCGCACGCGCTGATCCCCTGACCGGCCGGCCGCCAGGCCGGCCGTTTGTCTGTCAGACCAGCTCGCCGAGAATGCGGGCCAGCTGATCGCCCGAGTAGGGCTTGCGCAGGAACGGCCAGGGGGCATCGGCCAGGGCCGCGTCGACATCCTCGCCGGCGTAGCCCGAGGTCAGCACCACCCGCATGTCGGGGTGGTCGCGCGCGCACATCCTGGCCAGCTCGATCCCGGTCATGCCGCCGGGCATCACCACATCGCTCAGCAGGATGTCGAACCGCTCGCGGCCGAGCAGGTCCAGGGCATGTGGCCCGCTCTCGACGGCGCGCACCTCGAGCCCGAGACCTTCCAGCAGTTCCAGAGCCACCGCAGCGACGCTGACATCATCCTCGACCAGCAGCAGGCGGCGGCCGGCGGCCATCGGCCGGGCCGCGCCCGGACCCGGGCCGGGAACCGCGACGCCGGCCTCTTCCTGGGGCGGAAGGAAGATGTTGATCTCGGTCCCTTGTCCCACGGTCGACCGTATCCGGGCGGCTCCGCCGCTCTGGCGCGCAAAGCCATAGACCTGGCTCAGTCCCAGACCGGTGCCCTTACCGACGGCCTTGGTGGTGAAGAAGGGTTCGAAGGCCCGCGCCACCACCTCCGGTGCCATGCCCGCGCCGTTGTCGGCGACGGCGATGCAGACGTAGTGGCCGGCCGCCAGGTCTGTGACCTCACCGGCCTCGACCGTGCAGGACCGGGTCTGGACCGTGACCCGGCCCGTTTCGTCCACGGCGTCGCGGGCGTTGACGACAAGGTTGAGCAGGGCGGCCTCGAACTGCCCGGGATCGACATTGACCCGCGCTCCGCCGCGCCGGAGCTTCAGCCGGAATTCGACCGCCTCGCCGACGGCGCGCCGCAACAGGGGTTCACTCTCGCGAATCTGGATGTTGAGGTCCACGGCCTCCGGCCGCAGGGCCTGTCGACTTGAGAAGGCCAGAAGCTGGTGGGTCAGGCCTTCGCCACGCCGCGCGGCCGCGAGGGCCGCCTCGCCCAGCTTCTGACGTTTGGCGGCGTCATCGGGAGACCGCAGCATGATGTCGAGGGCGCCGATCACGACCGTCAGCAGGTTGTTGAAGTCGTGGGCCACACCGCCGGTCAGGCGACCGACCGCCTCCATCCGCTGGGCGTGCATCAGATCGGCCTCTGCCCTGGCCTTTTCCGCCAGGGCCTCGCTCACCCGCTCCTCAAGCAGATCGTTGATCCGCCTGAGGTCCTGTTCGGCCCGCTTGGTGTCGGTGACATCGACGTTGGCACCGATAAAGCCCTGGAACACATCGGTCGCGTCGAAGCGGGGGATGCCCTCGCTCCGCAACCAGCGCGGCCCCAACTCCGGATGCACGATGGCGAACACGTGCTCGTAGCGTTCATGCCTCAGCATGGCCTGCTCGAAGGCGAGGTGAGCCTCCTCAAGGTCGAAGGTCTCGACCGCCACGCGCCAGTCCGGCTGCTGGCCGCGCTCGACCTTGAAGAAGGCCTTGTAGGTCTTGTTGACGAAGATGATCTCGCCCTCGGCGTCCGTCATCCAGATCTGCACAGGGACGCTGTCGGCGACCAGGCGAAACCGGCCTTCGCCCTCGTCGACGCGGGCGGCGGATCGGCGCAGGTCCTCCAGGGAGCCGTCCAGCGCGCCCACCTTGTCACGCAGGGCCGATGCGACGCCCACGATGAAGAGGCCGACGACAAGGAAATTGACCGTGGCCACGACCCCGGCCCGGTCCATGATCCCGGCATCGACCGTATCGAGACCCACAACGGCCCATCCGCCGAACAGGCAGGCCAGCATGGCGGTGACGCCCGCCACCCGGCCCGCAGCCAGCGAGGCGACGATCACCGCCGGCAACAGGATCATGAAGCCGGTGTTGCTGCCGTAGAAGCCGCTCAGCGCGGCACGGACGATCAATCCGGCCGCCGCAGTACCGACCCCGATCAGCAGCGACCCCCGCCATCCACGGGACTTCACCCGCGCCAGCCGGGTCACGGCGGTGCCGACACCGATCCCTCTTCCGAAATCCGCCAATGCGCCCATCCATCCCCACCTGCGCGCACGCGAGCCGGACGAACGGGCTTGCCGGAGTTCGGTTCCATCAGGGGCGCAGAATTCATGACGGTGGCGCGGAACGGGGGAAGGGACCCGGCGCAAACCGGCCGACGGATGCGGCCTTCCACGCTCCGGAGACGTTGGGTCTTGACCGACCCATGCTCTTCCGCCTGAAAAGCGCCCCGCTTGTCGCGCATTGTTATGAACTGGCGGGTATCATCACCCGGCTTGGGAGTTGTTGTTTGGCCCGGATCGACTGGACCGCGAAGCTGAAGGGGATGCGCCGGCTGCTGGCCGCCGCGCCCGTGGTTCTGGCCGCCTTCGGTGTGGCCATGGCTGCCAGCTCGACTCCGCGTCCCGAGATCGATCGCCGGGCCGAGGCCGTTCGCACCCTGACCGGTGGTGACCTCAGCGCCCGCGGGCTGACTGCCATAACCGGCCGGATGGACCCGTCGCAGCTGGCCATCGCCCTGCGGCATGACCCGCACCAGCGCCGCGCCGCCCTGTACGGACTGACCCCCGGCTGGGAAAGCCTGACCCTCGCCGGCCGGCCGACGCTCGATTTCGGCGAGACCGGCCTGGATGCGATGAAACTGAACGCCGCGACGCCGAACGCTTCGCAGTATCTGCGTGTCGCCGCCCCCTTCATCTTCAAGCCGGTCACGGCCGAGGATCGACGCCGGGCCCTGCGCTGTCTGACCCAGGGCATCTATTATGAGGCGGCGCTCGAGCCCACCGAGGGCCAGGAAGCCGTGGCCCAGGTCATCCTGAACCGTGTGCGCGACCCCAACTATGCCAACAGTATCTGCGGCGTGGTGTTCGAGGGGGCCGAGCGCACCACCGGCTGCCAGTTCAGCTTCACCTGCGACGGTGCGCTGGCACAGGCACCGGTCGCCTGGGCCTGGAACCGCGCCAGGGTCGTGGCCGAGCGGGCCCTGGCCGGCCACGTCTCGGCCCGCGTCGGCACGGCGACCCACTATCACGCCGACTATGTTCACCCGTGGTGGGCCCCGACCCTGAACAAGCTGACCCGGATCGGCGCGCACATCTTCTATCGCTGGAAGGGTGTCTATGGAGAACCGGCGGCCTTCCGCCAGCCCTATGCCGGGCGTGAGCCCCTGATCGACGAGGCCCGTTTCGCGCGGCCGCGTATCCAGATTGCTTCGGCCGTGGAGGCCGAACCGGCGCTGGGTGAGGCCGCCGCCAAGGGCGAGAGCATCATGCGCACAGTCGAGATCGACGGTCACACCCGCGTTGTCGGCGTCGCCTCCCTGGGCGGCCGGCGTCAGGCCACGGCGGCCGAGATCGCCGCCATCAACCAGCGTCTGGCGGCCTTCGAGGCCCCGTCCGCGTCCGTCCCGGTCGAGCCGGTTCGCACAGTGCCGCCGGGCGTGACGGTCATGGCTGTCGAGGAAGTGGGACGCCCGACATCCTGATTTCGGCAGCCTGCGGAACCGGACCCCGGTTCGCGCATTCAGGCCTCGGCGCGGGGAACAATCCAGACTTCGATCCGGGACAAGCGCCCGGAACCAATGCCGTACCGGACGGCGCGAATCGGGACCTGAACCAGACAGACAGGCGCATGGGCGCCGACGGAAAGGCGCCGATTGAAACATCCGATCGCCAGCGATCCCGACGCGATTGAAGTCGAGCGGCTCCGTGTCCTGCGATCCTTCGACATCCTCGACACCGATCCCGACCAGGCGTTTGACGATGTCATGCTTCTGGCGGCGCGCATCTGCGACGCCCCGGTGGGCATGGTCAGCCTGGCCGTCGGCGACCGGCAATGGTTCAAGGCCCAGGCCGGCGTCGATGTCTCGGATATCGGGCAGGCCACCGCCTTCTGCCAGTATGCGATGTTGCAGCCGGGGGTGACCCAGGTGTGTGACGCGGCGCTTGACCCGCGCTTCGCCGACCATCCGCTGGTGACCGGCCCGACCGGCTTCCACTTCTACGCGGGGGCACCGTTGATCGACGACCAGGGGCTGGCGCTGGGGGCTCTGTGCGTGTTCGGCAGCCGCCCCCGCCCGGAGGGGCTGAACGAAACCCAGTTGATGACCATGGACGTGCTGGCCCGGCAGGTCATGGCCCTGCTCGAACGTCGGCGCGCCCTGAGCGAACGCCGGCGCAGCGACGAGGCCGCCACCGCTGCGGTCGAGGCCGCGCTGCTGGTGACCGAGAAACTGGCCGAGAGCGACGCCCGCTTCCAGGCCATCGCCGACAGCATGCCGCAGATGGTCTGGTCCTCGCGGCCGGACGGCCATCACGACTACTACAATGCCCGCTGGTACGCCTTCACCGGGGCGGCCGAAGGCTCGCCGCTGGGCGATGCCTGGGGGGAGATGATCCATCCTGAGGACCAGCAGCAGGCGCGGTCGGCGTGGCGGACCTCGCTCGACACCGGTGAGCCCTATGAGATGGAGTACCGGCTGCTCCATCACACCGGCGACTATGTCTGGACCCTCAGTCGCGCCATGCCGATCCGCAACGCCGCCGGCGTGGTGACCCGCTGGTTCGGGACCGGCACGGATATCGCCGAGATGAAACGGCTGGAACTGGCCAAGGCCCTGCTGAGCCAGGAACTGAGCCACCGGATCAAGAACATCTTTGCGGTGATCTCGGCCCTGCTGGCCCTGTCGGCGCGACAGTATCCCGAGGCCGGGGCCTTTGCGACGGCCGCCCGGAACCGGATCGCCGCCCTGGCCCGGGCTCATGAATTCGTTCGGCCACAAACGGAGTCCACCCGCCCCAGCCGGGATGGCACGACCCTGCACGCCTTCCTGCGCGATCTGTTCCTGCCCTATGACGACGAGGCCGCCCATCCGCGCGTGGTCGTCAGCGGCGATGACGCGGATTTCGACGACCAGGCGGCGACGCCGGTCGCCCTCCTGTTTCACGAACTGGCCACCAATGCCGCCAAATACGGCGCACTGTCGGTTCCCGGCGGACAGGTCTCCCTGACCACTCTTCAGCAGGGCGAGCGCTACGCCATGACCTGGCAGGAGCGGGGTGGACCGCCCTTGGACGGGACCCCCGAGGGGATCGGATTCGGCGCGTCCCTGCTGGCCCTGTCCGTCGAGGGCCAGCTGGGCGGCAGCCTGGAGCGGGTCTGGGCCCCCGAAGGGCTCAAGGTCCGTGCCGATATTCCGGTGACCGCCCTGACCCCGCGCCGCGCCGCGACACAATTGGCGTGAACTCCCGTCTCTGCCCCGCGTTGAGCGGGGGCCAACCCTTTGTGAAGCCAGAAGTATGACCGCGCGTATCCTGATTGTCGAAGACGAAGCCCTCGTGGCGATGGAGCTGCGCTTCGTACTTGAGGATCTGGGCTATTCCGTCGTGGGCACTGCGCCCGATGCGCGTTCTGCGCGCGCGCTGGCGATGCTCGGTGGCGTCGAGCTGGCCTTGGTCGATATCCACCTGAGCGACGGCCCGACCGGCGTCGAACTGGGCCAGGAGCTGGGCCAGGAATTCGGCGTGACCGTCCTCTACATGACCGCCAACCCCGGCATGGTCAGCCACGGCATCCCCGGCACCATGGGGGTGCTGACCAAGCCGACGGACGAGGGCTGCATCCGCAATGCCGTCAAATACGCCCTGCAGCTGCGGCGCGGAGAGCCGGCATCGCTGGTGCCGCCCGGTCTACAGAAATTCGACTGAACCCGGACTCTACCAGACCCCGATTTTTTCCGCCTGATTGTGCGAGATCGGATGACTGGCCTGCGCATGGTCCGCCTCGGCGAGGAAGCGGACGGCCTCCAGCGCGGCCATACAGCCCATGCCGGCGGCGGTGACGGCCTGGCGGTAGATGTCGTCGGTGACGTCGCCGGCGGCCCAGACGCCCTCGATGGCCGTGGCCGCCGTGCCCGGTTTCACCACCAGATAGCCGCCCTGTTTGGTCTCCAGCTGGCCGGTGAACAGTTCCGATGACGGGGCGTGGCCGATGGCGATGAAGACTCCGTCGGCGGAAATCTCGCGGGTCTCGCCGGTCTGGACGTTCTTCAGCCGCGCGCCAGTGACATTGACCCCGCCGAAGCTGTTGGTCTCGCCCAGGATCTCGTCGATGGCGTGGTTCCAGACCACCTCCACCTTGGGGTTGGAGAACAGCCGGTCCTGCAGGATGCGTTCGGCGCGGAACTCGTCGCGGCGGTGGACCACGGTGACCTTCGAGGCGAAATTGGTCAGGAACAGCGCCTCTTCCACGGCGGTGTTGCCCCCACCCACGACGATGACCTCCTTGCCGCGATAGAAGAAGCCGTCGCAGGTGGCGCAGGCCGAGACGCCGAAGCCCTGGTATTTCGCCTCGCTCTCGATCCCCAGCCATTTGGCCTGGGCCCCGGTCGAGATGATCACCGTCTCGGCGAGGATTTCGGTCCCGGAGTCCAGCGTCAGGCGGAACGGCCGCTGCGACAGGTCCGCCTTGACCACGATGTCCTCGATCACCTCGGTGCCGACATGTTCGGCCTGGGCGCGCATCTGCTCCATCAGCCAGGGCCCCTGGATGACGTCGGCGAAGCCGGGATAGTTCTCGACATCGGTGGTGATGGTCAGCTGGCCGCCGGGCTGTAGGCCGGCGATGACCACCGGGCTCAGCAGGGCACGCGCCGCATAGATGGCGGCGGTCCAGCCGGCGGGGCCGGAACCGATGATGGCGACGCGGACAGTGCGGGGAGTGCTCATACGCCTATTTAGGCGTTGATTCTGTCCGGCGCGATGGCAGGTTCATCGGGATTCACAGGTCTTTCGGGAGGGGCAGATGGCGGCAAACAGCAGTTTCATAGGGGTAGGCCTGGCCCTGGGCATCGCCGTGGGGACGGCCATCGGGATTTCCCTGGACAATCTGGCGCTCGGCATCGGCGCGGGGGCCGGTTTCGGCATTGCCATGGGCGTCGCGATGGACGCCAGCCGGAAACGCAAGGAACAGGACCGCCCGGGCTCGGACGGTGGGATAACGACCGCCGTCGCGGGCGGCGGCGGACGCGACAAGAGCCCGGACAACGGCCCTGACAGCGGCTCGGACGGGGGCGGCGATGGCGGCGGCGGGGGCGGCGACTAGCCCTTGCCCAGGCGCTCCAGCAGGACGCGCGCCGCCCGGTCCGTCTCGGCCAGCGGCGCATAGGTCCAGCTCGCCAGAGACCCGTCGAACGGCCGCGCCGCGCCGCGCTGGCGCAGGTCCGCATGGAGACGGGCGAACTTGTCCGCCGGCTTCAGCGGGATCATCGGCAGGATGTGCACCGGCGCGCCGGTCGAGGCGGCCTCGGCGGCCATATTGGCGCTGTCCTCGGTGACGAGGATGTGGTCGGCGAATTTCAGGAAGGCGAAATAGGGGTTGGGTCCTTCGCCGTTCCAGATCAGGCCGGGCAGATGAGCCAGTCGCGCGGTCATGGCGGCCTTCGCCGCATCGGGCGTCCGGCGCGAGAAGGTCAGCATCAGCGAGCCGCCGGCGGCCTCAACGGCCGCAGCGATCCGGTCGGCCAGCGCCACAGCATGGGGTTCGGTCAGGTCGAAGGCGCGCGAACGCCCGCCGATCAGGGCGGCGACGCGAGGACGGGGCAGGGGCTCCAGCCGGTCAGAGAAGGCGGCCGCGCCCTCGGCCAGCCGCTCTGCCGTCACCCGGTGGGGCGAGCCGGTGATCGACAGCATATTGGCCCCGACGATGCCGTCATGGGCCGGAGCGACGATCAGGTCATAGGCGCCGTTGCGCCAGCGGGGGTCCTGCGTCTGGACCACGAAGGTCTTGCCGCCCGACCTGTCCCGGACCCGCGCCGACAGCGGCAGGGTGGCGCGGCCGGTGGCGATCCAGAGGTCTGGCCAGGCCTCGCCGGCGGCGGGCTCGGTCGGGTCGGATGACGGATCCAGCATCCATCGGGCCTTCAGGGCCGACGGGAGTTTGTCGAAGCCCGCCCGCCAGCGGACGCGCTTGATCGTGATCCGCGACGAAAAAAGGCGCTGGACCGCTTCCGCCAGACCCAGCGCCTGATTTTCCATGCCGGTCCGGCCGTCGGAGACGACCTGGATCGAGAGCGGGGTCTGGTCGGACCCTATTTCCACTCGACCTTGAGGATCTCATAGGCCTTGACGCCACCGGGGGTGTTGACCTCGACCACGTCGCCGACCGACTTTGAAATCATGGCGCGGGCGATCGGCGAGGCGATCGAGATCTTGCCTGCCTTCACATCGGCCTCGTGTTCGCCGACGATCTGGTAGCGAGCCTCTTCCTCGGTGTCCTCGTCCACCACGGTGACCGTGGCGCCGAATTTCACCTGGTCGCCCGACAGTTTGGAGACATCGATCACCTGGGCGCGGCTGATCTTGTCCTCAATGTCGGCGATCTGGCCCTCGATCCAGCCCTGACGCTCCTTGGCGGCATGATACTCTGCGTTTTCAGACAGATCGCCATGCTCGCGCGCTTCCGAGATGGCCGAGATAACGCTCGGTCGCTCCACGGACTTCAGTTGCTTCAGCTGATCGTCGAGGACACGGTAGCCCCCGGCCGTCATCGGCACTTTTTCCATATGTCGTGAGTTTCTTGCTTCGCCCGACTGAAGATTTGGTGACACGCCAGTGGTCGCTGGGCGCTTGCGACCGGCCAAAGAGACTAGGGCGTCAGGCCCCAAGGTTCAAGGGCAAAGGCGTTCCGTGGAGAATGCCGTTATGCGGCCGGCCTGCGCCGTTGCGCGCGGACCGGCGGGTTCCGGCGCCGCAGCCTGACCCGGCCGACGAGGCCCAGGGCCGGCCCACCGTCAGGCATAGCTGTACGGCCCGCCCCGCTCCAGCGCCCGCTGATAGGCCGGCCGGGCGTGGATCTTCTGCAGGAAGGCCTTCAGCTTCGGCTTGTCGGCGCCGTAGCCAATCCGGCTCCCCGCCGCCTCGACGGGAAAACTCATCATGATGTCGGCGGCCGAGAAGATGTCGCCTGCGAACCATTCGGACTTGCCCAGTTCGGTCTCCCAATAGCCGGTGTGGGCCGTAATCTGCGGGTCGATCATATTGGCGTTCATGGCCTTGCTGATGCCCTTGGCCACACCGCGCGCCAGAAAAGGCACCCGTTTGGGCAGGACATTGAAGATCAGCTTCAACAGCAGGGGCGTCATGGCCGAGCCCTCGGCATAGTGCAGCCAGTAGGTCAGCCGCCGTGCCTCGGCTGTGCCTGCCGCCGGACGCAGGCCGGCCGCCGGATAGGTCTCCAGCAGATATTCGATGATCGCTCCGGTCTCGGCCAGCCTCGCCGCGCCGTCGTCGAGCACGGGCGACTTGCCGAGCGGATGGATGGCCTTCAGCGCGGGCGGGGCCAGGTTGGTCTTGGCGTCCCGCTGATACCGTTTCACCTCATAGGGCAGGCCCATCTCCTCGAGCAGCCACAGCACCCGCTGCGAGCGGGAATCGTTCAGGTGGTGGACGGTGATCATGGTGCGGCTCCGCTTTTGCGGCAGTTTGCGGGGTTTACGTCGGGTCGGTCCAGCATTTTGCCGATGCCGCTCCGGATGTCGTCGTCACCCCGGGGCGGGAAGGCGTTGTGGGACCCCGGGGGACGAACCCCCTGCTGCTTGAACGTGATGCTATCAGCCGCTATCATCCGCGACATGGCGCAGCTTCTCGTCCGCAACGTCTCCGACGCCGTGGTTCAGGCCCTCAAGGCCCGTGCCGCTGCGCATGGCCGAAGCGTGGAAGCCGAGCACAGGGCGCTGCTGGAACAAACACTCGCATCCGAACGGCGGGCGCAGGTCGAGGCCTGGCTGAAGGCAGGCGAACCCTTGCGGGAGCGCCTCAAGGGGCGAGTCTTCACGCCGTCCGAAGTCCTGATCCGCGAGAGCCGCGAAGAGCGGTGAAGCCGCTCGTCGTCGATGCCTCGGTCGCCCTGAAATGGGTGCTTGT
Source organism: Caulobacteraceae bacterium (assembly GCA_965284305.1). Lineage (GTDB taxonomy): Bacteria > Pseudomonadota > Alphaproteobacteria > Caulobacterales > Caulobacteraceae > Brevundimonas. The sequence goes on along the minus strand of OZ260070.1, from coordinate 2,850,732 downwards.
CGAGCCGGACTCGGCCCAGGCCGAAGCGGTTCTCTTCAGTCCCCTGGTTGCGCCTGATTGGTGGCGTGTCGAAGTGGCGAACGGTCTGTGGAAGGCGTTTGATCGGGACGAGATCGACCTCGACGAGGCGCGCGCAGGTTTGTCGCGATTCGCTGATGTCGCCGTCGAGACCGAGGACACCCCGGGATTGCTGGACGAGGCCATGAGTCTGGCCGCTCGACTGGATCACGCGATCTATGACTGCCTCTATCTGGCCCTTGCGGTCCGGCGGGACACGCGAATGGTGACCGCCGACGGGAAGTTCGCGAAGGCAGTGCTTCGGGCCGGACCAGACCTCGCCGATCGCGTGGTCATGCTGATGGATTTCACCGGATGACCGAACCCCGCCTGACCTCCCTAGCCCACGGCGGCGGCTGCGGCTGCAAACTGGCCCCTGCCGTGTTGCGGGACATCCTGAAAGGGATGCCACTGGCCGGGCCCTTCGCCGATCTGATGGTCGGGACCGAGACCAGCGACGATGCCGCTGTCTGGCGGCTGAACGATCAGCAGGCGCTGGTGGCGACGACGGACTTCTTCATGCCGGTGGTCGACGATCCGTTCGACTTCGGCCGCATTGCCGCGACCAATGCCCTGTCCGATGTCTATGCCATGGGGGCGACACCGATCTTCGCCCTGGCCCTGGTCGGCATGCCGGTGAATGTGCTGTCGACCGACACCATCGGCCGCATCCTGCAGGGCGGGGCCTCGGTCTGCGCGGCGGCGGGTATTCCGGTGGCAGGCGGCCACTCGATCGACAGCGTCGAGCCCATCTATGGCCTGGTGGCGCTGGGGCTGGTGCATCCGGATCAGGTGCTGACCAATCGCGGCGCGCGGGCGGGGGATGTGCTGATCCTGACCAAGGCGCTGGGCGTCGGCGTGCTGAGCGCGGCGTTCAAACAGGAGCGGCTGGGTGCGGACGGCTATGCGGCCCTGATCGCCTCGACCACGCGGCTGAACACGCTCGGGGCGAGGCTGGCGGGGCGGGCAGGGGTCCATGCCGTCACCGACGTCACCGGCTTCGGCCTGCTGGGCCATGGGCTGGAGATGGCGCGGGGGGCCGGGCTGACGGTCGAGCTGACCGCCGCCCCGCCCCTGCTGGACGGGGTCGAGGCCCTGGCGACCGGCGGCGTGCGCACCGGGGCCTCGGGCCGCAACTGGGCCAGCTATGGCGAAGGCGTCGACCTGCCGGCGGGGCTGGAGGACTGGCGGCGGGACCTGCTGACCGATCCCCAGACCTCGGGCGGCCTGCTGATCGCCGTCGCGGCCGATCAGGCGGAGGCGTTGCTGGCGCTGGCGCAGGGCGAGGGCTTCGGCCGGACAGCCGTCGTCGGTCGGGTGGTCGAGGGCCCACCGCGGGTGCGCGTGGTCGGGTGATCCGGGCATGATCCGCCGCACCGTCGACCTGTCGCCCGCCGCCCGCGACGGCTTCGACGCCATCATCGACGTGCGCAGCCCGGGTGAGTTCGCCCTCGACCACATCCCCGGTGCCATCAACCTGCCGGTCCTGGACGATGCCCAGCGCGCGGCGGTCGGGACGGAATATGTCCAGGGCTCCAAATTCCTCGCCCGTCGCAGCGGCGCGGTCATGGTGGCGCGCAATATCGCGGCGCATCTGGAGGAGGCGCTGGCCGACCGCGGCGGCGGCTTCAAACCACTGGTCCATTGCTGGCGCGGCGGCCAGCGGTCGGGAGCCATGGTCACGGTGATGGACCAGATCGGCTGGCCGGTCACGGTGCTGGACGGCGGCTACCAGACCTGGCGGCGGCAGGTCGCGGCGGGCCTGTACGACACGCCTGTGCCGCACCGGCTGACCCTGCTGGACGGGCCGACCGGCTCGGGCAAGACGGCGCTGCTGACGGCGCTGTCGGCGCGGGGCGTACAGACCCTGGATCTGGAGGCGCTGGCGGCGCACCGGGGCTCGCTGTTCGGGGCCATGGCCGGCGGCCAGCCGTCGCAGAAGGCGTTCGAGAGCCGGCTGCATGACGCCCTGTCGCGGCTCGATCCCGCTCGCCCCGTCGTGGTCGAGGCCGAGAGCAGCAAGATCGGGGCGCGGGTCGTGCCGCCGTCGCTGTGGGCCGCCATGGGGTCGGCCCCGGCTATCCGCATCGACTCGCCGGTTGCCGTGCGGGCGGCAAGGACGGTGCGGGACTATGCCGATATCGCGGCGGATGCAGCGGCGCTGGACCTCGCCCTGACCCGGCTCCCCCGTCACCACAGCAAGGAGACGGTCTCCGGCTGGCGCGCCATGGGCGCGGCGGGAGAGATCGCTGCCCTGGCCGAGGCGCTGATCGTCGCCCATTACGATCCGGCCTATCGCCGCGCGGGTGGCGGGCGGGAGGCCGCCGCAGGCGTGCGCATCGACGCCCTCGACGATCCGTCGCTCTCTGCCGCCGCCGACCAGATCGCCGCCCGCCTCAGCGCGGGATGATCATGTCCATGCCGATCACGGCCGCGACCGCGACCGAGGCGACGACCCAGGTCAGGGCCAGGGTCTTCCTCGACACCCGCAGACGCCGGCTGCCGATCGCCAGCAACACCAACAGTGCACCCGTCACGATCACGGGCAGGGTCCACATCCCCCAGCCCAGCCATTCGCTGATCCTCGCCTCGTCATTCGGATTGAACAGGCTGATGACCGTGGCCATGAACCGCATGAACGCGGCCCAAAACAGGAAGACCCAGGCCGCCGGGCTCGCCCGCATCTGCACCAGCGCCAGGGCGATCAGGGCCTGAACCATCGTCACGGCGGGCCCTGCGGCCGAGATGATCGCATGGTGGGCCGGGGTGACGACCGACCGCGTCCCGGCGCTGTTCAGCGAGAAGAAGGGCTCGTAGCCCAGCAGGTTCGCCGCCAGCCAGTGCCCGCCCTCGTGCAGGGCGAAGGTGATGAAGCCGGCGACGAAGACCAGGCCGTAGAACCCGGGGCCTGAAAATCCCCGACCCGCGCGCGTCGTCTGCATCCTTCCCTCCTTGACTGTCCAGCGGTCCAGCTTGCGGAGCGACGGCGGCGCGGTCGAGTTAAGGATCGTTCACCCCGCCGCTTGCAACGGATGGTCAAACGGCGCGGCGATGCCTAGCTTCGCCGCATGACCCAGTCCCGCACCGCCGCCCTGTTCTCCTCGCTCAGCGTCCGCGTCCTGCTGGCCCTGGCCGCCGGTCTGGCGGCGGGCGCGGCGGCGCAGACCTACGGCATTCCCGGCGGGACCGGCACAATCGCCCTGATCGAGGGGCTGGGCCAGCTGTGGCTCAACGCCCTGCGCATGACCATCATCCCGCTGGTCTTCGCCCTTCTGGTGACCGGCATCGCCTCCATCGCCGATGCGGCGGCGACCGGGCGTCTGGCGCTGAAGGCGGTGGTGGTCTTCGCCCTGCTGCTGGTCGGGGCGACGGTTTACGGGATCGCGGCGTCCGAGGGCCTGCATGCCGTCTGGCCCATCGATCCCGAGGGCGCGGGCCTGCTGCTGGCCGGGACCTCGGGCGATGCCGTGGTGCGGGAAAATGTCGGCGGCGGCGGGCTGGGCGCGTTTCTGACCGCCCTCGTGCCGGCCAATCCGGTCGCCGCCGCGGCCGAGGGGGCCATCCTCGGGGTCGTGGTCTTCGCCATCATCTTCGGCTTTGCCACCACCCGCCTGCCGGACCGGCTGCGTCAGCCCCTGACGGTCTTCTTCGAGGCGGTGGCCGAGACCATGATCGTCATCGTCCACTGGGTGCTGCGCGCCGCGCCCATCGGCGTCTTTGCCCTGTCCCTCGGGGTCGGGCTGCACACCGGGCTCGGGGCGGCGGGGGTGCTGGGGCATTACATCGCCCTGGTCTGCCTCAGCCTGATCGGCCTGATCCTGCTGACCTATGTCGTCGCCGTCGCCTTCGGACGGCTGTCCCTCGGCCGGTTCGCCGCCGCCGTGGCTCCGGCCCAGGTGGTGGCCATATCGACCCAGTCCTCCCTGGCCTGTCTGCCGGTCATGGTCGAGCGGGCGATCGACCGGCTGGGCGTCTCGCCAGCGACCGCAGGTCTGGTCCTGCCGCTGGCGGTGGCGGTGTTCCGCATCACCTCGACGGTCGCCAACCTGGCCGTCTGCATCTATGTCGCCCACCTGTACGGCATCGCCCTGACGCCCGGCGTCCTGATCGCCGGCGCGGTCACGGCCCTGGCCATCAGCGTCGGCACCGTCGGCCTGCCCGGTCAGGTAAGCTTCTTCGCCTCCATCGCCCCCATCGCCCTGGCCATGGGCCTGCCGCTCGAGGTCCTGCCCCTGCTGCTGGCGGTTGAGGTCGTTCCCGACATCTTCCGCACCATCGGCAATGTCACCGCCGACCTTGCCGTCGCCCGGATCGTCGAGGGGCGGGATGCGGACGGAGAGGCAGAGGCAGCGTCGGGGGTCCAGGGGTGAAAGCAGACGCGGCGAGAGTCCGGATCGGGGGGTTAGCGGACGTTGCTCATCGAAGCCGGACGTGTGAGGTTTGCCTCAGGAAGCCTGTGCCGCTTGCCCGTTAATGAAGGACCGTCTGCCTTGGTTGATCGTCAAAAATGGGTGAGAAATATTAGACATCTTGCCGTTGGTAGCGGGTTGGTCGCTATCGGCTACTTTTGCACGATGCTCGTTGGACCTCGGTGGGTGACCGCAATCGGGTATTCGGCGATCAGCCTTGGGGCACTTCTGATCTCTCTTTATTATTTTTCGGGTCTCGCGAGAGAAATGTGGAATGCCAGAAAGCAGATCGACACCGTTGCGTCCGAAAAACTCCAGCGACTGCGCGTCATGGGATACTTTCTTTCGGTAGTCATCGTTCCTACATTTATTGTTCCGATTTTCGCGAGATTTTTCGTCGGGCATCTGGGCACAATCGCTTACAATAGCCTTATTACAACATGTGCTCTATTTGCCCTGTGCGTGTTGTTTATTGGCTTCTGGGTTCGCTACAAAGAGTATCGCTTGCTACAGCCGATTATTGCGCGATGACATCGGCGGATGTCCGCAACGGGTCGGGAGCGGACTCTGGCGTGATCGCCGAAAGCAGACTTCCAGAAGTCCAGGCCCTCATCCCACCACCCCCGATCGCTCCAGTGCCTCGGCGGCGCGCATCAGGGCCATGGCTTCCGCCGCCTGTCCCTGGCTCAGCAGCCAGGCAGCCCGGCGCAGGGCGCGCGCCACGGCGACCTCGGGATCGATCCAGGGTGGCTCGGCGGGCTCGCCCGTCAGCGACAGCGCCGCCAGCGCGGGCGGCGGATCATCCGCCCCGCCGCGCAGGGGCTTCAGGTCCAGCTGTTCGGCGATCCGGTTGCGCGTCCAGCCTTCCGCCATGGCGCGGCGTCTCAGGTTGGACAGGCCGACGTCGAACCGCCGCGCCACGGACGGTGCCGACTCCCCGGCGACATAGGCGGCCCGGACCCGGGCCCAGGTCTCCGCCCCCCGGTATTTGCGCAGGCGATGGTGCTCCATGCGGTCAGGGTGGCACCCGCCCACGTCAGAAACGGACGTGTCCCGACCTGCCCCCACCCCCGTCATCCTCGGGCTTGACCCGAGGACCAGAGGCGAGAGGCGGGCTGTGCCTCGGGGACGGCCCCGCGATCCAGCCCCGCGCGACCTGCCACCGCGCACCGGACCGTCTGATCCTCGGGTCAGGCCCGAGGATGACGGCGGGGGAGAGGTTATGTGGAGCATGTCCCGGATGTCGCGGCACCTGTCCCGCAAAGGTCCCGCGATTGCCCCCGGTATTCCGGCCGTTTGTCGCGCCTGTCCCGCCCCATTGTCCCCGAAATGGCTGGCTGAACTGTCCGGTCGACGGCGTGGTTGCGGGACCCGGCACTGGTCGAAATCGTCACCAACGGGTCAGTCCCGGCCGGTGCCCCCGGATGGGCCCGGCCCGGCCAGCAGTTCCGCGGCCCGGGCGGACAGGCCGTCCGGCCCGAACGGATTGACGATCTCGACGCCCAGCACGGTGACACCATCCTGCATGTCCTCGGTCAGCAGGGCGGTGCATCCGGCGCGGGCCACCGTCGAAACCAGCAGCGCGTCCCAATAGCTCAGACGACCCGTCTCCATCTGGTCGAGCGCGACCTCGACATCGGTTGCCGTCGCGGGGACCAGTTCGAACGCCTCGACGATCTGGCGACCGATCGTCGCCGCCTCCGACGCAGATCGTTTGAATTTCCGGCGCAGCGTGTTCTGCGTTTCTCCAACCACCTGCAGGGCGAGACGCGCGCGCGACCGGGCCAGCGTCCGCACGACCCTGTACGCGATCTGCCGTTTCGACGGGTCGCGATTGTCATTCATGTAGAGCAGGATATTCGAGTCGAGCGTGATCATCGCTCGTTGGCGTCATCGCGCGTCCAAGGAGTGCCATCGGACATGAAGCCCTGACCGCTCAGCGCGAGCATACGGTCGATGGCCGCTTCGCGTTCCTCCGGCGTCTTGCCCCGGGCGGGATAGATCACGGGCCTGTCGTCATCGACGGGCCTTACGGACACTTCCTTGCCGCGTCGTGACTCATAAAGCTCGCGCCAGAAGGCCTGCGCCGACCCCACGGGCCGGATGCCGGGGGTGGGGCGCCCGTCCTTGCCGCGCGCCATCTTGGTCCAGGTTCCGGGCACCCCGTCCACGGCCAGTTCGATGGTTTCGCCCCCTTCCAACGCCTCTATGCGCGCCGGCAGGGCGAGGTCGCCGTGCAAGTGTTTGCTCCAGATCACATAGTCGCGGATCACGGTGCGGGCGGTCATGCGGACACTCCGGTTCCGGCGCAGCATGTCACGATCGGGCCTGGGCGTCGAGGACCCCCCAGGACCCCCCTACCCATGGTCCTGGATCGGCCGCACATCCAGGTCGCTGACCGCCATCGCCCCCATTGCCCAGGCCATGGGTCTGCCGCTCGAGGTCCTGCCCCTGCTGCTGGCGGTCGAGGTGGTGCCCGACATCTTCCGCACCATCGGCAATGTCACCGCCGACCTGGCCGTCGCCCGGATCGTCGAGGGGCGGGATGCGACAGAGGAGGCGTCGGCGAGCTAGCCTGCCGTCGGCCGGGTCACGGCAAAATGGGTATGGCCAGGGTGCTGTAAAGGGTCGGATTCTCCGACGACCCCCAGCAACAGGCAGAGACCAGAAACAGGACACCCTCCTGCTCATCGCTGAGTCTCACGCCCGCCCAGTCGTTGAAGGCCGGCATCGGATGCTCTTCGACGACGGTCCCGCGACTACGGAAATAGCGGTCCCGGCTGACACCGACCCAACCATCGGCGGTCTCAAACAACCCGTGCAGCGGCCAGGGCTGAGGGCTCATCATCCACCTGTCCGGCTCGCGCGGGGCGGGCGTGGAAAAGAGAGAGGTAATGGTCGCGCCACACACGCGATAGACGTCCCCCCGGCTCAGGCCCATATGCGAGATGCCGGCCCCGACGATGACGCATTCAGGCTGATCGCGGTCCGCAAAGACCCCCACGACCGGATCGCACGCTGGATTGATCTGGCCGCCGCATAGATCGTCACCGACCTCTGTGACGAAGGCGACCGCTCCGGTCGAAACCTCTATCCTGCGGAGGCCGCCGCCCCATTCACCGAGATTGTAGCCTACATAGACGCTCCGCCCGTCGGGCGTGGCCATCCGCCCACCGAGACCCAGCGTGGCGGCGAGCGGCCACCGCTTCCACCCATCAGCGGTCGGTGTGACGAGGGCGCGCCTCGCGAGCACGGCGGGACGATCACTCCCGGGCCACACGAGCAGGCCTATGGGTTCGCCCTCGCTGGTTTCGCTGGGATGGAGATAGAGGCGATGTGTCCTGGCGGGCTGTTGGCCAGGCGGCTGGCCCGGGCCCCGGAGATCGCGGACGGAGTAGGAGGCGGTGTCGTCAGCCTGGATCAGGGCCCAGAGGTGTCCGTTGTCGGCCGCGATGTCTTGCACATTGCCGGCGATGGTCTCGCGCTCGCCTGTTCGCCGGACGAAACGGACGACATTGCCGGTCGAACCGAGCAGCCAGATGTGTTCACGGGTGGCGACGCCTTCGCGGATTCCCTGGCCCAGGTCGGTGTCACGCCACGCCTGTGCGCTGGCTGGCCCGGCCAGCGAGACGACGATGAAGAACGCAATCAAGGCGCGCATTCGCGCACCATGGATCAGGCCGCGCCCACTGACCAGCCTCAGTGCGCATAGTCCTGGATCGGTCGCACACCCAGGTCACCCGCCTTGATCGCCCCGATGGCCTGCGACGCGGCCAGCGCCCCCGCCGTCGTCGTATAGTAGGGGATCTTCATCATCAGGGCGGTGCGGCGCAGGCTGAAGCTGTCCTGCAGCGACTGCTTGCCCTCGGTGGTGTTGATGACCAGCTGGACCTCGCGGTTCTTCATCGCGTCGACGATGTGTGGGCGGCCTTCCAGCACCTTCTTGACGAAGGCGACGGGCAGGCCCTGTTCGTTCAGATAGGTGTGCGTGCCGCCGGTGGCCATGACGGTGAAACCCTCGGCCAGCAGGGTCTTCACCGCCTCGACGATAAAGGGCTTGTCGCCGTCCTTGACGCTGACGAAGGCGCAGCCCTTGACGGGCAGGGTGGTGCCGCCGCCGATCTGGGACTTGGCGAAGGCGCGGGCGAAGGCGGGGGCCATGTCGGCCTCGCCCTCACGCTTCCAGTCCAGACCCATGACCTCGCCGGTTGAGCGCATCTCGGGGCCCAGGATGGTGTCGACCCCGGCGAAGCGGGCGAAGGGGAAGACGGCTTCCTTGACCGCGATATGGTCGTAGGGCCGGTCCTTCAGGCCGAAGGATTTCAGCGGCACGCCGGCCATGACCTTGGCGGCGATAGCGGCGATCGGCTGGCCGATGGTCTTGGCCACGAAGGGGGCTGTGCGGCTGGCGCGCGGGTTCACTTCCAGTACGAAGATGCGCGGATTGGCGCTGTGCGGCTCCTCGATGGCGAACTGGACGTTCATCAGGCCGCGCACCTTCAGGGCGCGGGCCATGGCCTCGGTCTGGCGCTTCAGCTCGGCGACGATTTCCGCTGACAGCGAGAAGGGCGGCATCGAGCAGGCGCTGTCGCCCGAGTGGACGCCGGCCTCCTCGATATGCTCCAGCACGCCGGCGACGAAGACGGTCTCGTCGTCGCACAGGGCGTCGACGTCCACTTCGGTGGCGCGATTCAGATAGTGGTCGATCAGCACCGGATCGTCGCCAGAGACCCGCATGGCCTCGCCGACGTAGCGGTCCAGCTGCTCGCGATCGTGGACGATGACCATGCCGCGCCCGCCCAGCACGTATGAGGGGCGCAGGACCACGGGATAGCCGACCTCGTCCGCCTTCTGGGCGGCTTCCTCGGCGCTGCGGGCCAGGCCGTTGGGCGGCTGCATCAGGCCGATGTCGTGCAACATGACCTGGAACCGCTCGCGGTCCTCGGCCAGGTCGATGGAGTCCAGCGAGGTGCCGAGGATCGGCACGCCGTCCTCGTGCAGGGCGTGGGCCAGCTTCAGCGGAGTCTGGCCGCCGAACTGGACGACGACGCCGATCAACGTGCCGTTTGATCTTTCGACCTCGATCAGCTCCAGCACATCCTCGGCCGTCAGCGGCTCGAAATACAGGCGGTCGGAGGTGTCATAGTCGGTCGAGACGGTCTCGGGGTTGCAGTTGACCATGATCGACTCGACGCCGATGTCGGCAAAGGCGAAGGCCGCGTGGCAGCAGCAGTAATCGAACTCAATTCCTTGCCCGATCCGGTTCGGGCCGCCGCCGAGGATGATCGCCTTCTTGCGATCCGACGGGTTGGATTCGCACTGCGGGACCTGGCCGAGGCCGCCGGTCTCATAGGTCGAATACATATAGGCCGTGGCGCTGGCGAACTCGGCGGCGCAGGTGTCGATCCGCTTGAACACCGGGCGGACGTTCAGGCCGCGGCGGGCGGTGCGGACGGCCTTTTCCGTCTGGCCGGTCAGTTGGGCGAGGCGGGCGTCGGAGAAGCCCTTGGACTTCAGCTTGCGGAAGTCGATGGGGTCGGTCGGCAGGCCCTGGACCCGGATATGGCCCTCGGTGCGCACAATGTCGGCGATCTGGCGCAGGAACCAGGGCTCGTAGGAACAGGCGGCGTTGACCTCCTCGACCGACAGGCCGTGGCGGAAGGCCTGGGCGATGACGAGGATGCGGTCCGGCGTCGGCTGGCCGAGGGCGCGCACCACCGCGGCGCGGGCGCCGGCCTCGTCCTCGACGTCCACGACGCCGTCGATCTCGATCTCGTTGAAGCCGGTCAGGCCGGTCTCGAGGCCGCGCAGGGCCTTCTGCATGGATTCCTGGAAGGTCCGGCCGATGGCCATGACCTCGCCGACCGACTTCATCGAGGTCGAGAGGGTCGCCTCGGCGCCGGGGTATTTCTCGAAGGCGAAGCGCGGGATCTTGGTGACGACATAGTCGATGCTCGGCTCGAACGAGGCCGGCGTCACCATGGTGATGTCATTGGTCAGTTCGTCCAGCGTGTAGCCGACGGCCAGACGGGCCGCGACCTTGGCGATGGGGAAGCCGGTGGCCTTGGAGGCCAGGGCCGAGGACCGCGACACCCGCGGATTCATCTCGATCACAACCATCCGGCCGTCGGCCGGATTGATGGCCCACTGGACGTTCGATCCGCCCGTCTCCACGCCGATCTCGCGCAGGACGTTGATCGAGCCCGTACGCATCCGCTGGTATTCCTTGTCGGTCAGCGTCAGGGCGGGGGCGACGGTGATGGAGTCGCCGGTGTGCACCCCCATCGGGTCGATGTTCTCGATGGAGCAGATGATGATGCAGTTGTCCGCCTTGTCGCGGACGACCTCCATCTCATACTCCTTCCAGCCCAGGACGCTTTCCTCGACCAGCACCTCGGTGGTCGGCGACAGGTCGAGGCCGCGCTCGACGATCTCGTAATATTCCTCGCGATTGTAGGCGATGCCGCCGCCGGTGCCGGCCAGGGTGAAGGACGGGCGGACGATGGCGGGCAGGCCGACGAAGGCCAGGGCGTCATCGGCCTCGTCGATGTGGTGGATGGCCTTGGAGCGCGGGCTCTCAAGGCCCAGCTTGTCCATGGCGTCGCGGAATTTCTGGCGGTCCTCGGCCTTGTCGATGACGTCGGCCCTGGCCCCGATCATCTCCACGCCCCATTTCTTCAACGCGCCCGAGGCGTCCAGCGCCAGGGCCGTGTTCAGCGCCGTCTGGCCGCCCATGGTCGGCAGCAGGGCGTCGGGGCGCTCCCTGGCGATGATCCGCTCGACGAACTCCGGGGTGATCGGCTCGATATAGGTGGCATCGGCCACCTCCGGGTCAGTCATGATGGTGGCCGGGTTGGAATTGACCAGCACCACCCTATATCCCTCGGCCTTCAGCGCCTTGCACGCCTGGACGCCGGAATAGTCGAACTCGCACGCCTGTCCGATCACAATGGGCCCCGCGCCAATGATCAGGATAGATTTGATATCTGTGCGCTTGGGCATTGTCTTTACAGGGCTTTCAGTTCGTCACAACCGCGCACTCCCAGCCGTCATAGTCCAGCTGGAAGGCCGCGGCCCAGGATTGCATCATGGAAGAGACCGGGGTGAAGGACGCCTCGTCCACGGCCATGGTCGTCTCGAGGATGGTGCAGTCGTCCTGACCGCGGGTCAGGAAACCGGCCCGTCGCGCGACCTCGTTGAGGTCCTCGTGATCCCCGTCCCCATAGAAGTAAAACAGCGTGTGGCGCGGGGTGACGCCCGAGTCGCCATGCCCGGCCAGCGCGGCGCGGACGGCGGCGTCTTTCTGTTCGTGCTCGGACAAAGCCTTATGCCTCGCGCGCGACCGCCCGGCGGCACGGGGCCGCGCGCCGGTGGCGTTCTGGTTGTCGGTTAAGCGGTTCGTCTAGAGACGTCCGGCCTGCGCGACAAGGCGAAATGCGGTGAGGGCAAACCCCATCCGCCGGTCGCGTCCGGTCGAAGCGTGACGGACGCCACGGCGCGGGGTGGCGCGGCACCGTGTTATGTTTTGGTGCCTCAAACGACACATTGCGGCTACATTCCGACGTCCGCCCGACTTTCGGCACTTGAAAGTGCGCCTGTGCGGTTGCGGGCGGCAGCAATTGGTGACTTGCTGCACGCTGAGAATGCTCAACTATGCAAGGTGTGAAAATGTCCATCCGCGCTCGACTCCGCGACTCGTCTGCCCTGGCGGGCGGCCTGATTGCCGTCGCTCTCCTCGCCACTCCGGCGTTTGCCCAGCAGACCCAGCCGGCGCCGCAACCGGATGAGCCCCAGGAAGAGGCCACCGAGATCGAGGAAGTCGTCGTCACGGGCTCGCGGATTCCGCAGAATGAGTTCACCAGCCCTTCGCCCGTGCAGGTGCTGACGGCCGAGCGCGCCGAGCAGCGCGGCTTCAGTGACACCGCCCAGTTCCTGCAGAACTCGACGTTGGCGGCGGGCTCGCCCCAACTGAATTCCACCATTTCCAGCGCCTTCGTGACCAACGGCGGTCCGGGTTCGCAGACCATCTCGCTGCGTGGCCTCGGTGCCAACCGCACCCTGGTGCTGCTGAATGGCCGTCGCGCCGGTCCGGCCGGCACCCGGGGCGGGGTTTCGGCCGTCGACCTGAACGTCATCCCCCAGTCGGCCCTCAACCGCGTCGACATTCTCAAGGACGGTGCTTCGTCGATCTACGGGTCCGACGCCGTGGCCGGCGTGGTCAACCTGATCACCGAACGCGCCCGCAACGGCGGCGAGATGTCGGCCTTCGGCAGCGTGCCCATCGAGAACGGCGGCGAAGAGTACAATGTGTCCGGCAGCTGGGGCACAACCTTCGATCGGGGCTATCTGAACGTCTCGGGCGACTACTATCGGCAGGAGAAGCTGGCCGCCGGCGACCGGGATTACCTGATCTGCCGCAACCAGTATGTGTTCGAACCCGGCACCAACACCCGCGCCGACCGTATCGATCCCCGCACGGGCCAGCCCCAGTGCACCGACTCGGCCTTCGGTCAGGTCTATGTCTACAGCTCGAGCTTTGGGGGCCGGCCCGGTCGATTCCAGTTCGACTATGACGGCAACCTCGGGAGTTTCATCCCGACGCGCCCGACCGCTCCCGCCGTCAGTGCGCTCTACCCCACGGCACCTGCGGGCTTCTATCTGGTCAACTACGACAACCCGACGCGGGCCGTGACCAACAACCTGTCGGACTTTGCGCTCGAGGAATCGATCATTCCCGAGACCACCCGCTATACGGCGTTCGTCGAGGGCGGCTTTGAGCTGGGCGGCGGGGTCGAGGCCTATGCCGAACTGCTGCTGAACCGCCGCGAAAGCCGCACCGACAGCTATCGCCAGTTCTGGAACTATACCTACACCTCGACAGGCATCGGTTACGGCGGGGACCCGGTCACCGGCTTCGCGGGTCCGAACATCCTCAGCGCCACGCCGGTCACAGACCATTTCGACGCATCGCAGACCGTCGACTATGCGCGGCTCGTGCTCGGCCTGCGCGGCGACGTCAACGGCGGCTTCCTGCAAGGCTGGAAATGGGATGTCTTCGGCCAGTACAGCCGCTCTGACGGTGAATACACCAGCGACGTCATCCTGAAGGACGCCGTCGACTCGACCAGCTTCAAGACGAGCTCCTGCGTTGGCACGAACCTGCCGGTCAGCGGCCGTCCCTGCATCGACGTGGACTTCACCCGACCGGAGTTCCTGCGTGGCAATCTGACCCAGGCGGAACGCGACTTCCTGTTCGACACCGAGACGGGCGAAACCATCTACGAACAGACCTATCTGGAAGGCTCGCTCGCGGGCGATCTGTTTGAGCTGCCGGCCGGCCCTCTGGGCGTCGCCTTGGGTTTCCACGTCCGTCGCGATGAGATTCTCGACACCCCGGGCGAGATCACCCTCGCCAGCAACAGCTGGGGTCTGACGGGCGCTGGCATCACCGCGGGCACGGAAGAGACCCGTGAGGCGTTCGCCGAGGCCGCGTTGCCGCTGCTGGCCGACCAACCCTTTTTCCAGAACCTGAACCTGGTGGTGTCCGGCCGCTATACCGACAGCAAGACCTCGGGTGCCGCCTCGACCTACAAGGTCGGGTTGAACTGGGAGGTGAACGACGCCGTGCGCTTCCGCGCCACGCACGGCACTTCGTTCCGGGCTCCGGCCCTGTTTGAGCTGTACCTGGCCGACCAGACCAGCTTCCTGGGTCAACGCACGATCGATCCCTGCATCAATCTCGACCAGCGCGTCCTGGACGGCACCCTGAGCACCACGGATCGGCTGTACGTGAACTGCCGCAGTGCGGCGGGCCCCGGCGGCGGTGTTGCCGGCAACTTCATCGGCGGCGTTGCCTCGGCCGAAATCGTTACGGGCGGCGGAGCCGGTGTCCTGGAACCCGAGACCTCCGAAGCAACCGTGATCGGCGTCGTCCTGACGCCACCCGACAGCAACATCAGTGTCGCGGTCGACTATTTTGAGATCCGGATCGAGGGGGAGGTTGGCACTCTCACCGCAGCGAGCATCCTGGGCGGGTGCTACCGCTCCCAGAATTTCCCCACCGACCCCCTCTGCGCCCAGTTCGACCGCAATACCGTGAGCAAGGCGATCGATCAGGTTCGTGCCAGCTTCCTGAACATCAACTCGCAGGACAATCGCGGCCTTGATTTCACCGCTCAGTGGTTCAATGAGTTTGACTGGGGCACGCTGTCGATTGAAAGCCAGACGACCTGGACGCTCGAAAGCGTTCAGGCGACTTTTGAAGGCTTTGAGACCGACTTCCTCGGCGACATCGACCGGCCTGAACTGGTCGGTAACATCAATGTCAGTATCGAGCGCGGTCCGTGGACGGCCTTCTGGGGCTTTGACTGGATCGGCGGTCAGGACGACCGTCCGGATCGCATCCGGAACGGCGAGTCGCTGTTCCAGACGATCGACGGTCGCGTGACCCAGATCAAGGCGAACGCCGAGTTCACCGGCTTCCACAGCCTGTCGCTGGCCTATGAGTCCGACAGCAGCGGCTGGACCGATGGCTGGAAGATTTCGGGCGGCGTCGCCAACCTGTTCGACGAACTGCCTCCGACGGCTTCGTCGACCGCAGTCGCCACCCAGGGCAACTCGATCCTGTCGGCCCAATACAGCCAGGGGAATCTCGGCCGCCGTGCCTTCCTCCGCCTGAGCAAGTCGTTCTAGGCGACGTAAATCCAGACGAGGCGCGGGGGCGGCGGAGTGATCCGCCGTCCCTTCGTCGTTTTCAGCTACAGTTTTGGTTGACGGCCGGGACGACCGTCCGCGCAGGAGAGGTCACATGGCCATCGTCAAGGGCCTCAAGGATACGTTGAACGAAGAGGTCAGGCGCTTCGCCCAGTCGCCGCTGAAGCGACCGGTGCTGGTCAACAGCATCCCCAAGGGCGGTACCCACCTGCTGCGCAACATCCTGAGAATGTTCGTATCGGTTGAGCAGCATCATGATCGGGACTTCGTGCAGATCCCGAACATGCATCAGCACCTGGATGCCTTTAACCCGCACGAGCCCATGCTGTCGTGCGGGCATCTGCTGTTTAGCGACCAGTCATTGGCGAACATCCGTCATGCGCGTCACATTCTGCTTGTACGCGACCCGTATGACTGGGTCCTGGCCCGAGCCCGCTTCTTTGTGTCCGAGGAATTCGAGCAGGAAAACATCGCCCACCTGAAGACGGTCGGTCTGTATTCGGCCGAAGCGATCCTGAATATGATGATCTTCGGCATCCACCAGAAGTCGCCGGCCCTGATAGACATCTATACCCACAATGCCGCCGCCTGGCTGGGCACGGGCGCGCATCTGGTTCGCTATGAGGACGCTGTGGCGGCTGTGAACGCCATCGACGCTCCGGAGAGCGACGCCTTTTTTGCCGCCCTGCTGGGGGCTGCCGGCATCGAGCGGCCGGCCGACTGGCGCGAGCGGGTCCTCATCGGCGCCGACCGCAGGCAAAGCCGCACCGCACGGGAAAACCTGAAACTGCCCGAAGGTCTGGCGTTCCCGGCCTCCCTGCCAGAGGTCCAACGCCGGCTGGTCGAGTTCCACGCGCCGGGGCTACGCGCCCTGCTCGGCTACGCCTGATCGCGCCCCCGCTCCCCGATCCAGTCGGGCAGGTCGGCGATACTCTCGAGGGCACCGAAGCGGGCGTGATTCTCCGGCGCATCGGCCAGTTCGTGGGCCCAGGTGATGACATAGGGGATGTGTACGGCAAAGGCCCCGGCCTCGAGGGCGGGCAGGACGTCCGACTTCATCGAGTTGCCGGCCATGACGGCCTCAGCCGGGCCGGTGCCGTGGCGGGCGAAGACACGGTCGTAGGTTCGGCGATCCTTCTCCGAGACGATCTCGACGGCGGCGAATAGCTCGCCCAGGCCCGAGGCGGCCAGTTTCCGTTCCTGGTCCAGCAGGTCGCCCTTGGTGATCAGGACCAGCCGGTACCGCTCCGACAGGGCGGCCAGGGCCTCGTCCACGCCGGGCAGGGTCTCGACCGGATGAGCCAGCATTTCGCGGCCTGCCGCAAGGATTTCACGGATGGCGCGCGGCGGCGGGTCGCCGTCGCACAGTTCCATCGCGGTCTCAATCATCGACAGGGTGAAGCCCTTCACGCCATAGCCGTAGAGGCGAAGGTTGCGGCGCTCGACCTCGGCCAGGCGCGCGGCGATGGCGTCGTTGTCGTGATCGGTCAGCAGGTCGAGGAACCGGGCCTGGGTCAGCCGGAAGATGGTCTCGTTGTGCCAGAGGGTGTCGTCGGCATCGAGGCCGACCGTGGTGATTTTCATGCCGGCTTCCTGGCCTATCCGGGCCGGGGGGCGCAAGCCATGTCGGGTAACCGGGCCGGCGCTTGCGACCCGGCCAGCGCCCGCGCCGACTGTCGGTCGATTTGGCGCTTGAAAGGCGCAGATTCCCGTTCGAGGGTAGGGTCTCGCAGGAACAGGCGCCCATGAACGACTTCATCATTCCCTACCGCCGCTTTGTCGATTTCGAAGGCCGGTCGAGCCGCAAGGAATTCTGGTATTTCGTCCTCTTCTATCTGATCGTCAGCGCCGTCCTGACGGTTCTGGACCGGACCTTCTTTTCCAGCGCCCTCGGCACGGACGGGGCCGCGCTCAATCCGTTGACCAGCATCTTCGCTATCCTCTCCCTGGTCCCCAACATCTCGGTCGGTATGCGGCGCCTGCATGACACGGGCCGGTCAGGCTGGTGGCTCCTGCTCTGGCTCATCCCGCTGGTCGGCTGGATCCCCCTGGTGATCTGGTATTGCCAGAAGGGTCACCCGGCCCCCAACGCCTATGGTGAAGCTCCGGAAGGCAGCCGCGCCGGGTGAGAGGCAAGGGCGGGCCGGAGATGCAGGTGGCGGTTCCGATGACGGTTGACGCCGATCGCCGGCCAGAGGCTGATCCGGCGATGCGCGCGACCCTGCCAGCCCATCTCTATGGATCTTCAGAGGCCTGGACCCGCGAGAGGGCCGGGGTGTTTGGCCGGGCCTGGCTGTTTCTCGGCCATGAGGCAGAGGCTCCGGGGAACGGTGACTGGATCGCCACGGATGTGGCCGGCCACCGGCTGCTGGCGGTTCGGGGCAGGGACGGGACGCTG
This sequence comes from Caulobacteraceae bacterium, assembly GCA_965284305.1. GTDB lineage: Bacteria > Pseudomonadota > Alphaproteobacteria > Caulobacterales > Caulobacteraceae > Brevundimonas. Next base: position 2,833,155 of record OZ260070.1, on the reverse strand, counting down.
CGCGCCTTCCACAATGTCTGCCGCCATCGGGCGGGGCCGCTGGTCACGGGTGTCAGCGGGCATTGCGAGGGCGAACTGGTCTGCGCCTATCACGGCTGGCGCTATGCGCTGGACGGTCGGCTCAGGGCGGCGACGGGATTCGGTGCGGCAGACGGGTTCGACCCGCGCGAATTCGGCCTGCTGGGCCTGCGGCTGGAAATCTGGCGCGGTCTGGTGTTCGCGACGATGGATGCGGCGGCCCGGCCGCTGGCCGATCATGTCGCCCCGCTGGAGGCCTTGCTGGCCGATCGGGGTCTGGACATTCCCGCACCTGCGCTGCGCCGGTCGCACGATCTGGCCTGCGACTGGAAGATCTATGCGGAGAACTATCTGGAGGGCTACCACATCGATGCCGTCCATCCGCAGCTGGCGGACGAACTCGGCGGGGCGGCCTACCGGGTCCGGGTTGAGGGTGATCTGGTCGTGCAGGAGGCCGTCGGCATCAATGACGGGCCGCAGGCCGGGGTCTGGGGCTGGCTGTGGCCGAACCTCGGGATCAATGTCTATCGCGATGGAGCGATGCTCGAGCGTATGACGCCGGTCGGGCCGGGCCGGACTCGGCTGGACTATCTGTTCCTCAACGATGGCGGCGAGGGCACCCTGGGCGAGAGCCTGGTCGCCTCGGACCGGCTGACGGCCGAGGACGCGGCCATCTGCGAGGCGGTGCAGCGCAATCTGTCGGCCGGCGCCTATGATCTCGGTGTGCTCAGCCCCAACCATGAGGTCGGGGTGGCCTGGTTCCAGTCGCGGATCGCGGAGGTTCACCCATGACCGATGGCCGGCATCCGATCCGACTGGTGGAAGAACCGCTGACCGACCGGCACAAGCTGGGCTGGGGTCTGGCGGCCCTGGTCGTGGCCGGCAATATGATCGGGTCGGGCGTCTATCTGCTGCCTGTCAGCCTGGCGGCGGTCGGTAGTTCCAGCCTGATCGGCTGGCTGGTCGCCGGGGTCGGGGCGGTGACGCTGGCGCTGGTGTTCGGTGCCCTGGGACGCTTGCACCCGGATGCGGACGGCCTGCCGGGATTCGCTGAGCGGGGGCTGGGCCGGTTCTTCGGCTTCCAGACGGCGCTCGCCTTCTGGACGGCCTGCCTTGTGGGGAATGTCGCCATTGCAGTGGCCGCGACGGGGTACCTCGGCTTCTTCTGGCCGGTGTTGAAGGATCCGGTGGCGGCGACCTTCTGCAACCTCGGCATCATCTGGCTGGCGACCATCGCCTATATCATCGGGGCGCGGACGGCGTCGGGGCTGGCGGCTGTGGCGCTGGCCATCGGCATTGCGCCGATCGGGGTCGCCGTTGCGGCAGGGGTCGTGGCCTTCGACCCGGAGATCTTCGCCGCCTCCTGGAGTCCTTCGGCAACGCCGCTCGTGGAAAGCGTGCCGGCGTCACTGGCGGTGATCTTCTGGGCCTTCCTCGGGGTCGAGAGCGCGGCCGCCCTGTCCGTCAGGGTCAAACACCCGGCGCGCGACGTAGGCCGGGCATCGGTGGCCGGGGTCCTTCTGGCGACCGTCGTCTATGTTGCGGCGACGGTCGCGGTTTTCGGGGTCATTCCTGCGGATGTCCTGGCAAGCTCGACCAGCCCTTACGCAGATCTGGCGGCGCGGGTGTTCGGTGCCTCCATCGCAGGGGTGGTGGCAGTCTGCGCCGTCATCAAGACCGTCGGCACGGTGGGTGGCTGGGTCATGCTGGGCGGAGAGACGGCGAGATCGGCCGCGCGGCAGGGCTATCTGCCGTCCGGCTTCGGGGCCGGGGAGCGCACGCCCATCGCCAATCCGCTGCTCGGGGCTGCGATCATGAGCGTGGTAACGGTGGTGGTGTCCGGTCAGCCGACCCTGGGCGAACAGTTTGGCATCCTTGCCGGGGCGACGTCGGTGCTGTCTCTCGTCGTCTACGCCATCTGTTCGGCGTCGCTGTTCCGGCTGGCCCGGCGGACGCGGGCCCGCGCGGTCGCCGTCGCCGGTTTGCTGTTTGCCTGCGCCGCAGTGGCCTTCGCCGGCCTCGATTACATCTGGCCGGCCGCCGCCTTCTTCGTCCTGACCACCGTCGCCTGGCTGGCGTTTCTCAGAAAGGCTCCTCCGCGCGTTGACCCCGTGGCGGGTGACGCCTAACCACCCCACCGTTTGCTTGCCGGGATTCGGTGCTAGGGACTCTGCCATGACCACGACACTCCTCCCCGGCGTAACCGGCGTGCTTGCGCTCGCGGACGGAACCATCCTTCAGGGCCTCGGCTGCGGTGCGACCGGCTCGGCCCTGGGCGAGGTGGTCTTCAACACCGCCATGACCGGGTATCAGGAGATCCTGACCGACCCGTCCTACATGAGCCAGATCCTGGCCTTCACCTTCCCCCACGTCGGCAATACCGGGACCAATGTCGAGGATGTCGAACAGATCGGCGGCGGCTCGGACACGTCTGCGCGCGGCGCGATCTTCCGCGATGCCCCGACCGACCCGGCCAATTGGCGCAGCGAGAGTGATTTCGACGGCTGGATGAAGCGGCGTGGCGTGGTCGGCCTGTCCGGCGTGGACACCCGCGCCCTGACCGCCCGTATCCGCGATATGGGCGCGCCCCACGCCGTGATCGCCCACGATCCGGACGGCCGGTTCGATCTCGACGCCCTGGTGGACGAGGCCCGCGCCTGGACCGGTCTGGTCGGTCTTGATCTGGCGAAGGACGCCTCAACCCGGCAGGCGTTCGACTGGGATGAGGGGCTGTGGGACTGGCCGGAGGGCCATCCGCGCGTGGATGCGACCGAGAGGTCCGTGGTCGTCGTCGACTATGGGGTGAAGCGCAACATCCTGCGGGCCCTGGCCTCGACGGGTGCCAGGATCACCGTGGTCCCGGCCGATACGACGGCCGAGGCCATTCTGGCGCGCAAGCCGGACGGCGTGGTCCTGTCGAACGGGCCGGGAGATCCGGCTGCGACCGGCGTTTACGCCGTGCCGGAAATCCGCAAGCTGGTCGACAGCGGCGTGCCCCTGTTCGGCATCTGCCTGGGCCACCAGATGCTCGCCCTCGCGCTGGGGGCGAAGACCGTCAAGATGGACCAGGGCCACCACGGGGCCAACCATCCGGTCAAGGACCTGACCACCGGCAAGGTCGAGATCGTGTCGATGAACCACGGATTTACCGTCGATCGCGACAGCCTGCCCGAAGCGGTCAGCGAAACCCACGTCAGCCTGTTCGACGGCACCAACTGCGGCATCGCCCTGACGGGCCGCCCGGTGTTCAGCGTCCAGCATCACCCGGAGGCGTCGCCGGGACCGGCCGACAGCCTGTACCTCTTCCAGCGGTTCGCGGACTCGATGAAGGGCTAGCCGGCGAAACCGAACCGGACCGCCGCGCCTTCCAGACGGCATGGCTCGCCCCGTCGGGTCGCGGACATTTCACCCGCCTGTTGCCCGCGCGTGTTATGGGTGGTGGGTGAACGCCCGCATCTTCTTTCTCGTGTGCCTGATTGCAGGGCTCGGCGCGTGCGCCAGCGGGACCCGCTCGGCGTTCGACATCCAGGACCGCGAGGGAGCCCGGCCGATGGGGCTGGCTTCGACGCGGGCGCATCCGATCCGGGTCTATCTGGACGCGCCAGATCGTGCGGCCCTGTTCCAGCAGGCCGTCCGCGAGGGCCTGCCGGTTGGTCCGGATGGGCGGCTGGACTTTATCGCCCTGTCCGGAGGTGGCTCCAACGGTGCCTTCACCGCCGGACTGATGAAGGGCTGGACCGAGACCGGGGAGCGGCCGGATTTCGAGGTCGTGACCGGGGTCTCGACCGGGGCCCTGGCGGCTCCTTTCGTGTTTCTCGGCCCCGACTATGATGACGAACTGGCCGATGCCTATACCGGCGGGGCCGCTGCCGGGTTGTTGCAGCCTCAGGGGATCGGTGCCCTGTTCGGATCCGGCATCTACCGGTCGGAGCCGCTCCGGGCCCTGGTCGAACGCTATGTCGATGAGGCGCTGCTGGCCGCCGTGGCGGCGGAACACGCCAAGGGGCGCGTCCTGCTGGTCGCCACAACCGACCTTGATTCCCAGCGCGGCGTCAGCTGGGATCTGGGTGCGATCGCGACCCAGGCCACGCCGGCGGCCCTGGCGCTGTTCCGCAATGTCCTGATCGCGTCTGCCAGTATACCGGGGGCGTTTCCGCCGGTGCTGATCCCGTCCGACAAGGCGGGAGTCGCCTTTGAGGAAATGCACGTCGACGGCGGTATCTCCACGCCCTTCCTCGCGGTGCCGGAAACCCTCTGGTCCTTCCATGCGCCAGAAGGGAGCCTGCGCGGCGCGCGGTTTCATGTCGTCATCAACGGGCGGACGAACCCGACCTTCGACATTACCCGGGACACGCCCCAAGCGGTGCTGAGTCGCAGTGTCGATGTCCAGCTGAGGGCTTCGCTGGTGACGACCCTGGCCGGCAACCGCGCCTTCGCCGATCGCAATGACCTGTATTTCCGTTACGCCGCCCTGCCCGATGACTCCGAGGCCTCGGCCCTGGATTTCAGTGTGGAATCCATGAGCGCCGTCTATGAAGTCGGCCGTCAGGGTGCCCTGACCGGCGCGGCCTGGCGGTAGCGGGGACCCTGTCAGGGCAGCGGCGCGAAGTGCTTCTCTTCGCGCAGGGCACCGGCCTTGCGGACCGCGACGGGCGCGGCGTGCAGCCAGTAGTCGGCGTCATCCCGCCGGTTGCTTCGCAACCGTTCGGCACCGCGCATCCGCCGCAGGGCCGCATTCTCGAGCAGGCGCGCATGCATGGCGCGCGGTGAGAGTTCGCTGATGGCGGGGGAACCGGGGACGGCGACGGCGTCGGGGCCTTTGGGTTCCACCGCCGGGTGGGCGATAGTCATGAACATGGGGCGGCCTTCGTACTCGGACGGGACTGCAGTCTTCGCCGCAGGTCCGCCTGTCACCGTCTGCTTCCGGGACGGTCAGATGGTTAATCCACAGGTCTGTGGAGTGTTCCGGATGCTGCAGGAAAACTGTGCGCATAATCAGGCAGTTGACGACGCGGTTTGGCCCTTCTGGTTAATGAAAGGTAAAGCCACCCAAACCGGTGAGTCGCGCGCTATAAGGCGCGGGTGCGCTTCGATGATCGCTTCCTTGAAGAACTGAAGGCCCGCCTTCGGCCGTCCGACATCATCGGGCGGACGGTGAAGCTCAAGCGCCAGGGCCGCGAATATGTCGGCCTGTCTCCCTTCACCAAGGAGAAATCGCCGTCCTTCTTCGTCAATGACGACAAGGGCTTCTTCCACGACTTCTCGTCCGGCAAGCACGGCGACGTCATCTCCTTCCTGCAGGAGACCGAGCGGCTCAGCTTCGTCGAGGCGGTGCAGCGGCTGGCCGGGGAGGCGGGCATGGCCCTGCCGGCCGAGGACCCGCAGGCGGCCGAGCGGGAGGCGAAGAAGCAGGGTCTGACCGACTGGATGGACCTGGCCCAGAAATGGTTCGCGGCCAATCTGCGCCGGTCGCCCGGCAAGGCGGCGCGTGAATACCTTGAGAAGCGCGGCCTGCCGGAAGATCAGTGGGAGCGGTTCGGCCTGGGCTATGCGCCGAATGACCGGGAGGGGCTGAAGGCCGCGCTCGTGCAGCGGGGGGCCAGGCCGGGCGATCTGGTCGAGGCCGGGATGCTGATCGCGCCCGAGGGCGGCGGCCAGCCCTATGACCGGTTCCGCGACCGGCTGATGTTCCCCATCCTCGACGCCCGCGGGCGGATCGTCAGCTTCGGCGGTCGGGCCATGAACCCCGACGACCGCGCCAAATATCTGAACGGCCCGGAGAGCCCGCTCTTTCACAAGGGGGCGACCCTGTACGGCCTGCCCGAGGCGCGCCGCATCCTCGGGGCCGAGAGCAAGAGCGACCAGGCCATAGTGGTGGTCGAGGGCTATATGGACGTCATCGCCTGCCATCGGGCGGGCATCCCGGCCGTGGCTCCGATGGGCACCGCCCTGACCGAGGAGCAGATGGAGCGGCTGTGGCGCGTGTCGCATGAGCCGGTCCTGTGTTTCGACGGCGACGCGGCCGGGCGACGGGCGGCGTACCGCGCCATCGACCGCGCCCTCCCGCAGCTGAAGTCTGGCCGGTCGTTCCGTTTCGCCCTGCTGGAGGGCGGTCAGGACCCCGACGACATCCTGCGTGACAAGGGCGCGCCGGCCCTGCGACAGGCGATGACCACGACCCGCCCCTTCGCCGAGGTCCTGTTCCAGAAGGAGGCGGAGGTCGAGCCGCTGGACACGCCCGAGCGCCGCGCCGGACTGAAGGGCCGGCTCCGACAGGCCGCCTCGGCCATTCAGGACAAGGATCTGGCGGAACAGTACCGCCGTGAGCTGTTCGACCGCTTCGACGCCCTGTTTCCGGCCCGTCGCGCGCCGCACGGCCAGGCTGCGACGGGGCCCAGCGGGCGCTGGCGTCCCGGACCTCCGCCCAAGCTGGGCCAGACCGCCGAGGGTGCCCGGGCGATGCAGTCGCTGAGCCGTTCGATCGAGCCGGTGGCCGCCGCCTTGGCCCACGGGGCCATCGACGATCCGGAACGGATGGACGACCATCTCGAGGCCATCTCCGCGCACGGTTTCGGAGACGCATCCCTCGATGGCCTGGCCCAGGAGATGGTCCGTCTACGGTTCTCGGGCCAAGACCTTGACTCGGCGGCCTTGCGTCGCCATCTGGCGCAGTCGGGTCACGATGCTTTAGTGCGCGAGGTCGAGAAGGCGGCGGCAAAGTCCGGCGCGCCTTTCCTGGCCGCAAATGCGCCCCTCGCCGAAGCAAGGGTCCGATGGTCGCAGGCGTTCGACGCGCTTACTCGCGTGGCGGCGCTGGAGGATGCACTGAGCTCGGCGGCAGGCATGCCGGGCCAGGACGAGGCGTTCCGCAGGCTGAAAGCCGAGCGGGATGCTTTGCGTCGCGCGATCAAAACCGGTGAGATTTGGGAAGACAGCGCGGGCTCGTAACCAACGAACCCGCCACACGTTGTATTTGGCGGACGGCCTGATCAGCCGCTCCACCCGGAGAAGAGACTGTATGAGCGCCCAGACCGAGACGCAGGAAACCGAAGCCCAGAGCGACGGTCCGCTGCTCGACCTCACCGATGCCGGGGTTAAGAAGTTTATCAAGCAGGCCAAGGCCCGCGGCTATGTGACGATGGAGGAGCTGAACAAGGTCCTGCCGTCCGAAGAGGTGACCCCCGACGCGATTGAGGACACGCTGGCGATGCTGTCCGAGATGGGCGTCAACGTCGTCGAGGCCGAGGAAGACGCCACCGAGACCACGGAGAAGGAGGGCGGCGAGGTTGTCGAACGGGCGGAGACCAGCATCTCCGAGACCCCGGCCAAGGCCGCCTATGATCGCACCGACGATCCCGTGCGGATGTATCTGCGCGAAATGGGCTCGGTCGAACTGCTGAGCCGCGAGGGCGAGATCGCCATCGCCAAGCGGATCGAGGCCGGCCGCGACGCGATGATCTCGGGCCTGTGCGAAAGCGCCCTGACGTTCGAGGCCATCATGGTCTGGCGCGACGAACTGGCCAACAACCGCATCCTGCTGCGCGAGGTCATCGACCTGGACGCCACCTATGGCGTGCTCAACCCGTCATCCCTGCCTCACAACCAGCCGCCCGCCGGCACGGTGGTCGAGCCGGCCGAACCGGAAGAGGGCGCGGAGCCCAAGCCGGAAACGGACGACGAGGAGGACGAGGATTTCGACGACGGCGGCGGCATGTCGATCTCGGCGCTGGAGGCGGAGCTGCGTGACGGCGTCATGGAGGTGCTGGACGCGGTCGCCGGCGACTTCGGCGCCTTCCGCAAGCTGCAGGACAAGCTGGTGGAAAGCCGGCTGAAGGGCGAGGCGCTCTCGACCAAGGACCAGAAGGCCTATGACGCCCTGACGGCGGGCATCTCGGGCCGGCTGAAGACGATGAAGCTGAACAACCACCGCATCGAGGCGCTGGTCGAGCAGCTTTACGCCATCAACAAACGCCTGATGGGTCTCGAAGGCCGGCTGCTGCGCCTCGCTGACAGCTACGGCATCTCGCGCCCCGAGTTCCTGAAATCCTATTTCGGTGCCGAGCTGGACCCGACCTGGGCCGACCGGGTCAAGGAAATGGGCGTCCGCTGGACCAAATTCAGCGACAACGAACAGGCCCAGATCGCCCAGATCCGCGGCGACGTCGCTGCGGTGGCCACCGAGGCCGGCCTGCCGATCGACGACTACCGCCGCATCGTCCAGACCGTCCAGAAGGGCGAGCGCGAGGCCCGTCAGGCCAAGAAGGAAATGGTCGAGGCCAACCTGCGCCTGGTCATCTCCATCGCCAAGAAATACACCAACCGCGGCCTGCAGTTCCTGGACCTGATCCAGGAAGGCAACATCGGTCTGATGAAGGCGGTCGACAAATTCGAGTACCGCCGCGGCTACAAGTTCAGCACCTACGCCACCTGGTGGATCCGTCAGGCCATCACCCGCTCGATCGCCGACCAGGCGCGGACCATCCGCATCCCGGTGCACATGATCGAGACGATCAACAAGATCGTCCGCACCAGCCGCCAGATGCTGCACGAAATCGGCCGCGAACCGACCCCGGAAGAACTGGCCGAAAAACTGGCCATGCCGCTGGAGAAGGTCCGCAAGGTCCTGAAGATCGCCAAGGAGCCGATCAGCCTCGAGACGCCGATCGGCGACGAGGAAGACAGCCACCTGGGCGACTTCATCGAGGACAAGAACGCCATCCTGCCCATCGATGCGGCCATCCAGTCCAACCTGCGCGAAACCACCACCCGCGTGCTGGCGTCCCTGACGCCGCGGGAGGAGCGGGTGCTGCGGATGCGTTTCGGCATCGGCATGAACACGGACCATACGCTGGAAGAAGTCGGCCAGCAGTTCTCGGTCACCCGCGAACGCATCCGTCAGATCGAGGCCAAGGCGCTGCGGAAGCTGAAGCATCCGTCGCGGTCGCGGAAGCTGCGGAGCTTCCTCGACAGCTGAGCCCGGCCTGGAGTGAAATCGGCCTGTCGGACGCCGTCCAACAAGGCCTGGATTTCACTCCGGGATCAGGCGCTAGCGGCGGCGCGGCGCCGGCCGGGCCTCCGGGCTGGAACTGCGCGATGAGCGTCCCGAGCCGAGCAGGGCTCCGATAGCGGCGCGGGCAGCTTCACGCCGGATAATGTCCCCGATGCCGGAGCGGTCCGTGTCGTCTGATCGGCGCGGGGATTCCGCGCCCCGCGTCTCCACCGGCTCGTGCTGGCGCTGTATTGCAGGCACCAGCAGGGCCTCGGTATCTTCACTGTCGATGTCGGGGATGGCGATGAACACGTCGCCGTGGGCCTCCGCAGGCTCTCTTTCGCGGTCTGGGCGGCGCGTGCCGTCCTGTCGCGAGGGCGAGGCGCGGCGCGAGGATGCCGCGCCCCGCGTCTCCACGGGCTCGTGTTGGCGCTGGATGGCGGGCACCAGCAGGCCGACGCTTTCGTCGCCGTTGAGATCGCCCGAGGCGATCGAGACGCCTCCCTCGGCCTCTGCAGGCTCGCGCTCGCGGTCGGGCCGTCGAGCACTGTCCGGCCGCGACGGTTGGGCGCGGCGAGGCGGAGGGGCCGCATTCCGCCCGCGTCGTCCGGGCGGGGGTGCGAAGGATGGTCCGCGCGGCGGCGGCGGAGCCTGGATCGTCCCGCTGGAGCCGACCGCCGTGACCTGGTCCTCGATATCCTCGTCCCCGTGGTAGAAGATGTGCACCGGCACATCGATCTGACGGTAGCCGGCGTAGCGGTATTGGTGGCTCCCGCTGTCGTAATCGCACCAGCCGACCGCGTTCACCTTGATGGTCGTCTCGAAGACGTCATCGACACGCAGGAAGTCTGCTTCCGTGCCCGCGCCGTTCTGGACGAACTGCTCCATGCGCTTCTCGACCTCGCGCACAGGGTTGAAGCCGAACGAGATGCCGCCGTTCCAGTGATCCGGGAAGTCGACCGGCGCATTGATGCTGTAGTTGCGCACCAGTTCGTCGGCGCCGAGCGCCTGGACGGGCGATGAGGACCAGATTCCGAGCGGGTGGATGCCCGCTCCGCCTTCCGGCAACGAGTACAGCGACGCGTTTCCGAACATCACCTGGGCGGCGTCGGCCCGGATATGGGCGGTCTGGAATGCCTTGCACCAGACCTGCCCCGCGACCCGAACCATCGGCCTCGGCGAGGTGACGCGCAGATTTCGCATGGCGGGAAAGGGGCTCGGTGACAGATTTCGGACCGAGACATTGATGGCGGGAATACTGGAGGTCACGAGGATGTCGTGAACCGCGACGGACATGTCGGAGTCGGCGGCGGCGGAGGCGGCGGGCATCAGCGCGATCAGCGTCGCGCCGGCCAGAAGGGATGTCAGGGTTTTCATGGCGGATTTTCCGGGAGGGTGAGAGGCCGGTTGCAAGATGCGCGGCGGGTTCGTGTCGACGGCGGGCTATTGGCGTCTCACGGGAGCTTCGGGCAGGTGCAGCGCGGTGCGCTGACGCGCGCGCGGGGTTGCACGGAAATGCAACCGGGGTTGCATGGGAAGCGGAGCCGTGGGAGCGTCCGGCATGCGGCCGGATTCCTTTGGAGAGAAGCTTCGGATAATGCTCAAGGCGCTCGTGCTCAGTCGCACGGGGCTCGCCTCAAACCTCAATGTCGACAAGTCGCTGGTGGGCCGCTGGGCGGCCGGAACCGTCATTCCCTCCGAGCACAATCTCGCCAACCTCACCCGGTTCGTCGCGACCCGGGTTGATGGCTTCACCATGCTCGATTGGGACCGGTCGTCGTCCGAGTTTGCGACCGCGCTGGGGGTGAGGGCCGACGTGGCGGCCCCCGCCGAAGCCTCCGGGTGGTTGCCCCCCGCGGTTCTGGAGGAGGCCCGACGCGGCGCTCGCCAGCGCGGCTGGGCCTATGAAGGCCTGTGGCAGAGCATACGCGCCTCCAGCGACCTGCCCGGACGCTTTCTCTGCGACATCGTCCAGATCCGGAGCGGGCCTGAGGATGGCATCCGCTTCCGCAGCGGGATCGAGGGCGTCCGCTACGAAGGCATGGCGCTGCTTCTGCAGAACCAGCTCTTCTATTTCGGTGCCGATGCGGACCACGGCACGGTCATCTTCGGCATCTTCAGCGGCGTCGCCCGGCAGCGCGCCCAGGTCATCGAGGGCCTGTCGCTGGGCACCCTCCGCGACGCGGGAGGATCCCCCATGGCGTCGGCCAGCGTTATGGCGCGGATCGGTGATCTCACGGACGACCCGGAGGAGGATGACCGGCGTTTCGAGGCCGCTGTCTCCACCTTGACGCCGCTGGCACCAGAAGGCTCGGTCTCGCAAGAGGTGCAGGACAGACTGGCGCGCACCCATACCCCGGACATTCCGGGCTATTTGCGGCTGTTGTTCGCCCACTCGCTTTCGCGGGGCGCGCTCCTGGAAGCCGACGGGAGCTGAGCCCCGCGGGGACCGCCTTCGGATTCGATCCCGAACTTATCCGCCGGCGCAAATCACCCTAGCGTTCGCGCCATGCGCTCCGTCCGCCGCCTCTTCACGATCGCCGCTTTCACGGCCCTGCTGCTGGCGGCCTGCAATCCGATGCGGGGCGAGCGGCCCGGCCCTGCCCGCTATCCCGCCGCGCCCTCGCGGACCGAGGCACCGCTGGTCGGGGCCTTGATCGACCGGCCGATCGGCGTCGACACCCGGGCGGCGGTGCTGCGGGAGAGCGCGGACCTGCGCCAGTGCGTGGCGCAGCTGACGGCGGCGCGGGTGAGCTTCCGGCCGGTGCCCGATCGGGTGAACAGCGCGACGTGCGGGCTGACGAGCGGCGGGGTGCTGGGGCCGGACATGGGGACGGTGGCGCGGATGGCGCCGGGCGAGGTCGAGATGACCTGCCGCACGGCCCTGGCCCTGAGCATCTGGCGGCGGCAGTCGCTGGAGCCGGCGGCGCGGGAGATCCTGGGCTCGGACGTCGTGCAGATCGATCACATGGGCGCCTATGCCTGTCGGGCGGTGAACAACGGCGCGGGCAGCACGCGGGTCAGCGCCCACTCCCGGGCCGAGGCGCTGGATTTCGCCGGTGTGCGGCTGCGCGACGGGCGGCGTTTCGCCGTGACCGGGAGTTGGAGCGGGGACGAGGCCGAGGCGCGGTTCCTGCGTCGGATACGCGACGACGCCTGCCGGATCTTCGGCACGGTCCTGAGCCCCGACTACAATGCTGTGCATCGGGACCATCTGCATCTGGAAGCGACGGATACGCGGTTCTGCCGCTGAGCGGACGCGCCGCCTGTCAGAGGCTGAGTTGCCTGCGCCGCACGGCTTCGTAGACGGCCTCGCCGCGGGAATGGACCTGGAGCTTGCGGTAGATCGACTTGACGTGATTGCCGACGGTGAGGGGCGATATGCCCAGGGCGCGACTGGCGAGCTTGTAGCTGTGGCCGCGCGAAAACAGCTCCAGCAGTTCGATTTCGCGCGGGGTCAGGCGTTCCGCCTCGGGCACGGCCACCGCCGCGTCGCCGCCGGCTCCGCCGCGCAGCCGCTCCAGCAGATAGACGGCGGCCGAGGCGCTGATCGGGGCGCCGCCGTCGAGGGTGGCGCGGATGCCGTCGAGGATGGTGTCGGGGCCGCTGTCCTTGAGCAGATAGCCGTCCGCGCCGGCGTTGAGGGCGGCCACCACCGTATCGCGGTCGCCGAAGGCGGTGATGACCAGCACCTTGCAGGCCGGCAGGGCGGCCCGGAGCACGGGGATGAAGGTCAGGCCGCTGCCGTCCGGCAGGCCGATATCGCTGAGAAGCAGGTCGGGCCGGCCCGCGATGAGGTCCGCGGCTCCGGCGAGGCAGTCCGCGGTCCCGCTCAGATCCAGATCGGCCGCTTGGGCGATGATCTCGCGGAAATGCAGGGCGACGTTGGGGTCGTCCTCGAGGATGGCGACGCGACGGGGCGCTTCCAGCGGCAGGGCGGTCATGGCTGTGCCTCCCGGGGCGCTCCGGGCAGGGTCAGGGCCACGGTCAGCCCGCCTTCGCCATGGTCGAGCGCGATCGCTCCGCCGATCAGGGCGGCGCGGCTGCGCATATTGGCCAGACCACGCCCGGTCCCGTCCTTCGGGCCGGCGGTGCGGCCGTTGTCGGCCACGGACAGGGTCAGGGCGCCGTCGGGGCGGGCGAGGAGGCTCACCGCGATCCGGTCCCCGCCCGAATGTTTGAGGGCGTTGGCCACAGCCTCCTGAAGGATGCGGAAGACCTGCAGGGCCGTGCGGGGTGGGGTGTCCATCAGGTCGCCCTGCACGTCGACGCGCCAGTCGAGCGTGAAGCCGGCGGCCTCGACCCGCGGCCGGACCCGCGCATGGAAGGTGGCCATGGCGGAGGCGAGGGACTCGCCGACCGAGTCCATGGAATCGATCATCAGCCGCATCTCGTCGATGACGGACTGGAGCCCCTCGGCCACCTGTTCGCTGTCGGCGACCCCGCGCCGGGCCGCGAGCAACATGCTCATCAGCTGGCTGCCGAGGCCGTCGTGCATGTCGCGCATGATGCGGCGGCGCTCGTCGTCATGGGCCTCGCGGCGGACCATGTCGCGCTCACGGGCGTGGGCCACGGCCAGTTCAGACTCGCGTTCGGACAGCCGGGCGGCCAGCAGGGTGTTGAGGCCGACGGAGGATTTGAACAGGGTGAAATTGCGCTGCACGAAGGCGGCGGCCAGGGCCAGCAGGAGCACGGGCGCGGCGTCGACCACGAAACCGCCGGCGTTGAGGCCGAAATGCTCACCGAGCGCATCGAGCACGACGCAGACGGCGCAGATGGTCAGCAGGGCCGCCTCCAGCCGGCGGGGCTCCTCCCGGGTGGCGAAATGCCAGAGCAGCCGGGCGGCCGCCATGACGCCGAGGGCGGCGGAGGCCCAGGACCAGACGATCGCCGGGACGTCATAGCCTTCCGGCATCGGACGGATCGCCGGCCAGAGGGCGCAGAAGGCGATAAAGGTCAGGAAGGCGGCGGCCAGGGCCGGCTGCAACCGCGGCAGGGGTCGGTCGGTCCAGGCGTCGATCAGCCCGACCAGCGACACGGCGATCAGACTGTTGACCGCGAAGAAGAGCCAGACCCTGAAGAGGCCTCCGAAGGGCGGGTCGAGCACGAGGCCGTAGAGGGCGAAGGCGCTCCACGCCCCGCACAGCGCGGCCAGCCAGAGGGCGAACCGCCGCTGCTGCGACCGGAAGGCGAGCATCGCCGCGAACAGGCCGATCAGGAAGGTGGTCCAGCCGGACAGCAGGCGGTAGTCGGTGAACCGCCACTGCCGCACCTCGGCCCACTGGCTGACCTCGCCCCAGGGTCCGAGCATGGGCGGGCCGAGATCCGTATAGGGCAGGCCCTGACGTACGGTGATGAACAGCAGTTCGTTCGAGCCGGTCCTCAACAGGCCGGAGGGTATCCGGTCGACCACCGCCTTCTGGCCTTCGAAGGCCTGGTTCGGGAACACCATTTCCCCGCGCTGGAATACGATCGAGCCGTTCACGAGGATGATGAAATTGTCGACCTGCTGATAGGCCGCCAGCCCGAGCCCTTCAGCCGGCACTGCGGGCAGGTCGAACCGCAGTTTCAGCGCCAGATAGGTCGGGTCGCAGCATTCGGTGTGCGGTAGCTGAACTGCTTCGTACCGGGCTTGTTCAGCAGCGAGCACGGTCGGCTTGGGCAGGCGGGCGAGGGTGGTTTCGGTAAAGGCGATCCGATCGACCTGCTGGGTCGAGGGCTTAGGCCAGAGCGGCGACCCGTAGAGGCCCCAGAAGACAGCCTGCACGAGGCCGATCACCAGCAGGAAGCCGATCAGGTCCCGGCCCCGCGGTGAAACCCGCGGCAGCAGCCGGCCCAGCGACCGGTCCAGCCATGTTCCGACGACCGGCGCGGGTGCAGGTGAATCAGTCATCAAGCCGAGGCCCCTCTCTGGAGCCGCTTCGCCAATCCGGCCAGACCGCCCGCCCTACTGTCCAGCCGGAAGAGGCCGGCCGCCACCACCATATCCATGGTGCTGGCGACGCCACAAGGCAACGGTCAAGCTCGTCGGGTCAGGTTCAGGGGGCCGCCGCCGGCAGTCACATCCGGCCTGCATGGATTCAGGGCGCCCCGGCGCCGCAACACGAAAGTTCCCGTCATGAAAACGGTCGCCATCGCCGCCGCCGCCCTCTCGCTCCTCTGCCTCGCCGCGCCTGCGGCGGCACAGAACGCCAGCCAGACCGCCACCTATGGCGAGATCAGTCTCCGTGCCGGCTTCACCCCCGATCCCTATACCGTCACCATCCAGGCCGGCGGCAGCATCGACGGCAGTCGCCTGCCGGGCGCGTGCACCGGCTACATCGCCTCGGCACCCGACTTCGAGGTGACCTATGCCGCCGGCTCCCTGCCGCTGGTCTTCCGCACCATGTCCGGCGCGGACACCACCTTGATCATCAACGGCCCGGACGGCCAGTGGTACTGTGACGACGACAGCTTCGGCGACGGCGACGCTGAGGTGCGCTTCAACAACCCGCAGAGCGGGACCTATGACATCTGGGTCGGCAAATTCGGTTCGGGCGGCACGGCTTCGGCCCGCCTGCTGATCACCGAGACGCCCTGATCCGGCGAAGCCGGGAGCGGCGTCGCCCCCCCCAAGGATCGGCGGCTTCCCCTTCTCTCGCCAACCGCAACGGCTCGCCGAGCCGGGGCGTGGACCCTGCCGATCGTCATGTCGGGACACGCCCAACCCGTGCCTGGCCTCGTCGCGGTTGACGCCTGACAGCCCCCGCCGGATCGCTCCGGCGGGGGCTTTCTCAGTGCGGCGCGAACGGTCTGACGACCGGGGTTCCGCCAATGGACTTCCGACCCGCCGCGCGGCATCCTCGGGTGGGGGCGTTCGGAGGTTCGGCATGTTCAATCTCGGCTATCTGAAGCGTCGCATGGGCCAGTACGCCGCCGTCTGGGTCGGCGGGTTTCTGTTGAGCGGCGCGGCCATATTGATGGGGCTGATGTTCGCGGACCTGATGGTCGCGATCGACCGGGTGCTGCCTGTGCTCCTGGGCGCGACGGCGCTGGCGCTGGGCGTCGGCGTGGTGATGAGTCTGCTGTCGGCCGAGACATTGGGCACCAAACTGGCGCTGCTGCTGCTGGCGGTTCTGCTGGCCCTGCCGCTGTTGTGGGCGCCGGTATCGGCGGCGGTGGCCATCGCCTTTTTCGCCGACCGCTCGATCGAATATGCGGAGAGCTATGCCGCCTTCCAGATCGGCGTGTCGCGGGTGCTGTTCCCGATCAGCCAGGCGCTGGGCGACGGCGACCTGTTCGGCTGGGTCTGGACGGCGTTCCAGTGGATCTCGACCGTGGTCGGCTTCTTCTCTGCCCTGGCGAAGATCTGGCCGGCGATCCGGCGGCTGCTGGGACCGGAGCCGGTCACCGAGGGCTGACGCCGCCGCCTCAGGCGATGATGTCGAGCAGGCTGCCGTACATCTCGTCGGCTGTCTTCAGGACCGCGATATTGGCCGAGAACTCCGACTTGGCGGTCATGCGTTCGACGGCTTCGCCGGCGAGGTCGGCGAGGGGATCGCGGGCCGTGCGGACGGCGCTGGCGGCGAAGCGGTCGGTGGCTCCGGCGATGCCGGCGGCGGCGATGGCGAAGGCCTGCATCAGTGGACTCCGGACGGGGACGTCGGACTATCGGACGTCGAGCCTTTCCCGATCGCTGACAGTCATGGTGAACAGCGGCGGCTTGACCGCGCGGCGGGGCGGGGAGAGGTTGGGGCCATGAACAGCCAGCCCGCACCCGGCGAACGCTACCAGTCGTTCAGCGCCTTTTATCCGTACTATATCCGCGAACACTCCAACCGGACGTGCCGGCGCATCCATATCGTCGGGACGGCACTGGTGATCGGAGTGATGGTGCTGGCCCTGGTGACGCGGAACGCCTGGTGGCTGCTGGCCATGCCGCTGGTCGGCTATGGCTTTGCCTGGGTGGGGCATTTCTTCTTCGAGAAGAACCGGCCGGCGACCTTCCAGTATCCGCTGTGGAGCCTGATGGGCGACTGGCGGATGTTCTTCGAAACGGTGTCAGGCCAACGCCGGTTCTGAGGAAGTGGCTAGTGGCCAGTGGCTAGTGGCTGGCCAGCACGGGCGCGATGGCGCTGCTCGCGCCGCCCTTCCGCTGGCAGTGGAGCGGCAATCACTGGCCACTAGCCACTGGCCACTAGCCACTGGCCACTAGCCACTGGCCACTAGCCACTAATCACTCGCCTCAGCGCGATCCGGCGTTGGACGGGATCGACGCCATCTGCGTCGTCTGGCTGGGCAGGCTGTCCCACGACGGGGGGCAGCCGTCGAAGCGGCCGGCGTCGACGAGGGTCAGGCGGCGCTGGTTCAGCGGCATGGCCGGGGACATGGAGGCACGGCCGTGGCCGGTATAGAGGTCGATCTTCTGGCCCTTGATCGCGCCGCCGGTGTCGGAGGCGTACCAGTAGCCGTCGTGGATGGCACCGTCGGGCATCCGCATACCGACCGTCTCGGGTATGAACAGACGGGTCCGGCGGGGGATGTAGCGCGGGTCGACGGCGAGGGTGCGCATGGCGATCGGGCGGCAACCAAGGCTGTCGTTGCCCGTCGCCCCGCCACCGCCGGCATGGTAGAGATTGACCCGGGCGGTCCAGTCGGCCTCTTCGGCCATCAGGGCCTGTTGTTCGGGGGTGAGCACGCCCGTGCCGCTGTCGGAACCTTCATCGCTGGCGGCGGTTGATACGGCAGCCCGGTCGGCGGCGACAGCCACCTCATAGGGCACCGGATCCCCCGCAGCGGGGAAGGCCATCGCCCAGATGAGGGCGAGCGCAGCGGCAGTGCCGAGCATGAATCCGCTCACAGAATCACCGGCCCTGAGGCGTCCGGCGGCGGGCTTGTCCGTTTCAAATGTGGCGAAAACCAGTCTAGCGAGGCGCAGTGCGACCTCCTGTCCGCCTTTTCGGTGGATAAGCGGACCTTGTGATGGTCAAGCGGAATCTCGTTTGGCCAACGCGGCGAAATCTGTAAGCTGTATTCGCAGATCAGAAACACTTTGCTGGGCTCAGATGCTTACTGTCTATGGCGATATTCGTTCCGGCAACTGTTTGAAGGTCAAGTGGTTGCTGGACCGGCTTGGGCGTGATTATCGCTGGGTCGAAACAGATGTCATGTCGGGCGTGACGCGCAGTCCGGAGTTTCTGGCCCGGAACCCCGCCGGTCAGGTGCCGGCCGTGGTTCTGGAGGACGGCCGGGTGCTGGCCCAGTCCAATGCCATCATCGGCTATTTCGGGGAGGGGACGGCCTTCATCCCGGCCGACCCGTACGATCGCGCCCGAATGTATGAGTGGCTGTTCTGGGAGCAATACAGCCACGAGCCGTATATCGCCGTGGTCCGGTTCCAGCGGCTACTGGGCGGCAAGCAGGCCGACGAGATCGAGCCCCGGCTGATGGAGCGGGGCCATGCGGCCCTGGCCCGGATGGAGGCGGCCCTGACCGGGGCGGCCTGGCTGGTCGGCGGCGGGCCGACGCTCGCGGACCTGGCGCTGGTCGCCTACACCCGTGTTGCGCACGAGGGGGATTTCGACCTGACGGCCTATCCGGCGATCCAGCGGTGGATCGTGCGGGTGGAGGGGGCCTTTGGCATAGGCTAGACGGGGGGCCTGCCTCCGGAGCCCCCGTCATGCGTGACCACCCCTGCCAGCCCCTGACCGGCTATATGTCGATGGACGACGCGGAGCAGATCGCGCGGGTGACGGCCTTTCGCGAGCTGATGGCCGCCCGGCGCACCGTGCGGGACTTCTCCGACCGGCCGGTGCCGCGGGCGGTGGTCGAACAGGCGATCCTGACGGCCGGCTCGGCGCCGTCGGGGGCCAACCACCAGCCCTGGTTCTTCAGCGTGATCGAAAGCACTGAGGCCCGCGTCCGTATTCGCGAGGCCGCCGAGGCGGAGGAGCGGGAATTCTATGCCACCAAGGCCCCGCAGGAATGGCTGGACGCCCTCGCCCCGCTGGGGACCGATCCGGACAAGGGCTTCCTCGAGACGGCACCGGTGCTGATCGCCATCTTCGGCCAGAAGCGCGGCGGGCCGAACCCCGGCGACGACCGCAAGAACTACTATGTGCCCGAGAGCGTCGGCATCGCCACAGGCCTGCTGATCGCGGCCCTGCATTCGGCCGGGCTGGCGACCCTGACCCATACGCCGGCGCCCATGACCTTTCTGGCGGACATCTGCGGCCGCCCGGCTTCGGAAAAGCCCTTCCTGCTGCTGGTCGCGGGCCATCCGGCGGCGGATGCGACCGTGCCGACCGCAGCGCTGAACAAGAAGCCGCTCGGCGGGATTGCGGCATGGATCTAGGGGCGGGAGGGGTGCCTGGACAGGCAGGGTGGGTCTGCTTTCGGAACGGATGCCAAGGACTGCTTTCGACGGACAGCGGCCAGAAACGGCTCCCCGTCACCACTGAAGGAAGAACGAAAACGCTCATGCTCAGATTGGCAATGACCCTGAATAGATCGCCGGCACGACGTTGATTATCGCGTGCGCCAAAGCCACGAGTACCAGAGATCCAGTTCTTATCCAAAGAGCTCCCAGGATAAAGCCAATCCCGATCTTCCACACCAGCTCAGGTGCAAAGCTTTTGAGATAGAAAACAAGCTGGTCCGGATCCGCGTTTACGACCGGTTCCAGCATCGCGATCGGAAGGTGAGCTAGTCCGAACGCGGTAGATGATATGATAAGGGCGTACCATCTTGATCCAGATATCTGCATGATTGCCGTGAGCATTATCATGCGGAAAATGATCTCCTCTGACGTAGCGAGGGCCGAAAAGTAGCCTACCTCCATTACGATTCGCGAAGGCGAAGCTAACTCGGATCTTGGCACCAAAGGCAGGGCCAACATCAACCCGAACATGCACGCAAGGATGATTGCGGCGACATAGACAGTAAAAGTCTTCTTGGATCTGACCTCTCTGTCCCTTCTCGGCAAGGCCAACATGCCAGACAGCGCTCCAAACACGGGCAGAATGATCCAGACAAAAAGCTGGATGGCGATTTCGAGACCCGCAGAAGAAAGGCCTACAGCCCTCAGTACTCCGACCAACGCGATGTGAGCTATTAGTAATGCCAGAATAAATGGGAATACCCGACTGATCGGTTGTTCGATCTCCACAAATTTCCAAATAAATCTGGGCTTGTTTTGTATTGGCCACATGAGCGCGATGACGATCAGACCCATCACGATTGCTGCAGGCATGGCTCCACGCCAACCAAACGGGACAAAAGATATACTAACGTAGTAAACGATCACTGCACACGTGCAGATCCACGATATCGTCCTGTAGGTCTGGGTCATCGGTCTATGGCCTCGCCGGTGAGGGCCGGATTAACTGAATTCCGGCCCTCGATTGACAGTCAGATCAGTTGGGCTCGCCCTGGCGTTCGAGGCGCAAGACGACACCCGATTCCGACCTCACACTTCCGTTCGGATAGTACGTCCGAGTTCCCATCAGAAGGTTGCCCGTAGGAAGACGGCCAATCCAAGATCCAACTGCCCGCGATGCGGCTTGCCCCCAAGCCGTAGCCCGTGTGAGGAAGCCATTGCTCGTGTCCGAGCGACCTCGACCCTAGTTTTGCACCTTCATCGCACTGTGCACGTGACGGGCGACCAGTTTCAACTCAATATCACTGAGCTTGCCCATCTGAGCCATAGAGCCGCCGGCCAAGGCTGCGTGCTTGGCAGCAACCGACGGATCGCGGAGTCCAAAGGCGACAGCCGCTTTCATCGCCAGAGCATCGTCCAATTTCAAGAGAGCAACGGTCGTATCGAGGTCTATCTCGACCTCGATATACTCGCCGGCCGGGAGGAACTCACTACCATCCGGCACTTCAGCTTCCGCTTCATAAGAAGTGCCGTCCGGTTGTGTGACAGTCTCATTCCAAGCCACGCTTCCGCCGATTTCCGGGCACTGCGTCCCGTCAGGCAGTTCTTGCTGGTGAACACCGCCGCCGTCGTTGTTGCCGCTGTGCTTGCATTAAGCGGCTGCGCGACTCGTGTGCCGATTGAACGGGTAGTGGCCGACGCCGGCGTGCGCTCCACGCGCGCTTTGGCTATCGATGTCGACAACTTCGCCGGGCGACTGGAAGAGGGCGACGCAATCGCAGCCTTCGTCGCGACTTGGCGAGCCTGCGAAACTGGACCCGGTAGATGCGTCGTCACAGCGCCAGGGGAGCTTGAGCGAGCACAGCGTCAGGAGCTGGGCGAAGCCGTCGCTCTCCGTCGGGAGGCTGTATTGGCTCTTAGTGGGGCGTACAGTGCGTTCCGAGCGGAGCTGTCTCACCAATCGAATGCGGATGCAGAACGAGCCATCAGCGCCGCCCTCTTAGGGACCGCAACTTATGCAACCACGATGGCGGGAGATCCGCTGTTGCGTACCGCAGTCGTGGGGCGGCCTCTTGAACACCTCGTGGGATCAGTCGCCGGCTCCTTGAACGGGGAGCGTCGAAGGCTGGAGACACGACGCGCAAGTCGGGACCTCGGCGAAGCAATCAAGGAATTGCGCGAAGCCATGACGCTGGAGACGCGAAAGTATGATGCGCTCGCGGAGGTTCTCGTCAGGCAGAGAACGGATGCTCACCGCGCAATGATTCAAGCTGGCTTGATTTCGGGGGCAGGAACTCTTCGACCTTTCGCCGATCGGATGAATGTTCCGTTGGCGCGCGACGCGGACACGATAGTTGCCCGCACGCCTGCGGCGCGAACCTCGTTGGAAGCCATGATCGAAGCTAACGAGCGGCACGAGGTGCGCCGAACGCAGACGCGTTACCGTGCTGCCATCGCGACCCTGCAAGAGCTGGAGAACGTGCACGCGGCGCTGGACCGCGGCGAGCGCCCGCAGCTGGAAGATCTAGAACAGGCGATCTGGCGCCTGGAACGACTGTCGGAAACATTGATCACACCCTCGCGCGCGCTCGGCGCGCCGCTGACCGATCAGCCGCCGCAGTAGCCACCGGCGATTGCTAAGGACCGCTCAAAGCCGCTTATCGGGAGGCGCACCGGCTGGTCGTCTTCGAAGATTTCCAGGCTAACGGGGGCAAGAGCGAGCCTCTATGGGTTGCGGGGCGTGGACATTCTCGACTTGCTGACCGAGTCCGCTACCCCCCCTTTGCCGACCTTCGCAACGTCCGCTTTCGGGCGGGCATCAAGCCTTCGCCGGGCACCCCGCCAAAGCCCCCTCCCGACGCGCGTGGGAATGCGCTACGACGCTCCGCATGAAACGCATCCTCATCGTCGCCGCCGTGCTGTCGCTCGCGGTCATTCCGGCCTCTGTCTCCGCCTGGGGCAATACCGGGCACCGGCTGATCGGCATGGCGGCCGTGCGGGCCCTGCCGGAGGAGCTGCCGGCCTTTCTGCGCACGCCCGCCGCGGCGACCGAGGTCGGGGAGCTGTCGCGTGAGCCGGACCGGTCCAAGGGTGGGGGGCAGCCGCATGACCGCGAGCGCGACACGGCCCATTTCGTCGACATGCTGGACGACGGCCGGATCATGGTCGCCGGGGGACCGTCGATCGACGCCCTGCCGCGGCTGAAGTCGGAATATGACGCGGCCCTGATCGCGGCGGGCAGCGATGTCGATGACGCCGGCTGGCTGCCCTATGCGATCATGGACGGCTATCAGCAGCTGGTGCGCGACTTCGCCACCTGGCGCGTGCTGAACGTCGCCGAGGCGCGCGAGCGTGATCCGGGCAAGCGGGCCTGGTACCGCGAGGACCGCATCCGGCGCGAGGCCCTGATCCTGCGCGACATGGGCTACCTCGGCCACTATGTCGGCGACGGCTCCCAGCCGCACCACACGACCATCCACTACAACGGCTGGAACCGCGACACGCCCAATCCGCAGGGTTTCACGACCTCGCGTCAGACGCACGGCACCTTTGAAGGGGCCTTCACCAGCCGGGTCGCGCGGCTGGATGCCGTCGAGGTGGCGATGGCGGCTCCGGCGCTGGAGGGGTTTGACCTGCGCGCCCGCGTGCCCGCCTATCTGAGGACGACCCTGGCCGAGGTGACGCCCTTCTATGTGCTTGAAAAGGCCGGGGGCTTCGTAGAGAGCGATGCGCGCGGCGGGACCTTTGTGACGGCAAGGCTGGCGGCCGGGGCGTCGGAGCTGCGCGACCTGTTCATCCTCGCCTGGCGGGACTCGGCCGATGACTCGATCGGCTGGCCGGCGGTCAAGGTGGCGGAGGTCGAGGCCGGGGCCGTTGATCCGTGGCTGGCCATGTATGGCGAGGACTGATCTCCTTGAGTGAGCCAGCCCCGCCGGTTGTCATCCTCGACAAGTCCCAGATGGCCGAGAACATCGGCGCGGTGGCGCGGGTGATGGCCAATTTCGGCCTGTCCGAGCTGCGGCTCGTCGCGCCGCGCGACGGCTGGCCGCAGGAGCGGGCCTGGGCCACGGCCTCGGGCGCCGACTGGGTGCTGGAGGGGATCAGGGTCTTCGACAGCGTGGCTGACGCGGTCGCTGATCTGAACACCGTCTTTGCCACCACGGCCCGGCCGCGCGAGACGCGCCAGCCGGTGCGCACGCCGCGCGAGGCGGCGCGGGTGCTGTATGACGACCGGGCCTCCGGCCTCGGGGTCGGTCTGTTGTTCGGGGGCGAGCGGGCCGGGCTGGAGACCTCGGACATCGCCCTGTGCCAGGGCATCGTCACCATCCCCATCGACCCGCGCCACCAGAGCCTGAACCTGGCCCAGGCCGTGGCCATCACCGCCTATGAATGGCGCACCCTGGTGCTCGACGCCCCCCCGCCGAATTTCCGCGAGGGGGAGCCGCCGGCGACGGGGGAGCTGACGCTGGGGATGTATGAGCATCTGGAGCGCGAGTTGGACGCCGCCGGCTTCTTTCATCCGCCGGAGAAATTCCGCTCCATGAGCCAGAACCTGCGGGTCATGCTGGGCCGGGCGGCCTTTACGGCGCAGGAGGTGGCGACCTTCCGGGGGGTCATTACCGCCCTCTCGAAGGGGCGCGGGCGGGTGCTGGCGCGGTTGGCGGCGAGGTCTGCGCCCGATCAGGGCTGACCGGGCTTTCGCCGTTCAGGAAAGCCTGGATGGCGGCGCGATAGGGCTCAGGCTGCTCCCACCAGATGATGTGGCCCGCGCCCGGGATGAACCGGTAGCCGGCGTCCGGAAAGGTCGCGGCGTATTCGTAGACTTCGTCATAGGCGAGGAAGTCGCACTGACCCTGAAGCACAAGCACCGGGGCGTTCATTCGGCGCATCGCCGGACGTCGGTCGACGAAGCCGTCGGGATAGTAGTTGGTGCCGACGCGCGAATAGGCTCCCGCCCCGCCTTCTTCCGGCTTCACCTTTGCGGGATCACAGACCATGGTTCGGGTGAAGTTCGTGGCCATGCTGTTGACCGCCGCATCCATCTCAAGGTCGGGGATCATTTTTACGTTGAACATTGCGGCCGCCAGAAAGGCCGCCTGGGCGCGCACGGGCATGTTCCCCGCCTCGGTCGCCTCAACGTACCCCTCAGGCTCTTCAAACTTCAGGTTGGCGGGTGTCGGGTAGAGGCGCGAGGTCGTCGGCGTGCCGTCAGCGTCAAAGAGTGCGGGCTCAAGTCCGCCCGGAGCGCTGAGGACCAGCCGTTCGATATGATCGGGATGGTCGGCGGCGTAGAGGGCGGCGAGCAGACCGCCGAAGCTGTGGCCGATCAGGACCATCCGGTCGGCGCCGATACGGGCGCGAATGGCCTCAAGATCCTCCAGATGGGTGGCGATCGTGGTGTCCTTGGGCCGGTCCCGGCGATCAGACAGGCCGGTCCCCGACTGGTCATAGAGGTAGATGTCGCGCCCATCAGCGGCCAGCGGAGCCAGGGTCCGGATGATCTCGGAATGGATATAGCCGCCCGGTCCGCCGTGGAGGAAGATCACGGGGGGGCGCGTCGCCCCGCCCGGAGCCGCGATGCGGGTGTAGGCGATGCGATAGCCACCGGCCATCAGCCAGTATCGGGTATCGCCTCGCGGCTGGATCGGATCGACGCTGATCGGGACCGGCTTGAGCAGAAGAAAGGCTGCGAGGCTCAGGGCGCAGAGCAGCGCCACGCCGGCGGCGCGTGATATCAGTTTGAACATTCGGGGGATCCGTCTCTCTATTCGGGTTCTATGTGGAAGAGGGCCTCGACCGGTCGGCCCAGAACCAGCGCAAGGCGCAGCGCCAGGAGGGTCGAGGGCACAAAGATGCTGTTCTCGATGGTATTGATGGTCTTGCGGGTGACCCCGACCCGCTCGGCGAGGTCGGCCTGGGTGAGGCCCAGATCGGCGCGGGCCACCTTCAGACGATTGCCCAGGCGCTCACCCATCGCGCAGGGCCCGAAGCTCGAGCCATCCGAACCGGAACAGGGCCGGGGCGGCTGCGAAGGTTATGACCAGGCGGCAGGCGTCACGCACCTCGATCGGCTCATAGAAGCTGGCCCAGAACGCCATGAAGGCGGCGATCACCGCGCCCCAGAACCCGGCCCCGAGCGACCGACGGCGATGCTCGATTGTGCCCTCGTCGTTGATCAGGCCCATGAAGGTCCGCCCCCGAAACAGGCCCGTGCTCCAGCCCAGGAAGACGGCGAAGGCGGCGACCCACAGAAACCCGGCCAACAGATGGGTAGCCTCCGACTTGCCCATCGGCGGGTCTCCCACGCTGAGGGCCTGCGAAAGCACGAAGAGACCGCCCAGGAGAATGGCGGCCCAGGCCCTCCGCCGAACCATGCGTTCGGCCAGATCGATGTTGGACTGACCCATGGGGATCACGCCTGTAATGTCACCTAAAGGTGACACTTAGTAACCTCAGCGTTACTTTCCGTCAAGGGGGGCTGGAGAAGTTCCCCGACGTGCCCCGTCAGAGCGTCCACCAGGCGCCGTGTGGCTTGCCCGCTGACCACGCCCCCCGAGGTGCGGATCGAGGTTAACAGGTCGCATCGCGCCGGCACCACCTCGATCCGCTTCATCTTCGCCGCCGTTTCGCCGAACCAGACGATGGGCGGGCGCAACCCTCAGATCAGGGTGCCAAACGTCATGTCCTCGGGTTCGACCAGGGCGAGGAAGGCCTCGCAGTCGGGATCGGCCGCCCAGCTGGCGCAGATGGACTCTGCGTGGCCCTGGTCGATGGCGAAGGCCATATCGATGAACCGCCCATTGCCGAGCGCGACAAGACCTTGCCTCAGCCACCCGGGTTGGCGCGAGAGATGGTTCTGGATCATCCGCTGGTATGCGTTGCGCATCTCGCCTTCCTCGACGCCGTCTTTCAGTCGAAACCGCCCCAGCTCGAGACCTTCTCCCGGCGCTGTGGATCCGCGGGATGTGGCATGGTAGTGGTCGATGCTCTGGACACGCTCGACCGAAGCCCGAAAGTCGGCGAACGCAGGATCTTCCCCGACGCTCCGGGCGGCCGTCATGGCGTCAGCCTCGCTGCGCCACGCCACGAGATCTGTCCGTCGGGCTGGCTCGCGGGCACCGACGAACTCGGTCCAGGAAAGGAAACCCGGGTAGGTGGCGATCAGGGTCCTGGCCGCGGCCCGGGCCGTGTCGGCCTGGACAGGGTCGGTGACGCTGTAGGTCACGATTTCATAGCATGGGGACATGGTCTGCACTCTCGTTACGGAAGGTGCGTCTGATCTAGGCCCATGCCCTGACAGATATTGTCAGCATGATGCGGTATGGAGGCGGATGCGCACACACCGGCTTTTCACGCTGCTGGACCTCTTGCGCGGCGAGACACGACCGGTCTCGGCCGCGACGCTCGCCGGGCGTCTGGGCGTGTCGCCACGCACGCTCTACCGTGACATGGCGACCCTGCAGGCCATGGGTGCCCCGGTCCGGGGCGAGGCGGGGGTCGGCTATCAGCTGGAAGATGGCTTCTTCCTGCCGCCGCTGCATCTGGATGCGCAGGAGATGGAGGCCGTAATGCTGGGTGTTCGCCTGGTGCGGGCGCGGGCCGATGCGACCCTGGCCGACGCGGCCGCCCGCGCTTCAGCCAAGCTGGGAGCGGCGATGGGTGACGGGCGACGGGAGGCCTATCTGGGTATTCCCTTGCGTGCCGTGTCGCGGCGGACCGAAGCCGATGATGGGGCCGAGACCCATTTGGCGATCCTGCGTGAGGCTATCCGTTCGCGCCGGATCCTCCGCCTGGTCTATCGGGATCTGGGCGAGCGGCAGGGTGAGCGGCTGGGGCTGCCGCTGGGTCTGACCGTGTTCGACGAGGTCTGGCTGTTGACGATCTGGTGCGAAGCAAAGGGCGACTTCCGCAATCTCCGCGTCGACCGGATCGTGACCCTGTCCGACACCGGCGCACGGTTCCGTCCGGCGCGCGGGCGTCGCTTTGAGGACTATCTCGCCACCCTTTGACTGCAGGTCCGGGTTGGGGGCGGTGCGGTCAATGAACCTTCGGCCCTTCAGGGCGTGATCACGGCGTTTTCGAAGGGGCCGGACCGGGTATTGGCGCGGCTGGCGGCGGCGGAGAGGGGAGAGGGCCGACGGCCTCGCTTGAAACCCCGGTGCCGTCCCTGTAGACCCCCCGCCGTTGGGGAGTAGCCGCCGGCGACGTTCAGCCGGGATCGCGTCAACACACTCGTCGTCTGCGGACGACGTGGTGCGATCAGCGGACCGCGTGTCCGCCTGGCGAGACCAGCGTGCTTCGCGACCTGCACCGGCAGGGTCGGGAACGCGCTGTCCTGTGTGCCCGGCGGTATCGAATCGATGACTCCCCTCGCCATTGTCGTGCTGTCGCTCAGCATGTCCGCCGATGCCTTTGCCGCCGCCGTCGGGCGCGGTGCGGCGCACAGGCCGGACCTTGCCACCGCCGTGCGCAACGGCCTGGTGTTCGGCGTCATCGAGGCCATCACCCCCCTGATCGGCTGGGGCCTGGGCCTGATGGCGGCCGGCCTCGTCGAACAGGTCGATCACTGGATCGCCTTCGGTCTTCTGGGCGCGGTCGGTGGCAAGCTGCTGTGGGAGGCGTTCCAGCCGACGACGGAGGGCGAGGCATCCGCCACCGTCCGGCGCGGCATGCTGGGGCTGGTGGCCACCGCCGTGGGGACCAGTATCGATGCGGCGGCAGTCGGGGTGGGCCTGGCCTTCATCGGGGCCAATATCTGGATCATCGCCGCCGCGATCGGCTTTACCACCTTCGTCGCCACCACCCTCGGCATGCTGATCGGCAAGGTGGTCGGCGTGCGTTTCGGCAAGATCGCCGAGGGGCTGGGCGGGGTGGCGCTGATCGCCATCGGCCTGTCGATCCTGCTGGACCATCTGGGCGTGGTCGGCTGATCGGCGGTTCCGTCTCGGGGCGGCCTTGGCTAGAACCGTGCTGACTCGCGAAAGGACCATCCATGAAAACTCGCGCCGCCGTCGCCTTTGAGGCCAAACGTCCGCTGGAGATCGTCGAGGTGGATCTGGAGGGGCCGCGCGCGGGCGAGGTGCTGGTCGAGATCAAGGCCACCGGCATCTGCCACACCGACGCCTATACGCTGGACGGGCTGGACTCCGAGGGCATTTTCCCCTCGATCCTCGGACATGAGGGCGCGGGTGTGGTGGTCGAGGTGGGGCCGGGGGTGACCTCGGTGGCCGTCGGGGACCATGTGATCCCGCTGTACACGCCGGAATGCCGGCAATGTAAAAGCTGCCTCAGCCGCAAGACCAATCTTTGCACCGCCATCCGGGCGACCCAGGGCAAGGGCCTCATGCCCGACGGCACCTCGCGCTTCAGCTACAAGGGACAGGCCATCGCCCACTATATGGGCTGTTCGACCTTCTCGAATTTCACCGTCCTGCCCGAGATCGCCCTGGCGAAGATCCGCAAGGACGCGCCGTTCGCCAGCGCCTGCTACGTCGGCTGCGGCGTGACCACGGGCGTGGGCGCGGTGGTCAATACGGCCAAGGTCGAGCCGGGTGCCAACTGCGTCGTCTTTGGTCTGGGCGGCATCGGGCTGAACGTCATCCAGGGGCTGAAGATGGTCGGGGCCGACATGATTGTCGGCGTGGACATCAATGACACCAAGGAAGAATGGGGCCGGCGCTTCGGCATGACCCATTTCGTCAATCCGAAGAACGTGTCGGACGTCGTCGCGCATCTGGTCGAGATGACGGGCGGCGGGGCCGACTACACCTTCGACTGCACCGGCAACACCACGGTGATGCGCCAGGCTCTGGAGGCCTGCCATCGCGGCTGGGGCGAGAGCATCGTCATCGGCGTGGCCGAGGCGGGCAAGGAGATCGCGACGCGGCCCTTCCAGCTGGTCACCGGCCGGGTCTGGCGCGGCTCGGCGTTCGGCGGGGCGCGCGGGCGGACCGACACGCCCCGGATCGTCGACTGGTACATGGACGGCAAGATCGAGATCGATCCGATGATCACCCACACCCTGCCGCTGGAGCGCATCAACGAGGCGTTTGACCTGATGCACGCGGGCGAGAGCATCCGCTCCGTGGTGGTGTTCTGAGGCGCGGATGGACCGGATGCCGAAGGTTACGGGGCTCAACCACCTGACGTTTGCGGTAGGCGACCTCGAGCGTTCCGTTGTCTTCTATCGAGACCTTCTGGGCTGCGAATTGAGGGCGATCTGGGCAACCGGGGCCTATCTGGAAGCAGGCAGCCTGTGGATCTGTCTGTCTTTGGACGCAGAGGTTCGCCCTGTGCCGCGCGAGGACTACACCCACGCAGCCTTCAGTGTGGAAGCAGATGCCTTTGACGTGCTGTCGGCGCGGCTGCGCGAGACGGCGGTGATCTGGAAGGACAACCGCAGTGAGGGCGCGTCCCTGTACTTTCTCGATCCCGACGGGCACCGACTGGAACTCCACGTTGGCGATCTGGAGACACGGCTGCGCCACTACCGCGAGCGGCCCGAACTGGGTGTGACCGTCAGTTAGTTGCCAAACGAAACGGTCTTGTCTAGCTTTGTCGGACACACGGAGGGAAGCCATGTTCACCCACATCACTGTCGGAGCGAACGACATCGAGGCGTCGCGGAAATTCTATGATGCGGCGCTCGGCGCGCTGGGCCATGAGCCAGGGCAGGGGCCGGACCCCAAGGGCCGCTTCTGGTGGCGCACCCGTATGGGGGCCTTTGCGATCGGCAAGCCGATCGACGGCGAGCCTGCCTGCCACGCCAACGGCGGCACCATCGGCTTCGGGGCAAAGTCTGAGGAGATGGTCCAGGCCTTCCATGACGCGGGCGTCGCCGCCGGCGGCACGGCCATCGAGGATCCGCCCGGCGAGCGCATCGGCCCGTTCGGGACGCTGAACCTGGCCTATCTGCGCGACCCGTCGGGCAACAAGATCTGCGCACTGTACCGGGTGGGGTGAGCTTCTGGCGCGGATGCTAGCGGTATGCTATCATCCGTGCATGGCTCAGGTTCTCGTCCGCGATCTCGACGACGGCATCGTTGCCCGCCTGAAGGCGATGGCGAAGGCGCAGAACATTTCGCTCGAGCAGAAATTCAGGGACATGGCAGCCCGGGAAGTCCTGGCGGTCGAGGAACGGTTTGAGGAAATCTCCCGGCGATCCCGGGAGCAAACGCGCGGCTCCACACTGGATTCGACGGCCATCATCCGTGCAGACCGGGACCGGTGAGCGCGGTATTCGACGCCAGCGTCGTCGTTAAGTGGTTCCTGGATGACCCGCTTGCCGCGGCGGCCCACGACGCCCGGCTGGCGTTCAGGCCCGCCGTAGCACCGGACCTTATGCTGATCGAAGTGGCCAACGCCTTGCGACGCTACGTCATCAGGGGCGAACTGCAGGCCGGTGCCGCCGAGGAGAACCTTTCGGTGATCAAGGACGTGGTCGAGCTGTTCGACCATGCGCCGTTGCTGGATGAAGCCTTCTCTCTGGCCTGTCGATTCAACCACTCGATGACGGATTGCCTCTATGCCGTGCTGGCAAGGCGTCTGAATCTGCCGTTGGTGACGGCCGACGCAAAGCTCGCCCGAAAACTGGCCTCGCTGGATGGACTTCAGGTCCGCATGATCGGCTCATGAATCTGCAAACCCTCAAGACCCACGCCGTCCACGGCGGCACCCTGCGCTACCTGCGCCACGACAGCGCCGTCACCGACACGCCCATGACCCTGTCGGTCTTCACCCCGCCGGGGGAGGGGCCGTTTCCGGTGCTGATCTGGCTGTCGGGCCTGACCTGTACCGAGGACAATTTCACCACCAAGGCCGGGGCCTATGCGGCGGCGGCGGCGCATGGGATCATCATCGTCGCGCCCGACACCTCGCCGCGCGGGGAAGGTGTGGCCGACGATCCGGCCTATGATCTCGGGCAGGGCGCGGGCTTCTATGTCGATGCGACCGAGGCACCGTGGGCCCCGCATTTCCGCATGGAGACCTATGTCGTCGGGGAGCTGATCGGGCTGATCGATGCGCAGTTCCCGACGACGAAGACGCGGTCGATCAGCGGGCATTCGATGGGCGGGCACGGGGCGCTGACGCTGGCCCTGCGGCACCCGCATCTGTTCCGGTCGGTCTCGGCCTTTGCGCCCATCAGTTCGCCGACGCGGTGCCCGTGGGGCGAGAAGGCCTTCACCGCCTATCTCGGCGGCGACCGAACCGTGTGGGATGCGCATGACGCAGCGCGCCTGATCGAGGACGGCGTGGGAGAGGGCTGTTTCGACGACATCCTGATCGACCAGGGCGACGCCGACCCCTTCCTCATCGAACAGCTGAAACCGGAACTGCTGGTCGCGGCGGGTGAGGCGGCGGGGCAGCCGATCACCCTGCGGATGCAGCCGGGCTACGACCACTCCTATTTCTTCATGGCCAGTTTCATCGCCGACCATGTGGCTTTCCATGCCCTGCGGCTGAAAGGACCTGTTTGACCATGACCGTTCTGGCCGCCGCACTGGCCCTTGGCCTGCAACTGCCGGCACCGGGGCCGGTTCTGGATGCCGTGCCTTTCGAGGTGCCCTCGGCTGACGGCTATCTGATCCAGGGCGAGACGGATCGGCCCGCCGGGCCGACGCGCGGTGTCGTGATCATGGTGGCCGGGACCGGTGTCTTCACCCGGGATGTCAATTTCGGCCGGTCCGGTACGCCGGGAGACCGGATATTCCGGGACCTGGCCGCGCGGTTCAACCAGCGCGGCATGGCGGCTGTGCGCTTTGACCGTCGGGGTGCCCGTTACGGGGTTCCGCGCGAAGAGCGGACGGACAAGGCCGTTGCGCCGACGGCGACGCCTGAAAACCTCAGCCAGGATGTCGAGGCCCTGTATGACTGGACCCGTTCCGAACGAGGTCTGGGGGCGCCGTGCGTGGTCCTGCTGGGCCATTCGGAAGGCACCGTCCATATCGCGGGGCTGGCAGAGCGGGGCGCGGCTCCGCCGGACCTGGTCATCGGCATCGGCGGGCTGCTGGAGAGCAAGGCGTCTGTGGTGCGATGGCAGTCCGTCGACCGGGAGCTGGATGCCTTGCTGATGATGGATAACGACGGCGACGGAATGGTCACCGACGCGGAGATCAGGGCAAGTTACCGCAACACGCCCGCGGGCTTCTACGAGGACCCGGCCCCCCTGCTGGCTCCGGATGGGTCCTGGACTGCCGGCGACATTGCCGCCGCGCGCGCTGAAGGCGCCGACTGGTACACCCGGGAAGTGGCGGACCTGGCCGACCATGCCGATGACGCGCCCTACCCGGATGCCGAGGAGCCCATTGCCAGCTGGCGCTGGTGGAAATCCTGGTTCCTCGACGACACGCTTAACGCCGCCCGGTTCTCGCGCTGGCCCTCGCCCCTGATCTTCCATTACGGCTCCAGGGACTCGCAGGTCCGCGAAGACCGTCAACGTGCTGCGGCGGCGGGGGTTTTGCCGGCCGGTCAGCTGACATTCGTTTCGCATCCGGACCGCGGCCACACGCTCGGTTCCGATGTGCTTCTGGGGCCGATGGACCCCGAGATCGCCGACCAGATCGCAGATCAGGCCGCGGCCGCCTGCCCGGCCGCTTCTTCAGGACCAGACAATGAACCAGGCTGACTATGCTCCGACGTTCGCCGCCCTGTGCAAGGAGGTCGGCTTCTGCCTGCATCCCAAGGGGGAGAAGCGGGTGCTGGAGGCGCTGCCGAATGGTCTGGATGCGGCGACCCGGGCGGTGTTCGACGCCGAAGGGGTCGATTTCGCCTCGGCCACCGGCGATCTGCGGCGGGCGGTGCGGGATTGTCTGAAGGCGAACTTGCCGCAGGCCTGAAGGGAACGAATACCGGCCTTCGGGCTTGGGTTCCGGGACGGGATCCCCAGATGCGGCTTCCCCCGAAGTCCCGTCGAAGGAGCCTCCCCATGGCCTTTGTGCTTCCACCCCTCCCTTACGCCCATGACGCCCTTGAGCCGGCTATCGACCGGGAGACGATGGCCTTCCACCACGGCAAGCACCATCAGGCCTATGTCGACAATCTGAACAAGGCGGTCGATGCGGACCCCGCCCTGCAGGGCCAGACGCTGGAACAGATGTTCGCGTCAATGTCCCGACTGCCCGCAGCGGTGCGCAACAACGGCGGCGGCCACTGGAACCACAGCCTGTTCTGGGAGCTGCTGGCCCCCGTCGGAAAGACCGGCGAGCCGTCCGCCGAACTGTCCGCCGCCATCGACCGCGACCTGGGCGGGATGGACAGGTTCAAGGAGGCTTTCAACGCGGCCGGAGCGGGGCAGTTCGGTTCGGGCTGGGCCTGGCTGATCGTGCAGAACGGCGTGCTCAAGGTCACCTCGACGCCGAACCAGGACAATCCGCTGATGGATGTCGCCGACGAGAAGGGCGCGGTGGTGCTGGCTGCCGACGTCTGGGAACACGCCTACTATCTGAAATACCAGAACCGCCGGGCCGATTATCTGAAGGCCTTCTGGACGGTGGTGAACTGGAACAGGGCCAATGAGCTGTTCGCCGCCGCCACGGCCTGACCCGGGCCATCCAGTTTCAGTTGCGTCCGTTTCAGCCGCGGCGCTGACGGACGCATTTGCGCAGCTCGTCCCGAGCGGCCAGTCCGTCCTTCCAGGTCATGCGGAAGACCTCCTGGCCTTCGATGGCGATGACGAACTCCAGCTCGTCGGTCATGCCGGCAAGCGCCGCGCTCATTGCCGGTACCGCGAACACCAGGGTGCCGAGCGCCTCCATCCCGGGTCTGCGCTCATAGTTGTAGACCCGCACCGTGGCCGGAGTGTCGCCTGACTGGGTCAGGGTGGCGCTGATCTCCCGGAAGGCGTCGGGCTTGGGGATGTCTTCACCGACGAACATCAACAGGGCACCGTCCCAGCCGGAACCGACCCCGGTCAGCGTGATCATCCCGTCGCGGTTCAGGTAAGTCGCGGCGCAATACTCCCCCGGCCCGGCGGGCGACCGGCTTTGGTAGTAGTCCCAACC
The DNA here is from genome assembly GCA_965284305.1 of Caulobacteraceae bacterium. GTDB lineage: Bacteria > Pseudomonadota > Alphaproteobacteria > Caulobacterales > Caulobacteraceae > Brevundimonas. Next base: position 2,798,792 of record OZ260070.1, on the reverse strand, counting down.
GCCGTTTGCGTAGCGTTGGTACCTTGGGTCGGCGTGGACCGCGGCAACCTCATCGAGCTCGCGACGTGTGGACTCTATGAGATACTGCATCTCGAGGGTCATCGGCGTGATGGGGCCGATGTCGGCATATGAGCTGTAATAGCCGGTGTCTTCTTCGTCCGATGCATATCCTTCCTGGCTGTCAGCGTAGTTCCGGGACGCCGTGTAGCCGTAGTCGTTCATCTGTCGGGCGTGGTCGGCGGCGATGTTCGCCATCCGCTCGCCGTGGTCCTGGGCGTGAGCGAGGGGAGCGCCAATACCTGCGGCCAGGGTGAGCGCCATATAGAGGGGCACGGCGGATCGGGCGGGGAACAGTCGCATGGTCAACTCGGACAAGAGGTGGGAGATCATATCCCGGATCTCCTTCCGCCAAGCCGGGGGACGGGAGAGGACCGGGCAGCGGGAGGCCCTGCACTAGGCATCGGGCGCGGCGGGTCCGCAATCTGATTTTTCTGACGACATACCCGTCCGTGATCGGCGCGCCGTGGTGACGCGGGATTTCAGACCTATGTGACTGGCCGCCGCCACGGTGGCGGTCCCGAACAGTCGTTGAGGACCCATGCGCCCCATTGCCCCTTCCCCGGGGCTCAGCCGGTTCCCGTGCCGTGACGACGGCTTCGTCCGGGCTCCGGAAACCACCGCCCAGCCTTGACGGATGAGCCCGACCCCGTCATAAGCGCGCCCTTCACGCCGTCGGGCCTGCCCGTCTGCGCGAACCACTACGGACGATGCGTGGACCGCCGTTGAGATCGTCTCTCCAGTTGGGGAGGGACCGGGCCGCATCACGAAGAAGAGTGACACATGTCCAAGCGCCATAGCGCCAAGTACAAACTCGACCGGGTCATGGGTGAAAACCTGTGGGGTCGTGCCAAGTCCCCCGTCAACAAGCGCTCGTATGGCCCCGGCCAGCACGGCCAGCGCCGCAAGCAGAAGGTCTCGGACTTCGGCCTGCAGCTGAAGGCCAAGCAGAAGCTGAAGGGCTACTACGGCAACATCACCGAGAAGCAGTTCGCCGCGACCTATGAGGAAGCCTCGCGTCGCAAGGGCAACAGCTCGGAGAACCTGATCGGCCTGCTGGAGTCGCGCCTCGACGCCCTGGTCTATCGCGCCAAATTCACCCCGACCGTCTGGTCCGCCCGTCAGTTCGTCAGTCACGGCCATGTGACGGTGAACGGCAAGAAGGTCGACATCGCCTCCTACCGCGTGAAGGTCGGCGACGTCGTCGAGGTCAAGGAAAAGTCCCGCAACATGGCGCTGGTGCTCGAAGCCCAGCAGTCGTCGGAACGCGACATCCCCGACTATATCGAAATCGGTGACCGCGGCTTCTCGGTCCGCTTCGTCCGCGTGCCGGAACTGGCCGATGTGCCGTTCCCGGTGAAGATGGAGCCGAACCTGGTCGTGGAATACTATTCTTCGTAAGGGGCGCTAACGCTCGCGACGCGGTCGCTCGCTGCTTGAGCGCCATGAAGAACTTCAGAAAGGCCCCGGAGCGATCCGGGGCCTTTTTCATGGCCTTCCACCCTGCTTTCGTCATTCCGGGCGGAGCGCAGCGGAGGCCCGGAACCCAGCGGCACCGCGACGGCGGCGAAACACTGTCAGTGGCATGCGAGGCCGGGCTGCTGGCCCGCAATGCGCTCCCGACAGGTTCGCGCTCTCGCGCGCCGCTGGGTTCCGGGTCTGCGGCTCGCTGCGCTCACCTTCGCCCGGAATGACGAAAGCAAGGTTAGAGAGGCTTCGCCGGCCTTCCCTTGTCGCGCGAACAGGCGCATTTTGATGATGTCGAGGGTTCGGCGGGAGGCCGGGGATGCAACGGATCGTCATGCTGACCGCTGCGGTGGTCCTGGTCACGGCCCTGTCGGGCTGTAGCGCCGTGCAGCAGATGGCAGGGCGGCTCCAGACGCGGCAGGAACCGCTGCCCGGCCAGATCGAGCCGGTCCATGCCGCAGCCATCGCCCGGGACGAGGCGGTCTTCTGGGTCACCTCGAACGGCTGCACCGCCAAGGAAGACATCACGCCGGTGGTGCGGTCGTCGAACGACGGTCCGATCATCACCCTGCGCCGGATCAGGGAAGACCGCTGCCGCGAGAGCCGGCCCGAAGGGACCGAGGTGCGCTGGTCGTTCGAGGAACTGGGGCTGGCCCCCGGGTCACGCCTGTCGGTCGAAAACCCCTATCAGCTGTCGCCGGGCTGAGGTCAGCCGAGGGACCTCAGACGGCTTGCCCGGCCGTCGCGTCGGATTCGACGGCGCTGATCTGACTGTGGACGATCGACACCGTGGTGCCCGGATGGCTGCCGGTCACCTGAACGCGGGCGTGCAGCTGTCGTGCGAGCGCCTCGACAATGCTGGTGCCCAGGCCGGGTGTCGCACTTGCGGCGTCCCTGGGCATGCCGACCCCGTTGTCGGCGACCGCGAGGGTCCAGTTCGGGCCATGGGCCTGGTAGCTGACGGTGATCCGGCCCTTACGCCCGCCGGGGAAGGCGTGTTTCAGCGAGTTGATCACCAGTTCCGTGACGATCAGGCCGAGACTGACCGATATGTCGGCGTCCACGGCGGTGTCATCGCAGTCGACGTGCAGCGACAGCTGGTCGTGGTCGCGGATCATGGAGGCACCGACGCTGAGGCACAGCTGGTCGAAATAGGCCCTCAGCCCGACCTCGCCGAGGTGCGAGGCGGCAAGCTGCTGCTGCAGGGCGGCGACAGACATGACGCGGCTGTGGGCATCGGTCAGGGAGGTCCGGGTCTCGTCTGACTGGGACTTCCGGGCGCTCTGCAGGATGACGCTGGCGATGATCTGCAGGCTGTTGGCGACGCGGTGCTGGACCTCCTGCAGCAGGATCGCCTTTTCGCGCAGCAGGTCGTCCTTCAGCTTCTCGTTGGCCTTGGCGTCGGTGATGTCCGACATCCCCAGCAGCAGTCGCACGGCGGCACCGTCGCCCCAGGCGAGCAGGTGGGCGTTCAGGAGCAGGTGACGAAGGCCCAGGCGTTTGCTCTTCAGCTCCATCTTGTAGGCGTCGACATCGGCCGCACCGGACAGGGTGGCGGTCAGCAGGGAACGCAGACGGGGCAGATTCCACTCGCCAGCACCCAGGTCGAGGAAATGTTCGCCCACGGCCCCCGCAGGATCGATCTGGAACGCCCTGAAGAAGGTGGCGCTGGCGGCGATGACCTTCAGGTCGCCGTCAAGCAGCACCAGCGGCGCGGTCGACGATGCCACCACGGCCAGTGCCAGGCTGAGTGGGCCGTCGGGATGCAGGGGCGTGGGGGCAACCAAGGCTTGCCCTCCGAACAGTTACCAGAGACTCCCGAAACGAAAGTCGTACCCGTCGCAAATCATCGTCAAGGCAAGGCCGCCACGACTACGGACCGGGCGTCACAGTAATGGTCCATAGGCTCTATTCGTTGCGCAGGCGCAATCTATTCCGGTCCGATGTCTGCGTCTGACCGGGGAACCAAAGCCGTAGTCCTGTGGTTGGACCAGCGATGTTCACGGTCGATCAGTGTCTGGCCAAGGCGGCGGAGCTGGAACGGCGGGCGTGCGACGGCCTCCCGCAGGACATCTCCGACGACTATCGCGATATGGCCCTGCAATGGCGCCGTCTGGCTGCCCGGGCCCGGATTCAGGACCGCCGGACAGCCGCTGCCGGGCAAGCGTGACGGCATCACCTTGAGGCCGTCATCGATTCGGGCAATATCGGTCGGGTGCTCCCGGAGGTCTCATGCTGCCTGTTCTGCTCGCACTGATCGCGCTTCAGGATCCGCCCGCCGTCGCGACCGCGGCCGGCCCGCCGCTGGTGGAAATCCCCGGACCGATCGAACGCAGGGCGCCTGAGGCGGAGGCCCTCGGCCATACCGGAGACGTCACGGTCGAGGTCGTCGTCCAGCCCGATGGATCGAAGGGACCCGTGACGGTCGTCGAGACCTCGCGCTCGGACCTGCTGGACGCCGAGGCGGCGCGGCTGGTCGCGGAGGCCGGCTTTCGCGCGCCGGCCGAGGCGACGCGCTATCGCGTCACAGTCGGCTTCCAGGGGGCGGATGACGCCCTGACCTGCGCGGCCATGGCGCGGCAGGTGCGCTGGTTCCAGCAGACCTGGCCGGAGCGGCCCCTGAAGGACATGCCGCTGTACAGGATGTCCAGCGGCATCCTGCTGGTGGCAGGGGCGCCGGCGGCCCCGAACCGCGACACGGCAAGAGCGGCCGTGAACCAGCGCCAGCGCCTTGAGGCCGAGTTCCCGGCGCTGGCCGACCAGTGCGAACGCGAACCCGACCGGCCCTGGTATCCCCTGCTCGGAGACTGGGCGCGGCGACAGCGCGGCGGTTAGCGCCGTTCGAAGGTCGGCAGCATGTCCGCCGGGATGCGGTGGGGCCGCATGGTCGTCGCGTCCACCAGGACCCACTCGGTCACGCCCTGGGCGCAGACCCGGCCTTCGCCGTCCTCGATCCGGACATAGCGGTTGAAGCGCGGCCCGTGGGGGTCGCCCACCCAGGTCCGGGCCACCACGCCGACCGAGTCCGGCATCAGCGGGCGGAAATAGTCGATCTCGTGCCGGGTGCCGACCCAGGACCAGCGGGCGCGGGTGGCGTCGTCGAACCGGGCGTTCCAGTGGGCCGTGCCGGCGTCCTGCAGCCAGCCGACATAGACGACATTGTTGACGTGACCGTTGTCGTCGATGTGCTCGGGGCTGACCTCGAGCGGGACGACGAAGATCTCGCGGTCGACGCGGGGCTCGAGGACCGCGCGCGCCATCAGGCCTCGGCTTGCTCGCCGAGCGGCACGCCCTTTTCGGCCATCAGGGCCTGGAGCTCGCCGGCGTTGAACATTTCACGGACGATGTCGGAGCCGCCGACGAATTCACCCTTCACATAGAGCTGGGGGATGGTCGGCCAGTCGCTGAAGGTCTTGATCCCGTCGCGCAGGCCCTCGTCCTGCAGCACGTCGACACCGACGAAGTCCGCGCCGATGTGGTCGAGGATCTGCACCGCCAGGGAGGAGAAGCCGCAACGCGGGGCGTCGGGCGATCCCTTCATGAACAGGACCACCGCGTGATCTTTCAGGGTTCCGGCGATGAAGGCGTGGATGGGGTCGGCTGGTACTTGATCGGTCACGGACGCTGGCCTTTCAGTGAAGGGCGTCAGGTATGGACCGGGCGCGCGCCGGTCAAGGGCGTCAGGCCGCCTTGGCGGCCGCGACCCGGGCCATTTCGATCTGGGCGGACAGGCCGGGCGGCATGTCGCGGTCCGGGACCTGGGACAGGGCGTTGAGCCGCTCGATGTCGCTGGCCTCGATCATGACGCTGGACACCGACGGGTCGGTGAGGGCGTAGGCCAGGCAGATGGCCTCGGCCGACCAGTTGTTGGTCCGGTGTAGGAAGGCGAAGGTCCCGGCATGGGCCAGCGGGCTTTCCACCGGCTTGGGTCCGCCGCCGAAGCCGAAGAAGCTCTTCTTCTGCACATGGACGGTCGCGGCCTTTTTCGCCGTGTTCAGGCTGTCGGGGAAATAGCCATAGACGAAGATGGCCATGTCGCCTTCCTGGGCGGCGCGCAGGCGTGAGCGGACCTGCCAGCTGGCATTGACGTGGAAGGGCGTGGCCAGGACGTCGAAGGCACCGGTCGAGACATAGGTGTCCATGACCTCACCGTCGCCGGAGATGCCCAGCAGCCGCACCCGCTCGGTGGCGCGCAGGGCCTTGAGGGCGTTGAGCGTGGACTGTGGCAGTTCGTGGTCGCCCGGCTCGTCGAGGATGGCCAGATCGAAATAGCCGAGACCGGACGCGTGCAGGGCCCTGTCGATGGCAGAGGTAATGCCCTGGGCGGAGAAGTCGCGTTGGGAGCCCCGGCGGCCGTCCCCGGCGCCCAGGGTCAGGGACACCTGCACCAGCTTGCGGTCGACATGGCGCAGGGCCTCGCCGAGCACCTCGGCCAGCACGGGGTCGGCGTTTTCGAGCCGATAGGAGTTGATACCGGATTCCAGGGCCGAATAGATCAGGTCGCGGCCGGCCTCGGGGCCGCCGGCGATGTCGCGGCCGCCGAGGCTGAGGGTCAGGCAGGAGACGGCCTGTCCGGTCAGGCCAAAGGGACGGTAGCGCATCGGGTCAGTCTCCTGCCGAAGGGGGTGCCGAGGTCTCGAGCGCCAGGGCGTGCAGCTCGCCGCCCATCTTGCCCTTGAGGGCGGCATAGACGAGCTGGTGCTGGCGCACGCGCGACAGGCCGGCGAAGGCCGCAGACACGATGCGCGCGCGATAATGGTCGCCGTCGCCGGCCAGGTCGTCGATGACGATCCCGGCGTCGGGAAAGGCTTCGGTCAGATAGCCGCGAAGCGTTTCGACGGGCATGGGCATGGAACGGGCGATCTCCGTAATCAACGGTGATCATGACGCGTAAACCTTAATGGGGGGCTACGGCGCGGCACCATCCGGGCGGGGTCGGACCGCTGGAAGGTTCATCACAAAGGGCACAGCGGGGTCACAAAGGACACGACGGGACCGGGGGTGCGTTACGGTCCGTGTCTTCCTCCGCGCGTCCTGAGATCGCGGCATACGCCGCATTGATTCAAGGCCTCGGCGCGGGTCCGGAGTCTTTTCACTGCATCGACGGCGGGTTCGGCCCCGTCATCCTCTCAGGACCCGTTGTGTCCTTCGTGAATCCCTTTGTGTTCGTTGTGATGAACCAGCTGTGGTCGGGGCAAGGGAGCGGAAGGCGCGTCAAGCTAGCGGTCCATCCGCTCCAGCAGCACGACGGGCGAACCTTTGTAGGTGGTCTCGACATAGGGCGTGTAGCCCGCCCGCGCCGCCAGGGCATGGGATGGGGCGTTGTCCGGCGAGATCATGCAGACGGTGCGCGGCGCCTTCAGGGTCTCGTCGCACCAGGCAAGGGCGGTGGACACCGCCTCGAACGCCAGACTCTTGCCCTGGAAGCGCGGGGCCACGCCCCAGCCCAGTTCGGGGGCGTCGAAAGCAGGGTCGAGGATGCGACGGTAGTCCAGCACCCCGACGCTTCCGACATAGTCGCCGGTCGCGGTCTCGCGGATCGACCAGTTGCCGTGACCCTTGACCTGCCAGTGGCCGATGTCGCGCAACAGGCGGAACCAGACATCCTCGGACGACAGGGGCGCGGGGAAGATGGAGGTGGCGAAGGCGGGGTCGGCCCACAGGGCGCACAGGTCGGGCAGGTCGGACGCCCGGACAGGGGTCAGGGTCAGGCGGTCGGTGATGAGGACGGTCATGGGGCCTCGAACAGGGCACCGGCGCGTTCGATCCACGTCCGGCCGGCGGCGTCGGTTACGGCGAAGGTGAAGCCGGGCTGGAGGGCGAAGGCTCCGGCCCGGCCCTGTTTGTCCAGCGCCAGCAAGGCGACCTGGGAGCCCGCCACCTTCGTCCCGCGCAGTCGGGCCAGGCGCTCTATCACGCTGCGGCAGGCGGCGGTCGGGTCCATGCCGTGGCGCATGGCCTCGACCACCGCATGGGCCCCGGCGATGCGGACGACGTCCTCGCCGACGCCGGTGGCGGTGGCACCGCCGACCTCGTCATCGACATAGAGGCCGGCACCGATGATCGGGCTGTCGCCGACCCGTCCACGCATCTTGAAGGCCATGCCGGAAGTGGTGCAGGCCCCGGCCATGCGCTGGTCCGCGCCAATGGCCAGCAGGCCGATGGTGTCGTGGTTGCCGGGGCCACCCGGCATGGATCGCCAGTCCGCGTTCTCGCTGTTGGGGCGGGGGGCATAGTTCGCCGTCTTCAGCCACTCACGCCAGGCCGCCTCGGCGCGGGGGGTCAGCAGGTTGGTCGCCTCGAACCCCTGTTCGAGGGCGAAGGTCCGCGCGCCCTCGCCGACCAGCATGGTGTGGGGCGTCCGCTCCATCACCCGCCGGGCGACCGAGACGGCGTGGACGATGTCCTCCAGCGCGCAGACCGCGCCGATGTCGCCGTTCCAGGTCATGACGCAGGCGTCCAGCGTCACCCGACCGTCGCGGTCGGGCAGGCCACCGTAGCCGACGGAGGCATTGCTCTCGTCCGCCTCGGCCACGCGGCCGCCGGCCTCGACCATGTCCAGCGCGGAGCCGCCGTTGGCCCGCGCCGCGATCCCGGCGGCGTTGGCTGCGGCACCGAAGTCCCAGGTCGAGACCATGATGGCGGGGGCGCCGGTTGGTGCGGCGCTGGAAGTCGCCAGGGCGGCGACGGGAGCGGTGGTCAGGAGCGCGCGGCGCGTTGCGGTCATGGCCTGACTCTTCTCTTCCGCTCATCCCTGCGAACGCGGGGACCCAGTCCTGTCCAGCGGGACGCTGGTGTTTCAGGACAAGGGATACCGCACCGCTCCGGCCGTCGCATCACCCAAAGCACGGGGTCCCCGCGTTCGCGGGGATGAGCGGATCAATCCGTGCGCTCACATCAACCCCAGCTGTTTGAAACTGGCCACGCCGTCGCGGCAGACGATCAGGTGGTCGTGGACGCCGATACCGAGGGCCCAGGCGGCCTCGATGATCTGGCGGTCATCTCGATGTCGGGCCGGGAGGGGTCGGGTCGCCGGAGGGGTGGTTGTGGACGATGATCCTCGGCCGGGCCGACAGCTCCAGCGCCCGACGCACCCTCGCGCGCGGACAGGCCCGGGCATGGTCGATGGTGCCGCGATTCCGGATCGGGCCGAGGGTCAACCGAAGGGGGGTCGTGGAGGTAGAGCTCCACGCGCAGTGCGAGGGGCATGCCCGGTTCACCGGGGGTCGAGTTGTCCCGCCATCGCATTGGTATATCGTGCGGTCAGGAGAGGAAGTTTGGGGGGCTTATGGCGACCTTTCAGGCCCGGCGGCGGGCGATCATGAGCCGCGCCGGACGCTCCCTGGCCATTGTATCCGCCCTCGTCCTTGGCCTGGCACCGGCGGCCCCGGCGTCGGGCGGTGCGACGTTCGACGTCGCGGGCTGGCGCAGCGATTTCCAGCATCTCAAGCAGGAGATGGCGCAGCGCTATGCCAACCTCGACTGGATCGTCTCCCATCGCGGCCTCGACCTCGCGGCGCTGGACGCCGAAACAGGCGCGGCCATAGAGCGCGCGCGATCGGACGGTCAGGCCGCCGCGGCGTTACGGCGGTTCATCGGTGCCTTTAAGGACCCCCATCTGAAGCTGGTTCGTGGAGACCGCTCAAGTCCGGCACCGGGCGCTACAGGCCCGGCGGCCGTGCCGCGCCTTCCCGATCCGCCCGCCGCAGTCGCCTCCTGCGAGGCCGCCGGCTACAGGTCGGGGAACCCTCGCTTCCGGTTCCCCTTCAACCGGCTGCCGGGCTGGACCCCGGTGCGGGACGGCCCGTTCGCGACCGGCGTCGCCGGCGATCTGGGCGTGCTGCGCATTGCGGCCCTGGGCGAAGATTCCTATCTGGCGGCCTGCCGCGAAGCGTTCCGCCCCGGCATGACCGCCCGCAGCCTGCGCATGGCCGTCCGCGCCCGTCTCCAGCAGAGCCTCATGGAGGCTATCGACGACCTCAAGGCCCGCGGCGCGCGGCGGCTCCTGGTGGACGTGACCGGCAATGGCGGCGGCACGGAATGGGTCACCGAGGTGGTCGCCCTGATGACCGACCAGACCCTGGTCAGGCCCGCCGGGCGGCTTGTCGATCCGGCCTGCGACCGCTCGGCCATCTGGCGCGGCGAGCCGGTCTGTCCCGTGCTGGCACCGGCCGGTGAGCCGTTGCGACTGAGCGGAAATGGCCGCTGGACAGGGCCACTGTTCATCCTCGTCGATCACGAGACGGGCTCGGCTTCGGAGGACTTTGTCGCCTGGCTGCAGCAGAACCGTGTCGCCGTGGTGCTTGGTGCGCGCACCGCCGGTGCCGGTTGCGGCTATGTGAATGGCGGCGGCCGCATACGGCTGCGGGCCGGCACCTTCGACGTCATGGCGCCGAATTGCGCCCGGTTCCTCAATGATGGGACCAATGAGATTGAGGGCATCACGCCCGACGTGGAAATCGCCATGGACGGCGCGAACCGGGGCGTGGCCCTCGCCGCAGCCCTGTCAGCCGCGTCGGCGCGACCGGCCCCGCCGCTTACATCAGCCCCAGCTGTTTGAAACTGGCCACGCCGTCGCGGCCGACGATCAGGTGGTCGTGGACGTCGATACCGAGGGCCCGGGCGGCCTCGATGATCTGGCGCGTCATCTGGATGTCGGGCCGGGAGGGGGTCGGGTCGCCGGACGGGTGGTTGTGGACGATGATCATCGACCTGGCCGACAGCTCCAGCGCCCGGCGCACGACCTCGCGCGGATAGACCGGAGCGTGGTCGATCGTGCCGCGGTTCTGGATCTCGTCGAGGATCAGCTGGTTGCGGTTGTCGAGATAGAGGACGCGGAACTGCTCGCGCGCCTCATGCTGCAGCGACAGGCGGACATAGGCGACCAGGGCGGTCCAGGAGGAGATGACCGTGCGCTTGTTGGCCTCTTCCTTGATGACCCGGCGCGCGACCTCGTGCAGGGCGGCGAGGTCCAGCGCCGTCTCCGCGCCGATACCCTTCATTCGGCCCTTCGTGTCCTCGGCCCTGACCGTGATCAGGTCCTCGACCGGGGCGGCGAGAACCGCCGCCAGCGAGCCGAACCGGGCCAGCAGGGCCTTGGCGATCGGCTTGACGTCGCCCTGCGGCTGGCTGCGAAACAGGAACAGCTCGAGCAGCTCATAGTCGGGCAGGTGATGGATGCCCGCACCGCGCGCGCGGTCGCGCAGCCGTTCGCGGTGGCCGGCGTGGTGGGGTTTGGGCGCGATTGAGGTCATCCCAAAACGAGCGCCGAAATGGCGGGTGCCACCAAGACCGCAGGAAGTCCGAGGATCACCGTCAGACTAAGCAGAATGCCGGCGGGATAAGCCATCCGGCGGAACAGCCTGCGCCCGGACCTTGGCAGGAGCAATTCGCCGAGCGGGCCGAGGAAATAGAGGATATTCGCCAGAAGCAGTCCGACCATGCTCGCGAACGCCATGAACGCGGCGGTGAAGATGGTGAACTCGGGCAGCTCCGCGCCCGGCGCGACCGCCGCTGAGGCCTCATCCCCCATCCATGAGAATAGCCAGTACACGAGGAGGGCTGCGCCGAGCCCGATGGCCCCGACCAGGATCGCATTAAAGATGAGTCTGCGTGGGCCTTCCCACCACGACCAAGCAGTCGTCATCTGCTCTGCTTCGGCACCACCCATGGCTCTTCTCCCTCAAGAACCATGCCCTACCGCTCTAGGTTGCTCAACCGGTCAGAATTTCGGCCGGAACAGCCCTGCCGGGCTGGCGCTGAACAGCTCTACGCCGGTCTCGGTCACGCCACAGCTGTGCTCGCACTGGGACGACAACGACTTGTCGCGGGTGACTGCGGTCCAGCCGTCGGACAGGACCTTCACGTGCGGCTTGCCCAGGTTCACCATCGGCTCGACGGTGAAGAACATGCCGGGCTTCAGGGTCGCACCCTCGCCGCGGCGGCCGTAGTGCAGGACGTTGGGGCTGTCGTGGAACAGGCGGCCGATGCCGTGGCCGCAGAAGTCGCGCACCACCGACATGCGGTTGGCCTCGACCACCTGCTGGATGGCATAGCCGATGTCGCCGAAGGTGTTGCCCGGCTTGATCATCGCCAGACCGGCCTCGAGCGAGTCATAGGTCACGTCGATCAGTTTGCGGGCGCGGGCGTTGATCTCGCCGACTGCATACATGCGGCTGGAATCGCCGTGCCAGCCGTCGACGATGACGGTGTGGTCGATGTTGACGATGTCGCCGTCCTTCAGAACCTTGTCGCCGGGAATGCCGTGGCAGACGACGTGGTTGATCGAGGTGCAGATGGTTTTCTCATAGCCCTTGTAGCCAAGGCAGGCGGGCAGGGCACCGTGGTCAAGGGTGAACTCGCGGATGCGGTCGTCCAGCTCGCCCGTGGTGACGCCGGGGACCACGAAGGGCGTGATCATGTCGAGCGCCTGACCCACCAGACGGCCGGCCGCGCGCATCCCCTCCCAAGCCTCCTCGTCCTCGTGGACGCGGATCTCGTGGGTGCGGACGAAGGCGTCGCTGTCCAACTCTGGGGTCTCGTACATTCGGGGGCTCTGGGGATCGATCAGCGTCCTGGAACGTCAGTCTAGCATGGTTCCTGCGGGCAAGGCGACCAGCCGCTGCCGGCACAAGTGCGCTTGCAGCATCGACAATCCCCGCTAGGAAAGAGGCAAGGGGACCGTTGATATGTCAGACAGCGCCATCACCGCCGCGACCATTTCGCCGGTCCGCGACAGCGACCGTTTCCGGGTGATGGATGTGCTGCGCGGGTTTGCCCTGTGCGGCATATTGTTGATGAACATTCCCGCCATGGGGCTGCTGAGCCACGTATCGCACCCGCCGCTGCCGACCGAACTGACCCCCAGCTGGATCGTGTGGTGGGCTGAGGGGCTGTTCTTCGAAGGGACGATGCGGGGGCTGTTTACCCTGCTGTTCGGTGCCGGTCTGGTGTTCATGACCCTGCGCGGCGACCGCGAGCATGGCTCGGTGCAGGTGGCGGACGTCTGGTATCGCCGCAGTCTGCTGCTGTTGCTGCTGGGGGCCTTGAATTTCACCCTGCTGGGATGGTCCGGTGACATTCTGTACGCCTACGGGCTGGCAGCGCTGTTCCTGTTCCCGTTCCGGCGTCTGAAGCCGGTCATCCTGTGCGGTCTGGCCGCCTTGCTGATTGCGTTTCTGAGCATATCGGGCGGTTTCGACGCCCGGAGTTCAGCCGGGAGCTGGGCAGAGGGTGAGGCCGCCGTCGCTGCCCAGGCCCGTGGCGAGGCCCTGTCCGAGGAGCAGGTCGATCAGGCAGAGGGCCATCGGGAGTGGCTGGAAAGCCGCAACCCGCCGGCCGAGCAGGTCGCGGAGGAACAGGAGAGTCGGACCCGCTATCTCTCTGCGGTCGACTTCAGCGTCTCGGAATGGGCCGACTGGGGCCTGGGCGAGGGGATGATCTACCTCGTGATTGAGTCGATCGCCGTCATGTTCATCGGCGTCGCCCTGTTCAAATGGGGTGTTCTGACCGGGCAGAGATCGACCACCTTCTATGTCATCATGGCCGTGAGCGGCTGCGCCTCAGGCATCGGCATCAATGCCGCAGAACAGCTGGCCGACTGGAATTCCGGCTTCCTGCCGACCCTCTGGTGGCCCGGCTTCACCTATGAACTGGGCCGGCTGCCTCTGACCCTGGCCCATCTGGCGCTGGTGATCCTGCTGTTCAGGGCCAATGCCCTGGGGTTTGTCGGCAAGGGACTGGAAGCGATCGGAAAGACCGCCCTGAGCAACTATCTGGGCCAGTCACTCATCGCACTGATCATCTTCAACGTGTTGGGCTGGTTCGGTCATTTCGACCTCGCGCAATTGTGGGGAATCGCCGTCGGGGTTTGGGTGACACAGGGAATCCTCAGCGTGATCTGGCTGCGCCGGTTCGCGATGGGGCCGGTCGAATGGCTGCTCCGGTGTGCCTCCTACGGGAAATGGCAGCCGATCATGCGGCGTGATCGCCAGATGCGGACGGACGCCCTGCCCCGGGCGTGACGGCACGGTGCCGGGGACCTATGGGAGGGGATGACCCAATCCTCTCCCACCGCCGCCGTCCTGATCATTGGCGACGAGGTCCTGTCCGGCCGGACGCAGGACACCAATCTGAACACCATCGCCCGGTTTCTGGCGGCGCTGGGGATCGACCTTGAGGAAGCCCGGACCATCGGCGACCGCAAGGGGCAGATCGTCGACAGCCTGAACGCCCTGCGGGCCGCCCATGACTATGTCTTCACCACGGGCGGCATCGGCCCGACGCATGACGACATCACCGCCGACGCGGTGGCCACCGCCTTCGGCGTGGCCCTGCCCGAGCATCCGGATGCGGTGGCCATTCTGGCGCGGCGCTATGGCAACGACTTCAATGCCGCGCGGCGGCGGATGGCACGGATACCCGAGGGCGGGACGCTGATCGCCAATCCGGTCACCGATGCGCCGGGGTTCCAGATCGGCAATGTCTTCGTCATGGCCGGGGTGCCGAAGATCATGACGGCCATGCTGGAGGATTTGGCACCGCGCCTGCGAACCGGGGCGGTGGTCCATGCGCGGACCGTCCGGGTGACCGGGGTGGGCGAGGGGGATGTGGCGGAGATACTGACCGCGGCGGCGCGGGCGGAGCGTGAGATCAGCTTCGGCAGCTATCCTTTCGGCCATGGCTCGGTCGGGGAGATGGGGACGAATCTGGTCGTGCGGGGCCGCGACGAAGCGAAGGTGGAAATGGCGGTCGAGGGGCTGCTGGCCGAGCTCAAGGCAGCGGGGGTGGCGGCGGCTCAGATCTGACCCTTCTCCCTATGGGAGAAGGTGGCCCGAAGGGCCCGATGTGGGTCGGCTCTTTCCGTCGGCGCAAGCCGCCGCTCCCGACAGCGACACGGCTCACGCCGAATGGCGTCATCCGACCCACACCCTTTCGCCTTGCCGATCGCTTCGCTCCCGGAGGCTCAAGCCCTCTCCCACTGGGAGAGGGTCAGCGTTGGAACGCCTCCGCCACCGCCTGAAACGCCGGATTGGCGCGGCCCCGGGCGTCGAGCAGCAGGGCGCTTTCGTCTGGCCGGTTCTTGCCCTCGGCCCGGACCAGCCAGCTGTCGGTGTCGCGCAGGCCCCAGGTGGTGAAGGCGTAGCGCTGGCGTTCCGGCAGGGCCATGAAGGCTTCGGCCAGCTCGCCGACGCGGGCGACCTGCTGGGCGCGGCGTTCGGCCGTCGAGCGCAGGTCGGGCATCCGGCCGCCGTCGCGCTGCATGGGGAAGTCGAGCTCGGAGACGTGGATCGGCAGGCCCAGCGAGGCCGCGTCGTGCATGAAGGTAGTGATCTGTCCGGCCGGGATCTCGATGTCGAGGTGGGACTGGGTGCCGATGCCGCCGATCGGGGCCCCGAGTTTCAGCAGGCGTTCGACCAGTTTGAGGAAGGTCGCTCCCTTCCGCGGGATGTTTTCCAGATTGTATTCGTTGAGGAACAGGACCGCGTCCGGGTCGGCCGCCCTGGCCTGTTCGAAGGCGCGGACCATATAGCCATCCATGCCGAGGGCCCGGCTCCAGTGGCAGTCGCGCAGCCCGTTGCCGTCCTCGGCCACGGGTTCATTGACCACGTCCCAGCCGGCCATCCGGCCCCGGTAGCGACCGACGAAACTGGTGATGTAGCGGTCGTATTCGGCACCGAAACGGGCGCGGGACAGTTTCGCATCGTCGAAGATCTCCGCCCCCTGGGAATACCAGATGACGGTATGGCCGTGGACGCGCAGGCCGTTGTCACGGGCGAAGGCGACGACCCGGTCGGAGGGCTCGAAATCGTAGCTGAAGCCGGGGCCGAGGGTGCGCTCCATCTTCTGCTCCCACTCGGGGGTCAGCTGGGAGCAATGGCGCAGGGTCTGTTCGACCCAGTCCGGCTGGTCGAGCTGCCAGGTCATGCCGGTGGCGCCGAAGGGAAAGGGGGCGAGGGACTTCAGTGGCGGTGCCAGCGGTCCGACGGCGGTCTGGGCCGAGGCGAGGCGGTCGCAGGCAGCAAGGGCCAGCGGCGCGGCCAAAACCGCTCGACGGCTTAGCGCGCCCTTCTCCCCCTGAGGGAGAAGGTGGCTCGCGGAGCGAGACGGATGAGGGGGCTGTTTCATCAGTCTACCTGTCTGGCGATGAGCGTGGGGCTGGCAGCCCCCTCATCCGGCCCTGACGGGCCACCCGTCGGGCGTCGCCCTCCACCCTCGAGGGGGAGAAGGAGATCTATGCGCTGCGTCTGCGTAGTCCCAGTTCGTCAAACGCGGCGGTCTCGCGCTTGCCGGCGGCGATGACGGCGTTGAGGCGGGTCATTTCGGCGACGTGTTCGAACTTCTTCAGCTCCTCGAAGGCGCTGGTCAGGGCGTCGCGGGCCCCTTCTTCTTCGGCGTCGATGACGACGACATCAGCCTCGGCCGCGCCCTTGCGCAGCTTCCAGCCGTTCAGATAGGCCTGAAGCATCATGGCGGCGTCTGCGTCGTCGCGAGCGCGGTCCTGTTCGATCTCGGCCTCGGCCTCGAGCACGGCGATACGCATTTCCGCAGAGGCGCGGCGGGCTGTGATCTCGGCGAGGCGCTTCTGCAGCGTCTCGACCTCATAGTTGGAGATCCGGATCAGTGATTGGGCCCAGTTGCTCATGCGTACACGCTCCAGAGAGTCAGGGTCACTGAACCATGCCCTGATTCAGGATTGCTTCCAGCCGGGTAAAGGAATCGGAAAGACCGGTGTGATCGTCCTTGTCCTGGCCGAGGAAGGCCTCAAGCGCCGGGTTCAGGGCGATGGCCCGGTCGACCATGGGATCGGCCCCGGCGCGATAGGCCCCGATGCGGATCAGTTCTTCCATATTGCCGTAGTCCGACAGGCACTGGCGGGCGCGCTTGTTCAGTTCGCGTTCGGGCGGCGTCTGGCAGGCGGGCAGGGTGCGGCTGACGGATTTCAGCACGTCAATGGCCGGGAAGCGGCCGCGCTCGGCGATCTTGCGGTCCATGACGATGTGGCCGTCCAGAATGCCTCGAACGGCGTCGGCGATCGGCTCGTCATGGTCGCCGCCGTCGACCAGCACGGTGAACATGGCGGTGATCGGCCCGGCGGTGGTGCCGTCCGGACGGACCGGACCCGGCCCGGCCCGCTCCAGCAGCTTGGGCAATTCGGTGAAGACGGTCGGGGTGTAGCCCTTGGTCGTCGGCGGCTCGCCCGCGGCGAGGCCGATCTCGCGCTGGGCCATGGCGAAACGGGTGACCGAGTCCATCAGGCACAGGACCTCGAGGTCCTGATCCCGGAAATATTCGCAGATGGCCATGGTCATATAGGCCGACTGGCGACGCTTCAGGGCGGGCTCATCGGAGGTGGCGACGACGACGACCGCCCGACGCAGGCCTTCCTCGCCCAGGGTCTCCTCGACGAACTCCCGGACCTCCCGGCCCCGTTCGCCGATCAGGCCGACGACGACCACATCACAGGTGGCCTGTTTGGCCAGCATGGACAGCAGCACCGACTTGCCGACGCCGGAGCCGGCGAAGATGCCGAGGCGCTGGCCGCGGCAGGTGGTGGTGAAGACGTCCATGGCGCGAACGCCGAGATCCAGCCGCTCGCCGACCCGGCCGCGCGAATGGGCCGGGGGCGGGGGCGCGCGCAGGGGCCAGGCGGCGGGGCCCTGGGGCAGGGGGCCCTTGCCGTCGATGGGTTGGCCAAAGGCGTCGATGATCCGGCCCAGCCAGGCGGTGGTCGGACGGACGCTGGCGGCGGCGGAGACGATGCGGATGTCCGCGCCGGGTGCCACGCCCTCAACCGGGCCGAAGGGCATCAGCAGGGCCTTGGCGTCGCGGAAGCCGACGACCTCGGCTGGCAGGGGCGGCAGGTGGCGGCGCTCGATCTCGGCCCGGGCCCCGACCGACAGGCGTGACAGCCCGCCCCTGGACTCGATCAGCAGGCCGTTCACCCCCGCGACCTTGCCGGTCACGACCAGTGGGTCGATCGCTTCAACGGCGGCGGTGAGAGCGTGCAAGTGGAAGCCCCGGGACTGGCCGCGTTGGGTCGAACAGGCCCACGGGGCCGACGACCGCAGCCCCCCCCAGAAAGCGGCATCATGCTTAACGGGAGGTTAATTCTGTGGCCTTCGGACTGCTTCACCGCGGTGGATAGGACTCGAAGTCCGTCGGTGTGTCGGGATCAAGCGCGATCGCGGCGGCCTTGTCGCGCTCGCCCTCTTCGACCTGGCCCGAGGCGATCCGGGCCACGCCCCGACCGTAAAGGGACGCCGGCAGTTCGGGTGCGATCGCCAGCGCCGCCTCATAGGCGGCAAGGGCGCCGGCGAGGTCGCCTCGCTGCAACAACAGCCGCCCCCGGCTGTCGAGAATCGCCGGGCTGTCCGGTGCAATGGCCAAGGCGGCGTCACAATCCCGCAGCGCCTGATCCAGCAGGACCCCCGCCGTGGCGGCGGTCCAGCAGAGGTTGTTCAGGACCTCCGCATCAGCGGGAGCAGCCTCGCGGACGGTGGCGAGGTCCTGCGCCGCGCGATCAAGCTGACCGAGCGCGATGGCTGCCTCTGCACGGAGGATCAGAGCGGACCGGGGGTTCGCCGGAGAGGATGCGAGGAAGCGGTCCAGAATGTCCGACGCCTCCTGGGCCTTCCCGCGTTCCAGCTTCAGCGCAGCCTGATTGAGCAGCACCCCGGGGGCCGAGGGATCGGCCTCGGCCAGGGCGTCCATTTCTGCGTCGGCCTGTTCCGTCCGGCCGGCCTGCTCGAGAACGCCGATGCGCCGGAGCTTCAGGGGGACGTCGTTGGGGCGGGCGGCGATCATGGTGTCGATGTCGCGGAGCGCCCGATCATACTGTTCCAGAGCCAGATAGGCCTGGGCGCGGGTGCCGAGCGCGAAATCGTCGCCCGGTGCCTGGCGCAGGGCCCGCGAAAGCTCGATCACGGCGTCGTCGAAGCGGCCGTCGTTCATGGCGAGCAGGGCGTTGCCGTTCATCGCGACCCGTTCGGAGGGGTCGATGTCGACCGCCTTTTCCAGATCCGCCACCGCACCCTCGAGATCGCCGGTCCAGAACCGATAGACGCCGCGGTTGGCCCAGGCGGCGCTGCTTGTGGGGTCGAGTTCAATGGCGCGGCCGGCCGCCTCGGCAGCGCCCGCCGAGTCACCGCTTCGCGACAGGGCGAGGGCGCGGTCGAGCCAGCCGCCCGTGGTGGCGGGCGCGTCGGCGGCCCAGGCCGCGCGATCGGAATCGGAGGGGCGATAGTTCCGGTCCGGGAAGACCCTCGGAGGGTCGAACCGCCGGGTGAGGTCCTCGGCGCGAACCCGGTCCGCCTCGGCGGCGGTGATCTCGTCCGTCAGGCTGCGCAGGCTCAGGTCGACCGTGACCAGATCGCCCTCCAGAACCATGGTGCGAAGCGTATGGTGGCCGAGTTCGGTCCGGTCGACGGCACCGCCGGAAACCCGGAACCCCCGTCCGCCTTCCGGCAGGCGCAGGGTCGCAACCTGCCGTGAGTAGGTTGGATGGCTGATCGCATAGGGGGCGTTCCGGAACGGCCCTTCGGACCGCTCCAGACTGCTGAAGGGAAGATAGGTCGCGCCCGGAGGGACGACGCCCTGGGTGCCCCAGTTCAGCGACATCGTACCGGTCATGGTGAGGGTCAGGACATTGGCCTCGACGTCATAGTTCGAGCCGACCTCGGTGATCGTCGGATTGCCGAGCTGGGCCGACCAGATGGAGCGCAGGCCTTGGTCCCTTTGGGTGGCCGGGATGAGCCCGATCTGGCCCCCGAGCGCCGCCGCGCTGTCACCGCGCATGATGAGCGTCCCGGTCACGACGGCGGGGGCGTAGAGGCCGGCCGAGGCGTCGACGGCGACTATGGTTTCGGAATCCGGCACCGTCCGGGGCGCGAGGTTCAGGGCCTCGAGCCGCGCCTCCGGTCCGGTGAGCGGCAGGGCCCAACGGAAGGGGGGGACGGTGATATCCTCCAGCTTCCGGTCGCCGGTGCGGGTCCCGTCCAGCCAGTAGACGGAGCCGCCGATGACAGCGCGAACCAGCACATGGTCAAAAGCCGAGACCATGGGCAGCCGGTCGGGCATGCCGTCGCCGTTCAGGATGCTGACGGCGGCGGGCTGGGCCTCTATGCCGAGACCATCGAGCAGCGCGAGCAGCAGGACGGTCTTGCCCTTGCAGTCGCCGAGCCGGCGGTTCCAGGTTTCCTCGGCCGTGGCGGGAGTCAGGCCGCCCTCGCCCATCATCAGCGCGACGTAGCGGACCTGGTCCTGAACCAGGCGCAGGGCGGCGGCGGCCCGGACGGCCGGATCATCGGACAGGGCCCGGATGCGTTCGACTTCGGCCTGCAGAGAGGAGCCGGGCTCGATCCGGCGGGACCGGTCATAGAGCGGTTTGAGCACCACGGCGATGTCCGACCAGTCCCGATAGTCGGTCAGCTCGATGAGGCGCAGGGCGCGGAGCCGGGTCGGAATATCGTCCGGCACGGGCACCGGCTGGAGCGCGTTCAACTCCAGTTCAACGACGGACTGGCCGCCGCTGCGACGGACGGGAAGCGGGGTCCAGTCATTGGCGGCGCGAAGCCGCACCGGCAGGGCCGTCGGCCACGAGGCCCGAAAGCGGACCTGGTCGACCAGGGCGGGCAGGTTCAGGTCCATCGACTGTTCAAAATGACCGCCGGTCACAGGGTCGCGAGACACCACGGTGTAGGCCACGTCGAGGATGTCACCGACCCGCAGGCCGGCGGGATGGAGGACCGCCGTGATCCGGCCGTCCAGCATGGCGTGCTCGAGGTTCTCCTCGCGGCGCAGGGTTTCGAAGGTCTGGCCGGCGAGCACGTCGATGACCTGACCATCACGGATGATGTGGACATGGTGGACGGTCACGTCCTGGTTCGAAGGACTCCAGGTGACGCCGACATTGCCCATCAGGGGGAGGGCCTGGGGGGACACGGCCATGCTGCGAACCCGGTTGTAGAAGGCCTCGCTCTCTCCATCCGCGCGCACCTGGCTGTCGAACATCAGGATGCGCAGGCCCTCTGCGGTCGCAGCCGTGGCGTCGGGCGCGTTCTCGACGGCTGTCACCACCCATGCCGGCTCGGGGCCCCGCAGCACTTCGTCGCCGGCCAACGCCGCGCCGGGCGCGATCAGGAGAATGACGCCGGCAAACAGGCCGATCGCCCGGCTCGCGGAAACAAAACGCATCGTAAGACCCCCGTCACGCCCGTTGCGATACTCGGGGCTTACCAAGGTGATACAACCGACGGTCAGTGGTGCCAACGGCGCAATGCGATCAGGCGAGTAACCCGGGCACCGCCTCAAAATGCTCGCGACAGACTTGCGACCCTGACAAAATACCTATCTCTCGCTGAACACCATACCTATCTCACGCTGAACACCCGCAAGGAGACCGCGATGTCCGCCTACGACGCCTCCCGCCACCAGAAGGCCGGCCGCGGACGCGTCTATGCCTCCATCCTCGACACCATCGGCGACACGCCCCTGGTCGGGCTGCCGCGCCTTTCGGCGGAAATGAAGCCGAAAGCCACGGTGCTGGCCAAGCTGGAGTTCTTCAACCCGATGGCTTCGGTCAAGGACCGGATCGGGGTGGCCATGATCGAGGCAATGGAACAGACGGGACAGATCGGCCCCGACACCGTCCTGATCGAGCCGACCAGCGGCAATACCGGCATCGCCCTGGCCTTTGTGGCGGCGGCCAAGGGGTATCGGCTGATCCTGGTCATGCCCGAGAGCATGTCGATCGAGCGCCGCAAGATGTTGGCCCTGCTGGGTGCCGAACTGGTGCTGACCCCGGCCGAGAAGGGGATGAAGGGGGCCATCGCCATGGCCATGGAGTTGAGGGACCGGACCCCCGGCGCGGTCATCCCCGGCCAGTTCGACAACCCCGCAAACCCTGCCATCCACCGGGTCTCGACCGCCGAGGAGATCTGGAACGACACGGCGGGAGCCGTCGACATGGTCATAGCCGGCGTCGGCACCGGCGGCACCATCACCGGTGTCGGTCAGGTGCTGAAGGCGCGAAAGCCGTCGCTGCGGATGATTGCGGTCGAGCCGACCGCTTCGCCCGTGCTGTCCGGCGGCGAGCCCGGGCCGCACAAGATCCAGGGCATCGGCGCCGGCTTCATTCCCTCGATCGTCGACCGTTCGGTCATCGACGGCGTCGAACAGGTCTCCAATGACGAGGCCTTTGACATGGCGCGCAAGGCCGCGCGGATGGAGGGGATTCCGGTCGGCATCTCGTCCGGTGCCGCCCTGGTCGCCGCCTTCCGTCAGGCCGCGCTGGACGAGAACGCCGGCAAGACCATCGTCGCCATCATTCCCAGCTTCGCTGAACGCTATCTGTCGACGGCCCTGTTCGAGGGGCTGTGACCGTCACAGCCGGTTAACCGGAGCAGTTCTAGGATTCGCGGGATATGTCCGAGACCGCGACCAGCCCAGAGGAAGCTGCCCCGCAAGGCAGTTTCCGCGCGCGCCATGCGCTGCTGAAGCGCCTGGCCGATGTGGTGTCCCTGCCCGCCAGCCGGATCAATGCGTTCGAGCGGGCCGTCACCGGCGATCTGCTGGTCGATATGCTGCGGCTGGCCTCGCCCGGGGACCGTCGGCGGGTGGCCGCCCGGCTGGCACCCCTGGCCGAACTGCCCAATGCCCTGGCGCGGATGCTGTTGCGGGACGATCCGGACATCGCCGGCCTGCTGATCGAACAGTGCGCCTCCCTGACCGACGCGGATCTGGTCGCCTGCGCGCGCGACGCTACCCCGGCCCACCGTTTGCTGATGGCCAGCCGCCGGGCCCTGTCGGAGGTGGTCACCGAGACCCTGGTGGGCTTCGGCGAGAGCCATGTCATCGAGGCGGTGCTGCGCAACGGCACGGCGCGCCTCAGCCAGGCGGCGATCGAGAGCGTTGTCAGCCAGAGCCGGCAGGAACCACAGTTGTCCGGGCCGACGCTGAAGCGGCCGGAACTGCGTCCCTCGGGTGCCTATGTGATGTTCTGGTGGTGCGGACCCGAGGATCGCCGCACCATCCTGCAGCGGTTCGCCGTGTCGCGTGAAGTCATGCAGGAGGTGTCGGAAGACATCTTCGCCATGGCCGCCGCCGAGAACTGGCAGGACCCGGTGTCGCGCAAGGCGCTACAGTTCATCGAGCGTCGGCAGCGAAACCGGGCCGCCATCGCCAGGAGCCCCTATGGCGGGCTGGAAGAGGCGGTGTCGGCGGCGGCGGAGCGCGGACTGAACCGTGAGGTGGCCACCGAGATCGCCTATCTGTCAGGCATCAAGCCGGTCACCGGGGCCAAGATCCTGGGCGATCCCGGGGGCGAACCCCTGGCGATCCTGTGCAAGGCTACGGGGATGGGCAAGAGCGACCTGGCCAAGCTGTGGCGCTCGATGCGCCGGCCCGAGACCGCAGACGACGGTTCGATCCATCCCGCCTGGGATCGGGTTCAGGTCACCTATGACATGTTGGCAGTGGATCGGGCACAAACGGTCCTGCGTTACTGGAACTGGTCGCTGTCCTCGGCCCTGACCCCGGCGCTTCTCAGGGCTATTCGCGATGGCGAGGAAGAGGGGTTGGACAACTATTCAGCGCCTGAGCGCGCGGCCATGCTGGCGCTGGCGGACAATTTCGGCCGCTGACGACCGCAGGTGCCGCAGCAAGGGGCATCTATATTGAACCCGGAAACACTTCGGAGCCAGCTTTGCGGGCAGGGCTGCCGATGTTGCTTTCACAAAAGAACAAATCTATTGCACTCACCAACGACTGATTCAGTCGAGAAACAATCAATCAAGGTGAGGCCGATCCATGGAAGACAACGCTCAAATCCTCGAGATGACTGCGGACATCGTGTCGGCCTATGTCAGCAACAACAATCTGCAGGCATCGGAGGTGCCGGGCCTGATCTCGAGCATCCATGCCGCCCTGAACCAGGTCTCGACCGGCGCTGTCGAGCCTGAGCCTGAGGTCAAGGACCCGGCCGTGCCCGTTCGCAAGTCGATCACGCCCGATTTCCTGATCTGCCTGGAAGACGGCCGCAAGTTCAAATCCCTGAAGCGCCACCTGCGCACCAAATACAATATGAGCCCCGAGGAATACCGGGCCAAATGGGGTCTGGCGAAAGACTATCCGATGGTCGCCCCGAACTATGCCAAGGCGCGTTCGGACCTGGCCAAGCAGATGGGTCTGGGCCAGGGCGGCCGCAAACCCGCCCGCGCTGCCGGTGGCCGCGCCAAGAAGTAGTCCGGCCTTGTCCGGGAAGCGCCCGCCCCCGGCGATGGGGGCGGGCGTTTTGCTGTTCGGGGTTGGCCGGGTGGTTGGTGGCTAGTGGTTAGTGGCTGGCCGGCACCTGTGCGGTGACGCTGACCGCGCCGCCCTTCCGCAGCCAGTGAAGCTGCAATCACTAGCCACCAGCCACTAGCCACCCGCCGCTACGCGGCCGCCGCCCCGCGGCGCATGCGCCAGAAGCGCAGGGTCCTGAGCGCGGCGTCCCTGGACAGTTCGGCATACATTCGCGCGTAGGAATGGGCCTTGGCCATGGCGTTGCCGTCGTCATTCAGCAGCACGACGGCATAGGTCAGGAACAGGGCGCGATCGAGGTCGGCGGCCTTGCAGACCACGGCCAGGGCGTCCAGCTCGCGGCGTTCGACGATCTGGCGGGCGGTATGGAAGTCGATGTCCGACAGCTGGGCCAGGGCGATCAGGAACGAGGTGGTCCCGCCCGAGCGCAGGAAGCGGGCCAGCATCTGCGGGGTCAGCTGGCCGGCGGCCTTGAGTTCTTCCACATAGGCCGAGCACTCCGTGTAGTCGGCGGGCAGGGCACCGTCGTCGGTGGCGATCCGGGCCCGGCCGGCGGCGAGTGCGCTTTCCAGCAGGGCCGGGTCCATGCGGGCGTTCTGTTCGAGGATCCGCGTCCGCAGCCGCGCCTCGACGACGAAATACATCTCGTTCAGCAGGTCGGCCGGCAGACCGGCGCGTGAGACCGTGGCCTCGTGCAGCGCCGGATTGACCTTGGCGCGTTCAACCGCAGCCTCGGATGATTTCCGCGAGAGCCTGGCACCGTCGTTGCGCAACAGGGTACCCAGGGTCTCGTCGTCGCCGCGTTCGACGATGAGTTCGGACACGGCCTCGGACACCGACGGGCGGGCCGAGACGGCCCGCATATGCTCCTGGCCATGGTTGCGGACCACGCCCAGCAGGTCTTCGTCCGTCAGGACCGGGGAGGTGGTCAGGACGGCCCCCGCGACGGCAGCCTCATCATTGGCCAGGCGGCGGATCAGGGCGTGGGGCGCATTGGGCGCGTTGGCGAACCGGGCCGACAGTTCGGCGCGGACGGCGCTCTCCATCTCGTCAGCCAGGCTGGCGAGGACGGACCCGTAGAGGGCGTCCTCGGTGGCACTGCGGGTCGTTGCACCGAAGAAATGCTCGGTCAGTTCCCGCAGCAGGGCGCGACGTTTTTCGCTCGACCCTTCCTCGGCCATGGCGATCAGGTCGGGCAGGCGGGAGGGCGTCGACGCGACTGTCACTGGTGGTCCCCGTCGGAGGCGGCAGGTGCGGACCGCATCCGGCCCTGGGCGTCGCGGATCAGGGTCGGCCCCTGTTCGGGTGCGGCCAGATCCTGGGAGGCGATGGTCTCGGGCATGGAGACGACCAGGGCGTCGACATAGTTCGGTGCCGGCATCTCAAGCGCGTCCGGCTGCCGGCCGTTCTGGCGGTGGACCGAGTAATAGCGGCCGCCCTGGACCGGCGGGCGCTCGCCGCTGTTGCTCACCTCGGCGACCCGGCGGGGCCGGGGCGGAGCGCCGGGTGGGGCGGCGACCGGCTGGACGTCAGGCAGGGCGACGGGCGGCGCGGCGGCTGGCACGGGGGCGTCCTGCTGCATGCGGAAGATCGGGGCGTCGCGCCGGGGGGCCATGGGATCGAACGGGCCGCTCGGGGGTGGCGGGGTCCCGGCGGATTCGTGGCCCGATGTGTAGATCATCTCTGCGGGCACGCCCTGGCCGCGTCCACCCGGGTCGGGCAGATAGTCTGGCACCGTGCGGGACCGGGGCGCGGGGACCGGCACCGGAGCGGGGCGAGGTGCCGGAGGCGCGGCCGCCTCCGGTTCGGCGGGGGCGGGTTCCGGAACCGGGGCCACCGGACGCATCCAGGCATTGGCCGGCGTGAGGGTGCGGCGGGCACCGGGCGTCGGCGTGAGGCCAGCTCCGGACGAAACACGGGGGGCTGAGCCGAAGCCGCCGTGCGGAATGACCGTGTTCGGGCGTCGGAGGTCGCGCCGTACTGCACCGGAGGCGGGGGCGACTGGAGCCGCAGCAGGGCCGGCTTCGCTGCGACCCGGCCATGACAGATAGCGCAGGCCGCGGGCCTCGCCGGCCGGCGCGCCGGCGGTCTGGGCACCGGCGGTCTGTGCGGCGGCGCTGCCCGCGCACAGCACCACGCCTGCGGCGGTCAGCATCGCGGTCTTCAGGATCGGCGAGCGGCGCAAGAGGGCGTCTCCGGACGCGGGAATGGAGTCTCACGCTAGTCATGCGTCGCTTAACCCGCTGCTAACGCGGGACGACCGGAATCAGGACAGGCGGCGGCGCACGGCCCGGTCCAGGAAGCCGACGGCGGTGTTGAGCAACAGGCCCATGGCCATCAGACAGACGAGGGCGGCGAGCATGTCTGCGGTGCGCAGCCGGTTGCCGGCCTCGAGCAGTCGCCAGGCCAGTCCCTGGGTTGCGCCCGAGCCGGAGACGAACTCCGCCACCACGGCACCGATCACGGCCAGTCCGGCGGCGACCCGCAGCCCCTCCAGCACGAACGGAAGGGCGGCGGGCAGGCGCAGGCGGATCAGGCGCTGCACCGGCGAGGCGCCATAGAGGTCGAACAGCCGCTCGAGGTCGGGGTCGGCGGACTTGAGTCCCGTCAGGACGCCCGAAAACAGGGGGAAGAAGGCGACGGCCGCCGCGAGCGCGACCACGGCCCGGTCGGCATTGTCCAGCCCGGCCCAGATCATCACCAGCGGGGCGATGGCCACCACCGGCGTGACCTGCAGGGCGACGGCGAGGGGGCGGACCGCCTGTTCCGCCGGGCGGCTGAGCGAGACGGTGAGCGCCAGCCCGCCGCCGAGCAGGGCGGCGACGGCCAGCGCCTGCAGGGCCATCCAGAAGGTGGCGGCGGCGGAGGCGGCAAGGAGCGGCGCGCGGTCGATCAGGGCGGCGGCCACGGCGCTGGGCGGCGGCAGGAAATAGGGCGGGACGTGCAGGGCGCGGCAGGCGATCTCCCAGGTGCCGAGGAGCAGGAGGGTGAGGAAGAGGGGCGGCAGGAAGCGGGTCATGTGCCAGCCCGGGCCGGGAGGGGCGGCATGGCCCCGGCCAGGGCGGCGGCGAGAGCCTCCACCGCTGCGCGATAGCTGGCGTCGGCGCGCCACGCCCCGGGTCTCGGTAACGGACCGGGCGACCGGAGCCCGGCGGCCACCCGGCCCGTGGCAGCGTCGAGCACCACCGTCCGGTCGGCGAGATAGACGGCCTCCTCGACGTCATGGGTGACGAAGACGATGGCCGGGCGCGGGGTGCGGGCGGCCCAGAGCCGGTGAAGATCCTCGATCAGGCGGCGGCGGGTGATGCTGTCGAGGGCGGCGAAGGGCTCGTCCAGCAGCAGAAGGTCCGGTTCAGTGACGAGGGCGCGGGCGAGGGCGACGCGCATGGCCATGCCGCCGGACAGCTGGCGCGGACGGGCTGCCAGCCGGTCGCCCAGACCGACGGCGGTCAGGGCTTCGGCGGCGCGGGCGCGGGCATCCGTGCGCGTCCCACCGGCCAGTTCCAGAGGCAGGGCGACATTGGCGAGGGCGTCGGCCCAGGGCATCAGGGTCGCGGACTGGAAGACGAAGCCGGTGCGGCCTTCGGCCCGACGAACGGTCCCTGCGGACGGAGGCTCCAGCCCCGCCAGAAGGCGCAGGACGGTGGACTTTCCGGCCCCCGACGCACCGACGACGGCGACGATCTCGCCGTGCGCAATGGTCAGGTCGACAGGACCGAGCGGCGCACGGCCGGGATAGCGGACGAGGACGCCGTCCAGCGACGCCGCAGCGTCAGCTCCGGCCACGGCCGGGCAGGTACTGGGTGGTGAAGGCCTGGCGCCAGTCCAGATTGGGCGGATAGACCCCGGCCTGGGAGGTGACGTCGAAGAAGGCCTGCCAGCGTTCGGCGGTCATGGCGCCGAGACCGTAGAGGGCGGCGTCGCCGCCATCGACGATGCCGTTGGCCTTCAGCCGGGCGCGGGCCTGGTCGAGGATGGCCTGGGTCATCTCCGGATTGGCCTTGCGGATCAGGGCGTCAGCGGCCTTGCCGTCGCCCTGGATGTAGTCGCGCCAGCCCTCGGCCGAAGCGGCGATGAAGCTGCGCAGGGCGGCGGCGTTGTCGCGGGCGAAGGCGTTGGGGGCCAGGACCATGGCGGCGTAGGAGGGATAGCCCTCGTCGGCCAGCAGGAAGACCCTGGGCGCGAAACCCGCAGCCTGTTCAATGCTGTAGGGCTCCGAGGTCAGATAGCCCTGCTGCACCGCCCGCTCGTCGGCGAGGAAGGGCGCGGGGTTGAAATTGTAGGTCCGGACCTGATCGTCGGTGAAGCCGTATTTGGCCTTGAGCCAGACCCAGAAGGCGTCGCGCGAGGCGGTGGCCAGCAGCATGGGGCGGCCGGCGAGGTCGGCGATGGTCTCCAGCGCCGGGTCCGGATGAGCGATGAGGACCTGGGGGTCCTTCTGGAAGAAGGCGGCGACGGCCTTCACCGGGGCACCCTCGGCGACCAGATTCATCGGGATGAAGCTGTTGGAGCCCATGCCCAGCTCAACGGCCCCGGAGGCCAGCAGCTGCGGCACGTTCACGCTCGGGCCGCCCTGGATGATCTCGACGTTCAGGCCGCGCTTCGTATAGGCCCCCGAAGCCAGTGCCTGGTAGAAGCCGCCGTGCTCGGCCTGGGCGCGCCAGTCGGTGGCGAAGCGCAGGCGGACGCGGCCCTCCTCGTCGACGGGGGCCTCGGCGCGCTGGCAGGCGGTGAGCGCCGCCGTGGCCGCGAGGGCACCGGCACCGGCCAGAAGGGCGCGGCGGTCGGGCGAGGCTGGGCGATTCCCGCGCAAGGTCATGACGGTGGTTTACGGCCCAGCCGGGGGGAGGGGAAGGGGCTGGGATGACGCGGTTTCATGCCAGGCCGGGCAGGGCGGTGGCCGATGTCCTGTTATCGACCTTGTCCCGTTTGTCGCGACCGGAATGTCGAGGATGTATCGCTGCAATTGTCGCGGTCGGAAGCGTCCAGATTTTCAGGCTGATCGGTGGTCGAACTTGTCGGGAAACGACCGCGCGCCGTGGTCAAATTCGTCGGGATCGGTCATTCGCGCCGCTTGCCGGCGAGCCGGGAGCGGCCGCGCCGCGATCCCCCGCTCAAGTCGGGGGAAAACGATGGTCCAAGCTCAAGCAGCGAGCCGCCGCGCGGCGAGCGGTAGCGCCCACCACAATTGAGCGAGGGGACGAAGATCCCCGGCGAACCGGTTTTCCTCGTCCCCTCGCCAAGTCCGGGTTGGACCTGGCCATTGAGGTTCAGGGCCCTGGCTTCGGCATCAGCGAGGCGAACCCCGGTGATGGTCAGCTGTATCCTGTCGCGCTCCTGGTCTCCGGCGTTCCACGAGGTCGAACCCCGCGCCGTCCATCGATCCCGATCCGGTTCCCTCCGGTCTTCTCCGGCCGAAGCCTTTGAAGGGTCCTTTGGGCCTTGATCCTGTCTCCCGTCCGTTAAGGTCGAAACCCCCCGGTGCGTTCGATCAGAGAGCCGGGCCGGTCCGCTTTGATCCCCGGGTCTCCCCGGTTTTCCGCGCCGCCGTGTCCCTCGGCCTGATCAAGCTCGCTCCGATCCGTGGAACTGGCAAGCGGTCCGGAACGAGCTGTTGTGGAGGGATCGGGGGATAAATCGTGCAGGCGGTCCGGCTTCCTGTGACGATTTTCGAATTTTCTTCGCTCTTCGAACGTCTTGGGACTTCTGCACAGGCTCGCGAAATCGGCCAGAAATCTGCGAGGACTGACCGATTTCTGGTGTCAGGACGCCGCGATCAGACGTTGGCGAGGGCCTCGCGCTTCGCCTCCAGCTCCAGCCATTCCTCCTCCGCCGCCGCCAGGAGGGTGCGGGCGCGGTCGGCGTTGGCCGTGGCGCGGTCGAAGGCCTTGCGGTCGCGGGCGTAGAGGTCGGGGTCCGACAGGGTCGCGTCGTGGCGGGCGATGTCGTCTGGCAGGGAGGCGAGCAGGCCCTCCAGTTCCTTGAGCCGGTGGGCGTCCTTGAAGGTCAGCTTGCCGGGCTTCTTTGTGGAGGCCAGCGCGATCGAGGCCGGGGCGGGTGCTGCCGCCGCCCGCTGGGCCGCCTCCTTGTCCTGCGGACGGGGGTTGGCCCCGGGCTGGAGGAATCCCGGGTTCTGGCGGATGAAGTCGGTCCAGCCGCCCGGGGTTTCAACGATGTCGCCGCGGCCGTTCATGGCGATGGTCGAGGTGGCCAGACGGTCGACGAAGTCGCGGTCGTGGCTGACCAGGATGAGGGTGCCGTCATAGGTCTCGAGCAGCTCTTCCAGCTTGTCGAGCGTGTCCATGTCGAGGTCGTTGGTCGGTTCGTCGAGGACCAGCATATTGGCGGGCTTGGCCAGGGCGCGGGCCAGCAGCAGGCGGTTTCGCTCGCCGCCCGAGAGGGTCGAGATCGGCTGGCGGAGCTGGCCTTCCTGGAACAGAAAATCCTTGGCGTAGGCGGCGACGTGTTTGGAGACGCCGCGCACCAGCACGCTGTCGCCGCCGCCGGGGGTCAGGGCGTCCCAGAGGGTCATGTCGCTGCGCAGGCCCTCGCGCGACTGGTCGAGATAGACGGGCTCCAGATTGGCGCCGAGGCGGACCGTGCCCTCGTCGGGCTTGAGCTGGCCGAGCAGGATCTTGACCAGGGTGGTCTTGCCCGCGCCGTTGGGGCCGACGATGGCCAGCCGGTCGCCGCGGATGACGCGGGTGCTGAACGGCTTGATAACGGTTCGCTCGCCGAAGCCCTTGGTCACGCCCTTGAGTTCGGCCACCAGCTTGCCCGACAGGCCGCCGGAATCGACGCCGAGGTTGAGCTCGCGCGGGATGTCCTTGACCCGTTCGGCACGGTCCTCGCGCATGGCGTTGAGGGCGCGGGCGCGGCCCTCGTTGCGGGTGCGCTGGGCGGTGATGGAACGGTAGAAGGTATAGGTCTCGCGCTCGATCGCCTTGTTCAGGCGGCGCAGGGACTCGGCCTCTTCCTCCATGACCTTGTCGGCCCATTCGTCGAAGGCGGCGAAGCCCTTGTTGAGGGTGCGAACACGTCGGCCTTCCAGCCAGTGGCAGGACTGGGTGACGCGGTTGAGGAAGGCGCGGTCGTGGCTGACGACCAGCACGGAGAAGCGGGCCTGGAGGAGTTCCTCCTCCAGCAATTCGATGGCGAGGATATCGAGGTGGTTGGTCGGCTCGTCGAGCAGCAGCAGGTCCGGCTCTTCGGCGAAGGCCTTGGCGAGGGCGGCGCGGCGGATCTCGCCGCCGGACAGGTTCACGGCGGCCTTTTCGGGCTCGAGACCGAAGGTGGCCAGCCAGGCCTCTGCGGTCCAGCGCTCGGCCCCTTCGGAGGCGGCATAGTCGAGCAGGGTCTCGCCGGTGACGACGGGTTCCTGGGCGACGTAGGCGAAGCGGGTGCCGGCCTGCATCGATCGGTCGCCGGCGTCGGGCTCGATCAGGCCCATGACCATCTTCATCAGGGTCGACTTGCCGGCCCCGTTGCGGCCGACGAGGGCAGCGCGGGTGCGCGGCTCGACCGCGATGTCGACGCCGTCGAACAGCGGGCGCTGGCCGTCCTGGAGGCGGACGTTCTTGAGGGCGACGAGAGGAGGACGGGGAGCCATGCGAAACCTGGATACGCGGCACAGCGGGGAGGCTGCGCGGTCGAAGGCGGCCATATAGGCGGTGCGGGGCCCTGTGGCCACCGGCTGCGGCCTTCGCGTGTCGAGGGATTTGAGGCGGCGGCGCGCGGAACGGTGTTAGGTTGCAGTAGAACGTCCGGGGGGATGAGGATGAGTGATCAGGGTCAGGATGCCGGACCGGTCGTGCGCCGGAAGCGCGGCTTCGGCTGGGGCGAGCTGCTGGGCGGGATCGTGCTGGCCCTGACGCCCGTGGCCGGGACCCTCGTCTATGACACGGTCTCGCGGCCGTCGGGCGAGGTGGCGGCGGCGGCGGACATGCTGGTCCAGACCGCGCCTCATATTGACGCCTATCGGCGGCAGTCGGACCTGTTCGACGTCAACAGTCGCCGGGTCGCCAACGCCATGTTGCGCGGCGGATCGCAGGAGGCGGCGCAGGCGCGATACGACGACTTTACCCTGGTGTGGAGCGACTATCAGACCACCTATTCCGACCTGCGGGATCTGATCCTGCCGGCCGAAAACACCGCCGCGCCAGAACTGCGCGATCTGGTGTCCTATATGGAGGGGGTGATGGCGGCCTCCAACCGGATCGACCTGTGCCTGCAGTCGGCGTTGGGCAGCTATGACGCCGGGGCCCCGGACCGGATGGCCGCCCGCGCCCGAAGCCGGACGGGAATTGATGAAGACGCCGCTCGTGCCGAGACCGTGGCGCGCGCGCAGGACCAGGAGCTGCGTTGCCTGTCCAGCGATGAGTATTTCGTGGTCAGCGAGCGGATGCAGCGGCTGGGCGCCTGCAACTATGCCCTGCGCAGGGCCATGATGGGATCGGTGGCGAATCTGCGCCGGACACGGGACGAGGGGCCGGTGGCGCGGCTGGGCGACCTGCTGACGGGCCGGTCGGCACCGAAGACGACGGACCAGAGGCCGGAATTCTGGGGGCCGCTGCTGGTCCGGGTCAAGGCGGAGTGTTCGCGTGAGCGGCTGCGGCCGAGCCGGGGCGATGCGCCACCGGCCAACCGGCTGAATATCTGGCAGAGGGTGGATGCGGTAGCCCCCACGCCGGTGGGGCCGACGCCCGCAACGCCCGCGGCCTGATCCTCCCGAAGGGCGGCGACAGCCCCGACCGATGCGCGTAAGAGGCCGCCGATGGATCGGCCCTTCTGGCAAACCAAGCGTCTGGAACAGATGACCCGCGAGGAGTGGGAGAGTCTGTGCGACGGCTGCGGGCTGTGCTGTCTGGTCCGGTTCGAGGACGAGGACACGGGCAAGGTCGTGCCGACGCGGGTGCACTGCAAACTGTTCGACAGCGATCGGTGCACCTGTGTCGACTACGCCAACCGGCGCGCGCAGGTGCCGGACTGTATCAAGCTGACGCCGTGGAATATCGAACAGCTGGGGTGGATGCCGAAATCCTGCGGCTATCGCCGGATCCATGAGGGGCGGGGACTGGCGGACTGGCATCCGCTGATCTCGGGCGATCCGGAGAGCGTGCATGCGGCGGGGGTTTCGGTCCGCAGACAGACGGTCTCGGAACTGGCCCTGAAGGAGCCCGAGGACGCCCTGGATTTCGAGGCGCCGGAGTGGGACCTCGAGCGGGGAGGCTGATTCCGCCGGGCCGGTAACCATTAATTCGTCAGCCTGTGACCTTCTGCCACCGGAATCCAGGGCGGGGCGGCTACAGTGAACCAACAGGACAGTCTGGAACTCGAGACGCCTTTCGACCATCTGACAGCCCTGCTGTGCAGCCGGTTCGAGGTTCCGTTCGGCCTTGTTTCCTTTGTCCATGGTGACCTCGCGGTGTTCCGGTCCGAGCTCGGTCTGGGGGAAAGCTCACTGCCGCGGGAGGGGAGCGTCAGCAATATCCTCGTCGGCATGGGGCCGGGTGCCTACCTGACAGTCGAGGATGCCCAGGCCCACCCGGTCCTGAAGGACCATCCGATGGTCGCCGGACAGCCGTTTCTGCGCTTCTTCGCCGGCGTCACGGTCAGCAACGGCAAGGGCGAACCCGTGGGTGCGGTCGGAATCATGGATTCGAAGCCGAGGCCCGCCCTGACCCCACCGGAACTCGAGGCCCTCCACCGCATGGCCGGGATCGCCGGCAGCATGCTGGACCAGGTCACTGCGCAGCGCGTTCAGGCGGAACAGCTGGCGTTGCTGGCGCTGGCGGAAGAGATGTCGGGCGTGGGCCATTGGCGCTATGACCTTCCGACAGGCAAGGTCTCCTGGTCCGACGAGGTCTACCGGATCCACGGCTTCCGGCCGGGCCAGATCGACCCGAGCTACGAGAACGTTCTGGCATACTACCATCCGGATGACGCGCCTCTGCTGTCCGACGCCGTACGACGCGCGATCACAACCGGTGAAGGCTATGCGTTCCGGCTTCGGCTGCGCGCCCCGGGGATGGTCGAGCGGCTGGTCGATGCCAAGGCGACAACCCAACAGGACGAGCTTGGCCGGACGACTGCGATTTTCGGCGTATTCCAGGATGTGACCGAGTCCGTGCGGTCGCAGGAACGACTCGCTGAAAGCGAGGCTCTTTTCCGGCTTCTGAACGAGACGGCGACCGACATCGTCGCGCGCTTCGATACCAGGGGACGCTTCCTCTATGTGTCACCGGCGGTGAGATCTGTATTGGGCCGCGAGCCGGACGACATGTTGGGCAAGGACTGCTCGGACTTCATTCCGGAAGACGATCTGAAGGTCATCCGGGCGACACTGCGGGCCTATGTCGAGGCCGGGCCCGGCGCTCCGCCACCGCGATACGAGTACCGTGCAATCCGGACAGACGGCAGTGTCGTGTGGCTCGAGGCGATGCCGAGGGCGGTGCGCGACGCCTCGGGAGCGGTCGTCGAGTTTCACGACCACGTTCGGGATGTCACGGCCCGCAAGACCGCTGAACGTGAGCAGGCCGAGCTCGTCGAGACCCTGAAACTGGCCGAGATGATCGCCGGCGTCGGGCACTGGCAGCTGGATGTGAAGACGGGGAAGGTACGCTGGTCCGATGAAGTCTATCGGATCCACGGCGTTTCACCCGAGACCTTTGATCCCCAGTACGACGACGCCGTCGGCTTCTACCATCCCGATGACCAGGCCAAGGTCCGCGAATGGGTGGCGCGGGCGATCGAGGTGGGCGAGGTCAGCCAGAGCCGGCTTCGTCTGATAAGGACCGACGGCGAAGAGCGGATCGTCATCTCCCATTGTGTGCCGGAGCGCGATCAAGGGGGTGCTACCGTCGCCCTGTTCGGCGTCTTCCAGGACGTGACCGACAGCATCCGTATCCACGACCGGATTGCCGGGAGTGAGGCGCGTTTCAGGCTGCTGGCGGACAATGCCACCGACATCATCGCCACCTACGGGATGGACGGCGTGTTCCGCTACATCTCCCCCGCTATCGAAGGGGTCATGGGGTACCATCCCGAAGAGCTGGTCGGCCGGCCGTTCTGGAGATTCATGCACCCGGACGATGTTGCGGGGGTGCGGAACGCTTTCGCGGCCTATGCCAAGGCGGGGCCGGGCGCACCCTCGCCGCGCGTGCCCTATCGCGGCCTGCGCAAGGACGGCCAGACGGTCTGGCTGGAAGCCCATCCAAAGGTGATCCGCGACGCGGACGGCGGGGCGCTGGAGTTCCAGGATGTCGTGCGCGACGTGTCCGAGACCAAGGCGATGGAAGACGAACTGATCGCGGCGCGCGACGTCGCGGAGGCCGGAGCCCGGACGAAGTCGGAGTTCCTGGCCAATATGAGCCATGAGCTGAGGACGCCGCTGACCAGCGTGATCGGCTTCTCGGGCCTGTTGCAGAGCAGCCGGAACCTGCCCGAGGCCGAGCGCAGATATGCGGACCGGATCGCGACGGCCAGCGAGGCGCTGCTCAGCGTCATCAACGACATTCTCGACTACTCCAAGCTGGAGGTCGATGCGGTCGATCTGGATCCGCAGGTGTTTGATCCGCGCGCCATGGCCGAGGGCGCTGTCGCCATCGTCGAATCCCAGTGCCAGGCCAAGGGTCTGACGCTGGAGACGGTGGTCGAACCCGACCTGCCACCGGCGCTGATGGGCGATGAGGGTCGACTCAGGCAGGTGACCCTGAACTTCTTGTCCAATGCCGTGAAATTCACCACGACCGGCACGATCCAGCTGTCGATGACGGCCGTGGAGGGCCGGCTGCGGGTGTCGGTGACCGACAGCGGCATCGGCATCGCCCCTGACAAGATCGATACCCTTTTCGACCGCTTCACCCAGGCCGATGCCTCGACCACGCGTGTGTATGGCGGGACGGGACTGGGCCTGGCGATCTCACAGCGCCTGATCGAGATGATGGGGGGCGAGATCGGCGTCGACAGCCGACCGGGCGAGGGCTCGACCTTCTGGTTCGAGGTTCCGATGCACGAGGCCGTCGCCGGCGAGCAGGCTGCCGACGCGGGCGACCTGGCCGTGGATGTCGGCCTGAAGATCCTGATGGCCGACGATGCGGCACCGAACCGGGAACTGGTGACGGCGATCCTGGGCGGACTGGGTCTGGCGCTGGATACGGTGTGCAACGGGGCCGAGGCGGTCGAGGCGGCGCGGACCGGCACCTATGACCTGATCCTGATGGACGTGCATATGCCGGTCATGGACGGGCTGGACGCCACGCGGGCGATCCGGGCCATGGGCGGGGCCACCGGACGGACGCCGATCATCGCCCTGACCGCCAATGTCCAGCCCGAACAGGTTCTGCGCTGCCGGGAAGCGGGCATGGACCGACATGTCGGCAAGCCGATCCAGATCAGCGACCTGCTGGCCGCCATGGCCTCGGTAACGGCCCACACCGAGGAGGCCGGATCGGTCGCCGAGCCGCTGCGGCTCGGCGAGGCCTGACCGGCACCTGACCCGCCGCAACATGACGCTGTGCTGACAGTTGGTGAATCCATAGTCGGGTTGGCGCGATAAGAGCGCGTGAAATCAATCAGTTGTGATTTCGTAACGCCGACTTGCCCGCCGGGGTGCGCTGGTCGGCTACTCTTTGGGCATGACGGGAAATCAGGACAGGGCGGCGCGGGCACAAGCCCGGCTCGAGCAGATCTATGGGCGGCTGGACCCCATGCTGGACAAGGCGATGGACGCACTGGACGAGAGCCCGCCGAAGAAGGGCGATGGCCTGAGTGTGCAGCGGTATGTGCGGGGGGTCGAGCTGACCGCGAGAGCGGCGCGGGCGGTGGCGGTCCTGATCGCGCCGCCGGGACGGGGACGCACCGCCGGGCAAACAGAGGATGACATGAAAGACGATGACCGCGACGATAGCCCCGAGACGCTGGACCGGCTTCGGGCCGAACTCGAGTCCCGTCTCGATGGCCTGCGGGCCACGATTGAGGCAAAACGTCTGGAAGGATGGACTGTCGTCCGAGGAGTTGCACCAGGCGGTGAGCAGCACACCGAGGCTGCATAGCCATCAGGTTATTCCCGAAGTCGACTGGCGTACCTGGTTGGTTCTGGGCGGACGGGGGTCGGGAAAGACTCACGCGGGTGCGAACTGGATCACCGAGCTGGCGCGGGCCAACGACCTGAGGATAGCCCTGGTCGGGCCTACGCTGCACGACGTGCGCGAGGTCATGATTGAGGGACCGTCCGGGCTCAAGCGGTTCGGCGAGAAGGCCAATCGGCCGCGCTGGGACGGCAGCCGCAAGCGGCTGATCTGGCCGAGTGGGAGCATGGCCTACGCCTTCTCGGCGGAGGACCCGGACAGTCTGCGCGGACCGCAGTTTCACCATGCCTGGGCAGATGAGTTCTGCGCCTGGAAACGGCCCGAGGCCGTCCTGGAAAATCTGCGGCTTGGCCTGCGGCTCGGCGACGATCCGCGGCTGATGGTGACGACGACGCCCCGGCCCTTGCCGGCGCTGAGGCGGCTGTTGGCCCAGGATGGCACCTGTATCGAACGGGCGGGGACACAGGCCAATGCGGCGCATCTGTCGCCCGGATTTCTGAAGCATCTCAGGACCCTCTACGCCGGGACGCGGCTGGAGGCACAGGAACTGGAGGGGCTGGTGGTTGAGGCGGAGGGCGCGCTGTTCCGGGCCGAGGATCTGGCGCGGGCGCGGGGCAGCCGGCCGGTGACGCTGGAGCGGATCGTGGTGGCGGTGGACCCGCCGGCGAGCGCGGGCGGGGATGCCTGCGGGATTGTGGTGGTCGGACGCAGGGACAAGCGCGCCTATGTGCTGGCCGACCGGTCGAAAGGCGGGGAGTCGCCGCAGGGTTGGGCCTCGATCGTGGCGCAGACCGCGCGGGAGTTCGGGGCGCAGGAGATCGTGGCCGAGAAGAACCAGGGTGGCGAGATGGTGCGGACGGTGCTGGCGCACGGCGGCTGTGAGGTCCCGATTCGACTGGTCCATGCCAGCCGGGGCAAGGCGGCGCGGGCTGAGCCGGTGGCGGCCCTGTATGAACAGGGCCGGGTCGTCCACTGCGGGGCCTTTCCGGCGCTGGAAGAGGAACTGATGGCGCTGGGGTCGGCGGACGGTGGCGGGCGCAGTCCTGATCGCGCGGACGCTCTGGTTTGGGCGGTGACGCATCTGCTGCCGGCACCGAGGGCGGGGCCGAGGGTGCGGGTGTTGTGAGGATGGCGTCTCCCTCCCCCGAAGTTGGGAGGGACGGCGAGGCGCAGCCGAGTCCGGGTGGGGAACGCAAGTCCTGAACCGATGCCGCCCGGCTTCGCAATTCCCCACCCTGTCGTCGCTAAGCGCCGACATCCCTCCCCATGAAGGGGAGGGAGAATGATGGAGGTCAAGATGATCAACTGGCGACGGCCCTTCTCGGGCCGGCGGCGCGTGTCTGCGCCCGAGATCAAGGACAGTCGGGTCGGGCCGCTGGTCGCGCTGACGGCCGGTGGGCGGGCGCGGTGGACGCCGCGGGACTATGCCCATCTGGCCGAGGAGGGGTTTGCGAAGAACGCCGTGGCCTATCGCTGTGTGCGGATGATCGCGGAGGCGGCGGCGTCGACGCCGCTGGTGGTGTTTGCCGACGGGGTGCGGCGCGATGATCATCCGCTGGCGGCGCTGCTGGCGCGGCCGAACCCGGAGCAGTCGGGGGCGGAGTGGCTGGAGGCGCTGTACGGCGCCCTGCAGACGGCGGGAAACGCCTATGCCGAGGCGGTGGGCGAGGCGGTGCCCGAGGAGCTTTGGACGCTGCGGCCGGACCGGGTGAAGGTCATTCCGGGGCGGGCCGGCTGGCCCGAGGCCTGGGAGTATTCTGTCGACGGACGCTCGGTCCGGATCGGGCGGGCGGCGGACGGATGGTCGCCGGTGATGCAGCTGAAGCTGTTCCACCCGACCGATGACCACTACGGCTTCTCGCCGCTGGAGGCGGCGGCGTTCGCGATCGATGTGCACAATGCCTCCGGGGCCTGGAACAAGGCGCTGCTGGACAATGCCGCGCGGCCCAGCGGGGCGCTGGTCTATGGGGCGAAGGACGGGGAGCGGCTGACGGCCGAGCAGTTCGACGGGCTGCGGGCGCAGGTCGAGGAGAGTCATGCAGGGACGACGAACGCCGGACGGCCGATGATCCTGGAGGGCGGGCTGGACTGGAAGCCGATGAGCTGGACGCCGGCGGATATGGACTTCATCGCCGGGAAGCACGCGGCGGCGCGCGAGATCGCCCTGGCCTTTGGCGTGCCGCCGCAGCTGCTGGGGATTCCGGGGGATGCGACCTATGCCAACTATCGCGAGGCCAATGCGGCTTTCTGGCGGGGCACGGTGGTGCCGCTGGTGAGGAAGACGGCGGCGGCGCTGACCGGGTGGCTGGGCGGGCGGTTTGCCACCTCTGGATCAGATGGAGTCAGGATCGAGGCCAATCTGGACGGATTGCCCGCCTTGCAGCCCGAGCGTGATGCACTCTGGGCGCGTCTCAATGCGGCGACCTTCCTGACGGACGAGGAGCGACGGCGGATGGCGGGAGTGGGGGCATGACGGAAGCGATGCGGAAGATCCCGGTCGCTGTGATCGTCGCACTGGTCGTGCAGACGGTCGGCGGCCTGATCTGGGCCGGAGGGGCGGCGGCGCGGATTGCGACGCTGGAGGAACAGGTCGGGGAGCAGCGGCTGGTGGCCGAGCGGCTGGCGCGGCTGGAGGAGCAGAGTCTGGCGACGCGCGCGGCGGTGGAGCGGGTGGAGATGAGGCTGGAGGGCAGACGGTGACTGGTGATTGGTGGTTGGTGGCTGGCAGGACTGAGGACGGCACGCAGACATCACCCATCACCAGCCACCAGCCACTTCTGATTCATGGCTACGCCTCCCTGTGGGGCGTGGCCGATCTGAACGGGGATGTGGTGGC
Organism: Caulobacteraceae bacterium; assembly: GCA_965284305.1. Taxonomy (GTDB): domain Bacteria; phylum Pseudomonadota; class Alphaproteobacteria; order Caulobacterales; family Caulobacteraceae; genus Brevundimonas. The sequence goes on along the minus strand of OZ260070.1, from coordinate 2,759,045 downwards.
GCGCGGCGCGTTCGCGGCCAGTCTGGCGAAGACGGGCGCGGCGGGCGTGCGGATGCTGCATCAGCATGAAGGGCGAGCGGCGGTCGGGGTCTGGGACCGGATGGTCGAGGATGAGCGAGGACTGTTCGTCGAGGGCCGGGTCATGGACTGGTCAGCCGACGGACGGTTCGTCCAGGCGCTGTCGCGGGCGGGGGCACTGGACGGGCTCTCGATCGGCTTTCGCAGTAGCCGGGCGCGCCGCGAGGGGCGGCTGCGGGTGCTGGTCGAGGTCGAGCTGTGGGAGGTGTCGCTGGTGACGTTTCCGATGCTGCCGGGTGCGCGGTTTCGCGTCGCCTGATCTTCAGCCGGCGGACGGCAGATACTCGGCCGGGATCGGTTCGGTCGGGGATTCGCCCTGCCAGTAGACGCTGAGGATCCACCAGCGGGTTCCGTCGTGGAACAGCTGGACGCTGTTGATGCCGCGGGCGAAGGGCCGGGCGTCCAAGAGACTGTGCAGGCTTTCGTAGGTGGTCCAGACGTGGACGATGCGGCCGAAGCGCTCGCTGCGGCGGGCGATCTCGCGCTCGTGGAAACCTTCACCGACCAGGACGGGTTCGGCGAGGGCGATGTATTCTTCCGGCGTGACCGACCGGACGACGCCGACCCCCTCGCGGTTGAGGCCCGAGGGCATCAGGCGGGCGGTCGGATGGAAGAGGGCGCGGAAGCGGTCCCAGTCGCGGGCCACGCCGGCATCGCCGGAGATGACGTCATAGAGGGCCGCGACGATGGCCTCGGGCGAGGCCACATCGGCGGGCGCAGCGGTCTCGACCGGCGGTGGGACCGGCGGCGTCCGGGCGGCGGCCGGGGCGGCGCAGGCCAGGAGCAGGGCGGTCGCGAGGATCGAAAGGCGCATCGGAAATCCCTCCCGTGAGGGGGCGACTATGACGCGCCCGCCGGGCTGCCGCCAGTCCGGGTCAGGCGGCGCTTGCGGTGCCGCGGCAGTCGATCCAGTTGAGGGCGGCGGTCATGCCCATGAGGGAGAAATAGGCCTCGGCCGGGCCGCCAGCCGACTGGTAGTTCCAGCGGGCGATGCGTTGACGGCGCAGGCCCGAGACCAGGGAGCGGGTCAGGATCGGGTCGCTGACGCGGTACTCGTTGGAGCCCGGAGAGGTCGGGACCAGCCAGGGGCCGGGGTCGACGGTCTGGCCCGGGGTGGTGAAACGCATGACGCCGGCGACGGGCATGGGGTCGGTCGCCGCCAGCTCGACCAGATAGTCGGCGCCGGGACTGGGGCGGGCCACGCGCAACTGATGCCGCCAGGCGGCCTGGCCCGAGGGGTCGGCGATGGCCACGACGGCCGAGCAGTAGCCGTCGGGGCGGCAGGCCGCGAGCGTATTGCCGAAATAGGCCCGGGTCTCGCCGAAGCGCATGTGGGTGACGGCCCCGCAGCGGTCGGCGGCCTGGACGGCTCCGGCGGAGAGGAGGGCGGCGACCGTGGCGGTCGCGGCGAGCAATCTGGGTATCAAAGCCATCCCACGCTTGATCATGGTTAACGGTGATCACGACCGTCGGTGGGTGTCAATCGAGCGCAACTGCCGGGGATTCACCGCTCGGGCGGGCGGTATTCGTACTGGCCGAGGCGACGGGTCGCCCGGGTGAGGGCGTCCAGGACCTTCGGCTTGTGCAGCGCCTGGCCGAGAACGCCGGCGAGGAAGAGGGCGAAGACGAACGGAACGTCGAAGAGGACGACGGCCAGAAATGCGAAGGCGCCGATGAAGACCCACAGGCCGATGAGGACGGTGGTCCGGTCGGCCTTGTCCGGCGGGCTTTCGTCGGCCGCAGTCTCCGGGGATGCCGGTGTGACCTTGCCGAACAGGACCTCGATCAGGGATTGCGGGCCCGGCTCCTGCACGCGCTGCAGGGCACCGACGTTGGCCAGGGCGGGCTCGACCGGGTGCGGCGGCGGCTGGTGGTCGGTGTGCTGCTGCAGGTCCAGCAGGGGGCTGGGGGGCATCAGGGCAGCTGGATCGAAGGCGACGGACTCGCCCCGGTCATCGAGGGTGAAGATCTGGTCGTAGGGGACGCGGGCGAAGTCGATGGCGCGGGTGTCCTGGCCATAGGCGTCGCCGTGCAGGGCCAGCAGCCGGCCCTGACGGAGCTCTACCTGAAAGGCGATCGGGTCGGGGAGGTCGCCGACCATGGCGTGGACGGTGCCGAACCGGCCGGTCGGGGTCGTCAGGGGCGGCGATCGGGAGCGGTCGACGATCAGCTCGGTGAACAGGCCCGAGCCATTGTTGCGGCGCGAACCGGGCAGGGACTCCGCGAACTGGCCGGCGAGGTCGGGCGCGATGTCGCGCAGGTCCCAGGCGAGGGCGTCGAGGATGTCGGATTCGAGGGGGGTGAAGCGGGTCACGGCGGCGACCTTAGTCGTCTCCCTCTCCCGAGGGGAGAGGGAGATCGCGCACAGTGGCGAAGCCGCTGTTCTGGCGCGGTCGGGTGAGGGCCCCGGTGCGAGCTGACGGGGCGCCGTAGCCCCTCACCTTTGGCTGCTTCGCGCCGCCCTTCGGGTCGCGCAAGGACGACGCCGGAGACGGCGCAGTGCGCTCAAGCCCTCTCCCGCCGGGAGAGGGAAACCGTAGCAGGAGAGACCATGAAAGAGACCAAAACCGTCTCGGGCACGCCCGAGGCGCGCGCCGCCATGCATGAAATGATGGCGGCGTTCGAGGCGTTCAAAGGGGCCAATGACGCCCGGCTGGACGAGATCGAGCGGAAGAGCTCGGCGGACGCGCTGCTGGAGGAGAAGGTGGCGCGGATCGACCAGGCTGTCGGGGCGGCGCAGGCGCGGCTGGACCGGGTGGTGAGCGAGGGGCGGCGGCCTGGGATCGAGCCGGACGGCCGCCACCCCTCCACCGCTTCGCGGTCCCCCTCCCCATTGCATGGGGAGGAGACGAAGGCCGCCTTTGACGGCTACCTCAAGACCGGTCAGTCGTTCGGGCTGGAGTTGAAGACGGGGTTGTCGACGGCGTCGAATTCGGCTGGCTATGTGGTGCCGGAGCAGACCGAGCGGGCGATCGAGCGACGGCTGATGGCGGGGTCGCCGATGCGCGAGATCGCTACGGTGCGGACAGTCGGCGCGGGCGTGTTCAGGAAGCCGGTGTCGACGGCGGGCGTGGCCTCGGGCTGGGTGGCGGAGACCGCGGCAAGGCCGGAGACGGATCCGGCGACCCTGGCGCTGCTGGAGTTCCCTTCGGCCGATCTGTACGCCAATCCGGCGGCGACGCAGTCGCTGCTGGACGACGCCCTGATCGATCTGGACGAATGGCTGGCCGCCGAGGTCGAGGACGCCTTTGCGGCGCAGGAGACCACGGCTTTTGTCACCGGTGACGGGGTCAACAAGCCCAAGGGCTTCCTGAGCTATCCGATCGTGGCCGACGCCAGCGCGGTGTGGGGCGAGATCGGGTACGTCGCCTCGGGTGCGGCGGGGGCGTTCGCCTCGACCAGTCCGACCGACCGGCTGATCGACCTGGTCTATGCGCCCAAGGCCCAGTACCGGCCGAACGGGCGGTTCGTGATGAACCGCAAGACGGTCTCGGCCGTGCGCAAATTCAAGGACGCCGACGGCAACTACATCTGGCAGCCGGCGCAGCGGGCGGGCGATACGGCGAGCCTGCTGGGCTATCGGGTGACCGAGATCGAGACCATGCCGGACATCGCCGCCAACAGCGCGGCCATCGCCTTCGGCGACTTCCAGCGCGGCTATCTGATCGTCGATCGGGCCGGGGTGCGGGTGCTGAGGGATCCGTATTCGGCCAAGCCCTATGTGCTGTTCTACACGACCAAACGCGTCGGCGGCGGGGTCCAGAACTTTGATGCGATCAAGGTGATGAAGTTCGCCGCGAGCTGACGCTCGCCGGGTGATTGGTGGTTGGTGACTGGTGGCTGGGAAGGGCGGCGCGATGCGCAGCCAATCACCAATCACCCGCCACCAGCCACCTCCTTTCCAGACAATCGAGGTTTCCCATGACCGCACCCGTCTCACTGGCGGAAGCGAAGCTGTTCCTGCGCGTCGGGCATGACGCCGAGGACGGTCTGATCCAGACATTGATCGATGCGGCGCGGGTGCGGGTCGAGGGGGATGTCGGGCTGACATTGACCTCGACCTCGCCGGCACCGTTGCGGCTGGCGATCCTGATGCTGGCCCTGCGCGCCTATGAGCGGGGGGACCCGGAAATGCCGGTCGCGCCGGTCGAGGCCTGGATCGCGCCGTACCGTGTGGTGCGGCTGTGAAGGTGCTGGCTGAGCTGCTTCAGGGCGTCGAGAGCGAGACGCCCTATGGCGGGCGGGCGGTCAGCTGGGAGCCGCTGGGGTCGGCCTGGCTGAAGCTGGGGGCGCGGCGGCGGCGCGAGAAGAACGAGCCGGGCGGTGCCCGGGCGATCGAGACGGTGACGGCGGAGACGCGGTCGGACGCGCGGCTGGCCGAGGGCCGGGTGCTGGGATTCAGCGGCGGCGACTGGCGGATCGTCTCGGGCGAGACGGTCGGCGGACGGGCGATCCTGAACCTGGAGCGGATGCGATGAGCGCGCATGAGCTGGCGCTGCAGAAGGCGCTGATCGGGCATCTGAAGGCGGATGCGGCGGTGGGGGCTTTGCTGGGCGAGCCGGCGCGGATTTGGGACGCGGCGTCTGTCCCGGTTGCCGGCGAGGCCTTTCCGCACCTGCTGATCGGCCGCTGCGAGAGCCGGCCGCTGGGGGCGGACGGGGGCGGGGTCGAGCAGGCATTGACCCTGACGGTCGTGTCGCGGTTTCGCGGAACCGAGGAGGCCAAGGCGGTGCTGGCGGCGGTGCGGGTCGCGCTGACCGACGCGGTCCTGGAGGCCGACGGGGTGCGGACGGTGAGCCTGGGGGTGACGTTCGCCGATGTGTTTCCGGGTGCCGACGGGGCGCGGACATTTGCGGTGCTGCGGGTGCGCGCAGTGACTGAAGAGGTGTGATCACAAGCGGGACATCACGGAATTGGTTGGGTCCTCGGCTCGGCCTGCGCGGGCTGGCGCCCGCTCCGTTGGCCGAGGATGACGAGGAGATTCGGAATGAGCGCACAACGGGGCAAGGACATCCTGCTGAAGATCGAGGGCGCGGCGGGCGTGTTCACGACCGTGGCGGGGCTAAGGGCGCGGACGATTTCGCTGAACGCCCGGACGGTGGATGCGACGGACGGCGACAGCGCCGGGCGGTGGCGCGAGCTGCTGGGCGGGGCGGGGGTGAAGTCGGCGGCGGTGGCGGGGCAGGGGATTTTCCGCGACGCGGCCTCTGACGCCCTGATCCGCGAGGCCTTCTTTTTCCAGTCGGCGAGTGTGTGGCGATTGATTGTGCCGGACTTCGGCGTGCTGGAGGGGCCGTTCCTGGTGTCGGCGCTGGAATATGCCGGAGAGCATGAGGGCGAGGCGACGTTCGCGATCAGCCTGGCCAGCGCGGGTGAGATTTCGTTCGAGGCGTTGTGATGGCGGCGAATGGTGCGCGCGGCGAGGTGGTCGCGGTGTTGGCGGGGGCGGAGCGGCGGCTGTGTTTGACGCTGGGGGCGCTGGCGGAGATCGAGACGGGGCTTGGGCTGGAGGGCTTGTCCGGTCTGGCGGAGCGGATGCGAACGCTGTCGGCGCGGGATCTGACGGTGGTGCTGGCCGCTCTGTTGCGGGGCGGTGGCGAGCGGGTGCTGGCGGATGAGCTGGACGGGGCGGGCGTGGAGCCGCAGGAGGCGGCGGAGGCGGTGGCGAAGGCGTTCGCGGCGGCGGCCCGGTGAGACCGGGGATGCGGGACGAACCCCTCCACCACCCTTCGGGTGGTCCTCCTCCCCACGATGTGGGGAGGAGACCCGACTGGGGCGAGATGCTGCGGGCGGCGGCGCGGCTGGGCGTGGGCCCGGAGGGCTTCTGGCGGTTGTCGCTGCGCGAGTGGCGGATGCTGATGGAACGGCCGGGCGGCGGGGTGCCGATGGAGCGCGAGGATCTGATGCGGATGGCGGCGGCGTGGCCGGACTGAGGGCCGGTTGCTGAGCCCTCCCCACCCGGTCGCTGCGCGACCACCCTCCCCCGGAGGGGGAGGGAGAGGAGTTGAAATGACGGACACACTCGAACCAACCGGCCTGGACGGGGTCCCGCGCAAGGCGGCCGAGGCGGCGGCGGCGCTGGAGGCGTTGCGTGAGCCGGCGGCGCGGGCGGCGGCGTCGATCGAGGACGCCTTCGGGCGGGCCGGGGACGGGCTGGTCCGGTCGCTGGCAAGGGCGGCGGCGGACGGTGAGGTCAGCCTGGCCGAGCTGGCGCGGGCGGTGCTGGCGGCGGTGAATGCGGCGTCGGGAGCCGGCGGCGGGCTGGGTGCGGCCATCGCACAGGCGGTCGGCGGAATGTTCAGTGGTGCGCGGGCGGACGGTGGAGCCGTCCAGCCCGGTGGCAGCTATCTGGTGGGCGAGCGCGGGCCGGAAGTGTTCAGGCCGTCGGCGGCGGGCGAGATCGGCCAGGCCGGCAGCGGCGGGGTGGTGGTCAATGTGCAGGTCGACGGCGGCGCTCCGGCCCTGCTGAGGTCCGAGGCGCAGATCGCCCAGATGCTGGCGCGCGCCGTGTCACTGGGCGCGCGCCGGCTCTGAGGCCTTCTCGTGGCAGCCCGCCGCGCTGCGGGCGTGATGTTACCTATAGACCCTTGGGGTTCGAGCCGTATTTGTTCGAGCCGGGTTTGCCGTCGACCAGACCGACCCAGAGCAAGAAGCCGAAATTCACCAGAAAGAGGAGGCCGAGGATGCCGATCGCCGGTCCAACCAGGGCCAGGATGGCGGCCGGGTCTTCATTCTCGAGCGCCGTGGCGTTCATGAAGACCGAGGCCCCGACGCTGACGAATATCATGACGAAGCCGATGATGTTGGCGACGAACGGAACGGCGGCGATCCAGCCGCTCATGCCCAGATCGTGCAGGCGCTTCACCGTGATGGCCAGGTTGGGCCAGATGAGCGCGATGGAGATGAAGAAGCCGATCAGGGGAATCCACCCGGCCACGACCCCGACGCCGAGGCAGATCAGCCAGCCGATCCAGAAATGCGAGCGCCGTGTCCGGCCCTCGAACGAAAACAGCAACTTCTGCCAGTCGAAGCTCTGAACCTGGTTGGAACTCTCTGTCGTCATGTCGCCCTCCCGCGCGTCGGACATCGCGTCCGTAACCCGGAGGATGGCCGAACACTGCTCGCCCGACAAGCGAAAGCCGATGCCGACGATCATGCAGCACAGGGAGCAGGCCGATGGCCTTTCATGAGGTGCGTCCCCGCTTTCGCGGGGATGACAAGGCGGGGATGACGGGGCGGGGATGACAAGACGGCGTGTCGGAGAGACGGATGAGCTTTCATGAGGTGAGGCTGCCCGCGCGGCTGGCGTTCGGGTCGACGGGCGGGGTGGAGCGGCGGACGGAGATCGTGTCGCTGGGGTCCGGGTTCGAGCGGCGATCGACGCCGTGGGCGCAGGGGCGGCGGCGCTATCTGATCGGGGCCAATCTGCGGTCGCTGGACGACATGGCGGCGTTGACGGGGTTCTTCGAAGCGCGGCGGGGGCGGCTGTACGGGTTCCGGTTCCGGGACTTCGCGGACTGCAAGTCGTGCGCGCCCGGGGCGGCGGTCGGGCCGCTGGATCAGGTTCTGGGCGAGGGCGACGGGACGCGGACGGCGTTCCCGCTGGTCAAGCGATACGGGGAGGGCGAGGCCGCGCTGGAGCGGCGGATCGCCAAGCCGGTCGAGGGGACGGTGCGGGTGGCGGTCGCGGGAGTCGAACTGCCGGCGTCGGGGTTCTCTGTCGATGCGGCGACGGGCGTGGCGACGCTGGATGCCGCCCCGGCGACCGGCGCCGTGGTGACCGCCGGGTTCGCGTTCGACACGCCGGTGCGGTTCGACGCCGACCGGATAGAGGTCACGCTGGAGAGTTTCGACGCGGGCCGGATGGCGGCCGTGCCGCTGATCGAGGTGCGGGTCTGAGCCATGCGAACCATACCGGAGGAGATGACCGCCCGCATCGAGAGCGGGGCGGCGAAGCTGTGCCACGCCTGGGTGCTGAAGCGGGCGGACGGGGTTGAGCTGGGGTTCACCGATCATGACCGCGACCTGATTATCGAGGGCCTGTCGTGCCAGGCGGCGAGCGGCTGGACGGCGGGGGCGGCGGACAGCGCCGTGGGATTGAGCGGAGGGTCGGCGGCGGTCGCGGGCGGGCTGGACGATGCGGCCATGACGGACGCCGACGTCGAGGCCGGGCGGTATGACGGGGCATCGGTCACGCTGTGGCGGGTGGACTGGGATCGGCCGGATCTGAAGGTGCGGTTGTGGTCGGCGACGCTGGCGCGCGTCCGGCGGCAGGGGGCGGGGTTCACGGCCGAGCTGGAAGGGCCGCTGGCGAAGCTCGAGCGGGTCGTGGGCCGGACCTATGGCCGCGACTGCGATGCGGTGCTGGGAGACGGGCGGTGCGGCGTCGATCTGGCGGCGTTTCCGGGCCTCGCCTGTGACAAGCGCTGGACGACCTGCGTCGGAACCTTCGCCAATGGGGGCAATTTCCAGGGTTTTCCGGACATTCCGGGCGATGACTTCCTGACCGCAGCGCCGGTCGAGGGCGGGAGTCATGACGGCGGGAGCCGGCGATGAGGGCGGCGGTGGTGGCGGCCGCGCGCGGCTGGCTGGGGACGCCCTACCGGCACCAGGCCAGCCTGCGGGGCGAGGGCGCGGACTGTCTGGGTCTGGTCCGTGGGGTGTGGCGCGAACTGGTCGGGGCGGAGCCTGAGGCTCCGCCAGCGTACCGGCCTGACTGGGCCGAGGTCGGGGGTGAGGAGACCCTGCTGGCGGCGGCGCGGCGCTGGCTGATGGAGGTTCCGGTCGAGACGGCGGCCTTGGGCGATGTGGTGCTGTTCCGCATGGCACCGGGGTGCCCGGCCAAACACTGCGCGATCCTGAGTGACATGAGCGGGGTCGAGCCGCGGATGATCCACGCCTACTGGGGGCGGGCCGTGGTGGAGAGCTGGATGGGATCGTGGTGGCGCGCGCGGCTGGTCGCCGCCTTCCGCTGGCCCGTTGTTGAACCGAGCCGGGGAGGCTGAGCATGGCGCAGATGATCCTGGGCGGGGTCGGTCAGGCGATCGGCGGCCCGATCGGGGCGGTGATCGGGTCGACCCTGGGGCGGATGATCGACCAGCGGGTCGTCTCCAGTCTTGAGCCGGCGCGACAGAGGGGGCCGCGTCTGGAGACGCTGAAGGTCCAGGGGACCGCCGAAGGCGCGCCGATGGCCTGTGTGTTCGGCCGGGCGCGGGTGACGGGACAGGTGATCTGGGCGGCGCGCTTTCTGGAGGGACGGCGCACGTCGTCCGGCGGTAAGGGTGGGCCGCAGACGGTGGAATACGACTACTCCCTGAGCTTCGCGGTCGCCCTTTGCGAGGGCGAGATCGACGGTGTCGGACGGGTGTGGGCCGACGGCCGGCCGATGGACCTGTCGGGCGTGACGATGCGGGTGCATCGCGGCGGGGTGGCGCAGACGCCCGATCCGCTGATCGAGGCGGTGGAAGGCGCGGCGCCGGCGTATCGCGGCACGGCCTATGTGGTGTTCGAGGGCCTGCCGCTCGGGCCGTACGGCAACCGGCCGCCGCAGCTGGGTTTCGAGGTGTTCCGGCGAGCGCGGGGAGACGGACCGCGGCTGGAGGACCGGCTGGAGGGGGTGTGTCTGATCCCCGGAGCCGGGGAGTTTGTGCTGGCGACCGAGGCGGTCATGCGGCGCGACGGGCTGACCCGGACGACGGCGGAGAACCTGCACGCAGCGGACGGGCAAGCGGACCTGACGGTTTCGCTGGATCAGCTTCAGGCCCAGTGCCCGAACCTGAAGCGGGTCAGTCTGGTGGTCGGCTGGTTTGGCGATGACCTGAGGGCGGGACAATGCACGATCCGGCCGGGGGTGGAGCGGGCGGACAAGGCGACGGAGCCGCTGACGTGGTCGGTTGCGGGGCTGGGACGCGGTGACGCGCATCTGATCAGCCGTGCCCCCTCCGGCCCTTCGGGCCACCTCCCGCATGAAGGGGGAGGAGAAGGTCCTGCGTATGGCGGGACGCCGTCGGATGAGAGCGTGCGGCAGGCGGTGGCGGCGCTGAAGGGCCGTGGGCTGGAGGTGACCCTGTATCCTTTCGTCTTCATGGATGTGCCGACGGGGAACGGCTTGCCGGATCCGTATGGCGGGGCTGAACAGGCGGCCTATCCCTGGCGCGGGCGGGTGAAGGGTGAGGACGGGTCCGGCGCGTCAGCGGGCGTGGCGGCAATGTTCGGGACAGCGGACGGCTGGGGCCTGCGGCGGCTGGCGCTGCACTATGCGGCGCTGGCAGCGGAGACCGGCGCGGACGGGCTGCTGATCGGCTCGGAGATGCGGGGGCTGACGACGACACGGGACGCGGGCGGCGGGTTTCCGGCAGTTGAGGCGCTGCGCGTCCTGGCCACGGAGTGCCGGGCGGTGGTCGGGCCGGGCGTGAAGATCAGCTATGCGGCCGACTGGTCCGAGTATGCAGGGATACGAGAAGGGGGTGAGGTCCTGTTCCACCTTGACCCTCTGTGGGCCGATGCGGCGATCGACTACGTCGGGATCGACTGGTATCCGCCGCTGGGCGACTGGCGGGCGGGCGACGGGGGTCTGGACGGCGAGCTTTTCGCGAGTCCCGGGGATGCGGCCTATCTGGCGATGCAGGTTGCGGGCGGCGAGTCCTATGACTGGTTCTACGCGTCGGGTGCCGATCGGGCGACGCAGGCGCGAACTCCGATCGTGGACACGGCGCACGGCGAGGACTGGGTGTTCCGGGTCAAGGATCTGAAGGGGTGGTGGTCGAACGCGCATCACAACCGGCCGGGTGGGGTACGAAGCGAGGCACCTACGGACTGGGTCGCCGGGATGAAGCCGATCCGGCTGACGGAGTTCGGATGCGCGGCGGTGGACCGCGGCGGCAATGCGCCGAACCTGTTTCAGGATCCGAAGAGCGCTGAGAGCGCCCTGCCGCCGTTCTCGACCGGCGCGCGGGACGACCGCATGCAGCGGCGGGCGCTGGAGGCCGTGCTGGGGCATTTTGCGGAGGCGGACAACAATCCGGTTTCGGCGGTCTATGGCCGGCCGATGCTGGAGGGGGCGGATGCCTGGTGCTGGGATGCGCGGCCCTGGCCGGCGTTTCCGGCGCGGGAGGATGTATGGGCCGATGCCGGCGGCTGGCGGACCGGACACTGGCTGAACGGGAGGTTGGCGGGGGAGACACGCGACCTGATCGCGGCGGTGCTGCGGCGCGGCGGCCTGGCCGAGGATGCGTTCGAGATCGGTGGGTTCACGGGCGAGGTGCAGGGCTATGTCATCGACCGGCCGATGCGGACGCGAGACGCGCTGGAGCCCTTGCTGGGCGGTCTCGGCCTGATCGCGGCGGAGCGGGGCGGTCGGGTGGCGGTGATCGGGGACGAGCCGCCGGTCGCGGAAATGACGCTGACGGCTATGGCGCTACCGGAGGAGGGTGTGAGCCTGAAGGCGGAGCGGGTACTTGAGCTGAAGCCGGGGGCAGCGCGGGTGCGCTACATCGACGGCGATGCTGGATATCAGACCGGATCGGCGGTGGTGCGGTCGGTGGGCGAGGGCGGCGGGGTCGATCTGGATCTGCCGGCGGTCTGCTCCGGCGCAGTGGCGCGGGCGGCGGCGGAGCGGGTGCTGGAGGCCGGGGGCGGCGACCGGTTGACGCTGATGCCGGGGCCGTTGGAGGCCCTGGCGCTTGAGCCCGGCGACACGGTGACGGTTGAGGGCCGGAGCGGCGGCTGGCGGGTCATGCGGCTGGACATGGACGAGACGCCGTCGGCGGTGCTGGAGCCGGTCACGGCGGTCGTAGCTGGAGAGGACGACGGTCGGCCGTCAGCGGGCGAGGCACCGATGCCCTCGGGCGCACCCTTCTTCCGGATGATCGAACTGCCGCCGCTGATCGGGAGCGAGGACGACGGGCGGCCTATCGCGGCCGTGGCGGCGGACCCCTGGCGGCCTATGCGGGTCTTCGCCGGGCCGGACGCCGGATCGCTGACGGCGCGGGGCGATGTGGCGCAGCCGTCGACGGTGGGGGTGCTGGTCGAGGCACTGGCGGCGGGTCCGCGTCACCGGTGGGACGAGGTGAATGTGGTGCTGGTTGGGGTGGAGGGCCGGGCGCCGGAGAGCCGGTCTGACGCGGCGGTCTTGGCGGGCGGCAATGCGGTGGCCGTTGAAGGCACCGCAGGCTGGGAGCTGGTGCAGTTCCGGACGGCGACCCTGATCGGTGACGGGGTCTGGCGGCTGTCAGGTCTGTTGCGGGGGCAGCAAGGGACCCATGCGGTGGGTGCGCCGGGCGGAGCGGTGGTGGTGTTCCTCCATCAGACGCCAGCGAGGGCGGAGGCACCACGCGCGGAACGGGGGTTGCCGCTGATCTGGCGAGCCGGGCCGGCGGGTGGACCGGCTGGAGGCGCGACCGTAAGCGAGGTCGGCTTCGCGATGCAGGGCATACATGAACGGCCGTGGTCGCCCGCGCATCTGCGGGCCGTGGCGCGCGCGGACGGCGGCTTCGATCTGGGCTGGATCGCGCGGTCGAGGATCGATGGCGACCGGTGGGATGGCGAGGGGGTCGCGACCGGGTCCATGCGGTTTCGGGCGCGAGTGATGGATGGAGACGAGGCGGTGAGGGTGTTCGAGGTGGAAGGGACCTCGGCGACCTATGCTGCGGCGGACCTGGCTGGGGACTTTCCGGGCGGGGTGGACGGGAATGCACGGGTCGCCGTGGCCCGGTGGGGCGATGGGTACGGCTGGGGGATGGAGGCGTTCGTCGCACTGACGACCTGATTTGCCCTGCCTCCCTTTGCGCGGCGCACGCGATGCCCTAACTGACAGTCTCGACTTTGATGGAGCGGCATTCGACGTGGCGGGCGATCCCTACAAGGAACTGGGCGTTTCGAGGGGCGCGAGCGCGGACGAAATCAAGAAGGCGTTCCGCAAGCTCGCCAAGGAACTGCACCCCGACAAGAACCCCGGCAATACGGTCGCCGACGAGCGGTTCAAGCGGATCACGGCCGCCTTCGACCTGCTGGGCGACAAGGACAAGCGGGAGAAATTCGATCGGGGCGAGATAGACGCGGACGGGCGCGAGCAGTTCCGTGGCTTCGGCGGCGGTGCCGGCGGTGCGCGCGGCGCGCCCGGCGGAAATCCCTTTGGTCAGGGCGGTGCCCGGCAGCAGGGTTTCGAGAACATCGATCTGGACGAGCTGTTCGGCGGCATGTTCGGCGGCGGGGCCCGGCCGGGTGGCGCGCGGCCCGGCGGGTTCGCGTCCAAGGGGCAGGACGTCAAGGCGACGCTGGAGATCAGTCTGGAAGACTCGATCTCGGGTGCCACGCGGCGCATCCAGTTTTCGGACGGGCGGATGCTGGATGTGGCGATCCCGAAGGGAGCCGCCGACGGGCAAACGATCCGGCTGAAGGGTCAGGGCGCGCCCGGGCGGGGCGGGCCCGCGGGCGACGCGCTGATCGAGCTGAAGGTGGCGAAGCATCCGGTCTTCACCCGCGATGGGGCGGACCTGACGATGGATCAGCCGGTGGCGCTGTATGATGCTGTGCTGGGCGGCAAGGTGCCGGTGCGGACGCCCGAGGGGACGGTCAGCATGACCATTCCGGCCGGTTCCAGCTCGGGCAAGGTGCTGAGGCTGAAGGGCCGGGGTGCCTTTGCGGACGGCAAGCGCGGCGACCTTCTGGCCAGGCTGATGATCACCCTGCCGGAGGACAGTGCTGAGCTGACCAGGCTGGCGCAGGACGCGCGCGACAAGGGGCCCGTGCGGCCGTTCCGCGACTGATGGCGAGCAAGCCGAACCTCAAGCCTGGGCGGCCGTGGTTTTCGGCGGGACCGACGGCGAAGCGGCCGGGCTGGTCATCGCAGGCGATTTCGCATGAGCTGCTCGGGCGTGGCATCCGCGCGCCGGAGGTGGTGGAGCGGTTTGCGCACGGGCTGAGGCTGACGCGGGAACTGCTGCAGGTTCCGGCGGACTGGGTACTGGTCTATGTGCCCGGATCCGATACGGGCGCCGTGGAGGCGGCCATGTGGTCGATGCTCGGTGAACGGCCGGTGCAGGTGCTGGCGTTCGAGAATTTCGGCAAGGTGTGGGCGACCGACGCGGTCGACCATCTGAAACTGGAGCCCGAGGTCATCTCGGCGCCGTGGGGCGAATGGCCTGATACCTCGGCGGTCGACCCGGCGAAGGATCTGGTGTTTCCCTGGAACGGGACGACCTCGGGCGTCCGTGCGCCGGATGCGGACTTCATCGCGGATGACCGCGAGGGGATCGTGATCTGTGATGCCACGTCCGCGGCGTTCGCCATGGCCTTGCCGTGGGGCAAGCTGGATGTGGTGACCTTCAGCTTCCAGAAGGCGCTGGGCGGAGAGGCCGGGCTGGGCGTGGCCGCCCTGTCGCCGCGGGCCGTCGAGCGGCTGGATCGCTATGCGCCGCCACGGCCCGTGCCGAAGGTGCTGCGCCTGCGCGACGCCAACGGGTTCGACCGGCTGCTGGCCAGCGGGTCGATGCTGAACACCTTTTCGGTCTGGACGATCGAGGACTGGATCGACGCGGTCGAATGGGGACTGACGGCGGGCGGGCTTGAAGCGCTGATCGCGCGGACGGAGGCGAATGCGGCGGCGCTGGATGCGTGGGTCCGGCGGACGGACTGGGTCGACTATCTGGCCGTTGATCCGGCGAGCCGGTCGACCACCTCGGTGTGCCTGAAGATCGTCGATCCGCGCGTGACCGCCATGCCGGAGGAAGCGCGGCAGGCGCTGGTTCGCCGGATGAAGGCGCTGGTCGAGGACGAGGGCGCGGCTCTCGATATCGAGAGCCACCGCAACGCACCGGCCGGCCTGCGCATCTGGTGCGGCTGTACGGTCGAGACGGCGGACATCCAAGCGCTCACGCCGTGGCTGGACTGGGCGTTTGAGACCGCGCTCGAATGAGCGTGAAGTGCCGAATAACTTGACAAAATGCGCACTTGGTGCCTATACATACCGCATCAACTTCTTCCCCGTCGGACACGCCTTTTCGGAGGACTCCGGCGGGGTTATTGATTCTGTGGCCAGGGTTCGCCACGATTGCCAATGGCCAAGCTGCCCGCGATCATTCGTGCCGTCTCTTTTTTCGACGGCCAGAATCTCTTTCACAGCGCAAAAGCGGCGTTTGGATATCCGTTTCCAAACTACGACCCGGTCGCGCTCACGAATGCAATTTGTGCGGCTAACGGATGGCATGTCCAGGGCGTTCGCTTTTACACTGGCGTTCCTGATGCTTCCGACAATCCCTTCTGGAATCACTTCTGGACTGCAAAGGGCGCCCAGATGGGGCGGGACAATGCTTACGTCTGCACCCGGTCGCTGAGATACCGAAACAAGCAAGTCAGGCTACCCGACGGTACTGTCCATTCGTTTCTGGATGGCGACGAAAAAGGTATCGATGTCAGGATCGCTCTGGACATCATCCAGATGGCGCACAGGGACGAATTTGATGTCGCCCTTGTATTCTGCCGGGATCAGGACCTAGCGGAAGTCGCCACCGAAATCCGACTGATTGCGGCCGACAAAGGCCGGTGGATCAAAATGGCATCAGCCTATCCCTTCAGTCCGGCCGTTAAGCACTGGCGAGGGATCAACAATACAGACTGGATCCGCATCGACCGAGCCACGTACGATGCCTGCATCGACAAGCGCGACTATCGGCCGAAGAAAATCTGAAGGCTGCGCGACACCCGATGATTCCCCGGCTATAGGCTGCGCCCGCATTCCGAAATCCCGGACAGCGGAGAACAGTCTTGGCGAACGTCGCGGTAGTCGGTGCCCAGTGGGGCGACGAGGGCAAGGGCAAGATCGTCGACTGGCTGTCGAACCGGGCCGATATGGTCGTGCGGTTCCAGGGCGGGCACAACGCCGGCCATACGCTGGTCGTCGACGGCAAGGTCTACAAGCTGGCGTTGCTGCCCTCGGGCGTGGTGCAGGGCAAGCCCTCGATCATTGGCAATGGCGTGGTGGTCGATCCCTGGCATCTGGTCGGCGAGATCACCAAGATCGAGGCGCAGGGCATCACGATCAGCCCTGACGTGCTGATCGTCGCCGACAACGCCTGTCTGATCCTGCCTATCCATCCGGCGCTGGACGTGGCGCGCGAGGCGGCGGCCAGTGCGCCGGGCGCGCGTATCGGCACCACGGGGCGGGGCATCGGCCCGGCCTATGAGGACAAGGTTGGACGGCGGGCGATCCGGGTCTGCGACCTGGCCAATGTCGACGACCTGAAGGTCAAGATCGATCGGCTGCGCTCGCACCATGATCCGCTGCGCGCCGGGCTGGGGCTGGAGCCCATCGATCCGGAGGCACTGCTGGCGCAGCTGCTGGAGATCGCGCCGAAGGTCCTGCCCTATGTGCAACCCGCGTGGCGGGTGCTGGATCAGGCGCGGCGGGACGGCAAGCGGGTGCTGTTCGAGGGTGCCCAGGGTGCCTTCCTGGATGTGGACCACGGCACCTATCCCTATGTGACCAGTTCCAACACCGTGGCCGGGCAGGCGGCGGCGGGTTCCGGTATCGGGCCGCGCGGGGTCGGCTATGTGCTGGGGATCGTGAAGGCCTACACCACCCGGGTGGGCGAGGGTCCGTTCGCCTGCGAGCTCAACGATGAGGTCGGGACGCATCTGGCGACGGTCGGGCGTGAGGTCGGGGTCAATACCGGCCGGGCGCGGCGTTGCGGCTGGTTCGACGCGGTGCTGGTGCGGCAGTCGGTGGCGATCAATGGCATCGACGGGATCGCCCTGACCAAGCTGGACGTGCTGGACGGGCTGAAGACGCTGAAGATCTGCACCGGCTATCGGATCGACGGAGAGGTGCTGGACTATCTGCCGTCCAGCCTGAAGTCGCAGGCCGCCGCCGAGCCGGTGTTCGAGGAAATGGAAGGCTGGAGCGAAAGCACCGCCGGTGCGCGCAGCTTCCGCGACCTGAACGCCAATGCGGTCAAATACGTCCGGCGGATCGAAGAGCTGATCGGCGCGCCGGTGGCCCTGCTGTCGACCAGCCCCGAGCGGGACGACACGATCATGATGCATGACCCGTTCCGGGGCTAGGCAAGGGGGGCAAGCGCCGAAAAACCCCGCGTTCAACGGCTTTTAACAGGTAGCGGCTAGTTACGACCTCCGAGGTGGAGGTCCGCGTCTTGTTTGCAGTCGAACGTCGTACGCTGGCGAAGTTGGAACCCGTGGTAAAACGGGTGCTGATCGTCGACCCGAATCCTCATGCAGCCCGTCTGCTGACCGACATCATGAAGGGTTTAGGCGCGCGGGACGTGGTGGTCCAACCGGACGAGAAGCGCGCACTGATGGCGGCGGCGGAGCTGGAGCCCGGCATCGTCTTCACCGAACGCACGGGCGAGGGTCTTGACGGCGAATCCCTTGCGAGGGCGCTGCGGCGTTCGCACATGAACTGCCGCCGGGCACCGATCATCATGATCACAGCCGATGCGACCGCACGCACGATTCTGGGTGCGCGGGATTCCGGCGTGCATGAGTTCCTGCGCAAGCCCTTCACAAGCGCGGACCTGTTCAGGCGCGTCGAGAACGTCGCGTTGAAGCCGCGGGACTGGGTTGAGGCGGTGGGCTACATCGGACCGGACCGGCGCCGGTTCAACTCGGGCGAATTCGCCGGGTCGGGCAAGCGGAAAGCTGATCGGTCCGCGACCGGCGGTGCGGGACAGGGCGAGGCCAGGGATCAGGCCATGCGCATCCTGGGTTCGGCCCTCGACCAGTTCGACAGCGATCCGATGCAGGCCGTGCGCGCGATCCGCGAGCAGGCTGCGACCCTGAAGACGCTCGCCATGAAGATGTCCGACTCGCGCCTGGCCGTTGCTGTCGGTGCCCTCGAAGTGTCCATGGCGGATGGGCCGCCGACCAAGGCGACGCTGGCGGCACCGATCGGCACCCTGCTGGCCATGCACCAGGCGGCCGAGCCTGTCGCGAAGGCGGGCTGAGCCCGCTAACGCAGCAGGCTGTCGAAGGCGTCCACGACCTCCGGCCAGACCGCAGAGGTCGGATCGATGACCTCGAAATGGCCGGCACCCTCAAGCACTATGGATTGAGCCGAATCGCCGCGAGCCGCAGCAGCGGCGGCGTAGTCCTGACCGAAGCGGGGCGGCACGATCGGATCCAGCGCCCCTGAGATCAAGACCTGACGATCCCCCAGCGGAAGCAGGGCCGGCGGGGAGGTGTCGGCGAAGACGTCGCGGCCGCCGGGTTGCTGGACGCCAATGAGGCCGTCGATTGTCGAGGGACCGCCGCAGGCCTCGGGCCCCGTCTGACGGTAGGCGTCGAGGTCGGCGATGCCGGCGAGGGAGACGACGCCGCGGACCGGCAGCGGGTCCTCGGTGCGAAGGGGGCTTTGCGCCGGCAGGCGATCACGCGCCGCCGCCCAGAGTGCCAGATGGCCACCGGCGGAATGGCCTGAGACTGCGACACGACGCAGATCGAGGCGATGTTGCGGGGCGATGGCGCGCAGATAGTCGAGGCCTGCGGCGATGTCCTGGAAGGTGCCCGGATAGCCACCGCCGGGGTGGCCAATGCGGCGGTATTCGAGGTTCCAAACGGCATACCCCCGACCGCGCAGGTCGGCGGCCATATAGTCCATCAGCTCGGTGCCCGGAAGGTCGGCGCGCCAGCAGCCGCCGTGAATCAGGACGATCACGGGATGTCGGCCGGCGGCGCGCGGCAACCACAGCTCGCCGAACTGGAGCGCGTCGGGGCCGTAGGCGATGCGATGATTGGCGGCGGCGCGGGGCCGCGCCAGAAGCTGGCTGAAGGTGATGGGCGCGCGAGTCTCGACCGGAGCGACCAGCGTCGGGGACGGGGCGCAGGCGGTCGATGTCAGCAAGGCGACGAAGGCGGCCAAGCCGGTGGTCAACAAGCGCATCGAGGATCCTGTCCAGGTTGCCGTTTCACTGGCGCGGCGGCTCACTGTAGAGAGCAGGAGCCGTCCGGCAACCGGAGCCCGAGAGAATGACCACCCGACAGGACTGTCTCGACCGGGATGCTGCCGACCCGCTGGGCGCGGCGCGGGACAGGTTCAGCCTGCCCGACGGGGTGATCTATCTGGACGGCAATTCGCTCGGTGCCCTGCCGGTCGCGGCTGCGGCGGCGGTGCGTCACGCCGTTGATCAGCAGTGGGGCGAAGACCTGATCGGCAGCTGGAACAAGCATGGCTGGATCGGACTGCCGCAAAAGGTCGGCGGCAAGATCGCACGCCTGATCGGAGCGGAGGCGGACGAGGTCGTGGCTGCGGATTCCGTGTCCGTGAACCTGTTCAAGCTGGCGGCTGCGGCCGTGGGTGCCCAGGGCGGACGGCATGTGGTGCTGACCGAAGGCGGGGACTTTCCGACGGACCTGTACATCCTCCAGGGGCTGGCCGGGATGATGCCGCAAGTCGAGCTGGGAGTGGTCACTCCCGGCGGGATCGAGGCGGCGCTGGACGACCGGGTGGCGTTGGTCCTGTTGAGCCATGTCCACTATCGCAGCGGCGCGGTGCGCGACATGGCGGGATTGAGTGCGGCGATCCGGGCCGCAGGCGCGCTGAGTCTGTGGGACCTGAGCCATAGCGCGGGGGTGCTGGACGTCGATCTGAACCGCGACGGGGCCGATCTGGCGGCGGGCTGCGGCTACAAATATCTGAGCGGCGGGCCGGGCGCGCCGGCGTATCTGTTCGTGGCGAAGCGGCATCAGGCAGCGCTGCGCAATCCCTTGTCAGGCTGGATGGGTCATGCGCGTCCGTTCGATTTCGTCGAGGACTATGCACCGGCCCCGGGCATCGACCGCTGGCTGTGCGGGACGCCGCCCATCCTGAGCCTCACGGCCCTCGACTCCGCTCTGGACGCGTTTGGCGGGGTGGATATGGCTGCGGCGCGGACGAAGGCGGGGGCACTGGGCAACCTGTTCATCGAACGGGTCGAGGCGCGATGCGTCGGCAAGGGTCTGGCGCTGGCCAGTCCGCGTGAGGCGGCGACGCGCGGCGGGCAGGTCTCGTTTACCCACCCGCACGGCTGGGCGGTGATGCAGAACCTGATCGCGCGCGGGGTGATCGGCGATTTCCGCGCGCCGGACGTGATCCGGTTCGGCTTCGCACCCCTGTATACGCGGCATGCCGATGTCTGGGATGCGGTCGAGGTGCTTGGCCAGATTCTGGACAGCGAGAGCTGGCGGGAACCGCGCTATCAGACTGTAGTGGCAGTGACCTGAAGGCGGGCGGCCCGGCTGGACCGCCCGCCTTGGGGATCAGGCGTCGACCAGGTTCCGCTCTTCGGCGGCTGCGCGCATGGCCTTTTGGAGTTTTTCGAAGGCGCGGACCTCGATCTGGCGCACGCGCTCGCGCGACACGCCGTACTGGCCGGCCAGTTCCTCGAGCGTGACGGGATCGTCCTTGAGGCGACGCTCCGTCAGGATGTGCTTCTCGCGGTCCGTCAGCTCTTCCATGGCTTCCTGAAGCAGGCCCATACGGATCGACTTTTCTTCGCTTTCGGCGAGCTGGGTCTCCTGGGAGACCGCCGTGTCGTCGGCCAGCCAGTCCTGCCACTCGCTCTCGCCGTCCGAACGGATGGGGGCGTTCAGCGAGGCGTCACCGCCGAGGCGGCGGTTCATATTGGTGACCTCTTCCTCGGAGACGCCCAGTTTGGTGGCGATGGCCGAGAGATGTTCCGGACGCAGGTCGCCTTCCTCGAAGGCCGAGATCTGGCTCTTGGCCTTGCGGAGGTTGAAGAACAGCTTCTTCTGCGCGGCGGTGGTGCCCATCTTCACGAGCGACCAGCTGCGCAGGATGTATTCCTGGATCGAGGCACGGATCCACCACATGGCGTAGGTCGCCAAGCGGAAGCCCTTGTCGGGATCGAATTTCTTGACGGCCTGCATGAGGCCGACGTTGCCCTCGGAGATCACTTCGCCGATCGGCAGGCCGTAGCCGCGATAGCCCATGGCGATCTTGGCCACGAGGCGCAGGTGCGAGGTGACGAGGCGGTGGGCGCTCTCGGCGTCCTGGTGCTCGGTCCAGCGTTTGGCGAGCATGAATTCTTCGTCTTTCGCAAGCATCGGAAACTTGCGGATTTCCGTCAGGTATCGCGACAGCCCCTGTTCAGGCGACATCACCGCGAGTGATCTGGTTACAGCCATATGGTCCCTCCGACCGTGTAAACGAGCGGGTCCTTCGGAAGCGACCACCCGATGTGCACCGCCGCCTCACCCCTCAACGGATGACATAGGGTCGGGTTTCCGCACTTGTCAGTGGCGGATGGTCACACGAAAGCGTGACCGTTGCCCCGGCGCCACGGCACCAGATGCGGAAAGTTTACAGGATAGTCCGTCCTTAATCAAGACGGACCTCGCTTCTACAGTCCGGCCAAGCCCTGTTCGAGCAAGCGCATGTCTTCCGGCGGCTGCGTCTCGAACCGCAGGGCCTCGCCGGTGATCGGATGGACGAAGCCGAGGATGGCGGCATGCAGGGCCTGCCGCGTCAGGCCGGCCGCGGCGATGGCCTCCCGCACCGGCTGCGCGGGACTGCCCGTGCCATAGACCGGGTCGCCCAGCAGCGGTGAACCCTTCGAGGCCATGTGCACGCGGATCTGGTGGGTGCGGCCGGTGTGCAGTGTGCAGGCCACGCGGGCGGCGAGCGGTGGAGCGGCCGGGCGGCTGCCCTTTTTCGGTGCCGCGCCGTACAGGGCGTCGACGACATAGTCGGTGATGGCTTCGCGCCCGCCGACGCGCAGCACCGCCATCTTCTTGCGATCCCCGGTCGAGCGGCCGAGGTTGGAGACGATACGGCCCTTCTCAGGCTGGGGCGCGCCGCGGACGAGGGCGATGTAGGTCCGCTCGATGTCGTGGGTGGCAAACAGGGCCGAGAGGCCGGCGTGGGCGGCGTCGGACTTGGCCGCGACCATGACGCCGGAGGTGTGTTTGTCGAGCCGGTGGACGATGCCGGGACGGGCGACGCCGCCGATGCCTGACAGCGATGTGGCGCAGTGATGCAGCAGGGCGTTGACCAGGGTGCCGGTCTCGCTGCCCGGTGCGGGATGCACCGCCATGCCGGCCGACTTGTCGATCACGATCAGATGGGCGTCCTCGAACAGGACGGTGAGGGGGATGTCTTCCGGCTGGGGGATGGCGGAGATGACGGCCGGCAGGGCGACGGCATAGAGGCCGGGCAGGGCCTTGGCCGAAGCGGTCGACACGGGCTGGCCGTCGCGGGTCACGACGCCCTCGGCCAGAAGGGCCTGGACCCGGGCGCGGGACAGGGACGGGAAGAGGTCCGACAGAGCCTTGTCGAGGCGGGCACCGCCGTTCGTCAGATGGGCCTCCAGAACGGGCGGGAGGTCCTCTTCAGCGGCGAAATCTTCGATCAGGGGTTCGTCGGACACGGGGTGCTCCGCCGCTCAGGCCGGGCGGCAGGGCGGTCTAGCACGTCGTGGGCGCGTGGGGGCAATGCGCAAGCTTGGCGGAACGGCCAAGCTGGGCCATGCTGAAACCACGATGCAGGGGATGAGCCAGCCATGAGACTTTTGCTTCTTGCCGCCGCCGGGGGCGCGGCGCTCGCGCTCGCCAGCTGTGCCACCATGTCCGAGGACCAGTGCCTGGCCGGGGCCTGGGGCGAGGTCGGCTATCGGGATGGCTCGGAAGGCAGGCCGATGAGCCTGCTTGCGGACCATGAGAAGGCTTGCGCGGAATATGGCGTGGCACCGGACCTGGTGGCCTACCGTTCGGCCCGTGCGGACGGGCTTAACGGCTATTGCCGCTGGGAGCGCGGGTTCGAGGAGGGACGCACGGGCGACACCTATCACGGGGTCTGCACGCCCGCGCAGGAAGACGAATTCCTGCCGGCCTATCGCGACGGCCAGATCGTCTATGCAGCGGAACAGGCGTTGAGCAGCGCCCGCAGCAGTGTCTCGAGCCTCGGCTCACGGCTTGAAGATCTGGACGACAAGATCAGGGCCAAACAGGCCGAGGCGCGCGCCGAGGGTCTGACCGACGAACAGCGCAACGCGATCCGTGACCGTATTCAGGAAATCCGCCGCGAGCGGGCTGACACTGAACGCGACTGGCGCCGGGCACAGGATGCGATCGATGATGCCGAACTCGACGTGCGCGACGTGCGCCGTCGGTTCCAGGGGCAGTACGGGGTCTGGTAAGGACCAGACCCCGACGGCGTCAGGCTGCCCGGGTGGTCGAGGCACCGAAATGCGGGTTCAGGTCGCCGCTGGCATAGCGTTTTGCCATCTGGGCGGTGGACAGCGGCCGGATCTTTGAGGCCTGGCCCTCGCAGCCGAATTCCTGGAAGCGCTGCTGGCAGACCTTGCGCATCGCCTCCTTGGCGGGCTTCAGCCAGGCGCGTGGATCGAACTCGCCCGGCTTTTCCGCCAGCAGTTTTCGCACCGCGCCGGTCATCGCCATGCGGTTGTCCGTGTCGATGTTGATCTTGCGCACGCCGTGTTTGATGCCGCGCTGGATTTCCTCGACCGGCACACCCCAGGTCTGGGGCATCTGGCCGCCGTAGGCGTTGATGATATCCTGCAGGTCCTGCGGCACCGAGGACGAGCCGTGCATGACCAGATGGGTGTCCGGCAGGCGTCGGTGGATTTCCTCGATCACATTCATGGCCAGGACGGCACCGTCCGGCTTGCGGCTGAATTTGTAGGCTCCGTGGCTGGTGCCCATGGCGATGGCCAGGGCGTCGACCTTGGTCTGGCCGACGAAGTCCACAGCCTGGTCCGGGTCGGTCAGCAGGGCCGAGTGATCCAGCTTGCCCTCGAAGCCGTGGCCATCCTCGGCCTCACCCATGCCGGTCTCCAGCGAGCCCAGAACGCCCAGCTCGCCCTCGACCGAGACGCCGCAGCTGTGGGCCATCTGGACCACGCGGCGGGTGACGTCGACATTGTACTCGTAGCTGGCGGGGGTCTTGGCGTCCTCTTCCAGCGAGCCGTCCATCATGACGGAGGTGAAGCCGTACTGGATGGCGGTGGCACAGGTGGCGGGGCCGTTGCCGTGATCCTGGTGCATGCAGACCGGGATGTGCGGATACAGTTCGGCGAGGGCGTCGATCAGCTTGGCCAGGACGATGTCATTGGCGTAGCTGCGTGCACCGCGGCTGGCCTGGATGATGACCGGGGCGTTGACCGCCTCGGCGGCCTCCATGATCGCCAGGCCCTGTTCCATATTGTTGATGTTGTAGGCGGGCAGGCCGTAGTCGTTCTCGGCTGCGTGATCGAGAAGCTGTCGCAGCGTGATGCGCGCCATGGGGGTGTCTCCTGAGCCCGTGTTTTGCCGGTGGTCTAGCGTCACAGACGCGTGAAGTCACGCATTGTAACAGGAATTCCTGACCGGTGGAGGGCGGATGTCAGGCCCGCAGGGCCTCGACGCCGGGCAGGGGCTTGCCTTCCATCCACTCGAGGAAGGCCCCGCCCGCGGTGGAGACGAAGGTCATGTCGTCGGCCACGCCGGCGTGATGCAGGGCCGCGACCGTGTCGCCGCCGCCGCCGACTGCGACGAGATGTCCGCCCCGGGTGCGGGCCGCCACATGGTGGGCCACGGCGACCGTGGCGGCGTCAAAGGGCGGGACCTCGAACACGCCCAGCGGGCCGTTCCAGATCAGGGTCTTCGAGGCGTCGATGGCGGCGGTCAGGCGGGCGACCGTGGCCGGGCCGGCGTCGAGGATCTTGTCATCGGCCGACAGCGGCTGGCCTGCGGCGACGGGGCGGGATGCCGCCCCGGGCTTGACCTCAGTGGCCACGACGAAGTCCACGGGCAGCAGGATTTCGCAGCCCCGGGCCTTGGCTTCAGCGAGGATTTCGAGGGCGGTGTCGGCCATGTCGCGTTCGGCCAGGGAGCCGCCGATGTCGATCCCCTGCGCAAACAGGAAGGTGTTGGCCATGCCGCCGCCGATGGCGAGGCGATCCAGCTTGCCGACCAGGTTCTTCAGCAGGTCCAGCTTGGTCGAGACCTTGGCCCCGCCGACGATGCCGATGACCGGCTTCTGCGGCCGGCCCAGGGCGGCGTCGAGCGCGTCCAGCTCGCGGCGCATCGACTCGCCGGCATAGGCGGGCAGCAGGCGGGCGAGGCCCTCGGTCGAGGCGTGGGCGCGGTGGGCGGCGGAGAAGGCGTCATTGACATAGACGTCGCCGAGTTCCGCCAATTGCGCGGCGAAGGCGGGATCGTTGGCCTCCTCGCCGGCATGGAATCGGACGTTCTCGAGCAGGACCACGCCGCCCAGCGGCAGGTCGGCGATCATGGCCTTGGCTTCATCGCCCACGCAGTCGGTGGCGAACCGGACCGGGGCACCGAGCAGGTGTTCGAGGTCGTCGACCACGGGCTGCAGGCTCATCGAGGGGACGACCTTGCCCTTGGGCCGGTCGAAATGGGCCAGCAGGGCGACGCGGGCACCGGCGTCGCGCAGCTTGTTGATCGTCGGCAGGGCGACGCGCAGGCGGGTATCCTCGGTGACCTTGCCGTTCTCCATCGGGACATTGAAGTCCACGCGGACGAGGGCGGTCTTGCCGGCGAGGGCGGGGGCGTCGTCGAGGGTGCGGAAGGTCATGGTCGCTCTCCTGAACTCCTTCTCCCGTTGGGAGAAGGTGGCGCGCAGCGCCGGATGAGGGTCGGCTCTGTCCCTCGGCGTAAGCCGTGGCGGGGTCCGTGCGGCGGCTTTCGCCGACGGCCGCCGCCGAACCCTCACCCTTTCGCGCGGCTGATCGCTTCGCTCTCAGGCGCTCAAGCCCTCTCCCGTCGGGAGAGGGATCGGAACCCTAGATCAGCTTGCTCATCACCAGCGCCGTGTCGGCCATCCGCGTCGCGAAGCCCCACTCGTTGTCGTACCAGGTCAGGACGCGGGCCAGCTTGCCATCGACCACCTGGGTCTGGGGCAGGGCGGCGGTGGACGAGGCGGCGATGTGGTTGAGGTCGGTGGAGACCAGGGCCTCGTCGGTGGTGGCCAGAACGCCCTTCATCGGGCCGTCAGCGGCAGCCTGGATGGCGGCGTTGATCTCTTCCACGGTGACCTCGCGGCCGGCGACGACCTTCAGGTCGACGACCGAGACGTTCGGGGTCGGGACGCGGATCGAGGAGCCGTCCAGCTTGCCTTTCAGGGCCGGCAGGACGAGGCCGAGAGCCTTGGCGGCGCCGGTCGAGGTCGGGATCATCGACAGGGCGGCGGCGCGGCCGCGGTACAGATCCTTGTGCATCGTATCCAGCGTCGGCTGGTCGCCGGTGTAGGCGTGGATCGTCGTCATATAGCCGCGCTCGATGCCGAACAGGTCGTGCAGGACCTTGGCAACCGGGGCCAGGGCGTTGGTGGTGCACGAGCCGTTGGAGACGATGATGTCGTCGGCGGTCAGGGTCTCATGGTTGACCTTGTAGACGATGGTTTTGTCGGCGCCGTCGCAGGGGGCCGAGACCAGAACGCGCTTCGCGCCGGCGGTCAGGTGGGCCGAGGCCTTTTCCTTCGTCGTGAAGATGCCGGTGCATTCGAAGGCGATGTCGACGTTCAGCTCCTTGTGCGGGAGCCTGGCCGGGTCGCGCTCGGCGGTGACCCTGATCTTGCCCATGCCCACATCGATCCAGCCGTCGCCGTGTTCGATCGTGCCGGGGAAGCGGCCGTGGACCGAGTCATACTTCAGCAGGTGGGCGTTGGTCTCGACCGGACCCAGGTCGTTGATCGCCACCACCTCGATGTCACGACGGCCATGCTCGACAATCGAGCGCAGGACGAGGCGGCCGATACGGCCGAAACCATTGATGGCGACGCGGACAGTCATGGGGCGGTCTCCGAAAGAAGCGGTGTCAGGGTTGGCGCTTCAATGAAGCCGACGGGCGCGGCGATCAACCCCGCGCCCGTCACAAGGCGTGATCGACTGTAACGTTCGGGCGGTCAGTCGTCGGCGTGGAGGGGCAGTTCCAGCCGGGCCAAGAGGCCGCCTTCGCTCCGGTTGGCAAGGGTCACGTCGCCGCCATGGGCGCGCGCCGCCTGGCGGGCGACGGTCAGGCCAAGGCCCGCTCCGCCGGTCTCTCGGCTGCGCGAGCGTTCGGCGCGGTGGAAGGGTTCGAACACGGCCTCGAGTTCGTCTTCGGGCAGGCCGGGGCCGTCGTCCTCGACCGTGACCACCGCGCGCCCGTCCATCGCAAAGGCCTTCACCCATGCCGCGCCGCCATATTTGACGGCGTTGGCGATCAGGTTGGCGAGGGCGCGACGCAGGGCGGCGGGGTCGGCCTCGACCGGCAGTTCGCCACCACCGTCGAAGGTCACCGCACCGCCGGTTTCAGAGAAGCCGGCCGCGCAGTCGGCGGCGAGGGCGTCCAGATCGAAGGCCTCGCGCCGGTCCGGCGGTGCCTCGCCGCGCACATAGGCCATGGCCTGGGCGATCAGGGCATCCATCTCCTCGATATCGGCGGCCATGCGGTCGCGCACCGCCCCGGGTGCCTGTTCGGCACGGAAGCGCAGCCGCGTCAGGGGTGTGCGCAAGTCGTGGGCGATGGCGGCGACGGTCTGGGTGCGGCGTCGCATGTGGTCGCGCAGGGACGCCTGCATGTCGTTGAAGGCGTGGATGGCGGTGCGCACCTCCGACGGGCCGGACGGGGTCAGGGGCTCGGCCTCAGGGTCGGCGCCCAGACGTTCGGCGGCCTCCGCAAAGACCCGGATCGGCCGGGTCAGCCGTCGCGCCATCCACCACACCAGGGGGGCCAGCAGCAGGATGGAGATGCCGAGCGCTATCAGGATGCGCTGCTGCCAGGGCGACAACAGCCCTCGCGGGGGCTCGACCGTGGCCCAGCGGCCGTCCGGCTGACGCACGGAAGCCGCGAAGGGCGCGAAGGTCAGCCGGTCAGCCATCACCGTGATCTGCCGGGAACCGCGGTCGACCATGATCACGCCTCCGGGCCCCTCGGGCCTGCCATCCGGCGTCGGGATGTGGGAGCGGACTCCGGTGCCAGGCTGCATGATCACACGATCACTGGACCACCAGGTCACGGTGCCGGAGGCCACAGGTCGGGTCCCGGCTGACGGTACAACGGCGACCTGGGGCTCCGAAGATGCCGGCCGGGGGGCCTGACGCACCGTGACGAAGTCGAGTTGCCTACCGTCGGTCGACGAAGGCGACCCGGACCCGATCAACCGTCTACCACGACCACTGCGGTCGATCGTCACCCGGACCCGTGACGCATCAACACCCAGCTGGCGGGCCAGCCCGGCGCGAATGGCCAGGGCTGTGGGGTCGAATGCGGGCTCAGGCACGGTCTCTGGAGGCTGGTCAACAATGCGTCGGCGCAGGAGGCGTCCATCCGCTGTTTCGGCCGGCTCACCCTTGAGGGCATTTGCGGCGGCCTCGACGGTGAATCCCGCCGGCCGGGGTTCGGGGGCCAGCAGGACGACACCGAAGGCGACTGCCTGTGATAGAATCACGGACAGGGCGGCCAGGGCCGCGACCTGGACCATGAGCGGAAAGGCCGACGGACGCTTCATTCGACCGCCGGCCCTGCGCAATTCTGTCGCTCGACCCGCACATCGAACATATAGCCCTCGCCACGCAGGGTCTGGATCATCTCCAGTCCGGAGCCGTCATCGAGCTTCTTCCTCAGGCGGCTGATCTGCACGTCCATGGCGCGGTCGAAGACATCGGCGTCGGCACCCCGCGCCCGTTCCAGCAACTGGTCCCGCGTCAGCACCCGTCCGGGCCGTTCGGCGAAGGCGCGCAGCAACGCGAACTCCCCCGCCGAAAGAGACACGGCGCGGCCATCCGGCCGGGTCAGTTCGCGGCGCAGCAGGTCCAGCCGCCAGCCGGCAAAGGCCAGCGCCGGCCCCTCGGCGGCCGCCTCCTCTCGCGGCCGGCGCAGCACGGCGCGGACACGGGCCAGCAGTTCACGGGGATTGCAGGGCTTGGCCAGATAGTCGTCGGCTCCAAGCTCCAGCCCGATGATCCGGTCGGTATCCTCCCCCATGGCCGAGAGCATGACGATCGGCGGCCCCTTGCCGGCCAGGCGGCGGCAGACCGACAGCCCGTCCTCGCCCGGCATCATCAGGTCAAGCACGATCAGGTCCGGTGCCTGATGCGCCACAGCGCGATCCATTTCGGCGGCCGAGGCGGCCCCCGCAGCGTCATAACCATGCAGGGCCAGATAGTCGCACAGCACCTCGCGGATGCCGGGGTCGTCGTCGACGACCAGAATACGGGGAGCGGCGTCGGCTTGCATGGCAGCCATTGTGGCGAATTCGGCGCTCGCCGTCATTTCAGCTTTGAAACAATCGAGGGGGACCTTTGAAACACTCCGGCAAGCCGGCCGTGGTCGAACAGGCTCTGTACAACAACGAAAGCCGACCGCCCATGCTGAGCCTGATCGCCCTTTCCGCCGCCCTGCTGCAGCAGCCGCCGGTACCGCCCGCCCCGTCAGAAGGACAGGGTCGGGTCGTTTTCGTGGGCACCGACGTCCCCGGAGGCCTCGACAAGGACGGCGACGGCCAGATCACCCGCGAAGAGTTCGCCGCGCCGATGAACGACCATTTCGCACGCATGGACGCGAACAGCGACGGCCGCTTGTCGACCGAGGAGCTGACCTCGGGCCACGGCGTCATGGGTTCAGGTGGCGAAGGTCCCGGTGTCCGTGTCGTCCGGGTCCCGCACGGTCATGGCCCTCATGGCGTTGCCGGAATGCCGAGGGTCGAGATTCGGCGGGTGGACGGTCGCGAGGAGGGCGTCCACATCGAGCGGTTGGATGGCCACACACGGGTCGTCGTCGGCGCGCCCGGCGCCGACGGGCGGCGCGAGATCGTGGTTCATGGCGGACCCGAAGGGCCCGATGGCACGCCCGGTGCGGAGGTTCGCCGCGAAACCTGGGGAGAATGGGTGGCTCGAAGGGGGCACCAGCCGGGCAGGGGACCGGATTCCGGCAGCCTGCCGCCGCGGATCGAGTTCCGCCGTGCAGAGGGGCCGGGCGGCGACCACCAGGTCATGGTCTTCTCGAGCCCCGAGGGCGGGGCCCAACCCGGCGGAGCCCTGGACGAGGGCGGTTCCGTTCAACGGATCGAGGTCGTGCGTGTCGGCGGCACTGGCGGCGAGAACGATCTGGACGCTGACAATGACGGCAAGATCAGCGAGGCCGAGTTCAGCGCCCCCCTGCGCGAAGCCTTCGCCCGAATGGACGCCGATCGCTCCGGCTTCATCGAGGCGGGCGAACGTGGCTCCGGCAACAGCGAGGTCTTTGTTCACCGCATCGAGACGGGGCCGGGCGGTGAAGACTGATCGCGGCTGCGACTTCGTGACTTGAAAGGCGATCAAGGCGCCTTCTAATGGCGTCATGATCCTGCGGTGCCTGTTTCACATATTGTCCGCATCGGCGGCGATGAGCCTTGGGCTCATCGCCGCTCCGACGTTTGCGGCTGAACCGGGAGCCGAGGCTGTCGCACCTGCGGCGGTGCCGGCAACGCCCGATCCCGAGCGGGCGCGGATGAACCAGCGGGTCTTCGACCGTGTCTGGAACGAGGTGCGCAGCCAGTACTACGACCCGGACCTGCATGGGGTGGACTGGAACGCGGCGCGCCGGACCTGGCGTCGGGTCGCGCTGACGGCACCGGATGACCGGACCCTGTATCGCGCACTCGGCGACATGCTCGATCTGCTGGACGACGACCACGCCGGCGCCGCACCCCCCGCCATGGCCCGCCGCCAGGACACGCTGCGTCAGCGCCGGCCCGCGATCGGCGTGTCGCTACGGCCCGAACCCTCCGGTGACC
The DNA here is from genome assembly GCA_965284305.1 of Caulobacteraceae bacterium. GTDB lineage: Bacteria > Pseudomonadota > Alphaproteobacteria > Caulobacterales > Caulobacteraceae > Brevundimonas. Next base: position 2,728,240 of record OZ260070.1, on the reverse strand, counting down.
TCTATGTGATCGAGCAGGTCCGGCCTGGTTCGCCTGCTGCCGAGGCCGGTGTGGCCGTCGGCTGGCGGCTGGTCACAGGCGAGGGCGCACTCTGGACGCCCGAACAGGACATTGCCGAGGGCCGCGCCGTGACCCTGGCGCTGATCGACGGCGAAGGGGCCGCCCGGCCCTTGACCCTGACCCCCCGTATGATGGAGCCGACACCGGCCTTCGTCGCCGACCGCACGCGGCCGGGCGTGCTGGTGCTGACCGTGGACGGCTTCGAACCGGGGCTTGGCCGCTGGATGGGCGAACAGCTGGCGGGCCTGCCGCTGGAAACCGATGTCGTCATAGACCTGCGCGGCAATCCCGGCGGGCGGCTGGCCGAGGCCGATGCGGTGCTCAGCTGTTTTCTGCCGCGCGACCGGCTGTGGGCCGCCCGAACCGGCCGCTCGGGACGGCGCGTCGAGCTGAGGACAGCCGGCGGTTGCGGCGACCTGGCCGAGCCGGTCGGGAATGACGTCGCCGTCCTGGTCGATGCCAACAGCCGCAGCGCCGCCGAACTGACCCCGGCCGCCCTGCAGGAGGCCCGGCGCGCGGTGGTGGTCGGCGCGCCGACGGCGGGGGCGGTGCTGATCTCGCAGGAGACACGTTTGCCAGACGGCGGAAGGCTGAGCCTGAGCCGCGCCGACTTCATCACCTCGGGCGGGGTCCGCCTGGAGAAGCGCGGTGTGACGCCGGACGTGGCCGCCCCCCTGACGCTGGAAGACCGGCGCGCCGGCCGCGATCCGGGGCTGCTAGCGGCGCTGGCTGCGCTGGCCGGCGCGGACCAGGCGCGAGTCGCCACACCGGGGCACTGAGACGGCGCGCGACGATCCTGGCTGCGCTTCCCTCTTCGCGCAACGTACCGGTACCCTGGACCTGGCCGGCGCGGGCTGGCTCGGTGCCGGCAATCAGGCTAGCCTCGGTTCATGAGAGATATAGCGCTTGTTTTCAGGGCCGTACGGCGGCTCGGAGCCGTTGCCGGCGCAGCCGTTCTGCTAGCGGGATGCCAGACCTTTCTCCCCTACGCGAACGACGCCCGGGTGCCGACGCCGGTGGTCGTGGCGGACGGTTCGGGCGAGCGGGCGGCGTTGAATGCCCGGGTCTATGACACCGCCGTGAACTGGGTCGGGCAAAGATTCTACAAGCGCGACTTCGGCGGCGTCGACTGGCGGGGCGAGACCGCCGCCCGCCGGGACGCCGCCCTCGCCCAGCCGACGGAGCGAGAGTTTTACCTGGCGCTGAACGAGACCCTCAACCTGCTCGGAGACCGGCATACGAGCGCGACGACGCCGACGCGCCATCGTGAACGCGCACTGGAGCGACTCGAACCCACGCCCAATCTGGGCTTCAGCATGCGGCGCATCGACGGCCAGCTCATCGTCACCACGATCCGGCCCGGCAGCCCCGCCGATCTGGCGGGCGTGCAACTCGGCTGGCGTGTCGACCGGTTGAACGGAGAGCCCGTGTCTCCGACCTCCTCCGTGGACAAGACTCACGATGTCCAGGTGGTGGTCTTCACCGACGGACAGGACGTCGAGCATGAGGTCAGCATCCCGGTCGTTCCCCTGCCGCCCTATCTCGGCGATGCTGTGCGGCGGGCCGATGGCGTGCTGGTGCTGTCCTTCGACTATTTCGCGCCGGCGACCCGTCGCTGGTTCGACGACCAGATGCGCGCCGCCGCGGCTGACCCGCCCAAGGGGATCGTTATTGATCTCCGCGACAATTCCGGGGGTTACATCACCGATGTCGGGCGGGCGCTGGCCCATTTCTTTCCGGATCGCCAACCCTACGCCTGGGTGGACTTCGGCTATCTCCCGCGTTTCCCCTACCGGACCCGCCCACCCCGCGATGTCTGGACGGGACCCGTCGCGGTCGTGATCGCGGACGGTTCCGCCAGCGGCGCCGAGGTCTTCGCAGCGACCTTCCAGGAGACGGGCCGCGGTCCCGTCTTCGGGCTGAAGTCGATGGGGGCGGTCGTCGCGTCGCGCGATCTTCTGCTGCCGGACGGCGGCGAGCTGAGCATCGGCATGCGAAGCTTCCGTTCCGGTGCCGGCAATGTGCTGGAAGGTGTCGGCGTCACCCCGGACCATGAGATCCAGTTCCGCGCCGACGACCTTCGCCAGGGGCGGGACGCGATGATCGAGGGCGCCGCCGGGGCGGTTCTGGCGCAGGCCCTGAACGATTAGTTCGGGACGACCCGCACCCTGGACGCCGCTTCCCGCGCCCGTTCGCGGGCCTGCTCGACGGTCTCGCCACGAGCCGTGGCCACGCCCATGCGGCGGGTGACGAAGCTCTCGGGCTTGCCGAACAGGCGCAGGTCGGCGGTCGGCACCGACAGGGCCTCGGCCACGCCTTCGAAGGCGACCCCGACCGCATCCATGCCGCCATAGATGACCGCGCTGGCACCGATGTCGCGTTGGCTGACGTCGACCGGCAGGCCGAGAATGGCGCGGGCGTGCAGGGCGAATTCGCTCATGGTCTGGGTGGCCAGGGTCACCAGGCCGGTGTCGTGCGGGCGCGGCGACACCTCCGAGAACCAGACCTTGTCCCCCCTCACGAACAGCTCGACCCCGAACACGCCTAGGCCGCCGAGCGCATCGGTGACCTTGCGGGCGATGTCCTGCGCCGAGGCGAGGGCTGCGGGCGTCATCGCCTGCGGCTGCCAGCTCTCGACATAGTCGCCCTTGACCTGGCGGTGGCCGATGGGGGCGCAGAAGTCGGTGCGGACGGTGCTGTCCCGAAGCGAGCGGACGGTCAGCAGGGTGATCTCGAAGTCGAAATCGATCCGGCCCTCGACGATCACCGTCGCCGTCTCGACGCGCCCGCCGGACTGGGCATAGGCCCAGGCGTTGGCAGCGTCCTCGATCGAGTCGATCATCGACTGGCCCTTGCCCGAGGATGACATGACCGGCTTGATGAAGACCGGCAGGCCGATGCGGTGCGCGGCCTCGGCCAGTTCGGCGGCGGAGGTGGCGAAGGCATAGGGGCTGGTCGGCAGGCCCAGGTCCTCGGCCGCCAGGCGGCGAATGCCCTCGCGGTTCATGGTCAGCTGGGTGGCGCGCGCCGTCGGGATGACCGTCGCCAGACCGGCGGCCTCGATCTGCGCCAGCACATCGGTGGCGATGGCCTCGATCTCCGGCACGATGATGTGCGGGGCCTCGGCCAGGATGACGCCGTTCAGCACCTGCGGATCGGTCATCGGAATGACGTGGCTGCGATGGGCCACCTGCATGGCGGGGGCGTTGGGATAGCGGTCGACAGCGATGACCTCGGCCCCCAGCCGCTGCAGCTCGATGGCCACCTCCTTGCCGAGCTCGCCCGCGCCGAGAAGCATGACGCGGACGGCGCTGTCGGAGAGAGGGGTGCCGAGTTTCATGGTTTTCTTTCCTGCGGTCAGTTCGCGGGCGGGGGTACGGCGTACAGGCGGCGGAACGCGTCGAGCGCGGCCCCGTGATAGATGGTGGCGTGGGTTTCATCCGGGCGCGGCTGGAACGTCCAGGTCAAGCCGGGGCTGGCGTGTTCCCGCAGGTTGGCGGTCAGGGTCTCCATCGGCGCCTGCGCTTCGGCCCCCTCGTTCCCCATGGTCAGGATCAGGGTACGCGCATCGTTCGAATGGTCGCGAAGGTGAGCGCCCGACTGTTGCGCCAACCGTCCGCCGTCCCACCACAGGCTGGGGCTCACGGCGACCCAGGCGTCGAACATCTGCGGTTCCTTGAGGAAGGTCTCAACGACGAAAAGACCCGCCAGGGACTCGCCCATCAGCGCGGTCTCGCCATTGGTGCGGAAGCGGGACTCCACGAACGGCTGGACCTCATCGGCGATGAAGCGCCGAAACCGTTCGGACTGGCCATGCGTCGGATAGCGCGCGATCAGTTCCGGGTTGTCGGTCGGCAGGGCCAGCTCGTTGCGGCGATCGACCGAGGCGATCCCGATCACGATGATGTCCCGCGTCGTCCCGTTGACTGTGCCCAGTTGGGCCAGGCCCGAGATGTGGTGGAAGTCCTGCCAGGTCGTCCCGCCATCCAGCAGATAGAGCACCGGGTAGCTCCGGCCACTTTCTGCATAGCCGGGCGGGAGCCAGACGTTGATCTCGCGCGTCGCGCCCAGGACCCCGGAGGGCAGGGCATAGGATTGGCCGATGACGATCGGCGTCGGTTCCGACTGCGCGTCGACCGGCGATGCCGTCGCCAGAATCGCGCCAGTCGCCAGCAGGGCCGCCATCGCGCTTCGCAGACTCATCTCGTCTCCCCGGCCGGTTCGATCAGGTCCCAGGCGTTGCCGTACAGATCCTCGAAGACGGCGACGACGCCGTAGTCCTCGCGCCGGGGCGTTTCGCGAAAATGGACGCCTGCCGTGAGGAAGGCCGCATGGTCCCGGTCGAAATCCTCGGTTTCCAGGAACAGCCAGACCCGCCCGCCGGACTGGTTGCCGATCGCCGCCCTTTGAGTATCGGTCACGGCCCGGGCGAGCAGCAGGGAGGTCTGGCCGCCGCGCGGCGTGACCCGGACCCATCGCTTGCCGCCACCCCGATCGGTGTCCTCGCTCAGGCCGAAACCCAGCTTGCCGACATAGAAGTCGATGGCCTCGTCGTAGTCGCGGACCAGCAGGCTGAAGGCGGCGATATGGGCCATCAGCCCTGGAGCCGCGCCTTCGCGGCCGCGACCACGGCGTCGGTGGTGATCCCGAATTTCTCGTACAGGACCTCCGCTGGAGCCGAAGCGCCGAAGCCGGTCATGCCGACGAAGGCGCCGTCCTCGCCGATGAACCGCTCCCAGCCCTGCTGGATGGCGGCCTCGACGGCGACGCGGACGGTGCCTCGGCCGATGACGCTGTCCTGGTATGTCTTCGGCTGCTGGAAGAAGAGTTCGAAGCACGGGACCGAGACGACGCGGGTCGGTGTGCCTTCGGCCTCCAGCACATCGGCGGCGGCCAGCGCCAGCGCCAGTTCCGTGCCGGTGCCGAACAGGGTGACCTTGGCCGAACCCTTGGCGGCGCGGATTTCATAGGCACCCTTGGCCGACAGGTTCCCGTCCGAAGCGACGGTGCGCACGGCCGGAGTCTTCTGCCGCGAGAGGGCGAGGGCTGACGGCGCGTGCCTGTGTTCCAGCGCCGCCTGCCAGCATTCCATCGTCTCGACCGTATCGGCGGGGCGGAAGACCAGCAGGTTCGGAATGGCGCGCAGGGCGGCCAGATGCTCGACCGGCTGGTGCGTCGGGCCGTCCTCGCCCAGGCCGATGCTGTCGTGGGTCAGGACGTGGATGGCCCGCACGCCCATCAGGGCGCCGAGGCGGATCGCCGGACGGCTGTAGTCCGAGAACACCATGAAGGTGCCGCCGTAGGGGATGACGCCTCCGTGCAGGGCCATGCCGTTCATCGCGGTGGCCATGCCGAACTCGCGGATGCCCCAGTTGACGTAGCGGCCCTCATAGGTCGGCGCGTCGAAGATGGGCGTGCCCTTGACGAAGGTGTTGTTCGAGCCGGTCAGGTCGGCCGAGCCGCCGACCAGTTCGGGGATGGCGGCGAACAGTTCGTCCAGCGCCGCGCCCGACGACTGGCGCGTGGCCTGTGCCGGCTTCGTCTCGACCAGTTCGGCGATCTTCGCATTCAGGGCGTCGAAGGCCCCGGCGGGCAGGTCGCCCTTCATGGCCCGCGTGAAGTCCGCCGCCTGCGACGAGGCGTTCAGCCGGGCCTCCCAGGCCTTGCGCTCCTTCGCGCCGCGTCGGCCGACCTTCTTCCAGGCCTTGTCGATCGCCTCGGGCAGTTCGAACGGCTCGTGGGTCCAGGCCAGACCGAGGCGGGTGGCCGCGATCTCGGCCGCGCCGAGAGCCGCGCCGTGGGTCTTGTGGCTGCCTTCCATGGTGGCGGCGCCGCGGCCGATCTTCGTCTTGGCGGCGATCAGGGTCGGCTTGTCCTGACGGGCCGCCCACTGCAGGGCTGACTTGATGGCCTTCATGTCGTGGCCGTCGATGGCCTTGACCGCCCAGCCGGCGGCCTTGAAGCGCGCCTTCTGGTCGGTAGCGTCCGACAGGGACACGGCCCCGTCGATGGTGATGGCGTTGTCGTCCCACAGCACGGTCAGCTTGTTGAGCTTGTACCGGCCAGCCAGTGCGATCGCCTCCTGCGACACGCCCTCCATCAGACAGCCGTCGCCGGCGATGACCCAGGTGCGGTGATCGACGAGGTCAGCACCGTATTTGGCGGCCAGATGGCGCTCGGCCATGGCGAAGCCGACGCTGTTGGCCAGGCCCTGACCCAGCGGGCCGGTGGTCGTCTCAACGCCGGGCATATGGCCGAACTCGGGGTGGCCCGCAGTCTTCGAGCCCCATTGACGGAAGTTGGACAGCTCGTGCTTCGTCGCGGCCTTGTAGCCGGTCAGGTGGAGCAGGCTGTAGATCAGCATCGAACCGTGGCCCGCCGACAGGATGAAGCGGTCGCGGTCGGCCCAGTCGGGGCGGCTGGCGTCGAATTTCAGGAATTTCGAGAACAGCACCGTCGCCACATCGGCCATCCCCATCGGCATACCGGGGTGGCCGCTCTTCGCCTTCTCCACGCCGTCCATCGAGAGCACCCGGATGGCGTCGGCCATCTGCCTGGGTGTAGCTTTTTCGGATACGGTCTTGCTGTCGGCCACGGGCGGCACTTTCGTCGGGAGGCGGAAAAAGGGAGGCGCGCCGCTTTACCCCGACGCGTCGGCGGGTTCTATACGGATTCTGGAGGATGTGACCCGAATGGACGCTGCATCGGCCGCCAAGGACCGAGTCGACCGCGCGCTGGCGCTGCTGGAACGCCGGCTGCTGGAGCTCAAGAGCCGGGCGGCCGGCACCAGCCGGGTGCCCGACGACGACCTGTTCGCGCCTGAACCCTCGACCGAGACAGACCGCGCGCGGATCCATGAGCTGGAAGCCGCCGGCCGCGACGCCGCCGAGGCCCTGTCCCATGCGGCCGACGCGATTCGCGACAGCCTGGCCGAACAGGAGGCCCGCTGATGGCGACGGTGACCGTCGAGATCAACGGCCGCCCCTATGCCGTCGGGTGCGCCGATGGCCAGGAGGAGCGCGTCCGTATTCTGGCCAAACAGTTTGACGGCCATGTGCGACAGGTGGCCGGCGAGGTCGGCCATGTCGGCGACATCCGCCTGTTCCTCATGGCCGGGCTGATGCTGGCCGACGAACTGCATGAGGTCCGGCTCGGCAATCCGGTGACCTCCCCTGTTGCCGCTACCGCGTCGACCGATGGCGTGGCCGAGGCTCTGAACGCCGTGGCCGCCCGGTTGGAGAAGATCGCACAGGGTCTCTGACCCCCGGCCATTGTTCCGGCCCGGCTTAGGGACTATCTTGCTCGACGGCGGGTCCTGCTGCGGCTCTCGTCGAAGGCAACATTTCCTTGCGACCTTAATTCACTCAAAGGGAGCTGTCCCTGATCAGGCCCGTGGGCCTGGGCACACGGCGCCCACCTGGCTACCCAGGTCGAGAGGATTTAAACGCCCTTCACGGCTCTTGCGGCGCCGCCAACCTTTTTCCTCCCATGACTGACAAACGCGAACTCAGATCGGTCATGCGGGCGACGCGCAAGCGTCTGGCCGGGCTCGATGCCGGGGCGGCCGAGCGCGCCGCAGGACAGGCCGACGCCCTGCCGCCCGGCCGGATCGTGGCCGTCTATCGCGCCATCGGATCGGAACTGGACGTCGAGGCCCTGTCCCGGGCCCTGATCGGAGCCGGTCGCGAACTCTGCCTGCCGGTGGTGGTCGAGCGCGATGCGCCGATGGTCTTCCGGCGATGGTCCCCCGGCGAGCCGCTGGAGCTGGACGAAGCGGGGGTACCCGCGCCGTTTCCGCTGGCCGAGGTCGTCGATCCCGACCTGATCCTGACGCCGCTGCTGGCCTTCGACACAGACGGCGGGCGGCTGGGGCAGGGTGGCGGCTACTACGATCGCACCTTTGCCGCACGGCCCGAGGTCATCCGCATCGGCTTCGCCTATGCGGGCCAGCAGGTCGACGAACTGCCAGCGGAGCCCCACGACATCCGTCTGCATGGCGTTCTGACCGAGACCGGCTATAGACCCTTCGCATGAGACTGGCTTTTTTCGGTGATGTCGTCGGCAAGTCCGGACGTGACGGCCTGAGTGATCACCTGCCGGGCCTGAAGCGCGACCTGAAACTCGACTTCGTGGTGGTCAATGCCGAGAACGCCGCCGGCGGTTTCGGCATTACCGAGAACACGGCGCGTGAGCTGTTCATGGCCGGGGCGGACTGCCTGACACTCGGCAATCACAGCTGGGACCAGCGCGAGGCCCTGACCTATATTGTGCGCGAGCCGCGCCTGATCCGTCCGGCCAACTATCCGCGCCTGATGGACGCCCCCGGCGCCGGGGCCAATCTGTTCGAGACCCAGAGCGGCAAGACGGTGCTGGTCATGAATGTGCTGGGCCGCATCCATATGGATCCGATGGACTGCCCGTTCAGCGCCGTCGAGAAAGAGCTGGCGGCCTGTCCCATGGGCGTCGCGGCCGATGCCATCATCGTCGACATGCATTGCGAGGCGACCTCCGAAAAGATGGCCATGGGCCATTTCTGCGACGGCCGCGCCTCGCTGGTGGTCGGCACCCACACCCATGTGCCCACCGCAGACTGCCAGATCCTGCCCGGCGGCACAGCCTACCAGACCGACGCCGGCGGCTGCTGCGACTATGACTCGGTGATCGGCAACGAGAAGGAAGAGCCCCTGCGGCGCTTCACCACCCGCCTGTCGGGCGGCCGCTATGTCCCGGCGCACGGCCCGGCGACCATCTGCGGCGTCTATGTCGAGACCGATGACAGGACCGGTCTGGCCACACGGGTCGAGCCGATCCGGGTCGGCGGGCGGCTGAGCCAGGCGATTCCTGTGGTGACCTGAACCGCGACTGCGGTCAGGCCGGCACCACCCGCGCGTCCCCGCTGGCCACGGCGAATTTCGCCCGCGTGCTCAGCGTCCCGCCGCGTTCCGACACCTTGTCCAGCACCTTGAACTCGGTCTGCCAGCGCTCGGGCGTGACGTCGCAGACGACATAGCCGCGCTGGGCGTTGTTGAACTTGAGGAACGGATTGTCGGCGAGGTAGCGCCGCCCGTCGGCCCGTTGATCCTGGCCGTCGCCTGAGGAACTGATCGAGGTGGCGACGAACTCCGAGGCGATCGGCGCGCCCTCGGGGTTGCGGCTGTCGCGGTACAGCTCGCCCGCATAGTTCTGGTGCTCGTCGCCGGTCAGGATGACGGTATTGCCGATCCGGCGTTCCCTCAGCCGGTCCAGCAGGCGCTGACGCGGGATCGCATAGCCGGCCCAGCTGTCGAGATTGTAGCCGGGCTCCGGCCCCTCCCGGCGGTCAAGGTCCATGACCATGATCTGCTGGGCCAGCACCTTCCAGTGGGCCCGGCTGCGGTCGAGGTTCTGGTAGAGCCAGGCCTCCTGTGCCTGGCCGAGCACCTGGGCGTCGGCGGCGGAGACGCCAGCGCAGGTCGTGCCCCAGGCGTCGTTGCAAGGCTGGTCCGACCGGTACTGGCGGGTGTCGAGAAAATTCAGGTCCAGCAGGTCGCCCCAGCTGGCATGGCGATACAGCTGGGTCACCGACCCGCGGGGAAAAGCCGACCGGCGCATCGGCATATGCTCGTAGAACGCCTGCATCGCCGCCTGCTGGCGCAGCAGGAAGACCTCGGGCGGGGTACCGTCCTGATCCAGCGCCTGGACCCAGTTGTTGTCGATCTCGTGATCGTCCCAGGTGCAGAACCAGGCCGTGGAGGCGTGGCTGGACTGCAGGTCGGCGTCGAGCTTGTACTGGGCGTAGCGCCGACGATAGTCGTCGAGGCTGTAGGCCTCTCCGCCGACATGCTGACGCGGGTTTTCCATCGTGCCGCCGGAGCCGGTGTAGGTCCGGTTGCCACGGCCCTCATAGATGTAGTCGCCGTAGCAGTAGATGAAGTCGAGGTTGTCCTCCGCCGCCTTGCGGTGTGCGGTATAGAAGCCCTGTTCAAAGGCCTGGCAGCCGAGGACGCCGAAGCGCGCCCGGGCGGTCGCGGTGCCGGAGGCCGGCGCGGTCTTCGCCCGACCGCTGGGGGTGCGCTCGCGGCCGGCATTGAAGCGGTAGAAATAGTCGCGGCCGGGCTCCAGCCCCTCGACCTCGACATGGACCGCATGGGCCAGTTCGGGGCGGGCCACGGTCTCGCCGGAGCGAACCACGGTGTCGCCGAAGCCGCGCGAGGTCGCGACCTCCCATTTTACCGGCACAGGGGCCGAGGGCATGCCGTGGCCGATTTCCATCGGCCGTGGCGCGAGGCGGGTCCAGATCACAAAGCCGTCTGGGGTCGGGTCGCCCGCCGCGATCCCGAGCTGGAAGGGATATTCGGCGAACACCGGATCGGCGAGCGCCTGACGGCCCGAGCCGGCCAGGGCACCGCCGGCACCGAGGGTCAGCAGCAGACTGCGGCGGGACAGGGTTTCGAACGGGCGCATCGGGACCTCCAGACTGGATAAGCCGACCTAGACCGGAATTGTGACGCGCGTCACCCCGTTCGACGCGCCCGGCGTGGCCTCGGACCTGTCCCCGGGGGTGAAGCTGCGCCAGTCGCCTGCGTCAGTTGGCCGGGGCCGGCTTCCAGGCCTGCATTTCCGCGATCTCGCGCGTCTGGGTGTCGACCACGATCTGGGCCATGCGGCGAACCTCGGGATCGCGCGATTCCCTCAGCGCCACCTCGGCCATGGCCACGGCACCGCGGTGGTGTTCGATCATCTTGGCGATATAGGCCTCGTCGACCGTTTCGCCGGAGGCCCGGGCCATGCCGGTATGCATCGCGGCCTCGGAGGCCGCGAAGGCTGCGTCGCCCGGGGTGGCAGCACCGGCAGTGCCATGCCCCCCGGTGTGAGCCGGCGCGGAGACGGTGCCGTCCTGCACCCGGGCGGCGTGGTTCTCGGAGGCGGCGTCGCGCAGGGCCTGTTCGACCGGATCACCGCCGCCTTCACAGGCGGACAGGGTCAGGGCGAGGGCGGTCAGGGCGATGGGGGCAAGGCGCATCAGGCGTGTCCTTCAATCCAGGTCGGCATCCAGCTTTCGTGCATCTCACGCAGGTGATCCAGCGGCAGCCGGAACAGAAGGCCGTCGCTTCCACTGGCGGCGAAGTCACGGCCCGTAGCCTCGCCGACCACAAGGTATTCGATACCGGCCTCAGCGGCGGCGGCGTCAAGTGCGTCCAGCTGGCTCTTGTTCAAGGCGACCAGATAGCGAGCCTGATCCTCGCCGAAATAGAAGGGATGATCGGGACCGTCTCCCTGGATTGCCAACGTCACTCCGACATCCGAGGCCAGGGCGATGTCCGCCGCCGCCCCGATCAGCCCGCCGTCCGACAGGTCGTGCACACAGGTCAGGGCCCCGGCCTCTATCTGTTCGCGGACGAAGTCGCCGGTCCGGCGCTCCAGCGCCAGGTCGACCGGCGGCGGGGCACCGTCCTCGCGGCCCAGCACTTCGCGCAGGTAGAGGGAGGAGCCCAGTTCGCCCCTGGTCTCGCCGATGAGTACCAGCACATCGCCCTCGACCATGCCGCCGAAGCCGACGACGACGTCATAGTTGGTCAGCAGGCCGACCGCCCCGACGGTCGGGGTCGGCGGAATGGCCGCGCCGTTGGTTTCGTTATAGAGGCTGACGTTGCCGCTCACGACCGGGAAGTCCAGCACCCGGCAGGCCTCGGCCATGCCGTCGATGGCGCGGACGATCTGGCCCATAATCTCGGGCCGCTGCGGATTGCCGAAATTCAGATTGTCGGTGATGGCGATGGGCCGTGAGCCCACGGCGGTGAGGTTGCGCCAGGCCTCGGCGACCGCCTGTTTGCCGCCCTCATAGGGATCAGCCAGCACATAGCGCGGGGTACAGTCCGAGGTCATGGCCAGACCCTTGTCCGTACCGTGCACCCTCACAACCCCGGCGTCAGCGGCGGTGGCCGAGTCGTGCAGGGTGTCGGCCATGACATGGCGATCGTACTGTTCCCAGATCCAGCGCTTGGAGGCCATGTCGGGGCAGCAGAGGACCTTGAGCACCGCATCGACCCAGCTTTCCGGCGCCGGCACATCGGCGGGGGCCAGACGGGGCTGCAGGGCGGGCTGGACCCACGGACGGTCATAGAGGGGCGCGTCGTCGAACAGCGGGGCCAGCGGGACGTCGCAGACCGTCTCGCCGTGGTGTTTCAGAACCAGTCGACCGGTGTCGGTGGTTTGGCCGATGACGGCGGCGTCCAGTCCCCACTTCTTGAAGATCCGGTGGCCGTCTTCCTCGCGGCCCGGCTTGAGCACGGCCAGCATCCGCTCCTGGCTTTCCGACAGCATCATCTCATAGGCCGTCATGCCGGTTTCGCGCTGGGGCACATGATCCATGATCAGCTCGATGCCGACCCCGCCCTTGCCGGCCATTTCCACCGACGAGGAGGTCAGGCCCGCGGCCCCCATGTCCTGGATGGCGGCGACGGCACCCGAGGCCATCAGCTCCAGGGTCGCCTCGATCAGCAGCTTCTCGGCGAAGGGGTCACCGACCTGGACGGTCGGGCGTTTCGAATCCGATTCGTCGTCGAACTCGGCCGAGGACATGGTCGCGCCGTGGATGCCGTCGCGGCCCGTCTTGGAGCCGAAATAGACCACCGACAGGCCCGGGGCGGGGGCGGCCGAATAGAACAGGGCGTCGGCCTTGGCCACGCCCACACACATGGCGTTGACCAGGATGTTGCCGTTGTAGCCGCGGTGGAAATTGGTCTCGCCGGCCACGGTCGGCACGCCGACGCAGTTGCCGTAACCGCCGATGCCGGAGACCACGCCCCTGACCAGTCGCTTCGTCTTCTCGTGCGAGGGATCGCCGAAGCGCAGGGCGTTCAGCAGGGCCACGGGCCGGGCACCCATGGTGAAGACATCGCGCATGATGCCGCCGACGCCGGTCGCCGCGCCCTGGTAGGGCTCGATGAAGCTGGGGTGGTTGTGGCTTTCCATCTTGAAGATACAGGCATCGCCGTCGTCGATGTCGATGACACCGGCGTTCTCGCCCGGCCCGCAGATGACGCGCGGTCCCTTGGTCGGGAATTTGCCGAGGTGGATCTTCGACGACTTGTAGGAGCAGTGCTCGGACCACATCACCGAGAAGACGCCCAGTTCAACGTGGTTGGGTTCGCGGCCCAGCCGGTCGAGGACGACCTGGTATTCGTTCGGGGCCAGGCCGTAGTCGGCGGCCAGTTCGGCCATGGTCCTGGGGGAGGTGTTCTGGGTCGCGGTCATGGCCGGGGCTTCTAGCCGTTGAACAGAGTCGTGTCAGCCACTGCGGACGCAACATCGACCACCAAGGTTCATCGAGCCGGCCGCCGGCCAGTGAAACTCAACGCGGCGGCCCCGATCAGGACGGTCACCGCCGCCACTAGAGCGGCATATGACAGGGTCGGATTGCGGGTCTGCTCGGCCACAAAGGCCCCCACCAGACCCCAGGCGATCGGCAGGCTGTAGGCGAGCGTCCGGAGTCGTTGCGTGACGGCCAGGGCCACCGCGACGATCACCACGACCGCCAGGATCGCCCAGGCCGTCGGAGACAGCATGTCCGGGAGGAGGCCGTCACCGGTGGCCACGGTAATCAGGTTCAGGGGCGAGGCCACGGTTAGCCACCCCGCCAAAAGGCTGAGCGGCCAGATGGTCATCCAGCGGTCGCGGTCTCCGCGCGGCAGGGCCCGGATGGCACCAGCGTTCGCCAGCAGGGGAATCAGCAGGACCAGCAGCGAGCCGAAGATCAGGACAACCGTCGCCGCCTCCCAATCATAGGCTGCCGCCACGACCCAGGCGCCGATGCCCAGCAGGGCGGCGGCCGAGGGCCAGCCCAGCCGGTTGATCAAGCGGCTCTCGCCAGTCTGTGGCAGCGCCTGCCGCACGGCATAGATCAACAGTCCCAGATAGATCACGCCCCAGATGGCGAAGGCGTAGCCGGCAACGCGCAGGGTGGCGTCGCCGTCGGCCGAGAATTCGGCCGGCGACTGGCCCCAGCCGAGCAGGACCTGGGTCTGACCGATCACGATGGCAAAGACCGTGGCCGCCAGCACGATCAGCCGACGGGCCATCTGGGAAGAGGTCGGACGGACGATGGACATGGCGACTCCGAAGCTGCTGGCCATGACTACGCGCGGGAACGGTGAAGGTTCAACTCCGTCCGCCTGTCAGTGGCGGAGTGTCTGCGGGCGCAATTCAACGCTTTCGACCTGACTGCGCGCGCGTGTTCACCTCCGATCATGGAAATGGGACACAGCGCCGAACTGGATGCGGTTGAGCGGGCCCTCGCTTCTGCCCTGTTCCAGGCGGTAGAAGGCTGCGGGGCCGGCGGGCAGGCTTGGGACGACTAGCGCTTTATCCGAGCCGGATTGCCGGCTGCGGTCGCACCCTCTGGTACATCCCGGTTCACGACCGAACCGGCACCGATCACCGCGTCGTCGCCGATGGTCACCCCCGGCAGAATGATGGCCCCGCCGCCGATCCAGACGTTCCTGCCGATGGTGACAGGCCGTCCGAACTCGATGCCTCCGGCACGCTGGGCGGCGTTGCGCGGGTGGTCGGCGGTGAGGATCTGCACACCCGGCCCGATCTGGGTCTGGTCGCCGATCTCGACCTCGCAGACGTCCAGGATGATGCAGTTGAAATTCAGGAAAACACTCTGGCCGAGGCGGATGTTGAAGCCGTAGTCACAGTGAAACGGCGGGCGGATGATCGCGCCTTCGCCGACCTCGCCCATCCTCTGGCGCAACAGGTCGCGGCGCTCTGCGGGGCTGGCCGCCATGGCGGCGTTGTAGCGTGCCATCCACTGTCTGGCGGCGGTCTGGTCAGCCTGAAGCTCGGGATCGCCGGGATCATAGGGCAGGCCCGAGATCATCTTCTGGCGTTCGCTCATGAACATCGGTCGGTCCCCGGACTATGCCTCCGGAGATCGACCCTTGCAGGACCTCAGGTCAAGTCCGTCGGCCCCCTCAGGCGGCGGCGAAGACGCTGCGGAACAGGGTCGCGCCGTCGGCGGAGCCCAGTTCTTCCTCGAACGCCCGGTCGGGGTGGGGCATCAGGCCCAGCACATTGCCGCGCGTGTTCTGAAGGCCGGCGATGTCGGCGACCGAGCCGTTGGGATTGTCGACATAGCGGAACACCACCTGTCCCTCGCCCTCGATCCGGGCCAGGGTCTCGGCGTCGGCGAAATAGTTTCCGTCGCCATTGCCCTGGGTCATCACCACTTCGCGCTGCCCCTGGTAGCCGGCGGTGAACCGGGTCTGGCCGTTGGCGACTGTCAGGGCGATCGGCTTGCAGACGTATTTAAGCCCGGCGTTCCGCAGCAGGGCACCCGGGAGCATTCCGGCCTCGCAGAGGATCTGGAAGCCGTTGCAGATGCCGACCACGGCCACGCCGTCATCGGCGGCCTTCTTCACCGCCTGCATCACCGGCGACTGCGCCGCCATGGCCCCGCAGCGCAGATAATCGCCGTAGGAGAAGCCGCCCGGCAGGACGATCAGATCGAGGCCCGACGGCAGTTCCGTCTCCTGATGCCAGACCATCTCGACCCGCTCGCCGGTCGAGCGTTCGACGGCGACCTTGCAGTCGCGGTCGCAGTTGGAACCCGGGAAGACGATGACGGCTGCGCTCATGGCGGGGGCCTCTAGCAGGGTTCGCGGACGATGTCAGTGCGCAGGTTCCACAAGGCCCAGCCGCACCCCGGTCCGGTCCACCCTATCCGCCCGGTAGCCTCCAACTCAGCCCCGGTTCTCGTACACGCCGGTGATCGAAGCCTTGGCCAGCGTATGGAAATGCAGGTTGAAGCCGAAGACGGCGCCTGAGTTCTGCGGCGTGACGTCCAGCTTCCCGGTGTCCACGGCGAAGACGGTGAAGATGTAGCGGTGCGGCCCGTGTCCGGGCGGCGGGGCGGCGCCGCCGAAGCCCGGCTCGCCGAAGTCCGTACGGCCCTCGACCGCGCCCTTTGGCAGGCCGGCGGGGGACGCGCCCTCGGCCAGTTCGGTCACATCGGCCGGGAGGTTGGCGACGGTCCAGTGCCAGAACCCCGAACCGGTCGGCGCGTCCGGGTCGTAGCAGGTGATGGCGAAGCTCTTCGTGCCTTCCGGTGCGCCGGACCAGCTAAGCTGGGGCGACCGGTTGCCCTTCGCCTGAACCTGGGCGTCCGGCTGGGCCTCGCCGTCGGCGAAACCTGTGGAGGTAACGGTGAAGGTCATGGGGCGCTCCTCGCTGCGGCTGGGCAGACCCTGGCACAAGATCGCGGCCCGCGTCGCTAGTGGGCCGCTTCCTTGGCTGCAGGGGTAAAGGCGGATTCGTCCGTCAGCCCTCCCGCCAAGGCTACGGCGAAGATCAGGACGCAGACCAGCACAAAGGCTGCGATCGAGAACCGGATCAGCCGCTTCATGCGACCTCGATGCGGTAGCTTTCGATCACGGTGTTGGCCAACAGCTTTTCGCACATCTTCTTCGCTTCGGCTGCCGCATCGGCGGCACCATCCAGATCGAACTCGATCAGCTTGCCGACGCGGGCGTTGGCGACACCGGACCAGCCCAGGCCGTGAAGCGCGCCCTCGACGGCCTTGCCCTGAACGTCCAGCACGCCCGGCTTGAGGAAGACGTGAACCTTGACCTTCGCCATCAGTGCAGTCCCCCCTGAATCACGGTCGGCATATCCTTCATAATGCCGAGGCGGCGGGCCACCTCGGTGTAGCTTTCGATCACATTGCCCAGATCGCGGCGGAAGCGGTCCTTGTCCAGCTTCTCGCCCGTGTTGGTGTCCCACAGGCGGCAGGAGTCGGGGCTGATCTCGTCGGCCAGCAGGACGCGCGAGAAGTCGTTTTCCCAGACCCGGCCGAACTCGATCTTGAAGTCCACCAGGGTGATGCCGACAGCGCCGAACATGCCCGACAGATAGTCGTTCACCCGCACCGTCATGGCCAGCATGTCATCCAGCTCCTGGGTCGTGGCCCAGTTGAAGGCGGTGATGTGCTCTTCGGTGACCATCGGGTCGTTGAGCTCATCCTTCTTCAGATAGAACTCGATGATCGAGCGGGGCAGGGGCGTGCCTTCGTCGATGCCGAGGCGCTGGCTCATCGAGCCGGCGACGATGTTGCGGCAGACGACCTCGAGCGGGATGATCTCGACCTCGCGGATCAGTTGCTCCCGCAGGTTCAGC
This sequence comes from Caulobacteraceae bacterium, assembly GCA_965284305.1. Lineage (GTDB taxonomy): Bacteria > Pseudomonadota > Alphaproteobacteria > Caulobacterales > Caulobacteraceae > Brevundimonas. The sequence goes on along the minus strand of OZ260070.1, from coordinate 2,711,023 downwards.
CGCTTGATGAAGTGGTTGGTCACGCCGATGCCGTTCAGGCGCGACATGACGAACTCGCTGATACGATTGTTGATCACGCCCTTGCCCTCAAGCTGGGCCTTTTTCTCGCCGTTGAAGGCGGTGGCATCGTCCTTGAAATACTGGATCAGGGTGCCGGGCTCGGGTCCCTCGTAGAGGATCTTGGCCTTGCCCTCGTAAATCTTCTTGCGCTTGACGTTCATCATGGTTGGTCCGGGCGGGGCACGTCGGAAACGGCTATCGCGCGACCAGATGGATATCTGGGCGGCTCAATCCGGAATCGGGCGGGCGGGAAAAGTCGCGGCAATCCTTAGCGGATGCGCCGCCGCGACACAAACCGACGGCGTTGCGGCGGGGCCTGCCGTCGCGGTGTCGCAACCCGGCGAGTTCCGGTTGCGTTCGGCCATGGGGCGGCTATAGACCACCTCGACTGCGGCCGTGCTTTCAGGTCGCCCAAACGGAGCCTAGCAACGCCCATGACGACCTTTGACGATCGGGAAAAAGGCTTCGAGTCCAAATACGCCCTCGATCAGGCACAGGAGTTCAAGGCGGTCGCCCGGCGCAACAAGCTGCTGGGCCTCTGGGCTGCGGAGAAGATGGGCCTGAACGCCGATCGCGCCGAGGAATACGGCCGCGCCATCGTCAAGGCTGACTTCGAACAGCCGGGCGAGGAAGACGTCTACCGCAAGATCGCCCAAGACCTCGAAGGTGCCGGCCTGACCGTCTCCGAAGGTGAGATCCGTCGCAAGATGGACGAGCTGTCGTCGGTCGCGCGCGAGCAGATTCGCAACGACGAATAGTCTGCCGCGGCATTCGAACGAAAAAGGGCCGCTCCAGTGATGGAGCGGCCCTTCTCGTATCCGGCGGAGGCCGGGTCTAGTTCGGCATCACCACCGTATCGATGGCGTGGATCACACCGTTCGAGGCCGCGACATCGGCCTGGACGACGCGCGAGACGCCACCGTTCTCGTCGGTCAGGGTAACCGAACCGTCGGCACCGACACGGGCGGTCAGGGTGCTGCCCTCGACCGTGGTCAGGGCGGCGCTGCCGCCGCCGGCCTGGATCTGCTGCGTCAGGGCCGCAGCATCCACCCGACCCGCAACCACGTGATAGGTCAGGATCCTGGTCAGATCGGCCTTGCCGGCCGGGGTCAGCAGGGTTTCCAGCGTGGCCGCCGGGACCTTGGCGAAGGCGGCGTTGGTGGGGGCGAAGACCGTGAAGGGTCCCGTGCCCCCGAGGGTGCCGGCGAGATCGGCGGCGACGACGGCAGACACCAGGGTGCTGAATTCCGGGTTGCCCTGGGCGACGGCGACGACGGTGCCGGCTGTATCCGGGGCCGTGACGGACGCCTCGGTTGCCGTAGCATCGGCCGGGGCGGCCTCCTCGGCGCTGTTGCAGGCCGTGAGGGCCAGCAGGGCGGCGATCGATACACCGGCAAACGTGGCAGTTCTGGCAGTTTTCATGGCTTTGACTCTCCTGGGCGACCACCGTGCAGGCGGTTCGAGGGGGAGTTACTGCTCAACGCCGGAAAGGATGCAGCCTCGCGTCGTATTCGGCTGCGTCAGGTGACCGCACCCCGGTCAGAGGCGACGTATGAATGCGCCGAGTACGGCCCATGCGGCGGCCTTCTCGACCAGCGGACGTGTATACGCCGGGCTTGATGACGGCAGGTCGATGAGGTCGAGTCCGGGGCGGGGTCTCAAGGTCAGCCTGCCGAGCCGGGCGGCGGTTCCGCCGTTGAAGGCCACGGCCCGCAGGGACGGCAGGTCATCGATGAGCCGGCTCAGATCGGCGGACTCGGCGTTGCGAATGGCCCCGTCCAGACTGCCCGGCCGATCGGCGCTGACAATCACATCCCACAGCCCCACGCCCGCAATCTTCAGGGCTTCCAGCCGTTTGGGGTAGGGCAGGCAGACCAGATCGAGCCCGATCACCCCGCCGACCAGACGCCAGAAGCCGTTCTGCGGATGGCCGTAGTATTGGCCGGCCTTCAGCGAGGCGTCGCCGGGCAGGCTGCCGAGGATCAGGAGTCGCGTGTGCGCGTCCACGACCGGATCGAAGGCCCGTTTGAGGCTCACGCGGGTCCGAAAACCCGAGCGAATACCGTGTCCACGTGCTTGGTGTGATAGCCGAGATCGAACAGGGCCTCGAGTTGCGCCTCCGGCAGGGTCACCCGGGCATCGGCCTTCAGGAAGTCCAGGAACCGGCCTTCGCCCCGCCACACCTTCATGGCGTTCTCCTGCACTGCGGCATAGGCGTCCTCGCGCGACACGCCCGCCTGGGTCAGGGCCAGCATGACCCGCTGCGAATGCACCAGCCCGCCCAGCAGGTTGAGGTTCTTCTCCATATTGGCCGGATAGACGTTCAGTCGCTCGACCACATTCGCCAGCCGGTGCAGGGCGAAATCCAGATGGATGGTGGCGTCCGGACCGATGCCGCGTTCGACCGAAGAGTGGCTGATGTCGCGCTCGTGCCAGAGGGCGACGTTCTCCATCGCCGGCACCACCGCCGAGCGGACCAGACGGGCGAGGCCGGTCAGGTTTTCGGTCAGGATGGGGTTGCGCTTGTGCGGCATGGCCGACGACCCCTTCTGACCCTTGTCGAAGAACTCCTCGACCTCCAGCACCTCGGTGCGCTGCAGGTGGCGGATTTCGGTCGCCAGTCGTTCGATCGAAGAGGCGACGACGCCGAGGGCAGCGAAGAAGGCGGCGTGGCGGTCGCGCGGGATGACCTGGGTCGAAGCCGGTTCGACCTGCAGTCCCATCTGATCAGCCACATAGGCTTCCACCGCCGGATCAACATTGGCGAAGGTCCCGACGGCGCCCGAGATGGCGCAGGTGGCGATCTCTTCCTTCGCGGTCAGCAGTCTCCGTTTCGAGCGCTGGAACTCGGCGTGATAGCCGGCCAGTTTGAGTCCGAAGGTGACCGGCTCGGCATGGATGCCGTGGCTGCGGCCGACGCACGGCGTGAATTTATGCTCCTTCGCGCGGGTCTCAAGTGCCGTCAGAACGCGATCGACACCCTCGATCAGCAGGTCAGAGGCGCGTGCCAGCTGGACCGCGAAACAGGTGTCCAGCACGTCCGAGGAGGTCATGCCCTGGTGCAGGAAACGGGCTTCCTCGCCGACGAGTTCCGAGACATGGGTCAGGAAGGCGATGACATCGTGTTTGGTGGTGCGCTCGATCTCGTCGATACGGTCGGCGTCGAACACGACATCCTTGCCCTTGGCCCAGATCGCCTCGGCGGCGCTGGCGGGAATCGTGCCGAGTTCGGCCATCTTCGTGGCGGCATGCGCCTCGATCTCGAACCAGATCCGGTATTTGGTCTCCTGCGACCAGATGGCGACGGCGGCGGGGCGGGAATAGCGGCTGATCATGGGGGCGGGGTGTCAGGCGAGGGCACCGCTGAGTCAAGCGCGGCTTGTGCCGGATGACTGCGAACTGATTGTCGAGACGCCCTGAAGCGCCGTATGCGTGATGCCTCACTCCTGGGGAGCACGACCATGGAACTGATCATCGGACCCCGGCTCTATTCGACCTGGTCGCTGCGGCCGTGGCTGGTCCTGAAGCGCTGCAAGGCCGACTTCACCGTGCGCGAGATCGACATCTATTCGCCCGAGGGACAGGCGGAACTGGCGTTGATCTCGCCCTCGCGGCTGGTGCCGCTACTCAAGGTCGACGGCGAGACGATCTGGGATTCCATGGCCATTTCGGTCTGGTGCGCCGAACGCTATCCCGAGGCGCGTCTCTGGCCTGCCGATCCCCACGCCCGCTGGCTGGCCCGATCGGCGGCCTGCGAGATGCATGGGGGCTTCATGGCGCTGCGGACGGACTGCGGCATGGGGCCGGACCACACCATGACCGGGCCGGATCGCTCACCGCCGCCCACCGGGGAAGGTGTGGCGCGCGACATCCGACGGATCGTCAGCCTGTGGCAGGAGATGCGCCGACGCTTCGGCGCCGGGGGGGCGTATCTGTTCGGCGAGTGGTCCGTGCCGGACGCCTTCTTCACACCGGTGGCCGCGCGGTTCCGGCATTATCAGATCGATCTGGCCGCCCATGGCGATGACGGGACGGCCGCAGCCTATCGCGACGCCCTGCTGGCCCAGCCGGACTTCCTGGAGTGGTCGGCGCAGGCGCTGACGGATCGTTAACCGCCCCGCAGAACCCGGTCTTAAGACAACGGCGGTATGTTTGACCCTTGGGGAGCGCAGAAGCGTTCAGAGGTCCGACGATGTCCATGCCCGCCGAACAGCCCGGTGCACGCCGTCCCAGCCTGATGGTCTATGGTCTGATGATCGTGATCGCCTGCTGCCTGCCGGCCCTGCTGCTGGTCAATATCTAGTTGGCACTGGCCGTCGGGGCCGAGGCCACCTCGACTGGCGGTGCCGGTTCGGGTGGCGGGGCGACGTAGTCCAGAGACAGCGGGATCGTCGTCGCGCCGGAAGCGACCGCGTCCAGTGTATTTAGCGGCCGGCCATTCATGCGCTGGTAGATCCAGTAGGCAGCCACGACCTTTTCTACATATTCGCGGGCCTGGGGCACGTCGATCGTCTCGATCAGCAGTAGCGGGTCTGCGTCCTGGCCCAGTTTGCGCACCGCCATGACCATAGGGCCGGGTCCGGCGTTGTAGGAGGCTGTGGCGCGCAGCAGGTCGCCGTTGATCGCCGGCAGGGCCAGCACGCGGTGCACGTAGGCCTGGCCCAGGCGGGCGTTGACGTTGGGCTGGAACAGCCGCTCGGGGTCACTGACAAAACCCCGGTCGCCGGTCAGTTCGGCAGCGGTGGTCGGCATCACCTGCATCAGGCCATAGGCACCGGCACCCGAACGGGCTCGGGCGTTAAAGCCGGTCTCCTTGCGGGCGATGGCGTAGACAAGCGACCGTTCAACGGTGAAGCCGCCGTCGGGCTCGATCACCGGCTGGGCGTAGTGGTTGGCATCGATCCGGCGCACATCGTCGCCCGAGCCGGTGACCCTGGGACCCAGGGCCCGCCCCAGGGCGGCCCAGAGCTGACGTCCCCGGTCCGTGGCGGCGGCGCGCAGGCCGGTCCGCAGTTCCTCGCGGGCGTCGGCCCGGCGGCCGATCTCGAAGAAGGCCACGGTGCGCCGTGCGCGGGGCTCGGAGCGGATAAATTCATCCAGCTCGTCGGCGTCGACGCCGATGGGCTCGTTGGCCTGGTAGGAGGCCCGTTGCAGGTTCCCGCCGGTGTAAGGCGTCGGACCAAGGTTCTCGATCGCCGGCTCTTCGCCCAGCTGACGCAGGGCGATCTGGCCGTAGAAGGTCGCTGGCCAGGTTCCGGCGCGGTGCAGCAGGGGTTGGACGCGGTCCCGCTGTCCTGACCGTCCGGCCGAACGTGCAGCCCAGAAGGCGGCACCGGAACGGACCCAGCCGTCTTCCGTCGGATCGTCCAGAACCCGCTCGAAGGCGATCCTGGCGGCGGCGAACTCCCCGAGTCGATACTGGGCCAGCCCGACGGTCCACCAGTCGCCGATCTGTTCTCCGATGGTGACCGCGCCGGTCAGGTCGTCGCGGTTCAGGGCGACGCGGGCGGCCTTCATCGGGTCGGCTTCCGTATTACCCCCGGCGGCCTCGATCCGGTTCCAGTAGCGCCCACCCCCCAGTCGCGAGGGTCGCCTCGGCTCGGCGGCACCGTCGGGGCGGCGGCGCATGGCCAGATTCCAGGCGCGTTCGGCGGCGGGAAGGTCTGAGTACGCCTCCAGCCATGCCGCCAGCTCTTCAAAAGTGGCGGTATGATCGGCGTGGAACAGACGTTCGAACTCGACCTGTCCGAGAAGAACGTGGTCATTGGCCTGGCGCGCGGAGTCCCGGGCAACCTCAAGATCTCCCCGGCGCAGGGCGTCAAAAGCGGTGGTGTAGTTGAGACGGTCCGCAGCGCTGAGTGTGGAGGGCGGGCGGCGGTCGTCCTCTTCGGCGTGCACGGCGCCGGCGAAGGCGAACAACGCCAAGGCCAACGTCGGCGCGAAAATCGCGCGGCGGAAATCAGATCGCACTTGAGGCGGCCCCCCTGAGAGCATCGAATGACCGGTCTCGATCCGGATCAATTCGCGCTGTTCGTTCGGTCGTCAGGCCAGAAAAGCGCCACCGCCCTGACCCATGTCAATGTTTCACCCCTTTTTGGGGCGGTTTTGAGTCTGAAGGGTGAACGAGCTTAACCGTCCGCCTCGATACGCGCCGCCAGCGACAGCAGGTCGGCCCAGACCTCGCGCTTGGCGATGGGTTGGCGCAGCAGGAAGGCGGGATGCAGCGTCGGCAGGGCCGGGGCCGACACGGCACCCTCCGCCAGCCGCCACTCGCGCCACTGTCCGCGCATCCGCATGATGCCCTCGTCGGTCGCCAGCACCGACTTGGCCGAGGCCGCGCCCAGCAGCAGCACCGCCTTTGGCTTCAGCAGGGCGAAGGCGCGCTCGACAAAGGGCGCGCAGACCGCCTGCTCCGCCGCCGTTGGCGTGCGATTGCCCGGCGGCCGCCAGAAGACGGTATTGGTGATGAAGACCCGCCCCTCCAGCCCGGCCTCGGCCAGCATCCGGTCCAGCAGCTGGCCCGCCTTGCCGATGAAGGGTTGTCCGCGTTCATCCTCTTCGGCACCGGGTCCCTCGCCGATGACCAGCACCTCGGCCTCCGGGTTGCCGCGACAAAACACCGCCTGTTTCGCGCCCATGCCACGCAGGGGACAGCCCTCGAAACCGGCGATGGCCATACCGAGGGCTTCCAGTGTGTCCGCGCCGGCTGCCAGACGTCGCGCCTCGAACAGGGCATCGCCGGTCGCGACCATCGGTGTCACCGAGGCCGTGGCCTTCGCCACCGCCTTGACCGCCGGGGGCGGGGCGACGTGGGTGCGGTCGACCGGGGCGTCCTCGAAACAGGCGTCGACCCCCGCGTCGCGCCAGAAGGCGAGCAGGCTTTCGGCGCTGGCGGTGTGGAGGTGCGGCGTTGTCATCGGGTGGATGCGCACAGGGATAGTCCTTGACCACCCTTGCGTCACCTTCGGATAAGCGGAAAACAGCAAGACCCCACTGACACCGAGGATTCTGGTCATGGCCGACAATGCCATCGAAGGCGGCGCAACCAACGCCTGGCAGGAAGCCGTGATCGACAAACTGCCGCCCGCCGAGGCTTTGGCCGGAGTCGAGCGCGAGGTGATGGAATATGACGTCGTCATCGTCGGCGGCGGTCCCGCCGGCCTGTCCGCCGCCATCCGCCTGAAGCAGCGGGCGGAAGAGGACGGCAAGGAAATCACTGTCGCCGTGCTTGAGAAGTCGGCCGAGGTCGGCGGGCACATCCTGTCGGGTGCGGTGATCGACCCGAAGGCGCTGAACGAGCTGTTCCCCGACTGGAAGGAACGCGGTGCCCCGCTGGAGACCCCGGTCACCGAGGACCGGTTCATGATCCTGGGGCCGATGGGCCAGGCCTCCCTGCCGATGCCGCTGCTGCCGCCGATCATGCACAATGACGGCTGCTACATCGCCTCGCTGGGCAATGTGGCGCGCTGGCTGGGCGAACAGGCGGAAGCGCTGGGCGTCGAGGTCTATCCCGGCATGGCCGCCAGCCATGTGGTCTGGGACGAGCCGTCCGGTCGGGTGAAGGGCGTCGTCGCCGGCGTCTTCGGCATCGACCGCCACGGCAAGCCGACTGACGACTTCCAGCCGGGCATCGAACTGCACGGCAAATACGTCTTCATCGCCGAGGGCGTGCGCGGCTCCCTGGCCAAGACGATCATGGCCCGCCACAACCTGTGCGACGAGGCCCAGCCGCAGAAATTCGGCATCGGCCTCAAGGAGTTGTGGCAGGTTCCGGCGGAACAGCATCGCCCCGGCCTGGCCCAGCACACGACCGGCTGGCCGCTGGACGAGTTCACCGGCGGCGGCAGCTTCATGTACCATTTCGGCGACCGCTACGTGGCCATCGGCTATGTCGTGCACCTGAACTACAAGAACCCGCATCTGTCGCCGTTCGACGAGTTCCAGCGGTTCAAACACCACCCCGCCATCGCCGAGCACCTTGAGGGCGGGACCCGCATCTCCTACGGCGCGCGCGCCATCACCGAGGGCGGTTTCCAGTCGGTGCCGAAGCTCAGCTTCCCTGGCGGCGTCCTGATCGGCTGTTCGGCCGGTTTTGTGAACGTCCCGCGCATCAAGGGCAGCCACAACGCCATGAAGACCGGCATGCTGGCCGCCGACGCAGCCTATGAGGCCGTGCAGGCGGGGCGCGCGGGCGACCAGCTGGTCGAATACCAGGCCGCCTATGAGAAGAGCTGGGTCTACAGGGAGCTGAAACAGGTCAGGAACGCCAAACCCTATCTGTCCAAGCTGGGGACCACGCTCGGCGGGGCCGCAGGCCTCATCGACATGTGGTTCTCGTCGCTGTTCCGCGTGAACCTGCCCTGGACCCTGAAGCACGGAAAGACCGACGCCGCCTCGACCCAGAAGGCCGCGAAGCACAAGGCGATCGCCTATCCGAAGCCGGACGGGAAGCTGTCGTTCGACAAGCTGTCCTCGGTCTTCATCTCGAACACCAACCACGCCGAGGAACAGCCCGCCCACCTGAGGCTGCTGGATGCCTCGATCCCGATCCGGGTCAATCTGCCGGAATACGGCGAGCCGGCGCGGCTCTACTGTCCGGCGGGCGTGTACGAGGTCCTGTACGACGAGGACGGCACGTCCAATCCGCGCTTCCAGATCAACGCCCAGAACTGCGTCCATTGCAAAACCTGCGACATCAAGGATCCGTCCCAGAACATCGTCTGGACCACGCCCGAGGGCGGCGGCGGGCCGAACTATCCGAACATGTAGCCCCAAAACTTCTTGGGGCGGGCGAGAGGCCTTGTCGCCGCCGCATAATCCGGGAAGGGTCGGGTCATGCGCCTTTCCCGCCTTTCCCTGCTCCTGACAGCCAGCGCCCTGACGGCGTTGGCCTCCCCCGCATTGGCGCAGGAGGCTCCGGTCGCCGTGAACCCGCCGGTCGGGGTCCCCGCGGAGCCGGCCGCGGCCGCGCCGGATGAGCCGGTCGCTCCGCCCATTCCCGCCGTCTGGGCTCCCGTGCCGGTCGATGCGACGGGGCAGTCCGCCTACGGTCTTTACCTGTCCGGTCTGCTCGCCAGCCTCCGCGGCGACTATACCGAGGGCTCGGACCTGTTATCGCAGAGCCAGAGCCTGGTCCCGGAACAGCCGCGGGTGGGGTTCGACGCCTTCCGCGCCGGTCTGATGGCCGGTGATCTGGACGCCATCGTGCGGATTTCCCCCGCCCTCCAGAACGAACCGGCGCTCGCCGATGCGGGGCGGCTGGCCGGGGCGGTCGACGCCATGCAGCGGGGCGACGCGCGGACCGGACTGGCGATTCTGGATGCGGGTGATTTTGAAGAGGCGTTCGCCCTGGCAGCGCGCTTTCTACGGGCTCCGGTCGCCGCCGCCGCGGGCGATTGGGACACGGCCCTGAGGCCTGTTTCCCTGTCTCCCAGCGATCCGGCGACCCTGATCCTGCTGCACCAGCACGCCCGCCTGCTGGAGGTCCGCCGCCGCCATGCCGAGGCCGAGGCGGCCTATCTGACCCTGCTCGAGGTTCCGATCGCCACCCAGCTGTTTGCGCGGGACTATGCTGACTTCCTGAAGCGGCGCGGCCGGAATGCCGAAGCCCTCGCCTACTATCGGCGGGTGCTCCAATCCGTCGCTACGGACGGAGCGGACACCGCAGCCGAAGCCGAGGGGCTGGTGCAAATCCGCCCTGCTGCGGCACCCACGCCGGCTGAAGTAGCGGCCCAGGGACTCAGGTTTGCGGCCATCTTCCTGAGGTCCAACCCGGAGGCGCGCTCGCAGGTGGTGGTCTATCTGCGAATGGCGGAAAATCTGCACCCGGACGACGATATCGCCGTGCATCTGGGACAGACTCTCGCCGCCGGACCCCAACAGGCGGAAGCCCGGCTCGCGTTCGGCCGGGTCGGGCCCGGGAATCCGATGCGATACGCCGAAGCCCAGGTCGGGATCGGGGTGAGTTTCGCGCGCGAAAATCGCCCGGCCGAGGCGCTCGCCGCCTTCGAGCTGGCGCGCGCGGCTTCGCCGGGCGAGCCGCAGATCCTGCGACTGCTGACGACCCAGCTGAACAGCCTCGGCCGTCATGAGGAAGCCCTCGCCGCCATCGACGATCCGGGCGCGAACGCGGCGCGTGCCCAACCGGAGATTCGGGAGATCCGCGGCCTGACGCTGCAGGAGCTTGGTCGTCTCGATGAGGCCGAAGCCGAGCTGTGGGCGGCGCTTCAGGCTGCCCCGGACAATGCCTCCCTGCTCAACTCCCTTGGCTATATGTGGGTCGATAGCGGCCGACGGGTCGAACAGGGGGCCGAGATGCTGGCCCGCGCCCACGCCGCCGAACCCGAGAACGGCAACATCCAGGATTCTCTCGGCTGGGCCCAGTTCCGGCAGGGCCAGTACGACATCGCGGTCGAGACCCTGGAGGGCGCGGTCAGCAAGGAGCCCGCCAACGCCGAGATCAACGATCACCTCGGTGACGCCTACTGGCAGGTCGGTCGGACGCGCGAGGCGCAGTGGCAGTGGAACCGCGTCCTGACGCTGGATCCCGACGCCGAACGCCGTGCCGGGGTGGAGGAAAAGCTGGCCAAGGGCCTCTCCATCGCGCCGCCGGTGGCCGCCGGCCAGTTCTGAGTGATGGGCGCGGTCAGCCGGCTCGCGCCGGCCAAGGTCAATCTGTTCCTGCATGTCGGGCCGCTGGAGGCGGACGGCTATCACCCGTTGGCCAGTCTGGTCGTCTTCGCCGATGTCGGCGACCGGCTGACGGTCGAGCGGGCCGATCGGCTGTCGTTCGCGGTCACGGGGCCTTTCGCCAGCGCGCTGGCGGAGGAGGACGACAATCTCGTTGTCAGGGCGGTGCGGGCACTGGGCATTGCAGCGGGGATCGGCGAACCGGGGCTGGCCATCACCCTCGACAAGCAACTGCCGGTCGCCGCCGGTCTGGGCGGCGGCTCCTCGGATGCCGGGGCCGCGCTGAAGCTGGCGCGGGATGCGCTGGGCCTGGCGCTGGACGATTCCGCGCTGGCGGAGGTCGCCGCCGGCCTCGGCGCCGACGGCCCCATGTGCCTCCACGCCCGCGCCGCCTGGGCCGAGGGACGGGGTGACGTCCTGACCTTCGAGAGCGGCCTGCCGTCGCTCCCTGCCTTGCTGGTCAATCCCGGCGTTCCGTCCTCGACCGGTGCCGTCTATCGCGCTTTTGACGCCGGGCCGTCGGGCCGCGCCGATCGCCCCGCGCCGCCGTCGGACTGGCGGGCCTCCACCGTGATCGACTGGCTGGCCGCCCAGCGAAACGACCTGCAGGCACCGGCCGTCGGCCTGGCCCCCGCCATCGGCGAGGCCGTCTCGGCTACCGCAGCCCTGCCCGGCGCGCGACTGACGCGGATGTCGGGCTCCGGGGCCACCGTCTTCGCCCTGTTCGATACGACCGCTGCCGCCGGGGCTGCCGGCAAGGCCTTGTCGGCGATTCAGCCTGCTTGGTGGATCCGCGCGACCACCCTGCGATAGCCACCGGTCGCTGCCTTAACTGTCGGCAAACCCGTCTCTGGCAGAGTGGCGATATGGAAACGCTCTCGCCTGCCCAGATCGCCGCGTTTGAAGCCGTGCTGACCAAGGTTCCGGTCGAGGATCGCGCCCGCCTTCACGCCCTCAAGGACGCCGCCGCCGCCGCGGCTGCCGCCTCCGCCCCGCACTGGGATTTCGACCAGCCGGGACACCGGGCGGAAGAGGCCCTGACAGAGGCCTTCGGTGCCGCACTGACCGACGATCACCGCCGCGCCCTGGTTGCGCTGTGGGCGCTGGAGATGCCGGCCCGGGTGCCGGCCGCAGACCTGCCGCAGGCCTCGCTCGAGCTCTATCCGGAATGGATCCAGCGGCTCGCCGACTTCCTGACCGCCGCCGCCGACCCCTATGACCGCGACTTCTGGGCCAAGGACGTGCGCATCTCGCTGGTCCTCAGCGTGCCCGGCGCCCGCACCCAGATGATCGACCTCAGCTCGCCCATGGGGCCGGGGCAGGTGCTGCGCCATGCCCGCGAAGGCTGGGGTTGGTCCGTGGTCCCGGCCTATGCCGCCGCCCAGGCCTGGAAGCCCTGGCTGGAGGTCCATACCGAGAGCCGCGAACTGTCCGATTTCAATGAGGCCGGCTGGGACCGCGCCTGGGCCACCGCCGCCGAAATCTGCAAGCGCCGCCCGGAGATGGCCGGCATGCTGGGTTCCAGCTGGTTCTATGATCCGCCGCTGGAGCAGATCAGCCCGCGCCTAGCCTATCTGCGGCTTAACCTGCTTAAGCACGGTGCCTTCATGGTGCATCAGGGCCCGGGCGAGATTCACACCCAGCGCGCCGCCACCTCGTCGCCGACCCGCGCCGCCCTGATCGAGGCGGGCGAATACACGGCCCGTTCGTGGATCGTCGCCTTCCCCCGCGCCGCCCTGATCAAATGGGCAGACGGGCGCAAGGCGGCGATGATGCGCGAAGCGGCCTGATCTATCCCCATCCGCTCATCCCGGCGAAAGCCGGGACCCAGTCCTGTCCAGCTTGACGCTGGCGTTTCAGGACAACCGGATGCGGATCACTGGCCTCCCGGCATCATCCAAAGCACTGGGTCCCGGCTTTCGCCGGGATGAGCGGATTATTGGGTGACCTTGGCCCACGCCGCGCCCACCGGCGCGATCTCCAGCCCGGCTGCCTTGGCCGCGCGCAGCACCCGGTCGAGATCGGCGGGGGTGCAGCCGTAGTCTGTGGGCCGGTCGCTCACGTCATGGCCATAGGCGGTCAGCCAGCCTTTCGACGCGGCCGTTTCGGCCATCAGGCTTTCGAGGTCATAGCCGGGGAGGCGGCGGCTTTCGAGGCCGATCGACTTGATCAGGGCCCGGTCCTCGCGGCCGGCGTTGACGCCGTCGCGGACGCCGCGGGCCATGGCGAACCGCTCCCGGACCAGCCGCTTGGCCGAGACCGTCGCGTCACCGAACGGCCAGGCGAAGGTGGTCATGCGGTGGCCGTCAAGCCGCTCGGCGACCCAGGCAGCGTTGGCGTCGAGGCTGAGCCGCAGGGCGTCGGCATCCATACGCAGGGCGCTGGTATGGCCGAAGGTGTGGCAGCCGACCTCATGACCGGCGGCGTGCAGGGCCTGCAGGTGCGGAACCTGGAACTGGTCGCGGTCCATGTTGATCCCGTCGGCCAGGCCGCCGCAGACATAGTAGGTGGCCTTGACGCCATGGTCGGTGAGGATCGGCCCGGCCTCGGTCCAGGCGGTGGCGGGGAAGTCGTCGAAGCTCAGCGAGAAGAGCCCGCGCGCCGGCGCGATCTCCACTGCGTCGATGTCGAGATAGCGCGCGGCCCGCCGGCGCATCTGGTCGATCTGCTTCATGCGGCGAACGCTAGCGGCCGACGCTTAACATTCCGTCCTCCGTGCCTCCCGGCGAAGCCGGAATCGGTGGCTGCAAGCCCCGGTTCTTCACAACGGGCACGACGATGTCACAACGGGACCGGAGCCTGGCGCGGACCCCGTCGTGTCCGCCGTGGGTCCGTTGTGTTCGTTGTGATGAACCCGGCACCCCGGGCTCCTTGCCGCAAATGGACCGCCCGTCTAGGGTCCGCGGCCTTCTTTCCCGGACGAAAAAGCTGCCCGTGACGACCGAACCGCTCGCCTTCCAGGACCTGATCCTGACCCTCCACAAATACTGGGGCGATCAGGGCTGCGCGATCCTGCAGCCCTATGACATCGAGGTCGGGGCGGGGACGCTGCATCCGGCGACGGTGCTGCGGGCGCTGGGGCCGCGCCCGTGGAAGGCCGCCTATGTCCAGCCGTCGCGGCGGCCCGGCGATGGTCGCTATGGCGAAAATCCCAATAGATTACAGCACTATTACCAGTATCAGGTGATCCTGAAGCCGAACCCCGAGAACCTGCAGGCCCTCTATCTGGGCTCGCTGGCGGCGATCGGGATCGATCCGAAACTGCACGACATCCGCTTTGTCGAGGACGACTGGGAGAACCCCACGGTCGGGGCCTGGGGGCTGGGCTGGGAGGTCTGGTGCGACGGGATGGAGGTGACCCAGTTCACCTATTTCCAGGGCGTGGGCGGGATCGAGGTGGATGTGGTCTCGGGCGAGCTGACCTACGGGCTGGAGCGTCTGGCGATGTACGTCCAGGGCGTCGACAACGTCTATGATCTGAAGTTCACCAAGGAGGGCCTGACCTATGGCGAGGTCTTCCTCGAGAACGAGCGCCAGCAGTCGGAGGCCAATTTCCACGGCTATGACGTCGACGGGCTGAAGCGCCGGTTCGAGGACATGGTCGGGGAGGTCTCGCGCCTTCTGGCCATGAAGGGTCCGCAGGGTCAGGCGCTGGTGCTGCCGGCCTATGACCAGGTGCTGAAGGCCAGTCATCTGTTCAATCTGATGGACGCGCGCGGGGCCATCGCGGTGGCCGAGCGCCAGAGCTACATCGGGCGCATCCGCGATCTCTGTAAGGCCTGCGCCACCGAATGGGTCGAGCAGGAAAGGGGGCGCGTCTGATGGCCCAGCTGCTGATCGAACTGTTTTCGGAAGAGATCCCGGCCCGCATGCAGGGCGGGGCGGCGCGTGATCTTGAGCGTATGGCCTCCGAGCGGCTGAAGGCCGCCGGGCTGAAGTATGACGCCCTGATGACCTATGCGGGGCCGCGACGGCTGACGCTGGTTGTCGAGGGGCTGCCGGCGGCGACGCCGGACCGCGAGGAAGAGGTCAAGGGGCCGCGGGCCAATGCGCCGGAGCAGGCGCTGGAGGGCTTCCTGCGGAAGACCGGCCTGACGAAGGAGCAGCTGGTCGAGCGCGACGGGGTCTTCTTCGCCGTGCTCAGCAGCGAGGGCCAGCCGACGGCGGCCCTGATCCCGGACATGGTCGATCAGATCGTGCGTGGGTTCCCCTGGCCCAAGTCGATGCGCTGGGGTTCGGGCAGCCTGCGCTGGGTGCGGCCGCTGAAGCGGATCGTGGCCCTGTTCGACGGCCATGTCGTGCCGTTCGAGATTGACGGGATCGCCTCGGGCGAGCTGACCGAGGGGCATCGCTTCCTCGGCTGCGGTCGGGCGTTCGCGGTCAAGGATTTCGCCGACTACCGGGCGAAGCTGGAAAGCGATTTCGTCCTGCTGGACGCGGCCGACCGGCGGCTGAAGATTCTCGAGGCCGCGCAGAAGGTCTGCGCCGACCGGGGTCTGGCCCTCGTCGATGACGACGGCCTGCTGGACGAGGTGGCGGGGCTGGCTGAATGGCCGACGCCGATCCTCGGCGACATGGACCCGGCCTTCCTCAGCCTGCCGCCCGAGGTGGTCCGGCTGTCGATGAAGGTGCACCAGAAATATTTCGCGGTGCGCGATCCGGCGAAGCATGGCTTGGCCCCGCATTTCGTGGTCGTGGCCAATGTCGAGGCGACCGACGGCGGCAAGGCGCTCGCCGCCGGCAACAGCCGCGTGCTGTCGGCCCGGCTGGATGACGCCCGCTTCTTCTGGGACGAGGACCTGAAGACCGGCTTCGAGCCTTGGTCCAGCAAGCTGATCGGCGTCACTTTCCACGCCAAGCTGGGGACGATGGCACAGCGGGTCGAACGGCTCGTAGCGTCTGCCCAAGAAATCGCCCCGTTCGTCGGAGCCGATCCAGACCAAGCTGGAGTGGCTGCGAAGCTGGCCAAGGCCGATCTTGCTTCGGCTATGGTTGGCGAGTTCCCTGAACTTCAAGGCGTCATGGGCGGCTACTATGCCCGAGCCTCAGGACAGCCTGATCCTATCGCTGATGCCGTCCGTGACCACTACAAGCCTCAAGGTCCCGCGTACACCGTTCCAACTGCTCCGGTAACAGTCGCGGTCGCCTTGGCCGATAAGCTGGACACTCTCGTTGGATTTTTCGCTATCGACGAGAAGCCAACCGGGTCGAAAGATCCGTTCGCGCTTCGGAGAGCGGCGCTAGGGGCGATCAGGCTCGTTCTCGACAATGGCCTGCGTCTGCCTTTGCGGGATGCGTTGGCAGGTCACGTCTATAGAAACGCACGACGAGCCTATCTCGTGGCCGATGGCGACAACCAATCTGAGGTGCTCGATAACATTTCGCTGGGTGTGGACGACCGGATCGCCCTCCAAGTTTGGTCGCAGAAAGCCGACAAGCTCTTCAAGGAGCTCAGCGAGCGATACGGCTGGGCGACGCTTGAAGACGTGGTCCTCGCGTTCTTCGCCGACCGACTGAAGGTCCTCCTCCGCGATCAGGGCAAGCGCCACGATCTCGTCGACGCCGTCTTTGCGCTGGGCGACGACGACCTCGTCCGCATCGTGCGGCGGGTGGAGGCGCTGGACGGCTTCCTTGCGACGGACGACGGGGCCAATCTGCTGGCCGGGTACAAGCGGGCGTCCAACATCCTCAAGGCCGAGGAGAAGAAGGGCGCCGTGCCGACCGGCATGGTCCAGACCGGCCTGCCGGGACAGCCCGAACAGGAAAGCGCCCTGGCCTTCGCCGCCGCCGCCGCCGCGACCGCCGTGGACGCCGCCCTGGAGACCGAGGACTTCGCCGCCGCCATGACCGCGCTTTCGCGGCTGCGGGCGCCGGTGGACGCCTTCTTCGACAAGGTGATGGTCAATTCGGACGTGGCCGCCGAGCGGGACAACCGGCTGAAACTGCTGGGGCAGGTGCGCGCGGTCATGGGCCGGGTGGCGGACTTCGGGATGATTGCGGGCTGAAACGACGTCCTTCTCCCCTTGAGGGAGAAGGTGGCCCGGAGGGCCGGATGAGGGGTGAAACGCCGACTGTCAGGTCGTGCGCGCCGCATGCCGCCGGACGGCCTCGAACACGACCGCCGGATTGCGCAGCACCGCCTCGTTCCCAAATCGCAGGACTGTGAATCCGGCCTTGGCCGTCAGCCAAGCGTCCCGCTTCGCATCGCTCTCCGCTCGCAGGACATGCACCCCGCCGTCCAGCTCAATGATCAGCCTCAGCGTCGGACAGCAGAAGTCGGCGATGTAGGGGCCGATCGGCATCTGGCGACGAAACTTGAGCTCGCTGAGCCTGCGGTCGCGGAGGAGCTTCCACATAGCGGACTCGGCCATCGTCGGCTCACGGCGTGAGCGACGGGCGGCGGTGCGCGTGCGCTCGGTCGGCTTGAGCATGGCCGGAGTGTAGCAGGGAAACGAATATGTTTCACCTCTCATCCGCCCCTCCGGGGCACCTTCTCCCTCAAGGGGAGAAGGAAGATGAAAGCGCCCCCCAAAAAGCGCGAAAAGCTGCCTTCTCGACCCTGCCTGCTCGTGGGCAGGCCGCAGTTGGCCTGTGGGTTCACCGCGCCTGGGGCGGTCGCGGGGGTGTGGATTGTCAAGGACCGGCGGCGGTCCGGGGAGCGCCGGGGTCTATTTTACGGGGGCGCCGACCTGCGCTGAGAAGAAAAAATTTCGCACAGGGGCGAGAAGGAAGCTTCGGGGGTCGGAAGGGGACGGAGGATCGTGGGCGGGATGGGAGTCCTCAGCGCCCGAGGGCCGGCTGGTCCATGAAGGCCGCATCCAGTCCATATCCCGCAAACCGCGTCAGCCGCTCGCGCAGCCGGCCGTGCGCCGCAGGATCGGTGCCGATACGGTCGGTCTCGGGCAGGAAGATGTTCTCGGCGCGGAAGGTCCAGGCGGCGACCTTGAGGCCGGCGGCGTGGGCGTTCGTGATCAGGGTGGTCGAGGTGCCGGGGGTCGGTTCGATCAGGGCGGTGTCGGCGCCGATCCAGTCGGCGTATCGCGCGATGTCGGCGAGGCCGGCGGGTGTGGCCATGGCGGCGTAGCTCAGGTCCGGGCGGTCGACGGGGCCGCCGGATGCGGCGACCAGCTGCAGCAGGGGCGTGGCGATACGGGCGCGCAGGCGCTGCAGGGGGGCGACCTCGAAACACTGGACGATCACAGGGGCCTCGGCGCCGGTCAGGCCGCGGCGTTGCAGTGTAGCGACGAAGACGTCCTCCATCGGCAGGCCGAGGGTGGCGAAATACTTCGGGTGTTTGAGTTCGGGCGCGATGCCGGCGCCTGCGGCTTCGGCGATGTCCAGCACCTCGTCGAAGGTCAGGATCGGGTCCTGGCCGTCGAAGGCGGTGTTGGCGGGTCGGATCGCGGGCAGGCGTTCGCGGGCGCGCAGGGTCTTCAGCTCGGCGAGGGTGAAGTCCTCGGTGAACCAGCCGGTCAGGGTCTCGCCGTCGATGGTTTTGGTGGTGCGGCGGTCCACGAATTCGGGGCGGGCGGCGATGTCGGTGGTGCCGCCGATCTCATTCTCATGGCGCACGATCAGGATGCCGTCACGGCTCATGACCAGATCGGGCTCGATGAATTCGGCGCCCTGTTCGATGGCGCGTTCATAGGCCGCGCGGGTGTGTTCGGGCCGTTCGCCCGAGGCCCCGCGGTGGGCGATGATCAGGGGGTGGGCCAGCGCGGGGCTCGCGGTGAGGAGGGCGACGGTCAACAGGATGAGCCGGATCATGCGCCGGGGATAGGGGCGGGCGGTGACGCGGGGATGACGGTGCATATTCCGCTATCGTCATCCTCCTGCGAGAGTCGAAAGGCTACATGCCCGTTGGGTGTCGGTCGTCTGATTTTTCAATGTTCCGCTCATCCCCGCGAAAGCGGGGACCCAGTCCTGTCCAGCGAAACGCCCGTGCTTCAGGACGACGGTGGCGGATTGCGGGTGCCGTCGCATCTTCCAAAGCACTGGGTCCCCGCTTTCGCGGGGATGAGCGGAGGAAGGGGGAGCGGCGGGTTCCGGCCCTGACTGCCAAGCGCCGCCCTTCGGGTCGCCGGAATGACGATAGCAGTGGGGGTGGCGTGGGGGGATGCCTTACGCGCCCAGAATCCAGCCTTCTTCCTGTTCGACTCGCGCGACCAGGGCCTCGTCCGCGCCCTTGGGCGGGGCGAAGGCGGCGGAGAGGCTGCCGGCCTCGTCGAGGGCGGCGAAATGTTCGGCGGTGACCCGGACCTGGGCCTGGTCCTTGAACTCGCCTTCGTTCGGTTTGGCGTCGAACATGGACGGCCAGACCTCGACCAATAAGGCAGAGAGCGGCTCCACATCAGCAGCGTCCAGCGCGCGCCAGCCGGTGCCGAAGGGCCAGACGGCGCCCGAGGGGCCGAGATTCTCCAGCAGGCGGCGGACAGCGGGAACGCCGACGAGGGTCTGGCCGCCGACGGCGCCGGCGCCGTGCATCTGCCAGACCGACTTGGGCTGCAGCTTGCCCTTGCGGACCGCGTCCTGCGTGGCGCGGTATTCGGGGATGTCAGCGCCCGCGCCCGCGGGGGGCTTGGTCGTGGTCAGCCAGCGCTGGGCCTGATTGGCCGGGGTGCCCCACATGGGCCAGGCGCTGTCGGTCATCAGCCGGTTGATCTTGGCCGCGACCTGATAGCGGTTGTTGGTGTTGTCGGGCTTGTCGACCACGTTGGCGGCGAGGAATTTCCACATCGCCGACCAGGGCGTTCCGGTCAGCTTGAGCCGTTCGGCCGTGCCGGCGGGGAAGCCGAAATTGAAGTCGAAGCCGACCAGCACCCGGTCGCCGCGCTTGCGGTGTTCGGCCAGCAGGGAGGCCAGCAGGGCCTCGCCCTCGGCCCGCGTCGCGACATTGTGGGTCTCGGTATAGAGGCGGAAACGCACGTCGCGTTTGGCCACGCCGAGCCACAGGGAGGTATCGCCGAGCTTCTTGCCCTCGGCGGCGGTCCAGTCAGCGATGATGTAGGCGTCGAACAGGCGGGCCACGGGGGCTCCTCAGGGTACTCGGTTACAGGGAAGGGGGGGTTCTAGCGGTCCGGGGGCGGAAGGGCGATACCCAAACATCCGCTCATCCCGGCGAAAGCCGGGACCCAGTGCTTTGGGTGAACGGCTGTTCCGGCCAGTCGCCCGGCCAGTCCTGAATCACCGGCGTCTCGCTGGACAGGACTGGGTCCCGGCTTTCGCCGGGATGAGCGGATTGAGTTTATCCCTTCAACAAGGCTTCCAGATGGGACAGCCAGCGGCGGCCGAGGCGGAGGGCCTCGCCGGGGGAGCCGGTCTGGACCGGAAGGGTGGCGTCCCAGAGGGCCAGTTCGAATTCGGGGTGACGGGCGTCGGCGAACATCAGCCGAAGCACCACCTGTTCGGCGTCGGGGGCCATGAGATCGAGCGCCTTGCGGGCCTCGCCGCGGCGGACACGGGCAACGACATGGCCGTCGACGATGATCTCGCCGCCCTCGATCTCCTCAAAGGCATAGACCAGACCGGAGCCGCCGCGGTTCCAGAGCACGGCGACCTGGGCGCCGTCGAAGTCGAGGCCTGCGGCGCGCCCCTCGGCGGGCGACAGGGCCTCGGCCTCGGGCGTGGCGCCGAGCGACTTGAGCAGGGCCCGGCGCATGCGGCGGATCGGCTCCATCCACCAGTTCAGGACCAGGGCCCCCGTGGTCAGAGCGGCCGCCGCGAGGGCCACCAGCAGTATGACCCTGAGCACATCGGCCAAGCTCAGTCCTCCAGCTCGACCACGACCGGGACGTGGTCGGAAGGCTTGTCCATGTCGCGGGCGTCGCGATGGGTCTCGACGCCGACGAAGCGGTCGGCGGCCTGGGGCGAGAGCAGGTGGAAGTCGATGCGGATGCCGTGGTCGCGCTGCCAGGCGCCGGCCTGGTAGTCCCAGAAGGTGAAGGTCCCGGGCGGCTGTTTGCCCAGGGCCCCGGCCTCGGACAGGCCGAGGTTGTTCAGGGCGCGGAAGGCGGCGCGGCTCTCGGGCTGGAACAAGGCGTCGCCGGCCCAGGCGGCCGGGTTCTTCGCGTCTTCAGGGGTCGGGATGACGTTGTAGTCGCCGCAGAGGGTGAAGGCTTCCTCCTGACGGAGCAGGTCCTTCGCATGGGCCTGAAGCCGGTCCATCCAGGCCAGCTTGTAGGCGAATTTTTCCGTGCCGATCGGGTTGCCGTTGGGCAGGTAGAGGCAACCGACGCGGACGGGACGCGGGCATTCGATCACGGCCTCGATATAGCGGGCCTGTTCAAACTCGGCCTCGAAGCCCGAGGCGTCGACGCCGGGCAGGCTGCGGCGGACGTCGCTGAGCGGATATTTCGAGAGCAGGGCGACGCCGTTGTAGGTCTTCTGGCCGTGGATCTCGACGTTGTAGCCGAGCGACTCAAAGGCCTCGCGGGGGAATTTCTCGTCCAGACATTTGATCTCCTGGAAGCCGACCACGTCGGGCTGGGCCGCCTCCAGCCACGCCAGCACCGTTGGCAGGCGGGCGTTGACGGAGTTCACGTTCCAGGTGGCGATGCGCATACGCCATGCTTAAGGCGCGTCGGGGCGGTCTGTGAAGCGGGACCGATTTCACGCCAACGAAAAACGCCCCGGAGCGAACTCCGGGGCGTCACTTCGATCGAACCGTCGTCCGGTTACGCGGCCGGCGGCAGGGCCGGGGCCGGGGTGAACCGGCAGCCGCCGCCGATGCGCTGGGCGGTGGCGCAGGGATAGATCTGCTGGGTCACGCCCTCGTTGTTGATGCGGGCGATATAGCCTTCGCCCTCTGCGGCGCATTTGGCTTCATAGAAGCGGCCGTTGGCGTTCTGGCCCATCAGGCGGACCTGGGTGACGTCGCAGGCGGCGGCGTCGGTGCCGGCCAGTTTGGGTTCAAAGCCGTCGGCCTGTTCCTGGGCGGTGGTGAAGCGGCAGGTCCCGCCCATCGAAGCGACCTGAAGACAGTCCTTGAGGTCCCAGCCGGTTCCGACACGTTCCAGCCAATAGCCATCCGCACCGGCGCAGCCGACCTCGTAGACGATGTTGTCTGCGTCGCTCTTGCCGATAGCGACGGCCTCGTCGATCGTGCAGGTGGCACCGACACTGCGAGCCCAGCCGCCAATGACGGCCAGGCCGTTCTGATTGGCGGGCAGGGCGCACTGTTGACCCACGTCGGCGGCGGGATCGCGCAGACGGGCGGTGTAGGCGGTGCCGGCGAGTTCAAGACAGTCAAAGCTCTGCGGCGGGCTGGCCTCGATCAGGATGTAACCGGGACCTTCCGAACAGGCGACTTCGTAGATCTTCTGCCGCTCGGCATTGGTGCCGGGTTGAACGGCCTCGGTGACCTGGCAGGTTCCACCGGCTGCGGCGACGACGGCTTGGGCGGCTGCCTTCAGGGCCTCGGGCGTGGGGGGTGCCGCAGGCGCTGCCGGGCGAATGCGGGCTGCGCGGCCCTCCTGGGCTGATTCGTTACGACCGCCGCCGATCCGGCCGGGCAGGACTCTCTCGGCAGGGAGGGTGCCGGAGGCCACGTCGGATTCGGAACGCCCACCCGGCGTAGCGCTGTCCGGCACGTACTGGGCGAAGGCAGGCTGGGTGGTGACCAGGGCTATGGCGAGGGCACCGCCCAGGAGAGCGAGCAACTTTCTGTGGAACACGAGAACACTCCGGACAGCAAACCGTTGCCTCAACCCTTGGCGGGCTGATGTGGCAGGGTCAAGGCATAGGCTCGCGAGCGGCTGGACGCAGGTGGTCGCTTGGGGGTATCAAGCCCATGAGTTGCAATTGGAGACGGACTTGGCGGACGGAGTCGCCCCGGCGGAGATCGATCAGGCGGCGCGCGCCGGGCGCGGCCTGACCTATCCACATCCCGTACCGCCCGGTTTCGGCGAGGCCGTGACGGTCGCGCCGGGTGTGCTGTGGATGCGGCTGTCGATGCCGATCGCCCTGAACCACATCAATGTCTATGCGGTCGAGGACGGCGAAGGCTGGGCCCTGATCGATACCGGGCTGAACATCCCCGATTCACGCGACCGCTGGGACGCCCTGCTGTCAGGTCCGCTGGGCGGAAAGCCTGTGACACGGGTGATCTGCACCCATATGCACCCCGATCACATCGGACTGGCCGGCTGGCTGTGCGAGCGGACCGGCGCGCCGCTGGTGATGACGCGGGTGGAGTATGTGACGGCGCGGATGCTGTTGGCCGACACCGGGCAACCGGCACCGGAAGCAGGGGCGGTGCACTATCGCGCCGCCGGCTGGGACGAGGGGCAGATCGAGACCTGGAGGCGGGAGTTTGGGCAGTTCGGCCGCGCCGTCTCGCCCATGCCGACCGGCTATGTGCGGATGCGCGAAGGGGACCGGCTGAAGATCGGCGGGCAGGACTGGCGCGTGGTGGTGGGCGAGGGGCACAGCCCGGAGCACGCCTGCCTGTGGCGCGAGGCCGACGGCGTGGTGCTGGGCGGGGACCAGATCCTGCCGCGGATATCGTCGAATGTGTCGGTCTATCCCACCGAACCGGAGGCGGACCCGCTCGGCGACTGGCTGGACTCGCTGGAGCGTATGAAGGGCATCCTTCCGCACGACGGCCTGATCCTGCCCTCGCATGGCGAGCCCTTCCACGGCGTGCACACGCGGCTGGACGCGCTGATTCGGGGGCATGAGGTTTCGCTGAAGCGGCTGGAGAAGACGTTGCAGACCCCCAAGCGGGTGGTGGATGTCTTCGGGGCCCTGTTCGCGCGCGCGGTCGGCGACGGGGTGCGGGGGATGGCCACGGGCGAGGCGATCGCGCATCTGAACTATCTGCTGCATCGGGGCCGGGTGACCCGGACGCGCGATGCGGACGGCG
Organism: Caulobacteraceae bacterium; assembly: GCA_965284305.1. GTDB lineage: Bacteria > Pseudomonadota > Alphaproteobacteria > Caulobacterales > Caulobacteraceae > Brevundimonas. The sequence goes on along the minus strand of OZ260070.1, from coordinate 2,687,412 downwards.
TGGACTGGTGGACGATGATCAAACGGGGAGAGGCGGCGTGACCGACCAAATTCAGACCGAACTGGCAGGCGGCGTCCTGACCGTCACCCTGGCGCGGCCGGAGAAGAAGAACGCCATCACCCAGGCCATGTACGCCATGCTGGCCGAGGCGACCAATCGGGCGCGGACGGACGATGCGGTGCGGGTGCTGGTCTTCAAGGGCCAGGGTGACAGTTTTTCGGCGGGCAACGACATCGCCGACTTCATCGCGCTCGGTTCGCAGGGCCAGCAGCCGGCGCAGATGCCGGTGTTCGACTTTCTCAAGGCGCTGGCCGATCTGGACAAGCCGGCGGTGGCGGCGGTGCGGGGCCGGGCGGTCGGCATCGGTCTGACGCTGCTGCTGCACTGCGACATGGTGGTGGTGGCGGAAGATGCCCTGCTGTCGGTGCCGTTCATCAATCTGGCGCTGGCACCCGAGGCCGCCTCGTCGATGTTGCTGCCGGCGGTGCTGGGCCATCAGCGGGCGTTCGAGCTGTTCGCCCTGGGTGAGCCGATCGACGGCCGCACGGCGGTGGCCTGGGGGTTGGCCAACCGGGCCGTGCCGGCGGACCAGGTCGATGCCGTGGCGGCGGAGCTGGCGGGCAAACTGGCCGCGCGGGCGCCCAACTCTATCCGCAAGACCAAGCGGCTAATGCGGGACGCCGGGCAGCTGTGGACCCTGATGCAGCGCGAAGGCGAGGCCTTCGGCAGCCAGATGTCGAGCCCCGAGGCGATGGAGGCCTTCATGGCTTTCAGCCAGAAGCGCGCGCCGGATTTCTCGAAAGCCGGTTGATTCGCGGGGCGGCGAGCCCTAGTTGCGCGCCCTCATGTTCGACGCCCCCGCCAGACCCGCGCCCTTGCGTATCGAGATCGAAGCCTCCGCTGACGCGGCGGCGGTCGAAGGTCTCGTGCTGGCCGCCTTCGGCCCGGGCCGGTTCGCCAAGACGGCGGAACGCCTGCGGGAGCGGGCGCGGATCGCGGCCGGGTTTGTCGCGCGCGAGAACGGACAGATCATCGGCTCGGTGCGGCTGTGGGCGATCACGGTCGGGGGTGAGCCGGCGCTGTTTCTCGGCCCCATAGCGGTTTCGGCGGACAGCCGACGGGCGGGACTGGGCGCGGACCTGGTGCAGGCCTGCGTCGACCATGCGGGTGACACCGGCATCCTGCTGGTCGGCGACCTTCCCTGGTTCGGCCGGTTCGGGTTTCGGCCCGCGCCGGATGTGCGGCTGAACGGGCCCGTCGATCAGCGGCGTGTGCTGTGGCGGGGCGAGGGCGAGATGACGGGAACGGTCCTGCCGGTCTGACCCGTCGGTCGACGCCTTTCCGATCGGACCGACGCGGCCTAAGTCTGGGACATGGCTGAATCCGCAGACAGCAAGACAGGACTGGCCGGCGTGGCGGCGGCCGCTAAGCAGGCGCCGGGTCGGGGCTTGCCGCCCGTGCATCTGTGGCATCCGGCGCATTGCGGCGAGATCGATATCGTCATCCGGCGCGACGGGCTGTGGATGCACGAGGGCTCGCCGATCGGGCGGGCGGAACTGGTGCGGCTGTTCTCGACAGTTCTGCGCAAGGACGACGACGGCTATGTGCTGGTCACGCCGGGCGAGAAGCTGTCGATTACGGTCGAGGACTTGCCGTTCCGCGCGGTGAGCGTGGTGCGGCGGGGGGACGTACTGGTCTTTACCACCGATGTCGGTGACGAGGCCGGGGCGGGGCCGGAGCATCCGATCCGGGTCGATACCGACCCGGAAACCGGCGAGCCCTCGCCGTCGGTGCATGTCCGGGCAGACCTGTGGGCGCGGATCGCGCGGCCGGTCTTTTATGAACTGGTCGAAATGGCAGAAGTTGAGGACGGGCGGCTGACGGTCCGGTCGGGCGGCGTCGCCTTTCCACTGGGTCCGCACGGGGCTGGCGTGGAATGAGCCTTTCCAGCCTGCGTGAACGCCTGATCGACCAGCTGGAGCCGGTTGCAGCCTGGACGCCGGATCGTCTTCCCGCGCGATCGGACTTTGATCTCAACCCGGGTGCCGAACGGCCTGAACGGACCCTGCGTCCGGCCGCCGTCCTGATCCCGATCATCGCCGGGCCGGACGGTGCGACGGTGCTGATGACCCGGCGTTCGGACAGCCTCGCCAGCCACACCGGCCAGATCGCCTTTCCCGGCGGACGGCTGGACCCCGGCGAGACGGCGGTCGAGGCCGCCCTGCGCGAAGCCTTCGAGGAGGTGGCACTGGATCCGGCACTGGTCGAGGTGCTGGGCGTGGGCGATGCCTATGAAACCGGAACCGGCTTTCTGGTGACGCCGGTGGTCGGCTGGCTGACCGCCACGCCCGCCACAACCCCGTCACCGGATGAAGTGGCAGAGGTGTTCGAGGTGCCGTGGGACTTCCTGATGGACCCTGCCAACCACAGCCGCGACTCCTATGGCCGCGAGGGCCAGCCGCGTCGGTGGTACTGGGCCATGACGCACGGGCAGCGCTATATCTGGGGCGTGACGGCGGGGATCGTTCGGGCGCTGCGGGCCCGGCTGTACGGCGAGGAAGACATGCCGCAGGTCGCGGTTGCGGAGGACGCGGCGTGACGGTCCGGCTCGGCGACCAGCCCTGGCTGACGGCCCCGGCGACCCGCGCAGTAGTGGCAGCGCTGGAGGCAGCTGGCGGTGCCGGCTGCGCGCGCTTTGTGGGCGGATGCGTGCGCAATGCCCTGATCGGGGCCCCGGTCGCGGACATCGACCTGGCCACGACATTGAAACCCGAGGAGACCGACCGGGCCATTCGCGCCGCCGGGCTGAAGGCGGTGCCGACCGGTATTGCCCACGGGACAGTGACGGCGGTCTCGGAGCGTCAGCCATTCGAGATCACGACGCTGCGCCGCGACGTCTCGACCGACGGACGCAACGCCACCGTGGCCTTCACCGATGACTGGGCCGAGGACGCCGCGCGCCGCGATTTCCGCCTCAACGCCCTGTACGCCGACGGTGAGGGACAGGTGTTTGACCCGACGGGCCGAGGGGTGGCGGATGCGGCTGCCGGACGGATCGTGTTCGTGGGCAATCCGGAGACGCGGATCGGCGAGGACTATCTGCGCATCCTGCGCTTCTTCCGCTTCTTCGCCTGGTACGGACGGGGCGAGCCGGACGCTGCGGCGCTGGCGGCCTGCCGGGCCCAGGCGTCGGGGATGACGCGGCTATCCGCGGAGCGCGTGTCGAAGGAACTGATGACCCTGCTGGCGGCGCGCGACCCCCGTGTCGCCATGACCGCGATGAAGGAGACCGGGGTCCTGGCGCAGGTCCTGCCCGAGGCCACGGCCGGTCCGGCGTTTGAGGCGGCGGTGGCGCAGGGCGGCGACCCGGTCGTCCGGCTGATGACCTTGCTCCCGAGCGACGAACGGGTTGTGAGGGAGGCCTCGGCGCGGCTTCGGTTGCCAAACTCAACCCGCGACCGGCTGGCGGCTGCCGCCGTGGCGGCCCCCGCTGTCAGCCTGGTGATGGACGACCCGGAGGTCCGCGCGGCGGCCTATCGCTTCGGCGGGAGGACGGTCGCCGACGCCCTGCATCGTCGGTGGGCTGAGACTCCGGCCGGGGGCGAGGATGCACATCGGTTGCTGGCTGTGGTCGAGGGCTGGCGGCGGCCGTCGATGCCGGTCGGAGGCCGTGAACTGGCGCGGCTGGGCGTCGAGCCCGGACCGGAGACCGGGCGGTTGCTCAAGGCGTTCGAGGACGGCTGGATCGCCGACGACTTTCCGTCAGAGGGCCATGCCGAACGGCTCGCTGCCCTGGTCAGGGCGCCGCGCGGGTGATTTCGGTTACCACCGGGCGATGATCCGAACCGGTCGGGCGGCCGAGGCGGCGGCTGACGAAGGCAAGGTCTGGCGAGGCGTAGACCTGGTCGATGGTGATCGCCAAAGGCGACGGCAAGGCCGCCGGCCAGGTGCCGGGGAAGCCCGCAGCCGGGCGAAGGCCGATGTCACGCTGGACCATCTTGCCGATGCGGGCGTTTGAGACGCTGTTGAAATCGCCGGCGACCACGACCGGACCGCTCAGGTTCTGAAGCATCGCGTCGAGGGCCATGGTCTGGCTGATCTGGCCCCATGATTCCTCGAAGGGCCAGGGTCGGGTGAGATGGACGCTGACCAGATTGACCGGGCCGAGCGGGGTCATGGCCGTGGCACCGACCGCCTCGAACATGTCAGGACGCGGGAGCGCGACAAGCGGATATCGGGACGCGATCACCGAACGGACGTCGCCGTTCGGACGATCGATCCGGGGGCTGGCGATCCGGTGGGGATAGTCCCCGACCAGGGCGTCCAGATGGGGCGCGGTGGCGTCGCCCAACTCGATCAGCATGACGACATCGGCGTCGGCCTGGCGGATGGAGGCGGCGATGGCCTCCACGTCGCGGTTGCGGACCCAGAGATTGGCCGAATAGAGCCGGATCGAGGCCGCGCCGGCCTCGGGTCGGGAGGCCGTCGGAAACCACTGGGGAGACACGGCGATCAGCAGCAGGGCCGCAGGCGCGAGACTCGCGGCAGCCCAGCGCCGCTGACGGAAGAGCAGGAACGCGATCCCCAGGCCCACGCTGGCGAAGAACGCTGGCGCGGTGAACTGGGCGAGCAGATCGGCGTACTGGTTTCGCATACCGGCGAGCGTCACCAAGGCCATGAAGGTCGGCACCGCGACCAGCCCCGCCAGCGAGACCCTGATGGCCCATGTGATCGCTTTTGCGAAGGGACCTTGCCTTTCGGGCTGAACGGGGTTCGTCATGGCGCGTTACGGTCTCGCTTCAGGAGGGCAGAGATGGCCAGACGGTCCGTCGCGGATATCGAGAAAGTCTGGTCCAATGTCGAGGGCGTCAAGAAGCTCTCGGACCGGGCGGTGGGCATCGGCCCCTTCGGCATCGGTCTGGACGGCCTGCTGACCTGGGTTCCGGTCGTGGGCACGGTCTACAGTGTCGGGGCTGCGGCATGGCTGCTGATCCAGGGGCTGCAGGCGCGGGCCGCGCCGGGGACGCTGCTGCAGATGGTCAGCTACCTCGGGCTGGACACCGCGACCACGGCGGTCGGGGAGGTGGTACCGTTCGCACCCGATATCGTCGACCTCCTGTTCCCGGGTCACCTGATGGCGGCCAAGGCCTTGCAGAAGGATATCGAGACCACCCACTGGGTCGAGGCCAATGAGCGGGAGGCGAGGGCTTCGGGGGCCCATGAGGGACACCTTGCCGACATGCGCCGTAATCCGAAGCTGCGACGGATTGTCTATCTGCACGAGTGAACCGCTTGACGAACTCCCGCCGTCCCCGCCAAGTCGAACTCTCCCCATTGCCGGACCCCTGAATGAGCGCGATCCTGACCCGAGACGAACTGGCCCAGGCGCTCGGCCGTGCGGGCGAGGGGGATCGAGCCGCCTTCCGCCGTGTCTATGACGCGACCTCGGCGAAGCTATTGGGCGTGACCCTGCGTATCTTGGCCGACCGACAACTCGCCGAGGACGTCTTGCAGGACACCTATCTGACCGTATGGCGGAAGGCCGGGAGCTTTGATGCCTCCCGCGCGAGCCCCATCACCTGGCTGGTGACCATCGCCCGCAACCGGGCGATTGACCGGCTGCGGTCCGGCGCGGCCATGCGCAAATCGACTTCGATCGATGAAACGGTGAATGTGATCGCCGATGACGCCCCGTCGCCGGCCCAGGCGCTGGAGACGGGTGACGACGTGCGCCGCCTCAACGACTGCCTCGGCCAGCTGGACGACAGGACAGGGGGTGCCATCCGCACGGCCTTCATCGAGGGCGTGACCTATGACGCCCTGGCGGTGCGCGAGAATGTGCCGCTGGGCACGATGAAGAGCTGGATCCGGCGCGGATTGATGCGGCTGAGGATGTGTCTGGAATCATGACCGATCCTGTGGACATCGACGGCCTGGACGAGGATATGGCCCTGGCCGGAGAACTGGCGCTGCGCGTCCTCTCGCCGGAAGACGAGGCTGTGGCGCGCGGCCGTGAGGCCGCAGACCCGGCCTTCGCCGCGCATGTCGACGACTGGAACCAACGCCTCAGCGGTCTGGCCGCCGGAATCGTGTCGGTCGAGCCCTCGCCCTGGGTCTGGCCGCGCGTCGAGGCGGGGCTGACCCCGCCTGCCGCCGCCAATGACAATACGGTCGTCTTCTGGCGGCGCTGGGCGATCGGCTCGACGGGTCTGCTGGCGGCGAGCCTGGTGGCGGTGGTCATGCTGGCGGTCCAGCCGACTCCCGCGCCGGTGGCGACTCCTGCCCCGTCGCCCGCCGTCATCCGCGTGGCGACCCTGACACTGCAGAACGGCGCGGCGGCGATGACGCTGGCCTATGACGCCAATACCGGGGAGCTCTACCTCGCCCCGACGAACGAGATGGCGGGCGATACCCGCGTGCCCCATCTGTGGCTGGTGATGCCGGAGGGCGGCGTCCAACTGGTCGGGGCCATCGATGGCTCGGCCACCTCGCGCCACAACCTCGGTCAGGCCCTGTCCGGCCCTGCCGGTGCCGCCAGGGCGGTCGCCGTTTCCATGGAAGCGCCCGGCCACACACCGTCGGCTGACAAGCCGGACGGCCCGGTCGTCGCCGAGGGGGCGTTCCAGCGGCTCTAGGCCGGCTTCGCTGCATATTCGCCGATTGTCAGCATATTCCGCCGCTCCAGTGCGTTGAATTTACGGCGCTTCCTGTCGCTTACAGCGTCATCATCCCGCCCCAGGTAGCCGGCCCGCCAGACTGATCTCCGACACGACATCGGAGAATTTCATGAGCGACGATCACAGCGCGCGGCTGACCCTGCCCTATCTGGCGGCAGGGCAGATGCAGAAGCACGTCACCCTGAACGAGGCCCTGACCCGACTGGACGCCCTGGTCCAGACCGCCGTGGTCAGCCGCACGACCTCGGCCCAGCCAGGTGTGCCCGTCGACGGTGGCCTGTGGATCCTGCCGACCGGGGCGACCGGGGCGGACTGGAGCACGCGGCCTGCCGGCACCTTGATGCGGGCAGAGGGCGGCGGCTGGACGGTCGTGCAGACCGGCGACGGCCTGATCGCCCTGGTCGAGGACGCCGACGAGGTCGTGGTGCGGCATGGGGGAGGCTGGGTTCCGCTGGGCGCACGGCTGGGTGTGGCGCAGGCGCTGAGCCGGCTCGGGATCGGGACCACGGCGGACTCAGCCAATCCCTTTGCGGCCCGGCTGAACACCGCCCTCTGGACGGCGCTGGAGGCCTGGGCCGGGGGAACGGGGGATCTGCGGCTGACGCTGAACAAGGAGACCCCCGGCGATGTGCTGTCGCTGCTGTTCCAGAGCGGGTGGGGCGGACGGGCAGAGCTGGGGCTGGTCGGGGATGACGACCTCAGGCTCAAGGTCAGCGCCGACGGTTCGAACTGGCATGACGCGTTTGCAGTGGATCGCGCCACGGGCCGGACGACGTTTTCTCGGGGTGCCGGTCGCCGATCCGTCACCGTTTTCACCTCGAGCGGAAGCTATTCCGTGCCGGCCTGGGCCCGGAGCGTCGAGGCTGTGATGGTCGGGGGTGGCGGCGGAGGTGGAGCCGGGGCTTTCGGTGCGTCCGGCTCGCGCTTCGGCGGCGGTGGCGGCGGGGCCGGCGGGATCAGCCGGGGCGCGTGGGCCGCAGAACTGCTGGGTGAAACGCTCGATGTCGTCGTCGGGACCGGCGGCGCGGGTGGTAGCGCGGCGGCGGGTTCGGGCGGAGGCGACAGCACCCTGTCCCTGGCCGGGACGGCCCTGCTTGTGGCGCGCGGCGGAGGCGGCGGCGGCCTGGGCGACAGCACCGGCGGTGAGCCCGGCGCGCCCGGCGCCGGCGTGTCCGGCTCCAATGCCGGCGGCGCGTCCAGCGTCACGACCACGGGGGCGGCGGGCCGAAGTCTCGACCGGCCGGACGGGCCGGGCGGTGGGGGCGCTGGCGGCGGTCTGGACGGTGCCGGAGTCGCCCGGGCGGGCGGAGCCGGGGGTGACGGTGGCGCACTGGCGATCAAGGCCCCTGGCGGGTCAGGGGGGACGGGCGCGGTGGGTTCTTCGGGGACGGCGGCACCTCTGCCCGGGTTGCACTGGGCCGGCGGCGGCGGGGGAGGCGGTGGCGCGGCGACCGTCGGGTCCGGTCACGCGGGCGCTTCGGGGGGGGCGGTCGGCGGTGGCGGCGGCGGCGGCGGGGCCGGGGTGCGTGCGGGCGGCGTCGGCGGTGCGGCGGCACCAGGCGTGGTCTTGCTGGTTGCAGCAGGGTGAGCCGCGCCATGACCCCTTCCACTGATCGCGCCGACCCCTGGCTGCTGGACGAGGAGGCTTGGGACAGCCCCGGCCGTCTGACCGATGCCGACCTGTTCGCCCACGCCAGTCCCGGCTGGCGCCGCGGCGACGCACCCCTTGATGACCCGGAGGATGACCGATGACCGTCGCTGCGACGCCCGGTGCGCCACTGCTGGCCGAGGGTCGGTGGTTGTGGCGCAGGCTGTATGTGTTCGCGACCAGCGGCGCGGCCTGGCTGTTGCTCGACCGCCTGATCGCGGGGACACCGCCCGAGGCCGCGACGCGACTGGCTCAGTGGCTGATGGCCCTGCTGGCGCTGGTGCTGGTGCTCTATCTGGTGGCACCGACGGCCCAGCAGCTGATCGCGACGCTGGCGGTGCTGCGGCCCCGGATCGGCGGGGAGGACCGGCCATGAGCTTCCGCCTGTCCGAACGATCGCTCAAGCGGCTGGTCGGGGTTCACCCGAGGCTGGTCGCCCTGGTGCGGGAGGCTGCGGCGCTGAGTCCGGTGGAGTTCATGGTCACCGAGGGCCTGCGTACGCCCGAACGGCAGGCCGCGCTGGTGCGGGCGGGAGCGAGCCGGACGAAACGGTCGCGCCACCTCACCGGACATGCGGTCGATGTCGCAGCCCTGGTTGACGGTCAGGTGCGCTGGGACTGGCCACTCTATCCACGCATCGCGGCGGCGTTCAAGGCGGCTGCCGCGCGACAGGGCACGGCGATGGTGTGGGGCGGCGACTGGACCAGTCTGAAAGACGGGCCCCATTTTGAGCTGGACCGCAGGGTGTTTCCGTGAGGGCGTCGACGGTTCTGCGGACCCTGACGCCGCAGGGATGGGCGCTGGTCGTGGCCGGCGTGCTGGCTGCGGCGCTGGTCGGCCTGCACGGACTGGGGTTTCGCTGGGACCCGCTGGGGCTGGCGGAGCGACGGCTGCGGTCGGCCGAGGTGAAGGCGTCGGCCGCCGTCGAGGATGCCGCCGCGCGCCGGCTGGAGGTCGCGGGCTCTGCCGAACAGGCCCGGCGTCTTGAACACCTTCACCAACAGGCTGTGGCGGTCGCGCACGAGACCGTACGCGCCACCACACAGGCCAGGAGCGCCCATGATGCCGAAACCCCGCTGGATCCTGATCGCGTGGCTCGCCTTGCCGGCCATGACCGCGAGCTGTGCCGCGTCGCTCCCGCCGTCTGCGGAGCCGCCGAGGCTGGCGTTGCCGGAGGCGGCGACAAGACCGTGCGTTCTGGCGCGGCTGCCGGACGCGCCGACGATCGCCGATCTTGAGATCGCCTATGTCGAGCGCGGCGCACGTCTGGTGGCCTGCGAGGCCGCGCGTGCTTCGGCAGTCGAGACGCTGACAGCCGAACGGGCGCTGCAGGACCGCTGGCGGCGGGAGGCCGACGCACGTCGCAGGCCGGCGATCCGGCCGTGACCGGCCTGCCCGGCATCTCCCGACCGGCACGGCCTGCCCACCACCCGGCAGAAGGTGCCTGGCCCTGGCAGGATTTGCCGGAAGGAAGTGCCGCTGAACCGAAAAATAGCGAGGAAAATCAAAATCCGGCGCGGATGCGCGGGCGGTCAACCCGTGGCCCTGTCCTTGCTCAACAGTAACCCGAGCAGAACGCTCCTGACCGCCAAAATGGCGTCAGACATGTCGAAGACACAGAGGACAGCCAAAATGGCTAACAGCATCAATACGAACGTCGGCGCCATGGTTGCGCTGCAGAACCTGAACGCGACGGGCCGCGACCTGAAGGTCACGCAGGACCGCGTCAGCACCGGCCTGAAGGTCGGTTCCGCCAAGGACAATGGCGCGATCTGGGCCATCTCCCAGAATCAAAAAGCCAACATGGGCGTGTTGAACGCCACTCGTAACGCCCTGCAGCGGACCATGTCCGTCAATGACGTGGGTCTGGCCGCCGGCGAAACCATCATGGACGCCCTGCGTCAAATGAAGGAACTGGCCGCAGGTCCGGCAAGCGCCGCCCGGGACGCTGACCTCGCAGCCCTGCGGACCGAAGTGGTCGCTGCCCAGGCCGCAGCGGTGTTCGATGGCACGGCCGCCCTGAGCGGACTGACCCTGACCATCGCCGCCGCGCCGACCGCCGGCCAGATCGATGCGGACATCGCTTCCGCGATCACCGCCCTGCAGGCGCTCGGCACCTCGGCCAAGTCGACCGAGCGGTCGCTGACCTTCAACGACAAGCTCCAGGACGCCATCGAGTCCGGCATCGGCAACCTCATCGACGCCGACCTGGCCAAGGAAAGCGCTCGCCTGACGGCTCTGCAGACCAAGCAGCAGCTGGGTGTGCAGGCGCTGTCGATCGCTAACCAGTCGGGCTCGATCCTGCTCGGCCTGTTCCGCAACTAGGTCCGGGAAGGCTCCCGACCTCATCAACCTGAAGCCTCACCGGCCCCCGGCCGGTCAAGCGATCAAACGAAGGGCCCCCGCACGCGCGGGGGCCCTTTGTCGATGTGACGCTGGTTGGATTCCACGGGGACGATCCGGCCCGGCGCGCCTGAATTCGGACCGTGACCCGGTCGAACGCGCCGGCCCCGAGGCCTCGAGCTCAGCAACACTCACGCCCACGGTCCCGGCACTACCTGCCGACCACCCGGCAAATACTGCCCGAAGCCCGGCAGATTATGCCGGGCCAATAACGTGATGAACAAGAACTAACGTAGCAATTTCAATGGTGGTCGCTCTGGCACGGGGGGGCAGTGGATGGCTCCGTCCTTGCTTGTACCCCGACGGGCAGAATGCTCCCGACCGCCAAAACGGCGTCGGACATGTCGAAGACAAAAAAGGACAGCCAAAATGGCTAACAGCATCAATACGAACGTCGGCGCCATGGTTGCGCTGCAGAACCTGAACCAGACCAGCCGCGATCTGGCTATGACCCAGAACCGCGTGAATACCGGTCAGAAGGTCTCGTCCGCCAAGGACAACGGGGCCATCTGGGCCGTCGCCCAGAACCAAAAAGCCAACATGCAGGTGCTCAATACCACCCGCAACACGCTGCAGCGGACCCAGTCCGTGAACGACGTGGGTCTGGCTGCCGGCGACACCATCATGGACGCCCTGCGCCAGATGAAGGAACTCGCCGCCGGTCCGTCCAGCACGGCTCGCGATGCCGACCTCAACGCCCTGAAAGCCGAAGTTGCGGCGGCCAAGGCGGCGGCCGTGTTCGACGGCACGGACGCCCTGGCGTCCCTGACGATGACCTTTGCCGCTACCCCGACCGCGCTTGAAGTCGATACGGCCATGACGGCCGCTATCGGTGCCTTGCAGACCCTGGGCACCTCGTCCAAGTCGACGCAGCGTTCGCTGGCCTTCAACGACAAGCTCCAGGACGCCCTGGAAGCCGGTATCGGCAACCTGGTCGACGCCGACCTGGCCAAGGAAAGCGCCCGCCTGACGGCTCTGCAGACCAAGCAGCAGCTGGGCGTGCAGGCGCTGTCGATCGCCAACCAGTCGAGCTCCATCCTCCTCGGCCTGTTCCGCTAATCGAACAGGGATGAGGGCGGGGCCGCTCGCGGCTCCGCCCGCGCCGAAAACCTGAGCAGAACGCTCCCGGCAGCCAAAACGGCGTCGGACATGTCGAAGACAAAAGGAAAGTCAGAATGTCTAACAGTATCAACACGAACGTCGGTGCCCTGGTGGCGCTGCAGAACCTGAACCAGACGAGCCGCGAACTGGCTGTCACGCAAAATCGCGTGAACACCGGTCAGAAGGTCTCGTCGGCCAAGGACAATGGCGCGATCTGGGCCACCGCCCAGAACCAGAAAGCCAACATGCAGGTGCTCAACACCACCCGCAACTCGCTGCAGCGGACCCAGTCCGTGAATGATGTCGGTCTGGCCGCCGGCGACACCATCATGGACGCCCTGCGTCAGATGAAGGAACTCGCCGCCGGTCCGGCCAGCACGGCTCGCGATGCCGACCTCGCCGCCCTGCGGACCGAAGTCGTCGCCGCCCAGGCTGCGGCCGTCTTTGACGGTACTGCTGCCCTGAGCGGGTTGACCCTGACCATCGCCGCAGCGCCGACCGCTGGCCAGATCGATGCGGATATCGCCTCGGCGATCTCTGCCCTGCAGACCCTGGGCACCTCGTCCAAGTCGACGCAGCGTTCGCTGGCCTTCAACGACAAGCTCCAGGACGCCCTGGAAGCCGGTATCGGCAACCTGGTCGACGCCGACCTGGCCAAGGAAAGTGCCCGCCTGACGGCTCTGCAGACCAAGCAGCAGCTGGGCGTGCAGGCGCTGTCGATCGCCAACCAGTCGAGCTCCATCCTGCTCGGTCTGTTCCGCTAATACCGGGGAAGGGACGGGGCCGCCCGCGGCTCCGTCCCGACTTCCCGTGGCCTATAATCGGGAGACGCCGGTCTAGTCGCCGACGTTCAGGAGATGAATGCAGATGCAACGATAAGGGCGGTTCCGGCAGTCAATGTCGAAACACCGCTGCCGTCCGGAGCGGATCAGGAATCCAGATCCAGGTCGACTGAGGATGCTGAACGCCAGGCCCGCTATCGCCTGGTGATCGAGCAGGGCCCCCAAGCGGGGTCCTTTGTCTACAAGACGCTGGATCGGGAAACCGGCGAGATCGTCCGGCAATTACCGAGTGAAGAGGTCCTTAAGTTGAGGGAGCGCGACGACTACGGCGTCGGCTCGGTGATCAACACAACCGCCTGACACGTCAGTCAGGACGGACTGTACCCGGGCCGCAGCCGCGCGTCCGGTCATCTTGCGTTAACCATACGCTCACGACTCGCGGCATAGCCTGCGGCTGAAACGATCCAGGGCCGAATGCCATGACCAACAGCGTCCACTCCAACAACTCTGCGCTTGTCGCGCTGCAAAACCTCAATCAGATCAGTGATCGGATGGCGGCGACGCAGAACCGCATCAGCACGGGCCTGAAGGTCGACGGCGCCAAGGATAATTCGGCGGTCTGGGCGATTGCACAGAATCAGCGCGCCGATCTGGGGGCGCTCGGGGCAGTGAAAACCAGCCTCGACCGCGCCACTTCGCTGGCGGACGTGACCCTGGCGGCCGGAGAGGCGATCTCCGATCTGATCATCCAGATGCGCCAGAAGGCCGTGGCGGCCTCCGACCTCTCGCAGACGCCCGAATCCCGCGCGGCCTACGACGACGACTTCCAGAGCCTCGTGCGGTCGGTTCAGCAGTTCGCCGACAGCGCCTCGTTTGACGGGGTGAACCTGCTGGACAACTCCCTGACGGCGTCGCTCGACTTCCTCGCCAACGTTGACGCTGTCGATACGATTTCGATCGATCCGCACAATTTCACAGAGGCCGGTCTGGGGCTCAATACGCAGAATCTGCTTCTGCCCGCCGCTGCGGCGACCGCACTCGGCGTCATCGATACGGCGCTGGCGACCGTGAACTCCGGCCTGGCCTCGCTGGGCGCGCAGGCCAAGCAGATAGAGACCCACAACACCTTCGTGACGAAGCTGATGGACTCGCTCGAGATGGGCATCGGCAAGCTGGTTGATGCCGACTTGGCGAAGGAAAGCGCCCGCCTTCAGGCGTTACAGGTGCAGCAACAGCTCGGCGCACAAGCCCTGTCGATCGCCAATCAGGCGCCGCAGATCATCCTGTCGCTGTTCAAGAGCTAGGCTGGCCGGCGCACGCCGGCGGGGCCGATCTGAATGGCCGCAGGGCGTCGGCGCGTCCCGATGCCGTACAGCGAAAGCAATGATTTCAAGACATTGACGAAGGCGGTATTCACGGCGTCCTCCTCATCCAGCGGGCCGTTAACGGGTCCGCCAGATCATTGTTCCCTGAGTCGCGCGCAAAGTCGCTCAGCGGCCGGATGTTAAGCGCCCGTTACGGTTGGCCGGTCACAATGACGGCCGGGAGCCGCCTGTGATCAACAACAGCTATCTGCTCGGGTTGTACGGAGGGGGCGTGGACACCTCGTCCACGTCCGGCGGAACCGCGACCACGCCGCGGAAGACGCAGCCGACTGCGCCCTGGTCAGCGGGGGTCAAGGTTCCCGAGCAAAGCGCGCTGGTGCGGGCGGCACTGGCGGGAAACCGCCTGATCAACGAAGGCACCGAACGTCTCGACGTGCCGGGCGCATCGACGGACTATCGGAAACTGTTCGCCGTCTACAAGGGCCTGAATTCCCTGACGGCGCTCGCTACCCGGGCCGACCAGCGCGGCGTGAGCGCCAGCGAGTCGGCCCAGATCCGTCAACGTTTCACCGCAGGCATGTCGGAGGTCAGCAGCTATCTGCAGACCGCCGGCTTTGACGGCATCCGTCTGGTGGAGGGCGTGTCCTCGACGACCGCCAAGACAACCGCAGCTGTGCCGCGCGACGCCACCCGGATCGTCACCCGGCCGATCCTCGATGGCCCGCTGACGTCTTCCGTCGCGTCCTTTGAAGGCGACGTCCGGTTCGACATCACCATCGGCACCCTCAACGGCAACACGACGATCTCGATCGATCTGGCGGAGATGGGGGCACAGACCCGCACGTTCGACAATGTGCTCTCGCACATCAACGGCAAGCTGGCGGACGCCGGCGTCGCCACCCGGTTCGGCCGGGAGAACGTCACCGGCCCACCGCGCACGATGAAGGCGGGCACCAGAACGATCACCCTGCCGGCCCGCTCCGACCAGTGGGCGTTGGTGATCCAGGGAACGAATGTCGAGTCCGTCCGGTTCGCGACAACGCAGAAGTCGGACGCCGTCTATGTCGTCCAGGCTGCGGGGACAGCGGGCCGAAATGAACTCCTGAAGTTCCAGAGCGACGGCGGCACCGCCCCTGAACCCGTTGATGTCGGCCTGCAGACCGGATGGGTCTCCGGCCGTGCCTCGCAGACCGCCCTGCCCAAGGGCGTCGAGACGGTGCGGGCCAGCGCGGTCGCTGCGGACGGGTCGCTATGGATGGTCGCGGACGTCGAGTCTGCGCCGGGCGAGCAGCCGGTGAAAGGCGAGCGCGATGTGGCCCTGATGAAGTTCGATCCCTCCGGCCGTCTGGTGGCGACGCGCATGCTCGGTGCCGCAGACACCGCCAGCGGCTATGCGATCGCCATCGCCGCCGACGGACGGGTGGCCGTGGCGGGATCGGTCACGGGCGCGCTCGAAGCCGGGACCAAGCTGGCGGATGCTGACCTGGCCGACAGTTTCGTCACCGTTTTCGACGGAGCCGGCGAGGAGCTCTGGACCCAGAGGCGGGGCGCCAAGGCGGCGGACGAGGCCACGGCTGTGTCCTTTGGAGCGGACGGCAGGATCTATGTCGCCGGCCGGGCGAAGTCGTCCATGCCCGGCGCTGCAGGGCTCGGCGGCTGGGACGGCTATCTGCAGGGCTTCACCGCCACCCGGGCCCACAGCCTGGCACCCCTGGTCGGCGCGGCGGTGTCGATCAACCAGTTCGGGACGGCGGGGGACGACAGCGTCAAGGCGATGACGACCGAAGGGTCGTCCATCTACACCGCCGGGGTCGAAAGCGGTCGCGTGTTGGTCCGGCACTATACGCCCGACGTCGATGGCAGGCCGAGCCTGGCCGCGGTGCGGGATCTGGGTGCCGCGAGCGGGAATGTGACCGGGATCTCGGTCGCCAACGGACGGGTCGTCCTGACCGGCACGACCAGCAACGCCGCCCTCGACATTGCGACGGTGAACACCGCCCATTCCGGCGGCACCGACGCCTTTGTGGCGGTGCTGGAAGCCGATCTGTCGGCCAGCGCTTCGGATCGGCTGACCTATGTCGGCGCTGCCGGGGATGACACCGTCTCGGACATGAAGGTCCATGAGGGGAAGGTCTGGCTGACGGGGCTCGCCGATCGTCCGATTGGCGCGAAGGCGGAGGATCCCCGTCAGGGCTATCTCACCCGGCTTGATCCGCTGACGGGGGCGGTCGAATGGACCCGGACCTGGCCCGGTGCAAATCAGCAGGCCGCGCCGCTCACGCTTGCTGTCGCAACCGGCGGGGCGAGCGTGCTGGATCGCCTGGGTCTGCCCGACGGTCTTGTGTCGACCGGGGATTCCAAGATCCTGACCACCGTCACGGCAGCCCGGCCCGGGGACCGGTTCTATGTCACGCCGGCTGACGGCAGCCGGTCGAGGGCGGTCACGATCGACGCCCGGGACACCCTGCAGACCCTGGCCAGGAAGATCGAACAGGCCAGCTTCGGCCAGCTGAGCGTGAGCGTGGTGACCGACACCACCAAGAGCGCCACCGGCGAACTGATCACCAGCGGACGGCCCCAGAGACTGTCCATCGTTCCGCGAAGCGGGCGGGAAGGCGCGACCCTGACCAGCGGCGAAACCGGGCGGGATGCGCTGTCGGCTCTGGGCCTGTCGCCCGGGCTGATAAGCCCCAAGCCGGGTACCGGCGACCTGAAGATCTTCGCCCTCGCGCTGCCGCCATCCCTGTCCCTGTCCGGGTCGGACGACATCAAGGCGTCGATCAAGTCGCTGCAGGATGCTATGACGGCGGTCCGAAGCGCCTATCGCGGGCTGGCTCCCGGTGCCAACAAGCCGGCCGTCACCGGCGCGGCCCCGGCCTATCTGACGGCGCAACTGGCCAACTACCAGGCCGCGCTCGCCCGCCTCGGCGGATAGGGCTTCACCGACGAAGAACGTTGACGCCGGAGCCCCGGGCGGGGTTATTGGAGGCTCCATCTGCGCGAGCCCTTCATGCCCCAGGACAATCGTCTTCTCATCGCCATCGGCGCCGGCCTGGCGGTTGTCGCGGCCGTCGTGATCGCCCTGATCTTCAGCGCCGGCCGGGACCGGAATCCTGCACCCCCGCCGGCGGCGCAGGGCGGGCTGACGGTAGATGTCGCTGACGCGCCTGAACTGAATACGACGCGCGAGCTGCGCTGCTTCGTCGACGGTCAGTACATCGGGCTGGCGACCCTGTCCGACTGCGCGCGACGCAACGGCGTGGCCACCGATGCGCTTGATGTCGGTATCGACGAGACCGGTGCCCTCGCCGCCGCGCCGACCGCCGCCTTTGCGCCGCCACCCAGCGCGCCGCCGGTCGAGCTGACCGAGGTGGAAAAGCCGGTGCTGACCGAGCCGCAGCCGGATGAACCGTCGATCCAGCCTGCGTCCGGCTCCGCCTGCCTGCGCCACACCGGGTCGGACTGGCGCTCGTTGTCATCGAACATGAGCCTGAACGCCTGCGTGCAGGCGCTGTACTCCGGCACCTGCGTGCGGCCGGGCGAGGCGCTGTATGGCCGCTGGGGCGACGTGACGCTCCGTCTCGTGCCGCGCCGCGTCGAGCAATCGAACGATAACAGCCGCTTCCGCACGCTGGCTGAACAGGACCGAAGCTGCACATTCCCGGGACTGCGCTGATGAGATATCTCGCCATCACCGCCATCGCTGCGGTCGCACTTTCGCTGGCCGCCTGTGAGAAGGCCGTCGAGGCTCCGTTCGACCAGGGCGTCTGCTACGCCGTCGAGGTCGGGGCCGAGGGCGAAGCGCCGAGGTTCAACAAGGTGGCCGACAACCAGCCCCAGATCGAGTTCTGCGCCGCGCGGCTGGAAGAAGTGCGCCTGCGGTTCCTGCGCATGGGCGGGTCGCGGCAGGAGATTACAGGGTCCTACCAGGGCCAGTTCATCTTCATCGACCGCGGCGGCGTCTGGCTGTCCCAGACGCTGGACGGCGGACGGTTCAACGCCATGGCCCGGACCGGGGACGGCCGCCTGGCCATGCCGGGCGCGGTCCAGCGGGCGATCGACGGCACCCCGATCGCCGTGTCGGCCAATGACGCGCCGGACCCGACCGCGCCGCCCGCGCCCTAGACGAAACAGAACAAACGTGGAACAAGCAATCTGTGGATTGCGCCACAAAGCGGGCGCGCGCCTGTCGAAAGCGCGCTAGGCCCGGATGACAGGCAATCGGCTCCGAACAGCGCGAAGCGCGGCGGGCCAGAACGAAGAAGGAGCTCGGCGATGGCGGGCAGCGTCAACAAGGTCATTCTGGTCGGCAACCTGGGCAAGGACCCGGAGATCCGCACGCTCAACTCGGGTGAGCGGGTGGCCAACCTGTCCCTCGCGACTTCGGAACAGTGGCGCGACAAGGCCACCGGCGAGCGCAAGGAAAAGACAGAGTGGCATCGGGTGGTCATCTTCAACGAGAACATCGTCAAGGTGGCCGAGAACTATCTGAAGAAGGGCTCGACCGTTTACATCGAGGGCTCGATCCAGACCCGGAAATACGAACAGGCGGGCGTCGAGAAATACACCACCGAGATCGTGCTGCAGAAGTTCCGCGGCGAGCTGACCATGCTGGGCGGGCGTAGCGACAGCGCGGGCGGCGGTGCCTCGCGCGGCGGGGACGACGACTATTCCTCGGGCTTCTCGACCGGCGGGGCCAACAAGCCCAGCGGGCCCAAGGAAAGCTATGACCTGAACGATGACATCCCGTTCTAGGTCAGGCCCGTAGCGCCTGATCGCAGGGCGGACAGGGCAGGGCCGGCGAGAATGCGTGATCGCGCGCCTCGTCGCTGGCACCCTGACGGCGGCCGGGGACATGTTGGCAACCGCATGTTGACCCACCGGACGCCCTCAATCCGGATCGTCCCCTTGTGCCGTCGTACTGGCCGTGTGCGCTCCACACTGCGACGCATTCGCCCTTGCGATTGCGGCGGCTTACCGCCATAAGCCTCCCACCCGGAAGGTCCGGGCCCCTCTGGCGGCCGAACATGGCCGTGATGTCGGACCTCGGACGCCCTGTTGGCGTCTGATTGCCGAACCTTGGGGTAAACATGGACCTGATTGCAGACTTTCTCACCAGCGAGTTCCTGGGCAAGGCCGCGTGGCTCTGGCTGAGCTTCCTCGGCATTGTCGGCCTGTTGCTGGCCTTCGACCTGGGCGTCCTGCACAAAGACAGCAAGGAGATCGGGGTCGCGGAAAGCCTGCGGTTGTCGGCCTTCTACATCTTGATCGCGCTGGTATTCGGCGTCTGGGTCTGGTGGTCGATGGGCCCGATCTCGGGCATGCAGTATTTCACGGGCTATGCGCTCGAAAAGGCCTTGTCGATCGACAACGTCTTCGTGATCTCGATCATCTTCGGCTATTTCGCCATCCCCCCGAAATACCAGTACCGGGCCCTCCTCTGGGGCATCCTCGCGGTGCTGGTCCTGCGTGGCATCATGATCGCGGCAGGCGCGGCCCTGATTCAGCAGTACGAGTGGGTGCTCTATGTCTTCGGTGCCTTCCTGATCGCCACAGGCATCAAGATGCTCGTCATGGGTGAGAGCGAGCAGGACGTCTCGAAGAATCCCGTCGTGCGCTTTCTCTCGGCGCGGATGCGGATCACGAGCGAATTGCACGGTGAACGCTTTTTCGTCCGCAAGTCTGATCCGAAGACGGGGAACCTCGCGCTCTTCGCCACACCCCTTTTCCTGGCGCTGGTGGTGATCAACATTGCCGATCTGGTGTTCGCGATCGACTCGGTGCCCGCGATCTTCGCCATCACGACCGACACCTATATCGTGTTCACGGCCAATATCATGGCGATCCTGGGCCTGAGAGCGCTCTACTTCGCTCTCTCTGCAATGGTTCACCGCTTTGAGTACCTGAAGTACGCGCTCGCGATCGTGCTCGTCTTCATCGGTGCCAAGATCTTCTGGAACCAGATTGTCGGCAAGGTCGATCCCGCGATTTCGCTCGGCGTCACACTGTCGATCATTGCAGCCGGGGTTCTGATCTCACTGTGGAAAACGCGTGGATCCGTTGCGGTCGGCTCCGTTGGTGACGGTCCGGCGGCTTCGCCCCCGGTCTCCACGGACGCACGGCACGCGGATCGCCGGGCCGGAGAGGATTGATGACACCCTCCTCTGCGTTGCGAGGCGGACCGGAACAGGCGGGTTCCCCGCACCTGGCACCCCTCACAACCGGACGTCGGCTGAAGTGCCGGGCATTGTTCACCCCTGAAGCGGAGTCTGTCGGATGAAACTGGATATCCTGGTGCCAATCCATACCTACCCGAACGGGACGCCGGTCGAGTTCACAGGTCAGGTCGCGGCCATCG
This sequence comes from Caulobacteraceae bacterium, assembly GCA_965284305.1. Taxonomy (GTDB): domain Bacteria; phylum Pseudomonadota; class Alphaproteobacteria; order Caulobacterales; family Caulobacteraceae; genus Brevundimonas. The sequence goes on along the minus strand of OZ260070.1, from coordinate 2,667,118 downwards.
CGCGGTATCTGGACGCCGATGTGCATGCGCTGGTCCTCAATGCCGACTTTCCGCAGGCCGCCAGCGCCCTGGGCAACATGCTGATCGACGTGCCCGCGATGATTGGCGGCGCGAAGGCGAAGTGCCGGGAGCATGGCGTCGCTGTCGCGCAGGCGCTGCAGGAGGAAATGGGGGCTGCCAGCGGCCGGCTTCGAACCACTCACGTGGAAGGCTTCACCGGTGCTCTTGCGGGCGCGGTCAGCAATTTCGCCCACTACCATGATCTGGTCCTGATAGGACTCGGGCCAGACGACGTGACGACACAGGCCACCGCAGAGTCGGTGATCTTTGGTTCGGGCAAGCCGACCTTGCTGGTTCCGCAAGCCACCCCGATCGCTGCCTTCGATCATGTCATGATCGCTTGGGACGGGAGCCGGTTCGCCGCGCGCGCCGTGTCCGACGCACGTGATTTCCTGGAGCGTGCGCAAACCGTCACGATTGTTCTGGTGATTGATGAGAAGGCGCTGCCGGACGACAATCCGGGAAAGCGGCTGGCCGAATGCCTTGCGCGGCGCGGGATCACGGCGACCGTGGCCCAGGTTCAGGGACGGGGTCGTCCCGTCGCCGAAACCCTGCAGGCCCATGCGAGCGAGATTGGTGCCGGAATGATCGTCATGGGCGGCTTCGCGCATTCGCGTATGCGGGATTTCGTGCTGGGCGGCGCGACGGCCGGCATCCTGAAGGATCTGCGGCTTCCGGTCTTGCTGTCCCACTAGCCGAGTCCGGCCGGGGCCCGTCTCGCCCTGAAATGCGCGGTTACGAGCTGTGACGCTACGGCCCGTCGATACTGTGACATAGCCGGGCCGTGACTCACACCGACAAGCCGCACAGCCCGCTCACTCCGGTCGAGATCCTCGCTATCGTCGCGGTGGTGGTGATCTGGGGCGTCAACAATGCGGCGGCCAAGCTGGCCACGGAAACCCTGCCGCCGTTGCTGACCGGTGCCCTTCGATTCGCCATTGCGGCGGCCTGTCTGGTTCCGTTCGTGCGGCGACCGTTTCCGAACTGGAAGAGCCTGCTGATCATCACGGGCATTGGCGGACCGGTCCACTACGGCCTGATCTACCTCGCCTACTGGCTGGCGAAGGACGTCAGCCCCGTGTCCGTCGCGTCCCAGCTCTGGGTGCCGTTCACGGCGCTGTTCGCCTTTCTGCTGCTTCGGGAGCGGCTGTCGCGCATTGCGCTGACGGGCGTGGCCGTCGCCTTCCTCGGCGTCGCCTGGATGACGCTTGATCCCCACGCCCTGCTGGACTGGAAGGCGATCCTGGTCGGGACCGGCGCGGCCTGCGCCTGGGCGCTGACGACGGTCGTGGCGCGACGGACGACCTCGATCCCGCCGCTCAAGATGCAGGGACTGCTGGCATTGGTCACCCTGCCCACCCTGGCCTTCGCTTCGGCCGTATTTGAACAGGGCCAGTGGGCTGCGGTCCAGAAGGCCGATGCGCTGGTCTGGGCCTGTGTGGTCTGGGCCGGGCTGGTGTCGTCGGTGCTGGCCACGACTTTGGTGTTCTGGCTGGTGCAGAAGCGCGAGGCGGGGCGGGTGACACCCTATCTGCTGGCCACGCCGGTGGTGTCGATCCTGATCGGCTGGGGCTTCATGGGCGATGTGCTGACGCCACAGATTCTGGTCGGCGCGGCCCTGACCATGGGAGGCGTCGCCATTGTCGCCCTGGCCGAACGTGGTCTGAGGGCCGGTGCCGCCAAGGGCTGACCACAAACAGGAAGGCCCGGCTGCTTTCGCGGCCGGGCCTCTCTTCAGATCGTGGCTGAACCCTACAGGCCCGGGAGTTTGAAGCCCGTGTCGCGGCGCGGCGTGATGGAGATGCCGGTGCGGCCTCCAGTCAGGGCCTGGAGTCGGGCGTACTCGGTCGCGGCATCGACGTTGACAGCGCCCTCGGAGGTCTGGATGGCCGTGGGAGCCTGGGTCGCGGCATCGTCGCGGCGCCAGAACATGATGCGGTTGGCCCAGCTCTCTTCCTTGTGCGCGAGGTCTCCGAACTCATCGTCGACGACATAGCGGGCGAGGGGGTCGGCGCGGTCGCCACCGGCCTGGGCCACCAAGGCCTGTTCGCCTTCCGACCGGGTCACGGCCTGACGCTGGCCGAGCAGGATCTGGCGGGCGGCGGACTCGGGCGCGAGTTCCTGCGGACGCGGCTGGCCCGGTGCCGGCGGGCGCAGGCCGTACTCGGGGGGAACGGTCAGGGGGGCGGTCGAGACCGTCAGAAACTCATCCGGCGTGATCTTGTTCAGGCCGACGCCCGATTGAAGACTGGAGCAGGCGCCCAGGGCGAACATCGAGCTGGTGAGGGTCAGAACGGCGACGGTGCGAAGACGCATTTTTGATATCTCGGTGCGGGGCGCCGGAAAGGGCGCGCGCGTAAACCCTACAGGAAGCGGCTGATTACGACTTTTCGGCGGCGAGGCCAACCTTGGCTTCCTGCTCGGCCCGAACGCTGTCGAGGATCAGCAGGATGACGCCGATGCAGATGGCGCTGTCGGCGACGTTGAAAACCCACGGGAAGTTGATCTTCATCGAGCCGAGGAAGAGATGTGGGCCGGAGATGTCGAGAAAGTCGACGACATAGCCGAAGCGGATCCGGTCGATCACATTGCCGAGTGCGCCACCCATGATCAGGCCGATGGCGGTAATCAGCAGGCGCCGGTCCGCCTTCAGCGCCCACCAGCCAAGGATGCCGGCGACCGCGATCGAGAAGGCGCTGAGCATCCAGCGGGCCGAACCGTCGCCGAACAGGCCGAAGCTGACGCCGCGGTTCTCGACCCAGGTCAGGTTGAAGAGAGGCGGCAGAACCTGAATGTGCCCCATTTCGCGCAGGTCCAGGCCGCCCATGATCCAGGCCTTGGTCAATTGGTCCAGGACGATGACGGTAAGGGCGAAGCCGAAGGCGGCGTAGGCGATGCGTGGGATTTTCATTCGGGTCGCTGAAATGTGAGGCTTGTCCGGTTAGCAGTCTGCGCGCCGCGCGCGAAGGGGCAATCGTATTGGCGGACCGGGGGCTCCGGGCATGACCAGAACAAGGGCCGCCGACGGGGTCCCGGCGGCGGCCTGAGCTTGCGGAAGGGAAGAGGGCGTCAGAGGACGCCGATCATCGAAGCGACCAGCGGGTGGCGGACGATGTCGCCCTCGGCCAGCTTGACCACGGCAATGTCGGGTACCGGAGCCAACCGTTCGGCGATGTCGCTCAGGCCCGAGATGCCCGGCAGCAGGTCGGACTGCTGCGGATCGCCGGTGACCACCATGGTCGAGTGCCAGCCCAAGCGGGTCAGCAGCATCTTGAGCTGCACATAGGTGCAGTTCTGGGCCTCATCGACGACGATGAAGGCGTTGTTCAGCGTGCGGCCGCGCATGTAGCCGATCGGGGCGATCTCGATCAGGCCCTCGGCCATCAGCGCCTTGACCCGCTTCATGCTGAGCCGGTCGGAGAGTGCGTCGTAGAGCGGGCGCAGGTAGGGCGCGAGCTTGTCCTCCATGTCGCCGGGCAGGAAGCCGATCGATTCGCCGGCCTCGACAGCGGGACGGGACAGAACGATGCGGCCGATCTTGCCGGCCTCGAGCGCCTCGACCGCCTTGGCGACCGCGAGATAGGTCTTACCCGTGCCTGCCGGTCCGAGGGCCAGGACGAGGTTGTGGTGGTCGATCGCCGCCATCAGCTCGGCCTGGCCGTCCGATTTCGGCTTCAGGGTCTTCAGATAGGCCTGGTCCCGGTCGTCGTTGGATGGATAGGGCGACCAGCCGGCGTGGGTCGGAAGGCGACGTACCTTGGAATCCTCCATGAACTGACGGGTATCGAGCACACCGTGTTCACGGGATGTCTCGCGGGTCTGACGTTTGATGGCCGCACGTTTGGTCATGGACGCCTCCAGGGCATGGAAGACGACGACGCGGAATACGCGCCGCCGCGGGGCATGAAAAAAGGCGATGCCGGAAAAGCATCGCCTCGAACGAAGGTGGGGAAGAGAGAAGGGGACGCGACGCATCCGCCCGGGTCGGAAGCAGGACCCACTTCCAGCGGAAACATCCGCCGAGCCGAGCGCACCACGCACAATCCCCGAAGTCTGACCGGACCGGGCTTGATCCGGCTTCCAATCCGGGGCCGAAATGGCGGCCTCGAATCGCATCTACATGATGAGCCTAACGTGGTTTACGAGAGCTTAAAGCCCTCGATTTATTGAGAAATGGCGGTGTTCGGATGAATGTTTACGGTCTCGGCGACAAGAAACCACAGCTTCCGCCTGAGGGCGAATACTGGGTGGCACCGAACGCAACCCTCGTAGGAGACGTGATTCTCAAACCGGGCGCCAGCGTCTGGTTCGGGGCTGTTCTGCGCGGTGACAATGACCCCATCACCATTGGTCGTGACACCAATATCCAGGACGGCAGCGTGCTGCATTCCGATCCCGGCGAGCCGCTGACGATCGGCGACGGGGTGACCGTCGGCCATATGGTGATGCTTCACAGCTGCGAGATCGGCGACAACACCCTGATCGGCATCGGCGCGGTAGTGCTGGGCCGGGCGAAGATCGGGAAGAACTGCCTGATCGGGGCCAACACCCTGATCACCGAGGGCAAGGTCATCCCCGACGGGTCACTGGTCATGGGTCAGCCGGGCAAGGTGGTGCGGACGCTGGAGCCGGGGCAGATTGAGGCGTTGAAGGCCTCTGCCGCCCACTATGTGCAGAACTGGAAGCGGTATGCGCGCGACCTGAAGGGCTGACACCGGGGAATCAGGCGATGCGGCGGCCACCGACGGCGGCGAGCGCCAGGGCAGGTCGGGCGGCTTCGCCCACGCCAATCGAGACCCGGGCGGTCAGCAGGCGGGGTTCGTCGGCGGCGAAACTGAGGGTGGCCAGCGGCGCATAGAGACCCAGGATCCGGTCCACGCCGCCCGAGGGGCCGCGCAGGGGGACCATCACGATCTCGATCTGCGCCGACAGGAAGCCGGCGAGGCTGGCGATGACGACGGGACGGGCCTCGCGCACGGTCTGGGTCATCGCCGCGGCCACCAGCGGGCGCGAGGCGGTCCGCCAGACGGACAGGAGGGCGTGGTCCTTCAGGGGTTCGCCGTGGAAGCCTTCGATCCACGAGCCGGCAAGGCGGATGACGGCGTCCTCGCCGCTGCGCTCGGCGATGAAGACCCGGGGAAGGCGCAGGCCGAGCGCATCCGGCTCCAGCGAAGCACGATCGGGAATCCCCGCGCGCACGGCTTCGCGGCGGGACAACCCTGTCCAGTGGTCGATCAGGAACTGCGTGTCAGGATGAAACATCGCTCTGGCCTCCGGCCGCAGCGACGCAAGGCCTGCGCCGGACAGGAGGCCTGCAAAAGGCAACGGAAATGAAAGGCTTTTGCGGTTCAGATGGACGCTGAAGCGAACTGGGCCCGAGGCGGCTCGCATGAACTTGACGGGAGGTCGGCCCATGCGGGTGCGGATCATGACATGGTTGCCGGCGCTGGCGGGCTTCTTCGCCCTGACGGCGTTCGCGGACAAGGCGGCGGCTCAGTGCGGGCCGGTGTGCCCACCGCCGCCGCCGCCGTGCTGCGATCCCCCCCCGCCGCCACCTCCTCCGCCACCACCGCCGCCACCGTGCTGCGAGAATCCGCCGCCGCCCCCCTTTGGCGGTGGCGGCGGCAATCTGAACGTCAACGTCAATGTGAACACCAACGCCAATGCCAATTCCAATGCGAACGCCGGTGCCCGGTTCGGGATCAACGCCCGCGCCGGAAGCTTCTCCAGCGGCGGTCGCGGCGGCGGTTCGGCCTATGTGACGGTGGACCAGCCCTATCCGACCACGATCAACGGCCTGATGGTCGAGGGCGCGCGCGTCCGGCAGGTCATCCGCGTACCCTATGAGGCGCGGCGGCGGTGGGAGAAGCGGGTCGTAATCCGCGCCTTCTGCATCGACGACCGCAATGTGCCGCATCCGGCGTCCCAGGTGCGCCCTGACCGGGACGTTCACGGCGACTATGAGGGCGAACTGTACCGCTGCCTCGCCGGCACCTGGCTTCAGATCAGCTGGGCGGAGTATTCAGGCGACGTCAATTTCGGCCACGGCGAGACCATGGACTGCCGCAAGGGCGAGGCCCTCTGGCACGGCCGCGGCGGCCGGATCGAGTGCAAGCCTCAAAGGGCGGAGCGCGAATGCAACGAGCGCTCGCTGCTGCGCCGCTACGGTGCCGGCGTGAAAATTCTGACCTGGGTCCGCGAGGAGACCTACACCGAATACCGGGAGGAAGTGGTCGAACAGGCCGGCTATGCCGTCCAGGGGGCCACGATCACCCTGGATGGCGGCGTCGGCGGTCGGGTTTTCTGACGCCCCGGCTTCCTGACAACTGAGTGAACATCAGCGTTCAGCCGCGCGTCAGTCGCGGCGGCCCAGAGTGTGACGGTCGACTCCGTCGACGATCCTGAGAAGCAAACTGGCCCCGATCCGTAAGGACCGGGGCCATTTTTTTGCTACTGCGCGGCCGCCGCCGGGGCGACGGGGTTGTCAGAAACTGCCACAGCGCGCCATGCCGTGTCGGCCCGCAGATACTGACGGGCGGCCCGCTGGATATCGGCCACGGTGACGGCCTCCAGGTCGGAGATGTGGGTGAGGATCTGGTCGACGTCGGCAGGGTTGGCGGCCACGCCGGACAGTTGGCTCAGCCAGTATTCGTTTCCGGCCTGGGCGCGCTTCAGCCTTTCCACCTCGGGCAGACGGGCGCGGTTCAGTTCGTCCTCGGTGATCGGCGTATCCCGGAGAGAGGCGGTGATGGCGTTGACGGCGTCATAGAAGGCCGTGAACGACTCCGGCCGTGTCAGGGCCTGGACGAAGATCGAGCCGTAGCCGGCGAAGGTCTCGGACGTGCTGGTGCCGACCCCGGGCGAATAGGCGATGGCCAGCCGTTCGCGGATTTCGTCCGTGGCACGCAGGCTCATGACCTCGCCCAGGATCTGGATCGTCCGGGCCTCGGTCCGATCGGTGACCGAGTCGGTGGTCGGCCAGGCGATGTAGGCCAGACCCTGCTCACCGGGACCGGTGTGCTTCAGGACGATCGGCTCGGGTGTGCCGGCCGGGAAGCGGCGCACGGTGGCCCCCGGTGCCGGCTGAGGTGCCGGGGCCCGGGCGGGCAGGGCTCCGAAGGTCGCGGCGACGGCGGCGATCGCATCGTCAACCGTCACGTCGCCGACCATGGTCACGTCGATCGGTCCAGAGGCCAGGCCGGCCCTCACGCCGCTGCGAAGCTCGTCGATCGTCCAGGAGGCGACCTCCGCAGCAGTCGGAAGCGCTTCGCGCTTGTCCCCGCTGGCGAGAAGACCGCCTGACTGCAGGTTGAATGCTCCGCCGGGTGTGGCCATCTGCTGGGCGATGATCTGCGGGAACAGCCCCTGGATCTGCTGGAACGGTGCAGGGCGCAAGCCCGGATCCGTCAGGTAGGCGGCCAGCACCTGCATCTGCACGTCCAGGTCCTGCGGCCGGGTCGCGCCCGACAGCTGCCAGGCATCGCTGTCGCCGCTGAAACCGACGCTGTAGATCCGGCCGCTGAGGACGCGGTTGAGCTCATCGGCTGTCAGCTTGCCGAGGCCGCCCGGCTGGAACACGAAGCCGCCGAAAGCCAGGGGAGTCGAGCGGTCGGTCGGCAGGGACAGTTCGCCGAGGCCGGTCCGGACGCTGACCAGGATCTGCTCATCGCGGAAGGTGGTTGGCTTGACCGTCAGGCGGACGCCGTTCGGGAAGTTGACGACTGTGGCTCCCACAGCGGCCAGCTCGGTCCGGCTCGTCGGTGCCGTCGCGGTGCCGAAATCTGTGTAGGGCCACTCCAGCTGGGCCTGGGCGGCGGGGGCCGTGACCGGCACCTGGCGCGAGGCCGCGAGGGCGGCGGTCACGCCCTCCGCGCCGCCTTCGATCTCGACCGGCGTGATCACCAGAATCACCGGCCCCTGGCCCTCGAAGACGGGCGGCAGAACGCGGTTCACCTGGGCTGCCGTAAGGCCGTCGACCGACTGGTTGAACAGGGCAAGATTCGTCGCCGGCGTGGTGAAGACCGTCTCATTGTTCGCCGCGTTCAGCAGGCCGCTCACCACCGCTGGTGTGGTGCGGGTCGCTGCCGCATTGGCGGCATTCTGGAGCGCCGTGCGCGTGTCGGTGATTTCGCGCTGTAGCTCGGCGTCCGACACGCCGAACTGAACCAGACGGCGCTGTTCCTGTTCGACTGTTTCAAGCGCTCGCTTCCAGCCGCCCGGGTTGAAAGTCGCGTTGATACCGCCGATTTCAAGGCTGTCGAACAGCGTCGAGCTGGATGCGCCGGCACCGATGAAGGGGGCGTTTTCCTGACGGGAAATCTCGCCGAGGCGGCGGTTCAGAACCGCCAGGCCGAGATTGCGGATCAGGTTGGAACGGCGCTCGGCGATCGTGTCCGTATCCAGATCGGGATTGCGAACCCAGTTCAGCTGGATCGATGACTGGATGCCCGGCTCGATCAGAATGCTGGTCTGGGGGCCGCGCGGTTGGACGGTGCCCAGGTCAGGCTCGGCACCCTCGGGGCCTTTCGGCACCCAGCTTTCGAAGGCCGCACGGATCTTGGCCTCCATCACATCGACGTCAAAGTCGCCGACGGCGATGAAGGTCGCCCGGTTCGGGCGGTAATAGGCATTGTAGAATTCGACGAACCGCTCGCGCGGGGCCGTTCGGATGATGTTCAGATCGCCGATCGGAAACCGGTTGGACAGACGTTGGCCCGGTGCCAGAAGCGCGAACTGGGCAATGATGGAGCGGAGACCCGGCGTATCGCGGGAACGTTGCTCGCCTTCGATGACACCGCGTTCTGCGTCCACGGCGGCCGGGTCCATCAGCGCCTCGGAGACCTGCTCGCGCATGATCCGCAAGGCGGCGTCGACCGTCTCGTCATTGGTGCGCGGAAGCTCCAGCAGATAAGCGGTCTGATCGAAGGCGGTGAAGGCGTTGGTGTCGGCGCCGAAGGCCAGACCCAGGCGCTCCAGGATGCGCAGCAGGTCATTCTCGGGGATGTTGGTCGTCCCGTTGAAGGCCATATGCTCCATGAAGTGGGCCAGACCCAGCTGGCTTTCGTTCTCCATCAGCGAGCCGGCGTCGATGCGCAGCCGCAGGGAGGCCTGCCCGGGGGGAGTGGCGTTGCGCATCACGGCATACTGCATGCCGTTGGGCAGGATGCCGAAGCGGACACTGGCGTCGACTGGTATGTCGCTGGTGGTGTGGGCCCAGGGATCGGAAGGCTGGGCCTGCGCCTGGGCGAGAGCCGGGGAGGCGGCGGTCAGCACGGCTACAGAGGCCGCAGCGAGCAGGAACAGTCTGGCGGTACGCATTGTCGGCTTCTCTCCGAGAGGCGCGAAGGCTCTCGATCGGAGCCGCGCCGGACAACAGGAAGGACCGCAATGCGAACACTGCCGACGCCCCTCACCACCCTTCACTGAGGGACGAGCCGGGCTCAAGTTACGGAATGTTAATTCCCTGGCCGTGAGACGTAGAAGTTGGCTGAGTTTCCGACCGCATTGGCCCCGGTGATCACCGAACGGTTAGAGCCTGCGACGGTTGTATTGGCGACTGCCGACACATCGCCGGCGTTGGTCTGGGTGTTGCGGGCTTCCAGACGGCCTTCGCATTCCGAACAGCCATAGCCGGTGACGCTGTTGCCGACGGCGTCGGCCCCGACGGAGACGTCGTAGCCGTTGGTCCCCGAGAAGGTGGAGATCACATCGACGCCGCCTGTGTTGAACTGGGTATTGTCGATCTCGACATAGATGTCGTTGTTGCCGACCGAGAGCTCGTTGGCCGCGCCGCGGGCATAGGCCTCGGCGCGTCCGTAGTCATAGGCGGTGGTCAGGGCCGAGGCGCGGACGAAGCTGGAGTTTCGCTGGTCCGATGCGGTTACGACCGAGCCGCCCTCATTATAGAGCACGGCCTGGTTGGCTGTGGCGCGGGCGCGGGCGGCCAGGTCCCAGGCGTTGCCGGCATTGGCGCTGGCCTCGGATTCGATGAAACTGCCGAACGAGCGCTGCGCGATGGACAGGTCCTGGCCCGAGGTGTGGTCGCTGTTGACCGCGATGGCGTTGACGATGGCCTGGCTGGTCACGCTGGCCTCGGCCGGGATGTACTGGCTCTCGATACGGCCGAATGAGCGGACGATGGCCGATGAGGCCTGGTCGATCGTGCCGCTGACGACCGAGGTCTGTCCGTAGACGGCCACGGTGTTGGAGATGGCCGAGGCGCCGACGGCGGCACCGGCGTGCAGACGGGCGTTGCTGTCGCCGACCTCGGTGGTGGCGCTGATCAGGCCGTTGTCGGTCGTCTGGGTCGCATCGAGCGTCAAGGCCGCGTCATAGGCGCTGACCGCCAGATAGTTGCCGCCGGCCTGGGTCGTGGCGTTGACCACCCCATAGGTGTCTCCGCCCAGGGTGATGTCGGTGGTCGCGACCGCGTCGCCCTGCATGGTCTGGTCGGACTGGACGGTGATCGAGCCATTGTAGACCGCGCCCGAGGCGCTGTTGCCCTGGGCCGAGGTCTGGACCGTCACCTGGTCCTGCGAATCGACAACATTCAGCGTCTGGCCGGCGAGGACGTCGCCCAGTTGCAGCTGTTGATTCAGGACGATCGTGCCGTCCTGGGGTGGGGTCTGGGCCGCGGCCTCAGTAGCGGCTGCGGCGCACAGCACCGTCGCGGCGATCGTGCCAGCGAGACGGATCCGCGCGGGTTTCGCCATTGTTCGTGTCCGTGTTGGGGTAGGCGGCATAATAGCCGCCGGTGGGGCCGACGGTGCCGCCCAAGGGGTCGGGGCCGGCGTTGAGGCAGACTTCCGGTCCAGGCGCGCCGTAGAGGTTGGCCATGAACTCGACCGTCGCCCGTTCGATAAGGGCGCGCACCGCCAGCTGGACCGGCTCGAGCCCGCCTTCGCCGGCCGAGATGTCGAAGACATTGCCGTCCAGGAAGTCGAACACGCCGGCCGAGATTTCACGGCCGATGATCTGCTTCTGGTAGGAGACGACATCGACCACTTCGAGCGTGGTGGTCTGGATCAGCCGCAGGTCGATGCCGATGTTCATCACATAGGCCTTGCCCGCGAACGCCGTCGACAGCGGCGTCTGGGTGGTGGCCTGGCCGGCAGCCATGTCGAAGCCGCCCGAGCGGATGTTGTAGTTCACCTCGGTGATGCCGCCGATGATGTAGAAGTCCGTGCCGGGCACCGAGCCCGCAATGATGCGCCGATACTGGACATCGTCGGCACCGCCGGGGCCGTCATCGCCGATCAGCCGGTTGTTGGCGTAGCGCAGTTCCATCTCGGAGACCGAGGTGTCGTAGCGCTCGATCATGCGCGCGCCCGACTTGGCCAGGGCGGTCATGGCCATCAGAGAGGCACCGCCCGTGATCTGGCGGCCGCCATCGGCCGATACGGTGCCGGTATAGTCGGCGATCCGGCCCACCGCGATGCGCGGGGAGGGCAGGTTATAGCGCCGGGCGTAGTCGGCCATGCAGTAGAGGGCGGCGGAGTAGGGGGTCGGATTGGCCGTCACCGGCGCATTGCCGATCGGCGTGGCGTAAAGACCCTGCGGACCGGCCGAGGCCGAGATACAGCCGCTCAGCAGCGCGGCCGTCGCACAGGCGACGCCGACCGTCTTCAGGCGCCGAGAGATGGAGCCAGCGATCATGGAAGCCTCAGCGTGCCGTTCAGGCTGGTTCCGGCGGTGACGGCGCCGTTGTTGACCTGGGTCGAGTTGACGATGACCGTGTTGTGATTGCCCTGAACGACGACGTTCAGGCTGTTGCCGATGGCGGTGGAGCCGCCGATGGCTGTTCCGCCCGTCCCCCCCGCTCCGGAGAAGCTGGAAGACACGCCGCCCGTGGCGCTGTTGTAGGTGCTGGCACCGGCCTGGATGATTCCATCCACGATCAGCCGGTTGCCGTTGGCGTCCCGCGTCGAGCCGGACTGCGGGCGGGCGGTGGAGTAGCGCGCCCCGCCGTACCCGGCCGTATAGCCCCCCATGCCTGACGATCCCGCCGACTGCGCTGCGGCCACGGCGGGCAGGCCCAGCGCCGCGACGGCGGCGGCGG
>OZ260070.1:0-2650000 GCA_965284305.1 Caulobacteraceae bacterium | reverse complement strand
CCGAACCCGTGAATGTTGAAAAATTCTGGGATGACTTGTGGATAGGGGTGAAAGGCCAATCAAACCTAGACATAGCTGGTTCTCCGCGAAATCTATTTAGGTAGAGCGTCCGACGAATTCCCTGGGGGGTAGAGCACTGGATGGTTGCGGGCTGCGCGAGCGGTACCAATACTAACCAAACTCCGAATACCCAGGAGAACTATCGGGCAGACACACGGCGGGTGCTAACGTCCGTCGTGAAAAGGGAAACAACCCTAACCATCATCTAAGGCCCCCAAGTCATGGCTAAGTGGGAAACGATGTGGGATTGCTTTGACAATCAGGAGGTTGGCTTAGAAGCAGCCATCCTTTAAAGAAAGCGTAACAGCTCACTGATCAAGCGATCCTGCGCGGAAAATGTAACGGGGCTCAAGCCATGCGCCGAAGATATGGGTTTGCAGTTTACTGCAAGCGGTAGCGGAGCGTTCCGTAAGCCGGTGAAGGTCAGGCGTGAGCCTGGCTGGAGGTATCGGAAGTGAGAATGCTGACATGAGTAACGATAAACAGTGTGAGAAACACTGTCGCCGAAAGACCAAGGGTTCCTGCGTAAAGCTAATCTGCGCAGGGTTAGTCGGCCCCTAAGGCGAGGCTGAAAAGCGTAGTCGATGGGAAGCAGGTAAATATTCCTGCACCAGCTAGAAGTGACGGATGGCGTAAGTTGTCGGGGCTTATTGGATTGTCCCGGCAGCGAAGTTGTCCCTGGAAATAACTCTAGCAGAGACCGTACCCGAAACCGACACAGGTGGTCAGGTAGAGCATACCAAGGCGCTTGAGAGAACTGTGCTGAAGGAACTCGGCAAATTGCACGCGTAACTTCGGAATAAGCGTGACTCACCCAGCGCAAGCTGGACTGAGTGGCACAAGCCAGGGGGTAGCGACTGTTTAGCAAAAACACAGGGCTCTGCGAAGCAGCAATGCGACGTATAGGGTCTGACGCCTGCCCGGTGCCTGAAGGTTAAAGGGAGATGTGAAAGCGTCGAACTGAAGCCCAGGTAAACGGCGGCCGTAACTATAACGGTCCTAAGGTAGCGAAATTCCTTGTCGGGTAAGTTCCGACCTGCACGAATGGCGTAACGACTTCCCCACTGTCTCCAGCACAGGCTCAGTGAAATTGAATTCCCCGTGAAGATGCGGGGTTCCCGCGGTCAGACGGAAAGACCCTATGAACCTTTACTATAGCTTCGCCTTGGCGTTAGCGACCGTATGTGTAGGATAGGTGGGAGACTATGAAACCGGGGCGCCAGCTCTGGCGGAGTCATCCTTGAAATACCACCCTTACTGTCGTTGACGTCTAACCGAGGGCCGTTATCCGGTCCCGGGACATGGCGTGGTGGGTAGTTTGACTGGGGCGGTCGCCTCCTAAAGTGTAACGGAGGCGCGCGATGGTGGGCTCAGACCGGTCGGAAATCGGTCGTCGAGTGCAATGGCATAAGCCCGCCTGACTGCGAGACTGACAAGTCGAGCAGAGACGAAAGTCGGCCATAGTGATCCGGTGGTCCCGCGTGGAAGGGCCATCGCTCAACGGATAAAAGGTACTCTAGGGATAACAGGCTGATTTTGCCCAAGAGTCCATATCGACGGCAAAGTTTGGCACCTCGATGTCGGCTCATCACATCCTGGGGCTGGAGCAGGTCCCAAGGGTATGGCTGTTCGCCATTTAAAGTGGTACGTGAGCTGGGTTCAGAACGTCGTGAGACAGTTTGGTCCCTATCTGCCGTGGGTGTTCGAAGCTTGAGAGGATCTGTCCCTAGTACGAGAGGACCGGGATGGACATACCTCTGGTGGACCTGTCATGACGCCAGTTGTGCAGCAGGGTAGCTATGTATGGAATAGATAACCGCTGAAAGCATCTAAGCGGGAAACTAACCTCAAAACAAGGCTTCGCTGAGGATCGTGGAAGACTACCACGTTGATAGGCTAGGTGTGGAAGTGGGGCGACCCATGAAGCTTACTGGTACTAATAATCCGATCGGCTTGATCGTTTCTCAGCAAAACTCATTCGATTTTTGCTCGGCTTTGCGCCGAGACTGACAATGTCTTCTCACAATCGTCTATCCGCCTGGTTGACCTGGTGGCTATGTCGGAGGTTCCCCACCCGATCCCATTCCGAACTCGGTCGTTAAGCCCTCCAGAGCCGATGGTACTCCGTCTCAAGGCGTGGGAGAGTAGGTCGCTGCCGGGTCTACCAGACGGATAGATGATTGTATTACGGGTTGTCCCCGTTCTCTCGAACAGCTCTTCCCTTACACTACCGTTTGCCGCGGGATGGAGCAGCCCGGTAGCTCGTCAGGCTCATAACCTGAAGGTCGCAGGTTCAAATCCTGCTCCCGCACCCAAGATCTGAAAGCCCCGCCTGGCATCCGCCGGCGGGGCTTTTTGCTGCTTTGCCCCAGCCCTCTCCGCGTAGCCGGCTTCCGCTTACCGCAAGTTCACCGCCACGCCTCAATCTCGCCGCAGTCCGCTACAAACGTAGCGCGACAAATGTAGCGACCACCCGAGGAGCCGGAATGATTGAATCCCTGCCGCGACGCGAGCGTGAGGCCTTTGAGGTCCTGTGCCGTCTGGAGGAGGCCACCACCGGCGCGGTGCGGGCGGCCATGAGCGGCGATCTCAGCGATTCTGCGGTCCGCACCCTTCTGGCGCGGCTCGAAGCCAAGGAACTGGTCGGGCGGCGGTCCGCCGAGGACGGCCTTGTCTATCGGCCGATGCAGCGTCCGCAGGTGCTGGCGGCGGGTGTCCTGCGGCGGACGGTCGACACCTTCTTCGCCGGTTCCGCCGTGTCAGCGGCAACAGCCCTGCTGGGCCTGACCCAGAAGCTGAAGCCCGAGGAGATCGCGGCGCTGGAGCGGGCCAGTCGAACAGGCGCGGAAGCGCGGATCGTGACCGCCGCCCTGATCCTCGAACTTCTGCTCAAATCCGGCGTGCTCGCCGGCACTGGGCTGGCGCTTGCGGCCCTCCTGCGCTTTCGGCCCGCGGCCGACCGGGTCGATGTTCTCAGGACTACGGTCTGCCTTCTGATCGCCTTGCCGCTGGTGATGGCGATTGCGCCGGCCTTGCCGGTGGCCCTGCTGCCGGCGGTCGAGGCCGCCGAGGTCCTGGCCGTTTCGCCGGTGGTCTGGGCCGGAGCCGTCGAACCGGTCGAAGGGGTGGCCCTGTCCGGTTCGATCCTCTGGCCGTCGGGTGGGGATCTGGCCTTGTGGGCCTGGGCCGTGGGCACCGTTCTTGTGCTGGGCCGGTTCGCCCTCGGGGTCTGGACGCTGCGGCGCTGGACCCGGAGCGGCCGTATCGTGAATGCCGCCGCCTGGACCGCCCCGCTTGACCGGCTCCCGTCTGCCCGCCGTCCGCGGCTGGTGGCGTCCTCCGCCGTCAGCGCGCCGCTGAGCTGGGGCATCCCGCCCGGCGTGGTGCTTATCGGGACGGAGCAACTGGCCCGCCCCGGGACCGCCCGCGCCGTGATGGCGCACGAGTTGGCCCATCTGCAGCGCGGCGACTGGATCTTCCTCATCCTGTCTCGGGTGGCCCTGGGCCTGTTCTGGTTCAACCCGCTCGTCTGGATGGTCCATGCCGCCCTGTCGGCCCGGAGCGAGGAGGCGGCCGACGCCGTCGCTGTCGGCGAGGTCGACCCCCGGACCTATGCCCGCGCCCTGATCGATCTCGCCTCCGACTTCAACCCGCCCGCCGCCCTCGGGATGGCGGGTCCTGCTGAAACCCTCACCCGAAGGATCGCCTGCATCATGAAGACCTCAGCTCCGCTCCGCCGCCGTCCGCTCGCCATGGCCCTGACGGTCGGCGCCTTGATCGGCGTCGCAACCCCGATCGCCGCCCTGGAACTGACGCCCCGTAGTCAGGTCGCGGCGCATGCGCTGTTCGCGCCGGTGGCGCAGCCTGACCTGGACGACGTTGTCGATGTGGTCGACACCCGCGTTCCGGCCGCGCTGGCCGTCGATGCCGTCGATGCCGTCGATGCCGTCGCCGCAGTCGACGCCGTCGCTGCGGTCGACGCTGTGGCACCTGTCGCCTCTGACGGCGACTGGTACGAGGCCCAGGAAGCCTGGGCACCGCCGCCCCCACCCCCGCCCGCGCCCCCGCCGCCGCCCGTACCGCCGGCTCCGCCTGCGCCCCATGCTGCGATGGTGGCTCCGCCCGCACCTCCGGCCCCGCCCGCACCCCCGGCTCCGCCTGCTCACGGTCCGCGCGCCGGCTGGGTTCACAGCAACAGCCGGCTGATGACGGAGCAGGAGCGTCAGGCTGTCGTCGAAGCGCGTCAGGCGGCGGTCGAGGCCCGGGTCCATGCGGTGGAGACGCGCCGCGAGGCGGTTGAGGCGCGGGCGCAGGCCCATCCTCGCGTCGCCGCTGCGCCCGAGGCGCGGGCTCGTGCACGGGCTGCGGTCACTGCAGCTGCATCCGCTCGGGCCCAAGCAGGCGTGTCCCGCGAACACGCCGCCCGCGAGGTGGCCAATGCCCGGGTGCATATGGCCCGGGGTGCGGACCAGATGGTCGCGGGCGCGGGGCAGATGCGCGAAGAGTCGGACCGTCTGCGCGATCCGGTCTATCGGGCGACGCAGATCCAGCGGGCGCGGGAACGCGGCGAGACTTTCACCGACGCGGAACTGCAGACCCTGTCGCGCGGTCTACCGGCGCGGGCCGACCGGCTGGAGCGCCGGGCGGTTGAACTGCGGGAACGCGCTGCCCGACAGTCTTCCTGATCTGAGGATGGGTCTGGCCGCTCCGGTCTGGCCGGAGCGGGCGGGGCCTCAGCCGTGTTGGGCGTCCCACCAGCGCACGGCGTCCGCGTCGCGGGCGCTGAGCTCGGGATAGGCAGGGTCGGAGCCGACGTCGGGCACACGCCGCCATGAGCGGGCGCATTTGGGTGAGGTCAAAGGCTCCACGATGGTCTGCGACCAGCCGTAGGGCGGGGGCAGGGCGACAAACCGCCCAGCGGTCCCTAGGCCAAGTTGATCGACTTCGGCATCCGTCGTTGAAGTGGACCACCCCACGAGACGAGCTTGGCTCGTCCGGAATACCTCGGCCGCGAAATCGTCAGAGGCTTGGCCGTCGACCTCGAAAGCCTTGATTAGCTCCGGGCTGGCTGCGAGGTGCACTCGTGCGTCGATGGCCCCGCCGATCAGCTTTGCATTTCGGGCTTCTTCAATGGCGTTCGTGGCGACGAACAGCACCAGTTTGATCTTCCGCCAACGAGCAACCTCGGCGTCGTTCCGCCACTCATCCGGCGTCTCCGGGATCACCCGCGCGCAGTTCGAGCCGCCGTCCGGATAGCGGGTGCCCCAGGCCTCTTCCATGGTGAAGGGCGTCAGGGGTGCCAGCCAGGCGGTCAGGCGCATGAAGACCTCATGCATGACCGTGCGGGCCGCGCGGCGGCGGATCGCGTCGGGACGGTCACAGTAGAGGCTGTCCTTGCGGATGTCGAAATACAGGGCCGACAGGTCGTTGGAGCAGAACTCCAGCACCGGGCGGACGACGTCCTGGAAGCGGTATTCGGCGTAGGCCTTGCGGACGTCGCGATCGAGTTCCCACAGCCGGTGCAGGACGAATTTCTCCAGCGGCGGCATCTGGTCGAGCGGCAGGCGCTCGTCCTCGTCGAAGCCGACCAGGGCCCCGAGCAGATAGCGGACGGTGTTCCTCAGCTTGCGATAGGCGTCGACCGTGGTCTGCAGGATCTGTTTCCCGATCCGCTGGTCCTCGGCATAGTCGACCAGCGAGACCCACAGACGCAGGATGTCTGCGCCGGATTCCTTGATGATGGTCGCGGGGTCGGTCGTGTTGCCCTTCGACTTGGACATCTTCTCCCCGTTCTCGTCCTGGGTGAAGCCGTGGGTCAGGACGGCATCATAGGGCGCGCGGCCGCGGGTGCCGCAGCCTTCGAGCAGGTTGGACTGGAACCAGCCGCGATGCTGGTCCGAGCCTTCGAGATAGAGGTTCGCCGGCCAGTGCGAGGGGCGGTCGCCGGTGTAGCCATGGGCCGGGTCGCGCGTTTCGAGCGTGAAGGCATGGGTGCAGCCGGAGTCGAACCAGACGTCGAGGATGTCCTCGATCTTCTCGTAGCGGGCCGGGTCGTGGGCACCGAGGAAGTCGGCGTCAGGACGGGTGAACCAGGCGTCGGCTCCGCCTTCGGCCACGGCGGCGGTGATGCGGGCATCGACCTCGGGGTCGTGCAGCGGCTGGCCCGTCTGTTTGTCGACGAACATGGCCAGCGGCGTGCCCCAGGCGCGCTGGCGGCTGATCAGCCAGTCAGGGCGGCCCTCGACCATGGAACGGATGCGGTTGCGGCCGGCCTCGGGGTGGAAGTCGGTCCTGTCGATCGCCTCCAGCGCCCGATCGCGCAGGGTGCCGTGATCGTCGAGCGGCGCATCCATGCGGATGAACCACTGCGGCGTGTTGCGGAAGATGATCGGTGCCTTGGAGCGCCAGCTGTGGGGGTAGGAGTGCTCCATCCGGCCGCGCGCCAGCAGGTTTCCGGCCTCGATCAGCTTTTCCATCACCGCGCCGTTGGCGGGCCCGAACTTGCCGGTCTTCTTGCCCTCGGTCTCCAGCACCTTGAGGCCGGCGAACAGGGGGACGTGGTCATAGTAGGCACCGTCGGGATCGACGGTGTCCGGGACCTCGTGATGGCCGTGGGCCTTCCAGACCTCGAAGTCGTCGGCGCCGTGGCCGGGGGCGGTGTGGACGAAGCCGGTGCCCGCGTCGTCGGTGACGTGGTCTCCGGCCAGCAGGGGCACGGAGAAGCCGTAGCCGGGGGCGAGGGCCGCCAGCGGGTGGGCGCATTCCAGGCCGGACGGATTCAGGTCGTCAACGCGGGTCCAGGTGGCGATTTTGGCAGCACGGAAAACGTCCGCAGCCAGTTTGTCGGCGACGATCAGCCGGTCGCCCGGTTTGGCCCAGGGTTCGAACTCCAGCCCGGTCTCCATGGCCGTGACCTCATAGAGGCCGTAGGCGATCTCGGGGCCGTAGCTGATGGCGCGGTTGGCCGGGATGGTCCAGGGCGTGGTGGTCCAGATGACGATCGACGGATTGGCGTGGCGGAAGGCCAGCAGGTCGTCCGGATGGCTGTCGGTCGCGCCGGTGACGGGGAATTTGACCCAGACGGTCGGGCTGACGTGGTCGTGGTATTCGATCTCGGCGTCGGCGAGGGCGGTGCGCTCGACCGGCGACCACATGACGGGCTTGGAGCCGCGGTAGAGCTGGCCCGAGTTCTTAAACTTGTGGAACTCGCCGACGATCGCCGCCTCGGTGGTGAAGTCCATGGTGGCGTAGCGGTTGTCCCAGTCGCCGACGATGCCAAGGCGCTTGAACTGTTCGCGCTGCACGTCGATCCAGCCGGTCGCGTATTCGCGGCAGGCCTGACGGAACTCGGCCTTTGAGACCTCGTCCTTGCGCTTGCCCTGTGCGCGATAGCGTTCCTCGATCTTCCACTCGATCGGCAGGCCGTGGCAGTCCCAGCCGGGGACGTAGTCGACGTCATTGCCCAGCAGGAAGCGGCTGCGGACCACGAAATCCTTCAGCGTCTTGTTGAGCGCGTGGCCGATGTGGATGTCGCCATTGGCGTAGGGCGGGCCGTCGTGGAGGACATAGAGGGGCGCGCCCTCGGCCTGGCGCTGTTTGCGCAGGGCCGCATAGAGGTCGCCCCACTGTTCGATGATCGCCGGCTCCTTCTGGGGCAGGCCGCCGCGCATGGGGAAGGGCGTCTCGGGCAGGAAGACCGTCTCGCGGTAGTCGCGACCAGTCGGCGTGTCGTGAGCGTCGGCCATGAAGTCTCGTTTCGTCGTCGTAGGGTGATCGTTCGCGTCGTTATCGATCCCGGCGTGCACGGGGCCAAAGCCCTGCGGCGCTACGCCGGGCGGCTAATCGAAATCGGGCGAAGCACGCGGACGGTCATGGTGCGCACGGTCTAGCAGACGGGGAGGGGCGGACGCCAGCCGGGATTGCCAGTCGCGGTCGGCGGCGGGATAGTCGGGGGCTCATGGGAGGGTTCCGATGCGTCATGTCCTGATCGCTGTCACCGCATTCGCCGCGCTGGCCGCCTGTTCGCCGTCGGCTGATGAGGCCGTCGAGCCGGCGGATGCGCCGGCCGCCCTGCCGCCGGGGCGCCCGGCGATCTACGAAGCCGCGCGGGTCGGGCCTGAGGAATTCGTGCGGGCGCTGTATGCCGTCCACGCCACGCCGGGGGCCAGCATGGGAGAGCCGCCGCGGCCGGGGCAGGATCCGGTCTACGACCGGATGCTGAACGCCATGATCGGCGCGGATTTCGCCAAGGCGGCGGGCGAGGTTCCGACGCTGAACTATGATCCGATCTGCGACTGTCAGGACAGCGACGGCTTCACGCTCGATTCCGTCGCGGTCACGCAGGCGGGGCCACAGGCCGCCGAGGCGGCGGTGGTGTTCACCAATGCCGGCGAGACGAAGCGACAGACGCTGAAACTGGTGAAGGAGGGGCCTATGTGGAAGGTCTCCGACGTGCTCGTGCCCGGCCGGCCGGCGCTGACCGAGCAACTGATGGCCGCGATCAGCTAGCCAGAACGACCCGCGCCGCCGCCGCGTCGGCCTTGATCTGGACCTTGAGGGCGTCGAGGCCGTCGAAGGCCATCTCACCGCGGAGGAAGGCGACCAATTCGGTCTCGACCGTCTGGCCGTAGAGGTCGCCGTCGAAGTCGAACAGCCAGACTTCCAGCAGGGGCTGGTCGATCTCGAACATGGGACGGACGCCGAGGTTGGCGACGCCGTCGATCAAGCGGCCATCCGGCAGGCGAGTCCGGGTCGCATAGACGCCATAGGCGGGCCGCATATAGTCGCCCATCGAGATGTTTGCCGTCGGGACGCCGATGGTCCGGCCGCGTTTGTCGCCGTGGATGACCTCGCCCTCGATGGCGAAGGGGCGGCCGAGGATGGCGGCGGCGCGGGGCATGTCGCCGGCCTTGAGCGCCTCGCGGACCCCGGATGAGGACAGTTTCAGCCCGTCGCCGTCATCGATGCGGTCGACGACGGTGACGCCGAAGCCCAAGGCCTCGCCCTGGCGGCGCAGACCCTCGGCCGAGCCGGTCCGGCCCTTGCCATAGGTGAAGTCGAAACCGACGGCGGCGTGGCGGATGCCGAGGCCGGCATGTTGGCCTACCGCGCTTCGCGCTACTTGAGGCCCGCACAGAACCTGCCCGACGAAGGCCGCGTCGGTCATGGCGGCCATGGCGGCATCGAAGGGCAGCAGATACAGGCGGTCGACGCCCAACGGGGCCATGGCGCGGGCCATCTGACCGGCGGTCATCAGGCGGAAGGGGGCGGCGTCGGGCTGGAACCAGCGGCGGGGGTGGGGATCGAAGCTGACGACGCCGAGCGGGACGCCGAGCCGCTGCGCCGCCTCCCGGGCGTTGGCGATCACCGCCTGATGGCCGCGATGGACGCCGTCGAATGCGCCGATAGCCACGGCCGCGCCGCGAAGCGCGTCCGGCTGGTCGCGCCAGTCGGTGACGATCTGGACCAAGTCAGTCCTTTGCAGGGCGCCGGCGGCGGGGGACGCGGACCAGGGCGATGCCGTCCATGACCCGCGTACCGTCGACGAAACCCTCGCAGTCCAGTTCCACACGGGCGCTTTCCGGATCGACGGACTTGACGCTGACGCGGACCAGAACGGTCTCGCCGATCCGCACCGGCTGGTGGAAACCCAGGGTCTGGGACAGGTAGATGGCTCCGGCACCGGGCAGGATGGTGCCGACCACGGCCGAGCCGAAGGAGGCCGTCAGCAGGCCGTGGGCGATACGGCCGCGATAGGCGGTCTTCGAGGCGAAGGCCTCGTCCATATGCACCGGATTGTAGTCATCCGAGGCGTCGGCGAACTGCTGGATGCGCTGTTCGGTGACGAGGATGTGCGTCTCCGCCGTCATGCCGACGTGGAGTTCGTCCAGGATGTAGCCGCCGGAGGGGTGTTTCGTGACAATTTCGATCATGGCACGGCCATAGCGTGAATCGAGGGGGCTCACCACGCCAGATCGAGCGCGGCGTAGCGGGCGTATGTCGTCTCGGCCTTCAACAGGTCGGCGGCAAGGGCCGGATCGAGCCGGCCGTCGGGACCGCGCGCGGCGTCGCCATGGATGCCCTGGGCGATGAACAGGCAGTCGAGCGCCTGTTTGTTGGCACCCAGGACATCGGTGACGACGCCGTCGCCGATGCACAGGACGCGGGAGCGATCGACCGGCCGGCCCAGCAGCCGCTCGCCCTCGGCCAGGACCAGACCATAGATCGGGTCGAAGGGCTTGCCGGCCATGGTGACCCGGCCGCCGAGGCTTTCGTACAGGTCGGCCAGCGAGCCGCCGCAGTAGATCAGCCGGTCGCCGCGCTGGACCACGCGGTCCGGGTTGGCGCAGATCAGTTCGAGGTCGCGCGCGACGCCGGCGGACAGGCGTTCGCGATAGTCCTCGGGGGTCTCGATCTCGTCATCGACCGGGCCGGTGACCGAGATGAAGGCGGCGTCGGCGGCACCCTCGGCCAACTGCAGGTCGAGACCCTCATAGAGGGGCCAGTCGCGGTCGGGGCCGATGATCCAGACCGGGCCGGGCGCGCGTTTCGCCAGTTCGTGCCGGGTGGCGTCGCCCGAGGTGACGACGGCGCGCCAGCTTTCGCGCGGCACATTCAGGGCGTCCATCTGGGTGACCACGCCCGGCGCCGGGCGTGGTGAGTTGGAGATCAGGATGACGTGTCCGTGGTCACGATTGAAGCGGCTCAGGGCCTCGCAGGCCTCGGGCCAGCTCTCGCGGCCGTTGTGGATCACGCCCCAGACGTCGCAGAGGAGGAGGTCGTAGTCGGCGGCGATGTCGGACAGGCCGGGGAGGGCGTGGGGGAGGGTCATGCGGGGCTGATAGCGGGTTCGGGGGTGGGGGTGAAGGGTGGCTGGTGATTGGTGGCTGGTGACTGGTGACGGGTGATGGCGCGCGCCCTCGCGGCGGAAGGGCGACGCGGTCAGTGCCGTCGTTCAACCGCCGACCAGCCACCAGTCACCAGCCACCCATCACCCATGACTCTTCGCCGCCTGTTTCCAGGCGGAGCGGGAAGGGCCGGCGGAGCGCCGGGCGCGAAGCCCGGAGACCGTTGGGAGACTGTGTTTCGGCTTCGCGTCGTCGCTCCGCACGGAATGTCTGACCGGGAGCTGTCGGCCTGAATCGCTTCAGGACCAGCGGCGCTCTTGACGCCTTGCCGACATGGCCTCCGGCGGGCGGGTCGGAGCCTTGCGAACCCGATCCCCGGAACGGCGCGGGTTCCCTGCCCATCGCCCTTTATGTTCGGCCTATGCTCGCTCCGCGAGGGCTCGCGACTTGAGGCCGGACTGTGGGGGCCTGACGCTCGCCGCGCGTCCCGGCTTTCGCCGGGATGACGAGGTCGCCGGTTCGGACCAGATGGTCCGCCGGCGAACCCGTGCGCCTTGAACGCTTGTCCCCCTCCCGCTCATCCCGTTTCCGCCGCGACAAGATCGCAAGGCCTTGCGCCCCTCCCTGCGACGGAACGGGGGAATTATGGGGCCGGTCGGAGGGCGACCAATGATTCCGTTTGGGAATCTGCGAGGGCGTTGATCCGAAGCGAGTTTTTTCCGTGAACCCGACTATGGATTCGCGGATTGCCAGCAGAGCGTCACGCGGGCCGACCGCGAAGCGGACGCTCCAAACGGCGGCTATGGGTGGGAAGCGGACCTTCGGGCTCGCTACGGCGAAACCCCGAACATGCCGGGCTGCAAGACGAGCCAGCTTAAGCTTCGGCACCCATCATAGTCACATCGGTTGGCCTCGATGACGAGCGGCATTGGAAGCGTCAACGCCAAGAAGGCCACCGCCAGTAGCGGCCTTTTCCGATATATGTTCAGCCACGCCCCTGCGATGCCGACTACGGCGAGGATCAGAGCGCAGAGCGACAGCCATTGCCAGATTTCCATCTTGTCACGGTAAGACCGCAGCATGTGGAGATTGCCGCCATGCTCCGTAATCTGGAGCGCGTTGCCCAACGTAATCAGGATGGCGAGCGCAATCACAGTGACTTGCCCGGCGCGGCTCCACGCTGATCTCTTCATCACCGTCCCCCCCAAAGACTTGGCGCGATACTACACTACCCCACGATGTCCGCTATGGGGCGGAAGCAGACATGGGCTTCTCGCCCGCAAGCAGACATTTCAGCCGTTGCCCCCAACCGGACTTTCCCAACGACCGCCAAGGGTGGTGGGCTCAACTGATCGCCGCAACACACTCGGCGAAGGTCTCCGCTGGCGTCCGGTAGAGCAAGGTCTTTCTGGGCCGTTCGTTGAGCTGTCGGGCGATGGCGCTGAGCTGGGCCTGACTGTGCAGGGACAGGTCGGTCCCGTGGGGCAGATACTGACGCAGCAGCCGGTTGGTGTTCTCGTTCGAGCCGCGCTGCCACGGTGACCGGGGATCGCAGAAGTAGACCTCGACGTCGGAGGCCAGGGCCAGCCGCTTGTGATCAGCCAGCTCCTTGCCGCGGTCCCAGGTCAGGGACCGGTAGAGTTCGCCGGGCAACTTCCTCGACTGCTTGATCAGGGCGGTGACGACGCTTTCGGTGTCCTTGTTGGCGACCTTGACCAGCATCACGTAACGCGAGTGGCGCTCGACGAGCGTCGCGACGTAGCTGTTGCCGGATCCGCCGATCAGGTCGCCTTCCCAGTGGCCGGGGACGGCGCGATCCTCGACGGACGCGGGCCGTTCGCTGATCGAGACGGCGTCCCTGATCTGGCCCAGGCCATTCCGCTTCAGGGTGGCGTGCCTTGAGCGGCGGATGGTCCGCCGGGCCCTGAGGTGGTCCAGCAGTTCCTTCTTCAGCACCCCACGGGTCTGGATGAACAGGCTGCGATAGATGGTTTCGTGCGACACCTGATTGTGCGGCTCCCCGGGCCAGGTGCGCTTGAGCCAGCCGGCGATCTGCTCGGGCGACCAGTTCCGCCGCAGCTTGGCCGATACTGTCCGGGCCAGAGCCGGTCGGCAAGCCAGCTTGCAGTGTTTGGGGCGCCGCGCCCGGTCCCACGCCGCCCGATCGGAGCCTGTCGCTCGATACCGTTCCGCCCCGCCGTTGCGCTGGACCTCGCGACTGATCGTCGATGGCGCTCGACCCAGCAACCGGGCGATCCCACGCAGCGAGCAACGGGTGCTCAGCCCCCGGGATATCTCCTCGCGCTCACCGAGGCTGAGCGCCCTCGAAGCCCGCTTGCGGTCCGGCGGCCGGATGCCGCCCGTCGGCGATAGCACCGAGAACACCGACGAGGACTCCCGATCGAACCGCCGTCCGATCGAACTCATCGACTCGCCGGCCTTCCAGCGATCCCAGATTTCAGCCCGTTGGGCCGCCGAGTAGTAGATGCGACGCCGCTGCTTCATGACCCACGCTCCATCTCCGAAGAAAAGTTAGCGTGTTGCGTTCACCGGTTGAGCCCACCGTGGAAAGCGGACTTCGACCCCCGGGCCGAAGCGTGCTGCCCCGCCACCCTTCCACGTCCGTCATCCTCGGGCTTGACCCGAGGATCAGGCCGTCTGGCCCCCGGTCAGTGAAGCGGCTGCGCATGTCGCGGGGCTGTCCCCGAGGCACAGCGCGGCCCTGCATCTGATCCTCGGGTCAAGCCCGAGGATGACGGGCTGAAGGTTGGGGCGCGGCGAGGTCGCGGTGGACGGAAGCGCCGAATGCGGATGCTGCAACGGTCCGCAACGGGTCGGTAGCGGACCTGAACCCGCCAGCCTCTAGCCCATCCGCCGCCGGTGATCCGCGCTCCGTAACGTCGAGCGGATGAAGTCCGCCGGGGGGTCGGTCTCGGCCAGCACCGCTTCCTTGATGGCCCTCGGCTCACCGAACAGGTGGCCCTGGCCCATGGCGATGTCGAGTTCGAGGATGTCGACGATCTGGCGCTCGCTCTCGCATTTTTCGGCGATCAGTTCGATGCCGTAGCGGCGGGTCAGGCCGGCGAAGTCGGCGGCGGAGATGTCGCGCAAGGAGGGCAGGGCCGAGGCCCCGTCGAGGTCGAGCAGTTGCTCGATCAGCAGGTCGGCCGCCACCTTCATGAACTTCACGTCGGACCGTTGCAGGTCGGCGAAGTCGAGGTCGAGGGTCTGGACCTTGTCGATCGAGAAGCGGAAGCCGAGGTCGGCCAGCTTGGCCATGTTGCGGGCCTCGACCGCGCCGCGGGCGTCGAAGGTGGCCTGGCCGAGTTCGAAGATCAGGGCCTGGTTGAGGTCGCGGTTCTCGCTGAGGAAGTCGAGGAACTGGGGGAAGAAGGTCTCGTCACCGAGCGAGGACAGGGCGACGTTGCAGAAGACGCCGACCTTGCGGTCCTGACGGGCCAGTCGGCGGACGATCTGGGCACAGCGGAACAGCAGCAGATTGTCGATGGCCGGCACCAGGCCCTCGCCCTCGGCGGCGGAGAGATATTCGGCGGGCATCATGACCCGGTCGTCCGCAGCGCGCAGACGGGTGAAGCTTTCGTAGAAGATGGTCCGGCGCTGGGGCAGGGAGACGACCGGCTGGAGGTAGAGATCGACCCGGTTCTCGGCCAGGGCCTCGTGGATGGTGGCCAGCAGGACGTTTGACTGTTCGCGGTGGCGGGCCTCGTAGGGATTGGTCGGCGCCGGTTGGGCCGCGCGCTGTTCGAGGGTCTCGCTCATCTGCTGGATCAGGGTCTCCAGCATGCGGACCTCGCCCGAGAGGGCTTCGGTGGAGGTGACGGCACCGGACTCGATGGCCTGGGCCAGTTCGGTCAGGGCTCCCTGGGTCGACTCCATGGCGTCGGCCAGCAGGCGGTGGGCTTCCCGGACCTGTTCGATCTCGTTGCGCAGGGCGACCTTGTCGGCGCGGCCGGTGATGCCGACGTGGACGGCGATCATCAGGCCCATGGTGGCGATGGCACCGGCCGCACCCGCACCGGCACCGAGGCCCGCGCGCCACACGAAGGCGCCGACCGTCAGGGCCAGGAAGAGGTAGCCGAAGAACAGGAAGGCCTGGGTGAGTGCGCGCATTGGAAACGGATGGTCCGTCTTCCTGGATGGAATCGCCCGAGTATCGGGGTATCAAAGCGAAACGCCTAGCGTCTGTGCACGGATTCTCCCCACTTCTTCGAGGTTAACGATGGAATTGTTCGATCTGAGCGGCAAGGTCGCGGTCATCACCGGCTCATCCAAGGGGATCGGCAAGGCGATCGCCGAACGGATGGCCGAACACGGCGCCCGGGTGGTGATCAGCTCGCGCAAGCCCGGCCCTTGCGATGAGGTCGCCCAGGCGATCAATGCCAAGCACGGCGAGGGCCGGGCCATCGCCATCCCTGCGAACATCGCCTCGAAGGAAGAGTTGCAGCGGCTGGTGGACGAGACCAATGCCGCCTTCGGCCAGATCGACATCCTGGTCTGCAACGCCGCGACCAACCCCTATGCGGGGCCGATGGCGGGGATCAGCGACGACCAGTTCGGCAAGATCCTGCAGAACAATGTGGTCTCCAACCACTGGCTGATCCAGATGGTCGCACCGCAGATGCTGGAGCGGCGCGACGGGTCGGTGATCATCGTCTCGTCGATCGGCGGATTGAGGGGCAACGCCCTGATCGGCGCCTACAACATCTCCAAGGCCGCCGACATGCAGCTGGCGCGCAATCTGGCGGTGGAGTGGGGGCCGTCGAACGTGCGGGTCAACACCATCGCGCCGGGCCTGGTGCAGACCGACTTCGCCAAATACCTGTGGGAGAATCCCGAGCTGCTGAAGCAGGTCACCGACCCCGCGCCGCTGAAGCGGATCGGCCAGCCGGACGAGATCGCCGGGGCGGCGGTCTATCTGGCGGCACCCGCCTCGGCCTATATGACCGGCCAGACGCTGGTCGTGGACGGCGGGATCACCATTGCCTGGTGAGGCAGCCCGTTTCCGCCAGGACCTGATCTGGCGGCTGGAGGCGGCCGCCTTTGCCGGCTTCATCGGCTTCATGCGGTTGCTCGGCGTGGAGCGGGCCTCGGCGCTGGGCGGCTGGCTGTTGCGGACCCTGGGGCCGAGGACGGGGACGCAGCGCACGGTGATGCGCAATCTGCGCATCGCCTTCCCCGACATGCCGCAGGGCGAGCGCGAGGCGCTGGCGCTGGCGCAGTGGGAACAGACCGGCCGCGCCTTCGCCGAGACGGCGGTGATGGACCTCCTGGTCAAACAGGGCCGGATCGAGGTGGTCGGCCTGGAGCGGCTGCATGCCATCCGGGACAGCGGGAAGCCGGTGGTTTTCGCGGGCGGGCATTTCGCCAATATCGAGACGCTGGCGGCGACCATCACGGGCTCGGGCGTGCCGTGCCAGATCACCTATCGCGCGGCCAACAACCCCTATGTCGACGCCCAGATCATTGCGGCGCGGGCGCGGTACGGGGTCAGGCTGTTCGCGCCCAAGGGCGGGGACGGGGCGCGGGAGCTGCTGGCGGGCATGGCGCGCGGCGAGTCCGTGGCCCTGATGAACGACCAGAAATTCTCGGAAGGGCCCGAGGTCACCTTCTTCGGCCAGCCGGTCAATGCGGCACCGGGGCCGAGCCGGCTGGCGCTGAAATTCGGCACGGTATTGCAGCCGATGTCGGTGGTCCGGCTGCCGGGGGTGCGGTTCCGGCTGACGGTCTATGAGCCGATCGAACTGACCCCGACCGGTGACCGGCAGGCCGACATCGCGCACGGGGTGCAGGCGATCACGACCTTCATTGAGGATCGGGTGCGCGAGAGTCCGGTCGACTGGTTCTGGGTCCACAAACGGTGGCCCGACCGGGTCTATGCCGCGTTGGAATCGTCGAGCGCGGCCTCGGCGGTCTGATCATCCGTCGACCGGCGCAGCGGCCCCTTGTAGCCGGAGGCGGCGGTGCGGCGCCGGTCCGGCCCGAAATAGCCGTCGGTTTTCACGAACGGACGCGGGTGGAAGATCACCGCCTGGATACGGTCGAGGATGGCCTTGGCCGTGATCGGCTTGACCACGAATTCCGTCACACCGGCGTCGCGCGCCTCATAGACCCGGCTCTTTTCCGAATGGCCGGTCATCATGATGATCGGCAGATAGGGATTGGCCGTGTCCGGACTGTTGCGGACCAGGCGGGTGAACTCGACCCCGTCCAGCGGGAACATGTTGAAGTCGACGATCGCAAGGTCGATCGCATGCTCGCGCAGGATCTCGAGCGCTGCCGTTCCGTCCGCAGCCTCACGCACCTTGCGAACGCCGGCCGACTGCAACACGGCGGACGCAATCGCCCGCATGTGCTGGTTGTCGTCGACCAGCAGAACCTGGATTGCCTGAAGAGATGACATGGATTGGGGCCGGGCCGGAATCGGCGGGAGGCATTGAACCTAGAGGGAAAACCCTTGTCCGTCCATGGCCAATCAGCGTTCAGTCACGGGGATGGCCGGCCACCCTGTTCAGGTTTTCACCAGCAGCGACGGATCGAGATTGCGGTCGCGCCACTTCATGCGCCAGCACAGGTGCGGGCCGGTGGCCCGGCCGGTCATGCCGACGCGGCCGAGGGGGTCGCCCCGCCGCACGTCCTGGCCCGCCGCAACGTCAAGGCGGGACTGGTGAAGGTAGGCGGTGATCAGCCCCTGGCCGTGGTCGATCAGCACCAGCCCCCCCTCGAAATGCAGGGCCGGCTGGGACAGGGTGACACGGCCTGCGGCGGGCGCGCGGATCATGGTTCCCTGCGGTGCCGCCAGATCGATGCCGTAGTGGGGCCGCGCCGGCGTGCCGTTGAGAACGCGCTGGCTGCCCCAGCGGCTGGTGACGCGGAAGCCTTCCAGCGGCCAGTCGAAGCCGTCGCGGAAATGGTCGGCGTCGATGCGGCTGGCGAAGCCCTCGGTCTTGACCACGATCTCGCGCTGGATGCGGGCCAGAAGTTCGGGGTCGGAGGGCTCGACGGTCGACGGAGGCAGGCCGTTGACGCTGGTCCTGGGAAACTGGCCGGGGGCGATGTCCAGGGTCCGGCGCGCCGTCCGGCTGCCGAGCCGGGCCTCGATCTGGACGCTACCGGCCGCGTCGCGGTCGAAGCCGACGATGAAGGCACCGTCGGCCGAGGCGGCGGTCAGGGACTCGCCGTCGACGAAGATGAGGGCACGGGGCCAGGTGCGGCCGAGGGCGTGCCCACCCTGGACGAAGCGGCCGGTCAGGGTCAGGCCGGCGTCATCCTGTGCCTGCGCGGAACCGGCGGCGAGCAGGGCGCCGGAGCCGAGAACGACGCCCCGGCGGTTCAGGATCATGCGACCTGTCCCAGTCGCTGGAAGGCCTCGTCGGGACCGGCATAGGCCTCCTGCAGGCTGACCGACCAGTAGCGTAGCGTCTCCAGCGGGATGGACTTGCCGCTGACCGCGCAGGTCACGAAACGGCCGGGTTTCAGCACGGCGTATTCGCCGTCGCCATAGTGGAGGGTCGCCTTGGCGGTCTGGGTCGTGGGCATGGACGCAGGCTAGCTTGGCCGTGGGCACGGCGCCAAGGCTTTTGCGCTCAGAACAGGTCGCCCTGGCCCGGTGTTGGTGCCTTCGGCCGGGGCGGCGCGGCGGGTGACTTGGCATGAACCGGGGAGGCGGCACCGTCGTCGATGTGCGCTCTGCGCGATCCGTCAGCAAAGACGAGACGGACAGACTGGCCCTCTTTCAGGGCGGCGGCGGCGGCAATCATGGCACCGTCTTCGGTCTCGACGCGGGCGAAGCCGGGCTTGGGCGTCTTCGGGTTGAGACCGGACAGGGCCCGCGAAAGGGCGGCCAGCCGGGTCTGGTCCCGGTCGAGGCGGCGGTCCATGGCGGGGGCGAACCGGTCGGTTAGGGCGGTCAGACGGTCGTGGCGTCGTTCCATCGCGCGCTTCAGCAGGCCATCGGAGAGCCGGGCCGAGACGGCGGCGAACTGGCGCTCATGGACGGCGACATTGCGCTGGAGCGCCGATCCGAGGCGGCTGCCGGCGTGATCCAGTCTTTGCTGCGGCAGGGCCAGCAGGTCTTCCGGCCGGGCGGGCAGGCCGCGGGCGGCGGCGCGCAGCCGGGTGCGGCGGTCCTCGAGGATGCGGCCCCCCGCGCGGGCCAGGCGGCGGTCGAGGTCGGCGACGGCGTAGGCCAGGTCGGCCAGCACCGGGGTGGCGATCTCGGCCGCGCCCGTGGGGGTGGGGGCGCGGCGGTCGGAGACGAAGTCGATCAATGTGGTGTCGGTCTCATGCCCGACGGCCGAGATGATCGGGATGGTGGCGGCGGCGACCGTGCGGGCCAGGGCCTCGTCATTGAAGGCCCAGAGGTCCTCGACCGAGCCCCCGCCGCGGGCGACGATGACCACATCGGGGCGGGGGATGGGACCGTCCGGCGTCAGGGCATCGAAGCCGCGGATGGCGGCGGCGACCTGTGCTGCGGCGGCGTCGCCCTGGACGACGCAGGGCCAGACGATGACGCGGCAGGGCCAGCGCTCGCTGATGCGGTGCAGGATGTCGCGGATCACCGCGCCTGTGGGGCTGGTGATGACGCCGACCACAGCGGGGAAGGCGGGGATGGGCGTCTTGCGGCCCGGTTCGAACAGGCCCTCGCCCGCCAGTTTCGCCTTCAGCCGCTCCAGCTGGGCCAGCAGGGCCCCGGCCCCGGCGGCCTCCATGGTCTCGATGACGATCTGGTAGGAGGAGCGGGCGGGATAGGAGGTGATCTTGCCGGTGACGATGACCTCCAGCCCCGATTCCGGCCGGACGCCGAGACCGCGGACAGACCCCTTCCAGATTACGCCGTCGATGGCGGCCTTGTCGTCCTTGAGCGTCAGATAGACATGGCCCGAGGCGTGGTGATTGACCTTGGAAATCTCGCCCCGCAGCCGGACATGGCCGAACCGGTCCTCGAGCGTGCGCTTGAGGGCGAACGACAGTTCCGAGACCGTCTGCGGAGGGTTGTTGTCGCGGGGGGGTGCCGGCGGTTCGTCAGCCGGGCCCTCGAAGACGTAGGAGTCGTCGGTCATGGGGGGAGGGTAGCGGGGGAGGGGGCGGGATGCGACCGATTCTCCACCCTGAGGACCATACGCACCTTTCCTTAGGCCCGGCTGCGGTTGCCTGCAGAAAGTGGTGTGTGTGCCCGTTCCCAGTTCCATTTGCGGTTCAGCCTGTCGGCGGGCTAGGGTTGCCCTTGCTGCGGCGCTCACCATCCTGATGGTCAAGGTGCTGGCGCGGGATCACTCGGTCCTGACCCTGACGGCCTATGCCGCCGGTCTGGGTCTGGTGTTCGCCCTGCCACTGGCTCTCCCCGTCTGGATCCCGCCGCAGCCTGAGCATCTTCCGATCCTCGCCGGCCTCGGCCTCGCCGGGCTGGCCACCGTCTACTGCTATTCACAGGGCATGCAGAAGGGCGACGCGGCCCTCATGGCCCCCATCGACTACACCCGTCTCGTCCTCGCGGCCGGGACCGGCTGGCTGATCTTCGGCGAGTCCCTGTCGATCATCACCGCCATCGGCGCCGCCATCATCGTCGGATCGACCCTTCTGCTGACGCGCGAGGCCCGGCCCGGGCGGGGGGCGAGGGAAGGTTGATCAAGATGAAAGTGGACCGGAGGTGGGAGGACACACCCCCGCTTCTCTAGCCTCAAGACCATCCGCTTCCGTCGCAGGCCCCGCTGCGGTTGCCAGCGGAAAGTGGTGTGTGTCCCCACTTCAGGCCCGGCCCCGGCGGTCAGGGCGCGGTCGTGGAACCGGGTGCCACCATATGCCCCGCCTCCGGGCGGGCCTCGCCGGACAGGACGGTCCGGTAGATCGCCTCGAGGCCGTCGCTGCCAGTGTGGGTCGACACCTGGAGCCAGTCATTGGCGGTGATGAAGCCTTCCAGGGCGGTCTGGATTCGCGCGTTGAAGGCGGCATTGCCCCAGTCCTTCGAACGCCGGCGCACCCGGTCCGGGGCGAAGAAGAAGGTCGGGCGGGGGCCCGGCAGCCGGCCCGGACCGACGGCCCCGGTAGCCTGATGGGTGCTGCCGACGACGGCGCTGTGGACCAGTCGGTCGCCGAGGCTGTGGTGGACGTCGGACACGACCTCGGGACTGCCGGCGAAATCGACGAACACCACCGGCCCCTCGACCGGGTCGCGGGCAAGGGCGTCATAGGTCCGGGTTTCGGCGAACCAGCCGACGCTTTCGACAAAGCCGGTGTTGCGCGGTGAGGTCAGGCCGATGACCCGCACGCCCCGTTCGGCCAGCAGCCAGGCGAGACCGAGGGCGGTCTTGCTGGAGGCGCTGGACAGGATGAAGGTGCCGGCTCCGAAATCCTCGTTGTCGGCAAAATAGTCGTCGAGCAGAAAGGACGTCAGGAACAGCGGCCGCAGCAGGGCGATCTGGTCGTCCAGCGGCCCGGGTGCCGCTTCGCTATAGCCATTGTACGCCGGCGGCAGATCCGCCCGATGCGGCGAGACGTCGACCACACCCCAGGCACGGCGTTCCAGTCGGGTGACCCACCAGCTCGACATCGGCAGATAGCCGAACAGCCGGGTGCCGGCGGGGATGGTCCCGACCGTCGAGCGCCGCACCGTGGCGAAGCCCCAGACCGGGATCCGGCCCCAGTTTTCGTCGGCGGGAAAGAACCGCCAGTAGCCGATGCGGTCGCCATAGACGCCATAGGTGATGTTGTTGGCGGTCAGGGCGAAGCGTTCGACCTCCAGCATTACCTCGCCGTCGGCCAGTTCGACCGTGTCCGGCGCGGGCAGGGGGCGGACCTCGGTCCGGGCCAGGTCGGTGCGGTCGATCAGAAAGTCCCAGTCTTCGGTCATGCCACACCTTGATCCTGTTGGTCGGTCCGGGTTGTGGCCGGGCCACGCGGTCTCTAGCGTGATGGCCCAGGGATGCGAGAGGAACAAGGCCCGGTGACACGCCCGACGCGGATCGAGACCGACTATCTGGTCGTGGGCAGCGGGGCCGTGGGTCTGGCCTTCGCCGACACGCTGCTGACGGAAAGCGACGCCCGGATCACCATCGTCGACCGGCACGGCAAGCCCGGCGGACACTGGAACGACGCCTATTCGTTCGTGTCCCTGCACCAGCCTTCGGCCTTCTACGGTGTCAATTCCCTGCCGCTGGGGTCGGGAGACAAGGACACGCACGGGCACAATGCCGGCCTGTATGAGCTGGCGTCCGGCCCGGAGGTCTGCGGCTATTTTGATGCTGTGATGCGCCGCCGGCTGCTGGCCAGTGGTCGCGTCGACTATTATCCGATGACCGACTGGCGCGGTGACGGGCGGATGGTCTCCCTGCTGACGGGGGAGGAGACCCGGGTCCAGGTCCGGCGCAAGACCGTCGACGGGACCTGGTTCGGCACTTCGGTTCCCTCGACCCACACGCCCGCCTTCACGGTCGCCGACGGGGTCCGGATGGTGCCGCCCAACGCCCTGACCCATCTGGCGCAGCAGGCGGGCCAGACCCCCGGGCGTTACGTCATTCTCGGCGCGGGCAAGACGGCCATGGATGCCGGGGTCTGGCTGATCGACGCGGGGGTGCCGGCCGACCGGATCACCTGGGTCCGACCGCGCGAGTCCTGGCTGATCAACCGGCTGGGCGTTCAGCCGGGTGCCGAATTCTTCCACGATTCGATCGGGGCCCAGGCCCGGGCCTATGAGGCCTTTGCCACAGCCCCGACCGTCGATGCCCTGTTCGAACAGCTGGAGGCGGCGGGCAATATGCTTCGGATCGACCCGTCGATCCGTCCGGAGATGTTTCACTATGCCACCGTCTCGGCCGGAGAGGTCGAGACCCTGCGCCGGATCACAGACGTCATCCGCCACGGCCGGGTGCGGGCCATCGAGGCCGGGGGGCTGCGCTTTGACGAGGCCTTTGTCCCGGTCGGGGCCGACACCCTGTATATCGACTGCACCGCCTCGGCGGTGACGCGACGCCCGCCTGTGCCGATCTTCGACGGTGACCGGATCACCCTGCAGATGGTCCGGATGCCGGCCCCGACCTTCAGCGCCGCCCTGGCCGCCTGGGTCGAGGTCCATATCGCC
Source organism: Caulobacteraceae bacterium (assembly GCA_965284305.1). Lineage (GTDB taxonomy): Bacteria > Pseudomonadota > Alphaproteobacteria > Caulobacterales > Caulobacteraceae > Brevundimonas. The sequence continues at coordinate 2,626,999 of OZ260070.1, read as the reverse complement.
GATGAGGCCCGCCAGAACGAGCTGTGTGCCACCTGTGGCCTGCCGGATCAGGTCGGCGACTATCCGCAGGCGGAACTGGCCAATCTGCGCAATCAGCTGGTCTGGTCCAGCGAGCCCGAGTTGCGCCGCTGGATCCGCGACAGCCGCCTGGACGGCTTCGGCAAGCTGGTTCGGTCGGTGACACCGGACGAGACCGAAAAGGTGGCGGTCCTCGCCGCCCTGCGCGACCACGCCTGGCCGGCGGCGGCCAATTTGCAGCGGCTGGCGGGTCTGGCGGCCGGCGGCCCGCCACAGGGGACGGCGGCCGAGACCTCCTCATCACCGGCTGTGACTTGACCGCCTTCGCAGTCGCGGTCATTGCCCGCGCATGAATATCCTGCTGGTCGGATCAGGCGGGCGTGAGCACGCCCTGGCGTGGAAGATCGCCCAGTCGCCGCTGGTGCGGCGGCTGGTCATCGCGCCGGGCAACCCGGGCATGGAGAAGCTGGGCGAGCTGCGGCCGATGAAGGTCACGGACGCCGACGGCCTGTGCGCCCTCGCGCGGGAAATCAAGGCCGATCTGGTGGTCGTGGGTCCCGAGACCGCGCTGGAAGCCGGGCTGGCTGACCGGCTGGCGGTGGCGGGCATCCCCTGTTTCGGACCGACGGCGAAGGCGGCGCAGCTGGAGACGTCAAAGGCCTTTTCCAAGGCCTTCATGGAGCGGCACGAAATCCCCACCGCGGGCTTCGGCGTCTATGAGCGGCTGCATGAGGCGCGACAGGCGCTGACGGTGTTCAAACCGCCGTATGTGATCAAGGCCGACGGTCTGGCGGCGGGCAAGGGCGTGGCCATCAGCCCGACGAAGCGCGACGCCGAGGGCGAGATCGAGCGGATGCTGGGCGGCCGGTTCGGCACCGCCGGGGCGCGGGTGGTGATCGAGGAGTTCATGGACGGCGAGGAGGGCTCGCTGTTCGCCGTCTGCGACGGCCAGCGCGCCGTCCTGCTGGGCGGGGCCCAGGACCACAAGCGCGCCTATGACGGCGACCTCGGGCCGAACACGGGCGGCATGGGCAGCTATTCGCCCGCCCCGGTGTTCACGCCCGAACTGGTCGAGGCGGCCGATCGTCTGGTCGTCCAGCCGGTGGTGGCGGCCATGGCGGCCGAGGGGATGCCCTATCGCGGGGTGCTGTACGCCGGGCTGATGGCCACGGAGGACGGGCCGAAGGTGGTCGAGTTCAACGCCCGTTTCGGCGATCCGGAATGCCAGGTGCTGATGATGCGGATGGACGGGGATGTCGTGCCCCTGCTGCTGGCCTGCGCGCGGGGCGACCTGAGCCGCGCGCCGATGCCGGCCTTCAGCCCCGAGACGGTGATCTGTGTGGTGCTGGCGGCCTCGGGCTATCCCGACAGTCCGCTGGAAGGCTCGATCATCCGCGGGGCCGAGCAGGATTTCGGCCCTCATGTGCAGGTCTTCCACGCCGGGACGCGGCGGCGAGCGGACCGCCAGCTGGCGGCGGCGGGCGGCCGGGTGCTGAACGTCTGCGCCCGCGGCAAGGACATCGCCGAGGCGCGGGCGCGGGCCTATGCGGTGGTCAAACAGATCGACTGGCCGGGCGGGTTTCACCGCACGGACATCGGCTGGCGGGCGCTGGAGCGGGCGTAGGGCAAGGGGTGGTGGAGTGCCTCGTTGGCTCGCCAGGGTTGAAACCTGATGCGCCGCTGGTCCACCGTGATAGGATTGCTCCATGGCCAAGCCTCCGAAGGAAATGAGTGAAGAGCCCGGCGTCTTCGATTTCGAGGAAATTTCCACGGACGACGCCGAACTGGACGCGGCGACCCTCAGAGGTCTGGCGGACATCGAGGCCGGTCGCGTTGTGAGCCATGAGGCCGTCCTGCGCTGGGTCAAGTCCTGGGGCGCCGCGGACGAGTTGCCACCGCCCAAATGCGGCGATTGATATGGTCGACCCCTGGAAGTCCAAACTCTTGTCATCCCGGCCGAAGCGAAGCGGAGAGCCGGGACCGACATGCTTGTTCTCCCCGGCTCCGGGAAGCGAAAGCTTGCCCGGAGCAAGGGTGGGGTCGAGATGGAACCTGTCCGGACTTCGCCCGGCTCGGCCAAGGCCGTCCGGGCGCTTCGTGTGGTGAGCCCGCCGTCCCGGCTCTCCGCTTCGCTTCGGCCGGGATGACAAGACGCGGAACCCCACCGGCACAGCGCCGCCGTCGCGGGGCCATGTCTGCCGCCGTCAAACAGTGTTCCAACGCCCCGACACATGCCATGTATCGTGAAGGTTCCGCCACCAGGCTGTGCGGACACCCGCCCTGGAGACCGACCCCTCGTGAACGACACCCTGCCGCCCGAACCGCCGAGCCATTACCGTGACGGCAAGGAGCGGCTGGCCGATCTGATCGTGCATCTGACCGGGCTGGCGCTGGCGCTGGTCGGGGGCGGGATGCTGCTGGGGCTGGCGATCGGTTTCGGCAATGCCGGAAGTCTCACGGCCTCGGCCATCTATGCGGTCGGGCTGCTGACCATGCTGGGGCTGTCGACGGCCTATAATTTCGCCGCGCCGCGGTTCCAGCCGCTTCTGCGCCGGTTCGACCATGCGGGCATCTTCATCATGATCGCCGGCTCCTACACCCCGTTCACGACCCAGCATCTGACCGGAGCCTGGGCCTGGGGGATGACGTCAGCGGTATGGGGGATGGCCCTCTTCGCCGCCCTGGCCAAGCTTTTCCTGCCGGGGCTGGGCAAGGGGTTCTGGATCTTCGTCTATCTGGCGCTGGGCTGGCTGATGGTGATCGCCGTCCAGCCGATCATGCAGAGCCTCGGCCTGGCACCGCTGATCCTGATGGCGGTAGGGGGGCTGCTGTATTCGGTCGGGGTGATCTTCTACGCCAACAAGGCCATGCGCTATCGCCGCGCGATCTGGCACGGCCATGTGGTGGTGGCCGCGGCGGTGCACTGGGTGGCCGTGCTGCTGGCCGTGCTGAAATAGGGAAAGGTGCCGATGATCCGCGGGTATGCGCTGGTTCTGAGCCTTGGCGTGATCGCATCGGCGATTTTCGCAGGCTGGTACAGCACGACCCGCGTCGTCTATCTCGCCCCCGCTCTGTACGATCAAGCGATCGATTGCGGTCCGGCAGGCGGTGGCCTGACGCCAGTGCTCGATACGTTCGAGGCGGACTGGTACGGCGGGGCGTTGCGGGCGTTCGGGGAGCCGTCGCTATACACGGCGTCCCAGAAACCTGATCCCCCGCGCACTCTCAGGTTCACGTGGCTGCGCAGCTTTCACGATCCGATCGTCGTGCGCATCGATCGCTCGGCAGATGGAGCGGTGTTGCTGATCGCCCGACAGCGGGCCGGCGGTCGCAGGCCGGGGACGCAAACGCGGCAGCTCTCACGAGACCTGACGTCTGAAGAGGTGCAACGACTGGACGAGGTTCTGGCCAAAGCGGCTCTGCCGGATGAGGCACCGAGCGCGTGCGTGCGGGGGACCGACGGCGCTCGGTGGATCATTGAGGCCGTCGAGCCCTCAACCGGCTACACCTACATAAACCGGTGGACGCCCCGGGACGGACCCGTCCGCGAGGTGGGGCTGCACTTGGTGGGGCTGACCGGCTGGAAGATCGACGACGTCTACTAGGCCCAGGCGAACAGCAGCCGGCCATCGCCCATGCGCTCGCGCAGGGCCGGGAGGTCGGCGTGGGCGACCGAGAAACAGCCGTAGCTGCGGCCCAGCTTGCCTTCGCGGGCGAGGAAGGCCGGGTCGGCGTAGTCGGCACCGTGGATGATGATGGCGCGCTCGCGGGCCAGGTTGTTGGTGTATTCCAGCCCGTCCAGCAGGACATTGGGTCCCTGTTCGGCCCCGTGGCTGGCCCCGGCGGTGACATAGGAGCCGACCGACGACATGTGGCTGTCGGGGGTGTTGCTGAAGCTGGTGGCGAAGCCGGTGTGCGCGGGATCGGAGCCGCGGCCATGGCTGGTGCGCATCAGGGTGACGGAACCGCCGTGCAGGTCGACCTCGTAAAGCCGCTCATCGCCCGAGAATTTCTTGAAGTCGACCAGATACATCCGGTCGCGGCGCGTGATGCGGTGGTCGTGGATGTCGAGCGCGGCCATGGCCCGCTCCATGAGTTCCTTGCGGACCTGGCCCCGCGCATCGAGCGGCCGGGTGGTGTTGAGCTGGGAGGTGATGACCTCGGCCGGGCGGGCCGGAAGCTGGGGACCGGGGGTGACCGTCACCAACGGCTGAACGCTCGCCGTCTGCGCGGCCGCTGTGGCGCAGCCCGAAAGCATGGCCACGCCACCCAGAATGAAGCCTCGTCTCGCCAAGCGCATGCGACGCCCCTCGCACGGTTACAGAACAGGACACGGGTTGTTTCAGTTTGTGACGGGTGTTTCAACCTGAGCCTTGGTCAAGACCCCCGGAGGTGTAAGGTGCAAGGCCTGTTCCGGGAGGATTTCGTGAAGCTGATCACAACACTGTTGGCCGCTGCGGCCCTGTTCGCCGCCGGAAGCGTTGCCGCGCAAACACCCGCACCCGCACCCGTTTCCCCTGTGGAGGGAACGACGTTCGTCCAGGTAGGGCGGCTTCTGGCCGATCCGGCGACCGGTGTTGTGCAGCGCGATAAAACTCTCGTGATCGAGGGGGGGCGTGTTGTCGAAGTGCGTGACGGCTTTGTCGGAGAGGGCCGGATCGTCGATCTGAGGTCGTCCTTCGTGCTGCCGGGCCTGATCGACAGCCATGTTCACATCACCCGGCAGCAGAACCCGAATGCCCGGCTGATGCAGGTGACCGACAGCGAGGCCGATCTGGCCATTGCGGGTGCCCATTTCGCCCGTATCACCCTCGAGGCCGGCTTCACCACGGTGGCCGACCTCGGCGGCGACAACAATGCCATCTTCGCCCTGCGCGACGGGATCGCCGCCGGCCAGGTGGCCGGGCCGAGAATCATCGCATCGGGCCGGGCCGTGTCGATCCATGGCGGTCACGGCGACATCAACGGCTATCGCGAAGACATCATGCATCTGCTGTCCTCCGAGAGCATCTGCTCGGGACCCGAGGACTGCATGCGCGCGGTCCGGACCCAGGTCCGGGCCGGGGCCGATGTGATCAAGATCACGGCGACCGGCGGGGTGCTGTCGAACACGGCCGCAGGCCTGGCGCAGCAGTTCACCGACGCCGAGCTGGCGGCCATCGTCGAGGCCGGTCACCGGATGGGTCGCCGCGTTACCGCGCACGCGCACGGTGTCGACGGGGTCAATGCCTTCCTGCGCGCGGGCGGCGATTCGATCGAGCACGGCACCTATCTGGACGCAGAGTCGATCCGCCTGTTCCGGCAGGGGGGAGCCTTCCTGGTGCCGACCCTGCTGGCCGGGGACTTTGTCGCCCGGGTGGCCGCCTCGCCGGAAAATTTCTTCACCCCGGCCCAGACGGCCAAGGCGCTGGAAGCCGGTCCGAAGATGCTGGACATGGCCCGGCGCGCCCACGAGGGCGGGGTGCGGATCGCCTTCGGCACCGATTCCGGAGTCTCGGCCCATGGCGACAACGCCCAGGAGTTCGCGCTTCTGGTCCGGGCGGGACTGACCCCGTTGGAGGCGATCCAGACGGCCACGGTCGTGGCGGCAGCGCATCTGCGTATCACGGACCAGGCCGGTCGGATCGCCACGGGGATGCCCGCAGACCTGATCGCCGTCAGCGGTGATCCGCTGACCGATGTGACCGAGCTGGAGCGGGTGCGGTTCGTGATGCGGGGCGGGGTGGTCTACCGGGCGGAATGATCCCTTCTCCCGTTGGGAGAAGGTGCCCCGGAGGGGCGGATGTGGGTCGGCTGGTTTGAGCGGCGAAGCCGCCCCCTGTGGTCGACCCACACCCTTTCGCGCAAGAATGACCGCTTCGCCGCCGTGCGCTCAAGCCCTCTCCCAATGGGAGAGGGAGGATAAAAGCAACCTCTGAAACGCAGCCTCGTCCTCAAAGGTCGCCTTGACCGGCCATGAAAGCACACGCGTCCGCCACTCGGGCGTCAGGCGGAACCAGTCCTTTTCGGTGGTGACCAGCCGGGCGTGAGCCCGTTCGGCGCGGTCGGCGAGGAAGCGCAGGTCGTCCTCGCGGAAGGCGGCGTGGTCCGGGAAGGGGGCGAAGTCGACCAGTTCGGCCCCGGCGGCGTCGAGGGCGCGCTCGACCTTCCAGGGCTTGGCGATGCCGGCAAAGGCCACGATCGGTCCCTTGGGCGGCGGTGCGGCGGGCTTCAGCCGGGCGATATGGACCGGCAGGTTCCCGAAGGCCTCGACCAATTCGGGATCGGCACCGGAGGCATCGGCGGGCAGCAGGATGACCACGGCGTCGGCCCGGGCGAGACCGCGCTGGAGCTTCTCGCGCATCGGGCCCGAGGGGAATACCGAGCCGTCGCCGAAGGGCCATTCGTCGTCGCGCGTTTCGCCGTCGACGACGATGAGGCTGAGCGTCTTCTTCAGGGTCGGATTCTGGTGCGCGTCGTCGAGGACGAGGACTTCGGCCCCGGCGGCGGCAGCGGCGCGGGCCCCGGCGACGCGGTCGTGGGCGATCCAGGTCGGGCCGCCGAGGGCCAGCATCAGCGGCTCGTCGCCGACGTCGGCGGCGGTGTGGACGGCGGCGTCGACCTGGGTGGGCTCACGCAGGGATCCGCCATAGCCGCGCGACAGGCCGTGGGCATTGATCCCGGCCTCGTGCAGCAGGCGGATGGCCTCGCGGGTCACAGGCGTCTTGCCCGAGCCGCCGACGGTCAGATTGCCGACCGAGATGATCGGAATGCCCGGATCGACCGGCTGGGTGCGGGCGATGCGGCGGGCGGTGGCGGCCGCCCAGATCCAGGACAGGGGTTTGAGCAGGGTGCGGGCGACCGCGCCGTGGCGGGCGTCGCGCGTATACCACCAGCGGGGGGTGTTGAGTTTCATCGGCGGCCTCCGCGGGACGCCGGGGGCAGCAGGGGGGCGAGCACCTCCCACAGACGGTCGAGGCCCGATCCGGCCTCGGCGGCGGCGCGGCGGCCGCGCTCGCCCATGACCCGGGCAGCGCCGGCGTCGGCCAGAAGCGGGGCGAGGACGGCCGGCAGGTCCCAGGGGGCCTGGACGACCGCGAGACCCCCTGCCTCGACGAGGGCGTCGCTGACGGCGGCCCAGTTGCTCATGTCGGGGCCGGTGACGGCGGGCTTTCCGAGCCGGGCGGGCTCCAGCGGATTGTGGCCGCCGACCGGGGGCTTCTCGAGGGCGGCGGAGAAGGAGCCGCCCATGACCACGACATCGGCCAGGCGCAGGAACAGGCCCATCTCGCCGAGGGTGTCGGCCAGATAGAGGTCGGTCTCGCGGTCCGGCTCGCGGCCCTGCGAGCGTTGGGCAAAGCGGTAGCCGTCGCGCTGGAGGGCGGCGGCGATGTCGGGGCTGCGGGCGGGGTGGCGGGGCACCAGGATGAGGCAGAGGCGGTCGGCCAGTTTGTCGAGGGCGCGGACGAGGGCGATCTCCTCGCCGTCGTGGGTGCTGGCGGCGACGACGACCGGCCGGTCGCCGATGGCGGCGCTGAGGCGGGTGAAGGCGGTGGCGTCATGCGGCGGCGCCTCGCCCGAGAGTTTGAGGTTCACATGGCCGTCGATGCGGGCGCCAAGGCTGTGCAGCCGGGCGGCCGAGGTCTCGTCCTGCGGCAGGATGCGGTCGAAGGCGGACAGGATCTCACGCGCGGCCCCGGGGAAGCGCAGCCAGCCCTCGACGGTCTTTTCCGTGATGCGGGCGCTGGCGAGGACCAGTTTCACGCCGCGCTTGCGGGTCTCGAGGATCAGGTTGGGCCAGAGTTCGCTCTCGACGAAGACGGCGAGGGACGGCCGCCAGTGGTCGAGAAAGGCGGTGACGGCACCCGGCGCATCGACCGGGGCGAACTGGTGGATCACGCCTTCGGGCAGCCGTTTCGCCAGAAGTTGCGCCGAGGTCAGGGTGCCGGAGGTGACGAGGACGGTGAGGTCGGGCCGCTTCTGGCGCAGGCGTTCGACTACGGGCAGCAGGGACAGGGTCTCGCCGACGCTGACCCCGTGAAGCCAGGCCAGATCGCCGTCCGGGCGGGGCAGGGAGGCGCGCCCGAGGCGTTCGTCGACGCGGACCGGGTCTTCCTTGCCCTGTTTGGCGCGGGCGTCGAGCAGGCGCGGGGCCAGGGGCTCCAGCAGGCGCAGAACGAGCCGGTAGACGGCCAGCGCCGGGCTCATCTCAAACCCGCTCCAGACCGGTGATGGCGTCGGCGCGGGCCTCGACCGCGGTCAGGCGCTCGGCCCAGCGCTGCGTCACTTCCTCGGTCGACAGGCCTTCCGGGAAGGTGTCGATGTCCCAGACGACCGCACCGCGACCGAAGGGCAGGGGCAGGATGGCGCGGTCCCAGCTGCCCAGCCGGACGGCGGGTCGGCAGGACAGGCCGATGAACAGGACGGGGGCGCCGGACAGCCGGGCCATGACGGCGACACCGTCGCCCATGACGCGCATGGGGCCGCGCGGACCGTCCGGGGTGAGGGCGACGCCGGCGGTGCGAAGCTGGCGCAGGGCGTCGCGCAGGGCTGCGGACCCGCCCTTGGCCCGGTCGGCCTTGTCCTTGTTGGCCGAGGAACCGCGGATGGAGGGGAAGCCGACCTTGCCCATGGCCCGGGCGATGAACTGGCCGTCCGGCGACAGGGAGACGATGGCCCGGACCTCCTGGGCGCGGTGGTGGGGCCAGCAGGCGGGGGTGAGGCTGATGCGCGAATGCCAGAACAGGCAGATCACCGGCCCCCGGTCGGCCCAGACCTGTTCGGCGACGGCCTCGTTCTCGCGCGTCCAGCGGATGGTGGCGACACAGAAGCGCATCCAGACGGCCAGCAGATTGGCCAGGACGGTCTGGAGGAAGGGGTTGCGCAGTGGCCTCATGCGACGATGGCTCCGACCGCCGGATCACCGTCCAGGGATTGTTGTTTGGCGAGCCGGGAATAGAGGCCGCCCAGCTTGACCAGCTGGGCATGTGTGCCGGTTTCGACCACCCGGCCGGCCTCGATCACATGGATACGGTCCGCATTGCGCACGGTCGACAGGCGGTGGGCGATCATCAGGGTGGCGCGGCCCTGCATCAGGCGTTCGAGGGCGGCCTGGACGAGGGCCTCGCTCTCGGTGTCGAGGGCCGAGGTGGCCTCGTCCAGCAGCAGGATAGGGGCGTCCTTGAGGAAGGCGCGGGCGATGGCGATGCGCTGGCGCTGGCCGCCGGACAGGCGCAGGCCCGCTTCGCCGGCGCGGGTGGCATAGCCTTCGGGCAGGGCCGAGATGAAGTCGTGGGCGGCGGCGGCCCGGGCGGCGGCGATGATGTCCTCAGCAGTCGCACCGGGTCGCCCGTAGGCGATGTTGGCGGCCAGGGTGTCGTCGAACAGGAAGGGCTCCTGGGTGACCAGGGCGATGTTGGCGCGCAGGTCGTGCAGGCGGATGTCGCGGATGTCGCGGCCGTTGACGGTCACGGCACCGGCGGTGACGTCATAGAAGCGCGGCAGCAGGCTGAGGATGGTGCTCTTGCCGCCGCCCGAGGGGCCGACGAGGGCCACGGTCTCTCCGGGGGCGACCGTCAGGGAGACGTCCGACAGGGTCGGGGCTCCGCCGTCCTGCGTCGGGGCATAGGCGAAGGAGACGCGCTCGAAGGCGACCGCGGTCGGGCCGTTGGACAGGGGCGCGGCATCCGGGGCCTCGCGAATCTCGGGCTGGATGTCGAGGGCGGAGAACAGGCGGCGGGCGGCGGTCAGGCCCTCGGCCATGACGGTCTGGAGGTTGGTCACCTGCCGCAGGGACTGTCCGGCGGCCCCGAGCAGCGCGATGTAGGCCGCGAAGGCGCCGACGCTCATGCCGCCGTCGCGGGCCCGCCAGCCGGCATAGGCCATCACGGCGGCGACGATGACTACGGCCACCAGATTGCTGAAGGGGCCGGCGAAGGCGCGGCTGTCGGCGCTCTTGATCACATGGCGCTGACGGCGGGCGACGACCTCGCCGACCCGCGCTTCCTCCGCCGCCTCGCGGTTCTCGATCTTGATCAGGCGGACCCCGTCGAGGTTCTCCATCAGGGCGGTGGAGAGGTTGGAGGTCTCGACCATGGCCCCGGTGGTCGCCTTGCGCATCCGTTTGCCGAAGCGGCGCAGGATGAGGGCGCTCAGCGGCGCGCCCAGCAGGACGATCAGGGTCAGGCGCCAGTCGCTCCAGGCCATATAGGCGAGCACGGCGACCAGTGTCAGGGCGTGCTGGGTGTAGTTGACCACGCCGTTGGTGAAGGCCTCGCGCACCAGATTGGCGTCGAACAGCACCGAGGAGACGAAACCGCCGGAGTGCTGACTGCGCAGCCGGGCCAGGTCGGCGCGGATCATCGAGCCGAACAGCCGCACCTGGATGTCGCCGACGATGCCGTGGCCGAGCCGGTTGACCAGCGCCGCCTGACCCAGCGCGGCGGCGGTCCAGATCAGGCCGGCACCGATGATGATCAGGGGGATCGCGGTCAGGGCTTGGCCCGGAGGCACGGTGAAGACCCCCCAGATGGTCACGGGGCGGCCGAGGAACATGCCGTCGATGGCCGGTCTCAGCAGCTGCAGCACCGTGGCCGACATGAGCGCAACGATCATCGCGCACAGCATCGACAGGAACAGCGGGGTGCGGTGGTGCGAGAGATAGTCGCGCCAGATACGGCCCAGCAGGGGGCGCAGGCGTTCCTTTCGGGGCTCCTTCTCATCAGCGGCGTTGATCGGCGACGTCATCGGTCCGAGGTCGGACGGCTGGGGGGTGAAGTCAAGCGGGGAGGTGGGAAGTGGCACGGATCGGCAGGGCTCGGAATGTCTGCCTACGATGGTGGACTCAACTGATCGTCGCAACACACTCGGCGAAGGCCTCCCCTCCCGGCAAGGATCCACAGGATCTGATTCACCCGCATCGACCCGACGGGGTTCGGGAGAACAGTCGGGCGGAGAATTCCGATCGGTCAATCCGACGACGAGAGCGGAAGAAGCAGTGGTTCAGATCCCTAGCCTCAGCCCAGAGATTTCTCACCACCCACGCGGCGATCTACAATACCTTCAACATCCAATGATGCCTGATCAGCAGACCAACTTTTCGGCATTTCTGCGCCGAAGCGGCGAACGCTTGTGCGGCCGCTGCGGCTTGATTTCAGGCAGGGCAGGGCGGCTTTCGACTTGGCGCGGTTAACCTGTCAGCACACCTGACAGTCCCCATTTGCCGGTTAGCCGCCTGGTCCTCATTACTCTGAACGCAGCGGCCCCTACCCCTGACAGGGGTAGCGTTCCGCCGCCCATTCTCGCAGGGCCTGCGTGACGCTGATACTACGGCGCGCTTCGGGGACGGCGTTGAGACGGGTGAGGAGTTGTCGCGAAGACATCGCCACGTTCTCAGGCATGCAACTGGCCGGTCTTGTGCCGGCCTGCCGCGCTGCCGTCTGTTCGGCTCGAACCGTTGCGAACCCGCCCCGCACTTCGTTCAATAATCGACGCGTGTCGGCTCGAAGAAGCGCACCGGGATTGCGTGGAATATTCGCGACGCCCGCAAGAAATTCCCGAACCGTCATCGCATGGGCCGGAGTGCCCAGAATCGAGGCCGCGAAAGCAATGGCGATGGTGAGTTTCATCATGATGTCGGGTCAGGGAACGAGTTTTAAAGGCTCGCCGCACCATTTGGGCGGAGTGCCGGCGACCTCTAGGCTTCGCCCTGCCGCTCGAACCGCGCGTACAACAGCAGCAAGAGCAGGATGTTCATCAAGGCAGCGACCCCGAGCGTGGCGAGGAATGGGAGCGCGTCAGCTGCGAGCCATAGCGCCTTCATCTGCCAGTATGCCGGCGAGAGCCAGGCCAGATAGAGCATGGGCGGGACGGCGAAATAGGCCAGCACGGGAAGAGCCAGGATGCTGTTCGCCACCCTCATGACGGCCAATGCGGCCATCTTGTCCTTGGCGAAGGTCGCCATGGCCAGGGCGACAACGGGGGCGCTGATGGCGTTGACGACCGCGATGAGAGCCACGGTCGCGATAGGCAGCGGTGCCAATCCCGCGACGGGATAGGCGATGATCGTCACGCCGACAGAGAACGCCAGCGGTGTGAACAGCCTGGCCGCGACGTAGCGAGCGAAGGACACCGGCATGACCCGCAACGCCATCAACGTGCGCTCGTCGCGCTCCCCGACCAGCAAGAGTCCATAGACGGCGCCGACCAGACCTGGAGCGATCGCGGTCAACAGGCTCATCAACAACATGGGGGCCGCGCGGGCGACCTGCGCCCCGAGGTCCTGACCAAGATAGGCTGTGAGGGTCGCCTGGAGAGCTGCGGGATCAGGGACTGCGAAGCGGAATATCACCGCCACGAGCAGCGGTGCGGCGATGATCCCCGCCATCAATGGATCTCGGGTCACTTTTCGGAGGTCGGCCGCGATCAGTGTCTCAACCAACCCCCGGCGACGTGCGGGATGCGAGGTGGTCATCATGCGCCTCCGATCCGGGCCCGCATGCGCCCGATGGACAAATGAGCGAAGGTTGCCGTAGCGAGAATCCACGCCACCATCGAGGCGATCGCCGTCGCCGGGCCCTGCACGGCGTCCAGGCTGAAGGCCATCTCGATCAAGGCCAACGCCCCGGCGGTCGGATGCCAGAGAAGCCAATCAGGAGCGATGCCGAGCAGCACGCCGTAGCCGGGGACGCCAAGAAGCATGATCGCTCCGATCATGGGCAGCAGGAAGGCGTAGAGGTCGTCGAAATAGGCGATGACCACCAACCCGAACAGGGCCGAAAGGCTCGCCGCGCCAGCCAGGCCTGCGGTGAGGGCCAGGGGCGACAAAGCGGCATCGTAAACTGCCAGCACAAGCACGAGCATTTCCGCCAACGAGATCAGGCTGACCGTCAGCACGCGTGCGACCAGATAGGCCATTGTCGGCACAGGGCTCACGCACAGCACAGCGAAGCTGCCTTCGCCGCGCTCAAGCAGCACCATCAGCCCCACGAGCATGAGCGGTGACAGGACCACGTCAAACAGAATTATGGCGGCGATGAACCTCTCGTAGCCGGCAAAGTCGAGGCGCGAGGCCTGCATCGCCACCAGCAGCATCAAGCCAAACACCGCCAGACTCACCCAGACATAGCCCGAGCGATAAAGGGTTCGCATGTCGTTGCCGACGAGTTGAGCGAAAGCGCTCATGTCAGCCGCTCCCCCGTCACCTGGATGAAGACGTCTTCGAGGCTGGGCTCGAGCGAGTGGATCGATTCGATTCGCTCTTCCGCGATCAGCTGCTGGAAGCGAGAATTGAGGGCGAGGCCTTCAAGCGAGAAGCGTTCGCTTCCAAGGCCTCCGGCGATGCCGGTGCGGACCTCAACGAGCCTGTTGCTATGCTCCAGTCGCAAGGCTGACGGCGCGCCGACGCGGGCAAGGCGACCATTCACCAGGAAGCCGACATTGTCACAGAGTTCATCGGCGACATGCATGTCGTGTGTCGTCAGGAAGACAGTGGTTCCCCGGTCGCGCTCGCGCCTGATGAGATCGCGGACGATCCGCGCATTGCCGGGATCCAACCCCGAGGTCGGCTCGTCAAGAAAGAGGAGGGAGGGTCGATTGATCAGAGACCGGGCGAGATTCAACCGGGTCTGCATACCTTTGGAGAACTGCTCGACGCGCTTGTTCGCGTCGGCACGCAGCCCCACCCACTCAAGGACTTCTTCCGGTGCCAGCGTCGGTGTTCGGAAGAAGGAAGAGAAGAAGCGGAGGTTCTCAATTGCGGTGAGCTTGCGATAGTTGCCGGGGAGTTCGAAACACACGCCCACGCGTTCGAAATAGTCCGGGCCCCACGCTTTTAGCGGCCGACCCATGACGCGCAGATCCCCACGATATCCCCTGAGCAACCGGATCAGGATCTTTTGCGTCGTGCTCTTGCCTGCGCCGCTCGGACCGAGAAACCCGAATATCTCGCCCTCCGCGACGGAGAATGTAAGTGCGTTGACTGCCGGGGAGCGCCTGCCATAGGCGAACGCCAGTCCATTGGCTTCGATCATTTTGCCCTCTGCGTAAATCTACAGCAAAGGTGCGGTGATCATCCCGCCCGGTTCAATTCCGATCGCGGAATTCGGTTTCCTGGACGAGAGCGCTGCACGCCGGGGCGCGAGGATTGATTCCCAAGACTTCTTCAAAGTTCGGCTAGGGCCGGGGGTCGCGCTGGCTAACGACAAGCAACTCGAAGCGCCTGATTGCTATGTGGAGCCGCTTGAAATGCATCACGGGCCACAAGGCCAGCTTGAGCATCAGCGCCATTAGGAAAAGGACAGCCGACGGTAGGCCCCAGTGAAGGGCGGTCAGGGCGGTGTCGGCGTGAAAGAAGTTCCAGCCCGTCCAGATGCCCGCCGCGACCGCCACCGCCTGGGCAGCCAGAAGCACTACGCTGATCCACCCTGTGCGGCCGGCAAACAAGGACAGCATCTGGTCGACATGGCTGTCGTCATCACCGATGCGACGCAGCAGATCACGTTCTTCATCAGCCAGGACTCGGTCAATGGTTTGGTCGATGTCACGCATTACGGTCTCCTTCGAGCACGGCGCGCAGAGCGCGGCGTGCGTGCATGAGGCGGGTTTTGACGGTGCCCGCCGGGACGTCGAGGGCTACAGCGATCTCAGCGATGCTGAGCTCCTCGAAATGAAACAAGGCCACTGCCGCACGCTGGGTTGATGGCAGTGATTTGAGCGCCGCGTGCAGGCGGGCGCTCTCGTCTCGTGCTTCCAGATCGGGCTGAATCGGTGGCGGTTCGGGCTCGATCGCTGCCGCCAGAGCCAGATTGCGCCGGAGGCGCGTAGCCGCGATGTCGCGGGCGCAGCGGCGAGAGACAATGCGGTAGGCCCAGACGGGAAATGCACGCTCATCCCTAAGGCTGCCCAGACTGCGAGCGATCTCCAGCCAGGCCGCCTGAACCGCGTCCTTGGCGGCCTCGTCTTCGCCGGTCAGACGCCAGGCGTGAGCGTGGAGCCGACGTTGCCAGCGTCGCACCAGATCGGCGAGGGCGCGACGATCCCCGTTCTGCGCCGCCAAGACCAGATACTCGTCCAGGAGGCCGTGTGTGTTCGCCCTTTTGGCGGTGTCCGGCTTCGTCATTGGATCATAGGTGGCGTCAGTCGAGCATTCGGTTCAATCGGCGCGCTTTGATGGCGATTTGGGCCGGGGTGACCGTCGATCTACAGCGGCTTGTCCTCCTTTTTGTTCTCCTGGCCAAGCTGGCGGTCTGACACGAAGCATCACCAGCTGTTCGATTGACGTGCTTTTCCGCTGCCCGAAAGTCTGAAGGACCGCTTTCCGGCCTCGGGCTGTTGTCCGCTGATGGCGCATTTCGGAACTTGATGGGGTCGGCAGCGGACGTTCGCTCCCCATCTGTGGTCGACGTCCGTTCTCCCCCGGATGACGCGCGGCTCCCGATCCCCTATCTCCTCCTGATGCCCCGTTACGACCTCACCACTCCCGCCGGCCGGTTCAAGGCGAAATGGGACTATGTCTGGAAGGACCATGCCTTCCTGCGGCGGTGGTTCATGAACGGCCACTGGCTTGGGCCGGATCTGGTGCGGACCAACCAGCCGTCACCGCGGCAGCTGGCCTACTGGAAGTCCAAGGGGATCAGGACGGTGATCAACCTGCGCGGGGCGCGGGACGAGGCCTATTATGCGCTGGAGAAGGAGGCCTGCGAACGGCTGGGCCTGACCCTGATCGATGCGCCGCTGGATTCGCGTGATCCGCCGCAGAGGGACCGGGTGCATCGGGCACGCGAACTGTTCCGGACGATCGAATATCCGGTGCTGATCCACTGCAAGTCGGGGGCGGACCGGGCCGGGATGATGGCGGTCTTCTATCGCCATTTCCATCTGGGCGAGCCGATGTCGGTGGCCATCGAACAGCTGTCCAAACGCTATCTGCACCACCGCGAGGGGCTGACCGGGGTGCTGGATTATACGCTGGAGAAATACCTCAACGAGATCGAGCCGACGGGGGTCAGTTTCATCGACTGGGTCGACAGCGAGGCCTATGACCCCAAGGCCATCCGGGCAGAGTTCAAGGCCGGCTGGTGGGGCACGATCCTGACCGAGAAACTGCTGCGGCGGGAATAGGCGTCAGCCCCAGGGGCCGCGCGGTTCGCTCTTTTCGGATGGGGTGTCCGGCGTTCCGCCCTCGGCGGCGATCTCGGCGTCGCGTCGCGCCTTGCGCTCGGCGTTCCAGGTCTTGAACCAGTTTGTTTCCTGGCGGTTGCCCCGCCAGACGGCGATCCACATGCCGAGCGCCAGCAGCAGGCCGATCAGGGTGGCGATCTCCTGTCCGTCGAGAGTTCTGCCAAACAGGGTCATGGGCGGGAGTCCTGCAAACGGGCGGTGGGTCCGGGGCGGAACAGCCTGGCCTGAAATCCGGTGCGGGCCGAGGCGTGTCGTCCGCGACTAATGGTCGTGGGCATCGCCGCGCGGGTCGATCATCCGGTGGGCGTGCAGGATGAAGAACCGCATATGGGCGTTGTCGACCGTGGCCTGGGCCCGGGCCTTCCAGGCCTGGCGGGCTTCCTCATAGTTGGGGAAGGCGCCGACGAATTCGACCTTGGACAGGTCGCGGAACACCGGGGCGTCGAGGTGGCGCAACTCGCCACCGATGACGAGGTGGAGCAGTTGGTCGGTTGCGGCGGGCTGGGTCATGGGTCGTCCGGAGATGTGGGGGAGCTAGCGGGCCGCCAGCGGAATAGGCGCTGTCCGCTTGATGATCAACGGATTTGGCCGTTTCACGAGGGTCTGGCATAATCCCGGCGATGGTCGATGATCCGGACAACCTTGTTCTGGTGTATCTGCGCCGTATTGACGCCAAGGTCGATGCGATGGCTCAGGACATCCGGGAGCTGAAGGAACGGGTCTCGTCACTTGAGGTCGCCGTCGCATCCGTCCGCCGGGATATCGCGGTGCTGGCCGAAACAGATGCGCGCCTTCAACACTCTGTTGACCGGATGCGCGAGGACATTGGTCGAATTCAACGCCGTCTCGACCTTCACCCCGAACCGGCTGCCTAGCGGGCCGCCAGCGGAATAGGCGTTGTGCGCCGCACGATCAACGGGTGAAGCGCGGGCGCACTGCAGACCAGGCTGTTCTGACGCGGATCGGCCTGGTTGAACCGCCAGGCCTGGCCGTGGTGATCAGTGACCCGGCCGCCGGCTTCCTCGACGATCAAGGCCCCGGCACAGACGTCCCAGTCCCATTTGGGTGACAGGTTGATGGCGGCGTCGAAGGCACCCGCGGCGACCAGGGCCATGCGGTAGGCGATGGCGTTGCGCTTCTCGAACCGCATGGCCGGCCAGGGCTCGATCCAGTGCGGCCCCTCGATCAGACGGGCGTCGGCCAGGACGGAGGCGTCATCGAGGTCGCTGGTGTCAGAGGCGGTGATCGGGCGACCCTGCAAGGCGGCACCCCCGCCGAGGGTGGCGGTGAAGGTCTCGCCCAGCGCCGGGGCGTGGATCACGGCGGCGACCGGACGGCCGTCCTCGACAATGGCGATGGGAATGCACCACCACGGCTTGCCCTTCATATAGGCGACGGTGCCGTCGATGGGGTCGACCACGAAGATGCGGCGGTTCGAGAGGCGGTCGGCGTTGTCGGCGGTCTCCTCCGACAGCCAGCCGTGGTCGGGCCGGGCCGCCAGCAGTGTGTCCCTGAGCAGCTGGTCGACGGCCATGTCGGCCGAGGTGACGGGCGAGCCGCCCGACTTGGACCAGACCTTCAGGCCCGCGTCGCGTTCGGCCAGCGCCAGCCGACCTGCCGCCTCGGCCGCATCGCGGATCAGGTCGAGGTCTGCGGCAAGACCCGTCATTTACCGGCGATGGCGACGCCGTCGAACATCAGCGACGGACTGTTGAAACTGCCGCGGAATTCCAGGTCCGAACCGCGCTCGAGCCGGGTCCAGAGTTCGGCGAGATTGCCGGCGACGGTGACGCCGCTGACGGGCCATACGATCTCGCCGTTCTCGAACCAGAAGCCCGAGACGCCGGCCGACCAGTCGCCGGTGTTGGCGTTCAGCGAGGGGCCGAACATGGAGGTGACCAACAGGCCGGCGCCGGCGTCGGCCATCAGCCCGGCCAGATCGCGCTCGCCGGGCTCCAGATGCAGATTGTGGGTCGAGACCCCGGGTGGGCCCGCGAGGCCGCGCGAGGCGTGGCCGGTCGAGGCCAGCCCCAGCTGGGCGGCGGCGGCGCTGTTCAACAGCCAGGTGGTCAGGACACCGTCCTGCACGATCGAGTGGCGCGACACGGCCACGCCCTCATCGTCGAACGGCGTGGAGCCGAGGCCGCGGATGCGGAAGGGATCGTCGATCAGGTCGACGCCGGCCGGCAGGATGCGCTGGCCGAGGCGGTCCTTGAGGAAGGAGGTGCCGCGCGCGATCGAGGGGCCGGAAATGGCACCGAGCAGGGGCGAGAGGACCTGGGTGGCGATGCGGTTCTCGAAGATCACCGGGGCGGTGGTCGAGTCGATCTTGCGCGGCCCGGTACGGGCGACCGCGCGGTGGCCGGCAAATTCACCGATCGAGGCGGCGGAGGGCAGGTCGGACAGGTGACGCACGGCACGGTGTTCGCCGCCGCGTTCCATGGCCCCGTCCTGCTCGGCGATGACACCGACGCCCAGCGAAAAGGCCGAGCCGTGATAGGCCCCGTCGAAGCCGTGGGAGGTGACCAGCCGCCAGCGGCTCGAGGAGGCGGAGGCGTGGCCGCCTTCGGATTTCGCAACACCGGGCACGGCCAGGGCGGCGGCCTCGGTGTCGGCCGCCATGGATTCGAGCTCGGCGGCGCTGCGCTCCGACGGATCAAAGAGGTCGAGGTCGGCGAAGGGGCCGCGGGCGAGGCGGTCCTGCGGGGCCAGACCGGCATACGGGTCTTCGGGTGCCAGCCGGGCCATGGCCACGGCGCGCTCGACCAGACGGGCCCGGGTGGCCTCCGACAGGTCCGAGGCAGAGACGGTCGCCATGCGCCGGCCGATGAAGACGCGCAGGCCGAGGTCGCGGCTCTCCTCGCGCTCCACCTCCTCGAGCGCCCCGTTGCGGACGCCGACGGACAGGGAGGCGCGCTCGGCGGAAACCGCCTCGGCAGCATCGGCCCCGGCCCTGAGGGCGGCCGCAACCAGATCGGGCAGGAGGTCGGGCGAGGCGGCGGACGCGGTACGGTCAGGCATGGCCTGATATGGCGGGACGAAGCCTGCGCCGCAACAGCGTCCGTCAGTTTCAGACGAAGGCGTGGACGACCAGCATACCCGCAGCGACGAACAGGGCGGTGTAGGTCAGGGCCATGCCGAGGACCCGGCCCAGGGTCGGCTTTCTGTCGCTCAGGCCGACAGCGTGGATCAGACGCCCCGCCAGCAGAACCCCGCCGACGGCATGGATGGCCATGGCGGGCATGCCCAGCATGGCCAGCAGGGCCAGGGCACCGACGCCCACCGGGATGTACTCGGCCGCATTGCCGAACACCCGGCCCCGCAGCGTGATCTGGGACTCCTTGCCTTCGCCGAGCAGCACCTTGTGCTTGTGGCGGTTCAGAACCACCTGAACCGAAAGCACGAGCAGCAGCAGGAGCAGCAGGCCGCTCCACAGGGCGGCGGCCTGAACCGGCGTCATCGCGTTCAACGTATCCATCAGTTCTCTCGCCCCACCGGATAGAGTCGGAAACGGTCATCATAGAACGGGGTTCGTTCGTAGAACCACTGCAAACGCGCGTCGCCGTCGGCGGCGAAGGCCGGTTCGGCGGCCAGCTTCGCCTCGAAGGCGGCTTTCAGCGCCGGATCGGCCGCCATCATGGCCTCGGCCAGCGGGGCGATGGCATAGCCCTCGATATATTCGACGCGGCTGAGCACCTCGGGGAACATGCCCCAGGCGAAGAAGCTCTCGCTGGACTGCGGCTCGAGCAGCAGGACGACGATGTCGCCCAGCGGCTGGTCGGTGGGCACGCGGACCGAGCCGACGGGGAAGGTCCAGTCGCGGCGCTCGGGGGTGACGCCGGTGACAGTGACGCCGACGCGGCCCTCATTGGCGCGGGTGGCCAGTCGGGGCTCATTGAGACGCAGCATGTCGACGGTGACGGTGCGCGGGGACGGCAGGGTCTCCATGCGGATGCCGTGCAGGCGCAGGCGTTCGATGATGTCGGCGCGATGGCCGGGGACCCAGTAGGCATTCGGTCGCTGAAGGGTCAGGGTCGGGCGCGAGCCGTAGAAGGGCAGGGACCACGGTTCGGGATCGGCGACGCCCAGCCAGCGGATCTCGGACCGGCCCGAGGCGGGGCTGTCGTACATCTCATAACGGATGCCCTTGAAGGTCCGGGTGTAGGCGGGGGTCGGATCGGCGGTGAAATTGGCCGGGATTTCGGCGGGGCGCAGGGCTGAGTCGGCGGCGATCGCCGTACGCAGGGCGGTGCCGTCCGCAGCCAGACGGCGCATCGCCGCCTCGAGCAGGACATAGGTCCCCAGCACCCGCTGTTCGTAGGGTTTGAGGCTGTGGTTCTCGATCAGGACGGTCGGCACATGGGCGGCCGAGCCCCAGCCGTTGGAGAAACGCTCGCCGAGGCCACCGTCGGACAGGCCGGCGCGCGGATCGTCGCCGATGCCGAAGACCAGTTCGCCGGGGATGTGGTCTTCCGCCTCCAGCGCCGCATTGATCGCGGGCTTGAAGCTGTCGTCCAGCCAGAGGGCGATGGCGGGCGAGCGTGAATACACGCCATTCTCGCCGTTGAAGCCGT
The DNA here is from genome assembly GCA_965284305.1 of Caulobacteraceae bacterium. GTDB lineage: Bacteria > Pseudomonadota > Alphaproteobacteria > Caulobacterales > Caulobacteraceae > Brevundimonas. The sequence goes on along the minus strand of OZ260070.1, from coordinate 2,606,249 downwards.
AGGTGATGTCGTACTGGTAATCCATGCCGTCGGTGACGTGGATGTCGAGGTAGAGGTCCGGCCGGTATTTCAGCACCAGACTGCGCACGGCGCGCATCTCGACCTGGTCCAGTTTCAGATAGTCGCGGTTGAGGTTCTGGTTGGTCGCCGTATTGCGCCAGCCCTGGATGCGGGGCCCGCGCTGGTTGGGGCGGGAGTAGGCCGAGGCCCGCTCATGGCCGTCGACCGACAGGATCGGGATGAGGATCAGATTGACCCGGTCCAGAAGATCTTGCTTGCCGTAGAAGGCGATGTCGCGGAGCAGCATCATGCCGGCGTCCTTGCCGTCGATCTCGCCGGGGTGGATGCCGGCCTGGGCCAGCAGCACGGGCTTGGATGGGTCGAAGGCCGCGCCGTCCTTCGAGGCGATGACGGCATAGATGGGCCGGCCCTCGGGCGAGACCCCGAACTGTTCGATGCGGATCAGGTCCGAGGCGGCGTCCAGCCGGTCGAACCAGGCGCGGGTGTCGGCGTAGTTGGGGCTTTCGTCGTGCTCGGGGTCAGCCTCGAAGGCCGTGACCCAGGGGTCCGAGGTGTCGCGAAGCAGGGCGCGGCTGGCGCCGTCCCATGCCGGCGCGGGCGGCAGGAAGGGCTGGTCCCAGGGCGCGGTGTTGGGGACGGACGGCGAAGCTGACTGGGACATGGCGGGGGTCACGCTAAAGACAAGGGCGGCAAGGACCGCAGGGATCAGGATCTGGCGCATGGGCCTTCGTCGGACGATCACGCCCGTCTGGCAAGCCTCAGCTTCCCGTCGCCGGCAGCCAGGCCCCGTCGGCGATGAGGATCGCTCCGGCGCGGACCATATTCCACAGGGTGTAGGCCAGCACGACCAGCAGGGCCCCGATGACGACCGGCCGCCAGGGTGCAAAGGCTGCGGTCGCGGTGCAGATGGCAAAGAGGGCGACCCCGATCAGCAGGCGGGGCGTCCAGAAGGCGGCCCAGGCGGGGTCTGCCAGCGCCAGCAGGCCGAGCAGGGCCCAGACCATGGCATTGGCCGACAGCACACAGCCGAACACCACCCGCCGGTGGGCCCAGAAATGCTCGTCCAGGTCGATTCGGGTGTCCACGCCCTCCGCCGTGACGCGGGGAAAGGTCACGCTGGCGGCGACATAGAAGGTGGCGGCGATGACAAGGCCGATCAGCAGCAGGGCCGGATTGAACGGGGCCCCGCGGAAGAACCGCCAGGCCTGGTTCCAGAAGGTCGCCAGATCGACGGCCACGAACACCGCCAGCAGCGGCGTCAGCCAGCCGAAACGGACGCGGTGCCGCTCGTGCAGGACGCGGGAGAAGCCGCCGACCAGTTCCGCGACCGACAGACCCAGCAGCAGGCCGTAGAAACTGAAGAAGAACTCGAACGCGCTCAAGAGCGGCCCCCCGACCTGTATTCCCCGACCTTAGGGGCGAAACCGGGTCGGCGTCACCCCGCAACCGGCGGGCTGACCTGTAGACGCGACCGGCCGGTGGGCTGCAGACGCAAGAGTTGGAGCGACGCTGCGAAGAGAGGCGCGAGGCGCGGGTCGGCCCGGGCGCGGGCGAGGGCGGCGTCGGCGGCGCGCTGGTCGGGCTGGTGCGACAGCCAGACCAGTACCCATTCGCCCTGGCGCACCGGATGACGCGGGAAAACGTTGGGGCTCGGGTCGGTGATCCCGGCTGTCGCGACCGCCAGCCCGGCCCGGGCAAGGGCGTTCATGAGGTCCGCACGGAACGACGCCGCCAGCGGATCGTCGGCGCCCTCGAGGCGATGGACACCCAGCACGACCACGCCGCTGCCGGGCGCTTCACCGGTCGGAACGGGGGCGGACACATCCGGTGAGACCTCGAGTGACAGCGGACGTAGCAGCAGCACATCGTCCGAACTGATCAGGGTCGCATTGGTCGCGGCCCGGTGGGCGAACCAGTGGTCGGAGTTGTAGAAGGCGTTCAGTGCCCGCTTCCGCGCCGCATGGTCGGCATAGCCGCGCATCCAGATGAACCGGTCGGGCTGGTCGAGATCGCGGAACAGGCCGATGAGGTGGATGCCTGCCGCTTCCTGGGTCTCGACGAATTCTCGCTCGAACAGGGTGATCAGTTCGTCGCGGCGGCCGGGCTTCATCGCATACTGGCGCAGCTCGATGACGTTCAGGCTCATGCCGGTCTCCGGAAGTCCATGGCCACGGCGGCTCCCCCCTGCGGCCTTCCAAGGCGTGATTATGGTTCCTGTAAACTGACACCTCTTGTCAGGATAAATCCGCTACTTTCGAAAAATGCGCGCCAGCCGACTGCTTTCGATCCTGCTGCTGCTCCAGACCCGGGGGCGGATGACGGCGGAGACGCTGGCCGCCGAGTTCGAGGTGTCGGTGCGCACCATCTATCGCGACATCGACCAGCTGAGCGCGGCGGGTGCGCCGGTCTATGCGGACCGTGGGCGGTCAGGCGGCTTCAAGCTGATGGACGGCTACCGCACCCGGCTGACCGGCCTGACGGATTCCGAGGCAGAGGCCTTGTTTCTCGGCGGCCTGTCCGGTCCGGCGGCGCAGATGGGCTTCTCGAGCGCCGTGACCACGATGCAGCTGAAACTGCTGGCTGCGCTCCCGCCCGAGCGGCAGGCGGCGGCGGAACGGCTTGCGGGGCGGTTCCACCTCGATCCGGTCGGTTGGTACCAGACCACGGACGAGGCCGAACGCCTGCCCGCGATCGCCCAAGCCGTCTGGAACAGCCTTCGGATCACGGTGCGCTACGAAAGCTGGAAAGGTGAGGTGACGCGCGAGCTGGAGCCGCTGGGCCTGATCCTGAAGGCAGGGCTCTGGTATCTGGCGGCGCGGGCGGTCGAGGGGCGCAGGGAACCGCGCACCTATCGCGTCTCGAACATTCTGGACCTGACCGTCAGCGAGGCGACGTTCGAGCGGCCCGCGGCGTTCGATCTCGCGGCCTGGTGGGCGGAGACCTCGCGGCGGTTCGAGGCGGACATCTTCACCGGGACGGCGATCCTGCGGATGTCGCGCGAAGGGTTGAAACGGCTGGCGAAACTGGGTGCCGAACAGGCGCGGATCGCGGCCGAAGCCGCGACCGGTTCCGCAGACCCCTGGATCGAGGTGACCGTGCCGATCGAGTCGGTGGCGCACGCCGCGACCGACTTCCTTCGGCTGGGGCCAGAGGCCGAGGTGCTGGCACCGGCCGCGCTGAGAGACGCCATGCGCACGGCCTCAGGGCGGCTGGCGCAGCTCTATCGGGACTGAACCGTCAGCGGTTCAGCTTGGCCTGCAGCCGGTCGATCACTTGCTGTTCTGCGGTGCGGCGCGTCGAGAGGTCTGCCAGCGTGGCCTGATGCTCGGCGGTCGCGCCGCCTGCGGCCGCGGCAAGGGCGTTCACCGCCGCAATCTGGGTGTCGAGGTTGTTGACCTCGGCTTGTGCGTCCCACAACCGGTCTTCCTCGGCCTCTGTCAGGCGCGGTGCCGGCGGACGGGCCTCGCGCGGCGGGTTGCGGCGGGCCCCGCCGCCGACCCGCACCTGGGCGTCCGCATAGGTCGGGACGGTCACAACCGGCGCGGCCATCACGGCGGCGAGCAGGGCGATCAACGGCAGCTTCATGACGAGCCTAACAGGTTACGAACAATGGAGCGCGGACCATAGATTACATTTCAGTCACCTGAAAAGCACTTTTCGGACACATTCGGCGAAGGAACAGGGCGCGTGGCTAATTCCAGATCGGCTTCCCGTCACCCGGCAATCCGAGCGTGTCCCACATGTCCGATACCCGCTCGACGACCGCCTCATCCATGCGGATTTCCTCGCCCCATTCGCGCTTGGTCTCGGGGGGCCATTTGTCGGTGGCGTCGAGGCCGATCTTGGAGCCGAGGCCGCTCTCTGGGCTGGCGAAGTCGAGATAGTCGATCGGGGTGTTCTCGATCAGGGTGATGTCGCGGGCCGGGTCCATCTTGGTCGAGATGGCCCACATGACCTGTTTCCAGTCGCGGGCGTCGATGTCGTCGTCCACGACGATGACCCATTTGGTGTACATGAACTGGCGCAGATAGCTCCAGACGCCAAGCATCACGCGCTTGGCGTGGCCGGGGTAGGCCTTCTTCATCGACACCACGGCGATGCGGTAGCTGCAGCCCTCGGGCGGCAGCCAGAAGTCAGTGATCTCGGGGAACTGGGCACGCAGCAGGGGGATGAAGACCTCGTTCAGCGCCTCGCCCAGCACCGAGGGCTCGTCCGGCGGGCGGCCGGTGAAGGTGGTCAGATAAATGGGGTCCTTCCGCATGGTGATGGCGGTGACCTGGAAGACCGGGAAGGTCTCGACCGAGTTGTAGTAGCCGGTGTGGTCTCCGTATGGGCCTTCCGGCGCGTGTTCGTCGAACAGGACGTGGCCTTCCAGCACGATCTCGGCATTGGCGGGGACCATCAGGGGGATGGTCTTGCACGGGACCAGTTCGGCCTTCTGGCCGCGCAGCAGGCCGGCGAACTGGTATTCCGACAGGGTGTCCGGGACAGGCGTAACCGCCGCCAGGATGGTGCCGGGGTCGGCGCCGAGCACGACGGCGCAGGGCAGGGGCCCCTTCTTTCCGGCCTTCCTGTGCCGCGCGTAGTGCTGGGCCCCGCCACGGTGGGCCAGCCAGCGCATGATGGCCCTGTCCTTGCCCAGCACCTGCATACGGTAGATGCCGAGGTTGAAGTCGTCCTCGCGGTCCTCGGACGGACCCTTGGTGACGACCAGGCCCCAGGTGATGAGGGGCGCGGGCTCGCCGGGCCAGCAGCCCTGGACCGGCAGGCTGGTCAGGTCGATCTGGTCGCCTTTCAGCACCACCGACTGCACCGGCGCAGTCTTCACGATCTTCGGCCGCAGCGACATGACTGTCTGGGCCAGGGGCAGCATCTCCATGGCGTCCGACAGGCCGCGCGGCGGGGTCGGGTTGCGCAGGAAGGCCAGCAGCTCGCCGACCTCGCGTAGTTCGGCGGCGGTGGTGCGGACCTTCTTCTCCATGGTCACGCCCATGGCCACGCGCTTCACCGTGCCGAACAGATTGGCGAGGCAGGGGATGGGGCTGATCGAGCCGTCAGGCATGACGGGTTTTTCAAACAGGACCGCCGGGCCGCCGTTGCGCAGCAGCCGGGTCTGGATCTCGGTCATCTCCTGGTGCGTGGAGACGGGCTGGGAGACGCGAACCAGTTCGCCCTCGGCCTCCAGCATGGCCATGAAGTCGCGCAGGGATTTGTAGGCCAATGAACCGCTCCGGTGGAGCGTGTCGATTAGGCGGACGCGGGCGTCCTGTCACCCGCGACCTTGCCGCAGGAAGCCGAATGAACTAACTTAGCTAACATGCGTCAGGTCAATATCCACGAAGCCAAGACCAAGCTGTCCGAACTGATCGCCGCCGTCGAGGCGGGCGAGGAGGTCGTGATCGCGCGCGCGGGCAAGCGTGTGGTGCGTCTGATCGCGGAGGCTCAGGTTCCCAGGCGATACCGTCAAGGCGGGGCCCTCGCCGGACAGTTCGTCTGGGATCAGGCGGCCTGGGACGCCGGGGATGCGGAGATCCGCGAGATGTTCGAGGAATCGATCAACACGCCCATCGATCCCGAGCCCAAGGCTTGAGCATCATTATCCTCGACAGCAATGTCCTGCTCTGGTGGATGGCCGGCGAGGATCGGCTGTTGCGTACGGGATGGATCGAACGGATCGACACCCAGCCGGGCATGTCCCTCAGCGTGGTCAGTCCGTGGGAACTTTGGGTAAAGGTCGGGACCGGCAAACTGGTGCTGCCTCCTGCCTTCGACCGCGTTCTCGCCGAAGCACGCTTCGACCTGCTGCCCATATCCGTGGCGGACGGGCGCAGGGCGGGTCTGTTGCCGCTTCTGCACAAGGATCCGTTTGACCGCATGATCATCGCCCAGGCCCTCAATCGTGACGCCACTGTGGTGACGGGCGACAAGGACTTCGCTCAATACGGGGTCCGCACGATCCTGGTCTGATCAGTAGGCCCGCGTGTCCGACACCAGCGCCCACAGCGGCAGGCGCAGGGCGCTGGTCGCGGCGCCGATCCGGGCGGCGTTCAGATGGGCGCGGCCGGCCTCGGCGCGACGGACTTCCTCGGCGGAGATGTGGAGCAGGGCGGCGAGGTCATCGACGGCCATGCCGCGCGTTTCACGCCACCGCTTCAGCCTCGCGCCGACCGCTGCGTCGAGCGGATCGACGCCGGGAAATCCCAGCACCGAGCCCATCTGTTGGCTCCCTCAGCGCGCACCGTCTGATCGCGGCGCGTCACGCCCATTCTTCATCCCATTTGAACGCGGGATCAATCCAGTCGCCGAGGCGGCCGTCGGGGCGGGCGAGGGCGTGGATGCGGTCCATCTCCTCGTCCGAGAGGCGGAAGTCGAGGATGTCGAAATTCTCCTCCGCGCGGATGACCTTCGAGGTACGTGGGATGGCGATGACGTTCTGCTGGATCAGCCAGCGCAGGGTCACCTGTCCCGGGGTCTTGCCATGAGCCAGGCCGATGTCGATCAGGGTCGCATCGTCGGCGATCGCGCCCTGCGCCAGCGGCGACCAGGCGGTGATGGAAGAGCCGAGGTCCTTCGCGGTTTCGAGCAGTTTCGAGAGCTTGAGGTAGGGGTGGTATTCGACCTGGTTGGTGACGAGCGTCGCCTTCGACAACGACTGCGCCTCGCGGAACTCCGCCGAGGGGAAGTTGGACAGGCCGATGGTGCGGGTGAGGCCGAGGTCCTTCGCCTCGTTCAGGGCAGCGAGCGTCTCGTCGAAGGTCGGCTCCTTCTTCGGCCAGTGCAGCAGCAGAAGGTCGGGGGTGAAGCCGAGGCTGGCGGCGGACTCCCGCGCCTGTGCCAGCAGGCCCTCGCGGTCGAAATGGGCCACCCAGATCTTGGTCGTCAGCCAGATGTCCTCGCGGGCGACGTGGCCGGCGGCGATGGCGTCGCGGATGCCGTCTCCGACCGCCGCCTCATTGCGGTAGATCCAGGCGGTGTCGATGTGGCGGTAGCCGATGCGCAGCGCCTCGGCGACCATGGTCCGGGCGACCTCGGGCGTCAGGTTCCAGGTGCCGAAGCCGAGCAGGGGAATGGCGTGGCCGTCGACGGTGATGGCGGGCTGGTCGGTCATGGGAGGCTCCGGCGGGGGGAGCGGTTTAACTGGGGACCGTGGCGGAAGGTTCAACCAGCCAGTCGAACACCTCGTCCCAGAGCGGCTCCAAACCCTTGCGGAAGGCCCCCTCGTGGCCGATCCGGGCGGCGTTGAAGTCGGCGGGGGCCCGCACCACGACCTCGCGCGGGGCGTTGGGATAGACCTGCAGCAGGATGGGCGAGGTCACCGGCGTGGCAATAGGATCATCGGTGAAGACCCATGACCGGATCGGCGCGGTCACGGCTTCGAAATGGTGCGGTTGCAGTCGAACCTTCAGTTCCTCGAGGAAATAGGGCTCCTTGAGGCACCAGCGCCGCCAGGTCTTCCAGACCCCGGCCGGCAGGTCCGTCCCCGCCCACAGGCCGCCGCCCTTGATATAGCCGCGCCGGGCGAGGCTGTAGGGGCCGTAGATCAGCCAGAAGACCAGTTCGAGGGGGTTGTACGACCGGTGGTGCCGGCCCCACCAGCCGCTGCCGACCGAGACGAAGGCGTGGCGGTCGATGCGGTGCTGGTTGGGCATGAAGCCGAGGAAATGGCCGCCGACGCTGTGGCCGACATGGACGACCGGCAGGCCCGGGGCGGCGGCGATCAGGGCGTCGAGGGCGGTGGGCATGTCGAGCCGGCCCCAGTCGGGATAGTCCATCTGCATGGCCGCCAGATCGTCGGGCCGCGAGCCGGCGATGCCGCGGAAATCATAGGTCAGGACCGCCGCGCCGCGCGCCGCCAGATGGCGGGCGAACCGGTCGTAGAAGCCCTTGGGAAAGCCGGTCCCCGAACTGACCAGCACGGCCACGGTCGGGGCTTCGGCGGAGACCAGCCGCATCGACAGAGGGTAGCCGTCGGAGGCTTCGGCGATGAAGTCGCGGATGAGGGGGTCGTGCATCTGAAGTCCGTAGTTATTCGCAACGAACCTAGCCGATTGACGCGAGGTCAGGTCAAGCGCTCTTGGAGCGGACGCGGTCCTCGGCTAAAGCCCGCGCCTTCTCCTGTTTTCCGGGCCTTCTCGCCATGACCGATCTTCCCGACCGCCTCTGCGTCGATCCCGACAGCCCGTTCCACGACGCCGACCTGCTGGCGAAGGGAATCGGCGTCCGCTTCAAGGGCGAGGAAAAGACCAATGTCGAGGAATACTGCATCTCCGAGGGTTGGGTCCGTCTGGCCGTTGGCAACCGCGTTGACCGTCGCGGCAAGGCCCTGACCGTCAAGCTGCAGGGTCCGGTCGAGGCCTGGGTCAAGGGCGAGTAGGGTGTCGGTGCTCCATGCACCGTTGCTGCTTTTCCCCCTGTATGTCGTTCAGCTGGTTGTGTTCGGCTACCTGACGGGCTTTGCACGGAACTCCAGCGAAAGAGCCCGGCAACTGCTTGGACTTTCATTGATCGCCTCGGGCGTGACGTTATTCGTCGTGATCGGCGTGGTGACAGGCGATCAGGACTGGTTCACCGCCACCTTTGGTCCGTTGTTGCTAGGCGGCGGCGTGATGGCTGCGTCCGGCTGGTTCAGTAAATAGGATGTATTCGACGGCCTTTGCGACGGGACCGTACGTCGCTAGGTTCCGGCTCCCTCGAGTCCCGGAGTCGTCATGCGCCTGTCCGTTCGCCTTCTCGCCGCCAGCGCCCTGGCCCTGACCCTTGTCGCGGCACCCGCCGTGGCCCAGGACGCCCGCACCGTCCGCGAGGCCGAACAGCTGCGCGACAGGGCGCTGCAGGACAATGTCGCGTACGAGCTCGTTTCGGAACTGACGACCCGATTCGGGCCGCGTCTGGCGGGCTCGGAGTCCGAACAGGCCTCGGCCCGCTGGGGCGCGGACAGGTTCCGGGAGATGGGGTTCGACAACGTCTCGATCGAGGAATTCCCGCTGGCCCTGTGGAGCCGGGGCGAGGCGCGGGCCGAGATTTTGTCGCCCTTCCCCCAGCCGCTGGAGGTAGTGTCGCTGGGCGGCTCCCATGCCACGCCGCCCGAAGGGATCGAGGGCGAGGCGGCGATCTTCGAGACCTATCAACAGCTGCTGGACCAGCCGGAAGGCTCGCTGACCGGCAAGATCGCGGTGGTGCTGCAGGATACCGTCCAGGCCCAGGACGGGCGCGGCTATGGGGCCACCTCGCCGATCCGCGGCAATGGACCGACCGAGGCGGCGCGGCGCGGGGCCGTCGGCTATGTGCTGCGCTCGCTGGGCACCCATGACCACCGCTTTGCCCACACCGGTGCCACGCGGGTCGGGGAGGGGACGGTGCCATCCTTCGCCATGAGCCCGCCCGACGCCGACCAGCTGCGCCGCCTGATCGCCCTGACGGATCAGCCGGTGCGGATGCGTCTGTTCTCGAGCGCCGGCTTCACCGGCCAGACGGTCAGTCAGAATGTGATCGGGGAAGTCCGGGGCCGGAGCGCCAGGGATGGGGGCGCGCCGGAGGAGGTCATTGTCATCGGCGGCCATCTCGACAGCTGGGACCTGGGCACCGGAGCGATCGACGACGGCGCCGGCGTGGCCATCACCGCCGCCGCCCTGAAGCTGATCGAGGACATGCCGCGCAAACCGCGCCGCACCATCCGCGTGGTCTGGTGGGGGTCAGAGGAGGTCAGCCAGCCCGCCCCGTCTCAAGGCCTGGCCGGGGCCCGCTTCTACGCCTCAAGCCGCGCCGATGAGATGGCCAACCATGTGGCGATCAGCGAGAGCGACTTCGGGGCTGGCCCGATCTACAGCCTGGGCCTGCCGGCCGGCGCGGCAAACACCGATTTCCGCCGCGCCGCCCAGGCCGTGCTGACGCCGCTGGGCGTGCTGTTCGACGGTGCCCCGGCGACCGGCGGCGGACCGGACACCGGCCCGACGGTGGCGGCGGGCGTGCCGGCCTTCCGGCTCAATCAGGACGGCACGGACTATTTTGACTGGCACCACACCGCCGACGATGTGCTGGACCGGATCGATCCGAAGGCGATGGATCAGAACGTCGCCGCCTGGGCCGCCTTCCTTTGGCTGCTGGCCAATTCGGACGTGGACTTCCGGTCGTTAAGGCCGGCGCAGTAGGATTGCTCCAGCCGCGAGCGTGGCGAAACTGGTAGACGCAACAGACTTAAAATCTGTCGCCCGAAAGGGATTGCGGGTTCGACCCCCGCCGCTCGCACCAAGGCTGATGTTGGCGTGAAATCTGAGCCTTGATGGCCTCCGTCCATCAAGACCGATTTCGCGCTATCGCTTCTTGCCCAGCTCTGCCGCAATGTCCTTGACGTTGCGGCCGGCCTTGCGGTGGGCAGCGGTCAGCTGGTCGCGGGTCACGCCCCAGCGCTTCATCCAGTGTTCGACGGCCTGCCGCTCGGACAGGTCCAGACGGTCCTTGTCGATAAAGCCGCGCTTGTCCTTGAGGCCCGCCATGGTCCGCTCCGTTGTTCGGTCAGAGGTAGCGCGAAACGCGGCGGGGCGCGACCGGGCGGCGTAACTTCGTGTTTCGTGCAAAGAACCGCCCTTAACCCGACGCGGTTTCATGGGCACAAGGGGGAAACCCCTCCGATGGCATGGATATTCGATGAAAAGAGCCCGGCGCGCCCGTATCGTCGCGACCCTGGGACCCGCCAGTCGGGCGCCCGGCATGGTCAAGGCCCTGGCCCAGGCCGGGGTCGACGTCTTCCGCCTGAACTTCAGCCACGGCTCGCATGAGGATCACGCGGCGGCGCTGAAGGCGGTGCGCGGGGCCGAGCTGGCGCTGAAGCGGCCGCTGGGCGTGCTGGCGGATTTGCAGGGACCCAAGCTGCGGCTGGGCAAGTTCAGGGACGTCGAGATCGACATCAAGCCGGGCCACAGGATGCGGTTCGACCTCGATCCGACGCCCGGGGATGCGACACGGGTGCAGATGCCCCATCCGGAGATCTTCCGGGCCCTGCGCACCGGCATGCTGCTGCTGCTGGACGACGGCCGGGTGCGACTGCGGGTCAATGAGCGGGCTGACGACTGGGCGGATGTGACCGTCGAGAGCGGCTCGAAACTGTCGGACCGCAAGGGCGTGGCCGTGCCCGAGGCGGTGGTGCCGGTCTCGGCCCTGACCCCCAAGGACCGCGAGGACCTGGCCTTCGCCCTGCGCATCGGCGTCGACTGGGTGGCGCTCAGCTTCGTCCAGAAGGCCGAGGACATGGCCGAGCTGAAGCAGATCGTGAAGGGCCGCGCCGCCTGTCTGGCCAAGATCGAAAAGCCGCAGGCGCTGCTCGAGCTGGAGAGCATTCTCGACTATTGCGACGGGGTGATGGTGGCGCGCGGCGACCTGGGCGTGGAGCTGGAGCCGGAAGAGGTGCCGGTGGCCCAGAAGCAGATCATCCGCGCCGCCCGCCAGCGGGGCGTGCCGGTGATCGTCGCGACGCAGATGCTGGAGTCGATGACCGCTTCGCCGGCCCCGACCCGGGCCGAGGCCTCCGACGTGGCCAACGCCGCCTATGAGGGGGCGGACGCCCTGATGCTGTCGGCCGAGACGGCCTCGGGCGACTATCCGCTGGAGTCGGTCGGGGTGATGAGCCGGATCATCGAACGCGTCGAGAAGGACCCGATGTGGCCCGGTCTGATGGACGCCGAACACGCCGGCATGGACGACATCGACGCCGACGCCCTGGTCGCAGCGGCGCGCAAGGCGGCCGAGGCCCAGTCGACGGCCTGTATCGTGGTGTTTACGACGCTGGGCGGGACGGCGCGGCGGATGGCGCGGGAGCGGCCGCTGCAGCCGGTGCTGGCCCTGACGCCGAACCCGAGCACGGCGCGGCGGCTGGCGCTGGTCTGGGGGCTGGAGACACGGCTCGGCAAGGAGCCGACGTCACTGGAGGATGTGACCGAGGACGCCGTGTCCAGCGCGGTCGAATACGAGATGGCGGAACCCGGCCAGCGCATCCTGATCCTGGCCGGAACGCCCTTCGGCGCGCCGGGGGCTGCGAATCTGCTGCGACTGGCCCATGCTCCGGCGAAGGCGAAGCGCTGAGGGGTCGTGAGGACGCGCTGCGTCCCTTCCTCCACCCCTCCACCGCTTCGCGGTCCCCCTCCCCCTGAGGGGGAGGAGAAGGTCGGCATGATCAAATACATCGGCTCCAAGCGTGCGCTGCTGACCCAGATCGCGACCGCGATCCGCGGCCAGCTGCCGGACGGCGGGACGGTCTGTGATCTGTTCTCCGGCAGCGCGCGCGTCGGCCATGCGCTGAAGGGGGCCGGTTTCCGGGTCTGGTCGAACGATCACAACGCCTATGCCCACACCCTGGCCACCGCCTATGTGCAGGCGGACCGTGAGCGCTGGCTGGAGAAGGCTGAGGCCGTGCTGGCGGAACTGCGGACCGTGACGCCGCAGGCGGGCTGGTTCACGAAGACCTTCTGCGAGGACGCGCGCTATTTCACGCCGGAGAACGGCGCGGTCATCGACGCCATGCGCGACCGGATCGCGGCCATGGCGCTGGAGCCCGAGCTGGAGGCGATCGCCCTGGTCAGTCTGATGGAGGCGGCCGACCGGGTGGATTCCACGGCCGGTCTGCAGATGGCCTATATGAAGTCATGGGCGGCGCGGGCGCTGAAGCCGCTGGAGCTTCGGATGCCCGAAATCCTGCCGGGCGTGGCGGGCGGGCCGTGTCAGGCGACCCGCCGGGACGCGGTCGAGCTGGCCCCCGAGGTCGAGGCCGATCTGGTCTATCTGGACCCGCCCTACAACCAGCATTCCTACCTCGGCAACTACCACTGCTGGGAGAGTCTGGTGCTGTGGGACCGGCCCGAGACCTATGGCATCGCCAACAAGCGGGTCGACGTCCGGACCCGCAAGAGTGCCTTCAACAGCAAGCCCGGCATCGCGCCGGCGCTACAGGCGGTGATCGAGGGGCTGAAGGCCCCGAACCTGATCGTCTCGTTCAATGACGAGGGCTATCTGGGCCGTGACCAGCTGGTGGAGATGCTGTCGGGCCGGGGCGAGGTGCAGGTGATCGAGATCGCCCGCCCGCGCTATGTCGGGGCCCGTATCGGCATCCACAATCCGCAGGGTGAGAAGGTCGGGGCGGTCGGGCGGCTGAGGAACGTCGAATATCTGTTCGTGGTCAGCGAGCGGCCGGTCAGCCTGGCGGATGCGGCCTAACCACTGGCGGGTTCCAGCAAGGCCCGGATCGGGGCCCAGCTGCGCCGGTGGGCGGGGCAGGGGCCGAGGGCCTGGAGGGCGGCGGCATGGATCGGGGCGTTGTAGCCCTTGTGGCCGGCGAAGCCGTAGCCGGGGTATTCGGCGTCCAGTTCTACCATCCGCCGGTCCCGCGCCGTCTTGGCGAGGATGGAGGCGGCGGCGATGGACAGGGACAGGCTGTCGCCCTTGACCACCGTCTGGATCGGGCACGGGAGTTTGAACCCGTAGTTGCCGTCCACCAGCGCTGCGGCGGGCTGGATCGCCAGCGCCTCGATCGCGCGGCGCATGGCCAGGCCGGTGGCGTGCAGGATGTTGAACTGATCGATCTCTTCCACCGAGGCGAAGCCGACGCCCCAGGCAAGGGCGCGGGCCTTGATCTCGATCTCCAGCGCCTCGCGCCGGGCATGGGTCAGGGCCTTGGAGTCGTCGATGCCGGCGGGCAGGTCGTCGGGGTTGAGGATCACCGCCCCCGCCGACACTGGTCCGGCCCAGGGCCCGCGTCCGGCCTCATCGACGCCGCAGACCGGGCCGCCGCTGCTGCCGATGAGCGCGAGTTCCAGCGTCAGGGTGGGACTGGCCCGGCGAGGACGGGTGCCGGCCGTGGCTTTCGACGCGGCTTTCACGCCCGGGCCATCACGCGCGTCTGCGCATGGCGGAAACACGCCACGTCGTGATCGTTGACCATGCCAACCGCCTGCATGAAGGCGTAGACGATCACCGGCCCGCAGAAGGTGAAGCCGCGCTTTTTCAGGGCCCGGGCCATGGCCTCGGACTCGGGCGTCTGCGTCGGGCGGGGGCCGCCTGCGTGCTGGATCGGGGCACCGCCGACGAAGGACCAGAGCCAGGCGGAGAAATCCTCGCCCTTGTCTCGCATCTCCAGCCAGGTCCGCGCCCCCTTGATGGCGCTGTTGATCTTGGCCCGCGAGCGGATGATGCGGGCGTCGCCCAGCAGCCGCTCGATGTCGGCCTCGCCATAGCGGGCGATGACCTCGGGGTCGAAACCGTCGAAGGCGTCGCGCATCCCCTCGCGTTTCCGCAGGATGGTGATCCAGGCCAGGCCGGCCTGGAAGCCGTCGAGCACGAGCTTTTCCCAGAGGGCGCGGGCGTCATACTCGGGCACGCCCCATTCCTCGTCATGATAGGCGACATAGAGCGGATCGGTCCCGCACCAGGCGCAGCGGTGAAGTGAGTCGGCCATGGCGGCAGGTTAGCGGATCGGCCACGAAAAAGGGCCGCACCCGAAAGCGCGGCCCTCATCTTAAACCGGTTCGGTCGATCAGCCGGCGGTGTAGCGGTACTCGGTGATCTCGCAGACGTTGATACGGTAGCGGATCAGTTCGTCGCCGTCAGAGAAGCGCGCCTTGAAGTCAAAGATGCAGGCGCCGGTGCCGTCATCGATGTTGATCCGGACCCGGGCGCCGGCGGGCAGCACGTCCGCACCGAGAATGTCTTCTTCCCAGTCATTCCGGCCCGAGTTGGAGGCATAGAAATGGGTCATGGTGACGTTGGTGGCGTTGATGATGACGACGCGGCGATCCTGGCCGTCATTGGACTGGAAGCCCATCGTCCCGAGGGCGACGGCGGAAATAGCGGCGGCCAGTACGGCGCGGCGTGCGAAAGCCTTGAACATCTTACGGATCCTTTTGAGGGATGCGCCCCCTGCGCAAATTCCACCTAACGCCGATGTCCCGCCGGTGTCGAGAAGATGGCGTGATAAAATCACCCACTTCTGAAATCGGCGAGCCGGACGACGACGGCGGACATCGGTCGTCCCGGAGTCGGGCATCGGCGTCGATGGTCGAAAGGCTCCGTGTGACGGGATCGGCCACGCAAAGGCATTGGACGGCCTTGATCCAGACGGGTTACCCTTTCGAGGAGGACGGGCCCGATGCCGGTCCGGGGGAGGCGCGCCGATGAATTCCGTGCTGATCGGCCTGGCCGGCCTGATGGCGGCAATGTCGCCCGGGCTGGATGTTCGTACCGGGGCGGCCCATGCGCCGCCGCCCGGGTTTCCGCCCGGGGCCGTGTGCGAGGTTCGACCGGACGCCCCCTATATCAACCCCAGACTGCCGCTCGGGCGGGCCGCCTATGTCCAACGCCCGGCCTGCCGCACGACCTGGGCACCCGGGCCCGGCGGGCCGGGCCTGTATGTGCAGGGGCCGCCTGTCCGGGTCGAATCGCCCCCGATCATCGTCGGCGGCCTGAAAATCTATCTGGTCCCGCCGGAGGTGATCGTGCGTCCGTCGTCGGTGACCATCGAGGCACCGCAGGTCCAGTCAGGTCCCGCGCCCGAGAGGGGCTCCGGACCGCCGTCCGCCGAGTGATGCCGGCCTTGCCTGCTTCCGGACAGCCTTGACGCGGTCAGGACGACCCGTCCGCCGGCCGCTTCGGGTCAGCCAGCGCGGAGGCTTCCCGGATCGGCGATCAGGTCGTTGAGCCCCCCGGGGGGCCGGCCGGCGCGGCCGGGCGGGAGTTTTGCCCCGACCGGAAAGTCGGTGCGGCCCGGATCCGGGTCGATTTCGCCGACTGAGGCCGCGCGTTTCGCCGGGATGGATTGCGCCAGAACAAGGCGGCGAGGCGTCGGATGGGCCATCTGGTCGACGACGTTCCCGGAGCCCCGGCGCGCCCGCGATCGGGGCCCCGACGGACGAACAGGGTCCGTGGATGACCCCCGGTTCCCGATGCGCAGCCCCCAGGTGAATTCGCCCCACGAATGACCGCCCCCCAACTCCTCGGCTACATCGGCTGGGCGGCCCTGATCCAACTTGTCGTGTGGGGCACTCTCGGAGTCTGGCTGGGTCGTCGCAGGAGCCTTCATCCTGCGATGCCCGAAGCCGGCCCGCCGGTGCCCTGGCGTCAGTTCCGGGTCGCGCGGCGGGTGCCGGAAGACCCGGACGGGTCCCAGTGCTCGTTTCACCTCGCGCCGGTCGATGACGCGCCCTTGCCGGATTTCCGGCCGGGGCAGTTTCTGACCGTGTCTGTCATCGTCGCCGGCGAGGCCCGGCCGGTGGTGCGGTGCTATTCGTTGTCGAGCCCGCCGGACCCTGACCAGTTCCGGATCACGGTGAAGCGCGTCCTGTCCCCGCCGAAGCGCCCTGACCTGCCGCCGGGCCTCTGTTCCGGCCACCTTCATGACCATGTCCAGGTCGGCGACACTCTCGGGATCCGCGGCCCGTCCGGTGCGTTTTATCTGGATCCGGACCCCGACCTGCCGGTGATACTGATCGCCGGCGGCGTCGGCATCACGCCCATGGTCAGTATGCTGGGCTGGTTGGCCCACGCCGCGCCGCAACGCCGGGTGCATCTGGTCCAAGCGGTCCAGAACGGCGCGGTTCATGCCTTCCGGACCGAACTGGAGGCGGTGTTCCGGTCCTGCCCGGCCTTCCAGCAGACGGTCGTCTACACCCGGCCCCTGGCCGGCGATGTGCAGGGGCGGGACTATGATCGGGACGGCTATGTGGACCTGTCTATGCTGCAGCCGATCCTCGGTGGGCTGGGCCGTTGCGCCGTCTATGTCTGTGGCCCGGCACCGATGATGGAGGCCCTGGTCCCGGCGCTACGCCTCGCCGGGGTGGCTGAGGCGGACCTGCATTATGAGGCCTTCGGGCCCGCCTCGGTCCCGCGCCCGGCCGGCCTGTCCTCCAACCTCGCGCCCCGCGCCGGCCTCGATCTGCCGGTCCGCTTTCTTCGGGCGGGACGGACGCTGGACTGGACGGGCGAGAGCGGGAGTCTGCTCGACTTTGCGGAGAGCAACGGCGTGGCCGTCGACTCGGGCTGCCGCGCCGGTCAGTGCGGCAGTTGCGAGACCCGGCTGGTCTCGGGCGAGGTCCGGTACCTTGAACGTCCGGTCTGGGAGGTGGCACCCGGCTACTGCCTGCCCTGCGTCTGCACGCCGGTCTCGGCTGTGGAGCTGGACGCATGACCGGCTGGCGCGCCCACCTGATCAGCCGGGAAGTGCTGCCATTCTATCTGGCCCTGCTGCTGCTCGGCGGCACGGCTCTCTTGCTGGACGGGCTCCTGCATGTGCTGCACCTCGTCTGGATCGGTCGCTGGCTGGGCATTCCGGGGGTCCTGCTGATCATCGGTTCGTTCGGCTACTCCCTGGCCCGTCGCAAATGGATCACGGTCGAATCGCCGGCCGGTCTGCTCCGGTTGCACGAGCGGATGGCCTGGGCCGGGTCCCTGCTGATCCTTGTCCACGCAGGCGTGCACTTCAACGCCATCCTCGCCTGGCTGGCGGTCTGGGCGATGTTGATCAACATCGCCAGCGGCCTGACCGGGAAGTTCCTGATGAAGCGGTCCCGGGCGCGGCTTGAGGAGACCCGGGCCCGGCTTCGGGCGCAGGGGCTGTCGGACGCGGCTCTGGAGGCCAGCCTGCACTGGGACAGTCTGACCTATGATGTCGTCCGGAAATGGCGGGTGGTCCACTATCCTGTGACCCTGGCCTTCGCGGTGCTTGCCCTGGCCCACATCCTGGCGGTCTTCTGGCACTGGAACTGGCGGTGAAGCGGTCGTGGATCCTGGCCATTATCGCGGCCAACCTGTGTGTGCTGATCGCACTGGTCTTCCTCTATCCGGAGGCGATGATCGGTCCCGGCCGGCTCTCGGTGGCACACTCTGATCCACCGATCGCCTGTGCCAGCTGTCACCTGCCGTTTCGGGGCGTCACAGGCGAGCGCTGCGTGACCTGCCACGCCGTCGCGACAATCGGGCTGAAGACCAGCGCTGGCGAACCCCTCGGCCGAACCCGCCCCAACACGCCCTTCCATCAGGCCCTGAACACCTCAAACTGCCTGGCGTGTCACACCGGTCATGCCGGCCCCCTGCTCAGCCATCCGGTGCGGCCGAGCTTTTCCCATGATCTGCTGAAGGCCGATGTCCGGCCGCGTTGCGAAACCTGCCACGCAGCCCCGGCCAATGCCCTGCACCAGGGTGTGCAGGGCAGCTGTGCCTCCTGTCACACGCCGGCGGGCTGGACCCCGGCCACCTTCGATCACCACCGGTTCTTTTCCCTGACCGGGCCGCACAATGTGCGTTGTGCGACCTGCCACACCGGCGGCGACTTCAGCCGCTACACCTGTTTCAGCTGCCTCGAGCATCGTCCGGCCACCATCCTGGCGGAACACCGGGAAGAGGGCATTCGTGACATCCGCGACTGCGCCGGCTGCCACCGGGCGGGGGCTTCGTCCGGGGGCGGGGACGATGACTGAGGATGCAGTGTCTAGGCCAGGGCCTCGGCCATCCAGTCCGGCCGCAGGACCGACACCGGTCGACCGTCGACGCTCAGGTCTCCGTCGAGCCGGTCGAGGCGAACACTGGCCATGGCCCGGCCTTCGATCCCGCCCAGCACCAGCCCGGCCCGCAGATCACCGTTCAGGATCTCGGTGCCGAAGGGCGGGGGCGGGCCGTCGAAGGCGATCGGCAGCATCCGGGTCTTGATCGCGCCGCGCCGCTTCATGCGCGAGGTGGTTTCCTGGCCGACGAAACAGCCCTTGCCGAAGTCGATCCCGTTGAGCAGGTCGAAATTGGCCTCGATCGGATATGTCTTGTCCGAGAGGGCGTCGGCGGTCGGGTCGGGAACGCCGAGGGAAAGGCGGTGGGCCTGCCAGTCGCCCTCGGAGGCGTCGGTGGTGACCGCCGCGCCACAGGCCCGTCCACCGAGGCCGGCGAGGCGTGGGTCGGGTGTGAAACCTGCGGGCAGGTCGCCGCCCCAGGCCGCGAACACCGCCCGGTCGTCCGCCTCGACCGTGACCTGCGCCCGGAGCCTGTACATGGTCAGCCGTTGCAGCAGGGCCTCGCGGTGGTCGGCGGCGACGTCCAGCACGACGGCATCGGCCTCGCCCCACAGGAACAGGTCGAACAACAGCCGCCCCGGCGGTGACAACAGACCGCCGAACCGGAGCGCGCCCGGCATCAGGCTCTCGGTGTCCTGGGTCAGGAGATTGTGCAGGAAGGGACGGGCGTCGGGGCCTGACACCCGGATCAGGGCGCGGCTGTCGAGGCGGGCGATACGGGTGCTCATGGCGTCTAGATAGGACGCGGTGCCGCCATGAGCCATGCCCGCAAGGCGTCTGCTGCTCCGAGAGAATCCGTATACGGTGCATCCATGACGGGACGGTTCCCCATCCTCTACATCGCCGAGGCGGACGCGAGTGACGCGATCCTGTCGTCGGGGGTGCTCGCCTATATGGTCGAGGCCATGCCCCAGGCGAGCTTCACCGTGGTGGGGTCGCCGAGGAGCGCGCCGCTGTTTGCCGACACGCCGAGGCTGGACCGGCTGATCGTGCTGGAGCGGGACAGCCGGCTGGACTGGCTGGGACTGTGGAACAAGGTGCGCGAGACGAAATGGGGGCTGGTGGTCGACATGCGCGGCACCACCCTGTCCAGCAAGCTGAAGCGGCAGAAGCGGGCCGTGCGCGGGGCCTGGGAGGCCGGAGTCCATGCGGTCGAGCAGGCGGCGCGGGTGCTGCAGCTCGAGGAGGTCCCGGCCCCGAAGCTGTTTGTGTCGGAGACAACGCGGGCGTCCGCCGATGCCCTGATCCCGGCCGAGGATGTTCCCCTGCTGGCGATCGGCCCCGGTGCGGACTGGATGGGAAAGGTCTGGCCGTCCGAACGCTATGCCAAGGTCGCCGTGGCGCTTGTCGGCGACGGCGGGCCGCTGGAGGGTGGACGTGTGATCGTCGTGGGCGACGAAAATGCCCGTGACACAGCGCACACCATCCGGCTGTCGCTGCCGCGCAACCGGGTGACCGAGCTGCAGGGGCGACTGAATCCGCTGGAGACCGTCGCCGCCCTCGGCCGGGCGGCCCTCTATGTCGGGGCGGATACGATCTGGACCGATCTGGCGGTCGCGTCCGGCGCACCGGTCGTCGCCGCCTTCGGGCCGTCCGACGAGGCCGAGCATGGGCCATGGGGCGGGGTTGCCGTTCGTGGCCCGCGCTCGGTCGACGAGTTCCGCAAGATCGACCCGAACCTGAACCAGGCCATACTGCACATGCACGACCTGCCCGCAGACCGGGTGATAACCGCGGCGAAGAAGCTGCTGGCGGGGCGCGGGGGCGCCTAGAGGCTTCGGCCCGGCCGGTCCGTTTCAGTCTCCGCTGGTCGGGCGCGGCAGCAGGATGAACCCGGCCACGTCGTCAACGACGCCGGGAGCCAGCGGCAGGGTCGGGTCGCTGTAGGTGGCGTTGTTGGCGGCGCGGTCGGCGGGCGCGATCTTCAGCAGGTGGTTGACGCCCTCCCAGATCGTCAGGCGGGCGTCGGGGCGGGCGGCGGCGAGGGCGTTGGCGTCGGTCAGACCGACCTGGAGGTCCGTGGTGCCCTGTCCGATCATGACCGGACCCGGGTAGGCGGTGACCATGGCCGCGGGGTCCAGTGGCAGCCACGAGATCAGATAGGGCTGGACCGAGGGGCGGAAGAGGGCGGCCAGCTGCGGCGGGACGTCCGTCACCGGGCGTCCGGCCTCGAGCTCGGTGAGGATGGCCCCGGCCTGACTCCTGAGGGGTTCGGGGGCGTTGGCCAGTTGTTCGCGCAAGACCGCGCCGATCGGCCGACCCGCCCCGGCCAGCAGCACGAGGCCGCAGATGGCGTCGTCCCCGCCGGCCACAGCCGCCAGGGCGACCAGTGCCCCCTCACTGTGTCCGATCAGCCAGGCGCAGGGCTGGTCGGTCAGCCGGGCGGTCTCGACGGCCCAGTCGCGCGCGTCGTCGGCATAGTGGGTGAACCGCAGGTCGGCTTCGACCAGTACGGCACCGGTACTTTCGGCGACGCCCCGCTTGTCGGCCCGGATGGTGGCGATCCCCCGTTCGGCCAGACCCTCGGCGAGCAGGCGGTAGCTGGAGGATGAGACGCCGAGCGGGCTGTTGCCGTCCCGGTCGGTGGGTCCGGAGCCGGCGATGATCACGGCCGCAGCGCGGGTCGGGTCTTCCGGTGTGAGCAGGGTCCCGTGCAGGGGTGCGGGCCGGGACGGCAGGACGACCTGGGTGGTGACAGGGTCGGTCAGCAGGGCGGCGGCGAGGATGAGGCTGAGCATGGCGGTTCTCCGGTGATCGGGATCAGAAGGGCTGGCGGTCGGGATCTGTGCGCCAGACGCGCCAGCTCTCGATCGTAGCCCAGAGTGCGGCGACGACGATGGCGGCGAGCAGGGTGTAGAGGCCGAGGGGGCGGGGGGCGAAAGGCGCGGTAAGCAGTCCGGCCAGGCCGATGATGAAGAACAGCCTGCCGGCAAGGCGGTTGGATCGGTCCCACGCCAGCCGGCTCTTGAAGGTCCATGGCGTGCGCACGCCGACGACCGGATTGGGACCGACGCGTCCGAGGAAAGCACCGATCAACAGGATGGCGACGCTCATCAGGGCCACGGGCAGGGCACCGCCGATGTCGGTTGTGCCTGACAGGCTTGCGGAGGCGATGAGCAGGCTGATCAAGGGCAGGCTGAGGACGATCACCAGTTGGCCGTAGCGCAGGGCGCGGCTGCGTGCCGGGTCCTCCGTGCGTCGCGCCGCCAGGCCGAGGCCGCCCCCCAGGAGCAGGGTCAGCAAGGCCATGCCTATCAGGAGGCTGCCCAGAAGCTCGCGGCTGCCCCAGTCGTCGGCCTGTCCGGCGGCGTTGTAGTGGATCGGCAGAAGATCGGTCGGTCCGGCAATGACGGTCCATACGCCGAGGCCCCCGACCAGAAGACCGAGGCTGACGGTGGCGAGATCGAGCGCCGACGCGGGTTGTGATTGGGCGGTCATGTCTTGTCTCCTGGGTCCGGGCGGCCGGCGCCGGTCATGGCCAGCAGGAAGGCGAGCGCCTCCTCCACCGCCGAAATCTCGAGCCGGTAGCGGATCGAGGCACCCTCGCGCTCTGGCGAGACCAGACCGGCTTCCTTGAGGGCGTTGAGGTGGCCGGTGATGGTCGGCCAGCTCATGTCGAAGGCGGCGGCGATGTCACCAGACGCCATCGGTCCCTTGCGCAGCATGTCGATGATGCGGCGGCGGACGGGGTGGGACAGGGCCTTGAACAGCGCGTTCATAGGAAGAAGGCTAATTAGGGATTATCCTAACAGCAAGCCGTATCTTGGCAGATGCCTAGGTTGCGGAACGACGGGCTAGATCGAGAAACTCACCCCGCAGCCGCAGCTTGAGGCCGCGTTGGGATTCCGCACCACGAACTGTGCGCCCGCCAGATCATCGACGAAGGCGATCTCGGAACCCTTGAGGAAGGGCAGGGAGACGGGGTCTACGACGGCCGCCTGGCCGTCGGCCGTGATGCGGATGTCGTCGGCTTCGGCGGCCTCGACCAGTTCGAACCGGTACTGGAAGCCCGAGCAGCCGCCGCCGTCGACGGCGACGCGCAGCAGGACCGGGTGGCCTTCGGCCGCGCCCAGCTCGGCCAGACGTCTGGCGGCACTGTCGGACAGCGACAGGCCGTGGCCACCCGAGGCCGGCGAAATTTGGAACAGGGGGGCGGATTGGACGGTGCTCACAGGGGGTATATGAGGCGTGAGGGGCCGATCGCAAAGGCCCGGACTGCGAAAGAGCGGCTGACCTTGATCCCCGAACGCGCACCCTGGGCCGAATATCCGGAACACAGCCGTGGCCGGCTGACCCCCGAGCCGATCAGCCGCACGCGCAATGCCTATGCCCGCGACCGCGACCGGATCATCCATGCCACCGCCTTCCGCCGGCTCAAGGAGAAGACCCAGGTCTTCGTGGCGCATGAAGGCGACCACTACCGCACCCGCCTGACCCATTCGCTGGAGGTGGCGCAGATCGCGCGGTCCCTGGCCCACGCCCTGCGGCTGGACACCGATCTGGCCGAGACGGTGGCCCTGGCCCATGACCTGGGGCATCCGCCGTTCGGCCACGCGGGTGAGGACGAGCTGCAGGCGCAGATGGAGCCGTGGGGCGGGTTCGACCACAACGTCCAGACCTTCCGGGTCGTGACCCGGCTGGAGCATCGCTATCCGCAGTTCGAAGGGCTGAACCTGAGCTGGGAGACCGTCGAGGGGGTGGTCAAGCACAACGGCCCGGTGTCGCACCGCCTGCATGAGCCGGCCTGGAAGGCGATCGCCGACTATGCGCCGGGGTGGGACCTGCGCCTTGGAACCTTCGCCTCTCTGGAGGCCCAGGCGGCGGCCATCGCCGACGACATCGCCTACAACAACCACGATGTCGACGACGGGGTGCAGGCGGGGCTGTTCACGCTTGAGGACCTGAACGATGTGCCCCTGATCGGGCCGGTGCTGCACGGGGTGCGCAGGGACTGGCCGGGGATCGACGACCGGATGCTCCGCATCGAGGCAGTGCGGCGCATGATCGGGGCCATGGTCGAGGATGTGCTGGCGGAGACCGAGGCGCGGATCGCGGCGGCCGATATCCGCTCGACCGAGGCGGTGCGGACGGCCGACCGGATGCTGGTGGCCTTTTCCCCGGCCATGCTGGCCGACCTGGGTGTGCTGCGGCAGTTCCTGTTCGAGCGGATGTACCGCCACTATCGCGTCAACCGCACCCGCAGCCAGGCGCGACGGTTGCTGGCCGAGATGTTCCAGCTGTTCATGGCCGAGCCGGCGACCCTGCCGCCGGAGTGGTCTGTGCGGGGGGGCGTGGCGGATGAGGCCCGACGGGCCCGCGCTGTCTGCGACTATATCGCGGGCATGACGGACCGTTACGCCATCGAGGAACACCGCAAGCTGTTCAGCCTCGATCTGGCTCTGGATCTGTAGGCACCCCCGGTCGTCATCCTCGGGCTTGACCCGAGGATCACACCGTCCGGTGCGGGGTGGAGACTGGTGCGGTCACGCTCCTGGGGCCGTCCCCGCCGCACAGCCTGGCTTTGCCTCTGGTCCTCGGGTCAAGCCCGAGGATGACGGTGGAAGGATGGTGGAGACGGCCTGAAAAAGGACTCGGACCGGGCTAGAGTGAAGGTTCCGCGCGCCGATTCGCGTGGGTCCAAGAGGCACGGCCATGTCCAACGAAGATCCCTATCGTCCGAACCAGGCGCGCGACCGGGGCGCCTATACGCCGCCGACCGATGACGACCTGCCGTTCAACCGCGGCGGCTATGATCCGCGCCGCGGCGGGGGCGGTGGCGGGGCCAAGGCACCGCCGATGACGCTGATCATCTCGGGCGCTGTTCTGCTGCTGCTGATCATCGCCGTCGTGGTCTACTATCGCGCCGGGCCGCGTTCCTCGAACGATGCGCCGCCGGCCGTCGGTACGCCGGTGGTGGAGATGAAGGCCGACGCGCCGCTGGAGGCCCAGCCGATCGATCCGGAAGCCGGGATCGACGTCTATGACGCCGCCGAGGCCCCCACCGCCGCCCCGACCTTTACCCCGCCGCCTGAGGTCGCGCAGCCGCGCCCCGCGCCGCGACCCGCCGGGACCACCCCGCCGGCTGCGCCGGCCGCAGTGCGCCCGACGCCCGCAACCACGCCGCCCGCGAGGACGGAGCCGCGGGCTCCGGTGACTGTCGGCGGGACCTCGGGGGTGCAGATCGGTGCCTTCTCGACCCCAGGGCTGGCGGACCGCGAGTACGCCGCCATCGTCGGCCGCTATCCGCAGTTCACCGACGGTGCAGACAAACGGGTGCAGGAGGTCACGGCCTCGAACGGCTCGACGGTCTATCGCACCACCGTCACCGGCCTGAGCCGCGATCAGGCCAGCGGCCTGTGCAACGCCATCAAGGCCGCCGGCGGCGACTGTTTCGTGCGCTGACGGATCCGTGACCTCGGCGGCGATCTACGGCTGCAGCGGCCATCGGCTGACGGAGGCGGAACGCGCCTTCTTCGCCGATGCACGGCCGTGGGGCTTCATCCTGTTCCGTCGCAACATCGACAGCCCGGAACAAGTGCGGGCCCTGACTGCCGAACTGCGCGACAGCATCGACGACGCCGAAGCCCCGATCCTGATCGATCAGGAGGGCGGGCGGGTGCAGCGGATGGGGCCACCGCACTGGCCGAAATATCCGCCCGGCGAGGCCTATCTGAAGGCGACGGGCGATCCGCTGGCGGCGCGCGCGCTGGTCCGGCTGGGTGCGCGGCTGATGGCCCATGACCTGAAGGCGGTGGGGATCAATGTTGATTGCCTGCCGGTGCTGGATGTCCCGGTGCCGGGCGCCCACGACATCATCGGCGACCGGGCCTATGCCCACGATCCGGCGACGGTGGCCCAGCTGGGACGGGCGGCGGCGGAGGGGATGCTGGCCGGGGGCGTCCTGCCGGTGATCAAACACATGCCGGGGCACGGCCGGGCCTTCGCCGACAGCCATCATGACCTGCCGGTGGTGCATGCGGATTTCGCGACCCTCGACGGCTGGGATTTCGCGCCGTTCAAGGCCCTTTCGGACATGCCGCTGGCCATGACGGCCCATGTGGTGTTCGACGCCATCGATCCGAAGCGGCCGGCGACGACCTCGGCGAAGGCCGTGACGCTGATGCGGGAGCATCTCGGCTTCGGCGGCCTGATCATGACCGACGACCTGTCGATGAAGGCGCTGTCCGGTTCTTTGGCGGAGCGGGCCGAGGCCTCGCTGAAGGCGGGCTGCGATATCGTCCTGCACTGCAACGGCGACCTCGACGAGATGCGTCAGGTGGCCGAGGGCGTCGGCAAGCTGAAGGGCAAGGCGGGCAGTCGGGCTGCGGCTGCGCTGGCGCGGATCGTCAGCGAGCCGGAGCCGCTGGACCCGTTCGAGGCGCGGCTGCGGTTCGATGCGCTGATGAGCGGGCGGCTCGAGGCGGCGAAGGGACCGGATGTCGGGGAGGCGCAGGCATGACCGACGCCTTCCAGCCCAATCTCGACTTCACCGCCGCCGAACAGGTCGATGAGCGCGAGGCCTTCGTCGTCGATCTGGATGGCTATGAAGGGCCGCTGCATGTGCTGCTGGCGCTGGCGCGGACGCAGAAGGTCGATCTGCTGAAGCTGTCGATCACCCGGCTGGCGGAACAGTATCTGGCCTTTGTGCATGAGGCGCGGCGGCGCAATTTCTCGCTGGCGGCGGACTATCTCGTGATGGCCGCCTGGCTGGCCTATCTGAAGTCGCGCCTGCTGCTGCCGCGCACCGAAAAGGGCAAGGGCGACGAGATGCCCGCCGAGCAGATGGCCGCAGCCCTGGCCTTCCGGCTGCAGAAGCTGGAGGCCATGCGCAAGGCGGTGGAGGCGATCACATCGCGGCCCCAGCTGAAGCGCGATGTCTTCGCCCGCGGCGATCCGCAGGCGACGGTGATCATCCCGTCCGACCGGATCGATGCCAGCCTGTATGAGCTGATGGCCGCCTATGTGACCCAGCGGCGGCGCGAGGAGCAGCGGCGCTACAATCCCGGCCAGCGGGTCGAGGCCTTCGGGCTGGAGGCGGCGCGGGACTGGCTGCGGGACGTCCTGCCCCGGCTGGAACAGTGGACGCCGCTGGAGCAGGTGGCCCCGGCCCGGCGTGGCGACGAAGGCCCGAGCCAGGCCAGCTTTACCGCCTCGACCCTGTCGGCCAGTCTGGAGCTGGTGAAGGAGGGGGCGATGGATGTGAAACAGGCCGAGGCCTTTGCCGACCTGTATCTGAAGCGGCGCGGGCGCGGCCAGGTGCTGGAGCTGGTTCCTTGATTTCCCCCTTCCGCTCATCCCCGCGAAAGCGGGGATCCAGTGCTTTGAGTGATGACGGCCAGATGGCTGATCGCCTACGCTTGTCCGGAAACGCCGGCGTCACGCTGGACAGGACTGGGTCCCCGCTTTCGCGGGGATGAGCGGATAACAATGGGCATTCAGTTCGCACCGGACCACGGAGAGATCGAGCGCCGCGTCGAGGCCCTGCTGTTCGCGGCGGCCGGGCCGCTGTCGGCGGCCGAGATCGCACGGCGGCTGCCGGAAGGGGCCGACGTGGGCGGGGCCATCTCGGCCCTGCGCGAACGCTATCAGGGGCGGGGCGTCGAGCTGGAATGTGTCGCCGACCGCTGGCAGTTCCGGACCGCGGCCGATCTTTCGTTCCTGATGACGCAAGAACGCGAGGAGCCGCGCCGGCTTTCCAAGGCCGCGCTCGAGACCCTGGCCATCATCGCCTATCACCAGCCCTGCACCCGGGCCGAGGTGGAGAGCGTGCGGGGGGTGTCGCTGTCCAAGGGCACGCTGGACCTGCTGCTGGAGATGGGGTTCGTGCGGCTGCGCGGGCGGCGGCGGACGCCGGGACGGCCGGTGACCTATGGCACCGCCGACCGCTTCCTGGAGCATTTCGGCCTGTCCAACCTGTACGACCTGCCGGGCGTGCAGGAGATGAAGGCGGCGGGGCTGCTGGACCTGTCGATCCCGGTCGGCTTCGAGGTGCCGGACCCGTCGCGGGCCTCCGACGGCGACGACGAGCCCCTGCTGCCGGGGGATGAGGACACGCCGGAGTTCGCGCAGGATTTCGTGGCGGAGGACTGAGGCGGCGGGCAGGCGGGCGCGCCGGGATTCCACCGGTCCGTGCGACCAGGTGGTTGGTGGCTGGTGACTGGTGGCTGATGCCGAGACCGCCCGCGCCCAAAGTCCCTCAGACAGCGAGGCCGCCAGCCACCAGTCACCAGCCACCAACCACCTTGTGATCCGCTCAATCCGGGTGTCGCAATCCTTTTCATCCCTCGCTATGACGCCTGAATGATCGCTCGCCTTCGCCCCGTTCCGTTCGACCTCGGCCCCGTCCATTTCGTGGGCATAGGCGGCATCGGCATGAGCGGGATCGCCGAGATCATGCTCAAGATCGGCTATTCGGTGCAGGGCTCGGACGCCAAGGCGTCGGCCAATACCGAACGGCTGGAGAAGCTGGGCGCGCGGATCTTCATCGGCCACGATGCGGCGCACATCGGCGATGGCGTCTCGGCGGTGGTCTATTCGACCGCGGTCAAGCCGACCAATCCCGAGATGATGGTGGCCCGCGAGCGGCGGATCCCGCTTGTGCGGCGGGCCGAGATGCTGGCCGAGCTGATGCGGCTGCAGTTCTCGATCGCGGTCGGCGGCACACACGGCAAGACCACGACGACGTCGATGGTCGCGGCCATCCTCGACGCCGGCGGGCTGGATCCGACGGTGGTCAACGGCGGCATCATCAATGCCTATGGCACCAACGCCAAGGTCGGTGACGGCGACTGGATCGTGGTCGAGGCCGACGAGAGCGACGGCAGCTTCCTGCGCCTGAAGTCGACGGTCGCCATCGTGACCAACATCGATCCCGAGCATCTGGACCACTACGGCGACTTCGACGGGGTGCGGAAGGCGTTCGTGGATTTCGTCGAGAACATCCCCTTCTACGGTTTCGCCGCCGTCTGCCTCGACCATCCCGAGGTGCAGCGGCTGGTGGCCTCGATCGATAACCGGCGACTGGTGACCTATGGGGTCAATCCGCAAGCCATGGTCCGCGCGGACAATGTCGAGATGAAGCCGGACGGCTGCCGCTTCGACGTCGTGATCCAGCCGCAGGGACTGGCTGCGCTGGACGAGCCGATCCGGATCACGGGCCTGCACCTGCCCATGGCCGGCTGGCACAATGTCGCCAATGCGCTGGCGGCCATCGCCGTGGCGCGTGAGCTGGATGTGTCGGACGAGGCGATCAGGGCGGGCTTGGCCGGCTTCGGCGGGGTGCGGCGGCGCTTCACGACCACGGGCATCGTGGGCGGGGTGCGGATCGTCGACGACTATGGCCACCATCCGGTCGAGATCGCCGCCGTGCTCAAGGCCGCGCGTCAGGTCGCCGATGGCCGGGTCATCGCCGTGGTCCAGCCGCACCGCTTCACCCGGCTGGAATCCCTGATGGAGGAGTTCTCCACCTGTTTCTCGGACGCCGACGCCGTTTTCGTGGCCGACGTCTATGCGGCGGGTGAGGTCCCGATCGAGGGGGTGGACAAGATGGCCCTGGTCGAGGGCATCCGCCGCTTCGGGCACCGGTCGGTGCAGCCGCTGGAGAGCGTTGATGCCCTGCCGGGCGTGATCGCGGCGGAGGCCAGGGACGGCGATCTGGTCGTGCTGCTGGGGGCAGGGGACATCACCCAGTGGGCCTATGCCCTGCCGGGGCAGCTGGAGGGGCTGGGTTGAGCTTCCTTCGATCCGCTCATCCCGGCGAAAGCCGGGACCCAGTCCTGTCCAGCGTGACGCTGGCATATCCGGACAGCGGCCCACGGAAATCCTCAACGATCCATCACCCCAAACACTGGGTCCCGGCTTTCGCCGGGATGAGCGGAATCTAGAAATGTCGTGGCGCGACTCCCTCCCTGCCGTCCGCGGCAAGCTGCTGCGCGACGAGCCGCTGGGGCCTTTCACCTGGTTCAGGGTCGGCGGAAAAGCCGATGTTCTGTTCATTCCGGCTGACGAAGATGATTTCGGCGACTTCCTGAAGGCGCTCGACCCCGCTGTTCCGGTTCAGGTTCTCGGCGTCGGCTCCAACGTCATCGTCCGCGACGGCGGTGTGGAGGGGGTGGTGGTCCGGCTGGCGGGGCGGGTGTTCGCGGAGATCCACATCGATCCCGAGCAGCCTTCGCTGACGGTTGGCGCGGGCGCGCTGGATGCGATGGTGGCGAGGGCGTCGGCCAAGGCCGGGATTGCCGGGCTGGAGTTCCTTGCCGGAATTCCCGGCACGATCGGAGGAGCCTTGACCATGAACGCAGGCTGTTACGGGTCGGAGACCAAGGACATCCTGCATGCCGCCTGGGGTTTTGACCGTGCGGGCGAAAAGCACACATTCATGGTCGAGGACTTCGACTACACCTACCGTCACAGCCGGTTTGAGGACGGTGAGATGTTCTGGATGCAGGCCGCGTTCGATGGACGCCGGGACGATCCCGAAGCCGTCGCCGCCCGTATCGCCGAGATCACCGCGCGCCGCGAACAGACCCAGCCGATCCGCGACAAGACCGGCGGCTCGACCTTCAAGAACCCACCGGGTCATTCCTCGTGGAAGCTGGTCGATGAGGCGGGCTGGCGCGGGAAGCTGTTCAAGGCGACCGGCGGCGGGGCCATGTTCAGCGAGCTGCATTCCAACTTCATGATCAACCCCGGCGAGGCGACGGCGGCGGATATCGAGGGGCTGGGCGACGCCGTGCGGGCGGATGTGCTGGCGAAGACCGGGGTCCAGCTCGACTGGGAGATCAAACGGATCGGACGGGCAGGCTGATTTCGATCTCCCCTTCCCCTCGAGGGGGAAGGGGTCGGGGGATGGGGTGGAGGCAGACGGCTTCCGGCTTTGGCGCGTGAGGCGCGGTCGAAAGCGTCGGACGGAGCCCATCCGTTCTCAACCTTTTGAAATCCTGCCTCCACCCCACCCAGCCCTCCCCGTCGAGGGGAGGGCTTTTTGTGGGTGAACCGCCTGCTTTCGGCGGGGAAGAAGGCCGATTGGTTGACTGGCTGTTAAGGACAGTTGGGTCATCCAGCCTCTGTCCAGGAGCCCCGTATGACCCGCCCGTTCGCAGACCTGCACGTCGCTGTCCTGATGGGCGGACTGTCGTCCGAACGGGAGGTGTCGCTGTCGTCCGGCAAGGGCTGCGCCGATGCCCTGGAAGGGCAGGTGGCCCGGGTCAGCCGCGTCGACGCCGGGCGCGACCTGGCCCAGGTGCTGGCCGCACTGAAACCCGACGTCGTCTTTAACGCCCTGCACGGCGAATGGGGCGAGGACGGCTGCGTCCAGGGCGTGCTGGAGACGCTGGGCATTCCCTACACCCATTCGGGCGTGCTGGCCTCTGCCCTGGCCATGGACAAGGAGAAGTCCAAGGCGGTGCTGAAGGCCGCGGGCGTCGTCGTGCCCGGGGGCGGGCTGTTCGATCGCCACGCGGTGGCGCGTGGCCATGTCATCCCGCCGCCCTATGTGATCAAGCCCAACGCCGAGGGCTCTTCGGTCGGGGTCTATCTGGTGCGCGAGGGCGAGCCGCCGTGCGCGGCGCCGGGGGAGGCCGGCTGGGCCTGGGGCGAGCGGGTGATGGTCGAGCCCTTCATCGCCGGCAAGGAACTGGCCGTGACGGTTCTTGGGGAAAAGTCCGGACCCCGCGCCCTGACCATCACCGACATCACCCCGGCCAAGGGCTTCTATGACTATGAGGCCAAATACGCGCCGGGCGGGTCGGTTCATGTGCTGCCGGCGGTTCTGCCGCCGCATGTGTTCGAGCGGGCCTTGCGCGAATCCGAGCTGGCGCACACCGCCATGGGCTGCCGCGGCGTCTCGCGATCCGACTTTCGTTATGACGATGTTAAGGACGAACTGGTCCTTCTGGAGGTCAATACCCAGCCCGGCATGACCCCGACCTCGCTCAGTCCCGAGCAGGCCGCCCATGTGGGGATGGACTACAAGACCCTGGTACGTTGGATGGTGGAGGACGCCTCATGCCCGCGGTAGTTCGCGGCGGTCGGCGACAGAGTTCGAACCAGCCTGCAAAACGCGGCGCGGCTCCCAAATCCCAGGGACGCGGCCGCGCGCCGCGCAACGCTCCGGCCACGCCCGGGAAGCTTGCGGCGCTCGGCCGGCTTGACCTGTCCCCCCGCGCAGTCGTGATTTCGATCGCCGCCGGCGTGCTGCTGCTCGCCGGCGTCCTGGCGACCGGGGCGCGGGCCGAGCGTATC
The DNA here is from genome assembly GCA_965284305.1 of Caulobacteraceae bacterium. GTDB lineage: Bacteria > Pseudomonadota > Alphaproteobacteria > Caulobacterales > Caulobacteraceae > Brevundimonas. Next base: position 2,574,450 of record OZ260070.1, on the reverse strand, counting down.
GGTGCCTCGATCGGCCACGGCGTGGACGGCCTGACCGCCGGGATGGGGCTGAAGCTGGAAAAGGTCTTCATCGAGGGCGAAAGCCCCGAGGCCACCCGAGCCATCCAGCAGGCGGTGCAACTTTCGGCCGATCAGCCGATGACCTCCATCGACCTCGAGGCCGTGCGCAAGCGGGTCGAGGCGATCGGCTGGGTCAAGTCGGCACGGGTCGTGCGCCTGCTGCCCGATACCCTGATCGTCCATGTCATCGAACATGACCGGCTGGCCATCTGGCAGACGGGGGGCGTCAACCAGGTCATCGACAGCCACGGGACCGTGATCGCCGGGGCCGACGCCGGGCGCTATCCGAACCTGCCGCTGGTCGTCGGCAAGGGGGCCGAACAGGCCGCGTCCGAAGTCCTGCCCCTGATCGCCCAGCGCCCGCGTCTGGCCAGCCGGATCGAGGCGCTGGTGCGCGTGGATGAGCGGCGCTGGGACCTGCGGCTCAAGGACGGCAGTTTGATCCAGCTTCCGGCGTCCAACCAGGAGGCGGCGCTGATCCAGCTGGACGCGCTGGACCAGCGCGAGCGGCTGCTGGAGCTGGGCTTCGCCCGTATTGACCTGAGAACGCCCGAGGAGGTCGCCGTCCGGCCCTCCGCCGGCGAAGCGTAGAGCGAGGCGACCGAATGGCCGGACGTGGTGTGGACAAGTCTGTGGATGGCGTGGGGAAAGCTGCGGGGCGTGCACCCGTGGTGGCTGCCCTCGATCTGGGCCAGTCCAAGGTTGCCTGTTTCATCATGAAGGCCGACGGGGTGCGTCATGCTGACCGCACCATCCGGGTCGCGGGCGCGGGGCACGTACAGTCGCGCGGCGTGCGCGGCGGCGGCATCGTCAATATGGACGAGGCGGCCCAGGCCATCGGCCATGCCGTCGAGCGCGCCGAACGGGCGGCCGGTTCCCCAGTCTCGGGCGTGGTCGTGACCACGGCGATCGGCCAGATGGCCAGCCATCGGGTCCAGGCGAAGGTGTCGCTGGGGGCCACGCCGGTCGGAGACAGCGATCTGGCCAGGGCCATCGGCATGGCCCTGGCCCAGATCCGGCTGCCCAATCGCCGGCCGATCCATGTCCTGCCCATCGCCTGGTCGGTGGACGGGGCGAGGGGGGTGCATGATCCCCGCTCGATGAAGGGCCATTCGCTGGGGCTGGACCTGCTGGTCGTCTCCATGGCCGAGAGTGCCTTCAACGGCCTGAGCCACTGTCTGGAACTGGCCCACCTCGATCTGCAGGGCGTAGCTTCGGCACCGGTGGTGTCTTCGCTGGCGGCGCTGGAAGACGACGAGATGGACCTCGGCTGCGTCTGTATCGACATGGGCGGCGGTTCGACTTCCGCCGCAGTCTGGGGCGGGCGGTCGCTGCTGCATATCGAAAGTCTCAATGTCGGCGGCGACCATGTGACTGCCGACATCGCGCGCGGTCTGTCGACCTCACGGGCCGGAGCCGAGCGGCTCAAGACCCTGCACGGCTCGGCCATGGCCAATGCCCATGAGGACCGCGAGATGCTGGAGGCCCCGCCGCGGGGCGAGGACGCCTCGGCCGGCCCGATCTTCGTCCAGCGTGCCATGCTCAAGACCGTTATCGCGCCCCGGGTCGAGGAGACGCTGGAACTGCTGCGCGACCGGCTTCGCAACGCCGGCGTGGGGCTGGAGCCCGGCGCCGGCCTGGTTCTGACGGGCGGGGCCAGCCAGTTGAACGGCGTGCGTGAGCTGGCCATCCGGGTGTTTGATCGCCCCGTGCGGCTGGGCAAGCCCCAGCGCGCGCCCCACCTGGCCGACGCCGCGTCGGGTCCGGCCTTCTGTTCAGCGGCCGGCGTTCTGCTCAGGGCCGCCTATGGTCCGCGCGAGGCCGTTTCCGCCCGCAAACTGATGTCCCGGCAGATTTCGGCGGCCGACGCGCCCCGCCTCCATCGCGGCGGGATTGTGGCGCGCGCGGCGGGGTGGCTGCGCGAAAATCTCTGACCGACGCGCCTTCCGGGTCCTCCCATCGCGAGGCCCGGGGCCGAAATAACTCCCTCGTGGCGAGACTGTGTCCGGATTGTAACAACCGTGGGCCGGAGTGGTCGCCAAGAGGACACAATCCCTTGCCGTGGCCGGCTTTGCTGCTAGCGTTAGCGTTCGAAGCAGAATCCGTCGTCCGGCGGGCGCTGCGTATTGCATCCACAACGGTTGGGGCCCAATCAACATGCTTCTCAAGCGCAAGTACCTTTTTGGCACGACGATCCTCGCGGGCGTTATGGCCGTCACGGCTCCGGCCTTCGCCCAGGACCAGCTTCCGGGCGTCAACGTCCAGGGCCAGGCGGACCGCCAGGCCACCGAGATCGACGAAGTCGTCGTCACCGGCTCGCGCATCCGTCGTGACCCGACCAACTCGCCGACCCCGCTCCTTCAGATCAATCGCGAAGCTCTGCTGGCCACGGGCCAGTCGACCGTGATCGACTATCTGGCCACCGTTCCGGCCCTGTCCAACTCCCTCGTGCCTTCGGACACCGTCGGCTCGACGAGCCTGGGTCTGTCCTTCGCCAACCTGCGCTCCCTGGGTACCGGCCGTACTCTGACCCTGGTCGATGGCCGTCGCCATGTCGGATCGGCGGGTGGCTCGCTGGCCGTGGATGTCGACACGATCCCGCGCCTGCTGATCGAGAGCATCGAAGTCATCACGGGCGGTGCCTCGTCCGTCTACGGCGCGGACGCCGTGTCCGGCGTGCTGAACTTTGTCCTTCGCCGCGATTTCGAAGGGGTGGAGATCGACGCCCGCTATGGCCAGATCAACCAGGGCGGTGAGGCCAACAAGCGTGTTTCGGTCCTCGCCGGTGCCAATCTGTTCGACGACCGTCTGAACCTGTGGGCGTTTGGCGAGTATGAGGACCTGGCCGAGCTGACTGACGACGACATTGACTGGCTCGCCGACAACTATTCCCTGGTGGCCGACGATGTCGATCCGACCAATCCCCTCATCGGGCCGAACAACGACGGCATCACCGATATCGGGCTCTATCGTGGCGTCCGCAGCCTTCAGCGCGTGCGCTGGAGCGTCGTCAACCTGGCCAACAACCAGCCTGCCACCCCGAACAACGACCCGGACATCCCGTTCTTCAACTGCGTGGTCAGCTCCGCTGCGTTGACCAACACCAACTGTACTCTTCCGAACCCGGGCTTCTCGTTCGTGTTCGACGGCGCGACGGGGCGTCCCACCAATTTCGGAACGACGCGGATCGGGACGGGTCTCTCGCGTCTGAACACTGTCGGCGGCGATGGTGAAAACGTCTCGGAATTCGGTCAGTTCACCTTCTTCCCTGAAGCCACGGCCAAGCGTTTCGCGACCGGTGCCAACTGGGCCATCACCGACGACCTGATGCTCCGCCTGGAAGCCAAGTACTCGACCGAGGAAGCCTACTCGATGAGTCAGGCGACCTTCTTCGACGTCTTCATCAACGATGGGCGTCCGGCCAATCAGATCAGCCAGATCGTCGGCGGATCCCAGTACCACATCCGCCTGAGCGACAACGCCTATCTGCCGGCGAACGTCCGCACGGCGATCCAGAACAACCGTCTGATCGTCTATACCAACCCGACCGATACCACGCCCAGCACCCCGACCGGGGTCACGGTGGCGGCACCCTTCGCCCGCGCCGCCCTTCGCGGCTTCGACCGGTTCCAGGACGTTACGCGCGAGCTGAGCCGGTTTGTAGGCGTGTTGGAGGGCAGCTATGACCGGCTGGCCTTCGTCAACAACATCAACTGGGATGTGAGCTATACCTACGGCCTGGCCGAGTCCGTGTTCTTGTCCACGGCGATCGATACCGAGCGGCAGGCCTTTGCCTCCGACGCGGTCTTCGACGTTGCGGGTGTGGTGAACGGCCGGCCGAACGAGATCGTCTGCCGCGTCCAGCTGCTGCAGGCCCAGGGCGTCCTCTCCATGCCCGACGTTGTCCGCGGCGGTGACCTGCGCAACAATGCGATCGGTCGGGCCGCTATCAATGAGTGCCGGCCGCTGAATATCTTCGGCAAGGGCAACCAGTCCGCCGCCGCTGAAGCCTACTTGAGGTTCGTGTCAGACGCCGAGGAGACGACCGAGCAGGAATCGGCCGTGGCCGCCGTGTCGGGCGAGCTGTGGGACTTCTGGGGTGCCGGTGCCATCGGCGTGGCCCTGGGTATCGAAGCCCGGCGCGAGTTCACCCGGGGTGTCGGTTTCGACGATGACATCGCCGGACGCCTGACGCAGAGCTTCGTGCCCGCCTCTACTCCGAAGTCGCAGTATGAAACCGAAGAATGGTTCGCAGAAGTGTCGCTGCCGCTGTTCCGTGACGGTTGGCTGGGTGAGTATGCCGAACTCAGCGGTTCCTATCGTGCATTCGACTACACGACGGTCGGCAAGGGCGACGTCTACGGCGTCAACCTGATCTATCGTCCGGTTCAGGACATCACCTTCAAGACCAGCTTCAATACGTCGTTCCGCGCGCCGACCCTTACCGAGAATTTCGCGAGCTTCTCGCCCAGCTTCGCGAACTTCGCCTTCTCGGATCCCTGCTCGACGGCCAACATCAACGCGCCGGGCAACGCCGAGTTCCGGACGAACCGCATCGCCAACTGCACCACCCTGGCGGCGCGGCAAGGTCGGACCTTCGATTTCGCCGGCGCGACCCCGGGCATCCTCGACGACTTCGACCCGACGGTTCTGGGTTCAGGGTCGGTTCAGGGCGTCACGGGCGGAAACCCCTTCCTGAAGCCGGAGGAGTCCGAGAGCTTCACCTTCTCCACGGTGCTCCGTCCGCGCTTCCTGCCCGATGTCACCCTGGTTCTGGACTACTATGACATCACGATCACCAATGTGATCGCGGCCGTGACGCCTGGCGTCGCGATCGTAAACTGTGTCAACGGTCCGTCGCTGAACGAGGCCGCCTGCGACACCATCATCCGCAACAACCCCAACCTGGGTTTCGCGGTCGGTGCGCCGATCGGCGACCCCATCGGTGCCTTCATCTCCGGCTCGATCAACTTCGCCAAGCGGACGACCCGCGGCCTTGACTTCACGGGCTCGTACCGGCTGGATCTGAATGAGACGTTCGGACGCGACTGGGGCACGCTGAACTACCGGGTCACCGGCAGCTGGCTGCTCGAACAGAAGAACTTCAACAACCCGCAGGTCCCCGGCGACTTCACCGAGTCTGCGAGTGCGGTGTTCTTCCCGCGGGTCCGACTGACCTCGACCCTTGCCTATACGCCGAACGACGACTGGTCGTTCAACTGGGTCGTGGACTGGCAGTCGTCGCAGGACATCGCCCGCATTCGCGGCTTCGCGCAGTCCGGCAACCTCGACAACCGGCCGATCGAGTTCTTCGAAACCGGAAACTTCGCACGTCATGACTTCGGCGTGTCCTGGAGGGCCACGGAGCAGGTTACGGTGCGGGCAGGCGTTGTGAATGCCTTCGACGCCGAACAGGCTACATGGCTGGGAACCGGTCTGACCTCCAACTTCGACCCCTACGGGACCCGCTACTACTTCGGTCTGAACTTCCAGCCGTACTGAAGACACTGACTATCCAGACCAGGAGCCCCCGCCGCCTCCCGAGGCCGGCGGGGGTTCTTGTAATTTCGGTGCCCGGGAGCGTAGCATTGCTCCATGCTGTCAAACCTTGAGGCGTTGCTCGCGCCGTATGCGCCGGACCGGTTCCACACGGAGGTGCTGGGCCGGCGGCCCCTGCACATTCCGGCGGGCGACGACGCCGGGAGGCGCACGCTCCTGAGCTGGTCGGACTTCAACCGATTGCTGGGCCAGGACGGGATCTGGACGCCTCACAATCTCAAGCTTGTCGCGAACCGTCTGCCCGTGCCCGTCGCGGACTATTGTCAGAGCGTCCGAACTATTGAGGGACACGGGCTGCGACCCGTCCCGAAGAAGGTCGAACTGTTTCTCAACGCCGGTGCCAGTCTCGTCGCGAACGAGGTTCAGTCCCTGCATGGCCCCATCGGAGACGTGGCCACCGTCCTGAGCCGCGCGTTTTCCGCCCAGGTCGGTGCCAACGTCTATTGCTCGTTCGAGAATGTTCAGGCGTTTGGACCTCACTACGACGCCCACGACGTCTTCGCGATTCAGACAGAGGGCACGAAGGTCTGGCGCATCTACGAGCAGCAACTCGACACGCCGGTCGATCTCCCTCCCAACGGTCCCGAGACGCTGCGTTGGCTTGAGGAAACCCGCGGGCAGGTCGTGAGCGAGATCGTCATGAAGCCGGGAGACCTGCTGTATCTGCCGCGCGGGCGGTTTCATGACGCCCTCGCCACCCAGGGGGCGTCTCTGCATGTGACCTTCTCGGTGACAGCCCTGTACGGTCGATCGATCCTTTCGTTGCTCGACAATGCGGCGATCCAGTTTCCGCAGTTTCGGGCGTATCTTGCCCCGGCAGACCAGGACGGCGGCCGGGCCCTGTCCGAGCAACTGGTCAGGCTGGGCAGGCTGATCGCCGACATCGTCGCCAGCCCTGCGTTTCGGGATGAGGTCGCAATGGCCCAGGAACGCCTTGTCCCCCGGCAGGTCAGGTTCGAACTGCCCGACCGCAGAGCCGCGCCGGGCTACGCGCCCACCGGATCCGCCTTTCCGCAGGCCACCACCCAGATCCAGGTGGCCTATGAGTGGTGTGCGGCGCAGACGCGTTTCAGCCGTGATCAGATGCTGGCCGAGTTCGACTTCATCGAGCCGGGTGCGCTCGGCCGGGCGATCGATGCCGCCGAAGCGGCGGGTGCCGTCACCAGGGTGTCCTGAACCCGGGACCGCCGCATGACCATCCTGACGGTTATTTGCGACAAAAAAGCCAGTGCGTCCGAAGCGACTCACACTATCCGGTAACACTCTCTTAAGCAGATCGGGCGTTTCCTTAACGCGCTCATAACCAATGCGAATCGGCGGGGTTTTCGCATCGGACTGCAGGGGCAGGGTCGGATAAGGTCGGAAAAGAATGTCTCTCTCGCTGGTGCGTCCTCAAGCCACGGATCTCAAGCCGCGGATCGTCGTCTTCGGTGTCGGCGGTGCCGGCGGGAACGCCGTGAACAACATGATTGACGCGGGTCTGGAGGGTGTCGAATTCGTCGTCGCCAACACCGACGCCCAGCATCTGTCGTTCGCCAAGACCGACCGCCGTGTCCAACTGGGCGAGACGATCACCCAGGGTCTGGGCGCGGGCGCCCACCCCGAGGTCGGCATGAATGCCGCCGAGGAATCGGCCGATGAAATCCATGGGCACCTCGAGGGCGCTCATATGGTCTTCATCACCGCCGGCATGGGCGGCGGCACCGGCACGGGTGCCGCGCCGGTCATCGCCAAATGCGCCCGTGACCGCGGCATTCTGACGGTCGGCGTGGTGACCAAGCCCTTCACCTTTGAGGGCCGCCACCGTATGCGCCTGGCTGATGCGGGCATCGCCGAGCTGCAACGCTATGTCGACACCCTGATCGTCATTCCGAACCAGAACCTGTTCCGTGTCGCCAATGAGCGCACGACCTTCGCCGACGCCTTCGGCATGGCCGACCAGGTGCTGCACTCGGGTGTACGTTCCATCACCGATCTGATGATCCTGCCCGGCCTGATCAACCTCGACTTCGCTGACGTCCGCGCCGTCATGTCAGAGATGGGCAAGGCGATGATGGGCACGGGCGAGGCCTCGGGCGAGGACCGCGCCCTGCAGGCGGCCCAGAACGCCATTGCCAATCCGCTGCTGGACGAGACGTCCCTGAAGGGCGCCAAGGCCGTGCTGGTGAACATCACCGGCGGCATGGACATGACCCTGCTGGAAGTCGACGAGGCCGCCAACGCCATCGCCGGCGAGGTGGATGCCGACGCCAACATCATCTTCGGTGCCGCCTTCGATCCGGCTCTGGACGGCAAGATCCGCGTCTCGGTCGTGGCCACGGGTATGGAAGACCTGGCGGCGGTCAAGACCACGCCGAACGCCGCAACCTCGGTGTTCGACGCCCGCCGCCCGACCCCGGCCCATGCGGCCTCGCGCGCCGAGCCGGTGCGTCACGACCCTATCCGTGAGCCGGTTCGCGCGGAGGCCCCGCGTCAGGCGGAATCTGCGCCGGTCGTTCCCACCTTTCAGTCCAACCAGCCGACGTACGGGGCCGCCGCACGCGCACCCGAGCCCCGCTTTGAGCCGCGCCCGGAACCCGTGATCCACGTCTCGGAGGATCGCACTCTCGAGCCGATCATCGATCCCTGGGTCGAGGAGTATGAGTCCGCACCGCGCAGTCGGACGGTCGCCGAAGCCAGCGCACCGGTGGCCCAGGGCGATCTCTACATGGACCGGGCTGCAGCGTCCCAGTCCGAGCACCGGCATGAAGATCCGGCCCAGGACGCCTATGACGACCGGGACCATCGCAAGTCGGGCTGGAGCCTGTTCGGCCGCGGCAAGCGCCAGCCGGCCCAGCCGACCTATCCGCCCCAGACGCGCACGACCGAAATGCGCTCGACCAGTCAGACCCAGCCGGCCCCCGAGCTCGGCGAGGCCGAGGATGATCTGGAGATCCCGTCCTTCCTGAGGCGGCTGGCCAACTAGGGATCAGGTGCGAACCGTTCTCCCTCCCCCGAAGTGGGGAGGGACGGCGGAGCGCAGCGAAGCCCGGGTGGGGGACGCCAGTCCTGCACCGGCGACGCCAGGCTTCAAAATTCCCCACCCTGTCGCCGCTTCGCGACGACATCCCTCCCCGTGAAGGGGAGGGAGACAGTTACCGAAGCCGAAACAATCCGAAACCTGACTTTCATTTCGCGCTTGCGGTAGGGCCGCTAGACCGTTCGTGAGGCGAACTCCGCACACAGAGGCGGGGGCGCAAAAGCGGCAGTGAGTTTGAGTTTGTCGGTCAGAATCGACCATCGCCAGAAGACGACCGTCGCCCCCGCGATCATCGCGGGCGTGGGCGTGCATACGGGCGATCGCGTGCGTCTGGCCGTGCGTCCGGCCCCCGCCGGCACCGGCATCGTCTTCGTGCGCACCGACATCAAGGATCGCGACAACCGTATTCCGGTGTCGGGCGAGGCTGTCGTCGATGCCCGCCTGAACACCATGATCGAGAATGCCGCCGGCGTTCGCCTGTCGACCATCGAACATCTGATGGCGGCCTTCGCCGCCCTCGGCATTTCCAATGTGGTGGTCGAGGTTGACGGCCCTGAACTGCCGATCCTCGACGGGTCGGCGCTGCAGTTCGTCCAGCTGCTGGACCGCGCCGGCTTCCGTCGTCAGGAAGCTCCGGTCCGCTACATCGAGATCCTCGAGCCGATCCGGGTGCAGGACGGCGACAAGACCGCTGCCCTGCTGCCCTGCGACCGCTATGAAATGCGGTTCGAGATCGACTTCGACACCCCGGTGATCGGCAATCAGGTGGTGGACTTCGTCGTCGACGAGGAAACCTTCCGCACCGAGATCATGGCCGCCCGCACCTTCGGCTTCGCCCATGAGGTCGAGGCCCTGCGCCGCGCCGGCCTGGCCCGCGGCGGTTCGCTGGAGAACGCCGTGGTCATCGATGGTGACCAGATCCTGAACCCCGGCGGGCTGCGGATGGAGCGCGAGTTCGTCAGGCACAAGGCGCTGGACGCGATCGGTGACCTGTATGTCCTCGGCGCGCCCCTGCTGGGCCGCTATGAGGGCGTCAAGGCAGGCCATGCGATCAACAACCTGCTGGTCCGCGAACTGCTGGCCAACCCGCAGGCCTGGCGCGAAGTGACGCGGGTGCCTGAGATGGCGATGGCGGGCTGACGGCCCGCTGGATCAGCCCAGGCTGATCGCGCTCATCAGCCGGCCGAAATCGGCTTCCCCGTTCAGATACGCCCGACGGTTCGAATAGAACCGCCCCGCGTCCGTGCGCGTGTCATCGCCCGTCCATGCGGCGTCGGCGACGCCGGCCTGTTCCAGCCGCCACAGGACGAAGGCAGGCAGGTCGAACAGACGTTTGTCGGCGCTTTCGCCGGGCGCGAAGAAACGGGCGCTGCCGGGGTCGTGGTGGTCGAACCGCTCCTGAAAGTCCGCACCGACCTCGTAGGAGTCCCGGGCGATACAGGGGCCGACGACGGCGACCATCCGGCCGGGCTCGGCGCCGAGGGCCTGCATGGCCGCGACGGTGGAGTGGACTATGCCGTCCAGCGCGCCCTTCCAGCCCGCATGGGCCGCGCCGACGACGCCGGCCTCGGGGTCGGCCAGAAGCACGGGCGCGCAGTCGGCGGTGAGGACGGCGCAGATGACGCCGGGCGTGGCGCTGACCGTGGCGTCGCCCTCGGGCCGCGCGCCCTTCCAGCCGGCCCCGGCGACGCGGGCGATGGCGGAATGGATCTGGAAACAGGCGGCCAGGTCATCGGGGACGCCGCCCAGATGTTCGGCGATGCGACGGCGGTTCTCGGCGATGGCGGCGGGGTCATCGCTGGAGCCGACGCCGGTATTGAGGCCCGCATAGAGGCCGGTCGAGACGCCACCCTGCCGCGTGAAGAAGCCGTGGCGGACACCGGCCCGATCCAGTAGCGGATGGGTGATTGGGGCGAGGTTCATACGATAACCACTTCTATCTCCGTCATCCTCGGGCTTGACCCGAGGATCAGAGGTTGGGCCGGGCTGTGGGTGAGGGATGGCCCATCTGACGGAGCCATATCAAGGCGTCACCGAGCACCGGACCATCTGATTCTCGGGTCAAGCCCGAGGATGACGGAATCACCCCTCAAACCCCGGTACCACCAGAGAACGCGGCGAAAAGATCGCGCAGGCCTTGAACAGGCGGCCCATCTGGTCGTCGGCGGTCAGCCGGGCCAGCTGGCGGTCGATGACCGGGGCGGCGTCGGGGCGACCCTCTTTCAGACGGTGGGCGCGGGCCTCGATGCCGAGCAGGCCCAGAAATTCGCCCTGGCCCAGGGTTCCGGTCACATCGGCACCGGCGTGGAGGGCGGCCTCCAGCACTGAGGGGAAGTCGGCCCATTGGGTCAGGTCCACCTCGCCCGGCGTCTGGAGCGGATCGACCTTCTGGTGGCGACGCAGGCCCTGAAGGGTGTCGCCGGCCTCGCGCCGCGCACGGCCGTAGTCGATCAGCAGGGCCGCACCCCCGGCGTCGCGGATCAGGGCGCCGATGTCGCGGCCGAAGGCGGCCTGCTGGTCCGAAATCTCCACGGTCTGGCCGGGCTCGACTGCGAACTCCGGGCGTTTGAAGCCGCCGGTGATCTTGACCAGTCCGAAGGTCAGCGCACCGTCGTCGGTCACGCCGACGCGGCGCTCGGCCCAGCCGTCTTCGGTCTTCACGAACTGGCGGGCAGGCAGGCAGTCCAGCACCTCATTGGCGATCAGGATCACCGGGGCGTCGGTCTCGATCCCATCCAGCGAGGCGACCCAGCGCGGGTGAATGTCGCTGTCGGCCAGCATCCGTCCTTGCGCCTCGCGCAGCGGCGGGCTGGGTTCGATCAGGATCAGGTCGACGGCGCGCAGGAACTCGGGGTCCGGACGGGCCGCCCGCAGGGCGTCGGCCATGAGGGTGCCGTCGCCCGGTCCGACCTCGACCAGCCGTACCCGTTCGGGCGCGCCGAGCCGTCGCCACAGCTCGACCGCCCACAGGCCGATCAGTTCGCCGAACATCTGGCTGATCATCGGCGCGGTGATGAAGTCCCCGGTCGCGCCGATGGCGGGCCGGGTGGCGTAGTAGCCGCCTTCCGGGTCATGCAGGCAGCGGGTGACATAGTCAGCCACCGTCATCGGCCCGGTCAGGACGATCTCGCGCACCAGACGGTCTTGCAGCGACATGGGCTCAGGCGGCGACCGGTGGCCGGCTCCAGGCCCGCCAGATCAGCCAGGCTCCAATGATCATCATCGGGATCGACAGCATCATGCCCATGGTCAGGCCGAGCGGCAGGCTCTCGAGACCGGCGTCGGGCTGGCGGAAATTCTCCAGCGTCGCCCGCGCCAGGCCGTAGCCGAACAGGAAGAGGCCGGTGACATAGCCGGGCTTGGCCAGCAGTCGCCATTTCCAGACCGCGAGCCAGAGGATGACGAACAGGGCGATGCCCTCAAGACCGGCCTCATAGAGCTGGCTTGGGTGGCGGGTCACGTCACCGGCAGGACAGAAACCATACAGCTGTTCGATGCGGTCGTTGCAGAACCTGACCCCCCATGATGCCGTCGTCTCGCGTCCCCAGAGCTCACCATTGATGAAATTGGCGATGCGGCCAAAGAGCAGGCCGATCGGCACGGCCGGGGCCACCAGGTCACCAAGGCTCAGCAGCCGGATCCCGTTCTTCCGTGCGAACAGGACGATCGCCAGGGAGACGCCGATCAGCCCGCCGTGGAAGGACATGCCGCCGTCCCAGAGCCGCAGAACGGCGAGGCGTTCGCCGAGATCCGCGCCGGTGAAAATCTGTGCGTAGAGCTGCGGCTGATAGAACAGGGCGTAGCCGAGGCGGCCACCGAGAATGATGCCGAGGGTGATCCACAGGATCAGGTCATCGAGCTGGATCGTCGTGACCGGCGGCTTGCCGGGCTGCCACAGCGCATTGGCCTTCGTCAGGCGGGCGGCATACCACCAGCCGACCACAATGCCCGCGACATAGGCGAGGGCATACCAGCGGATATCCAACGGGCCGATGCTGAAGAGGACCGGATCGAACTCGGGGAATTGCACGGGCGCTCCTGCGGAAAGGTCTTCGCCTGCGGTTTAGCAAGCGGCGCGGGGCGCGTCCCTGAAATTTCAGCAAGGTGCCGCGCTGCGCCCAAATCAGGCCATAGGTCGCATCGACAGCAAGGTTTCGTTCACCATATCGGGTGAACCTTCGTTAACGACGCTCGTTGGTTCGAGCCGGAGAGTCCGATGCAGACCCGCAACCCCCTCCTCGACGAGTTCGCCAAGCTGACCACCGGCGCCGTGGGGCTGGCCCAGGCGGCGGGCGAGGAGGCGAAGACGGCCTTTCGTGCCGGCACCGATCGCATGGCCGCCGACCTCGATCTGGTCCGCCGCGACGAGTTCGACGCCCTGAAGGCCGAGATTGCGGCTTTGCGGGCCGAGGTCGCGGCTCTGACATCACCCTCCAAGGCCACAAAGAAGCCTGCCACGGGAACGTCCACAGCGGGTTCTCCCCCTCAGGACGCAGCCGGTTGAGCCGAATCTGCGAACCCGCCTACCGTCCGATGACAGGGCGTGAGTCGCGCCCGGAGAGTGCCTGATGGACATTGTACGGCCCGAAGAAGTCGATGTTCCCTACGATCCCCTGGATGTCGTGGAACACGTCCTGGTGGCCGAAAACCTGCCGTTCGACCGCACCGACGAGGGCGATCTGGCCTTCGCCCTGGCCGGGGACTGGAAGGACTATGAGCTGTGGTTCGCCTGGCGGCCCGAGGGCGACTGCCTGCAACTGTGCTGCGCCCTGGACCTGCAGGCGTCCAAGTCGCGCCGGGCCGCTGCCTATGAGTTGGTCGGCCTGATCAACCAGCGCACCTGGATGGGTCATTTCGAGGTCTGGGCCGAGGACGGAGAGATCGTCTTCCGCCATTCGCTGGCCCTGCCGATGGGTGAGCGCCCGACCCTGGCCCAGGCGGCCTCGATGATCGACGCCGCAGTCGAGGCGGCGGATCGCTACTACCCCGCCTTCGACTTCATGATCCGCGGCAACAAGAAGCCGAAGGAAGCGATCGACTCCTGCCTGTTCGAGACCGTCGGCACGGCCTGAGGCCATGGATACACAAGCCATAGCCGGAACCGTCGCCCTGGTCGGGTGTGGACGGCTGGGATCGGCCATTGTTGAGGGCTGGCTGAAGACCGGAGCGGTCGATCCCCGCGAGCTGGTCATTATGACCCCGTCAGACAAGCCGGCCGCCGAGGCGGCTCGGGCGCAGGGTGCGCGGGTCAATCCGCCCCTTATGGCCCTGGCGGATGCGCGGACACTGCTGCTGGCAGTCAAGCCGGCGAAATGGAGCGAGGCTTTGACACCACTGGTCGGGGTGCTGAATCCCCACGCCATGATCGTGTCGGTCATGGCGGGCGTGACGGTGGCGGATATCCACGCCCTTTCGGGTCGACCGGTGGCACGGGTCATGCCGACCACAGCGGTTGCGCAGGGTCGAGGGGTCGCGGCCCTGTGGTCGAATCACACCGCCGCGCGTGAGACAGCGCGTGGACTGTTTGAAGCCATGGCCGAGATCGTGGACCTGAACCTCGAAGACGATATCGATGTCGCCACCGCCACGGCGGGATCGGCGCCGGCCTTCATCCACGCCTTCGTTCAAGCGCTGGCGCGGGCGGGCGAGGCCGAGGGGCTGTCAGCGGACGCCGCGACGCGGCTGGCGCGCGGGGCTTTGCGATCAGCCGGGGCCGGGGTCGAGACCGGCGAGGCGCTGGAGACGCTGATCGCGCGCATCGCCTCGCCGGGCGGCACGACGCGGGCGGGGCTGGACGCCATGGCGGCGAGCGGCGACCTCGAGCGGGCGGCCCGGGCCGCTGTCAGGGCCGCCGTGCAGCGGGTGCGCAGCTTCTAGCGTTTGACGTAGCGACCGTCGGCCAGGTTGACGGCCAGCCGGCGATAGGCCCGGTCCGCGTCTTGCCACGTCTGGGAGCCATACACATCCGCCAGGCTGTTGGAATACCAGTCGTACTGGACCGGCAGGGTGCGGCCGTCGGCGGTGGTGATCTGGCCCTCGATGGTCGCTCCGCCGATGGAAATGCTGCGATGCCCGTCCAGGCCAGGCCGGTCGGCCATCTGCTGGAAGGTCGGCCGGTTGGGGCGCAGGTCCGTCAGCACGAGTTCAATCCGGGCGCCGTCGAGATCGCCGTCGCGGGCGAGGGCGCGGCCGACCAGTTCGGCCAGCCGGTCGGCCTGTTCCTGAACCTCGCGCGGGCCCAGTTCCTCGGCCTTTTCCTGAAGGTCGGGACCGAGGCTGACGCTGATCAGGGCGGGCTCGGCCATGGCCGGAGCGGCGCTGAAGGCCAGAACGGCGGCGAGCGGTGCGAAGATGGCGAGTTTACGCATGATGTCCTCCATGGGCCCTGTCTGGACTGAAGGTGGGGGCAATGGTCGCGCTTGGCAATCCTCCCCCGATGGGGAAGGAATATCAGCCGGGCAGGCGGATCAGGGCGCAGAGGCCGCCCATGTCGCTGCGCTCCAGGGTGATGTCGCCGCCGTGGCCGCGAGCCACATCGCGGGCGATGGCGAGGCCGAGGCCGACACCCTTGCGGTTCTGGTTGCGCGAGGCGTCGAGGCGCGAGAAGGGCCGGAAGGCCTCTTCGTGCATGTCCTCCGGAATGCCGGGGCCGTCATCCTCGACGGACACTTCGAGACCGCCGGAGGGCAGGGGACGGGCGCTGAGGCGGACGTGTTCTCCATGGGCGGCGGCGTTGCCGGCCAGGTTGGTCAGGGCGCGTTTGAAGGCCAGCGGGCGCAGGATGGCGGTCAGGTCGGCGGGGGCGACCACCTCAACCCCGGCTCCGGCGCGGCGGACATCCTCGGCGGCGGCCGAAAGCAGGTCCGGGATCGACACCGGCTGGGCGGCCTCGCCGGACTCGCCACGGGCGAAGGCGAGGTATTCGTCGATCATATGCTCCATCTCGTCGAGGTCGCCCTCCATCGCCTTCGAGCGCTTGAACGGCGGCGCCAGCGCCAGTTCGAGGCGCAGACGTGTCAGGGGCGTACGCAGGTCATGGCTGACCGAGGCCAGCAGGGCGGTACGCTGGTCGATATGGCGCTGGATCCGCTCGCGCATGGCCAGGAAGGCGTTGGCGGCGGCGCGGACCTCGCGCGCCCCGTGCGGCTTGAAATGCTCGCTTGTCTCGCCCCGGCCGAAGGCTTCGGCGGCATCGGCCAGCCGCTCAATGGCGCGGACCTGGTTGCGGATGAACAGGATGGCGACGCTCATCAGCAGGACGGTGGCGATGGTCAGCCAGAGGACGAAGATGTGCGCCTGGGTGGCGACGGCGCGCTCGCGCGGGGCGATGATGCGCAGCACGCCCTCTGGCTGCAGCACCCGGATGTCGACATAGGCTGGATACTGGGTAGTCGAGAACCAGAAAGGCTGGTCCAGGCGCGTCTTCAACGCCTTTTCAAGCGTGCGGTCGACCACACCGATGGGGCCACGCTCTTGCTCGCGGGGCAGCGTCGCGTCCTCCTGCAGGGCGACCGACAGCGACATGGACCGCTCGGCTCGTTCAGAGATGACGAGGAGGTTTTCCGGGGTTGGATCGTCGCGCCAGCTTTCTGCGGCCCAGGCGATGTCGCCGGCGAGGCCGTCGGACAGGCGGGCGGTCACCGTCTGCCAGTGCATGTCGAAAAACGCCCAGGTGACGGCCACCTGCATGACCAGCACCGGCAGGACGATGATCAGCAGCGACCGTCCCCATAGCGAGGTCGGCATCTGCCGCTTCAGGAAGCGCGGCCAGAGGCTGGCGGGGAGCAGCCTCATCGGCCCATCAGTCCGGGGCCAGCATATAGCCGACGCCTCGGACGGTCTGGAGGTAGCGCGGGTTCTTGGGGTCCGCCTCCAGCTTGCGACGCAGGCGGGTGACCTGCACGTCTACAGCCCGGCCGGTGATGTCGGCGGTGTCGGGCGAGAGGCTCATCCGCTCGACAGCCGAATGGGCGTGGATGGCCAGGGTCTTGAGTAGCTGGGCCTCGGCCTCGGTCAGGCGCTGCAGCTTGCCGTCGCGGGTGAGCTCCAGCCGTTCCATGTCGAACACCGCGGGCCCGAGTTTGATCTCGCGCGGGGTCAGGGGCTTGCCGCCGGTGCGACGCAGGATGGCGTCGACGCGCAGGGCCAGTTCGCGCGGGTCAAACGGCTTGGACATGTAGTCGTCGGCGCCGCGGGACAGACCCTCGATCCGGTCGTCGGGATCGCCGCGCGCGGTGAGCAGCAGGACGGGCGTTCTCGAGGTCTCGGCCTTGCCCCGGACCCAGGTGGTCAGGTCGAAACCGCTCTCGCCCGGCATCATGACGTCCAGCACCACCAGATCGAACTCGATCAGCTCCATCAGGCGTTTGGCGGCGGCGGCATGGGCCGCGCCGGTCACGCGATAGCCTTCGCGGGCAAGAAATTCCTTCAGCAGTTCGCGGATGCGGTCATCGTCGTCGACGACGAGCAGATGTCGGCCGGCTCCGGCACCGGCGACCGGGCCTGAACGGCCGGTAGAACGCGCATCGGTCACGCTGAAGCGACCCGACCGCGTGTCCAGACGTTGACCTGAGCGATTCCGGCGGCTCTAACCCGGTGATCAGCGCGGGAGACGTTATTCAATGGCCTTCGTTCCTATCGACGATCGTGACGGTTGGATCTGGTTTGACGGCGAATTCGTGCCCTGGCGAGAAGCCCGCGTGCATGTTTTGACCCACGCGCTCCACTACGCGTCTTCGGTCTTCGAGGGCGAGCGGATGTACAATGGCCAGATCTTCAAATTGACGGAGCATACGAACCGCCTGTTCCGTTCGGCCGAGGTGCTCGACTTCAAGATTCCGTTCACGGTGGCGCAGATCAACGACGCCTGCAAGGAGACCTGCGCCAGAAACGGCCTGACCGAGGCCTATGTCCGGCCTCTCGCATGGCGCGGCTCTGAACAGGTCAGCGTCCCGGCCCAGAACACCACCGTCCATGTGGCCATCGCCGTCTGGGACTGGCCCAGCTATTTCGATGCGGAAACCAAGCGCAAGGGCATCCGCCTGTGCTGGGCACCCTACAAGCGGCCGTCGCCGGAAACCGCCCCGACCGAGGCCAAGGCGGCGGGCCTGTACATGATCGGCACCATCAATCGTCACTATGCCGACGCGCGGGGTTATGCCGACGCCATGCTGCTGGACTGGCGCGGCTATGTCGCCGAGGCGACGGGCGCCAATGTCTTCTTCGTGCAGGACGGCCGGGTGATCACCCCGCCCGCCGACGGGGCGATCCTGAACGGCATTACCCGCCAGACGGTGCTGGAAATGCTGGCAGGACGCGGCATCGAGGTCGAGGTGCGCCACATCCTGCCCGAAGAACTGGCCGGGTTCAGCGAATGCTTCCTGTGCGGCACGGCAGCCGAGATCACCCCGGTGAGTGAGATCGGCGACGATCGCTTCACTCCGGGTGATCTCAGCCTTGGCCTGATGGATGAGTACAGCCGGCTGGTCCGCGGAGAGGTCTAGACCGTCGCGGCCGGTTTCCGCCTGCGAATAGCCCACCAGACAGCACCGCCGATGACGACGATCGGCAACAGCACCGAGCCTGCGGTAATCAGGATCGCGAGCATGCCCATCGACAGGCCGAAGGCATTGCCGAGCGCGCGGGCGACCGGGCGCGTCGGACTGTCGGCGGCCATGACCCCGCCCTGGCGGTAGTCGAGCGTCAGCCGGGCCGACTGGACCCGGTCATTGAGGGCGCGCAGTTCGATCTGTTGGGCGTCGTACTGCTGTTGCAGCTCCGCCAGATCGCGTTCGATCTCGAGCCGCTGGGCCATGGTCCCGCCGGACCGGGCCTGGAGCTGGCGGATGCGCTCGGCGAGGGAGGCGGTGGTCCGGGCCCCGGTCGCGGCCGTGTCGATGCCGCGCGTGACGTCCTCGCCCTCGGTGATGGCTTCTTCCAGACGGCCGCCGGCGTTCTGCGCCTCCAGGGCCAGGCCACTCCGGAAGCGGTTGATCCATTCAGGCTGGCCGCGAAGTTCCAGCCGCCCGGCCGGTTCGCGCGCCGTCCAGTCGGCCTGGGCCGCGATGACCTGACAATAGCCGGGCCCGGCGGAGACGCATGCCAATTCGTGCCGGCTCATCATCTCGGCCCCCCGGTCACGCGGCAGGGACAGGGCGTAGCTGTAGGCATAGGCAATCTGCGCCACCGGGGCGAGCGGGGCAGGGCGCGGAACCACCGGTGCCGGCACCGTGGTGTTCCGGGCCGTCGCGGTTGCAGCGTCCGCAGGTGTCTCGGCTGCGGCCTCTGCGGCGGCTGCGGTCTCGGACGAATACTCTTCCGCCTTGTCACTCGCCGGCGAACATCCGGCCAGTACGATCAGGCCGGCCGAGGCCAGCATCAGAGCCTTGCGCATCGTCATTCTCCCTGTGCCGTGGTGATCACGGTTTCGTGATGACGCGCGTGGATCGCGACGGATTCAGGGCTGAAGCACGGCTTTTGCGGACGGCCTACCAGCGCAGGGCAAAGCGGCCGATGATGGCTCCCGATGCGGCGGCGGCTGCCATTCCCAAGGTGTACCAGGTGGCCACGAAGGCGGCGGTGGCTTCCGGACAATGCAGGCCATAGGCGGTGGCGGCGACGGCACCGGTCAGCAGGCCTGCGGCGGCGCCCGCCTGCATCGAGCGGGTTGGGGCCATCCGGCGGGCGGCGAGGAAGATCACGGGGGCCGTGAAGGCCGAGATCATCAGGATGTTGAGGGCACAGACCTTCCAGGTGAAGCCCAGCCAGTCATCCATCCGCGCCTCGGCCGGCAGCCGGAGCAGCTCGATCGCACCAGCGAGGCCTGCCACACCGACGATGGCTGCGACCGACCATCCCACCATGCCGACCGACGCACCCGGTCGTCCGAGACGGGTAACCAGCCACAGCGCCGCCCCCGCCAGCGAGCCGGTGTAGGCGGCCTTCAGCCAGAAGGCCGGGCCCGCCACGGCCTCGGCCAGGTCGGGCAGGACGCCCAACAGCACCACGACCGACGCCACGGCGACGGCGAGCGAGCCGCCGATCATAAAGGGCGACAGGCGGGCGGGCCTGACCGGTTCGATACCGGCGGCGAGGGCTTCGATCAGATCATCAGTCTTCATGGTTCGTCACGCTTGCGGTCAGCGTCTTCATGCTGCGGTGAACGCTCACCTTGGCGGCCCCCTCGGTAAATCCATTGCGTGCGGCGGCCTCGGCGACGCTGAAGCCGCCGATCCGCATATCCTCGACCAGCCGACGCTGACGCGCGGGGAGGATGGACAGGACGCGCGTCAGATCACGTCGCACGACGCCGTCCTCGACGGTGTGCTCGGCCAGCAGGACGGAGGCATCTTCAAGCGGCACGGTCGCGCGACGCCCCTGTCGGCGCAGATGGTCGATCAGCTTGTAGCGCGCGATCGCATAGGCCCAGGCCGTGAACGGCATGGTGCGGTCGAACGTCGCCCGCTTGGCGTGGATGGCGATCAGACAGTCCTGCACGAGATCCTCCGCATCGGGTTCGCAGCCGATGAGCCGACGCTTCAGAAAGGCGGTGATGGCCGGCCGAACTTCGGACAGCAGGGCGCGCCAGGCCCCGGCGTCGCCGTCCAGGCCCAGCAACATCAGACGTTTGAGATGGGCTTCCCGGTCGACCACGTTGCCTCCTCATTCGCGCCAGGTCGTACGGAGGTTACAGGGCGGCCCGAAAAAGGCGCGGCGCATTTTTTTTGGGCCGGCCGCGGTAACCGCTTCCGCGTGACCGACGAAACCCTTGCTGTCCGACCGGCATCACCCAGACCGGTCGATCTCAGGAGCGAACCCCATGAACACCCCCACCAAGATCGCCATCGGCGCCGGTGCCGTCCTGGCCCTCGGTGCCTCCGCCGCCCTGGCCCAGCCGCAGGCCCGGCCCGAAATGGAGAAATGCTACGGCGTCTCCAGGGCCGGCCAGAACGACTGCGCCGCCGGTCCGGGCACGTCCTGCGCCGGCACCTCGACCCGCGACTGGCAGGGCAATGCCTGGAAGCTGGTGGCCAAGGGTACCTGTACCGCCATTCGTACCCCGGCGGGCAACGGCTCGCTCACCCCGATCCCGGGCCGCTGAGCCTTGGCTTGCGCGCCGACCGCCGGAGTGAGTCTGAAGCCACGGCACTATGCCGAGGCCGAGAGCTGTCCTGCGGTCGGTGCGCAGGCCGGCCTCTGGTTCGAGGTCCATCCCGAGAACTACATGGTCGACGGCGGGCCGCGGCTGCACTGGCTGGAGCGGATCCGGCGGACGCGCCCCGTGTCGCTGCACGGCGTCGGCCTGTCCCTGGCAGGGGACGAGCGCCCGGATCCTGTCCATCTGGCCAGATTCCGGGCCCTGATCGACCGGTTCGAGCCCTTCCTTGTATCCGAGCATCTGGCCTGGTCGCGCCGGGGCGGGATCTATCATCCGGACCTGCTGCCGGTTCCGCGTAACGCGGGGACGCTGGCGCTGGTCTGCGAGAATATCGATGCGGCGCAGAGCGCCCTCGGTCGACTCATCCTGCTCGAGAATCCGACCGCCTACCTGGCTCTCTCCGGCCATGAGTGGGGCGAGGTCGAATTTTTGTCGGAGATCGCGCGACGCACCGGGTGCGGCCTGCTGATTGACGTCAACAATGTCCATGTCAGCGCCTGCAACATGGGGTTCTCCGCAGAGGCGTGGATCGATGCGGTGCCGGCCGATCTGGTCGGCGAGATCCATCTGGCCGGGCATACGCCGGACCCGGTCCTTGGGGAGCGGCTGCTGATCGACAGCCATGATACTCCGGTCGCGGAAGCCGTCTGGGCCTTGCATGCGCGGCTGACACAGCGGATCGGGGCCCGCCCGACCCTGATCGAGCGCGATGGCGCGGTGCCCGATTTCCCCGTCCTGCTGGCCGAGCAGGCGCGGGCCGCAGGGGTGCTGACCGCCGCGAACCGGCTTGCCGCATGACGGTCTTTCATGCCGCCTTCGCCGAAGCGCTTGTCGGTCGCCCGGAGGCCCTCATGTCCGAACTCGTTGACGGCGATCAGGCAGCGGGGCTGTCCGTCTATCGAAACACCCCGGTCAAGGCCCGGATCGACGCGTTGCAGGCCAACTATCCGACCATTTCAGAGCTGACCGGAGCGGACTGGTTCCGGGCGGCGGCGCGGGAATTTGCGGATGCTGAACCGGGCGAGGATCCGGTGATGACGGCCTATGGCGTGGGCTTTCCTGCCTGGCTTGAACGGTTCGAACCGGCCCGGGAACTGCCGTTCCTGGCACCGGTGGCGCGTCTCGACCGGGCCTGGACGGAAGCCCATATTGCCGTCGATGCCCTGCCCCTCACCGCTGACGAGGCCGCCCGTCCGGGTCTGGCTCTCGCTGGCCTGGTCCTGACACTGCATCCGTCGCTGAGCCTGTTCCGCTTCGATTGGTCGGCGCCTTCCCTGTGGCTGGCGCACCGCTATCCTGACCTGGACGGCAGTCTGGAATGGCGTCCGGCCACAGAGGGTCTCATCGTCTGGCGTCCCGGGCTCGAGGTCACTGCCCGCCGGATCACCCCGTCCGAATACGCCTTCCTGCAGGCCTGCCGGCTGGGCCGACCGCTGGCGGTCGCTGCCGCTGCCGCCCAGGGCACCGCGCCGCGCGTCGACAGCTCATCGCTTCTTGCCGAACTCATTCACGCCGGGGTCTTTGCCCCGCTGGCACAGGGAGCCAAAAAATGATCACCGATACCAGGACCAATCCCGTCGCCCGCATCCACCAGCGGATTACGGTCCTGATCCCGGAAGCGGCGATCGCCCTGCTGATGCGGATCGGGATTGCGGTGCCCTTCTTCCTGTCCGGCCGAACCAAGGTCGACGGTGTGCTGACGCTGAAGGACTCGACCTTCTACCTCTTCGCGGAGGAATATCGTGTGCCGCTGCTGCCGTCCGATCTTGCAGCCTATGCGGCGACCTGGGCGGAGCACGGACTGCCTGTGCTGATCGTCCTGGGCTTGTTGACCCGGCCGGCGGCCTTCGGCCTGCTGGTGATGACCGCGGTGATCCAGCTGTTCGTCGTGCCGGCCGGATGGCCCACCCACCTGCTTTGGCTGGCTCCGTTGGTCTATCTGATCGCGCGCGGACCGGGGGCCTGGAGCGCGGACCGGATGCTAAAGCTGGACTGACGCCGCTTGCGCGTCCGCCCGGTCTCCGGCAGCAAGGGGCAGCTGTGGGGAAATACGTCCATGTTCAGTGTGCTGAACCTTCAGAGCCTGCTGGGGCTGCTGGTCATCGTGGCGGCCTGCTGGGGCCTGTCCGAGAACCGCAAGGCCTTTCCCTGGCGGCTGGCCCTCGGCGCCGTCGCGGTGCAGGCGGCTCTGGTGGTGGTGCTGTTCGGCATACCGGGATCGGAGGTGGTCCTGACAGCGATCACGGGCGCGGTGGACGGCCTGACCCGCGCCTCGGCCGCGGGCGCGCAGTTCGTGTTCGGCTATCTGGCCGGTGGCACCCAACCCTATTCGGTCGAGAATCCGCCCGCCCTGTTCACCTTCGCCTTCAACGTCCTGCCGATGATCCTGGTGATTTCGGCCCTGTCGGCCCTGCTCTGGCACTGGAAGATCCTGAAGTGGATCACCCATGGGTTCGGCATTCTGTTCCAGCGCACCATGGGCCTGGGCGGCGCCTCGGCCCTGGCGGTGGCGGCCAACATCTTCCTCGGCATGGTCGAGAGCCCGATCGTGATCCGCGCCTATCTGGACAAGCTGACCCGGTCGGAGCTGTTCCTGATGATGGTGGTGGGTCTGGCGACCGTCGCGGGGTCGACCATGGTGGCCTATGCCGCCATCCTGGCCCCGGTGATGTCGAACGCCGCAGGCCATGTGCTGGTGGCCTCGATCGTCTCGGCCCCGGCAGGCGTGCTGCTGGCCCGCATCATGATCCCCGAGACCGCGGGCGAGGGCGGGGCCGCCGCCGACTATGGCTCGGCCCTCAAATACGACAGCGCCATCGACGCCATCGTCAAGGGCACGGCCGACGGCCTGATGGTGGTGCTGAACATCTCGGCCGTGCTGATCGTCTTCGTGGCCCTGATGGCCCTGATAAACGTCATGCTGGGCGGCTTCTGGCTGTTCGACGGCCCGGTCACGATCGAGCGTCTTCTGGGCTGGGTCTTCATGCCGGTGGCCTGGCTGTCCGGCGTGGAGTGGTCTGAGGCGGGCAAGGCCGGCTGGCTGCTGGGGGTCAAGCTGACCCAGACCGAGTTCAAAGCCTTCATCGAGCTGGGTAATGTCCCGATCGGCGATATGAGCGAGCGCACCCGAATGCTGATGACCTATGCGCTCTGCGGCTTCGCCAACATCGGCTCGGTCGGCATTACGGTGACGGGCCTGAGCGTCCTGATGCCCGAACGACGCGAGGAAGTTCTGGGTCTGGTCTGGAAGGCGCTGTTCGCGGGCTTTCTGGCGACCTTGATGACCGCCGCCATTGTGGGTGCCATGCCCGTGGCCATGTTCCGCTGAAGCCGGAGACCGACTGATGAAACTCTACACCTCCCACCGCGCGCCCAATCCTCGCCGGGTCCGCTGGGTCATGGCCGAGAAGGGGATCGAGGACGTCGACCTGATCGAGGTCGACATCCTGACCGGCGAGCACAAGACAGCCGAATATCGCACCCGGGTCGGCGTGCCGCATGTGCCGGCGCTGGAACTGGACGACGGCACGACGGTGTCGGAGTCGGTGGCCATCTGCCGCTATCTGGAGGCCCTGTATCCCGAGCCCAACCTGTTCGGCCGCGATGCACGCGAACAGGCGGTGATCGAGATGTGGACCCGCAGGTGCGAATTCTACCTTGCCAATCCGATCATGCTGAGCGTGCGTCATTCGCACCCGGCGCTGGCCGCGCTGGAGGCAACCCAGATGCCGCAGTTGGCCGAGTACAATCGGGTCGCGGCCGAGAAATTCATGAAGACCCTCGACCGGCGGCTGGCCGACCATGCCTTCATCGCCGCGGACCGGTTCACCATCGCCGACATCGTCGCCGTGGTCGGTCTGGATTTCGCGCGGATGATCAAATACCGGCCGCCCGAGGAACTGACCCATCTGGCGCGCTGGCTGGCCGAATGCCGGGCCCGACCCGCAGCGGCGGCGGGCGCCTAGAACCTCAGTCGGGGGAGCCGACCGGCGGCCCGTTCCACTCGATGTCGGCGGTCATGGCCGCAGTGAGCGAGCGGCCGGTGCTGAGCGCGCGT
Source organism: Caulobacteraceae bacterium (assembly GCA_965284305.1). Lineage (GTDB taxonomy): Bacteria > Pseudomonadota > Alphaproteobacteria > Caulobacterales > Caulobacteraceae > Brevundimonas. Next base: position 2,549,598 of record OZ260070.1, on the reverse strand, counting down.
AGGGCGAAGGCGGCGGCATCGGCCAGGGCGCCGAGTAACGGCCCCGGGTCGCCGGGCGCGGCGACGGCGTCGAAGCCCTGCTGTCCTTGTGCACGCCATGCCGCCAGCCGTTCGTCGCGCAGGGCGGTCGGCAGGCCGTGGAGCCAGAGCGCCGGGGAGAGGTGGCGTGTCGCCGTGGCCGGCTTCGCCTCGCCGCGTCCCATCAGCGCCCGGCCAAAGGCGGGGTCGCGACCGAACAGGTGGACGCCGCTGGTCGCGCGCGGATTGCACTCGATCAGCCACGGCCGTCCGTCGCAGTCGATGAGGACGTCGCAGGCGATCTGGCCCATCCCGGCGAAGGCGGCCAGGGCCTCGGCCATGGGCCGCAGCCGGGCGATCATCTCCGGCGGCAGGGGCCGGAAGACGTAGCTGGCACCACCGGACAGTCGCCAGTCCGAGCCATAGGCGCAGAAGGCGGTGACCCGGCCCTCGTGGCAGACGGCGTGGAAGCTGACCTCCTCGCCGACGATGCGGCGCTGGGCGACCCAGGGTGCCGCCGGCGAGGGCGTAACGGCAGCGAGGGCGGCGGGCGTCGGCGCGATCAGGGTGCGGGTGCCGAAGCGCGACCAGACCGGCTTGAACACATGGTCGGCGGCTTCGCCGGACAGGGCGTCCAACGCCGCCCGGTCGGTGACAAGGGCGGTGTCCGGTACCGGCAGGCCGAGCCGACCGCACAGGGCGGCGAACCGGTCCTTGGCGTGCAGGGTGGCCAGCCGGTCCGGTGCCGGGGCGAACACCCGGTCGGAGATGCCGTCAGCCTCCGCGAAGGCCGCGAGGTGGAACACCTCCTCGCAGGTCGGGATGATGCGCACAGGATCGAGCCGGTCGATCAGGCCGCGGATGTCACGGGCGAAGTCGGCGGGCTGTTCCACGGGCGAGGCGTATCGATGCACCGGTCCGGCGGCGCGAGACAGGCGCGCCACCCAGGCCGGACTGCAGTCGGCCAGATGCGGCTGATAGCCGGCGGCGCGCAGGCTGCGGGCGATGTCCAGCGCCGCCACGGCCCGGGCACCGGTGATCAGGACCCGCTCAGCCATCGGACCAGCGCACCCGCCGCCGCTTGATGCCGTCTCGCATCGGGCGACCGCCGGCCGTCACGGCGATATCCAGTCCATGCGCCGCCAGCAGGCCCGCGGCGGCCGACCTTGCCGCTTCGACCCGATCCGGTTCGGCCTCGACCGTGACGCCTCCCGGCGAGGCGAGGGCCCGCCAGTCCTGCTCCGGACCGAGGGCGGCGCTGACGGCGGACTCGACCTCGCGCGGGCAGATCACGGCACCCGGCCAGCGCCACAGGTCCTCCAGCCGGCCCTCGACCGGCTGCACGGCGGTCCGCGGCGAGCCGCAGGGGCAGGGCGTCGCCAGCGGCTCCAGCAGGTCGGGCAGGCGGACGCGGATCATCGGCTGGGTGGTGCGGCGCAGGTCGGTGACGATCGGCACGAACCGGCTGGTCCCCGGCACGGCCTCGCGCTCGACGATCAGGACGTCTTCATTGAGGTGCAGCGTCCCGAAGCGACAGGCGGCACCGAGGAAGCCCTCGGTGGCCTGATAGATGGGGTCGGGCCGGACCCCGAGGGCCGCGCCGATCCAGCGGCGCTCTGCCTCGCCCATCGGCTCGGCACCATAGAACAGGCGGCGTAGCGGCCATGGCTGGTCCGTGCGGCGGGCGAGGTCCGCCAGAACCTGCGGGGGGGCGATCAGGATGTCCGGGGCGAAGGCCCGAAGCCGTTCGAACCGCTGGGCGGCCGGGACGTCGAGGCCGACGAACAGGAAGCGGATAGGGCCGGCCCTCTCCACATCGCCATACAGCCGGTTGTCTGCCCGCAGGCACAGGGCGATCCGCGTGGAGCGCAGCAGGGCGTCGGCCGGCAGCAGGCGGGCGAGGATGTGGCCGACCCAGCCCGCGCGCTCGGCCGCGCTGGTCACGAACAGGCCGCGGCGTCCTGACGAGCCGGTGGAGAAGCCGGCGACGATCCCCGGCCGCACCTCGCCGGATCCGCCCGTCTCCGCCGCCGGGGCGGCGGCCTCGGTTTCGGCCCGGGTCAGGCCCAGGGTGTTCCAGGCGTCGAAGCGCTCGCGCAGGAGATCGGGCGACATGACCGGGAAGTCGGCCAGCGGACGGCCGGCGAGGGCGCTGACCGCCGGGGTGCGAGCGACGACAGGGGCCATGGCGCGCCACAGCCGGGCCTGTTGCCGCGCGACATCGACCGGTGTGCGCAGGCTCCAGCCGTTCCAGCGGGCGGCAAGCCAGGCCCGCAGAACCGCGAGGCGGTCAGTCTGCACGGACCGTCTCGACCTCGACCTCGCCGCAGTGGGACGGGGTGACGAGCAGCTCGGGATTGCGCGCCCACAGCCGGTGCAGGGCGTTGAGGGTCTCGCGGTAGGGGCCGGTCTCGCCCAGCAGGGCGGTGGTCAGGCGAGGCGGGGGGGCGTCGTCCCGCACGGCGCCGCTCGACCAGGCGGCGTCGGCGATCAGGAAGCGGGTCCGGTCATCGGCCTGCCGCACCAGAAGGCCCCAGTGGCCGGGGCAGTGGCCGGGCAGCTGGACGGCCAGCAGGGCGCGGTCTCCCAGCAGGTCCGCGCCGGTCTCGAACGGGGCCATGTCCGGGCCGAGCGGGACCCGCGGACGATCCTCGAAGAAGACCGCGCGGGCGTCGATGTCGGCCGGGGCGAGGGCCGCCAGCACGCCACGGCGGACGCGAGAGACCCGGCCCCTGAGGTGAACCTGCGCCAGCCCGGCGCGGGCGCAGACAATGCGGGCATTGGGGAAGCGGGTCAGGCCGGCGATGTGATCGCCATGGAAATGGGAGACGACGACGGCGCGGATATCTTCCGGGGTGAAGCCGAAGGCCGGCAGCTGGTCGGCGACGGCCTGTCCCGGCGCGAGGCTGACCGGCGTGGTCCAGCGGTAGAGGCGTTCGGGGAAGGGTTCGGTGGCGGTGAAGAAGGCCGGATCATAGCCGGTGTCGAACAGTATCGGCCCCTCATCCGGATGGACGATCAGGGCCGCCAGCGCCGGAAAGACGGCCGGTGCCAGACCCGCGTCATGGCGGGTCATGACGGCGGGATGCGAACAGGACCCGGCACGGAGGATGTGGACGCGGCAGCGTTTCACGATCCCGCCAGCCCGGGCGCGACGGCCAGCGCCGTCTCCACCGCGTCGTGGGCCGGCTCATAGCCGAGCAGGTGACGGGCCTTGCCGAGGTCGAAGGTCTGCGACCAGGCGAGGGTGGACAGGGTGTAGGGCGTCAGCACCGGCTCGGGCTGGCCCGGCAGGATGCGGCACAGGAGGTCGGCCCCGACCGCAAGGGCCTGACCCAGGGCCAGCGGGAGGGAGACGATGCGGACCTCGAGGCCAAGCGTCTGTCCCAGCCGGCCGACCAGCTCGCGCACAGGCAGGGGCTGACCGCCGGTGATGTTGATCGCCTGCCCGCCGGCCGCTTCGCGGTGGACATCCGCCAAGCGGATCGCACGGGCCGCGTCACGCACATCGGTCATCTCGACCAGCGCCTGACCGTCACGGAAGAGGGGGAAGCGGCCTCGCTTCACCAGCCGCAGGATGCGCGGCAGCAGGACCACGTCGTCGGGGCCGATAATGGCGCGCGGGCGGATGGAGACGGTGCGGAAGCCGGGCGCGTCCGCCGCGACCACGAGCCGTTCGGCCTCGCCCTTGGTGCGGGAATAGGCGTTCAGCGGCCGCGCGGGCCAGGGCGTGTCCTCGGTCAGTCCGGTCTGGTCGGCCCAGCGGGCGTAGACCGACGGAGACGAGACGAAGACGAACGACCCGACGCCCGCCTTCTGTGCCGCAGCGAGCAGGTCGCGGGTGAGATCGACATTGGTGCGCTGGAAGTCGGCGTCGGGACCCCAGGGGCTGGACAGGGCGGCGGCGTGGAAGACGACGTCGATGTCCCTGCACACACCCACGGGTCCGAGCTCGAACAGGTCGCCGGCCATGGTCTCGGCCCCCATCGCGCTCAGCCGGGCGAGGGCGGTGGGACTGCGTCCGGCTGCGCGGACCGTGTAGCCGCTGTCCAGCAGGGTCCGGGTCAGGGTCAGGCCGAGGCCGCCGGTAGCCCCGGTGACGAGAGCGCGTCGGCTCATGTCCGCAGCACCATGGCTGCGGCGCTGATGCCCGCTGCCGTGCCGAGCAGCAGGACGGTCTTGCCCGGACCCAGCAGGCCGCGCGCCCGCGCCTCGAACAGCGCAGTGGGCAGAGAGGCGGCGATCTGGTTGCCATGGGTGGCGAAGATGTCGATGACCCGCTCCGGATCTCCGCCCATCAGCCGCCGCAGATGCTCGATCCCCGGCGCGCTGGCCTGGTGGCCGACGATGACGTCGACGGTCTCGCGGGTCAGGCCGGCCTCGCCGAGGACCCTGTCGATCAGGGCGGGCAGGGCGCGCGCAGCGGCCTTGAAGATGCCGAAGGCGTCCATGTGGAAGCGGGCACCCTCGGTCAAGGCCGCCAGTCCATGTTCGATGCGAATACGGGTGCCGCCCGATCGCAGGGTGGCCAGGTCCTTGCCCTCGCCGTAGGTCTCGAAGCTGCGGGACAGCAGGCCGGGACCGTTCCGAACCTCCCCCGCCTCGATGCACAGGGCCGCCGCCCCATCGCCGAAGATGGCGGCAGAAGCGGGCGTGGACCAGTCCAGTCCTGCCGAGGCGATGTCGCTGGAGACGATCAGCGCGCGGCGGAACCGGCCGGTCTCGAAACCCATGGCGGCAACGTCGAGGGCGGTTGCGAACGACAGGCAGGTCTGGTTGACATCAAAAGCCCAGATGCCCGACCTGCCGAGGCCGAGCGCCTGCTGGATCAGGACCGAGGACCCGGGGATGGGCTGTTCCATCACCGCACAGGCGCCGATCAGCACATCGAACTCGTCGCGGGCCCAACCCGCGGCTGTCAGGGCGCGCCTTGCGGCTTCGGCACCCATCATGGAGGTGGTTTCATCGGCGGCGGCCACGCCGCGGGAGGCGATGCCGAACTGCGCCTCGGTCCAGCCCGCCGCCTGGCCGAAGACGACGTCCAGCGCTTGCGAAGGCCGGAGTTCACGCGGGGAATACGCCCCAAGGCCGGCCAGGATCATTGGCGTCATGGGGTCAGGTTAGCCTTGCCGCTGGACGCCGTCCATGCGCCCGCCCGGTCAGTCCTGGTGCTCGATCACATGCCGGCCGCGCACCATGCGGACGTAGGGCAGGGGTCGGCCCGGATGAGCGAGGCGCTCGCCCACCTCGCCCAGCACGAACCGGGTGATGGCCGGCAGGTCCAGCGACCGGGTGTCGGCCAGCGGCAGCCAGGCGATCTCGTCCAGTTCGCCCGAACCGGCGGTCGGCTCGGGATGCAGCAGGGCGCGGGCGTCGGCCATGAAGAAGCGGGCGTCGAAGCGGCGGGTCCGTCCGGGCGGGGTGATGGCACGGGCGACATAGGACAGGGCGGCCAGATCGGGCAGGGCCCCGACAGCCCGGAACTCGCGCCACGAACCGGCGACGGAGGCGACGGGCGCGGGCTCTGCGAGCAGCAGGCCGGTCTCCTCGAAGGTCTCCCGCACCGCGGTCAGGGCGAGGGCGCGGGCGCGGCGGGCGGGCACCTCGCGCGTCAGCCGGGCGGTGTCCGGTGCGGGCAGGTCATTGGCCGAGGCGGCGGTGAAGTCAGAGCGATCGATCCGACCGCCCGGAAAGACCCATTTGGCGGCCATGAAGACGTGGCCGGGCGCGCGGCGGCCCATCAGCACCTCGGCCTGCCCCTTGCGGACGCGGGTCAGGATCAGGGTGGCGGCGTCCTTGGGCGTCTGTCGGCCGCCCACGCGCGGGGCGTCGGTGAGGTCGCGGGTCGAGTCGAAAGGCGTGGCCATGCCCGGCCATAGCACGCGCGCCGGCAGGCGGACGACTGACCAATCCGATCAGTCGTCGATCGGCGTTCCGGTCAGGATCAGCACCGAGAGGTCGCTGGTCGGCGTGTAGTTGCGTCGCCGGATCTCGAACCGGGTCGAGCTGATCTTGCGCACGCCCTCGCCACAGAAGCTCACCAGATTGCGGGAAGCCCCCTTGTCCACGACCAGCCGGAAGTCGCCGATGGGCTCGGCCCAGTTGGCGCCGGTGGTGAGGATGTAGTCGACCCAGGTCTCGGACAGATACAGGCCGCGCGCCCGCATCCGCCGCGCGCCGGCCTGGAAGGCGTCGTCGGCGCAGTAGCGTGCCGCATCCTCGCGGGCCTGGTCGCTCTCCGCTGTGACCGGATAGCCGAAACTGCTGCCGACCGAGCCGCCGACGGCCGGGGCATAGCGGTGGCGGACGTCGAGCTCCCGTCCGGCCGGGAAGACCTGGGTCCAGAAGTGGGTTGTCTTCAGCGTCCAGAGTGGGACCAGTTCAAGATGGCGGACGCCGGCATCGGTCCATGACCGGTCCTCCAGCAGGCCCATCTGGATCAGCATGTCGACCTGCGGTTGGGGGAGGGTGGCGAGCGCCTGCATCGTCGCCTCGCCTCGCGGCGAGAGCGGCAGGCCGAGACCGCGGATCATGTCCGAATGATCGACGCCGTTGTGAACCGACTTCTGTTCGACATTGGTCGCGACCCGGCGGCCGTTCACAGTCGTGGTGAAGGGCATCTGCAACGGGTCCTCGATCGCGACGTTCCGTTCGATATCCCCCGGCAGATCGGGCATGGGAAAGGCGACGAGGGTGGCGATATCGTGGTCGGTGCGGTTGAAGAACCGGTAGCGGACGCGGATTTCCCGTTGCGAGACGTACAGATCTTCCGACCGCATCTCGATTCCGTCGGTGCGCTGGAAGACCAGACCACCGGCCCCCATGGAGGCGACGGTATCGTTCGCGGCGACCGGTGCTGCCAGCAGAAGGGCGACCAGCAAGACAGCGACAGCGCAATTCGGTTTGATCATCTCGTCCTCCCTCAGCAAGACTAGCCCAAGGCGTGCGGCGAAGTCGTGACGAATTCCGCCGTCAGCGCCGCTTGCCCTTGCGGACACCTTTCAGCCCGCCCGAGGGACGACCGCCGCCGGGCGGTTTCGGGCCGCCGGGACGGCCGGTCCCGCGCTTCGGGAAGCTGCCCCCGCCGCCGGGTCCGCGCGCGCGCTGGCCCAGTCGGGGTGCCGGCGCATTGAGGTCACGCGGGGCCGGGTCGGACAGCATTTCGAAAACCAGCCCGCCGGTGATCGGTGTCGCCTCCTTCAGCCGCACCTCAACCGTCCGTCCCAGGGTCCAGCGGGCACCGCTGCGCTCGCCGACCAGGGCGTGGGACTTGTCGTCGTGGGTGAAATACTCCGTCCCGAGCGTGGACACCGGGACCAGGCCGTCCGCCCCGGTCTCGTCCAGCCGGACGAACAGGCCGAAGCGGGTCACGCCGGTGATGCGGCCGGGGAAGGTCGCCCCGACCCGCTCCTGCAGGAAGGCGGCCATATAACGGTCCATGGCGGCACGCTCGGCGGCCATGGAGCGACGCTCGGTCAGGGTGACCTGTTCGGCGATGGCGGGCAGTTCGCTGATTTCCCGGTCGGTCAGGCCGTCGTGATTACCCTTTGGGCCCATGCCAAGCGCGCGAATCAGGCCGCGGTGGACGATCAGGTCGGAATAGCGCCGGATCGGCGAGGTGAAGTGGGCGTAGCGGTCGAGGTTGAGGCCGAAATGGCCGACGTTCTCGGCCGAATATATGGCCTGCATCTGGCTGCGCAGGACGACCTCGTTGACGACCTCGGCATGGTCGCCGCCGCGGGTCTCGTCCAGCAGTTTGTTGAACCGTTTGGTCGTCGCCGGCTCGCCCTTGGTCCAAGGCTTGCCGATGGTCTGAAGGAAGTCGCCGAGGTTGAACAGCTTCTCCTGACTGGGGGCGTCATGGACGCGGTAGAGCAGGGGCGTCTTCTTCTGCTCCAGGGTCTCGGCGGCGCAGACATTGGCCTGGATCATCATCTCCTCGATCAGCCGGTGGGCCTCGAGGCTGACGCGGGGCTCGATCGAGATGATCTGGCCCTGATCGTTCATGCGGATGCGCCGTTCCGGGCTTTCGATCGCCAGAGGGCTGCGCTTCAGCCGGCCCTTGAGCATGGTGCGATAGGCCGCCCACAGGGGTTCGAGAATGGCCGTCATGATGGGGCCGGTCGTGTCGTCCGTCCCCCCGCCCTTTTCAGGCCCGTCGATGGCGGCCTGGGCCTGTTCGTAGCTGAGCTTGGCCTGTGATCGCATCAGGCCACGCACGAATTTGTGCCCGGTCTTCCGGCCGTCCTTGTCGAAGACCATGCGGACCGCGAGGCAGGCGCGGTTCTCGCCCTGTTTGAGGCTGCACAGGCCGTTGGACAGGCGCTCGGGCAGCATCGGCTCGACGCGGTCGGGGAAGTAGGTGGAGTTGCCCTTGTCGCGGGCTTCGCGGTCGAGGTTCGTATTGGGGCGGACGTAGGCGGCGACGTCGGCGATAGCGACCCAGACGACCCAGCCGTCCGGGTTCTTCGGATCATCGTCGCGCATGGCGTAGACGGCGTCGTCGTGGTCGCGGGCGTCGGCGGGGTCGATGGTGATCAGCGGCAGGTCGCGCAGGTCCTCGCGGCCCTTCAGCGAAGGTAGTTCCTGATCCTCGGCTTCCTTCTCGACAGCCTCCGAGAAGCCCATCGGCACATTGTGGGCGGCGATGGCGATCAGGGAGGCGGCGCGGGCGTCGCCCTCGTGGCCGATCTTCTCCAGGATCTTGCCGCGTTTCGGTCCATAGCGCTGGTCGCCCTTTTCGATGGCGGCCAGGACCAGGTCGCCGTCGCGGAGGCCCTCGGCCTGGGCGTGGGGGACCAGCAGGACGTCCTTCGACTTGCGGTCGACCGGTTCGACCCGGACCTCCTTGTTCGACTTGCGGATGACGCCCAGAACCTTGTTGGCACCGGCGTCGAGCTTCTTGATCAGCCGGGCTTCCCAGCCGTCCTCGCCACGGGCGAACTTGACCAGACAGCGGTCGCCCATGCCGGGGGCGGGGCCGGTCTTGCCGCCGTTGTCGGGAATCAGCAGGGCCCGGGGGGCGTCGGCCGAGGCCTCGACCAGACGGACATAGAGTTCGCCGTCGAGATCGCGCTCGACCACATCGGCCACGCCTACGGGGGGCAGGGTGCCGACTTCGGAGAGGCCCTTGCGGCCGCGCTTACCCAGTTTTCCGTCTTCCTCGAGCTCGCGGATCATTTCGCGCAGCATGCGCCGCTCATGGCCCTTGAGGCCGAAGTGGCGGGCGATGTCGGCCTTCTCGGCCGTTCCCGCATCGCGCAGGAAGGCGATCAGGGTATCTTTGTCGGGTAGGCCGGCGGGGGGCCGGCTGGATGATTTTGTCATTTGGAATCCTTGATACCGCGCTTCGGCTCTCTTCGAGAGGCGAAATCTTGCGCGGCTTGTGATGGGGCGAGGGCGCGCCTAGCTTCCGGCGCAGAAGCCCCCTGGAGTTTTTGAATGTCATTGGCCGCCACGCCTGTCCTGTCCGGTCCGACCGGCTCACTGCTGGACCTGATCGGCAAGACGCCGATGGTGGAGGTGACGAAGATCGACACCGGCCCGTGCCGCCTGTTCCTGAAGCTGGAGGCGCAGAACCCGGGCGGGTCGATCAAGGACCGCATCGCCCTGTCAATGATTGCGGCCGCCGAGTCGGAGGGGTTTCTGAAGCCCGGCGGGACCATCGTCGAGGCGACGGCCGGCAATACGGGTCTGGCGCTGACGCTGGTGGGTCAGGCCAAGGGCTATAAGGTGCTTCTGGTCATCCCGGACAAGATGTCCAAGGAGAAAATCCAGCACCTCAGGGCCATGGGTGCCGATGTTCGCCTGACGCGTTCGGATGTGCCGCACGGGCATCCCGAGTATTACACCGACATGGCTGAGCGGCTGGCGCAGCAGATTCCCGGCGGATTCTACGTCAACCAGTTCGCCAACGAGGCCAACTCCCTGGCCCATTTCCAGACCACGGGGCCGGAAATCCACGAACAGATGGGCGGCGACATCGACGCCTTCGTCGCCGGCATCGGCTCGGGCGGCACCATCACCGGCATCGCCCGATATCTCAAGAGCGTCGGCTCGGATGCGAAGATCATCCTTGCCGATCCCGTAGGCTCGACCCTGGCGGGCATCGTCAACGAGGGCGTGCCGGGGCCGGAGGGCAGCTACACCGTCGAAGGTATCGGCCAGAATTTCGTGCCCGACACGGCGGACATGAGCCTGATCGACAAGGCCTATTCCATCCCCGACGCCGAGGCGATCGCCACCGTGCGGGAGCTGTTGTTGAAGGAAGGCGTGCTCGCAGGGTCGTCCTCGGGCACCTTGATCGCCTCGGCGCTTCGCTGGTGCCGCGAGCAGACCGAGCCCAAGCGGGTCGTGACTTTCGTCTGCGACACCGGCGCCAAATACCTGTCCAAGGTCTACAACGATGCCTGGCTGGCCGATCAGGGGCTGGGCGGACAGCCCATCCATGGCGACCTTTCGGACCTGATCAGCCGCAAATACGAGAAGGGCGACGTGGTTGTCGCCGGGCCGGACGACACCCTGGACACCGCCTTCAAGCGCATGCGCGGTGCCGACGTGTCGCAGCTGCCGATCATCCAGGACGGCAGGCTGGTCGGGATTCTGGACGAGAGCGATCTGGTCCATGTCATGAACACTGACGAGATCACGCGGCGGGACCGGTTCGCCCGCCCGGTGGCCTCGGCCATGACCCGCGACCTTGACACGGTGCAGGTGGGCGAGAGCCTGGATGCCCTGATCCCCCTGTTCGACCGCGACCGTGTGGCGATTGTGCTGGACGGCGAGAAGTTCGTGGGCCTGATCACACGGACCGATCTGATTAACCACCTGAGCTTGAACCGCTAGGAAACGTCGCCGGGGAGGAGGGGCATGGAGCGAAGACAACTGATTCTCGGCGCGGGGGCGATGTTCTGCGCGACGCCGGCGGCCGCGCAGGATGCGCCCACGGTGCCGGCAGCGACCTATGAGGGCCTGACCTTCCTCAGTCACCGCAAACCCATTCGCGCCATCCACTACCGCCCCGTCGGCGAGGGGCGGCGAGCCGCTGTCGTCATGATGCACGGCTCGGGCGGACGCATCACCAACCGGGGAGCCTGGCACCAACTGGCCATGCGTTTTGCTGCTGACGGCTATGAAGTGCTGACGCCCCTGTTCACGGACGCCTGGCCCGATGACGGCATCCGGGAGCCCGCGATGGTGGAGGCCTGGCGGGATGTTGGCGAGCACGCCATCGACTGGTTCATTGCCCGGGGTGTGGATCGGCACCGCACAGCCATGTTCGGCTATTCGCTTGGCTCCTATGTCGCGGTCGACGGCGCGCTCGGAAACAGCCGGGCGGCGGCGGCGATCGGGCTGGCTGGCGGTGTGGACGTCTATCCACCCCGGCCGCCACGCCGGCGTATTCCAGTGCTGATGATCCGGGCCGAGGGCGACACCCATGTCCTGCCCCGAAACACCGCGCAGTGGGTCGAGTTTCTCAGGGAACGCGAGATCAACGTCAGGGTGGCTGTTCTGCGGGACTCCAACCACCTGTTCACAGCGCCGAAATGGCTGGAGATCTTCCAGCTCTCATCGGCGTTCTACGCAGGCAACATCGGCCGTATCGATCGGGAAACAGAATGAGTTCGCTCAAGAACAGCCAGGGCTTTTCGACCCGCGCCATCCACGCGGGCCAGCGCCCGGACCCGACGACGGGCGCGGTCATGACCCCGATCTACGCCACCTCGACCTATGCCCAGGAAAGCCCGGGCGTGAACAAGGGCTATGAATATGCCCGCGGCAAAAACCCGACGCGCGAGGCCTTCGAGGCCTGTCTGGCCGATCTGGAGGGCGGGACCCACGGCTTCGGTTTCGCCAGCGGTATGGCGGCGACTTCGACGGCGCTGGAACTGCTGGACGCCGGCTCGCACATCGTCACCGGAGACGACCTGTACGGCGGCTCATGGCGGCTGTTCGAGCGGGTGCGGCGCCGCTCGATGGGGCTGGACTTCGCCTATGTCGATCTGAGCGATCTCGCGGCCGTAGAGGCAGCCATCACGCCGAAGACGAAGCTGATCTGGGCCGAGACGCCGACCAATCCGCTGATGAAACTGGCCGACATCGCCGGCCTGTCGAAGATCGCAAGGGCGCACGGCCTGCTGCTGATCGTCGACAACACCTTCGCCACGCCCTGGAGCCAGCAGCCGCTGAAGCTGGGCGCCGACGCGGTCATGCATTCGGCGACCAAATACCTGAACGGCCACTCCGACATCATCGGCGGGGCGCTGGTGACGGCGAACCCGGACCTCGCGAAGGAGATCAAGTTTCTCCAGAACTCGGTCGGCGGGGTGATGGGGCCGTTCGACGCCTTCCTGGCCAACCGGGGCCTGAAAACGCTCGGCCTGCGCATGAAGGCCCACAATGAAGGGGCCATGGCGGTGGCGCGCTGGCTCGAGGACCGGAAGGGGATCGCGAAGGTCATCTATCCGGGTCTGATCAGCCATCCGCAGCACGAACTGGCGTCACGCCAGATGAACGGCCGCTTCGGGGGCATGGTCACGGCCCTGATTGACGGCGATCTGGAGCGGACCAAACGGGTACTGGAGCGGGTTCAGGTCTTCACCCTGGCGGAGTCGCTGGGTGGGGTCGAAAGCCTGGTCAACCACCCGGCCATCATGACCCACGCCTCGGTTCCGAAGGACCTGCGTGAGGCAGGCGGCGTGACCGACAACCTGATCCGTCTGTCGGTCGGGGTGGAGGATGTCGAGGACCTGATCGCGGACCTGGACCAAGCCATCGGTTAGAAGGCGATGCGCCAGCCATCGGCGGGGCGCACCCAACGCACGGTCCCGTCCAGATCGGGCCGCGCCACGCCGTCGACCCTTGCCGTCGATTTGAAATCGCCGTTGGCCAAGGGGTTGTAGGAAAAACACAATTCGCGGCCGGACCCGTTTGCTTGATCGATGATCGAGCCCAGAATCCTTCTGAACGACTCGAACTCGGACCCGCCCAGCTTTTTGCCATCCTGGTAGACGGCGGTGATCTGACCGGCGCTGGGGACCAGCCGTGTGCATTCCGCGTCACCCCGAATGAAGACGGGCGCACTCGAGTGTATGAAGATCGCTGGAACCTCGCTGGCGGCGACCACGATGTCGCTGATGACGGTTCCGTCGCCCAGCCAGCGGTAGGACGCGGTCCCGTAGCAGGTCTGACGCGCCGCGTCGGGTTCGTAGCAGAGAACCTGGCCCGTCCGGGCCGGGGCCAGGGGGTCGGGCTGCTGAAGCGTCAGGGTGGCGAGGACGGCGGCGGCGAGGCTCATGGACAGACCGTCGATCAGTCCACGCTCAGCAGGGTCTCGCGCCAGAACAGCAGGCTGGCCCAGAACTGGTAGTCCTGGTTGACCTTCTTGGCGAAGCCGTGGCCCTCGTCCTGACCGAGAAGGTGCCAGGCGCTGCGGCCATTCGCCCGCACAGCCGCGATCATCTGGTCGGCCTCTGACGCCGGGACTCGCGGGTCATTGCCGCCGGTGACCACCATCAAGGGGATGTTGATCTCGTCGACCCGGGTCATGGGGGAGATCTCGACCAGGCGGGCGCGCTGGGCCGCGTCGCGCTCGTCGCCGTATTCGACCCGGCGCAGGTCCCGGCGATAGGCCTCGGTGTTCTCGAGGAAGGTCACGAAGTTGGAGATGGCGACCACGCAATTCGCGCCGCGCAGTCGATCGCCATAATGAATGGCCCCGGCGTAACACATGTACCCGCCATAGGAGCCGCCGGTGACGGCGACGCGCTCCGCATCGATGGCCGGATCGGCACCCAGCCGGTCGAGGTAGGCTCCGAGGTCGCGCACGGAATTCTCGCGCAGCTCGGGCCCGTTATCCAGGCTGACGAACCGCTTGCCGTAGCCGGTGGAGCCGCGGACGTTGGGGAAGAAAATTGCGATCCCGAGCTCGTTGATCAGATAGTTGTTGCGACCCATGAAGCCGGGACGGCTCTGGCCCTCCGGCCCGCCATGGATATTCACGATCAGCGGACGGGGCCCCGGGAAGCGGGCGGCGTCGGGGCGGTAAAGGAAGCCGGAGACGGGCTCTCCGTCGAAGCTGGCGACCTCGATCAGTTCCGGCTCGACGTTGCGCGTGACATCCAGCCCGCCGGTCTCGCTGCGGGTCCAGCGGGTGACCGCCAGAGTCGTGGGGTCGATGGAAAAGGCGTCGGAGGCGCTCCGGGCCGAGGAGAAGGTCAGACCGATATCGCCCCAGGGGGCGATGTCGAGGCCGCCGGCAATGCCTGCGGGCAGGTTGCTGACCGTGCGCAGGTGACCGGAAACGGGGTTGAGCAGACGCAGGCGGGTGCTGCCGGCCTCGTTGATTGTGTAGGCGATGAAGGACCCGTCATCGGCGATGTCGAAGGCATCGACGTCCCAGCGCGGTTCCGTCGAGACAGGCGTGAAGACGCCGGTGGCGATGTTGAGACGACCCAGCCGCTGGAAGTCGCTGTCCTGGTCGGAGGTGACCCACAAGGTCCCGTCGGGCGCGAACTCGGCGCCGCCATAGGCGATCGGCAGGCTGTGATCGCCGATCGGGGTCATGCGGCCGCTCGCGAGGTCGAGGGCATGGAGGTTTGACTTGGTGACCTGGATCCCCTGGACCACGAGCGCGGTTCGGCCGTCGGGCGAGAAGTCCGCGATGCTCCAGCCGCCGCCGCTGACCTCCGCCACCATGCGGGCGGTCGAGGGATCACGGGGGTCCATGACATAGAGGTCGCTGTCGCGACCATTGCGCCGGGTGGAGGAGTAGCCGATCAGGCGTCCGTCCTGACTCCAGGCCCCGAAGCTGTTGCGGCTGCGCCCACCGTCGGTCAGCAGGCTCAGGCGACCATCGGCCAGCGTGAACAACTGGAAGAACTCATCGCCCCCCCTGTCCTTGCTGACGACCAGCACATCGCCGGCGGGGGACCAGCGGCCGCCGACGGGCTCCACTTCGAAGCTGAGTTGCTCGCGAGCGCCCATCGGCATGGCAACGCGATGGATCTGGGCCGTATTGCCGAAGCGGGTTGAAATCAGCATCGACCGGTCGGCCGCGTTCCAGCCCGCGAAGCCTGCGGTACGGAATTCCATATACGGTCGGGTCTCGGCCGCCAGCGCCACCGGAATGGCCGGGATGCCATCGGCGACCAGGGCCGCAGGCTTTTCTACGACGCCGGAGGCCTGGGCCAGAACAGACGTCGGCACCAGGGTGCAGGCGAGGACAATGGCGAGCGAACGGATACGCATGAAACCCCCTGTTCAGGCGGACGCGATCCGCCGATACGGGAGGTTGTCAGCGAAACGGGCCTGAGTCCAATCGAGGGGCGTGAATCTCCACTCCCACGGTGGGTCTAGGGTCCGTACTCAATAAGTCCTGGTGGTCGTTCAGCTATTCTGATTCAAGGAATCCGGAAGGAGTCCTTGGATGCGCAAGCTCTATTGGCTGGATGATGAAGCGTGGGCCCGGATCGAGCCGCACCTGCCTCGCGGTCGTCGTGGTGCGCGGCGGGTCGACGATCACCGGGTGATCTCCGGGATTATCCATATGCTTCAATCGGGTGCGCGCTGGCGCGACTGCCCCGCCGAGTACGGGCCGTACACAACGGTCTACAACCGCTTCAACCGCTGGAGCCGCCAAGGCATCTGGCATGACATCTTCAAGGCCCTCACCGGCCACAGCGGCATCTACTCCAGCGCCGCCATCGACAGCACCTCGGTCAAGGCCCACCGCTCGGCGGCGGGCGCTAAAGGGGGGCCTTCGTCCAGAGCATAGGCCGCTCCCGAGGTGGTCGAACGACCAAGATCCACGGCCTCGTGGACGATCACGGTCGCCCGCGGGTGCTGCTGCTCAGCGCCGGCAATACCAACGACATCACCATGGCTCACGCCCTGATCGAGGGCACCGGACCGTTCCGAAAGCTGCTGGCTGATCGCGGCTATGACGCCGATCACCTCAGGAAGCGCCTGGCCGAGCGCAGCGCCGAGGCCGTCATCCCGACCACCACATCGCGAAAGCGGCCCATCCCCTACGACATCGTCGCCTACCGCCAGCGAAACACCGTCGAGCGGCTCTGGGCACGGCTCAAAGACTATCGCCGTGTCGCCACCCGATACGACAAGCTGGCAGCCAACTACCTCTCCGGCGTGCTCATCGCCGCAACCGTCTGCTACTGGGCCAAATGAGTCCGGACCCTAGGCGGCTTTGCTGTCCGGCAGGGCGGTCTGATGGCCGGTGGCGGGTACGACCTTTTTCTTGGCCGGTGCGCGGGGCTTCTTGACGGCGGTGGTCGTCTTGTCAGCAGCGCGGCGGGCCAATTCCTCGTCGATCAGGGGCACCAGTTCGGCAGCGGTGGCCATCTTGGTGGGGGAGCCGCTCTCTGACAGGCGGACCGCATTGAGGCGCAGGGCCTTCAGGTCGGGGTCGGTCATGGTGGGGAGCTTGTCTGCCAGCGGGGTCATCGGCTTCTCCGGAAGTTGAAAAACAGTCGGGCCGGCGCCTGTTCGGCGGCCGGCCCTTCCGTCAGCCGGGATCAATCCCGGCAGGGTCGCGTGTCGGAAACTATTCGGCAGCCTTGAGGCGACCGGCCGATTCCTTGCCCGAACGCGAGTCGCGTTCGACTTCGTAGGAAATCTTCTGGTTTTCGTTGAGCGTGCCCAGATCGGACGTTTCGACGGCCGAAGCGTGGACGAAAACGTCCTTGCCGCCGTCATCGGGGGCGATGAAGCCGTAACCCTTGGTGGAGTTGTACCATTTTACAGTGCCGGTAGCCATTTTGAGACCTCCGTTAGGCGTTGACCGCCGGAAGAGGTTCCGGGTCGGCCTGTCGGGTCTGAATGGGATCGGCTTTGGACCTCGGTGCGCGATGCAAAGGGGCAGCAGCGTTTCGCAAGAGATCGACGAGGCCTCAGGTGGGCGCTTTCCGGACCAATAGCAAGCGGCGCGGTGCAGATAGCAAAACGGCGGCGAAGGCCTTCGCCTTCACCGCCGTCGAAATCATGCACCCGGGAAGGGTACGTGAACTCAGCCTTCGGTCTTCAGCTGACCAGCCGATTCCTTGCCCGAACGCTTGTCGCGCTCGATTTCGTAGGAAACCTTCTGGTTTTCATCCAGGCCGCGCAGGCCCGCTTGCTCGACGGCCGAGATGTGGACGAACACGTCCTTGCCGCCGTCGTCAGGCTGGATGAAGCCGTAGCCCTTGGTGGAGTTGAACCATTTTACAGTGCCGGTAGCCATTTTCAGGACCTCCGCTAGCAGTTGGCCCGAGGGAAAAGCCCCTAGGGTCTGTCGGGTCTGAAAGGAGCGGCTAGACCTCAGTGCGAAAGCAGAGGGTGGCGTTTCGCAGAGAGCTCGACAGAACGCTTTTGGACCGGCCGCACGCCAAAATCAAGCTGGTGCCCGGTGCGGCTAATCGGCCTGCTCGCCCTCCGGGGCGGCGACATAGTGTTCCTGGCAAAGCTTGCGCAGGGCCGCAGTCAAGGCCGGGCCGTAGAGGGAGTCCTGAATCCGTTCGAAGCCCTCGGCCTGGAGGGCCTGTTTGATCTCGCCGACGGTGCGGCAGCCGCCGCCGCGCGCCAGCTCATAGGCGCGTTCGAGGGTCGTCGGACGATGGTTGCTCATTGGTCGTAGATAGGGGGATTGGCGGGAATAGCGAGGCCTCTGTCGCGGTCTCAGAAGGCGAAGCTGATCCCGGCGACCAGACTGTCTGCATATTGCTCGCCGGGAACGTCCGCATCGGTGGCGTAATAGCGCAGCTCGGCGTCGAGATTGTCGGTCAGGGCGTAGGTAAAGCCGGCGTTCCAGGCCGTGTAGTCGAGGCTGTTGTCCTGCTCGCGGCGGCCGATCGCGGCCGTGCCTTCAAGCTTGTCAGTGAAGTCCCAGCCAAGGCGCGCCTCCACCCAGGTCCAGGCCTCGGTCCCACCCATGCCGTCGGGCGAATACTGGAAGCGGACGCGCCCGCTGGCGGGGCCGATCGATCGTCTGACGTCGGCGGTCAGCTCCCAGGCGTTGTCGTCATAGCCGGAGGCCGCGCCGATCTGGGACTTGTGGGTGGCGTTGAGGTCAAGGTCGAAACCAGCGAACTCGGGCCGCACGCCGAAACCGACCTCCACTTCAAGGTCAGAACCGCTGGAGCTCTTGATAGTCTGGATTCCGCCGCCGCCGTAGATCAGGCCCGAGGCATTCTCCCATTCTGCCTCGCCAAAGACGTAGGCCTCGCCGTCAGACTTGGACGCGCCCTTGGAGCGGTTGTCCGTGGCGGTGCCGACCACGAAGGCCCAGCTGCCCGCCGGGGCTTCCTGCGCTGCGGCCGGGACGGCGAAGGCCAACAGGGTCGTCGCCAGGACACCGGCGGTCGTCAGGGTACGGAGCACGTGTGAGTCGCCTCATTTGAACGAGGCGGGGTCTAGAGCCGCTTCTTGTCGAATTTGTTACAGGCCAGCGTAAATTCG
Source organism: Caulobacteraceae bacterium (assembly GCA_965284305.1). Classification (GTDB taxonomy): domain Bacteria; phylum Pseudomonadota; class Alphaproteobacteria; order Caulobacterales; family Caulobacteraceae; genus Brevundimonas. The sequence goes on along the minus strand of OZ260070.1, from coordinate 2,531,130 downwards.
TCCGTAAGCCGACGAATGAGCTGGGCCGTTGGAAGAACATCACGCACCCCGGCGGAGCCTTGACCGGCCGACCAGACCGTCTTCCAGGCCTTGGCCTCGTCCGCCATGTCCAGCTTGTGTTCAGGCAGGGACTTGGGGTCGATGCCGTTGGCGATCAGCGAGGGCGTCAGGAAATTGGCCGGAATGCCCGAGACGGCGGGGGTGTAGGTGATGTCCGAGGCACCGGCCTCGACGATCATCTGCTTGTACTCGGACTGGGCCATCGACTCGGTCGTCGAGATGAAGCGGGTGCCCATATAGGCGAAGTCGGCACCCATCATGATCGCCGCTGCCACGTCGCCGCCCGTCGACAGGCAGCCGGACAGGATGATCGTCCCGTCGTAGAAGGACCGCACTTCCTCGACCAGGGCGAAGGGGTTGACCACCCCGGCATGACCGCCGGCGCCATTGGCCACCAGGATCAGGCCGTCGACGCCCGCCTCGGCCGCCTTTCGGGCATGGCGGACATTGGCGATGTCGTGGAAGACCACCCCGCCATAGCCGTGCACCGCCTCGACCACATCGCGCACCGCGCCCAGCGAGGTGATGATCAGTGGCACCTTCTCCTCGACCGAGACCATCATGTCGGCCATCAGCCGCGGATTGGTCGGGTGGACGATGTGGTTGACACCATAGGCTGCGGCGTCGGGGTGAAGGCGCGATTTGATCTCGACCAGCCACTCCCGATAGCCCTCGGTCGTGCGCTGGTTCAGCGAAGGGAAGGTGCCGATGACGCCGGCGTTGCAGGTCTCGACCACCAGATCCGGCCCGGAGACGAGGAACATGGGCGCGGCGATGACCGGCAGTTTCAGACCGTGTTGCAGCGAAGTCGGAATGGCCATGACGAGTCCCCGGGTTGTCTTTGGCTACGGATAGCGGGGTGACGAGGGGGAAGGCAAATGGAAGAGGTGATTGGTGATTGGTGGCTGGCTGCCCCTCTGCCAGCGGATAGCCGGCACCGATCGCGCCCCGCACCGGCGTTGCCCAGCCACCAGCCACCAATCACCCGGATGACGCCGAAGGCCGAACCCGCTACATCCCCCGCCATGACCACAGACACCTCCGGCCTGCACCAGCTCGGCCAGCACACCGTCCAGCCGACCAGTCCGGAAACGGCCGAGCTGGAGCGGGTGCCCAATCCCCATCCGGGGATGCTGTATCTGACGCGCTTCACGGCGCCCGAGTTCACCAGCCTGTGCCCGGTGACAGGGCAGCCGGACTTCGCTCACATCGTCATCGACTATGCGCCGGGCGACTGGCTGGTCGAGTCCAAGAGCCTGAAACTGTACCTGACCGCCTTCCGCAACCACGGCGCCTTCCACGAGGACTGCACCGTGGCCATCGGCCGGAAGATCGCCGACCTGCTGCAACCGAAATGGCTGCGCATCGGGGGCTACTGGTATCCGCGCGGCGGGATACCGATCGACGTCTTCTGGCAGACGGGCGCGCCGCCGGAGGGGCTGTGGTTGCCGGACCAGGGCGTACCGACCTATCGCGGGCGGGGGTAGGGCACCCCGGACTGCTCCTACAGATGCGGTCCCCACATGAAGGCGATCGTCCCGACGACACCGGTCGCCGTGAAGACCGCTGCGGCCAGGACCAGCGCCGTCGCGAGGGTCTTCGGCAACGCGTGGGTGCTGCGGCCCGCCCGGAAATAGAGCTCAAGCAGGGCTAAAGGGATCAGGTAGCTGCCGAACACGAGGACGACATCGGCCGGGCCGGACAATTTGCCCGACATCCCAACCGGCCCCTGGTTCACCAACACCCAGCCCATGATTCCTACCCTGAGAAACCACACGCCGCTGACCACCATGAAGGTCCGCATGGCCCAGAGCCGGTGGTGATCGTAACGCCTCTTGATCGCATGCCTCCACGCGATGGCGGCGAAGACCAGGATCAGCAGCCCGTCGATCAGGATGGCGATGGAGGAGACGGTGGACAGCGATGTCCCCCGGACGACCGTCAGCCAGGCACCGCTCAGCGCCAGGAAGCCGGAGACGACCAGAAAGGTTCGCCCGGTCCAGCGGTGCAAGGCCGGGAAGGTGCGCCGTATCCGGGGGACGAGCTGCATCAGCCCCGCCAGGGTCACGACGGATGCCAGCAGTACATGGGCGATGAAAATCAGGTTCCCGGTGCCGTCGCCGGCGATGTAGCCGTCGATCAACGGTTTGTCGTTCCAACCGGCGTAGTTCCCGGCTGCGGTCCGCGTGCCGTAGAAGGCGAGGATGAATCCGATGAACGCCGCCTGGCCGACGGCGGCGACGAGGAACCAGACGATGCCCGACCAGCGCAGGGCTCTGGCGGTGATGCCCTCGACGGGCACCGGGGAAGGAATGCTGGACATGGTGACTCCCGAGTGACCCCGGAATGCAGGGGTGCCGGCACGGATGCGCGGAGGGCCGGGGGCAGTCTCGCCGATTTGGAAAACGGCCAGAATTTCTTCCCGGCCTCCTTGCCGGATGAAGGTCGGCGCGCTGGACAGGGGTTCACGCACAGGCCATGGATCCCCGAGCTTTTCGGAAAGACCGTTGTCGACGCAGCCAGCCCTGAACCTTCCAGGCGTCAGTCCGGCGTTCCGGCCGGTCCGGCCACCCAGCCGGCTCCAAGCCTATGCGGCGCTCTGTTCGGTCTCCTTCGTCTGTTACATCGCGGGGCGGCTGTCTTTCGGTACCGTCCAACCCGTCTTGCTGATGGTGGGACTCGGGGCCTGCGGCTGGGCCTGGCTGCTGACCCGGGCCCTGTTCGACCCGGCACCGACCGACGCCCGGTGGCCACGCGTCGTGGCCGGGGTGATCGCGGTCATGGCGGCGCTGTCCGTTTTGACCCCTGCGGACAGTGGCCTCTCGCGCATGGTGGGCAATGCCTATGCACTGACCGGATCGGCAGCCCTGTTGCTGACCTTCATCGAGCCGATCAATGGCCGCCGGGCTGACATGTCGCGTGCGGAGAAGCGGTTCCGCATCGTCTTCCTCGCGATCTTCGCCTGTCTGGTTGCGATCTCGGTTCTGGGGATTCAAGCGTCCGGTGCGGTTCAAGGCCAGGTCTCACGGGACGATCTGATCCTGAGCGGCTGTGCCATGATCGGTCTGATCGGGGCGGCGGGGGCGGTCTGGTTCCGCCTTCGGCACCCGCTTTCCCGGCACGACCGGTCGCCGGTCAGTCGCTCGCCGACGGCCGAGGACACGCGTCTCGCCGAACAGGTCGTGGGACTGCTGCGCGACCAGGCCCTCGCGGCCGAGCCCGACCTGAGGATCGCCGATGTCGCCACCCGTCTGGGCCAGCCGGAGTACAGGATATCCCGGTGCATCCGATCGGCGCTGGGCTTCGCGAACTTCAACCGGCTGGTCAATCATCACCGGATCGAACGGGCGAAGCATCTGCTCGCCGACCCGGACCAGGATCGGCCCATTCTGGATGTCGCCTTTGACTGTGGTTTCGGGTCCGTCGGTCCATTCAACCGTGCCTTCAGGGATCAGGTCGGGACGACGCCAAGGGCCTTCCGGGCCAACGCCCGGCGGTCGTTCGCTACGGGTGATGCCGCAGACGGCGACGTGTCCCCGATTGCGCCCTGAGCTGTGCCGATGACCGAACCCCGTCACCTCACGCCCGAGGCCTGAGGCCGTCACTGGCTGCCCGGCCAGCGCGTGCCGACCTGTCGCGGGCGAGGGTGAGGGGGCTGGCAGCGGTCAGAGGCGGGCCCGGAAAAACCTTATCATCTCCCGGTTCAGGGCTTCGTGGAATCGGGCCCGGTCGAAGCCGGGCGTCGGTGCACAGATCATCGGGGCATTGGCGGCGAGTTCGGGCGAGCAGGGCGGCATGAAGTCGAAATGGCCGGCTCCGTCGACGCGATTGTATTCCGGCGGGCGGGGCAGGGCGTCGCGCACCGGCTCGGCATAGTGAGGAGAGGGCAGGATCTGGTCCGACCCTGCCTGCCAGAGTTGCACCGGTTGGGTCACATCGGCCAGGCCGTCGCGCGTGAAGGTGAAGCCCAGGGCCGGGGCGGCGATGACAAGGGCCTTGATCCGCGCATCATGCGGCAGGCGCGGCTCCGCCTGAGTCCCCCTCTGCATGGTCGCCGGATGCTGGCTGACCAGGCGACAGTCGAAAAAATCCGGGTTGGCACGGCAGTGCTCGACCAGTCGGGTCAGGTCCGGATTGCCGCCTGCCGCCGCCAGCACGGTGAAGCCGCCGGCCGAGAATCCGAACGCGCCGACCCGCGCAGCGTCGATTCCCTCTCTTCCGGCCCATTGGCCCAGCATGTGGTCGATCAGAACCGACAGCTGACGGGTGCGATCAACAATATCGGTGGCCCGGCTCTGATCGCGCCAGTTGTCGCCGGTGTGGGTCAGGGTCGCGACGATGAACCCTGCCCCGGCCAGGGCCTGGGCTGTGTCGCGGTGGCTGCGGAAATCGCCACCATTGCCGTGGGAGATGATGATCAACGGGGCCGGATCCGGGGATGTTTCGGCGGGCCACCAGACTCCGGCCTCGATCGCCGGCTGGTCGCCGTCCGCAACAGTCAGACGGGAGAAGGCGACGCCGTCCCGCACTGACGGCCCCGTCCGGGGTGCTATAGCCTGGGGCAAGTTTGAGGCGGCCATGGCCTCGGGGGGCGCGGCTCCGGCGCATGCGGCCAGCAGAAAAAGGCTTGCCGCAATCATGGAGTTGGTGGACATCGACTGGACTTTCGGTGTGAGGGCGATGGTGCCGAGTGACCGCGTCCCGCCGCCCGGCACCAGTGGAGATGGGCGAACGGGCGAACGGGTTCGCAGACGGGCGAGCCGCCGTCGTCAACGACAACGCTTGCTGGGAAATGCCCATGGATTCGACCCGGGTGAGGGACAGGCGTTGGCATCCGTTGGTGACCGGTTTTGGCGTATCGACCGTCCTGGGTCTGACCCTCGGTGCCCTGGGACCTTTCGGCAGCTATCTGAACGGCAGTCTGCCCGTGCGGATGGCATATTGGCTGGTCTGCCTATGGGCGGGATGGCTCGCGTTCGGGGTCACTCTGCCGATCATGACGCGGTGGGCGCAGGGGCGGGGCATTTCAGCCTGGCTCTGGATGCCGCCGGCAGTTGCCTTGCTGGCTGTTGTCCCTGCCGCTCTCAGCCGGACTCTGGCGTTGCGCATGTGGCCAGTCGTCGGTCAGGTCGGTGTCCTTGAATGGTATGGCCAGTGTCTGGTGATCAGCGCGCTGATCACCGTTGGTCTGTACTGGATGACCCGATCAGGCGCGCCGGTGCCGTCGGGGCCGGATCCGCTGTCCGCGGACCCGCGCGACCGTCTGCCAGTCCGTCTCGGTCGAGCGGTGCTCTGCCTTCAGATGGAAGACCATTATGTTCGGGTGCATACGCCCCACGGCTCGACCCTCGTGTTGATGTCCCTGTCTCAGGCGATGGCGGGACTCCGGGACGTCGAGGGCGTGCAGACCCACCGGTCCTGGTGGGTGGCGCGTGCCGCCATCGTCGGCGTTGTCGAGGACGGGCGCCGGCTGCGGCTGCGGCTGGCCGGCGGACTGGAAGCCCCGGTCTCCCGTGCGCGGGTAGGGGTCCTGCGGGAACAGGGTTGGCTGTTCGATGGGTCCGTGGGCTGATGCCCACCTCGTTCGAACGGATCTTGCCCGGGCCACTCCGATGACTGCAGCCGACCGCCTCCCCCTCGAAGCCCTCGGCCGCTATTGGCTGCTGCGGATCCAGACCGCCGCCGACCGCGCCGCCTGGTCCCGCTACGGATTCGAGTTCCTGATGTTCGGGATCAAACAGGGCTGGGCCTGTCTGTTCGGCGGGGCGATGCTGGCCCTGCTGCTGGCGACGCATCTGTGGTGGCCGGAGAACGCGCCGGTCGCGCGGTACGACTTCCTCGTGGTCGGGGCTCTGGCCATCCAGGCGGCGATGCTCGCGTTCAAACTGGAGAGCTGGGATGAGGCGAGGGTCATTCTCGTCTTCCACGTCGTCGGCACGATCATGGAGCTGTTCAAGACGCAGCACGGGTCGTGGATCTATCCCGAGGACAGCCTCCTGCGCATAGGCATGGTGCCCCTGTTCTCGGGCTTCATGTATGCGGCGGTGGGCAGCTACATCGCCCGCATCTGGCGCATCTTCGACATCAAATTCCGCCACTATCCGCCGCTGTGGACGACCTGGGTTCTGGCCGCCGCGATCTACGTCAACTTCTTCGCCCATCACTGGCTGCCGGACATCCGGCTGGGTCTGTTCCTCCTGACGGCCGTGCTGTTCGGGCGCGGCTGGTTCTATTTCACGCCCGACCGGAAGCGGCGGACCATGCCGTTCCTGCTCGGCTTCTTCCTCGTCGCCGTCTTCATCTGGCTGGCCGAGAATGTGGGCACCTTCGCCAATGCCTGGGTCTATCCGTCCCAGAGCGACGGCTGGCATATGGTCTCGATCGACAAGCTGGGCAGCTGGTTCCTGCTGATGATGATCAGCGTGGTGCTGGTGTCGCTGGTGCACCGGCCGGAGGAGGAACCTCTGCTCAAATAGCTTTCGTCATCCTCCGGCGAGCGAAGCGAGACCGGGGGACCCAGCGGCGCGCGTGGACGCGAACCTGCCGGGAGCGCGGCTGGACAGGTCGCCTTCGGCGCCGCTGGGTCCCCCGGTCTGCGCCGCGAAGGCGCGGCTTGCCGGAGGATGACGATAGCTTAGAGGGGAGGCGAGGGAGTTTCTATGACCACAACCACCACCGACGTCGTCATCCTCGGCGGGGGCCACAATGGCCTCGTCTGCGCCTTCTATCTGGCGAAGGCCGGCTTGAAGGTGACGGTGCTGGAGCGGCGGCCTGTGGTTGGCGGGGCGGCGGTGACGGAGGAATTCCACCCCGGTTTCCGCAACTCCACCGCCAGCTACACCGTCAGCCTGCTGAACCCGAAGGTCATCGCCGACATGGATCTGGCCCGGCACGGGCTGCGGGTGGTCGAGCGCAAGGTGTCCAACTTCCTGCCGTTCGACGATGGCCGACATTTCCTCGCGGGCGAGGGGCGGACGCAGGGGGAACTGGCCAAATTCTCGACGCGGGATGCGGGGCGGCTGCCCGAGTATGAGCGGCGGCTGGAGGTCATAGCGGCGGTACTGCGCGACTGGATCCTGAGGGCTCCGCCCAATGTGGTGGAGGGCGGCTGGATGGCCATGCTGCCCGAACTGCTGAAGGGTGCGTCGTTGGGCAAACAGGCCGCGGGGCTCGACACCCAGGGGCGGCGCGACCTGCTGGACCTGTTCGCCAAGTCGGCCGGAGACTGGCTGGACGGCTGGTTTGAGAGCGATCCGATCAAGGCCCTGTTCGGCTTCGACAGTGTCGTCGGCAACTACGCCAGCCCCTACACGCCGGGCTCGGCCTATGTGCTGCTGCACCACGTCTTCGGCGAGGTGAACGGACGCAAGGGCGTCTGGGGCCACGCCATCGGCGGCATGGGGGCCATCACCCAGGCCATGGCCGCCGCCTGCGCCGAGGTCGGGGTCGACGTCAGGCTGGAGACGCCTGTCGCACAGGTGCTGACCGAAAAGGGCCGGGCGGTCGGGGCGGTGACCGGGGCCGGCGATGTGGTCCGGGCCCGGGCGGTGGTGTCCAACCTGCATCCGCGCCTGCTGTTCGAACAGTTCGTCGACAACGCGGTGGTGCCGGCAGATTTCCGCGAGCGGATCGGGAACTACCAGTCCGGCTCAGGCACCTTCCGCATGAATGTGGCCCTGTCGGAATTGCCGAGTTTCACCAGCTTGCCGGGAACGGGCGATCACCTGACCGCCGGTATCATCATGGCCCCGTCCCTGGACTATATGGACCGGGCCCATGCCGAGGCGCGGCTGAACGGCTGGTCGTCGAAGCCGATCGTGGAGATGCTGATCCCCTCGACTCTCGATCACAGTCTCGCGCCCGCCGGTCAGCACGTCGCCAGCCTGTTCTGCCAGCATGTCGACCCCACCCTCGGCGACGAGCATCGCGACACCGTCGCGGACCTGATGATCGACACGGTCGACCGCCATGCCCCGGGATTCAAGGCCTCGGTGGTCGGCCGGCTGGCGCTCGGGCCTCGGGATCTGGAGCGGCGCTTCGGCCTTGTCGGCGGCGACATTTTCCACGGCCGGCTGTCGCTGGACCAACTGTTCAGCGCCCGCCCGGTGCTGGGCCACGCCGATCACCGCATGCCGGTGCCGGGGTTGTATCTGTGCGGATCAGGCGCGCATCCCGGCGGCGGCGTCACCGGCGCGCCGGGGCACAATGCGGCGCGGGTGGTGATCAAGGATCTGGGGCGTTAGGCCTCAGGCGTTCTCGACGCCCATGGCCTGCATCAGGGCGTTCCTGATGTCGGCCTCGGTGAAGGGCTTCTGGATCGTCGGGTGGCCACGCCATTCGTCGGGCAAGCCGCCCTGGCCGTAGCCAGTTGAAAAGACGAAGGGCACGCCAAGAGCCTTCAGGGCATCGGCGATGGGAAACACCAGCTGGCCGGCGACATTGACGTCCAGCAGGGCGGCGTCCAGCCCTGCCGGGTCGGCGGCCATGGCCAGTCCGTCCTCGACGGTCGCTGCAGGACCGACAGGGACGCAGCCCATGTCCTCGAGGATGGTTTCCAGCAGCATGGCGACGAGCGCCTCGTCTTCCACCAGCAGGACGCGGCGGCCCGGGAGCGGCTGGTTCATGAAGGTATTCCCGGTCGGCGAACGGATGACGACCGTGCCGTGTTGCGAAAAAGCGTAGTGGAGTTCGACCCCGTCCGCCAGTTGCTGAATTCGCCCGATGATGGCGACCGGATGGCCATTGAGGGCCGGAGCCGGTTAGGGTCGGCCATGATCCTCGCCCCATCCTCGCAGCGGCGGTGCTGATGACGAAGCAGGCCTCGCCTTCCGATCCATCCCCTCGCGTCACAGTCGAGCAGGGACGGCTGGTCGGCCGACAGTCGGACGGCGTCGCGAGCTTCAAGGCCATTCCCTATGCCGCGCCGCCGGTCGGGGCGCTGCGCTGGCGCGCGCCGCAACGGGCCGAAGCCTGGCAGGGCGAGCGCGATGCCACGCAGGTCGGTCCCATCTGCATCCAGCCGCTGTCGAACGGCGACCCCGGCGTCGGCCCCCTGCCGATGAGCGAGGACTGCCTGACCCTGAATGTCTGGACGCCGCAGGCGCGGGGCGACGCGCCCCTCCCGGTTATGGTCTGGATTCACGGCGGCGGGCTGAACAACGGCTCGGGCACGGCGGCGCTTTACGACGGGAGCCATCTGGCGAAGCGCGGCGTGATGGTGGTGACGCTGAACTACCGGCTGGGGCGGCTGGGCTTCTTCGACCATCCCGCGCTGGCGGCCGGGCGGGAGCCGGGTGAGCCTGCGGCGAACTACGGTCTGATGGACATCATCCTCGCCTTGCGCTGGCTGCAGGAGAACGCCGCGGCGTTCGGCGGCGACGCCGGCAATGTCACCGTCTTCGGCGAGTCGGCAGGCGGGACCATGGTGACCCGGCTGATGATCGCGCCACCCGCACACGGCCTGTTCCACCGGGCGGTGGTGCAATCCGGCCTCGGCCGGGAGGAAGGGACGCCGCTGGTCGGTGCGCGCCGCGACGGCGGACCGTCAATGCAGGACCGGGGGCAGGCGTTCGCCGAAACGCTCGCCCTTCGGACGGCGACGGCGGCGCAGCTGCGCGACATTCCCGCGGCGACCCTGTTGACCCCGGCACCCGGCTTCTACGTCGGCGATCTGCTGGTGCGCGACGGCACATTGGTGACCGAGGATGTAGAGGCCGCCTTCGCCGCCGGGCTCGAAGCGCCCGTGCCCCTCATCATCGGCACCAACAGCGCCGAGTTCTGGTGCATGAAGCCGACGGACCTGAGCCCCTATGGCGCGCTGGAAGACGTCCTGACGGCGGAGCAGCGGGCGGCCTTGCTCGCGGCCTATGGCGGGCAGGACGGATCTGACGCCCATGTGTTGAGCGACCTGGTGTTCAACGAGCCCGCGCGGCATCTGGCGCGGCTGCACGCGGCCAATGGGCATCCAACCTGGCTGTACCGTTTCGACGTCGTACCCGGGTCCAATCCCGAGCCAAGCGGCGGTGCCGCCCATGCATCGGAGCGGCCCTATGTGTTCGACAATCTGCACACGGTCGGGCGGCCGATGGGCGAACGGGACGATCGGGCGGCGACGGCCATGGCCGACTACTGGACGACGTTCGCAGCCAAGGGTGATCCGAACGGCGCGGGTCGACCTGTCTGGCCCGAGTTCAGGGCCGAGCGGGATCGGCTGCTGGGTTTCACCAACGATGGCCCCGTGGCAGGTCCGATCCCGTTCGCCGACCGGCTCGATCTGATCGAGGCCCTTTGTGACCGGCTGAAGTGATGGCTTGCAGCGTGTTCAGCACCTCGCCTTGGGACTTGCGGACCTAGGCATAGAGCAGGCCCGAGTCCTTGATGGTCCGCTTCTGCGTCTGGAAATTGACGAGGGTGATGCCGAACCGCCCGGAATGGCCGAGCGACCGTTCCAGCTTGTCCAGCAGCGGCCAGGCCTTGTAGTGGCCCAAACAGGCGCTCTTGCCGATGGCGTCTTGCAGGGTCTTGAGGTCGCTCTTCATGCCGGCTGTGAAGCCGGGAAATTCCTGACGATCTGCGGATCCATCCCGTAACCCTGGGGCTGTGTCGGCCCTTGCCGTGGCCCATCCGCTGGCTTGCACGAGTTGATCCTTGATGGTGCTGTGGCAACGCCGGGTGCCTGTGTCATCCAGCGGCCCGCTGGCGAGACCTCTTCCAGTCGTATGCAGATCGACGGCAGGTCGGCGGCATGGGAGGGTTCATAGCTGTCGATCCCGCCGCCCGGCGGCGAGCGCCGCACAGAACCGGAGTCCCCGTGATGCTATTTGTGCCGATTCTTGCGCTCGCCCTCGCCCAGCCGGTGGGGCCTCAGTTGGCCAGTTCACAGACCTACGCTGCCTGCCTCGCTACGCCCGAGCCTGTCGTCTGCGTCGCCGATCTGGCGGTCGCAGGCGACCGGGGCTTTGAACTCACCGACCTGATCGCGGCCGGCGCCGTGGCAGCCGCTCGCCGCCAGGCGCCGGCGCGGGGCAGGCGAGTCGTGGAGCTCGCAGCGCGGATCGCGGCCGCCGAGGGGCATGAGGGTCTGTCGCCTGTGGAGGCGCAACAAGTGCTGGGCCTTTTCAGTGACGTGTCGTTCTACGATTCCGGCCTGCCGGGAGACGCCCGCGCGATCGGCCTGTGGGACATCGCGATGCGCGAGCCGGTCGGCGACATCGAGTTGCGGGGGATTCTGGTGGAGGCTGCGGTGCGTTCCAATCGCGAGGCGCTCGCCGAACGACTGGTCGCCGAAGCGCCCGTGAACGGACGCTGGAGCGACGATGCGCGCGCCGAGTTCGCCAGCATTGCTGCCCGCATGACCTATGATTGGCGTGTCGCCGAGGCCTTCCTCGCCAGCGGTGGCGATCGGGCGGACGGTTACTCAATCCCCGAAATCCGCATCGGGATCGATCAGGCGCGCCTGCACAAGGGCTATGATCGCGAGGCCGCAGCCCGGGTCTTGGCGGAAATTCTGTCTGACGACGAACTGCTGCCATGGCCGCAGCAAGGATGGGACGCGCTGAAAGCTGCGCGCGCGAACGATGAACTTCGCGCCTTGGGGCCCGCGCTTGTGTCGAGAGGGCGAGCTCCGGACCGGTCGCCGGAAGACCGGACCAACGACTTTGGTCTGGCTTCATGGGCCTATGAGGCAGCGGGCGACCGCGAAATGGCCTTGAGCGCGGCGCGGGAGGGTGCGGCGCTGACCCCTCTCGCCGTCGCGGAGAGACTTTCCCTCCGCTCTAACGCCGGCTCAGTTTCGCCGTCCGAAGCCGCGGAGATGGCGAATGGCTTTGGGACCTGGCCCGTCCAACGCCTCTATGAACTGGGCGCTCGCGATGAGGCGCTTGCTGTGGGGTATCTGGCGGGGCGGGACCGCTATCTGGTTGACATTGAGGCGGGCGTGACGCCGGATCCGTCGTGGTTGGCCAAGCCGAACATTGACTACCAGCTCAAGCTCGTCGTCCCGGTGTTGCAGCAACGCCGGGCCGTGTCAGACGCAAAGGCCTTGCTGCTTCGCTTGCAGGAAACCCCGACCGACTGGGTGTCGGCCAATGCCGAGGAACTGATGATGCTTGCGGCCATCGCGGGCGAAGGCGAACAGGTCGAGGCGATATTCAACGACGCGGTTCGGGACCTTGATGAGTCAGAGGACATGGCGACGTGGGCGGCCCTGCAACTGGTCATAGGCCGTCGTGCCGCCGACGCTGAACTACGGCGGGACCGCTCGAATCCTCAGTCCCCGTAGTTGTCGTACCGCTGGCCCTGCGCGAGGTTGCCGAACTTGGTCGTATTGGCGTCGAAGCTCAGCTTGATGATGCCGATGGGGCCGTGGCGCTGTTTGCCGATGACGACCTCGGCCTGGTGCTCCAGACGGTCCATGTCCTCCTGCCATTGCAGGTGTTCGGGCGAGCCTTCGCGGGGTTCGGCGCGGCCCAGATAGTAGCTCTCGCGGTACACGAACATGACGCAGTCGGCGTCCTGCTCGATCGAGCCGGATTCGCGCAGATCGGACAGCTGGGGCCGCTTGTCCTCGCGCTGTTCGACCTGACGCGACAGCTGCGACAGGGCCAGGATCGGCACGCTCAGTTCCTTGGCCAGGGCCTTGAGGGCACCGGTGATTTCCGACACCTCCTGCACCCGGTTCTTCTGATTGTTGCCCTCGCCGACCGTGATGAGTTGCAGGTAGTCGACAATGATCAGGTCGAGGCCATGCTCCTGCCGCTTCAGGCGGCGGGCGCGGGCGGCGAGCTTGGAGATCGACAGGCCGCCGGTGGCGTCGATGAACAGGGGGCTCTCGCCGATCTCGACCGCCGCCTCGCGGATGCGGCCGAAGTCGGCGGCGTCGATCTCGCCCTTGCGCAGCTTGTCCGAGGACACGCCCGAGGCATCGGCCAGGATGCGCATGGCCAGTTGTTCGGCGCTCATTTCCAGCGAGTAGAAGGCGACCACGCCGCCGCTGACCGTCTTGCGGCCCTCCGGCGTCGGCTCCCAGCGATAATTGCGGGCGATGTTGAAGGCGATGTTGGTCGCCAGGGCGGTCTTGCCCATCGACGGGCGGCCGGCGAGGACCAGCAGGTCGGACGGGTGCAGGCCACCCAGCTTGGAATCCAGATCGTCCAGATGGGTGGCCAGTCCGGCCAGTTTTCCGTCGCGCTGATAGGCCTCGGCCGCCATCTGCACCGCGCCGCTGAGGGCGCTGGAAAAGCTGACGAAGCCGGAGGACGGCTTGCCGGTCTCGGCGAGGGTGTAGAGCTGCTGTTCCGCCTGTTCGATCTGGTCGATGGCGGCGGTTTCAGGCTGGGGTGCCTCGCGCACGATTTCGCCGCCGATACGGATCAGGTCGCGGCGCAGGGCCAGATCATAGACCACCCGCGCATAGTCGGGGGCGTTGGCGGCCGGCGGCGCCCGGTCGACCAGATCGGCGAGATAGCGCAGGCCGCCGAACTCCTGGAAGGCCGGATCCAGCTTGAACCGCTCCATCAGAATGGTCGGCTCCGCCAGCATGCCCTGGCGGATATGGTCCTCGATCGCCTCATAGAGCCGCTGGTGGAAGGGCTCATGGAAATGCGAGCCGCGCAGCCGGTCGGACAGCCTCTCGAAAACGGCGTTGTCGAACATCAGCGAGCCGAGAAGCGCTTGTTCCGCCTCGAGATTGTGCGGCATCGACGGGATGGAGCCGGGGTCCATCGGCGAGGGGAATTGGACGGGGGCGAAGGCGTTCATCGGGGTCATGTCTTAACCATGCGCGCGCCATGCGACATGCGCGGTCGTAGACGCGGTAGAGGGATAAGTCGGCGGTTCTGTGGATGCCCCGGAATTCCGTAGGCTGATCAGTTATGGCTCAGCTTGCCGGGCAGGGATGGCGCTCGGCCATCCACTCGCGCATCGCCTGGGTGACGCTGATATTGCGGCGGCTCGCCGGGATGGAATTGAACCGCCCGAGGATGGCGCTGGGCGAGAACGAAACCCGCTCGGGCATACAGGTCGGAGGCTTCCGGCCTGCCTGCCGGGCCGCCACCTGCTCGGCTCGAACCGTGCGGACGGCACCTTCGAACTCACGAATGAGCCGGCGGGTGTCCGACCGGAGCATGGCCGTCGGATTCTGCGGAATACGGGAGGCAGTGGTCAGGAACTCCTGAACCGACATGGCCTGGGCGGCGGTGGCGAACAGTGTGGCGACGAGGCCGACGACGAGCGCAATCTTCTTCATGGTCAATCTCCCCGGACGGCCAAGCTTGGCCGTGACTTTGCGGCGGTATAGCGGCCAAGAGAAAGGGCGCGCCCGACTGGACGCGCCCGATCACTGACTTGTTATCAGAAGGCTTCGGTTCAGGCTTCCGAACCGAGACCGTCCTGCTGGCCGGCGCCGCCGGCAACCATGTCCTTGGCCTGTTCGAGGGCCAGTTCGCGGTCCTCGTCATAGGCGGCCTTGATCACGTCCTCACCCTTCGCCTGACGCTCGGCTTCGTCGGCCGAACGGGCGATGTTGATCTTGACGGTGGCCGAGACCTCGGCGTGCAGGCGAACCAGCACTTCGTGGACGCCCAGGGTCTTGATCGGGGTGTTGAGCACGATCTGGCTGCGCTCGACCTTGCCGCCTTCGGCCGTGACGGCCTCGACGATGTCGCGCGCGGCGACCGAACCGTACAGCTGACCCGTCTCACCGGCTTGCCGGATCATGACATAGGTCTGGCCGTCGATCTTGGAGCCGATCGTGCCGGCATCGGCCTTGTTCTTCTCGTTGCGGGCCTCGATGGCGGCGCGGTCGAGTTCGAACGCCTTCAGGTTCGCCGACGTGGCCCGACGGGCCTTGTCGCGCGGCAGAAGGAAATTACGGGCGAAGCCGTCCTTGACGGACACGACGTCGCCGATGGCGCCGAGATTATCGACGCGCTCAAGCAGAACGACCTTCATCTTATTTCACCACGTAAGGCAGGAGGGCCAGATAACGGGCGCGCTTGATGGCCTTGGCCAGTTCGCGTTGCTTGATCTGGGAAACAGCGGTGATGCGCGACGGGACGATCTTGCCGCGCTCGCTGATGTAGCGTTGCAGCAGTTTGACGTCCTTGTAGTCGATCTTCGGCGCGCCTTCACCCGTGAACGGGCAAACCTTGCGGCGACGATAGAAGGGACGGCGTCCGGCGGCGCCGGAGCCGGCCGGCGCGCCCGGCGACGGAGCGGTGGTGTCGGTCATGTTCCGGGTTCCTTAAAAGGTGGCTTCGGCGGCGGCGTCGTCACGCGGCGTGCGTTCACGCTCACGTTCACGCTCGCGCTCGCGGCGGGCCAGCAGGGGCGACAGTTCCAGGTCGAGTTCCTCGACGCGGACGGTCAGCCAGCGAAGGACGTCTTCATTGATCGACAGTTGACGCTCGACCTCGGCCATGGCGGCGGGCGGGCAGTCGACGGCGAGCAGCGAATAGTGCGCCTTGCGGTTCTTTTTGACCCGATAGGTCAGGTTGCGCAGACCCCAGTATTCGATCTTGGCGACGGTGCCGCCGCCGGCTTCGATCAAACCCTTGATGGTGTCGTTCAGCGCTTCGGCCTGTTGCGCGCTGATATCCTGGCGCGACATGACCGTGTGCTCATAAAGAGCCATGCGGTATTCTCCCTTGTAGGACGTCGGCGCGAGGGGACCGGGTAAGTCCTCTCCCACGATGGATCCCGATGCGGCGGCCGGGATGACTTCCCGAACCCTTTGGAGTTCCGCGACCGGGACCGAAGCCCTGGAAAGGCGGCGCGTATAGGGGAAAAGGGCCGTGCGGTCCAGCCCGGACTGCGCCGGAGCGGACAGCGACTACTCCGGCCGGACGACCATACAGGTGACCCGGCGCTCGGCGAGGGCGGCGCAGGCCGACCGGGCTCCCTGTTCCGTCATGCCGGTGAAGCGTGAGCGGTACCAGCCGCTGGCGTTCTGGACCGTCCGTTCCGCGGCGGTGAACTGGCTGCGGAAGCGGCGGTTGACCTCGCTCAGCCAGTCGCGGGCCACGGTCTCGTCACGGAAGGCACCGACCTGAACCGACCAGCGGCCGGCGGGCTCGCGGGCCGGTTCGCGCGCCGGCGGCCGGGTCGAGGGGCGGGGACGGGGAGGTGCTGCGACGGTCGAGCCTCCGTTCAATATGGCCGTCACATCGGCGGGACGTTCGGCGGAGGCGCGCTGGGAGGGCGGCGGCGTGACACGGGCCGGCGGTGCAGGGGCCGGCGGGGCAGAGGCTGCGGGCAGGGCGGCATAGGTGACATAGCCGGACGGCGGGGCGCTTGACCCCGCACCGGTCTCCTCATCCGGCTCACCAGCGACGGCGGCATATTCGATGGGGCCGTTACTGTCGGGGCCGATGCCGAAGCCGCGCGCCTCGAAGAAGGTCTGGGCCACCTGGATCGTCTCGCCGCGGGCGCGGGCGCGTTCGACCTCGAAGCCGGTATCCATCAGGGCAGCGACATGGGCATTGCGGCTGGCGGTGGACCGTCCCCCCAGCACGATGGTGATGATGCGGCGACCGTCGCGCACGGCCGAGGCCGCCAGATTGTAGCCCGAGGCGTTGGTGAAGCCGGTCTTCATCCCGTCATAGCCGTTGCCCCCGCGAAGCAGGCCGTTGGTATTGCGGTAGTCGCGGCCGTTGTAGGTCCAGTCCTGCTGCCCGAAATAGCGATAGTACTGCGGATAGTCGCGCATGACCGCCCGGGCGAGGATGGCCAGATCGCGCGCCGAGGTCAGCTGGCGGGCGTCGGGCAGGCCGTTCGGATTGACGTAGCGCGTCTGGGTCATGCCCAGCTCGCGGGCCTTCAGGGTCATCTGGGCGGCGAACCGTTCCTGGGAGCCGCTGATGTGTTCGGCCATGGCCATGGCCATGTCGTTGGCGCTGCGGACGGAGGTCGCGCGCATGGCGTCGTCCAAGGTGATGGTCTGGCCGGCGGCGAGCCCGAGTTTCGACGGCGGCTGGCTGGCGGCGAGGGGCGAGACGGTGATGACGTCGTCCAGCTTGACCTTGCCCTCTGCGAGCGCCTCGAAGGCCAGGTAGAGGGTCATGACCTTGGTGATGGAGGCGGGATAGCGGCGGCTGTCGGCGTGCCGGGCGAACAGGACCTCGCCCGACTCGGCGTCCACGACGATGGCGGCGTAGCGGGCATTGTCAGCCGACTGGGCCAGCGGCGCGCGCGTCGGCGTCAGCGTGACCGCGACGGCCAGCAGCAGCGACAGAAGTCCGCGACGGATCAGGGCGGAAAGCGGCAAAGACAGGCCTCACAAGACATTAGCGCGACGGCGGCCCCACCACGCGACGCTGACGAGACGCTAACATGCGTCATTCCGGTTTCGTGAGGGTAAACAACCCGTCAACGATTTTGTGAACTTTTGTGCAGCGCACCATTTTCACTTGACGACTGTTCGCAGTTGCACCATATGACCGTCTGTCGCGGTGGACTGGTTCCTCGCGGAAACATTTTCAGGCGGTCCCCCGGCCGCGAACAGACACTGGAGACCATCATGGCCGACACCACCGCCGACACCGTCAAGAAGACCGTCGAGACCGCCACGGACACCGTCAAGAAGACCGTTGAAACCGCGACGGCCACGGTCAAGGCTTCGGCCGAGAAGGCCCAGGCCACGTTCCAGGCCAATGCCGAGCAGGCCCAGGCCGCCGGTGCCAAGGCTCTGAAGGACGTCGCCGACAAGTCGGCCGCCGGCCTGACCGAGCTGAACGTCCAGGGCAAGCAGAACCTGGAAGCCCTGGTCGCCTCGGCCGCCGCTGCCCAGAAGGGCGCTGAGGTCCTGTCGGCCCAGTCGGTTGCCTTCACCAAAAAGTCCTGGGAAGACGGCGTCGCCGCCGCCAGGTCCATGTCGCAGGCCCGCTCGATCCAGGAGCTCCTCGAGCTGCAGACGACCTGGGCCAAGTCGGCGACCGAAGCCTATCTGGCTGAAGTCACCCGCGCCACGGACGTCCTGACCGCCTCGGTCAAGAACAGCTTCCAGCCGATCAACGAGCGCGTCACGGCCTCGGTCGAAAAGTTCCAGGCCGCCCGCTAAGGCGACCGACCGCTCAAGTAAGCGTAGTCTGTAAGCGTACGAGGGGCCCCGGCGGAAACGCCGGGGCCCTTTTGCTGTCCGCGACCCTATTCCGACGCGGCTGCGTGATCGATGCTGAGGACGCGGGCGGCCCGCCACCGGCCGTCCTCCAGCGCCCAGACGATCGAGAATCGCGCGCGACCGACCAGCGACTCGGGGCCATCGCCCTGCCGTTCGTAGAACAGGTGCGTCCCTTCCTCGACCGCGCCATAGCCGGGGATCGGATAGACCCGCAGGGTATCGGCCACGAGCACCCGACGCGACCGCCAAGCGTCAGGAGCCTTCTTCGCCTCGCAGCCGGTCTGGTAGTCAGCGACGAATGCCTCGCGCCCGGCCATCCGGCCGCCTTTGTCGTGATAGAATTCGAAATCTGCGGTGACGATGTCGGCCAGCGCTGCCGGCTCGCAGCGGTCGAACATCACCGAGAACAGTTCGGCGTCCCGCCGGTTGATCTCGGCGGTCAGTGCCGCGCCATCGGGCAAGGTGGCGGGCGGGGTCTGGAGGAGCGCCAGGGCGGCCAGTAATCCGGTAGAAAACATGGGGGGACCTCGCCCGTCGGGGGTGACGGCGCTGCCGAACGTGCGGGCATGAAAGGCCAATGTCCCGTGAATCTTCGGTCATGACGCAACTGTCACGCAAGCTGTGACTTGCCGCCGCTTCAATTCAGGCCATCATTCCCCATCTGAGCCATCGACTCTCCCCATACGGATTACGAATGCCGCCGTCCCGCAGGCCAGGTGAACAGAACGGTGGAGGCCTCGGGGCCGCCACGGTCACCGAGACCAAGCCGAAACTTCAGAAGCCCTCGCTCTACCGGGTGCTGATCCTGAACGACGACTACACGCCGATGGAGTTCGTCATCTATGTGCTGGAGCGGTTCTTCCAGAAGGACCGCGAGGCGGCCACCCGCATCATGCTGCATGTGCACCAGCATGGCGTCGGGGTGTGCGGCGTCTTCACCTATGAGGTGGCCGAAACCAAGGTCGCCCAGGTGATCGAGACGGCGCGTCGCCACCAGCACCCGCTTCAATGCACGATGGAAAAGGACTGAGAGGAACCTCCCCATGCCCTCATTTTCGCGTCCTCTCGAAGAGACCCTGCACCGCGCGGTGCACTATGCCAATGAGCGTCGGCATGAATACGCCACGCTCGAACACCTGCTGCTGGCCCTGGTCGATGATCCGGACGCCGGCAATGTGATGACGGCCTGCAATGTCGATCTGGTCGCGCTGAAGACGGCGCTGACCCTCTATGTCGACACCGACCTGGCGGCCCTGGCCACCAGTGACGGCGAGGACGCCAAGCCCACGGCCGGCTTCCAGCGCGTCATCCAGCGCGCCGTGATCCACGTCCAGAGTTCGGGCCGCGAGGAGGTCTCGGGCGCCAACGTGCTGGTCGCGATCTTCTCGGAGCGCGAGAGCCACGCCGCCTATTTCCTGCAGGAGCAGGACATGACCCGTTACGACGCGGTCAACTACATCGCCCACGGCATCGCCAAGAAGGCCGGAAGCAGCGTCGACAAGAGCCCCGCCAAGACCGGCGGCAGCCCGGAAGACGCCGAGGACGCCGCCGCCGCCAAGACCGGCGGAGAGGCCCTGGAAGCCTATTGCGTCGACCTCAATGAGAAGTCGCGCAACGGCAAGATCGATCCCCTGATCGGTCGCCACGCCGAGGTCGAGCGGGCCATCCAGATCCTGTGCCGGCGGACCAAGAACAACCCGCTGCTGGTCGGCGATCCCGGTGTCGGCAAGACCGCCATCGCCGAGGGACTGGCCCGAAAGATCGTCAACCACGAGGTCCCGGAGGTGCTGGAAGGTGCCACCATCTACAGCCTCGACATGGGCGCGCTGCTGGCCGGCACCCGCTATCGCGGCGATTTCGAGGAGCGGCTGAAACAGGTCGTCAAGGAGCTGGAGACGCACGACAACGCCATCCTGTTCATCGACGAGATCCACACGGTGATCGGCGCCGGCGCCACCTCGGGCGGGGCCATGGATGCGTCCAATCTGCTGAAGCCGGCGCTGGCTTCGGGCAGCCTGCGCTGCATGGGCTCGACCACCTACAAGGAATACCGCCAGCATTTCGAGAAGGATCGGGCCCTCGCCCGTCGCTTCCAGAAGATCGACGTCAACGAGCCGACGGTCGAGGATACGATCAAGATCCTGAAAGGCCTCAAGACCTCCTACGAAGGCCACCACAAGGTCCGCTACACCGACGCGGCCCTGCGCACGGCGGTCGAGCTGTCGGCGCGCTACATGACCGACCGCAAACTGCCGGACAAGGCGATCGACGTCATCGATGAGGCGGGCGCCAGCCAGATGCTGCTGCCTGAGTCGAAGCGGAAGAAGGTCATCGGCCAGAAGGAGGTCGAGGTCGTCATCGCCCGTATGGCCCGCATCCCGGCCAAGTCGGTCTCCAAGTCCGACACCGAGGGCCTGCGCCTGCTCGAGACCGACCTGAACCGCGTCGTCTTCGGCCAGTCATCGGCCATCGAACAGGTCTCCGCGGCCATGAAACTGGCCCGCGCCGGCCTGCGCGATCCATCCAAACCGATCGGCGCCTTCCTGTTCAGCGGCCCGACGGGCGTGGGCAAGACCGAGGTGGCCAAACAGCTGGCCTCCACCCTCGGCATCGAGATGCTGCGCTTCGACATGTCGGAATATATGGAGCGGCACACCGTCAGCCGGCTGATCGGCGCGCCTCCGGGCTATGTCGGCCATGACCAGGGCGGCCTGCTGACCGACGCCGTCGACCAGCATCCGCACGCCGTGGTCCTGCTGGACGAGATCGAGAAGGCCCACCCCGACGTCTACAACATCCTGCTGCAGGTGATGGACAACGGCATGCTGACCGACGCGGTCGGCAAGAAGGTCGACTTCAGGAACACCATCCTGATCATGACCACCAACGCCGGCGCCGCCGACAACGCCCGCGCCTCCATCGGCTTCGGCCGGGGCAAGGTCGAGGGTGAGGACGACAAGGCCATCCAGCGCCTGTTCGCGCCGGAGTTCCGCAACCGCCTCGACGCCATCGTGGCGTTCAAGGCGCTGGACGCCGAGACGATCAAGTCGGTGGTGACGAAGTTCATCATCCAGCTGGAAGCCCAGCTGGCGGACCGGAACATCACCATCGAACTGACCGACGAGGCGGCCGACTGGCTGGCCAAGAACGGCTTCGACGAACTGTATGGCGCGCGCCCGCTGGCCCGGACGATCCAGGAGCATATCAAGAAGCCGCTGGCCGACGACATCCTGTTCGGACGCCTGACGCGCGGCGGCCATGTGAAGGTCACCCTGACCGACGGCAAGATCGCCTTCGACGTGACGGGCCCCAATGCGGCGCAGGTCAAGGCGGTCGAGGCCCAGGCCGCGGACTGACCGTATTCCTCCCCCGGTCGGGGGAGGGGGACCACGAAGTGGTGCAGGGGCCTCGCCCCAAACACCGGATACGAAAAAGGCCCGGGCATCGCTGCCCGGGCCTTTTGACTGTCTGGCTGAAGCCTAGACCGTTCGTCGCTTGAGCTGACGCGCCCTGAGGGTCCTTCACCCGGCGATGGCTGGTTCATCACAAAGGACACAAAGAAGGTCACAAAGAACACGACGGGACCGGAGCAGTGTCGAGGTCGGTGCCCTCTCTGGCTGATTTGAGATCGCGGCGTACGCCGCATTGATCCACGGCCCCGGCGTGGGTCCGGGCGTTTTCTCTCTGCCTCGATAGCGAGCACGGTTCGGGCATCCTCACAGGACCCGTTGTGTTCTTTGTGACCTTCTTTGTGTCCTTTGTGATGAACCTTCCCGCAGCCGCACCTCGCCCAAAACGGCGCGGCGGCAGATTCAACTCAGCGGACGGTCGCTCTAGCGGCGGCGGCCGAGGCCGCTGAGCAGTACGGCCAGGCCGGCGACGATGCCGGTGGTCAGCAGCGGCTTGCGGCGGGCGAAGTCGAGGCCCTGGCGCGCCCGGTCCTGATATTCGCGCGGGGCCTTTTCGACGAGGCCGTCCAGGCCGTCGATGACGCGGCCATAGGCGTCGCGCGCCTTGCCCTTCACCTCGTCGAGGCGGCCGTCCAGCTGCAGCCGGCTGTCGCCGGTCAGGCGGTCGAGAGCGGCCCGGGCCTTGCCGGTCAGGGTGTCGGTGGTGCCGTTGACAGGTTGGTCGGTCATGGGAGGAATCCTTGGGGTCGGGGAGGGGGAGACTGCCGATGGAGCGCATGTGGGGGCGGCCGGTTCCCGCGAAAAGGGGCTGAAGGCACCGTGTCGCAGCCTGCGGTGCTCAGATATTACCCGGATTATATTGACAGGCATATTGTATCCGGGTAAATCCGACCGCCTGACCCGAGGAACCGCCCCATGACCGTGCCCGCCGACCAACCCCTGTTCGCCTTCGCCGGCCAACGCCTGCTGGCCCGAGGCCCGGCCGCCGAGGTCGTGGCGGCGGTCAAGGCGGCGACCGATGCGGGCGAGACCGCCCTGACCTTCGACGCCGCCACGGGCCGCGTCGTCGACCTCGACCTGCGCGGCGACCTGGCCGCCGTCCTGGCCCGGCTGATCCCGGCGTCCGAGCCGGAGAAGCGCGGCCCCGGCCGCCCGAAACTGGGCGTCACGGCGCGCGAGGTGACCCTGCTGCCGCGCCACTGGGACTGGCTGGCCGGCCAGCCGGGCGGGGCGTCGGTGGCGTTGAGGAAGCTGGTCGAGGGCGCGCTGAAGGAGGCTGAGGGGCCGGACCGGGCGCGCCGGGCGAAGGAGGCGACCTACCGGTTCATGACCGCGATCGCGGGCGACCTGCCCGGCTATGAGGAGGCGACGCGGATGCTGTTCGCGGGCGACTGGACGGCGTTCGACGCGGCGGTCGAAGGCTGGCCGGACGGGGTGCGGGAGACGGCGCGCGGGATGGCGGCGGGGGCTTGGGGGGATGGGGGGGGTCAGCCCTGACCTTCCGGCGACAGATCCACCCTTGTCATCCCCGACGTAGCTAAGCGGAGATCGCGCTCTTGTCATCCCCGACGTAGCGAAGCGGAGATCGGGGACCGTTGAAGCACCTCTCTCTTTCCTCCCGGACAGCCCGCTTGGGCTGAGCCGGGAGCAAGGCTCCTGTTTCACAGACAAGAAGAGCTTGTCCCCTGGACAGCGATGCGACCCCTGGAGCGGAGTGGCCTCTGCCCGTCTCCCGGCTCAGCCCAAGCGGGCTGTCCGGGAGCGATCGGAGAGCAGGCGTCTCCCGTCCCCGATCTCCGCTTCGCTACGTCGGGGATGACAAGCGCCAACGCTCAACGGCAGGCGCCCGCCTGTGCTATGCTGATCCCATGGCCACCGCGAAGAAGGGACAGCTGGTTGCGTCGCCGGAATGGTGGAAACACCTCCGCTGGACCAAACGCGCCTTCTGGAAACGCCAGCGGCAGGCCGACAAGCGGGAAGGTCAGGCGCAACGCGAGGACGCTTGAAACAAGCAACCCCGCCCGGCTTGTTATGGCCTTGGCGGGGCTGGCCGGGCGAACCCGGTCTTGAGGCTCAACGGGCGGACCCGCGAGCTGACAGAAGCCACGTACCACAAGTCCGCAGCTACCTCATATCGCCAAGCCTTGCAGTAGCTTGAGTGCGCGCCTAGCGTGTGCTTCAACAGAGGGGCGGGAATGCGAATATTTATCAGTTGGAGCGGCGAACGAAGCCAAGCGCTTGGTACGGCCGTTCGCGAGTGGTTGCCGCTTGTTTTGCACTACGCAGAGCCTTGGTTGTCACAAGCCGACATTGAAGCAGGAGATCGTTGGAGTGTTGAGATCGCCAAGGAGCTCGATGCCTGCTCGTTTGGGATCACCTGCGTAACCACCCAGAACATCAACTCGCCTTGGATACTTTTTGAATCTGGAGCTCTCGCCAAATCGATGGAGAAGGGACGCGTCCTTCCTCTTCTGCTTGACTTGGATGTGAGGGAAATAAGCGGACCGCTCGCGCAGTTTCAGGCGAAGAAGGCTGAGAAGTCCGGCCTAATGGAAGCGATCGTATCGATTAACAAAGCCAGCCCGAACCCTGAACCCGAAGAGCGCGTGAAGGCGCTTTTTGAAGCGCTATGGCCACAGCTGGAACAGAAGATCGCGGCTATTCCCAAGAGCACCAGTTCCTCGAAGCAAACTCGGTCGCAGGCCGACATTCTTGAGGAGTTGGTAACGAGCGTCCGAAACTTGGATGCGCGCTATCGGGAGGAGCGGGAAGACGGGGTTCCACCAAGAAGAAGCAAGCGCGCCCATATGCGGACAATGATGGCAGAAGAGCTCCTGTTCCGTGGCTCACGGGATCCGAGAGATCCAATGTCCATTATGATTGCTGCCAGCTTCATGCGGGAGGAGCACCCGTGGCTCTATGAGCTGGCGGCAGATGTTTACGCAAAGCTGCGCGACGGTGACCACAATGGCGCGAAGCAAGCTGCGGCGCGACTGTTTGAGCTAGCTGAAATTTTCAGCGGCGGCCCTTTCGAATCCGAGTTCAGCGGTCGGACTGTTCATATGCTGATGCGAGTAGTCGATCGGGCAGTTTCACTGGCGGAATCGGACATAACGCTGCGTGAGCCCGACAAGCCGAAGAACCCTCGAGCGCCGACAACAAAGTTGGTCTAACCCACCTTCACCCGCGTCGCCGCCTCGGGCAAATCCTCCCCGAACGCCCGCTGGTAGAACTCCGCGATCGTCGGCCGCTCCAGCTCGTCGCATTTGTTCAGGAAGGTCAGGCGGAAGCTCAGCCCTACATCGCCCGCGAAGATGATCGCGTTCTGGGCCCAGGTGATGACCGTGCGTGGGCTCATGACGGTGGAGATGTCGCCGTTCATGAAGGCGTTCCTCGTCATGTCGGCGACGCGGACCATGGCGGCGATGCGGCGGCGGCCGTCGGCGTCCTGCCATTCGGGCACCTTGGCGGCCACGATGTCCGCCTCGACGTCGTGGTCGAGGTAGTTGAGCGTGGTGACGATGTTCCAGCGGTCCATCTGACCCTGATTGATCTGCTGGGTGCCGTGGTACAGGCCCGAGGTGTCGCCCAGGCCGATAGTGTTGGTGGTCGAGAACAGGCGGAACCAGGGGTTCGGCCGGATGACGCGGTTCTGGTCCAGCAGGGTCAGGCGGCCTTGCGCCTCCAGCACGCGCTGGATCACGAACATCACATCGGGGCGGCCGGCGTCATATTCGTCGAACACCAGGGCGATCGGGCGCTGGATGGCCCAGGGCAGCATGCCCTCGCGGAATTTGGTGATCTGTTTGCCGTCCTTGAGGACGATGGCGTCCTTGCCGACCAGATCGATCCGGCTGACGTGGCTGTCGAGGTTCACACGCACCATGGGCCAGTTCAGCCGGGCGGCGACCTGTTCGATATGGGTCGACTTGCCGGTGCCGTGATAGCCTTGGACCATGACGCGGCGGTCGAAGGCGAAGCCGGCGCATATGGCCAGGGTCGTCTGCGGGTCGAAGCGATAGGCCTCGTCGATCTCGGGCACATGGCTGTCGCGCTCGGTGAAGACCGGCACGGTCATGTCCGAGTCGACACCGAAGATCTCGCGCACGGTGGCGCGGCGGTGCGGTTCAAGCGTCAGCAGGGGATCGGGGGAGGCGTCGAGCGGGGAGGTCATGCTGTGCGATTAGCGCAGGCCCGCGCACACTTAAACCCCGCCCGACCGGTCCGGTGCCCCGACGGTGTCGCGCTTCAGGCCAGACCGGCCTTCTTCAGGGTCTTGTAGGCCTTGATGACGCTCTGCAGCTTGGCCTCGGCCCCGCGGTCGCCCTGGTTCAGGTCGGGGTGGAAGCGTTTCAGCATCTCGTGATAGCGCGCCTTGACCCCGGCCTTGTTGGTGCGGGCGTCGAGATCGAGCACCGACAGGGCCGCACGCTCCAGCTTGCCGAGGCGCAACGTGTCCTCGCCCGCGGGCCCGGCCTGCTCCTTGGTGCGGCGGCCGAACAGGCCGAAACTGTCCTGCCAGCTGCCGGCGCCCTTGGTGTTGGCCGTGCCCATCTTCGAGGCGAAGGCGGCGGCCTCGCGGCTGAACTTTCCAGCTTTCATTTCCCAGGTCGGGCGGCCGCCGGTCATGGCCTCGTTTTCCTTGGCCGCGCGGACCTCGCCGTCGCTCATGCCGGCGTAGAAATTCCAGCCCTTGTTGTACTCGCCCGCATGGCCCTGACAGAAGTCGTAGAAGTCGTTCAGCCGCTCACGCGACTTGGGCGCGCGCGCCGTCGCCGGCTTGCTGCAGTCGGGCCACTGGCAGCGGACCTCGCCGGGCTTGAGGTGCAGGACGTCAGCCTCTGCCGCCGCCTCTTCGGGGCGCGGTGGCTTGATCCGCATATCCTTGAAGCGCGGCTTGTATTCAAATTCGGATGACATCGGACCCAGTGTAGGGTCGAATTGGTCACCAACAAGGACACACCCATGCCGGAAGGCCCGATTGCGACGATTATCCGGGAAAAGCTGACGGCGGGCCTGTCGCCCGACCGGCTGGAGATCGAGGACGACAGCGCGCGGCATGCCGGCCACCACCATGAGGGCGGCATGGATGGGCGTCCCGGCGGTGAGAGCCACTTCAACCTCACGGTCGTGGCGGCGGCCTTCGAGGGTCAGGGGCGGGTGCAGCGTCAGCGGGCGATCAATACCCTGTTGCGGGCTGAATTGGCCGGGCCGGTGCACGCCCTTTCGATCCGGGCGATGACGCCGGCTGAAGCGGAAACCCCGCCGGGCTGAGGTTCGTCGAACAGGGATCGTAACAGGGTTGTCATGTTCACCTCGTCTTAGAAGGTTCGCCCTAGCGTCCCGGTGGGGTTAACGAGGGGCGGGGCGTATGGTGGAATCCGACGGCATCGGCAAGTCGACCAGCGGCGAGCCCGGGGCCGGTGAGGCCGCCCAGGCCTTGCGCGCGATTCTCCAGACCCAATACCTGCGCTACCTGATCATCGGCACCTGGGCCCTGGGCCTGCTGGCGACCGTCGGCTTCAGCAAGGCGGCGCTGTGGTTTGTCGGCACCGTCGCCGCCGGCACCATCCGGGGCGCGGTTGAAAAGCGTATCAGTGACCGGGTCGGCATGGGCTGGGGCCTTGTGTTCCCGGCCGTCGCGACCGCGACCACGGCCTCCTGGGCCTCGGCCCCCCTGATCGCCTGGTACTCGGGCCATCCTTTTGGCCCGGCCCTGGCCGCGACCCTGCTGGTGTGCGGCTATGTGCTGGTGTTCTCGCAACTGCGTGCCTCGCCGCGGCAGGCCCTGGTCATTTCCTCGCCCTATGGGGTGGTCGCGACGGTCATCCTGGTCAGCATGTGGGGTGGACCCCTGTTCTGGCCCTTCCTTGCCATCATCCCGCTGGCCGCTTCGGGCCTGGTGGTGCTGGTCATGATGACCATGCTGCGCGAGGAACGCATCCGCGCCTTCCAGGAGCATCAGGCCCACCTGATCGAGGAGCTGGAGGCCGCGCGCGACAAGGCCAATGCCGCCAGCGACGCCAAGTCCAACTTCCTCGGCGTCATTTCACACGAGTTGCGGACCCCGATGAACGGCGTGCTGGGCGCGGCCCAGTTGCTGGCCGCGACCCGGTTGGAGCCGACGCAGCGGGACTATCTGTCGATCATCCGCAACTCGGGCGACAATCTGCTGAGCCTGTTGAACGACATCCTCGACATGACCAAGATCGAGGCCGGCAAGATGACCTTCGAGATCGTCGATGTGTCGATCGAGGATCTGCACAAGCGGGTGACGGGCCCCTTCCAGGCCCAGGCCGAGGCCAAGGGGCTGACCTTCAACGCCCGCTTCGAAGGCGACATCCCGGCCGTGGTGCGCGGCGATCCGCTGCGCGTCTGCCAGGTCATTCACAACCTGCTCTCCAATGCGGTGAAATTCACCGACAACGGCGAGGTCTCCTACCTCGTGCGCGGCGAGCGGCTGGAAAACGGCCGCGTCCGCTTCGACTTCGCTGTCACCGATTCCGGTGCCGGTATTGCCCCGGACGATCTGGCGCGGTTGTTCCAGCCCTTCACCCAGGTCGACGCCTCCTCGACGCGCCGGTTCGGCGGCACAGGTCTGGGCCTGACCATCTCGCGCCGCATGGCCAACATCATGGAAGGCGACATCAGCGTGGTGTCGACTCTCGGCGAAGGCTCCACCTTCACCTTCACGGTCGAGGCGGACGTGGTGGAATGGACCCGTCAGGCGGCGGCCGAAGCCATCCATGCCGAGGTCAAGGACGGTCGGGCGCTGAGTGTTCTGGTTGTGGAGGACCATCCCGTCAACCGCATGATCCTTGAGGCCTGGATGGGGTCCGCCGGTCACACCTCGGCCACCGCCGAGAACGGCCAGATCGCCATCGAGGCCGCTGCGGAACAGCGCTTCGACCTGATCATCATGGACGTGAACATGCCCGTGATGGACGGCCTGACCGCCACCCGGGCGATCCGCGCGGGCGAAGGCCCGAATCATGACACGCCCATCGTCGTCCTGTCGGCCTCGGCCCGGCGAGAGGACCATGCGGCCGGACTGGATGCCGGGGCTGACGCCTATCTCAACAAGCCGATCGATTTCGCCGCCCTGGCCAAGGTCATGAACCGCGTCGGCGGCGGGCGAACCGCCGTCCGGGCGCTGGTCGACAGCGGCGAGACGGCGGCCGCCGCCTGATAGGGCGGCCATAGCGATCCGACAGCCTGAAGCGCGCCCCGCAGGGAGACCTGCGGGGCGTATTCGCGTCAGCGGTCCGCGTCCCGCCATGCGGGGTCGCGTTCGCCGGTCAGGCCGCACAGCTGCAGAAAGCCGATCACGGTCCTTGTCCGTGCCGGGGTCGGGCGGGCGAGGAACAGCTGCGGGGCAGCTTCGGCACGGGCTGTCAGGGGCAGGACGACCCAACGGTCGGGGAAGCGCCGCACATCGATGTGCGGATCGGCCTTCAGGTGTGGACAGTAGCGCAGCGAACGGTCCACGCAGGCCCTGTGCAGCGGGGCGATGGCACCCGCATCGATCAGGATGCTGTCGTCGGTCAGGGGCGCCGGCAGCCGGTCGCCTCGGCCGTCCGCCCGCAGACGGCCCGCGGTCACCGGGTGAGCCACCTGGGTCCAGCGGTCACCGGCCGTCGTTGACTCGCCGCACATCGGGCACAGCATGTCACGGACCGACAGCCGCTGCCGCACGGCATGGTTCTGCGAATACAGGGGCTTGCCCCGGCCGGGACGGTCAGCCTGGAGGATGGCCAGCGCGCCGCCCACGGAAGGGCAGGGGCCCACGCCCAGCGACGGCTCTCCCGTCCAGCTGGTCACCCAGGGCACGTCGACACCGACCTTCAGGAACGAGGGCTTCATAGAGACTCCTGCGGCCGACCCTTGCGCGGTCGGGCCGCCGCCGTCGAGCAGCGTTTGCGGCGGGCCGGGGTTCCAAATCCGGGCAGAGGCGTTAGACCCGGCGCATGGTCTCCCGCATTCCCACCCTTAACGAGGCGATTTCCGCCGGCGAGAAGGCCGCTGCCGTCGACACGGCCATGATCAGCAAGATGACCGGGATGGCGGGCGACTTCGCCGTCAATCTGTCTATCGCCGTGATCATCCTGATCGCCACCGTGCTGGTGGCGCGCTGGATTTCCGGGGTCACGCGACGGATGCTCTCGCGGGTGCGTGGCGTTCGCCAGGACCGGACGGTGGTCAGCTTCGTCGTGCAGGTGGTGCGGGTCGTCGTCTACATCGTCGGCTTCATCGCCGTGCTGCAGCGGCTGGGCGTTCAGACCACCTCGATCATCGCCGTCCTCGGTGCCGCCTCACTGGCGGTCGGCCTCGCCCTGCAGGGCACGCTGTCGAATGTCGCGGCGGGCGTGCTGTTGCTGGTGTTGCGTCCCTACAAGGTCGGTGACGTGATCGAGGTCGGCGGGGCCTCCGGCACCGTCCAGCGCCTCGATCTGTTCGTGACCCAGATGGCGAACGCCAACAATCACAAGATCGTCGTCCCCAATTCCAAGGTACTGGGCGACGTCATCATCAATCTGACCGGCCAGAAAACGCGGCGCGTCGAGATTCTGTTCTCTGTCGGCTACAGCGCCAATCTGAAACAGGCGAGGGCGGTGCTCGCGGGGGTCGCCGAGGCGCACGAAAAGGTGCTGAAGGACCCGGAGCCCTGGGCCGGGGTTACGAACCTGCTGGACAGCTCTGTCGAGGTGACGCTGCAGGCGTGGGTCGAGGTCGACGACTGGTGGCAGGTCAAGGCCGACCTGTTCCAGGCGGGCAAGGAGGCGCTCGACGCCGCCGGGGTGGAAATCCCCTTCCCGCATCAGGTCGCCGTGGACTATCAACCGCCCGCGCCCGGACCGGATCCGGTCGAAAAGCCGAAACCCGAACCCGAGCCCCAGACGCCCGTGCCGGCACCGCGCCGCCGTCGGCTGGGCCAGAAGAGCTGACGCCCATGCGCTACGATTTCGGGTCCGACAACACCGCCGGCATGGCCCCCGCCGCGCTGGACGCCCTGATCGCAGCCAGTAAGGGCTATGCCCGGGCCTATGGCGCTGACGAGGTCACGGCCCGGGCCGCCGATCTGATCCGCGCCCGCCTGGACGCCGACGCCGAGATCCGGTTCGTCTTCTCCGGGACGGCGGCCAACGCCATCGCCCTGTCGATGCTGGCCTGGCCGCATGAGGCGGTTCTGGCGCATCACGCCGCCCACGTCTGCACTGACGAGACGGGCGCGCCCGGCTTCTTCGGCTCCGGCGTCGGCCTGATCGGCCTGCCCGGCCCGTCGGGCAAGATCGAGCCGCTCGCGCTGCAGGCCATCCTCGACGAGCCCGAGGTCGGCCACCGCCAGCCGCCTGCGGCCCTCAGCCTGACCCAGTCCACCGAATACGGCGCTGTCTATACCGAGGAGGAGTTGCGCCACCTGATCGAGCCGGTGAAGCTGAGGGGCCATGGCGTCCACATGGACGGTGCGCGGCTGGCCAATGCGGCCGTGGCGGGCTTCGACCTGACGCAGATCGCGCGGCTGGGCGTCGATGTGCTGGTGTTCGGCGGGGCCAAGGCCGGGGCCAACTGTGCCGAAGCCATCGTGATGTTTGACAGGTCGCTGGCGCGCCGCATCGACAACCGGCTTAAGCAGGCCGGTCAGACGGCGTCCAAGACCCGGCTTCTATCCGCCCCCATCCTGGGTCTCCTTGAGAGCGGGGACTGGGAGGCCGGTGCCGCCCACGCCAATCTGATGGCGCAGCGGCTGGCGGCGGGGATAGCGACGCAGTCGGCCTTTTCCCTGGCCCATCCGGTCGAGGCCAATGCGGTGTTCGTGCGTATGCCGGCCGAGGCGCACGAGCGGCTGAATGCCGCCGGCTGGGCCTGCTACCGCTTCGACGACGGCTCGGTGCGGTTCGTCTGCTCATGGGCGACCACGGAAGAGGCCGTGGACGAAGTTCTGCAGGCCATCGCAACGCTTTGAGCCCGGCGTCATTGAACGGTCGCCATGTCCCGCCTAGATAGAACAAAACGTGACCATTCTCGCCTGACGGCGGCCGGTCGAGGGTCGGAGAGACTGCCATGAACGCACCATCGCGTATCGCCGATCGGACGGCCGACGACCTCATGACCTTCCGGACCGTGCGCGCCGCCATGCCGATCCTGGCGGAGGGGTTGAGCCCGGAGGACCTGTCGGCCCAATCGATGCCCGACTGCAGCCCCGGCAAGTGGCACCTGGCCCACACCAGCTGGTTCTTCGAGGCCATGATCCTGGGCGAGGAGCCGGGCTATCAGCCTGTCGATCCGCGCTTCCAGACCCTGTTCAACAGCTATTATGAGGCGCTCGGTTCCCGGGTGGCGCGCGGCGAGCGTGGCCTGATGACCCGTCCGTCGCTGGACGAGGTTCTGGCCTATCGCCGCGAGATCGACCGTCGGGTAGCTGCCTGGCTCGGCGAGGGGCCGACCGATCCGCGCCGGCAGTATCTGTTCACCCTCGGCCTGAATCACGACCAGCAGCATCAGGAGTTGTTCCTGATGGACCTGCTGAACCTGATGGCCCGGTCGCCGCTGGATCCGGCGGCCTATCCGGCCGAACCGCGCGCGCGTCCTGCGCAGCCGGGGAGGGACGGGACCACCCGCTTCGACGGTGGTCTGGTCGAGATCGGTCACGACGGCGCGGACTTCGCTTTCGACAATGAGGGGCCGGCGCACCGGGTCTGGCTGCCACCATACGCCCTCGCGAATGACCTGGTCAGCAATGCCGACTGGATCCGCTTCATCGATGACGGTGGGTACGGGCGGCCGGAGCTCTGGCTGTCCGACGGCTGGGCGACCGTCCAGGCCGAGGGTTGGGCCGCGCCCCTCTATTGGGACCGCGACGGCGAGGGCTGGACGACCATGGGCCTGACCGGCCGGGCGTCGGTCGATCCCGAAGCGCCGGTCCGTCACCTCAGCTTCTATGAGGCCGACGCCCATGCCCGCTGGGCCGGCAGGCGACTGCCGACCGAGGCGGAGTGGGAACATGCGATCCGTTGTCGCCCCGAGGCCTTTTCCAATGCCTTCGGCGAGGTCTGGCAATGGACCGCCAGTGCCTATGCCCCCTATCCGGGGTTCCGGCCGACCGAGGGCACAGCGTCCGAGTACAACGGAAAATTCATGGCCAACCAGATGGTGCTGCGGGGTTCCAGCTTCGCGACACCCGAGGGCCATTCGCGGGTCAGTTACCGCAATTTCTTCTATCCGCATCAGCGGTGGGCCTTCACCGGTTTGCGGCTGGCCGAGGACGCTCCGGCACCGCTGGTCCGGGCGACGGATCACGGCGAGATCGCCCGGTTCCGCCGCGACCTGACCGGCCGCCTTTCGCGCTCGCCCAAGGTCGCGTCGCCCAAATGGTTCTATGACGCCGAGGGCTCGCACCTGTTCGAGGCCATCACCCGTCTGCCGGAGTATTATCCGACCCGGCAGGAGGCTACCCTGTTGCGGCTCGTGGCACCCGAATGGGCCGCGCGTTTTGGGCCGGATGCGGCCCTGGTCGAGTTCGGCTCGGGGGCCAGCGAAAAGACCCGCATCGTTCTGGACGCCGCCGCCGATCTCGCGGCCTATGTCCCTGTCGACATCAGCGCCGATGCGCTGGAGGCAGGCGCCCGCCGGATCGCCGAGGCCTATCCCGCCCTCATGGTCGCGCCGCTGGTCGGTGACTTTCTGCATCTGGGGGCCCTGCCGGC
Source organism: Caulobacteraceae bacterium (assembly GCA_965284305.1). GTDB lineage: Bacteria > Pseudomonadota > Alphaproteobacteria > Caulobacterales > Caulobacteraceae > Brevundimonas. Next base: position 2,497,840 of record OZ260070.1, on the reverse strand, counting down.
GGGGATCGGTCACGGACGGCGCATAGGCTTCTTCCCCGGCTCGACCATCGGCAATCTGGAGCGCGACGACGCCGTCGCCTTCCTGACGGAGGCGCGCGGTCTGCTGGGCCCCCGGGCGCTGTTCATCCTGGGGGTCGATCTGGTCAAGGCACCGGAGACGCTGATCGCCGCCTATGACGATTCTGCGGGTGTCACCGCCGCCTTCAACCGCAATCTGCTGGTCCGCGCCAACCGCGAGCTGGGGGCGGGGTTTGACGTAGACTCCTTCGCGCACCGCGCCGCCTGGAACGCCACGGCGTCACGGATGGAGATGCATCTCGAGGCGACGCGCGACATGACGGTCGATCTGGATGGCCGCTGCATCGCCTTCAGGCGCGGGGAGACCATCCATACCGAGAGCTCGCGCAAATACACCGAACAGTCCGTGCGCGACCTGGCCGAGGCGGCCGGCTGGACGGTCACGGCGTTCGAGACCAGCCCGGACCCTGCCGTGGCCCTGGCGCTGCTGGGGGCCTGAACCAGAAAAGGCGGCGACCGGAGCGGAAGCCGCCTTCATACGACTGGCGCGCGGGCCGTCTATTCGGTGGCGGCCGGCGGCGTGCGGGGGCGGACGCCATGCGAAGCCTCGCCGCCCTTGCGGCCGGCCTGGGCGGCGAGGCTGCGGTCCTGGGAGAAGCTGCGCTTTTCACTGGGGACACTGGCCCCGCCCTTGCGGGCGATCTCGCGCTGACGTTCCGGATCCATTGAAGCGAAGCCCCGTTTGGACACGCCGGAGGCTCGGTTGGGCTGCCCTGGAGCCATGGGAAAGTCCTCTCTTGGAGACGCTGTGGGTTCGGGGAATGAACCCTCGGTGCCCCGTCCGGTTCCGAATTCGCGGTCACACAATAGCGAGCGAATCACAGGGCTTGGGCGAACACGGGTCACGGGCCACCGTATGGCCGGGCCGCGCCTTCGCCGTCACCGCCCGGGTCCGGTTGCGGCATTTCGTCGGGTGTGCCGGACGGATCGATATCCGGTCCGGGCGTTTCGGGCGGCATGATTTCCGGCGGGCCGTCGGGGCTGTCGGGTTCGATAAAGGCCATGGGTCTTCTCCTTCCGGTCAGGAGAACGCGGCGGCACCGGGCAGGGTTCAATCACGATTGTGAGCGGCCACCCCCTTTGGAGAAAGCCTTCAGGACGGCCCGCTTGCCGAACGGGCGATGGGCGTCCCGCGCATGGCGGCGTCCGACACGAAGGGATTGCCCCTCCGCTCGGCTCCGAAGGTCGAGGTCGGCCCGTGGCCCGGCACGAAGGTGACGTCGTCGCCCAGCGGCCACAGCTTGGTGGTGATGGCGTGCAACAGGCTTGCGTGGTCGCTGCGCGGGAAGTCCGTGCGACCGATCGAGCCCTGGAACAGGACGTCCCCGACCTGGGCGAAGCGGGCCTCGCGATTGAAGAAGATCACATGGCCGGGCGTGTGGCCGGGGCAGTGGAAAACCTCCCAGACCGTCTCGCCCAGTGTCAACACGTCGCCTTCTGCCAGCCAGCGCGTCGGGGTGAAGCTGCGCGCCTCTGGCAGGCCGTACATCTGGCCCTGGGCCGGGATGCCGTCGATCCAGAACTGGTCGTCCGGATGCGGGCCGATGATGTCCAGCCCGGTCTTCTCCTGCATCTCGGCTGCCCCGCCGGCATGGTCGAGGTGGCCATGGGTGATCCAGATGGCGTCCAGTGTCAGGCCCTGCTTCGCCACCGCGCCGAGCAGACCGTCGACCGCGGCCCCCGGATCGATGATCGCCGCCTTCAGGGTCTTGCGGCACCAGACAAGGGTGCAGTTCTGCTGCAGGGGCGTGACGGGGAAGACGGCGACGCCGACAGGGGAGGGGGAGGGGCTCATGGTGAGGTCGATAGCAAAAGGCTGGCCGCGCTGACAGCGTCCGCAGTGTCCTGTCGCGGTGCGGGTGCCTGGATTTCGGTGGCGGATCAGGGAAGCGTCGCCATAAATTGGTCTGACCGTCGCGGAAGACTTCGATCTCTGGCGCTTTCGCCTTGGAAACGAGAAGTCGGACGCATGCGTCTTCATCCCACGGTCGTCGCACTCATGGTCGCACTGCTCGCGGGCCCGGTGTGGGCAGCTTCACAGGCGCGACCCGCCAGCGAGAACCTCGCAGAGCGGATCGCGCGTATCGAGACCGGCCTTCCGACCGTCGAGATTCAAGGCGAGGAGCCACTGAGACTGTCGCTCGACCAGTGGATGAAGGCCCTGGACGTGCCCGGCGTCGGTATTGCGGTCATCGATGGATATGAGGTCGCCTGGTCCCGCGGGTTCGGGATTGCTGCGACCGGTTCCGCAGACCCCGTGACGGACCGTACCCTTTTCCAGGCCGGCTCTATCGCCAAACCGGTGACGGCCCTTGCCGCCTTGCACATGGTGGAGGAAGGGCGACTGACGCTTGACGGCGACATCAATGATTCCCTGACGACCTGGAGGCTGCCGGAGAGCCCGCTGGACGATGCCCATTCCGTCAGTCTGCGCGGCCTTCTGGCCCATACCGGAGGAGTCACGGCCGTCGGCTTCCCGGGTTACGAGGTCGGCCAGGTCACGCCGACCATCCCGCAGATACTAAATGGCGAACCGCCGTCGAACACGCCTGCCACGCGCGTCGTCAGCGAGCCGGGATCAGAGGTTGCCTATAGCGGTCTGGGCTACACGATCGTGCAACTGGCCATGACCGAACAGGGCGGGCAGCCCTTTCCACAACTGATGGCCGACACGGTGTTCACGCCTCTCGGTCTGGTCGACAGTACCTTCGAACAGCCGCTTCCTGACGCCCTGGCAGCAAGAGCGGCCAGCGGCCATGACTCCTCGGGAAATCTCGTGTCCGGCCGCTGGCGCGTGCATCCCGAGATGGCGGCCGCCGGGCTATGGACGACCGCCTCCGATCTGGGCCGGATACTGATCGAGGTGGCGCGGTCGAAGGCCGGTCAGTCCAACCTGATCCTCTCTCAAACCATGACCGGGGAGATGCTGACGCAGCAGAAGAACGAGATGAGCATTGGCTGGGTAATCAGGCCCGGGGACCCGCACGGCTATTTCGCGCACAACGGCGGGACCGTCGGCTACCGGGCGCACATGCGAATGCGCGCCGGTACGGGTCAGGGCGTGGTGATTCTGACCAACTCCGACAATGGTTCGGACCTGTTCAATGCCATCGTCGCCAGCGTGGCCCGGGAATATGCGTGGCCGGACATCAACCCGCGCCCCGTCATGTCCTGGATCGCGGTTCGGCTGATCGCCGAGGCGCGGGGTCTGGACCGGGCGCTCGCCGAATACAGGCATATGCAGGCGACGCTTTCTGCGCAGAGTGTCAGTGTTCAGGACCTCAACGGCTGGGGCTATATGCTGCTGGGGCAGGGGCGGGTTGACGATGCGATCCGTGTCTTCAGCGACAACATCGGCTATTATCCGGACAACCCCTACGCCCATAACAGTCTGGCCGAAGCGCTGGAGGCCGCGGGCCGGTCGAGCGAAGCCGCCGAACAATACCGTCGCAGCCTTGAGCTGAACTCCGAGGACAACGACGAGGCCAGGCAGGCTCTGGAGCGGTTGGCCCGGCCGATATGACTCGGTCCGAACGCTCTTCGCGTTGACCTTTCGGACGGTCCTCGACATAAGGGCGGGCTTCAAAGGTGCCGCCTCGCCGGAAACGGATTTGGGGCGGCCCTTTTGCTTTACCCACACAGCGCAGCGCCTGTCTGAAAGGTGCCGCCCCAGAGCGTCAGAATCCCGACCATGCAAGTCGTCGAAAAGTCCAATGAAGGCCTCAGCCGCGTGATCGCGGTGACCATTCCTGTCGCAGAGCTGAACCAGAAGCTGGACACCAAGCTGAAGGAAGTCGCGCCGCAGATGAAGCTGAAAGGCTTCCGTCCCGGCAAGGTCCCTGTCTCGCACGTCAAGAAGACCTTCGGCCGTGATTTCATGGGCGAGATCATCAACGATGCGCTGAACACCTCGAGCCAGAAGGCCCTGGACGACGCCAAGGTGCGTCCGGCCGCGCCCGCCGAGATGAAGCTGACCTCGAACATGGAAAAGGTCATCGCCGGCACGGAAGACCTCGCCTACGAAATGGCGCTCGAGGTCATGCCCGACTTCACCCCGACCGACATCAAGACGCTGAAGCTGGAACGCCCGACCTATGAAGCGTCGGACGCCGATCTGGACGAGGCCCTCACCGAACTGGCCGGCCAGGCCAAATCCTATGAGGACAAGAAGGGCAAGGCCCCGAAGGCTGCCGACGGCGACGAGGTCACCATCGACTTCCTCGGCAAGCTGGACGGTGAACCCTTCGAGGGTGGTGCCGCCGAGGACACCCAGCTGGTGATCGGCTCCAACCGCTTCATCCCGGGCTTCGAAGAGCAGCTCAAGGGTGCCAAGGTCGGTGACGAGACGGTCCTGAACGTGACCTTCCCCGAGGACTACCAGGCCGCCCATCTGGCCGGCAAGGCCGTGACCTTTGACGTCAAGGTCAAGGCGATCAAGGCCGAGGCCCCTGCTGTGGTCGACGACGCCTTCGCCAAACGTATCGGCATTGAGTCGCTCGACAAGCTGAAGGAACTGCTGCGCACCAACCTGAACCAGCAGTACACCGGCGCTGCCCGATTCAAGCTGAAGCGCGCCCTGCTGGACGCCCTCGACAAGGCCCACGACTTCCCCCTGCCGCCCAAGATGGTCGAGGCAGAGTTCGACGGCATCTGGCAGCAGGTCCAGGCCGACAAGGAAGCCGGCCGCCTGCCGGAGGACGATGCGAAGAAGTCCGAGAAGAAGCTCAAGGACGAGTATCGCAAGATCGCCGAGCGCCGCGTGCGCCTGGGTCTGGTGCTGGCCGAGATCGGCCGTGCCAACAACGTCCAGGTCACCGATCAGGAACTGAACAACGCCATTATGGCCGAGGCCCGCAACTATCCGGGCCAGGAGCGTCAGGTGCTGGACTTCTATCGCCAGAACCCCAACGCCGCCGCCCAGATGCGCGCCCCCATCTATGAGGAGAAGGTCTGCGACCTGATCTTTGATACGGCCAAGGTCACCGACACGCCGATCACCAAGGAAGAGCTGCTCAAGGAAGACGACGAGATCTGAGACCTGTCAGTCGGCCGGCAAGCCCGGCGGCACAACCCTGGTGCACTGCGTCAAGCCTGAAACAATCGCGCCGCTGTCTGGCCACGTTGTCGATCTAGGTCGGTGTAACGTCGAAACAGGGGCCGTTCATGTCGTTTTCCGCTCTCGCACTGGCGGTTGGTCTGCTGGCGCAAACCCCCGCCCCGGTTCAGGATCCGCCCCCCCCGGCGGTGTCCGAGTTGGGAGAAGTCGTGGTCGAGGGGCGTCGGCTGAGGTCGGTCGTTCAGGACTTCGTTGGCGAGCTGGCCGCTCCGGCCACGGGTGACCGGGGTCCCGCCCGCTGGAACGGCCCGGTCTGCATCGGCGTGGTCAATCTTCGCGCCGAGATCGCGCAGTTCATCGTCGACCGTGCGTCGGATGTCGCCCGTGAGCTGGGCTTGACGGCGGGTGAGCCGGGTTGCACCGCCAATGTTCTGATCATCGCCGCCGCTGACGGTCAGGCGGTCGCAGACGGGATTGTCGAAGAGCGTCGTCGGGCGTTCGTTCCGGGCGGCTCAGGCATGACCCGCTCGTTCCGCGCCCTCGAGGAATTCCGGACGTCCGATGCGCCCATCCGTTGGTGGCATGTCAGCGGGCCTGTTGACTCGGAGACAGGTGCGCTGGCCACGCGGTTGCCGGGCGACGATGCCCCCCCCCAGACCAACGTCTCCCGCGCTTCCCGGATTCGGACAGATATCCGGGATGACATGTTCAAGGCCATTATCGTGGTCGATATCAACAAGGTGTCGTCGCTCTCACTCTCGCAACTGGCGGACTACTGTACGCTGATCGCGCTCGCACAGGTCGATCCCAAGGCTGATGTGTCCTCAGCCGAGACGGTCCTGAATGTGTTCATCGACCCGACCACGCCCGGGCTGACGACCTGGGACATGGACTATCTGACCGCTCTTTACAGCATTGAGCAGACCCGGCTGGGGTCCGCGCGAGGCGGGGAAATCGTCGAACTGATGATGCGAAACGTGCGCGCGACCCCGGACGAGGAATAGGTGTTCCGTGAGGCACCGCAGACTGGCGGTCGAGGGTTCGACACCATCCTGAACCTGTTCGACGGCCCGGCGACTGCGCCGACGAGGGTGGACGGTTTGACCGGGTGGGACGTCTCCTGTCCCGACTGGCTCTGCCGGGCGAAGGACTTGCCGGTCCAGTGCATCAATCCGGGCAGCCGGTTTGGGGTCATGGCTGCTTACAGGCTGCGCGAGCGGCAGCGGAAGCCGCAACCCCTGGCGAGGACTGACCGCACGGCCAGACGGTTGACGTTCTGGAGGCACACGTCCCGTGATAACGATGGTCTCTGAACTGGCTCGTCCGATGACCCGCTTGTCTTCCGCCGCTCTGGTGGCCTTGGCCTGTTTGCTGGCCGGTCCCGTCGCCGCCCGGCAGACGCCGCCGGTGCAGACCTTCGCGCCGCCTGCCGCGCCTCCTCAGGAGGCAACCAGCCAGCTGGAAGACGTGCTGGTGACGGGCCAAACCCTTGAGGCCCTGGCCCGGGAATTCGTAAGCAGCGCTTCCGCCCCTCCCAACTACAGGGGGCTGGCCCGGTGGCACCGGGAGCTGTGTCTGGGCGTGGTCGGTCTTCGCGCAGAGATCGCGCACGCGATCATCGACCGGGTGTCGGAAATCGCCGAGGGCCTCGACATCCCTCTGGGAGAGCCGGGCTGTTCTCCCAATGCGATCATCGTCGGAACGTCCGATGGACAGCGGATGGCCAATGATCTCGTGGGCGAGAGGAGGCGGGCCTTCCGCATTGGCTTTACCCGCTCGAACCGGGGATCCCGCGCGTTGGAGACCTTCCGCACGTCCGAGGCCCCCGTGCGCTGGTGGACGATCAGCTTCCCGTATGACTCATCGGGCGCGCTCTGCATTCAGGTTTTCGGGGGCCCCCCGCCCGTAGGCTGCGATTCCTTCGACCGGTCGAGGACCGGTCAGACAATCGTCGACCATCTCAGCCGCGCCATCGTCATACTGGACATTCCGAAACTCTCCGGGACAAACCTGACAGTCCTGTCGGACTATCTGGCCATGGTCGTTCTGGCCCAGATCGATCCGGAGGGGGACACCAGTCGCTTCGAGACGGTCCTGAACGCCTTCGACGGACGGGACCCCGGCGAGGGGCTGACCGACTGGGACCGCGCCTATCTCGACGCGCTGTACGGAGCCGGTCCCTATCGCCTCAATGGCCCGGCCCAGGCGGATGCGCTGGCGGAAATCCTCGCCAGTCGTCGCGAAACCGCGAGCGGCGACTGACATCCACTGCCGTGTTTGATCGTCGACGCTGCGAGCCGCGCCTTGCGTCAACGGTTCGGCAACGCGATATCCTGTCCAAGAGGGGGAGCGACCGGTGAGTCGCACCCGAATGCATCCCGAGAAGGCCGAAATGCGCGATCCCATCGAACTGATGAACATGAACCTCGTCCCCATGGTGGTGGAGCAGTCCAGCCGGGGCGAGCGCGCCTTCGACATCTTCTCGCGCCTGCTGCGCGAGCGGATCATCTTCCTGACGGGCCCCTTCGACGACGGCATGGCCTCCCTGATCTGCGCCCAGCTGCTGTTCCTGGAATCGGAGAACCCGAAGAAGGAAATTTCCATGTATATCAACAGCCCCGGCGGACAGGTGTCCTCGGCGCTCGCGATCTACGACACCATGCAGTACATCCGCTCGCCCGTATCGACGGTGTGCATGGGCATGGCCGCCTCGGCCGGTTCGCTGATCCTCGCCGCCGGCGCCGCCGGCCAGCGCGTGGCCCTGCCGAACGCCCGGATCATGGTGCACCAGCCATCGGGCGGCTTCCGTGGCCAGGCCTCTGATATCGAACTGCACGCCGCTGATATCCGCTACACCAAGCGCCGCCTGAACGAGATCTATGTCCATCACACCGGTCAGCCCTATGAAGAGGTCGAGAAAACCTTGGACCGCGACCATTTCATGAGCGCCGAGGAGTCAAAGGCCTGGGGCATCGTCGATCACGTCTACGACCGCCGCGAGCAGGCCGAGGGCGATGGGGTGAAGACCGTCTGACGGTCGCCTGCCAACAAGGCTGAAAAGGCGCGCCGGGGACGGCGCGCCTTTTTCTTTGTGCTATCAGGACCCCATGCAGACGCGTGACAACACCGGGACCGTCGAGATCGACGGCGACATCTACCATTGGGAACTTCGGCGACAGCCCCGGCCGCTGAGCGGCGGCCAGTGGGAGGGGATCGCCGTGACCCTGCGGCTGGACGGCTTCAAGCGCGAGGCCATTGTGCAGTTCCCGCCGCCCCTGCGTCCCAACGGACGCCCGGACACCGAGAAGCAGTTCGTCAATCCCGATCACATTCGCAACGCCATAACGGCGGTGATCGAGGCCGGCTGGAACCCGACCTCCCGTGGCAAGCCGATGGTCTTCGACGTCGACGCCGAAGGGCACTGACCGCGAGGGTCAGCCCTTGAAGCGCCGGAACCCGGCCTCATCCGCCATGGCGAGCATTTCGGTGTCGCCTGTGGTGTCACCATAGGCCGCAGCCAGCGGCATATCGTCCCCGAAGGCCGCCCGCAGGCGTCGCACCTTTTCCTCGCCCCGGCAGTTCGGGCCGGCAAACGCGCCCGTGACCCGGTCACCGCTGTCGAAGACCAGCGGCGTGCCCAGCAAGGCCTCCGCGCCAAGGCGTCGGGCGAACGGTGCCACGGTGATCTCGGGGCTGGCGGTGACGATCACCCGGAAGGCCCCCCGGCGGCCCCAGTCATTCCAGCAGGCGAGGGCGTCATGGCGCATGAAGCCCGGCCAGACCTGACCGGCGAAGGCTTCGGCGTCGGCCTCCAGCTGGACCCGGGGCACGCCCTTCAGGAATTCCCGCACTGACGCGGCCTTGAGTCGCCCGCGGTCCCGGTCCGCCATGTAGGCGGCGACATCCGGCGTCAGCCTCGCCAGTCCCTTCAGCCAGCCGCGCCCGCCCGCCCGCCAGCGCAGAAAGCCGGTGAAACTGTCACGAACCGTCAGCGTGCCGTCGAAATCGAAGGCGACAATCAGCTGATCCTTGCCCGGCGGCTGGTGAATCAGGGGAGGGCTTCCCATGTCAGACATCCGCCGCGATCTCCCTCGACATTTGACCGTCTTCCCTGGACTCCGGCCACGCTTGGCCGGGGTTGTGGAGGGGCTCGGTATGGGTGATTGTCAATTTTTGAAGACCTTTGCGCCCAATGTCCGGGAATCAACGCGAAGGATGCGCGTTAGCCCCATATCGGGGTGAACCGCGGGAGTGAGAAGACCTCGATGACCAAAGCAGCCGGCACCGACGCCAAGAGCACGCTCTACTGCTCATTCTGCGGGAAGAGCCAGCACGAGGTGCGCAAGCTTATCGCCGGACCAACCGTGTTCATCTGCGATGAATGCGTCGAACTCTGCATGGACATCATCCGTGAAGAGCACAAGATTTCCTTCTCCAAGGCCAAGGACGGCGTGCCGTCGCCCAAGGAGATCCGCGAGGTCCTGGACGATTACGTCATCGGCCAGAGCCACGCCAAGAAGGTGCTCTCGGTCGCGGTCCACAACCACTACAAGCGGCTGAACCACGCGACGAAGAACAACGACGTCGAACTGGCCAAGTCCAACATCATGCTGATCGGCCCGACCGGCTCGGGCAAGACGCTGCTGGCCCAGACCCTGGCGCGCATCATCGACGTGCCCTTCACCATGGCCGATGCCACGACCCTGACCGAAGCCGGTTATGTCGGTGAAGACGTCGAGAACATCATCCTCAAGCTGCTCCAGGCCTCCGACTACAATGTCGAGCGGGCCCAGCGCGGCATCGTCTACATCGACGAGATCGACAAGATTTCGCGCAAGTCGGACAATCCCTCGATCACCCGCGACGTCTCGGGCGAGGGCGTGCAGCAGGCCCTGCTGAAGATCATGGAAGGCACCGTCGCCTCCGTGCCCCCGCAGGGCGGCCGCAAACATCCGCAGCAGGAGTTCCTGCAGGTCGACACCGCCAACATCCTGTTCATCGTCGGCGGTGCCTTCGCCGGGCTGGAGAAGGTGATCACGGCGCGCGGCGACGGGGCCTCGATCGGCTTCGGCGCCAAGGTCAAGGAAGTCGACGAGCGTCGGACGGGCGACATCCTCAAGGGTGTCGAGCCAGATGATCTGATGCGGTTCGGCCTGATTCCGGAGTTCATCGGCCGCCTGCCGGTTCTGGCCACGCTGGAAGACCTCGACGAGCCGGCCCTGGTCACCATCCTGACCGAGCCCAAGAACGCCCTGGTCAAACAGTACAAGCGTCTGTTCGAGATGGAGAATGTCGATCTGACCTTCACCGACGACGCCCTGACTGCCGTCGCCAAGAAGGCCATCACCCGCAAGACCGGTGCCCGCGGCCTGCGTTCCATCCTGGAAGGCATCCTGCTGGAGACCATGTTCGAACTGCCGACCTTCGAAGGTGTCGAGGAAGTGGTCGTCAACGCCGAGGTCATCGAGGGCAAGGCCCAGCCGCTGCTGATCTATTCCGAGACCAAGTCGAAGAAGGCCGCGCCCGACAGCGCGGCCTGATCCTCACGGATCAAGAGACGGGAAGGGCGGGTCCGGCGACGGGCCCGCCCTTTTCGCATGGCGGGTTATGGCAGGGCACCGGCGGCGCACGATGCCAGAAGGCCCCGGTGGCTCGTCGAGGCCGGCCTTGGCCGTATTCCGGCAGGAGCCGTGCGTGTGGGCTGTCGCAGCGCCCCGCATCATCCAGCCATGCCAGTTGTGGATTGAAGGACACGACCGGTATCCGTTCCGCTTGAACCGGGCCGCCGGTAAACCACATACTCATCCGAAGGTCGCCGAATGGCGGGCCGAGTCGAAACGGCGGGGCACAGGCGCCCCGCACGCCGCCGCGGCGGGTCCGAGATCAACGAGGACCCCGTGAGAGTTGCATCATGACTGACACCAGAACCCTGCCCGTGCTGCCACTGAGAGACATCGTGGTCTTTCCGCACATGGTCGTGCCGCTGTTCGTGGGCCGCGAGAAGTCGGTCAAGGCGCTCGACGAAATCATGAAGGGCGAAAAGCAGATCCTGCTGGCCACCCAGAAGAACAGCGTCGACGACGACCCCTCCGCCGACGCCATCTATCCGATCGGCGTCCTGGCGACCGTGCTGCAGCTGCTCAAACTGCCCGACGGCACCGTCAAGGTGCTGGTCGAGGGCAAGAGCCGCGCACGGCTGACGAAATTCACCGACCGCACCGAATATTTCGAGGCCGAGGCCGTCGAGATCGCCGACGAACCGGGCGAGCCCGCCCAGTCGGAGGCCCTGCTGCGCGCCGTGATCGAGCAGTTCGAAAACTATGTGAAGCTGAACAAGAAGGTGCCGCCCGAGGCGCTCAGCTCCATTCCCCAGATCACCGACCCGTCCAAGCTGGCCGACAGCGTCGCCGCGCATCTGTCGGTCAAGATCGGCGACAAACAGGGCCTGCTGGAAACCATCGCCGTGCCGGAGCGGCTGGAGAAGGTCTATGGCCTGATGGAGGGGGAAATCTCCGTCCTCCAGGTCGAGAAGAAGATCCGCTCGCGCGTGAAGCGCCAGATGGAGAAGACCCAGCGCGAATATTATCTGAACGAGCAGATGAAGGCGATCCAGCGCGAGCTGGGCGAGACCGACGACAGCCGTGACGAGATCATGGAGTTGGAGAAACGCATCCGGAAGACGCGCCTGTCCAAGGAGGCCCGCACTAAGGCCGAGGCCGAGGTCAAGAAGCTGCGCAACATGAGCCCGATGTCGGCGGAATCGACGGTGGTGCGCAACTACCTCGACTGGCTGCTGTCGATCCCCTGGGGCAAGTCCAAGACCAAGGCCATCGACCTCAACAAGGCCGAAGCCATCCTTGAGGAGGACCACTACGGCCTCGAGAAGGTCAAGGAACGGATCATCGAATATCTGGCGGTCCAGGCCCGCACCAACACCCTCAAGGGCCCGATCCTGTGCCTCGTCGGACCTCCCGGCGTCGGCAAGACCTCGCTCGCCAAGTCGATCGCCAAGGCCACCGGCCGGGAATACATCCGCATGTCGCTGGGCGGCGTGCGCGATGAGGCCGAGATTCGCGGCCACCGCCGGACCTATATCGGCTCCATGCCGGGCAAGATCATCCAGTCGATGAAGAAGGTGAAGACCACCAACGCCTTCATCCTGCTGGACGAGATCGACAAGCTGGGTGCCGACTGGCGCGGCGACCCGTCCTCGGCCCTGCTCGAGGTGCTGGATCCGGCGCAGAACAATGCCTTCGGCGACCACTATCTGGAGGTCGATTACGACCTGTCGAACGTTATGTTCGTGACCACGGCCAATACGCTGAACATGCCCCAGCCCCTGCTGGATCGCATGGAGATCATCCGGGTCAGCGGCTACACCGAGGACGAGAAGGTCCAGATCGCCCTGCGGCACGTCCTGCCCAAGGTGACGGAGGAGAACGGCCTCAAGCCGGCGGAATTCGTCGTGCCGGAGGAGATGGTCCGCGACCTGATCCGCTACTACACCCGTGAAGCCGGCGTGCGTTCGCTGGAACGCGCGCTGGGCGGCCTGGCCCGCAAGGCGGTGCGGGAAATGGCGCGCGAGAAGACGCTGTCGATTACCATCGATGCCGAGAAGCTGGCCAAATACGCGGGCGTGCGGAAATACCGCTATGGCGAGACTGACGAGGAGGATCAGGTCGGTATCGTCACCGGCCTGGCCTGGACCGAGTTCGGCGGCGAGATCCTGACCATCGAGGCGATCAAGATGCCGGGCCGCGGCCGCATGACCGTGACCGGCAACCTCAAGGAGGTGATGAAGGAGTCCATCTCCGCCGCCGCCTCCTATGTCCGGGCCCGGTCGCTCAGCATCGGCGTCAAGCCGCCGATGTTCGAGAAGACCGACATCCACGTCCACGTCCCCGACGGTGCGACACCGAAAGACGGTCCTTCTGCCGGCGTGGCCATGACGGTCGCCATGGTCTCGGTCCTGACGGGCATCCCGATCCGCAAGGACATCGCCATGACCGGCGAGATCACCCTGCGCGGCCGGGTCACCGCCATCGGCGGCCTGAAGGAGAAGCTGCTCGCGGCCCTCCGCTCGGGCATCAAGACGGTGCTGATCCCCGAGGAGAACGAGAAGGACCTCGCCGATGTGCCCGACAATGTGAAGGGCGGGCTGGAGATCATCCCGATCAAGACCGCCGACGAGGCCCTGAAATGGGCCCTGACCGGCGAACTGACCCCGGTCGAATGGGACGAGGCGGCCGACCCGCTGCCCGCCGCCCAGCCGGCCCAGGACCCGGGCGCGGCGGTCGCCACGCACTGACGGTCTCAAACCGACAGAAGAAACCCCGCCCGGAGCGATCCGGGCGGGGTTTTTCGTTTTCCCTCTCCCATTGGGAGAGGGCTTGAGCGCACGAACGCGAAGCGGTCGTTCTTGCGCGAAAGGGTGAGGGTCGCCTTTCAGTGGGCGGCTTCGCCGCTTCACCCAGCCGACCCTCATCCGGCCCTCCGGGCCACCTTCTCCCAACGGGAGAAGGATTAGAGACTGTCCACCATCACCAGCTCTGCATCGTCCTTCGCGGTGATCGTGATCTCGGCCTCGTCCTTGATCGCTGCGCCGTCGCGGGCGTTCAGGGGCACGCCATTGACCTCGACCGCGCCCACCGCGGGCACCAGATAGGCGCGGCGCCCCTCGGCCAGCGCATAGGTCAGGCTCTCGCCCGCTTTCAGGGTCGCGCCCAACACCTTCGCGTCGGCGTTGATGGTCAGGGCCTCGTCGGTCGGATCGCCCGAGGCCAGGACCGAGAATTGGCCGGTCCGGTCGCTCTTCGGAAATTCCTTCGCGCCCCAGCCGGGCGTCGCGCCGCGCTTGTCGGCCTCGATCCAGATCTGGAACAGGGTGGTCATCTCGTCCTCGAGATTGAACTCCGAGTGGCGCACGCCCGTGCCGGCGCTCATCACCTGCACATCGCCCGCGCCGGTGCGGCCCTTGTTGCCCATGGAATCCTCATGGGTGATGGCCCCGGTGCGGACATAGGTGATGATCTCCATGTCGGCGTGGGGGTGGGGCGGGAAGCCTGACTTCGCCGCGATCTCGTCGTCATTCCAGACACGAAGCCGGCCCCAGCTCATGCGGGCGGGGTCATAGTAGCTGGCGAAGGAGAAATGGTGTTTGGCGTTCAGCCAGCCGTGGTTGGCGCCGCCGAGGGTGTTGAAGGGGCGAACGTCGATCATGGGGATGCTCCCGGGACTCCGAGGGTTATGAACCTCGCTGGCGGCTATATAGGCAACAGTGTCAGTGGCGGAAAGGGGGTTATCCCACCTGCGCCCTGTGTCTCAGCATCGCATCGGCCAGCACGCAGGCCGCCATGGCCTCGACCACCGGCACGCCGCGCAGGGCCACGCAGGGGTCGTGGCGGCCCTTGGTGCGCACCTCGGTCTCGGTCCCGTCGCGGGTGATGGTCTGGCCCGGCGTCAGGATGGAGGAGGTCGGCTTGAAGGCCACCCGCGCCGTCAGCGGCTGACCCGTCGATATGCCGCCCAGCACCCCGCCCGCATGGTTGGACAGGAAGGCCGGCCGCCCGTCCTCGCCCAGCCGCATGGCGTCGGCGTTGGCCTCGCCGGTCAGTTCGGCCGCGCCGAAGCCCGCGCCGATCTCGACGCCCTTGACCGCATTGATCGACATCATCGCCGCCGCCAGTTCGGCGTCCAGCTTGCCATAGAGGGGCGCGCCCCAGCCGGCGGGCAGGCCCGTCACCTCCAGCGCCACCACCGCCCCGATCGACGAGCCGGCCATGCGCACGCCGTCCAGATAGGCCTCCCACGCCGGCACGACCGCTGCCGAGGCCGCGAACAGGGCGTTGTCGTAGACGGCATCGAAATCCACCGCTTCAGGCGCGATCCGGTGCGGCCCCAGTTGGACCACCCCGGCGCGGATGCGCACGCCGTCGCCCAGCACCTTCCGCGCCACCGCCCCCGCCGCCACCCGCATCGCCGTCTCGCGCGCCGAGGAGCGTCCACCGCCGCGATGATCCCGCACCCCGTATTTGGCCTGGTAGGTGTAGTCGGCATGGCCGGGCCGGAAGGCGCGGGCGATCTCGCCATAGTCCTTCGAGCGGGCGTCCTCATTCTCGATCTGGATGGCGATGGACGCGCCGGTGGTGACCGGGCCGTTCCCGTCATCGAACACGCCGGACAGGATGCGCGCCGTGTCGCTCTCCTGCCGCTGGGTGACGAAGCGGCTGCCGCCCGGCTTGCGCCGGTCCAGCCAGGGCTGGAGGTCGGCCTCGGTCAGGGGGATCAGGGGCGGACAGCCGTCGACGACGCAGCCGATCGCCGGCCCGTGGCTCTCGCCCCATGTGGTCACGCGAAACAGATGGCCGAAGCTGTTGTGGGACATCGGACGACCTAAGCCGCCAGCCGGTCCGGCGTCCAGACGCGCGTGAAGCGGATCAGCAGGTCCTCCGCCGCCGACGGCGCTTCTTCGGACGGCTCCAGCGTGACGAACAGATGTCCCTGCGGGCGCGAACCACGCGCCGGCAGGCCGAGCCCCTTGAGCCGCAGACGCAGCGGCTGGTGTCCGGCGACCAGCCAGGCCGAGCGTGGTCCGGCATGGGTCTCGACCTCGAGCCGTCCCCCGTCCGCCAGCAGGCGATGGGACACGGGGCAGGTCATGTAGAGGTCGTCGCCGACGGCGCTCAGGCCATCCGCGCCACGCACCAGAACCGGCAGATACAGGTCGCTTCCATCCGCGCCCGCCGCCTTGAGCCGCAGGTGTTCGCTGGTGCGCAGCCCGGCCGGAACCCGGACCCGAAGAACGCGCGCGCCGATCCGGACCTCGGCCAGACCGCCATTCAAGGCTTCGAGCGGTCCGATGGCCACCACCGGCGGGCTTGCCGGGCGTACCGTCGGCGCCTCAAGCGCCAGCGGCGCGGTCTGCCGCTGGATCAGCCGCCAGGCCGCGATCGCTTTTCGAAACCGCTCCTCGCTTCCGCCTGCGGCCTCTGGCCGCGCCGCCTTGATGGCGATGCGGAACGCCGCAGTCAGCGCCTCGCCCTCCACCGGGCCGGTCAGGCCAAGCAGGGCATAGGCCTCGCGGGTCGAGACGACTTCAGGGTGCGATCGTGCGCGCATCGGCGCACTAAGACTCCCGGGATGGTCAAGGCCCGGTTAACTTTGAAACCTCTCCCCAGCGGGCGCGCGAGGGTCTATCTGCAATCCATGACCGCAACCGTGATCCCGCCCAGCCCGACCCGTGAGGAATATGCGGAGCACTACGCCGCCGCGCTGGCCGCCAATGGCGATGAGACCATCTTCGACCGGGCCGAGCCGATCGGTCTGTTCGTCGACTGGCTGGGCGATGCGACGCGGACGGAGCCGAACGATCCGAACGCCATGACCCTGTCGACGGTGGACGCCCGGGGTGCGCCGGACAGCCGGGTCGTCCTGCTCAAGGACGTCGATGCCGGCGGCTTCACCTTCTATTCGAACCGCGAGAGCGCCAAGGGCCTGAACCTGGCCGCCCATCCCCGCGCGGCCCTGCTGTTCCACTGGAAGTCCCTGCGGCGGCAGGTGCGGGTGCGCGGCGCCGTGGAGTCGGTCACGGCGGCCGAGGCCGACGCCTATTTCGCCAGCCGGGCCCGTGAGAGCCGGATCGGGGCCTGGGCCTCGGACCAGTCCCGGCCTCTGGACAGCCGTGCGGCGCTGGAAGCGGCCGTGGCGCGCGAGACGGCCCGGTTCGAGGGCACCGACGTGCCCCGGCCGGAGCGCTGGACCGGCTGGCGGGTGGTGCCGGAAAGCGTGGAGTTCTGGCGAGATCGCCCGTTCCGCCTGCACGACCGGCTGAGGTTTGATCGCACCGGCGCGACCTGGACGAAGACCCGTCTCTGGCCCTGAGCCGTCAGGCCCCGTAACGGGCCATGAAGGTATCGACGGCATCCTCGACGATCTCGGCATTTGTGCGCCGGACCTTGATCTCGTCACCGGTGACCAGCGGGACGAAGAAGACCGGGTGTTCGATCATCCCCATCAGATGCCCCGCCGCCCGCGATGGCCGGTCGATGGGCCTCAGGGTGCCAGACTTTGACTGCTCCTTCAGGATGCCGATCAGGGTGGCACCGAAGGCGGCCTGGCCCTGTTCGAAGAACCGCCGGGCCACGGCCTGGAATCGTGGCCTTTCAGCCATCACCAGCCAGAAGATCGCCCGGACGAACGGATCGCTCATGAAGCCGGCATAGGCTTCTGCGAAACTGATCAGCTGCTGGCGGGCATCGCCTTTGATCGTGCGGATACCCGCCATCTGATGCGCGAAATCCTCTGCTGCGTCGTTGATGACGGCCGAGAACAGCTCTGCCTTGCCGTCGAACAGGGCATAGAGGGTTGCCGTCGAGACTCCGGCCTCGCGCGCGATCGGCTCGATCCGTGTCGCTGCATAGCCCTCGCCGACGAAGGCCTTGCGCGCGTGTCGCAGGATCAGCTGCCGCTTTGAATCAATGGAGACAGGAAGGTCGGCACCGAGGCCATGCATGGGATGATCACTGTTCAGCTCTGCACACAGGGTGGTGCTGGCAGCCGGCAGTAGTCAAGGGCCGCCGAACAGTGTTCCAGGCGTCAGGGCCCGACCAGCGGCGACAGCAGCGGATGGGCCAGCACCGGCGCGACCAGACGGACCACGGCCTGGGGGTCTTCCAGCCGGACGGTGGCGGTTGCGTCAGCCACGATGAAGTCCGCATTGACCCGCGAGGGTTCGGTCAGCCGTTCGTGCCCCGGACGCACGGTGGCCAGATACTGGACGATCACCGAATCCGCCGTCCGCCCCCGCTCGGTCTGGTCGCGCAGCAGGCGACGAATGAACCGGATGTCAGGCGGGGTGTCGACAAACACCCGGATGTCGAACAAGGCGACCAGGGCTGGCGTACACAGCACATGGGTGCCTTCCACGACGACGACAGCCGCAGCCCGTACCGGGTCGCCGCCCGGCTCACGTCCGTGGTGGATAAAGGAATAGAGGGGAGCCACGATGTCGCGCCCGGCTTTCAGCTCGGTCAGGTCGCGCACCATCAGGTCGTGGTCGCGCGCCGCCACGTCGTCGAAGTCGAAGGTCGCCGGGTCGAAGTCGGGCAGGCTTGCCGCGTCGCGATAGTAGGAGTCCTCGCGCAGCAGCACCGCTCTGCCTTCGGGCAGGACCGAAACCAGGGCCTCGGCAAGCGTGCTCTTGCCTGAGCCGGAGCCGCCGGTGATGGCGATGAGGATGGGCATGGACCGCTTCTAGGACCGGGGAGACGGTTTCGCCAAGCCTGTCCCGTAGCCGGGTGACCTTGCGTCACATTGCTTATCGGCGAACGCGCCGATAGCGTGAGCCCCAAGCACCTCGCAAAGCAGGTGCAGCCTTGAGGAATCGTGATGCTCGGATTGATGCAGGACTGGCCGCTGACGGTCGACAAGATCCTGAACCACGCGAAGAATTGGCATGGCCATCGCGAGGTCGTGACCCGGTCGGTCGAGGGACCGATCATCCGCACCACCTACGCCGAGATCCACGCCCGGGCCAAACGGGTCTCCGGTGTGCTCAAGGACTGGGACATCAAGGTCGGCGACCGGATCGCCACCCTGGCCTGGAACACCGGCCGCCATATGGAGGTCTGGTACGGTATCATGGGTATGGGTGCAGTGTGCCACACTCTGAACCCGCGCCTTTTTCCCGAGCAACTGATCTACATCATCAACCACGCCGAAGACCGCATCATCTTCGTCGACATGACCTTCATCCCGCTGCTGGAGGCCATACTGCCGCACTGCCCGAGCGTTCAGCGGGTCGTCGTCATGACCGACGAACTGACCATGCCGGCAACCAAACTGCCAGGGGCGGAATGCTATGAGGCCCTGCTGGGGTCGGCGTCGGAGGACGTCGCCTGGGGCGGGTTTGACGAGCAGACCGCCTGTGGCCTCTGCTACACCTCGGGCACGACGGGAAACCCCAAGGGGGTGCTGTATTCGCACCGCTCCAACTTCATCCATACCCTGCTGGGGATGCAGTCCACCGTGCTGGGGCCGTCGCCGAAGGAAGTGATCCTGCCGGTCGTTCCGATGTTCCATGCCAACGCCTGGGGCATCGCCTTCGCCGGCCCGGCCTCGGGTGCCAAACTGGTCATGCCGGGCGCGCGTATGGACGGTGCCGCCATCTATGAGTTGATCGTGTCCGAGGGCGTGACCTTCTCCGCCGCGGTGCCGACCGTCTGGCAGATGCTGCTGACCCATCTGCGAGAGAACAATCTGACCATCCCGACGGTCAAGCGGGTGATGATCGGCGGCTCGGCCGTGCCCGAAAGCCTGATCCGTGCCTTCCATGACGAGTTCGGCATCGAGGTAATCCAGGGCTGGGGCATGACCGAGACCTCGCCGATCGGAACCATTTCGATCCTGCCGCCCGAACTGGAAGCCCTGCCTTATGACGAGAGCATGAAGTGGCGGGTCAAACAGGGCATGCCGCCGCTCGGCGTCGAGCTGAAGCTGAAGAACTATGCGGGGCAGGAGATGCCCCATGACGGCACGACCTACGGCCGCCTGATGATCAAGGGCCCGACCATTTCGGGTGCCTATTTCAAGGGCGAGGGCGGCGACATCCTCGACCACGAGGGCTTCTTCGATACCGGCGATGTCTCGACCATCGACGAGCATGGCTTCATGCAGATCACCGACCGCGCCAAGGATGTGATCAAGTCCGGTGGCGAGTGGATCAGCTCGATCGAGATCGAGAATATCGCCGTCGGCCACCCCAAGGTGGAACTGGCCGCGGTGATCGGCGCGGCCCATCCGAAATGGGACGAACGGCCGGTGCTGATCGTCAAACTGAAGCCTGACCAGGCCCAGAACAAGCAGGAGCACCTCGACTTCCTGCAGGGCAAGATCGCCAAATGGTGGATGCCTGACGATGTGGTGTTCGTGGACGACATCCCCCTGGGTGCCACCGGCAAGATCGACAAGAAACTGGTCCGCGAACGGCTGAAGGACTACCGCCTGCCGACAGCGGGAGCCTGAGCCGGTGGCGCGTCGCACGCCCGGGGCCGGACGGGTCCAGGCGCTGGCGCTCCTGTCCGTCGCCGCGCCCCTTCTGGTAATGGTCGCGGCCCTCGGGACGCGGGCCGGGGCCTGGCCGGTCGAGGTCGGCTATGACCTGCTGACCCTGCGGGCCGGCTGGTATCTCGCCTTTTTCAGCGCGGCGGCAGCCCTTGCTGCCCTGGCACTGTCGTTCGGCAATTTCCGCAAGCTGGGCCTGCCGGCGGTCGTCGCCGGGCTCATCGCCGGAGCGACCCTCGGCGGCTTCTTCTGGCAGAAGGCCCGCTTCGAAGCCGGCCCGGTGGAGAACATCAGCACCGACCTGGTCGAGCTTCCGGGCTTCGGTGACCTTGGCGACGAGCGGGGCGGTCGCGGGCCCGGCCCGGCCGCCGGTGCCGAGGCCTGCCCCGGAGCCCTGCCGGTCATGCGTCAGATCGCTCCCACTGCGGCCATCGATGCCCTCGAACAGGCCGGCTTCACGCTGCGCGGGGCCGGCGTGGCCCGGGCCGACGGGAGTCATGAGGGCTTCTGGTTCGGCGTCGACCATGACGCCGTCGTCCGTATTCGTCCGGGTCGCACCGACATTCGCGTGGCCGCCCGTGACCACCGCCCTCACGGCGGCGAGGCCTGCCGTATGGCGACCGCCATCAGCCGGACCCTGCGCGCCTCAGGCTGAGGTTCCGCCTGTCGCCCAGACCGCATCGATTGCCGGTCCCGGCGCGGCCTGCACCCGACCCGCCCGTTCCAGCGCGATCAGATGGGCCCAGACCGACAGGCTCGCGGCCGGCCACAGCCGCGCATCCACCGCAGCATAGAGCGCCGGCACCATATCGGTGATCGTTCGGTCTCCGGCTGCAAGCCGGGCGACAATCTGCGCCTCGCGGGCCAGGCGGTGCGCCCTGTAGGCGTCCAGAAACGGCCGGGGCTCGGTGATCGGTGCCCCGTGGGTCGGCCAGATCGTTGAGAAGCCGCGTACCATGACCGCGTCCAGACTGGCCATATAGGCGGCCATGTCGCCATCCGGCGGGGCCACCACCGTGGTTGACCAGCCCATGATGTGATCGCCGCTGAACAGGGCGTTCTCCTCCTCGAGCACGAAGGCCATGTGATTTGAGGCGTGCCCCGGGGTGGCCAGCGCCTCGAGGGTCCAGCCATCGCCCACCAGACGTTCACCGCCCGTCAGCACGATGTCGGGCGCGAAGGTTTCGTCGTCGTCCTCGTCCGGCGTGGCCGAGGCGTGGATCGTCCGCACCGGGGGCGCTGCCGCCAGGATGGGCGCGCCGACGGCCTTCGCGAACGGTAGGGCGAGAGGGGCGTGGTCGCGATGGGTATGGGTCACCAGCACATGGCTGACCGCCTGGCCCTCGACCGCCGCCAGCAGTGCCGCCAGATGGGCCTCGTCCAGGGGGCCGGGGTCGATCACGGCCACACCGGCACCAGCCTCGCCCCGCCCTACGACATAGGTCCCGGTCCCGGTGAAGGTGAAGGGCCCCGGATTGTTGGCGACCACGCGCCGGATCAGCGGCGAGACCGGATCGACACGCCCGTATTCGAACGCCGGCATGGGCACGAACGGGATCATCGGGCTCGGCCCGCCTCTTGCGTTAGGACTTCGTAAACCTTCTGCGGAGTGCCCGAAGTGGCCGTTTCCATCGCCCTGGCTGTCTCAAATCGGCTCCAGCCCATCGCGGCGGCCTTCCTGTGTCTCATGGCGATGCAACTCGCCGTGGCGTCCTGCACACCGGAGCCGGTGCCCTATGCGACGCGCGTGGCGATCCTGCGCTGATCGCTTCTATAGCGGAACGCGCCCGAGGTCGTAGCCCGCTGCTGCGGCGGCGGTCCGCAGCTCGTCCGCCGTCGCACCCTTGAGCCGTTCCGCCATGGCCCAGGCCGTGGCCGAGCGCATGCCCGAGCGGCAGAACATCACCGTCGGCACACCGTCGGCCAGCAAGGCAGCCACCGCCGAGACCTGCTCCGGTCCGGGCAGGCCGGAGACCGGGATCCAGGCAAAATCCAGCCCCGCCTCGCGCGCCGCGACCTCCACGACGGCGGCCGGGGGTTGGCCCGGGTCTTCGCCGTCGGGGCGGTTACTGATGATCCGCCGAACGCCGGAGCGGGCCAGGTCGGGCAGGGAGTCCAGGGAAATCTGGGGAGAGGCCCAGACAGTCGGTGAAAGTGAACGTGGGCTCATTCTATTGCCTCTGCACCCGGACGGCACCGGCGTTGCCGACCGTCATCAGAAAACTTCCCATGGCGGCTCTGCGTACCCGCACGGGCTCGCCGGGTCGATTGCGAAAGCTGGCCCGCTCCCACTCGACCTGACGCCACACGCTGCCGTCCGCAAGACGGAAGGTCCAGCGGCCGTCGGCCATCTGAGTTGCGCTTTGAAGCGTGGTCTCGATCGACCCGATGTCGCTGTCCGACCCCCCGAAGAGCTGCGGCAGGCTCGGCATGGCGAACCCGAACTGCCGGCGGCCGGCTTCGCTGGCTTGCGCCCGGTCGATCACCAGGACCTCGCCTTGCCGTTGAGCGGTGTCGAGCGCGCCCACAGCGGCGTCGTAACAGGCCAGGCGCGCCTGGCCATCGGCGACAGCCCGGCAGGCTGTCACCTGTTCGAGGGCCTGCGGACGTTCCTGGGCCGCTGCGGGGATGGACAGGGCCACAAGGGCCGCGACGGTTGCAAGACCTGAACTCAAGACCATGATTTTCCTCGCCGGCACCTGGACAAGGACTCCTTTACCGCCATCAGGCCTTACAAAACAGCGGCTCTGTCAGTGCCCCGCCGTCCACTCGTCTGGCGCGCCGCAGAAAAACCATTTGCCGTGTTCAAGCGTTGCAATCAGACACACCTCCTACCGTTGCAGGTGCCCTTATGTTGATCACGCTCGTTTCCGTCCTGATGCTCTCCATCCAGACTGCGCCTTCCCTGCAGGACGCCGGGGTCATGTCCACTGCGCCACGGGTCGAGATCGAGGACACCCAGCGCTTCCGCGAGGCCGTGGCCTACGCCAATCCGATGCCGCGGGGGGCACCCGAGGGCGACTATCCTCTGGTCGCCTGGTGTGAGGCGCTGGTGAGTGGCCATGTGGCCCTCGGCGAGACCCTGACCAATGGCGACGCCCTCGACCTCGACATCATCCGGCTGGGCAAGCTGGAGGCGGCCGATTTCCGCGCCGCGCTCAATGCCGCCGAGCCGCGCCAGAACGCCGCCAGCCGCGCCGCCGCTGCCGCTGCGGCTGCTGAAGCTTCAGCCAAATGGACGCCTCTGGTCGGTCAGGAAGAGGCTGTACGCAGCCAGGCCTTCGGCCTGTTCTTCGGCCTGCCGGGGCGTTGCGAACACGCTGCCCGCCGCCTGCGCGACAACATCACGACCCCCCCGGCGACGCCGGCCGAAGTCGGTCTGGAGTAGGAACCTCACGCCCGTCATCCTCGGGTCAAGCCCGAGGATGACGGCGGAGGTGAGGTCCTAGGCCGCGTCGCTTCGGGCGGGGGCACCCGGATCATAGTTGAGGATCGGCGACAGCCAGCGCTCGGCCGTGGCCACATCCCAGCCCTTGCGCCGGGCGTAATCCTCGACCTGATCCGGATCGATCTTTCCGACCCCGAAATAGTGGCTCCCGGCGTGGCCGAAATACAGGCCTGACACCGACGCCGGCGGCGTCATGGCGAAGCTCTCGGTCAACGCCATGCCCGCATTGTCTTCCGCCTGGAGCAGCCGGAACAGGGTCGCCTTCTCCGTATGATCGGGCTGGGCCGGATAGCCGGGCGCGGGCCGAATGCCCTGGTATTTCTCGGCGATCAGGTCCTCGACCGTGGTGTCCTCGTCGGCCGCATGGCCCCACAGTTCGGTGCGCACCCGCTTGTGCAGGGCCTCGGCGAAGGCCTCGGCCAGACGGTCGGCCAGGGCCGTGGCCATGATGGCGGAATAGTCGTCGCCGGCGTCCTTGAAGCGTTTGGCGATCTCCAGCTCGCCGTGCCCGGCGGTCACGGCGAAGGCCCCGATATAGTCCTGACCCGTTTCAGCGACGAAGTCCGACAGGGCCAGATTGGGCTTGCCGTTCGACTTTTTGATCTGCTGACGCAGGGTGTGGAAGCGGGCGATTTCAGCGGTGCGGCTCTCGTCGGCCCAGACCACGATGTCGTCGCCCTCGGCATTGGCGGGCCAGAAGCCGACCACGCCCTTCGCAGTGAACCATTTCTCGTCGACGATCCGCTTCAGCATCGCCTGCGCGTCCTTGAACAGGTCGCGTGCGGCCTCACCGACGACTTCGTCTTCCAGGATCAGCGGATAGCGGCCGATCAGCTCCCAGCTGGCGAAGAAGGGCGTCCAGTCGATGTGGTCGGCCAGGTCCTGCAGGTCCCAGCTGTCGAAGGCGCGGACGCCGAGGAAGGAGGGCGCGCAGGGCAGGGGCGTCGCCGGATCGGGCTGGAAGCGGTTCTGGCGTGCGGCGGGCAGGGACGCCCGCGCCTTGACCTCCTGACCGCGCGCATACTGCTCGCGGATGCGGACGTATTCGTCTCGCGTCAGGGCCTCGTTCTTCGCCCGCTCGGTCTTCGACAGCAGGCCCGAGACCACGCCGACGGCTCGGCTGGCGTCGATGACATAGGTGGTCGAACCGGCGCGATAGCCGGGCTCGATCTTGACCGCCGTATGGGTCCGGCTGGTCGTCGCGCCGCCGATCAGCAGCGGAATATCAAACCCGCGCCGCTCCATCTCGCGCGCCACGAACACCATCTCGTCCAGCGAGGGGGTGATCAGGCCTGACAGGCCGACGATGTCGACCTTGTGCTCGATCGCCGCGTCCAGGATCCGGTCGGCCGGGACCATGACGCCCAGGTCGATGACCTCATAGTTGTTACACTGAAGCACGACGCCGACGATGTTCTTGCCGATGTCGTGGACGTCGCCCTTGACCGTGGCCATCAGGATGCGACCGGCCTGCTCCCTCGGCTTGCCGGCCTTCTCGGCCTCCATAAAGGGTTCCAGCCAGGCCACGGCCTGTTTCATGACCCGCGCCGACTTGACCACTTGCGGCAGGAACATCTTGCCCGAGCCGAACAGGTCGCCGACCACATTCATCCCGTCCATCAGCGGACCTTCGATGACGTGCAGCGGCCGGTCGAACGACAGCCGCGCCTCCTCGGTGTCGGCATCGATGAACTCGGTGATGCCGTTGACCAGGGCGTGCTCGATCCGCTTGCCGACCGGCTGGTCGCGCCATTTCAGATCGACGACCCGGGCCACGCCCTTGTCGCCCTTGTAGTTGGGGGCGATGTCCACCAGCCGCTCGGTGTTGGACACATTGGTCCGCTGGGGCCGGTTCAGGATCACGTCCTCGACCGCCTCGCGCAGCACCGGGTCCAGGGTGTCATAGACGGGCAGGTCGCCCGCGTTGACGATCCCCATGTCCATGCCCGCCTGGATAGCGTGGTACAGGAAGACGCTGTGGATCGCCCGCCGCACGGGCTCATTGCCGCGGAAGCTGAACGAGACGTTCGACACCCCGCCCGAGACGCGGGCCCAGGGCAGGGTCGCCTTGATGGCCTTCGTCGCCTCGATGAAGTCGACGGCATAGTTGTCATGTTCCTCGATCCCCGTCGCCACGGCGAAGATGTTGGGGTCGAAGATGATGTCCTCGGGCGGGAAACCGACCTCGTCCACGAGGATGCGATAGGCGCGGGTGCAGATCTCGATCTTGCGCGCGGCGGTGTCGGCTTGCCCCACCTCATCGAAGGCCATGACCACCACGGCGGCCCCGTAGCGCAGGCAGCTGACAGCCTGCTGACGGAACTCGGCCTCGCCGGCTTTCATGCTGATCGAGTTCACGATCGGCTTGCCCTGGACGCATTTCAGGCCCGCCTCGATCACCTCCCATTTGGAGCTGTCGATCATCACCGGCACGCGGGCGATGTCGGGCTCGGCTGCGATCAGGTTGAGGAAGGTGACCATGGCCGACTGCGAATCCAGCAGGCCCTCGTCCATATTGATGTCGATCACCGAGGCCCCGGCCTCGACCTGCTGACGCGCCACCGACAGGGCGGCGGAATAGTCGCCGTCGATGATCAGCTTCTTGAATTTGGCCGAGCCGGTGACGTTGGTCCGCTCGCCAACGTTGATGAAGGTGGGTCTCACTCGAAAACTCCGCTCATCCCCGCGAAAGCGGGGACCCAGTGCTTTCGTGAGGCACGGTGCATGGGATTGATGTCAGGGCGTGCCCGGTGGGACCGATCGCCCAAGGAACTGGGTCCCCGCTTTCGCGGGGATGAGCGGAGGTCAAAACACATCACGCCACCAACTCAAACGGTTCCAGCCCGCTCAACCGCATCGCCACCGGCCGTTCCGGGATCACCCGCGTCGGCAGTTTCGATACCGCCTCCGCCGTGTGCCGGATGTGATCCGGCGTCGTGCCGCAGCAGCCGCCGACGATGTTGACCAGACCGGACGCCGCCCATTCCTCGATGAAATGGGCGGTCTGGTGCGGCTCCTCGTCGTACTGGCCCATGGCGTTGGGCAGGCCGGCGTTGGGGTAGGCAGCGACCAGGGTGTCGGCGACGCGGCTCAGTTCGGCGATGAAGGGCCGCATCAGATCAGCCCCCAGGGCGCAGTTGAAGCCGATGGCGAAGGGTTTGGCGTGGCGCACGCTGTTCCAGAAGGCCTCGGCCGTCTGGCCCGACAGGGTCCGGCCCGAGCGGTCGGTGATGGTGCCCGAAATCCAGATCGGCAGGGCCTCCATGCCCTCGTCCTCAAGGTCCTTGATGGCCTTGATCGCGGCCTTGCAGTTCAGCGTGTCGGTGATGGTTTCGATCAGATAGAGGTCGACCCCGCCCTCGCTCAGCGCCTTCACCTGATGGCGATAGGCGTCATAGACCTGGTCAAAGGTCACCAGCCGTGCGCCGGGATCGTTCACGTCGGACGACATCGACAGCATCTTGTTCAGCGGCCCGATCGACCCGGCGGCGAAGCGCGGCTTGTGCGGCTCCTTCGCGGTCCAGCGGTCGGCGGCGGCCCGGGCCAGTTTCGCGCCTTCCAGATTGATGTCCCACACCGACTGTTCGTCCAGCTTGTAGTCGTCCTGGGCGATCATCGTGGCCGAGAAGGTGTTGGTCTCCGAGATATCGGCGCCGGCGGCGAAATACTGGTCGTGCAGGCCGGCGATGATGTCGGGCCGGGTCAGGCACAGGATGTCGTTGTTGCCCTTCATCTGGCCGACGTGATCCGTGAACCGCTCGCTGCGGAAGTCCTCTTCCGACAGTTCGCTGCGCTGGATCATCACGCCCCAGGCGCCGTCGAGGACGAGGATGCGCTCTTTCGCGACCCGGTGCAGGGCGGCGATGCGGTCGGCGCGGGGCAGGGAGGGACTCATACTGCGGCTTTCGTTTCGCGCACGCCCAGCACCCGGCAGATCGCATAGACCAGGTCGGCGCGGTTCAATGTGTAGAAGTGGAAGTCGGCGAAGCCTTCCTCCTGCAGCCGGGCGCAGGTCTCGGCGGCCACCGATGCCGCGATCAGCTTGCGGGTCTCCGGATCGTCGTCCAGGCCGTCGAAATGGGCTGCCAGCCAGTCGGGCACGGCCGCGCCGCACGCCGCCGACATCCGCTTCAGCCCGTTGAAATTGCTGACCGGCATGATGCCGGGGATGATCGGCACGGTCACGCCCGCCGCCCGGACCCGGTCGCGGAAACGCAGGAAGGCGTCGATGTCGAAGAAGAACTGGCTGATTGCCCGCGTCGCGCCGGCATCGACCTTGGCCTTGAGCACGTCGAGGTCGTGCGCCGCTGACGGGCTCTCGGGATGGCCTTCCGGATAGCAGCCGACGATCACGTCGAACCCACCTTTTGCCGTGATCGCGGCGGTCAGTTCGGTGGCATTGGCATAACCGTCCGTACGCGGAACATAGGCCCCGCCGATGCCGGACGCGCCTGGCGGGTCGCCGCGCAGGGCCACAATATGCCGTACCCCCGCCTCGCGATAACCCTCGATGACCGAGTCGACCTCGTCGCGGCTGGCCTCGACGCAGGTCAGGTGGGCCGCAGGGGTCAGCGAGGTTTCGGCCAGGATGCGCTCGACGGTCCTGTGGGTGCGCTCGCGTGTCGAGCCGCCGGCCCCATAGGTCACCGAGACGAACTCGGGTGCCAGTGGAGCCAGCCGGGTGACGGCCTTCCACAGACTGGCCTCGGCCTCGTCGGACTTGGGCGGAAAGAATTCGAACGACACACGCGGCCGCGACAGATCCTGTCCGGCGCGCGCCACAGGCCCCAGCGGCGACAGCAACAGGGCCCGGGCCTCGGCCAGGCTACGGGGGGCGATACTCATGCGACTTTCCCGGCGATTTTCTCAGCGACTTTACCGGCAGCGGCAGCGGCGGCGGCCGGTCGTTCGGCCGTCCAGATCGAGACCGTCAAACCATCGGTGTCAGGGGGCAGGGCGATCGGCGCGCTGGGCTTCAGCCCGGCACCGGTCAGCCAGAGGCGCATCTCGTCATCTGCGAAGCCGAGCCGTCGATGCTGATGCTCCTCGCGCAGATACTCGATCTGATGCGGGGCGAAATCGACGATCAGCAGCCGCCCGCCCGGCATCACAAGCCGTGCCGCCTCGGCCACCGCCGCCGCCGGATCGGCGAGGTAGTGCAGCACCTGGTGCACCATCACCAGATCGGCGCTCTGTTCGGGCAGGCGGGTGGCGAAGATGTCGCCGTGGCGCAGCTCCACCTTGTCCAGGCCCGCCTTTGTCACATTGGCGCGGGCGATGTTGAGCATGTTCTGGCTGAGATCCAGCCCGACTGACATCTTCGCCTTCCTGCCCAGAAGGGTCAGCATCCGCCCCGAGCCGGTGCCCAGGTCTACGACCCGTTCGAACGGTCCGTCCCCCGCCGCCCGGCTGATGGCGGCCTCGACGGCACCTTCGCTGACATACAGGGAACGGATGCGGTCCCATTGGGGCGCGACGCGTTCGAAATAGGCACCGGCGGCGGCCTCGCGATCGCGCCGGACGGTTTCCAGCCGCCGGTCGTCCGCCTCGCCCGCCTCGGCATCCAGCAGGTCCAGCACCGTATCGATCAGCCGCCGCCCCGGCAGGTCCGAGGACAGGCGGTAGAAGACCCGCGCGCCATCGGGAAATCGCTCGATCAGACCGGCGTCCGCCATCAGCTTCAGATGCCGCGACACCCGCGGCTGGCTCTGGTCCAGGATGCGCGACAATTCCATCACCGACAGCTCCTCGCCGGCCAGCAGCGACAGAACCCGCAGGCGGGTCGGCTCGCCCACGGCGCGCAAGGCTTCGACGGTCTGATCCGCAGTCAATGACATCTCGTTATATAAAGATATCCTTATATGATTTGGCAAGGAAAATCGCTGGTCAGACGCCGGATCCGGGGCCAGTCTGCGTGCAACGGCAAACTGTTGTCGTGAGGCCCTCCATGACCCTTCGCCCGATCAGACGCATCGTCCCCTTCATTCTGTTCTCGGCGCTCGCCGGAGCCGCGGCCGCCCAGACCCCGCCGCCGGGCAGCGGCCAGAGCGGTGGCATGGGCGGCGGTATGGGCGGCTTTCCGCGCACCGCCGAGGAGGTTCAGCCCTGGGCGGAGCGGCTGTTCACCCGGTTCGACGCCAATCAGGACGGTGCCATCACCGAGGACGAACTGGCCGTCCTCGACAGTCCCAACGCGGCCGCCATGGGCGGGTCACGCTTTCGGACAATGATCCTTGCGGCGGATACCAACAGCGATGCCCGCGTCTCCTCGGCGGAATGGACCTCTGCGGCGCAGCAGATGTTCGAGCGGATGAGCGGTGGCGGTGCCGGCCGACCCGGCGGTGGCCCTCCGGGTGCCGGCCGACCGGCCGGTGGACCCGGAGCCGGTGGCATGGGCGGCGGCGGGGGCGCGGAGATGTTCAGCCCGCCGCGCGCCGCCGACGACGTAGCCCCCTGGGCCGCGCGGCTGTTCGCACGGCTGGACGCCAATCAGGACGCCAGTATCACGGGCAATGAACTGGCCATCCTGGCCAATCCGATGGTCGCCTCCATGGGCGGGTCACGCCTGCGTGCCATGATCGCCCAGTCGGACTCCAGCCGCGATTCCCGGATCAGCGCCGAGGAGATGACCGCTGGTGCGCAGCGGATGTTCAACCGTATGGACACGGACGGCGACGGCCGCCTCAGCGACGCCGAACTGCCCCGGCCGGCGGTGCCGTCGGCACCCCCACCGGTCAACATTCCGCCCGCCGATTCCAATCCCTTCCCGGACATGCCCAACGGCGGCTGAGCGCCGGGGTGGTCAGGGCACCGGGGTCACCAACGGCTCGCCGGCAAAGGCCGCGCGCAGGTTCTGGATGAGCAGCATCAGCATCCCCTGCACGGCCTCGGTCGTGGCACCGCCCGTGTGCGGCGTCAGCACGGTATTGGGCACGTCGGCCCAGCGCACAGCCTGGGTCGGTTCTTCCTCGAACACGTCCAGCGCCGCCTGACCCAGCCGCCCGTCCTTCAGCGCCGCGATCAGGGCCGTCTCATCGACCAGCTGCCCCCGCGCCACATTGACCAGCAGCCCCTGGGGCCCCAGCGCCTCGATCACCTCGCGCGAGATCAGGCCGCGATTGCTCTCATCGGCCTTGCACGCCACCACCAGAATGTCGCTGTCCCGCGCCAGCTCCACCAGCGAACCGGCCCGCGGCCACGGACTGTCCTTCGCGCGCGGCCCCCACCAGCGCACCGCCATCCGCATGGCCTCGCCGCGCCGCGCCACGGCCTCGCCAATGGAACCCAGGCCGACGACGCCCAGCCGCTGACCCTTGAGCGACGGCGTGATCATCTTCGACTCCGCCGTCCAGCCGCCGGCTCTCAACGACCGGTCGCCGGTCGCGATCTGCCGCCGCGCCGCCAGGATCAGGCCCAGCGCATGGTCCGCCACATCCTCATGATTGACCCCCGGCGCGTGACTGACCGGCAGCCCCCGCGCCCGGCACCAGTCGACATCGATCCCGTCATAGCCGGAGGTGAAACAGGCAATCAGCGACAGCGCCGGCAGGCTCTCGATCAGCGCCTTGTCCAGCGGAAATTCCCCCGCCACCACCAGCGCCCGGATCTGCCCCTGCACCTCCGCCGGCGGCCCTTCCCAGAAGCGATAGACCGTCCACTCGCTCTCGAGAAAAGCCGTCAGCGGCGCGAGGTGGCGCTGCATGATGAGGAGGGCGGGGCGGTTGAGCATGGGGCGACCATAGTCGACTCTTGGGCCCAATGAAAAACGGCCTCCCGGTATTCCCGGAAGGCCGCTTGAACAGGCTTCGGATCAGCGCCCGAATTTCTGGAATTTGATCCGGTGCGGGATCAGGCTCTCGACGCCCAGACGACGCTTCTTGTCTTCCTCATAGGCCTCGAAATTCCCCTCGAACCATTCGACGTGGCTGTCGCCCTCGAAGGCCAGGATGTGCGTCGCCAGACGGTCAAGGAACCAGCGGTCGTGGGAGATGACCACGGCGCAGCCGGCGAAGCCTTCCAGGGCCTCCTCAAGGTTCTGCAGCGTCTCGATGTCGAGGTCGTTGGTCGGTTCGTCGAGCAGCAGCAGGTTGCCGCCGGTGGCCAGGGTCTTGGCCAGGTGGACGCGGTTGCGCTCACCGCCGGACAGCTGGCCGACCTTCTTCTGCTGGTCGCCGCCCTTGAAGTTGAAGCTGCCGACATAGGCGCGGGTGTTGATCTCGCGCTTGCCGACCATCATCACATCGGTGCCGCCCGAGATGACTTCCCAGATGGTCTTGTTGGGCTCCAGATCGTCGCGGCTCTGGTCGACATAGGCCAGTTTGACCGTCTCGCCGACGCGGATCGAGCCGCCGTCGGGCTGCTCCTGGCCGGTGATCAGGCGGAACAGGGTCGATTTGCCGGCACCGTTCGGGCCGATGACGCCGACGATGCCGTTGGGCGGCAGTTTGAACGACAGGTCCTTGAACAGCAGCTTGTCGCCATAGGATTTCTCCAGCCCCTCGCATTCCAGCACGACATTGCCGAGGCGCGGACCGGGCGGGATCTGGATGACGGCGTGGGTCTGGGCACCGCGCATGGATTCCTGCTCGTCGACCATCCGCTCATAGGCGGCCAGACGGGCCTTGGACTTGGCCTGACGGGCCTTGGCGCCCGAGCGGACCCACTCCAGTTCGCGGGTGAGGGCGCGCTGGCGGGCTTCGGATTCCGACTGCTCCTGCACGACGCGCTTGGTCTTGGCTTCCAGCCAGCTGGAGTAGTTGCCCTCGTGCGGATGGCCCTTGCCGCGGTCCAGTTCCAGCGTCCATTTGGTCACCAGATCCAGGAAGTAGCGGTCGTGGGTCACCAGGATGACGCAGCCCGGGAAAGCCTCCAGGTGGTGCTGCAGCCAGGCCACGGACTCGGCGTCCAGGTGGTTGGTCGGTTCGTCGAGCAGCAGCATGTCGGGCTTGCTCAGCAGCAGCCGCGCCAGCGCCACGCGGCGCTTCTCACCGCCGGACAGGTTGGTGGTCTCCCAGTCGTCGGGCGGGCAGCGCAGGGCGTCCATCGCCATTTCAATGCGGCTGTCGATGTCCCAGACGTCGCCGGCGTCGATCTTTTCCTGCAGGGCCGTCATCTCGGCCATCAGCTCGTCGGTGTATTCCTCGGCCATTTCCATGGCGATGGCGTTGAAGCGGGTGACCCACTGCTTTTCCTCGCACCAGGCCTCGACGTTCTCGCGGACGTTCAGGCTGTCGTCGAGCTGGGGCTCCTGCTCCAGATAGCCGCGCTTGATGCCATCGGCCGCGCGGGCCTCACCGTTGAACTCGCTGTCCAGCCCGGCCATGATTTTCAGCAGGGTGGATTTACCCGAGCCGTTGACCCCGACGACGCCGATCTTGGCGTCGTTGTAGAAGCTCAACCAGATGTTTTCGAAGATCTTCTTGCCGCCGGGAAAGGTCTTGGTCAGACCCTGCATCTGGAAAATATATTGCTGCGCCATGAGGTGCGGTGCGCCCTGTCGTTCGGGAGTGGGGGGAGGTTGGCGCGGGATGTAGCCGCCGCGCCGCCATTGGGCAAATGTCTAACGACCGCCCGGGGCGGTTTGATGGCGAGCGGCCGGTGTGATCCCGAGTAGCGGACGAAAGTCTGCCGCTTTCGTTCAGATTGGCTGCATCCGGAATGGGCCCTCGCGGCCTCCAGAAGGATTGGAGGTGTCATGCCAGTCTGCACAGTTCTCTTCGCCGCCCCGGACCGGACGCTGGTCCTCAGCCACTATGAACCGGGCGAAGACTGCCGGGCCCATCGCCATGAGGAGGCCCAGCGCTCCCGGCTTCTGGCGGGCAGCTATGTCGAGCACAGCGAGGCGGGGCGGCGCGAGGTCGACGGCCCGACGCTGAGCATCAAGCCGCCGGGGTTCGAGCACGCGGACCATTTCGGGGCCAACGGGGCCCTGATTCTCTCGATTCGGGGCAAGCGGGGCCGGATGGCGGATGGCCCCTACCGCCTCGCCCCCTGGTCTGCGGCCTGCATCCGGCAGGAGGCGATGGAGGACATGGTATTGCCGGATGGCGTGGGGGTCGAGACGGCCCCCACGGGGGCGGAGCCCTGGCCAGACCCGGTGTTGGCCCCGCCCTGGCTGCGCGAGGCCCGGCAGCGTCTGATCGATCAACCCGGACTGCCGGTCGCCGGCCTGGCAAGGTCACTGGGGCGGCACCCGGTTCATCTGGCGCGACAATTCCGCACTGCGTTCGGTCGGGCTCCCTCACAGGTCCGGCAGGATGACCGGACAGCCCGGGCCATCGATCAGATCGTCCGCTCTTCCCGGTCACTCGCGGACATTGCTTTCGATACGGGCTTTGCGGATCAGGCCCATATGACCCGTGTCCTGAACGGGGCCACGGGCTGGACCCCCGGCGGCCTGCGACGGGTGCTGGCCCACT
Source organism: Caulobacteraceae bacterium (assembly GCA_965284305.1). Taxonomy (GTDB): domain Bacteria; phylum Pseudomonadota; class Alphaproteobacteria; order Caulobacterales; family Caulobacteraceae; genus Brevundimonas. The sequence goes on along the minus strand of OZ260070.1, from coordinate 2,463,780 downwards.
GAGCCGGGTTTCATCCGTTCAAGACCGGGCTCTGCGGGGCTGCCACGGATGGCCATACTGGTGATGTTGAAGGACCCTCGTATGACCCTGACCCGTTCTGCCCCTGGCCTGCTCGTGGCGGCCCTTCTCCTTTCGGCGTGGCCGGCCTGGGCCGGACCGGAGACCGCACGGCAGGCGGCGGACATCGACGCCTTCGTCCGCCGCGCCATGACGACCGTCGGGACGGTGCCGGGCCTTTCGCTGGCCGTCGTGAACGGTGAGGATGTCGTGATGGTCGCCGGCTATGGCATCGCGGACGTTGAGACCCGCCAGCCGGTCGATGCGGACACGGCCTTCTATATCGCCTCGGCGACCAAATCCTTCACCGCCCTGGCGATCGCGAGGATGGCCGATCGCGGAGAGGTCGGCATGGATGAGCCGGTCGCCGCCTGGGCTGGTCAGACCGCCTTGCCTGCGGATCAGGCGGCCACCGTCACCCTGACCGATCTGCTCAGCCACCAGTCCGGCCTGGGCAATGATGCGATCGGCTATCGCCTGGCCTTTTCCGGCCAGCACACGCCGGCGATCCTCCAGGCCCTGCTGGGCGAGACGACGCTGAACCCGGACGCCCCCCGCGGCACCTTCCAGTACACAAACACCGGATACAACATCGCCACGACCCTGATCGAAGGCCGCTTCGGCCGGAGCTGGCAGGCGCTGGTGGATGAGGAGGTGCTGGTGCCCGCCGGCATGGCGCACACGACGGCCCGGATATCCGCAGCCCGTGCGACCGGCGTCGTCGCGAACGGACATTTGGCCTCGGGCCCTGAGGGAGCTTCGCTGAGTCCCCTGCAGAAGGTGGATGAGACCCTGCAGTCCGCCGGTGGTCTTGTATCGACGGCGCGTGACATGGCGCGCTGGCTGGAGCTTCAGATCAACGACGGGCGGCTGGACGGCCGGCAGGTCTTCCCGGTGGGCCTGGTCGCCTCCAGCCATCGCGCGCGCGCCGTCCAGGACCGGGCGTTCGGAGCCTATCACCGCGATGGCTACGGCCTTGGCTGGCAGACGGGGCGATACGGTGATGAGGTGCTGATCCACCACTTCGGCAATTTCAGCGGCGCGCGGGCGCATGTTTCCTTCGCCCCGGCCCGACGGCTGGGTGTGGTGGTGATGGTCAATGAGGACCTGGTCACCGGCGAACTGGCCGATCTGGTGGCCAACTATGTCTATGACCGGTTCGCCGAACGCCCCGATCTGGAGGCGAGCTACGACACCCAGCTGGCCGGGATGGTTGCGACGCGCGACAGACGGGTAGCCGGCCTGACCCGCGCCAGGGCCGAACGCGCGGCCCGCCCCTCCATGTTGTCGCGTCCCGTCGAATCCTACCCGGGGATCTATGAGAGCCCGGCCATGGGCACGATCGCGATCACCCTGGCCGACGGACAGTTGGTGGTCCGTTCCGGTGTCCTGTCCGCACCGGCCGAGGCTGCCACGGACGCCGAGAGCATCCGGGTCGAACTGGTGCCGTTCCAGGGCCAGATCATCACCTTCGCGCCGGACAGCCTGACCTTCGCGGGCCATGTCTTCACCCGGCAGTGACGGGATCAGGCGTAGTTGAAGCTGACCGAGATCCGTTCGCTCTTCGCGGCATTCGGCGGCACCTCGTGGCGCAGCCAGCTCTCCCACATCAGTACGGTCCCGGCCGCCGGAGCCAGATAGACGAACGGCTTCTCCGCCTCAGGCGCGTCGGCGTGGACGCCGGGGCGGGCCATCATCATGGGCAGGCGGGGGTCTTCCAGCTTCAGGGCTGAGGCCCCGTCCGGGACCTCGACATAGACGGTGCCACTCAGGAAGGCGTGGGGGTGGATATGGCCGGTGTGGCCGCCGCCGGGCTTGAGAATGTTGACCCAGAGGCTGTCCAGCCGCGGCTTGCGCGCCAGATCGAAATTCAGCGCCCTGGCATAGGCGAGGGCGTGCCGGTCCAGATGCCGCTTCAGGTCCGCGAACTCGGGCAGCCGGTTCGGCAGGTCGTTGAGCGAGCCATAGGAGGTATAGCCGCGATAGCCGTGTTCGCGGCACCAGGCCCGACCGGCCTGGTCCTCGTCCGCCAGCATTCTACAGGCCTCGACCAGGCCGGCGTTGAAGGCGGCGAAACCGGGCGAGCCGGCCAGGGAGGCCTCATAGACCTGGGTGACGAAGAGGGGGCGCAGGGACATGGGGGTGGCATAGACCGTCGGGCCGGACCGGGAAAGACGAGGTGACTGGTGGCTGGTGTTTGGTGGCTGGTCGCCGCCCGGGCAGAATCAAGGTCCGCGCCGTCCTTCCGCCGATGACGAGGCCGACATCACCAACCAACAGCCACCAGCCACCCCTTCACCACCCCAGCCCCGCCTCGCCCCTCAGCACCGCCTCTGCCTCCGCCGTATGCTTGGCGTCCGACCGGTCATGCAGCACCAGCGGTGGCAACAGCCGGAGCGGCGCCTTGCCGGTCTTGATCGCCTGGACCAGCACCCGTTTCGCCGGTTCATCGGCGTGGGGATGCACCCCACGCACGGCGAAAGACCCCGCCGTCTCGCCCAGCAGGGCCAGCAGGTCGGCCAGGCGGTCGGCGCGGTGGATGACCACGATCCGGCCGCCCTCGCGCACCGACTTCAGCAGAAAGGTTGTCCAGGCCTTCAGCCCGTCGTCCGCCATCCAGGCTCCGCGCTTGCCTTCCGCCGGGGCGCGCAGGGCCCCCGGGTCGTCGAAGAAGGGCGGGTTGCTGACCGCCCGGTCGAACGGCGGCAGACCCAGCGCCCGGAACCCCGCCGCAACGTCGCCCTCCAGGATCTGCGCGTCCGCCCGGTTCAGCGCGGCATTCTCCCTGGCCAGGGCCGCCATGGCCGGATCGCGCTCGAGGCCGGTCAGGGCGGTGCCGGGACACCGTGCGGCGATCTGCATCAGCACCGCCCCCGCACCGCATCCCGCCTCGATCACCCGCTCGCCCGGTTCCGCCGCCACAGCTGCCGCCAGCAGGGCGGCGTCCATGCCGGCCCGATAGCCTTTCGCCGGCTGACGCAGTCGAACCCGCCCACCCAGCAGGGCGTTCTCGACGATCTCGGCGATGATCTGCGGGGACGGTGCGACGGTCACGCGGCTTGACCCTTCATGGAGCGATCACCATTGTGCGCCGCATCGTCGCCCGGCAAGGCGGCGGCTGTGTTTTCGGGCGCGATTCTCTGCTGCGCCGCCCTGCCGAAGAGTAAGTCGTTGGACGCTGTCACCGTCGCCGAGCCGCGCTCGAAGGGGAATGTCGAGCCGCTCGTGCGGCTGGCGGCGCGCGACATGGCCACTGTCGACGCCCTGATCCTCGACCGCATGCAGTCCCAGGTGCCGGTCATCCCCCTGCTGGCCGAGCATCTGATCTCCGCCGGCGGCAAGCGGCTTCGGCCCCTGCTGACCCTCGCCGCGGCCCGGGCGTCCGGCGCGAGCGGCGACATCTCCGCCCCGGTCAAACTGGCTGCGGCCGTCGAATTCATCCACACCGCCACCCTGTTGCACGATGACGTCGTCGATGCGTCCGACCTGCGCCGAGGCAAGGTCGCCGCCCATCTGATCTGGGGCGCGCCGTCCAGTGTGCTGGTCGGCGACTTCCTGTTCGCCCGTGCTTTCGAACTGATGGTCGAGACCGGCCAGATGCGGGCCCTCGGCATCCTCGCGCGCGCCTCCAGCGTGATCTCGGAGGGCGAGGTGCTGCAGCTGACGCGCGCCCACGACCTGAACCTGGATCAGGACACCTATCTGCAGATCATCTCGGCCAAGACCGCCGAACTGTTCGCCGCCGCCGCCGAGGCCGGCGCGGTCGGGGCAGGTGCCGATGAGGCCGTGGTCCAGGCACTGCGCGCCTATGGCCTCAACCTCGGCCTGGCCTTCCAGCTGGCTGATGACGCCCTCGACTATGGCGGCACCTCCGAAGCGCTGGGCAAGAACACGGGCGACGATTTCCGCGAGGGCAAGGTGACCCTGCCCCTGCTGCTGGCTGCGGCCCGCACCCGCGGCCGCGAGGACGTCTTCTGGGACCGCACCATCAACAAGGGCCAGCGCACCGAGGACGATTTCCGTCGTGCCCGCGAACTTGTGGTCGGCACGGGTGCCCTCAACGCCACCCTCGACACGGCCGGCGATTACGCCGACCTCGCCAAGGCGGCCCTTCGGGTGCTTCCGGAGAGCGACTGGCGCGAGGCACTGGAACAGCTGGCCGACTTCGCGGTCAGCCGGGCGGCCTGATCAGCGCTCAGCAGGCGATAGCCTCCACCTGCCCGGAAGCGGCGAACTCCAGAAGCGGACGGTCCCGCGTGATCAGTCGATATCTCATTGCCCGCGCCGTCGCAGCGATGATGCGATCCGCAGGATCGCGCAGCGGCGGACCGGGTAGCTGGGACGAGGCCATCAGGATATCCGGCGTCAACGGCGCGAGATCGACTCCCAGCTCCAGCAACTGATCGAACCAGGTCAAGGGCGGCAAGCTCAGGACCAGCCGGCCTTTGGAGACCAGAAGGCCGATCTCCCAGGCAGTGATTGGCGAGACGAGAACCTGCGTCCCGATCTTTTGAGCTTCCTGAAGCGCAGCTTCACCTTCCGGCCTGAACGCCGAACCGGCCTGAAGCCATATCGCCGCGCAAGTATCGAGCAGTATGGGGTGGGCCGTCACCGTTCAGCGTCCCAGACTTCGCCTGTAGGAGCCGTGATATCCACGCCTTCAGGGATAGTTACGGTTCCACCCAGCCGCGCCCGGATCCGATCCAGAAAACCGATGCTTCGTGCTGATAGGGCTGAACTCGCGATCGGAGGTGCAACAGAAATGCCCGACTTTCGGAAGACCAGCCGACGCGAACCCATGTCGACACGTGCGGTGACGAATCCCGCCGCCAGCCAGGCCTTGGTCATCACGTTGTTGGAGGGGTTGTTGCTCCACCAGGCACGAATACCACTGGCCTTCGTGGGCAGGCTGAAGCCAAGTACGCGCTCGATTTCGGTGAAACTCATCGGCACTTCCTGCGCACGTTGAGCGGACAGGAACTGGGTCAGGGGTTCATATTTCGACATGGGTCAACTCCTCACTCGAGGAGTGAAACACAGTGTGTGTGTTGTGTGAAGTGTGTGTATTATCTCAGCGAGGCGCAGAACCGCTGGATCCGCCGGCACCCTTCCTCCAGCACCGTCTCCGAGGTCGCATAGCTGATGCGGAAATAGGGGCTCAGGCCGAAGGCTGAGCCCTGCACCACCGCCACCCCCTCGGCGTCCAGAAGCTCGGTCGCGAAGGTGTCGTCGCTGTCGATCACCGTCCCGCCCACGGTCGTCTTGCCGATCAGCCCCTCGATCGACGGATAGACATAGAAGGCGCCCTCGGGCGTGGCGCAGCGGATGCCCGTCGCCTGGTTGAGCATCGACACGACCAGATCGCGCCGCGCCTCGAAATGTTTCGCCCGCTCGCCGATGAAGTCCTGCGGCCCGTTCAGCGCCTCGACCGCCGCCCACTGGCTGACCGACGACGGATTGGACGTCGTCTGCCCCGCCACCTTGCGCATCAGGTCGATCAGCGGCTTCGGCCCGCCGCCATAGCCGATGCGCCAGCCGGTCATGGCATAGGCCTTGGACACGCCGTTCACCGTCAGCGTCCGGTCGTACAGATCCGGTGCCACCTGGGCGATCGTCCGGTAGTCGAAGTCGCCGTAGATCAGGTGCTCATACATGTCGTCCGTCAGGATCCAGACCTGCGGATGGCGACGCAGCACGGCGGCCAGCGCCTCAAGCTCGTCGCCCGTATAGGCCGCGCCGGTCGGGTTCGACGGCGAGTTCAGGATCAGCCATTTCGTCCGCGGCGTGATCGCCGCCTCGAGCGCGGCGGGCTTCAGCTTGAACCCGTCGGCCTCATGCCCGACCACCCGCACCGGCTCGCCGCCGGCCAGCAGCACCATATCGGGATAGCTCACCCAGTAGGGGGCCGGCACGATCACCTCGTCGCCCGGCGACAGGGTGGCCAGCAGGGCGTTGTAGATCACCGTCTTGCCACCCGGGGCGACATGGATCTGGTTGACCGCATAGGTCAGGCCGTTCTCGCGGGCGAATTTCGCCGCCACGGCCGCCTTCAGCTCGGGCAGACCGTCGACGTCGGTGTATTTGGTCTCGCCGCGCCGGATGGCATCAATGGCCGCCTGCTTGATGTTCTCGGGCGTATCGAAGTCCGGCTCGCCGGCCCCCAGGCCGATCACGTCACGCCCCTCGCGCTTCAGCTCCCGCGCACGGGCGGTCACCGCCAGGGTGGCTGAGGGTTTGACGCGGGCGAGGGCGGAGGACTGCAGGCTGGACATGGCGACTCCCGGCGGACGGCGTCCATTCCTTACGCAGTTGCGAAAGGACGATCAAATGGGACCTATATACAAGGCTGACCTAGATGATCTTCGCAACTGCACAATCGGCGTCACATGATGCCTCCGTACCCCAGCCTTTGCCGGTCGAGACAGACCCCGATAAGGTCGTCAATCTCCGGAATGCTGGTTTCGCCACCACGTCGGTGAGGCGGCATACGAACCGGGGTACCCCATACTGGCTTGAGGAGCCTTTCGGCGTGCCCAAGATTCCAACTGCCCATCTGAGAGGCGTCTTTTATTTGTACCGCGACCGCGAGGCTGCTGAGGCTGGCGAAAAGTACGGCGGAACGGGTTTCATTGTCGGCGTTCCCGCCGAGGTCCGTCCCAACTCCCACTTCCTGTACGCCGTCTCTAACTGGCACGTTGCTGTTCAAAAGGGGTTTTCCGTCATCAGGCTTAATACTGAGGACGGGCCGCCTGAGATCATCGAATTAGGCCCAGAACAGTGGGAATTTGACCCGGAGACCGGACACGACATTGCTATTGCAGCGATTCCAATGGCCCTTCCGGCTCACTGCAAGTTCTCCCTTGTGGAAACGCGATCTTTCATAACTCGCGATTGGTTCGGGTCGCCCGCTGTGGCGTTCCCTATCGGCGTAGGCGATGACACCTTTATGGTCGGACGGTTTGTCGATCATGACGGAGGCCCGACCAACCAGCCTGCGGCTAGATTTGGGCACATCAGCATCGGCCCATCCAAGCTTAGAGGTGTATTCAACAAAGACGTTGAAATGATCTGCTTGGATACAAACTCGCGGACCGGTTTTTCGGGCTCACCAGTGTATGTGTATCGGACTTCGGGGGGTGACCTTGAGCAAGCCCTAAACCCGCAACTCGACGGCAAAATAGTTATTCACACGCGTCCAGTGCTGCTGCTGCTGGGTGTCCACACCGGGCAGTTTCCAGAGTGGTGGACCGCAGAGCCGGGCGGCGGCTCAGAGGCGGACGATATGGAGGAGGTCGCTGCTGGACAGGTCCGCGGCCTCAGTGGGATGACTCGGGTGGCCCCTGCCTGGGGAATTGTGGAATTACTCAACTCGCCGAAATTCTCTGGCCAGCGGGAGGCCGCTCGCCGACGCATTAGAGACCAAGAAAGCACCGGCCCCGCAATTACCGCGTCAGGGGAGGACTAAGCCTCTTGGGGCCTTCGGGGGCTCCGTCGCTCCGGCACAGGCTTCTTTCGCGCCCTGCCCGGAGGAGGTTCTACTTCTTCCGGCTTGGTTTGGGCAAAGCGGGCCAGCGCCTCTCCGAAATCAATGTCCAGCGCGAGGGGGCGCTCAGGTTTCGGAGCGTCGTTCATGCGATCAGCGCCTTGTACGGCAGGGGGCCTTCGATCTGCGAGAGGAGGCCGTTGACGCGCTGGCCCTTATCCAGATCGCGGCGGTTAAGGCGGAAGGTCATCTCGTTGAGATAGGCGTCCATATGCTTCGGCGAAATCCAGTGATGAGTGCCGACGTACTGGCGCTTGAACAGCGCCCAGATGCTTTCGATGCCGTTGGTGCCAGCCGACCCGCGAACATACTCGCCCTTCTTGTGGTTCACCCGCTGGTGATCGAAGTCGTAGCGAAGGTTGTTATAGCCCTGATGCTCGTCGGTATAAACGATCGAGCCCTTGGCCACATGCTGCTTCACTATGGGGTTGATGCTCCCGATGCGGGTGTTGTCGATCACACCGGCCCGCACCTCGCCGTCGCGCTGCTTCATGCCCAAGATGATAGTCTTGCCGTCAGCGCCGTGCCCAGCGTGGCGAACGCGCTTGCTGTGCGGCTTGTTGGTTTCCTTGCCGCCCATGAAGGTCTCGTCAATCTCGACTTCACCGGACAGGGGCGCGTTGAAGCTGTCGGTGCGGGCGGCATGGCGAAGGCGATGCAGGACGAACCACGCGCTCTTTTGCGTGATGCCCAGATCGCCCGCCAGCGTGGTCGAGGCGATGCCCTTGGGGTGATTCGTAATCATCCAGATGGCGGCGAACCATGTGCGGAGCGGCAGTTTCGTGTCCTGAAAGATGGTGCCGACCTTGATCGAGAACCGCTTGCGGCAGGCGTAGCACTTGTGAGTGTTCGTGCCGGTCAGGGTGCCGATCTTCTTCTCGTCCGCATTGCCGCACAGCGGGCAGAACTTTCCGTTCGCCCAACGCAGCGCCGTCAGGTGATTGATCGCCGACTGTTCCGTGGGGAACGCCGTGAACATCTCGGGAAGGGTTTTGAACGACTGAATCACGGCTCTGGCTCTCTGTTGAAGCCGTAATACCCCAATTCAGAACTGGGTCAAGCACGTATATAGGTCCCGATCAAATGTCGCGGTCCGGCCCCCCTTCGCGCCGGACCGTTTTGGGCCTAGAGAGCCGCTGTGTCGTCCTGTTCACCCGAGCACTGGTCCTTGACGCGTTCGCTGGCCTTCCTCGCCGCGACGTTCGCCATCGTGTTCGGCTCGCTTCTGCCTTCCGCGGTCGCGGCCTCGGCGGCGACCGGCGATCCGGTGGTGCTGTGCTCCGGCGACCAGATCATGGTCGTCTATGACGCGGACGGATCGCCACGGCCGTCCGGACCGATGGACAGCCTGAGCTGCGCTGACTGCGTCCTGTCGGCCCTGACCACTCTGCCGCCGCCGCCGCCGCCGATCCACCCCGTGGCCCCGCCGCGGATCGTGGTCGTGCTTCCGGACCTTCTCCCGGCCGCGCTTCCGCCCAGCGGCCTGCGCGCCGGTCTTCCGCCGCCCTCGACGGCCCCTCCGACCGCCTGAACCAGCCGAATGCCTGCGTGCCGACGCTCCGTCGGCGCGCGCCTTTCCCTGTTCAGGATTTCCAGGACAATGATTCTCAAGACCACCGCGGCTCCGCGTGCGGTTCCCGGCTCGCCGCCTTTCGATCAACCTCTTTCCGGTGCATTCCGCGCCGTCTGGCGCTGGCATTTCTATGCCGGCCTGCTGGTCCTGCCCTTTCTGATGCTGATGGGGCTGACCGGCGCTCTCTATCTGTTCGCGGACGAGATCGACGGGGCGGTCTATCGCGACCTGTCCCGGGTGGAAGTCCGCGCGGCAACGGCGTCGCCCGACCGCTGGGTCAGCTCGGCCGAGGCCGGAACCGGCGGCAAGGTCGCCAATGTCCTGTTGCCGGCTCGCACGGACGAGGCCGTCCGCCTGACCGTCAACCTGCCCGACGGGGGCAAGCGCACCGCCTTCGTCGATCCGTATGACGCCCGGCTGATCGGCGACACCGGCTACGGTGGCGTGATGGAGGTGGTCAAACAGCTCCACAGCCTGATCCTGCTGGGCAGCTGGGCTAACTATGTCGTCGAGATCGTCGCCGGCTGGGCCATCATCCTCGTCGCCACCGGCCTGTTCCTGTGGTGGCCGCGCGGGCGGGGCGTCGGCGTCGTATCGGTCAGGGCCGCCGACCCGAAACGCCGCCCGTTCTGGCGCGATATCCATGCCGTGACCGGCCTCTATGCCGGCGCCGTCATCGCCTTTCTGGTCATCACCGGCATGCCCTGGTCGGCCTTCTGGGGCGACCGGTATATGGCCGCAGTGAAGGAGCACGGCCTGGGTCGGCCGAAGCCGCCGGCCGCCGCCAGCCCCTTTGCCCACGCTGACCATCCGGCGGACGCCCCCGTCGGCGTCGGCTGGATCATGGAGGGGATGGTCATGCCCACGCCCCACACCGGTCCGGCCAGCCTGTCGCGCGTGATCGACACCGCTGAGGCGAAGGCTCTGGCCCGGCCCTATATGGTCTCCATCCCGTCAAACCCCGCCCTGGCCTGGACGGCCGCGCGCCAGGTCAAACAGGTCGAGGACACCCGCACCCTCTATGTCGACGCCGCCACCGGCACCGTCCGCGCCGACATCCGCTACGACCAGTTCGGCGTCGGGGCCAGGGCCTTCGAATGGGGCATCGCCGTCCACCAGGGCACCCAGTACGGCTGGCTCAATCGCTATCTGATGCTGGGCGGCTGTATCGCCATCTGGCTGCTGGGCATCAGCGGCGTGATCATGTGGTGGAAACGCCGACCGCCGAACCTGGCGAAAGGCCGTATCGGCGCGCCTGAAGCCCCGCCCGGTCCGAGCGTCCGCGCCGCCGTGCTCGGCATCGTCCTGCCGCTCGCCATCCTCTACCCCCTCACCGGTCTCAGCCTGATCGCCGCCCTGGCGATCGAGCGGGCCGCCACCCTGGTGCGCCGTCGTCTCGACGCCCGCGCCGCAAGGAGCCCCTCATGAAACGCCTGCTGATCCCCGCCGCCCTGCTGACATTGACGGCCTGCAATCCGGCCGCGGCACCGGAGACCCCCGCCGTCGTCACGACCACGGACGCCCTGTGCCGGCCCACGCCCAATGGCCGCCCCATGACCGGCTGCTACCTGACCCTGACCGCCAGCCGCGATGACCGCCTCATCGCGGTCTCCAGCCCGGTCGCCGGCGAGGGGGAGATACACGAGATGAAGGTGGCCAACGGCATGATGTCGATGGCCGAGCTGGAGGACGGCCTGCCGCTACCCGCCGGCGAGGCCGTCGCGCTGCGGCCCGGCGGCAACCACATCATGCTGATCGGGCTGAAACAGCCGCTGGTGGAGGGCGAGCAGGTCTCCCTGACCCTGACCTTCGAGCACGCCCCGGCCATGGGCATCCGCGCCCTGGTCGGCCAGCCGCCGGCGGCGGGGCAGGGGGCACCGCACGGCTGACGGCGGCCACTCTCTCGCCGCAGCCGCCGCCGCCTGCTAGTCCAGCGACATGCGTCGCGTCCTCGATTTCATTCTCAACATGGAAGCCCGCCGCTGGCGGGCCGCCCTGGCGACGGCCCTGTTGCTCGGCGCCACGGTCGGCCTGCTGCTCTTCGGCAAGAGCCAGTTCGGGTTGGCGGCCGAGGAGAACCTCGAGGCCTGGCTGCAGGGCTATGCCGGCAGCCCCTGGGCTTTCGCCGCCACCATCGTGCTGTTCATCGCCGCCGCCTTCATCGGTGCGCCGCAGTTCATCCTGATCGCCGCCTGCGTCGTTGCCTTCGGGCCCTCGCTCGGCTTTTTCTACAGTTGGGCCGCGACCGTGGCCTCGGCGGGGGTGACCTATTGGCTGGGGCGGGGACCCACGGCGCGGCTGGTCGACCGGGTCAGTGGACGGACCATGGACCGGCTCAAGGGCTTCGTCGGCAAGAACGCCTTCTATGCCAGCTTCATGATCCGCAACGTGCCTTCGGCCCCATTCATCGTCGTGAACATGGCCTTCGGCGCGACCCGGGCGTCGTTTCCCGCCTTCCTCGCCGGCTGCGCCCTCGGCGTCCTGCCCAAGACCGCCCTGGTGGCCTTCTTCGGCGGGGCGGTGGTGGCGGCAGTCTCGGGCGACGGTGTCTGGACCTCGCTGATCCTGGCGGCCGTAGCCGTCGTCTGGCTGGGGCTGATGCTGGGGGTGCGCGAACTGGTGAAGCGGCGGGAAAACCGGCTCTCTCCGGATTAATCGGCACAGTACTTGTTACGGATAAGGTCGACGCCTATCTGCAGCGGACCGTTCGCCCTTTCAGGAGCCCTTTCATGCTGAAACTCTTCATCTCCCCGGGGGCCTGCGCCCTCGCTTCGCACATCGCCCTCGAAGAGGCGGGTGCAGACTTCGAGACCCAGGTGGTCGACCTCAAGACCGGGCAGCAGAGGACTCCCGAATATCTGGCCATCAATCCCGCCGGCTCCACGCCGGCGCTTCAGACCGATCGTGGCGTGATCACGCAGAACGCCGCCATCCTCGCCTTCATCGCCCAGACCCATCCGGACCGGAATCTGGCCCCGATCGACGATCCCCATGGCTTCGCCGCCTTCAACGCCTTCAACGGCTTCCTGTCGTCCTCGCTGCACCCGGCCATCGGCAAGGTGTTGTTCAGCCGGCCGCCGCTGGAGGCGGAGGCCCGGGCAGAGGCGGTCGAACAGGCGCTCGCCAAATATCAGCTGGTCGAGGATCACTGGCTGCAGGGGCCGTGGGTCTTCGGTGAGGACTTCACCCTGGCGGATGGCTACCTCTCGGTCTTCACGCGCTGGGCGCGATCGGCGCAGCTGCTCGACCTCGGGCGCTTCCCCGGTCTGAACGCCCACCTCGACCGGGTCCAGGCCCGACCGGCGGTGTCGCGAGTGCTCGCAACCGAGGGCTTGAGCGCCGTCTAGGCCCTCTAGGCCCTCTATCCCGGGAACGTGATTGTATCGGGGGGCGACTGGCAGGCTTCCCGGTACTTCCGCGTGGGCACCGTCCCCCAAAGGACTTGTATTCGCCCTCGCACAAGGGCAAACGACCCGTAAGGTCGGTCAGGCGATAACGATCAGGAGGCGGCGCGTGGGGATGCGTGGCCGGGGCGTCGCCGAAGCGGATCGAGACTGACGCAAGCCCCTTCCAAGGCCCGAACGAACGGTATCCCGGACCCATGTTCTCCAGCATTTTTGGCGCGATCTCCAACGACATCGCCATCGACCTCGGCACCGCCAACACCCTGATTTACATGAAGGGCAAGGGCATTGTGCTGAACGAACCGTCTGTGGTTGCCCTGCGCAACGTCGGCGGCCGCAAGATCGTTCACGCCGTCGGCATCGAGGCCAAGCAGATGCTCGGCCGCACGCCCGGCCATATGGAAGCCATCCGTCCCATGCGCGACGGGGTCATCGCCGACTTCGAAGTCGCCGAGGAGATGATCAAACACTTCATCCGCAAGGTTCATAACCGCAAGGGCTTCGTGAACCCCAAGGTCATCGTCTGCGTGCCGTCCGGTGCCACCGCCGTCGAGCGCCGCGCCATCAACGATTCCTGCCTCAACGCCTCGGCCCGCCGCGTCGGCCTGATCGACGAGCCGATGGCCGCCGCCATCGGTGCCGGCCTGCCCATCCATGAGCCGACCGGCTCCATGGTCGTCGACATCGGCGGCGGCACCACCGAGGTGGCTGTCCTGTCCCTGTCCGGCATCGTCTACTCGCGCTCGGTCCGCGTGGGCGGCGACAAGATGGACGAGGCGATCATCTCCTACATGCGCCGCAACCATAACCTTCTGATCGGCGAGACCACCGCCGAGCGCATCAAGAAGGACATTGGCACGGCCCGTATCCCGGCCGACGGCGAAGGCCTGTCGATCGACGTCAAGGGCCGCGACCTGATGCAGGGCGTGCCGCGCGAGGTCCGCATCTCGGAACGCCAGGCCGCCGAAGCCCTGGCCGAACCGGTCTCGCAAATCGTCGAGGCCGTGAAGGTCGCCCTGGAAGCCACACCGCCGGAACTGGCCGCCGACATCGCCGACAAGGGCATCATGCTGACCGGCGGCGGTGCCCTGCTGCGCGGCCTTGACGCTGAAATCCGCGACCACACGGGCCTGCCCGTCTCGGTCGCCGACGATCCGCTGTCGTGCGTGGCCATCGGCTGCGGCCGGGTGCTCGAGCATCCGCGCTGGATGAAGGGCGTCCTCGACTCGGCCCTTTAGGGGGCAGGTCGAAGCACCGCCGCAAATCCCCGTCATCGTAAGACAGTCGCCGGTTCCCAACCGGCACGGATTTTGCGATAGGCTCGACAGATCGGCCGGGGGCGTCCCGCCGATTCCCATTTTCTGAGGAAGGCGCGCCGTGGCGTTTCGCGACGGACCGTTCGAGAACATCAAGGTGCCGCTGGTCTGGACCGCGGCTGTGACCGTCGTTGTCGCGGCGATCGGTTGCGCCCTGCTGCTGATCAGTGATGCCCGGGCCCAGACGTCGCCCTACCAGCCTGTGCGTGCCGGGGTTGAGGCCGTTGCCGGCCCCGTCGGCGGCATCTTTGCCGCGCCGGTGCGGTGGTTCGGTCATGCCAGCGACTATGTCGGCGGCTATTTCTTCGCCGTGTCGGAGAACCGCCGGCTCAAGCGGGAACTGGCCGAGCTCCAGCCCTGGCGAGACCAGGCCATCGCCCTCAAGAACGTCAACGCCCGCTATGAGACCATGCTGGGCATCCGGCCCGAGCCGCCCGTCGCCATGCAGACGGCACGCTCCATTCTCGATGCCCGCGGCCCCTTCTCCAAGGCCCGGCTGATCGACGCGGGCTCGGCACAAGGTGTCAAGGTCGGCAATCCCGTCATCAACGAGCACGGCCTGGTCGGCCGGATCGTCGGTACCTCGCCCGGCATCAGCCGTATGCTGCTGGTCACCGATGTGGCCAGCCGGGTCCCTGTGCTGGTCGATCGTACCGACGCCCGCGCCATCCTCAAGGGTGACGGCAGCGACAACCCCCGGCTGGAGTTCATGCGCGGAGTGGGCTCGGTCCAGGTCGGTGACCGTATCCTGTCCTCCGGCGACGGCGGCGGCCTGCCGCGCGGGGTCCCGATCGGCGTGGCAGCCCGGGGCATCGACGGCAGCTGGCGGGTCAAGCTGTTCAGCGACCGCGGAGCTATCGACTTCGTGCGGGTCATGCTGTTCGAGGATTTCGGCCAGCTCATCGGCCCGGAACAGCTGAACGCCCCGCCGCTCGCGGCCCTTGGCACCCTGTCCGAGGCGACCCCTGAGCAGGCTTCCGCCATCACCGATTCCGCCGCCCGTCGTAGTGCGGCGCGGGTGCAGGCCGAGCAGAGGCGGGTCGATACCGCCGCCGCGACGGCCGCCGAGGCCGCCCGTCCCCGGCCTGTGAGCCCCGTGACCGCGTCCCCTGCGCCGGCACCGGCTCCGGCCGGTTCGCCGCCGCCCGGAGGGACCGAATGAGACGCCCGGTCGCGGTCCGCGTTGTCGGACCGGTGCAGTGGATCGTCATTCCGGCCCTGGTCACGGTCGCCGTCACCATCCTCCTCGCCACGCCGGTTGAGCTCTTCGGCCTTCACCTGCCCGAGCCGGTCATTCCCATGGTTCTGGCCTTTGCCTGGCCGCTGATCCGTCCTTCGATCACGGCCCCGCTGGTCCTGGCCCTGCTCGGCCTGCTCCTGGATATCCTGACCTATGGCCCGCTCGGCCTGTGGGCCCTCGCCTTGCTGGCCATCTATGCGGTGGTTCTGGCCTCGCGCAGCTTCCTGATCGGCCAGGACACGGTGGTCCTGTTCGCCTGGTATGCCGCCTGCTGCACCCTGGCCTTCCTGACGGCCTGGCTGGTCGTGACCCTGATTGCCCGCAATCCGCCCAGCATTCTGGCCCTGATCGGCCAGGTCGTGCCGACCCTGCTCCTCTTCCCGTTCGCCGACCGGATGATCGAACGGTTTGAGGACGGCGACGTGAGGTTCCGATGAGCTCGGAACCCTCCATCTTCTTTTCGGACGTCAATGAGCGGCAGGGCTCATTCCTGCGGCGCACCTTCGTGCTCGGCGGCCTGACCACCCTGGGCGGACTGGCCCTGACAGGCAGGCTGGCCCAGCTTCAGGTCATCCAGGCCGGCCAGTACGCCACCATGGCGTCGAACAACCAGTTCAACTTCCGTCTGGTCCCCCCGCCCCGCGGCCGGATCCTTGATCGGGACGGGGTGGTCATCGCCGGCAACCGCCCGAGTTTCCGGGTGCTGGTGGTCCGCGACGAGACCAAGGATCTGGACCAGACCCTCGACCTGCTTGGCCGGCTGCTGCCCGACACCATGGACCGGCGCCGGTCTATCATCCGCGACGTCAACGCTGCCCCGCGCTTCTCGCCGGTCCCGGTCAAGAGCGACCTGACCTGGGAGGAGTTCGCCCGGGTCAATCTGTACGCCAATGAGCTGCCGGGCGTCATGGCCGACATGAACGAGGCCCGCTACTACCCGTTCGGCGGGGCCTTTGCCCATGTCATCGGCTATGTCGCCAAGCCCAATGACCGCGACATCAAGGCCATTGAGGATCGCGGCGAGAAGGTCCCCGAAATCCTCTACAATCCCGGCTTCCGGATTGGCCGCCAGGGGGTTGAGAAGTCGTTCGACACCGATCTGCGCGGCGAAGCCGGCGGCAACCGGGTCGAGGTCGATGCGCGGGGCCGGGTGGTGGCCGAGGACATCGGCGGATCCAAGGCCGCCGTGCCGGGCAAGGACGTGGTCCTGACCCTGGATGCCGACGTCCAGAACCGCGCGCTTGAGGTCTATGGCGAGGAATCCGGCGGCTGCGTGGTCATGGATATCCGCAACGGCGATATCCTGTGCATGGTCTCGACGCCGTCGTTCGACCCCAACATGTTTGTCGGCGGGGTGCCGTCGCGAGTCTATGGTGCCCTGCGCGACTATGAGCGCAAACCCCTGCTGGACAAGGCGATCTACGGCAGCTTCCCGCCCGGCTCGACCTTCAAGATGACCACGGCGCTGGCCCTGCTGGATGCGGGCGTCAATCCGGCCGAACGTGTGACCTGCACCGGCGGCTATCGTTACGGCAACCGGACCTTCCGTTGCTGGAGACGCGGCGGGCACGGTTCGATGGACATGCACGAGGCCATCAAGAACTCGTGCGACACCTATTTCTATCACCTCTGCAACCGCGCCGGCGTCGACCGCATCGCCCGGGTGGCCGAGGACCTGGGCTTCAACCAGGTTTATGAGATCGGCATCGGCGGCCAGAGCCGGGGCACCATGCCCAGCCGCGCCTGGAAGGCCGACTACGCCCGCCGCACCGGCGCAACCCATCCGGACGCCGGCACCTGGTATCCGGGCGAGACCCTGTCCGTCGCCATCGGTCAGGGCGCGGTCTCGACGACGGCGCTGCAGCTGGCCGTCATGACCGCCCGCCTCGCCAATGGTCGCAAGGCCATCACACCGCGTCTGGTCCGGTCCGTCGGTGGGGTCGACCGGCCATCGGGCGCGGCCGTTCCCGACCTGCCGTTCAGCCAGGAACACCTCGATATCGTCCGCGCCGGCATGGCGGCCGTGGCCAATGATGTCACCGGCACGGCCTACCGGGCGTCCCAGCTCGGCCTCGGCGACATCCAGATGGCCGGCAAGACCGGTACCGCCCAATCGCGCGACTATGGAACGGGCTCGCGCGGACCACGCGACGCCGTCTGGACCCGCCGCGACCACGCCCTGTTTGTCGCCTTCGCGCCGCACGATGCGCCGCGTTACGCCATCGCCCTGATCATCCAGCATGCCCCTACGGGCGGTTCGGCCGATGCCGCGCCCCGGGCGCGCGAGATCATGAAGACCGTCCTGCTCAAGGACCCGGATATGCGCGCCCGGATCGAGCGTCCGCTGCCGCCGGAAGCGCTCGCGCCCGCCGGCGCTGACGAAGGCGAACTCGGTGCCGGGCCGGGCGGCGAGGTCACGGGTGCTGCGGCCGACACCCCGGTCGCTGCGTCGCCGCCGCGTCGTGCGCCGACCGCCAGCAGCGGACCGCGTCCCTATCTCTCGGAGCCGCCGCAATGACCGCCTCCGCCCTGACTCGCCCCGGCGAGCGCGACCGGCTCTCGACCAAGGTCAGCGAACTGGACTGGCGCCTCGTCGGTTTGTTGTGCGTCGTCGCCTTTGTCGGCACCGCCATGCTCTATTCGATCGCGGGCGGTGAATGGCAGCCGTGGGCCATCAAGCATGCGATCCGCTTCGGCCTGCTGCTGGTGGTGATGCTGGCCTTGGCCATGCTGCATCCCAAATGGTGGTTCCGCGCCGCCTATCCGCTTTATGCGGTGCTTTTGCTGCTGGTCCTGATGATCGAGTTCACCCCACTCGGCTATGTGGCCGGCGGGGCCCGGAACTGGCTGAACCTCGGCTTTGTCCGTATCCAGCCGGCGGAGTTCATGAAGCTTGGCCTCGTTCTGGCTCTGGCGCGCTGGTACCACAGCCATACCGCCAAGGAGGCCCGCTGGTCCTGGAAGCTCCTGATCCCGGCGGCGATGATCGGCCTGCCGTTCATTCTCGTCGCCAAGCAGCCCGACCTCGGGTCGGCCATGATCATTGGCCTGACCGGCGGCGCGATCATGGTCGTGGCCGGTCTCAGCTGGCGGGTCATTGCCGCCGGGGCCGTTGCCGCTGCGGCCATCATCCCGCCATTCGTGATGTTCGGCATGAAGGAATACCAGCGGAACCGGGTCCTGACCTTCCTCAGCCCGGAGTCCGACCCATCGGGTACCGGCTACAATATCATCCAGTCCAAGATCGCTCTCGGATCCGGCGGGGTTCTGGGCAAGGGCTACGGACTCGGCAGCCAGAGCCAGCTGGAGTTTCTGCCGGAGCGGCACACGGACTTCATCTTCTCGACGGTGGCAGAGGAGTTCGGCTTCGTCGGCTCGTTCGCCGTCCTGGCCTGCTACATCGCCATCATCCTGATCGCCCTGCGCATTGCCTCCCTGGCCCACAGCCATTTCGGTCGCATCGCCGCCGCCGGTATGACGGCCTTCTTCGCCCTGTTCGTTCTCATCAACGGGGCCATGGTCATGGGACTGGCCCCGGTGGTCGGGGTGCCGATGCCGCTGCTGTCCTATGGCGGGTCGTCGATGATGACGGTGATGTTCGGTTTCGGCCTGATCCTGTCCACCCGCGTGCACCGCTATGCCGAGCTGCCGAAAGGGCAGGGGCTGTTCTAGGGGCTGAACTCGTCTCCCTCCCCTTCGGGGGAGGGTGGGAGGGGTTCGGCGACGAGAGCGCCGGTGTTTATCGCGCCCAACCGTCCCCACCCCGCCGCCGCTTCGCGTCGACGACCCTCCCCCGGAGGGTGAGGGAGAGCTACAGTGCCTCCATGACAGACCAACCCAAGCCTGCCGCTCCGCCCGCCTTTGTTCCCGACTGGGGCGACAAACCCTGTCCGAAGCCCGGCCTGCCCGCCACGACGCCGGAGCGCACCGCCGCCCTCATGGATGGCGTACAGATGCGCGAGAACCCGGCGGAATGGGCCTTCGTCCGCCTGTCCAAACTGATCGAGGATTTCGAGAAGGGGCTCGACAAGGATGACGAGATCGGTGCGCGCATCGTGGGCCTGCCCGGCGACGGGACCATGTCGATCGAGGACCTCGGCTTCTGGGGCCCGGACTTCATCATGTTTCTGGGCAAGAACTCCGACGGCAAGCCGGTTCGCCTGATCCAGCACTACGGCCAGATCAATGTCCTGCTCGACGCCCGCAAGAAGCCTGAGGAACGCGAGGCCCGCCGCATCGGCTTCCAGCTCTCGGAACTGGTCAGGAAAACCAGTCCGAAGTGACCGGGCAGGGGCCGCAGCCTCAACAGTGTCTTCCCGACCCCGCTCGCCGGATCAGAGCGAGGCGGCCCAGTCCGTGGCGCGCACCAGGCTGTCGACGATGCCCGGTTCGCTTGAGGCATGGCCGGCGTCCTTGACGATGTCCAGCTTCGCCTCTGGCCAGACCCGGTGAAGCGCCCAGGCGCTGGCGATCGGCGTCACCACATCGAACCGGCCCTGGGCGATCCAGCAAGGGATGTGCTTGATCCGGCTGATGTTCTTCAGCAGCCATCCCTCCTCCGGGAAGAAGCCGCCGTTCATGAAATACCAGCACTCGATCCGGGCAAAGGCGACGGCGAATTCGGGTTCGGCGAATTTGTCGGGCCGGGCATCGGGACCCTCGACGCTGACCGTCTCGCCCTCCCAGCTCGACCAGGCGACGGCGCAGCGCTCGCGCTCGGCCTTGTCGTCGCCGATCAGTCGCTTGTAATAGGCCCCCATGAGGTCGTGGCGCTCATCCTCCGGGATCGGCGCGACGAACCGCTCCCAGGCGTCGGGGAAGATGTTTGACGCCCCATCCTGATAGAACCAGTGCAGTTCCGGCCGGGTCAGCAGGAAGATGCCGCGCAGCAGCAGGGACGCGACCCGCTCGGGATGGGTGATGGCGTAGGCCATCGACAGGGTGGAGCCCCAGCTGCCACCGAACACGACCCATTTGTCGATGCCCAGCAGTTCGCGAAGGCGCTCGATGTCCTCGATCAGGGTCCAGGTGGTGTTGTCCTCCAGCGAGGCATTGGGACGGCTCAGGCCGCAGCCGCGCTGGTCGAAGAGGACGATCCGGTATTTCGCCGGATCGAAATAGCGCCGCATACCCGGATTGACCGCGCCGCCGGGCCCGCCGTGCAAGACGACCACGGGAAGGCCCTGCGGATTGCCGGATTCCTCATAGTAGATTTCGTGGATGCCGCCTGTCGCCATGAAGCCCGTCGCATAGGGCTCGATCTCGGGGAACAGGTCGCGGCGAGGGGTGACGGGCACGGGGAAGGCCATACGGGTAATCGGACTCTGTTCGCGTCGTCAGGCGACTGTGGAATGTGACCGCAATGCGGCAAACAGAAGCAAAAGCCAAGCCGAGATCATGAGGACACCCCCGATCGGCGCAACGGCACCCATCTCAGGCAGGCCGAGCAGTCCGATCGCCGCAAGGGCCAGACAAAAGACCATGCCGCCCGCCGCTGCCAGCCAGCCTGCGATTCCGACCAGCCGCCCGTGGCCGGGCCAGACGGCACAGACCAGCGCGAGGACGGCATGGACCATCTGATAGTGGCCGCCGGTGGTCAGCAGGGTCTTGACCTGTGGCCCTGCGCCATGCGCCGCGAACGCCCCGATCAGGACGGCGAGCGCTCCGTTAAGCGCCGCGAAGGCCGCCAGATTGCGAGTCGCGTTCATGGCCTGACGCTAGCCGACAGAATCCCGCGCGTCTGCTATTCCGCCGACCATGAACGCCGCCCAGCGCATGGCCCTGCAGTATGTGTTGCTCTTCGGCGCCACTGGCGTGAGCCT
Source organism: Caulobacteraceae bacterium (assembly GCA_965284305.1). GTDB lineage: Bacteria > Pseudomonadota > Alphaproteobacteria > Caulobacterales > Caulobacteraceae > Brevundimonas. The sequence continues at coordinate 2,442,825 of OZ260070.1, read as the reverse complement.
GCCGTTTGCAGGCCTGTGGCTGAGCGCCCAGGGGCTGAGCGGAGCCCAGGTTGGCACCGTGCTGGCGGCACCGATGCTGGCGCGAATCGCCACCGGACCCCTGCTGGCCGTCTGGGCCGACGGCTTCCGGCTGAGGCGCACGCCCATCGCCCTGCTCGGCCTCGTCATGGCAGTCGGCTACGGCATGGCGGGGCTTGCCGACGGCTTCGCCTTGCGCGCCTTCGGCTGGTTTGTCGGTGCCACGGCCATGGGTGCGCTGGTGCCCCTGACCGACGTCATGACCCTGCGTCTTGCCGCCCGCCTCGGCTTCACCTTCGCTCTTCCCCGGGGCCTGGGCTCCGCCGCCTTCGTCGTCGCCAATGTCGGCATGGGCGCGCTCCTGCTGACCACGCCGGTCGACGGGATCATCGTCTGGATTGTGGCGACGTCCATCGCCTTCGCCGCCGCCGCCATCCTGGCCCTGCCGCCCGAGCCCGTGGCCGATGGGGCACCGCTCCTCGGCCGGGAGCGGTTCAGGGGGCTGGGGCGTCTGCTCGGTGATCCGGTCTTTCTGATCACGATCTTCGCCGTCGGCGCGGTCCAGGCCGCCCATGCCTTCCAGTACGGTTTCTCCGCCATCCTCTGGAAAGCGCAGGGGATCAGCGAGGCCGTAACCGGCCAGCTCTGGGCCTTCGGCGTCGTGGTCGAGATCGCACTGATGTGGCTGTTCGAGCCCTGGCGTCGCCGCGTCGGCATCGGGCCCTGGAGCCTGCTGATGGTCGGCTCGGCCGCCGCCATCCTGCGCTGGAGCGTCATGGCCCTGGCTCCACCGCTCTGGCTGCTCTGGCCACTGCAGGCCCTGCATGCCCTGACCTTCGCCGCGACCTTCCTGGCCGGTGTGCAGCTGGTCGAACGGCTGTCCCCGCCGGACACCCACACTGCGGCGCAGATGCTCAGCTCGGTGCTCTCCGCCGGAGTCCTGATCGGTCTGGCGACGGCCGTGTCGGGCCCGCTTTACGATCGCTTCGGGGCGGGTGGCTACTGGGCCATGGCGGCGCTGGCCGGCGCGGGCCTGCTGGCAGCCATCCCCTTGGGCGGTCAGTTGGCGCGGGAGCGGGGCAGGGGCGCAAGGTGATGCGCCATGGCCTGGGCGACGGCCTTGACTGCCCGCTGAACCGCCGCGTCAGGCTCATGCTCGGGCGCGCGCAACAGCGCAATCGCCGGTGTGTCGGCTCCGTCGGGCAGACCGGACAGGACGCGATACAGCAGGTAGCTGCCGGCATCCTCCTCGGAGTCGGAACTGGCGTCGGCCGCCAGTCCTGCCTCGTTCAGCGCCCGAACGATTTCTGCGACCGGCGCGGTCGCCCGCGCCACTCCGGGTCCGACGACGTCCAGCCGACCGCCGTCCAGGGACCGGTTCTCGGCTCGCATCTGAAGCCGGAAGGCGTCGCTGCGCCGCGTGCGTCCCACCAGCAGCAGGCCCCGACAACCGCGGTCGTCAAGATGGGCTGACAGGACGGCTGCCAGCGCTTCCGGCTCGCGCGCGGCCACCGCCAGGGTCCGGGCCCCACTCGGGCTCCACGGTTCGCCGGACAGATCCTCAACCGGGTCCCAGCCGCCTTCATCGACGTCCCAGGCGCAGATGACGAGCGCCGGTCGTAAATCCGGGGCGGCCGCGTCCTTGGGTTCATGCATGACGGACCTGAACATGACAGAAGTGTGACACTGGCCGGAACGGTGTCTCTACCAGGACCCTGTCGTCAAGGCGCAATCGCCCGTAAAGCGTCACCGATGGCGAGATTCATGCGTCAGGCGAGATCGCCGACGGCCGCATCCAGTAGCATGAACGCCCGCCCGCCGTCCGAGGTCAGACGCCCCAGAATGCCGGATCCATCGTTGGTTCCGGCGCGGGTCGCCAGGTCGCGCGAGAAGCCGCGCACATAGGCCTCGGCGTCGGCCCGTAGATCGGGATCCGTCAGCACGCGGCGCGAGACGCTGCGGACCGCCGCCGGTGCTACCCGCCGCACGATCTGGCGCGCCCGGTCCGGATCGCCCTCAGCCACCGCCTGCGCCGCCTCCTCGACCCGGGCGCGAGGCAGCAGGGCGTTCGGATCCACTCCCATACGCCGGATGGCGGCGGTGACCCGTGCCTCCAGGGCTTCGGCGGCTTCGGCCGGCATCACGGGGGTATCGAGGTCCAGCGGCGTCTCGCCCGGGCCGTCATCGACCAGGTCGTTCCAGTCCAGCCGATCTCGGGCGGCCGCGCCTGATCCGGGCATGGGTTCCAGTTTCAACCGCCCGCGCAACCCGAAGGCCCGGGACTCATCTCCCTTGGCCGGCCGTGACCGACCGCTGGCCGTCTCGAGGGGGGGCGGGGTGGACGCAGGGACCGGCTCGCGGCGGCGCAGGGCGGGTGAATCGCCCGACACCACTCCCATCAGCCGGACGGCCTCGGTAAGCATGTCGTAGTTGCGCCGCACCCGTTCCTGGAATCCGGCGTCCAGTGCCTCTGTATCGACGGCGGCCTTCTGCGAGGCGGCTGAGAGGGCGGCCAGTCCTTCCTCGACCGCGATCCGGACGGCCTCAACCCGCTTCTGGGCCTCCTCGGGCAGACGAGCGGCGCGTTCATCGAGGTCGCCGATGGTCTCGTCGATCCGGGCGAGGGCGGCGTTCATCCGCTCGACTGTCGACTCAAGGCGTTCGAGCGCTCGTTCCCCGGCCTCATCGACCAGTTCGCCGGTTTCGATGACGATCTTGCGGGCCGTGTCGATGCGGGCCTCCGCCGCCTGATCAGCCTTCTGCGCTGCGTCGAACAGGGCTTCGCCCAGCCGGTCGGCGCGAACCTGGGCCTGCTGCGCGGCATGGCTCGCGGCTTCGCGGGAGTCCTCGGCCGTGGCCTGCAGCGCGGACAGGGCGGATCGGGTTTCCTCGACCAGGGCGTCACGGGCTTCGGCCGCCAGGGCCTCGAACCGATCAAGCGCCAATTTCGTCGCCGCATCGAAGCCGTCGGCCTCACGCTGGGACATTTCGACCAGGGCCCGGAACTGGTCCGTCGCCGCCTCAACGAGGTCCTTGATCGTCTCGGTCGTCCGGGTCGAAGTGTCCCCGAGTTCTCCGGCGGCGGTGCGGGTCGCGGAAAGCTGTTCGCTCAACTGGGCGCGCTGGCTCTCGACCTGGGCCGAGAAGTCTTCCTGATCGGTCCGGAGAGCGTAGGCGGCGGTGACCAGGGCGGCGCGCTGCTGGCCCAGGCCTTCCTCGACCGACTGGATCTGCTCGGCGACCCCGGATCCGGCATTCTCGAGGCGCAGGGTCTGGCGCGCCAGATCGTCGGCGGCGACGCGGGCCGCGTCCTGGGCTTCGCTGGCGGCGGCGGCGAGGTCGGCCGCGCGGGCGGCCAGGGCGGCCTCTGCTTCCCGAAGCTGGGTCTGGGCCAGGTCGGAGGCGTCCACCACCATGCGGGACTGCCGCTCGACGGCGTCGATCACAGCGGACGCCTGGCTGTCCATCCGGCTGGCCAGAATCTGCATCTTTTCACGCTCATCGCCCATTTGTCCGGTGAGGTGACGCGCGGTGCGGCCCGCCGTCTCGGCGGCTTCGTTCAGTCGGGTCGTCTCCTGTGACAGGGCCTCTCGCAGCAGGGCCATGTCGTTGCGGGCCCGTTCGGCCGCCAGCGACGCCTGGTCGATGTCGTTGCGCAGCGACTGCAGAACTTCTCCGGTCTGCTGGGCCGCCAGTGCGGTGGGGGCGATCAAGGCCTCGGCCAGTTCCCGGGCGCGGCGTGTCTCAGCGGCCAGCCCTGCGCCCTGGCGTACGGCGTGGGCCAGCATGATGGCCATGCCGGCCGGTGCCAATGCGATCAGCGCATAGACGGCCAGCCGAAGCGGCTCCAACTCGACGGCACCCGAACCCACCTCGAAGGCCAGCCAAGCGGCTACACCGCCGACCCAGAGAGCCGAGGCGACGCCGGCGACCAGATAGGCGTGACGGCCGGAAGGCGCAGGCGCTTCGCGGCTCCGAATGCGGGCGGGGGCAGGGGGCGGCTCATACGCAACAGGCGGTGCATCCACTGATACCGCGAGTTCGGGCGTGATGGTCGGGGGCGGCGCGGCGCGCTCAGCGTCTGCCAGCGCCCGTTCCTCGGCGCGGCGCTGCTCATCTGCGAGACGGCGGCGCCGACGTTCCGACATCGGCCGCTCGACCGCTGTGCGCGGGTCAGGCGGTGAGAGATCGGCGGCGTCAACGAACGGTTCGACGACCGGCGTCGTCGGTTCCGGTTCGGTCAGGTTCATCGCAGGCCGTTGACGGGGTGATTTCATGGAGCGGCGATCTCGTCACGGTGCGCGTCGACAGCTGACACGCGATAGGACGTCTCGACCCTAACGAGTCAATCGCCACGCGCAAAGTCGGGGCTGTATGATTTCCGGGACAGTCGGCCCCTGAGTGATCAGCAGTCCTGTCTGCGCTCGGTCGAGGCGGCGAGCACCGCAGTCGAAGGGCTGTCGCCGCAGTCACGGACCCGGTGGATCTCCCGCTGGGGCGTTTGGCGCGGGTCAAGGTCCACGCCGAACTGCGACAAGGCCGCAGCGGCCAGCATGGCGACAAAACCCGCGATGAACTCGATCAGCGCTTGCATCGCCGATCTCCCCTGTCCGACTGACGGTGCTTCTTATGCCCCGAAAACCGTCTTCCGACAATCCTGCTCTACATGAACAAGGCGACACCATTGACCCGGTGTGTCTTCACATGGAACGGAAGTCTCCGGTGCGCGTCCTTTAGAGCTTGAGGCGCACATCGCCGTCACGCGAATCGGCCAGACCTGCGCCATGAACCAACCGGGGCAAGACCACAGCCACAGCCTGCTCACGCCGGGACGCAATTGCTGGCGGGTCGAGCGGGCTGAGCGGTTCGCCGTCCTGATGGAGAACGCGGCCTATTTCGACGCCCTGCGGTCGGCCCTGGGCAAGGCGCGCCGTTCGATCGTCATCCTGGGCTGGCAGTTCGACCCCCGTACCCGGTTGGACCCGCAGAGCTCTTATGATGATCTTGAGGCCCGGATCGGACACCAGTTGCGGATGTTGGTGAAAGCCCATCCGGAGCTGGAGGTGCGACTGCTGATCTGGAAGTCGCCCCTGCTGATCGCGGCCTCCCAGGGCTTCTATCCGCACAAGGCCAGGGGCTGGTTTCGCAAACGGATTGCGGAGTTCCGGCTCGATCCGCCTCCGACGTTCGGTGCCTGCCACCACCAGAAGGTCGTCATCATCGATGATGCCGTGGCCTTCTGCGGCGGCGGCGACATCTCAACGGACCGGTGGGACTCCGAAGAACATCTGGACGGTGACCCGCGCCGGTGTCAGCCCTCCGGCCTGATCTCACCGCCCCGCCACGAGGTGATGGCGGTCATGGACGGGGCCGCAGCGAGGGCGCTCGGCGACCTGGCGCGTGAGCGATGGTTCCGCTCCACGGGCGAGCGGACCGTTGCCGAAGAGGCCATCAGCGACCCCTGGCCTGACGGTCTGGAACCCGATCTGCATGGCGCGCCGGTGGCCATCGCCCGCACGGAGCCGGCTGCGGCCGGGCGGGCTGAGGTCCGCGAGAATGAGGCGCTCCATCTCGACGCCATCCGTCATGCGAAACGCCTGATCTATCTGGAGAACCAGTACTTCACCTCGCCGGCCATTGCCGAGGCGCTGGCCGGACGGCTGGGCGAGGCGGACGGGCCCGAAATCGTCCTGGTCTCGACCGGAACCAGCCCGAGCTGGTTTGATCGAATCACCATGGACACGGCCCGGTCCGAGGTTCTGTTTCGACTGGAACAGGCCGATCGTCACAATCGCTTCTTCGCCTTCACCCCCCATACCCGTGCGGGCGAGCGGATCATCGTCCACGCCAAGGTCTCGATCTATGACGACGCCGTGCTGCGTATCGGTTCGACCAATCTGAACAACCGGTCGTTCGGCTTCGACACGGAATGCGATGTCGCTGCCGAACCGGCGGACGCCGCAGGCCGGGACGCCATTCGCCGGTTTCGCCATCGCACTATCGGCCACTGGATCGGCATCGACGGCGCGGCGTTCGGCGCGGTCGAGGCGGTCACCGGGACAGTGGGAGAAGCGATCCGCCGGTTCGGCGCCGACCGGATGAAGGTGCTCGGGGCGGAGCCCCCATCGCGGATCGAGCGCATCATCGCCGAGTTCCAGCTGGGCGATCCGACCTCGACCCGGGATGCCTTCCGCCCCTGGAAGCGCCGGACGCGCTCTCACCGAACCCTGCCCGCTCCCGGGGAGCCTTGATCTCGAAGTCGATGATCAGCGGCAAATGGTCTGACGCCATGCGAGCCAGGGGGGAGAGGGGGGCCTTCACCGCCGTCACCAGCAGCTCGGGACTGGTAAAGCAGTGGTCGATCCGGATGGCCGGAAAGCTCGATGGAAAGGTCTTCACCGAGGGCCTCAGCCCCAGACTGCGCTGACAGTCGGCCAGCCGCCGGACCAATGTCTGGTATGGCCGGGTGACGGACGTCGCGTTGAAGTCGCCGGTGAGCAGGGTCGGCCCGACGCAGTCCGGATGGCCCAGCCAACCCGGCCCGGTCAGCGCCGCCGCCTGCAGCCTTTGCTCGCGCGGGACAAGGCCCAGGTGGGTGTTGATGACATTCAGTTCGACGCCGTCGACGTCGATCACCGCCCAGATTGCGCCGCGTGGCTCAAGACCCGGCACGCCGCGAATGGTCGGCAAAGGCCCGGACTTCATCAGTCGCCCGGGCCGCAGGGTCAGAACGGCATCGCCGTACTGTTCAGCTTCAACCTGCATGGCGGCGTGAAAGTGGAAGGTCATGGCCAGGCCGTCGGCGATCGCCTGGGCCTGGTCGACATAGCCCGTGCGCGCCCGGCCGACGTCCAGTTCCTGCAAACAGACGATATCGGGCTCGTGCTCGGCGATCACGCCCACGATACGCGCCACGTCGAGCTTTCGATCGACGCCGACGCAGCGGTGGACATTGTAGGTCAGCAGACGGGGCATGACGTCCTGGAAACAGGCGGGGCGGCGGTCAGGCCAATACCACGGGGAATGCGATACCAAGGCGGCGGGGAGCGACCCTGGTTCAGATCAGGACCAGCCGATCCTTGATCTCATTGGGATTGTCCGCCCGGGGCGGGAAATGCTCGGCCAGAACATCGCCGCACAGGGTGATTGCCGCCTCAAAGCCGGCAGCCGGATCGTTCTTCTTCATGCCCCTGGCCAGGGCCTCGACAGCGTCGGCCCAGACGACCTGGTCGACCTTGCTGTGAATGCCCTCATCGGCGACGATTTCAACCTGATGGTCGGACAGGGCGGCGAAGATCAGCACGCCGGTCCGCTCCCGCGTGATATGCAGGCCGTGGGCCAGAAACTGCTCCATGGCCGCCCGACGCACCCGGGCCCGACGTACGCTGCGCGGCGTGACCACACGGCGAACGGCCGGGATCGAGGTCAGCAGGAAGGCGGTCACGAAAACCGCCGACTGGATCAGGGCGTAGGCGGCCAGAGACTGGCCCACGACGACGTCAGTGGACGACAGATGGGCGGCCTGCCAGCCGTCGCCCAATCCGGGAATCCAGGCGGGATCGAAGCCGAACGGGATCAGGCCCAACGGCAGCAACAGCGCGGCCGCGGCCGCCCAGCCGAGCGAGATGTCCCGATAGGATGAGACGCGACGCGCCAGGACGCAGAAAATTTCGCCCGAGGTCCTGGCCTCGGCCGCCGCGATCGCGTCGCCGATACGGCTCTGAACCTCGGGAGTCAGCCTGATCACCATCCGCCGGATGCTCCCCCGCCGCCGAAACTCCCGCCGCCGCCGCCGAAACCGCCGCCGCCGCCGAAACCGCCGCCGCCGCCACGGCCGCTGCTTCTCAACGCCTCAGCCGCAGCCCAGAGCAGTATGGGACCGACCCCGCTGGGCCGTCTGCGACCCCGCCCTCCACCGCCGCCGATCATCGCCAGGATCATCAACAGGAAGATCACGGCGATCACCACCCCGACGCCGATGGGGGCCTCGGACTTCGGGCGCTCCGCGGCCGCCGCCCGGGCCTGGGCCTCGGCCGGGTCCAGACGCAGCTGGCGGTCGATGGCGTCGACGCCCTGTTCGATGCCACGCTCGAACTGACCCTCGCGGAAGGCGGGCAGGATCTCATTCTGGATGATCAGGGCCGACAGGGCGTCGGTCAGGACAGGCTCGAGCCCGTAGCCGACCTCAATCCTGACCTTGCGTTCGCGGGGCGCGACGATCAGCAGGACACCGTTGTTCTTCTCCGCCTGGCCGATACCCCAGGCACGACCCAGCTGATAGCCGTATTCTTCGATCTCATAGCCCTGCAGGTCGGGCACGGTGACGACCACGACCTGATCGGTCGTGTCGCGCTCCAGCGCCTCCAGCTTGGCGGCCAGCGCCAGCTCCCTGGCGTCCGAAACGAGATCGCCGTGATCGATGACCCGCCCGTTCAGGGGCGGAAAGGTCGGGCCGGCGGCCAGCGCCGGGGCAACCGCCGCCAACCAGACGAAGGCCAGAAGCGCAGCGACCAGGCCCGCAGCCCTGACCAAAGGGGAACCCGGAAGCGTGCGGATCACTGCGCCGCCGGGGCCGCAGGCGGAGCCGAGCCGGGGGCCGCGGCGGGCGCTGCGCCGCCGGGTCCGGCCGGGTTCAGGGCGTCAAAATTCACACCCGGTGCCGACTGCGCCGCCTCGCTCGCCGAGAACAGCTGCATCGGCTCCGATCCGCCGTGAATCGTGTTGGCCCAGATCACCGTCGGGAAGGTACGCAGCGAGGTGTTGTAGTCGCGCACGGCCTCATTGTAGTCGCGCCGGGCGATGGCGATGCGGTTCTCGGTGCCCTCCAGCTGGGACTGCAGGGCGATGAAATTCTGGTTCGACTTGAGGTCCGGATAGCGTTCCACGACCAGCAGCAGCCGCGACAGCGCCTGCGAGAGCTGGCCCTGGGCGGCCTGATAGCGCTGGAAGGCGGCGGGGTCATTGAGCGTCTCGGGCGTGACGGTCACGCCGGTCGCCTGCGCCCGGGCCTCGATCACCTGGGTCAGGGTGGTGCGCTCGGCAATGGCGGCACCCTGGACCGTGGCGACCAGATTGGGCACCAGATCGGCGCGGCGCTGGTACTGGGACTGGACATCCGCCCATTTCGCCTTGGCCGCTTCTTCCTTGGTCGGAATGGCGTTGATCCCGCAGCCCGCCATGGCGGGGGTAAGGATCACGACGGCCGCGAGGGCCGAAACACGGGGCGAGAAGCGGATCATCGTCGTCTCCTGACAGGCCAGACTCCGACTATCGGGCCTCAGCGGCAAGGGTTCAAGCGTCCAGAGGTTCGGGCATCACGCCAGCCGACCGGCAAGCGGCGGTATAGGTGTTGGCCAGCAGGCAGGCGATCGTCATCGGCCCGACGCCGCCGGGCACCGGCGTGATCCGCCCGGCGACCTCACTGGCCTCGGCGAAGGCGACGTCGCCGACCAGCCGGGTCTTGCCCTCAGCCGCCTTGACCGGGTCGCGCGACGGCACGCGGTTGATGCCGACATCGATCACGGCCGCGCCGGGCTTGATCCAGTCGCCGCGAACCATCTCGGGCCGGCCGACGGCCGCGACCAGAATGTCGGCGGTCCGGCACAGGGCCGGCAGGTCGCGCGTTCGGGAGTGCGCCACGGTCACGGTGCAACTCTCGGCCAGAAGGAGTTGGGCCATCGGTTTGCCGACGATGTTGGAGCGCCCGACGATGACCGCATTCAGTCCGGTCAGGTCGCCCAGTTCGGCCTTGAGCAGCATCAGACAGCCCAGTGGCGTGCAGGGGACCAGCCCCGGCAGACCGACCGCCAGCCGCCCCGCATTGACGACATGAAACCCGTCAACGTCCTTGTCCGGGTCAATGGCGTCGAGCACGGCCGAGGCGTCGATATGGCCGGGCAGGGGCAGCTGGACGAGGATACCGTGGATACCGGCGTCGGCGTTCAGGATCGTGATCAGGGCCAGCAGGTCCGCCTGCGAGGTCGAATCCGGAAGGCGGTGGGTATCCGACCGCATGCCTGCGTGCCGGGTCGTTTCGCCCTTGTTGCGGACATAGACCTGGCTGGCAGGGTCTTCCCCGACAATGACGACGGCCAGGCCCGGTTTGACACCATGCGCCGCTTCCAGCCGCGCCGAGGCGGCGGCGACACGCTCCACGAGGCCGGCCGCGAAGGCCTTGCCGTCGATCAGGGACGCGCGGGCGGGGTCGGCCGTCATGGGTTTCGGCTCCGGTCGTCAGGAATCGTGCGGTCGCCGCGATTTACAGAGGGCGCGGTTCGGCGTCTATGATCGGAGTCGCATTCAAGGGGATTATCCATGCGCCGTAAGACCATTCTCGCCGCCGTCAGCCTGCTGGCCTTGTCGGTCGCGGCACCGGCCCTGGCGCAGAGCCCCCCCGGAATCCTGTCGCCCGGCCAGACGTTGAACGGGCAGCTCACGCCGGAGGACAGCACTGCGGCGGACGACGCCTATCGCTACCACGATTTTGTATTCCGGGCCCGGGCGGGCCAACGGCTGGAGGCGGTGATGCGCTCCTCGCAGTTCGACGCCTACCTTGAGGTCTTCCACGAGGGCGAGGACGACCCTCTGGCCAGCGACGACGACGGCCTCGGCGAAGGCACTGATTCCCGGCTTCGTTTCACCGCAGACCGGGCCGGCGACTATCGGCTTCGCGCCCGCACCCTGTCGGGCATAGACGGCGGGGCCTACACCCTGGCCCTGACCCAGCGGCCGGCGGCGGGTCGGCCGCCGCGGCCCGCCGGCATCCGCGTCGGCCAGTCCATCCAGGGCGCCTTGACGGCCAGAGACCCGGAGACCGATGGCGGCCAGGCCTATGACGCCTACAGCTTCCGCGCCCGGGCCGGCGACCGGTTCGCCATCGACCTCAGTTCGGAGGCCTTCGATCCCGTGGTCCGGGTCGGCCAGATGCGGGCGGGCGAATTCACCGAACTGGCGATGAACGACGACACGCTGGAGACCGGCCTCAATTCGCGGCTGATCTTCACGGCCGAGGCGAGCGGCGAATACATCATCCGGGCGACGCCGCTGGGTGCCGGAAGTGAGGGAGCCTATACCCTGGCGCTTGCACCCGGCCCGGAATTCGCGGCCGCCCAGTCCATCGAGATCGGCGGGGCCATCGAAGCGGCTCTCTCCGAGGACGACGGCAAGGGCGCAGGTGGGGCTACCGCCGACACCTATGAGTTCGCCGGACAGGCAGGCCAGCGCATCCGCATCGACATGAGTTCGGAGGTGTTCGACACCTATGTCGAGCTGTTTGACGCCAACCGTGTCAGCCTTGCCCAAGACGACGACGGCGCGGCCGAGGGCACCAATTCCCGGCTGACCTTCACCTTGCCGGGCACCGGAGTCTATTTCATCGAGGCGCGCGCCTTCACCACGGCGACGGGCACCTATTCGCTGTCCGTCACCGAGGTCGAGCCGGACAAGGCTCCCGAGACGGTGGCCTTCGGTTCGACGATCCAGGGCGAGATCAGCGAGGCGGATTCGACCGATGGCGAGGACCGGGGCTTCGACGCCTTCACCTTCCAGGGCGTGGCCGGTCAACGGGTGCAGGCGATCATGCGGTCCGGCGATTTCGACACCTATCTGCAGGTCGGGCGGGCGCAGGCAGAGTTTGAGGCCCTGGCGTCGGACGACGATGGTCTGGGCGAGGGGACCGACTCCCGGCTCAGCTACACCCTGCCCGAGGACGGGGCCTATGTGCTGCGGGCGCTGCCGCTGGGCCCGGACGGCAAGGGTCTCTATGCGCTGGAGCTGACGGATCGCGGGCCGCAGCCGCAGCCGGGCAGCGTTCTCGTGGGAGCCACCGCGCGCGGCATACTGACCGAGGCGGACGCAACCGCCGAGGACAACAGTTTCTTCGACGCCTATCGGGTGACGTTGAAGGCAGACGAGAAACTGCTGATCACCATGGTTTCCAATGAGGTCGACAGCTTCATCGTCGTCGGGCAGCCGCAGGACGGCGGGCCGTTCGAGGTGCTGGGGTCGGATGACGACAGTCTGTCTGACACCCATGCCAAGCTGGAATGGACCGCGCCCGCAGACGGGGTCTATGAAGTCCGCGCCGGCACCTTCCAGCAGGGCCAGACCGGGGCCTATGCGCTGAACATCGAGAAGCAGCCGTAAGGGACCGGCCCGGCTGAACAGGTCGCCGTCGCCGGGTTCCGGCCTTCGTCGGAGTGACGATCGCGGCGAGGCTAGGCCGAGGGCAGCAGATCCCCCGCGAACACCCGGTAGCGCCCTGCCCGCACCCCGTCGGTCGCCCGGGCGATGTCCGGCGCGAAATAGTGGTCAGAGCCATAGGCGGCAGCGGCCTCGCGGACGATGCCATAGACCTGTTCGAGCCCGGGCGACGTGGTCAGGGGGCGGTGGAACTCCATCCCCTGGGCCGCGGCGAGCAGTTCGATGCCGACCACGGCAGCGGTGTTCTCGGCCATGTCCAGCAGGCGGCGGGCACCGTGGGTGGCCATGGAGACATGGTCCTCCTGATTGGCCGAGGTGGGCACGGTGTCGATGCTGCAGGGATGGGCCACCATCCGGTTCTCGGCAACGAGGGCGGCGGCGGTCACCTGGGCGATCATGAAGCCGGAGTTCAGACCGCTCTCCTTCACGAGGAAGGCGGGCAGTTCGCTCATCTTGGGATCGACCAGAATGGAGGTGCGTCGCTCGGAGATATTGCCGATCTCGCACAGGGCCATGGCGATCATATCAGCAGCGAAAGCAACGGGCTCGGCGTGAAAGTTTCCGCCAGATATGACGTCGCCTTCCTCGATGAACACCAGCGGATTGTCTGTGACGGCGTTGGCCTCGCGCTCGAGCGTGGCGGCGGCGTTGCGGAGTACGTCCAGCACCGCGCCCATGACCTGGGGCTGGCAGCGCAGGGAATAGGGGTCCTGCACCTTGTGGCAGCCCTCCCGGTGGCTGTCCCGGATGGCGGAGCCGGCCATCAGGGCGCGCAGGCGGGCAGCGACGGCGATCTGGCCGGGCTGGCCGCGCAGGGCATGGATGCGGGCGTCGAACGGGGCATCGGAGCCCTTGAGCGCATCAACCGACAGGGCTCCGGCGGCGATGCCGGCGGCGAAGATCGCTTCCGCCGCGAACAGGCCGGCGAGGGCGAGGGCGGTGGAGCACTGGGTGCCGTTGAGGAGGGCGAGGCCCTCCTTGGGCCCCAGCACCAGCGGCTCAAGGCCGGCGCGGGCCAGCGCGGCCTCGGCGGACAGGGTCTCGCCCTTGTGTCGGGCCTCGCCGACGCCGATCAGGACGCAGGACATATGGGCCAGCGGGGCGAGGTCGCCCGAGGCGCCGACCGAGCCCTTGGAGGGGATGCACGGCAGGACGTCGGCGTTCACCAGGGCGATCAGGGCCTCGAGCGTCCCGCGGCGGATGCCGGAGGCCCCCTTCGACAGGCTGGCGATCTTCAGCACCATCAGCAGGCGGGTGACGTTGTCGGGCAGAAGCGCCCCGACGCCGCAGGCGTGGCTGAGGACGAGGTTCTTCTGCAGCGTCTCGAGGTCCTCCGTGGCGATGGAGGTGTTGGCCAGCAGGCCGAAGCCGGTGTTGACGCCATAGACGGTGCGGCCCTCGGCCACGATGGCAGCGACCACGGCCGCGCCACGTTCCACGGCGCTCCAGGCGGCGGGGGCGAGGGCGACGGTGCAGGGCGCGTCGAGGACGGCGCGCAGCCGGGCAAGGGTGAGGGGGGATTGGCCGATGGTGAGTTGGGTCATCATAGTCCTTCTCCCTTCCCCTCGACGGGGAAGGGCCGGGGATGGGGTGGAGTCAGGGTGTCGGAGGGATTGGCGCATGAGGCGCCGGTGCCTTCCGCGCTTCGGAGGGGCAGGCTTGCGGCTCCACCCCCACCCAACCCTCCCCCGTCGAGGGGGAGGGCTTTCATGTGAGGCCCGGCAGGTTCAGCCCGTTCTCGCGCGCAGCCTCCTTAGCGATCTCATAGCCCGCGTCGGCGTGGCGCATGACGCCCGTCGCCGGGTCGTTCCACAATACGCGCTCAAGACGCTTCGCCGCCTCCGGCGTGCCGTCGGCGACGATGACCACGCCGGAGTGCTGGCTGTAGCCCATGCCGACCCCGCCGCCATGGTGCAGCGACACCCAGCTGGCGCCCGAGGCCGTGTTCAGAAGGGCGTTCAGAAGGGGCCAGTCGGACACGGCGTCCGATCCGTCCATCATTGATTCCGTCTCGCGGTTGGGGCTGGCGACCGAGCCGGAGTCGAGGTGGTCGCGGCCGATGACGATCGGGCCGCTGAGTTCGCCCGAGGCCACCATGTCGTTGAACATCAGGCCGGCGCGGTGGCGGTCGCCGAGGCCGATCCAGCAGATGCGGGCGGGCAGGCCCTGGAAGGCGATGCGCTCACCGGCCATGTCCAGCCAGCGGTGCAGGCCGGCGTTGTCGGGGAACAGCTTCTTCATGGCCGCGTCGGTCTTGCGGATATCGTCCGGATCGCCGGTCAGGGCGGCCCAGCGGAACGGGCCGATGCCGCGGCAGAACAGCGGGCGGATGTAGGCGGGGACGAAGCCCGGGAAGTCGAAGGCGTTCTTCACGCCCGCGTCGAAGGCCACCTGACGGATGTTGTTGCCATAGTCGGTGGTGGGAATGCCGGCGGCCTGGAAGTCCAGCATGGCCTGGACGTGGACGGCGCAGGAGGCGCGGGCCGCAGCCTCGACGGCGGCGGGGTCAGAGACGCGCTTGTCCTCCCACTCGGCGACGGTCCAGCCCTGCGGCAGATAGCCGTTGACCAGATCGTGGGCGCTGGTCTGGTCGGTGACCATGTCGGGTCGCACGCCGCGCTTGACCAGTTCAGGAAAAACATCAGCCGTGTTACCCAAGAGGCCGACAGATATGGCTTTTCTATCCGATTTGGCCTGTTCGATCAGGGCCAGGGCCTCGTCGAGGGTTTCGGCCATGACGTCGAGGTAGCGGGTGCGCAGGCGCATCTCGATCCGGCTGCGCTGGCATTCGACGGCGAGGCAGGAGGCACCGGCCATGGTGGCGGCCAGGGGCTGGGCACCGCCCATGCCGCCGAGGCCGCCGGTCAGGATCCATTTGCCCGACCAATCGCCGCCATAGTGCTGGCGTCCGGCCTCCATGAAGGTCTCATAGGTGCCCTGAACGATGCCCTGGGTGCCGATGTAGATCCACGAGCCGGCCGTCATCTGGCCGTACATCATGAGACCCTTGCGATCGAGCTCGTTGAAATGCTCCCAGGTCGCCCATTTGGGCACCAGGTTGGAGTTGGCGATCAGGACGCGCGGGGCGTCGGCATGGGTGCGGAAGACGCCGACCGGCTTGCCCGACTGGACCAGCAGGGTCTGGTCGGCCTCCAGATCGCGCAGCTCGGTCACGATGCGGTCGAACGACGGCCAGTCGCGCGCGGCCTTGCCGATGCCGCCGTAGACGACGAGGTCCTCGGGCCGTTCGGCAACCTCGGGATCGAGGTTGTTCATCAGCATGCGCAGGGCGGCCTCGGCGGCCCAGGTCTTCGCCGTCATCTCCGTGCCGCGCGGGCTGCGGATGACGCGGGTGTTCGGGGTTTGAATCGTCATGGTGGCCTCTCTAGCCCGTCTCCCGGCGGGCGAGAAGGCGCGAAGGAAGCCGGCCGGGGTGGGGCGTTGCCGTCTCCGGCCTGCGGTCTGTAGACTTCCTCCGGGCGTCGGGGGTGCGATGGATCGCAGGACATATCTGTTGTTGCTGGGTCAGGCCCGCAGGCGCGTCCGGCGTCTGCCGGAGGCCGAGGACCTGTTGCAGGACGCGCTGCTCATCGCCCTGGAAGCCCGGCGCGGAGACCTGACTCGGGTCGAGAACCGACGCTGGCTGGCAGGCGTGATGCGAAACCGCGGGCTGCTGGATGCGAGGAGTGCCGCGCGCCGGCGGCGACGCGAAGCGGAGTTCCAGTCGACGGCGCCCGATGTGGCGCTGCCGGATTTTCCGGGCACCGGGCGGATTCCCGACCTGCCACCTTCGCTCCGGACCACGGCGCTTCTGGCGCTCACCGGTCATACCCGGGCCGAGATCGCCTGGTTGCTGCGGCTATCCGACGTCACCCTGCGCAAGCGGATCAGCGAAATCCGGCGTCGACTGGTCGGCACCAGGGACGGGATTCCGGACATGGATTTGCGGGGCGATCTGCCGTTCGGGCTGATGCGGCGCGCGCTGCTGGGCCGGGTGGGTGATCGAGGCCCGGCGTTCGGCTCGCACGACCCCGACGGAAATCTCTTCGTCGTGTCGTCACGAATTCCCGTGCGGCGGCAACAAGGGTCATCTGACAGCTGAAAAGGAGATTGCGATGTTCGGGAAAACGCGGATCGGCACCATCTGCTATTATGTGAAGGACCCGGTCCGAACCGAGGCCTTCTATCGTGATGTGCTCGGGCTTGAGGTCATGAACATGGGCGATGACGGGTCAGGAAACGACTGGCTCATGGCCGGTACGGCGGGCGGTGTCGATCTGATCTTCTTCAAACAGGACTCGCGGCCCGGCAATACGCCGATCGTGGTTTTCGACATCGCGGACGGCGGTATCGACGACATCGTCACCGCCCTGGCCGAGAAGGGGGCGACCATCGTAACGCCGGTCAGCGAGGCACCGGGCGGGTGGTCCGCAGAATTCGCCGACCCCGATGGCCACGTCCTGTCCATGTACCAGACAGAGGACAAGCCGCGCGGCCGGGCGTGACGCGATCCGGCCCGACAGGCCCTTCTCCCTCAAGGGGAGAAGGGCCTGGATGGGCAGATGACCGAATCCGAAACCCTCCGCAGGACCAGTATCGCCGACCTCGTCGGACGCCATCCTGACGCCCCGGTCGCCCTGATCGGGGCCGTGCTGCCGCGGTTCTCGACCTATGATGTCGAGACCGGAGAGACGCCGGATGTGCAAGTCCACGATGCCGGCGACGTTGCGTTGGAGGGCATTTCTTCGGCTGACGCCTTCGGACCGTTGCGCGAAGCGATGGCGGCGCAGGTGCCGCGCGGGCGGCGGGTGACGCGGGTGTTGGCGGCAGGAGGCGGGGTGGAACTCGTCACGCCGCCTTCTACCGCCTGCCACGCAACCGGAAACCCCGGACGCCCGACGTGCAGATTCAGTCGCCCTGAACGGTGATCGTCAGGCTGCGGTAGAACTGGGATTTGCTGTCCGTGTAGTCGTTGCTGTAGCTGACGTTCCAGCCGTAGGTCTCGGTCAGGTCGGGATCTATTTCGCAGTCGTCGTGCTTGTGCCGTCGTATGGCAAAATACATCACCACGTCATCATTCTGAATCCACAGCCCGCCTGTCGTGACGTGCTCGGTCACCCCGGGATCACCGATGGTGGCCATGGGGATGGACGCATCTCCGGGGTTCACCGTTCCGGCCCCCTCTTCGGGCGCGACCTGGCCGTCGGTCTGGCTGATGGTCAGAGGCAGACTTGAATTGTTGGTGACGAGGATGCTGGTGCGGCTCATGGGTTCTTCTCCTGGCCCGGCTCCGGGGCCGTTGGGTGCGATGTTTCGGGGAAAAGACTAACGCAACGCGGAAGCGACGATGCAGCCAAGCTTAGGTACCATCCGGAACGGTCCGCAAGTCGGCAATCGTCGGCGCGCATGGACAGGCAGGGATGGGCTGGCTACCGCTAGGCCATGAACGAAGTTTCTGAAGCCCTCCGCTGGACCAGCATCGCCGACCTCATCGGACACCATCCCGACGCCCCGGTCGCCCTGATCGGGGCCGGTTTGAACGAACGGTCGCTGACGCCGGGGCGGTGTGACCTCGGGCCGAAGGCCTTCCGGGCCGTGCTGCCGCGGTTCTCGACCTATGACGTCGAGACTGGCGAGACGCTGGATGTGCAAGTCCACGATGCCGGCGACGTCGCCTTGAAAGGCGTATCTCCGGCTGACGCCTTCGGGCCGGTGCGCGAGGCGATGGCGGCCCAGGCGAAGCGCGGGCTGACGGTGCTGATCGGCGGCAACAACGCCATCACCCGGCCGGGTGTGCACGGTCTGGGACTGGGGCGGACGGGGCTGCTGACGCTGGACGCCCATTTCGACCTGCGCGACACGGATCAGGGCCTGACCAATGGCAATCCGGTGCAGGCGCTGCTGGAGGACGGCCTGGCGGGCGAGCGGATCAGCCAGATCGGCCTGGCACCCTTCGCCAATACGAAGCGGGCGCATGACAAGGCGAAGGCCGCAGGCGTCTCGGTGCGGACGGCGCGGGCCTGTCGTGAACTGGGCATGGCGGTGGTGGTCGCGCAGGAGCTGGAGCGGCTGTCGGGGCTCTGCGAGGTCATCTACGTCGACTTCGACATCGATGTGATCGACCGCAGCCAGTGGCCGGCCTCGCCGGGCGCGCGGCCGGGCGGGGTGTCCGTGCAGGACTTCTTCGACGCGACGCGGGTGATCGGGGCCCATCCGAAGGTGCGGGCCGTGGACCTGACGGAGTACGATCCGTCTCTGGAGGTCGGCGATCTCGGCTCGCTGACGGCGGGGCGGTGGTTCTGTGAACTGCTGGCGGGGTTTGCGGGACGATGACTTTCATCCTCCGCTCATCCCCGCGAAAGCGGGGACCCAGTGCTTTGGGTGATGGAGGGACCGGCGCGAGCGAAGGCCGTCGTCCTGAGACGCCGGCGCCAGGCTGGACAGAACTGGGTCCCCGCTTTCGCGGGGATGAGCGGAAATGAGAAAGCAAGCGGACAGGCTCATCACGGACTGCCGCCTCGCCACGATGGCTGAGGGCGGCGCGGCTTACGGCGCGGTCGAGGACGGCGCGATCCTGATCTCCGACGGACGGATCGTCTGGGCCGGGGCGCGGGCCGATCTGCCGGAGCATGAAGCGACCGGGACCGACCGCCTCGGCGGCCGCTGGGTCACGCCGGGGCTGGTCGACTGCCATACCCATCTGGTGTTCGGCGGCGACCGCTCGGGCGAGTTCGAGCAGCGGCTCGGCGGGGCGACCTATGAGGAGATCGCGCGGGCCGGGGGCGGGATCGTGTCCTCAGTGGCCGCGACGCGGGCGGCGTCGGAGGATGCGCTGTATGCGACCGCGCTGGCGCGTCTGGCAGGGCTGAAGGCGACGGGGGTCACGACCGTCGAGATCAAGTCGGGCTACGGGCTCGACCACGACAGCGAGCTCAAGATGCTGCGCGTCGCCCGACGCATCGGGCGCGAGGCGGGGGTCAGGGTGCGCACCAGCTATCTGGGCCTGCACGCCGTGCCGCCGGAGTGGAAGGCGGAGCGGGCGCGCTATGTCGATCTGGCGGTGGACGAGATCCTGCCCACGGCCCATGCGGAGGGGCTGGTCGATGCGGTCGACGCCTATTGCGAGCCGATCGCCTTCTCGACCGAAGAGGTCGCGCGGCTGTTCGACACAGCGCGGGCGCTGGGCCTGCCGGTCAAGCTGCATGCCGACCAGCTGTCGGACGGCGGCGGCGCGGCGCTGGCGGCGAAGTATGGCGCGCTGTCGGCGGACCATATCGAGCACACGGGCGAGGCGGGGGTGAAGGCCATGGCCGAGGCGGGCGTCGTCGCGGTGCTGCTGCCCGGGGCGTATCTGATGCTGCGCGAGACCACGCCGCCGCCGATTGCTCTGCTGCGACGGCATGGCGTGGCCATGGCAGTGGCGACGGATTGCAATCCGGGGACGTCGCCGCTGGCCTCGATGACGGCGGCGATCAATCTGGCCTGCGTGCAGTTCCGGCTGACGCCCGAGGAGGCGCTGGCGGGGGCGACGCGGATTGCGGCGCGGGCACTGGGGCTGGAGGGCGAGATTGGCACGCTGGAGGCCGGCAAGGCGGCTGATCTGGCGGTCTGGGACATCACGCGGCCGGCGGAGCTGGCCTACTGGCTGGGCAAGCCCCTGCTGGCGCGGCGGATGGTCGGCGGCGTCTGGGACGCCTGAGCGAGGGCGAATCGCGGCATGATCGGCACCATGCGCAGCCGCCCTGACCGGATTGAAAATCTGCTGACCGCCCTGCTGGTGGTGGTCACGGCGCTGATGGCGCTGGCCACGGCGGCGAGCCTCGGACTGTTCGGTCTCTGAAGGGTCAGTCGCGCCAGGTGGTCAGCGCGCCCACATCCGGCCGGGGCCGTTCCAGCGGCGGCTCGGACAGGGTCCCGATGTGGATGAAGCCCGCGACCCGCTCTCCCGCGCCGACGCCGAACAGCGCCAGCGCTTCCGGGTCATAGCTGTACCAGTCGGTGATCCAGCTGGCGGCATAGCCCAGCGCATTGGCGGCGTGTTCCAGGTTCATGCAGACCGCGCCGGCCGAGAGCTGCTGCTCCCATTCCGGCACCTTGTGGCCGGCGATGGGGACGGAGAGCACCAGAAGGGTCAGGGGCGGGGCGGTCAGCTTGGACAGGACCTTGGCCGCCTTGCCGGGGTCGGGCTGGTGCGCGGCGAGCGGGGCGAGGGCGCGGGCGAGGTCGGCGCGGCTCCGCGGGCCCAGGACCACGAACCGCCAAGGGAAGAGCTTACCGTGGTCCGGCGTGCGGGCACCGAGCAGCAGGATGCGCTCGATTTCGGCGCGGGCCGGGCCGGGCGCCGTCAGCGACTGGGCCGGGGCCGAGCGGCGCCGCGCGAGGCGGTCCTGCATGTCGGCGGACGGGACGGGCAGGGGGAGGGCGGCTCCCAGATCAGCGTCGGTCATGGCCCTGACCTAGGCGCGCGAGGCCCGGTGCGCCATACCCGGGGTCATGAGCGACTCCCACACGACCTTCGACGCCGACCGTCCGCTGCCCGGCTGGGATGACGGAATTGACCGCCCCCCGCCCTGGCGCGACGCGGGTTCGAGCCTCGCCTTCGAGAACCCCTGGCTGCGGCTGACGCGGCATGACGCCACCGCGCCGACGGGGGTGAAGGCCGACTATGTGGTGATGCGGCCGAAGAATCTGTCGGTCGGCGTCCTGCCCATTCATGAGGACGGCACGGTCACCCTGGTCGGCCAGCAGCGGTTCGCCCTGATGAACTGGTCGTGGGAGATGCCCGAGGGCGGGGCCCCGTTCGACGAGGATCCCATCGAGGGCGCGCGCCGCGAACTGATGGAGGAGGCCGGTCTGGAGGCGGCGCACTGGCTGCCGGCCTACAAGGCCGAGATGAGCAATTCCGTGACCGACGAGCGGGCCATGGCCTGGATCGCCTGGGGGCTGACGCCCGTCCCGGTCGCGCCGGACCCGACCGAGATCATCCGGGTGATCCGCGTGCCGTTCGGCGAGCTTCTGCGCGAGATCGAAACCGGGGCGATCCGCGATATGTTCACCCTGGCGACGGCGCTGAGGGCCTACCATATGGCACGGGAAGGCGAACTGCCGCCTGAACTGGCGAAGGCCATGCTGTCGGGCGTATGATCAGGTCGAAGGAGTCCTCGATGCCGAAGTTCGAAATCGTCTCACGGCGCCCCGATTGCTGGTCCGACCTGCGCGCCTCCGCCGAGGCGGCGACGCGGGATGAGCCCCATCTGGCGTCCCAGATGAGCGCGGTCATCCTCGCACACGGGGATCTGGCCAGCGCTCTGAGCTTCCAGATCGGGCGCAAGCTGGGCGACAGCGAACTGGGGCCGATGTCGGTGCGCGAAGTGTGCCGCGACGCCTTCGCCGCCGATCCCTCGATCGTGGCCTCCGCCGAGGCCGACCTGCAGGCGGTGGCCGAGCGCGATCCGGCGATCAAGACGCTGTTGCAGCCCTTCCTCTACTTCAAGGGCTTCCAGGCGCTGCAGGCCTGGCGCGTGTCGCACTGGCTATGGACCCAGGGCCGCGAGACCCTGGCCTTCCATTTCCAGAGCCGCATTTCCGAACTGTTCCAGGTCGACATCCATCCGGCGGCCCGGCTCGGCTCGGGCCTGTTCCTCGACCACGGCACCGGCATCGTCATCGGCGAGACGGCGGTGGTCGGCGACGAGGTCTCGATGCTGCACGCCGTGACCCTCGGCGGAACGGGTGCGGACCGGGGCGACCGGCATCCGAAGATCGGCAAGGGCGTCCTGCTGGGCGCCGGGGCCAAGGTGCTGGGGAACATCACCGTCGGTGACTACGCCAAGGTCGCTTCGGGTTCGGTGGTTCTGAAGCCCGTGCCGGCGGGCTGCACTGTGGCGGGGGTGCCCGCGCGGCTGGTCAACTGCCCGACCGAGGCGACACCCGCGCGCACGATGGATCATACGCTGGCCGACATCGTCTACGACTTCGTCATTTGAGGGTTTCCCGCAGGCGACCGTTTCTCTAGGGTCCGCGCCTTCACGACAGACCTGAGGCCGACCATGAACACCGCCGACATGAAGCGCGTCGAGACGCACCTGAAGCGCACCTTCAACACCGGCGGCATAATCCTGAAGCCGCGCGGCAAGCCCAACGATTCCTGCGAGGTCTATGTCGGTGACGAGTTCATCGGCGTCGTCTTCGAGGACGAGGACGAGGCCGGCAGCTTCATGTTCGAGATGGCCATCCTGGCGGAAGACCTGCCGCAGGACTGATCGCTCGGCCAAGGCCGCGCACGAAAAAGCGCCGGTGGAGCGATCCACCGGCGCTTCGTCGTTTCAGCGGCTGACCGTCAGCTCTTGCCGAAGATGAACCGGCCGAGCTTGGCGAAGAAGCCCGTGTCCTCGGCGGGCTTGCTCGCAGCGGGAGCCGGCGTGGGCGTCGGGGTGGCAGCCGGAGCCGGAGCGGCTGGTTTCGGAGCTGGCGCAGGTGCGGCGGCGGCGGCAGGCTTGGGTGCAGCGGCGGCGGGCTTGGGCGCGGCGGCCGGTTTGGCGGTAGGCTTCGCAGCGGCTTTCGGCGCGGCCTTGGCAGCGGGCTTCTTCACAGCGGGCTTGGCGGCAGGCTTCGCAGCGGCCTTCGGTGCAGCGGCCGGTTTGGCGGCGGCCTTCGGCGCGGGCTTGGCGGCCGGTTTGGCAGCGGGCTTCGCAGCCGGTTTCGCGGCAGCCTTGGGAGCAGCCTTGACGGCGGCGGGCTTGGCGGCGGCCTTCGGAGCGGCGGGTTTGGCGGCAGGTTTTGCAGCGGCTTTCGGCGCGGCGCTCGACTTTGCCGCCGGTTTCGGCTTGGAAGCGGCGGGTGCCGCCTTCGGTTTGGCGGCCGCCTTAGGCTTGGATGGTGCTTTAGCCATGAATTCCCCGACCCCTCGGTTCGATTGGTTGATGCTGGCGCAGGAGAGCACGCCAGCGCGTGTCTCGATTCGCAATGATAGCGGTGTTTGAGAAATGTCCGAGTCCGCAGTTCAAATAATCGCGCGTGGTCCCCGGGACCTCGCCGAAGCCGCCGCCGCGTCGCTGGATTCCGATCCGCTCCTGGAAGGCGCGACCTATTCCATCCTCGAGGAAGACGAGGACAAGGGCATCTGGCGCATCGACGCCTTTCCCAATGACGCCGACGACGCGCGGGGAATCGAGGCGCGGCTGAAGGCGCATGACGGCCTGACCGTGAAGGTCGAGAAGCTGGCCGACGCCGACTGGCTGGCCATGTCGCTGTCGGGCCTGCCGCCGGTGCGCGCCGGCCGGTTCTTCGTCTATGGTGCCCATGACGAGGGCATCGTTCCGAACAACACCGTCAATCTGAAGATCGACGCCGGCGCCGCCTTCGGCACCGGCCATCACGGCACGACCGTCGGCTGCCTGATTGCCTTCGACGAACTGCTGAAGAAGGAACGGTTCGAGCGGGTGCTCGACGTCGGCTGCGGCACGGGCGTGCTGGCCATCGCCGCGGCCAGGACCGGATCGAAGGTCGCCGTCGGCACCGACATCGACCAGCCCTCGGTGCGGATCGCCAATGAGAACGCCAAGCTGAACATGGCCGACGCCCGCTTCGTCCACGCCTTCGGCCTCAACGACCGCAAGGTGCGCCAGCACGGCCCCTATGATCTGGTCTTCGCCAACATCCTGGCCCCGCCGCTGGTCTCCCTTTCGCAGGACATCAAGAACGCCCTGAGCCTCGGCGGGGTGGCCATCCTGTCCGGCCTGCTGCGGACCCAGGAGCGCCGGGTGTCGGCGGCCTATCTCTCGCGCGGCTTCGTGCTCGAGCGCCGCATCCATCGGGATGCCTGGAGCGCCCTGGTGTTGAGGCGGGTGGGGTAGGGCAACGCAGCCCCACTCCCCAAAGGCGGTCCCCGAGTGTTATGCCTCCGCCATGCGCCAGTCCTTCGATGAAACCACCGATCCGTCCTTCGGGGCGAAACACCTGCCGCGCGTCCGCGCGAAAATGGCCGAGCAGGGGCTCGACGGCCTGCTGGTTCCGCATGAGGACGAGCACCAGAACGAATATCTGCCCGCCGCCAACGACCGTCTGGCCTGGCTCAGCGGCTTCACCGGCTCGGCCGGTGCCGGGGCCGTGCTGATGGACCGTGCCGCCGTCTTTGCGGACGGGCGCTACACGGTGCAGGTCCGGGCCCAGGTCGATGCGACCCGGTTCGAGATCCTCGACCTCGTCGAGGGCGGCGTTCCGGCCTGGCTGGAGCGCGCGCCCGCAGGTGCGGTCATCGGCTATGACCCGCGCCTGCACAGCCCGGATGCACTGGCGACGCTGAAACGTGCGGCGAAGCAGGCCGGGGCCGAGTTGCGGCCGGTCGATCCCAATCCGCTCGATCTCGCCTGGGCCGACGAACGCCCTGAACAGCCGACCGCGCCCGTCGTGCCGCATGAGGACCGCTACAGCGGCGAGAGCAGCGCCTCCAAACGCGCCCGCATCGGCGCGGCGGTGGCCAAGGCCGGCGCTGACGCGGCGGTGCTGACCGCGCCGGCCTCCCTGGCCTGGCTGTTCAACATCCGCGGCGGCGATGTGATCCGTACGCCCCTGCCGCTGGGACAGGCGGTGGTGAGGGCCGACGGGACGGCGCAACTGTTCCTCGATCCGCGCAAGGTGACCAATGAACTGCCCGGCTGGCTGGGCGATGCGGTGACGCTGGAGGCGCCGGCGGCCCTCGATGCGGCGCTCGACGCCCTGTCCGGTCAGAAGGTGCTGGTCGATCCGGGTCAGTCGCCGGCCTGGTATTTCGACCGGCTGGAAGCGACCGGCGCGACCGTGGTGCGCGGCATGGACCCCTGCACCCTGCCGCGGGCCTGCAAGAACCCGGTCGAGATCGAGGGGACGCGGCAGGCCCATATCCGCGACGGCGCGGCCCTGACCCGCTTTCTGCACTGGGTCGACACCGTGGGTCAGGCAACCCTGCCCGACGAGCGCCAGATCGCCGAGGCGCTGGAGGGGTTCCGCGAGGCCACCGGTGCCCTGAAGGACCTGAGCTTCGACACCATCGCCGGCTGCGGCCCGAACGGGGCCCTGCCGCACTACAAGCCGGTGACCCGCACCATCCGCCGCATGGAGAAGGGCAGTCTGCTGCTGGTCGACGGCGGCGGCCAGTATCTGGACGGCACCACCGATGTGACCCGGACCATGGCCGTGGGCGAGCCGACGGCGGACCAGCGGCGGATGTTCACCCTGGTGCTGAAGGGCCATATCGCCATGGCCGTGGTACGCTTCCCGGCAGGCACCACCGGGTCCCAGCTGGACGCGCTGGCGCGCCTGCCGCTGTGGATGGCGGGCCATGACTATGACCACGGCACCGGCCACGGCGTCGGGTCTTATCTGGGGGTCCATGAGGGCCCGCAGCGGATCGCCAAGGCCGGCAACACCCAGCCCCTGCTGACCGGAATGATCCTGTCCAATGAGCCCGGCTACTATCGCGAGGGCCACTGGGGCATCCGCATCGAGACCCTGCAGGTGGTCACCGCGCCGACGCCGATCCCGGGCGGCGAGCGGCCGATGCACGGCTTCGAACAGCTGACCCTGGCCCCGCTGGACCGCAAGTTGATCGACGTGCAGATGCTGACCGCGGACGAGCGGGCCTATGTCGACGCCTATCACGCCGAGGTGCTGGCCAAGGTCGGGCCATTGCTGGATGGCGAGGTGCTGGACTGGCTGAAGGCGCAGGCCGCTCCGCTCTGACCTTGCGGAAGGCGGTCGGGGCCCCGACTTCAGCCCATCAACTGGCAGGAACACGCCCATGAAAACCCGTCGTCTCGGCAAGGCCGGTCCCGAAGTCTCGGCCATCGGCCTCGGCTGTATGGGTATGGCGGCCTTCTATGGTCAGGGTCTGGAAGAGACCCAGGCGACGACGGTGATCCATCGCGCGCTGGAACTGGGCGTCACCTTCCTCGACACGGCCGAGATGTACGGGCCGCACACCAATGAGATCCAGATCGGCAAGGCGCTGGCGGATCGACGCGAAAAGGCCTTCGTGGCGACGAAATTCGGTATCGGTTACAACGCCGAACGCACGGCCCTGACCATCGACGGCTCGCCCGCCAATGTGCGGCGCGCCATCGAGGGCAGTCTGACGCGGCTGGGGATGGATCACGTCGACCTCTACTATCTGCACCGGGTCGATGCGAACACGCCGATCGAGGAGACCGTCGGGGCGATGGGCGAGCTGGTGAAGGAGGGCAAGGTGCGCTTCCTCGGCCTGTCGGAAGCCTCGCCGGAGACGTTGCGCCGGGGACATGCCGAGCATCCGATCACCGCCCTGCAGACGGAGTATTCGCTGTGGAGCCGCGAGCCCGAAGACGAACTGCTGGCGGCCTGTGACGAACTGGGCATCGGCTTCGTGCCTTACAGCCCGCTGGGACGGGGCTTTCTGTCGGGTGACATCAAATCGATCGACGACCTGGCCGAGGGCGATTTCCGGCGCACCAACCCGCGTTTCATGGGTGAGAATTTCCAGAAGAACATCGACCTGGTCCATGCCGTCGCGGCGGTCGCGGCGGACAAGGGTGTGACGGCGGCGCAGCTGGCCCTGGCCTGGGTGCTGGCGCAGGGCGAGACCTTGGTGCCGATCCCGGGAACGCGCCGTATCCAGACGCTGGAAGAGAACGCTGCGGCG
Source organism: Caulobacteraceae bacterium (assembly GCA_965284305.1). GTDB lineage: Bacteria > Pseudomonadota > Alphaproteobacteria > Caulobacterales > Caulobacteraceae > Brevundimonas. Next base: position 2,415,953 of record OZ260070.1, on the reverse strand, counting down.
GCCGATCTGGTGCTGACGGCCGATGATCTGGCGCGGATCGAGGCGGTGTTTCCCAAGGGCGCCGCCTCCGGCCACCGCTATGCCGAGGCGGCGCGGGGGTCGCTGAACCGGTAGATCAGTCTCCTCCCTGTCGCGAAGCGATGGGGAGGGGGACCACGCGAAGCGTGGTGGAGGGGCAGCCGTGCTCCCGTCCTACCCCTCCGTCACGGCGCGAAGGCGCGCCGCGCCACCTCCCCATCGGCTTCGCCGACAGGGAGGAGACAGGATCACGAAATCAGGGCCAGCCACTCGTCCTCGGTCAGGACCTTGACGCCGTGTTTGAGCGCGTCTGCCATCTTGGATCCCGCACCGGGGCCGGCGACGAGATAGTCAGTCTTCTTCGACACCGATCCGGACACCTTGGCCCCGAGCGCCTCGGCGCGCGCCTTTGCCTCGTCACGGGTGAAGCGTTCGAGGGCCCCGGTGAAGACCACGGTCTTGCCGGCGACGGGGGTGTCGGACTTCGGCTTTTCGGCGTCCTCGATCCGGGTCATCTCGGCGACGAGGGCGTCGACCATGGCGCGGTTGTGGGTCTCGCGGAAGAACAGGGCCAGGGCGCGGGCGGCGACCGGGCCGACGCCGGAGACGCCGGCGATCTGGCCGAGGCTTTCGGAGGGGCCTTCGCTGCGCGCCACGGCGGCCAGCCGAACCAGACCGGCCCAGTCGTCGGCCAGGGTCGCCAGACCGCGGCGGGCCGGGGCAGCCAGACCGGGGAAGGCGAGAGCAATCTTCTGGTCGATGGGCGCTTCGGGCCACGGGTCCCCAGCGGGCGGTGAAGCCTCGGCGAGGGTCGCCACGACGCGCGGCGAGACGGCGTGGGTCTCATTCAGCCGCATCCAGTCCTCACTTGGGAGCCCTCCCGAGGCGGCGATACAGGCAGTCTCGAAAGCGACCCAGGTCTCGAAGGCGCGGGCCAGGACGATGGAGGTCTGTTCGCCGATATCGCGCACGCCCAGCCCGTAGATGAACCGGTCGAGGCTGATCGTGCGGCGGGCGTCGATGCCGGCCACCAGATTGCCGACGCTGGTTTCGCCATAGCCGTCCTCGGCGCGCAGGGCATCGAGCTTCTCCGCATCGCGGGCGAGGCGGAAGATGTCGGCGGGCTGGCTGATCCAGCCGCGCTCATGAAAGGCGGTCAGCTGTTTCTCGCCGAGGCCCTCGATGTCGAAGGCGCGACGGCTGCAGAAATGTTTGAGGTGTTCGATCCGCTGGAACGGGCAGGCCAGTTCGCCGGTGCAGCGGCGAACGACGCTCTCGATGCCGGAGGCATTGGTCTCCTTCACCAGCGCCGTCTTCAGCGGGCAGGCGCAGAGATGCGGAAAGTCCCATGGCTCGCCCCTGTCCGGGCGGCCGGCGTCGACCACGCCGAGGATCTGGGGGATGACGTCACCGGCGCGCTGCAGGATGACAGTGTCGCCCAGGCGGACATCGAGGCGGGCGATCTCATCGGCATTGTGCAGGGTGGCATTGCGCACAACGACTCCGCCGACGGTGACCGGATGCAGCCGCGCGACGGGCGTGTGCGACCCTGTCCGCCCCACCTGGATATCGATGCCCTCCAGCACCGTCGTCGCCTGCTGGGCCGGGAATTTGTGGGCGATGGCCCAGCGCGGGGTGCGGGCGACGAAGCCGAGGCGGGCCTGCCAGTCCAGCCGGTCGACCTTGTAGACCACGCCGTCGATGTCATAGCCGAGGCCGGCGCGGTCGCGCTCCAGTCCGGCATAGAGGTCTTGCAGGCCGGCGGCGTCCTCGACCTTGCGTGAGCGGGCGTTGACCTGAAAGCCCCATCTTTCCAGCGCCTTCAGAGCTTCAGCTTGCGTATCAGCGAAGGCGGTCGAGGTCTCGCCCCAGGCGTAGGCGAAGAAGCGCAGGGGCCGCTTCGCCGTGATCGCCGGGTCCTTCTGGCGCAAGGAGCCGGCGGCGAAATTGCGCGGATTGGCATAGGTGCGCTGGCCGTCGGCCTCGGCGGCGGCGTTGAAGGCGTCGAAGGCGTCGTTAGGGGCATAGACCTCACCGCGGACCTCGATGACGTCGGGCCAGCCCTCGCCCGACAGGGTCTGCGGAATATCGGCGATGGTGCGGAGGTTGGCGGTGACATCCTCGCCGGTCCGGCCGTCCCCCCGCGTCGCGCCGGTGACCAGCACGCCGTTCTCATAGCGCAGGCTGGCGGACAGGCCGTCGATCTTGGGCTCGCCGACGAAGGCGACGTGTTCGCCAGCCGGAAGTTTCAAGAAGCGTCGGATGCGAGCCTCGAATTCTGAGACCTCCGCATCATCAAACGCATTCTCGAGCGACAGCATGGGTACGCCGTGGGGCACGGGCGAAAATTGGATGGAAATGGCGCTGCCGACCCGACGTTTTGGTGAGGTGGCGGAAGTAAGGGTTGGAAAATAATCAAGTATATCGAGTGCGCGCTGCTTCATCGCGTCGTAGTCGGCGTCGGAAATCTCCGGGGCGTCATCCGCGTAGTAGCGTGCTTCGTGGTACGCCAACTCATCTGTGAGCGTTGCCAGTTCTTGGCTCGCCTCATTCCGATTCAGTTTTTCGACGGGAACGTAGGCCATGGAATCGCAGGTCGCTTTCACTCGCGCTCGTTCTAGCATCGCCCGGCCGGGTTTCGAGGTCCGCCATCGGCTTGCGGCCAGAGAATTCCGGATGACACGGAGTTAAACTGACTCCGTCCCGGCTGTCCGCTAGCCTCCGGCGATTCCAAGGAGCCCCCATGCGTCACGCCCGTCTTCTCGCCCTGTCCACCGCGCTCGGTGGGGCCCTGCTGCTTTCGGCCTGCGGCAGCCTGTTCGGATCCGAAGCGACCCCGCCCGCCGCGACGGCCGCACCGGCTCCGTCGGCCATGCACGTCCAGCTGCTGGAGGATGTGCGAATCCTTTCCGCCGACGCCATGCAGGGCCGCGACACGGGCGCACCGGGTGGTGAGATGGCGCGCAACTATATCGTCGGCCGGCTGGAAGCCCTGGGCGTGGTGGCCCCGCCCATGGGCCGGCTGCAGCCCTGGGAAATGCAGGGCCGGACCCGGTCCGGGCCCCGGACCTTCAACGGCATCAACATCATCGGCATGATCCCCGGCACGCGCGTGACCGACCGCTATATCGTCGTCACGGCCCACTACGACCACGTCGGCGTCAATGCCGAGGGCCAGGTGTTCAACGGCGCCGACGACAACGCCTCGGGCGTCGCCACCATGCTGGCCCTGGCAGCCGATCTGAAGCGCCAGGCCCCGGAGCACAGTGTGCTGATCGTGGCGCTGGACGGCGAGGAGCATGGCCTGTTGGGGGCGAAGCATTTCGTCGAGGCCCCGCCGATGCCGCTCGAATCCATTGCCATGAACCTGAATTTCGACATGACGGCCCGGGCCGAGACCGACGGCAAGCTGTGGGTCACCGGCACCTATCAGCACCCGAATTTCCGCCCGATCCTGGAAGGGATTCCGGCCAATGGCGCGGTCGCCCTGGCCTTTGGCAAGGACACGCCGCAGGACACCGGTCAGGACAACTGGGTCGAGGCCTCCGACCATGCGGCCTTCCACCGCGCCCAGGTGCCGTTCCTGTACCTCGGGGTGAACTACCACCCCGACTATCATCGCCCCTCGGACGATTTCGAGAAGATCACGCCCTCGGTCTTCATCAGCGCAACCGAGCTTTCGATCGCCTCGTTCCGGGCGCTGGACCGCAGCCTGAACCGCTAGGTCCGGATCACGTGACCGCGACCGCGTTTCGTTTGCAAACTCGGTTGTTGCATCCTCGCCCGGCTTGGCCGAACCCACAGAGGTTCGGAGATTTCTGCGATGACGACGGTCGGTATCAACCTTCAGCAGGTCCAGAGGATCCGCAAGCTGGCGGTGCTGGTGGCGCTGGTCGGACTGGTCAGTGTGTCGCTGGTCACCCAGTCCATCGATGGTACCGATGGTAAGTGGCATGAGCGGGTCGAGGCGATCGGCCTTGTCGCCATCGTCCTCTCGATTGTGGGCCGCGCCTGGTGTTCGCTTTACATCGGCGGCCGCAAGAAGGCGGAGATCGTCGATCGCGGGCCGTATTCGATTACCCGCAATCCCTTGTACCTGTTCAGCTATGTCGGTGCTTTCGGGATCGGTGCCCAGAGCGGCAGCGCCACGATCGGGGCCGCGTTCGTTGTGGCGGCCATGGTGGTCTTCTACATAACCGTGAAGCGCGAGGAGGCCTTTCTGGAGCGGGAGTTCGGGGCCGTCTATGCTTCCTACAAGGCCCGCACACCGCGTTTCTGGCCCCGCGTTTCCCTCTGGCGGGATGAGGAGCAACTGACCATCCGTCCGGCCCTGTTCGTGACCACGATCCTCGACGGACTGATCTTTCTGCTGGCCATTCCGGTGTTCGAACTGATCGACATCGGCCAGGCGTCCGGCTGGCTGCAGGTTATCGCCCATCTGCCCTGACGGTGGACAGGCGCGCGGTGCCGTGGTCCGGTTGCCGTCGTACCTTCAAGGGGGCTCACCATGCGAAACCGGATCGGCCTGGCCGTCGGCCTTCTGCTTCTGGCGTCCTGCGACCGGCCAGAGGCTCCGGCTGAGGCCCCGCCCGCCGCCGCTGCGACCTACAGCCATGCCATGAGCGCGGACCTGTCCGGCTACTATCTGCCGGCGAGCGAGGTGCGGGTCGGCAACTGGTCCCTCGACCATGTCTTCGTCGGTCAGGCTCAGGAATTCCAGGCCTGGGAAGGGGGCAGCCGGAGCGACACTTTCGGCCCGCTCATGCTGCAGTTCGACGACGTGACCAGTCCCATGGTCCCGACCGGGATCGGCGAGACGCGCAGCGTCACCGCCCGGGTCCTGCCGACCGCCTATTCGGTGACGGACACCAGCCTCAGTTTCGAGGGCCGCTCGCCCGAACTGGGTCCGGTCAGTTTCGAGGGTACACTGGATCCGGCCGCCCTGGCGACGTCGCGCCGTAACCTCGGCGATGAGGGCGTGGTGGTCACGGGCAGGCTGACCGTGGGCGACGCTCCGGCGCAGAACCTGCAGCTCCGCTGGTGGGGCGGCGACTGACAGCGGGTCAATTGCCCGAGCGAATATCCAGCTTCAACCCCATGGCCTCGGCGAGGGCCTTGCCGCGGCGTCGGGTCTGTTCGCCCAGCAGGACATCGACATAGCCGTCGCTGGCACTGAGGATCAGGGTGCCGTCCTTCACGGCGGCGCGGGCGTTGACCAGCAGCTGCGGCGAACGGCCGGACAGGTCGCACGCCAGCCGGATCGCCAGGCCGAGGGTCCGCGCGCCCTGCCGCTGCTCCTCGTTCAGAAGACGCGCCACTGTTCCGGATTCCGGCGTCGAGGTACCGCCGCCGTAGCGGGCGTTGACGGCGGTTGCCAGGTAGGCGCGTTCGGCGTGGGTCTGGCCCGGCACCGGCGCGCGCAGCACCTGGTCGAAGGCCAGTTCAGTTCGGTGTTCGGGATGCAGGCGGGCACCGAGGTCGGCGAGACGGCAGGCGGCGTCGGTCAGGACGGCGTCGCGCGCTCGATCGAAGACCGGCGGCTGGGCGGCCAGCAGCGGCGCGATCCAGCCATTAAGGGCTGCGGGCAGGGTCGGTGAAATGCCCTGACGCGCGCCGAGGGCGGAGCACCCGGCCAGCAAAGGATCGGCCGCCGCGATCTCCGGCTCCAGCGCCTCGTACAACAGACCTTCACGGACGCCCCAGGCCGACAGGACGATGCGCTTCAGCTCCAGCCGTTCGATCAGACCTTCAAGAACGAGGGCGGCATGAGGCAGGGTCTCGGCCCGTCTGCGCGACAGTCCCGGCCACTTCTCCAGCGATGCCTTTGAGGACCGGGCGATCAGCCGCGCCGTGTCCAGCACCTCTCCGGCATCCATTTCGTACTGGTGCACGATCCGCAACGGATAGTCATTCACGCCCATATGGACCTGGGCCAGCGTTCGCCAGGCCCCGCCGACGGCATAGAGGGTCCCGGCCCTGTAGTCGCCCGCGAGCTCGAGCCGCGCGGCAATCGTCTCGCGCAGGCGGTCGGGGTCGAAGCCGCGCGTATCGGCCAGGGCGAATGGCCCAAGGGACAGGGTGGTACCGCGCCCCACCTCGCCATCGGCGAGCCGAACCAGCTCAAGGCTGGAACCGCCGAGATCGCCCACGACGCCGTCGGCGCAAGGAATGCCGGCGAGGACCCCGAGGGCGGCGTAGCGAGCCTCTTCCTCGCCGGACAGGACGCGGATCCTGAGCCCGGTCGCGGCGGCGACCCGGTCGCAGAAGTCCCGACCGTCCCGCGCTTCGCGCACAGCGGCGGTGGCCGCGACGAAGGTGTGGGCGGGATGGACCCCTTCGATTACGGCGGCGAACCGCTTGAGCGCCGTCAGCGCCTGGGCCGCGCCCTCGACCGATAGCCGGCCCGTCGTGGCCAGATCGCGGCCCAATCCGGCCAGCACCTTCTCGTTGAACACCGTCCAGATGGCCCGGCCTTCCAGCCGGTACAGCACCAGACGCACCGAGTTGGAGCCGATGTCGATGGCGGCGACGTCGCGCGGCGCGCCGATCGCCGAAAGCAGCGCTTCAGGCATCAGCGCTTCTTCCGCGAGGGCTCGTAGCTGAGATGGCCGGGCAGGGTCTTCACCTTGCGGCCCCGACCCGACAGGCTGGGGTTGGTCATGAAATAGTTGTGGGCCGAGAAGGGCCGCTCGGTATCGGCGGGGGCCATCCGGTTGTAGGTTCCGTCGGCGGCAAGCGCCCAGCTCTGGGCATCGTCCTTGAGGTTGGCCACCATGATCTGGTCGAGCACCTGGTCATGCACGGTGGCATTCAGCACCGGGGTCATCAGCTCGACACGGCGGTCCAGGTTCCGGTTCATCCAGTCGGCGGACGAAATATAGAGTTTGGCCTTGTCGTGCGGCAGCTCTCGCCCGTTGGCGAAAGCGACGATCCGGCTGTGCTCGAGGAAGCGACCGACGATGGATTTGACCCGGATATTCTCCGACAGACCCGGTACGCCGGGGCGCAGACAGCAGATGCCGCGAATGACCAGCTCGATCCGGACCCCTGACTGACTGGCGCGGTAAAGGGCGTCGATGACCTGGGGATCGACGAGGGAGTTCATCTTGGCCCAGATGGCGGCGGGCTTGCCCCTGGCTGCGGCGGCCATCTCCTTGCCGATCAGGTCGATCAGCGTGGTCTTCATGTTCAGCGGCGAGACCACCAGCGCCTCGAGTTCGTCGGGCTGGGCATAGCCGGTGATGTAGTTGAACACCCGTGAGGCATCGCGAGCCAGCATGGGCTCGCAGCTGAACAGGCTCAGGTCGGTGTAAACCCGCGCGGTCACCGGATGATAGTTGCCGGTGCCGAAATGGCAGTAGGTCCTCAGTTCGTTCGCCTCGCGGCGCACGACGACGCTGAGCTTGGCGTGGGTCTTCCATTCGACGAAACCGAAAACGACGTGAACACCCGCCCGTTCCATTGCCCGGGCCCAGCGCAAGTTGGCTTCTTCGTCGAACCGCGCCTTGATCTCGACCAGGGCGGTAACGTTCTTGCCGTTCTCGGCCGCCTCGATCAGGGCCGCGACGATCGGGCTGTCCTTGGAGGTCCGGTACAGCGTCTGTTTGATGGCGATGACGTTGGGATCGCGCGCGGCCTGGCGCAGGAACTGGACCACCACGTCGAAACTCTCGAACGGGTGGTGGATCAGCATGTCCTTTTCGCGGACCGCCGCGAAGATGTCGCCGCCATTGTCGCGCACCCGTTCGGGATAGCGCGGCTCATAGCCCTTGAACTTCAGGTCGGGATGGCCCGAAGGGATCAGGTCCGCGACCTGGGCCAGGCCCAGCATTCCATCGACCAGCACGATGTCCTGGGGCGCGGCGTCCAGCTCATTGGTAATGAATTTGCGCAGATCGTCAGGCATCGAGGCCTCGATCTTGATGCGCACGACCGAGCCGAGACGGCGCTGTTTCAACGCCTCCTCGAACTCCATGACCAGATCCTCGGCCTCTTCCTCGATCTCGATGTCCGAGTCGCGGATCAGTCGGAAGACGCCGCGCTCCAGCACGTCGCAGCCCGGAAAAAGGTGGTCGATGAAGAGCATCAGCAGGCTCTCCAGCGTCAGATAGCGTTTGCGCCCCGGGGTCGAGCGGCCGTCAGTGGCCAGGGGCCAGAATCGCTTCACCTGGGTGGGGACTGGCACCAGGGCGTAGAGGGTGCGGTTGTCCGAACGCCGCTTCAGCTTGAGCGCCAGCGAAAATCCGAGGTTGGGCAGGAAGGGGAAGGGATGAGCCGGATCGATCGCCATCGGCGTCAGGACGGCGAACAGCTGGTTCAGGAATTCGGGTTCCAGCCGTTCGCGCTCGGTCTTGGTGATCCGGCCGGCGTCGACCACCTCGATGCCGACGCCTTTCAGCTCCTTGCGCAGTTTGCGCCAGCGCCGTTGTTGCTCGGCCATCAGGGCACTGGCCGCGACATTGACCTTGTAAAGCTGCTCCGCCGGGGTCAGGCCGTCGGCCGACAGGACGCGCACCCGCTCCCGCACCTGGCCCTTGAGGCCGGCGACGCGGGTCATGTAGAATTCATCGAGATTGTTGGCGGAGATCGACAGGAAGCGCAGCCGCTCCAGCAGCGGATGGGCCGGATTGGCCGCCTCTTCCAGCACCCGGCCGTTGAACGCCAGCCAGGAGAGCTCGCGGTTGAAGAACCGGGTCGGCGAGCCCATCAGAGTCGTGGACAGCGCCAGTTGCGGTGCCCGCGAGGACGGGACCTCCTCGCCGGTGGTCGTGTCGGAGATCGGGTCGTCGCTCATGGCGTCGGTTCTGACCCGACGCGGCGATGGCCGCAACCTTGCTGTCAATGGAAAACGCCGTCCGACCCCGGGGTCGGACGGCGTTTCCTTCGCATCCTGACGGTTTACCAGCGCCAGGCGTCGAAGATGACGTCGATGATATAGCCGTCGTACTGGTCGATCAGATAGATGTGGTTGTCGACCAGCACCCAGCGTGTGCCTGCCGGCGGATAGCCGAGGCCGTAGGTCCGCCAGTCGTCCAGCTGATAGCGCCAGAAGATCGACGGCAGGTAGCCACCGATGTGGTAGCGCTGGCCCCAGTAGTTGCGGGGCACGCTGTAGTAGCCGTAGCCCGGCGCGAAATAGAAGCCGATGCGCAGGCCGCTGTATCCGCGGAAGCGGCGGTCGTTGCGCCACCAGTCGCCGCCGTGGCTGCGGGTCCAGTTGCGACGCCACTGGTCGCCGTTGAAGCGGTTGCGGAACTCCCGGTACTCGCGGCGATCCTGACGCCGTTCGGCACGATCCTCGCGACGGTCTCGACGGTCATCGCGGCGATCCCAACGGTCATCGCGGCGATCCCAGCGGTCATCCCTGCGATCGTCGCGCCGGTCCCAGCGATCATCCCGGCGATCATCCCGGCGATCGTCCCGGCGATCACCCCAGCGATCACGCGGATCCTGGGGCCGGTCGGGACGGTCGGGACGGTCAGGGCGATCCGGTCTGTCAGGCCGGTCCGGCCGTCCGCCGCCGGCATCCGGGTTGGGCCGGTCGGGCCGGTCGGGCCGGTCGGGACGGTCTGGGCGATCCGGTCTGTCAGGCCGGTCCGGCCGTCCACCACCGCCGCCGGCATCCGGGTTGGGCCGGTCAGGGCGATCGGGCCGGTCAGGGCGATCCGGTCTTTCAGGCCGGTCCGGCCGTCCACCACCGCCGCCGCCGGCATCCGGGTTGGGCCGGTCAGGGCGATCGGGTCTGTCAGGACGGTCCGGCCGTCCACCACCGCCGCCACCCGGATTGGGCCGGTCAGGTCGATCGGGCCGGTCAGGGCGGTCGGGCAGGTCCGGACGGTCAGTTCGGCCCTCGCGGCTCTCGTCGCCGTTCGGGCTGGAAACGCCGCGCCGGCCTCCGGCGCGTTCCTCGTCCTGGGCCAGGACGGTCAGGGGTGCCATGGCCGGCACGGCGAAGGCCGCGACTGCGGCGGCGACCATCAATGAGCGTTTCATTCTCGTATTCTTCCCCACACGCCCCTGTCAGACGGCTTACCGTGAAGGTCGCGCTTTCATCATGAACCGTGACTGAACAGTTTGCCCAATCACCCTGGTGCCGAACATGAAGACGCCCCGCGAGCCGGAGCCTGCGGGGCGCATTCCTGCTTCTGGATCGCGTTCTAGTAGACGCCCGCAAGCACGCTGGCGATCAGGCCGGTCGCGATGGCGATCAGCACGATGTCATTGCCGGCGTGGACATAGCGATAGCCGCGCGGAGCCGGACCCAGATTGTAGGCATAGGGGTCGCGGACGTAATAGTCGCGATAGGCGTGCGGCAGGTAGCCGCCGCGCTGCCAGCGTTGGCCATAGTAGCGCGGTTCAACGCGATAATAGCCGTAGCTGGGGGCATACCAGTAGCCGTTGCGGGCACCACGATAATCGCGGAAATCATTGCGGCCGCGCCACCAGTCACGATTGTGGCGATCCCACCGCTGGTCCCGCCGGAAGTCCCGCCGGTCGTCGCGGCGCTCCTCGCGGAAGTCGCGCCGGTCGTCGCGCCGGTCCGCACGATAGTCGCGGCGATTGTCGTAATTGCCCTCGCGCCAGTCGCGCCGGTCGTCGCGACGTTCCCGGCGGTAGTCCTGACGGTCGTCACGCCGGTCTTCCCGATACTCACGGCGGTTTTCACGGCGGTCGCCCCGGTCCTGGGCCTGAGCGGCCATCGGGGCTGCGGTGGCCAGTACCAGTCCGAGCGCCACGGCCTTGGTCAAGCGGTTCATGATCACTCTCCAGCTGAGGGCCGGCGAAGAAAAACCCGCACCAGCCCGTTGGTCGTGAGCCAGCCTCGGTTCCGGCCGATGAACTCCCCCTGAACGCGAATGTCAGGAACGGCTGGCGGGCGGCTGGTGGCGAGGTCCCCGTTGCGCGAAGGTGCTCGTAGCGCCACTTCTGCTTCGCGAACGCTTCTACGCCTCAGCCCTCGCCCCTTCCGCAGGACGCCCCCCATGCCTCAACCCATCGAACTCTGGTACTGGCCCACACCCAACGGCTGGAAGATCTCCATCGCGCTGGAGGAGATGGGACTGCCCTATGAGATGAAGCCGGTGAACATCGGCAGCGGGGAACAGTTCGACCCTGCCTTCCAGGCCATCAGCCCCAACGGGCGGATGCCCGCCATCATCGATCCGGACGGGCCGGACGGTCAGCCGCTGTCGATCTTCGAGTCCGGGGCCATCCTGCAGTACCTCGGCGTCAAGTCGGGCCTGTTCTATCCGCAGGACCCGCGCGGCAAGGCCGAGGTCGACCAGTGGCTGTTCTGGCAGGTCGGGGGGCTGGGGCCGATGGCGGGCCAGACCCATCATTTTCGCCAGTATGCCCCGGCCATCATCAAGGATCAGCGCCAGATCGCCTATGGCGTCCGCCGCTATACCGATGAGACCCACCGGCTCTATGGCGTGATGGACCGGCGCCTGGCGGACCGCGACTATCTGGCCGGAGACTATTCGATCGCCGACATGGCGGCTTGGCCATGGATACTGCCGGCCTTGCAGGGGCAGGACCTGGCGGAGTTCCCGAACCTGAAGGCCTGGATGGATCGGGTCGGCGCACGGCCGGCTGTCATCGCCGGCCGGGCCCTTGGCGACGAGATGCGCCGCAACCTCGCCGCCTCTGGCAAGGCGGCGGAAGCGGCGCGCAAGATCCTGTTCGGACAGCGGGCGCGGTAACCCTTCGTAAGCCTTCCGGTCACGCCCTGTTAGCAGGTGTGAATCAGGGATTTCCGAACTATTTCAGAGGTCTGAACAAGGGCGGAGTATTCGGTCGAACTGTACTGAAAAGGCCCGTAACGGCCCGCGCTGTTAACTTTACCTTCAAACCGCGGGTATTTGATCGCGTCTCAGAGGACGGGGCCAGAAAGGCGCCGGTTCGGGAGATACGGTGATGAACGCGCAAGAAATGGCGCCCACGGCCAAGGAAGAGCAGGGCCTGCCCCTGCCGACCGCCGACATGAGCGGCGACGATCTGTTCCGGCTGGGTATGATGTATTCGAGCGGCCAGGGCGGTTGCCCCATGGACCGCGTCTCGGCCCATATGATCTTCAACCTGGCCGCCATGAAGGGCTCGATCGAGGCGCGCGTCTATCGCCGCGAGATGAGTCAGGAGATGGAGCAGGACGAGATCGCCGAGGCCCAGAAGGCGGCGCGCCGCTGGATCGATGCGGGCGTGGTGAAGCTGGCGGCCTGACGTCAGCTCCCGCGGCGCACGACCCTTACGGCCACTTCATTGCGGCGCAGGGCCGGGATGGTCCACGGCGGATCATAGAACCATGAGACGGGTTCGCCCTGCATGACCCAACGGCTGTCGGCCAGGGCCGCTTGCAGTTCGGACTCCTTTGCTGCCACCGTCCGGGCCGAGCCGAGGCCCGGGTAGCGCAGCACGGCATAGGTTTCTGCCGGCACGACGGCCAGAACGACCGACGGATCGCGCGGCACCGGCAGGGTTGCCATTGTATAGTCTGAAGGCATGAAGAACTGGATGGTCCAGCGGTCCCCGTCCGCTGGTGCCTGGGCTACGGGCGCGGTCATGGCGATGCTCTGTGAGCTCCCGGCCGGTCCATCGCCCGTTGCCTGGGCCACAGGGGCGGTCATGGCGATGCTGGTGCGCGCCGTATTGCCCCCGAAGATATAGCCGGCCAGTCGCTGGAAGCCCCGATTGCGGGCCGCTTCGCTGGTTCCGGTCACCACGGTCTGGGCCGCGATCCGTTCGCCATAGGTACGAATTTCGACAGCCCCGACCCGCTCGACCTCGGTAAAGGCCGGCTCCTCGGTGCCGGAGCGCACCCCGACTGTCGAACAGGCGGAGGCCATCAGGGCCGCAGCGAGGGCAACGAGCTTCGTCTTCATGGCGAGGATACCCTTTCGGCGGGGGACGCGCGATTTCTGTCCATGGACCAACCGACGGCCCGGTCACATCGCCATAGTGTCACAGGCGACGAAGATGGAAGCGCCGGCAGCCTCGTCCGGTTCCACTCAGAACTGCTGATATTGTCCGCCGATGGCGTAGCTGAATCCGACCGGCAGGGCATTGCGGAACAGGGCGATGAAATTGGCAACCTCGCCCAGTGTTGAGCGCGGGACGAAGATGATGTCGCCGCGCCGCAGGGCGATGACCTCGCCGCGACGGGGCCTCAGGTCGGCCGCGCGCATCATGCGCACACCGCCGCGACCCCGCCGGATCAGGGCGACCTCGCCCTGTTTGGCGGTCGGCAGGAAGTCGCCCGCCTGGATGATGGCCTGATAGGCGTCGAGGTCGCCGTTCATCTCGATCATCCCCGGCGTGCGCACCTCGCCGCCGACCCAGACGCGAATCGGCCCGGCGGTCTTCAGCGTCACCTCGACGACCGGCCGGCGAAGCTGGCTGGCGAAGGCGTCCGAAGCGTCTCGCTCGACCTCGGCGATGGTGCGGTCAGCGGCCATGATCTGGCCGACGAGGGGCAGGGAAATACGGCCGTCGGGGCCGATCCTCTGGGTGCGGGTCAGTTCGGCGGCGGTGGGGGTGGCGATCTCGATCTCGTCGCCGGGATAGAGGACGTATTCGGGCTCGGCCTCGGACCAGTCGGCGAAGCCGATCTCGGGGAAGGAGGTCCGGCCCGGGGCCTGGACCCGGTTGTCGCTGCCGCGACCGTTCTGCGGCAGGGGCATACGCGAGCCGTAGTCGTCGCCGCCGCCCAGTCCCGGAACGCGGGGGAGTGCCGGGACGCCGCCACAGCCGCTGACCATTGCGCCCGCGCCGACAAGGCCCAGCAGCAACAGGCGACGGTCGATGGACATGGGGACTCACTCCGCAAAAACAGCGTCGAGGGCAGGGTCGGTGCTTATGGGTAACCAGTGGTTAACGCCGCTGGCCCAAGGCTGAAGGTCCAACTCCAGTACGATGGAATCAGTCCGCCCCCCATGCGCACGTCGGCCTACACGACAGTCCGCCCGCGCTACGGCTTCTTCGATGTCGTCGGCCTGCTGTTCCGTGAAACCCTGCTGATGGTCGTGATCTTCCTGGTCGTATTCGCCATCGGCACGGCGGCGGTACTGACGCTGAAGAAATCCTACACCGCCACCGCCAGCGTCTATGCCGGGGCCGGGCAGGAATATGTCTACCAGTCCCGGGTCGGCCAGATCGATCCCAGCCAGCCGCTCGAGGCCGACGCCGTGGCCGGGGCGGAAGCCCGGATCCTCGGCAGTCTGACGGTCAAGCGCCGCGCCATCCGCGCCGTCGGCGCCGACACCATACTTGGACCCGACGCCACAGGTACGCCGGCCGAGAAGGAGGCCGCCGCGCTGAAGGCTCTTGATTCCGGCCTCGGAGTCGGTGTCACGCCGGGCAGCGCCATCATCGCCGTGTCCTATGAGGCCGATGATCCGGTGCGCGCCGCCCAGGTGCTGAACGCCGTGGTCGACCAGTATCTGGTCCGGCGCCGGGAGGTCTTCCAGGGGTCGAGCACCCCGGCCTACGCCGCCCAGCGCGAGGCGTTCGAGACCGACCTCAGCACCGCCGACGAGGCCTACAACGCCTTCCTCGCGTCCAACGACATCGGTGACTTCGCCACGGCCAAGGCCAGCCTCGCCGCCAGCTATCAGACCACCCAGGCCGAGGCCCTGTCGCTGCGCGCCCAGCTGAACCAGGCCAGCCAGAGGCTGTCGACGCTCGAGGCCCAGCTGTCGCAACAGCCCGCCGAGGTGGTGCTGCAGCAGGACCTGAACATCTCGGCCCAGGACCAGATCCTGCAGCTGCGCACCCAGCGCGAGGCCCTGCTGTCGCGCTATACGCCCGAGGCCCAGCCCGTGCGGGACATAGACCAGCAGATCGCCGACCTGCAGGCCTATGTCGCCACCGGCACCACGGTCGGCCCCAAGGAGGTCCGCACCGGCCCCAGCACCATCTTCACCGAGATCGAGACCGCCCGGATCACCGCCGCCGCCGACCGCGACGGTCTGGCCGCCCGGCTGGCCGTGGCCGAGGGCCAGCTGAACCAGCTGCGCTCGCGTCTGGCCGAGATGACCCGGCTGGAATCGACCAATGCCAACCTGGCCGGCAATCGTGAGGTCCTGACCGCCCTGGTCCGCGATTTCCAGCAGCGCGAGAGCGCCGCCCGCGCCGACAGCGCCCTGGTCGCCGCCGGGGCAGACAACGTCAATGTCATCGAGCGCGCCGAGGCCCCGACCCGGGGGACCAGCCTGAAGGCACCCCTGTTGGCCGTGGTCTTTCTGTTCGCCGGCTTCACCGCCCTGTGCGTCGGTCTGCTGCGGGTGTTCACGCGGCGAGGCTACACCACCCCCGCCTCGACCGGACGCACTCTCGACATGCCCGTGCTGGCCGTCGCCCCGATGAAGGCCCCGTGACCCTGCCCGTGTTAGCGTAGGAGCCTGTAACCGGGCGCGTAGCGATTCGATGGTCGATCTGACATCCGAAATGGCGGCTCTCTGGGCGGCGCTGGGACCGGCGCCGGGCCATCGCGGCCGCGTGGTCCAGATCGCCGCCGCCGGCTCGGGCGAGGGCGTCTCGACGGTCGCGCGCGAATATGCCCGGCTGGCCGCCGTGCGCGCGCGCCGTCCCGTCTGGCTGATCGATGCTGACCTCGCCCAGCAGGGGCAGATGGAGGCCGTTGCCGCCCAGCCCGACCGGTTCGGTGCCCTGGGCAAGGCGGCCATCGCCACGCCCGACGGCTCGATCTTCTTCGCCGTCACCCCGCGCATCATGGACCGGGCGGGCAAGCCCGTGCATCCGGCCCGGCTGATGAGCGCCCGGCCCTGCCTCGGCGGGCGGCTGTGGGTGACCCGGTTCGCGGCCGAGCATCTGCGCTCCGGTCAGCGGGCCGAGGCGGTCAGCGACGCCCGCTACTGGGACGCCCTGCGCAAACATGCCGACACGGTGGTGATCGACGCCCCTGCGGCCGACCGCAGCGACATGGCCATCACCCTTGCTCCCTATGTCGATGCCACGGTGCTGGTCGTGGCGGCGGAGAGCGGGGCGGCCAATGAGCCGTTGATGCTGCGCGACGAGATCGAGGCCGTGGGTGGCAAGATCGCCGGGGTGGTCGTCAATCGCTCGACCTACAACCCTCCGGCCTTCCTGAAGCGGCTGACCGGCTAGGGTCCTGTTCGCAAGTTGGTGCGCCTGCTTCAGCGCGAGCTGGTTCATCACGAAGGACACCAAGGGATCACAAAGGACACAAAGGGCCCTGAGCGGATGACAGAGCCGGAGCTCCGCGCGACGCATATGTCGGATCGGACCGCGCCCTTGCCCAAAATGCGGCGTACGCCGCGATCCCGGCATTTGCGAAAGAAGCGCCGGCGTGGAAGCGCCTCGGTCCCTTCGTGTTCTTTGTGATCCCTTGGTGTCCTTGGTGATGAACCTTCCGCCCATCGCGCTCAGGCGCGACCGCCGGATTTAGGACCCGGACGAGGCGCTAGGGTCGCGCCGCGTCCAGCCGCGCCACTTCCCGCGCACCGTAGAACTGAGGCTCGAACCCCTTCATCCAGAACAGCTTTCCGACGCCGCGGGCGGTTCGGTCGTACATCTCGGCACGCTTCGGACTGGCGATGAGGGTCAGGGCCGCCGAGGCCGCGCCCCAGACGGCGGTCTGGGCCGCGCCGATCGCCATCCAGCGCGCCACGCGGGGCCAGTTGCGCGCCGCCGCCGCCGTCTGGCTGGGACCCTGCCCATAGGCGAAGGCGCGGGCGAGGGCGTAGTTCAGCGTCGCGCGGTGGGCCGGGGCAAACTCCTCGACCCAGGCGTCCGCGGCCCAGCCGAAACGGCCGCCACGGGCGGCCAGCGCCGCGAACAGGGCGTCGTCCTCGCCGCCGGCCTGGTCCGTGCCCGCGTCGAACGGAGCCTGGCCGGGCAGGGCGGTCGCCCTCACCATCAGGGAATTGCCGCAGCCGAAGGGCTGGTCGATCAGCTTGGTCCGCTCCGGTCCCTCACGGCCGAAGAACCGCTCCAGCCAGGGCTTCAGCCAGGGCGCGGCGTCGGGTGCCCGGCCGGTGATCGGACCGAAGACGGCGTCGGCACCGGTGTCTTCGCGGGCCTTGAGCAGGGCGGCGAGCCAGCCCGGCGAGGCGGCTTCGTCATCGTCGAGAAAGGCGATCAGGGGGGCCTCCGTCGCGGCCAGTCCGGCGTTGCGCGCCGTGGCCACGCCGGGCCGGGGCGCGTGCACATAGATCAGGGGCCAGGGGGCGCTGGACCGGAGGGCGTCAACGGCCGCCGCCGCCGATCCGACCGGGTCGTTGTCGACCACGACGATCGCGGACACCCGGTCGGCCACGCCGGTCTGGATGAACAGGGACCGCAGGGCCCGCTCAAGGCTTTCGGGCCGCCTCAGGGTCGGAACGATGACGGCGACGTCGCTCATCACACGGCGTCCGCATAGAGGGCGGCCCGGTACAGGCGCAGTGAGAAGGCCCGCGCCGCGACCGGCAGCCAGGCTGTCTCGGCACCTCGACGCATCATCCGACGCAGCCCCGGCAGACCGGGCAGCCGCTTCAGCAGCCGGGCCGCCTTGTAGCTGGGATAGGCGGCGACGATCGCCGGATGGCGTTCGGCCATACGGGCGAAATTCGGGGCCGACTGCTCATATTTTCCGGCAAGGGCCGCGACCGTATCGAGCCCCATATGGGTCGCCGCATTGTCGAGGTGGACGACGCGGAACCGCCGTGAGACCCGCATGGCCCATTCCACATCCTCCCAGCCCCAGCCGGTGAATCCGGGATCGAAGGCCTCGGACTCGAACACGTCGCGGCGCACCAGCAGATTGGAGGTGTAGACGTATTTCTCGGGCTGTTTCGCCCGCTCCATGTATGGCACGCACTCCGACTTCGCGGCCATGGCGCGGTGGACCGCGAAGCGGGCGTCAGTCGGCGCCTGCAACAGGGAGAAGCCGCCGAAGGCCACGGCCGGGTCCTCGCGTGCAGCCAGATCGGCCCAGTCGCGCAGGAACCGTCGATGGTCGGGCCGCATGTCGCTGTCGAGGAACAGCAGGCTGCCGCCGCGCGCCGCCGAGGCCAGCCGGTTGCGCCCGATCGACCGCCCCTCATTGGCGGGCAGGGTGATCAGGCGGACGGGCAGGGCCATGGCCTTGATCTGCCCGGCCAGCCGCGCCGTCAGGGCGGCATCCCGGGTGCCATCATCCAGCACCACGATCTCGACCGCGCCGTCGACGGAAGCCGCCTCCTCGTCCAGCAGGCCCAGCAGCTCCGCGGGATCGTCGCGCAGGAAGGGGATCAGCACCGAGACGGCCGGCTTCGCCGTCTTCCATGCCGGGCTGTCGGTCATTTTGGCCCGCGCGCTCATGCCGCCGCTCTCCGAAGTCCGCGCCCGGCCATGAGCCCCAGCGCCACGGTCCGCACGCCGGCGGCATTCAGGGTCAGGGCCGCCGCCGCATAGACGATCGCCCCCACGCCGGCGTCGAGGATCAGTTCGCCGAGGCCGCCGATCGCCGGAAGCAGCGAAACCACCAGCGCCATGATCCCCGTGGCCACGCCGCATCGGGCGAGGCTCTCCCACGGGATGGGCAGGGCCACCACGCGCCGTCCGATCAGCATGGTCGCGACCATGCCGAGCCCGAAGCTGGCCGCCGTGGCCCAGGCGGCACCCATCAGGCCGAAGCGCGGCACCAGGATCAGGTTCAGGATCACATTCAGGCCGGCGGGGACGGCCATGGCGAGCAGCAGCCGCCGGGTCTTCTTGCCGAGGGTGAAGGCCTGGCCGAAATAATAGGCCGTCAGGCCGAACAGCAGGGCTGACAGGGCAATCCAGGGCGTGACGCTGGCCGCCGCCGTGCGAAGCTCCTCGCCGATCAGTACCTCTGACAGCGGCCGCGCCACCAGCGCCACCCCGGCCGCTGCGGGCAGGCCGACCAGCAGGAAGGTCGACAGCTGTTCCCGAGCGGCGACCTTGAGCCGGTCCATCCCGCCGCGCTCCAGCGCCATGACCAGCGCCGGCTGGCCGGCCGTGCCGAGCCACAGGAACAGGACGTCCAGGGTGCGATTGGCGATGGAATAGCTGGCGTGATAGGCACCCACCGCAGCCTCGCCGAGATATGCATCCAGCACGAAGCGATCGGTCGAGGACAGCACCACGGTCAGGGCCAGGGAGGCCGCGATCGGATAGCCGTACATCGCATAGTCTCGCACCCGCCCGGCCTCAAAGGCGCCGCCGCGCGCCTGTTTCAACTCGCCGGGGAGGACAAAGGGCAGGGCGGCCAGGGGCGCGAGCCCGAGGCCAAGCAGGGGGGCCGCCGCCCCCGCGCCCCCAAGGGCGAAGCCGACGCCGATGGCCAGCCCCCCGGCAGTCACGGCCATGTCGAGCCGGGCCGACTTCGCCACCTCGCCTTCTGCGCGGAACCGCTCCTGCGCCAGTTTGACCATCGAGCGCGCCGGCGCGCCGGCGAGACCGACGGCCAGAGCCAGTTTGAACAGGGGATCGGTGGGCAGGAGCCAGACCACGAGGCCGGTCACGACGAGGAAGCCGGCGCTGAGGACGAAGGCGGTGCGATACAGGCTGGCGAAATGGGCGTGGGCCGCGCCGGGGGTCTGGGCCGCCCAGAAGCGGGCCATGGCCGCCTCCAGCCAGCTGAACACCGCCACATGGGCCAGGGTCATGACCGAGAAGGCCAGGGCGTAGCGGCCGAAATCTTCGGGGCTCAACAGGCGGGTGAACAGGATGATGGCCAGGAAGCCGACCACGCCCTGCACGATATTCGCCGGCAGATAGCCCCAGACGCCGCGCCAGAACATCAGCGAACCGCCGCGCGGTCGCCGAGCAGCACGGGCAAGGTGATGGCCATGATCCACAGGTCCATCCACAGGGACTGGCGCTCGATATAGTCGATGTCGAGTTGCACCCGGCGCCGCACATCCTGGGCCGTGTGCAGTGGCCCGCGCGAGCCGTTGACGGCGGCCCAGCCGGTCATGCCCGGCTTGATGCGATGGCGGTGGGCATAGTCGGCGACCAGCCGGGCGCTCTCGACGTGGCCGGTCTTCATGCCGATGGCGTGCGGCCGGGGGCCGACCAGCGACATCTCGCCTGTGAGGACGTTCAGCAACTGCGGCAGTTCGTCGAGGCTGGTCTTGCGAATGAAGCGGCCGATGCGGGTGACACGGTCGTCGTCATGGGTCACCTGCCGGCTGGCCGTGGCATCGGCGGTCTCCTGCCTCATCGAGCGGAATTTCCACACCACGATTTCCTCGTGGTTGAAGCCATGGCGGCGCTGGCGGAAGAAGATCGGCCCGGGGCTGTCCAGGCGGATGGCCAGAGCGACAATCGCCATCGGGAGGGCCAGCAGGACAAGGGCGATCAGGCCCAGAACCAGATCCTGAAGTCGCTTGTTGAAGGCCCGGCGGTCGTCGTCGACCGGTCCCTGCACATCGGCCAGCGGTGCAGCCGCCAGCCGGTCCAGTGCCGACTGCGTCTCGGCCATGCCATCGGGTTCCACCAGCAGGGTGACCTCATGCGGCAGGTTGCGCAGGGTGTCGTTGAGCTCACGCACCCGCGCCTCGGCCCGGGGGTCGATCGCCAGCACGATGCGGTCGACATAGGGCGTCATCTTGTGGGTCAGCAGATCGGCGGCCGTGCCCAGGACGGGCACCCCCTCTATGGCCCGCGGGCTGCGCGCCAGCCGGTCGTCGAAAATGCCCAGTACATTGAGATCGCGCCGCTTCAGGGCCTCGCGGATCAGGCTCTCGGCATGTCGTGTCGCGCCGACCAGAACGATATTGGGCGTCAGGGCACCCGAGGTGCGCCACCGCCCGACCATATCGCTCCAGCCGATGTGCAGGGCGTTGAGGGTGATCAGCACCAGTCCGGCCCAGATCAGATAGGCCGACACCTGGGCCTGTGCCCCGCGCAGGACCCAGCCGGCGATCAGCGCCGTGACCGCGCCTGCCAGCACCATGCCGGCGACCGAGGCCAGATGCCGCGCCGTCTTCTGGCCTCGCGCGAACCGGTATCGCCCCAACGACCGCATCAGCCCCAGCACGACGGTCGCGCCGAGGGCGAAGGGCAGAACCCGTGACACCTCCGTATGGATCAGGGCACCCGGTGCCGCCGCCCAGGCGCACAGCAGGCTGACCGCGACCACGGCGAGGGTGTCGAAGGCGCGGAAATAGTGGCCTGCCAGCCGCGAAGCGTGTCGCTGGCGCGCATTCAGCCAGACCTCGGGCCGGAAGGGGCCGCGTCGCGCGGCAGCCTCGGTGATCGCCTCCGGGGCCGCGGACACAGACGCGGCGGCCAGGGCCTGGAGGCCCGCCGCGTCCATGACGCCTGTCCCGGACAGCCCGGCGTCGTATGAGTGGCGTCTGGCGGCGTCGGTCATGGGGCTCGCTGCGGGGAGTTCCCGGCCACCATGCATGTCCCCCCTCACTGTCCCGTTAACGCGGGGCCATTCGCGCGCGCCCCGCGTCTTGACCGTTGCGCCGGTCCGATTGCTCGGCTAATCACGCCGCCTGCCGGAGACGTGGCCGAGTGGCTGAAGGCAACGGTTTGCTAAATCGTCGTACCCTGTAAGGGGTACCCAGGGTTCGAATCCCTGCGTCTCCGCCAGACCCTTTTCGCGCTCCGGCGCTTCGCAGGACTGTCGTCCTGCTACAGGCCCAGCGGCCCCAGCATCCAGGTCAGCCAGAGACCCGTCGCGAGGCAGGGTCCAAAGGGCAGACGGTCCTCGCCCGAGACCCGGCCGCCGACCAGCAGACGCGCCGCCACGAAGCTCAGACCTGCGGCCGACGCCCACAACAGCACGCTCGGCAGGCCGATCCAGCCGACCCAGGCCCCGCCGGCAGCGAGCAATATGGGGTCGCCGTCGCCGAGGCCGTCGCGGCCGCGCAGCCGATGGTAGGCCAGGGCCAGCAGCCACAGGCCGCCAAAACCGACGGCGGCACCGATCACCGCGTCGAGCGGGGTGGTATGGTCCAGCAGTACCGCCGCCACGCCGCCGGTCGCGAGCAGAGGCAGGGTCAGTTGGTCGGGCAGTCGGAAATGTTCGCCGTCGATCACCGCGATCAGAAGCAGCTGCCAGCCCAGCAGGGCGGTCAGAATGGCGGCGAGGGGCGTGGGCTGGGCCATGGCTGCCCAGACGCCGATCATTGCCGCAGCCACGGCCATGATCCCATCCCGGAGCGGTCCCCGGCGCACCCCGGCGTCGTCATGGGGCAGGCTCACGCTCAGCCGGGCGAGACCCACGCCGACCACCAGTCCCGGCCCGCCCAACAGGATTGCGAGGATCGCTGGCGTCACAGTCCGGCCTCTCGAGCAAGGCGACGCACCCCGGCGGCCTTTCGTCCGCGCCCGTTTAGCCCGGCCGGGGCGAGAGGGCTACGGCTTGAGGGCGGGGCATTTTCAGAACAGGGATACATGACGCCCGTTCGGGAGTATGATGTATGAATGTGCCGATAGCCGTCGGATTGGGTCATGATTTCACTGCTGCTCGCGCTCGGCCTCAGCCAGACTCCTGCAGGCGCTACGGTCTCGCAGCCGCCGCCGGATCCGCAGGAGATGCGGATGCCCTGCGAGTCGACCCCGGAGGGCTGGGTCTGCAGGATGCCGGCGGTTATCCTGCGACCGTCCGGACCCGGATCGGTGAGCCTGGGGGAGCCACCGGCCATATCCGTTTCCGCGCCGCCTGCGGTCCCGACCCTTATCGCGCCGGTCGAGATCAGCTCGGCCGAGGCAGACCGGCAGGCGCGGCTCATCGCACGCTGCGCCGAGGCCTCCTGGCTGTCCCTGTGCCTGCCGGATGACCGGCGCGAGGCCAGGATCCTTCGCGACGCCGCCATCGCCCGGACCGCCCTGATCGGGGAGGTCACTCGCCTGCTCAGCGAAGGCCGGTGTGACGAGGCTGTACGGGCGGCCCTGGCCGGCGGCAACATGGCCCTGGCCTCGCAGGTGCGGAATCTGAATTTCTGCGCGCCCGTTCCGGCCACGGCCGAGGCTGCCGAATCCGACTGACGATCAGTCCTCCGCCAATTGAAAGAGGCCCGACGCCTTGCGGCGCGAGCCTCTTTTTCGGTCAGGTGCCGACCGACGGGACGGAGTCCGGTCGGTCGGGGTCCTGTTCTAGCCGCGCTCGCCGTCGCCGTAGCTGCCGGGGGCTGAGTCACGACGGACCGGCTCGCAGTCGCGGCCGTCTTCACAGCCGGAGAAGTGGATTTCCGGCGGCTCGACGGTGACGTCGGACGGGCGAACATGCACTTCCGGGGCGTGCAGATAGATTTGCGGGGCCTGGATACGGATCGGCGGGGCTTCGACATAGATCGGCGGGCCCTGGATATCGATGCGGCCCGAGGCGATGGTGATCGGCCGGCCACGGATACGGATGCCCGGTCCGCCGGCGCGGACGACCGTCCACGGCGTCGAGGGATTGTAGAAATTCACCTCATAATCGCAGACGCAGGTTCCGTAGGAGTCTCGCGGGCCGCCGTCGCGGCAGGGCGGCGGGGGCGGTCCGTAGCCCCGATCCTGGGCGACAGTCGTTCCGGCACTTCCGGCCGAAGCCAGCAGAGCGCCGACAGCGGCGATGGCTATGTGTTTCACTTGAGCTCCCCAAATCCAGTCGTCAACAAGGTCCCAGAACAACCCCACACTCAAGGACCGGTGTATCATGGTTATGGTAACCTTAACCGCTTGGCAAGGCGGCGGTTCCGAAGGGGTGGCTTGATTGAGGGGGGTCTCAGGTCTCCTGCCCCAATGGGGCGATTTGTTCGCCCCGTGAGAGAAAAACCGGGCGCTCTGTGCCGTCTTTTCGACCCGAAGTGTGTCTCGCGCGCCAGATTCTCGCGCCAACTTTACCCGGGGTGATCTTGGCAGACACCCCCGCCCGGTCTAGGTCGATGCCTCAATCCGATCACCGGCCGCCCGGGGGTCATGCATCACGGAGAAGCGCCCATGGCCGACCTGGCTCAAGTCACCGATCACATTCGCGGCGCCGTCGGCGACAACTCCGGTCTCGGCAAGACAGTGAAGATCGACCTGGGCGATGTCGGCAAGATCTTCATCGACGGGGCCTCGGTTCCGAACTCGGTGACCAATGAAGACAAGCCCGCCGACGCCACCGTCTCGATCAGCTGGGATGACTTCATGGCCCTGTCGGGTGGCCAGCTGGATCCGATGATGGCCTTCATGCAGGGCAAGCTGAAGATCGCCGGCGACATGATGATCGCCCAGAAGCTGGCCCCGCTGCTGAAGCGCTAGAACCACGCCAGGAAATCCCTCCCCCTCCGGGGGAGGGTGTCTGCCGCGCAGCGGCAGACGGGTGGGGAGGACTCGGCGCGACAAATACCGTCGCCGCCTCGCCGAACCGCCCCCACCCCGTCGTCGCCTTGCGCGCCGACGACCCTCCCCCGGAGGGGGAGGGAGCAGCGAGCCCCATGGAATTCCGCCACAGCGACCGGGCCCTGCATTGGCAGGAGCGGGTGAAGCGCTTCCTCGACGACCACGTCCTGCCGCGCGAGGAGGAATACCGGGCCCAGGTGGCCGAGGATCACACCCGCCAGCCGCCGGCAATGGAAGCGATGAAGGCCCAGGCGCGCGCGGCCGGCCTGTGGAACATGTTCCTGCCCGGCGATCACGGCGCTGGCCTGACCAATATGGAATACGCGCCGCTGGCCGAGCTGATGGGGCGTCACCTGTGGTCGGCCGAGGTGTTCAACTGCAACGCCCCGGACACCGGCAATATGGAAGTGCTCCATATGTACGGGAACGCTGACCAGCAGGCGAAATGGCTCAAGCCCCTGATGGCCGGCGAAATCCGCTCGGCCTTCCTGATGACCGAGCCCGAGGTCGCCTCTTCCGACGCCACCAATATCCAGACCCGGATCGTGCGCGACGGCGACCACTATGTGATCAACGGCCGCAAATGGTGGTCGACCAACATGGGCCACCCCAATGTCGCGGTGACCATCGTCATGGGCAAGACCGACCCCGACGCCGCCACCCACGCCCAGCAGTCCCAGATCATCGTCCCGACCGACACGCCCGGCTTCCGGGTCGAGCGGATGCTGTCGGTGTTCGGCTATGACGAGCGGCCCATCGGCCATGCCGAGGTGGTGCTGGAGAACGTCCGCGTCCCGGTCGAGAACCTCATCGCCGGCGAGGGCCGCGGCTTCGAGATCGCCCAGGGTCGCCTCGGGCCCGGCCGCATCCACCACTGTATGCGCACCATCGGCGTGGCCGAGCGGGCGCTGGAACTGATGACCCAGCGGCTGCTGTCACGGACTGCTTTCAAAAAGACCCTCGCCGAGCATTCGGTCTGGGAACAGCGCATCGGCGAGGCCCGCACCAATATCGAGATGTGTCGCCTGCTGGTGCTCAAGGCCGCCTGGCTGATGGACGAGGCCGGTGCCAGGAACGCCAAGTCCGAGATCGCCCAGATCAAGGTCGCCGCCCCGCGCATGGCGCTTCAGATCCTCGACGACGCCATCCAGGCTTTCGGTGCGGCCGGGGTCTCGGCCGACACGCCGCTTGCCGAGATGTACGCCATGGTCCGCACCCTGCGCATCGCCGACGGCCCCGACGAGGTTCACAACCGGACTGTCGCCCGGCTGGAGTATGCGAAATACGGCGGTCGGGGCGGGTAGGCCGGTCCTCCCTCCCCACTTCGGGGGCGGGAGAACCGCGCGGGCCTGGAGAACTGTGTCAGCCGGCGTAAACCCTCGGCACCCGCGAATTGATTGCGCTGAGCAGCTCATAGGCGATGGTACCCGCTGCGGCAGCCGCGTCGTCCAGCATCCGGTTCGCGCCGAACAATTCGATCCGGTCGCCGACGGCGACGTCCAGCCCGGTCACATCGACGGCACAGGCGTCCATGGACACCCGCCCGACAATCGGCCTCAACGTCCCGGCCACGAAGACCTGTCCACGCGGACTGTAGCTGCGCAGGACGCCATCGGCGTAACCGGCCGCACAGGTGGCGATCCGCACCGGCCCTGTCGCCGTGAAGCTCCGCGAATAGCCCACGGTCTCGCCAGCCGGCACGTCGAGAAGCTGCAACACCTCGGCCGCCAGCGTGGCGACAGGCCGAATACGGGCGTCCGGGCGCCCCTCGGGTCCGCCGCCGTAAAGGCAGATGCCCGGACGGGTGGCGTCGAACGCATAGTCGGCACCGAGAAACACGCCGCCGGAATTGGCGAACGATCGCACCGCCCCCGGATAATTGGCCGAGGCCGCAGCGAAGGCGTCCCGCTGGCGCGCGTTCATGGACTCGGCCGGGTCATCGGCGCAGGCTAGGTGGCTCAGCACCAGTTCGAGCCCTTCGAAGGTCTCGGGCGCGGCCTCGGCGCGGAAGCCGAGACGGTTCATGCCCGTGTCGATCTGGACGCCGCAGGCCCCGCCGCCCGCAGCCCGCCATTCGGCCAGCTGGGCGTCGGCGTTCAGCACGGGCCTCAGGTTTGCGGCCCTGAGCCGTTGGGCGCGCCCGGTCAGGCATCCATCCAGCACATAGATGGCCGCTTCAGCGCCGAGGGCCGCGCGGAGCCGCTCGCCTTCTCCGGTCCGCGCCACGAAGAAGGTCCGCGCGCCCTCTGCCATCAATCGCTGCGCACAGGCCGCGGCCCCGAGGCCGTAGCTGTCCGCCTTGACCACCGGATGCACGGGAACGCCCCCGACGGCCCCGAGCGTGCGGAAATTCTCCGCAAGGGCGTTCAGGTCGACAGTGAGTGTGGCCGGAGCGGGCATTCAGCCATCTAGAAGCGTTGCGTTGTGCGATGCAACACTCCTTGATCTTCAGACGGACGGAAGGCCGGTGGCGCGGACAAACTGCCTAGCGCGGACCCTTTGCCTTGTAGGGCCGGGCTGCGGCCGGCTTGCCGCGCGCATCCTTGGCCGCCCAGGGGCGGTCGCCGCCCACGGGCTTGCCTTTGGGCTTGCCTTTCCAGGGTCGGTCGCCCGCCGCCGCCGGAGCGGCCTCGGCGTCGGATCGCGGGACCCACGGGGTCTTGCCGGCGACCGGGGGCTTTTTCACCCAGGGCTTCTTGCCTTCGGGAGTGGGATCATTGGGTGTGCGCTTGAGCCAGGGCTTCTTGCCCTCGGCGGCCGGGGCAGGGGCGTCGTCCCGCTTGACCCACGGCTTCTTCTCGGCTGCAGGGCGATCTTCGCGGGCCTTCCATGCGGGCTTGTCGCCGGGCTCGTCGCGCTTGACCCAGGGCTTCTTGCCTTCGGCCACCGGGGCAGAGTCCTCGCGCTTGACCCAGGGCTTCCTGGCACCCTCGGGGCGATCCTCACGCGGCTTCCAGGCCGGCTTGTCGCCGCCTTCCTCACGCGCCTTCCAGGGCTTGCGCTCGGGACGGTCTCCGGTGGGGTGATCACCGGCGGGCTTCTTGTCCCAGCGGCTGACCGGCTTCTCCGACGGACCCGGCTTGACGGCCGGATCGATCTTCACCCCGTCCTCGAGGCCCAGGGCGATGGCGGCCTCGAACTTGGCCTGCATGTCCTGGGTGATCTCGAATTTGGTCTCGCGCTCGAAGATCTTGATCGCGCCGATGTCGCGCTTGGTCACATGGCCCAGGCGGCAGATGGTGGGCATCAGCCATTTCGGATCGGCGTTCTTGTCCCGGCCGATGTTGATCCGGTACCAGGTCATGTCGCCGCCGCGGGCGAAGTCCGTATAGGGGACGTCCGGCTGCCCCTTGTCGTTCTTCCCGGTCTCCTGCTGGCGCTTCATCCGGTCGTCGTCATAGACGTCTTCCGGCGCCGGAAGCTTCTGCTGATAGAGGCGGATCAGGGCCGCCGCGACCTGTTCGGGCGTGGTCTTCTCCAGCAGCTGGCGGCCGAGGACCAGCATGTCCTCGTCCTCGACCAGCGCGGTAAGGACCGGGTCGGCCAGCATACGTTTGCGGTCGTTCTCGAGGATCATCTCGGCCGACGGCGGGCCGCTCCATTCGGCCTTGATCGAGGCCGATTGCAGCATCAGCTCGACCTTGCGGCGGCGCGTATAGCTGACCAGCAGGACCGAGACGCCCTTCTTGCCGGCCCGGCCTGTGCGGCCCGAGCGGTGCAGCAGTCCGGCCTTGTTGACCGGGATCTCGGCATGGATGACCAGACCCAGGTCGGGCAGGTCCAGACCGCGCGCGGCGACGTCGGTGGCGACGCAGACGCGGGCATGGCCGTCGCGCAGGGCCTGAAGGGCTTCGGACCGCTGGCTCTGGGTCAGCTCGCCGGACAGGCCGACGACGGAGAAGCCGCGTTCCCGCAGGCTGGACGTCAGATGTTTGACCCGTTCCCGGGTATTGGCGAACACCAGGGCACCGGGGGCCTCGAAATAGCGGAGCACGTTGACGACGGCCAGCTCGACCTCGTTCGGGGCGACGCGGATGGCCTTGTATTCGATGTCGGCGTGCGAGGCGTTGCCCGCGACCGTGTCGATGCGCAGGGCGTTCTTCTGATAGGTCTTGGCCAGCTGCACGATGTCCCGCGCGAGGGTGGCCGAGAACATCAGGGTCCGGCGCTCGGCCGGGGCGGTCTCGAGGATGAAGGTCAGGTCCTCGTGGAAGCCCATGTCCAGCATTTCGTCGGCTTCATCGAGGACGACGGCCTGGAGGGTCGTCAGGTCCAGCGAACCGCGCTCAAGGTGGTCGCGCAGGCGGCCCGGGGTGCCGACGACGATGTGGCAGCCGCGTTCCAGCGCCCGACGCTCGACCTTGGGGTCCATGCCGCCGACACAAGAGACGATACGGGCTCCCGTCTGGGCATAGAGCCACTTCAGTTCGTTGGAGACCTGCAGGGCCAGTTCGCGGGTCGGGGCGATGACCAGGGCCACCGGCGCGCCGAACTCGGCAAATTTCTCGGCCTCGCCCAGCAGGGTGGGGGCGAGGGCCAGACCGAAGGCGACGGTCTTGCCCGAACCGGTTTGGGCCGAAACCAGCAGATCGCGACCCTGTTCGGCCTCCAGCACGGCCGACTGTACCGGCGTGGGCTCGGCATAGCCGCGTTCGGAAAGGGCGCGGTCAAGCGCGGGATGACTGGCGGGGAAGGGCATGGGGCGGTCCAATAGCACGATTCAGCGCGCGAACGGTCGGCGCGGAAGCGGCGGACGGCGGCCTGTAAGCGGAGATAACGGCGAAATGGTGGATGCGACAGGGATTGAACCTGTGACCCCCTCGGTGTGAACGAGGTGCTCTCCCGCTGAGCTACGCATCCGGCCGTTTCAGGAGGCGGGGACATAGCCCGCTCGCCCGGGGCTGGCAAGCCGTCAGATGGCGGCGGCCACCTCTGCCCCGCACAGGCTCTCGACCGCCGTGATCAGGTCCGGAAAGCAGTCGATGACGATGTCGCCGCCCAGGATGTGCAGGGGGGCATCATTGTAGCCGAAACTGCACACGACGCAGGGCACACCCGCCGCGCGGGCGCTGCCGGTGTCGGTGGTGGCGTCGCCGACCATCACGGCCCGGGCCGGATCACCGCCGGCCAGTTCCACGGCCTCGCGGACGTGGGCCCCGTCGGGCTTGCGCGCGCTGACCCGGTCAGGTCCGGCCACGACGCGGAAATGTCGGGTCAGGCCGACGGCCTCGATCAGGGCCACAGCCAGATCGGTACGCTTGTTGGTCGCGACACAAAGGATGGCACCGCGCGCCGCCAGGTGATCCAGCGTCTCGACCACGCCGTCGAACGCCCGGCTGTCGTCGGCGATATGGGCGACATAGTCGTCGATGAAACGGTCGAACAGCTCCGGCTCGGCGGCCTCATCCCAGACAGCACCGGCCTCGGCGAACCCGTGGCGCAGCAGGGCCCGCGCGCCGTGCCCGACCAGATGGCGCGCAGACGACAGTGGCACGGAAGGATGGCCGCGCGGGGCCAGCATCCGGTTCAGCGTGCCGATCAGATCCGGGGCCGAGTCCACAAGCGTCCCGTCCAGATCGAAGGCGATGGTCCAGCCCTCGAGATCGCTTGTACGCATCGGCATCTCCCCCGGACTGCCCGGATGGGCTAGACCGCTGGCGACGACTAACCGCCGGACCGATTCATGACCAGTACCGCTCGCGCTGCCATCATCCTCGCCGCCGGCCAGGGGACGCGGATGAAGTCGCCCCTGCCCAAGGTGCTGCACCCGGTCGGTGGTCGCGCCATGCTGGATCACGCCATCGATGCGGCCGAGGCGCTTGGGTGCGAGCGGATCGTGGTGGTGGTGGGCGATCACTCGCCTGAGGTCCGCGCCCATGTGGTGAAGCGGCTGGGCGAGGCGGCGATCGCCGTGCAGGACCCCCCGATCGGCACCGGCCACGCGGTGCGGGCCGCCGAGACCGCGCTGGCGGGGTTCGCGGGGCAGGTGGTGATCACCTACGGCGACGTGCCGCTGTTGAAGGCCTCCGATATCGAACCGGTGTTCGCCTCGACGGACGGCGTGACCGTCATCGGCTTTGAGGCGCGCGATCCCGGCGCCTACGGCCGGCTGGTCATGGACGGGGACACGCTCGCCGCGATTACGGAGGCCAAGGAGGCGTCGGCGGAGGTGCTGGCCCTGACCGCCTGCAACTCGGGCGTCATGGCGGCCCCCTCGGCCCTGCTGTTCGAACTGCTGGCCGAGGTCAGGAACGACAACGCCAAGGGCGAATACTATCTGACCGACGTGGTCGAACTGGCCCGCAAGCGTGGCGAGCCGACCCGCGCCGTCTTCGCGGGTGAGGACGCGGTCATGGGCGTCAACGCCCAGGCCGAGCTGGCGGTGGCGGAGGCCCTGTTCCAGGCGGCCCGGCGCGAGGCCTTCCTCGCGGCGGGCGTGACCATGCCGGCCCCGGAGACCGTGCATTTCTCGTTCGATACCGAGGTCGGCGGCGGCACGACGATCGAGCCCTATGTCGTCTTCGGACCGGGTGCCAAGATCGCCGGCGGCGCACGCATCCGCAGCTTCAGCCATATCGAGGGGGCGACGGTCGCGGCCGGTGCCGAGGTCGGGCCCTATGCGCGGCTGCGTCCGGGCGCGGATCTGGGCGAGGGGGCCAAGGTCGGAAACTTCGTCGAGGTGAAGAACGTCCGCATGGGCAAGGGCGCCAAGGCCAACCACCTGTCCTATCTGGGCGACGGCGAGGTGGGGGCGAAGGCCAACATCGGCGCGGGCACCATCTTCTGCAACTACGACGGCTTCTTCAAACACCGCACCACGGTGGGCGAGGGGGCTTTCGTCGGCTCGAACAGCTCATTGGTGGCCCCGGTGACCATCGGAGCGGGCGCCATGGTCGGGTCCGGGTCAGTGATTACCGCCGATGTGGCTTCCGGCGATCTGGCGCTGGCGCGGGGGACCCAGGCGGCGAAGCCGGGCTGGGCGGCGCGGTTCATGGAGACCATGCGGGCGAAGAAGGCGGCGAAGGGCTAACCGTCACCAGACTTGGACGCAGTTCCGGTCGTAAGGGTGAACGACGAGAGTCGGCGGCCTCGCGCCCGTCGCGGTATCGACGATCTCGACCGAACAGGCCCGGGGTTGCCTGACGTGCGCCATGGTATAGCTGTGACCTGCCTCGGGCACATAGCTGACAATGTTGGCGCACGACGTGTCCTGGAATCCCAAGGCCCCGCCCTCGGTGTGGATCGACTCGAAATGGAAGTAGCGCCTGGCGCCGGCTTCGACGCGGAAGGTGTGGGGGTCCTGCGACCCCAGCGGTATGAAGTCCTTCACCCGATTGCGCGACGTGCAGCGCTCGTCGCTGACGATTTGAAGGATCTGGGTGTTGCCCCATCTCGGGACGGAGCTGTGCCGCGTGAAGGTGAGCGAGGCCGATGAAGAGGACGCGGGCGGCTCGGTGTAGGCCGTGACGCAGCCGGCCAGAGCGATCGCGGTCAGGACCGAAAATGTGTTCCTCACGCGTGCCCCCTTGCGCTTTGGACGGCTAGCCTTACGCATCCGGCGACGGACGGCAAGACTCACCGCGGCAACGAACGACATGGGGAAAGACATGACCGCCGACGACCAGAAACGCCACGCCGGCGAAGCCGCCGCCCTCCGCGTCGAGGCCGGCATGGTCGTCGGTCTCGGCACCGGCTCCACCGCCGCCTGGTTCGTCAAGGCACTGGCCGCCCGCAACCTGACCGGCCTGCGCTGCGTCCCGACATCGGAGGCCACCGCCGAACTGGCGCGCGAGCTGGGCCTGACCCTGTCGACGCTGGAGGACACGCCGCGCATCGACCTGACCGTCGACGGCGCTGACGAGGTCGGTCCCGGTCTGGCCCTGATCAAGGGCGGCGGCGCGGCCCTGCTGCGCGAGAAACTGGTGTGGGAGGCCTCGGCGCGCTGCATCGTCATCGCCGACAAGGCCAAGGTGGTGCCGGTGCTGGGTGCCTTTGCCCTGCCGATCGAAGTCGTCGCCTTCGGCCACAAGACCACGGCCAACCGCATCGCCGACGTCCTGTCCGATCATGACATCGCCATGCCCGCCCGGGTGCGATCCGCCGAACGCGGACTGGTGCGTACGGACGGCGGCAATCTGATCTATGACGCGAAATGCGCCGCCATCCACGACCCGGTCCGGCTGGCCGACGATCTCAAGCTGATCACCGGCGTGGTCGAGCACGGCCTGTTCCTCGACCTGGCGGACGAGGCGATCATTGGTGGCGATAGCGGGATCGACCTCCTACTTCCGTAACTTGCTACCTTCGCTTTCGTCATCCTCCGGCGAGCGTAGCGAGACCGGGGGACCCAGCGGCGCCGAAGGCGATCTGTGCTTGCAGGATGTCGGCGACAGTTGCGTCCGCACAGTTTCGCGCTCACGCGCGCCGCTGGGTCCCCCGGTCTGCGCCGCCAGGTGGCGGCTTGCCGGAGGATGACGAAAGAAAAGAACAGAAAGCGGGCTTCCATGCCACAGACCTACGACTACGACCTCTTCGTCATCGGCGCCGGTTCGGGCGGTGTGCGCGCCGCGCGGCTGACCGCCCTGGGCGGCAAGCGCGTCGCCATCGCCGAGGAACATCGGGTCGGCGGCACCTGCGTGGTCCGGGGCTGCGTGCCCAAGAAATTCATGGTCATGGCCAGCGACTTCGCCCACCAGTTCCATACCGCCGAGGGCTATGGCTGGACCGTCGAGGCCAGCTTCGACTGGCCGAAATTCCTCCAGGCCAAGGACGTCGAGATCGCCCGCCTGTCCGGCATCTACGCCGCCAACCTCGGCAAGGCGGGGGTCGATCTGGTCCACGGCCGCGCGGTGCTGAAAGACGCCCACACGGTCGAGATCGTCGGCAAGGACCAGACCATTACGGCGGAGCGGATCCTGATTGCCACGGGCGGTCGCCCCTGGGTTCCCGAGAGCCTGCCGGGCGTGGAACACGCCATCACCTCGGAAGAGGCCTTCCACCTGCCGCAACTGCCGAAACGCATCCTGATCGCCGGCGGCGGCTATATCGCGGTCGAGTTCGCCGGGATCTTCGCCGGCCTGGGCGTCGAGACGACCCTGATCTATCGCGGCCCCAACATCCTGCGCGGCTTCGACGATGATGTGCGCGCCCATCTGGCCGGAGAGATCGAGAAGCGCGGCATCAAGGTCATCCTCGGCTGCCGGCACGAGGCCATCGAAAGGACCGACACCGGCCTGCTCAGCGTGCTCGGGAACGGGATGAAGATCGAGACCGATGTCGTCATGTTCGCCACGGGCCGCGTCCCCCATGTCAAGGCACTGGGCCTCGAGACCGCCGGGGTCGAGCTGAACGACGACGGTGCCATCAAGGTCGATGCCTTGTCGAAGACCACGGCCGGGAACATCTGGGCCATCGGTGATGTCACGGATCGCATGAACCTGACGCCCGTGGCGATCCGCGAGGCGGTGGCGTTCCATGAAACCGTCTATCGCGACAATCCGCAGGCCTTTGACTACGAGGCCGTCGCCAGCGCCGTCTTCAGCCAGCCGCCCGTCGGCACCGTCGGCCTGACCGAGAGCGAGGCCCGGCACAGCCTGGGCGGTGAGGTGGACGTCTATCTGACCCGGTTCCGGCCGATGAAATACGCCTTCACCGGCTCGGACGAGCGGGTGCTGATGAAGCTGGTCGTCGACGGCCAGAGCCAGAAGGTCGTCGGCGTCCACATCGTCGGGCCGGAGTCACCCGAGATGATCCAGCTGGCCGCCATCGCCGTAAAGGCCGGACTGACCAAGGCCCAGTGGGACGCCACCTGCGCCGTCCACCCGACCATGGCCGAGGAACTGGTGACGCTGAAGGAGAAGCAACAGCCGGGACAGATGTCGGCGGGGTAGGGCGGGCGTCTCCTCCCCACGCAGTGGGGAGGGGGACCATCCGAAGCCTCGCAGAGGCGAAGGATGGTGGAGGGGTTTGCGTCCCCGGTTTCCTTCAAACCGCCGCCTGTCGGTGGGGCAGGGCTTCACTTTTGAACAGAACCGGAACACTCTGCCCGCATGTCGATTGCGCCAGCCATGAAATCCATTGAGCTGTTCGCCGGTGCCGGGGGGTTGGGTCTTGGCCTGCACCGCGCGGGCTTCCACCCCGTCAAGGTGGTCGAGCGCGACGCCTGGTGCTGCGACACCATCCGCGCGAACCAGACGCTGGCCGGCTCCCTCGTGACCGACTGGTTGCTGGAGCAAGGCGACGTCCGGCAGGTCGATTTCAGCGCCTACGAGGGCAATATCGACCTGATCTCAGGCGGTCCGCCGTGTCAGCCTTTCTCCATGGGCGGAAAGCACAAGGCGTATGACGATGCGCGCGACATGTTCCCACAGGCGATCCGGGCGGTGCGCGAAGCCAAGCCCCGGGCCTTCGTGTTCGAGAACGTCAAGGGCCTGACCCGCGCCAGCTTCCAGAACTATTTCGAATACATCCAGCTCCAGATGCGCCATCCCGAGGTGGTCGCTCGCCCGGACGAGGACTGGACCGATCATCTGGCGCGACTGGAACAGCATCACACCTCGGGTTCGAACGAGGGGCTGAACTACCATCTGGTCACGCGGCTGCTGAACGCGGCCAACCACGGCGTGCCGCAGCGGCGCGAGCGGGTGCTGTTCGTCGGCTTCCGCTCGGACCTCGCCGAGGAATGGCATTTCCCCAAGGAACTGCATTCGGCCGAGGCCCTGATCTGGGATCAGTATGGCGACGGCGCCTATTGGGATCGCCATGGCGTGGCCAGGAAGAACCGGCCGGAGAACGCACGATTGCAGGCGCGGGCCGAGCGGCTGGGAGAGAAACCCGCCAGCCTGCCGTGGAAGACGGTGCGTGACGCGATCTCGGACCTGCCGGACCCCGAGCACGAACCGGAGCAGGCGAGGGCGATTGAAAACCACCGGCTGCAAACCGGGGCGCGCAGTTACCCGGGGCATACGGGCAGTCCGCTGGATGAACCGGCCAAGACCCTGAAGGCCGGCGTGCATGGCGTTCCCGGCGGCGAGAACATGCTTTTGAAGCCGTCGGGGGCCGTGCGCTATTTCACCGTCCGCGAGAGCGCGCGCTTGCAGACCTTCCCCGATGACTTTGTATTCCACGGCTCGTGGTCGGAAACGATGCGGCAGTTGGGGAATGCAGTGCCCGTGCGGTTGGCGGAAAAGGTCGGACGGGACGTGGAGCGGGCGCTGAGGTTCACTGTGTGACGGAGCCTTACAATCCGCTCGCCACCCACAACCTGGCCCGCAGTATCGAGCAGGAAATGCTCCGGCAGCCCCGACAGCCTTTGCATGATCTCAGACAGGCGAGGGGCGCGGGCGTCTATGCCCTCTACTACGACGGACCGCACCCGATGTATGGGGCGCTTGCGCGGTCACTGGGAACGGCGGTTGAGAAACCGATTTATGTGGGGAAGGCCATTCCAAAGGGCGGTCGGACTGGCGGATTGACCCGCGATGCGACCTTGGGGCGACCGCTGGGCAATCGGCTGTCCGAACATGCGCGATCGATCGATGAAGCCACCAATCTGGAGCTGTCGGATTTCACGGCCCGCAGCCTGGTGGTTGATGATGTCTGGATTCCACTGGGCGAGAACATGCTGATTCAGCAATTCCAGCCGGTCTGGAACGTAGTTGCCTCCGGATTCGGCAACGCCGCACCGGGCCGGGGACGGCAGGATCAGGCCATGTCCTGCTGGGATACCTTGCACCCCGGTCGGAAGCATTCGCGCCTGTTGGGACCCAACGCCTTGCCGCTCGGTGCCATCGAGGAGCGTGTGGCTGGTCATCTGGCGGGCAAGATCGTGCCCCTGGACGCCGGGGAATTCGAGGACGAGAGCCGCGACGAATAGCGCCCGCGCGGCCGCGCGGGCGGGTTCCGAGCCTGCTGGCCGCTACGCGCTTCTTCGCCGGGAAGGCGATGGCGGTGGCGTGACGCTCCGCTTACAATCCGACGATCCATAGTCGGGTTGGAGCAAAAATTCCTCGCTCTTCCAACGCCCTGCCGGTTTCTCAAACTCTATTCATGGTTGCCCTCAGACCGCCTCCATAATTCCCCCATCCCGTCGGTGGGGAGGGCGTCGGATCCAGCGCCCCGATGTTCGGCGGGCTGTGGTCGAGCGATGAAGCCCGGGGGATGGATACCTCGGGGGGCCTTGCGGAGGTCGATGGATGGCCTCTGCCTGCTCGCCGCGGGCCAATGGAGCGGACTGCTGGCTACGCCATGTCCCTCCCCCGCCGCAGGCAGCAATGTCCGCGACGGATGATCCGGTAAGGCCCGAAGCAAGGGCCGCCAGCCGGATGGCGCGTGGAAAACGACTGCGCGGGGCGGTGCCGTCCCTTCCCGACCGTGACTTCACGGGCGGATCAGAAGGGCGGCCAAGGTCAGGCTTCGTCGAAACGGTAACTCTACAACAGCACCGGGCGAGGCCCGGCCGCCCCGCGCCCTCCCCGAACCGCCGCGAAAGCAGGCGGCGAAGAGTCGTGCCCGGACGCTTCTCCCTCCCCCGAAGTGGGGAGGGACGGCGAGGCGCAGCCGAGCACGGGTGGGGCACGCCAGCCCCGCACCGCCGGCGCCCGGCTTCACACTCCCCCCCCGGTCGCTTCGCGACCACCCTCCCCATGAAGGGGAGGGAGAACGATAAAGGGACCACACATGCGTCACCTCTGTTCATTGTCCCGGAACCACCGCCAGCCTATCTTGCCGGCATGAGTATGCGCTGGACGCCCGAAAGCTGGAGATCGAAGCCCGTCGTGCAGATGCCGACGGACTATCCGGACATGGCCGCCCTCGCGCGTGTCGAGGACGAACTTCGGGCCCTGCCGCCGCTGGTGTTCGCCGGAGAGGCGCGGCGACTGACGGCCAAACTGGCCCAGGTCGAGGCCGGGCAGGCCTTTCTGTTGCAAGGCGGGGACTGCGCCGAGAGCTTCAAGGAATTCTCGACCGACAATATCCGCGACACTTTCCGCCTGATCCTGCAGATGGCGGTGGTCCTGACCTTCGCGGGCCGCAAGCCGGTGGTGAAGGTCGGCCGTATCGCCGGCCAGTTCGCCAAGCCGCGTTCGTCCTCGATCGAGCAGATCGACGGCGTCGAACTGCCCAGCTATCGCGGTGACATCATCAACGGCATGCCCTTCACGCCGGAAGAGCGTCTGCCCGATCCGCAGCGGTTGCTGCGGGCCTATAACCAGTCGGCCTCGACCCTGAACCTGCTGCGCGCCTTCGCCGGCGGGGGCTATGCCGACCTGTACAACATCCATCGCTGGACGATGGGGTTCGCCACCGACAGTGCCTATGGCCACAAATACCGTGAGCTGGCAGACAAGATCACCGAGGCCCTCGCCTTCATGGAGGCCGTCGGGGTCACGCCCGAGAGCCATCCCGACCTGAGCCGGGTTGAGGTTTTCACCAGCCACGAAGCCCTGCTGCTGAATCTCGAGAGCGCCCTGACACGCCTCGACGGCGCGACGGGCGAATGGTTCGACACCTCGGCCCACATGGTCTGGATCGGCGAGCGCACGCGCCAGCTGGATGGCGCCCATGT
Source organism: Caulobacteraceae bacterium (assembly GCA_965284305.1). Lineage (GTDB taxonomy): Bacteria > Pseudomonadota > Alphaproteobacteria > Caulobacterales > Caulobacteraceae > Brevundimonas. The sequence continues at coordinate 2,378,077 of OZ260070.1, read as the reverse complement.
CGAATTTGCCCGGGGCATCCGGAATCCGATCGGTCTGAAATGCGGGCCGACGATTGAGCCGGACGACCTGCTGGCGCTGATCGACGTCCTCAACCCCGACAATACGCCGGGCAGGCTGACGCTGATCGGGCGGTTCGGTTCGGACAAGGTGCATGATCGCCTGCCGCGCCTGATGCGGTCGGTCAAGGAGCACGGCAAGCGCGTCGTGTGGTCGATCGACCCCATGCACGGCAATACGCTGAAGGCCGGCAACGGCTACAAGACGCGGCCGTTCGAACGCATCCTCGGCGAGGTGAGGGGCTTCATCGATGTGGCTGAGGCCGAGGATGTCCACCCCGGCGGCGTCCATCTGGAGATGACGGGCCAGAACGTCACCGAATGTCTGGGTGGGGCCCAGGCCCTGACCGAGGACGACCTGTCCAGCCGCTACCACACCCATTGCGACCCGCGCCTGAACGCCGATCAGGCGCTGGAGCTGGCCTTCCTGGTGGCCGAGCGGCTGAAGGCCGGACGGCGCGCCCGGTCGGAAGCGGCCTGAGATGGAGGGCGTCGGCAGGGCCGGGGGCGGACGCTGCGCCTATCAGGGCGCGCCGGGGGCCTTCAGTCACGAAGCCTGTGTTGATCTGCGGCCCTGGGACGAGGCGGTCGCCTACGACTCCTTCGAGGCCGCCATTGCCGCGCTGAAAGCCGGGGAGGTCGGCTGCGCCCTGATCCCTGTTGAGAACTCGACCATCGGCCGGGTTGAGCCGGCGGCGACCCTGGTGGAGGGGGCGAACCTGACGGTCGTCTCCGAGGTCTGGCGGCCCATTCGTCTGGCCCTTATGGCACCGCCGGGCGCGAGCCTGCGGACGGTGAAGACCGCCGAGAGCCATCCGGTCGCCCTGCGTCAGTGCCCGGCCTCTCTGGCCGCCCTCGGCGTCACGCCGGTCGAGGCCTTCGACACCGCAGGTGCCGCGCGCGCGGTCGCAGAGGCGGGCGACGTCAGCCGCGCCGCCGTGGCCCCGGTTCGCGCCGCTGAAGTCTATGGACTGTCGATTTTGCGCAACGACATCCAGGATTCCGAAGACAACCGCACGCGCTTTGTCCTGTTAAGCGCCAGATCGGGTTGACGCCGCCCGATCCGTGCGCCCTCTGGTCTTTATGGTCCGCTCGCAAGCCATCGCTGCGACTGCATTCGCCCGCGCCCGCGCGGCCGCGGACCTGTATTTCTACGGCTTTCGATACGCCGGCTGAGGCGTCGGGGACATCCGTCCTGACGACCTCGCCGGCGACCGCCCCGGGACGGGGCGGCGGCTCGCAAACCCTCTTTGCCGTCCATCGAAATCGAAAGTCCTGTCACCGTGTCCACCTCCTGTACGAAGACCGCCCTCCAGCAAGTCTGGCCGGCACCCATCGAAATCTCGCCCGGGCACATGGCGCTGGCGGCCTTGCGGCATGAGATCGATCAGATCGATGACGACCTGCTGGCCCTGTTCGAACGCCGCCTTGCCATCGCCGCCCGCGTCGGTCAGGCCAAGGATGCGCCCGCCGGCCCGCACATAAAACTGCGGCCCGATCGCGAACAGGTCGTTCTGGCGCGCATGCTCGACCGCGCCCGTCCTGACAACCACGAGGCGGTCGAGAGCCTTTGGCGACAGATCATCGGCTGGGGACTGGCACGTCAGGGCCGGACAAGGGTGCAGGTCTGGTCACCGGTGGAGCCGACCCGGGCCTTCGATGGCGCGCGGCTGCGGTTCGGTGCGGCGGCGGACATGCGGGCCGTCCGCGATCCGCAGGCCGCCCTCGCCTGGGCCGCCGAGGGCCACGGAGTCGCGGTGCTGGCGGTCAATGCCGACGACGCCTGGTGGACGGGTCTGCGCCGCGAATGGTCGATGCTGAGCGTGTTCGACGGCTTTGGCGGACAGGTGCCAACAGCGCTGGCGGTCGGCAGGATCGACCCCGTGGCCCTGCCGACGGGCCGGCGGGTCATGGTCGATGCGGGTGGGGACGCCGGGGACGGGGGCGGCATCCGCCGGCTGGGGCTGGCGACCCACCACGGATGGACCTTGTCGCTGACCGACGCGAAATTGTCGATCGGCGGTGACGAAGGCTGCGTCGGCGCGATCGGCTGATCGGGTTGCGCCTCCGGGTTAGCCCGCCTTGGCGGCCCGGATGGCGCGGTCAAGCATGGCCGGGTCGTTGCTGGCTGTCAGCCGGCCATTGATGAAGAACGTCGGCGTACCCTGTAGTCCGAGCGTGGCCGCGCCCGTGTGCACATCCGCGAGGATACGGGAGACGGCGGAGGATCGGATGGCGGGCGTGGCGCGCTCCATGTCGACCCCGTTTGCAGCGAGGATACGGTCGACCGCCTGGGGACTCAGGGCCCCCTGAGCCATCAGGGCGCTATGGACTGCAAGGTAGCGCCCCTGCGCGTGGGCGGCGAGAGCGCCGCGCGCCGCGTATTGCGATGTCACGTTGGCACCCTGATCGAGGATCGGCCACTCCTTGAAGATGAAGCGGACGTCCGGATGGGCGCGCATCAGGGCGACGTAGGCGGGGGCCACCGTCTTGCAGTAGGGGCAGCGGTAGTCGAAGAACTGCACAACGGTGACCCGGGCATCCCGGGGGCCGAAGGCGGGTTCGCCAGGTCCGGCCGCGAGGCTGGCAGGATTGGCGGCAGCGGCGGCATTGGTCGCGGTTATGCGGTCGCTCGCTGCGCGTGCGTCGCGTGCCTGGACGACTTCGTCCAGCACCTCGGGATGGGCCAGAAGATAGGTCCGGACCTTGCCGCCGAAATCGCCGCTGCCGTTCGCATAGGGCAGGGCTGCGAGTACCAGTGCGATGAACGAGACTGCCAGCGCCGTCATGCTGAGCCACTTTGGCGAAAGGGCGCGCGAAGGCGCGACAGGGCTCTGATCGGGCGCATCGGTCATTCAGTCTCTCAAACTCATCCGGCAGGAATGACGCCACCACGGTCGCGGCGGCTGTTGCGGCGGTCGACGTCATCGACATCCTGCTGGGTCGCGCCGGAGGCGAAGACGATGTCCATGGCCCGGGTCCATTCGACCGTGCCCGGCTCCAGCATGTCGCGGGCGCGGAGGGCGAACTGGGTGGCCTCCACCTCGGCGCCGCCGGCGAAATACATCTCCGCCGATGCCAGCCGTGCCTGGCCTTCCTTACCCTGGGCAGCATAGGCCTGACTCATCAGCCGCCAGGCCATGGTGTTGTCATTTTCCATCGCCGCCGCCCGCTTCAGTTCGGCAATGGCGGGCTCCAGGTTCGCCCGATCGTGGGTCTCGATCAGGGCGTGGGCCAGGTTGATACGCAGCAGGGGGGCGTCCGGCCGCAGCTCGACAGACCGCTGGTGCGCGCCGATGGCCTCGGCAGGCCGACCTTCCTCGAACAGGATCTGGCCCTTCAGTTCCCAGAGATATGGGTTTTCAGGTTGCTCAGCCAGAAGGACGTCAACCGCAGTCAGGGCCTTTTCGGTCTGGCCGTCGCGGTACCAGGCGATCGCTCGCGCATAGCGTCCGGGCAGTGAGACGTCGCTTTCGGGATAGGCTCTCAGCGTCTGATTCGGCTCGTCCATGAAGGCGTGGATCTTGGCCAGGATCAGGGCGTGCTGGGCGACCCGCTCGGGACTGTCCACACGATCATAGTTGGACTGTTCGGCAACAAACCGGCGCAGATTTTCGATCCGGTCTGACGACAGCGGGTGGCTGCGGAAATAGGGGTATCGGCGGGCGTCGGAGAAGACTTCCTGCGAACGGAAGTTCTCGAAGAAGCTGACCAGGCCGCGGCCTGACTCGCCCGCGTTCTCCAGTGCGCGGGCACCGGTGTTGTCGGCCTCGCCTTCCTGATGGGTCATGTACCGCAGGGCACTCAGGGTGCCGAAATACTGGCTGTTGCCCAGCAGGACTGCGCCGGCCTGGGGGGCACCCGCCGCAATGGCCAGTGCGCCGAGGGCCATGGTCATCAGCATGGGCTGCATGCCGGCTCCCTGGGCCCCGTCGCGCAGGGTGTGGCGGTTCTTGATATGGCCAGCCTCGTGCGCCAGTACGCCCAGAAGCTCGTTTGCCGAACGAGTCCTGAGGATCAGGCCGGTGTTTATACCCATGATCCGCCCACGCGTGGCGAAGGCGTTCAGATCGCTGTCATTGATGAGCAGGATCTCGACCTCGGTCGGCTCCAGACCCATCGCGACGAGGACCGGGTCGGCCCACTCCTGAATGATGCCCTCGATCTCGGTGTCCCGGATCGCGCCCTGGGCCGAGGCGGGCGAGGCCGCCGCCAGCACAAGGCCCACTGCGGCGGCGACGCCCGTTGCGCGGAAGGCGGTGCGGGACAACCAGTTCAAGCCGAACTCCTCATACCCGGAAAACCCCCCCGCTGCGATCCTCACAATCTAATCACGGCCTTTCAGCGGCGCCACCATCCGCGTTTCGGCTTCTCGGGCGGGGCCAGGATCTGGTTCGGATCGTCCGCGATCAGGGCGGCGACGTCGATTTCGGGCTGCGGGGCTGGCTTGGACCCGACCACGGCGGCGACTTCAGGCTCCGGCGCGGTTGCGGTCCCAGCCGCAGCCTCAACCGGCGTGACGTCCAGAGCGGCGGGTTCGGCGGCGAGATCGATTTCGTTGGGCTCGACCGCCGAGGTCGGTTCCAAAGCGGAGTCCGCCGTCGCGGAGGCGGAGACCTTGCGGCGCACGCGGCGACGCTTGGGTTCCTCGGCAAGGGCGACAGGGGCGATGTCAGCGGCCTCCTCAATGACCACAGCCATCGGTGTGTCGGGCGAACCGTCAGGCGGCATGCCCTCGTTGGTGGCGCGGGTCTCGACCTTGACCTCGTGGGTCAGGTCCTGCTCGCTGCTACGGTCCCGGCCCCGACCGCGACCCCGACGGCGACGCGAGCGCGGTCCGCGTTCCCCACCGATCTCGCCCCCAGGCCGCTCCCCGACGACGTCATCGACGTCCGCAGCTGTGGCGGCCCCGGTGTCGCCGGCAGCGGGCTCGGCCCGTTCCGGACTGATCGGATCGAACCAGACATAGGGGTTTTCAAGCGACGGGGTGCGGCCACGCACCCAGTTGAACCCGTCGCGTTCGCCGCCATCTTCGCGCACGCGGCGACCGCCACGGCGGCCCCGGCGACGGCGGCGGCCGCTCTCGCTGTCGTCGTCATCCTCGTCTGCGGCCAAACCCGGAGCGGCGGCAGCGGTCTCATCGGGCGAGGATTCGGCACCGTCTCGACGTCCGCCACGACGACGGCGGCCACGGCCCCGTCCGGAGCCTTCGCCCTCGGCGCGTTCAATGCGTTCGCGCGGCTGGTCGTCGTCGGCGTCTTCGGCGTCGAGGGCGGATTCGTCGTCTCCGGCGATGAATTCGTCGTCGCCGTCGTCTTCATCCGCCCAGGCGCTGTCGTCGAAGTCGTCGTCGAGGTCGACGAAGGCTTCCGGGCGTTCGAGCGGAACGAAGTCCTCGTTGGTCTCGGTGCGCTCGACGGCGTGCTCGCCCTGGCCGAGGCTGTCGTCGATCAGGATGACGACGTTCAGGCCGCGCTGGGCCAGCATGCGCTGCAGATAGTCGCGTTTGTGGTTCAGGATGTAGAGGGCGACGGCGGTGCAGAGGCGCAGGTTGATCGAACCCGCGCCGTTCTTGCCGGCCTCGATGTCGACGGCGCGCAGGGTCATCAGCGCGGCGCTTTCCGCCGAGCGGACCCGTCCGGCGCCCTGGCAGTGCGGGCAGACCTCGGTGGCACCCTCGATGACGCCGAGACGGCGGCGCTGGCGGCTGATTTCCATCAGGCCGAAGCCCGAGATGCGGCCCATCTGGATACGGGCGCGATCCTTGGCCAGGGCGTCCTTCAGGGCCTTTTCGACGGCGCGATTGTTCTTCGACTCATCCATGTCGATGAAATCGATGACGATCAGGCCGGCAAGGTCGCGCAGGCGCAGCTGGCGGGCGGCCTCAACGGCGGCCTCCATATTGGTCTTGGTGGCGGTGGCCTCGACGTTGCGTTCCTTGGTGGAGCGACCCGAGTTCACGTCGATGGCGACCAGGGCCTCGGTCTGGTTGATGACCAGATAGCCGCCTGAGTGCAGCGGCACGACCGGCTGGTGGATCTGGGTCAGCATCTCCTCGATGCCGTTGGTCGCGAACAGCGGGCGCGCGCCCTGGTACAGGTGCACCTTCTTCGACTGCGAGGGCATCAGCACCCGCATGAAGTCGCGGGCTTCCTTGAAGCCTTCGACGCCCTCGACCTGGATGCCGTCGAAATCCTTGTCGAACATGTCGCGCACGGCGCGGCGGACGAGGTTCTCTTCCTCATAGATGACGGAAGGCGCGTTCGACTTCAGCGTCGTTTCACGGATCGTTTCCCACAGGCGCAGCAGATATTCGTAGTCGCGCTTGATCTCGGCCTTGGTGCGTTTGGCGCCGGCGGTGCGGATGATCAGTCCCATGCCCTGGGGCACATGCAGGGCGGCGGCGGCAGCCTTGAGGCGCTTGCGGTCGGTGGCCTGGGTGATCTTGCGCGAAATGCCGCCGCCCTTGCCGGTGTTGGGCATGAGGACGCAGTAGCGGCCGGCCAGCGACAGCCAGGTGGTCAGGGCCGCGCCCTTGCCGCCGCGCTCGTCCTTGACGACCTGGACCAGCATGACCTGACGACGCTTGATGACATCCTGGATCTTGTAGCGGCGCATCAGGCGGCGCTTGAGACGCTCCTCCTCGGCCATGCCGCCTTCGGATTCGTCGTCGCCCTCGCGGGCATGTTCGTCGTGATCGTCGTCTTCCGAATGCGCCTCGGCCATGATGGCTTCGCGGTCGGCGACGGGGATCTGGTAGTAGTCGGGGTGAATTTCGCTGAAGGCGAGGAAGCCGTGGCGATTGCCGCCGTATTCCACGAACGCAGCCTGCAGGCTGGGCTCTACGCGAACGACCTTGGCGAGATAGATGTTGCCGCGAAGCTGGCGCTTCGCGCGGGATTCAAAGTCGAATTCCTCGACCTGACGGCCCTCGACGATAGCGACCCGGGTCTCCTCGGGATGCGCGGCATCGATCAACATGGTCTTTGACATGGGATATTTCTCTCTGGCGCGCTCGGCCATCCCCGCGAAGGGGGCAGGCGGCTCGCCGAATGGGATTGGGGGCGGACGCAGGCGCGATCCCGTCGCCGCAGCGGATGCCGCGGGCGAGGTCGGTCAGATCAGACCGGAAGGGAGCGCAGGCGATAAGGCCCATGGGGTTTCGTACGGTCCTGGGCCCGGACGCCGTCTGGGGCGTCCCGAACCCGGTCGTCGAACAGGCGGGGGGTTCCCCGGCCGGTTCTCGGATCAGTGAAAGTCATGCCGCGAAGAGGGCGCGTCCAAGCCTGAGAGTCCAGGGGACGCGATCGGTCGCGAGCCGCGTAAGCATAGGCATGCTGTTCCTGAATTAAAAGCGGCGTGCGCTTTAACCGGTTGTCGACGACGTTGCGTCATGGTGGCCCCAACCAAGAAGGTGGGTCTCCGTCGAAATGCACGGACTGTCGCGTATAGACCTGACGCAGTGGCGCGCGCGCGAATGGGCGATGACGGCGATGGCCTTCGTCGTGATTTGCGTCGTTCTGCTGGCGGCCGGCCGCGGGCTGGCCTCCGGTGCCATGGGCGAGGTGCTGCGTGTCCGCTTCGGCGGGGACGCCGAACATACCCGCGTCGTGCTTGACCTGGACCGGACATCGCGCGGCGAGGTGGTTCAGGCCGGAGACGACGGCCGGGTGGTTGTCTCGCTCGCGGGTGTCGCGCCGGCCCGTCGCGGCCTGACCGGAGCCGGCACAGGGCTGGTGCGCGGCTGGCGCGTCACCGGAGCGGGTGCGGCCTCGCGCGTCGAGCTGGACCTGGCGACAAGCGCCGAGATCGAACGCCGCTTCCTGCTGCCGCCCGGCGACGGCGTCTCCCATTTCCGCTATGTCATTGACCTGAAGGCCACCGGCCGCGCCCCGACGGCCCGCCCGCCCCGCGTCCCGCCCGCAGCTCCGCGCAGTGCCGGACGGCCGACCACACGGCCCCTGATTTTCATCGACGCCGGCCACGGCGGCCGCGATCCGGGAGCCAGCGGCGCGGACTCCCGCGAGAGCGCCGTTACCCTGGCCGCCGCCCTCGACCTGAAACGCGAGCTGGAGCGCACTGGCCGTTACCGTGTGCGTCTGACCCGCGAGAGCGACACCTATGTGGCCCTGAACCGTCGCGTGGCCATCGCCCGTCAGGCCGACGCCGACCTGTTCATCAGCCTGCATGCCGACGCCGGCTCTGATCCGGCCACGCGTGGAGCCAGTGTTTACACCCTGTCCGAACAGGGTGCCGGCCGGGCCGTGCGCGAGTTCACCCGCAGTGAAGACTGGCACCGCAGCCTGAACCTGCCGGGCCGTGACCCGTCGGTCGACCGCATCCTGCTGGACATGACCCAGCGCGCCACCCAGAACCGCTCGGCCCAGCTGGCCCGCACCCTGCTGGGCGAGCTGGAGGGTGCCGACCATCCGATGCTGCGACGCAGCCACCGCGACGCCGGTCTGGCGGTGCTGCTGGCCCCGGACGTGCCCGCTGTCCTGCTGGAGATGGGCTTCATCACCAATCCCGAGGACGAGCGGATGCTGAACGACAGCCGCGCCCGCCGCCGCCTGATGCGGGCGGTGGCGGACGGGATCGACCGATATTTCCGCGAACCCTCTGGCACGTTGCAGATGGCCTCGACCGGCGGAGCGTCGGGCCAGCCTTGAGGGTGGTGCCCGGCCGGCGTCAGTCGGGGTCGGCCTGGCGGGCCTGCCGCGCCAGCCATTTCTGCGCTTGCTGCAGTTCATCGAACCAGTCCTCGGGGGGGCGTTTGAGGCCTGAGGCCTGCAGCCGCGCCGCAGCGGCGGCGAAGCGTTCGGGACCGCAGTGGGGGCTGCCGTCGGCCGAGGCCTGACGCCAGGCCTCGACGTGGACCGCCTCTTTCCAGACGCGGATCTGGCCGAAGCGCCACAGCATGGCTTCGGCGGCCTTTCGCGCTTCCGAAGTGGGAGGCGTCCGCGTCGCGCGCGGTCTTGGTGCTCGGACCCTGGGCACAGGAGGCTCCTTTCAGTCATGCGGAAACAACCCCGCGCCCGGGGGCGCGAGGGGCGGGAAGGCGTGCGGAGCGCCGGACCGGAGCCCGGAGATCAGATGTGACGAACCGTTTCGGCCCAGGGCCGGACGCTCCGCGCGGAGTTGGACGGAAGCATGCGTCAGGTGGCGGTTTTATCGCCTTACCGCAGCGCCCCCGGCGGGCGGGCCGTGCTTGCGACACGGTCCCCGGACCGGACGAGTATCCCCCTCGCCCCTGACATCCGATTGGGTAATCAGACCCCGGGCGTAGCTGTGCCCGGGCACCCGCTTCTCCACATCCCGCCGCCAAAGGACGCAAGGCCTCTGCGCCTCCCCATGCGAAGGGACGGAGGGAGTTTCGCACGGGCCGTAGCTATGGCGGGTTGGGGGCGCTGATGTTTTTCAATCATAAATAAAAACAGCAAGTTATCGGGATGAGATATGCTGACAATCGACGGATTGCCAGCAGACCCGGCTGTGGCCCCAAGCTCCGGATACGGGCGCCACGACGGGGAGGAGCGGTATGTGTTCCCACTTCCGGGCTCTTCAAGGTGACTTCAGCCTTGCCGGCTTTCCGGAACCGGAGGTGTTTCCCCGGGCGAGGCGCGGAGCTCGGCGAGGTCCGCCAGATCGGCCCAGACGCTTTCGGCGGTCGGCGTCCGCCCCGCTCCTCGTCCGCGCGCGGTGAAAACCCGGCCGTCCTCCGTCGTCACCCGCAGGGCGTTCCACTCGTCCGCCAGGTCGGCGAACAGCGGGTCGTGATCGACGGACCGAAGGGAGACGCTGACCTCGCCGGTACCGACGTCGAGGCGGGCCAGCTGGCGCACCCGACCTGCGGGACGAACACCGTCCCGGCCGAGGGACTGACGCCGAACGCTGTCCACCGTCAGTCGTCCTCGCAGCGCCTCATGGCCCAGAATGGCCAGCTTGGCGGCAGCGTCCAGACCTGTCAGGTCAGCGGACGGGTCCGCCTCGGCGAAGCCGGCGTCACGCGCGGCGATCAGCGCCGCCTCAAACGGCTGACCCTCGGCGAGACGGTTGAGGATGAAGTTGCAGGTGCCGTTCAGCACCGCCTCGATCCGCACCACCGGCCCATGGGACCGGGCCCTCCGCACGGTCTCTACCAGCGGTGCGCCGCCGCCGACACTGGCGGAGTAGAGCAGGCGCGCATCGCACGATGCGGCCAGGTCGACCAGGGCGGAGAGGTCGGCGCCGACTGCCTGTTTGTTGGCGCTGACCACATCCACGCCGCGCGTCAGCGCCGCGCGGATCAGGGCCAGGCCGGTGGAGGCGTCCGAGATCGCCTCGACGAGAATGTCCGGCTCGCGCGCCAGCAGAGCCGCCGGATCCGACACCGCCAGTCCGTCCGGGATCATGCCATCGCGTGGCCTGGTCAGGTCACGCACCAGCACCCCGACGACCTCAAACCTGGCATCGGACAGCAGGCGCGGCAGGACGCCGCCGCCGACCACGCCGCAACCGGCCAGGGCCACGCGCAGCCTTCGCGTCGGGCCGGACCGCGCGCGGACGGGAAGAGCCTGGGGTCCTGCAATGATCGTGACGCCCGCTCCGAGCAAGCCCTCGCCCGGCGCAGGTCGGGTCGCCGGGACGCCGATCGCGTCCAGCGCCCGGGTCAGGCGGTCGGCGGCCGCCGGATCGCCACCGGTGACGGCGACGACCCGGCGGCCGCGGCGGACCTCACGATAGATGGCGGAAGCCGCCTCGGCCGGGTCGGAGCCATCCAGCTGAAGCAGGGCTACGGGCTCGTCCGGGCAGGGAACGCCGGGCTGGCGGGCGGATGAAGGGCCGGGCGCGAGAAGGGGCAGGGAATTCATGATCGTGTCCCTCACGCGGCTTGGGCGGTGAGCGGGCGCGGCACCACATGCAGTGCCGCCGACAGATCGGCCAGCAGATCGTCACCATGCTCCAGGCCGATGGAGAGACGCAGCAGGCCGTCGGTGATGCCCGATATCTGCCGTGCCTCGGGCGTCATGGCGGCATGGGTCATAAGGGCCGGATGGGCGATCAGGCTTTCGACCCCGCCGAGGGACTCGGCAAGGGTGAAGACCTCCAGCTGGTCCACAAACGCGCGGACGGCGGCGATGTCATTCAGCTCGAAACTGAGCATGGCACCGAAGCCCGCCTGCTGCCGGGCGGCGATCGCATGACCCGGATGGGAGGCCAGGCCCGGGTAGTGGACGGCGCGGACGGCAGGCTGGGCGGCGAGCCATTCGGCCACCCGCTGCGCCGTGGCCTGCTGCCGCTCGATACGGGCGAACAGGGTGCGGACGCCACGCAGGGTCAGATAGGCATCAAAGGGCGAGCCGGTGACGCCGAGGCAGTTGGCCCACCAGGTCAGCTGCTCCAGATCGGCCGGATCCTTCGCCACCACGCAGCCGCCGACCACGTCGGAATGGCCGTTGATGTATTTGGTGGTCGAATGGATCACCAGATCGGCGCCGAGCGCGATCGGCTGTTGCAGGGCCGGCGACAGGAAGGTGTTGTCCACCGCCGCCTTGCAGCCGACGGCATGGGCCCGGATGCAGATGTCGGCCACATCCACCACCCGCATCAGCGGATTGGACGGCGTCTCGATCAGGATCAGTTTCGGCTTCAGGGCGAGGGCCGCGTCCAGGGCCGCGCGATCGTTCTGATCGACGAACTGCACGTCGAAATGGCCGCGCTTCGCCCGGGCGCACAACAGGCGATGGGTGCCGCCGTACAGGTCGTGCGGGGCGATCAGCAGGTCGCCGGGCTCGAGCGAGAACAGGGCCAGGTCGACCGCCGCCATGCCGGTCGCGGTGACCACCGCACCGCAGCCGCCTTCGAGCTTCGCCAGGGTCTCGCCGAGCACGTCCCGGGTCGGATTGCCCGACCGCGTGTAGTCATAGCGCCGTTTCCCATCGAGGCCGTCGAAACTGTAGTTCGACGACAGATAGAGCGGCGGCATCACCGCACCGTGCGCCGGGTCGCTGTTCACGCCGTGACGGGCGGCGGTCGTACAGGGGCGGGGTTCGGAGGGACTGGTCATGCGGCGATCTCACGGGACTGGAGGTGGGGCAGGGGGGAGAGGAGGTCGTGGAGCGCGCGGCCGATCAGCTCGCGCTCCTTCAGGAAGGCGTCGTGGCCGAAGATGGAGGTGGCCTCGATCAGGCGGCGCAGGTTCGGCGCGCGGGTGGCAAGGTCGCGGCTGTCCTCGATCGGAACGAGCCGGTCCGAGGTGAAGCCGATGACCGTCAGGGGGCAGCGCACGGCGCGCGGATCGATGCTGTGCCGGTCCAGCGAGTCCGACAGGCTGACCCAGCGATCGGCGCTGGTCGTCCCGGCGTAGGCCGAGCCCCTGGCGATCAGATAGTCGCAGACCGGCCAGGCGTCCCCGGCCGCCGCAGGCGGCGTCTGGCTGAAGCGCAGGTCGAACTCATCGGCGGTGCGATAGGTGGTCATGGCCAGCTGGCGGGTGAGAGCGATCCCCTCGGCCTCGCGGCCGCAGTCGCGGGCGAAGGCCAGCAGGCGGCGCTGCACCCCGCGCACGGCGGTGGCCGCAGGATGGGCGCGGTGGGCGGCGGAGATGACCGCCAGCTCGCCGATCCGGTCCGGGAAGACCGCCGCGAAGGCCAGGCCGATACAGCCGCCGTAGGAGGCACCGATGAAGGCGTCGATCCGCGGCTCGCCCAGTGCGTCGAGCAGCAGGGCCAGCAGGCGGGCCTGGTCGGTGGTGGTGATGGTGACGCCCGGCGCGTCATGGCCCGGCAGCAGGTCGAAGGCCAGGACGCGGAGGCGGTTCAGGTTGATCGGCCCGCCGGCCTTGACCATCGAGGGCCACCAGCGCGTCGCGAACCGGCCGCTGGAGATGCCGCCGGCGACGACGACCAGAGGCCCACGATCGGGGCCGGCCAAGCGGCCGACGACCTCTGCCGCGGCCAGACGCTGGCCGGACTCCAGCCGAAAGTCGTCGGGAATGGACGCGCGGATGTCGCGTCCGGGGGTCTCTTCAGGGGTTTCGATGGACGCCACGGTCCGCTCCGCTCTCGCTCAGCGAAACCGGTGGGGCGAACCAATTCGTGCGTGACAGACCCGTGAAGTCAGCCGGCTCCCGGACGTGAGGGAACCGTCGCTTCACTCATCTCTCGCGGCTTCCGGGGAGGCCTCGCAGGAGTTGGCACCATCTCCGGGACTGGGAAGTCCCGGAAGGTTGCCCCGGCATCAAAGGGCCTATCCCTCCGCCGGTCTTGATGAGTGGGCTTACGGTGGCGAACACTTTCGGCGGCGTCAATCCCCATTGTTGCACTGCGAACGGAGAGGGTCGTCAGCGCAGGGCTCCATGGTGAGGAGGCCGTGCGGGCTTGCCGACGAATGATGACCCCCGGGGTTGCCCCCGCCTCGCACTCCCCCGCCGAACCGCCTATCTTCGCCCCATGCGCCTGCGTGTCGTCGATCTTGAAACCAGCGGCGGGGACCGGTCCTCGGAAATCCTTGAGGTCGGGATCGTCGATGTCGTGCGCGACGGGGCAGGGTGCTGGACCGCCCTGCCGCCGGTGACGAAGCTGTTCCGGCCTCGGGGCGAGATCTCGTTTCACGCCATGGCGGTGCATCACCTGACGCCGGAGCATTTCACGCCCGACGATCCGCACTGCGACGAACATGCCTTGCGCGCGATGTTTCTGCCCGTGCCGGCCGACGTGATGGTGGCCCATTCGGCGCGGTTCGAGCGCGGATTCATCGCTGACACGGCGCACGGGGGCCTGCCCTGGATCTGCACCGTCCGGTCGGCGAAGACCGTCTGGCCGGGGGCACCGGGGCATTCCAACCAGGTGCTGCGCTACTGGCGTGGCCTGCGGCTGGACCCGGCCCTGGCCGATCCGGCACACCGGGCGGGGCCGGACGCCTGGGTGACGGCGCATCTGCTGATCGAGCTGCTGACGGAGGCGACGGTCGAGCAGATGCTGGCCTGGACCAACGAACCGCGCAGCCTGGGCCGGATTCCGTTCGGCAAACATCGCGGCAAGCCATGGGCCGAGCCGCCGGACGACTATCTGCGCTGGATGGTCGGCCAGGGAGGATCCGGGCAGGGGGATATGGACGCCGATGTCGTGGCCGCCGCGCGACAGGAGCTGGACCGTCGCGTCACGGCTCTAGCCGGAGCCTCCGACGCGGTCTAAACGGGAGGTTCGGGCCCGTCTGTCGGAGTATCAGGTGAAGATTGCCGAACGCTGGTTCGTGATGGCGGGCGTGGCCCTGCTGGGCGGGATCGCCCTGGCCGGGCTGATCGTGGCCGTCTATGCGGCCTGGCTGTTCCATGACCTGCCTGACGCCTCGGAACTTGCGGACTACCGGCCCGCGACGGCGACGCGGGTCTATGCCGGCGACGGCACGCTGATCGGCGAGTTCTCGGACGAGCGGCGCATCTATGTGCCCTATGAGCAGATCCCGCTGCCGGTGATCCAGGCCTTCCTGGCGGCCGAGGACCGGAACTTCTTCAACCACGGCGGCATCGACGTGGGCGGTCTGGGCCGGGCCATGTTCAAGAATGTCTTCAATGCTGCGACGGGGCGGCGGCTGGAGGGCGGCTCGACCATCACCCAGCAGGTGGCCAAGAACGTCCTCCTGACCAATGAGAGCAGCGTCAACCGCAAGGTCAAGGAAGCCATCCTGGCCAACCGGCTTGAAGCGACGCTGACCAAGCAGCAGATCATGGAGCTGTATCTCAACGAGATTTTCCTGGGTTACCGCTCCTATGGCGTGGCTGCGGCGGCCTATAACTATTTCGGCAAGTCGCTGAGCCAGCTGACGCCGGATGAGGCGGCCTTCCTGGCGGCCCTGCCCAAGGGGCCGAACAACTATCACCCGAAACGTCACCCCGAGGCCGCGCTCGGCCGCCGTAACTGGGTGCTTGGGGAGATGAACGAGAACGGCTTCATCGACGACGCCCAGCTGGCCACGGCCCTGGCCCGGCCGCTGTCGGCCCAGGACGCGCCCCGGCGGGCCCAGTACGCCGACGCCGACTTCTTCGTCGAGGAGGCGCGGCGGCAGGCCATCGCCCGCTTCGGTCAGGAACAGGTCAATCGTGGCGGCTACTATATGCGCACCACCCTGGACCCGACGCTGCAGTCGGCGGCGCGCGACGCCCTGATGAAGGGGCTGGAGAACTATGACCGCCGGCATGGCTGGCGCGGGCCGTGGGGCCGGACCGACTTCGCCGAAGGCTGGCGCGAGACCGCCGTGCGTGGCCAGCGCCCGCCGGAGCGCCGGGCCTGGGAGGCCGCAGCCGTCGAATCTGTCGCCGGCAACAACGTCCGCATCCGCACCGCCCGTGACAACCGCTCCGGTGCCCTTGTGGCCGCTGACGCCGCCTGGGCCAATGCCAACCGGCCACTGCGGCGCGGCGACCTGATCTTCGTCGAGGCGCGCGGGGGCCAGTACCTGTTGAAGCAGGTGCCCAACGTCAACGGTGCCCTGGTCGCGATCGAGCCCCAGTCCGGGCGGGTACTGGCCATGGTCGGAGGCTATTCCTACGCCCTGTCCAGCTTCAACCGGGCGACCCAGGCGAACCGCCAGCCGGGCTCGGCGTTCAAGCCCTTCGTCTATGCAGCGGCGCTGGAGGATGACTATACGCCGGCCTCGATCATACTGGACGCCCCGATCAGTTTCGCGGGCGGTCCGAACGGGACGCGCTGGAGCCCCGAGAACTACAGCCGGGAATACTATGGGCCGCAGAGCCTGAGGCGCGGGCTGGAGCTGTCGCGCAACGTCATGACCGTGCGGATGGCCGAGGACGTCGGCATGCGCAATGTCGTGGACCTGGCACGCCGTATGGGCGTAGCCGACAATCTGCAGCCCAACCTGTCGGTATCGCTGGGCGCGGGCGAGACCACGCCCTATCGGCTGACCGCCGCCTATGCCGCCTTCGTCAACGGCGGGCGGCGGGTCGATCCCTATCTGATCGAAATGGTCCAGGATCGGGATGGTGAGACCATCTTCCGCGCCGACCGGCGCCGCTGCCGCGACTGCGGCCGGGCCTTCAGCGGCCAGGAGTCCCCGCGTCTCGAGGGGCGCGGGACGCAGGTGATCGATCCGATAACCGCCTATCAGATCAGTTCGATGCTGGAAGGCGTGATCCAGCGCGGCACCGGTGCCAGCGCCCGGGGTCTCGGTCGCTGGGTCGGCGGCAAGACGGGCACGACCAATGAATACCGCTCGGCCTGGTTCGTCGGCTTCTCGTCCGACATCGTGGTCGGGGTGTTCATCGGCTTCGACGACAACCGGCCGCTGGGTTCGGGCGAGACGGGTGCCACCGGCCCGGTGCCGGTGTTCACCGAGTTCATGCAGGCCGCCCTGCGCGAGCGGCCGGCCCGCCCCTTCGTGCGGCCCCGGAATGCGATCTTCCGCACCGTGAACGGCATCGAGGAGGCCTTCCGCCCCGGTACCGAGAACCGCCGCCAGGAAGATATCCCCGCGCAGGACATCCCGACCGGCCCGCAGAACTACGAGGAGGTGGTTCGCCGCGAGCAGGAGGAGGCGGCCGGCCAGCCTCCTTCCACCGCCCCGGCTGCGCCCGCCACGCCCCCGCCGCCGAAGAAGGAGCCGGCGGAGGATCTGAGCGGGCTTTACTAGGGTCGAGGGTCGAGGGTCGAGGGGCGAAGGCGGCCCGCCAAATCCCTCGACCCTCCTTCCCCTTTCCCCCGGCGCGTCCTATGTCCGCGCCTCACTTTTGTATCGCTGGAGAATGCGATGAGACCGGATGTCGAGGCCATGAAGGCCGACATCGAGCAGAGCATCGCTCTGCTCAGGAGGCGTCTTTGACTGGGATGTCGCGCTTCGAAAACTTGATGAGCTGAACGCCCGGGTCGAGGACCCGACGCTTTGGAACGACCCCGAGGCGGCCCAGGCCGTGTCGCGGGACCGCTCACGCCTGGCCGCCCAGATCGACACCGTCCGCGAGATGGAGACGGGTCTGGAGGAGGGCGTGATGCTCGCCGACATGGCCGATGAGGAAGGCGATGAGGCGACGCTGGAGGAGGCGCGCGCCGCGCTGAAGGCGATCAAGGACCGCGCCGGCCGCGCCGAACTGGAGGCCCTGCTGTCCGGCGAGGCCGACGGCAATGATGCCTATCTGGAGGTCAACTCCGGTGCCGGCGGTACCGAGTCCTGCGACTGGGCCGGGATGCTGCTGCGCATGTATTCCCGCTGGGCCCGGGCCCACGGCTATGAGGTCGAGCTGGAGGCCGAGGAATCGGGTGACCAGGCGGGCATCAAGTCGGCCACCATCCTGATTACGGGGCCCAACGCCTATGGCTGGCTGAAGTCGGAATCGGGTGTGCACCGGCTGGTGCGCATCAGCCCCTACGATGCCGCCGCCAAGCGGCACACCTCCTTCGCCTCGATCGGTGTCTCGCCGGTGGTGGATGACGCCATCGAGATCGACATCAATCCGTCCGACGTGCGGACCGACACCTACCGCGCCTCGGGCTCGGGCGGTCAGCATATCAACAAGACCGACTCGGCGGTGCGCCTGACCCACATCCCGACCAATACGGTGGTGGCCTGTCAGGCCGGCCGGTCCCAGCACCAGAACCGCGAACAGGCGTGGAAGATGCTGCGGGCGCGTCTGTACGAACTGGAGCTGCAACGGCGCGAGGCGGCGGCCCAGGCCGTAGCCGACGCCAAGACCGATATCGGCTGGGGCCACCAGATCCGATCGTACGTCCTGCAGCCCTATCAGATGGTCAAGGACCTGCGGACCAACGTTGAGACCTCGGACACCCAGGGTGTTCTGGATGGCGATCTGGACATGTTCATGGGCGCGGCGCTGGCGGCACGGGTGGGCGAGACGCGCGGTTCTACGGTGGAATAGCGAGGCGCGTTCTCCCTCCCCCTCCCGGGGGAGGGCGGATCGCGAAGCGATCGGGTGGGGAGGGCGCAGCGAGACAGACGCCGTCGCTGCCTTGCCGAAGCGCCCCCACCCGGTCGTCGCTTTCGCGCCGACCACCCTCCCCCGGAGGGGGAGGGAGAGGCGTTTGTTACGCGCCTGGCTTCATGTCGATGATCTGCGGCGCGGGCTCGGGCGCGGCGGGACGCGGGGCCGGCGTGGGCGCCGGGGCCTCGCGGCGGCCTTGCAGGACGCGGCCCTGGAAATAGGCACCGATGTCGATCGACATCTGTTCGGCGGTGATGTCGCCGTCAACATAGGCCGTGGCGATCAGCTTGACCTGTTTACCCGAGATGCCGCCGACGACGCGGCCGCGAACCTCGACATAGTCGGCCGAGACATTGCCCTCGACGGCACCGGTCTCGCCGACGATCAGCCGGCCGACGCGGACGTCGCCCTTGATCGCACCGTCAATCTGGAGATCGCCCTCGCCCGTGATGCTGCCTTCGAACTGGAGGTCCGACGACAGGGTGGAAAGACCACGCGGGCTGGGCGCCGACGGCGAGGCGGAGCGGGCCGGCGCGACCGAAGACCCTCCCGGCATCGGCAGATCCGGCAGCGGGGGGATGGATGAACCGTTGTCAGCGCGGGGCTGGGGCGACGGGGCGGGGGATTTGGTCTTGTTGAACAAGTTGGTCTCCGGCTCTCATGAAGCGGGCGGGGTTTTGGGGTCGGCCGTTCATCCACACTTCATAGTGCAGATGCACGCCGGTAGAGCGTCCTGTGGTTCCCATGGCACCGACGCGGTGACCGATCGCAATCCGCTGACCGGGCCGGACAGCCATTGCGTTCAGGTGGGCGTAGCGTGTCTTGAAACCGCGACCATGATCTATCTCAACGGTGTTGCCATACCCTGAACGGACCCCGACAAAAGACACGATTCCGGGAGCCGGGGCGTAGATCGGCGTGTTGAGGGGGGCAGCGAAGTCCTGCCCCTGATGCAGGGCGGGACGACCGTTGAACGGGTCGAAGCGAACGCCGAAGCCAGAGGTGGTCCGGGCCTGGGTCGGGCGACGGAAGGGCATACCCTCCGCAGCGTTGGCCAGGGAGCGCATGTCGGACAGGTTGTCGGCAGCGTGGCGGATACGCACGGCGAAGGCTTCATCGACATCCAGAACGGCGGCCAGGGCTCGCGGATCGCGGGCCTCCACCAGCGGGCCGCCGAGGGCCGAGCCGGTCGGGGTGTAGGCCGCCGGGTTGAGGCCGGCGAGGCGGAAGGCCAGCCGCAGACGTTCGGCACGGGTCTGGGCCTCGGTCTCGGCGCGGGCAATCAGCCGCTCCTGGTCCATGCGCACGGCGATCATGCGCTGGACCGGCGAGGAGCGGTCGGGATTGAGGGCCGGGGCAGGCCGCAGCGCCTGTTCGGCGCCCTCGACGCCGCGGAACATGCCCATGACCTGGGTCAGGGCGGCGTGGCGGCGCTCGACCATCTGGGCCATTTCGTCGAGCGAGCCGGTGGTGGCGGTCATGCGCACCACGGCGCTGTCCAGTCGGGCCTGCAGGTCGGCGTTCATCCGCTCGGAGGCGGCGCGGGCGCTGGCGACGGTTCGATCCGTCTGACTCTGCGCCACCATGTCGAAGATCATGCTGCCCGAGGCGAGGGCGGTCCAGCCGCCCAGCAGGACCGCGGCGACCGCGCCGGCCGCCTGTTTGCCGGGTGTCAGGGCCCAGGCGCGGACGGACTCGCCATCGCGCAGGTAGAGATATCGGGTCGGAAACCACTTTCCGATCAGAGACCGCCTGACAGTCGGCTCTTGTTCGGTCATCACGCAACGCCCCCAGAACGTACGACGAGGGGTTATGCGCCAAGGTTTAGCATGGGGACAAGTCTGTTCACGACTTGTTAACCACCTTGGCCGGTCTTCAGGCGAAGAACATCGGTATTCGGCGCTCTTATTCGCTCTACAGGCGAGTCCGCGAATCTATGTAGCGCCTGTTAGATCTCCAGCCGGGTCTGGATCGTTCCGTTCTCAGATCGATTGTGTGGCCGCCAACACTTCAGCCGCGTGTCCCTTGACTGCCACCTTGCGCCAGACACGCCGAACAACGCCTGCGCCGTCGATCAGGAAGGTGGCCCGCTCGATGCCCATATACTCGCGGCCGTAAAGCTTTTTCTCGACCCAGACGCCGAAGGCCTCGGTGACGTCCTCCGGCTCGTCGGAAGCGAGGATGACCTTGAGATCGTATTTGGTCCTGAAGCGGTCGAGCTTCTTCACCGGGTCACGGGAGACCCCGATGACGGTCGCGCCGGCTGCGTCGAAGGCGTCGATGTGTTCGGAGAAGTCCCGCGCTTCATTGGTGCAGCCCGGCGTGTCGGCCTTCGGATAGAAATACAGCACGACCTTGCGGCCCGTCAGGGCCCCCAGCGAGACGCCGCCGCCATCGGCCGTGGCCATGTCGAACGCGGGGGCTTTCATTCCAACTTCAATGATCATCTTCTGCTCCGCTCATCCCCGCGAACGCGGGGACCCAGTTCTGTCCAGCCTGACGCCGCCGTTCCCGGATCGACGCTCGATGCTTCGCTCCGCCGTCCTGTCACCCAAAGCACTGGGTCCCTGCGTTCGCGGGGATGAGCGGATCTAGATGGGGCGAACCAAGCGTGAGGTCTTCTTGCCCTTCTGGACCAGAAATAGGCCGTCCTGTGCGTCCTCACGCAAATAGGTCTCGTCACCGTTCACAACGACGCCGTTAATGCGGATCTCACCGTTCGCTATCGACCGTTTGGCATCCTTGATCGAGGAGATTTCCGCTGCCTTAACCAGCGCCTCTGGCGTCCGCCGAGTGAAATTCTCTTCGCCTGCCCAATCGAAATCGAACGTCTCCAGCGTGACCGCCTCGCCCCGCTCAAACTTTGACTCCGCGCGATCACGCGATGCTGAGGCCGCTCCCGCCCCGTGCAGCATCGTTGTGGCCGCATCAGCCAGAGTCTTCTTGGCGTCGTTGATGCCGGCACCCTCAAGCGCCTCCAGCCGGGCGATCTCGTCCAGCGGCAGGTCCGTGAACAGGCGCAGGAATCTGCCGACGTCCGCGTCATCGACGTTGCGCCAGAACTGCCAGTAGTCATACGGGCTCAGCTGTTCGGCGTTCAGCCAGACCGCGCCCTGTGCCGTCTTGCCCATCTTGCCACCAGAGGCGGTGGTCAGCAGCGGCGTGGTCAGGCCGAAGGCGGCCTTCTGGTCCACCCGGCGCACCAGATCGACGCCCGAGACGATGTTGCCCCACTGGTCCGACCCGCCCATCTGCAGGGTGCAGCCGCGGGCGCGGTTCAGCTCGAGAAAGTCCACCGACTGCATCAGCATGTAGTTGAACTCGAGGAAGGTCATCGGCTGTTCGCGTTCCAGCCGCAGCTTGACCGAGTCGAAGGCCAGCATCCGGTTGATGGTGAAATGCGTGCCGTATTCGCGCAGGAATTCGACGTAGCCGTAGGTCGACAGCCACTGGTCGTTGTCGAGCAGGATGGCGTCGGTCGGGCCGTCGCCGAAGGTCAGGAATTTCTCGAACACCGTCTTGATGGAGGCGATGTTGGACTGGATGGTTTCGTCGGTCAGCTGGGGGCGCGAGGCGTCCTTGCCGGTCGGGTCGCCGACCTTGGTGGTGCCGCCGCCCATCAGGACGATGGGCTTGCCGCCGGCCTGCTGCAGCCGGCGCAGCATCATGATCTGGATGAGCGATCCGACGTGCAGCGAGGGCGCGGTTGCGTCGAAGCCGATGTAGCCGGTGACCACGCCGCCGGCGGCCGCCGCGTCGAGCTCGGCCGGGTGGGTGATCTGATGGATATAGCCGCGCGCCTGCAGGGTTTGGAGGAACGTGGACTTGAAGGCGGGCTCGGTCATCGGATCAGGCTTGGCTTGGGAGGGAAGGGGCGTGTAGCACGGGCATATGGAAGCGCGAACCGCCCCAACTCGAACGGTGACGCTGACGCCCCATCCGGCGTCGCCGCTGAGCCCCATCAAGACACTGCGAGTGGACATCGACACCAGCGGGTCTGACCTACGGCTCCAGTTCGTCGCAGAGGGGGATATACGTTCACTGGACTGGCCATATGGGGGTGTCCCGGGAAGGGCCAAGGAGCTTTGGCGTCACACTTGCTTCGAAGCATTTCTGGCAGGCAGCGACGGGTATGTTGAGTTTAACCTCGCGGTGGAGGGCCAGTGGGCCAGCTACCACTTTAGCTCGTATCGTGAAGGTATGCGGTTGGCGGAGCAAACGGCGACGCAACCGGTGCTGTCTGGCTCGGGTTACGACGGCATCCTGATCCTGGAGAGTTGGCTGCAAGTGCCGTCTGGCGCGTCGCGCTTGGGCCTGTCGGCAGTGCTGGAAGCCGTCGATGGGACGATCTCTTACTGGGCGCTGGCCCATCCGTCCGATAAGCCGGACTTCCACCATCCCGACTCCTTCGTTCTGGACCTCCCATGAAATTCGGCATCGACCGCCTGCTGTCCGAGCCCGCGCTGCGCGCGGCGCTGAAGGGGAAGCGCGTCGCCCTGCTGGGGCATCCGGCCTCGGTGACGGCGGACCTGACGCATTCGCTGGATGCGCTGATGGCCTGCGACGACCTGAACGTCACGGCCGCCTTCGGGCCGCAGCACGGGATGCGGGGCGACCTGCAGGACAATATGATGGAGAGCCCGGACTTTACCGATCCGCGGCACGGCATTCCGGTGTTCAGCCTGTACGGCGAGGTGCGTCGGCCCAGCGGCCAGGCGATGGGGACGTTCGACGTCCTGCTGGTCGACATGCAGGACCTAGGCTGCCGCATCTACACCTTCGTGACGACGCTGCTCTATGTGCTGGAGGAGTCGGCCAAGCACGGCAAGGCGGTCTGGGTGCTGGACCGGCCCAACCCCGCCGGGCGGCCCGTCGAGGGCACGACCCTGCTGCCGGGCTGGGAGAGTTTCGTCGGGGCGGGGCCGATGCCGATGCGCCACGGCATGACCCTGGGCGAGATGGGCCGCTGGTTCATCGACCACTTCAAGCTGGATGTGGAATACCGCGTCATCGAGATGGAGGGCTGGGCGCCGGAGCAGGGGCCGGGCTTCGGCTGGCCGATCGGGGAGCGCAGCTGGATCAACCCCAGCCCCAATGCGGCGAACCTGTCGATGGCGCGGGCCTATGCGGGCACGGTGATGCTGGAGGGGACGACCCTGTCCGAGGGCCGGGGCACGACGCGGCCTCTGGAGCTGTTCGGCGCGCCGAACATCGACGCCCGGGCGGTGATCGCCGAGATGCAGGCGTTTGCGCCGGAGTGGCTGGAGGGCTGCCGGCTGCGCGACTGCTGGTTCGAGCCGACCTTCCACAAGCACGTGCACCAGCTCTGCAACGGCGTGCAGATCCACGTCGACGACCCGGCCTATGACCATGCGGCCTTCCGGCCGTGGCGCCTGCAGGCGCTGGGCTTCAAGGCGATCCGGCGGCTGTATCCGGACTACGCCCTGTGGCGGGACTTCCCGTACGAATACGTCTTCGACAAACTGGCCATCGATGTGATCAACGGCGGGCCGGGGCTGAGAGAATGGGTCGACGATCCGGCCGCGACGCCGGCCGATCTGGAGGCACTGGCCGGGCCGGATGAGGCGGCGTGGGTGGAAGAGCGGAAGCCGTATCTGCTCTACTGACGGTCGCAAGTTCGCCATGATCGGTGGCTGACCTGCGCGCAACGGAGGATTTCATGATCGCATTGCTGCTCGCCGCGCTTCTGACGTTTCAGGAGCCTGCCCCTTTGAGCCCCGAGGCTCGCGCCCTGATCGCGCCTGTGGCCGAGGCGATCGCGGCGGAGGAGGCCAGGCAGGCCGCGCTGCCGCCCGCGACCAGCGATCGCGAACGGCTGGAGCGGATGGGCGTGTTGGACCAGGTCGGGCGGCGGGCCGAAAATCCGATCGACCTCAGCGTCTTGCCCGAGGCGGAGCGCGAGGCTGCCAATGCGGCCATGTGGACGCAGCTAAGGGCGCTGGACGAGCGCCTGATGGCGGAACTCCTCACGATGGTTCCGCCCGAGGGCTGGTTCCTGAAAAGCGCCTATGGCGCACGGGCCGCTCAGGCGGCCTTCCTGATCGTGCAGCATTCCGACATCGAACACTGGCGGCGATTCGTGCCGGTTCTGGAGTCGCTGGTGGCGGCCGGGGAGGTCGACGGACAGTCGTACGGGCTGATGTACGACCGCCTCGCCAACACTGAAGGCCGACTCCAGCGCTATGGGACGCAGGTGACCTGCAAGGCAGGCAAATGGGTGATCGACCGCGAGAATCTGGAAGACCCCGAGAACGCGGACGCGCGGCGCCGTGAGATGGGCTTTCCCTTGACCCTGGCGGAGTACGAACAGGTGTTCGCGGACAGTCCGCCGTGCGAGGAACAACCTTAGGCCGTCGGCCGAACCTTAAGCCGGCTTTTCCGTCAGCCGCTTGTCCAGATAGGCGCCGACGCGGGTTTCCACGGCACCGATGTGGTCCTGCCAGAAATGGGTCGCGCCCTCTTCCAGCTCATAGTCGATGATGATGCCCTTCTGGGTGCGCAGCTTGTTGACTGCGCGCTCACCAGCCCGAACGAGCAGGCCGGAATCGAACAGGGACGGCGGTTGACGATCCACCGAGGGGTCAGCCCGTCCGGTCAACCTCGGTCAGGGTGCGTTCGATGATGTCGAATCCGATCACGCCGGCCGCACCGCGGACGAACTGAATCTGTACTGCGGCGTCGTCGAAATCGAACAGATCGCCGTCATAGGGCGAGAGTGTGCGGGGTACCCGACCATCGCGCTGAAAGACGAGGCGGTCGTTCTCCACGCGAATCTCGCGCTCGCCGTACCGACCGACATAGTCCGACAGCCGCGAGGCCGCGAGGCGGTCGGGAACCGACGCCCAACTGCGTTTTCCGGCGGGGTCCATCACGACCATCATCTGACGAAGAAGGTGAATGCCAACTTTGATCTTCACGCCGCCGAACTGCAACTCAGGGTTTGTGACCACAAGCGGGCCGATCCTTATGTCCCCTTTCATGCGCCCCCCATATAGCGGTCGGGAGCCGCTGACCGAGATGGCCATACCTGTAATCACGGGCTCGCCATCCAGTGGCAGCGACGCGGCCATGTCGAGCGGCAGCATGAGCCCGCCCGTATAGCCGGAATCCATCAGCGCCAGCCGACTGAACCCCGGCCCCGCGACCATGATGCCCGGGCGGTCGTCGTCGAGATAGGGAAAGGTGGGACCGGTCGGGATCGTGAAGGGTGACTTGTCGCGAATGCGAAGCCTGTCATGCGACAGTTCCATATTCACCAGCCGGTCGCCAAAGACATAGGGTCCGACAATGCCGGCCTCGTTGGTCTCTCGTCGGGGGTAGATGCCGAATACCTGGTCGCCGACATTGACGCCGCCCATGGATACGTCGGGAACGATGGTATTGAACCCGCCGTTGTCCAGCGGCTTGCCGGTTGCGCCGTCGATGGTGATGAGATCGCCGGTCTTCTGAAGGTTCAGGGCCGTCGCATAAGGCAAATCCGCGGCGTTGCCATTCGTGCCGGTGTCAAAGACCATGGGCACCGGAATCCCGCCTGCAGACCGGACCATGATGAGTGGCCGGTCCTGCGATATGAACAGGGACGCCATTTCGCTACGTGGCCTGGTGCGGGGCGCACCTTGTGCCGCGACGGATCCCGCGAGGGCGTAGGATAATGAGAGGGCGGCAGGGGTGACCAGAATGGATCGGCGCGTCAGCATCAGAATACTCCTTGACCGCAACAGGTCTAATAGTACCGTCTAGCGCGGAGGTCGCAAGTGAAATCGCCGGAACACATTCTGACTGAGCTGGAAGGCGCCCTGCTGGTGGAGATCCACCATCGCGGCATGACGACCGCGTTCAAGGTGCGCCGCGCGTTCCAGCTGTCGATGTCGTCAGAGTGGAGCGGCAGTGCGGGGGCAGTGAGCCCTGCGATACGGCGCCTTGAGGCGGCCGGGCTGCTGGTCATGGGCGAACCGGAGGGGGCCAGGCGAACCCGTCAGCTTTCACTCACGCCGCAGGGCGAAGCACGCTTGCGCGACTGGAGCCTCGACGCGGACCGGGCCTGCAACATCGGCGTGGACCCGTTCCGGATCCGGGCGGGGCTGTGGGCGATGCTGTCTGAGGCCGAGTGCGGAGCCCTGTTCGAAAGACTGCGGCAGAAGACAGCGGCGCAGCTGGATCGGCTGCCCACCTATGGAAAGGATCGGGACGCGACCGAGCAGGTGTCGATCGGCATCGTCCGCGACACCTTGATGCTCAGGCTGGCGTGGTTGGACGGATTCGAGGAAGGCCGGAAGGCTTGAACCCTAAGCCGGCTTTTCCGTCAGCCGCTTGTCCAGATAGGCGCCGACGCGGGTTTCCACGGCACCGATGTGGTCCTGCCAGAAATGGGTCGCGCCCTCTTCCAGCTCATAGTCGATGATGATGCCCTTCTGGGTGCGCAGCTTGTTGACCACGCGTTCGACCTCGACCGGCGGGACGACGGTGTCGTTGGTGCCGTGCAGGAACAGGCCCGAGGCCGGGCAGGGGGCCAGGAAGCTGAAGTCGTACATGTTCGAGGGCGGCGAGACCGAGATGAAGCCGTCGGTCTCGGGCCGGCGCATCAAGAGCTGCATGCCGATATAGGCGCCGAACTGATAGCCGGCGACCCAGGTCTGGGAGGCCCCGGGGTTGTTGGACTGGAGCCAGTCGAGGGCGGTCGCCGCGTCGGCCAGTTCGCCGATACCGCTGTCGAACTCGCCCTGCGACTTGCCGACGCCCCGGCTGTTGTAACGCAGCGTCGCGAAGCCGCGCTTCTGGAACAGCTGGTAAAGGGTCACGGTGACCGGGTTGTTCATATGCCCGGCCGCCTTGGGGTGCGGATGCAGGATCAGGGCGATCGGCGCGTTCGGGCGCTTGCCCGGCGAATAGCGGCCTTCGATACGGCCAGAGGCGCCGGGCAGGATGACTTCGGGCATATGCGGCGAATTTCCGTGTTCAACTGTCGTTTCGCAACTGCGTAATACTTGACTGCAGGGGTAGGACTTTCTAAGTCCCCCGTGCGCGTCGACGCCTTTGCGAAGGCGCGGGTTCTAGCACAGGACCCCTGAAAAGCGCGCGATTTTTGAAGGTGGACGATGCGCCTGTCGACCAAGGGACGATACGCCGTGATGGCGATGGCCGATCTGGCCCGGAACGGACAGGGAGAGGGCGGTGCCCGGGCCGTGTCGCTGGCCGAAATTGCCACGCGTCAGGAGATTTCCCTGAGCTATCTGGAGCAGTTGTTCGCGCGGTTGCGCAAGGGCGGACTGGTGCAGAGCGTGCGCGGTCCCGGAGGCGGCTACCGGCTGGCCAAGGGAGCCCATGAGACGGTGGTGGCCGAGATCGTGCTGGCTGTCGACGAGCCGATCCGGGCGACCCGCTGCATCGGCCATTCGTCGCCCAAGGGCTGCATGATGGCCGGCGAGCGTTGCATCACCCACAATCTGTGGGAGGACCTCGGCGACGAGATCCATCGCTATCTGGCAGGCGTGTCGCTGGAGGATGTGGTGATGAACCGCACCGGAGCGCGGCGCAGGGCGACCGAGGCGGAAGCCAGGAACGATATCGGAGTGGCGGCGTGAACGGCGTTTATCTGGACTATAATGCCTCGGGTCTGGTTCGACCCGAGGTGCAGGCGGCGATGGCCGAGGCCTTGGCCGACAACGGCAATCCCAACGCCGTCCACGCGGCGGGCCGACGGGCGCGGGCGCGGGTCGAGACGGCGCGGGCGATCGTGGCCGATCTGGTCGGCGCTGACCCGACGGCAGTCGTGTTTTCAAGCGGGGGCACGGAGTCCAACGCCCAGGCTGTGGCGAGCGCCATCGCGGCCGGCTGCGAGCGGCTGATCGTCAGCGCGACCGAACATCCGTGCGTGGCCGAGGCGGCCATGGCCTCGGGCAAGCCGGTGTCGATGCTGCCGGTGGATGCCCGCGGCGTCGTCGATCTGAACAAGCTGCGACAGCTGCTGGGACAGCCGGGCCGCGCGGTGGTGGCGATCCACCATGCCAATAACGAGAGCGGCGTCATCCAGCCGATCACCGAGGCGGCGCGGCTGGTGCGCTCGGCCGGCGGCTGGCTGCACGTCGACGCCATCCAGTCGGCGGGCAAGATCCCCGTCGATATCCGCACCCTGATGGCCGATAGCCTGACCCTGTCCGCGCACAAGCTCGGCGGTCCGCAGGGCGTCGGCGCGCTGGTGATGGCGGAGGGCCGGGAGGCCGTGCGCATCCTGCACGGGGCCGGGCAGGAGCGGGGCCTGCGGGCCGGGACGGAAAATGTGCCGGGGATCACCGGATTCGGCGCCGCCGCTGTCTGCGCCGCGCGTGACCTGCCGACGGCACAGGCGCACGCTGCTTGGCGCGATGCGGCCGAGGCGGTGGTCAAGGCGGCCGGGGCGACCATCATCGGCGAGGGCGCCGATCGCCTGCCCAACACCCTGTTCATGGCCGTGCCCGACTGGGAGAGCCCGCAGCAGCTGATCAGCCTCGATCTGATGGGGCTGATGGTCTCGGCCGGATCGGCCTGTTCCTCGGGCAAGACCAAGCCCTCTCGGGCCATCGTGGCGACGGGGCGGATCGCCCTGGCCACCGGCGGCATCCGGATCTCGGGCGGCTGGGGCACGGTCGAGGACGACTGGAAGCGGTTCGCCGCCGCCTGGGTCGAGGCCTATGCGAAACACCGCGCCCGGACCGCCGAGCGCCAGAAAGCTGATGCCTGATGGCTGCCGTTCAGAAGACCATCGACGCGGTCGCCGCGCTGGAGAAGTATGAGCACGGCTTCACCTCGGACATCGAGACGGAATACGCCCCCAAGGGGCTGAGTGCCGACATCGTCCGCTTCATTTCCGAGAAGAAGGGCGAGCCGGAGTGGATGCTGGAATGGCGGCTGGCCGCCTATGAGCGCTGGCTGGCGATGGAGGAGCCGACCTGGGCGTCGGTGAAATACACGCCGGTCGACTATCAGGACCTGTTCTACTATGCGGCGCCGAAGGAGAAGGTCGGCCTCAAGTCACTGGACGAGGTCGATCCGGAAATCCTCGCCATCTATGCCAAGCTGGGCATCCCGCTGAAGGAGCAGGAGGTGCTGGCGGGCGTCGAGGGTGCCGCGCGCTATGCCGTGGACGCGGTGTTCGACAGTGTCTCGGTGGTCACCACCTTCAAGGCCGAGCTGGCCAAGGTCGGCGTGATTTTCATGCCGATTTCCGAGGCCTTGCGCGAACATCCTGAGCTGGTGCGCAAATATCTGGGGTCGGTGGTGCCGGTCTCGGACAACTATTTCGCGGCCCTGAACAGCGCGGTCTTTTCGGACGGCTCGTTCGTCTACATCCCGCCGGGCGTGCGCTGCCCGATGGAGCTGTCGACCTATTTCCGCATCAATGCGAGCCAGACCGGCCAGTTCGAACGCACCCTGATCATCGCCGACAAGGGCAGCTACTGCTCCTATCTGGAGGGCTGCACCGCCCCGATGCGCGACGAGAACCAGCTGCATGCGGCGGTGGTTGAGCTGGTCGCACTGGACGACGCCGAGATCAAATATTCGACGGTCCAGAACTGGTACCCCGGCGACGCCGAGGGCAAGGGCGGCATCTATAATTTCGTGACCAAGCGCGCCGACTGCCGGGGCGACCGGTCGAAGGTCAGCTGGACCCAGGTCGAGACCGGCTCGGCCGTGACGTGGAAATATCCGTCCTGCATCCTCAAGGGCGAGGAGAGCTCGGGCGAATTCTATTCGATCGCCATCACCAACGGACATCAGCAGGCCGACACCGGCACCAAGATGATCCATCTGGGCAAGAATTCGAAGAGCCGGATCATCGCCAAGGCGGTGTCGGCCGGGAAGTCGGATTCGACCTATCGCGGTCTGGTGTCGGTGCATCCGAAGGCGACGGGCGTGCGCAACTTCACCCAGTGCGACAGCCTGCTGATCGGCAAGGAGTGCGGCTCGCACACCGTGCCCTATATCGAGGCCCGCAACGGCTCGGCCCAGCTGGAGCACGAGGCGACGACGACGCGCCTGTCCGACGACCAGCTGTTCTACGCCCAGCAGCGCGGCCTGTCGCAGGAGGAGGCGGTCGCCCTGCTGGTCAACGGCTTCGTCCGCGACGTGATGCAGAAGCTGCCGATGGAGTTCGCCGTCGAGGCGCAGAAGCTGGTGGCGATCAGTCTGGAAGGGAGCGTCGGGTGAGCCGGCAGAACCAGAACTGGCTGATCATTGGCGCAGCTTTCGCCTTGGGCAGTCTTTGCGTTCTGAGCTGGGCGAGCGGCATCGGCTTTCCAATGTGGGGTCCCGCGGATTGGCTACACTGGCCGTTGCACGTCGCGTGGCTGGTCATGCTGGTGGTGTCGTTTCGTCGAGCGGGCTGGCTCGGCGCTTTGGGCTTGCTGCCTCTCGTGTTGCTGCTGCCTTTCGCGCTTTTCGCTGGATTTCTGACCTACATGTGCGCCGTCGAAGGTGCATGTCCATGACGAGTAAGTTGATGCTCTCCATCTCCAATCTCCACGTCTCCGTCGGCGACAAGCCGATCCTCAAGGGCCTGACGCTCGACGTCCCGGCCGGCGAGGTGCACGCCATCATGGGGCCGAACGGGGCCGGCAAGTCGACGCTGGGCTACGCCGTGGCCGGACGGCCCGGCTATGAGGCGACCGAGGGCGGCGTGTCGTGGAAGGGCGAGGACCTGCTGGGTCTGGAGCCGGCCGAGCGGGCGGCCAGGGGCGTCTTCCTGTCGTTCCAGTATCCGATCGAGATCCCCGGCGTTCCGGCCCTGACCTTCGTGCGCACGGCGCTGAATGCGCAGAAGCGGGCGCGCGGCGAGGAGGAGGTTTCGGCCCCCGCCTTCCTGAAACAGGTCAAGGCGGCGTCGGCGGCGCTGAAGATGGATTTCGACATGCTCAAGCGGCCGCTGAACGTCGGCTTCTCGGGCGGCGAGAAGAAGCGGATGGAGATCCTGCAGATGGCCCTGCTGGAGCCGTCGCTGCTGATCCTCGACGAGACGGATTCCGGCCTCGACATCGACGCCCTGCGGATCGTGTCGGAAGGGGTCAACGCCCTGCGCTCGCCCGACCGCGCCATGCTGGTGATCACCCACTATCAGCGGCTGCTGGACTACATCAAACCCGACCGGGTGCATGTGCTGGCCGGCGGCCGCATCGTCGCCTCGGGAGGCCCTGAACTGGCGCTGCAGCTGGAAGCGGAAGGGTATGACAAATACCTGCCGGTGGCGGCTTGAACGCGCCCGTTCGGATTGATCTGAAGGATGTCACGACCTTCCCGTCTAGGCGTTGGGAAGAGTGGAGATACACGGATGTCCGTCGCCAACTAAAGTTTGTCCCGGCAGGGTCGCCGACCTTGGCCGATGGCAGTACCTTCCCGTTGGATGGCCCTTGGGGTTACGGCGAGCATCAAGTGCTGATCGCCAACGGCGAGGACGTTCCCTATGCGGAGGAGCTTTTTCCGGAGGGATTGCAGGTCCGCACCTTCCTGGCGCCCAAGGTGCCTCATCTGGCGAACCGGATGCCTATGGCGCTGCTCGCTTCCGAAGCGACAACCGAGCCTGTGACGGTCATTACAGTCCTGCCGGGTGCTCCTCGAGAAACGCGTCTCCGCTGGCTCAGCAGAGCCGAAAACACCATGCATCACGGCAGGTTGGGAGTGATCGTAAAGGCCGGCGCTGAGTTCACGCTTCTCGAGAGCCTCGAAGGCGAAGGCAGCGGCTACTTCTCGAACTACCTCCTCGAGATATTCATAGAACCCGGCGGACGTTGCGAGCGTCTGGTGCTGGCGAGCGATGCGAGCGACGCGCTGTCGATCTGTTCGGCAGAGGTCCATCTCGCGGAGGGTGCCAGCTTTCAGCAGAGCGTGTTTACGACGGGTGCTCAGCTTCAAAGGCACGAAACGAGGGTCCAGCACCCCGGACAAGGCGCCGAGGTCCGGATTGACGGTGTCTATATTCTGTCCTCGAAAAGCCACACCGACCTGACTAGCGTCGTCCGCCACAACGGCATGAACGGCCTCACCTCCCAACTTACCAAGGGCGTCGTCCGCGACACAGCGCGCGGCGTCTTCCAGGGCAAGATCATCGTCGAGCGCGGGGCCGACGGCACCGACGCCAGCATGGGCCACCATGCCCTGATCCTCGGTGAACGCGCCGAGATCGACGCCAAGCCGGAGCTGGAGATCTATGCCGACGACGTGCAGTGCGCGCACGGCAATACGGTCGGAAATCTCGACGAGAGCGCCCTGTTCTACATGCAGCAGCGCGGCATTCCGGCCGACGAGGCGCAGGCGCTGCTGACGCAAGCCTTCCTGATCGAGGTCGTGGACCGGATCGAACACGAGGGCGCGAGAGAGGTGGTGCGGGAATGGCTGACGGCTCGCCTGTGATCACCTTTGACCCCTATGCGGCGCGTGCGCAGTTCCCGATCCTGTCGCGGACGGTGAACGGCAAGCCGCTGGTCTATCTGGACTCGGCGGCCTCGGCGCAGAAGCCGCGGGCGGTGATCGACGCCCTGACGGCGGCGATGGAGCATTCCTACGCCAATGTGCACCGCGGCCTGCATACCCTGGCCAATGAGACGACCGAGGCCTTCGAGGCCGCGCGCGAGACAATGGCGCGGTTCCTGAATGCCGAAAGCCCGGACCAGATCATCTGGACCAAGGGCGGGACCGAGGCGATCAATCTGGTCGCGGCGGGGCTGGGCCAGTCGATCCAGCCGGGCGACGAGATCGTCGTCACCCAGATGGAGCATCACGCCAATATCGTGCCCTGGCACATGCTGCGTGAGCGCTTCGGCGCGGTGCTGAAATGGGCCCCCGTCACCGATGACGGCGCGCTGGACATGGCGGCGCTGGTGGCGCTGATCGGAACGCGGACCCGGCTGGTGGCCGTGACGCATATGTCGAATGTGCTGGGCACGGTGAACGATGTCCGCTTCATTGCCGACCTGGCCCATGCGGCGGGGGCGCTGGTGCTGGTCGACGGATGCCAGGGGGCGGTGCACTGCAGCCCCGATGTCCAGGCGCTGGACGCCGACTTCTATATCTTCACCGGCCACAAGCTGTTCGGCCCCACCGGCATCGGCGGCCTGTACGGCAAGCGCGCGGCGCTTGAGGCCCTGCCGCCCTACCAGGGCGGGGGCGAGATGATCGCCACGGTGACCGAGGATGCGGTGACCTATGCGGGCCTGCCGCACCGGTTCGAGGCGGGAACGCCGCCGATTCTCGAGGCCATCGGCCTCGGGGCGGCGATCGACTGGCTGACGCAGTTCGACGCGGCGGCGATCAGAGCCCACGAACAGGCGCTGATGAACCGTGTGCGCGAGCGGCTGGAGGGCCGGAACTGGCTGAGCGAGATCGGCACGGCGGCGGGCAAGGGGGCGATCTTCACCTTCACCGTCGACGGGGCCCATGCCCATGACATTGCGCAGGTGATGGACCGCTACGGCGTCGCCGTCCGCGCCGGCCTGCACTGTGCCGAACCGCTGTCACGCCGGTTCGGCATCACCTCGAGCGCCCGCGCCAGCTTCGCCCTATATAACACCTTCGAGGACGCCGACGCCTTCGCCGACGCCCTGATTAAGGCCCGTGAGTTCTTCGCATGAGCGATCCGACGACCCCCACGACCGACAGCGCGGCCTTCGCCGAAGCCTGGGACGCGCCCCAGAAGAGCGCCCTGGCCCAGGCCGAGATCGACCGGATGACGGACGACATCATCGAGGCGCTGAAGTCGGTGTTCGATCCGGAAATCCCGGTCGACATCTATGAGCTGGGGCTGATCTACAAGGTCGACCTGTCCGACGACCGCGATGTGGTGGTCGAGATGACCTTGACCGCGCCGGGCTGCCCCGTGGCCGGCGAAATGCCGATCTGGGTCGAGGAGGCAGTGAAGAAGGTTGAGGGCGTCAAGTCGGCGCGCGCGGAACTGACCTTTGATCCGCCATGGGACCCCTCGAAGATGAGCGACGAGGCCAAACTGGCCCTGAACATGTTCTGATGGACACGCTCTCAACATCGTCACCCTCGGGCTTAACCCGAGGGTCGAAAGGTCCACTGCACCTGGTTGGGGGCTTGGCCGACGGCCGCGCCTTCCCCAATTGCAACCGGGCGACTGAAACTCTGATCCTCGGGTCAAGCCCGAGGATGACGGCGGGAAAGTGAACCGATGAGTGATTTGCAGACCACGCCCCGTCCCCGCCGCCCGCGCCCCGCTGTCGTCACCCTGACCGAGGCGGCGGCCGAGCGGGTGCGCGCCCTGACCCAAGCCGGCGGACACAAGGCGCTGCGGGTCGGGCTGAAGAATGCAGGCTGCGCAGGGCAGGAATACACCTTCGCCTTCGCCGACGAGATCGGGCCGCTGGACGAGGTGGTGACCGACAAGGGCGCGACCGTGGTCGTCGATCCCAGGTCGATCCTGTTCCTGATCGGATCGGAGCTCGACTACGAGGTCACGAAGCTGGCCTCGAAATTCGTCTTCCGCAATCCCAACCAGACCGACGCCTGCGGCTGCGGCGAGAGCGTCACCATCATTCCCGCAAAGGCGTTGGACGCCGACTGATGATCCGGCTGGAAGGGGTCACGAAGCGCTTCAGGAGCGCGGCGGGCGAGCGCGTGGCGCTGGACGCGGTCGATCTGACGGTCGAGGCCGGTCAGGTGTTCGGCGTGGTCGGGCGGTCCGGGGCGGGCAAGTCGACGCTGATCCGGACGATCAATCTGCTGGAGCGGCCGGACGCCGGAACGGTGACGGTCGACGGCCGCGAGATGACGGCCCTGGCGCCGGCCGAGCTGCGCGCCGCGCGGCGGCGGATCGGCATGATCTTCCAGCATTTCAACCTGCTGAATGCGAAGACGGTGGCCGAGAACGTCGCCTTCCCCCTGCGGCTGGAGGGGCGGCCGGCTGCGGAGGTGGATCGGCGGGTGGCGGACCTGCTGGAACAGCTGGGGCTATCGGAACATGGGCGGAAACATCCGGCGCAGCTGTCGGGCGGTCAGAAGCAGCGGGTCGGCATCGCCCGGGCCCTGGCCTGTGAACCCGGCGTCCTGCTGTGCGACGAGGCGACCAGTGCGCTGGATCCCGAGACGACCGATGAAATCCTGTCGCTGCTGGATCAGCTGAATCGCGACCTGAAGCTGACCATCGTCCTGATCACCCACCAGATGGAGGTGGTGCGCCGCGTCTGCGACCGGGTAGCCGTGCTGAAGGACGGGCGGATCGTCGAGGCGGGGGCGACCGCCGATGTCTTCCTGCATCCGCAACACGCCGCCACCCGCGCCATGCTGGCCGAGGGTGAGGAGGGGTTCGAGGCCGCCGATGTGCCACCGGGCGGCCGGCTGGCGAAGCTGACCTTCCGCGGCGGCTCGACCTATGAGCCTGAGCTGAGCCGCGTCGCGCGGTCGGTGGGGGTGGACTATTCGATCCTGTCGGGTCGCATCAGCCGCATCCGGGGCGAGCCTTACGGCCAGCTGGTGGTGGCCTTCACGGGCGGCGACGCCGAAGCGGCGGTGGCCCAGCTGACGGCGCGCGGCGTGACAGTCGAGGCGGTGTGATGGAAGCCTTCTTCGTCAACATTGACTGGCCCGAGATCGCCCGCGCGTCGCGCGACACCCTGCTGATGCTGGGCGGATCGATGGCGCTGACGGTGGTGTTCGGCATTCCGCTGGGGGTGCTCCTGTACCTGTCCGGCAAGGGGCGGCTGGCGGCCAATCCGGTCGTAAATGCGGTCCTGTCGCTGGTCGTCAACATCCTGCGGTCGGTGCCCTTCATCATCCTGCTGATCGTCATGCTGCCGGTGACGGTGCTGCTGGTCGGGACCTCGCTGGGCGTGGCGGGAGCCATTCCGCCATTGGTCGTCGGGGCCGCGCCCTTCTATGCCCGTCTGGTCGAGACGGCCCTGCGCGAGGTCGACAAGGGGGTGGTCGAGGCGACCCAGGCCATGGGCGGCTCGACCTTCCAGATCGTCACCCGCGCCCTGCTGCCCGAGGCCATGCCCGGCATCCTCGCCGGGGCGACCGTGACCGCCATCGCCCTGGTCAGCTACACCGCCATGGCCGGGGTGGTCGGCGCGGGCGGACTGGGCGACCTGGCCATCCGCTTCGGCTATCAGCGGTTCCAGACCGATGTCATGGTCGTGACCGTCGTTCTGCTGCTCCTGCTGGTGCAGGTCCTCCAGATGCTCGGTGACCGGCTGGTCGCCTCCGTTTCCCATCGCTGATCGCTCCCCCGAAAGGCCCGCCCATGATCCGCCGCTCGCTCCTGACCCTCGCCGCCGCTTCGCTGCTGCTCGCCGCCTGCGGACAGGGGGCCGCGAAGAAGGCTGACGCCAATGCACCGCTGGTCGTCGGTGCGACGGCGGTCCCGCACGCCGAAATCCTGGAACACATCAAACCGCTGCTGGCGGCCGAAGGAATCCAGATCGAGATCAAGGTCTTCAACGACTATGTTCAGCCGAACACCCAGCTGGCCGAGGGCCGGCTGGATGCGAACTATTTCCAGACCAAACCCTATCTGGACGAGTTCAACGCCTCGCGCGGCTCGGACCTGATCACCGTCGCCGGGGTGCATGTCGAGCCGCTGGGGGCCTATTCGCGCCGCTTCCGCGCGCTTGCGGACCTGCCCAACGGGGCCGAGGTGGCGGTGCCCAATGACGCCTCCTCGATCGGCCGGTCGCTGATCCTGCTGCAGAAGGCCGGGCTGATCCGGCTCAGGGACCCCGCCAATCCGCTGCAGACCCTGCGCGACATCGTCGACAACCCGAAAAACCTCCGCTTCCGCGAGCTGGAGTCGGCGACCCTGCCGCGGGTGCTGGATCAGGTCGATATGGCGGTCATCAACACCAACTATGCCCTCGACGCCGGCCTGAAGCCGCGCACCGACGCCCTGACGCTGGAAGGCGCCGACAGCCCGTATGTGAACTATCTGGTGACCCGGACGGACAACCGGGCCGACCCTCGCATCGTCGCGCTGGCCGCCATGTTGCGCAGTCAGGCGGTCAAGGACTTCATCGCGCAGAAATACGACGGGGCCGTGATCCCGGCGGCCTAGCTGCCGGTCAGTTTCGCCGCCCTTGCGGCCTCATCGGGTGCCAGCACCCGCACCGCCGGTGTGACGGGTTGACCGGTCGCCTCGGCCACCAGCTCGGCGGTCTTGCCCTCGACGGCGGCTTCAAGCCGGGCGAGGAACTCCTCCTTGCCCAGCCCCGTCGGAATAGGGTCGAGGAATTCCAGCGTCGCCGTCCCCGGATTCTTGCGGAATGCCTCCTGCGGCCAGAACAGGCCCAGGTTCGTGGCCAGCGGCACGACCGGCATGTCGAAGTCGCGGTACATGTGCCAGACGCCCGATCGATAGCGGAACTTCTCCCCCACCTTCGCCAGATTGCCCTCGGGATAGATCAGGATCTTGCGGCCTTCGGCATGGGCGTCGGCCGACCGGTGCTTCAGCGCCTCGCGGGCTTCACGGCCGCCGCAGTTGTTGACCACGATGGCTCCCAGCTTGCGCAGCACCGTGCCGAGCAGCGGGAATTTCTCGAGGTGGTCGCCGGTGACGAAGGCGAGGTCGTCAAACTGGTCGTAGGTGGCGAAGCCGTCGCCCCAGCTCTGATGTTTGGACGCGATGATGAAGGCGCCCGTCGGCAGGCGTTCGCGCCCTCGAACGGTGATGTGGATGCCGGCGAAGACCCGCATGGCCTGCACCATCCGCTGCACATAGCGGCGGATGATCCAGCTCGTCGCGCCGCGACCGGGCGTAAGGGCCGCGAAGGCGGCGGCCGAGGCGTAGACGATCGAAAGAAGCCAGTAGGCGACGTTGAAGGCGAAGCTGCGCATCGGTCCACTATGACGTGAAACGGCCGGGGCGGAAGGCTTCAGGCCGCCTGGTCCAGACGTTCGGCGCTGGTGACGCGGTTTCGTCCTGCATGTTTGGACGCATAGAGCGCCGCGTCGGCACGGTCCAGCAGGGCGGAGGCGGTCTCGCCCGGCCGGCGCTGGGCGAAACCCGCAGACAGGGTCACGGCCCCCAACTCGTCATCCGTCGAGCGACGTCGCAGCGAGCGGGAGCCGATCTCCTTGCGGATAGACTCCAGTGCGGCCTCGACCTGGGCCAGTCTTTCCTTGGGGAAGATCATGGCGAATTCCTCGCCGCCGTAGCGGGCGGCAATGCGGGGTGCCTTCGCCACCCGGCCCATGACGCTGGCCACATAGCGCAGCACCTGGTCGCCGGTCTGGTGGCCCCAGGTATCGTTGAAGCGCTTGAAATGGTCGATATCGAGCACGGCCAGGGTCAGGGCCCCGCCCTGGGTCTCGGCCTGTGCGCAGGCCGCCTCCAGATGTTCGTCGAACGCCTTGCGATTGGCCAGATTGGTCAGGGCGTCGGTCATGGCGTCACGGCGCACCTGTTCGAGGTGCTCACGCAGTCGGGCGACCTCACGGGTCGAGTCGTCCAGTCGCTTCTCCAGCGTCTCGTTCTCGCGCTGGACCTTGCGGGTCGCGCTGGTCAGGCCCGAGACGATGGCCTGCAGGCCCGCGCCGTCGCCGACGGACTCGATGCTGGTGGCCGCCTTGTCGAGGGTCTGGCCGTAGGCGGCCTGGGACTTGTGGGCCTTGGAGATGGCTTCCGAGACGCTGGAGAGTTCCCGGTCCAGCACCCGGCCCGCATCCCGGATCTCTTCGGTCAGCCGCCCGCGCGGCAGATACTCTGCGGCCAGCATGTCGGCTGTGGCTTCGGTGAAGGGCTCGGACGCTGCCAGAAGTCGCTTGATCTCGCGGCCCAAGGGTCCTTCCGGATCGCCGAGATAGTGGACCCAGATCTCGAAATTCAACGGGGTCGGCCAGACGCCCGCCTCTTCCATCGCCTCGATGACCCGACGCGCCAGGCCGTAGGCTTCAGGTCCCCGAAGAGTGGTTTCGAGCAGAGCCGCCATACGAGTTCCCCGACACGCCGCCTGAGCGACCGATTTCGGCGGTGAAGCTATGCGCGGTTCCGTAACGACGGGTTAAATCCGGTTCGTCGAGCGTCGATTTTTGAGCAGATTCAGCTCTTGAGCAAAACCGGCCGGCGCAGGAAGGCGGGAATGTCACCTTCACCGAACGGACGCCCGTTCGAGCGTTGCGGCTCCGGGCCCGCATTGTCGCCACGGCGGTCCGACTGCCGCAGGTGGGTTTCCTGCACGGGCCGGTCCTGGGACGTGGTCGCAGTGGTCGGTGTGGGCATCGCCGGCGGTGCCGAGGCGACGGGCGTTTCGGCGACGTCTGCGGACTCCACAGCGGTCGACCGGGAGCCACGACGACTCCGGGTCCGGCGCGGCCTGGGCGAGTCGACTGTCGAGGTGTCGGCGGGCGCTTCGACGGCCGCTTCGATCGTCGCAGGCTCGGCCGTCGGGATCGGTGCGACCACCGCTGAGGGCTCAACCGCAGAGTCCTGCGCCGTTTCGCGAGGGCCACGGCCACGGCCGCGAGCGGGGGCCCGTTCGGGGCGGCCTGAATCCCTAGCCGGCTGGGCTTTGCCCGGCGAGAAGTCGACGCCGTCCAGCGTGAGCTCGATGGGGTCCATCTTGATCAACTTCAGAACCTTGTCGAGCGACCGGTCATCTGCCGGCGTCACGATCATGAAGGTCTGGCCGAGTTTGCCGGCCCGTCCTGTACGGCCGATGCGGTGGACGTAGTCGTCGGCGTGATGCGAGACGTCGTAGTTGAAGACGTGGCTGACGTCGGGGATGTCGAGGCCGCGGGCGGCGACGTCAGAAGCGACGAGCAGCTTCAGCTCGCCCGAGCGGAAGGCCGCCAGGGTCTTCATACGCAGCGACTGGTCAAGGTCGCCATGGATCGGTGCGGCGTCGAAGCCGTGCTGTTTCAGCGATTTGGCGACGACATCGACCTCGGTCTTGCGATTGCAGAAGACGATACCGTTGCGGACATCGGCGCGGCCGATCAGGGCGCGCAGGGCGGCGCGCTTGGCCTTGGGATCACTCGTCGGAATACGGACCAGATACTGGGTGATGGTGTCGGCGGTCTGGGCCGGGCGAGAGGCCTCCAGCCGGGTCGGGTCCTTGAGGAACTGGGTCGTCAGCCGGGTGATCTCGGGTGGCATGGTGGCCGAGAAGAACAGCGTCTGGCGGCGTGGCGGCGTCAGTTTGAAGATGCGCTCGATGTCGGGAATGAAGCCCATGTCCAGCATCCGGTCGGCTTCGTCGATGACCATGATCTCGACGCCGTTCAGCATGACCTTGCCGCGCTCGAACAGATCCAGCAGGCGGCCCGGCGTGGCGATCAGGACGTCGACGCCCTTGTTCAGCAGGGCCACCTGGTCGCCCATGGAGACGCCGCCGATCAGCAGGGCCCAGCTGAGCTTGGTGCCCTTGGCGTATTTCTCGAAGGACGAGGCGACCTGGTCGGCCAGTTCGCGGGTCGGGGCCAGCACGAGGGCGCGCGGCATTCGGGCCTTGGCCCGACCCGACGACAGCCGGTCGATCATCGGCAGGGTGAAGGCGGCGGTCTTGCCGGTGCCGGTCTGGGCGATGCCGAGCACGTCGCGGCCGGCGAGGGCGACCGGAATGGCTGAGGCCTGAATGGGGGTGGCGGTGGTGTAGCCGGTGTCAGCGACGGCTTTGAGAGTCGTGGCCGACAGGCCCAGCTGGGAGAATTCGGTCATGGGTCCTTGGGACTGGTAAGGACGTCCCGCGCATCGGGCCGTCGTGCGATGTCGCGGAACCGCCCTGTCTCTGGGCGAGCGGGCGGCGCGGATTCGCCAGTCCTGTCCCGAACGTGCGCCGCATATAGAAGCCCCCACGCCAGAGTCAACTATTCGTGTGCCGGGAGTCAGGGCTTGGCATTCCCTAACGGATTGTTAATAGTCCGGGTCGGGACGGGCTGAACAGGGGCTTGGAATGCAGCGAACGCTTGCCGTCGCGACGCTGGTTGTCGCGTGTATGGCTGCGGGTCCAGGTCGGGCCGAGATGAGTTCAGTTTTCGGCAATACGGTCGTGTCGCGTTATCCGGACGGCGGCTGGGTCAAGCACTGGTTCAATCCCGACGGTACCTATGCCGCCCAGTTTTCCGATGGCCGTCGGTTGGCCGCGCGCTGGTTGGTCGCCGGCGAACAGGTCTGCCTGACCAATATGCGTCCCTATATGCTGATCCCGCGCTTCTGCACCCAGATGGTCGAGGCCGAGGTCGGCCAGAGCTGGCAGTCGCGCGATCCGCTGGGCCGCAGGGTTCAGAACGTTCTGGTTGCGGGTCGAAATCCTTGAGTCCCCAAGCGCTCTGGCAGGTTCCGGGCCGGGAAATGGTCGCCGGCTGATCCCGGACGACACTCAAAGTCATTCCGGAACATTGAACTGGCTGCGCCGGGTTGTTTGATTCCGGACGATGAATGGATGGAATTGATCCTGAATCGCCTGGGCACGCCTGTCCATGATTTGCAGGTGAGCTCCGAGGGGGGAGGCCGTTGAGCCCCTTGAGGCGGCGGTCTTCCGGTTGATCCCTGGTCGCGTCGCGATTTCTCACAATCGCTTCTGACACCGCTGTATCGACCGGCGGGTGACCATGTCGTCGTGGCGTTCCCCCCGGAGGGAGTGGGCCCGTGGCGGCTCTCTCATGGCGGCGGAAGGGATCGCGCCATCCGTCGCCGGGAGCAGACACCTACTCACCCCGCCCCAGAGGGTGTTTGTCGCGCACCACCTGCGACAGCCGATCCGTGGCGACGTGGGTGTAGATCTGGGTCGTGGCGATGTCGGCGTGGCCCAGCAGGGTCTGGACGACCCGCAGGTCGGCACCACCCTCCAGCAGATGGGTGGCGAAGGCGTGGCGCAGGACGTGAGGGCTGACCCGGGCCGGGTCGATGCCGGCTTCGAGGGCGGCCTGATCCAGCAACTGGGCGAACCGGCGCGGGGTCAGATGGCCTCTGGCCGAGGCGGAGGGGAACAGCCAGGGGCTGTCGGGGGCCTTGTCCGGCCGGGCGGCGTCGCGGGCGATCAGCCAGGTCTTTACCGCCTCGCGTGCCGAGGCGTTCAGCGGGGCGAGCCGCTCCTTGCCGCCCTTGCCGCGGACAATCAGGAGGGCCGGGTCGCGCCGCACGGCCTCTACCTTCAGTCCCAGCAGTTCCGAGACCCGCAGGCCTGAGGCGTAGGCCAGTTCCACAAGCGCCACCATGCGCACGCCCGCCGCGCCGTCGTGAGCCGCCGCTGCCGTAAGCAGCCGCTCGATCTCTTCGCCGGCCAACGTCCGTGGCAGGCTGCGGCCCTGCTTCGGCGCATCCAGCCGCCGCGATGGATCATCGGCCCGCCAGCCCTCGCCGAGGGCAAAGCGATAGAACTGCCGCACGGCCGAGCGCCGCCGCGCCTGGGTGGCCGGCGACAGGCCGCGGCGGCCCAGATCTGCGTACCAGGCCTCGACCCCGGCCTCGTCGCCACGCATCAGACCGCCCGCGATCCCGGCCTCCGCATCGGCCAAATCGCGGCCATAGGCGGACAGGGTATGGGGCGAGGCGTCGCGTTCGACCGCCATCATTTCCAGAAAGGCCTCGACCTGGGGCGTACTCATGCGTCTGGGCGCTTTGCGAAGGCGGCGCTTGGTGTAGAGGGTGGTGGGGTCATGCCGTGCCTGCCGCCGCCCGTTCCGTCGACATCCAGCGGCCTCGCAAGAGGCCGGCCATGAGTCCTGACGAACCGATTCCCGTACATCAGCGCAGCATAGCGCTGGTCGGGCTGATGGGCGTGGGCAAATCGACCGTCGGCCGCCGGCTGGCCAAACGGCTGGGTCTGCCGTTCGCGGACGGGGACATCGAGATCGAGGCGGCGGCGACCATGACCGTTTCGGACATCTTCGCCCAACTCGGTGAGGGCGAGTTCCGGGCCGGGGAGGCGCGGGTGCTGAAGCGGCTGTTGCAGGGACCACGCATGGTGCTGGCGACCGGCGGCGGCGCGGTGCTGAACGCCGATACCCGTGCCGAGCTGAAGGCCCGCGCCGTGACCGTCTGGATGCGGGCGGATCTGGAGACCGTCGCGGGGCGGGTGCAGCGCCGTGATACCCGACCGCTGCTGCGCGGCCGCGATCCGCTGGAGGCGCTGACGGCCATGGCCGAGGTCCGCTACCCCTTCTACGCAGAGGCCGACCTTACGGTCGATGTCGCCAGCGGGGCCCACGGCGAGGCGGTCGATGGCATCGTCAGGGCGCTGGAAGCCTATTGGAGCGCGGCGGCGGCATGAGCACGGTGATCGAGGTCTCCGGCGGGGGCTTTCAGCCCTATGAGGTGGTGACAGGCCGAGACCTGTTGCCTGACCTCGGCGCGCGGATTGCCGCCCTTGCCCGGGGCCGGACGGTCATCATCACTGACGAGACCGTCGCCACCCTGCACGGGCCGGCGGTTCTGGCCGCCCTGGAGGCCGCCGGTGTCCGCGCCCGGCTGCTTGCCGTGCCGCCGGGGGAGGCATCGAAGTC
Source organism: Caulobacteraceae bacterium (assembly GCA_965284305.1). Taxonomy (GTDB): domain Bacteria; phylum Pseudomonadota; class Alphaproteobacteria; order Caulobacterales; family Caulobacteraceae; genus Brevundimonas. The sequence goes on along the minus strand of OZ260070.1, from coordinate 2,334,651 downwards.
CTTCGCAGAGCTGGAGAGGGTGATCGACCGGCTGCTGGCCTTCGGCCTCGATCGCCGTGACCTGATCGTGGCCCTCGGTGGGGGCGTGGTCGGCGACCTTGCGGGTCTGGCCGCAGCCCTGTTCATGCGGGGCATCGATTTCGTACAGGTGCCCACGACCCTGCTCGCCCAGGTCGATTCCTCGGTCGGCGGAAAGACGGCGATCGATACCCCGCGTGGCAAGAACCTGGTCGGGGCCTTCCACCAGCCCCGGCTGGTCGTCGCCGACATCGACCTGTTGGCCACCCTGCCGCCGCGCCAGCTGCGATCCGGCTGGGCCGAGGTGCTGAAGCACGGTCTGATCTGCGACGCGGCCTTCTTCGACTGGCTGGCGGACGAGGGGGCCGTCGGTGCCGGGGGCGATCCTGCGGCCCTGACGCGGGCCGTGGTCCGCTCGGTCGAAATCAAGAGCGCCATCGTCGGCGAGGACGAGAAGGAGGCGGGACGGCGCGCCTTGCTGAACCTGGGCCACACCTTCGGCCACGCCATCGAGGCCGAGCTGGGCTTCGACGAGACGAAGATCACCCACGGCGAGGCGGTGGCGCTGGGCTGTGCCATGGCCTTCCGCTTTTCTGCGGCAACCGGCCTCTGCGATGGCGGCGTGGCCGACCGTGTGGCGCAAGTCATCGCCGCCGCCGGCCTGCCGGCGCGGCTGGCGGAGGTCGGAGCCTTCTCCGCCGATACGCTGGTAAAGCGTATGGCGGGGGACAAGAAGGCGGAGGGCGGGCGGCTGACGTTGATCCTCGTCCGGTCGATCGGCGACGCCTTCGTCGACAAGGCTGTCGACCGCATTGCCCTCGCGGCCTTCCTGAAGACCGAAGGCGCGACATGAGCCTGTCACCCATGCTTCTGGCCGCCGTTCCGCTCCAGAACCGCTTCGTCCGGCTGGAGCCTCTGACGGCCGCGCTGGAAGGCGAGGTGCGCGCCGCGCTGGACTGCGACGCGGCCTCCTGGGACATCATGGTTGCCGCTGCCTACGGCCCGTATTTCGAAGGCTGGTGGGGTTCGGCGCTCAAGGCCATGGCACAGGGGAGCCGGATCGCCTGGGCTGTGCGACGCCTGGAAGACGGCGCGGTCGTGGGCACGACCAGCCTGTACGAGATCAAGCCCGACTATCGCCGCAGTGAGCTCGGCTCGACCTTCTACCGGCCCGAGGCGCGAGGCGGACCGGTCAATCCGTCCTGCAAGCGGCTGTTGCTGGGTCACGCCTTTGAAGGTGGAGCGGTGCGGGTCGAGATCCTCACCGACGCCATCAATCCGGGCAGTCAGGCGGCCATCCGCAAGCTGGGTGCGCGGGACGAGGGGGTACTGCGCAAGCACAAGATCACCTTCAGGGGCCGGATCCGCGACACCGCCCAGTTCGCCGTCCTCGACGATGACTGGCCCGAGGTTCGGGACCGGCTGGATGCGCGACTGGCGGCGTTCGGTTAGTCCACGGCCCGGCAGTCCGTCGGTGGCCGGCCCTCCGAGGTCCAGGTCGCCATGATGCCTTCGCCGCGCAGCTCATGGCCCGAGGCCCTGTACCAGATGCCTTCGCTGGCCTGCTCCTGGTAGAGGTCCACGGCCTCGCCGCGGGCGTTGCGCACGGTCGCCATCCGGCGCGGATTGTCGAAGTCGACCGAAAGCCGTTCGCTGTCGTTGCACAGATAGACGGTGCGGATGACCCGGTTCAGGGCCCTGTCCTGGGCCTCCGCCCCGGTGCGGCGCCGGGCGGTCTGGACCTCGAGGGTGCGTTGGCGCACCGCCTCCCCGTCGTCGGTCGGGCGATCCTTCGGCTTCTGGCCGCAGGCGGCGGTCACGAGGCAGGACAGGGCGGCGACGAGAGCCAGGGACTTCATGCGGACTCCCGATCACGCGAAGCCGCAGCAGCCCCGCAGACTAACGTGCGTCCGGCACTGCCGTTCCCTTGCGGCGGGCGCGGAAGAAACTCCGCAGCAGGTCGCCGCCTTCGCGGGCCAGAACCCCGCCCTCGGCTGACGGCTTCCAGTGGCAGGTCGGCTGGTCGAAGAAGCGCGGGCCGTGCGCCACGGCACCGCCCTTGGGATCGTCCGCGCCCCAGACGACCCGGCCGATGCGGGCATGGCTGATCGCCCCGGCGCACATGGCGCAGGGCTCGAGCGTCACATAGAGGGTCAGGCCGGTGAGACGGTAGTTTCCGAGTTTCGCGGCGGCCGCCCGCAGGGCGACGATCTCGGCGTGGGCGGTGGGGTCATGGGCACCGATGGGACCGTTTTTGCCCTCTGAGACGACCTCTCCGGTCGATTCATCGACGATCACGCAGCCCACGGGAGTCTCTCCCGCGTCCGCCGCCGCTTGCGCACACGCCAAGGCCATGTGCATGAACCGCTCATCATGGCCAGCCATCCCCGAGACAACGACAAGAAGCCGCGCCCGCGTCAAGACGACAGCCGCGACGGCCCCCGCAAACCCTATGTCAAACGCGTCGAGGGCGCTGACGATCGCGGCCCGCCCAAGGGCGGAAAATCCTTCGGCAAACCCGGCGGCAAGCCCTTCTCGAAGGACGGCAAGCCCGGTCCCAAGGCTGACGAGGGTCCGAAGCGCAGCGAGCGGATCGCCAAGGTCATGGCCCGGGCCGGCATCGCCTCGCGCCGTGAGGTCGAACGGCTGATCGGCCTCGGCAAGGTGGCCGTCAACGGCAAGATTCTCGACACGCCCGCCGTTCTGGTGACGCGCGACGACGTCATCACCGTCGACGGCAAGGCGATCGGCTCGGCCGAGGCGACCCGGGTCTGGCGCTATCACAAACCCGCCGGCCTGCTGACCTCGCACACCGATCCGGCCGGACGGCCGACCGTCTTCGACGCCCTGCCCAGCGGCCTGCCGCGGGTGCTGTCGGTGGGCCGGCTCGACCTTAACACCGAGGGTCTGCTGCTGCTGACCAATGACGGCGAGCTGAGCCGGGCGCTGGAACTGCCCTCGACCGAACTGGTGCGCCAGTACCGCGCCCGGGCCCGGGGCCGGGTGAGCCAGCTGCAGCTCGATTCGCTCAAGGACGGCGTCACGGTCGACGGCATCCACTACGGCCCGATCGAGGCCACGCTGGACAAGGCGAAGGAGAGCGAGGGCAATGCGCCCGCGAACCTGTGGATCAGCGTCTCGATCACCGAGGGCAAGAACCGCGAAGTCCGCAAGGTGCTGGAGCATCTCGGCCTGACCGTGAACCGGCTGATCCGCCTGGCCTATGGGCCTTTCCAGCTGGGCACCCTGCCGGTCGGGTCGGTCGAGGAGGTGGGGCCCCGGGTGATCCGCGAAATGCTGGCCGACCATATCCGGCCCGAGAACCTGCCGACCGGCAACACCGTGTCGACGCCCGCGCCCATCCCCGGTCGCCGGACCTCGGCCCCGATCAGGAAGGGCACCTCGGGCTCGGCCATTTCCGATCCGTCGCGCAAACCCAGCCGGGTTCGTGCTGCCGGAGCGGCCGCTGACGCCGCCGCTGACCGCGCCGCCCGTCCGCAGAAGAAGGCGGGCTGGGCCAAGGCCGCGCCGAAATTCGAGCATCCGAAAAAGAATTTCACCCCGCGCGCCCGGCCCGAAGGTGCCGAGGCTGCCGGCGAACGTCCCAAACGGGTGTTCAAGCCGCGCGAGGACCAGTTCATCGACCGTCCGCGCGGCGACGCCCGCACCGGCGCCCCGCCTGCGGCCCGTTCCGACGACCGGGCCGGCGACAAACGCCCCTTCGACCGCAAGCCGGGCACCAAGCCGCCCTTCGCCGCCAAGACCGGTGACCGGCCCGGCGGTTCGCGGCCCGGCGGCTTCTCCAAACCCGGCAGCCCCCGTCCGGGGGCCGGTCCGGCCGGCGGGCGCGGCAGCCCGCGCGGTCCCCGCTCCAGGGGCTGATCCGTGCGGATCGTCGCCGGAAGCCTGAAGGGCCGGTCGATCGTCGCTCCGGAAGGGCAGGGCACACGCCCGACCTCCGACCGGGCGCGTCAGGCCGTCTTCAACGTGCTGGAACACGCCGCCTGGTCTGAGCCGCTCGAGGGCATGCGGATCATGGACCTGTACGCCGGGTCGGGCGCGCTCGGCTTCGAGGCGATCAGCCGCGGCGCCGCCTTCGCCTTGTTCGTCGAGACGGACGAGGAGGCACGGGGCGCGATCCGCGAGAATGCGGACGCCTATCACGTCATGGGCCGCACGCGGGTGCACCGACGCAGTGCCACGGATCTGGGCCCGCGGCCCGGTTCCGACGGCGAGGCTTTCGATCTGGCCTTCCTTGACCCACCCTATCGCAAGGGGCTGGGCGAACAGACGCTGCTGCGGCTGCTCGAAGGCAACTGGCTGAAGCCCGGCACCATCGTGGTGTTCGAGCGCGGCTCGGACGAGCCCGAGATCGACACGCCCGGCTATGAGCGACTGGACGCGCGCGACTATGGCGCCGCGCGCGTCCTTTTCCTCAGGGTGTCACCACCGGCGGGCTGAGACCCGGTTGTCGAGCTGGCTGCGCATGCGCGCCAGGCCGTCGCGGTTGACCCTGTAGGGTCCGCCGCCGATCGAGGCGATCAGCCCCTTGGTCCTGAGCTTCTTCCAGACCGACAGATTGCAGTCGGTCAGCAGGAAGCCGTCGCGGGTGAAGCAGTCGGCCGAGATGACCCGGCCGTCAGCGTCGCGCTCGAGCACGATGCCGCCGCCCGGACAGATCAGGACGTCGGCGAGGGGATCGGCGATCTCGAACGCATGAAGCTCGGCCCGGGAGACTTTGGCGAACACCCGGTCGGGGGCGGTGCCTGTGGCGGCATTGGGTTCGCCGGGACTGAGGGGAATGACCCGGGGCGTCGGAGGGGCGTCGTCGGAACTGCGGGTCAAATGGGGCCTCCCGACCGGCACCAGAGGGGCCGGAACACTGTGGCTCCTGCCTTATCGCCGGGCGGCGATCGTGTCGACGAAGGTCGGTCTGCGACGGTTGTCGCCGAGGTCAGCCAGGGGGGAGTGGGCGGTCGATCTCCTCGACCAGCCAGTGGCGAAAGAGCCGCATCGCCGCTGTTTCGGGGCGGGAGATCAGCCGCGTCAGCCAGTAGCGGCCGACGTCGACCTCGACCGGAAACGGCTGGACCAGAAGTTCCGAGGCGAGTTCACGGCTGAACATCGCCGGCGGTGCCAGGGCGACGCCCAGACCGGCGGCGGCGGCCGAGGCCATCAGGGCCGCACTGTCGAAGACGGGGCCGCGCAGAACCGGGGCCGGCAGGCCCGCTGCGTCAAACCAGAGGGTCCACTCATCCGGGCGATAGGAGCGCAGCAGCCGTTCCTGGACCAGGTCGACGGGGGATCTGAGCCGGGCGGCGATGGCGGGGGCGCAGACCGGGGTCACTGGCGCGGCCATCAGCGGCTCGGCCTGGGTCCCGTGCCAGGCACCGTGGCCGAAGCGGATGGCGAAATCGAGCGCCTCGGCCGCCAGATCGACGCGGTTGTTGTTGGTCGAGAGCCGCAGGTCGATCGCGGGATGGGCGCGGGCGAAGGCGTCGAGGCGCGGCAGCAGCCAGCAGGTGGCGAAGGTGCCGACGACGCCGACCTTCAGCGGCTCGCGGACGCGGCCGTCGCCGTACTGATCCAGGGTCGCGCCCACGCGGTCGAACATCTCGGCCAGGACGGGGACCAGCACATGCCCCTCGTCCGTGAGCGCGAGCCCGCGCGGCAGGCGGTGGAAGAGGCGGGTGCCCAGCCGCTGTTCCAGCTGGGCGACCTGATGGCTGACGGCACCCTGGCTGACGCACAGTTCGATCGCGGCGCGGGTGAAGTTCAGGTGGCGGGCAGCGGCCTCGAAGGCGCGCAGGGCGTTGAGCGGCAGTTGGGCGCGATCCATGGTCTATCCATGAAATGACCTCATGGCTTTGTCGAGAATTGATGCTTTGTCGCCCGCCCGGCCCAGGGGCAATTCTCGGGGCGAAAGGGAGATATTCATGATCAGAGAGATGGCAGTGGCGGCGTTGCTCGGGGGCCTGGGGGGCCTGGCGGGGTTCAGCGTGGATGAGGCAACCGTACCGGCGGTCACGAGCGTGGCTGGTCCTGTATCGCAGGCGGAGGACCCGCTGACCCGGCCGATGGCGGTGGAGAGGGCCCGGACCTGGCTGGCACCCCGGCCGCCCGAAAAGCTGTTCGGCGACACCTGGCTGGTGGGGTTCGGCGGGCTCAGCGTCGCCCTGATCGATACGGGCGCGGGTCTGGTCCTGATCGACGGGGCCCTGCCGCAGGCGGCACCCTTGATCCTCGACAATGTCCGCGCCCTCGGCTTCGACCCCAAAGACATCAAATTTATTCTCAGCACCGAGCCGCACTTCGACCATGCGGGGGGTCTGGCCGCTTTGGTGCGGGACACCGGGGCGACGGTGGTGGCCAGCGCCCGCGCAGCCGAGGGGCTGCGAACCGGCGCGCATACGCCGGACGATCCGCAGCTGGGCTACGGCGGCACCTGGCCGGGCGTGGACCGGGTCCGGGGGATGGAGGACGGCGAGGTCCTGGCTCTGGGGAACACCCGGATCACCGCCCAGGCGACGCCGGGGCATACGATGGGCAGTATGAGCTGGAGCTGGTCGGCCTGTGAGGCGGAGACCTGCAAGGCGATCGTGTTCGCCTCCAGCCTCAACCCCGTCTCCTTCCCCGGCTATCGCTATACGGCCCCGTCCAGCGCCGGGATCCTGAACGGGTTCACGCAGAGCTACCGGCGGCTGGACGGACTGGCCTGCGACATCCTGATCTCCGCCCATCCCGACAATGCGGGGGAGGGCCGGTATGACGCCCGGCCGGGAGCCTGCCGCACCTATGTGGAGCGGTCGCGGCGATTGCTGGCCGCGCGGCTGGCGACCGAGCGGGAAGGGGCGGGCCGGTAGGGGCCGTCGGCGCGATTGGCCCTGTCACCGCCGCCCGAACAGCTTCTCCAGATCCGCCAGCTTCAGTTCGACATAGGTCGGGCGGCCGTGGTTGCACTGGCCGGAGTGGGGTGTGGCCTCCATTTCGCGGAGCAGTGCGTTCATCTCGGGGGCCGACAGGACGCGGCCGGCGCGGACGCTGCCGTGGCAGGCCATGGTTCCGCAGACCTCGCCGAGACGCTCGGACAGGGCCAGGGCCGCGCCGTGTTCGGCGAGGTCGTCGGCGATGTCGCGGATCAGGCCCTGGACGTCCGTGTCGCCGAGCAGGGCCGGGGTCTCGCGGACCAGCACGGCGCCGACGCCGAAGGCTTCGACGATCAGCCCCAGCTCCGCCAGTTCCCCGGCGCGGGCCGAGACGCGCTCGGCCTCGGCGGGGTCGAGCTCGACCACTTCGGGGGTCAGCAGGGCCTGACGCGTGACCGAACCGCGCGCCATCTGCACCTTCATCCGCTCATAGACGAGGCGTTCGTGGGCGGCATGCTGGTCGACGACGACGAGACCGTCGCGGGTCTGGGCGACGATATAGGTGCCGTGAAGCTGGGCGCGGGCGGCGCCGAGGGGATAGTCGATGTCGCGGTCGAGGGTGTGGGGTGTACCGAGGGTGTGGGGTGTGGGGTGTGGGGTGTGGGGATTCGCCGCCCGGTTCGACCCGGGCCGAGCGCTCGCTGAGGCCGGGAATGGTCTGGGCATGGGCGCTGGCGGGTGCGGCCCAGCCCTGCCAGCCGCTGTAGCCCGGGGCGGCACGGTTGACCCCCACACCCCACACCCCACCCCCACACCCTCATGCGCGCGGAACCCCGCCAGCGCATCCGCCGCCACGGTGGTCGAGGCGCGGTGGCCGGCGGCGGCCAGGGCATGCCGCAACGCCCCGACGATCAGGCCGCGCACCAGCGCCGGATCACGGAACCGCACCTCGGCCTTGGCCGGATGGACGTTCACATCGACGTAGAGCGGGTCGATCTCGAGGAACAGCACCGCCGCCGGGTGTCGGTCGCGGGCGAGGAAGTCGGCATAGGCCCCGCGCAAGGCACCCTGCAGCAGCCTGTCCTTCACCGGACGGCCGTTGACGAACAGATACTGGTGGCCGGCGTTGCCGCGGCTGTAGGTCGGCAGGCCCGCGTAGCCGGTCAGGCGGACATTGTCCCGCGCCTGGTCGATCAGCAGGGCGTTGGCCTCGAAATCCCGGCCCAGCAGGGCGGCCAGCCGCTTCAGCCGCCCGGCGTTGCCGGGATGTTCGGCGGGCAGCCGCAGGGTGGTCTTGCCGTCGAGGTCGAGGGTGAAGGCAACGCCCTCGTGGGCCATGGCCTGGCGTTTGATCTCTTCCGAGATGGCCATGGCCTCGGACCGCTCGGACTTCATGAATTTCAGGCGGGCGGGGGTGGCGTAGAACAGGTCGCGGACCTCGACCCGGGCGCCGTGGGGACCGGGGAAGCCGGCGGGGGCCACCGGGCGCTGGTCGCCGCCCTCGACGGTGATCTGATGGGCGTCGCCCCCTTCACGCGGCCTGCTGGTGATGGTCAGCCGCGCCACCGAGCCGATCGAGGGCAGGGCCTCGCCGCGGAAGCCGAGGGTCGAAATGCGCAACAGGTCGACATCGCCCGCGTCGTCGGCCTCCAGCTTGGAGGTGGCGTGCCGCTCGACCGCCAGGGCCAGCTGGTCTGCCGCCATGCCGTGCCCGTCGTCGGCGATCAGGATCCGCGTCAGCCCGCCGCCGTCGGCCTGGACCTCGATCCGCGTTGCGCCGGCGTCGAGCGCATTCTCGACCAGCTCCTTGATGGCGCTGGCCGGACGTTCGACCACCTCGCCGGCGGCGATGCGGTTGACGGTTTCAGGGGGGAGGCGGCGGATGGGCATGGGATTCGCAAGTATGGCGCTTTCCGCCCGGGGAAAGTAGGCGTTCGCGAGCCCGGCAGGCCTATTCGATCGGGGTGATCGTCATCGTCAGCAGGTCGCCCGACTCATCCCCGACACGGACGGCGGCCTTCTCGCCGCGCAGAAAGGTCAGGCGCGGCGCGGCGATTTGCTCCTCGTTGCGGGAGAGGTTGGCTTCCAGCTGCATCTGAGCCTCGGCTCCGTCGCCCTGAACGGTGAACAGATTGGCCTCGAAGTCATAGGTGGTCCCGCCGATGCTGGCTGAAGCGCTGGCGGAGGTGTCCTCGAGGATCTGGGTCCGGGTCGACACGATCTCGACGCCGTTCTGCACGACCGACAGGTCGAGCTGATAGCGCGGGGTCGCGGAGTCCTGCGCGAAGGCGGGCGTGGCGAACAGCAGTGCGGCGGCGATGAGGGATGCGCGGATCATGGTCAGCTCCTGGTTGCGGGCACCGTCCGAAGATTCCCGTTACCGGAAGGCTAACGGCCTCATCCGTCTCAGCTGACCTCCGCCAGCGCTTCCTCAGCGGCCACCCACGCCGCCTCGGCCGCATCCAGATCGGCCTGCGTCTTCGCCCGCGCCCGCGTCAGCCCCTCAAGCGCCTTGGGGTTGCTGATCGAGGCATTGGCCATGTCGTCGTCGATGCGGGCGATCTCGGCGGTCAGCTGGGCCATCCGCTCTTCGGCCTTCTTGACCGCGTGCCGCAGGGTTGAGGGAGAAGGGCCTGACTTCTTCTCGTTCTTCTTGCCCTTGTTGTTCTGAGCGGGCGCGGCGGTGTTCGCGGCGGCCTCTTCCTTGATCTGGCTCGGCTTGACCGCGGCGGCCTTGGCGCGATCGAGGACGAATTTGGCGTAGTCGTCCATGTCGCCCTCGAAGGGCTTCACCGTGCCATCGGCGGCCAGCCACAGGCGGTCGGCGACCATCTCCATCAGCGAGCGGTCGTGGGTGATCAGGATGACGGCGCCCGAATAGTCGTTGAGGGCGTCGAGCAGGGCGCGGCGGCTGTCGATGTCGAGGTGGTTGGTCGGTTCGTCGAGGATCAGAACGTGGGGCGCGTCCATCGCCACCTGGTTGAGCAGCAGGCGCGCGCGCTCGCCGCCGGACAGGCTGGCAACGGTGGTCTCCTGCTTTTCATAGCCCAGTCCCCATTGGGCCAGTTTGGAGCGGCGGCTGCTCTCCGAGGCCTCGGGCATGGCGCGGCGGATGATCTCCAGCGGGGTGTCGGTCGGGTCCATGGCCTCGATCTGGTGCTGGTGGAACCAGCCCACCCGCATCTTGCGGTCGCGGTGGAGTTCGCCGTCGGAGACGTTGAGGGCACCGGCGATCATCTTGGCGAAGGTCGACTTGCCGGCGCCGTTGACGCCCAGCAGGCCGATGCGGTCATCCAGGTCCATACGCAGGTTGAGGTTCCGCAGGATCGGCTTGCCGGTCTCATAGCCGACATTGGCCCGCTCCAGCCGGATCAGCGGCGGCGCGAGGGGACGCGGCGGCGACGGCAGGATGAAGGGGGCGACCCGCTCCTCGATCGTGGTGGCGACCGGCTGCATCTTGGCCAGACGCTTCATGCGCGACTGGGCCTGGGCGGCCTTGGAGGCCTTGGCCTTGAAGCGGTCGACGAAGGCCTGGAGGTGGGCGCGCTCGGCGTCCTGCTTGGCCTTGGCCGACAGCTGCAGCCGGGCCTTCTCGGCACGGGCCTTTTCGAACTGGTCGTAGTTGCCCGTGTAGAGGGTCAGATTGCGGTTCGCGAGGTGCAGGATGTGGGTGCAGACCTCGTTCAGCATCTCGCGGTCGTGGGAGATGATCAGGGCCGTGTGCGGGTATTTCTTGAGCCGGGCCTCGAGCCACAGGGCCCCCTCGAGGTCGAGGTAGTTGGTCGGTTCGTCGAGCAGCAGCATGTCCGGCTCGGCGAACAGGGCGGCGGCGAGGGCCACGCGCATCCGCCAGCCGCCGGAGAACTCCGACATCGGCCGCGACTGGTTCTCGTGGTCGAAGCCGAGGCCGACGAGGATTTCGGCGGCGCGGGCGGGGGCGGCGTCGGCGTCGATCTCGATCAACCGGGTCCAGATCTCGCCCATCTCCTCGGGCTCGGCGGTTTCCAGTCGGCCCAGCAGGCTGTGGCGTTCCTCGTCGGCCTCGAGGATGGTCTCGAGCACGCTGACGGGGGTGGCCGGGTGTTCCTGGTCGACGGAGCCGATGCGGGCGGTTTTCGGCAGGCTGATCTCGTCGCCGCCGGCGGCCAGTTCACCGAGGATCAGCTTGAACAGGGTCGATTTGCCGATGCCGTTGCGGCCCACCAGCCCGACCTTGGCGCCGGGCGGCAGGGAGACGGAGGCGTCCTCGAGGAATTTGCGGCCCCAGGCGTTGAAGGTCAGGTCGGTGATCTGGAGCATGGTCGGTCGTAATCTCGGGCGGCCACTGACGCATCGAACCGCCTTGCGGCGCGCGAAAGAGGCAAAATTGTGTGGCGGTTGGAAACCGGGGAGGGCGCCGCTATAAGCCCGCGACCTTCAATCTCCCAACAAGAAGTCACTCCCATGACCGAACGCACCTTCTCGATCATCAAGCCCGACGCCACGCGCCGCAACCTGACCGGCGCGATCAACGCCGTGATCGAGGGTGCCGGCCTGCGCATCGTGGCCCAGCGCCGCGTGCATCTGACCGACGCCCAGGCGAAGAAATTCTACGAAGTCCACGCCGAACGCCCCTTCTACGGCGAACTGGTCGGCCAGATGACCGCCGAGCCGGTCGTGGTTCAGGTGCTGGAAGGCCCGAACGCCGTCGCCGCCTATCGCGAAGTCATGGGCGCCACCAACCCGAAGGACGCCGCTGACGGCACCATCCGCAAGCTGTTCGCCCTGTCGATCGGCGAAAACTCGGTCCACGGCTCGGACAGCCTCGAGAACGCCGGCATCGAGATCGCCCAGTTCTTCACCGACGATCAGATCGTCGGCTGATCCACGCGAAAGCGTCGGACCTGCTGCGGCCGGATCGGAAACGATCCGGCCGTTGTCGTTTCCGGACCCGGTAATGCGGAGGCCGTGCCCATGAAGGACTGTCGGCATCGCGATGTGGCCCTGGCCGCCGGCCTGTCGGCCCTGGCCGGCTATGTGGATGCCGTGGGTTTCATGACCCTTGGCGGGTTCTTTGTCTCCTTCATGAGCGGCAACTCAACGCGGCTCGGCGTCGGTCTCGCCCTGGGAGAATGGGACCAGGCGGCGATCGCCTTCGGGCTGATCGCGCTGTTCGTCGTCGGAGTGGTGTTCGGCGCGACCGTGGCGCGGCGCTTCGGCGAGCACCGGCGCTCGGCCGTACTCGCGGTGGAGGCTGTTCTTCTGCTGATCGGCGCCGGCCTGTGCACCGCCGGCTGGCGCGAGCTGGGCATGGTGGCCGTGGTCATGGCCATGGGCGTGGAGAACGTCGTGTTCCAGCGCCAGGGCGATGTCGGGGTGGGTCTGACCTATATGACCGGGACACTGGTCCGGATGGGCCAGCGGATCGCCACAGCCCTGCACGGCGGGGCGCGTTGGGACTGGGTGCCCTTCCTGCTGCTCTGGACGGGGCTGGCGGCCGGCGGGGCGATCGGTGCGGTCAGCTTCCTGACGTTTGACGTGCTGGCGCTGTGGCCGGCCTTCACCCTTGTAGCGGTGCTGACGCTGACCGTGCGCTGGGCGGAGGTCCGGGCCGCCCGCGGCTGAGATCAGGATTGCCGGCAGAACTCGGCCAGGGCCCGGGGGTAGAGGTCGTGCTCGGCCGCCAGCACGCGCCGGGCCAGGGAGGTGGGCGTGTCGTCCGGCTCGATGGGCACGCGCGCCTGACCCAGCACCGGGCCCTCATCGACGCCTTCGGTCACCAGATGCACGGTGCAGCCGGCCTCGACGTCGCCGGCGGCGAGGGCGCGGGCGTGGGTGTCCAGTCCCGGATATTTCGGCAGCAGGCTGGGGTGGATGTTCAGCATCCGCCCGGCCCAGTGACCGACCAGAAAGGGTGTCAGCAGGCGCATATAGCCGGCCAGGGCGACGACCTCGACGCGGTGGGCTTCCAACGCCGTCTGGATCGCCTGTTCATGCGCAGCGCGGTCCTTGCCGAAGGGGGCGTGGTCGACGACAGCTGTGGCGACCCCCAGGCCTTCGGCCACCGCCAGGCCGCCGGCATCGGGCCTGTTGGACAGGACCAGAACCACCTCGAACGGTGCCCCTGGCTGGCCGGCGGCGTCGATCAGGGCGGCCATGTTGGAGCCGGCCCCGGAGATCAGGAGGGCCACGCGGACGCGGCCCGTGGGCGTGTCGGGCACAGGCGACCTCACAGACAGGGGAAGGCGCGGACCTTGCCGGGCGACCCTCCGCTGGTCAACGCCCGGCCGGGTGCTTGCGCATCGCGGCCGCCTCGGAAACAGTGCGACGTCGTTCCGGAGACCGGTCCATGTTTGCTCTCGCTCTCGCCGCCGCCTTGCTCGCGGCCCCCGCGCAGTCGTCCGACCTGACGCGCAGTGTCCTGACCGACGTCTGCCTGCCCTATGTGACCGGCGAGGTCAGCGATACCGTGGCGCTGGAGTTTCTCGGCTTTGTCGAAACGCCCGCGCCTGAAGCTGACACCCGGACCTTCCAGAGCGAGGATCAGGCCCATCTGCTGCGTCTGACGACCGAAGGCAGCCTTGCCGACGGCAATCTGAACCGGGTCTGCGTGATCCAGGCGCGCCGCGGCGGCTTTGACGGTGCCAAGGCGTCGATCCTGCCGGTCATGCGGACGGAGGGCTTTACCCCCGAGGCCGGGTTGCCGGCCAACCGGCCGATCTGGACGAAGGGCGGTGTTACCGTCTCGCTGCGGCAGAATCCGGGGACCGCGGCCCTCGTTCGGGTGACCTTCAGCAGTCTCGACGCCGAAGGCTATTAGGCGGCTTCCAGCTGGCCGCAGACGAAGGCGACCTCGCCCGCTTCCAGCAGACCGGCCAGCGCCGACTCGGCATTCTCGGGCGACACGATCAGGATGAAGCCGATGCCGCAGTTGAAGGTGCGGCGCAGTTCGTGATCCGAAATTCCGCCGACCTCGCCCAGCCACTGGAAGACGTGCGGGACAGGCCAGGCGTTCCAGTCGAAGGCGGCCTGCAGCCCCTCGGCGATACAGCGCGGCGGGTTCTCGATCAGGCCGCCGCCGGTGATATGGGCCGCGCCCTTGACCAGACCGGCCTTCATCAGCGGCAGGACCGGCTTCACATAGATGCGGGTCGGCTCCATCAGGGCCTGGGCCAGGGTCCGGTCGCGCGCGAAGGGCGCATCGTCGCCCCAGGCCAGGCCCGACTTCTCGACCACTTTGCGGATCAGGGAATAGCCGTTCGAGTGCGGACCCGAGGAGGCGAGGCCGATGATGATGTCGCCCGCCTGATGGCGATCAAGGTAGGGCAGGGCGTGCCCGCGCTCGACGGCCCCAAGCGAAAAGCCCGCCAGGTCATAGTCGCCGCCCTGGTACATGCCGGGCATTTCGGCCGTCTCGCCGCCGACGAGAGCGCAGCCGGCCTGACGGCAGCCCTCGGCGATCCCGGCCACGACCCGTTTCGCGGCGTCGATCTCCAGCTTGCCGGTCGCATAGTAGTCGAGGAACAGCAGCGGCTCCGCACCCTGGGCCAGAAGGTCGTTGACGCACATGGCGACCAGATCGATGCCGACCCCGTCGTGCCGTCCGGTCTCGATGGCGATCTTCAACTTGGTGCCGACGCCGTCCGTGGTGGCGACGATCAGGGGGTCCTCGAATCCGGCGGCCTTGAGGTCGAACAGGGCCCCGAATCCCCCCAGCGACGCCTCGGCACCGGGGCGGCGGGTGGATTTCGCCAGGGGCTTGATCGCGTCCACCAGCATCTCGCCGGCGTCGATATCCACCCCCGCATCGGCGTAGGTCAGGCCGTTACGCAGCGGGTCGGGGGTGTCGCTCATGGGTCACGGGCCTGAATCAGTGGGCGGATTTGTGCGGCGGCTCTTGCCACAACCGCATCGCGCGGGGCTATAGCATCCGAATGACGCCGATCACCACCACCGAGGCGCTTCGCGCATTCTGCGAACGTCTGGCCGACCAGCCCTTCATCACCGTCGACACCGAGTTCATGCGGGAGACGACCTATTGGCCGCGCCTGTGCCTGATCCAGGCGGCGTCGGCCACGGACGCCGCCATCATCGACCCGATGGCCGAGGGGCTGGACCTCGAGCCCTTCCTCGACCTGCTGCGCGATCCGAAGATCATCAAGGTTTTCCACGCCGCGCGTCAGGACACCGAAATCTTCGTCAAGCTCGGTGCCATGCCCAGGCCGATGTTCGACACCCAGGTCGCCGCCATGGCCGCCGGCTTCGGCGATCAGGTCTCCTATGAGGCGCTGGTGCGGCAGATGCTGAAACAGGAGGTCGACAAGGGCAGCCGGTTTACCGACTGGGCCCGACGCCCGCTGTCCGAGGCCCAGTTGGTCTATGCGCTCGGCGACGTGACCCATCTGGCGGCCCTGTATCCCAAGCTGCGCGACCGCCTGAAGAAGGACGGCCGGCTGGACTGGGTGATGTCCGAGATGGAGGGCCTGACCGATCCGGACCTCTATGACACCGATCCGGAGAAGGCGTGGAAGCGGCTGAAGCCGAAGAAGTTCAACGCCAAATATTTGTCGGTCTTCGTCGCCACGGCGGTCTGGCGCGAGCGCACCGCCCAGGAACGCGACCAGCCGCGCGGCCGCATCCTCAAGGACGAGGCCATCGACGAGATCGCGGCCCAGGGCCCGACCGATCCCGACGCCTTCAACCGCCTGCGCTCCGTGCCCAAGGGGTTCGGTGCTTCACGTCTTGGCATCGAACTGTCCGCCGAGCTGAAGCGCGTGCTGGCCGATCCTGAGGCCCATGCGCCCAGGCTGGACCGGCCGGCCCACAACCAGCCGGCACCGCCGTCGGTGGTGGAACTGCTGAAGGTGCTGCTCAAGGCCAAGAGCGACAACGCGGGCGTGGCGACCAAACTGATCGCCAATGTCGCCGACCTCGAGAAGATCGCCCTCGACGACGAGGCCGACATCGACGCCCTCAAGGGCTGGCGGCGTCAGCTGTTCGGCGAGGACGCGCTCAAGCTGAAGCGTGGCGAGATCGCCCTGGTGCTGAACGGCGCCCGGGTTGAGGTGGTGGAGATCGAATAGGGGTTAGGGCTTAGGGCTTAGGGCTTAGGGCTTAGGGCTTAGGGCTTAGGGCTTAGGTCCCACGGGGCCTCGCCAAGCCCTAAGCCCTACGACCTTCTCTTAGCCCACCGTCGCCTTGACGATCTTGCCCGGCGAACGCGGCGGCTCGCCCTTGGGCAGGGCGTCGACGTGGTCCATGCCTTCGATGACCTCGCCCCAGACGGTGTACTGGCCGTCGAGGAAGGAGGCGTCGTCCAGGCAGATGAAGAACTGGCTGTTGGCGCTGTTGGGGTCCGAGGTGCGGGCCATGGAGCAGACGCCGCGGGCGTGGCGCTCTTTCGAGAATTCGGCCTTCAGGTTCGGCTTCTTGGAGCCCGAGGTGCCGGTGCCGGTCGGGTCGCCGCCCTGGGCCATGAAGCCGGCGATGACGCGGTGGAAGACCACGCCGTCATAGAAGCCTTCGCTCGCCAGTTCGGTGATGCGGGAGACGTGGCCGGGGGCCAGGTCGGGGCGAAGCTTGATGACGACATCGCCCTGGTCGGCGCCGCTGTCGAGAGTGAAGGTCAGGGTCTGGTCGGCCATCGGCGCGCTCCTTGTGAATTGTCGCGGGTCCATAGCCCGCAAACCCGGCGAGGGCTATGTGGATGCGATGACTGACGAAGAAAAGCCCGCCGAACGCCGACGGATGGTGCGCCCGCCCTCGGGCGGCACCGCCGCCGGCCGCGGCATGGGCACCAAGATGAAGACGGCGGACACCAAGTCGATGTCCAGCCAGCAGTGGATCAAGCGACAGCTGTCCGACAAATGGTCCGAGCGCGCCCGCGCCGAGGGCTGGCGCAGCCGCGCGGCCTTCAAACTGCTTGAGATCGACGACCGGTTTCACCTGATCAAACACGGCAGCCGGGTCATCGACCTGGGGGCCGCGCCGGGTGGCTGGGCCCAGGTGGCGGTCAAGCGGGGCGCGGTTTCGGTGGTCGGCGTCGACCTGTTGCCGGTCGAGCCGGTGCCGGGCGCGATCATGATCCAGGCCGACTTCACCCATCCGGGCGTCGATCAGCAGATGATGGACCTGCTGGGCGGGGCGCCCGACCTGGTCCTGTCCGACATGGCGCACAACACGGTCGGTCACCGCCAGACCGACCACCTGAAGATCATCGCCCTGATCGAGATCGCCGCCGACTTCGCCATCAGGACACTGAAGCCGGGCGGGCATTTCGTGTCGAAGAATTTCCAGGGCGGCGACGCCGGCGGCGTGCTGGCGCGCTTGCGCGCCGAGTTCGAGACGGTCAAATACGTCAAGCCGGAGTCGAGCCGGAAGGACAGCGCCGAGGTGTTTCTCGTGGCGATGAACCGCAGATGAGCCTGATCGCGCTGGCCCTTGCCGTCGCCTTGCAGACGCCCGGTGTCGTGACCTCCACGCCGGTCGCGGATCTGATCGGCCGGCCCGTGGCCTTCGCGGCGGCCCGGTTCGGTGCCACCCGCGATCCCGCTCCAGCAATCACCATCATCGATGGCGAAGGCCGGTTGGACATCTATCCGGCGGTCGAGATGCTCCCGCCCCCGCCGCACTCCCTTATGTGTGATGTCGCCCTCGTACCGCCCGAGGTCCTGACGGAGGTCCGGGAGAGCCGTGTCCCCCTGTTCGCCAGCCGCCGAAGCGCGTCGCGATATAGCCGCGTCGCCGCCGTCTATGTCGTGGCGCGCGGCGGCGTCGTGGTCTCGGTTCTCAACCCTCCGGTGACGGAAATCGCTCCGGCCCGGCCCGGCGAGACCGATCGTGATCGCGCCCGGCGCGTCCTGTATGAGAACAAGGACCCGTGGCTGTCGGTGGCCCCCGGTCGGCTGCCGCTGTCGGACTCTGGCGGGTTTCTGAGCCGGCGAACGGACATGGCCGCCCCGGAAGGCGCGATGCTGGCGCACCTGTGCCAGACCGCCCTCATCGTACAATCGCCTCCGCCGCCGGATCGGGACGACGCTGGTCTACTCCAGGGACTTTCGCTGCTGCCCTTCGCCTGGCGCCTGACGGGGCTGAACGCCGAGCGGGAGACGAATCGGCTCGAAGGGGTTGCCCTGTTCGCGACGCTGCGCCCCGGCGACGGCCTGCCGGGCGGTCTGGACGCCTTTCTGGCGGCTCATCCAGGGGTCCGCAGGTACTCGGACGAGCAGGACCCGGCCTATTCCGTCTTGGTGATCAATCTCGGCGCGGAGGCCAACAACAATCTCGCCCGCATGAACGGCGCGGCGCTTGTCGGCGTCCGGGACGACCGGATTGTCTGGACGGGCGACGCAGGTGCCGCCGCCGGGCTGGGTCTGGCCGCGGCTCTGTGCATTGATCGTGAAGCGAGGGCCGGGGCGGTGCGGCCCGGTTGTTCAAACACCGGCTATTTCAGCCCCTAGACGGCCGCCATCTCCGCCGCCCGCGCCGCCTTGCGGGCCTCGATCCGGGTCCAGATGCGGTCATGCAGGGTGAAGAACACCGTCTGCACCATCGGCTCGATCAGGCCGATGGCGAGTGCGACCTTCCAGTCGCGGGTGAGGGCGAAGGCGACCGTCACCGCCACGACGAAATGCATCACCCCATAGGTGACGGACTTGGCGGCGATCTGTTTCAGCGAGCGGGGCAGGGTGTGGCTGTGGCCGGCATGACCGTGGGCGCGGACCTGCTCCTCGGGGGCCATGATCTGCAGACGGGCCGTGAAGGCCTCCGACGCCTCTTCCAGCCCTGACAACATCCGGCGGCGCTCGATCCGGTGCCAGACCCGGTCGTGGATCGAATAGGCGATAGTCTGGAAGAAGGGCTCGACCATGCCCACCGCCAGGGCCACCCGCCAGTCGCGCGTTATGGCGAAGGCCACCAGGATGGCGACCACCAGGTGCATCACGCCATAGCTCGCGATCTTGAGCGCGAGGCGGCGGGCGGTGCTGATGAGCGTGCGGACCATGGGTGTTCCAGATGTGGGTCCGCCGCTGCATCCGGCAAGCCAATTGTTCTTATCGAGACGATAAGCCCGGGCGGCCCTTGCCGTTCCGCACTGCAACACGTTATACGCGGCCCGCAAAACGGAGACTCCTCATGGAGATACGCGAAGGGCTCACCTTCGACGATGTTTTGCTGGAACCCGGCCCGTCAGAGATCATGCCCGCAGACGCGGATGTCTCGACGCAGCTCACCCGCGACATCAGGCTGAACATCCCGCTGACCTCGTCCGCCATGGATACGGTCACCGAAAGCCGGCTGGCCATCGCCATGGCCCAGGCCGGAGGTCTGGGCATCCTCCACCGGAATATGACGGTCGAGGAACAGGCTGATCAGGTCCGCGAGGTCAAACGCTACGAAAGCGGCATGGTCATCAATCCGGTGACCATCACGCCCCAGACCACGCTCGGCGAAATCCGCGCCATCGTGGCCAAGCGGAAGATCTCGGGCTTCCCGGTCGTCGATCCGAAGACCGGCAAGCTGGTCGGCATCCTGACCAACCGCGACATGCGGTTCGACACCGACCCGAATCGCAAGGCCATCGAACTGATGACCACGGGCGATCTGGTCACCGTGCGCGAAGGGGCCGGACGCGACGAGGCGCGGGCCCTGCTGCGGGACCGCAAGATCGAACGCGTCATCGTCGTCGACGAGGACTATCGCGCCACCGGCCTGATCACGATGAAGGACATCGAGAAGGCCCAGGCTCATCCGCATGCCGCCAAGGACGATCAGGGCCGGCTGCTCGTCGGTGCCGCCTCGACCGTCGGCGACGCCGGCTATGAGCGGGCCATGGCCCTGGCGGAGGCGGGCGTGGACGTGGTCGTCATCGACACCGCCCACGGACACTCGATCCAGGTCAGCCGCGTGGTCGAGCGGATCAAGCGCGAATCCAACCGCATCCAGATCATCGCCGGCAATGTCGCCACCCACGACGCGGCGCGGGCCCTGATCGATGCCGGTGCCGATGCGGTGAAGGTCGGGATCGGCCCGGGCAGTATCTGCACCACCCGGATCGTCGCGGGTGTCGGCGTGCCCCAGTTGACCGCCATCATGGAAGCGGTCCGGGCGGCCAGGACATCCGGCGCGCCCGTCATCGCTGACGGCGGCATCAAATATTCGGGCGATCTGGCCAAGGCCATCGCGGCCGGGGCGTCCTGCGCCATGATGGGTTCGATGTTCGCCGGCACGGACGAGAGCCCCGGCGAGGTCTTCCTGTACCAGGGGCGGTCCTACAAGTCGTACCGCGGCATGGGCTCGGTCGGGGCCATGGGTGCCGGCTCGGCCGATCGCTATTTCCAGAAGGAAGTCGAGGACACCCAGAAGCTGGTGCCCGAGGGCATCGAGGGCCAGACGCCTTACAAGGGGCCGATCGCCCCGGTGCTGCACCAGATGGTCGGCGGCCTGCGGGCGGCCATGGGCTATGTCGGGGCCGCGACCATCGCCGATCTGCAGGAACGCGCACGCTTTGTGCGCATCACCGGTGCCGGTTTGCGTGAGAGCCATGTGCACGATGTGATGATCACGCGCGAAGCGCCCAACTATCGACAGGGATGAGCGGGGAGGCTCACGCCATGGATATGACGCCTGAATTCATCGCTCTCGCGGCCGTTCTGGTCCTGGCCATCGTCCAGATTTTCTGGGCGGCCAGTGCCCGGACCGCCGAACGGGGCCTCAAATGGAATGCCGGTGCGCGCGACGAGGACGTCCCGCCGCCCGGCAAATTGGCGGGACGGCTGGACCGCGCCCAGGCCAATCTCTACGAGACCCTTCCGCTGTTCGCCGCCGCCGTGATTATGGCGCATGTGGCGGGCAAGGATGGCGGCCTCCTGACCCTCTGGGGGACGCATCTCTATCTCTTTGGTCGCCTGATCTATCTGCCGGTCTACGCCCTGGGCATCCCCTATGTCCGCTCCCTCGTCTGGGTGGCGTCGCTGGTGGGGCTGGTCATGGTCATCGCCGCCCTGTTCGTCTGAAAGCCCGCATTGACCCCAGCTGCCCGCCTCGCCGCCGCCGCCTCCGTTCTGGACAGCATCGCCCAGGGCCGCGCCCCTGCCGAGGTGGTGATCAAGGCCTGGGGTGCTGCCAACCGCTATGCGGGCTCCGGCGACCGCCGCGCCGTCGCAGAGCGCGTCTATCAGGTGCTGCGCGCGCGCGGCCGCCTGGTCGCGGCCATGGGCGGGCGTGAGGACGGCCGGGCGCTGGTCGTCGGGGCGCTCGCCTTCCTGGACAACCTGTCGCTGGAAGAGATCGAGGCGCTGCACTCCGGCGAGGGCTACGGCCCACGGCCGCTGTCGAAACAGGAGCGCGCCCGGATCGCGGCAGGGGAGGGCGACCTCCCCGAAGCCGCGACCGACCTGCCGGCCTTTGTGATTGAGGATCTGAAGGCGACCTTCGGCGACCGCTGGAGCGAGGAGGCGGCCGGCCTGATGGCGCGGGCGCCGGTCGATCTGCGCGTCAACACCGCCAAAACCACGGTCGAGGCCGCCCGGGCCGAGCTGAAGGCTACCGGCCTGACGCCCGAAGCGACGCCATGGTCCGCCGTCGGCCTGCGCCTGCCGTCCGAGCCCGCGCCCAACGTCCAGGCGCTCGACGCCTTCAATGCGGGCCGTATCGAGATCCAGGACGAGGGCAGCCAGCTGACGGCCTGGGTTGCGGGGGCCGGCCTGTCGTTCACGCCGGACAGCATCGTCGTCGACTATTGCGCGGGCGGCGGCGGCAAGACGCTGGCGCTGGCGGTGCAGGGTCTGCCCGCCGCCGATCCGACGCGGGTCGCGGCACCCAGCCCGGCCGGCTGGTCGCCGACCGGTGCCGATGAACTGGCCGCGGCGAAAGCGAAGCCGGCCGCCGCACAGATGCGGCTGATCGCCTGCGACGTGGTGCAGAAGCGGCTCGACAACATCCGCCCGCGCCTCGCCCGCGCCGGCGTCGCCGCCGACCTGCGGCTGATCGGCCAGAACGGCGGCGGGGTCGAGGAGTTCAACGGCAAGGCCGATCTGGTCTTCGTCGACGCGCCCTGCAGCGGCTCGGGCGCCTGGCGCCGTCGGCCCGAGGACGCCTGGCGTCTGAAGGCGGACGAGATCGAGCGGCTGCACGCCCTGCAACTGCGAATCCTCGGTCAGGCCGCCGCCCTGGTGAAGCCGGGCGGGCGACTGGTCTATGTCACCTGCTCGGTCCTCGCCCGCGAGAACGAGGCCGTCGCCGACGCCTTCGAGGGGGCCCACAAGGGTTTCCATCCGCTGCCGGTCGCCGACGTTCTGGCGACTTCGACGCTCACCGACGCCGCGCGCACGCGTCTGGCAGGGGCCGCGACCGGCGGTCGCCTCCGGCTGTCGCCGGCCTCGACCGGGACCGACGGCTTCTTCCTGGCCCTCTACGAGCGGCGGGCGTGAGCCGGGACTGGATCCTTTCCCGCTTCGGTCCGAAGACCGCCCTCTGCGTCATGGCCGCCGAGCCTGAATACGGCCCGGCCCTGCGCAGCCGCATCCAGCCGCTGATCACCGGTGTCGGCCCGGTCGAGGCCGCGGCCGGGGTCGCCCAGGCTCTGGCGACGTTGCAGTCCGGGAACGCCCTGCCGGACCTGATCGTCTCGCTCGGTTCGGCAGGCTCGCGCACTCTCGACCACGGCCGGGTCTATCGGGTGACCGAGGTCAGCTACCGCGACATGGACGCCAGCGTACTGGGCTTTCCCAAGGGCGAGACGCCGTATCCGCGGCTCGCCGCCGTCCTGCCCCTGTCGGACGGCCCCGCAACCCTGCCGACCGCCCGTCTGGCTACCGGCGGAAGCGTCGTCTCCGGCACCGGCTATGACGCCGTCGACGCCGACATGGTCGATATGGAGACCTTCGCCGTCGTTCGCGCCGCCGCCCGCTTCGGCGTGCCGGTGATCGGCCTGCGCGGCGTCTCGGACGGCCGCACGGACCTGTCCCGCCTCGAACACTGGACCGACGCCCTCGCCGGGATCGATCTCCGGCTGGCCGAGGCCCTCGACCTGCTGCATGACCATTTAACGCCTGTTCTCACGGAGCCCGCATGACCGCCCCCGCTGATCACCAGAAGGTCCTGATCGTCGACTTCGGCAGCCAGGTCACCCAGTTGATCGCCCGGCGCCTGCGCGAGGCGAGCGTCTATTGCGAGATTCATCCCTATGCGAAAGCTGAGGCCGCGCTGGCGTCGATGAAGCCGCAGGCCATCATCCTGTCGGGCGGACCCGAGAGCGTGCACGAGGAAGGCAGCCCGCGCGCCCCGCAGGGCGTGTTCGAGGCCGGGGTGCCGGTGCTGGGCATCTGCTACGGCGAGATGACCATGTGCGAACAGCTGGGCGGCAAGGTCGAGGGCGGCCACACCCGCGAATTCGGTCGCGCCGAGATTACCGTCGAAAAGGCCTCGCCCCTGCTGGCCGACCTCGCCCCGGTCGGCGAGGACGAGACCGTCTGGATGAGCCACGGCGACAAGATCGTCGCCATCCCGGCCGGGTTCGACGTCGTCGCCACTTCCGAAGGCTCGCCCTATGCGGTCATCGCCGACGAGACCCGCCGCTTCTACGGCGTCCAGTTCCACCCCGAGGTGATGCACACCCCGCGCGGCGCGACCATGCTCAGGAACTTCACCCACGGCATCGCCGGTCTGAAGGGCGACTGGACCATGGCTGCCTACCGCGACGAGCAGATCACGAAGATCCGCGAACAGGTCGGATCGGCGAAGGTTGTTTGCGGCCTTTCGGGCGGCGTCGACAGTTCGGTGGCCGCGGTCCTGATCCACGAGGCGATCGGCGACCAGCTGACCTGTGTGTTCGTGGACACCGGCCTGTTGCGCAAGGATGAGGCGACACAGGTCACGACGCTCTTCCGCGAGCACTATAACATCCCCCTGATCCACGTTGATGCGTCGAAGGAATTCCTCAGCGCCCTGGCCGGTCAGTCGGACCCCGAGACCAAGCGCAAGACCATCGGCCGGGTCTTCATCGAGATCTTCGACCGCGAGGCCGGCAAGATCGAGGGGGCCGAATTCCTGGCCCAGGGCACCCTTTATCCCGACGTGATCGAGAGCGTCTCGTCCTCGAGCGGCAAGGCCCACGTCATCAAGAGCCATCACAATGTCGGCGGCCTGCCGGACTTCATGAAGCTGAAGCTGGTCGAGCCCCTGCGCGAACTGTTCAAGGACGAGGTCCGCGCCCTGGGCCGCGAACTGGGCCTGACCGACGCCTTCGTGGGGCGGCACCCCTTCCCGGGGCCGGGTCTGGCCATCCGCATCCCCGGCGAGATCACGCCGGAGGCCGTCGAGACCCTGCAGCAGGCCGACGCCATCTATCTCGACGAAATCCGCAAGGCCGGCCTCTACGACAGCATCTGGCAGGCCTTCGCCGTCCTGCTGCCGGTCAAGACCGTCGGCGTCATGGGCGACGCGCGCACCTATGAGAAGGTGCTGGCCCTGCGTGCGGTCACCTCGACCGACGGCATGACCGCCGACTTCTTCGAGTTCCCTTGGGACGTCCTCGGCCGCTGCGCCACGCGGATCGTCAACGAGGTGCGGGGCGTGAACCGGGTGGTTTATGACGTGACGTCCAAGCCGCCGGGCACGATCGAGTGGGAATGATTCAGGGCCTTCTGAATCTTTCCAGAACGCTTCCGAAAATCTCTCTAAAATACTGACTTATAAGATAAATGTTTTCGCAGCCTCTCGATACCTTTCGAGGGGCTGCTTTCGTCTGCGTCGGTCCCTCTGACGGTCCCGCAGCCATTGCCCGCCGGGACTCCGCTCCATACCGTCAGAGGGCCGAGAGGGCCCTGACGGTCTTTTTTCGAGCCAAGCAATGGATTTGGTTCAGGAAAATGATCCCGAAAGACCTCGAAAGCGCCTGACGGTCTTTTGGAGTCAAAACGGCATGCTAACCGACGCCGCATTGCGAAATATTCGCCCGAAATCAAAGTCTTACAAAATGACCGACAGGGACGGTCTGTACCTGCTGATCTCGCCCAAGGGCGGCATCGCATTCAAGTACGACTACCGCTTCAACGGGCGGCGGGAATCCGTGACGCTGGGCTCCTACGGACCGGCCGGCCTGTCGCTCGCCAAGGCCCGAGAGAAGGTCATCGACGCCAAGCGGATGATCGCGGAAGGCGTCTCGCCCGCCCTGGAGAAGCAACGGGCCAAGCGCCGCCTGCAACAGGCCCGGAGCTTCGAGCATGTGGCCCAGCGCTGGATGGACCATGCGCCCATGGCGGACAGCACCCGCAACATGCGGCGGTCCATCTTCAACCGGGAAATCCTGCCGCAGTGGCGGAACCGGCTGCTGAACGAGATCACGCCCAATGACCTTCGCGCCCACTGCAAGACCATCGTCGACCGGGGCGCGCCGGCGACGGCCGTCCACGTCCGCGACATCGTCAAACAGATCTACGCCTACGCCATCCTGCACGGGGAGAAGATCGACAACCCCGCGGACGGGGTGGGGCCGGCCTCTATCGCCACCTTCCGGCCTCGGGACCGGTCGCTGTCGCCGACGGAGATCCGCATCGCACTGAACCTGTTGGGGGAGGTGGCGACCCTGCCGACGATCCGTCTGGGCCTGAAGTTCATCCTGCTGAGCATGGTCCGCAAGAGCGAGCTCCAGGACGGCGTCTGGGACGAGGTCGATTTCGCCAACGCCGTCTGGTCGATCCCGAAGGAGCGGATGAAGCGGTCGCGGCCGCACAACGTCTACCTCTCGACCCAGATGCTCGACATCCTGATCGCGCTGAAGACCTGCGCCGGGAACTCGCGCTACATTCTGCCGTCCCGCTATGACGCCGATGCGCCGATGTCGCGGGCGACCTTCAACCGGGTGACCTCGGCGATCGCCGAGCGGGCGCGCGAGCGGGAGCTGCCGCTGGAGCCCTTCACGGTCCACGACCTGCGGCGGACCGCCTCGACGCTTCTGCACGAGATGAGCTTCAACTCTGACTGGATCGAGAAATGCCTCGCCCACGAGGAGCGATCGTCTCGCGGCGTCTACAACAAGGCCGAGTTCGAGGCGCAGCGTCGTCACATGGCCCAGGAGTGGTCAAACGCCGTGGACGCCTGGGAGGCCGGGCGGGCGTTCACGCCCGTGCTCGTCATCCCGGAAACGGCCGGTCCTCGCTTCGATCCGCGACTCTGACCGGGCGGGTGACCCGCTTGCGCACATCGGGCGGCGGGGCCCTGCGGATGGGCTTGGCCCGGCGAAGGGCCAGCCAGGCCTCGACCTCGGCAAGGTCCCAGACGACGCAGCGCGGCGTCAGCAGGAACCGCCTCGGGAACTGGCCGCGCTGCTCCATCTCCCAGATCGTACTGTCGGCCAGCGGCACCATCTGGCGAAGCTGGGGCTTCTTGATCGTGCGCCTCAGTGGCGGGTCGGCCTGGGCCATCGAAGATCTCCACATTGCTGTGGGAATCGAACTCGAAAGACCGCGGCAGGCCTAGCCGCCAACCTTGCCACCGTAGGCTTACGGCCGCGAACGGCCGCTGGACCGTTCTACTGGGCAGGAACAGCCGCTTTCGGCGCCGACGTCCGGGCGAAGCCGACCACGAGGATGGCGATGGTCAGAAGTTGGACCCCGACACCTTCGACCGTGGGGTAGAGGCCGAGGATTTCGATGCGGGGGACCCAGGCGAGCGGATGGACGTCGAGCCAGCCCGCCTCCTGCAGGGCCGCCACGCCCT
Source organism: Caulobacteraceae bacterium (assembly GCA_965284305.1). Lineage (GTDB taxonomy): Bacteria > Pseudomonadota > Alphaproteobacteria > Caulobacterales > Caulobacteraceae > Brevundimonas. The sequence continues at coordinate 2,308,069 of OZ260070.1, read as the reverse complement.
TGCCGACGAGAATGACCGACAGGACGGCCATCAGGATCGAGCTCAACGAGAAGAGCCGGCCGATCGGGAGGCGTTTGCTGTAGGCCAGCAGCGCCCAGGCCACGACGGCCAGGATCACCACGGCGGTGAGGGCGCCGGCCAGCATGCCGACATGGCCGCCCTGGCTCCAGATCGCCGCGTAGAACAGGATGGTTTCGAAGACCTCGCGGTAGACCACGACGAAGGCGAGCAGGAACAGGAACCAGGCCGACCGCTTCGACAGCGCCGTGGAGAGCTTGTCGCGGATATAGGTTTGCCAGGCGTCGGCATGCGACTTGCCGTGCATCCAGATGCCGACGGAGACGAGCACGACCGCCGCCAGAAGCGACCCGAACCCTTCGGTGAGTTCCCGGCTGGCGCCGCTGATCGAGATGAAGAAGGTCGCGGCCGCCCAGGTGGCGCCGCCGGCGACCAGCGCGGCCACCCATCCGCCGTGGACATAGCGCAGCACCTCCGGCCGTTCTGCCTTCCGGAGGAAGGCGATCATCGCCACGACGATGAGCAGCGCCTCCAGGCCTTCGCGCAGCAGGATGGTGAAGGCGCCGAGGAAGCTGGCGAGATTGTCCGCCTCCTGGGGCGCGAGCGCGCGCTCGGCCGTGTCCAGCAGGGCGTTCAGGCGGGCGACCCGGCTCGCGACCTCCTCGGCCGGAGCGCCCTTGCCGATGGAGGCGCGCAGGTCGGTCATGGCCGTCTCGACCCGGCGCAGCAGGGCGCCGTCGCGGGCTCCGAGCGCCGGCTCCACCGGCTCGAAGCCGTCGAGATAGGCCGACAGGGCCAGATCCGTGGCGGCCTTGCGGTCGCCCCGACGATAGGCGGCCTCGCTTTCGGCCAGACGGGTCCGGGCCAAGGTCAGGGTCGAGCCCTGCGGACGGCTCGCCGCCTCAGGATGGCGACGCAGATAGGCCGTGACCGCGCGCGCCCTGGTCTCGCCGATGCGCGTGGCCAGGTCCGCCGGCGTGGCCTGGGTGATGGCGGCCAGATCGGGATAGGCGGCGCGGATCGCCGGGTCGCTTTCCCAGAGGCGTTGGCCTTCGGCGGCTTCGGCGTCGGTAAAGGCGAAACGGCCCACATAGAAGGCAAGGGCCCAGCGATCCTCGGCCGGCAGGTGCGCGAAGCTGGCCATCGCCGTGCCGTCGAGGCCCTGGTCGATCACCTGATAGAGGCCGAACACGCTGCGCTGGCGCGCGCGCTCCACGTCCGCGAACGCGATGGGGGGCGGATCGAGGCCTTCGGCGCCGGCGCCGTCGGCGCGCCCCGTCGCGCCATGACAGACCGCGCACTGCTCGGCGTAGAGCGTCGCGCCCCGGGACAGATCGGGCGGGAAGGAGGGGGCGAGCGGGCTCGGATAGGCCGTCAGCACCGCGCCGGCCAAGGCCTTCGCCTGATCGCCCACGACGCGCGGGTCGGCCTTGTCTCGAATGGCCGCCTGCAGGGCGACCGCGTCGCGCACGAGGCCCGCCTTGGCCGGATGGGAGGGCAGAGCGTCCAGCCGCGTCCGGATCTGGCCGCCGAACTCGACCATCTCCCCGTATTCGGCCGGATTGATCACCTCGCCGTTCGCCACCGCGCCTGTGTAGTCGACCGCCACATAGTCGAGCAGTCGCCAGGCGACCTGGGCCTCGGAGCCGGACGGGGCCTGGGCGAGGGCGGGCGCGGCCAGCCCCAGGGCGAACAGCAGGGCGAGCAGACGGAACAGAGGACGCATGGGGAACCTAGTTGTGAGCGGCTCGCATTAGCATTCGGGCCGAGAGACTGTCGCGCCTAAAGCGCCGCCGCGTGATCGTGCAGGGTTTCGATCACCTTGCAGGCCGAGACCCGGCCCCCGGCGCATTCCGCCGTCATCCGGGAAAGCTCGCGCTGAAGGGCTTTGAGCTGCGCGATCTTCTGCTTCACGTCCGCGAGGTGACGCTCGGCGATGACGTTGGCTTCCGCGCAGGGCCGGTCGGGGTGATCGGACAGATCCAGCAGGGAGCGGATCGAGTCCAGGTCGAAGCCCAGTTGCCGCGCATGCCGGATGAAGGACAGGCGCCGCTCCGCGCCATCGTCATACATCCGCCGATCGCTCGCGGTGCGCGGCGGCGCCGGAAGCAGCCCGATCTGCTCGTAGAACCGAATGGTCGGAACCTTGACGCCGGTGGCGGCGGCGAGCTTGCCGATCGGGCGCAGCCCGGACGAAACAGCGGAGGGCGGGGTCATCGCGCCATCATGGGTTGGAAGCCTGATGAACAGAAGCCGAAAGGCGGGAGGGTCATCTTCGACCGGATCATCGGCCAAGCGCCAGCAGGACGAGGGTGATGCCGAAGGCGCCGATCGTGGAGGCCCCGGTAAGCGCCATGCCGAAGGCGCGGGCGCCGGCGCCCTTGGCGTAGCCAAATGCGAACAGCACCCGGCCGATCAGATAGAGGGCGACCAGAACCGGCAGCAGGATCATCTCCTCGCCCTGCAGGACGGTGGCCAGGATCAAGTGGGCGCCGACCGCAAGGACGGTCTGTTCGAGGGAGTTCTGAAGCACGGCGGCCGGCACGGCGAGCCGGGCGCTGGGCGGGCCGTAGGCGGCGCCTGGCCGGTCGGCGTCCGAGCGATAACGAATGCTGGCGACGGTCCTGAGGCAGCCGCCAAGCCACAGGAACACCAGCAGGTCTGCCTTCAGGGCGTAGGCGAGCCGATCGGCGGTCGCCATGCCCGCCGAGGCGCCCAGCAGCGACGGCGGAAGCCAAAGCCAGGCCAGCGCCACGACGGCGGCGGTCAGGCCGACAGCGAGCGCCGACCGGACGCGGATGGTCTTCTGTTCGGCGGAAGGCGTCATAGCGCGCTCCGTCCCGGGATCGGTGACGAGGCCGGTTCCTTCACGCCTCGGGCCGTCAGAAGCAGCAAGCCCACGCCGCAAACAATGGCCGCATCGGCCAGGTTGAACGTGGGCCAGTGGGCGTCGCCCCAATGCAGATCGATGAAGTCGGTCACCGCGCCGAACCGGAGGCGGTCGATCAGGTTGCCGGAGGCTCCGCCGACGAGAAGGCCCGCGGCCGCCGCGGTCAGAGGGCTGCGGGTCCGCCAGATCCACGCCAGCAGCGCGCCGATGATCAGCAGGGTGACGCCACTCAGCGCCCAGCGGCCCGCGGCGCCGGAGTCGGCGAAAAGGCCGAAGGTGACGCCCGGATTGAATCCCAGCCGCAGCGCCAGGAAGGGTGTGAGATCCACGGCGGTCTCGAGCCGGGCGCGCCCCAGCGCCTTGGCCGCCTGGTCGATGGCGGCGATTGCGGCGGCGAGCGCGAGCGCCGTCGCCTGGAGACGGCCTGGGACGCGACGCGCCGGGAACACTGTGATCATGAGGCCTCCTGTGGCCCCCTTGTGCGCCCTCTAGCCACTAGAGGATCAAGCCCTTTCTGGGGGACGACCGACCCGCGCGGGACGGCGTGCATTTTTGCTCTTGATCCTCGAGCGGCTGGAGGATGCATCCTCAGGATGACAGGTGGAGCTCCATGACCGAACATCCCTTATCCTCCGAACCGGCCGCCTCCAGCTGCGGCTGCGGCGCGACTGTCAAATTCGACGGCGCCACCCCGGCCTACCGCCGCATCCTGATGGCGGTGATCGCCATCAACGGCCTGGCCTTCGTGGCCATCGCCGGCGGAGCGGCCGTGCAAGGGTCGGCCTCCCTGGGCGCCAACGCCCTCGACTTCCTGGCCGACGCCGCCACCTACGGCATCAGCCTTGCCGTGATCGGCCGTTCGGTCGCGGTGCGATCCGGAGCCGCCCTGGTCAAGGGCGCCAGCCTTGCGGCTCTGGCGCTGTTCATTCTGGGCTATGCGATCTGGCGCGCCACCTCCGGGGCGGCGCCGGAGGGGGTCGTCATCACCGGACTGGGCGCCTTGGGCTTCTTCGCCAACGCCCTGGCCGCGCTCCTGCTGGTCCGCCATCGCGAGGGCGACGCCAATGTGCGCTCGGTCTGGCTCTGCACGCGCAACGACCTGATCCAGAGCCTGGTGGTCGCGGCGACGGGCGTGGCCGTCTGGCTGACCGCCTCCCGCTGGCCCGATCTCATCGCCGGCGCGATCCTGGCGGTGGTCTTCCTGCAGTCGGCCTGGTCGATCCTCAAACAATCCCGCGAAGAACTGAAGGCCGCGGCGTGACGGCGAGCTTCACCCCCGCGCTCGGCCATGCCGCCCTCAGCGGCTTGTATGACCCCGCCATCGCCCTGTTGACGCGCGAGCGCGTGTGGCGGACGCGGCTGCTCGACCAGGTCGCGCCGAAGCCGGGCGAGACGATCATCGACCTCGGCTGCGGAACCGGCTCATTCGCCATGAGCCTGGCGCAGCGGGCGCCGGGCGCGCGCATCATCGGCGTCGATCCCGACGGCGACATCCTCAGGCGCGCACAGGCGAAGGCTGAGGCCGCCGGCCAAGACATCCGTTTCGTCGAGGGCTTCGCCCGCGACGTCGCCGCGATCTTCGGCGACGGGGTCGCCGACACGGTCGTCTCCAGCCTGGTCTTCCATCAACTGCCGATGGAGGAAAAGCGTCGGGGGCTGGCGGCCGCGTTGCGGGCGCTCAAACCGGGCGGAACGCTGCATATCGCCGACTACGGCCGCCAGGCGGGCGCCATGCGACTGCTGTTCCGGATCGTCCAATCGCTGGACGGGTACGAGAACACCCAGCCGAACGCGGACGGCGTTCTGCCTCGGCTGATCGCCGAAGCGGGGTTCGCCCATGTTCGGGAGAGTGAAGGGCTGGCCACGCCGACCGGGTTGATCGCCTTTTATCGGGCGGAGCGACCCCGCGTGGAGGCCGCGCCGCCGACGGTGCGACGATGACGCGATTGAAGCGGCGACCGATCATGGTATGGGACCGCATGGGATTCCCTGCGGTCAGACATGGACTGATGACGGCGCTGCTCGCGGCGTTCCTGTCCCTGTTCGTCCTGGTCTCCGCCGTCGACGCGGCGACCTGCGGTCCCGAAGGGGCCACGTCCTCCGCCGCCAGCCTGATCGCCGACGTCCCCGGCGATGACAGCGACGGGGGCGGACCCGACAGCCACGCCATCTGCGCTCACGGCCACTGCCACCACGGCGGCATCGCTGTGCCGCAAACACCCGAAGCGCCGGTCGTGACCCATGCCGGGGCGGACCTGAACGCCCTGCCGCTGGCGGATGGCTTGCCGTCCCGCATGCCCGCCGGACCGGACCGCCCTCCCAGAGGCTGACGGGACTGCGCGCGAACGCGCGCCTTCCACGTCAACCATCCGGGAAACAGGACCTATGCCATCCCCTAATCGCCGTCTGCCGCACCCCGCGGCCGGCGGAGCCGCGATCGCCCTCGCGGCGATCCTGGCCATGCTGGCCCCAGGGTCAGCCTTCGCCGAACCCGTCACCTTGGCCGAGGCGCTGTCGCGCGCCGCGGCCTCTTCGCCAAGCCTGGCCGCCGCCGAGGCCGATGTCGCCGCCGCCGTCGGCCGCGCCCAGCAGGCCGGGTTTCGGCCCAATCCCGAACTCGGCCTCGAGATCGAGAATTTCGCCGGCACCGGCGGCTTCTCCGGCGTCGACGACGCCGAAAGCACCCTGAGTGTCGGCCAGCGGTTCGAACTCGGCGGCAAGCGGCCCGCCCGCGAGCGCGCCGCCCGGGCCGAGGTAGACGCCGCCCAGCTGCGGCTGGCCGTCGCCCGCGCCGATCTGGAGCAACAGGTGCGCGACGCCTACGCCGAGGCATGGGCGGACAGCCGCCGCGTCGACCTGGCCCGCGACCAGTTCCTGCGCGCCGACAACCTGCAGACCATCGCCACCGAGCTGGTGGACGCCGGCCGCGAGCCGCCGTTGCGGGCCCTGCGGGCGCGGACGGCCGCCCTGGAATCGGTCGGACGGGTCCGCGCCGCCGAAGCCGAATACGCCGAAGCCCAGCGAGCGCTCGCCGCCCTGTGGGGCGGCGGCGAAGACCTGCCCGAGCCGACCGCGCCCGAGGTCCTCCCGGCGCTGGCCGCCGTCATCGATCCGGCCATTGCGCTCGACGTGCGCCTCGCCGAAGCCGAGGTGGCGACCTCGATCGCCGTCGTCGATCGGGAACGGACCCTGTCCCGCCCCGATGTCACCGTCAGCGTCGGCGCCCGCCAGTTCCGGGGCACGGACGACACCGCCCTGGTCGTCGGCGCCTCCATGCCGATCGGTCTGTTCGACCGCAACCAGGGCAATATCGCCGCCGCCAACGCCGAGCGGACCGGGGCCGAGGCCCGCCGCAACGCCGCCCTCGCCGGCGCGATCCGGCGGACACGCGACGCCCAGGCCGCGCTGCGCACCGCTGAGGCGCAACTGGCCTTCCTCGAAACCCAGGCCGAACCCGAAGCGATCGAGGCCGTGCGCATCGCGCGTGAAGGCTTCTCGGCCGGCCGCTTCACCCTGCTGGACGTGCTCGACGCCGAAGAGGCGCTCAACACCGTTCAGGCCGACATGATCACCGCCGAGCTGGAGCGCGCGCAAGCCGTCGCCGCCCTGACCCGCGCCACCGAAACCGAAGGATCCGCCCGATGAAGAGATTGACCAACCAGCAACGCCTGCTGGCCGGAGCGGCCGCGACGGTCATTCTCTTGGGCGGCGGGTTCGCCGTCTGGAGCATGACCCGCGGTCCGGACGCCGCGCCGGAAGCGAGCGCCGAGGCGGAAGAGGAGCACGGCGCCGGCGAAGCCCTGGAGATGGACGCCGCCCGCATCCAGGCGGCCGGCATCGTCGTGGCGCCGGTGGGCAGCGGATCGCTGAGCGCCGAGATCGTCGCCCAGGGCACCGTCGTCGGCACGCCTCAGGGCGAGGCCGTCCTCGCGGCCCGCGCTGACGGCGTGATCACACGAGTCTCGCTCCGCCTCGGCGACAGCGTTCGCGCCGGTCAGACCGTCGCGCTCATTGAAAGCCGCGAAGCCTCCTCGATCGCCGCTGAGCGGGCGACGGCCCAGGCCCGGCTGACGGCGGCGCGGCAGGCGCTCGCCCGCGAGCAGCGCCTGTTCGACGCCAGGATCACCGCGCGGCAGGATCTCGAGGCGGCCCAGACCGTCCTGGCCGAGGCCGAGGCGGAATCCCGGCGGACGTCGTCCGCCGCCGCCGCCGCCCGCGTCTCTGGCGACGGCCGCAGCACGGGCGTGGTCAGCCCGATCAATGGACGGGTGACGGAATCGAACGCGACGCTCGGCGCCTTTGTGACGGCCGGGACCGAACTGTTCCACGTCGCCAACGCCAGCCAGATCGAGGTGCAGGCCTCGGTCTCCGCTGACGACGCGGGCCGGATCGCCCCCGGCGACCGGGCGACCATTACCCTGCCGGAAGGCGAGGTCCAGGCGACGGTGCGCTCGATCACCCCGGGCGTGGACGCGGAAAGCCGCGCCGCCACCGTCCTTCTGACCGTCTCAGGCGTCGGGGGTCTGCGTCCCGGCCAGGCGATCGCGGTCCGGATCTTCACCCGCGACGCTCAGACCTCCGCCGGTGTCTCGGTGCCCGAGGAAGCCATCCAGACCGTCGAAGGCCGCGAAGTGGTGTTCGTCAGGACCGCCAACGGCTTCACCGCCGCGCCGGTCATCGTCGGCCAGCGCAGCGCCGGCCGGGCCCAGATCACTTCCGGCCTGACCGCGGGCCAGACCGTCGCCACCCGCAACGCCTTCCTGTTGAAGGCCGCGCTGGGCGCCGGCGAAGTGGAGCACTAGCCCATGATCGCCAACCTCATGGCCCTGTCGGTGCGAGCGCGATGGATGATCATCGCCCTCGTGCTGATGGTTTCCACCTACGGCGCCTGGCAACTGACCCAGCTGCCCATCGACGCCGTGCCGGACATCACCAACAACCAGGTTCAGATCAATACCCAGGACGCCTCGCTCTCGCCCGTCGAGATCGAGAAGCGTGTCACCTTCCCGGTCGAGACGGCCATGGCCGGCATTCCCGGCCTTCAGGAAACGCGGTCGCTGTCGCGTAACGGCTTCTCGCAGGTCACGGTGATCTTCGAGGAGAACGTCGACCTCTATTTCGCGCGCCAGCAGGTCAGCGAACGCCTCGTCCAGGCCCAGGAAAGCCTGCCTGAGGGCGTCCAGCCCCAGATCGGTCCGGTCACCACCGGTCTGGGCGAAGTCTTCATGTACGCCATCGACTACACCAACCCGGGCGGGCGCGGCGCGACGGTGCGCAACGGCCAGCCCGGCTGGCAGTCCGACGGGGCCTTCCTCACCCCGGAAGGCGATCGGCTGACAGACGACGTTTCCCGCGGCGCCTATCTCCGGACCGTGCAGGACTGGATCATCGCGCCGCAACTGCGGACGGTGAACGGCGTCGCCGGCGTCGACACCATCGGCGGCTTCGAGAAACAATATGTCGTCGAGCCGGACCCGATCCGGCTGGCCCAGTACGGCGTCTCGTTCACGGAACTGGCCGAAGGGCTTGAAGCCGCCAACCTGTCGGTCGGCGCCAATTTCGTCGAGCGCGGCGGCGAAGCCTATCTGGTGCGGGCCGACGCCCGTATCCGCAGCCTGAGCCAGATCGAGGAAGCGATCGTCGCGACGCGCGGCGGTGTTCCCGTGGCCGTTCGTGATGTCGCCGCCGTTCGTCTGGGCGGAGACCTGCGCACCGGCGGGGCGACGATGAACGGCCACGAGGTCGTCATCGGCACCACCCTGATGCTGATCGGCGAGAACAGCCGCACCGTCGCCCGTTCGGTCGGCGAACAACTGGAGACGACCATCCGGTCGCTGCCGCCGGGGATCAAGGTCACCCCGGTCCTCGACCGCTCCAAGCTGGTCAACGCCACCATCTCGACCGTCCAGCGCAACCTGATCGAGGGCGCCATCCTGGTCGCCATCGCCCTGTTCCTGCTGCTGGGCAACGTCCGCGCCGCCCTGATCGCGGTCGCGATCATCCCGATCTCCTTCTTCATGACCGCCATCGGCATGAATTTCATGGGGGTGTCGGGCAATCTGATGAGCCTGGGGGCGCTCGACTTCGGCCTCATCGTCGACGGCTCGGTGATCATCATCGAAAACTGTCTGAGACGCCTGTCCGAACGCCAGCATCACGAAGGCCGTCTTCTCAGCCTGCGCGAGCGGCTGGAGGAGACCACCATCGCCACCCAGGAGATGATCAAGCCGACCGTCTACGGCCAGGCGATCATCCTGCTGGTCTTCGCGCCGCTGCTGACCTTCCAGGGCGTCGAAGGCAAGACCTTCTCGCCTATGGCCATCACCCTGATGCTGGCCCTGGTCGCGGCCTTCATCCTGTCCATCACCTTCATCCCGGCGATGGTCGCCCTGGTGATGCGCAACAAGGTCTCCGAGAAGGACGTGTTCGTCATTCGCTGGATCAAGGCGAAATACGAGCCGGTGCTGCGTCAGGCCGTGGCCCGGCCCTGGCCCTTCGTGGGCGGCGGTCTGGCCCTGTTCGCCGTGGCCGGCGTGATCTTCAGCATGCTCGGCCAGGAGTTCATCCCGACCCTGGACGAGCGCAACCTCGCCATGGCCTCCCAGCGGGTGCCGTCGACGGCGGTGGAGCAATCGATCCGCATGCAACGCGGCGTCGAGCGGGCCATCGTCGCCCTGCCCGAGGTCGAGGTGATGTTCTCCAAGACCGGCACCGCCGAGGTGGCCACCGATCCCATGCCGCCCAACATCTCCGACGGCTTCATCATCCTCAAGCCGCAGGACCAGTGGCCGGAAGGGGTGAACACCAAGGAGGATGTGATCGAGCGGGTCGAGGCTGCGGCCAACGCCCAGGTCGGTCAGGGCTATGAGCTCAGCCAGCCGATCGAGCTGCGGTTCAACGAACTGATCGCCGGGGTGCGCGGCGACGTGGCCATCAAGCTCTATGGCGACGACCTCGACAAGCTGACGGCCACGGCCAACCAGATCGCGGCCCAACTCAACGCCACGCCGGGCGCGGCCGACGTCAAGGTCGAACAGACCGACGGCGCGCCGTCGCTGGACGTCACCTTCGACCGGGCCGCGATCGCGCGCTTCGGCCTGACCGTGGAAGAGGTCGCCGATACGGTGGCCGCCGCCATGGGCGGGCGCGAGGCCGGGCAGCTGTTCGAGGGCGACCGCCGCTTCGACGTGGTGGTGCGCGTGCCCAACGCCAGCCGCCACGACCTCGATGCGCTCGGGGCCATCCCGGTGATGCTGCCGGAAGCGGACGGCCGCACCCGGGCCTCCGTGCCCTTGCGTCAGGTGGCCTCGTTCCGCTTCGCCGAGGGGCTGAACCAGATCAGCCGCGAGAACGGCAAGCGCCGCGTCGTCGTCCAGGCCAACGTCCGCGGTCGCGACGTCGGGTCGTTCGTCAGGGAGGCCATGCCCAAGGTGGAGACGGTCGCCCTGCCGGCCGGCTCCTGGATCGAGTGGGGCGGCCAGTTCCAGAACCTCAAGGCGGCCTCGGACCGTCTGTCGCTGGTGGTGCCGATCTGCTTCCTGGCCATCTTCGCGGTGCTCTTCCTCGCCGTGGGGACGTTCGGGCGGGCGGTGGCGGTCTTCCTCACCGTGCCTTTGGGATTGGCGGGCGGGGTCTTCGCCCTGGCCCTCACCGGCATCTCCTTCTCGGTGTCGGCGGCGGTGGGCTTCATCTGCCTGGCCGGGGTCGCGGTGCTGAACGGCCTGGTGGTCATGTCGTCGATCCGGCAGCGGCTCGATGACGGGATGGAGCTCTCCCGTTCCATCATCGAGGGCTGCATGGAGCGGGTCCGCCCGGTCATCATGACGGGTCTCGTCCCGGCCATCGGCTTCGTGCCCATGGCCCTGGCCCACGGCACCGGCGCCGAGGTTCAGAAACCCCTGGCCATGGTCGTCATCGGCGGCCTGGTCACCGCGACCCTGCTGACGCTGCTCGTCCTGCCGGCCATGAGCCGGCTGGTCCTCGGTCTGACCGAGGGGCGGCGTCCCAGACCCACCGACGCGCCGGCCGCCGAGCCGATTCCGGCGGAATAGTCCCGGTCCCCGCCGTCGCATCGGCGGCGGGGATTCCCCTTCAGGAGGCGACCATGCCCGACCCCATCAAACTGATGCGCATCTACACCGACGAGGCCGCCTATTTCGGCGACCGCAAGGTCTTCGAAATCGTGGCCGAGCGCGCCCGGTCCGCCGGCCTGGCCGGCGCGACCGTGCTGCAGGCCCTCGTCGGCTTCGGCCACACCCCGCACCTGCATCGCCGCCATGTGTTGAACGACGATCAGTCGCTGATCGTCGAACTGCTCGATCACGACTCCAAGCTTCGGGCGTTCCTTGAGACCCTGGCCGATCTCGAACACCTCGGCCCGGTCACCCTGGAGGCGGTCGAGGTCCTGCGCTGGCCGGACGCGGCGAGCGCGCCGGCTTGAGCGGAGCGATGATGTGAGCACCCAGGCGGCCGAACGTGATCAGCGACGCATCCTCCTGTGGGTGCTGGTGCTCAACGCGGCCCTGTTCGTCGGGCTCGGCCTGGCGGGCTGGCTGGCCGATTCCAGCGCCTTGCTGGCCAATGCGCTCGACAACGCTTCGGACAGCGTCGTCTATCTGATCAGCTTCCTGGCCGTGGGCCGCTCCGAAGCCTGGAAGTCCCGCGCCGCCGGCGCGTCGGGCGTCCTCCTCCTGATCTTCGCCGCCGGGGTGATCGCCGATGTCGTGCGGCGGTGGCTGACCGGGGCCGAGCCGCTCGGGCCGACCATGATGGTCATGGCCGTGGTCGCCGCCGGCGTGAACCTGTGGTGTTTGCTGCTGCTCAAACGGATCAAGGTAGACGACGTGAACATGCGGGCGGCCGAGACCTTCAGCTTCAACGACTTCATTTCCAACGGCGGCATCCTGGTCGCGGGCGGCCTCGTCCTCTGGCTGGGCCGGTCGTGGCCGGACCTGGTGGTCGGCGCCCTCGTGGCTCTGATCGCCGCCAAAGGCGGCCTCGAGATCCTGGAAGACGCCCGAAAATCCCGAGAAGAGGGAACACGCTGATGGCCGGTCACAGTCACGCCGAGGGCGACAAAAACGACCATGCGAGCGAAAAGGCGGGGGCTGACCCGCACGCGCACGGCGGCGTATTCGGGTCCAACACCGAGGTGATTTTCGCCCTGGCGAGCGGCGGGGCCCTGGCCCTGGGCTTCGGTCTCGAAAAGCTAGCGCCCGGCGTCCCGGTCTGGCTGCCTCTGTCCCTCTATGTAATCGCCTATGGTTTCGGCGGCTTATTCACGGCCCGTGAGGCTTTCGAAAACCTCCGCAACAGACGTTTCGAGATCGACACGCTGATGCTCGTGGCCGCCGCCGGAGCGGCGGCTCTGGGCGCCTGGGCGGAGGGCGCGCTGCTCCTGTTCCTGTTCAGCATCGGCCACGCCCTTGAGAACTACGCCATGGGCCGCGCCAAACGGGCGATCGAAGCCCTGGCCGACCTCGCGCCCCGTACAGCGCATGTTCGGCGCGGCGACCAGGTCGTGGAAGTTCCGGTCGAGGAGGTCGCGGTCGGCGACACGGTGGTCGTGCGTCCCAACGAACGGCTGCCGGCCGACGGGTTCGTCGTGTTCGGCGCGACAAGCATCAATCAGGCCCCGGTCACCGGCGAGAGCATGCCGGTCGACAAGCAGCCGGTTCCCGACGCCGCTGCGGCCCGCGCCCGGCCGGCGCAGATCGGCTCCGCCTCCATCGTCTTCGCGGGCACCATCAACGGGGCCGGCGCGATCGAGATCGAGACGACGCGCAAATCCACGGACACGACCCTGGCCAAGGTGGTCCGCATGGTCAGCGAGGCCGAGACCCAGAAGTCTCCCACGCAGCGGTTCACGGACCGCTTCGAACGGATTTTCGTGCCCGTGGTCCTCGGCCTGGCCTTCGTCCTGCTCTTCGCCTGGGTCGTGGTCGACGAGCCGTTCCGCGACAGCTTCTACCGGGCCATGGCGGTCCTGGTCGCGGCCAGTCCCTGCGCCCTCGCCATCGCCACGCCCAGCGCCGTCCTCTCGGGTGTCGCGCGCGCGGCCCGGGCCGGCGTGCTAATCAAGGGCGGCGCGCCCCTGGAGAACCTCGGCTCGCTCCACGCCATCGCATTCGACAAGACCGGCACCCTGACGGAAGGACGCCCCCGCATCACCGACATCGTTCCTGTGGGCGGCGCGAAGGACGTTGACCTCCTGACGACCGCCGTCGCCGTCGAGCGGCTGAGCGATCACCCCCTGGCAGAGGCGATCGCCCGCGACGGGCTGGAGCGCCTCAAGGGCGGGGCGATCGTTGCGGCTTCGGAGCTCAAAAGCCTGACCGGGAAAGGGGTGACCGCCCGGTTCGAAGGCGAGCCGGTCTGGATCGGCAAGCCGGAGATGTTCGGCGTGGACGGGGTCGGCCCGCTCAGCGATGAGGCGGAGGCGGCCGTCACGCGCCTGCGGCTCGAGGGTCGCACCCTGATGGTCGTGCGCCGGGGCGAACGCGACCTCGGCGTGATCGGCCTTCTGGACACGCCGAGGCCTGCAGCGCGTACGGCGCTGGACGCCCTGCGCGGGCTGGGGGTGTCACGGATGATCATGATCTCGGGAGACCACCAGAAGGCGGCTCAGGCCATCGCCGGCCAGGTCGGCCTGACCGAGGCCTGGGGCGATCTCATGCCCGAGGACAAGGTCGACGCCATCAAGCGGCTTCGGGCCGAGGGCAAGATCGCGATGGTCGGGGACGGCGTGAACGACGCCCCCGCGATGGCCACCGCGACTGTCGGCATCGCCATGGGCGCCGCCGGGTCCGACGTCGCCCTGGAGACGGCGGATGTCGCCCTGATGTCCGATGATCTCTCGCAACTGCCCTTCGCCGTCGGCCTCAGTCGGCGAACGCGCGGCATCATCCTGCAGAACCTGGTCGTCAGCCTTGGGGTGGTCGCCTTCCTCGTGCCCGCCACCATCTTCGGTCTCGGTATCGGACCGGCCGTGGCGATGCACGAGGGCTCGACCCTTCTGGTCGTGTTCAATGCGCTTCGGCTCCTCGGCTACCGCGATCCGATCCGCCGCGTTGGCTCTTCTGAGGTTGCGGCTGCTACGGCGGCTCCAGACCCGAACGGAACACCGTCATGAAGCGCATCGGCTGGGTGTCCGTTATCGCCGTGTTCCTCGCGCTGTCGGCCTTCGCCTACGGCATGCTGACGGCACGGTCACGGCCTGTAGCGGACTCGACACCCCCCTCATCCGCCCGCGATGTCGGTGGTCATCAGACCCAGGGCGCAACGCCAGGGGAGGCACCCTCCACGCAGGCCTATCGCGAAGCGAATGACCGGATGCACCGGGAGATGGCCATCGCCTATACGGGCGACGCCGACATCGACTTCCTTCGCGGCATGATCGCGCATCACGAAGGCGCCGTCGCCATGGCGAAGATCGCTGTCGAGCACGGCGAGGCCGCGGATGTCCAAAGCCTCGCCCGCGAGATCATCGCCGCCCAGGAGGCCGAGATCATCCGGATGAGGATCCTGCTGGCGCGCCACGAGGACGCCCCGCCCCGTGGCGTAAGGCCCTGACGCCGTGGCCGGCAAGCGATTCACCGTCCGAAGTCGCGACATTCGCTGGAAGGAGGGCCACGCCAAGACCAGGCGGTCGCGGCCGAGGCCCCCGCCCACGCCAAACCTGACCGTGGATCTGGTCGTCGCCGGGGTCGCCGGCCTCGTGGCGGCCGGCGTCGTCTTCTGCCTCGCCTTCATCCTGTCGGGGTCTCACGGCGTCCCGGTGTATCTGGGCTATGCCGTGATCCTGGGCGGCGTCGCCGTCGCCTGTCTGACTCTGGGGCCTCAGGACCGCGGAGGACGGATGATCGCCGGCGCAATAGGCGTGCTCTGGTTGATCGGATCGGCCAGCCTGTTCGCCGCCCGAGCCGACATCGTCATACCCCCTCATCGGCATACGACCGCGGCTCAGCCGGTCGTCGTGGACAAGGCGGAGGACTGAGGCTCCCATCGGCCCATGGGGAACCGGCGCTAACCTTTCCTTGGCCGCTCCGGAACTAGGGTTCGGCATGTCTCGCGCCGCCGACGAGCCGATGAACCCGACCCCGCCGCGCATCGCCCGCGGCGGCTGGCTGGACGCGCTCCGCTTCATCGTTGGGGCGCTGATCATCCTCTACCATTTCCGCGAGGCCTCGCCGGTCCCGCTGCCGCAACTGCATCCGGTGTTCGAGCGCGGCTATCTGCTCACCGACTTCTTCATCATCGACTCCGGCTACGTTCTGGCCCGCATCTACGGCGACCGCCTCGCATCCGGCCAGGCCTCGCTGCGCGCCTATGCCCGCCAGCGCCTGCTACGCGTCATCCCGGCCCATCTCGTCGTCAGCCTCATCCTCGTCGCGATCGTCGGCGGCGCCGCCCTGGCGGGGGTCGCGCCCAGCAATCCGCGCTGGTTCGACTGGTCGCAGCTGCCCGCGCAGGTGTTGCTGGTCCAGGCCTATGGCGTGCCGGGCGGGCAGGGGTGGAACGCCCCGACCTGGACCCTCTCGGCCCTGATCGGCTGCTATCTCCTGCTGCCCTGGATCTGTCGCGCCCTGTGGCGCTGGCCGCCGGTCGTCGTCGTGATCGGCGCGGTGGCCCTCGTCCTCGCCGCCGATGTCGCGGCGTCGCTCTGGCTCGGGGATCCGATCTACCGCCTGCCGATGCGCTACGGCATCGTCCGCGCCCTGCCGCTCTTCCTGCTCGGGGTCGCGGCGGCCTTCTATGGCTCGCGCGTCTACGTCGCCCCGCGCCGGGCAGGCGCGATCGGCCTCGGCGCGGCCGTCGCGCTCGGTCTCTTCCAGGCCTTCGGCGCCTTCAGTCTGCTGTCCCTGGGGCTGATGACGGTGATCATCTGGGCCGCCGGCGCCGTTCCGGTTCTCAGGCCGTCGCGTCTGATCGAACATCTGGCCCTGATGTCATTCTCGATGTTCCTCACCAATGAGGTGAGCCGCATCGTCTGGTTCGGTCTGCTCGACGCCCTGGGCCAGGACGCCCTGCCGTCCGGCGCCCGCTGGGCCCTGTGGGCCGTCGGCTTCGTCGGCGCCTTCGTGGCGGCGGCGGTGTTCCGGTACGGGTTCGATCGTCCGGTCCAGACCTGGCTCAATCCGCCTCGCTCCCGCCGGACGGCTGGAGATCAGGCGACGCCGGGTGCGGTGCCCGCAGCGTCAGGCGCCGTTGTGTCGGCCGAACACGCGGGTTGACCCGTCGTTGAGGATCAGGATCGTCGTATAGGGCTCGCGCCCGGCGGACTCCATGCCCGGCGAGCCCGCCGGCATGCCGGGCGCGCTCAACGCCCTGGCGGCCGGACGGTCGCTGAGCAGGCGATCGACATCGCCGGCCGGGACATGGCCCTCGATGGCGTAGGCGCCGACGACCGCCGTGTGACAGGCGGCCAGCCGGTCCGGAATTCCGTGCCGGGCCCGGATCGGCGCCAGGTCCTCACGCTCGACCACCTCCACGGTCCAGCCGGCCTGGCGCATGTGGGCGATCCAGCCGCCGCAGCAGCCGCACCAGGGCGTCTTGTAGGCGGTGAGGCGCTTCGGGGGTGCGGCGAGGGTCGGGCCGGCGAGCGCGGCCAGCGGGAGGCCGGTCAAGAGAGCGCGACGCAGGAGGGAGACGCAGGTTTGGGTCATGTCAAATCTTCGATCGAATTGGGCGTTTCCGCCAGGTCGCCGTCAAGGCGGGCGAAGCGGCGCGGCCGCCGCATATGCGCTCGGCCGCGCCGTCCCGACAGCCTATTCCGGGCTGATGGCGGTGATCTCACCGGCGCCGTCGGTCATGACCAGGTCGAACTTGACCCGGTCACCGGCCTTGGTCGCCGTCAGCAGCGCGGGCGCCGCCTTGAAGCTCATCGTCATCGCCGGCCATCCGATCTCCGGGATCGGACCGTGGTCCAGGGTCACCGTGCCGGCGGCCGGGTCGACCGCGGTCACGATGCCGGTTCCATGGCCCGTCGTTTCGGGCGTGGCGGCGGGAGGCATCGCCGCCATCGGGGCTTCGGCCGCGACGGGCTCAGGCGTCGGGGCGGCGGCCTTGTCGGCCGGCTGGCCGCAGCCGGCGAGCAGGGCTGTCGAGGCCAGGGCGGCGGTCAGGGTCAGGCGTTTCATTGGGAGTCTCCTTGGGTTGAAGCGGTGGAGGGGGAGCGTCGGCGTCTCAGGAGCAGGTAGGCCGCGGGGATCACCAGCATCGAGAGCAGGGGGGCGGTCAGCATGCCGCCGATCATGGGCGCGGCGATCCGGCTCATGACCTCCGAGCCGGCGCCGTGGCCGACCAGGATGGGGAACAGGCCGGCGAGGATCACCGCCACCGTCATGGCCTTGGGGCGCACCCGCAGCAGCGCGCCCTCGCGCACGGCCTCGGCGATCTGATCCGGCGAGGGGTCGGGGCCCCGGTCGGCCAGGGCGTGTTTGAGGTAGATCAGCATGACCACGCCGAACTCCGCTGAGACGCCGGCCAGGGCGATGAAGCCGACGCCGGTCGCGATCGACTGGTGATAGCCCAGCAGATAGAGGATCCAGATGCCGCCGGTCAGGGCGAAGGGCAGGGTGCCCATGATCAGGGCGGCCTCGTCGAGCCGGCCGAACGTCACATAGAGCAGCACGAAGATGATCAGCAGCGTCGCCGGCACGACGATCATCAGCCGGGCGGCGGCGCGCTGCAGATATTCGAACTGGCCGGCGTAGGCCAGGCTGACCCCTGGCGTCAGGCGAACGTCGCGGGCCACCGCCGTGCGCAGATCGGCGACGACCGAGGCCAGGTCGCGCCCGCGCACATCCACATAGACCCAGGTCGAGGGTCGGCCGTTCTCCGTCTTCAGCATCGGCGGACCGTCGGCGATCCGGACCTCGGCGACCGTGCCCAGGGTGATCTGCTGCCCCGACGGGGTCAGCACCGGCAGGGCGCGCAATCCCTCGAGACTGTCGCGCAGTTCGCGGGGATAGCGCACGTTGATGGGGTAGCGGGCCAGACCCTCGACGGTCTGTCCGATGGTCTCGCCGCCGATGGCCCCGGCGACGATGGACTGCACGTCGGCGATGTTGAGGCCGTAGCGCGCGGCGGCGGTCCGGTCGATGTCGACATCGACGTAGCGGCCGCCCGTGAGCCGCTCGGCCAGGGCCGAGCTCACCCCCGGGACGCCCTTGGCCGCCCGTTCCACCTCGCCGGCGATACGGTCGATCTCGGCCAGGTCCGCGCCGGAGACCTTGACCCCGATCGGGCTCTTGATCCCGGTCGCCAGCATGTCGATGCGGTTGCGGATCGGCGGCACCCAGACATTGGCCAGGCCGGGAACCTGGACCGCCCGATCCAGTTCCTCGACCAGCCTGTCCGGCGTCATGCCGGGACGCCACTGATCGCGCGGCTTGAACTGGATGGTGGTCTCGAACATCTCCAGCGGCGCGGGGTCGGTGGCCGTTTCCGCCCGCCCGGCCTTGCCGAACACCGTCTCGACCTCGGGCACGGTCAGGATCATGCGGTCGGTCTGCTGCAGCAGTTCCGAGGCCTTGGCCGCCGACAGGCCGGGCAAGGCGGACGGCATATAGAGCAGGTCGCCCTCGTCCATGGTCGGCAGAAACTCGCCGCCCAGCTGGCTGAGCGGCCAGGCCGTGGTGGCGAAGGCCAGGGCTGCCAGCAGCAATGTTAACCGCGGACGCCCCATCACCCAGTCCAGCGCCGGCTGATAGGCGCGGCTGAGCGCCCGGTTCAGCGGATTGTCGCGCTCCGCCGGAATGCGGCCGCGGATCAGATAGCCCATCAGCACCGGAACCAGGGTGACCGACAGGATGGCGGCGGCCGCCATGGCGTAGGATTTGGTGAAGGCCAGCGGCGCGAACAGCCGCCCCTCCTGGGCCTGCAGGCTGAACACCGGCACGAACGACAGGGTGATGATGATCAGGCTCAGGAACAGGGCCGGCCCGACCTCGGCCGCGGCGTCGGTTATGACCCGCCAGCGCGCCTCGCCGACCAGTCGCGCGTCCGGGTGCTCATGCTCCCAGCGTTCGATGTGTTTGTGGGCGTTCTCGATCATCACCACCGCGGCGTCGACCATCGCCCCGACGGCGATGGCGATGCCGCCCAGCGACATGATGTTGGCGTCCACGCCCTGGACCCGCATGACGAGGAAGGCGGCCAGCACGCCGAGCGGCAGGGTCAGGATGGCCACCAGGGCCGAGCGCGCGTGCCAGAGGAACAGGCCGCAGACCAGGGCCACGACCAGGAACTCCTCCAGCAGCTTGGTGCTGAGGTTGGCGATCGCCCGGTCGATCAGCTGCGAGCGGTCGTAGGTGGTGACGACCTCCACCCCGGCCGGCAGGCTCGCCTTGAGGGTCTGCAGCTTGTCGCGGACGGCGGCGATCGCGGTCCGGGCGTTCTCGCCGGATCGCAGGATCACCACCCCGCCGGCCACCTCGCCCTGGCCGTTCAGCTCCGCGATGCCGCGCCGCATCTCCGGGCCGATCTGGATCGTCGCCACATCGCCGAGGCGGACCGGCGCGCCGCCGGCCGCCGTGCGGAGCGGAATGGCCCGAAAATCGTCGAGATCGGTCAGATAGCCGTTGGCCCGGACCATGTATTCGGCCTCGGCCAGCTCCAGCACCGAGCCGCCGGTTTCCTGGTTGGCGCGCTGGATCGCCTCGACCACAGTCTGGTGGGTGACGCCGTAGCCGGCGAGCTTCACCGGATCGAGGACCACCTGGTACTGCCTGACCATGCCGCCGACGCTGGCCACTTCGGCCACCCCCGGCACGGTCTTCAGCTCGTAGCGCAGGAACCAGTCCTGCAGGCTGCGCAGCTGCGACAGGTCGTGCCGGCCGGTGCGGTCGACGAGGGCGTACTCATAGATCCAGCCCACGCCGGTGGCGTCCGGCCCCAACGCCGGCCGGGCCGCCTCGGGCAGGCGCGCCTGCACCTGGTTGAGATACTCCAGCACCCGCGATCGGGCCCAGTAGAGGTCTGTGCCGTCCTCGAACAGCACATAGACGAAGCTGTCGCCGAAGAAGGAATAGCCGCGCACGGTGCGCGCGCCCGGAACCGACATCATGGTCGTGGCCAGCGGATAGGTGACCTGGTTTTCGACGATCTGCGGCGCCTGGCCCGGATAGGCGGTGCGGATGACCACCTGGACGTCGCTGAGGTCCGGCAGGGCGTCGACCGGCGTGCTGCGCGCGGCCCACAGGCCGGCGGCGAGCAGGGCGAGCGCCGCCATCAGGACGAAGACGCGCGCCTTCACCGAGGCGCGGATGACCGCGGCGATCATCGCGGGGCCTCGACGCGCGACAGGCGACGGCCGGTCGCCGCGCCGTTCCTGATCTCGAACTCCAGGCTCACGCGGTCGCCGACGGCCAGACCGCGGGGGCGGGCGGCGTCGGGGAGGGCGAAGGCCATGGTCATGGCCGGCCAGCCCAGGCTCGGAATCGGCGGATGGGACAGGGTGACGGCGCCCGGCGCCAGCGCCTCGACGCGGCCGGTCGTCCGGTGGACCCCGGCCGCGTCCGTCGGCGCCGCGGCGTTCGCGGCGTTCGCGGTGATCGGTCGGGCCTGAACGCCCGAGAGGCTGGCTTCGGAATCGATCAGGAACTGGCCCGAGGCGACCACCCGTTCGCCCTCGGCGAGGCCCGCCAGGATTTCGGTCTGGCCCCCGGCCTCGCGGCCGACGCGGATCTCGGCCGGGCGGAAGCGTCCCCCCGGCTCGGCCAGCATCACCAGCGTCCGGGTGCCGGTGCGGATGACGGCCTCGGAGGGGACCACCAGCGCGCCGGCCGCCCCGTCGCCGAAGGTGATCTGGCCGAACATGCCCGGCCGCAGCCGGCCGCCGCGGTTGGCGAGCTCGACCCGCCCGGTGATGGTGCGGCTCTCGCCGACCACCTCGGGCAGCAAGGCCGTCAAGCGTCCGGTGAAACGCTCGCCCGGGAAGGCGGCGAGCGTGACCTCCACGCCCTGGCCCGTGCGAAGCCGCCCGGCGAGCGCTTCGGGAATGGCGGCGTTGAGCCACACGGTCGACAGGCCGTTGATGTCCGCCAGGGTCGCTCCGGCCGGGATGCTCATGCCGGAACGGACGCCGAGGGTGCGGATCACGCCGCCGATCGGGCTGGTGACCACGACGACGGTGCGCGGCCGGCCGCTGTGCTCGACCGAGGCGATCAGGCTCTCGGGCATGCCGAGCAGCACCAGCCGCTGGCGTGCGGCCTGGGCGAGGCGCTCATCGCCGGCGCGTCGAACCGCCAGATATTCGGTCTGGGCCCCGCCCCAGTCGGGGACGAGCAGATCGACCAGTGGCGCCCCGGCGGCGATCACATCGCCGGGCGCCCGACCATAGACCCGCTGGACGAAGCCGGCGGCGCGGGCCTGGACCACGGCCACGTCGCGCTGGTTGAAATCGACCACGGCGGTGGCGGTCAGATCGTTCGCCAGCTGCCCCTGCCGGGCCGTGGCGAACCGCACGCCCAGGGACTGGATCCGGGCCGGGTCGATGCGGACCCCGGGCGCCGTGCCCGCCTCGTCGGCGTAGCGGGGGACCAGCTGCATATCCATGAAGGGCGATTTGCCGGGCGCGTCGAAACGTTGGTCCGGGACCATCGGATCGTACCAGTAGAGCACCGGGCGATCGGCGCGTGCCTCGGCGGCCGGCGCCTTGGCGTCCGGCAGCCATCGGCTGGCCAGCAGCCCGCCCCCGGCGCCGACGGCGAGCAACAGGACGGCGGCCGCGGCCAATCCGGCTCGGGAGGAGATCAGGCGGGTCATTGGTCGTTGCTCCCGTAGACGAGGGTGAGGCGCACGGCGTCGCGGGCCACCGCGGCCTCGCGGTCGAGCGCTTCCAGGCGGGCGTCGGCGACGGCGGAGAAGGCTTCGAGCACCTCGCCGATCCCGGCCCGGCCGGCCCCGTAGCTGGCGGTTTCGAGGTCCGAGCGCCGCAAGGCGTCGGGCAGGATCACGTCCCGGGCTCTCAGCCATTGGTCGTGGTGCATGACATGGTCGGCCAGGTCGCCCTCGAGCTGGGCCCGGGCCGCGCGCAGGGCGGCGTCGCGTTCGACCCTGACCCGTGTGGCGTCTGCGGACCGGGCGGCGATCAGCGGATCTTGCCGCTGGTCGGCGAACAGCGGCAGCCGCACCCGCGCGCCGATCGAGACCATGTCGCCGAACATCGGATCCCGCCGGCCGTAGTCGACCTCGAAAGCCCAGTCCGGCCGCCGTCCGGCCTGGGCCAGGCTCACATCGGCCTCGGCCCGCGCGCCGACGGCGCGATAGGCTTGCAACGACGGCAGGCGGTCGAGGCCGGCCCTTAGCGCCGCCGGATCGACCTCGCCGTCCGGCGGCGTCCCGTCAGGCGTCGGCGCCGGATCGTCCGTCCAGCGGGTCAGCTCGGCCCGGGCCCGGGTCTCATCGGCCCGCAGGGCGGCGAGACGGTCTTCCAGGGCCGCCCTGAGCCGCACGGGCGCCAGGGCGGTCGCGGGCCGGTCGGCGCCGGAGGCGACCCCGGCGGGGGCCGCGTCCCACAGCGGTTCCAGCGTCGCCAGGATATCCTCGACCGCGCGGCGCTTGCGGTCGGCATAGTGGAGATCGATCCAGGCCAGGCCCGCCGCGAGCCGGACGTCGCGCCGGGCGACGCCGGCCCTCGCCTCGGTCACGCCGATATCGGCGTCGGCGATCGCGCGCTCGGCGCGCCGCCGCGCGCCGCTCGGCACGCTCTGCATCAGGCCGATGCGGGCCATGGTCATCTCGTCGTCGCCGAAGCGGCCGGCCATGGGTCCCGACACCGGAAAATTGTCGACGCCGAAGGTCAACTCCGGGTCCGGCAGCCGTCCGGCCGCCGTGGCGCTGGAGCGGGCGGCGGTGACCGACAGGTCGCTGGCCCGCAGGTCGGGGGCCGCCTCGGCGCGGGCCAGGGCCTGCTCGAAGGTCAGGGGGTCGGCGAGCGCCGGCCCGGACGCCTGAAGCAAGGCGATCAGGCCCGCGGTCGCGAGACCGGCGCCGCGCGCGGGCGGCCAGAAGGGAGTCGGCATGGATCAAGGTCCGAAAGTTGACGAGGCTCGGGCGAGCGCCGACGGACGGCGGCGCGGACGCGAAAGCGTCAGCGGCGGCCGTTCAGGGCGTGGCTCAGGCCTGCGGCTTTGGAGGGCCTTGCAGCGGCGGCGGTCCGGCGCCGTCGCGATCGGTGTCGGCCGGGCGGACGCCCGCGAGCCGACCGGTCCGGATCGGCGTCTTGAGAACGGCCGACGTCGGCAGGGGAATGGCCGCCGCGGCGGCGCAACCCATCTTGGCGAGGCAGGCGGGGCTCATGTCCTGGCACGGCGCCTTGGACTTGGAGGCCGGGTCCGAGGCCGGAGCGCCCGTCTCGGGGCAGTCCGGACAGCAATCCGACATATCCATCGCCGCCGCCGGGACCGTCGCCCTCGACGGGGCCATCGCCGCCGACGGTGTGGCATGCGCCGCCGACTGGCCGATGAAACCGGTCAGGGCCAAGGCGACGAGAAGGGTCCGGATCAGGGTCCACATGCCGAGGCGGACTAGGCTCCGCCCGCCGCGCGGAGTCAACATCGGCAAGGTCGCATCGCCGCCGCGCCCGATACGGTGATGAAGTTGGGGCCGATCCCTCCGACAGGGCTAAGGGCTCCGCCCTCGCGCGGGTCAGGGTGAAGCGGCTCCGCCGCCGGACCGGCCGGTCTCCCCGACCTTCCGCGCCGGCGAGGGTCGTCACGATGATCATCAGGGTCAGGCTTGTGCAGGTCGGGCGATCCCCCTCCGGCCGGTCCGCCCTGGCCCTTGCTACCCCGGTCTCGCCGACGGGCAGGGTTTCAGGCGCGCAGTTCGCGTGCCTGCAACCCATGCCCAAAGGAGGCAGACATGACTGCTCAATCCATCCAGACCGTCGCGACGGAGCCGCAGCACGGCGCCGAGATCACCGTGCCGCTCAACCGGCTCAAGGCCTCGCCGAAGAATGCGCGGAAGACCCCGCACAGCCCGGCGACCATCGAGGCCTTCGCGGCCTCCATCAAGGCCAAGGGGGTGTTGCAGCCGCCCGTGGTCGAGATCGAGCGGGACGGGGAGGGCGCGCCGACCGGGAACTACCTCGTCACGATCGGCGAGGGGCGCCGTCAGGGCCTGCGGCTGTTGGCCAAGCGCAAGACAATCAAGCGGACCCATCCGGTGCGGGTCATCGTGGACGCCGAGAACGACGCCCATGAGATCAGCCTCGACGAGAACATCACCCGCGAGGCCATGCACCCCGCCGACCAGTTCGAGGCGTTCCAGCGGCTCGCCGTGGAGAAGGGCTATGGACCGGAAGAGATCGGCGCCCGGTTCGGGGTCTCGGCTCAGGTGGTGCGTCAGCGGCTTCGGCTGGGAGCGGCGGCGGCGGAACTGATGGCCGCCTACCGGGAGGGGGCGCTGGCGCTCGACCAGTTGATGGCCTTCTGCGTCAGCGCGGATCAGGACCGCCAGCGGCAGGTGTTCGAGCAGATCGGGCCCCACACCCCGGCCTACGCCATCCGGCGCGCCATGACCGAGGCCAAGGTGCGGGTCGATGACCGGCGCGTCCGCTTCGTCGGCGTCGAGGCCTATGCCGAGGCGGGCGGCGGGGTGCTTCGGGACCTGTTCACCGAGGACGGCGGCGGCTGGCTGGAAGACGTGGTCCTGCTGGACCGGCTGGTCGGCGAGAAGCTGACCGGGCTGGCCGACGAAGCGCGCGAGCGCGAGGGCTGGAAATGGGCCGAGGTCAGTCTCGATTATCCCGACGTGACCGCGTTCGGGCGGGTCTATCCGGTGGCGGTCGAACGGTCGGAGGCGGACGCCGCCGAGATCACGGCCCTGTCCGAGGAGTACGACGGCATCGTCTCCGAGGCGGGGGTGGAGGGTCTGTCGCCGGAGGCGGATGCGCGGCTGGAGGAGATCGACAAGGCCTTGCAGGCCTTTGGTCCGGACTTCGCCTACGCCGACGAGGCCAGGGCGCGGGCCGGGGTGGTGGTGACGCTGGGTCACGACGGCTTCGCCCGGTTTGAACGCGGACTGGTCCGCGTCGAGGACGTGCCCGCCGATCCGCCGTCGCCGTGGCAGGAGGACGAGGCGGCGGACGATGGTGCGGACAACCGGCCGGGCTCAGAGGCGGAGGCCTCCGAGGACGAGGCGCCGTCGGCCTTGTCGGATCGTCTGCTGATCGACCTGACCGCTCACAAGACCATGGGGCTGCGCGACGCGGTGCAGGCCGATGTGAATGCGGCGCTGGCGACCGTGGTCCACGCGCTGGCCTTGCAGGTCTTCTATCCGGGCTACGGGGTCTGGACGCCGCTTCAGCTTCGGCTGACGACCACCGGACTGGAGCGGCTGGCACCGGGGGTGGACGATGGTCCCGCCGGGCGCCGGGTCAGCGACCGGTGCGAGGCGTGGGGTGCGCGCCTGCCCGAGCGCCCGGAAGACCTCTGGGGCTTGGTGGCCGCGTTGCCGCCTTCGGAGCAGCTGGACCTGATGGCCTGCTGCGCCGGGGTCGGCCTCTACGCCGTGCGCGATCCGCACGACCGGCGGCCCGGCGCATGGGCGCAGGCCGAGACGCTGGCGACGGTGGTCGGGCTGGACATGGCCGGGACGTGGACGGCGACCGCCGCCAGCTACTTCACCCGCGTGTCCAAGGCGCGGGTGCTGGAGGCGGTGACCGAGGCCGTCAATCCGGAGGAGGCGGGCCGGATCGCCGGTTTCAGGAAGGGCGACATGGCCGAGGCCGCCGAACGGCTGGTCGAGGGCAAGGGCTGGCTGCCGTCAGTCCTGAGAGTGGCCAGCGCCGAAGCGCCGGATGGAGGCGGCGCCGAGGGAGAGGCCGTTGACGCCGCGCCGGTGTCGCCGCCACATGACGACGCTTACGCGTTCGCGGCTGAATAGCCGCCGCGCGAAGGTTGAAGGAGACTCGGCCGCGCGCCCTTTGGGGGCGCGCGGCTTTTTGCACGGGAACGCCCTGCGGCGTTCTGGACCGCCCGGCACCAACGCGCCTAGGCTGGGCCATGATTCCGACAGTCCTGATCCCCGGTCTGGTTTGCACCGCCGAACTGTTCGCATTGCAGGTCGGCGCTCTGTGGACGCGCGGGCCTGTCACCTTGGCGTCGACGCTCAACGGCGAGACGATGGGCGATCTGGCCGCCGCCATCCTCGCTGACGCGCCGCCGCGTTTCGCACTCGCGGGTCTGTCCATGGGCGGCTATGTCGCCCTCGAAATCATGCGTCGCGCGCCGGATCGCGTCCTTCGACTTGCCCTTCTGGACACATCCGCCCGCCCGGACACGCCGGAACAGACCGAAGGTCGGCGCGCGGCCATCGCTCGGACCAAGGCCGGCGAGTTCGAGGCGGTCCTGGGCGAAACGGCTCCTCGACTGCTGCATCCCGATCACCAGACCGACGCAACGCTGATCGGCGCCCAGGTCCGCATGGGTCTGGCGGTCGGCGCCAAAGCCTACGTACGCCAGCAAACCGCGATCATCGGTCGGATCGACTCCCGCCCGCACCTCGCCGGGGTCACGGTTCCGACCTGGGTCCTGGTCGGCGACAAGGATGCGGTCACGCCGCCGGATCGGGCGAAAGAAATGGCTTCCGCCATCCCCGGGGCACGGCTTGAGATCGTCGAAGGCGCCGGTCATCTGACTCCGATGGAGCAGCCCGACGCGGTCGAACGCCTGCTTACGGAATGGCTCGCCGACTGAGATCACGAGGCCGAATTTCGGGAGATTCAGTTCACGAGCGCTCCTTCGTGAACTGAACGAGGAATTGGAACATACTGTTTGAAACCCGCTAATTTGCGGAACTCACGAAGCAAATTGACGTTTCAGAAGGCTTGGACCCAGAAAACTGTTTCTAGACTACATGGATATCGAAGGCCAAAAATTCGGCATCGCTTCTGAAAGGAGATGCCAATGGAGACGATGTCCGAACTGATCCGCGACCTGGGCCAGCTGCCCGTGCTGGTCCTGGCCTTGCTGGTGTGCCTGGGCGCCCTGGCGCTTGCCGCCTACGCCATTCACGCCGTTACGAAGGGGAGACCGAAATGAGCGCGAGACGCGATGAATGGGTCTCCCTGCCGACCGCCTGGATCGAGGCCGGTGGCCTCAAGAAGTTCAAATGGGCCTCGGCCGGGGGACACCGGGTCGCCGCCCTGATGGTGCTGATGGTCATCGCCCATCACGCCGATCAGGACGACGGCGTGGCCAAGGTGACCTATGACGCGCTCGGCGACGCGACAGGGCTCAGCCGGGTTGTGATCTCGGCGGCGCTGACGCTTCTGATCAAGAGGGGCCTGATCCGCCGCCCCGAAGGCGGGGGCCGAAGCGCGCTGCAACTGGTCGATTTCGATCGGACGGTCGCCGGCTGGGGGAAGCTTCCGTTCCGCGGCCTCTATGCGGGGCGAACCATCCCGGGGTTCTCCGCCTTCAGGCTTCGGTCGATCGTCGAGCTGGACGCCCTGAAGATCTACCTGCTGTTCGTGGCCCGCCGGAACAACAAGACCAACTATGTGAACATCACCTACGACGGGATCGAGGACCGCACCGGAATCGCCCGCGAACGGATCCGTTCAGCCCTGACCCTGCTGGCCGCCTGCAACATGGTCCACATTGATCATGTGAAGAGCACCACCAATGACTACGGGCTCGCCAACGCCTACCGGCTCGTGCACCTGGACCCGTATCGCCACATGGGCACGACGGGCCGTGGATCCGAGGCCATCGATTTCGTCGATATCTTCGAATAGCCGGCGATCAGCGGGCCGCCGTCTGGGCGGCGTCTATCGGCGCTCACGGAGCGGACGCAAGCCTGCCGCCCGAAGGACCTCGTCAAGGGCGGCCACCACGTCCTCGCGAAGCCTTTCAAGGTCGGCTTGAACGTCGGGGTCGCGGATCATGAACCAGTCACCCTGTTGTCCGACCTGGCCTGATTGCTCGGCCTCGATGAGCGTGACCCGGAACCGCTGAAGCGCGTCCGCCACTACGCCGACTCCCTCGCGGTGACCGTCGTCGTTGAGCGTCCGCCACCCGCCTTCGCCGCGCCGCAGCCGTCCCCCTCGGCGATCCCGCAACTCACCCGTCGCCAGAGCTTGCTGCGTGTCGCTGATCGCCTGTCGGAAGTCGTCACGATGTTCGCAGCTCAGTGGATCGTTGAACGCCGGGCGAGAGAAGGCTTCCGCGAATAACTCGAGCAGATGAAGGTCCCGCTCCGGCGCCGTGCGACCCTGGGCCACCATGGCGTAGTACTCGGTCAGCAAGGGGGCATCGCGGTTCAGGGCCGCCTCATAGTCTGCCCACGACCAGACCTGCACCGCCGACTTCCCTGCCTTTCGCTGGTCGTCGGAGAGCTTGGCGACCTGCGCCTGAAGCCCGCTATCCGGCTTGGCGGTTGTCGCCAGGATGAACCGATCCAGTTTGCCCTTATAGGCCTGGACCTCTTTCAGAGCGGCCTCGACCGAAGCAAGATTGATCGGACCGCCAGGAAGGGGGTCGTTGTTGGCGTCTCGCTCGTCGCGGCGCTTGCACTGTATCCCGAAGCGACGGCCGTCCGCCAGTTCGACGATCACGTCGAGGCCATGCTGGGCCTGACCGGGCCGCCCAACCTTCTGGGGCGCGGGATCTTCGAAGGTCACGCGTGCGGCGCCCACCGTGAGGTCCTCGAAGGCTTGCCAGTAGGCCGGGGGCGCAAGGCCCTGGACAACGCTCGGCATGATGGCTCCCTTCACCGGATCGGTGGGAAATGGCGGCTGACCAGGCGCGCAGGACAGGTGTATGGAAGCGGCAGAGCTTCCGTGCAACCGGCTCGCGCACGGCGACCCGGCGACTCTGGCCTCGACCGACCTGCTGCGGCTCACCGACCGCGCGACTGGCGACATCAGCTATTGGCGCGTGGCCGACGCCGTCCGCACCGAGCGCGGCTGGCGTGGCGTCCTGACGCAGGACTAGGGCCGCCGCCGACGGCGCTGACAGCCTTCGCCGGAAACGGTCGCTTCAGCCTTGATCTGGCATCCTCGCCCGATGCGCGCTCTGTTTCCCGCTCTCGTCCTCCTCGCCGCCTGCACCCCGGCGCCGCCCAGCATTATGGGCCGGGCCTCGGTGATCGACGGCGACACCCTCGAAATCCATGGCCAGCGCATCCGCCTGTGGGGCGTCGATGCGCCGGAAGGGCGGCAGTCGTGCGACGCCGCCGACGGGTCCGCCTACGCCTGCGGCCGACTGGCGGCGAACGGCCTCGATCAGCATCTTCAGGACAAGACCGTCGCCTGTTTCGAAGAGGATACGGACCGCTACGGACGCATGGTCGCCCGGTGCGAGATCGACGGCGAGGACGTGGGCGCCTGGCTGGTGCGACAGGGGTACGCCGTGCGCTACGTTCGATATGCCGGGGTCGCATACGTCGGCGAGGAGGCCGCGGCGAAGCGGGACGGCGCCGGCGTCTGGGCCGGGACTTTCACCAGCCCGGAAGACTGGCGTCGCGGCAGAAACGTCGGACGGTGACGCCTGACCATTGCGGCGGAGCCGGATCGACCTATCTCACAAGTCTGCCCTGGAACGTTGGGCGCCCATTCCTCGCCGGAGGGTCGATCACCTACCTGCCTGCCTTCATCCTGACCTTCATTGTTCAGGTCCTTCTCCGCACCGCGACCGACGCAATTCTGCATATCAAGGGAGGATCGACCATGATCAATCTGAATACCTGGACCAAGACCAAGCTTCGTAACGTTCCGCACTGTGTGGCCGACATCGGCCTTAACTTCACGACTGCGGTGATCGCAACCATCGACGGCCTCGGCGACCATCGCCGGGGCCGTCCTGCGTTTCAGCCGACGACGGCGACAACGGTTCACGCCTGACCCGCTACTCTGCGGTCACCGTCAATCGGGCGATACACCAGCAGTCGTGTCTTGGCGCGGGAGCCGCAACGGGCTTGCGCCGGGATCGTCCGCGAGGGTGAAGACCAGTTGATCGTCGTCTTCGTCCAAGCCGCCGGACTGGAAGGTCATCCCCTGAATGGTCTTGCCGGAGTCGAGGGCGTGTTTGAAGAAATTCTTCATGTTGGGGCTTTCGCCGATCTGACGTCGAAATTGGTCGACCGTCATTCGCCCGGCCAACAGGTCGATCAACGCGCGGCTAGAGATTTTCACTTCCATCGGGCCTCCTATACGTCCGGTGATGTTCATGCCGAGCCACCAACCGCTTGCGGTCGGCTTATAAGCGCCCTGACGGAACAGGGAACGCGCCTGATAACCCTCGAACCGTGGTCTCGGCAGCTGGTTCACGACCGTCTGGAGGGGGGCGGGGTCGAACTCGAAGCCGGGCCGGTTGAAGATCGAAACCTGCCACTGGAGCTTTTCGCGCCCCATCATCGACCCTTTGCGCACCGGAGCGATGACGACGACGGACTCGACGGATCGGGCGTTCGCCTCGACGAAATGCGAGAGGATTTGACGACCTGAGACGCGTCGGCGGGTGGGGTCATAATCTCCGATACCGCCCAGCCGATTGAGGAGGGTAGACCCCGCATCGCCCAGGAAGATGAACCGGTGCGTGCCGTGTCTCGCCGCCTTGAGCTGAGCGAGCTTGCGCATCAGCAGCTTGTAGAGCGGGTTGTCATCGACCGAATGGGTTTCGGGCGGCATGGTCGACCAGGTGTTGTGATAGCGGGTCTGTTTGTGGACAGTCTTCTCGACTTCGACGTCCAGGCCCGGCTCGACCAGCCGAAGCCGCGATCGATCAACCGCGCCGGAGGTGATCCACTGCTCGATTTGCAGCCGGGCCTCTCCACTCAGTTCGTAGTCGACCGGAGCAAGGCGCCGCCGGAAATAGACGCCGCGATCGTAACCGCTCTCCTCTGCGAACCGGTAATAAAGGTGGTCACTCACGCCCTTCCTGAGGCGTGACGCGACTTCGCCGATCCTAACCGCCACTCCATCCATCGCCTCCTCACCTGAGATGGCGTTGTCGTTGGGCGCGGCGATCTCGATCACCGCCGGCTCTCCGGCCACCAGATGCTCGGTATAGGCGTCAGGCCGCTTGTTATCCCCCCACCACTCCGGTTCGATATCCAGGTCGCCGATCCGCGACAGCGCCCAAAGGATGGCGAGCTCCATCTCCGCCGGCAGGGCCTGCTCGACTTTGTCTTTCTCGAGCCTCGCCAGCAGGTCGCGCGCCTTTTGGTCGTCAATGAGCGGAACGATATCGTTCAGCATCGCCTGCAAGCGTCGACGGGTAAAGTGAGGCATTGCGCGGGGCCGCCCATGTCCGCGCAGCGATCTCAAGCTCCGCTGTGACAGTGTTCCCGTCGGGGATGGTCGATGCAACCGCTAATAGATCGAAGCGGTGCCGGGTCGATCAACGCTCAGAACGATGGTCTCTTCGCAATTCACCCTTGGCCTCCTAACCGGCGGGCTAGCTCGGCGAAGACGCCGGCCTCCCGCCAGACCTTACGGCTACCGACGACATAGAGCCGTTCTTGGGCGCGGGTTATCGCTACGTTTAGGAGGTTCGGCTGACCGCCGGCCCATCCACGGGCTCCGCGTTGCTGGGCGAGGGGAGCGCCGAGAACGAAGATTACAGCCTCGGCCTCGCGTCCCTGGACGGTGTGGACCGTCCCCACTCGATCTTGCACCCACTTACCCGGATCGGTGACCCAGTCGTGGAGGACGCGGCTTTCCAGGATCGTTCTCCGCAGGCCGTCCTTCACGACGACAAAGGGAGTGACGATAAAAAGGTCCGGCGTTACGCCGCGTTCCCGCAGGGCGGACAGGAGCAACACGGTCTTTTCGCCTTCCTCTGGCGACCATTTCTCGGTCGCGTCGCCGTCCACCTCGATCCACCGGGACGGCCCTAGGACGTCGCCGATGGGCGAGGGCGCGGACCGCTTGGCCTGGACCATCTGCCGGTCGTAGGCGACAGCGTTGGCAATACCGAACATGGGCTCGGCGCATCGACGATGCACCAGCAGCGGAACGCCGACGGCCCGCGTTCCCGCCCCTGTCGAGAACTCGGCCGTATAAGCGGTAGAGGCATCCGCAAGCGTCTGGGCCGAGGCCACGGGCGCGTTGAACCGGTCCGGATCGACGCCGAAATGTCGCTGGACAGCATCGGTTAGGGTGTCCGGCAGGGTCACGACCGGCGGGATCTGGATCGGATCGCCCACGATGACGGCCCGCCGGCTGCGGATCAGGCCGCCGACGGCCGACTGGGGCGTGGCTTGGCCCGCCTCGTCGATCAGGAGCCAGCCTAGGCTGTCGGCCGGAAGATCCGCGAGCATCCGGTCCATCGAGGCGAAGGTCGTCGAGATCACCGGCGTGATCATGAACAGGGACGACCAGAGGTCGGGCAAGACCGCCTTTTTCTCCGGCGTCGTCAGGGCCGCGCCGGAGAACACATTCATCAGCGCCCCGATGTTGTGGCGGATCGGCCGGGCTGCGGCGTCGATGAAGGCCTTGTGCAATTGGATCGCGGCGACAAACACTTGGTCGCGCAGGCGCTGAGTCGCGGGGTCCAGCCATGGCGTCGTGCGGTGTAGATCCTCATGTGATTGGTCGAAGAAGGGGCGGTCTACGAACCGCGCGCCGATCT
Organism: Caulobacteraceae bacterium; assembly: GCA_965284305.1. Taxonomy (GTDB): domain Bacteria; phylum Pseudomonadota; class Alphaproteobacteria; order Caulobacterales; family Caulobacteraceae; genus Brevundimonas. Next base: position 2,275,576 of record OZ260070.1, on the reverse strand, counting down.
CTTCGCGGCGATCGAGCGTCGCCTTCACCAGCGTCGCCAGCGCCTCCAGCACCAGTTGGCCCTCGTGAGCCGGAGGGGCGCCGAGCTGACTCCAATGGGTGATCCGCCCGAGAAGCGGCGCCGGCAGGCTCTCGCCTTCCGTCGTAGCGGAAAGCGGTGTTTCCAGTCCCGTGCGGGCCTCAGCCAGCGTCGCGCGCCACCGTCGCCAAGCGCTCAGTCTGAACAGTCGGCTCCAGAAACCGGGACGCAACTCCGTCGCCGCCTGCAAGGCTTGCAGCGCCTCCAGCAGTCGGGGGAGGGTGGCCCAACGACGGCGCACTTTTTCCAGTTCCATCAGAGCCGTTTCGCTCTCGGTCACGGCGGCCCGGAAACGCCGCCGCGCCTCGCCCCAGCGGCGCAGGGCGTCGGCGCGGCTCGCCGGTGGGTTCTCCGCCGTGACGATCCTGGGCGGACGCTCGGTCACCACGCCGCTCTCCGGACCGACCGCTTCTTCGACTAGCTGCGGCGATCCGCTGGCTGCAGCGAGGTAAGTCTGCAGACCCACTTCCTTGTCCCACCAGAAGGTCTGGCGGAAGCGATTCCGATTTGCAGCGTTGCCGAGCACGGCGGAAATCAGGCCCCAACTCTCACGCTGATGCAGGGCGTCTGAGGTGGTCTTGAAATAGCTGAGCCCCGGCGCGTCATCGGCTACCGCCGTCGCTACGGGTAGTTCGGCGCTGACGTTCTCAGCCGCCTTGTTGGTGTTGCAGGCCACGAGCAACTCATGGCCACGCAGTGAAGGCGCCAGTGCATAGAGATGGATCCAGCCGTTGCCGGCCCGCAGCTTCTGGTTTGTGGTCGAGAAGCCCTGTTCGGGATCGTCGAATGTCGCCATCGCGCGGGCGCGGTCGGTCACGACCGCGGCAACCAGATCGCGCAGCAGAGTGGTCTTGCCCGTGCCGGGCGGGCCGTTGACGCCGAGGACGCCGCCCTCACGCGTCTCGGATCGGGCCAGGTTCACCGCCGCCTGCTGGAGGAGCACCAATGAATGACGACCGCGACCCGGCCAGCGGCCAAGAGGGTGTAGATGCGGCGCCACGGCGCTGCTCAACGCTACGCGATTGTCCAACAGGTTTCGGCGCGTCGCTGGCGCGACGACGCCCAGATATTGCTGCAGCGTCTTCGGCGACCGGCCCTCGCGGACCAACCCGCGTGCGGTCTCCAGGTCGCGCAGGAAGAAGCTATTCACCAGTAGAGGCTCGGGGGTCTCGGAACTCTTGAAGCCGACATAGCTGCGAACCGCGAAGGCGGGCGGGCTGACTAGGTCTGCGGGCAACTCAAGCGCCTCGACCAGGTTGCGCCAGGCGAGGGTCATCATCTCGCTCGACACCGGCAGGGGTTCGCCCGTGTCATCCCGTTGTCGGACGGCCTGTTCGACCAACTCGACCAGTGACCGTTCCACGCCCGCCCAGTCCGCCAGGGATCCGACCCGTCCGGCCAAGGCCTGAGGCAGACCCCAGGCGAAGCTGGCCACGACCACCGGGTCGTCCTCGACCGGCCGGCCCTTCTGGTCGACGATCAGAATGGCGAGCGGCGCCTTGCCGCGCGCCGAGGGCCGTTCGGCGCGGCTGTCGTTGAACGTCCGCGTCAGGCGTTCGATCGCCTTGGGCAGATCCACCGTCCCCAGAACGATCTGGTAATAGACCCGGGTGCCCGGCTTGGCCTTTTCGCCTCGTTCCCACGGCAGACCGCGATCCAACTGAGCGATATAGCGGCGATCACCGCCCGCCAGTTGCTCGGGCCGGACGAAGGACGGCGGCGACAATACCTCCAGCGCCGTCCAGGCCCGCAGGATGTCTTCAGGATCATTCGCGACTGGCTTTTCCGCTTGCGGCTCCGGCTCCGGCTGGCGGACAGGCGCCATGGGCGGCGGCGGCGGCGGCGGCGGCGGCGGTGGCGGTGGCGGCGGCGGTGGACTAGGACGAGGAGGAAATGAAGGGGGCGACGTCACGCGCTCGATGACCTCCGCCGGAACACGCTGGGCCTGTTCCACCCGGGCGGCGAGCGTTCGCGCCCGGTCCGTGGACCGATGGACCAACTCGTCGGCCAACACCTGCAGGCGCGCCCTGTCCTGCGCGCCTTCTTCAAAGGCCCGTTCCAGGTCGGCGATGCTGGTGTTGAAATAGGGTCGCGACACAGAGGAGGCCCAGACTTATTCGTAGAAGGCGTCGAGCTGGCTCGCCTGTTCCGCCCGCAGAGTCTCCAAGTCAGCGATCCGCGCCTTGGTGTCGATGTCGTACATCGGCATCTGCCAGTTGGAGTAAATCACCCGCGTATCGTCATCCGTCGCGTCGTCCTTCGGGAGGCCCTTCTCGATGAGCCGTTTGAGGGTCTCCTGGATCAGCGCAGTGGACCGCGAATGGTCTTCGGTCGATCGGAAGGCCGTTGCCTTCCAGACGTCGTGGACGATCTGGAGCCCATCCCGGGTGAAGGCGCCCGCCCGGCTGAGTGATCTCGCGACCGACAGCACGGTCGGCGCATATCCGAAAATGTCGAGCTCGTCGGCCCAGGCGTCGGGATCGTTCCAAGTCAGCTCGCCGGAGTCCGTGCGCGTCAGGTCGGCGTAGAGCCGTGCCTCGCGCATATAGAGTTCCCAGTTTGGCAGTATGTATTCGCCATAGTCGCCCTCCACGTAGTGCGACACCCGGCGGTCATCGACATAGCCGCGAAGCATGTCGATATCGACCGGCTTCCATCCGCAGGCCTGGGCGTAGATCAGGCGCGAGCCGTGGTCGTAGAACACGCCGAGCTGCCGCTGGGCGCACTCCGACAGACCCGGCGGGCACCGGACGTAGTCGAGCAGGATGATGATCTTGGCCGCTTCTTCGCGTGCGTGGCCGCGCAGGATCTGGCCGATGCGGCCGGTGGCCCCGACGGCCTCGCGCGCGGCATAGAGCGTCTCGGCGCTCGACAACAGGACGGGCAGGCCGGCGGCGATGTGATCGAGCCGTTTGGCCATCGGCAAGTTGACCAGGGCGCCCAATTGCTTCTGGCCGATCTGCTTGGTTTTGGTCGGCTCGGTCCGCGTGGCGTCCGTCATGAGCTATCAGTCCCGCCGCCAGCGGTGCGGCGAAGTTCGACCAGCCGAGCTTCGCCGGCCTCGAGCACGATCGATCTCAGGAAGGCGATGCGATCCGTCAGATAGCCGAGCTCCTCGTCGGTGATCCGGTAATGCCGCGAATAACGCGACTTCACATAGGCGCCGCGGAGCAGTTCGAAGCAGCGCTTCTCGAACTTGGTCTCGTGTGGCCAGACTTCGGCCAGGCGCGGGATCAGCGGCTCTGTCATCTTGCGCAGCCGCACGAGATTGTGTGCGCGGGGCGCATAGAGGGTCAGGACCAGAAGAGCGCCCGAGTAGAGCGTCTCGGTAGCTTGATGCAGCAGGAAGGCAGCCTTCTTGTTGAAGCCCTCCGCTCTGGCCGCATTCGCGAGGAACAGGAACTCCGCCACGCTCTCGGAGCAGTCGGCGAAGTACTCCTCTGCCTCTTCCAAGGCGGTCGTCGGCGGTAGGGGCTGGGGATCGACAAAGGGAAATGCCGGCGTGTCCTTCAGCATCAGTCCTTCGCGGATAATGTCGATGAAGAAAGATCGACCGTGTTCGAGCTTGTCGTTCACGTCGTCCAGACTGTGGACGATCAGGCTGACGGGGGTGCGCATGGTCCCTGACGACAGCTCGTCCAGAAGCCGGGCTTCGGCTTCCTCCCAGAAATCGATGTCAGTGAGGTCTTCATGATCGACGACGACCAAAAGGTCGAAGTCCGAGAAGTAACGCCCCACGGGATCATCGACCCAGTCGCCGCGCGCATAGCTGCCGTACAGGATCACCTTGAGGATACGGCCCTCGCGCAGCCGGTCGGCCTTTCGCGTTGCCGTGGCCTTGGCGAAGCTATCGAGGATGATCTCAACCGTGCGGTCTAGTTCGCGTCGCTTGCCGGCCGGTAGCTTTTTCAAGGCTCGTTTCATGCGCGGAGTCTCGGAAATGCAGCGCTTGGACGCAAGGACGGAAACAGTTCGCTGAGGATCAATTCAAAGACGCTAGGCCGTCGGCGATACAACCGCCAGTCCTGCGGCGTTTGGGGCCTCCAAACGCCCGTCCCGATCCTCAGTCCGCGGCGGTTCATTCCGGACCGCCTTCGTTCCGATGAGACCCGTGTATTTCGTCCATCCGGCTTCGGATGGCGTTCATAAGAGGCTCGGTCATCTCCAGGAAGGCTTCTATCTGAGGCGGTTCAAGGACGAGGATCGGTTGACCGACGATCGTGGTTTCAAAGTCGGCTGATCGCCAGGGGCGCACAGTCCAACGCTCCAAATCGGAGTGCGCATAGACCTCGTTCCTTTGGCCGATCAGCTGATCGTGCAGGGCCCATTGGTTCGGGTTGTAGGGGATGAGGCGCTTCGGGAAGGCGAGACCGCCACGTCCCGGCGAAAATGGTCGCGAATAGCTCACGACCAGTGAAGTGACGAAAGCGGATTGCTGGAAGTAGATCGTACCCCGACTCCACGGGCGGCGATACCATCCCTTGGCCTTGATGTGCTCGGCGCAACGCCGGGCCAGGGCGACGTCGCTGAAGGACGCATAGAGCTTCGCGTAGAGCGTTCGGTCGCGAGGCGATAATTCGATGTCCATTCGTCGCTCCGAGCGGTGACCGCGCCCCGCGTTCAGGCCTCGCGCGGTCGCAGGCCATGTCGCCGCCATAAGCCGTCGAAGAAGGTGGTGATGACCCTGTCCGCCCCGTGGCCAACCAATTCCTTGGCGCCGAAGCGGTAGACCTCATAGCCGACCAGCCGAAGTTCTCGGTCCGCAGACACCATCTGGCCATAGAGGTCGAGGGAGGCCTTTCCATCGATCGAGAAATGCTGGGACCCATCCACCTCCAGCACGACGCGCTGCGCGTTCGGCAGCAGGATCAGGAAATCCATGCGCTGACGAAACAGGCCGTCCCGATGGCGAAGCTGTTTCACGACGGCGGGATCGTAGTGGAGGTAGACTTGCGGAATCAGGGCCGGCAGATCGTCCCCCAAGCTCGCACGGTATGCCTTGAAATAGGTGTTGAAGAGACTCCGCTCACCATCGGACGCTAGGGACCGATGAAGGCGTTCGCCGAGCGCCTTCGCGGCGGCGGCAGCATCCTTCTGGGGATCGGTTCGATTCCACCAGGCGGTTAGATCCGCCCACCTCAGGCCATCCCGTGGAATCCGTTGATCGTAGACGAGACAGCTATCCTCGTTGTGCAGGATGACGATGTCGTTGTTGATGGCATCGCGAAAACCGATTTCGGGCTTCGGGCCGATGGAGGCGAAGATCAGGTTCTTTGCGGCTCCAGCGACGCCCTTCGACAAGGAGGTCAGTCGGTAGAGCGGAAAGCCCGACTCCTCGTCGCCGACCTGCATCGCGTAGCCATCTCGAACCAGCGCCGCGTTCAACTCGTCCACCAGCGCCGTCTGTTCGGGACCGCGACGCACCAAGGGGTGGAGAGCCGCCTCAAGGAGACGTCCAAAGCGATCGATCGGGCAGTCGTAGGCGCCGATTTGTTCGAAGAGGTATTCGACGCTCCAGTCCCCGGGGTTGAACGTCATGTGCTGGCGAATTTCGTCAGCCAGGGTGCGAGTGCTCAGGAACAGCATGTCCAGAGGCCCGGAGAGCGAGAACAGGGGACGCAGCAGGTCGACGACGTCGCGCTCGCCGGAAAGGTCATCTCCAAAGCACTGGGCGACGCTGCGTCGTGTAATCTCGGAAATCGGCTGCAGGCCTTCTTCCAGAACTCGCAGACCTTTGTCTTCGAGGTCGAATTCGCCTCTGGCGCGGCCGATGTCTCGCGCCAACTCCGCCAGGCGGCGAAGCCCAAGCGGTTCCAGCGACCTCCACGCTCGATCTCTTTTGCTCTCGCCTTCTTCGTGGGGAAGGATCACCAAACCGAAGGTGCTGCCGCGCTCCGGCATGGTGTCGTTCGTGCCGGAATCCTTCAGCCAGGCCGCCAAGGTTCCGCGTAGATTCGCGTCTGTCGTCATGTCGCCGAACTCGTGAGACGACGTTCGATCATTGGTCGGCGCCGCTGGAGATGAGGTCGTCGGTCCCTATGGGCCAGCTTCCATGCACGACTTCAAATTCTGGTCCGGCCGCCGCCGCCAGCGCGGCTGCTTCAGCCTGAGTTGGAGCAACGCCGGCGAGCGACCACGGTGCGAAACGTCTAGCCCCCCACACCCTTCGATGACCGGGGTTGAGCGGATCGAGTGTCGGGGCCCAGGAGGGCAGTTGAGGCAAAGCCTCAAACCACGTGGCCCATGCGGTGCCAAGGCTCTCGCCTTCTTCTGGGGCTAGTCCTCGACTGACGAGTCCGATCACTTCGCCTGCCATGTTGAACACCGGGCCGCCGCTCATCCCAGAGGGCCAATCCGCAGCGACCTCGAACACCGGTGTCAGCTGAGATCGGTCCCGGCCGTGGGGATGCAGGGCGGTCACTCGTCCGTAGCCGGCGAACATGCCTTCTTCGACACGGGTGGCGACGCGTTCGGCGTTCCCGTGGACCGTGTCGATCTGCGGATAGCCGACAGCCACGACGACGTCGCCGACCCTGGGGCCGGCATAGCCCAACCGGATTGGCAAATTACGGATCATGTCCGGGGGAGGGCGCGTAGCCGACTTCAAGACCGCAATATCGAGCGCCTTGTGATCAACCCCGCCCCGAGTGAAAGCCAAAGGATCGTCGATCTGAATCGCCGGGGAGAAAGTTTCAACAAATCGGGCCAAGGCTTCCTGAGGAATGCCCATAGTACCGAATATCAATCCGATGCCGAGCAGGGCGATCAGGTTGTGATCTCCGCCGAAGGTGAAGATCTGTTCGTTCGCCGGACCCGTTTGAGGACCACCGCCTCGGACGAGGTCGATTACATGGTCCGCCGTTAGGAATGTGCCCCAGGAATCGGCGGCGAACGCCGTGCCCATTCCATGCAGCCGACCTTCCGTATCAGCCCTGAACATCGGCACGATCGCCTTACGAAGACCGAAGGGATCTTGGATCAAGAACTGTGTAATCGGGTCGTCGTGCCGCGGCCTAAGCAGATGCTTTCGTTCGCCGGCGGCGTGCTCCTCGCACGTTTGAACGACGACCGGTTCGAACTCGTTTGCAGTGCCGGCCATCGTGGTGCGCTTTAGGTCGTTGGAGGGGATACCCTACGCCCGCGATCCCTCCACGTCAGAGTGAACGTATCAAGAGCATTGTTGTCTGGCTGCGGAAGGTCAGATTGCCTGGATGAAGCAGATCGGGAACATCAAGATGAGCGCAGACTCTGACCTGCCCGCACCACCCGGCTGGGGGACAGACGAACTCACCCAGTTTTTCGACCTGGCAAGAGCGAACCAGTATGCGACATTCGTTCACAAGCGGCCAGTGGTTGACCGCTTGGTCGCCCTCGATCGCTGCTTCATGACGATCTCCGCAGACTGGACCAATCCGCAGGGCCTGGTGCCCGCCAACCTCCTCCTGCGAACCCATTCCGCTTTTCGCGCCGCGGCGGCGGCGGCCATGGCAGGGCAGACCGCTGAGACCTATCCGCTGGTGCGGTCGGCGCTTGAATACGCCGCCTACGCTCTGCGCATTCACGACACGCCGGGGTTGGCCGAAATCTGGTTGCGCCGTCATGACGACGATGCGGGTCGCAAGGCGGTGCTGAAGGCCTTCACCATGGCGGATCTGCGGACGATGATCGCCAGCAAGAACCGCAAGGCAGCCGAGGTGTATTCGGTGCTGTACGAACGCAGTATCGACTTCGGCGGACACCCGAACGAGCGCGCCATCACCGGCAATATGGACATGGTCAAACACGACGATCATTCCAGCGTCGCCCAAATCTACCTCCAGGGCGACGGGCCCGCGCTGGACCAAGCCTTGAAGACGGTCGCTCAGGCGGGCGTCTGCTGCCTTGAGGTCCTGCAGGAGGTTTTCCCAGCTCGATTCGAGCTACTCGGTGTCCGCGCTGAAATTCTCAATCTTCGCCGAGGCCTTTAGGGTTCAGAAATGCAGCTCCCCTGGGACGAACATTTCGCCGAAATCGTCCTGCCGGCCTGGCAGGCATACAGGGCGGCCGAGTCGAGGCTCAGTGCCGCCACTGAAAACGAGACCCAAGTGGAACGGGCCGCCTATGATGCCTTGCGCGAAGGCGGCGCGGCGGCATTTTACCTCCACCACTTCGGAGAGATCGTGCTTCGCGCCCGCCCCGAATGGCTGCCCCCGGAGCTGACTAGGCCTCACGAGGTATGGGCCTGGCTGGCCTCGTTCTGCACTATGCTGAGAACCGAGCGTCCGATTGACGACGTCGCTCTTCTTTGGGCTGTCGCCGACGCCCTGAAACATGGGGTGCTGACGCGCAATCCGGACCAAAGACCCATTGAGGCGAACGAAGCCGTGCTCGTCGTGTCGAGCGGTTACGGGACGCTCGCCTTCGGTGAGGGAAAGTACGGGGGCGGAGCACAGGTTGTGCTCCAGGCCAAGACAGGACCTCGCGCACTGTCCAGCGTGCTGCAGAACGTCGTCGACGCCTGGAGGCGGGCAGCCGGCCTGCCGTTGCCTCCGATTGGGGAAGGGCGCAGCTTGGCGCTTACTCCATCTACCGAATTCTAGAACTCCCCTGTATCCGGCGATCCAAAGCAAGCGCCGTCCTCGGGGGCATGCTCGTGGTGCACCCTGCACTATTGCCTGTAGTAGCCGCGCAACGAGAGCGAGTTGAATTGGGCGCACTAGCGGCGTCAACGAGCGGCGGACAGAGAGATGGAGCGGCGCGTGACCAATTGGATTATCGCAGCCGAGGCGGCCTATTTCGACGCTCTGTGGCGTCGGCGCGGCGAGGCGAAAAGGATTGTGTATCGCGAAGTGACCTTTGTGAACGGCGACCGTCCGGCGCGTCACGACTGCCACGCCAATGCGGCGCGGTGGGCGGCCCAGACGCCCGATGTCGTTCCTGTTCATGGTTGGCTGATCGAGGCCGGCGACGAGCATGCTTTTCGACTGGCCGCCCATTCCCTGCTTGAGCACTGCGCGACCGGGTTGTTCGACATCACTCCGCTCGATCCGTTCCAACCAGCTTTCCTGCGGCATGAGGGATCGGCGGAAAACTTCTTCGCCCTGCTGCCCCGGTTCAACACCCAGCTCTGGCCTTTGCCGGGATCGGCGAAGGATCAATGATGCTGCGCGACCGAGCCGGCTGCGGCTGTCCCATGGTACCGCGCTTGTTCGGAGGAGCGACCGGCGCAGAACGCTGGTCCTCCCGCTGAGAAGGTCAGAGATCTTTGGGCATGCCGGGACTGCAGATCGCTCGCTCGAACAAGCTGAGGCGATCAAACGCCATGGCCGCGCCGTCGCGGTCGTAACGCGCCTGATAGAGTTCGAAGGTTTTCCGGTTTGCCCCAAGACATTTGGCGCGAAGGATGGCCAAGGTTTTGACGACGTCGCTTTCGGGCGTGCGCATTCCGAAGATGACGCCTTCCAAGTCTTCGAACCGGTAGGTTGCCTTGCGCGCTTCGAGCGGGGCGAGGTCCGACAAGGAGGAAGCCAGGACCAGCCGCAGCTCACGCTCGTGGCGCCAATGCCGAGTCTTCTGCAGGTTCAGAATCTCGAACCTCTCCCAATGGGCTTTTCGCCAAGCGGCTTCATCATCGAAGCTGGCCGCGATCTCGCTTCGCGTCTCACCGTCGAAATGCCAGTCGCGGCGAAGGGTGGTCACGGGTGCGTCGCCGAAGGCCGTGAAGAATTCGACCTCTGGGAAGGCTTCGACGTAGTCGATGGGGTCGAACTTCATCGGGACGTAGTTCCGCTTGACCTTCGGCTCCGATCCCCGGTGTCCAGACCAGCCCACCACCCGCTCAAGATCAAGACCGGGGCGGTCGCCGCAGGGGCGGGTTCTGAACTTCAGACACAGACCCCGGTGGCTGTCCGCGTAGCCGCTCCACATGGCCGCATCGCCCGGATCCTCCACGAAACAGGCTGAGTAGGCGGGAGGATAGAGGACGGTGTGCAGATGCTCGACATACGCCTCGGGCGCTTCGAGCATAAGGAAGGTGAGAGGCGAGGGTGGAGCGGAGTCCGTTTCCATCGCCGACAGGGTCGCGATCTGTCGGGCGACGCGGATGGTGAAACCATAGAGAGGCGCTTCCCCGGGGGTGGACGACCGCAGGACGTCGTCTAGCTGCGGCGCGGTAGCGGTCGCCTCGGCTTCAAGCTGCTCGAGCCAGGTACGAAACTCGGCGGCTTCCGTCAGGCCGCACATCGGCTCTCGGGAGACGGCGGCGAGAGCATGAAGGTGGAGAGATTTTAGGAGGAAGGTCAGTTCCTCTCGCCGGATCGGATCGGATCGGAGGGCGAGTGCTTCGATCACACGGACGACGGGCGTCTTGGCGACAAAGGCTGCGGCCGCCTGATCTGCGCCTTGGCGCAACATCGGCGTCGGCGGGTGGATGTCGAAACGGTGGGCACCCATCAGGTGGAGGGCGGCGTCGATAGGGTGATCGTCGATAAGAACGAGTGGCGTGGCGATGGCCGGAGGCGGCCGTAGTGCCGGAACAGGTTTCGCCATGCGATGGAGTCGCCCTTCCAGACGATGTCGCGATAGCCTTCCATCGGATCATTCTGCTCGGACGCGGACGAGAAATAGATCTCCTGCCTATCGAGCTCATGGAATTGATCGAGCAGCGCCGAGGCCGATCGAAAACGATAGAGGTGGCGGCCGGTCGTCATTGGGGGCGGGAAACTCGCGGTTTTCTACAAGAATTGTCGAACAAAGAGTGAACATTTCCTTGCGAGCTTTTACACGGCGTGTCTAGAGCGCATCCGGGTCGACTGTCCGGCCCGGGAGCGAGCCGTGAGAGAGCAGGCGATTCGGCGCATTCCGCGCGAAGACATCACGCCCGAACTCGGGCGACGCCTGATCGTGCGCTGCGACCGACCGGGTTGCGATCATGCGGCCTTGATGGACCCCCTGCCGCTGTTCGGCGCACCCCGCCATTGGCCGACCGCCGGTCAGTCGTATCGCTTTCGCTGCCGGTGCGGCCACCGGGTTGCGCGCCTCTCCTATACCGCCAATGGCGACCAAGTTGAGGGGCCGGTCTCGGCCGCAGCGCTCCGGCTCTGGTTCTAGGATGCACAGGCCGTTCGGGCCGCCGGCTCCAGCGTCACTGATCACCGTGCAATCTGCCCGGCGACACGGAATGTCGTTGCGCATCGCCTGCGAGCCGTGCGGCCGGATCCAGGTGGTCGACGGGGCCGCCCTCCCGGTGATCGCTAGAGCGACGGCGGTCGGGGAGCTCTGGCTGGCCGGTCGGTTCCGCTGCGCGGACTGTCGGCGTCCGGCGTCATGGCTGGAACTCATCGACCAAGGGCAGGTGAAGACGCGGCCGGAGCGCTGGGGCCTGGGCGAACCTTTCGTGGCGGAGCGGCTGCGCCGGCATTGGCGGCATGATCCCTACGACCGGCGTGACTGGCCCGCCTGGTTCAGGCGGCGGTGACCATTGTCGTCTCTCCTGCAACGAGCCAGTCTTGCGCGGCCTCTCAATGGCCTGATCTGACCGAAGCCCGTCCGGCTTCCGCAACCGTTCGCTCGACTTTCTTCCCCGGCCTGACGGCCTTCCTCGCGAGGCAAGAAAGTCGCTCTCCCGGTCCTCCGCTTCGCTGCGGGGTCTCGCCGTGCTCGCCCTGCGGGCCGTCCGGTCTCCGGTCCGTCGATCGCCATCGAGGCCGCGGCAGGCGTGGCCCGACATCAGCAAGGAGAGACGACAATGGCCACCATCGGCACCTTCACCCAGCAAGCGGACGGCAGCTACAGCGGTTCGATCAAGACCCTGACCCTCAACGTCAAGACGGCCCAACTGCGGGCCAACGAAAAGACCGACGACAAGGCTCCGGACTTCCGAATCTTCTCCGGCCAGACCGAGTTCGGCGCCGCCTGGAAGAAGACGAGCCAGCAGAACCGCGACTACCTGTCGGTCAAGCTCGACGATCCCAGCTTCCCCGCTCCGATCTACGCCTCTCTGGTCGAGGTGGACGGCGGGCACAGCCTGATCTGGTCCCGCTAGGCCGATCGCGGCGGCGCTCGTGAGCGCCGCCGCTTTCTGGCACCCGCAGACTCAGGTCTGCAAGGCCGATGGAGCCGGGTTCGGCGTCGGTGGCGACCAAGGGTCGCCGAAGCTCGCCGCTCTCAGTGAAGTCAGAAGAAGGGTGGCTTTTGCACTGAGATCGACTTCATGAATAAGTCGCCACAGGACAAAATCAGTGAGGGCGCTCATCCGCCTGACGTCGAGCGCTAGGACAGCGCGTTCGCCCTGGTGCACGAGATTGGACCGCAAACCGTAGAGTTCCAGGACCAGTTCAGAGGTCCTGTAGCGGGCCGCCGGCTTGTCGCTACGCATCACCGCCACCTGACGGGCAATGGTCTGGGCGATGGGCTCCCCCTTGCCCGGAGAGAGGAGAGCTTCGAGCGCCGTGAAATAGAACAGGAGGGCCTCGGATCGGTCACCAGCCCGTCGAGCCCGCGTCAGCCAGCCGAGCGCAAGCGCGATCCGGCCTCCGACGCTGTCCTTGATCGGTTCGAAGATCGCCGCCGCCTTCGCCTTGGCCTCATCGCTCTCAAGGCTCGCGACGGCCGCCGCATCGAGTCCGTAGTAGCGAGGCGCGGTGAAGTCGCCGGTCATGACGGTGTCCCCGACAAAGAAGACCCCCGGAAGGTCTCGAGGCGTCGGCTCGAAGGGGGCAGGCTCCCGGTCCTTGTGGCCGGGCGCGAGGCCGGCCCAGGGACGATGAAGGAAGCGGGCGAGGGCGATCGCAACATCGACCAGCCAGGTGCCCTCGTCACGAACGTTTCGGCGCGCCGCTGTGACCTTCACCCACCAACAGGTGTTGGGAAAGGAGGCTTCCGTCGCGCCGTCTCTCCAGGACACGCCACGCCCACCATTGATGACGAACCGGATGTGCTCGTTGTCGAGTGCATCGACCCGGCGCTTGGCGATTTCCGCGTCGAGGATTTCCACCGGCCCGATGTGAACGCTATGGACGCCCGGGTCGCGCCGAAAGGTGAAGTTGGGGAGGACGAGATCGGCGGTGACCTCGCCGATGGCTTCGATGTCGGCCAGCATTCTGCGCGCCGCAGACGGCACTTCATTAGGCTCCTCCTGAGACAGCCAGGCCGAAGCCAGACCCCAACAGGCCCTGCGGAGCTCATCTTCGTGGGCCGCCCGGGGACCAAGCTTCCGCGAGACAAGTTCTACGAGATCAGACAGGGCGTTAGTGACCGGGGCGGTGTGCTTGAAGGTCAGCGCGCCGTGCGCCGTCCAGCCGAGGCCAGCCGAGAACACAGCACTCATCTCCTCTTCGGTGGGGATCACCGCGTCGGTCGCGCAGGCGAGAAAGATTTCGGCCAGCTCAACCAGTTTCGCATTGTCTGAGAGACGGGAGCCGCCAGCCATGCAGTCCTCTTTAGTGTTGGACCAACCGATGAACGACGACAGACGTCACAGCAAGTCTGGCGGGAATACCCGCCCAGGCTGGGGCGCCCTTCAGGGCGGCGGGCGAGCGGCCGGGAAGCGGACGCCGAGGGGAGGGCGGGCAGCACCGGAGGCCTACGGGGCGAGGGGGGTGACGGTCTAGGGCAGGATAGGCTTTGCGCCGGCAATGTCTGACAGACCCGCATCTCCGATGGACCGCATCACCCTTCGCCTCCCGCCCGACCTGACCCGCCGGTTCGACGCCGCCGCCGCCGGTCAAGGCGGACGCTCGCGGCTCCTTCGACGGCTCATGGAAAGCGCCGCCCAGGCGCCCCTGCCGACGCGAGAGGAAGGGCCGCCCACGGTCAGGTCGGGCAAGCTGACCCTGCGTCTGGGCGAGACCGACCTGCGTCTCCTGGAGGTCGAGGCGACCGCGGTGGGCCTGTCGCGAACCCAGTGGAGCGTCGCGCTCATCCGTCGCCGTCTGCATGATCGTCCGCAGTTCAGCCGGCCCGAAGCTCTGGCGCTGATCGAGGTGCGCCGCGAGCTCAGGCGCATCGGCGTGAACATCAACCAGATCGCCCGCGCCCTGAACACCGCCGTGATGGACGGCGTCGTGCTGGATCTGGAACTGGCTCAACTCGGCGCTTTCCAGGCAGAGATCTCGGCCTGGGTCGACGCGCTCGGCGAGGCCTTCGAGGGCAATCTCGCCTACTGGGCGCCGGCCTCGTGACGGACTTCCGGTCATCGGGCGGGTTCGAGGAGGTGCTGCGGCCGCCCGTCGATATCCGTCGCGCCCGGATCACGCCCGCGGTGCTGCGGCCGGCTCGCGGGGGCGGCGGCGATCCGTCCGCCCGGTTCGCGCGGGTGGCGCGGCGCGCACCCGAGGTGATGGTGAAGATCACCGGCCGGACCCGGGACGGCGCCCATCTGAAAGCGCACCTGGACTACATCAGCCGCAACGGCGCCGTGGCGCTGGAAGGTCCCGACGGGGAGCGGCTGGAAGGCCGTGGACAGGTGCGGGATCTGGCGCGCGACTGGGCCGAGGAGTTTGCGCTCGAGCCGGAGCGCAGACGGGACGCCTCGATCAGCCTTTCGATCGTGCTGAGCATGCCGGCCGGGACCGACGCCGTCCGCCTGCAGGACGCGGCGCGGGCGTTCGCGGCGGAGACGTTCGGCGAACGCTTTCCCTATGTCTTCGCCCTGCATGACGAAGGGCGGCATCCGCATGTTCATCTGACGGTGCGAAGGCTCGGGCAGGACGGCGAGCGGCTGAATCCGCGCAAGGCGGACCTGCAGGCCTGGCGGGAAGGGTTCGCGCGGGCTCTTCGCGACCGGTCCATCGAGGCCGAGGCGACGCCGCGCCGAACGCGAGGCGTGACCCGCAAGGGCGAACGCATCCCGGTGCGCAAGATGCGGGAACGTTTCGCAGCGGGGCAGGGGCCTTTGCCCGAGGTGCTCGCCGTCGCCTATCGGGCAGCGCTCACCATGGGTGGAGGCGAAGCGCCGTGGCTGGAGGCGATACGGGCGCGCGAGTTGGCCATCCGGCGCGCCATGGTGGCTGAAGCCCTGCGTCTGTCGCGATCGGAGCGGCCCGGGGATCGCGCTCTCGCCACTCTGGTGGAGCGGTTTGTGCGGGAACGGCCGGCGCCGATGACGCGGGATCAGGCGCTGCGGCAGAAGGGGGAGATTCAGCGCGACCTCGGCCGGCCTCGTGAACGATAGGCGTTGGCCTTTGTCGGCGTAGCTGTCGAGTTTGCTGGGTGTCAGAAGTATACCATACGGTTTTCCGCATTGAATAGTTTTATTCGTATTTTCGTATTTTCTGCCTTTATACGCACAAACGTATATTGACAAATGATGCGGATTTTCGTATATCGCGGCTGAAGGAGTTTTCACATGGAGCCCATCGTCCGAAGTGAAAAGCAGCTTGCCGCGGCCATTCGACGTTTCCGAAGACTGGCGGATATGACCCAAGGCGACCTCGCGACCAAGGCGAGCAAACGTCAGGCGACCATATCCAATCTGGAAAGCGGCTCCGGCACGCTTGAAACCCTATTCGCCGCTCTCGGCGCGCTCGAGCTGGAAATCGTCGTGCGGCGCAGAAGCCGGGGCCGGGCGCCCGATATGGGAGACCTGTTCTGATGGCCCGGAGACGAGGCAATGCCCCTCTCCTGGTCTATCTCAACGGCAGGCTCGTCGGTCGCCTTCGCCGTGAGACCAGCGGAGCCATCGACTTTCAATACGATCCCTCTTGGCTGGCCTGGGAAAACGCGATCCCGGCGTCGCTTTCGCTGCCGCTTCGCGAGGATCGCTACATCGGGGCTCCCGTCGTCGCCGTTTTCGACAACCTCCTTCCCGACAATGAGAAGATCAGGGGCCGAGTCGCCGCGCGCGTCGGCGCCGACGGGATCGACGCCTACAGCCTCTTGGCCGCCATCGGTCGCGACTGCGTGGGCGCCCTGCAATTTCTTCCCGAAGGCAGCGATCCGCCCCGGCCCGGCGAGATCGAGGGTGAACCCGTCAGCGACCGCGCCATTGCGAAAATCCTGGATGATCTGACCGCCAATCCCTTGGGTATCGACGACAGCGAACACTTCCGGATCTCACTTGCCGGCGTCCAGGACAAGACCGCCTTCCTGCGTCACGACGGCCAGTGGCTGAAGCCGGGCGGCGCCACGCCGACCACCCACATCTTCAAGCCGCAGATCGGCAAGGCGCCGGGCAGCGCCATCGATTTTTCCAACAGCGTCGAAAACGAATATCTCTGCCTGACCTTCCTGCGTGCGCTCGGCTTCGACACCGCGAACGTCGAGATTGAGACCTTCGGCCGCAAGCGGGTTCTCGTGGTTGAAAGATTTGACCGCACCTACGCCCGGGACGGACGGCTGTTGCGTCAGCCCCAGGAGGACTTCTGCCAGGCGCTCTCCGTGCCCTGGGCGACGAAGTACGAGAATGACGGCGGACCCGGGATCATCGACTGTCTCGACCTCTTAGGGGCGAGTGATGAGGTCACCCTGGACCGTCAAGCTTTCCTGAAAGCGGTCGTCGCCTTCTGGCTGCTCGGTGCGACCGACGGGCACGCCAAGAACTTCAGCATCTTTCTGTACCCGGGCGGCGGTTTCCGCCTGACGCCCCTCTATGACGTTCTTTCGGTGCAACCCGTGATCGACGCCCGAGAATTGACCCACAACCGCTACCGCATGGCGATGGCGGTCGGCGATCGCCGACACTACCGGGTTGAGAGCATCATGCCGCGGCACTTCTACCAGACCGGAGCAAGGGCGGGCTTGGATGAAGGGACCATTCGCGGACTGTTCGCCCAATTCGTCGCTGACGCCCCCGAGGCGATCCGGGCGACCAAGGCCGGCCTGCCGCGCTGGTTCCCCAAGGATCTCGCGACCTCGATCTTCGCCGGGTTCAACAGCCGTCTGCGGTTGCTGGAACTGGAACTGGGCCGGTTCGCGGACGCTGGCGAGGACGAGGAATAGAACATCCGTCAGGTGGCGCCGCTAGCGCTGCCGGTCGCGTCCCCGGGCTGGTTCGCGCTCCGTCGGGCGAGGGCGGCCCGCGCGCGCCCAGGCGGCCTCGAGCAGGCGCGTCTGGATCGCGGGATCGGGGACCAGCCGGGCCACCACGATGGCTGCCCGCGCCAAACGCTCGGCGAGCGCGTCCTGCGCCTTCCAGGGTTCTGCGTCGCGCCGGGACGATGGACGATCGAGGCCGGCGGCCTGCCGATCGCGCTCCCGCGGTCGATGGCCCTGCACCTCCATCCCCAAGGCCTGGGCCTGGATCCAGACCTCGCGACGGAAGGCCGGATCGCCGGAGACCCGCACCTGGTCCCAGCCGCGATGACGGGCGATCTTGAGCATGTCGATGACGGCGTCGGGATAGGCCTGGTTTGAGACGAGCGAGCCGCCGCGGTCGCGGAACATCGGCTCGGCCGCGCGATGATCGCGAAAGAAGCGTTCCGGCCGGCCCCGGAGGTCGCGCTCGACCAGATAGCGGTCGAGCACCGCTTCGGGCACGTCGCCCTTGGCGGTGGAGCGGCGCGACCCGGCCGGGCCCGGCGCGGGACCGAGGCGATTGGACGGCGGGGCTGTGTCAGGCGTCTTCACGGTTCGCGCTCCAGCACGGCCGTATCGACGACCCGGTCCAGCCAAGCGCCGACGGCGTCTTCATCCGCCCCGGCCTCAGGCGGCGGCAGGCCTTCGGCCGCGAAGGCGCGCGCGATGACGTCGAAATCCATGGGATCCTCCTCCACAACGGGGGGCGATACCGGCGCGGCGACCGGCGCCAGATCGGGGGCGGGCCGCAGTCGACTCTGGAAGGCGCGCTCCCGGAAATAAGCGATCTTCCGGCCCCGGACCGGGGGCAGGCCGGCCTTCAACACGATCAGGGCCGTCTGCGGGAACTGCATCAGCTCCTGGGGCAGCATCAGCGCCCGGCGCTGATCGGAGACGGTCGTGCTGCGTCGACCGGGGCTCAGTCCCGTCGGCCGGCTGCGGCTGCGGCCGTCGGTCGTATAGGCGCCGAGCCGATCGCTGAGTTCCTGGGCGATCTTCAGCTCCTTGGGCGCGAAGACGATCTCGACCCCGCAGTTGGTCATGACCTCCTCCGCCACGTCTGGGCCGTAGATCGCCCTCAGCTGCGACGGGCTCTGCAGCACCGCCAGAAGCCGCAGCCCGTAGCCGGCGACCCAGGCGAAGGCGTGGGCCAGGACCGGCGCCGGCCCGAGACGGGCGAATTCGTCGAGCACGATCAGGGCGGGACGGTCGGCGGGACCGGGCAGGGCGCGGCTGTTGAGATCGACCAGCTGCTGGAAGAGCAGGGCATAGAGCGGCTGGATGCGCAGCATGTTGTCCGGCGTGGCGCCCAGATAGAGGGAGAGGCGGCCGCCGCGCAGGTCGCGCAGGTCGAAATCGGACGCGGCGGTGGCAGCATCGACCCGCGGATTGAGCCACAGCCCCATCCGGGTGGTGATCGACTGGCGCACCGAGGCGAAGGTGTTCTCGCTGGAACTGGTGAAGTCGGTGAGGGCGGCCACGACCGGGTCGGGGAGGGGGCGACCCCCCTGTTCCCGGGCCGCGAGGATCCGGGGCAGCCGCGTGCGGGCGTCGCCGGCGGTGAGCTGGCGGAAGATCTCGCCGAGGGTGAAGGGGCGCTCGGCTGTGGCCGCGACATAGCCGCCGACGCCTATGAATCCCGTCCGCGCCGCCTCGGCCCAGAAGGGGTCGGCCCGTTCGTGGACCGGGAACAGCATCACCGCCATGCGCTGCAGCTCGTCGAGCACCGCGATCGGGTCCGTGCGATCGACATGGCCCAGCGGGTTGAAGCGCGCCGTGCGCCCGTCCCGCGCCAGGGGGTCGAACAGATGCACCGTCTGGCCGGCCTCGGCGCGATAGCCCGCCGTGGCGAGGAAGTTCTCGCGCTTGATGTCCAGCACGACCACGGAGTCCGGCCAGGCCAAGAGATTGGGAATGACCACGCCGACGCCCTTGCCGGTGCGGGTGGGGGCGTAGAGCATGACGTGTTCGGGACCGTCGGCGATGAGGAAGCCGCCGTCGGCCCGCCCCAGGACGATGCCGCGGTGCGCCCGCAGACCCGCGCGCCGCTGTTCCGATCCCGAGGCCCAGCGGGCGGCGCCGTGCAGGGGCCGGCGCCGGGCGAGCAGGACGGCCGCGACGAGAACCGCGCCGACCAGGGCCGACACCGAGGCGCCGACGGTCAGCCAGCGGCGCACCTCGGGGTCGTGGCGATAGTACCAGAGCCAGCCGGGGACCCGGGCCGGATCGATGGCGCCGGAGAACTGGCCCAGACCGACCAGGGCGATGAGGACGGCGAGGACGGCCAGAAGGCTCAAGGCGGCCAGGCCGCCGAGGGCGGCAGCTGCCACCCTAGCTCCCGGGCTGGCGCTTGCGAACCGGGTCATGCCAGACCTCCGTCACGCGGAAGCGCCCGTCGACCTTCTTCATCTGGATGACGACGTCGACGAGCAGATGCAGCAGGGCGCGGATGTCCTCGCGCGGCAGGTCGCGCCCGCCTTCGGACTCCCGCACCAGCAGGGTGAGCTGCTCGAAGGCCAGGGCGGCGGAATCCGCGTGCACCGTGGTGATCGAGCCGGGGTGGCCCGAATTGACGTTGCGCAGATAGAAGAAGGCCGTGCCGTCGCGGAGCTCCTGCAGCAGGATGCGGTCTGGCCGCATGCGCAGGGCGCTTTCCAGAAGCTGTTTCGGCCCGATCCTGGCCAGCCCCTGTCCGTCCTTGGAATAGACCAGATGGACGACGTTGCGGTGCGGCACCACGAACTCGCGGGTGTCCTCGATGGTCAGCAGGCGCTCATGGTCCGGGATGAGCTCGATCAACCCCTTGGCCAGGGTCGTCTTGCCCGAGCCGGTCGCGCCCGAGATCAGAATGTTGCGCCGGGCGGTGACCGCCAGTGTGAGGAAGGCTGGCCAGTCGCCGGCCTGCCGCAGTCGCATCAGTTCGGCGTCGACAAGGTCCGTGGCGTCCGCCTGGGCGTCAGCGACCTCATCGAACAGGCCGGCCGCCGCGAACTCCTTCAGGCCGAGACGGCGCCGCGACGGCTTTCTCAAGGTCAGGGAGAGGCCGCCGTCCGCCGCCACCGGGGGCAGAACGATCTGGCAGCGAACGTCGCCGGGCAGGGTGGTCGAACAGATCGGCTGTTCGGGTCCGACGTCCTGACGGGTATAGGCCGCGGCCGCCACCGCCAGGGTCCGCAGCCAGGCCTCGGTCAGTTCGGGCGCCTCGGTCCAGCGCCAGGCTCCGTCCGCCTCGACCCCGACCTCGCCGGGCCGATTGATGACGACCTCGGTCACCGCCGCCGGCTCGAGGAAGGGGCGGAGCGGCGCGAGGTAGTGATCCAGGACCGAGGTGTCGTCCATCACCGCGGCCGCAGCTGATAGACCCCGGCGAAATCCAGGTCCTGGGCCACGAAGATCGACACCTCGGCGCCCTGGCCCTTGCGCAGCGTCGGCGGGATCTCGACCGAACCCTGAAGGGCGACGCTCGCCGCATCGGACGGGGGCCGGGTCATGGAGGAGGCGCCGTCGTTCCGGCCGGCGGCGGCGTAGACGCCGTCATCGACGATGGAGAGCAGCAGGGCGCCGCCAAACCGGTCCCAGAAATGGGTGTCGACCACGCCGTCGAACCCCGACCGGCCCAGGGCGTCGGCGGCCGGGGAGGCCAGGGCGACGGCGACCCCGGTCGGCGTCACCGCCCGGGTCCAGAGGACGAACAGCCGACGGCGGCCCTGCTGAAGCCCGCCGCGATACTCGCCCAGAACCCGGGTGCCGCGCTCCATCAGGACCACGGCGCCGTTGTCGGACCAGACGTCACGCGGCAGGACGCAGGTCACATAGCCGGGCGTGGTGCTGTCCAGGGCCGTCTGCAGGACGCAGGGTACGCTGGTCCCCGCCGTGACCAGCAGGTTGCGGTCGGGCAGGCGACCGGCGCGCGTCTGGCCCACGGGCGTGAGCTGACGCAGCTGGTCGAGCGACGTCGGTTCGCCCGGAGGTGTCGGCGTCATCGAGATCGGCGGCGCCCCCGGCTGGCCGCCGCCCGCCCGGCTATAGGCGAGCACGGGCGCGCGCCGGGCGCTTTCGGCCAGGGCGCGTCGCTGTTCCGCCGGACTGGGGCCGGAACGGGGTGTCGCCGGATCCCGGGGCGCGGTTTCGAGAGGGGGAATGGCCTCTTCGCCGGTCAGGGTCGGCGCGTAGGGATCGACGGCGACGTCGCTCAGCAGCGGCGGCGTCTCGCGGCGGGCGGGCTCGAACGGCGTCGTCTGCCGTGCGGGCTCGTCGCGATTGGCCGGTTCGGCGTCGCCGGCGTCGCCGCGATCCCAGCTGGCGACCAGGAAGACCCCGCATCCAACGGCCAGGGCCGCCAGGGTGATGACCTTGCCCTGCCGCCCGCCGAGCCGTCCGGCGATCGGCGAGACCCCGCGGTCGCTCGCCGCGGAGGGCGGGCGAGGCGCGTCGGCCGGAGGCGTCGGCTCGATGTGGCTCATGGCCGGCCTCCGACGGGCGCGCGGTCGACGGCCGGCGAGGCGGTCCCGGTGCTTACGCCGACTCCGCGGCGGTCATAGGCGTCGTTGAACAGGCACAGGACCGACTGGCCCCGTCTCAGCCGCAGACCCCGCGTCACGCCGTGGATCACCACGAACTCGCCGCGGACGTCGTAGGGGATCAGGCGCTCCGATCCGTCCTCCCCGACCTCGAACACGGCCGGCAGGGCCTGGACGCCAGGGAAGCGCAGCACGGTGAAGCGGCCGTTGTCGCTGACCTCGCTCGGCTGCAGGGCGACGTCGCCCTGGGCGGACCAGGCCAGATTGCGGGTCCCCTCGACCACGCCGCGCTCCAACTCCAGTCCGATGAGGCGCTGTTCCACCGCCTCGGCCTGAACGGCCAATGCGCGGGCCGCCTGGGCCTGTTCGTCGGCCGGGTAGCGGAACCGGACCTGATAGGCGATCGTCGTCCGGTCGCCGGGCTCGCGGGCGAGCAGCTCGAAGGCGTAGTGTCGGACCGCGCCCTCGCGCTCGGTGACGACCAGCAGGTTGGTCGCCTGATGGCGTTCGCGAGGCTTGAGGAAGAGCACCGAGCCTTCGGCGGCCACCTCCCAGGCGACGCTGTCGCCGATGGCGGCATGGCGGATGGTCTCGTCAGGCGAGAAGACGATCTGGGTCGCTGTGCGGAACGCCCCGGCGATCCGGTAGACGGCCGCCGGATCATAGGTGAGCTCGCGAATGCGCGGATCCAGCGGGCCTTGGGCCGCGACCGGGGACGCGAGGGCGAGCCCGACGACCAGGGTCAGGAGGGAAAGGGGGCGTCTCATCGGATGACCTCAGGATCGGCGCGGTAGGACGTCACCTGGAAGCCGAGGGGGTTCCTCAGACGGTCCGGCTCGGACATCGGCGCGCGGGTGTAGGTGAAGGCGATGGTGGCGATCCAGTCGCTTTCCACCGTCTGCTGGGCCTGACGGATCGTGCGATGGAAGCGGACGTTGGCGACGCCGTCGTTGATGAAGCCGATGGCGCGGATCGAGATGATGGCCTCGCCGTCGCGGCCGTAGAGGTTCTGCGGACTGGCGGGGTTGGAGCCGCGGAACAGATCGGCCCAGCGCCGCTGTTCGGCCGGCGCCGAGAGGATGGAGACGAGCCGGAAGGCGTCCTCGGCGGCCGGATCGAGGTAGCCCTCGCGCTGGCGCACATACTGGCCGAGGAAATATTTGCTGACGGCTTCGTCGTAGCGGACCGGCCCGTCCTCGGCCGAGAGGCCGCGCACGACGTCGACCGCGCCGGTCGTCTGGTCCACCCGGATGACGAAAGGTTCGGTGGACTTCAGCGGCGTCAGCATCGCCACAGCGCCGGTCGCGATCACCGCCAGCCCCGCGGCCACGGCGGCGGCCGACCAGGCCAGGCGGCGCGACCGGAGCGCCGAGGCCAGACGGTCCTGGTCCCAGCGCCGCGCCTCGGAGAAGTAGCGCTTCAGCTCGGGGGAGGGCACGCCGCTCATGCGCAGCCTCCCGTGTCCGGGGTCACGGCCTCGGGGACCGATGGGGGTTCGGTCTGGGGCGTGAGCACCGATCCATGGGGATTGGCGGGCCGCCGGGCCGATCCGTCGCAGGTCGGCAACGCCGGATCACCCCGGTGGGCGCAGGCGCCCAGAAGCATCAGGCCGGCGAGCAGGAGGGAGCGATAGGTCATGTCAGGCGCCTCTCGGTCGGATGGAGCCGCCGCCTCTGGGCGGTTGGCGGCTGGCTTCTTGCGGGCCCTGGCTGCGGCCGGAGCCGCTCCCGCCCAGGGCCGCGGCGTTGGCGAAGTCGGCGAGGCCGGCGCTGGCGCCCCCCGCGATGCCGGCGGCGATGGCCGGGGTCTGCAGAAAGAAGATCGCCCCGAGCAGGCACAGGGCGATGAAGATCAGGCCGCCGATCATCGGGTCTGCCCCCTGGATCGCGCCCCATTGGTCGCGCACGAGCGACAGGACGAGCTGGAAGATGACGATGATCAGGGCGAACAGGACGAGATAGTTCACGGCCTGGCTGAGCCAGCCGAAGAAGAAGCGCCGGGTCGCGTCGAACAGGGCGCAGGCGATGAAGATGGGGCCGAGGGTGACGAGCAGCGCCAGGGCCAGCTTGGCCACCAGCACAACGCCGAAGCCGAGCGCCGCGGCCAAGGCGCCGATGATGAAGACGGCCGCCGACACCACCCAGGGTCCGGGATTGAAGGCCGAGCCCTCGCGCGAGATGTCCTCGCCCAGCCAGGCCGCATAGGCGAAGAACTGGTCGAAGGCCGCGCCGACGCTGGGCGTGTCCGCGCCGCTCACCGCCCGGGTCAGGGCGTTGGGCAGGCTGGTGAACAGCGGCTCGGTGACAAAGGTCGAATAGGCGGCGGTGGTCGCCAGCAGATACAGGAAGGCCAGCTTCAGCGACCGGACCGCGAAGTCCATCACCGGCTCACTGATCGCGCCCCTCAGGATGGCGACGCCGTAGAGCACGACATAAAGGACCAGGGCGATGCGCAGCGGCCCCTCGACCTCGGCGATCACCGACGACAGACGGTCTCCTAGGAAGACGTTGAGCCGTTCGTCAATGAAGTCGTAGCTGGGCTCGAAGACGCGAAAGCTCATCGTCGGGCTCCTCAGAAAGCCCGCTCATAGGCGCGCATCCGCGCCTCCCGGCGCGCTTCGGCCAGACCCCGCCGCGCCGCCTCGCAGTCGCCGTCGGCCCGGCCGGCGTCGCAGTCGACGACCACCTGGGCCGCCCCCTGCGGATCGGCGGCGAAGTCCTCGGCGGTGCGCGCGGGCGCACCGCAGCCGGCCAGGCCGAGGATCATGAGGACGGCGATCCGTTTCACTGGAACGCCCGCCGATAGACGTCCATGCGCGCCGCCCGGGCGGCTTCGGCCCGCTCACGGGCGCGCTGCTCTTCCAGCCGCGCCTCGGCTGCCTGGGTCAGGGCGAGACCCTGCAGCCGGACCTGCTCGTTCTGGATCAGCGCCTGTTCGGCCGCGAGGCGGGCTTCCAGGTCCATGACGGCGCGGGCGTTGGGCGCGGTGTCGAGGGCGGAGCGGAGCGTCTCCAGACCCTCCAGGCGGCGATCCGCCGCGCCGCCAACCGCTTCGCCGATGGCGAGATCCCGTGCGGTTCGCGCGCCGGCGCGTTCGAGGCTGTCGCGATAATAGGCTTCCGCCGAACCCGGATCGCCCGCCGGCGGCGTGTAGAGCCGGGTGTCGCGGCGGATGGCGTCCGCCCGGTCGGCCAGGTCGCCGAGGGCGGTCAGGTCGCCGTTGGCCGCCGCGCGCAAGGCGCGCATGTCCGGCAGCGGATTGCGCACCGTCGGCAGGCCGAGCTCGCCGGCCAGGGCGTTGACGCCCGACAGGTCGTTCAGGCTGTCGAACAGCTGTTGGCCCTGCTCGACCTGGGTCTGCAGCGCTCTCAGCTGCTCCAGGGTGGTGCGGGCCTCCTCGACCATCTGGGCCAGGGCGCGGGGGTCGTGGACGATCTGCTGCGCCTGGACGGCCGGGGCGCAGGCGAGAACGAGGGCGGCGGCCGCCGCGGCGAAGGGGATGCGGGCTCTCACAGGAACCTCCTCTGGTCATGGAAGGGATCGCGCCACAGCGCGTAGTCGTCGCCGACCTCGGCGCGGAGCCGGTCGAGCAGGGCGGTGGTCTCGGTGCGGCCGGACAGGACCGACAGGGCGTCGTCCATGCCGCTCAGGTCCAGTTCCACGACCACGCTGTCGTGGCCCTGCTTGACCAGGAAACGGTGCGACTCCGGGGTCAGGACCTCGCGCACCAGCCGGAACTCCTCCTGGGTGAGGCCGAAGCCGTCGATGTAGTCGCGCGCCTGGCCGTGGGCGTTGGGCAGGAAGATCTTGGTCGCGCACTGTTCGAGGATGGCGTGGGCGATCGGGGACCGCAGGGCGTCGGCGGGGGACTGGGTGCCGAACACCATCAGGGCGTTCTGCTTGCGCCAGGTCTTGAGCCCGTCCTGGGCCAGTTCGGTGAAGGCCGGGTCGCCGAGCACCTTCCAGAACTCGTCGATGTCGAGGACGAGCCGGCGGCCGTCGATCCGTTCGGCGATGCGGTGGAACAGATACAACATCGCCGGCGTCCGGACCTCGTCGTGGTCGAGCACCTGGGTGATGTCGAAGCCGGCGAAGCGAGCCTCCAGGCTGAGGGCGTCCTCGTCATTGTCGAGGACCCAGCCGAGGGGACCGCCCCTTTGCCAACGCTCCAGCCGCGCGCCCACGCCGCCGGCGTCGCCCTGGCCGAGCAGGCTGCGCAGGGCGGCGATGGACCGCCGCTCACGCGGCAGGGCCTCCAGCGCGGCGACGCCCTGATCGATGGCGCGGGCCTGGGGCACCGTCAGGGTTTCGTCCGGCCGGGTGACGAGGGTCCGGACCAACCGGACCAGAAAGGCGCGGTTGGCGGGGCTGGGGGCGAGGGCCTTGAACGGGGCGAAGCCGGTCGGTTCGCCGTTGCGCAGGGCGAGATAGGTTCCGCCGCAGGCGCGGACGAAGATCTCGGCGCCCCGGTCCTTGTCGATGAACAGCTGCTGGGCGTCGAACCGCTCCAGCTGGGCCAGCATGAAGTTCTGGACCACGGTCTTGCCCGATCCGGACGGCCCGCAGATGAAGGTGTGGCCCAGATCGCCGACGTGGAAGTTGAAGTAGAAGGGCGAACCGGCCGTGGTGCGCAGCACGGCGACGGCCTCGCCCCAGTGGTTGCCGCGGGCCTTGCCCACCGGATGGGCATGGAAGGGCGCCAGGGCCGCGAAATTGCGCGAGGTGATCGCGGCCGGCCGGGTGCGGCGCGCGAAGGCCCCGGGGAATTGGGACCAGAAGGCCGCTTCCAGGCCGAGATCCTCGCGCGCGACGACGAGGCCGGAGTCCGCGAGAATGGCTCGGGCCTTGGACAGGTGATCCGCCAGCGCGGTCGGGGTGTCGCCATGCACGAGGATCGAGGCTTGGTGCTCGCCGATGACGAAGCGGTTGCTGACGAGGTCGTCGAGCGCGTCCGACAGGCCGGTGATCTGCGAGGCCGCGCGGTCCCGCGCCGAGACCATCTGGTTCTGCTTGCGCTCCATCACCGCCCGGGCCGAGGCCTTGGACAGGAAGGCGAAGGACTGGCTGATCACGAAGCCGAAGCGGACGCTCAGCAGTTCGTCCCACAGGCCGGGCCGGGTCGCGGCCGGGTATTCCTTTATCGCGAGGACGCCGGCGTAGCGCGCCTCGGCGGCGTCCCGCAGCTCCAGGGTCTCGCGCCCGAAGATGGCGCGCACGGTGTAGACCGCCGAGCCGAGGTGGCCGAACACGATCGGGACCGCCGATCGGCGTCCGGTCAGGACGAGCCGCATGACCTCCATCGGCTCGGAGAACCACAGGCCGCCGCGTTCGTAGAGGCCGAGCCGGCGCGGCGCATAGCGACCGAGGTACTGGACCAGATCGCGCCCGGCCTCCTCGATGCGCTGGATGTGAGCGAGTTCGACCTCGGCGTCGTTGCGGCGCGCCGCCCTCAGGCGTTTGGCGAGCGCCGCGGCGCGGTCGCCGGCGTCCCGGCCCGGATGCAGCACAAGGGT
Source organism: Caulobacteraceae bacterium (assembly GCA_965284305.1). Taxonomy (GTDB): domain Bacteria; phylum Pseudomonadota; class Alphaproteobacteria; order Caulobacterales; family Caulobacteraceae; genus Brevundimonas. The sequence goes on along the minus strand of OZ260070.1, from coordinate 2,248,474 downwards.
GACGAACAGCTCATTGATCCAGAGCCGCCGTCCCGCGACACGGTCGTCGTAGAGGGCCCCGAGCTCCCCGGCGAAGGCCGAGCGGTAGCCGGCCGAGCGCTCGAGCTCGACCGGGCGGCGGACCACATGATGCCAGACCGCCAGGCGGTCGTCGGCGAGGTTGCGCCAGGCCTGGTTGAGCTTGACGTGCCAGTCGTTGAGGTCCCGGGCGTCGGCGGTCTCGAAGCTGGCGCCGTCGACCTGGAACACCATCATCAGGGCGCCGCTGTCGAGCGCCACCACATGGTCCGAGACGTGACGGGCGTAGGGCAGGTGCGGCCGGGCGTCGGCCTCGCGCCGCAGCCGCGCCGGAGCAACGCCGCCCTCAGCCACGGGACAGCTCCGCCAGACGATAGCGGCGGACGAGGGGGAGGGGCGTCGCCGAACTCCCGCCCCAGAGCGCCGTGTTGCGTGAGCGGCCCTTGGTGTCGACATAGACGAAGAGCAGCCGGAAGGCGTTGTGGTCGGCCCGGCAGATCGCCCGGAACACCATGTGCAGGGCCGGGGCGACGAGCAGATAGAGCAGGCTGCCGCCGACAAGGAAGACGACGCCCGACACGATGACGTTGACGCCCATCGCCTCCATGGGCACGCCGAGGATCATCGCCGGGCGCGTGCAAGCCAGGAACAGCGGATCTTCGGTCAGGCGCTCGTCAGCCATGAGCCCCTCCTGCGGAGACGTGCGACAGGGCCAGGCCAACGGCGAGCCCCGCGCCCAGGCCGGCGAGGATCTGGGCGAAGCGCTTGGGCGAGACCAGCTTCAGGCCGAGCATCAGGCACAGGGCGAGAAAGGCCGAGATCGACCCGATCACGAGCCAGGGCGCGGCGGCGGTCATCAGGCGCCGCCCGTGATCAGATTGACGATCTCGGCCGCGCCGAAGACCACGACGATGCCGAGCACCACGATGGCCGCCCGGCGCAGGTCGAACAGGCCGAACATCCACAGGATGCCGACGACCACGACCGCCAGGACGGCCAGCAGCCGGGCCGTGTTGCCTGTCAGCATGTCGACGACATTCTGCAGCAGGCCTTCGACATTGGCCGAGGCGAACGCCGGCTGAACCAGCAGAAGGCTGGCGGCGAGGGCGATAGCGCCAGCGGCGCCGAGCCGGCGGACGGTCGCGGGTGCGGTCATCTCAGAACTCCGTGTCTGGGGCGGCTGTGAAGGTGAGGACGGCGCTGATCCGGGCGCGTGCGAAGACGTCCCAGTCGGGCGGCGGGGACTGCGGCGTGGCCGCCTGCGCGGGGCTGTCGTCCGTTGCAGGACGAACGTCCCCCAGGGGCAGGACGCCCAGGGACGCGGCGGCGGCCTCGACCCGGCCGACGTAGCCGTTACGGAAGCCGCGCTCGGGATGGCCGGTGTTGTACCGGGAGAGCGCGACCCTCAGCGTCGTCTGCCGATCGACGCCCTCGGTCGGCCGATAGCCCGCACGCAGGACGACGCCGGCGGCGGCGAGGTTGCGGCACGGGTCGAAGGCCGCTTCGACCGACAGGCCGAGCCAATCCAGATTGTCGCTGTTGATCTGGGCCACCCCGAGATCAAGATTCGCCCCGCGCGCCAGCAGGCCGCGGGCGATGCGCGCCGCGTCGGCGGCGTCACGCGGCGGTCGGGATGGGCGCGGACCCCGGTTCACCCCGATCGCGACCGGGTTGAAGCGGCTTTCCGCATAGGCGATGGCGGCCAGGGTTTCCGGGGCCACCTGCGGCGCGCAGGCCTGGGACAGGCTGAGGATCAGGTTGAGGTCCAACAAGGCGGGCTCCATCGAGAGCCCCAAGCAAACCCGATCGGCCCGAGAGCTGACGACCCGCGAGCCTCCCGCCGGAAATCTACGGTAGGAAGGTCCGCGGTTCCCCGGGTCGCCGCGCCTGGCCCGCCAGGCGCGCCACCGCCTGGATACGCGTGCGAACGCCGAGCGCGCGGCAACCCAGCATCAGATGTTCGTCGACGGTCCGCCCCGAGATGCCGATCTGTTCGGCGATCCGGGCGGAGCTCAGACCTTGGGCCGCCAGGGCGAGACATTGGCGCTGCCGGTCGGAAAGACGTTCGGTCAGGTCCGAAGCGGGAAACAGGTTACTGGACGAATACGCGGACATGGACTCAAACACAGACCCAGCGGCGGGTTTGCGGCAAGCCCGCAGGTTCTCGGCGGGACGTCTACGGTGTCGGATTCCCGGAGGATTCTCCGTCCTCGCCGTTGCCGGGCGCAACCAACTTTCCCAACCTTTGCTGCAACCATGCATTGGCGGCGCTGTCGCGGCGCACGGACTGCAGGGCCAGATCCTTAAGCGCCTTGGTGAAGGTGTTTATGATCGTGCGGGCGTCGAGTTCGCCAAGCACGTCGCCGACCTCGGCATCGAACTCCTGCAAAGCGACCATCAGAATGGTCATCAACTTGTTGTCGGCGGTTCGCAGGGCGAACTCCGGTGATCCAAGAGCGAGCGCGGCCAGGATCGCGTAGGCGTCGCAATCCGTCGCTTCGGCGAAGCGATGAATTCGTTCGAGATTCACGCGCCCGCCGCCGGACTCGAAATGTTCGTATGATCGAAGGGCCATGCCCATCGCCTGAGCGATCTCGGTTGTCTTCATCCGGCGATGGGTCCGGATCAGGCGAAGCGCAGCCGACAGGGTTTCGCTCTGGGACTGGCGTTCGGCACGATCCATCGGTCGGCTTTCCTCGTCGTTCTCGAGGCTGCCGGACTTACGCCTCAGAACCCCTACTGGTTGAAAAATGCGCCAACGACGCTTCAAATGAAAGGCGCCAAGGAAACGGTGTTTAAAGCTTGCGGAAAGGCGCAAACAACATGCGGGTTGCTAACGAAACCTGTAGAATTTTCGTTCGATCCACGTCCGCCAAGGGACGAGCGGGATGATCCGCCATGCCAAAGACTTCCTGGGCGTAGCGATTCCGGAGACGGAAGGCGAAACGTCGTGAAGATAAGGGATCCCTATCACCTCGCCTTGACGGCCCTCACCCAGTTCGCTGGAGCCGGCAGGTTCGGCTGGGGCATGCCGCTGGTCACGACAGCCGTCGCCGAGGAACTGGGGCTAAGCCCGACGCCCGTACGTGAGGCGCTCGCGCGGCTAGCCGGCGAGGGCGTCATCGAGCATCGACCTGGGCGCGGGTATTTCGCGCTCAGTCCCAGCTCGTCCGATATCATTGAACTTTACGAGCTCCACGGGCGATTGGCGCAGTGGGCGCTCATCGGTTGCGGGAGCAGCCTCGTCTGGCCCGTCGCGGAGAAAGCGGGGGCCCCGCAGGAGCGCTTGGAACGGCTCTTCGCCCGACTCGTCGAGGCGTCCGGAAACGGAGCTCTTGTCCGCGCTCATCGCCGAACGGCGGCGCAGCTAAGGCCGATCCGCATCGTTGAAGAGCGTGTGGCGCCGCTTCCCTCCGAGGTCGTCGATCGCATGGAAGGCCTGCTTTCTCAGGCGCGGCTCGATCATCTCTCACCTGTAGTCGAGACCTACCACAGTGAGCGAGCAGCGCATGCGCAGCCTGTGTTCGCCATGATGCGAAAATCAGCGGAAAGTATTGATCAAATATAGATTGAAAATAGAGGGCGTTGGACGACTTGCTGTCAAGCCGGAGCATCCCGTTCCGGCTTTAGGAGGCAATGTCATGTTGAAGACCCTGTCTGGCCTGATCCGCCTCGGATCGGCCGAAAGCCAAACCCGCGCGGAGGTCGGCGTCGAGAAAGCCGAACTCAATCCGATCTATCACTACGACGACGATGGCGGTCGCATCGGCCTGCAGCGCCTCGGCGCCGCCGGTCTGGAAACCCGGGCCACCGGTCCAGGCCCGAAGACCGAGCTCAACCCCGTTTTCACCTACGAAGACACCGGGGTGCGCGCCGGGGTCGTTCGCCTGGGGGCGGCGGAAACGCGGACGCGGGCTGACTCCGAGGAAGGCCAGTTGGAGCTGATCCCGGTGCAGCGCTGGGAAATGGGCGGCGCAGCCCGCTGACCTGTCGCAAGGCGTCGGCCCGAGAAGCCGGCGCCTTGTTGCCTTGAAGGATGCGGTGATGGGCTCTGATCTGAGAGGCGATGTCCATGTCGCCTGTGTCGGCGACGCCATGGTCCTGCTCGACTTGGCAGCCGACAGCTATTTGTGCCTGCCCAATGGCGCGGCGGACCTGATCCGCGGCGCGGACGGCGCCCCGATCTTTGGCGCCGGGGTGGTCGGGCGCGCCCTGGCCGAGGCCGGACTGCTGGCCGAGGCACCGCGACCGCGCATGGCGTCGCCGCCGCCCCGGCCGACACAGACCGTGATCCACGGGCGGCCTTCCCAGGCGGCGAGCCTTCTCGACTGGGGGGCAGCTGTGTCCGCCACGGCTGAAATGCATCGCATCAAATCCGGAGCGGGTGTCGAGGCCTATCTTGCCGGCGCTGCTGACGACGAGAATGACCGGACGCCGGAACGGGTCGCTGAAGCAGCGCGGATCTTCTGGCGGCTCGCGCCCTGGCTTCCGATCGAGGGCGAATGTCTCGTTCGATCGGCGCTGCTGATGCGTTTCCTTCGCCGACGGGGGCTGCGGGCCGACTGGGTCTTCGGCGTGAGGCTCTTCCCGTTCATGGCCCACTGCTGGGTCCAGGCCGACGATCTGTGTTTGAACGACGATGTGGAACGGCTGACCGCCTACAGCCCGATCTATTGCCGATGACCTGGGCCGATCGCGGGTATCTGGTCATTCAGGCGAGCCGGCCCAGCGCCGAAGACGCCGCCGTCCTGGGCCAGGCGCGCGGGGCGCTTCAGTCGGTCGGGTGGCGATGCGCGATCTCGGTGGGAGGCCTGGAGGTGTATCTGGGACCGCGCTCGCCCCTGAACGTGCGTCTCGTGCACCGCCGTCATGTCTTGATCGGGGAGTACTGCTGGCGTGATCAGGCCCTGTCCGCCGTCATTGGCGGCAGCTGCGGTCCGATCGACCTGGGCAGCAGCGCCGTCCGCGCCGGTTGGGGGCGATACATCCTGGCCTGGGGCGCCGACGACGGCCGCCTCGGCTTGCTGCGGGACCCGAGCGGGGCGATCGACTGCCTGGCGTGGCGTCGTGGGGGTCTCCGTATCGCCGCAGATCAATTGCCGCCCGAGGTCGATCTGATTCTGCCGGAGTCGCTCGCGATCGAGTGGCCGGTGTTGGGCGAGATCGCCGACCAGCCCGGTCTGCTGAGCGATCGGCCGCCCCTGCGTGGAATAACCTCGGTTACGCCGGGCGATGTCGCCCTGGTCGGTGATCAGTTTGAGGCGCACGCTGTGTGGCGTCCCGCGGACGCTTGCCGGGGGCGGTCCTGGGACGACTCGCCTGACGCCCTGCGCCGCGTGGTCGATGGCGCCGTGGCCGGCGTATCGGAAGGGCATTCGATCCTGCTCGGCGAAATCTCTGGCGGGCTGGACTCCGCGATCGTCTCCAGCAGCCTTGCGGCCGTCGGTGCAGGGTCCAAGGCGTCCTACGTCAATTATTTCGGGGACTGGGTCGAGGGCGACGAGCGCGCCTATGCAAAGGCTGCGGCTGACAAAAGTGGTGCGCGCCTTACGATGGCGCGCAAGCCGGTCGCGCCCATCACGCCGGAGAAGCTCGCGCCCCCCGGCTGGGGTTTCCGTCCCGCGCTTCATGGCGTCGACGTAGCTTACGACGAGGACGTGGCCCGGCGTATCGGCCGCCTCGGAGCCACCGCCCTGATCACGGGACAGGGCGGGGATGCCGTATTTTTCCAGGCTCCGGATCCCCAGGTGGTCATCGACCGGCGTCGCCGAGAAGGGCTGGGTGGTCTGGACCCGCGTTACTGGGCCGACGTCGGACGTTGGACGCGCCATTCGGCCTGGACCCTGGGCGGCCTGGCCCTTTGGCCGCCGCGGCCTTCGAGCCCGGTCCGCCGCCGCCATCCTTGGCTCGCCGACGCCGATGACATACCACCGGCGAAGCGCGGCCAGATCCTCCGGCTGGCGAACTGCCAGCTGTTCTGGAGCGATTGCCGACGGGCGAGGGCGGCCCAACTCCTGCATCCCCTGCTCACCCAGCCGGTGATCGAGCATGTCATGGCGGTCCCTGCGGATCGTCTGATCCTGGGCGTCAGAGATCGGGGACTGGCTCGCGTTGCCTTCTCCGAGCGGTTGCCGCCCTCGATTCTCGAACGCCGGGACAAGGGCGACCTCAGCCAGTTTTATGGCCGGGTCGTCCTCTCCAGCCTCGCCGAGCTCCGTCCGTTTCTCCTCGACGGTCTGCTGAGTGAACACCGCCTCATCGACCGGGTCGATCTGGAGCGCGAACTGACGCCGGAGCGTCTGGTATGGAGTCCTCTCAGCAACCGTCCCCTACTGCTGGCGGTCCTGGAGACCTGGGCCAGGCACTGGACTGAGCGGGTCGAGCGGCGTGGGCGGCCCCAGATAGCGCGCCAGCCAGTCGAGGATCCGGTCATGTAGATCTCGCAGGTTTCCCGGACTCGCATAGGTGTGGCCCTCTCCGAAATATGTGAGGAGGGCCGCTTCCCGGTCGAGCCGGTAGAGTGCGCCGAAAAGCGAGCCCATCCTTGCCGTGTCCAGGTCCGACTCGATCAGGAGAACGGGCGCGCGCAGATCATCCACACGGTACAGCGGGCTGGCCTCGACATAGGCCTCTGGGCGTTGCGCGAAAAAGCCGATCGAGCCCTGGCCGGTCTCGCCCCAGCCGGCCATCTGGCCGACCGGAACGCCCTCGTCTGGCGCGACGCGATAGAAGGCGGGCAACTCCATGGAGCGGCTCAGGTCCGCATAACCGTTCGAGGCGATCACGGCGCGGAACCGATCGCTCTGGGTTGCGGCGCTCAGGACGCCGTATCCGCCGAAACTGTGTCCGATCAGGGCGACGCGATCCGCGTCGATCAATCCCCGCCGGCCGGCCTCGTCCACGATCGCGAGGATGCGGTCGGCGAGACCCTCCGCCGCCGGAGGCCCGCCGGGCTTGAGGGGAAGGCTGACGACCAGGACGGCATAGCCGGCCCCGGCAAGCACCACGGGGTTGTTCTGGAGCTGTGTCGTGCCCGGCGACAGGGCCGCCGGCGCCGAGCGCGGCGCGGAGCCGGGATAGACCACGACCACGACCGGCGGCCGGGCGCCCTCCGGCAAGCCCGGCGGCTGCAGCAGCCAGCTGGTCAGGGATTGCCCGTCCGGGCCCGGGTGAGGCACCGGCACGATCCGGCCCCAGTCGATGTCCCGCCACCCTGCGTTCGCGGGAGCGATCGCTTCAACGCCGCCCGACCGGTGGACGCGAAGACCGCTGTCACCCCGATCGGTCAGATAATGCGTCACGAGGAAACTGGCGTCCGGGCCGGCGGCGAGGATTCGCTCGTCGGGTTGCAACGGCGTCACGCACGTCTGGCCGCCGCCGGCGAGGCGAGACAGGCACGCGCCCTCGACGACGGTGTGCGAGCCGGCCTCGAGCGCGCTGGGGTTCCACCGCTCCGGATTTCCGCCATCGCCACTCGCACCCTGGCCCCAGAGCCGCCCGGCGACGAGGCGGGCGCCGTCGCCGCCGAAGCGATAGACGCCGTCCGACCGTTGGATCGCCGCGCGTCCGTGAAGCGACACCAGGCGTTCGGCCGGTTCAACGACCGGGACCCGAAGGTCGCCTGCCGCTTCCGGCCGCAACCAGACCCTGGCGCCGGCTGGCGAGCGTGCCTGGACGACAGGTTGGGGGCCGTCCCAACTCGCCAGGGGCACGGCGACGCCGTCCCAGGTCCGCTCTATCCAGGGCGCGTCCTCGCCCATGACCAGCGGTCGGGCGCGACCGTCCGCCGGGACCAGCCAGTAACGCCCGTCCTGGTCGAAGTCGCCGCCGAGAGGGCGTCCGAAGACCAGAAGGCGGGCCGAGTCCGGTGACCATGACAGCAGGTACATGGCCAGGTCTTCATCCGGCAGCGGCTGCCGGGTTGCGCCTGTTTCCAGGTCGACGAGCGTCAGCCGACGGCGGCGGAGAGGGTCGCCGACCCTCAATGGCCTGCCGGGACTGGGTTGAAGATCCTCAGCGTCCTCAATGAGGGCCGCATGGCCGCCGTCCGGCGAGAGTCGAAGGTCGAACCATTCGCCCGAAGCCAAGACCCGCGAACGCCCGCTGGCGACGTCGAGAGCGACAAGATTGGATGCCAGGGCCTGAGATCGGCTGTCGCGCTGCCTGCCGCTCGGGATGTAGACCGAGCTGGCGCCGTGGCCGCTCGCGGCTGTACGCCACAGCCGTTCGATCCGCGCCTGGGCCTGGTAGCCGACGCGCATCGCCACCGGCGGATCATCCGTGGGCCGAGCCACGAAAACCAGTTCAGTCGGCGAGCGCCAGGCGATCGTCCGGCCGAACTGGATCCATTCCGGCGTGAACGGATGCCAATCGACGGCGCCGGTTTCGAGCGTCAGGACGCCCAGGCGCACACTGTTTTCGGTGACGCGGAAAACTACCATCCGTGCGCCATCCGGAGAGAAGGGCCCGGAAACATAGCCGACGTCGTGGCCGGAAGAAGCGAGCCGGACCGTCGGCTCGCCACCCGCGGCGGGGCGAACCTCAAGTTCGCTCAGCAGCCAATTCACCGCCGTCGACAGCGCATAGGAGCCAGCCTGATCATAGGCCGCCTGTCGCTCGACGCTGATCCACCGTCCGTCAGGACTGACGCGGACCGTGCCGGTGTCTTCGTGTCCGACGAGGTCATCGACGGTGAACGGTCGGCCGGACTGGGCTGACGCGGGACAGACTCCGGCCAGGCTCGCCGCCACGGCGAGCGCCAATAGCGAGCTCCGCATCACCAGCTCCGGGTCAGCTGCAAGGACACGAACCGGCCCAGTACATTGGTGTTGGCCGCGTCGTAGGCCACGCCTTGGGGCGCGTCGTAAAATGGGGGATCACGGTCGAACAGGTTCTGGACCGTGAGCGAAAGCGTCGTCCCGGCGAGGAAGCCGTCCTCCGGCGCATATCGGACCAGCACATCAGCGGTCGTCCATGACCCGATCCTGTTACCGACGAGGTCCTGGTACGATCCGACGTAGTTCAGGGAAGGGGCGACGGTCCAAGATCCGCGCGACCAACTGCCCGAGGTCCGGCCGCGAAGCCCGACCGGGAAATTGGGGCGGTTGACCTGTGAGACGGTGGGCGATGTCGGTGTCGGTTGAGCGTCGAAACGCTCCAGCCAGGTCATGTTCACCGCCACGTTGAACGTGTTCGGGCCGAGATCGAAGCCGTAGTCGGCGGTGAGGTCGGCACCCTGAACCTGGACCCGCGCCGTGTTGACGTAACGCGCATCGACGATCGCGCCGTAAGAGGTGGCGGGGAAAAGGTCGCGAAGACCCGTGGTCGGCAGATCGAGAATGGCCTGGATTGCCGCCCGATCGTCGGCGTTGTTGGTCGGGTCGAGTGTGCGCACGAACGGCGCCAGCGACGGGTCACCCAGGGCCGTGAGAATGCTCTCCAGCGCCGGTTGGCCGATCCTGTTGTCGAAGTCGGTTCGAAAAAGGTTCACCCCGAACTGAAGCCCGGGGACCGCTTCCGGCCGGACCTCGAAACCGCCGGTCCAGGTGTCGGCTTCCTCGGGCTGAAGATCCGGGTTGCCGCCGTAGAGGATCATCGAGAGGATCTGTTGAGACCCTCGCGGCAGGATGGAGGGACTGGCGCTGGGCGCATCGTTAAGCTCGCGCAGGGCGGGCGCGCGAAATGAGCGGCCGTAGTTGGCTCTGAAGAGCAGTTCGTTCGTGGGCTTCCAGAGAACGCCGACCTTGGGACTGGTCGTCTGCCCCACGTCGCCGTAGTCCTCGAACCGCGCCGCAAGGGAAAGTTCGAGGCGTTCCAATCCCGGGCGAGCGTTGTCGGCGCCGAAAAGCGGCAGGCGCACTTCGGCGAAGGCGGCCGAGACCTGTCGGTTTGTTTCCGTCGATGCGCCCACGGCCGGCGCGCTCCCGGACGTGAATCCAGTGAACTGGCGCTCGAATGTTTCTTCCCGGAACGCCAGGCCCGCAGCCAGCCGCAACGGGCCGCCCGGGAGATCGAGGACCGTGCCGCCGACCTGGAGATTGGCGGATGAGACGGTCGTGCGGCTGTGAGTCCGCGTGTAGCCGGAGCTGATGAAATCGAGCACGGTGCTGTTATTGATGAGCCCGTCGCCAAAGGGGTTCAGATAGCCGTCCCGCACGGCGCTGAAAGGCGTGGCCGGATTGTCCGCTACGGCTCCGAGCGCCTCCCGCAGATAGGTCGATTGAAGCGCGCCATCCGTTGCGCTGCGGCTTTCCTCGGCGGAATAGGCGACATAGGCGTCGAGCTTCCAGTCCGCGAACAGATCAGCCACGCCGCCCACGGTGGCGCCGAGACTTTCCACCTCGCCACTGATGCGCGGAGCCGGAATCTCCTTTTGGAACGAATAGGCGACAGTGTGCGATCGCGCGCCGGTCGGCGACACGAAGAACGGATTGGCCGAGGTGACCGTCAACAGGGTGCTGATTGGGAAGGACACCGTCTCGTAGTTGCGTCGTCCGTAGCGCGCGTCGCCGCTGACCTCGAAGCGGTCGCCCAGGTCCTGCTGGGCGGTAGCGTAGACGCTCTCCCGGGTTTGACGGGGGAGAACATTGACCCCGGCCCGGTGGTTCTCGAGGTTGGTCTGCCCGGCGAGAAAGTCGCCGGGCCGAAGGCCGACGCCTGTCTGCCCCGGCGGGATGGCGTAGGTCGGGACGTAGCTACCCGAGGCGGCGTCGAACACGACGATGTTGCCTGGATTGCTATAGTATTGCCTCCGATCCGTTCCGCCGCGCCAACGCAGGTCCGCGTCGCTGGCGAGCCGCCGTTCAGACCCCGCCAGCGCCTCCCGATCGTAGTATTCATAGGTGATCATCGCGCCGCCGCTGGTCCATCGCCGGCCGATCGTCTGTCCGAACTGATACTCGCCGCTCGCGCCGTCCCAGGTGTCGCCCAACCGGATCCGCGTCTCCGCACCGTCGTAGTCATCACGCAAGATGATGTTCACCACGCCCCCCACGGCGTCGGCGCCATACAGGGCGGAGGCCCCGTCGAGCAGAACATCGACGCGTGCGATCGCGGCCGTGGGGATGGAGGAAACGTCGGCGAAGTCACCCTTGGCCCCGGTACCGGCCAGGCGCCGACCGTTGATCAGAACCAGGGTGGCGTCGCTGCCCAGGCCGCGAAGATTCACGCCGTTCGCAAAGGTCGAGTTGGTCCCGGATCGGTCGGCGCCATTGTTCAGTGCGCCTTCGTTGGCGGTGCCGCCGAAATTCTGCGGCAGGCTGGCAAGCAGTTGGGCGACCGTCGCCCGTCCATCGCGGTCCATCTGGTCGCGGGTCACCGTCACCACGGGCGAAGGGCCATCGCCCGCTCCACGGATCAGACTTCCCGTGACGACCACCTCTTCGAGTTCGGTCGCTTTGGCTGTATCCGCGTCCGCGCGCGCCGAGGGGTCGTAGAGGACGAACACATTGGGGCGAGTCCGCCGATGCGACAGACCGGTGTCGCGGAGCAACGCCGCCAAGGCGGACTCGGCCGGGTAGCTCCCGCTGAGGCCCGGCGATCGGCGGCCGGCGACGAGAGCGGCCGGGTACAGGATCTGTTGCCCGCTCTGCTGGGCGAAGGCCGTCAGGGCGCGATCGAGCGGTCCTGCGGCGACGTCATAGCGTCTCACCGCCTCCGCGGTTTGCGCGATCACCGGCGTCGCCGACGCCAGGAGCAGCGCTGACAACGCTGTTGAACCCAGACCCATACGCATACTCTTTCCCCCTTAGGTTACCCGCGCGTTGGCGGGACGGGGAAGAGACGATGGGGAGGGCAGGTCCCCCTAAGTCCGTCTACGAATTATTTTCGGCCGGCGGGCCAGACAGAATGACGGCGCCGTCCGGCCGCCGTTCGGCGGTCACGCCATAGAGGTCTTGCAGCGCGGCGATGAAGCCATCGGTGTCGCCGGTGTCGAAGACGCCGCTGACCGGGATGTCCGCGATATGGGACGCCCGCAGATCGATTTTGGCGTCGCTGTAGCGGTTGACCTCCGTCACGGCGACACGGATCGGTGTCCCATCGAAGATCAACCGGCCCGTGGTCCAACTCGTCTCGCGCACGACATCGACGGACGCCACCGCTGGTCGGGCCTGCGTCGTGACCACCTGCTGACCCGGATCGAGCGACCAGCCTGTCCCCGCCCGGGTAGTCTCCCGGACCGCGACCCGGCCTTCGATCAGCGTCACCCGGGCGCCGTCGCCCATTCGGCGGACGTCGAAACGGGTTCCGATCGCCGTAACGTCGGTGCCGCCTGCCGTGACCACGAAGGGCCGGGCCGGGTCGCCAGTCACGTCGAAGAAGGCCTGCCCCGACAGGAGCGCCACCGATCTTCGGTCGTCGCGCAGTCGGACCTGGATGCGCGTTCCTGTGTCCAGGGTGACGCGCGATCCGTCGTCGAGACGCACCGTGCGCTGCTCGCCGACGACGGTCGCATAGTCGAGCGGCCTGTTGACGGCCCAGAGCGCTCCGGCGGCGATGACCGCGACGGCGGCCACGGCGACGCCGCCCAGAGGCTTCCAGAGCCGCGACACCATGGCCCGCGCCCGGACCGGCGGCGGGGCCTTGCCCAGCGCCTCGACCGTCAAGGCGCTGATGTCGGGATCGCCCGCCAGGGTGTTGGTGGCGTTCCAGACGGATTCGACCCGTTCGTAGGCGCGCGCATTGTCCGGATCCCGGCGCCAGGCGCTGAACGCCTTGACGTCGTCCGTGGAGACCCGCCGCTGGCTGAGGCGGGCAAACCAGGAAGCGGCTTCCTGCCGCCGGATGTCGAGGTCGCCATCGACCGTCATCATACCTGCCTAATCGTCCAGCCGAGCGACGCAGTGCTCCAGCGCCTTCGACATCCGCCACTCGACGGCCTTGACGCTGAGCCCGCGCGCCGCAGCGATCTCGGGATACGTCATACCGCCGAAGCGGCTCAATACGAAGATGTCCTGATAAAGCGGAGGCATGGTGAGAAGGATCTGCTTCAGCAACAGCTGTTCCGCCTGGGAGGCGGACTCGCTCTGATCTTGCCCGAAATCGCCCGAGGACTCGCGCTGGCGCTTCAGGCGTCGGCTCTCGTCGCGAACCAGATTGAGCGCGATCCGCAGCAGGAAGGCCTTGGGATGCCGGATGTCCGCGCTCCGATAGGGCGCAGCGCGAAGGTAGGTCTCCTGGACCACGTCGGCCGCCTGCTCGGCGCCCACATGCGCCCGGAGCCGTCCGTCGAGCCAGCCGGCATAGCGGCGGTAAAGGCCGTTCAGCCCCTCCGCCGCTTCCGGTTTCAGCTCTTTGGCATCGGTCAACGCATTTCTCCGGCCTCCAGGGAAGGACGGGGAATCCCAAGACGAGATCGCGCAGGCTCCGCACCCGGGCGAGCGCACGGGGTCGGGCCGCTGACAAGCGACAGGCGCGAATGACGCGCGTCGTTGAGTTTGACTTCGCACAGGGGATTCCAGGCCCCTATCGGCGCGGACGCCGACGCCGAAGCATGAATCAAACAGAATCGAGACGCAAGGCGGAGGGGTCGGGCGTTGGAATCCTCTGCGAAAGAGGCCCGCTACTTCGGCGCCCAGCGCTGCCTCCGCCACAGGCGAACCCCGGCTCCGGCTGCACGCCTATCTCACGGCGCCCGACGCCATGGCTGTAGTCGCCGTCGTCCCCAGCTTCAACTCGGTCGAGCCGACCTGAAACCCGCAAAAAAGCGGCGGATGACCCGCAAAACATTGACGTTGCCCGCGAGCAAAAACCCCGTGTACGGATGAGAGCGGACAACCAGTGGTGTACAATGGAAGCCGTTGCCGAAGACCCGGACCGACAGCCCAGCGCCGTCTCCCTGAGCCCGCGCGAACAGGAGTGCCTTCAGTGGGTGTGTCGCGGAAAAAGCTCCGCCGACATTGGCACGATCCTGTCGTTGTCGCCCCGGACGGTGGATTCCTACCTCGAGAAGGTTTGCTCCAAACTGCGGGTTCGAACGCGGATTGAAGCGGTCGCCTCGGCGGTCCGCCAGGGGATGATCGAGCCCGGATAAGGGGAGGGGGCGGGCCAGGAACTTCTGTGAGGAAGCCCGGCGTTTCGCCGCCGATCGCCGCCGACGCTCACGCGTCCCCTGGCTCTAGATCGGCGCCTATCGTTCCCGGAACCCGCCGAGGGAATCCTACAATGCTTATGGCCCGTCACGCGAGTCGGCTTGACCCGAGGAGACGCAGGAGGAAAACACGCCGATGGCCAAATACGCGCCCCTCGCAGCCTTCCTCCGACGCCAGAAGCGCGCCGAAGTCGATCTGACCTTCCGGGACATCGAGCGGATCGTGGGCGGCATCCTCCCCAAGGCGGCGGCGGTGGACGGATGGTGGCGGGCGGATCCAGAGGGATCGCCGATGCCCCAGCACATGGCGTTCGCGGACGCCGGCTTTGTCGCTGAACCAAGGACTCGGGAAGAGACGGTCCGCTTCGTCCGGATCAACGCCGCGAGGCCGCCTGCTGGCGCGGAACCCGTCCGCGACCAGGCCGGGACAGGCTGACATCCAGTCGCCGCCGGCGGCTCCCCCGGGAGGGGGGCGCCGAATGCGATCGTGCGGTCAGTTGTGGTCGGCGTGGCCCTGGGGCGCAGGCGTATCCGACGGCGCCGGCTCGGCCGGGGCGGGCTCGGTCTTCATCTCGTCACAGCAGGTCATGGCGGCGTCCGCGGCCATGTCCTTGCGGCACTCGCAGCCTTCGGCGGCGAGGGCCGCGCCGGCGCTCAGGGTCAGGATTGCGCCGGCGGCGGCCAGCAGGATGGAACCTTTCATCGTCGTTCTCCTAGTGAACCATGAAGCTGATGGAGCCGGACATCTTGTGGCCGTCCGGGCCCTCGGCAGTCCAGGCGGCCGTGTAGGTTCCCGGAGCGAGGCGGGGAAGAGCGACCCCGACGGTCGCGGCGGCGGGCGCGGCGGGAACGGCCACCTCGACCGGCGCCTGGCCTTCGGCGGTGACGGTGACCGTCTTGAGGATCATCGCGTGCGGGAAGGTGACGCTGAAGCGTTCGGGCGACCCCTGGGTCATCGCGCCGTTCGCGGGAACCGTCGTGATGCCCGACTGGGGCGCGGCGGCCTGCGCCGGCATGTTGTGGCCGGCGTGCGGATCCTGAGCGGCGGCGGCGCCGGCGAAAGCCAGGGCCGTCGAGAGGGTGAGAACGCGGATCATGGGGTGGTCTCCTTCGGCTAGAACCAGGCCTTGAGGCCGACGACGAAACGGGTGTCTTCAGCCTCGCCGCCGCGGGCCTTGATGTAGTCGGCGGCAGCTCCGAGCGCGCGGCTCCACTCGACGCCGACATAGGGGGCGAACTCCTTGCGGAATTCGTATCTCAGTCGCAGGCCGGCCTCGACCGAGGACAGGCCCGAGCCGATCTCCAGTTCCGGAATGTCGCTGGCCGAAGCGTCGATTTCGAGGCGCGGCTGGAGGATCAGGCGCTGGGTGATGCGCTGGTCGTATTCGGCCTCGACGCGGGCGGTGAGGTCGCCTTCGGTCGACAGGAAGGCGGCGGCGTCGACTTCCCACCAGTAGGGCGCCAGTCCCTGGAGGCCGAGGACCAGATGGGTCGTGTCCTCGCCGTCGGGACGGAAGTCCTGCCGCACGCCGGCCTGAACGTCCCAGAAGGGTGTCACGGCGCGGCTGTAGAGGGCTTGAACCTCGGCTTCCTCCAGGTCGCCGCCGAACACGCCTTCACCCTCTGACTTCCACCAGAACCGGTTGATGTCGCCCCCGCTCCAGCCCTGGACGTCCCAGAGCCAGGACTCCTCATCATCGCCCAGGCCGGCCTCGAGGCGGTCGATGACGACCGCCGTGGTGCGAACGTCGCCGTTCTCACGGACCAGCGTCCGGCGTGAGGCGGCCATGGCCTCGGCTCCGAAGACCAGATCGGCGGCATGGATCGGTTCGCCCAAAGCCGCGGCCGGCAGCGGGTCTTCCGGAGGGCGGCCGGGATTGTCGGCGCTGGTCGGGATGTCCGGCGGTCCCATGCTCATCGTCGACATGTCATGCCCGGCGTGGGGATCGGCTTGGGCAGGAGGCATGGCGGACATGTCATGGCCCGCATGCGGATCGGGCTGGGCGGGCGCCGGGGCCGTCATATCGTGGCCCGCATGCGGATCGGCGGCGGCGGGCGGAGCCGGCATCTGGTGGCCCGCGTGGGGATCGGCCGCGGGCGGGGTCTGCGCAGGCGGCATGACGTGGCCGGCGTGCGGATCCTGCGCCGCGTGCCGTGCGGGCGTCTGAGGTGCGGCCGCCGGAGCCGGGGCGGGGCGCGCCGGCGCCGAAGTCGCCGGCATCGTATGACCCGCGTGGGGATCCTGCGCCTGGGCGCTGACGGCGCCGACGGCGAGGATCAGGGGCGCGAGGGCGATGGCGAGGCGGTTCATCGGGCGGCTCCGTCCATGGGCCGCACCGTCACGACGTTGAACATGCCAGCGTGCATGTGCATCAGCATATGGCAATGGAAGGCCCAGTCCCCGGGCGCGTCTGCGGTCAAGTCGAAGGTTACCTTGCCGCCCGGCGCGACGTTGACCGTGTGCTTCAGCGGCTGATGCCCGGCGGGGCCGCCGGTCACCAGTTCGAAGAAATGCCCGTGCAGGTGGATGGGGTGCGCCATCATGGTGTCGTTGACGAGGGTCACGCGCACCCGCTCGTTGCGCTCGAAGCGGATCGGTTCGACCAGTTCGCTGAATTTGCGGCCGTCAAAGCCCCACATGAACCGCTCCATATTGCCGGTCAGGTGGATTTCCATCGTTCGCGACGGCGGGCGCTGGTCCTTGTTGGGGGCCAACGACACCAGGTCGGTATAGACGAGGACGCGGTGGTCGACGTTCGTGAGCCCGATCGGACGCTCGCCGAGGCGGTTGACGGGGTCCATGGCGATCGCGTCGACGCCCACGCCGACCGCCATGTCCGGCGGGGCGTTCTCGGGATCGCGCATGTTCATGCCGGCCATGGACATGCCCGCCATGTCGTCGGCCGGAGCCGCGCCCTGGGCGGAGGCTCCGTGATCCATGCCGGCCATGGCGCCGTGATCCATGCCGCCCATGCTTCCATGGTCCATGCCGCCCATGCCCATGTCGCGCATGGTGAGGTTCGGAACCTCGCGCAGCGGCGGGACCTCGGCGGTCATGCCGAGGCGCGGCGCAAGCGTCGCCCGACCCATGCCGGAGCGGTCGATGGCCTCCGACACGATGGTGTAGGCGCGGTCTTCGGTCGGCTGGACGATGACGTCATAGGTCTCGGCGACCGAAATCTGGAACTCGTCTGTCTCGACCGGACGAACATTCTCGCCGTCGGCCTGGACCACCGTCATCGGTAGGCCGGGGATGCGGATGTTGAAGATCGACATGGCCGAGGCGTTGATGATGCGCAGTCGGACCCGCTCGCCCGGCCGGAACAGACCGGTCCAGTTCTCCTGCGGCCCGTGCCCGTTGATCAGATAGGTGTAGGTCGAGCCGCTGACGTCGAGGATGTCGCGCGGGTCCATCCGCATCTGGCCCCACATGCGCCGCTCCTCCAGGCTCATTCGGTCGCTGCCGTCCATGAGGCCCGCGAGGGTGGTGCGCTGTCGGTTGAAGTAGCCGGGGCTCTTCTTCAGCTTGGCCAGGATTTCGTGCGGATGCATGAAACTCCAGTCCGACAGGACCAGAACATGCTCCCGGTCATAGGCGACCGGATCGGCGCCCGCCGGGTCGATGACGATCGGACCGTAGTGGCCCATCGCCTCCTGCAGGTTGGAGTGACTGTGATACCAGAAGGTGCCCGACTGCCGGATCGGGAACTCATAGACGAAGGTCTCGCGCGCCTTGATCCCGGGGAAGCTGATGCCCGGCACGCCGTCCATCTGGAACGGCACGAGCAGGCCATGCCAGTGGATCGAGGTGTCCTCGTCCAGGCCGTTGGCAACCGACAGCCGGACGTTCTGGCCTTCGCGGAGGCGCAGCAGCGGCGCTGGCAGGACGCCGTTGATCGTCACGGCGTGGCCCGTGCGCCCGCCGACCGTGAAGGGCGAGTGACCCACCGTCAGGTCGATGTTCGGCCCCGTCAGCGTCGGCAGATCCGCTCTCAGTCCCGCCGACCCCGTCTGCGCCCAAGCGGGGAGCAGGCCTTGCAGCCCCAGCAGGCCGCCGCCGGCGGCGGCGCCTCGGAGCAGGGTTCGACGATCGAGGCGGGGCGTGGACATCGGCGAGAAGTTCCCTGGCCGGCTATTGAGCCGTTCGTTCAGATACGCATCCCGACGGCGAACCCCTTGCGTCAGGGCGCCGCAGCGGTCGAACTCGCGGGCTTGTGCACCTTCCCATCATGGCAAGGTCAAGGGCCGTCCGTCGGTCAGGTCAGGATTTCCGCCAGTTTCTTGCGGGCGCGGGCGATGCGGGTTTCAACGGCCTTGGGCGTCAGGCTGAGGATGGCGGCGATCTCGGCATGGGATCGTCCCTCCAGCGCGGCGAGCAGGAGCGGCGCCTTCAGCGCGTCCGGCAGATCGGACAGGGCCCGCTGCAGCGCCTCGGCCCTGCGCCGGTCGTCCAACCGGACCTCCGGCGCAGGCGCGTCGTCGCCGATCGCCGTCGCTTCAGGCGCGTCGAGCCCCATGACCCCGCGCACGACACGCCGGACCGCGCGTCGGCGGCTCCAGTCGCGACATTTGTTCAGGGCGATGGAGCGCAGCCAGATATCGAATGGCCGCGCCGGATCGTAGCGGCGGATCGCCAGCCAGGCGGACGCGTAGGCTTCCTGCAGCACGTCATGCGCCTCGGCCTCGTCGCCGACGTAGCGGCGCACGAACCGGTAGAGGTCGGCCTTGGTGGCGGTCATCAGGGCGGTGAAGGCGGCCCGGTCTCCGCCCGTCGCACGGACCTCTATGCTGTCGTCGGCCCCCACGCGCCGCGCTTAGCCGGCGTCGTCGCGAAGGCCGTCGACGACCGCCGCGTCGAACACCTCGGCCTGGGCCGGGGTCAACACGGACCGCATTTCGAAGACATGGGCGATCGTCGCCTTCTGGAGGTCGCCCATGGCGGCATGGAAATGATCAATCGCGGCCTGGACCTGGGGCGTGTCGCCGTCGCTGGCGGCGATGGCGGCGGCCAGTTCGCGATTGGCGGCGCGGACCTCGGCCTCTAGGGCCGGTCGGCGGGCGGCGAAGCGGCCTTCGATGACGTCGAGCCGCCGATCTTGCTCGGCGCTCAGGTCGAGCTGCTCATGGACAACGCTATGCAGGCTGGGCGGCTGCCGTTCCCGCATGACCCAGGTCGCGCTCGCCCAGGTCGCCGCCCCGCTGGCGAGCGCGGCCAGGACCGCCGTGAGGACGATCGATTTCCAGCTCGTCCTCATCCCCGGACATCCAGGCTGGCGAGCGGCGACAAGCCCGCCGAGACGGTGAAGATCCGCATCTCGGAGGGTTCCGGCCGCGGAGCCACGAGCATCAGGCCT
Organism: Caulobacteraceae bacterium; assembly: GCA_965284305.1. Classification (GTDB taxonomy): domain Bacteria; phylum Pseudomonadota; class Alphaproteobacteria; order Caulobacterales; family Caulobacteraceae; genus Brevundimonas. Next base: position 2,229,013 of record OZ260070.1, on the reverse strand, counting down.
CCGTTCGCGACGCCGATCACGAGCGCGACCGCGACGGCGGCGAAGCGGACCTGGCCGATGCGGGCCCGGCCCATGCGCTCGCTGATCCGGGCCCACACCGCGTCTTCAACGCCGGCGAGCCTCCCTGCGTCGCCCGCCGCGACGGCAGCGATGAGTCTGTTCATGTCGTCAGTCATTGCGCACCTGCGTCAAACCCCATCTCCCATACGCGCCGGACCTTCGATCCCCTCGCGAGGGGGCGAGCCGTCGCCTGCGTAGATACCAGAGAACGGCCGGGAGGAGCCCTGTCGTCGGGGGGAGCGACGTGAGAGACAGATCCGGCCCCGCGCGGGTTCCCTTTCCGGACGCGCTCGATCCGCTCACCGGCGTGAGGTTCTTTCTGGCGCTCGGCGTCGTGCTGTTCCACTTCCAGCTTTACTGGACGCTCCCGGCGGACAGCGCGGGCCTGCTGAATCGCGCGCGTCTTGGGGTGGACGTCTTCTTCATCCTGTCGGGCTTCATCCTCACGCACGTCTATCTCCAAGGGGATCGGGCGCCGAACTACCGGCGGTTCCTCAGCGCGCGGTTCGCGCGGATCTACCCGGCCCACCTGTTCATCCTGCTCAGCATGCTGGGCCTCGTCCTGGTCGCGCCGCTGTTCGGCGTCGGCCTGGAGCAGGGCCGGTTCAATCCCGTGGATTTCGTCGGCACCTTGCTGCTCGTTCAGGCCTGGTTCCCACGCGAGAGCATGGCGCTCTGGAATGGACCGGCCTGGTCCCTGTCGGCGGAGTGGTTCGCCTATCTGGCCTTCCCGGCCTATGCCGCGCTGGCCCTGCGGTTGAGGGACAGGCCGTGGATCATCCTCGGACTCGCGGTCGTGCTGTTCGTCGCGCTGGACGCCTTCTATCGCGCCCAGTTCGGGCAGGTCCTGCCTCGGGCCGAAGACAGCCTGGGCATCCTGCGCATCGTCCCCGAATTCCTCTACGGCATCGGTCTCTACTACCTCGGCCGGGGGTGGACCCCCTCGCCGCGCGTGTCGGGTGCGGCCGCCGTCGCGACCACGGTCGCGCTGCTCGTCCTGATGCAGGTCGGGGCCGACGACCGCATCATCGTCGCGGCGGCCGGGCCCTTCATTCTGTCGCTCGCCTTGCTGGCCAAGGCGGGCGTGCGGACCTTCCTGTCCCATCCCGTCGTCCTGTTCGCAGGAGAGGCGTCGTTCGCCCTCTACCTGGTCCACATCCCCATCCTGATGGTGTGGCGAAACGCCGTGCAGGCCGTCGCCGGCTGGCCGGGCGACTACCGGATGGGCGTGGGTGAGCTGACTGCCATGCTGGCGTTGACGCTTGCCGCGGCCGCCGCCATCCATGTTTTCATCGAGCGGCCGGGCCGGCGGTGGCTCCGGGCGCGAACGACGCCGCAGGGCGCCGACCCCGTCGAAGCCCGACGATCCGTTCATAGCGATCAGGGAGAACCCTTTTGAACACCGCCCATTTGGACCGCCGCCTCGTGCCGGGCGCGGCGCGGTTCGTGGGCATGACCGGGACCGCCTGCGCCCAGACAGACCGGCCGAGAAACCTGACTGTCTTCAAGCCCCCGATCTGCGCCTGCTGCGACGGTTGGATCGCGCACAACCAGCCGAGTTGACGCAAGCCGCACCCCGTCCCTATCCACCATCCTCAACCCGACAAGGAACCTGCCATGTCCCGCACCTCTCTTGCCATCGCCCTGTCCCTCGCCGTGCTTTCGGCGACGCCCGCCCTGGCCCAGGACCACGCCCACGGCCACACCCCGGCCGCAGGCTCTGTCGCTGTCGAAGCGGCGGATGCCGCCGCGACGGTCGACGCCTTCCACGCGGCGTTGAAGGCCGGCGATACCGCCGCGGCGCTCGCCTTGCTGTCCCCCGACGTGATGATCTTCGAAGAGGGCGGCGCGGAGCGCTCGCGCGACGAATATGCGTCCCATCACCTGGCGTCGGACGCCGCCTTCGCCGCCGGGTCTGACGCGGCGGTGGCGCGGAGGTCAGGATGGGCGGACGGCGACATCGCCTGGATCACCAGCGAAGGCCGCACCACAGGCCAGTTCAACAGCCGCGCCGTGGACCGGCTGACGACCGAAACCATGGTGCTGAAGCGGCACGCCGACGGCTGGCGCATTCATCACATCCACTGGTCGTCGCGTGCGCCCGGCTAGGCGTTCGCCGCGTCACATCGCCGACGGCGGAGCCAGGGTGCCCATCACGGCGACAACGGCCAGCAGCACAACTCCGACCAGCGTCTCTACGACGACGCTGCGTCGGAGCCGCTGAAGCGCCTGGCGAGGATCTTCGCTGCGCGCCAGAACGGACCCCAGTCCGGGCGTCAGCCCGAACCGGTTTCCCGCCGCCAGGGCGAGCATCACCGCGAACAGGGCGAGCTTGGCGATCAGGAGCTGACCGTAGAGACCGGCTCCCAGTTCCGCGACGCGCGCGGGTCCGACCAGAAACCAGCTGTTCACCAGGCCGGTCAGCACCAGCAGCACCACAGCGAGGGTCCCCAGGCCGGCGAAGCCGTGCAGGGCGCGATGCATTGCGGCATTGTCCGGTTCGGTCCGGCGCAGCAGCAGGATCGTCAATGCCACCAAGGCTCCCAGCCACAACGCGGCGGCGACCGCGTGAATGATGTCGGCGATGAGATGGACCAGCCCGTTGGGTCCTTCCGTCGCCGCGCCATGACCCGTCCAGGCGAAGCTGGCGACGACGACCAGTCCGATCGTCGCCGTCAGGCCCCAGAGACACCGCCCCGGCTTCAGGAGAGCGATCGCGACAAGGCCAAGGAGGGCGATCCCGGCGCGAGCGACCATGGCCATGCCCAAGGCCGTGCCGGTGACCATGAAGGACAACGACGCGGGCTTGAGGGCTTCGCTCAGCGAACCCGCCATGACGGCGGTCTGAGCCACGAGCGCGGCGAGCGATCCCAGCGCGACGACGACCGCCGCGTAAATCAGCGCAGGACGCGCCCAGGCGAGGTTTGGGGCGTCGGAGCTTCTGAAGCTGTAGAGCAGAAACAGCGGCGCGCCGAGAAGGACGACGGCGCCGCTGTATTGAAGCCAGCGGAGCGCGATGACCGCGACTTCGAGCACGGCGTCAGCGCACCGTGAAGGTGTAGGACCCGGTCATGCGGTGGCCATCGCTCGAGGCGATACGCCAGTCGATACGGTAGGCGCCGGCCGCCAGCGGACGCGCCAGGGTCCCTGTCAGGGTCCTGCCGTCCTCCGCCACCGAGGTGTGGATCGCGACCTTTTCCCCCGCAGCATCGACGACGTCGAAGCCGGAAAACGCGGGCACCGAGCGTTCGCTGAAGGTCAAGCTGATCGATCGGGTCGCGGCCACGGTCGAATCGGGCGCCGGCGTGGCGCCGACGAGCCGAGCGTGGGCCGCAGCCGGCCCGGCGACAAAAGCCACAGCCGCCGCCACGGCGATGAAGGGCGCGGGATTGAAACTACGCATACTCAGTCTCCAGACGTTCGGCCGATCCCGGCCTTCTACAACTCTACGCGCTGCACGGGCGCTCCCCTCACGGAGGAGGAACGCCCCGCGGGCGACGCATTTCCCCGGGCACTCAGTGGTCAGCCGCGACGCTTTTCGAGGAGCGCCTGCATCTGGGCGATCTCCTCTTGTTGACCACGCACGATGCCGTCGCACAGAGCGATGATCTCCGGATCGGTCAGGGTCGCTTGCTCGCACATCAACACGGCCCCGGAATGGTGCGGGATCATCGACCGCAGGAATTCGTCGTCGCCAACGAACGCCTGGGTTCGCATGCCGATGAAGCTGCCGGCGAAGATCACGACCGCGACCGCTCCAATGACGAGGTTCGTTTTGCGCGAAGGATACATGGATCGCATGAAGACGAGCATGAGGAGCGCCATCGGCGCGACCATCATCAGGGTCATGTAGACGTTGTTCAGATTGATGTAGAAGTGACCGAGCGTGGCGATCATCGTGTACATAACCAGGTACATGATGACGAAATCGATCGCCAACTCCAGGTACAGGCTCGGGTAAGGGCCCAGTCCACGAGCGCTGCCTGGGCCGCCGTGATCCATCTGTTGATGAGACATCGTCCGTTTCCTCTTCAGAAATGTCAGCTTGCCATCGCCGTGGGCTGCAAATGCCCGGAGCGGCGGCGGACGTCCGGTTCAATCCGGCCCGTCGCTGCCGGTTCCTCTCTTGCGTCGGTGGGCGGGATTGCGGCTCAGACCGTCCCGGCTAGAGCTTCACCGCGCGCAGTCTCAGCGCATTGCCTATGACGCTGACCGAGGAGAGCGCCATCGCGAGCGCCGCCAGGGCCGGCGAGAGAAGCCAGCCGAACACGGGATAGAGCAGACCGGCCGCCACGGGGATGCCGAGGACGTTGTAGCCGAAGGCGAAGACGAGGTTCTGGCGGATATTGCCCATCACCGCGCGGGACAGGCGCCGTGCGCGCACGATCCCTTGCAGATCGCCGCCCAGCAGGGTGACGCCGGCGCTTTCGATGGCGACGTCCGAACCCGCCCCCATGGCGACGCCGACATCGGCGGCGGCGAGGGCAGGGGCGTCATTGACGCCATCCCCCGCCATGGCGACGACCCGACCCTGCGAACGAAGCTGTTGAACGACCGACGCCTTGTCCTGAGGCAGCACTTCCGCCTGGACTTCGTCGATGCCGAGCCGTCGCGCCACGGCTTCAGCCGTCGTTCGGTTGTCCCCGGTCATCATCACCAGCCGCAGACCGGCCGCCTTCAGGGCGACGATCGCCTCCGGCGTGGTGGCCTTGATGGGATCGGCGATGCCGATAACCCCGGCCGCCTTTCCATCGATCGCCACGAAAATGGCGGTGGCGCCGTCGTGGCGGAGCGCCTCCGCTTTCGGCTCCAGCGCGGAGACGTCGATCGAAAGCTCGCCGAGATAACGGGTGTTGCCCAGGGCGACCTGGCGTCCGTCAATCGTCCCGCGAACGCCGCGACCGACCGGGCTGTCGAAGTCCACGGCCTCGGAAAGGGGGATGTCCCGGTCCCTGGCGGCCCGGACGATCGCGTCGGCCAAAGGATGTTCGCTGCCGCGCTCGAGGCTGGCCGAGAGACGCAAGATGTCCACTTCGGCGAAGCCCTCGTCAGGAAGGATCGCCGTCACCGACGGACGTCCTTCTGTCAGGGTGCCGGTCTTGTCCAGAACGAGGGTGTCGACCTTCTCGAAACGCTCGAGCGCCTCGGCGTTCTTGATCAGGACGCCGGCGTGCGCACCACGCCCCACCCCGACCATGATCGAGATCGGCGTGGCCAGGCCCAACGCACAGGGACAGGCGATGATGAGCACCGAAACGGCGGCGACCAGGGCGTAGGACAGACGGGGTTCGGGACCGACCAGGCCCCAGACGACAGCGGCGAGCAGGGCGATCGCGATCACCGTGGGGACGAACCAGCCCGAGACTGTATCGGCCAGCCGCTGGATCGGGGCGCGACTGCGCTGGGCCTGGGCCACCATCTGGACGATCTGCGCCAGCAGGGTGTCGGCACCGACCTTGTCGGCGCGCATGATAAAGGATCCGGTCTTGTTGAGCGCGCCGGCCACGACCCGGTCGCCGACCTCCTTGGTCACCGGCATGGACTCGCCGGTCACCATGGATTCATCGACAGCGACCCGGCCATCCAGAAGTTCGCCATCGACCGGGATCTTCTCTCCGGGTCGGACCCGCAGGCGGTCGCCGACGGCGATCTGGTCAAGCGAGACATCTTCATCGACACCATCCGCGCGGATCCGGCGTGCGGTCTTGGGCGTGAGGTCCAGCAGGGCGCGGATCGCGCCCGAGGTCTGTTCTCGGGCGCGCAGTTCCAGAATCTGGCCGACGAGGACCAGCACGGTGATGACCGCCGCCGCCTCGAAATAGACCGGCGCGCTTCCGTCGGCCTTGAGGAAGGCGGGCGGAAACAAGGTTGGCGCGACGACGGCCACGACGCTGTAGAGCCACGCCACGCCGACCCCCATCGCGATCAGGGTGAACATATTCAGCCGGCGGGTGCGCAGCGATGTCCAGCCGCGCTCGAAGAAGGGCCAGCCGCACCAGAGAACGACGGGAGTCGCCAGCGCGAACTGGATCCAGTTCGACATCTGGCCCGGGATGAACATGTGAAGATTGGTCAGGTGCCCGCCCATCTCCAGGGCGAAAACCGGCAGGGTCAGGACCAGGCCAACCCAGAAGCGGCGGGTGAAGTCGATCAGTTCGTGGTTCGGCGGCGCTTCCGCCGTGACCGTTTCCGGTTCGAGGGCCATGCCGCAGATCGGGCAGGAGCCTGGGCCCTCCTGCCGGATCTCGGGGTGCATTGGGCAGGTGTAGATGGCGCCGGGAATGGCCGGCTCGGCCTCCACGCGAGGATTCAGATAACGCGCCGGATCACCGACGAACTTGGTCCGGCATCCAGCCGAGCAGAAGAAATAGTCCTGACCGTCATGGCTGGCGCGGTGAGCGGTGGTCGTCGGATCGACTGACATGCCGCAGACCGGATCCTTGACCACAGCCGCGCCGTCCGGAGCCTTCGCCGCGCAGCAGGCGTGATCTGCGGCATGATTGTGAGGATGCGTGGACATGTCGCTGTCTCCGGTTGACCGAAGGGCTCACATATACCCATGGGGGGTATATCGCAAGATACCCTTATGGGGTATATGTGGGTCCTGGAAGGCGAGGCCATATGCAAACCGATACGAAACCCAAGGTCCTGAACAGGCTGAGCCGGATAGAAGGCCAGGTGCGGGGAATCGCCCGCATGGTCGAAGACGACCGATATTGCGTTGACCTGCTGACCCAGTTGCAGGCGGTCCGGGCCGCGCTCCATCGCGTGGAGACCGAAGTGCTGCGGGATCACCTCGACCACTGCGTCATGGGGGCCATGACCGGTGACGATCCCGAGGATCGCAAGGCCAAGGCCAGCGAGCTGATCGAACTCCTGGCGCGGGCCGGACGGTAGAGCCGACGGAACGAACGAGGCCGCCTGGTCGCTAACGTCGGGATCTCACGGAGCCGTCATGAAACGCATCAGCCTCGTCCTCGCCGCCTGCGCCCTGTCCGTGGCCTGTTCCCCGCAAACCGAAGAGCCCGCCATGGCCGCGCCGGAGACCGCTGCAACGGCGGACGCCCATGGCGCGATGGAGAGCGGCATGGCTGCGGCTGCGCCCGGCGACTCCGTCGCCACCCAAGGCTACAAGGCCTCGATGAACACGATGATGGAGGCGATGCCGGCCTTCACCGGAGACGCGGACATCGACTTCATGAAGCAGATGCGGGGGCACCACGTCGCCGCCGTGTCGATGGCCCGCGTGGAGCTCGCACAAGGCAAGGACGCCCAAGCCCGGAATCTGGCTCAGGAGGTGATCACTGCGCAGGAGCGCGAAATCACCCTGATCGACGCCTGGCTCACCCAGAAGGGAGCGGCTGCGACTCCCGCCGCCTGATCGCGAAATCAGCGCGCCGCGTGTGAAGACCAATGGATGTGCGTGGTCCGCCATCCGTCAGCCTCGTGGCGCAAAACCATGGTCTCGACCGAGAGACTGTCGATCGGCGACGGTTGAACTCGCCTGTCGCCAAGCCTTCGATCGTTCGGCCTCGCCGTCCTCGGAAATCAGGACGTCGTCGGTCAAAAGAGCCAGTGCGGCGTCTGCGACCCCGGCGCTCCCCCATGCCGACGCCAAGTCCAAGCTTTGCCGACGGAATCGCCATACGATCGAGCCGGTAAACTCGACGACCAACGCGCGGGTGAGATACAGTGTACGTCCAAGTGATGGTGGAAGGTCGCCAAGGGAATCGAATTAGTTGCATTGCATCTCAGGGCTCAAAAAGTCCGATAGACCACAAAAGATGACGAATTCACGCAAATGTTATTGCCTAGAAATTTCCGAATGTTTTCAAAATACTTCCTGTCTGTCGGTCGTCCAATCGGTTTGGTGGTCGACAAGCGAGAAAAAACCCAAGACAGTCAGTGTCTTGGGTTGATCTATGTAATCGAGTGGGAGTGAGGGGCGGACATGCGGGTGTGATCCCTGGCGAGGGGTTTGGCCGACAGGGAAACTTTAGCTAATTGAGCCGGACCGCTCGACCCGTGACTTCACGGTAGTGGATTTTCGGAGCTGCCGTCCGCAGCTGACTCATCTCAGCCCTTGGCACAGTCCGGTTTCGGGCTGCTTCTGATCCTAAGCATGGGCCTTGAATGGGACCGGAGCCAACGACAGTAAGCCCTGTGCTAGCGGCAAAAAGCGAGCCCAATTGGCGTTCGAAGCGCGCGCCTCCGTTCAGATCGCCAGGCTGTGCTTCTTCGTAAGGGGCGCCAGCTGTTGATCGAAACAGGCGGCTACGACCCGCACCAGTCGCGAGATCTCAGGGGAAACGCGGATCAGTCGGCCGACGACGATGCACAGGCCTTCCGCCGCCAAGGCCCGAGCCGCGATTAGCCCGTCATCAAGGGTGGTGACCGCGCAACCGGAATCGAGACAAGCCGCGCCCACGTCGACTTCGAGATCGCACATCAATCTTTCGATGACGGTCGCCCGCAGCCGGTCCTCCGGCGTCGTCGCCAGCTGACGCGAGACGGGCAGGCGACCCTTTCCCACAGCCGCCGCCCACTGGTCCACGCGCGTGGCGTTCTGGGCGTAGCCCTGCGGAAACGCGCTAATCGCCGAGGGCCCAAGGCCGATCAGGACCGACGCCGGGTCGTCGGTATAGCCCTGGAAATTGCGGCGCAAGCCGCCGTTGGCCAGCTGCGCCGCCATCGGGTCGTCGGGGTGGGCGAAATGGTCCATACCGATCCGGACGTAGCCATGGTCGAGGAGAACGGCCTCGGCCGCTTCAGCCTGGCTCCATCGTCCACCGACATCGGCCAGATCATCCTGGCGGATCATCGCTTGGTGCTTCTTCATCCATGGGACATGGGCGTAGCCGAACAGGGCGACCCGGTCCGGCGCCAGCGAGAGCGCGGTCCTCAGGCTGTCCGCGACATTGTCGGGGTTCTGGCCCGGGAGGCCATACATCATGTCGAAATTGATCGCCTTTACGCCGCCGCAGCGGATGTCGGCGACCGCCGCCTCGACGCGCTCGAAGGGCTGGATGCGGTTGACGAGCCGTTGAACTTCGGGATCGAAGGTCTGGACGCCGAGACTGGCTCGGGTGACGCCGGCGCCGCCCAGTGCGCGGGCGAAATCCCGGTCGAGATGTCCGGGATCGAGTTCCACGGCCACCTCGGCGCCCGGTCGCAGGGCGAACCTGCGGGAAATCGAGGCCAGCAGGCCAGAAAAATCGGTGCGGGATAGCGAGTTCGGACTGCCGCCGCCGAAATGAACATGGGCGACGCCGGCGTGGGCCGGCAATGCGTCGGACCACAGAGCCATCTCTCCTGCGAGATGGCCGAGAAAGTCAGCAATCCGGTCGTAGCCGTTCGGCACACTGGTGTGGCAGCCGCAGTACCAGCACAGACGTTCGCAGAAGGGCACGTGAACGTAGATCGAGAGGGCGTCGGTCGGATGGATCGCGTCCAGCCAGCCTCTTGTCAGGGCGTCATCGGGCGCCGACTGGAAGGCGAGTGCGGTGGGGTAGCTCGTATAACGCGGCAGGTTCCGGGAGGCATGGACCAGCAGCGATTCCGTCAACGCCGTCATCCCAGGGCCGCCTCTGCCGCAGCCAGGTCTCTGGCGGTGTTGATGTTCACAAAGGGGTCGCCTCCCTCGACGGGCCAGTCCACGACGGCGTAGCCGACAGCCTCGCTCAGGCCGTGCAGGGACAGCCGTCGCTCTTCCGCTCGTCGCACCAGCGTGGGCACGACGGCGGTGCGCCAGATCGCGCAGACCGGATGCAGCCGTCCGTCGCTGGCGGCGACCGCCACCCCGAGGTCAGGCGCCAGGGCTTGCTCCAACCGCTGGTGCAGGTCGCCCGGGAGGAAGGGCATATCGCAGGCCAGGGTCAGGACCCGGTCGGCTCCGGCCGCCGCCGCCCAGGACAAGGCCGAGAGCAGGCCCGCCAGCGGTCCTTCGATCCCCGGCGCATCCAGCACCACGGTCCCGTCGAAGCCGGCGACCTGTTCGGGGCTGCGCGCGACCAGGATGCAGGGCGCCGCGACGGCGCGCGCGCGGGTCAGGGCGTGATCCAACAGGCGGGCTCCACCCAGCAGGCGGCGCGGCTTGTCGCCGCCGATCCGGCTGCCAGCTCCGCCGGCGAGGATGGCCACCACCAGGCCCATTCAGCGCGCCCCGGGGCGTCGCGGAACCGGCGGGCGCGAGGCAGTGCGGGGACCGGCGCCCCGCGCGGGAAGCGGGGGCGGCGCAACCAGACGCCCGGCTGCGCCGGCGTCGCTGACCGTCGTCTCGAGGTCCCGGACCAGGCCGTCGCGGATGGAATAGATCCAGCCATGGATCGACAGCGGCTGGCCCCGGCGCCAGGCGTCGGTGACAAAGGGATTGCGGGACAGGGACCGCACCTGGGCCAGGACGTTCTTTTCGCAGATGAAGTTGACCCGGGTTTCAGGGTCCTGGATGGCGTCAAGATCGGTGTGGTGGTCTTCGCACAGGCGCTGTACGCGCTGCATCCAGTGATCGAGGATGCCGTGCCGCTGCCCGTCCAGCACGGCGCGCACGCCGCCGCACCCATAGTGGCCGCAGACGATGATGTGCCGCACCTTCAACGTCTCAAGCGCGAACTGGAGCACCGCCAACAGGTTCATGTCCTGGGCCGGGGCGAGATTGGCGACGTTGCGATGGACAAACAGTTCGCCGGGCTGAAGGCCGACGATCTCGTTGGCCGGAACCCGGCTATCGGAACAGCCGATCCACAGATAGTCCGGCGCTTGCTGTTCCGAAAGCCGGCGGAAATACCCGGGATCAAGCCGGGTCCGGGTGGCCGCCCAGTCCAGGTTGTTGCGCAGCAGGGCCTCGATCATGACGCCGCCTTATCGCCTTCAGGATCCAGAAGGACGCCGCGGCGGGCCGCCAGCCGGATGCTCAGCGATCTGAGGTCCGCAGCCGTCAGGCGAAGGCGAGCGATCGGCAGAACCACGGCGTTCTCCAGAGCGATGTGGCGGCGCTCATGCTGGGCGAAATCCGTGAAAAGAAGTCGGCTCTCCCGATCCTGACCGGGAGCCCGGCCGTCAGCGAGGGCCCGTTCCAGCGCGGCGATGAGAGTGCGGGCCCGGTGAAGGTCATCGTGGTGCTCGGCCGACAGCGCCCCCAGAACGGAGTCCAGTTCGTCGGCGGGCTGGCAGCGCCGCCGCAGCAGCGGAAACAGATCATCTTCCTCATCGATGACGTGCAGCGGCATGTCATGGCGCAGGAAGGCCAGAATCTCGTGGGCCTCGTCGCTCAGCAGGACCGTCGCGTTGCCGACCCGTTCAATCAACTGGCACAGCTGGCGATGACGATAGTGTTCCGCAAACAGCCAGTTGAGCGGTTCATGGATCAGTTCTGGTGGCAGCGGTTCGATCCCGGGGCTCTGGCTCATCGGTCATGCACTCCCTGCCCGGTCATCGGCCTAGAACCGATAGTCGAGGGCGGCCCAGACCTTGTCGCGGTCCGGGAATGCAGCCACGGCGCCGTCGAAATGGGCGCCCTTCAGCTCGAGGGCCCAGCGGGCGTCGAGCACCAGTCGCGCCGACACGTCGAGTTCCCTCCCGTAGCGGGCCGAGCCGTCAGCGTCATGAAAGTCGCGCCAGGAAGCGCTCAGGACGCCGCTTCGGCCCACGGGCGGATGAGTCACCGCATAGCTCGCCGTGGCGGAGACGTCGCGCAGTCCGTCCCTGGGCGTGGTCAGAAAGACATCGGCCCAACCCTGGAAGGCGTGAAGGGTCGCCAGGGGGGTCTGAAACGCCTGGACGCCATTTCCATCCAGGCGCTCAAGCGCCAGGGTCGCGGTGAATGGACCACGCTTCAGGCCCGACGAGACCAGCCCATAGTCGAGGTCGAACCGGGCGGGATTGGCCCCATATTCCGACTGGCGGGCGTATTCGACGGTGTAGAGGGCCGACCAGTCCAATGACAGATCGCGGCTTCCCTCCAGGCGCGCGCCCCAGGTCGCTGAGGACTGGGTGGCGGCGTTGCTGAAATCCAGCAGATAGCCATAGGCCGTCACCTTGCCCACCGGGGTCGGGGCCTCGACGTTGATGAGATGACTGTCCGAGCGCCATTCGCCTACAGGACTGTCGTCGCCGAACACCCTGTGGACCCGGTCGATCCAGGCATAGGTGACTGTGAGCGGCTCGAACGCACGGGTCGTCACCTTCACCGCATCAAAGGTCTGTTCGTTCTGGCGGAAGCCGACATTGCCGACGAACCGGGCCGTGCCCAGTACGATGCGCTGCCGGCCCAGGACCACTTCGGTGTCCGGCAGACCGGTCCAGGCGACCTGCAACCGGTTGAGCTCCAACGCCTCGGGATCGGCCACCACGGGGTAGGTCGGAGGGCCGTGGATGGTGTCGTTGTAGTCATCGACGAAAGCGACGACCCCCTCGCCCTCGACCAGAAGACGGAAGCCGGACCGTTCCGGACTCTGCCAACCCAAGCGGGCGCGCAGGGTCAGGGCGGTTGCGTCGTCGAGCCCGTCCTGGCTGACGCCTTCATAGCGCAGCCGGCTCTCGAACAGGACATCGCCCGATCGGGTCGAGGCGGCGGCCGCCGGCGGAACCGGGGGCGGGGCCGAAGTCTGTGCGCTTGCCATGGCCGGCGCCGCCATCACAGCAAGCGCCAGAAGGGTCGTTTGAGCGACGGTCGGCATCTCAGTGTCTCCGAACGATAGCGTAGGAGCGCCCCGGCGCCTTCAGTTTCGATTTCAGGATGGCCCGCACGCAGGCCAGCGCCGGATCGTCCGAGCCCTGGGCGGCCGAGATCAGTCGGGTCCAGCCCTGGTCGTCGGCGCCCTGGATGAATCCCGAAATTTCGCCCTGGACGAACTCGGCCAGACTGACTCCGGCCGTCGCGGCGGTCTGGCGAGCCTGGACGGCCAGCGCCGGGTCGGCTTGGTCCAGCCAGACCTCAAGTCGCGCGGTGACCGCAGCCTGGTCGTTCAGCAGGTCGCCCAGGGACAGGGCTCCAGGGGCGAGACCGCCGTCTTCGGTCACGCTGAGCGCCACGCCACATTCGCGGGCCTCGGCTGCAAGGCCGGAGACATAGCGGGCTGCGGCGGCGGTCCAGGCCCGGCTCTCAAGATGCAGGGCGATGCGGGGAAGGACATGCTCGAAAGGCAACCGGCGGCCCTCGATGCGGCGGTCCAGGCGCAGGACATGCCAACCGAAACGCGATCGCACAGGTTCGGACGCGGTCTCGCCGTCCTGCAACAGGTCCAATCCAGCCTCGACCTCGGTCGCGAGATCGCCGGGTGATAGCTGCCCCAGGGAGCCGCCGACGCCTTTGGAGGGGCAGTCCGAGAGCGTCTCGGCGAGGTCCGCAAATCGATGGGGATGCCACGCCAGTTCGGCGATCGCGGCGCTGGCCGCGTCCCGCGCCGACTGCCAGGCGGCCTCGTCGTCGCCCTTGGGTGCAAACAGAATATGGGAGGCCTGTGTCAGGGGCGGGGTGCGAAACCGTTCCGGCGCGCTGTCATACACCCGCTGGCATTCCGCTTCGCCCGGCCGCTCCACCTCGATCTCGATGTCCAGCACAGCCCGGACCAGGGCTTCCTCCGGCGTCTCCTCGCGGCCGTCCTCGTCCTGCTCCGCCCGGGGTGTCAGGCCGAGCTGGTGCGCCCGGTCCAGCAACAGGGCCTTGATGGCGAGAGCATGGGCGGCCGCCGTCCGCGCCTCTTCGGGGGTTGCGGCGGGATGGTTCTGGGCTTCCTCGGCGACCAGCCGCTCGGGCAGGGCCACCCCGTCGATGACGATGACCCCGCTCATTGGCCCAGGTCTCCGGCGCGGCGAGCAACCGGCATCCGGCGCTTGCTGCGGACCAGCTGCCAGCCGCGGCGATTCAGATACCAGACCGGGGCCGAGAGCATGTGAACCAGCCGCGTGAACGGGAAGATCAGGATGATCGTCAGGCCGAGGGTCAGGTGCGCCTTGAAGATCCAGTGGACGTCGGCGACGAAGCCGGCGCTGGCCGGATTCAGGGTGAAGATTCCCTGGGCCCAGGTCATGAATTTGATCATCTCGTGGCCGTCGAGATGCCCCAGCGAGAGCGGAATGGTGGCGAGGCCGAGACACAGCTGGGCCAGCAGGATGGCCAGGATGGCGGTGTCGCCGAAACTTGAGGTCTGGCGGATCCGTGGATCAAACACACGCCGGTGCAGCAGCAGCAGCCCGCCCACGAGGCATGCGGCCCCGGCTACGCCACCCGCGACGATGGCCATCATCTGTTTGAAGCCATGGCTGACGCCAAGGAAGTCCCACACCGCGATCGGCGTGAGAAGTCCGACGAAATGGCCGGCGAAGATGGCCAGGATCCCGAGGTGGAAAAGCACGGAGCCCAGCATCAACTGCTTGCGCCGCAGAAGCTGGGACGAGCCGGTGCGCCAGGTGAACTGTTCGCGGTCGAAGCGCAGCACCGAGCCGATCACCAGGACCGCCATGGCGATATAGGGATAGACCCCGAAGACAATGAAATTCAGGTCCATGTGACGATCCTCAGGCGGCCGCGCCGGCGCGGCGGCTCTTGTCGGGGGGCGGGGCGGCGTTCATGGCGGAGAGCATGGAGTCGGCTTTCGGACAGCCGGCGTCGGACGGGCCGAAGGTGACCGCGGTCTCCTCCCAAGCCTTGTCCAGCGCCTCCAGATCGTCCGGGTTGTCGTCGGGCTCCTGCATCAGGGCGGCGACAGCGTCGGAGTCGGGCACCGCGCCGGTCATGGCCGTCAGCGCCCCGAACACGGCCCGGTAGGGGCTCTCGCGCTTGTGCAGCCGTTCGGTAAGGGCCGCCAGGACGTGAGCGCCTTCACCCAGCAGGGAGGCGGCCTCGTCCTCCGGCAGGGTCGACAGGAAGTCGAGGAACACCGGCAGGTGATCGGGCAGTTCGTTGGCCGTCAGCTCCAGCCCGTAGGACCGGTACAGTTCGACCAGGGCCGCCATCGCCTGTCCGCGGTCGCGGCTCTCGCCGTGAATATGCTCATAGAGGTTGAGCGATAGAGACCGGGTCCGGTCGAACAGGTGGACGAAGCCTTCCTGGAGGTCGAAGAGGTCCTCCCGTTCCAGCTTGCGGACCAGCTTTTCCAGCGCCCCCACGATCGGAGCGGGGACCATGCCTTCCGAGCGGATGGTATCCATGATCGCCGGCGCGGCGGCCTGGACTTCAGCGGTCGGATAGCTGAGGAGGAGCGCCAGGGCGCGATAGGTCAATGCCATGATCAGGCCACCTCTGCTGTCGGTTTGGCGCGTGAGCGTTTGTCGGGGCCGAACAGGCCCAGTTCGGTGCGGCCGCCGGAACAACCGTTGCCGAAGGTGAAGCCGCAGCCGCCGCGCAGGTCGTAGGCGTCCTCGACCGTCTCGCGATGGGTCGAGGGGATGACGAACCGATCCTCGTAATCGGCGATGGCCATGATCTTGTACATGTCGTCGATCTGGGCGGCGGTCAGGCCGACCGTTTCGGCGAGGCCGTGGTCGATCCGTCCGTCCACGGTCCGGGCCCGCATATAGGCCCGCATGGCCAGCATCCGTCGCAGCGCCAGGGTCACCGGCGCCTCGACCCCGGCAGTCAGCAGGTTGGCGAGGTATTTCACCGGAATGCGGAGCGAGTTCACGTCCGGCATCTCGCCGTCCATCTCCAGGGCGCCGACGGCAGCGGCGTTCTGGATCGGCGACAGCGGCGGCACATACCAGACCATCGGCAGGGTCCGGTATTCGGGGTGCAGCGGGAAGGCGACCTTCCAGTCGATGGCCATCTTGTAGACCGGGCTGCGCCGGGCGCCCTCGAGCCACGCTTCCGGCACGCCGTCGGCGCGGGCCTGGGCGATGACAGCGGGGTCGTGGGGGTCGAGGAAAATGTCGAGCTGGGCCTGATACAGGTCCTTTACGTCCGGGGTCGATGCGGCCGCCTCGATCCGATCGGCGTCATAGAGCAGCACGCCCAGATAGCGGATGCGCCCGACGCAGGTCTCGGAACAGACGGTCGGCTGGCCGACCTCGATGCGCGGGAAGCAGAAGGTGCATTTCTCCGATTTGCCAGAGTCCCAGTTGTAGTAGATCTTCTTGTACGGGCAGGCCGAGACGCACATCCGCCAGCCCCGGCACTTGTCCTGGTCGATGAGGACGATGCCGTCTTCCTCGCGCTTGTAGATAGCGCCGGAAGGACAGGCGGCCACGCAGGTGGGGTTGAGGCAGTGCTCGCACAGCCTCGGCAGGTACATCATGAAGGTGTTTTCGAACTGGCCGTAGATCTCCTTCTGGATCCCCTCGAAATTCGTGTCCTGAGACCGCTTAGAGAACTCGCCGCCGAGGATTTCCTCCCAGTTCGGGCCCCATTCGATCTTCTCCATCCGCTTGCCGGTGATCTGCGAACGCGGCCGGGCGGTGGGGAAATGCTTCATCTCCGGCGCCGTCTGCAGGTGGCCGTAGTCGAAGTCGAAGGGCTCGTAATAGTCGTCGATCTCGGGCAGGTCGGGGTTGGCGAAGATCTTGGCCAAGATGCGCCATTTGGCGCCCATGCGCGGCTCGATCTTGCCGTTGGCCTTGCGCCGCCAGCCGCCGTTCCACTTCTTCTGGTTCTCCCACTCCTTGGGATAGCCGATGCCCGGCTTGGTCTCGACGTTGTTGAACCAGGCGTATTCGACGCCCTTGCGGCTGGTCCAGACGTTCTTGCAGGTCACTGAACAGGTGTGACAGCCGATGCATTTATCGAGGTTCAGCACCATGCCGATCTGCGCGCGGATCTTCATTGGCCGAACTCCTTGGATTCGAGCGGCTCATCGAGCCAGTCGACCGTCTTCATCTTGCGGAGAACGATGAACTCGTCCCGGTTGGAGCCCACGGTGCCGTAGTAGTTGAAGCCGTAGGACAGCTGGGCGTAGCCACCGATCATGTGGGTCGGCTTCAGCACGGTGCGGGTGACCGAGTTGTGGATGCCACCGCGCCGGCCGGTGATCTCCGACCCCGGCGTGTTCACGATCTTCTCCTGGGCGTGGTACATGAAGGTCGTGCCTTCACGGATCCGCTGGGAGACCACGGCTCGGGCCGTCAGGGCCCCGTTGGCGTTGAAGACCTCGATCCAGTCGTTGTCGACGATGCCGGCCTTGCGGGCGTCCGTCTCCGAAATCCAGACAACCGGCCCGCCGCGATTGAGCGTCAGCATCAGCAGATTGTCGGAATAGGTGGAGTGGATGCCCCACTTCTGGTGCGGGGTGATGAAGTTGAGAACGATCTCGGTTTCGCCGTTGGGCTTGAGACCCTTCACATGCGTCGTCTTCAGATCGATCGGCGGCTTGTAGACGCAGAGCGCCTCGCCGAAGGCCCGCATCCACAGGTGATCCTGATAGAGTTGCTGCCGGCCCGTGAGCGTCCGCCAGGGGATCAGCTCATGCACATTGGTGTATCCTGCAGTGTAGCAGACCTTCTCGCTCTCGATGCCCGACCAGATGGGCGATGAGATGATCTTGCGCGGCTGGGCGAGCAGATCGCGGAAGCGGATCTTCTCGTCCTCCTTGGGCAGGGCCAGGTGGGCGTGCTCGCGACCGGTTTGTTTCTCCAGCGCCTCCCAAGCCTTGACCGCGACCTCGCCATTGGTCTCCGGCGCCAGCATAAGGATGGTCTCGCAGGCGTCGATGTCGGTATCGATGCTGGGCATGCCTTCTGTCAGGCCGGGCTCGAGCACGGCGCCGTTAAGCTCGCGCAGCAGGTCGACCTCATGTCCGGTCTTCCAGGCCAGGCCCTTGCCGCCGTTGCCGACCTTGTCGAGCAGCGGGCCGAGGGCCGTGAACTGCTTGTAGAGGTTCGGATAGTCGCGCTCGACAACGGTGATCTGCGGCATGGTCTTGCCCGGGATCGCCTCGCATTCGCCGAGGAACCAGTCCTTCACCTCAAACGGCTGCGCCATCTCTCCGGGGCTGTCGTGCTGGATCGGGGTGAGGACGACGTCCTTCTCCCTGCCGAGAACTTCGGGGGCCACCTGCGAGAACTTCTTCGCGATAGCCTTGAAGATCTGCCAGTCCGACTTCGACTCCCAGGCCGGGTCCACGGCCGCCGAGAGCGGGTGGATGAAGGGGTGCATATCGGAGGTGTTGAGGTCGTTCTTCTCGTACCAGGTCGCCGTCGGCAGAACGATGTCGGAGTAGACCGCCGTGGTCGACATGCGGAAGTCGAGGGTGACCAGCAGGTCCAGTTTTCCTTCCGGCGCTTCGTCATGCCAAACGACGTCGACGGGCTTGACCTGACCGGTCTCGCCCAGGTCCTTGCCCTGAACGCCGTGCGAGGCGCCGAGCAGGTGTTTGAGGAAATACTCGTGGCCCTTGCCGGAGGAGCCCAGCAGGTTCGAGCGCCAGATGAACATGTTGCGCGGCCAGTTGGCCGGATCGTCAGGGTCCATGCAGGACAGCTGGATCGAGCGGTCCTTCAGTCCGTCGAGGGTGTAGGTCTTGGGGTCGACGCCGGCGGCTTCAGCCGCCTTGGCCACATCAAGCGAATTGGACTTCAACGCCGGGGCGGAGGGCAGCCAGCCCATCCGCTCGGCCCGGACGTTGAAGTCAATCATCGACGCCTTCCAAGGCCCGTCGGGGGCCGTGGGCGAAAGCAGTTCGTCGATGGCGACGGTCTCGTAACGCCACTGATCGGAGTGGGCGTAGAAGAAGGAGGTGGAGTTCTGCTGGCGGGGCGGACGGATCCAGTCGGTGGCGAACGCCAGCGGGGCCCAGCCGGTCTGCGGCCGCAACTTCTCCTGACCGACATAGTGGGCCCAGCCGCCGCCGGACTGACCGACGCAACCGCACATCACCAGCATGTTGATGACGCCGCGGTAGTTCATGTCCATGTGGAACCAGTGGTTCATCGCAGCGCCGATGATCACCATCGACTTGCCGTTGGTCTTCTCGGCATTGGTGGCGAAGCCGCGGGCGGTGGCGATGATCTGGTCGCGCGGGACCGAGGTGATGGCTTCGGCCCAGGCCGGGGAATAGGGCTGCAGGTCGTCGAAGGACTCAGGCATGCAGTCGCCGCCGAAACCCTGGTCCACGCCGTAGTTGGCGAGGAACAGGTCGTAGACACAGGCCACCAGCGCTTCGCCGTCCTTCAGCATCACCCGCCGGACCGGCACGTTGCGGGTCAGGACATCGGGGTGGTCGGTTGAGGCGAAGCCGTTGCTGGCGGTGTTGGCGAAATAGGGGAAGCGGACGCCGGCCACTTCATCATGAGCGTCCTTGAGGCCCAGCTTCAGAGTGGTCTCGCGACCCGCGGCGTCGCGTTCCTCCAGGTTCCAGCGGCCATCCTCGCCCCAGCGGAAGCCGATGGAGCCGTTGGGCACGACGATCTCACCGGTGGCCTCGTCGATGGCGACGGTCTTCCAGTCGGGGTTGTTGGCCTGTTCGAGGTCGCCGACGAAATCCGACGCCCGCACCAGGCGTTCGGGCACATAGCCGCCCTCCTGCGGGACCAGGCGGACCAGCATCGGCAGGTCGCTGTACTGGCGCAGGTAGTCGCGGAAATACGGGACCTGCTTGTCGACGTGATACTCCTTGAGGATCACGTGGCCGAAGGCCATGGCCAGGGCCGCGTCGGTCCCTTGTTTGACCGGAAGCCACAGGTCCGAGAATTTCGAGGCCTCGGAGTAGTCGGGGCAGATGACGACGGACTTGGCGCCGCGGTAGCGGGCCTCGGTGTAGAAATGGGCGTCCGGCGTGCGGGTCTGCGGAACGTTCGAGCCCCACAGCAGCATGAAGCTGGAATTGTACCAATCGGCGCTCTCGGCCACGTCGGTCTGCTCGCCCCAGGTCTGGGGCGAAGCCGGTGGCAGGTCGCAATACCAATCATAGAAGGAGCCGGTGACGCCGCCCAGCAGCTGCAGGTAGCGGGCGCCGGCCGCATAGGAGATCATCGACATCGCCGGGATCGGCGAGAAACCGAACACCCGGTCGGGGCCCCAGCGCTTGACCGTATGGGCATTGGCCGCGGCGATGATCTCGGTGATCTCGTCCCAGGTGCCCCGCACAAAGCCGCCGGCGCCGCGCATGCTCGTATAGGACTTGCGGGCGTCGGGATCGTTCTGGATCGATGCCCAGGCCGCCACCGGCTCCATGGTCTCGCGCGCCTTGCGCCACACGCGCAGCAGGCGTGACCGCACCAGCGGATATTTCACACGGTTGGCCGAATACAGATACCAGCTGTAGCTCGCCCCCCGCGCGCAGCCGCGCGGTTCGTGATTGGGCAGGTCGGGCCGGGTTCGGGGGTAGTCGGTCTGCTGGGTCTCCCAAGTGACGATCCCGCCCTTGACGTAGATCTTCCAGGAGCAGGAGCCCGTGCAGTTCACACCGTGGGTCGAGCGCACGATCTTGTCGTGGCGCCAGCGGTTCCGATAGGCCTCCTCCCAGCCGCGGTCCTCGTCGTTCATCACGCCGTGACGGTCGGAGAACAGCTCGGTCTTGCGCGTGAAGAAGGCGAGACGGTCAAGGGTATGGCTCATGATCAGGCCGCCGTGTTCAGGGTGGGGTTCAGGATCGAGCGCCGGCGGGCGTAGAACACCCAGTTCACAACGGCGCAGGTGATGTAGAAGGCCAGGAAGATGTAGAGGGCAGTCACCGGACCCCCGGTGGCCTTCATCGAGTTGGCGAAGGCCAGGGGGATGAAGAAGCCGCCGTAGGCACCGATGGCCGACGAGAAGCCGACGATGGCCGCCCCTTCCAGCTCCGCCGCCTTCAGCCGCTCGGCAGGCGTTGCGTGGGGCAGCAGGCGGGGCATGTCGGCGCGCACGAGGGCCGGAATCATCTGGAAGGTCGAGGCGTTGCCCACGCCGGTCCAGAAGAACAGCCAGATGAAGCTGGCAAAGAACAGGCCGAACACTGGCTCGCCGCCAAAGGCTCCGACGCTGTAGAGCACCGCCAGCACGCCTGCGATCAGCGCGTAGAAGACGACCTGGGTGACGTTATGGCCGCCCCAGCGGTCGGAGACCCAGCCTGTCATCGCCCGGGAGGCTGCGCCCACCAGCGGCCCGAGGAAGGCGATCTGCAGGATATTGACGTCGGGAAACAGGGTCTTGCCCAGCAGCGGAAAGGCCGCCGAGAAGCCGATGAACGAGCCGAAGGTGCCGATGTAGAGGTAGCACATCAGCCAGTTGTGCTTGCGTTTGAACACCACGGCCTGCTCACGGAACGAGGCGCGGGCGGAGGCGACATCGTTCATTCCAAACCAGGCCGCAGCGGCGGCGATCAGGATGAACGGCACCCAGACGAAGCCGGCGTTCTGCAGCCAGACCTGATGCTGGACGCCGTTTTCCAGATAGGTCTGGGGCGCTCCGAACAGGGGCGTGAACAGGGCGATGCCGGTGACCAGCGGCGCCGTGAACTGGAGGACGCTGACGCCCAGGTTGCCGAAGCCTGCGTTGAGCGCGAGGGCGTTGCCCTTCTGGGTCTTGGGGAAGAAGAAGCCGATATTGGCCATCGACGAGGCGAACGCCCCGCCGCCCAGGCCACACAGCAGGGCCAGGATGACGAAGACGACATACGGCGTCCCCGTGTCCTGCACCGCCATCCCGATGCCGACGGCGGGGATCGCCAGCGACAGCGTGGAAAGGGTGGTCCAGAGGCGACCCCCGAAGATCGGGACCATGAAGCTGTAGAAGATCCGCAGCGTGGCGCCGGAGAGGGCAGGCAGCGCGGTCAGCCAGAACAGCTCGGCCGTCGAGAACTGGAAGCCGACCATGTTGAGGCGGGTCGCCGCCGTCGACCACAGCATCCAGATGGAAAAGGCCAGCAGCAGGTTCGGGATCGAGATCCACAGATTGCGACGCGCGATCTGCTGGCCGGTGGAGGCCCAGAACGCCGGCTCTTCCGGGCGCCAGTCGTGCAGGATGTGACGGGACATGCGCGTCTTTCTCTAGTGCGAGGAAGCGAGGGTGGTGGAGGCAGTCTTGTCGGGGCCGACCCCGGCCAGTTCGGGAAATTCGGGCAACGTCGCCAGCATGGGCGAGCGGCGGCGCTCCATCCGACGGACGGCGAAATGCATCCAGATCAGAGCCGCGAGGACGAGCAGGAACAGCAGCATGAAACAGCTGGTCCAGACGCCGGTCAGATCGTTCAGGACGCCGAAGGTGATGGGCAGGATGAAGCCGCCCAGTCCGCCGATCATGCCCACCAGTCCGCCGACCGAGCCGACGTGGTCCGGGTAGTAGACCGGGATGTGTTTGTAGACGGCCGCCTTGCCCAGGCTCATGGCGAAGCCGAGCACAAAGACCACCGCGGTGAAGACCGGCAGGCTCATCGCCATACGGAAGCGGATCGGGCCGTCGATGCCATCGACCACATAGGAGGTCGCCGGATAGGCCAGGATAAAGGCGCAAACGACGCTGATGATGAAGGTCAGATACATGACCTTGCGGGCACCGATCCGGTCGGAGAGCCAGCCGCCGAACACCCGGAACAGCGAGCCGGGGATCGAATAGGCGGCGGCCAGCATCCCGGCCACGCCGATGCCTACGCCATAGGCGCCGGTCAGATAGTGCGGGAGCCACAGGGCGAGGGCGACAAACCCGCCGAAGACGAAGAAATAGTAGAGCGCGAACCGCCAGACGCGGAGGTCCTTCAGCGGTTCCAGTTGCATCCAGGCCGCCACGGGCTTCTGGCCCGTCCGCCGGCGCTCGACCAGCTGGGGCTCGTCGCGGGTCAGGAAGAAGGAGGCGAGCGCGATGAGCAGGAGAGCCCCGGCCCAGACCTGCGCCACGGCTTCCCAGCCCAGCGCCAGCATCACGAAGGGCGCTGCGAACTTGGTCACCGCCGCGCCAACGTTGCCCGCGCCGAAGATGCCGAGCGCCGTCCCTTGTTTGCCGGCGGGGAAGAATTTCGAGACATAGGCGACGCCGACGGCGAAGGCACCGCCCGCCATGCCGACGCCGAGGGCGGCGACCAGGAACTGGGTGTAGGTCTCGGCATAAGACAGCAGGAAGGTGGCTGCGGCGGCCAGGATCATGACGATCAGGCTGACCCGTCGCCCGCCGAACTGTTCGGTCCAGACGCCCAGGAACACGCGCACCAGCGAACCGGTCAGGATCGGCGTGCCGACCAGCAGGCCAAACTGCGCTTCTGTCAGGCCGAGGTCGGACTTTATCTGGACGCCGATGATCGAGAAGATCGTCCACACTGCGAAGCAGGCCGTAAAGGCGAAGGTGCTGACCCACAGGGCCGAAGTGGCACCTGGCGCTGCTGTTTCAGAGGCGGATACCACCTGACCTGCTCCATGGAACGTCGCCGCTTGCCGGCTGTCGTTCCATGACTCCTAGCGCGCGTTCTGAATGCGCTATTTGATGGTTATCAATTGAAGTCTTGGAGGAGTTGGCTAATTCAGGAGTGAATACAGGAAAACAATAACAAAGACAAAATCGTCAGCCGCCGGATTGTCGTAATCATCTAGGCTGTTTGATATCCGTCAAGTGATGCTCTAGTGATTGGGTACTCGGCCGCAGGGAGCGAAGCCGATCAGTCCAAAGCCTCGCTACCGAGTCGCACGAGGAACCAACACGATGACCATGCGCGCCGCCGATCTGGACCGTGTCAGGGCCCTGCCGCTGTTCTCGCGGGCCTCTCCGGAAGTCTTCCGCGACGTTACGGCCGGCGCCTTCCTGCAACGGTTTCCCGCCGGCACTACCTTGCTGATGGAGGGCGACACAGTCGACTTCCTTTATGTGCTGCTTGACGGGGCGGTCGAACTCCAGGGGTCCTGGAAAGAGAAGGAGACGACCCTGGCACTGCTGCGACCGGTCTCGACGTTTATCCTGGCGGCTGTCGTTCTGGATGCTGACGCGTTGATGTCAGCGCGGACGCTCGAGCGGTCTGAGATCCTGATGCTGTCGGGAGAGGCTCTTCGCCGCACCATGAGACAGGACGCCGACTTCAGCTTTGCGGTGTCCCAGGAACTGTCGGGCTGTTACCGCGGTCTGGTCCGGGCCGTTAAGAACCAGAAGCTCCGCGGCGGGGTCGAGCGCCTGGCCAACTATCTGATCACCCAGAGGGTTCGTCAGGGAATGCGTGACCCGATCGTCCTTCCGCATGAGAAGCGGGTGTTGGCCTCGTTACTCGGCATGTCCCCGGAGAATCTGTCACGGGCCTTCGCCAACCTGTCCAGCTACGGGGTGGTCGTGCATGGCGCGGAGGTCAGCCTCGGCCGGCCGGATGCCCTCGAGCGGCTGGCGCGTCCGCACCCGCTGATCGACAATCACATGCCGCCGCCGAAGGGCGTCGTCGGCAAGGCGGAAAGCGAGAGATGGACCACCCAGACGGGGCGCACCTGCGGCACCGTGCTCGGCTGATCAGCCGCCGAGCTGGGACAGGTTCCGCAGGTCGCCCGAACGCCCCAGAGCAAGCGAATGGCCCGCGGATTTTCCGCCCAGAGACGAGACGATGCGCTGTGACAGCGCTTCGCGGTCTTCGTCATCCTGCAGCAGATCGCGCAGATCGACGCCGCCGTCCCCGAACAGGCACAGGCGAAGCTTGCCCTTCGAGGTGACCCGCAACCGGTTGCAGCTGTCGCAGAAGCCGGGTGCATAAGGCGCGATCAGACCGATGGCACCGGCATGGTCGGGATGGTGATATTCCAACGCCGGTCCGGCGTCGAAGGCACGCGGCGCCGGGGTCCAGCCGTTCCGGTCCAGCCAGTCGCGTAGCCCCTGGGCCTTGACGTGATGGCGAGCGAAATAGTCGTCATTATCGGTGGTCTTCATCAGTTCGATGAAACGAACGGCGACCGGCCGATCCCTGACAAAGCGCGCCCAGCCGTCGAAACCGGCCTCGGCCGTCTCGCGCAGCAGGACCGCGTTGACCTTCACGGCGGAGAAGCCCTCGGCCAGCGCCAGGTCGAGGCCCGTCAGGACCTGGTTCAGCTTGTCGTGGCCGGTGATCCTGTGGAACGTTTCCGGGTCGATCGAGTCAATGCTGACGTTGATATGGCTGAGGCCGGAGGCCCGCCAGTCGACCGCGTGACGCGCCAGGTTCCAGCCGTTCGTGGTCATCGCGACCTTCGCCACCCCGGGTGCCGCCGCGACCGTCTCGATGATGGCGTTGAAGTCCTTCCGAACGGTGGGTTCTCCACCAGTCAAACGAACCTTGCTGAGTCCCAGCTCGGAAAAGCCGGCGACCAGACGGCGAATCTCGTCGACCGTCAGGAACGACAGCGGCCCGGTCTTTTTCCAGCCGTTCGGCAGGCAGTAGGTGCAGCTGAAATTGCACACCTCCGTCACCGACAGGCGGAGGTAGTGGAACCGGCGGCCGAAGCCGTCGGCCATGGCAGTGGCGTCGAACGCCATGGAAGCTCCTTTCCAAATACGGGAGACGGAGGGATTTCTCCCGCCGCCCTCGATCCTTGCGGATCCGGCCGTCGGACCATGGCGCGCGGGCGCTACAGGTCAGGCGGCTCGGAGCGAACTCAGGGGGTTTGATAGTCGACCAGCCCCGCACACCCTATGACACGCGGCGCGACAGGCCTTGATGAAGATCAAGCGCGCTCGCCGCCCTCTCTGTGCGGTTGCCTGGCTCGCCATGCTAGGCAGGATTGCGGGCCCGGCGAACGGCCCGGTCGGAGGTTCGATTGATGACGACGGCGGGCGCCAGCCTTGGTCGAAGAGGGGCGCTGGTGCTGCTCGCAGCCACGGCGTTGACCGCCTGTGCGCCCCGTCGCCCCGCCGGGGCGCCGCTGATCGACCTTTTCGCCGCCGCCAGCCTGCGCGAAGTCCTGGACGCGGCCGCCGCGGAACACCAACAGCAGACCGGTCGGATTGTTCGGGCCACCTACGCCGGCAGCGCCAAGCTGGCCCGCCAGATCGCCCAAGGCGCCCCGGCCGATCTGTTCATTTCGGCCGACGAGCGCTGGATGACCTGGCTGGGTCAGCACGGCCTTGTCGACACGTCCGCGCGGCGCCGGCTGGCCAGCAACGCACTGGTGCTGGTCGCGCCGGACTCGGCCTCCGGCGATCCTGTCGATCTGTCTTCTCCGGCGGATTTCATCGATCGGCTGGGCGAAGGCCGACTGGCGATCGCCGACTCCTCGATACCGGCGGGTCGCTACGGAGAGCAGGCCCTGGCCCGCCTGAACCTCTGGTCCGGGGCCAAGGACCGGCGGGCTCCCGGCGATGACGTGCGCGCGGCCTTGTCTCTCGTCGCGCGCGGGGAGGTCCCGCTGGGTCTGGTCTATGCGACCGATGCGCGGGCCGAACCGCGAGTGCGGGTGGTGGCGACCTTTCCCCCTTCAAGTCACGATCCGATCGTCTATCCAGCGGCTCCGGTGCGTCGCCGGGACGGAGCCGGCGACCCCGCGGCCGCGCAAGCCTTTCTGGATATGCTGGCCGGCACCGAGGGAAAGGCCCTGTTCCGGCGGTTCGGCTTCGCCCCGGCGCCGGTCTGAGGTGGCCGAATGTTCGCGCTGAGCCCCGAAGAGTTGCAGATCATCGGCCTGTCGATGAAGGTCGCCCTGACGGCGACGCTGTTCAGCCTGCCGCCCGGGATCGCGATCGCCTATCTGCTGTCGCGCTACAGCTTCCCCGGCAAGGCCCTGTTGTCGGGCCTGACGCACCTGCCCCTGATCCTTCCTCCAGTGGTGACAGGCTACGCCCTGCTGATGCTGTTCGGTCGCAGCGGCCCGCTGGGCAAACTCCTCGAGCCGATAGGGATTGTCTTCGCCTTCGACTGGACCGGCGCCGCACTCGCCGCGGCGGTCATGGGCTTCCCCCTGCTGGTGCGGGCCGTGCGCCTGTCGTTCGACATGGTCGATCCCCGGATCGAGCAGGCGGCCGAAACGCTCGGCGCGCGGCCTGTCGTCCGCTTCCTGACCGTCACCCTGCCGCTGGCGCTGCCCGGCGTGGCGGCCGGGGCGGTACTGGGCTTCGCCAAGGCGTTGGGCGAGTTCGGCGCCACCATCACCTTCGTCGCCAGCATCCCCGGAGAGACGCGCACCTTGCCGCTGGCCATATACAGCCTGCTCCAGGCTCCCGACGGCGAGGCGGCCCTGTTGAGATTGGTCCTGATCTCGGTCGGCGTGTCGATCGGCGCCCTCGTTCTCTCGGAATGGGGCGCGCGCTCCGTCGCGCGGCGGGTCGGAGGGATGAGGTGATGCTCGAGGTGTCAGCGCATATCGTCCGCGACGACTTCTCTCTGGAAGTCGCCTTCTCGAGCGACGCCCGCATCACCTGCCTGTTCGGTCGCTCCGGGGCCGGCAAGACCACGGTGGCCGAACTTGTCGCGGGCCTGATCCCGCCCGTCCGGGGTCGGGTGGTGCTGGACGGGGAGGTGCTCCTCGATACCGACGCCGGGGTGTCGGTCCCGGTCTGGAAACGCCGCATCGGCTACGTCTTCCAGGACGCGCGGGTGTTTCCGCACATGACGGTCCGGGACAACCTGCTGTACGGCCCCCGCCGATCGGGCGATCGGGAACCCGCCCTTGACGAGGCGGTGGCTCTGTTGGGACTCGAAAACCTGCTGGAGCGCCGACCTGGTTCGTTGTCCGGCGGCGAGGCCCGCCGGGTCGCGATCGGACGGGCCCTGCTGACCCGCCCCCGTCTGCTGATCCTCGATGAGCCTCTCGCGGGGCTGGACGGCGCCCGTCGCGGCGAGATTCTGCCGTATCTGGATCAACTGGCCAGGACTGGACCGCCCATCCTCTATGTCAGCCACGCGGTCGAGGAGGTGGCCCGCCTCGCGGATCGTGTGGTGTTGGTCGGGGACGGCCGCGCAATCGGCGCCGAACCGCCGGATGCGGCGTTTGATCGACCGGAGGCCGAGACCGCCGCCGGGCTCAGCGCGCCCCTGTCCATTCTTGACGGAAGGGTCACCGCTCACGACCCTGCAAGGAACGCCAGTCGCATCGATCTGGCGGGAACCCCGTTTCTGGCTCCGCTCCTCGATGTGGTGCCGGGCGATCGGTTGCGGGTCGTCGTTGACGCGCGGGATGTGGCGCTCGCCCTGACAGATCCGGTCGATGCCAGCTTTCAGAACCGGCTGCCGATGCAGGTCGCGGAGCTGGAAGTTCGGTCTGACGGTGTCCTCGTCCGTCTCGAGGCGGGAGCGCTGAGACTGAAGGCGCTGGTCACCCGGCAAGCAAGCGAACAACTCGCCCTGGCGCCGGGCAAGCACGTAATCGCCCTGGTCAAGGCGACCGCCGCCGCCCGCTACGCCTGACCGCGATCAGGCGCGATCAGGGCGGGGCGACAGCAGCATCGGGCCATAGCCGACCACGAAGGCCAGGAAGGCTGCTGACCAGAGCCCTGCCGAGACCATCAGCAGGGGCTGATAGAGAGTCGGCAAGAGGCCGCCTGTCACCCGGGTCAGGGCGGCGGCATTGATGAGGACATAGATCAGGACCTCAATCCTCCCGGCCGCCAGGGGGCGACCGGTGTGACCTCGACTGGCCCGTGTCATGATGGCCAGGGTCATAACCCCGATCGCGCCGGCGGTGAGCGCGTGGACGCCGACGGAGGGCGGAACCAGACCGGGTGCTGCGACCGACAAGCCCGTGAAGAAGAGGCCCGCAACCAGCCACAGATAGCCGAGGTGCAGAATCCAGACGAGCGGTTCCGCCACCGTGGCGTCTCCGCGCCAGCGGATCAGCCGGACCAGGTTCAGCCCTCCCGCCGCCAGCAACAGCGCGCCCGCTGCCGGATGCGTCGGCGCCACGCTCCAGGCCACCAGGCCACCAGCGGTGACGGCCAGGGTCACCACGTCCAGACGGCCCGCGACGGCAGGCAGAGGGCCGCCGCGTTTGGTCTGCCAGTTGCGGGTGAAGCTCGGGGTGACCCGGCCGCCGATTACAGCGATCAGCAGGGCCACGACCGCCAGGCCCAACCGGGTGGAAAGGTTGGCGACGCCGCCGGCCCCCGCCTCAAGGTGAAATCCGGCATTGGCGAGCGCGAAGAGCGTGACCATGACGGCGACCGGCACATTGCGCCAGTTCTGGCCTGCCAGCACCTCCCGCCAGACCACGCCGGCCATGGCGAACAGGAACAGGCCGTCGATGATCAGCGGCCAGACTTCACTCGCCAGATCCGCGTTCAGGGCCGTCGCCAGCATGGCGGCCCGACCCGCCAGCCACAGGCTGAACAGCAGGGCCAGAGGCGTCCCCACGACCGGCAGACGGCCGGTCCAGTTGGGAACGGCGGTCAGCAGAAAGCCCACGACGATTCCGCCCGTGTAACCGAACAACATTTCGTGGACGTGCCAGCTCAGTCCTACAGGTCCGCCGCTGAGAAAGGCATAGAGCCACAGCGGAGCGGCGACGGCTGCCCACAGCGCAGAGAACAGGAAGAAGGGGCGCAGGCCGACGCTGAAGACGGCGGGACCGCGATGGGCGCGAATGGCGGCGGCGGTGTTCATGGGGACTCCCGGACGAAGGACACGGTCTGCATAGAGGACCGGAGCGGAGACCCAGTTGACGAACTGGCCGCTGCGGCCTGCCCTTCGTCAAGGCGATCGATCAGCCTGTCTGGCGAGCGCCATAAGCATCTGCTGAGCCTCGGCTGACCGCTCCAGAAGTTCGCGCCAGACCGGAATCGCGATCGCTTCGTCCAGCCCGCAACGTCGCGCCGTCGACTGGACGCGGGCGAGGACGGCCGCGATCCGGGCGGGATCCCGAACGCTGTCCGGCCCCGCCTTGAGTGCGGCGATGACGGCGACCTGGCGCTGGCGTGCCGCGACAAGCCGCACAAGCACCGAGTCGATCTGATCAATCCGCGCACGGCGGGCCTCGAGTTCGGACAGGTTCATGCCGCAATCTCGCGGGCCCCTCGGTGGGCGCCGGCCGCCCCGTGCAGATAGCCGCTGACCAGAGGTCCAGGCGGCCCAAGCGGCTCGATCCCCTGGGCAAGTTCCCGCGATGTAAGCCGCCCGGTGGTGAACTCCCGGAACAGGTTGCAGACCGCGACCATGTCCAGACTGTGCGGCGACAGGCGAAGAACCGACACGCCGACTTCCTTGAGCCGCTGGATTTCGACATCGACCAGCTGACATCCGTGCGACAGGGTCTGCAATCCATTGACCGCCAGGAAGCCCTGTCCTTCGATGGTCGCGACATCCATCCCGTCGGGATGTCGGTCGCAGACATAGCGGCAGGCGTCCCTATGCAGCCCCTCCATCCGGGCCTGGGCACAGCGACTCGACAGGGCGAGCGGCAAACGGCCGAAGGCGAACAGCTCAAGTTCGAGCTCCGGGCAGGCCTGCGCGATTTCGGCGATGGAGGTCAGGGGAAGTTCGACGTTGGCGCACAGACGCACACAGCCCATCCGCACAAGCTCCGCCGCCGCAGGGGCGTTGTAGACGTTCAACAGCGGTCCGGCGACGAACGACGCCGGCGCCCGACTCCAGACCGCTGACATGTCCCCGGCCTCGATCAGATGATCGGAATCCGCGGCCAGCTCTGCCGCCAACCGCCGCTCCCGGGACGTGGAGGGAAGGGCGAGAGTGGACCAGATCACTGTCTTGCCCGCGGCTTCCAGCCGCTCGGCGGCGCGCGCCAGGACGTCCTGCAGCAACGGCTGGCGCTTTCCGCAGACGACCTCGCCGAGATAGACCGTTTCGACCGGGGCCTCGTCGGCGATCCGGGCATAGAAGGCCTCGACCTGCTCAGCGGGCCAGTTGAACAGCAACGGTCCGATCGCCAGTTCCATCAACCCGCTCATCGCCAGCGTTTCCGATAGGCGCCGGTTGTCTCGCGCGCACCCTCGGCGAGGTCGCCCAGCAGGGACTCATAAGGAGCCGGAGATTCCCCGCGTCCAATGGCGTCGATGGCGGCCCGGAAGGCGGCGGTGACGCGCGCCACATAGGCGCGACCCCTCTGTCGACCCTCGATCTTGACGGCGGTGACGCCGGCCCGGGCCAGGCCGGCGAGCAGACTCATGGCGTTCAGGCTGACTGGATCCTCGAACAGATAGGCCGGCTCCCCGGCCGCGCCGCGGAACCGGCCCTTGCACAGGGTCGGGTATCCGCCCACCTCGCCCGCCGGCAGCCGGTCGATGGCGAAGCCCGATAGGCGCGTCGTGCGCTCCCCACGATCTTCGGTGAAGGTTACAGCCTCGGGTGGCGAACATACGCCGGACAGGTTCGGAGACCGTCCGGTGGCATAGGACGAAAGGGCGCAGCGGCCTTCCGCCATCACGCACAGGCCGCCATAAACGAAGGCCTCGGTCTCGACGGATATTTCCGGAGTCAGGCGCTGGATTTCCTCGACGCTGAGGACGCGGGGCAGAACCACCCGTTTCACGCCGTATTCGCGGGCGTAGAAAGCGATCGCCTCAGTGGTGCCCGCCGCCGCCTGGACCGACAGGTGAAGCCGGGTGTCCGGATGGTTGGCGCGCATATGCGACAGCACAGCGAGATCGGCGGCGATCACGGCGTCCACACCCGCGGCTGCGGCGGCGTCGGCGGAGCCTCGCCAGAGATCAGTGGCGTCGGCCCGGGCGAAGGTGTTCAACGCCAGCAGAACGCGGGCTCCGCGTTCGTGCGCCCAGTCGGTCGCTGCCCGCAGCTCCTCGGGGGAGAAGTTCAGGCCCGGGAAATTGCGCGCGTTGGTCTCGTCGCGGAAGCCGCAGTAGACGCTGTCCGCCCCGGCATCGATCGCGGCCTTCAGCATGGCGGGCGAGCCGGCGGGGCACACCAGCTCCAGCGTCGAGGCGGCAGCGCCGGTCATGGCCGGACCTCGGCCTGACGCCATCGCCCAAGGACGGACAACACTGTCTGCAACATCGGATCGAGCCCGCGCGGCAGACCCAGGATGTCAGCCATCGTCAACTCCGAGGCTTCAAGCGCATTGTGGAGAGCGAGGATGGCGGCTGTGTCTCCGTCGATATCGATGCGCCGCTGGAAAAAGGCTCCATCGGCGTCTCCGCGCCCGTCGAAGAGGGCCAGAAGAGTCAGCAAGGGGCCGCTGATCCGAGCCGAAGCGGCGCCGTCATCCGAGTCGGGCCGCACCACCCGGATGGACCCGGCCACGCCGTCCGGCCGCATCTCGAAGGCGACGGGCAGGTCGGCGGGGCTGATCCGGATAGTGGCATGGCGGACAGGTCCGAGCCGCTCGAACGCCTCGGGCTGACGGCGGGCGACCCCGCGAAGCGACGCTGTCAGCAGGGTCTCGACGGGTCTCCGCGCCCGATACATCAGTTCGGTCCAGCGACGGGTGGGCGACGAGACCCATAGCGGGGCTATCCGCATCGGGAGTAGCCGCAGTCGAGGCAGCTGTCGCAGCCCTCCTTGCGAACCAGGCCCGGCATGCCGCATCGCGGACAAGACGACGGGGCGTGGACTGCCACAGTCGCGGCCACGGTCGCGGACCCGGGCGCCGGATCGGGCGCAGCCGTGGCAGCGCCGCCGGCCGAGAGGGCCATGTGGCGCTCGATCACCGCGCCGATGGCCGCAGGGAGGGACGGCGTATAGCGCCCCTCCATCCAGGCGCCGCCGCCGGGATCGAACACCGCCTTCAGTTCTTCCGCCACGAAGGAGACGTCGCCGCCGCGCCGGAAGACGGCCGAGACCATCCGGGTCAGGGCGACCGTCCAGGCGTAGTGGGCCATGTTCTTGGAGTTGACGAAGATCTCCATCGGACGACGCTCGCCCCCATCCTCCTCGCCGGAATCGTTGATGGTCACATAGACCGCGTGCGGGTCCAGCGGCCAACGCACCTTGTAGGTCGCGCCCTCGAGCCGCGCCGGCCTGGGCGTCAGGACAGGTTCTGCCGGGACCGGGGCAAGCGTGGGTGTGGGTTCGACGCTCAGCACTGAACCGGTGATGGCGTTGGGCCGATAGGTGGTCAGTCCCTTGCAGCCCAGACGATAGCCCTGGCGATAGACGTCGGAGAATGCGTCGAAGGCGATGTCCTCCGGGCAATTGATGGTCTTGGAGATCGAACTGTCGATCTGGGCCTGGGCCGCCGCCTGCATCCGCAGATGATGTTCGGGTGTCAGGGTCTGGGCGCTGACGAAGGCCTCCCCTGGCGCGCTCTCCAGAGGAGCATCTGCCCCCTTGAGCCGCTTCCAGAGCGCCAGGGCGTAGTCCTCAACGGCCTCCTCGCGCTTGGTGCCGTCGGGCTGCAACACCTTGCGGGTGTAGGCGAAGGCGAACACCGGCTCGATCCCCGAAGAGACATTCCCGGCCAGGAGAGAGGTCGTGCCGGTCGGGGCGATCGACGTCAGACAACCGTTTCTCAAACCGTGGCGCGCGATCAGTTCGCGGGTCTCGGGGTCGAGACTGGCCAGGTTGGGCCGCTCAAGCATGGCCGGATCGTAGAGGGGGAAGGCGCCCTTTTCGGCGGCCAATTCCGCCGAGGCGCGATAGGCCTCACGCCGGATCAGGCCCAGCCATTGCTCGGTGAGGGCGACGGCCCGATCCTCGCCATATCGGGCACCGCAGAAGATCAGGGCATCAGCCAGCCCGGTCACGCCCAGGCCGAGCCGGCGCTTGGCCCGGGCCTCTTCCTCCTGCGCCGGCAGAGGGAAGCGGGAGATGTCGATGACATTGTCCAGCATCCGCACGGCTGTTCGGGTGAGGGTCGCCAGCTCCACCTCATCCATGGCCGCGCCGGCTTCGAACGGCGCGGAGACGAGGCGGGCCAGATTAATCGACCCCAGCAAGCAGGCCCCATAGGGCGGCAGCATCTGTTCGCCGCAAGGATTGGAGGCCGAAATCACCTCGCAGTGGGCCAGGTTGTTCGCCGCGTTGACGCGGTCGATGAAGATCACCCCCGGCTCGGCGGCGTCATAGGTGGCCTGCATCAGACGGTTCCACAGGTCCGCCGCCCGTACGGTGCGCCGCACCTCGCCGTTGAACACCAGGGGCCAGTCCGTGTCGGCGTCCAGGGCGGCCATGAAGGCGTCGGGGACCAGCACCGAGAGGTTGAAGTTCCTGAATCGGACCGCATCTCGTTTGGCGTCGATGAAGGCCTCGATGTCCGGATGGTCGATCCGGAGACAGCCCATCATCGCTCCGCGCCTTTGGCCGGCCGACATGATCGTGCGGCACATGGAGTCCCACACGTCCATAAAGCTGAGCGGGCCTGAGGCCTCCGCCCCGACGCCCCGGACCGGCGCTCCTGACGGCCGGACCGTGGAGAAGTCCATACCCACGCCGCCGCCTTGCTGCATGGTGACCGCGGCTTCCCGCAAATGCTGGAAGATGCCGTCGAGATCGTCAGGCACCGTCCCCATGACGAAACAATTGAACAGGGTCACGGCGCGGCCCGTGCCGGCTCCGGCGAGAATTCGCCCTGCGGGCAAGAAGCGATAGCCTTCGAGGGCCTCCCGGAACCGCGCGCGCCAGCGACCGCGCGACTTCGCCGGTTCAGCTTCGGCGAGGGCAGTGGCGACCCGGTCCCACGTGGCCTCGACCGTCGCGTCTCCCTCCCCGTCGTGCGGCCGGAAGCGATATTTGCTGCTCCAGATTTCACCGGCCAGCGGACTGTCGAACGCCATGTCTGCACTCCTCGAAAAGCGGAGGGTCAGACTCGGTGATTCCGTGCGGCGTCGGGAAGGCTTCCGGGGGTGTCGCGGACCCGGACCGCCATCAACGCGAGGCTTGATTGACGTCAAGCGACCGCCGGCGCCGGCGGTCTAGGAAGACGCTTCGCCGCGCCCGTGAATGCGGAGCGCGAACCGGAAAGGTCAACCCTGATCATGGCGCTTGAACATCTGTCTGTCGGTGAGATCGCCGTCATCCTGCCGGGAGCCACCACGGTCTTTCGCCGCCACAAGATCGATTTCTGCTGCAAGGGCGATACCCTGCTCGCGAAGGAAGCGGAGAGCCGCGGCCTGGATCTATCGGCCCTTGAGGCGGAGCTCCACGCTCTGGAAACCCCGGGGGTCCACGCGCCCGCCGAGACCGCTGATCTGATCGCCCACATCATTGAGCGCTATCACAAGGTGCACCGGCGCGAATTCCCCGAGGTCATCGCATTAGCCCGCCGCGTTGAGTCGGTTCACCAGGGCAGGGTCGACTGTCCGCGCGGGCTCGCCAACCTGCTCTCGGACATGTTCGAGGACCTCGAAGACCATCAGCACAAGGAAGAGGCAGTTCTGTTTCCCGCCATGATCAGGGGCGTGGGTCTGGTTCTGCGTGATCCGATCGCCCGGATGATGCAGGACCATGAGGATCTGGGGGCGTTGCTCGCCTTCATGGCGGAGCTGACCGACGACTTCGTCGCGCCGGAAGGCGCCTGCGCTACCTGGCGGGCCCTGTATGCCGGATGCAGCAAGCTGGACATGGACCTGCGCGAGCATGTCCACCTGGAGAACAACATCCTGTTCCAGCGCTTCCTCTGAGCCGGTTCAGAAGTCCAGAACGAGGGCGTTGTCGCCAGCGCTGAGGGCGGCAGCGCCGGCGCGACGCCGGATCAGCACATCGGATGTCGCCAGCGCCATCTGGGTCGCGGAATCCTGGACAGCCAGTCCCGCGACGCCGTCTCCGACCAGACGGCCGCGCTCGAAGGTCTCCCGATCTCCGCAAGACTTCAGCGGCGCGGTCAGGGTCATGTTCCGCCAGTTCAGCAGCGCGGCAGGATCCCGGCCCGTCAGGCCCGCGATCAGGGGCGCGAGGAAGAGACGGGCGGTCACCATCGCCGAGGTCGGATTGCCCGGCAGGCCCAGAACCAGCACGCCGCCCGCCCGTCCGAACCAGACCGGCTTGCCGGGCTTGATGGCTACCTTCGAGAAGATCAACTCCAGACCCGAAGAGGCGAACATGGAACGGGCGTAGTCCTTCTCGCCCACGGACGCCCCGCCGGTCACGACGATCAGATCGGCCTCGCCGAGCGCGAGGTGGGCGGCGGCCTCCAGCGTCTCGGGAGTGTCGGTCAGCCGGCGTCGGGCGATCACCTCGGCGCCGCATTGCCGCGCGAGGCCGGCGACACCGAACGAAACGCTCTCCGGGATGCTGCCGGGAGTCTCCAGCGCCTGTCCCGGTTCCGCCAGTTCGTCGCCGGTGCCGAGAATGACGACACGCGGCCGGCGCACGACCGACAGGTGGGCGACATCCGCCGCCGCCGCGGCGACCATGGCGCGAAAGCCAAGGACGGTCCCGGCCGGAAGCAGGGTATCGCCGGACCGAAAATCGGAGCCAGCGGCGCGGATGTGGGTGGCCGGTCCGGGCGGGATTTCGAACACGGCCAAATCGCCGTCGCGGCCGACAATCTCCTGGACCACGATCCTGTCGGCCCCGTGCGGCACAGGTCCTCCGGTGAAGACCCGGGCGCAGCTTGCAGGAGGCAGGAAGGGCACGTCGGCCCGGCCCGCGAAGGCTACGGCAGCGATCGGCAATCGGGCCGGCAATGCCGCGAGGTCGGCGTCGCGCACGGCATAGCCATCCATGGCCGATACCGCAGCGCGCGGGGCATCGCCGCGCGCCTTCAGATCGGCGGCCAGGACCCGGTCGGCGGCGGCATCGAGCGCCACTGTCTCACTGGGGAGGGGGCGGGCCTCTTTCAGGATCAGGGCCAGGGCGGTATCGAAATCGATCACGACGCGGTCCAGTCGCCCGATCGGCCGCCGGATTTGGACAGCAGCCGGATTTGGCTGACGACCATGCCGCGGTCGGCCGCCTTGAGCATGTCGTAGAGGGTGAGGCAGGCCACTGAGACGGCCGTCAGGGCTTCCATCTCGACGCCGGTGGGACCGGAGACACGCGCTTCGGCGGTGACGATGAAGCCCGGCAGCGCCTCGTCGAGGTCGATCTTCACCGAGACCTTGTCGAGGCCGAGGGGGTGACACAGCGGAATCAGGTCGGCCGTGCGCTTGGCCCCCATGATCCCGGCCAGTTCGGCGGTGGTGATGACCGCGCCCTTGGGCGCATGGTCGTCCCGGACCAAGGCGAGGGTCGCGGGCGCGCAGATGACCCGCCCCTCGGCCACAGCCCGCCGCGATGTCGCGCCTTGTCGCCGACATCGACCATGTGCACCCGCCCGCCGCTGTCCAGATGGGTCAGGGCGCTCACGGGCAGATGCCCCTGAAGCGCGGGATCTGGCCGACCAGAGAACAGGGCCGGAATCGGCTGTCCAGTTCTTCCGCCAGCACCAGGTCCCAAGCGTCGCGGCAAGCGCCGGTCGAACCCGGCACGCAGAAGACGAAGGTATCCTCCGCCTGTCCCGCCAGAGCCCGTGATTGAAGTGTCGCCACACCGACCGTGCCCAGGCTCGCCAGATGGAAGACCACGGAAAAGCCCTCCAGCTCCCGCCGGAAGAGCGGCTTCACCGCTTCGGGAGTCACGTCGCGAGGCGAAAAGCCGGTGCCGCCTGTCGTCAGCACCACATCCACGTCCGGGTCCTGGATCCAGATCTTGAGCTGGCTGCGGATGGCGTCCACCTCGTCGTGGACGATGGCCTTCCCCTTCAGCACATGGCCCGCCGTGGTCAGACGTTCGACCAGCGTGCCGCCCGAGGTGTCAGTCGTTTCATCGCGGGTGTCCGAGATGGTCAGCACCGCGATGTTGAGCGGGTGAAACGGCAGTGTCTCGTCAATTCTTCCGGCCATCAGGGGGTCTCGTCCTTCCAACGCGCCAGGGCGGCGCGGTCCTCGTCTACGGGTTCGATCCAGCGTGTGCCGGAGGGGCCGGTCTCGCGCTTCCAGAATGCGGCCTCGGTCTTGAGCCTGTCCATCAGATAGTCCGCCGCTGCGAAGGCTTCGCGCCGGTGGGCCGCGGCGGCGGCGACGAAGACGATGGTCTCGCCGGGGACGATCTCGCCGCATCGATGGACCACGACCAGATCCGTAACCGGGAAGCGCACCGCGGCGGCTTCGGCGATATCCTGCATCGAACGCTCGGTCATGCCGGGATACCAATCCAGGGTGAGGGTCTCGACGACCGAACCATCTTTGCCGGCACCTCGGGCCAAGCCGGTGAACGTCACCACAGCGCCCTCGACCGTGCGGCCGGCGAGAAAGGCCTCAAGCTCCGCAGGGGCGGACAGGGTCGTGCTGGTGAGCCTGACGTCGAGGGCCATCTCAGCCCCCCGAAAACAGGGAAAAGAAGGCGATCTCCTGACCCGGCCGGGCCAAGGCGTCCTCACCGACGACGACCAGATCAACCGACGCGCGGACGTCGGGCCGCAGCAGGGCGTCCGCTGCGACCTCGTCGCGCTCGGCCAGCAGGCGACGGATCTCTCGAACCGGAAGTCCCTCGGCGGGCAAGTCCAGGCGCCCCTCCGGGCCCAGACGCTCGCCGACCCGGCCAAAGAACAAGATAGGGCTCATGGTCGTCTCCATCTCAGGCCGCCTTTGCTTCGTCGGGGTCGGTCAGGGCCTGGCGCAACTCCTCAATGAAGCGCGGCAGCAGGTCGTGCCGCACCGAGGGGTCAGACCAATAGGGATTCATGAACACGCAACGGATCACCAGCATCCCGGCATCACCCTCGGATCGGTCATCGTAGCCGCCATGGCCGCCGAGCAGGTCGGCGATCAGCGCGGCGTTGTCGGCCCCCAGGGTCGTCTTGGACACGGCGAAATGCGGCGACCTCTGGAAATGATCAAAGACGGCCTGGGTCCGGGCGTTGGAATGGCTCAGCGCCTCGCTGGGGCGAGCCAGCGAAAAACAGGCGATATTGCTATCGGCGGGCAGGAATCGCGCTTCCGGGACAGCCTCCCTTACGGCGGCTTCAAAAGCCTGGCGGGTCTCGACCGTGGAGGCCATCAGGGCCCCGAGGCCGTCCGCGCCGAAGCCGAGGGTTTCCGCCGTCAGCCAGGTCGCCGCAGCGCCCGCCGCCGACCGCGATCCTTCCAGCGTCGATGACCATTTGCCATCGCCCAGTTCCGGCCGGTCCAGATAGGGGGCGTCAAAGGCGGACACGGCGTAGTGTTCCGCGTCCGGCGTCAGAAAGGCCCCGCAGGCGTAGGGCACATAGCCCAGCTTGTGCGGGTCGATCGTGATAGAATCCGATCTCCCCATGGCGCGCAGGGCTGCAGCGGTCTCAGGGGCCAGGGCCGCCTCGGACGGGCCGTCCAGCATGGCCCGGAGGAAGCCGCCATAGGCCGCGTCGATGTGGCGCCAGATGCGCCAACCTCGCTCCGCCCGCCACAGGCCCAACCGGTCATAGAGGCGATCGAGCGGATCAATGGCCCCGGTCTCGGTGGCCCCGGCCACGGCGACGGCCATCAGGATCGGTCTTCCATCAGCCTGGGCGCGTTCCACCTGACGTTCGAAATCGGCGAGATCCAGGTGACCGCCCTTGTCCAGGGCCACGCTCCAGATCGCCTCGCCGCCCAGACCGAAGACGTTGGCCGATTTGCTCCACGAATAGTGCCGGTTTCCGGGAACCAGCATCACGGGCCCCCGGTAGTCCCGTCCTGACGCCCGGCTGATCCGACGCCAGACATCCCCCGGATTGGACGCCGCCGCGCTGCAGGATTTCAGGATCGCGTCCGACGCGGCGTGAACGGACTGCAGGCTGCGGAACTGCTTCCAGCCCATATGTGCCGCAGCGAAGGGGTCGAGTGGTTCGCCGGTGACTTCGGAAACATGCAGCGCCAGCGCCAGCCAGTGGTCCAGTCGGTAGCGCGCGCGCCAGACCGCCTCGAAATTGGCCACCGTCCCGCCGGAGGTGAAATGCCCTTGGGCCTGCGCGGGATCATAGCCCAGCATGCCGGCCAGGGCGGCGATGGCTTCGGTCTCGATCACGCTGCCGACGCGGCTGGCGTCGCGCGAACTATTGTTGGGATTGTGGAGCATGGCCGCGAACCAGCCCAGCAGACCGGGCAGGGACAGATCGGCCTTCATGTGGGCGATGTAGCGGGGGGAGAAGGTCGGGGTCTCCGCCGTCAAGGCGTCGCAGAGCGTCAGCAACCGTTGGCCGAGCGGATCGCCCTCGCGTGCGGGGGAAGCGGCGACGGGCGGCGCGTAGTTGGAAGCGCTGTCCTCGAACCGTCCGGAGCGCCAGCGAAACCAGTGGTCGAGGGTGGCGTCGATCTCGCCGCGCAGACGGCGTTCATTTTCGGATCGCGCGCCGGGGAAATATGTGCGGACGAGCTCGCGCGACGGGTCTGCGGTCATCGGAACGTCGGTTGCCTCTCTGCCCGGACCGGGCCGGTCCGCTGGACTTACAGCCTGCGTCGCGAATTCGAATTGGCATCGATCAATTGCCGGGACGAACCCCGTCAAAGGCCGGGCCGTGTCGTCGGGTCACCCGATCTCCAGGAAGTCCCCGTCAGGTCCATAGGCCGCGAAGCCGCTGATCCGACCATCACGCACAGCCTCGACCATGGTCTCGAGGGCGAGGTCGATGCGTGCCTTGTCGGGCGGACGCCCCGCCTGTCCGGACAGGCTCGCGGCGAACACGATGCTCCACGGCGGCCCCGCCCGCTCTGCCTCCGACACCAGCGCGTTGAAGTCAGGGAGATCCTGCGGGGCCTTGTCGACGCACATCAGCGGCCCGAGCTCGCCGCCCCGTCCTGCCCGGAAACGCGCCTCCTGCTCCGGCGTGGCCCTGTCGGGCAGTTCGGCGGCGGCGAAGACGAACAACAGACGCTGCGGTTCGGGCTCGGCTGCGGCGGCGACCAGGAGCTGTCGGAAATGCTGGTTGGGGTTCATCGGCGCAGGGGCCCTTCATTCTCGGATCGCGCGCCAGGGGAATAGTTGCGGACAAGCTGGCGCGACGGTTTTGCAGTCATCGGAACGTCGGCTGCCTCTCTGCCCGGCCCGGGCTGGTCCTCTGGACTTACAGCCTGCGTCGCCAAATCGGATTGGCATCCATCAAGTGTTTGGACGGACCCCGTCAAAGGTCTACGGGCTTTTAGGATGATAATGAGAAGCAATACCGTGACTGAGACGGTCAGAGAGGCACGACGATGCGCCACCGAACCCCACGTCCCCGCCCGTTGTCGTTTTTCTGCGTCAACACCGCGGGGGCTTGCATCCTTCTGACGCTGGCCCTGGCCGCCTCGACTGGTGCCCACGCCCAATCCGTTGCGCCTGTCTCGGAGGCGCCGGTGGACCCGGGGGAGGTGCCGGTGACGGCGGGACGGACACCGCTGACCATCGCCCGGGCGCTGGACATGCGGACGCCCGGCGGCGCCAGCGTCATCGCCTGCGCGAGCTCAACGCCTGCCGCGCAGCCCCGGGCCATAGTCAGTTCATGACCGATCTCGCGAACCTCGGCGCCAGATCGACCTGCCCGGCAGACTTGTGCCTGTTCAGCGAGTGCCACTGCTCCCCTTGTGAGACGCGCTGTCACGGTGCCTGGCCGCTCCGTCTGCTCGGAAGCGGCGCCGTGTGTCTCGCTTTGGCGGGCGTGGTCCTGCCGCTCCTGCCGACGACACCCTTTCTGCTGGTCGCAGGCTGGGCGTTCGCCCGCAGCTCACCACAGCTTGACGCCTGGCTGCGAGCTCATCCCCACCTTGGGCCGCCGCTGAACGGTTGGGAGCATCGCCGCGCCATCCCCCGCAAGGCCAAAGCGATCGCCGGCGTCAGCCTGCCCGCCAGCTGGCTCTTGCTTTGGTCCGGCGACGCACCCGTGGCGATTTCCGTCGCCGCCGGCGCCGTCATGCTGGCGGCTGGCGTCTGGATCCTGACCCGGCCGTCTTAGCCTCACTCAACGTCACGTCCTATGGGCTCGGTGAGCGCCGCCGCAAAGTGGACCTTCCTGCGGCCAGCCGTTCGCCCTGAATGTCGTGTTGTCGGCGAAGCGGCAACGTCTGGAACTGGCGCAAAGGAGCCAGACCGAAGGTCAGAGCTGGATGGAGGGTGGCTCAACGGCGATCGTCCGTGGCGGCGGATGTCTAGGCGGCCGAGGCGTCCGTCGCGGGCGGCGTGAGATCGAGGCGCAGGGCCTTGTCGATCCGGATGGCGTCCGGTTCGTACACGCCGGCGGCGTCGGCATAGATGCGCCAGTCGCGAACCCTGTCCGCGATCTCGCGCACGATGCCCAGCGTCCTGCGCCGCTTGAAGCCGCAATAGGCGCCGAACCCGACCAGGTCCTCGATCGTGAAGTTATCGCGCTTGCCGTTGAAGGTCATCTGGTGGGTGCTGGTCCAGGGCCCCGACGGATTGTAGGCGTAGCCCACGTCGAAGGCGGGCGAGAGCCGCCAGGCCCCCGACTTGTCCATCAGGAAGGCGATGTTCTTCACATGGTCATCCTGGTTGCGGATGAACAGATTGAAGACCGCGCGGCGGAACTGCTGTTCGATGTCGACCGCGTCGAGACCCAGCAGACGGATCGTCTCGACCGCCTGCTCGTAGCTGTAGGCGCCGGCCGCGTTGAAGTCGAAATGCCGAAGCGCGCCGAGCGACTGCATGTGCAGCTTCTGGCCGGCCGGCGTGCGGTCGAAACGCTTGGTCATGAAGTGACTGCGGCCGCCCTCGTGGTGCAGCCGGCACTCCGACATGTCGATGCCGACATCGGCGGCCATCTGCGAGAAGGCGTACTCGATCAGCCCGAAGCCCTCCGGGTCGGCGAGCTCCTTGTCGCGGTTGTTGCTGACGCCGTCGAACTTCATCAGCCAGTAGGTGAAGCCCTCGCCGGCCGGGGCCTGGCCCGACCGGAACTCGCCCGTCGCCTCGTTCCAGGCCAGAACCGCCTTGGCGCGCGCGCCGCCCGCCGAGGTGCCGACCCGCAGGATCTCCTCCAGCGTGTCGCGGTCGTCCTCGCCCGACAGGACGCCCTTCATGTCCTGGCGCATCGACAGCACCTGGTTGGCGAGATCGACGAGGGCGTCGATCTGCAGCCGGCGCGAGCGACGCGCGGCCTTCATCAGGGTGGGATGGAACTCCAGCGCCCCCATGCCGCGGGTGCCGATGTAGCAGAGCCGTTCGACCGAGTTGAAGGATTTGGCGTCGCGGCCCTGACGGGTCAGCCAGGCGTCGATCAGGGCGTTGCCGTATTTGTCGGGCAGGGAGTCGGCCAGGAGGCCCGGCAGGCCCTTGAAGGCGTCCCGCGGCAGTTCGGGAAAGGCGTAGGGGGCCTGGCTCGGCGGCATCGCCAGCGGGGAGACCGCGATCTCGCTGGCGACGAACTCCGGGACGTACTGGAAGACCGCATAGTCGCGGTCCTCGAGCCAGCTGACCGCGCCGATGTCGCGGCCCCACAGGCGGATGGTGGCGTCCGTCACTGATCGTCACCCCACGACCAGGGCGCCGGCGCGTCTTGACCCGCGCCGCTGGCGCGCTTGCGCTCACTGCCGGCAGCGATGCGGACCCGGTCCACCGGCCGAACATCGGCGGGCGGGGCGA
The DNA here is from genome assembly GCA_965284305.1 of Caulobacteraceae bacterium. GTDB lineage: Bacteria > Pseudomonadota > Alphaproteobacteria > Caulobacterales > Caulobacteraceae > Brevundimonas. The sequence goes on along the minus strand of OZ260070.1, from coordinate 2,185,775 downwards.
GGGCCTCCAGCCGGTCGCCCAGGCCGAGCGCCTCCAGCACCCGGATCAGGGTATCGAGGGAGACGTTGTCCCCATCCTCGAGCCGGCGCAGCGTGTTCAAGGCGACAGCGGCGTTGTCAGCCAGCTGGCGCTGGGTGAGGTTGCGGTTCAGCCGTTGCGCCGCCAGGCGCTCGCCGAGCTGTTCGGCACGGGTAAGAAGGTTAGCTTCGGACGTTGACATCTAAGAACCCTTATATGGGTGTTTGTCTCGATAATTGGCCTCAATCGCTAATATATTGGTTCTTATGAAGGTAGAGTCAATGTTGGACCGTAAGAACCATTATATGGGTGGTTATGCCTTCCTGTGCCTCCAATCACCCAGATGTGGGTCCTTATAGGAACAATTTAGCCTTGAGGGCAGGGTAAGCCAGATTCAAGCGCCTGCTCGCCGGCTTGATGGTGCGCTCGGCCCAAAGTCAGGACTCGGTGCCGCGCAAGCCGTGTTTGTCTGGTGTCAGAAGCTGACCTATATTTCTGACACGAAGTTCGTCATGCAAGTTCTCACCGAACAGATCATGGAGCGCGCCAAAGCGCTTCCCGAGGGCGCGCCGATCGCGGCCAAGGCGCTGCTGCATCTGGGCAGTCGCGCGGGCGTGGATCAGGCGCTGTCGCGACTGGTTCGCCGCGGCCAGCTTCTGCGCGCCGGCCGAGGGTTGTATGTGCGACCTCTGGAAAGCCGCTTCGGCATTCGAACTCCCTCGGTCGAGAAGGTCGTACTCGCAGTCGGGATTCAGCGAGGAGAAGTCGTCGCGTCCAACGGAGCGGCGGCTGCGAACGCCCTGGGCCTGACAACCCAGGTGCCCATCCGCATGATCTATCTGACCAATGGGCCGAGCCGCACGCTCAGCCTCGGAAAGCAGGTCGTCGAGCTCAAACATGCGCCGGCGTGGCAACTCCTGCTGGCTGATCGTCCCGCTGGAGAAGCGGTGCGAGCCCTGGCCTGGCTGGGGCCGGAGAAAGCCGAGACCGCCCTGAAGGCCCTGAAACGCAGGCTGACCCCTTCGGCCTTCGGTGAGCTGGTGTCCATCGGACCACGTCTGCCGAACTGGCTCGCCCGCTCCGTGAGCCAGTCCGCGGCCCATGCCTGACCTCTTGCGCACGCGATCGGGATTGACCACCGCGGTGGTCAGGACGTCATCCTGACCGACCTCGACCGACCTCGACCGACCTCGACCGGCCTGCACGCGAGGCACGGCGCACCAAATCCTGACCAACGAGAAATACATCGGCAACAACGTCTACAATCGCGTCTCCTTCAAGCTTGGGAAGAAGCGAGTGCTCAACGCGCCCGACATGTGGGTGCGCGCGAACGGCGTCTTCGACAGCTTCATCGACCCGGAGTTCCTCGCCGCCGCCCAGCGGATCATCGCCGACCGGACGCGCCGGTTCACCGACGAGCAGCTGCTCGACCGGCTGACGGTGCTCCTCGGCGAGAAAGGCTGCCTGTACGGACTGCTGATCGACGAGGTAGAGGATTGCCGTCGCGCTCGACCTACCGCCAGCGCTTCGGGACGCTGCTACGCGCCTACGCGCTCGTCGGCTAGACCAGCACGTGAACCAGCGATCATCTCCCCGCGCGGCTGCGCGGAAGCCGGCGGTATCGAAGAGATGGCTGATGTGATAGTTTGTGAAGACTGATTTGCCGGTCTGAGTTGGTAAAGCGTTGGTCGCGCGGCGTTGTCAATACATCTCGAAAGATGTCGCGATCACGCAGTTTTTACATCGATCTATTTCATAAGCGTTTTCAGAATACTAGAATTTTGTCGGCTTTCCGATCGGCATAGCTGGATGTGCATACGAAAAAGGCACTTAAAAACAAGCGCCTAAGAGATTTTGAGTAATCGAGTGGGAATGATTCAGGGCCTTCTGAATCTTTCCAGAACGCTTGCGAAAGTTTCGATAAAACATTGACTTATAAGATAAATGCTCTTGCAGTCTCTCGGTGCCATTCGAGGGGTTGCTTTTGCGTGCGTCGGTTCGTCTGACGGTCCCGCAGCCATTGCCCGCCCGGACTCCGCTCCATACCGTCAGAGGGCCGAGAGCGTCCTGACGGTCTTTTTTTGAGCCAAGCTGCGGACTTGGCAAAGAAAAATGATCCCGAGAGACCTCGAAAGCGCCTGGCGGTCTTTTGGAGTCAAAACGGCATACTTACCGACGCCGCATTGCGAAATATTCGAGCAAAATCAAAATTATACAAAATGACCGACAGGGACGGTTTGTACCTGCTGATCTCGCCCAAGGGCGGCATCGCGTTCAAGTACGACTACCGCTTCAACGGTCGGCGGGAGTCGGTCACGCTGGGCTCCTATGGACCCGCCGACTTGTCGCTGGCCAAGGCCCGCGAGAAGGTCATCGACGCCAAGCGCATGATCGCGGAGGGCATCTCTCCCGCCTTGGAGAAGCAGCGGGCCAAGTGCCGGTTGCAACACGCCCGGAGCTTCGAGCATGTGGCCCAGCGCTGGATGGGCGGACAGTACCCGCAATATGCGGCGGTCTATCTTCAACCGGGAAATCCTGCCGCAATGGCGCAACCGGCTGCTGAACGAGATCACGCCCAATGACCTTCGCGCCCACTGCAAGACGATCGTCGATCGGGGCGCGCCGGCGACGGCCGTCCACGTCCGGGACATCGTCAAACAGATCTACGCCTACGCCATCCTGCACGGCGAGAAGATCGACAACCCGGCCGACGGGGTCGGGCCGGCCTCCATCGCCACCTTCCGGCCGCCGGACCGGTCGCTGTCACCGACCGAGATCCGGATCGTCCTGAACCTGCTGGGGGAGGTGGCGACCCTGCCCACGATCCGCCTCGGTCTGAATTCATCCTGCTGAGCATGGTCCGTAAGAGCGAGCTCCAGGACGGGGTCTGGGACGAGGTCGATTTCGCCAACGCCGTCTGGTCGATCCCCAAGGAGCGGATGAAGCGGTCGCGGCCGCGCAACGTCTACCTCTCGACCCAGATGCTCGACATCCTGATCGCGCTGAAGACCTGCGCCGGGAACTCCCGCTACATCCTGCCGTCCCGCTATGACGCCGATGCGCCGATGTCGCGGGCGACCTTCAACCGGGTGACCTCGGCGATCGCCGAGCGCGCGCGGGAGCGGGACCTGCCCCTGGACCCGTTCACGGTCCACGACCTGCGGCGGACGGCCTCTACGCTCCTGCATGAGATGGGCTTCAACTCGGACTGGATCGAGAAATGCCTCGCCCACGAAGAGCGGTCGTCCCGCGGCGTCTACAACAAGGCGGAGTTTGAGGCCCAGCGCCGGCATATGGCCCAGGAGTGGTCGAACGCCGTGGACGCCTAGGATACACGCGCCAAGTGCGGTTCGGCGAGGGGTGAAGCGCGGCATGTCTGCGCCAGGACTTGTTGCCGCGGCGCGTCCCAGGTCAGCGATGCAGAGAAATGACCAAAGTGAGCGGGAGAGGGGTTCAGCAACCTGTTCGCTCCATGGCTGAAGTACTCTGTTCGGCTCAAAGCCGCTCTCGCCCATCCGGTCTCCAGCGCGAAACGCGGATAGGCTTCATTAGCGAAACCAGACCGTCAGTCCGCCTGCTGACGGCAACACACTTGAAGTCTGGGCTCACGGCGCGTTGCGTGAACGCCCCGGCACCCTTGGACGCCTGGCTTGTCCCGTCATGACGTAACCTCGGACAAAATATCCTTGCAATATGCTACAGGTGTGCCACGCTACAGATGTAGCAGAAGTGGAGCTAAGAGTGCGCGAGCTATTTCCACAAAGGCAGCGCGAGAGCCTGCTCCGAGGGCGCACTTCCGCATGTCGGGCCTTTGTGACTTCTCGTCGACCGCTTCGGACGTGGGGGAGTAGGCTCCAACCGTGTGGCCGCCTTACGCCTCCCGGATCGATCCCGAGGTGGTTGCGGCGGCCAGCCTCCTCGCAGCGGCAGGGCGCAAGTTTGAGCCACCGAGCCAGGATTGGGCAGGCCTAAGCCCCCTGCAGCCTGGCGACCCTTGGATCGGGCTGCTCAGCCGCACGCGCATGAATTCCAACATTATTTCGTTTTCTAAAAGGATCAGATATGTACCGATTTCTTCTCGCCGCCCTGATGTGTTCAGGTTGCGCATCACCGGCGTTGGCCATCGCACCCCAGTCATCAGTGGCGACGCCCTCCGTCCAGGTGATGCAGGCTGACACCGCCTTTCAGACGCTCAACGGCAGCCGCTTTGTCGCCCCCAGGCGCTGGTCTCTCCGGGCCAGCGGGAACACCATGATCCTTGGCGCTCCGGAAGGCGACTCGCACATCGCCTTTGTCGACGTATCGGGCGGTGACGCCGACGCGGCGGTAGTCGCCGCATGGGCTGCCTATCGGCCGGGTCCTGTTCCGCAGCTGTTGCGGACTTCCGACGGCGCCGCCCGGGACGGCTGGGATCAGATCCGGAGCTATCGGTACCAATCTCCCGGTGATGTGGCCCGCACCGTGTCCGCAACGGCGCGGCGCAAAGGCGACCAGTGGACGGTGTCGATCTACGACGTTACGGACCCCGTTGCGGAGAAGCGGGACTCCCAGCTCGACCTGATGTTCGGGAAGCACTTTCCTGCGGGATACGAACCCGAATCCTTCGCTGGCAGGCAGGCGAACCGCCTTGATGCGCGACGCATCGCCATGCTCACGGAGTTTATCGAAATGGCGCGTGAGGGAGGCGATATACCCGGAGTAGCCCTCGGTCTCGTACAGGATGGCCAGATCGTTTTTGCGGGTGGCTTCGGTGTGCGTGAGTTGGGCAGGCCCGAACCGGTAGACGCGCATACCCTTTTCAACATTGCCTCCAACGGCAAGCCACTGACCACCTTGATGCTGGCCAGGCTTGTAGACGAGGGGCGGTTCGACTGGGACACGCCGGTGTCGTCCGTTTGGCCCGAATTCAGGCTTGGAGACCCTGAGACCACTCGGCAGGTTTTGGTCCGGCACCTAGTTTGCGCGTGTACCGGCCTCCCGCGCCAGGATTTCCAGTGGATGTTTGAGGGTGAGAACGCCACCGCCGCCACGACCATGCACGAGCTGGCGATGATGCAGCCGACCAGCGAGTTCGGCGAACTGTACCAATACTCCAATGTGCTGGCGGCGGCCGGCGGCTTTTTCGGGGGCCACGTGCTCTACCCTGAGCGCGAACTGGGTAGCGCCTACGACGCAGCGATGCAGGATCTTGTCTACGGTCCGCTTGGCATGACCGCCACAACCGACGACATCGGGCGCGCGCGGGCCGGTAATTTCGCCACCGGTCATGATTTCGACGTCGATGGCAATATCGCGATCGCCAGCCTGGACCTCCATTATGCGGCCCTGTCCACACGCCCTTCGGGGGCCGCGTGGAGCAACGTGCATGACATGTTGCGCTATGTTCAGATGGAACTGGCCCGAGGCGTTCTGTCCGACGGCCAGCGCTACATTTCGAGCGACACGCTGCTAGAGCGTAGCGAGCCGCAAGTCGCTGCGGAAAGCGATGAGTATTACGGAATGGGCCTCAAGATCGAGACCCGGTCTGGCGTGTCCCTGATCCATCATGGCGGTTCAATGCCCGGCTACATCTCCGACGTGATGTGGTTGCCTGAACATGGGGTTGGCGCAGTCATTTTGACCAATTCGTATACAGGCTCTCTTCTTCGTTCGGCCTTCCGACGGCGCTTGCTCGAAGTCCTGTTCGACGGAGAACCGCAAGCGGTCCAAACTCTGCAATCGGTCGTCCCCAGGTTGATGGCGGCTCCAGTTGCCGAACGGGAGACGTTGACGGTTCCCGCGGATCCGGCCGCGGTCAACGGGCTTGCGCGACGCTATGTCAGCCCGGAACTCGGAGAACTTGTGGTTCGCCAGCAAGACGGCGCGACCCTGTTCGATTTCGGCGGCTGGGCGAGTGAAGTGGCCACGCGCAGGGACGAAGACGGGACCCTGACATTCAATACGATCAAGCCCGGTGTGGACGGAATTGAGTTCGTGGTCGCCGACGAGGGCGGCGAGCGCCGGCTGATTATACGCGAGGCCCAGCACCAGTACGTATTCACCGAGGCCAGATAGCGACGCCTGGCCTTGAGACCTCGGCATCAGATGCGCTGCCCGCTTGAACGGTGGGCCTCCAGCAGGGGCGGTCGCCGGTGTGACGCGCAACCTGGAAACATCCATAGGAAGACAATCTTGACGTTACTGAACGCCAGCCGGCGGAGCATGTTCGCGGCGCCGCTCTTGATCCCGGTCGCGGCTGCGATGACAGGAACGGCGGCACCGGCTTCGGTCGCGCAGCGCCCTGTCAGGCCGCAGGATTTCGAACGGCAACTGCGACCGACCGTCTTTCCGATCGCTTCCGGCCCGCCCCGCTGGCGGCTGGCAGATCGTATGGCCCACTACGGCGCGCCCGGCTTTGCCGTGGCTATCCTGCGCGACGGACGCCCTGCGCTCTTGCAGGGCTACGGCACGCGGGTCGCCGGATCGGCCCTGCCCGTCGACGCCGACACGGTGTTCTCCGTGGGATCGGTCAGCAAGGTCGCGATGGCGGCGCTCGTCCTGCGTTTGGTGGCGGCGGGGCGACTGGATCTCGATCGCGACGTTTCGACCTGGCTGCGGCGCTGGCGGGTGCCGTCGGGCCCGGAGGGCGGCCTGGAAGCGGTCACGCTCCGGATGCTCCTGTCGCACACCTCCGGTTTCAACGTTTCCGGATTTGCGGACTTCGCGCCAGACGAGCCCCTGCCAGACCTGCCACAGATCCTGAACGGCGTGGCGCCGGCGAAGAACGATCCACTGAGGCGCATCAATCCTGCCGGCGCGAAGGTCCGCTATTCGGGCGGAGGCGTCATGATTGCGCAGATGGTGATCGAGGACGCGATGGGGGAGCCGTTGGAGGCGCTGGCGCGGGCCCATCTGTTCGCTCCACTCGGCATGGCGCGCAGCACCTACAAGAACCCGCTGCCGGCTAACTGGGGCAATATCGCTCACGGCCACAGTGAGGGAGGCGAGTCGGAGGCGCTGCCTCGCGGATGGCAGAGCTTTCCAGAGGCGGCGGCATCCGGACTGTGGACGAGCGCGCGGGACATGGCGTCGCTGCTTAGCGCTCTGATCGAGAGTTATCGACATCCGGCGGGCGGTTATCTGCCGAGATCGCTCGCCATCGATATGATGACCCCGGTGGCGATGGGTCTGTTCGGCCTTGGGCCGCGGGTCACCGGGGAGGGAGCCGCCCGCATCTTTCATCACGGCGGCTCCAACGCGAGTTACAAGGCCTATGTCGAAGGGAACCTCGTCAGTGGCGATGGCTTGATCGTCATGGCCAACGGGGCGAACGGCGGAAGGCTCGGCGACGAGGTCCGCAGCGCCGTATCGGATACGTTCAACTGGCCTGGAGACTGGTCCGTCGCGACGATCGATCCCGCACTGAGCGGGGATATTCAGAGCTTCGCTGGCCACTACACCCAGGTTCCGGGGCAGCCGCCCTACCTGGCAGGGTCGCTGGATGAGGACTATCGCGTGGGCGCGATAGTGCTGGCTGTCGAGGCCGGACAGCTGATGATGCAAGCCGGCCAAGGGTCACTTCGCCCGCTCGCGGCGGTGGCGCCAGGTCGGTTCGTCCGGCCGGAGTGGCGCGGCCCGCCGCTGCAAGTGGATCTGAGACGCGGCGCCGACGGCCGGATTTCTGGCCTCATTCTTTCCAACGGCGATGGAAATTCGTTCTATACGCGCGACGGCGGGTCGAGGTGATCTCCTGTCGCCAGAGAATGATGATCTAAACGAGCATCAGGGCGGTCAAGGCAGGTGTCGCGTGCCAATTTGGGCGCCGACAGCGCAGTTCCTTCTGGCGCGTAACCTTGATGTCTGCTACAAATGTGCCACGCCACCGAATAGCCGCTATGGGTCCACAATTGATAGATTCCCTTCCACGACGCGAGCGCGAGGTCTTTGATATTCTCTGCATCGGGGGCGAAGCGACCGTCGCCGATGTCCGTCGCGGGATGGACCATCCACCAAGTTATTCGGCGGTCCGCACCATGCTCGTTCGGCTGGAGGCCAAGGGATTGGCAAGCCACCGCAAGGTCGAGAAGGCTTATGTCTACAAGTCCGTGCCACGGCCGGCGACCGTTCGCGATTCCGCGTTGAGGCAGATCGTAAAGACGTTCTTCGGCGGATCGACGGCTAGCGCCGCCACAGCCTTGCTGGGGCTGACCAGGAGCGTGTCGCCAGAAGAGGCGGCGGCCTTGCAGAGCGCGATCGACCAGGCCAAGGCGCGGAAGTGATGGATCTCTCCTTCCTTGGCCAGATGGCGTGGAAGTCCGCGCTGATCAGCGGCGCCGCGCTGGCGTTGGCGGCGGCCTTGCGGGCGCGCCCGGCGGCGGACCGCGCGGCGGTGCTGCGCGCCGGAATGCTCCTGCTTCTACTCCTGCCAGTGGTCGCGCTGTCGCTGCCGGCCCTGCGCGTTGAGGCTTGGGCGCCGGCCGAAACGCCATCGTCTCCCCATTTCGGAGAATCGAAAGTCGGTTCCCCCACGCCTGCCCCAAGCGGTCTACAGGCGATCGTAGCTGGCCGTCCTGACCCGACCCTTTCACCGCTTCCTGGTCTCAGCGGAACGAACCCCGGCGTCACCGCGCCGGTTGCGATCTACCCTCGGTCGGTCGAACCGACCCCACGGGCCATCCTGACCCTGCTCGTGGTTTTCGGCTATCTTACTGGTCTGCTGGCAGTCGCCGCCCGGCTCCTGGTGGGACTGTGGACACTGCGACGCTGGACCACGTCGGCGCGGCAGGTTGCCTGCCCCGAGTGGTTGGCGGTGTTCGAGCGTGCACGCTCGAACATGCCCAATGGCAAGCGGCTTCGGCTTCGGGTCTGCGACGCCGTCCCGTCGCCGCTAAGCTGGGGGTGGTTGCGGCCGGTTATCCTGATCGATCCAGATACGCTGAACCGACCCGATGGCGCGGAGGCGATCCTCGCTCATGAAGTTGCGCACGTCGTGCAGCGGGATTGGCCAATGCTCATCCTGTCTAGGCTGGTGACGGCGCTGTTCTGGTTTAACCCGCTCGTCTGGTTGCTGGAGCGCGAGGTCGTCCAGCAGGCCGAGCAGGCCGCGGACCGGAAGGCGATCGAGCAGGTCGAGCCGGCACGCTATGCGCAGACGTTGCTGAACTGGGCGCAGGATCATGGGGCCCCCGTACCCGCTCACGGCATAGCTCCGTCGGCGCCCGCCCTTGCCAGCAGGATAAGAGCGGTTCTCGACAATCGGCTGCGCGAACGGCCAGCCAGCTCAGCCTGGACCGCTTTAGGAATCCTGACATGCATTGGCTTTGCGATGCCTGTCGCCGCCCTCGAACTCGTGTCGAAAGCGGTGCTCGTCGTGGAAGAGAAAGTGACGCCTGTCCCTCCGACTGATTTGTCCGCCTACGCCGCGCCCTCCCGCATGCCGGGCCCTGCCGAGAGTTCCCTTGCGGCTTTGATCGTGGACGGGCCACTGGCGACGGTGCAACCGCAGTACGCGTCCAGCGCCGCTCGGGACGTCGCCACGGCGGGCGTGGGTGAGCCTCGGCCGGACACGGTCCGAGCGATTGAGACCGCGACCGACGAAATGGTTGCGGCGGCTAGGAGGAAGTACGAATCGAACCTCACGGCCCTCCAGGCCGAGCACACCGCAAAGATCACAGCAGCCAGGAATCGGTACGAGGCAAACGTCACGGCGCTCCAGGCCGAGCACACCGAAGCGATTGAGGCGGCTACAAGGGAGCAGCAGGCGGACCATGAGGCGTACCAGACCAGGTATATCGCCGCTGGCGAGGCTTATCAGAGGGGCTATCAGGCAAACTCTGAAGCGTTCCAGACCACATATACCGAGGCTTCCGAGGCCTTCCAGCGGGGCTATCAAGCAAACCTTGAGGCGTTCCGGGCTACCTATGCTGAGGCCCAGTCAGCCTGAAATTTGCCATCGGTGCTCTGGCCCACCTAGGCTCAGGACTCATTGGGTCATAGCCAGAAGATGACGGTTGCGGCGATGGCGATAGCGGACATGAAGGTGTGGGCGCATCGGTCGTAGCGGGTGTGGATGCGTCGCCAGTCCTTGAGCCTGCCGAACATGTTCTCGATCCTGTGGCGATGGCGATAGAGGGTCCGGTCGTGATCGATCTGAACCTTGCGGTTGGCTTTTGAAGGGATGCACGGGGTGATGCCCCGCTGGATCAGGGCGGCCCGGAACCAGTCGGCGTCGTAGCCCCGGTCGCCCAGCATGGCTCTGGCTTTGGGCAGGGCGTCGATCATCAGGGCGGCACCCTTGTAATCACTCATCTGGCCTTCGGAGAGCAGCATGACCAGGGGCCGGCCCTGGCCGTCGCAGACGGCATGGAGCTTGGAGTTCAACCCGCCCTTGGTGCGCCCGATACGTCTGGGAAGAACCCCTTTTTGAGCAGGCTCGCCGCCGTCCGGTGGGCCTTCAGGTGGGTGGCGTCGATCATCAATCGCTCGGGCCGGGGCCCCTTGGCCGACAGTTCAGCGAAGATCCGGTTGAACACGCCCAACCGGCTCCAGCGGATGAACCGGTTGTAGATCGTCTTGTGGGGCCCGTAGTCCCTAGGCGCATCACGCCAGCGCAGGCCATTGCGGATCACGAAGATGATGCCACTCAGCACGCGCTTGTCATCCACCCGTGGAATGCCGTGCGACAGCGGAAAATACGGCTCTATCCGCCGCATCTGCTTATCCGTCAGCCAGAACAAATCGCTCATGACAGGCCCCTCCTGCCACCAGTGAATCAGATCGAAGAGACCCTGTGAATCCCTTTAATGGGTCCTGAGCCTAGCATGAACTCCAAACGAGTTTCACTGCTTTCGATCGTGCTGGCTTCAATCCATCCTGACCTTTTGTAGAATGCTTCCGCTCGCGTGCCCTTTTCGGTGCAAAGCGACAATTGAACCAGCCGCTTTTCCTGAGCCCAGCTGACCATCCGAGCAAGCAACGCTTGGCCGACGCCACGCCCTTCTGAGCCTGGATCGACAAATAGGGCCCATATCGTGGCGTCAGCGGCATCGACAGCGCCGAAGCCGACAATGGCCTTATCGTCCTCTGCGACCCAAGCGCTAAGCGCCTCCACATAAGGAAGGTAAGAGGCCTCAGTAATCTGCCGAGGGTCCGAAAGGCGGTTTTCCAGCACCGACTGCCGCAGGCGATGCATCGCGGCGACGTCCGAGGGGTGAGCCCTGCGAAGTTTCATGGTCGTTCTCCAGGTTCCGCGACGGACCGACCCAGTTTCGGTGTCGGAGCCAAGGGATGTATCGCAAGGCTGGAGGCGAGGAGATCAAAGACGGTCCGCACCTTCAAACTGGTCCGAAGATCGCGGTGAGTGACCAGCCAGACCGGGAAGGTGAGGGGCGGGAGGTGAGGCATCAGGCGTCGTATCGTGGGATCGGATTCGCCGACACGAAGGGTCATGATCCCAACCCCTGCGCCGGCCCTGACCATGGCCCATTGAGCCAGATGAGAATCGGAGACGATCCGCATGTTTTGCTCGGAGATTGGGAAGCCCAGATCGCGCAGGCTCTTTAACAGCCAGTTCTGGCCGGGGTAGCCGATCATATCGACGCCCTCCATGTCCGCGGGCCTGGCGGGCTCGCGGTGGCGCGAAAGCCAGTCCAACGATGCGAAGAAGCCGCCTTGGTCGGATCCGAGCCGCTTCACAATTAGATCGGGATGCTCCGTGGGATAGCTCCGCACGGCGATGTCGGCCTCGCGTCGCCTGAGGTCCGTCCGGTCATTGGCCACCACGATCTCGATCGAAAGTCCGGGGTGCCGCCGTGTGATGTCGGCGACAACTTCCGGCAGCAGCGTGGTGGCGTAGACGTCGCTGGCGGAAATCGCCACCGATCCCTGGACAGTCTGGGTGCGGCCGTCCGCAGCGAGGCTTGTCCGTGAGGCGGCCTCGCCCATCCCCCGGATATGATCCAGCAACTCGAGCCCTGCCTGGGTCAAGATGAGACCGCGTCCGGCGCGTTCTACAAGCACGACGCCGAGTGTCTTCTGGAGAGCCTCTACCTGACGACTCAGGGTGGGTTGACTGAGTTCGAGCGCTTCGGCGGCTCGTGAAAGAGAGCCGAGTTCCGCCGTCGCCAGGAACGCCCGCGCGTGGTTCCAGTCAAATCGCAGCGCTCGCCAATCAATACGTTCTTGCATACGTCATCTTCACCCAAGGTTCTGGCGGAGGCAATCGAAGGTCGGGCATCGTAATGGCAAGGAGACCAGACATGTCGATACTCGCGCACACACCAGGCCAAGCGACGGACCCTGCGGCCCGGCGTAAGCCGGGTTGGCGAACGGCGATCGTCGCGCTGTCCGCGATCGTTTTGGCAGGGCTGATACCGATGCTGGAGGTGAACGACAGCCATCTGTTCAACCCCGAATGGCCGGCCCATGCGCGATTTCACGAAGCTTGGCAGCTCCTGACAAACGCGGCCCTGGCGCTTGTCGCGCTCTGGCTCGCCATGGTGCGCGGACAGGAACGGCTCGCCGCGGGTCTCAGCCTGGTCATGGTGGGCGCCCTCGTTGTCGCTTGGGGTCTCAGCGGGATTTACAGCGGTGAGATTGCGCGTCCGGGCGGCGACGGTCCGCAGGTCTTCGGCCTGGGTCTGCCTGCCATGATCATGTCGCTACTGGCGATCGCGCTGCTCGCGGCGGTCTGGCCCGAGACGCGGCCACGTATGCGCGCATGAATGAGAGCGTTTTGATCGGGTGTTTCCGTCCCGGCGCCGGCCCATCGGGTTTCGACCTGTCGGCGGTCCAGTGCGCCCCTGGAATTGATCCGCTCAAACCCACTCTTTACAAGAGGTGTTATGGTCAACTATAACACCAACATCGCGGCTCGGCCGCGCGATATGGTGTGGGGCGTCCGGAAGGGACGATGGACTCAGAGTGGAACGACAGTCAGCCGATCTACCGCCAGATTCGCGATCGCGTGGTCGCGTTGATGCTCGACGGAATTCTCAAGGACGGCGATTTGCTTCCCTCGGTGCGAGCCGTAGCGACAGAGAGCCGGGTCAATCCGCTGACTGTGCTCAAGGCCTACCAGCAGCTGGTCGAAGAGCAGCTCGTGGAGAAGCGGCGGGGCGTCGGCATGTTCATCAGCCCAGGTGCCCGAGACCAGTTGCTTCGGGCAGAGCGCCAGAAGTTCCTCGTGGAACAGTGGCCGGAGATCCGCGCGACAATCCAGCGACTGGACTTGGTGCAGGAACTGCTGGGCGACCAAGCGGCTGTTCCGACCTCATCCAAACGATCCGAGGATTGAGCGTATGACCTGTGTGCGCGCACGCGGCCTCGGAAAAGCCTTCCGAAACACCGTCGCCCTCGACGGCGTCGATCTCACCGTTGAGGAAGGCCGAATTGTCGGCCTGATTGGTCCAAACGGGGCGGGCAAGAGTACCGCCTTGCAGGCCATCGTTGGTCTCACGTCCTGCGAAGGTGAACTGCTGGTCATGGGTCGCGACCCGTGGCTCGCGCGCGACCGGTTAATGCTTGACGTCTGCTTCATCTCCGACGTGTCGGTACTGCCACGCTGGCTGCGGGTGCATCAGTCGCTCGACTACATGGCGGGCGTTCACCCCCGCTTTGACCGAGCCAAGGCGGAGGGTCTTCTGGCCCGAACGTCCATCTCTCTGACCAGTAAGGTCCGTGACCTGTCCAAGGGCATGGTCACCCAGCTGCACCTGGCGCTGATCATGGCGGTGGATGTGAAGCTGCTGGTGCTGGACGAACCGACGCTGGGTCTGGACATCCTGTCCCGAAAACAGTTCTACGACTCTCTGCTAAGTGACTATTTCGACGGAAACCGCACCATCATCGTCGCAACGCACGACGTCGCCGACGTTGAGCACATCCTGACCGACGTCGTGCTTATGGATCGCGGCCGCGTCGTACTCGAAGCGAGCATGGAGGAGGTCGCGGCCCGCTACCGAGAGGTCGTCGTGGCGCCGGAGCAGATGGCTGCCGCGCGCGCGCTGCGGCCGCTTCACGAGCGCCAGCTGATCGGCCGCAGCATCCTGCTGTTCGAGGGGCAAAGTCGTGACCACCTCGCGCCACTCGGCGAGGTCCGCTCGCCCGGTCTGGCCCAAATCTTCGTCGCCCTGATCGGCGCGGGGATCGTGGCGACGGAGGTAGCGGCATGAGCCTCGACCCCCAAGTTCTTCCTCACGCACCGACCGCGCGCGGCACCCAGCGCTTGCCTGCGCTAGCGCGCCTCACGACGTTCTACTGGTCGGTGCGGCGCGAACTGTGGGAACACCGCGCGGTCTATATTGCGCCGGTCGCCATCGCCACCTTGGGGCTCGTTGGACTTCTGATCCGTTCGCTGGTTCAGCCTAACGCCGAGCGCGCCGCTCTGCTCGTCGATGCGGTTCTGGCCGATGACCTGATGGAGCCGTACAACTTCCTGGCCGGCACAGTGCTCTTCACGGGCATCGTCGTCGCCTCGCTCTATTGCCTGGGCGCATTGTACGGCGAACGGCGCGACCGCAGCATTCTGTTCTGGAAGTCACAGCCGGTGTCGGACCGCATGACGGTGCTGTCCAAGGCTGCGATACCTCTGGTCATCATGCCCACGATCGTTTTCGCGGTCGTTGTCGTCGGGCAACTGGTCCTCCTTGCGTTGACCAGCATGATCTGGGCCGCGAACGGCTTCGATCCCTCGATGATGTGGATGCGGATGAACCTGCCCTTCCAATGGCTTATGTTGGGCTATGGGCTATCGTTCATGGTCCTTTGGCACGCGCCTCTCTACGGGGGGCTGCTGCTGGCTTCGGTCTGGGCGCGTCGGATGCCCATACTGTGGGCCGCCGCGCCGGTCGCGGCGATCGCCATCGTCGGGCGGCTGGTGCCTGGCCCGAGCGCGGTTACGAGCTGGTTGGAGCATCGCTTCATCGGTGGCTTCCTGGGCTTCTTCACCTCTGAAAGCCAAGGCGAGGTGCCGGTTAGACGTCTGGCGGAGCTCGATCCAGTTCTGCTGTTCGGCCAGGCCGACGTTTGGACCGGTCTGTTGTTCGCCGTCCTGTTTCTCTATGCCGCCATTCGACTGCGTCGGACCCGCCCGCCGATCTAGGGCGAACGACGGCACCTGCCAGCCGCGCCGCCCCTCGGACGGCATCCGGCCGTCCCGCCTTCGGCGATAGACAGTCTTCATCACCCTTCACCCCCGTCCACGACCCGGCCGCTCCATGCCTTGGAGTGGACTGAGAGGTCCTGCGCGCAACAATTGGAAAAAGAGTATGGCAATAACCCGAGCTCACCACGCAGTTCATCTCCCCCCGGTGGAACCGCCTTCGACAGGTCGCCGCCTCGGATCGAGCGCCGACAAGGTGCTGACGGCGTCCACGATTTTCTGGTTTGTCGTCGCCGCGACAGGCCAGGCGTTCTTCGCGATCTACCTCGCCCTGTTCTACGGTGAGACGACGTTGCGGGGGGACTTCGAGGCCTGGAATGCGGTTGTCCCAGGCCGCGTTGTCGCCGGCGATACAGTGGGCTTTCTTGCCATGGCGGCCCATGTGGCGCTGGCGTTCGTCGTCACGGTGGCCGGACCGCTTCAGCTGATACCCCGCCTTCGCGCGCGGCTTCCCGCGCTCCATCGCTGGACCGGGCGTATCTATGTCGCGCTGGGAGTCATCATCAGTCTTGGCGGTCTCTACCTGATATGGGGGCGCCGGGATGCTAACGACACTCTGCTGGCAGACATGCCCCTGACGCTGAATGCCCTGTTGATCATGGGCTTTGCCTGGATGACGTTGATGAACGCGATGGCGCGGCGGATCGACGTTCACCGGCGCTGGGCTTTGAGGCTGTTCCTGGCCATGAGCGGCGTCTGGTTCCTTCGGGTCGGCTTGATGATCTGGATCATGGCGATCGGAACCGATGGTCTGGGGGAGCGGCTCGAAGGCCCTGTCGGCACCTTCCTCAAGTTCGCCTGCTATCTCCTGCCGCTGATGACCCTCGAGCTCTACTTCGCGGCTCGGCGTCAGAGGTCGTCCGCGCCGAAATGGGCCATGGCCGGGGTGATCGCGGCCCTCACCGTGGTGATGGGGGGCGGAATCGGCATGGCGGCTCTCGTGTTCTGGCTGCCGCACATCTGACGATGCCGGTCTGCGGGACTATCAACTGTCGCCGCCCATGCGTGGCGGGTCAATACAAACAATAATGGAAATCTATTATTCAGTTTCGAATGATTCGTAGCTGAACCAAGATTCATGACTCAGAAGTAACTTGCGACTCTAACATTAAAGACTGACACGCTTGCAATAGTAAAGTTGGCTCTTAAAGCTAAAGGTTAACCAATGAATAGTTCCAGATTGTTCCTGCTTGTGGGCACGGCGCTTGTGACCACTGCGGGGGGCGTCGTCGCGCAGACCGCGCCGGCGGCCGGCCAGGTGCCGGTTGCGCCGGTTCAGGCGCAGGACGGTCAGCCCGCCCCGGCGGCCGCGACAACGATCGGCGACGTCATCGTCACTGCGCGTACGAGTGACGTCCGGACCTCGATCGATGCGACCAGCTATAGCCTGGCCTATGATCTTCAGGCGTCAAGCGGAAGCCTGGCCGACGCACTGCGCAATGTCCCGTCGGTGGATGTTGACCCACAGGGCAACGTCTCCCTGCGTGGCGACCCCAATGTCACCGTCCTTGTGGACGGGAGGCCTTCAGGGGTTCTGACCGGCGAAGGCCGGGCCCAGGCGCTCTTGCAACTGTCGGCCGGCGGGTACAGCCGCATTGAGGTCATGACCAATCCGTCGGCGGCCTATAGTCCAGAGGGCTCGGGCGGCGTCATCAACCTGATCACACGTGCGAACGTCGTGAGAGAGGGCGCGACCATAACGGGATCGGTCCGCGCCAATGTGGGTGACAATGGTCGCTGGAACGTCGGCACCAACGGAACCTGGGCGCAGGGCGGGCTGACACTCTCGGGGGACCTGAACCTTCGCAAGGACCTGATCCTGCAAGAGACCGTTCGCCTGCGTGAACGGCTGGATCCGGGGACGGGCGCCGTCATCCAGACGATCCGCCAGACCTTGGACGTGGACGGGTACAACGACGTCCAGTCCGCGCGCCTCAGCGCGCAGTATGACGTCGACCCGGGCCTGACGGTCAGCGCCGAGTTCAGGGGCACCCTGATCGAAAACGGGGCGAACCCCGTCGAAACCTATGAGACGGCCAACGCCGCCGGCGCACTGATCGGCCGCTACGTCAGCGATCGGAGTGTTGTTTTCAACGGGGACAGCGTCGGCGTGACGTCGCGCGTCCTGCGCAAATTCGCGGGCGAAGGCCATGAGTGGTCGAACGAACTTCGCGTGGACCGCAGTACCAACGACTTCTCGCTAGGCGCCGCATACGACTTTGAACTGCCTGCCGCCCCGGATGTCTTCGAGCAGTCATACATGCGCGCCAACCAGTCTCTCATGGGCCTGACCAGCGCCTACGTCCGCCCGTTCGGCGAGGGAGGTAAGCTTCGTGCCGGCTATGAGTTTGATAGCCGTGACGTCAGGCTGGACAATGAGACAAGCCGGGGACCGACCCCATCGACCCTCGTGCCAGATCCGTCAGTCACCAATCAGTTCCACGCTGAGCAGGAAGTGCACGCGGCCTACGTCACCCTGGAACGCCCGTTCGGCGAACTGACAGCCCAGTTTGGCCTCAGGCTCGAATATGCCGATATCCGACTGAACCAGATCACCACGGGTGTTCGCTCGGATCAGGACTATTTCCGCGCCTATCCAACCCTGCATCTCGGCTACCAGCTGACAGATGCCCAGCAACTCAAGGCCAGTTACAGCCGCCGGATCCAGCGGCCGTCACCGGGGCTGCTCAACCCTTTCACCACCTATCAGGATCCGCTGAACAGGCGGTCCGGCAATCCGGACCTCGCTCCACAAGAGACCGACGCCTTCGAGTTGATGTGGCAGATGCGGGACGGGCAGACCTACTATCAGGCGACTGCATATTTCAGGGATACCCGTAAGGCCTTCACCGACCTCGTTACGGACGCTGGCGGGTTCCTGCTCACGCGACCGGAGAACCTCGGGTCTCGTCGGGACACGGGCGTTGAACTGGTCGCCAATGGGGCGGTTCACGCGACCTTGAAGTACAGCGCGAGCGTCAACGTTTACCGGCAGGAGATCGAAGTCGGCGATCTGGTGGCGAGCACGGGTCGATCAGCGACGATGGTCGCCGGTCGCGCCAACCTCAACTGGCAGCCGACGCCCGAGGATTTCCTGCAGATCTCGGCCATCTGGCCGGGCGACGTGCTCCAGGCCCAAGGGGGCAAGGAAACGGGATCGACGATCAACCTCGGCTATCGCCACACGCTTACGCCGAAACTCGCCTTCCAGGCGACGGTGCGGGATGTCTTCAGCACCTACGGGGACACGAGCACCTACGAGACCTCGACCTTCCGGGATCGAAGCGAGCGAAGCTACGGCGGTCGGGCCTGGTACGTCGGACTTACCTACTCCTTCGGCCAAACACCCAGGAGAACGGCTGAGCCGCAGTTCGACTTCCAGGCTCCGCCGAGCGGCGGGTGAACAGCAAAAGCGCAGGAGAGACCTCCATGTTCAACAGTCTCAATCTTTCGATCCGGCGGCGACGCTGGCTGGGCGCTGCGTTGATCGCCGCAGCAGGCTTGAGCGCCCGTCCCGTCCTTGCACAGGACATGTTCGGGGCGCTGGAGGCCCAGGGCGCTTTCGCCGATCAGCAGAACTACGCCGCCAGCCTGCATGCCTACTACGGGGGCGGGCAGTTCGAGGAGCTGGAAGAAGACCGGTCAAACTTCTCGGCCCCCACGCTCACGCCAGAGCAACTCGAACGTCTCGAGCGATATAACCGCGAGCGTGAGGCCGAGCAGCAGGCTGCGTATGACAAGTGGCGAACCGGCAGTTGGCAGTATTTCCAGGGGCGCGAGGACGCTGATCCGGGCGAATTCTGCTCCGCGATGTACCAGAACCCGCAAGGGATCATCACGCTGAGCGGCTTCGACGACAGCTGGGATGGCGGGCTGCTGATGTTGACCGGCGACAAGATTCCCCGGCCACGTCGGTTCGAGGAGATCACCGTCACGCTCACCCAATCCGGCGAAGCGCCGGTAACCATCCGCGCGTTCAACCGCGCCCGCGATCCCCGAATGTACGATATGGGCACGATGGTGATCGCGGTGCCGACCATGGAGGGAGCCATCGACGGCATGGCCGATGAGCAGGAGTTCGTACTCTCTGTCCGCGGTCGAGAAGTGTTTCGCATGGCATGGAAGGACGGTTTGAATGCGGCTGGCGAGTTGCGCAAATGCACTCGCAATCGCTGACCGGTACGCGTCATCGTCGGAGCTGTCGGGTGCGACCGGAGCCGGGATCGATGTTGAGGCTATCGCGTCCTCACCGGCGACAAGCTCGGCCATGACCGGCAACGCAAGCGCATCAGGTGTCGTTGCCCTGAGGATCGCGATCGTCGACCCGCAGGAGATGGCGCGTGACCAGCTGCGACTATTGCTGGAGGACCTCGACGGCCCGCCTGTCTCCATCGCCCTGGAAGCGGGCTGTGCAGAGGACTTGCTGTCCCAAGTGCCGTCGATCCAGCTCGATGCCGTGTTTCTCGACATCGCCATGCTGGGCGGCTGGGAGATCGTGGCTTCGGATTCCTGGTGCGGGCGGCGTCCGGAATTCGTTATCGTTTCGGCGCACCGTGAGTATGCCTTAAAGGCGTTCGACCTCGAAGCCGCAGACTATCTCACCAAACCTGTGTCCGAGCCGCGCTTGCTGCAGACTTTGTTGCGCCTCTCTCGCCGCCGCTCCGCCGGCGGTTCCATGGTCCTGGACCCCCGGGAGGTGGTTCGAGCGCTTTCGGAACGGCAGCGCCAAATCATCGAGCTCCTTGACTCAGGCCGATCCAACAAGGAGATCGCCCGGATACTGGGACTGTCACATTTCACTGTTCGCAACCGAATGTCGGACATCTTCCGCTTGTTCGGTGTCACGCGACGCAGTGAGATTGTCGTTGCGGCACGCATCTTAGGATTTACGCCGCGATTGACGAGTCGCGCGCGCAAACCGTCGGACCCCTTGCCTGGCCCGTGAGGCCCGGACGGAGCTATCCCGGCGTCAGCAAAATCTGCTACGTCTCGGGCAGGGTCCAGAACTCGAGTGTATTGAGACGATGCGCGCGACCCAGGCGGAGCATGACGATCCGCAAATGCCCTTCGTCGACCTGTTCAAGGACGCTTCGCTTGGGACGCCCAAAGGACGGGGCGGGCGTCTGCAAGGCCGCCCGCCGAGGGGATGGTTTGTGATTCTCAAGCCTGTGGGGCGAACGCATCTCCGTCCAGGCCCGAGTGCCTCTCACTGTCCGGGAGAATGTATAACCTCGCCCGCCGGCGCATCGACCATGGTGAACAGCCATTTGGTCTTGCGCTTCTGACCGGGCAGGGCCGCGGTGAACTCATAGAAGCCGTCCGCCGGAATGACGCATCTCAGGCTGTTGGCGAACGACCGCTCGTCCGAGCGAAAGTTGAACACCGGCCGCCCTTGGGGCGAGGTCCAGGCCCATTTCGTCATCCGCACGGCCACGCCATGGTTCGTGCGCGTGGCGACCGGTGCCGTATCGCCGATCCGGATGTCGTCTCGCGGCTCGATGTTCGGCCGGCCGTCCGGGAATTCGAGCTCGATGCCGATCTCGCGGAGTTCCTCGAACGGCTGTTCCGCGAAGGGCTTGAACCGGTAGGTGTTGCACATCGGCGGGCGGCTCCGCTCAGTCGCAGCCCGGTGCCACGGTCTCGAACCGCGCGTCCCACCAGCCCTGCCAACGGGTCTGCAAATCGGCGAGGGCCGCGTCGCTGAAGCTGTAGGTGGTCAGGGTCATCATGGTCGTGCCGCGCGGATGTTTTTCGGTCGGCGGCTGATCCACGACCACCAGCAGGCCGTCGCCCCAGGCGTCGACCGTGACGCCGGTCTGGTGACGCGCGTGGAACCAGACCTCGCCCGCGCCCCCGGCGTCCGGTCCCAGCGGCATCGACCAGGCCTCGCCCGGTGCCGGGGCAGCATCGAGGCCCAGCAGCGCGCGGGCCGGCCGGTCCCCGCGCGGCGGGCCCGAGAAGAAGAGGGTGCGGCGGGTCTGGCCGGGATGGCGGGCGAAGGCGAAGGCCAGCTGCCAGGTGAAGGAGATCCAGCCCTCGATCATGCCGTCGAAGACATCGGACCATTCGCCTGCGGGGGCCGATCGCACCACCCGGACCAGGCTGGTCTCGCCGCGGGCCTCGACCTCATAGCGGTCATTGACGCCGACGAAGGTGACCACCCGCCGGGCATCATCGGCCTCGGCATGGATGATGAAGATGAAGTCGATCTCGTCCTTCAGCCCCTCCGTCTCCCAGCCGAACCACGCGTGGATTTTCTGCGGGTCACGCAAGGCGGCCCAGACGGCATCGGCGGGGGCGGGGACGGTGACCTCGACGAGGACGTGGTCTTCCATGGGTTTGTCAGCGTCGGTCATGGTGGTCAGTTCCTGGCTGGAGCGGTTTTGGCGACGGCGGGATGGGCGGCGGCGGTGAGGCGATAGCGCCGCCCGGATGGCGCGGCGTATTTGCGGGCGAGGGCGGTGACGGCGGCGCTGACGTCTTCGGTGAAGGCGTCGAAGTCGGCGGGCGTGGCGAAGGTCACATCGGCCTCGACCGTCAGGGTCAGCAGGCGCGTGCCCTCGGCGGCCGCATCCTGGCGCATCCGGGCGACATCGCGGACCATGGTCGAGGCGGTGGTGATCAGGTGGTCGGCGGCGTGACGGTCCTGGGCCTCGACCGCGTCCGGGTCGGGCGGGACCTGCATCATGGCGGGATCGAAGACATGGTTCTGTGCCGCCACGAACAGGCGTTCGGTGAAGCCGCGCTTGCGGCGCTCGCCGGCCAGCTGGACCAGGCCCGCAGCCTCGAGCGCATTCAGGTGATAGCCGATGTTCTGGCGCGGCAGGCCCAGTCGCTCCGCCAGGCCGGCGGCCGATGCGGGTTCCGTCAGGGCCGTCAGGATGCGGCGGCGCACCGGGGCCAGCGCCAGCAGGGCGGTGTCCAGATCGTCGAGCAGGGCAGATGGCCGGGTCGTCATCCCGGCAAGCTGCATTAGACAAAATAATTTGTCAAATAGCCGTCAGGCGGTGGCGCGGACATCCCTTGAGGCGCGCTCCAGGACGGCCGCCGGGGATTCCCCCGTGGCGACCTCCGCCACCCCGACCTCGAACTCAACCACAAAGGGCGAGCGGTCGGGACCGGCATCGAAGGCCGTGCAGCCGATGACGGCGGCGATCCGGTCGGCGGCGATCCGTCCGGCCGGCCCTTGCGTCGCCGGCAGGGCCAGGGCGAAGACATCGGGCGAGAGGCGGGCGGCCGTGTCTTCCGTGCGGATCAGCCGCGAGACCATGGCCCCGATCTGGGGCAGGGCGCGGTCCAGCCAGCCGCCCTTGCGGGCCTCGATCACGGCCTCGGTCTCGGACACCCGCAGTACGGCGATCGACAGGGGCCGACGGCGCAGACGGGCCCCCTCGGCCACGCGCGCCAGATGGCTGGCGAACAGTTCGGGGGTGAACAGGCCGGTCGTGGGATCGGTGAGGCCCGAGCCGCGCGCGCTTTCCAGCGCCTTGCGGATGGCGACATGGCGTCTGTGGGCGCGCGCCAGGGCGGCGATCCGTTCGGCGGTCTCACCCTCGGGCGTGTCGGCGGCGGCGACGTCGGCGAAGCCGCGATTGTACAGCTCGGACAGATTGATCTCGCCGGAGCCCCGCAGATAGAGCACCGCCGGGATATGATAGAGCCGGGTGTTCCGCTTCATGCCCGAGGCGATGGACAGGGCGGGCGTGTGATCCTCGGCACCCCAAAGGACAGCGGCGTCGAACGGCCGCTCATGCAGATAGTCGAAGGCGGTGTAGGGTGTCGGTGCCGCCACCACCTCGCACCCGCGCTCGGCCAGGGCGTTCGACAGGGCGAGGAAATGCCGGTCCGGCTTGCCGGCCGCCAGCACCCGCAGCGGGGTGGTATCGAATTCGACGGTCGGCAGCGGCTGTCCGCGCGCAGCGAAGGTCGCCTCACGCAGCGATACCTCCTCCTCGGCGATGGCAGACCGGACCAGGTGTTCCAACCGCAGCGCCGCCTGGGCCGCGTGGGGCGGACTGGACATGGCGATGTCGGCCAGGCCCGGCTCCCAGTCGGCGGCTTGCGGTCCGATGGCGAGGATCGGCAGCCGGCGCGGTGTAACGGTCTGGCGAAGAGCCCTGATCCCCGCGACGACATCAGGCAGGCCGGCATCGAGAATCACCGTTTCCAGCGGCCAGTCGATCAGCACCTGGATGGCACCGGCGATGGAGCGGGCGGTCACGGTGCGCCAGCCTAGGGTCCGGACTCATTTGGCCCAGTAGCAGACGGTTGCGGCGATGAGCACGCCGGAGAGGTAGTTGGCTGCCAGCTTGTCGTATCGGGTGGCGACACGGCGATAGTCTTTGAGCCGTGCCCAGAGCCGCTCGACGGTGTTTCGCTGGCGGTAGGCGACGATGTCGTAGGGGATGGGCCGCTTTCGCGATGTGGTGGTCGGGATGACGGCCTCGGCGCTGCGCTCGGCCAGGCGCTTCCTGAGGTGATCGGCGTCATAGCCGCGATCAGCCAGCAGCTTTCGGAACGGTCCGGTGCCCTCGATCAGGGCGTGAGCCATGGTGATGTCGTTGGTATTGCCGGCGCTGAGCAGCAGCACCCGCGGGCGACCGTGATCGTCCACGAGGCCGTGGATCTTGGTCGTTCGACCACCTCGGGAGCGGCCTATGCTCTGGACGAAGGCCCCCCTTTAGCGCCCGCCGCCGAGCGGTGGGCCTTGACCGAGGTGCTGTCGATGGCGGCGCTGGAGTAGATGCCGCTGTGGCCGGTGAGGGCCTTGAAGATGTCATGCCAGATGCCTTGGCGGCTCCAGCGGTTGAAGCGGTTGTAGACCGTTGTGTACGGCCCGTACTCGGCGGGGCAGTCGCGCCAGCGCGCACCCGATTGAAGCATATGGATAATCCCGGAGATCACCCGGTGATCGTCGACCCGCCGCGCACCACGACGACCGCGAGGCAGGTGCGGCTCGATCCGGGCCCACGCTTCATCATCCAGCCAATAGAGCTTGCGCATCCAAGGACTCCTTCCGGATTCCTTGAATCAGAATAGCTGAACGACCACCAGGACTTATTGAGTACGGACCCTAGGGCGTCCAGGCCCTGACACAGCGGGCCGACGAGGCCGTCATCGGGGGCGACGATCAGTATGCGCGGATCGGAACCCAAGGGCGAAGTCTCCAGCCGTCCCCAGCGCGGGGCGCGGTCTCGTGGCGGCGGACCATAGCGAGGGCAGCCGCCTGTAAGCAACGGGCAGCCCATCGCTTTCCGCAGCAGGTTTCCCACCGGCCGAATTGGGGTAGTACTGAAGGTTTGCAGGGTGTGGGGACCGCGTGCGGGCGAAATCGGACACTGAGACTGCGGCACGCTGGGCCACGCCCATGCTGTGGGGCCGTCTGTCGGTCAAGGCGTTCTCGCGCAGCTGGGGCCGCGACGTCATGCTCTACACGGGCGGCGTCTCCTTCTTCGCCCTGTTGGCGGTGTTTCCGGCCATCGCCATCCTGATCGGCTTCTACAAGGCCGTACTGACCATCACCCAGGTGAGCGAACAGGCGGCGGCGCTTGCTGACGTCATGCCGACGGCAGCCCGCGCCATCTTCCGGCTGGAGATCGAGCGCCTGGCCAACGCTTCGGCCCGGACGGTTTCAGCGCAGAGCTTCTTCGCCGTCGTCATCGGCGGCTATGCCGCTCACCGGGGCTTCAAGGCCCTGCTGGCCGGTCTGAATCTGATCCACGATGAGAAAGAGCCCCACGGCTTCTTCAAATTCAACCTGCTGGCCTTCTTCGTCGCCCTCGCCGCCTTCCTTCTGTTCACCGTCGTCTCCGGGGCGGTGGTCACTTCACGGCTGCTTGAACACGCCGGTCCGACAGATGCCGCCACCAACGGCGGCCTGCCGCTCGACGGGCTGTGGCCGGCGCTCGGGCTCGCGATCGGTCTGACCATGCTCTACCGCTATGCCATGTCCCACCGGACGCCGGTGGCCTGGGCACCGTCGATCGCGGGCGGCGTCGTGGCCACGGTGCTTTCGACCGTCTCGTCCTGGCTCTGCGCCATCTATGTCGAGCAGATCGCGCCGCTGGGGGCGACCTACGGCTCGGTGGGCGCAGTCGTGGTGCTGCTGATCTGGCTGTCCTGGAACGTCAACGCCATCTTCTATGGCGGAGCCTTCGCCACCGAGATGGAGATTGCGGCGCGATCCATGGGTGCGCCGGAGATCGAGCCCGACGAACCCCTGCCGGATTCGGTGGTCAGCCTGTCGGACCGGCGGGCGTCGCGACCACGATAGTCAGGACGCCGTCCGTCTCTTCGATCGAGACCATCTCTCCGCCCAGTCCGGCCATCAGATGCGGCACGTCGATCCGGGCCATCGGATCGGTGGCCAGCAGGGTCAGGTGTGCGCCGGGGGCGGCCTCGCGGATCGCCTTCTGAAGTTTCAGGCTGGGGGTCGGGCAGCGGTGGCCGCGGGCGTCGACGATCATGCGTCGATCCGGTCCAGCAGCAGGCCGAGCGCCACGCGGACGCTGGCCAGCCGGACATCTTCGCGTCCGATGTCGCCGAAACGGTGCGCGACATGGATTGTGCCGCCCGGTCCGACGGCCCCGAAATGGACCAGCCCCACCGGCTTGCCCGGCGAACCGCCGCCCGGCCCGGCGACGCCGGTCACCGACACGGAGACCGTGGCGGGCGACCGGGTCACCGCGCCGTCGGCCATGGCCCGGGCGACGATTTCTGACACGGCGCCGTGGCGTTCAATCAGATCGGCGGGGACGCCCAGCAGTTCGGTCTTGGCGGCATTGCTGTAGGTGATGAAGCCGCGTTCGACGACGGCCGAGGAGCCCGCGATGGCGGTCAGGGCTGCGGCGACCAGCCCGCCCGTGCAACTCTCGGCCGTGGCGATCAGCAGACCCCGCGCGGCGGCCGCTTCGACCACCTGACGGGCGAGGGTTTCGATATCAGCGGGGAACATGCGTCCGAGGTCTTCCGAAAGGGCGGCGAGTCGGTCCAGGGTGGCAGGATGCGCCCGGGGACGGCGCCAGCATACGGGGCGGGCATGAGCGATACCACCGGGGACATTGGGATCGGCGCGGGCGAGCCGGACCGGCTGACGCCTATCCTGTTCGCGGTCGCCATCTTCACCTCGGCGGCGCTGGTGTTCGTGGTCCAGCCGATGGTGACCAAACTGGTCCTGCCCATGCTGGGTGGATCGCCGGCGGTGTGGAACACCGCCATGGTCTTTTTCCAGACCGCCCTGCTGGCGGGCTATGGCTATGCCCATCTGTTGCAGAAGGTCGGATCGATCAAGACCCAGGTGGGCATCCATCTGGGCCTGCTGCTGGTCGCCGCCCTGTTCCTGCCGCTCAGCGTCAACGGCCTGCTGGGCGATCCCGACCCGGCGGCGCCGGTCATGTGGCTGCTGGCGACCCTGACCCTGTCGGTCGGCGCGCCCTTCGCGGTGCTGTCTGCCACGGCTCCGCTGCTCCAGGCCTGGTACGCCCGGGTCCGGGTCGGCCATGCGGACGGCCAGAACCCCTATGTCCTCTATGCCGCCTCCAACCTCGGCAGCTTCCTGGCCCTGCTGTCCTATCCGATCCTGATCGAGCCGCTGGCGACCCTGTCGGGCCAGCGCGGCTGGTTCGGCTGGAGCGGCGGCTATGCCATTTTTGTGCTGCTGGTCGTGGCCCTGGCCTTCACGGTCTGGCGCCGGCGGCTGGACCAGACGTCGGAGCCCGCCCCGCTGACGGCCAGCGCGCCGATCTCATGGCGCGAGAAGGGCATCCTGGTCCTGCTGGCGGCCGCGCCGTCCAGCCTGATGCTGGGGGTGACCTCCCACCTGTCGACCGATGTGGCCTCCGCGCCCTTCCTGTGGGTCCTTCCGCTGGCCCTGTATCTGCTGACCTTCGTCATCGCCTTCCAGAACCGGCCGTGGATCCCGCTGAACGTCACCCTGATCATCCAGGGGGCCACGGGCGCGATCGTGGTCCTGATCGTGGCCTTCCGCTCCGCCAACTGGTCGCTGGCCTTCGGCCTGCACCTGATCGCCTTCTTCTTCGCGGCCCTGATGTGCCACCAGCTGCTGGCTGCCAGGCGGCCGCCGCCGGACCGGCTGACGGAATTCTATCTGTTGATGTCGCTGGGCGGTGTGGTCGGCGGCGCCTTCACCGCCCTGCTGGCACCGGTGATCTTCAACATGGTCTGGGAGTATCCCCTGGTGCTGGTGCTCGTCGGCCTGGCCCGGCCGTGGGGCAGGGGCCGACTGACCGGGACACAGATCGGAACCTTGTTCGCCGCAGGCGTGGTGGCCGCGTCGCCGGTGCTGTTGTCGATCTGGCTGAACGCCAACGATGAGGCACGGGGCTGGTTCTACGCCAACTTCCCGCTCGGCATGGATCAACTCGCCATGATCATGCTGATGCCCGCCGCGATCTGCGCCTTCCTCATGCGCGACCGCGCCCTGATCTTCACCGCCATCCTGGTGATGATCACCCTGTCGGCCCAGTGGATCGCCCGCGGCTATGACTGGAGCTGGTCCGAGCGCAGCTTCTTTGGCGTGATGCGCGTGGCCAATTCGCCGGACCCCCGACTGGGCGGTGACGTCCATGTGCTGATGCACGGCACGACCCTGCACGGGGCCCAGGCCCGTGACGGCCGGTTCGACTGTGTCCCGACGCTGTATTATGCCGCAGCCACCCCGATCGGTCAGGCGGCGACCATGGTCGGGCGGCGCGGCCCGGCCCGGATCGGCGTCGTCGGTCAGGGTTCGGGTGCCATGGCCACCTACAAGCGCACCGAAGACACCATGACCTTCTTCGAGATCGACCCCATGGTCGACCGGCTGTCGCGCGATCCGCAGTGGTTCAGCTACATCTCCGACTGCGCTTCGGGGCCGATCAACACCGTGCTCGGCGACGCCCGCCTGACGCTCGCGAAGGAGACACCCGGGTCCTACGACCTGCTGATCATCGACGCCTTCTCGTCAGACGCCGTGCCGACGCATCTGCTGACGGCCGAGGCCATTGACGGCTATCTCAAACTCCTGAAGCCGAACGGTGTCGTCCTTCTGCACCTGTCGAACCGCAACCTCGACATCACCCTGCCCGCCGTGGCGGCGGCGCAGGCGCTGGGCAAGCCGAGCCTTCACCAGCTCTACTACGAGCGGGATGATACGCCGGAGATGGCCGAGGCCTCGACCGAGGCCCTGATCCTGTCGCCGACGGCGGAAGGCCTGACCGATTTCATGGCCGACGATCGCTGGAACACACCCGCCCGGACAAGCGTGCGTCCCTGGACGGACGACTACGTCAATCTGTTCGGCTCGCTCCAGCGCAGCATGTTCGACACGCCCGAGCTTCAGGCGCTCAGGAACCAGTAAGTTCGATGGTCGCGATGGCCTGGGCGGCCAGGCCTTCGCCGCGGCCGGTGAAGCCCATGGCCTCGGTCGTGGTCGCCTTGACGCTGACCGCATCGAGCGGGAGCGACAGCAGGTCGGCCAGTCGTTCGCGCATGGCCTGACGGTGCGGTTTCACCTTTGGTCGCTCGCAGATCAGGGTGACGTCGACATTGACCAGCCGCCCGCCGCGCGCCGACAGACGCTCGACCGCATGGATCAGGAAGCGGTCGGACGAGGCCCCCTTCCACTGCGGGTCGGTGGGCGGGAAATGATCGCCGATGTCGCCGTCGCCCATGGCCCCGAGAATGGCGTCAGTCAGGGCGTGCAGTCCGGCATCGGCATCGGAATGGCCGATCAGGGTCTGGTCGTGCGGGATCTCGACACCGCAAAGCCAGACCGAGGATCCGGGCCCCCAGCGATGCGCGTCGAACCCCTGACCGACCCGCGTCTGACGGGGGATAAGCGCTTCGGCCATGGCGAAATCCTCGGGGTAGGTCAGTTTCATCAGCCGTGCGTCGCCGGCCACCATGGCGACGGCACACCCTGCGGCGCGGGCGACCTCGACATCGTCGGTCGGGGACGAGGCGATGGGCCAGGCGGCGTAGGCACCTCGGATCGTCTCCAGCCGGAAGCCCTGCGGCGTCTGGGCCCGCCAGAGCCCGTCGCGATCGACCGACTCACCCAGCACAGCGTCTGCGCCGCGACGCAGGCTGTCGGCGACGGGCAGGACGGGCAGGGCGGCCTCATGCTGTTCCAGCGCGGCCAGAACCCGGCCAATGGTCGCCGCGTCAAGGAAGGGGCGGGCGGCGTCATGGATCAGAACCCGCGTGTCCGACGAAGCCTTCAGCGCGTCCAGACCCGCCCGGACCGAGGCGGCACGGGTCGCCCCGCCGGCCACCGCAAACCAGCCTTCCAGACCCCGCAATGCCTCCGTGGCCAGCGCCTCGGCACCGGGGGCGACGACCACCGCCAGCTCGGAGGCTCCGGCCGACAGCAGGGCCTCGGCGGACCACCGCAGCACGGGCCGCCCGCCCAGTCTGCGCCACTGTTTGGCTTCGCCTGCGCGGGACCCGGTTCCGGCGGCGACGATGATGGCGGAGAAGCTCATGGGCCCGCTTCTACCCATCTCGCACGGGGCTGACGAGGCCTCCCGGCATCGAGTCCATCCTGTTTGACAACGGACTGAGGGGGAGTCAGCCTGTCCATGGGAGGACAT
The DNA here is from genome assembly GCA_965284305.1 of Caulobacteraceae bacterium. Taxonomy (GTDB): domain Bacteria; phylum Pseudomonadota; class Alphaproteobacteria; order Caulobacterales; family Caulobacteraceae; genus Brevundimonas. The sequence continues at coordinate 2,156,027 of OZ260070.1, read as the reverse complement.
TCAATGACGCATTCAATCCTGCAGCCGGTCATCGCCCTGGTGCTCTGGTCGATGGTGATGTGGGCCTGGCTCTACGCTACCCGCCTGCCTGCCATGGTCCGGGCGAAGACGAAGCTGGACCCGACACAGCCCCGGGACGTGATGCTTGGCGGCCTGCCGCCGCGCGTTCGCTGGAAGGCGGACAACTACAACCACCTGATGGAGCAGCCGACGCTGTTCTATGCGACCGCCCTGACCCTGGCGCTGCTGGAACAGGGCGATGCGCTGACGGTCGGACTGGCCTGGGCCTATGTCGGACTCCGGATCGCGCACAGCCTGATCCAGGCGCTGATCAATGTGATCATCGTCCGGTTCACGGTGTTCATGATTGCGAGCGGCGTTCTGGTCATTCTCGCTGTCCGCGCAGCGATGGCCGTCTTCCAGGTCTGAGTCCGGGTTGGACCCGGGGCGGGAAACCCCCTATCTGCCCGCCCATGCAAAACGGCCTTCAGATCGGCGACGTATGGGTGCCCGGCCGGGTGCTGACCGCCCCCATGACCGGCATCACGGACCTGCCGTTCCGGCGGCTCGCCTCGCGGCTGGGGGCGGCCTATGTCGCAACCGAGATGGTGGCCGCAGCCGAGCTGGCGCGTGCAAGGCCGGACGTCGTGCGTCGGGCGGCCGTGGGCGAGGGCCTGCCCCTGACGGTCATCCAGCTGGTTGGTCGCGACCCTGCCGCCATGGCCGAGGGCGCGCGCATGGCGGAACAGGCCGGCGCCGACATCGTCGACCTGAATTTCGGCTGCCCGGCCAAGGAGGTCACCGGCTCGGCCTGCGGCTCGGCCCTGATGCGGACCCCCGAACTGGCCTGCCGGCTGATGCAGGCGGCGGTGGAGGCGACGAGCCGACCAGTGACGGTCAAGATGCGGCTGGGCTGGGACGACGCGCACCGCAATGCGCCCCTGCTGGCGAAGCGGGCCGAGGAGATCGGGATCCGCGCTGTGACCGTGCACGGGCGCACGCGGCAGCAGTTCTACACCGGCGTGGCCGACTGGACGGCGGTCGGCGAGGTCAAGGCGGCGGTGGGCATTCCGGTCATCGTCAACGGCGACATCCTGACGGCTGACGATGCGCGCGAGGCCCTGCGGCAGTCGGGGGCCGACGCCCTGATGCTCGGTCGCGGCGTCTATGGCCGGCCCTGGCTGGCGGCGCATATGGAGCGGGCGCTGGCTGACGGGACCGTGCTGCTGGAGCCGGACCGGAAGGAGCGGCTCGGCATCGTCATCGAGCACCTGCGTGCCTCGGTCGCCTTCTACGGCCTGCCGCTGGGGCTGAAGATGTTCCGCAAACACCTCGGCTGGTACGTCGAACAGGCCCCCTGGCCGGCGGACCCGCTGGACCGCAGGGCGGCCAAGTCGCGGCTGTGCCGGCTGGAGGCACCGGAGATGGTCGAACAGGCCCTGACAGCGCTCTGGTTGGAACTGACGCATTCCGGCAACTCAGGTGTTGATATTCCGCCACAGCTGGTCGACACTGCTGTGGCATGACGGATACGCCCGCCGCCGACACGGAGCCCGCCCCGCCCGCCGATCGACGCGGCGCGGTTCGCTGGTTCTCCGGCTGGTCTGAGGAACGCCGCCGCAACGTCTTTCTGATCGTCTATGCCGTCGCCTTCCTCATCACGGCCGCCGCGATCTGGCTGGTGGCCGTGGCACCCGGAGCCAGCGGCGAGGGTGCCCGGGCGACCGCCAGCCAGGCGGTTCTGGCTATACTTGGCTTCAATCTGCTTCTGATCGGTGGACTGGCCGTCGTTGTCGGCCGCCGCGCCCTGTCGCTGTTCCGGCGCCGAACCGATGCCGGGGCCCGGCTGCACCTCAGGTTCGTGACCCTGTTCTCGATGGTGGCCCTGATCCCGGCGGTGCTGATCGCGCTGGTCTTCGGCGTGCTGGTCAACCGAGGCGTCGATCAGTGGTTCAGCGAGAACGTCCAGTCGGCGGTGAAGAACGGTGCCCTCATCGGAGACGCCTATCTGGACGACGTCTCGAACGAGATGGATGGCGACCTCGCCGTGATCGCGGAGCAACTGGGCTCGGTACGGCCACTGTTCGCAAACCGCATTCAGTTTTCAGACGCCCTGGGCCAGATCGCTGAACTCTTCGGCTATCCGGCCATCTACATTCTCGACCCTGACGGCGAAGTGCTGGCGAGCGGCGAAGTCCAGGGCGCTCCGCCCTATGTGGCCCCGCCCCGCGCGGTGCTTGAGGCGGCGACAGAAGGCGGGTCTCCACCCCAGCAGGTCACGGAAAACCCGGACGCGGTGCGGTCGCTGGCGGCCTTGCCTGCCTACGGTGAGGCCTATCTGTATCTGGTCCGTCCGCTGAGGCCCGGCCTCATCGCCCAGATGCGCAACGGTGAGGAGTCCATCGTCGCCTTCCGCGAGGCCGAGGAGAGTCGTGCCCGGATCCAGGCCGCCTTCGCGCTCGGCTATTTTGAGACGGCCCTTCTGGTCCTGGTCGGTGCCATCTGGCTGGGCATGGGGGCGGCCAGCGCCATCTCTGCGCCCATCGGCCGGCTGGTAGAGGCTGCCGACCGCGTCGCCTCGGGCGACCTGACCGCCCGCGTCGACGGCGAGGACGGGCCCGGCGAGATCAAGGCCCTGTCCGCCGCCTTCAATCGCATGACCGGCGACCTCGAGGCGCAGCAGGCCGCGCTCCGGGCCGCCAGCGAGGAGGCGACAGGCCGCACCCGATTCATCGAGACTGTGCTGTCCGGCGTCTCGGCCGGGGTCATCGGCCTCGATCGCCGGCGCCGCGTCTCGGCCATCAACGACAGCGCCGTCGAGCTTCTGGCCATCCGCGATCCGGCCATCATCGGCCGGCCGCTGGGGGAGGTCTCGCCCGAACTCAGCGAACTGGCCGCCCGCGCCGAGGCCCATATCGAGGAAGAGATCGACGTCAGCCTCGAGGGCGAGACGCGCCGCCTGCGCGTGCGCATCGAGGGCGGGGTCGGCGGCGAGATGGTGCTGACCTTCGACGATATCACCCGCCTGGTCACGGCCCAGAGGAACGCCGCCTGGCGCGACGTGGCGCGCCGCATCGCCCATGAGATCAAGAACCCCCTGACGCCGATCCAGCTTTCGGCCGAACGCTTGCGTCGGCGCTATCGCGGGCAGGTCCTGGACGACGTCGAGGTCTTCGACCGCTGTACCGAGACCATCATCCGTCAGGTCGGCGACATCGGCCGGATGGTCGATGAGTTCTCGTCCTTCGCCCGTATGCCCGCGCCGCGCTTCACAGCCTGCGACCCATCCGAACTGCTGCGTGAGGCGGTGTTCGCCCAGCGGGTGGCCGCGGCCGCGGTCGGCGTCGAACTGATCGAGCCCCTGCCCAATATCGTCCTGCACGCGGACCGGCCCATGGTCGGCCAGGCCCTGACCAATATCCTCAAGAATGCCGGCGAGGCCGTGGCGGCCCGACGCGCCATCGCCCCGCGCGAGGGTGACGGCGACCGACCCGGGATTTCTGCACGGCTTGTGGTCGAGGACGAGACCGTGGTCTTCATCATCGAGGACGACGGCATGGGCCTGCCGGCCAAGGACCGCGACCGGCTGACCGAGCCCTATGTGACCACGCGCGAGAAGGGCACCGGCCTCGGCCTGGCCATCGTCAAACGCATCTGTGAGGAGCACGGCGGCGAACTGAAGCTGGCTGATGCCGAGACCCTGGGCGGCGCGCGCGTCTGCCTGATTTTCCCCCTGAAATCCCAACCTGAACCGACCGGCGTCGCCGGGACGAAAGAGGCGAAGGCCTCCCGGTCCCGGACGGTTCCGGCCGCCGAATAGCGAGGCGTCATGCGATCCACGGGAGCCGACATTCTGGTCGTCGACGACGAGGCCGATATCCGCGAGCTGGTCTCCGGCCTGCTTGAGGACGAGGGCCACGCCGTGCGCGTCGCCTCCAACTCGGACGAGGCCCTGGCCGCGATCCGGGCCCGGCGGCCGTCGCTGGCCCTGCTCGACATCTGGATGCAGGGCGGCGGGCTGGACGGGCTGGAGCTGCTGGATGTCATCAAGGAGCTGGATCCCGATCTGCCGGTGGTGATGATCTCGGGCCACGGCAATATCGAGACGGCGGTCACGGCGCTGCAGCGCGGGGCCTATGACTTCATCGAAAAGCCCTTCAAGTCCGACCGTTTGGTGGTCGTGGTTCAGCGGGCGCTTGAGGCAACATCGCTGAAGCGCGAGAACCGTCGACTGCGGGCCCAGGTCGCGGCCCCCTCGGGCTTCATCGGCCGCTCTGCCGCGGCCCAGACCCTGCGCAGCACGGTTGCCAAGGTCGCTCCTGCCAACAGCCGCGTCCTGATTTCCGGCCCGCCCGGATCGGGCAAGGAGCTGGTGGCGCGCCAGATCCACGAGGCCAGCACCCGCTCGAAGGGCGAGTTCGTCGCCATCGCCGCCGCCGGCATGACCCCGGAACGCCTCGATATCGAACTGTTCGGCGAGGAGGGTCACGACGGTCGCCCGCGCAAGATCGGCGTGTTCGAGCGGGCACACAACGGCACCCTCTATCTCGACGACGTCGGCGACATGCCGCGTGAGAGCCAGAGCCGTGTCCTGCGGGTGCTGGTCGAACAGCGCTTCCGCCGGGTCGGGGGTGAGCAGGACGTCCAGGTCGACATCCGCGTTGTCACCTCGACCTCGCGCGACCTCAAGGTCGAGATCGCTGAGGGTCGGTTCCGCGAGGACCTGTTCCACCGCCTCAACGTCGTGCCGATCCGGGTTCCGGCCCTGTCCGAGCGGCGTGAGGACATCCAGGAACTGATCGACTATTTCATCGACACCCTGTCCGTGTCCCAGGGTCTGCCCAAACGACGGCTGGGTGACGACGCCATCGCCGTGCTGCAGGTCCACCCCTGGCCCGGCAACGTCCGTCAGCTGCGCAACAACGTCGAGCGGCTGCTGATCCTCGCCACCGGCGATCCGGACCAACCGATCAGTGCCGACATGCTGCCGTCCGAGGCGACCAACGCCAATTCGACCGGCACCCTGGGCGGCGAGCGCATCATCGCCCTGCCGCTGCGCGAGGCCCGCGAGGTGTTCGAGCGTGAATATCTGGCGGCGCAGATCATGCGCTTCGGCGGCAATATCTCGCGCACCGCCGCCTTCATCGGCATGGAGCGGTCGGCCCTGCACCGGAAACTCAAATCGCTGGGCGTGTCGCCGTCCCGCGGCGGCGAGGACGATATCGAAGAGGCTGTCGAAGAATGAGCCGCGTCGCCTACGTAAACGGCCAGTACCAGCCGCACGGCCAGGCCGTGATCCATGTCGAGGATCGTGGCTTCCAGTTCGCGGACGGCGTCTATGAGGTCTGGTCGATCTTCGACGGCCGGATGGCGGATTTCGACGGCCATATGACCCGGCTGCATCGCAGCCTCAACGAACTGCGCATCGACATCCCGATGACGCGCGAGTCTCTGACCCGGGTGCTCAAGGAAACCATCCGCCGCAACCGGGTCAGCAACGGCATCGTCTATCTGCAGGTCACGCGCGGCACGGCCCGGCGCGATCATCCCTTCCCGGCGGAGGGCACGCCGCCCAGCGTCATCGTCACCGCCAGATCGATCAGTGCCTTCAAGAGCGAGGCGACCGCGAAGAAGGGCGTCGCCGTCGTCACCGTGCCGGACATCCGCTGGGGTCGTTGCGACATCAAGACGGTCGGCCTGCTGGCCAATGTCCTGGCCAAACAGGCGGCCCGCGAGCGCGGGGCCTATGAGGCATGGATGGTCGATGAGATGGGTCTGGTCACCGAGGGCTCCTCGACCAACGCCTGGATCGTCGACGAGCACGGCAAGCTGCGCACGCGCGACACCCAGGCCAATATCCTGAAAGGGATCACCCGCACCGCCCTGATGGCCCTGATCGAGGAAGAGGGCATCGAACTGGACGAGCGACCGTTCAGCGTCGACGAGGCCAGGCGTGCGAAAGAGGCCTTCTTCACCGCCGCCGGTGCCTTCGTCATGCCGGCGGTGTCGATCGACGGGGTGAAGATCGGCGACGGCAAGCCGGGGCCGATCACGACGCGGCTGCGGACCCTGTATCTCGATCAGGCGCGCCGCGACGCCATCTAGGCGTTGCGGCCCTGTGCGGGCGGTGGCTAAGGTGCCGGGCCGGACATTCGATCCAGCCCCGCGCCGCTCCCTCGGCCGGAGAACAAGCAAGAACAGGCTGAACCTGCCATGTCGCAAGACAAGTCCAAGAACCTACAGGACACCTTCCTCAACAGCGTCCGCAAGACCAAGACACCGCTGACCATCTTTCTGGTCAATGGCGTCAAGCTGCAGGGCATCGTGACCTGGTTCGACAACTTCTGTGTGCTGCTGCGTCGCGATGGCCAGTCGCAACTGGTCTACAAACACGCCATCTCGACCATCATGCCGTCCGCGCCGGTGCAGCTTTATGAGCCGGACGCCGACGAGGACTGACGGCCCGGCCCCTTCGGCCGTCGTGTCCCGGACTCTCCAGTCGTCATCCTCGGGCTTGACCCGAGGATCAGGCGTTGGCGTTGCTGTGCCGTGGGGATGGCCCACAGGGGGGGCGGCTTCCTATCTGCAAATCAGCACCGGAATATCCGATCCTCGGGTCAAGCCCGAGGATGACGACCTAGAGAAAGCACGCCGACGCCCTTGGCTTCCCATCTGATCGACCACGCCGTTCCCCTGATCCGGGCCGTCGTCATCCACCCCGAACGCTCCGACTCCGGCGCGGGTGAGAGTTCGCGCCAGTCGGTCGAACGTCTGGAAGAGGCCGTCGGCCTCGCCCGGGCGCTGGACCTCGACGTGCGCGGGGAAGAGATCGTGCGCATCCGCAAGGTCACGCCCGCCACCCTGTTCGGCTCGGGCAAGGTGGATGAGCTGGCCGCCCTGGTCCGCGCCGCCGAGGCCGAGGCCGTGGTCATCGACGACCAGTTGTCGCCGGTTCAGCAGCGCAATCTGGAAAAGGCCTGGGACTGCAAGGTCATCGACCGCACCGGCCTGATCCTCGAGATCTTCGGCCGCCGCGCGCGCACCAAGGAGGGCCGGCTGCAGGTCGAGCTGGCGCGGCTCGACTATGAGAAATCCCGCCTCGTCCGCACCTGGACCCACCTCGAGCGGCAACGCGGCGGCACCGGCTCGACCGGCGGCCCCGGCGAGACCCAGATCGAGCTCGACCGGCGCCTGATCGCCGACCGGATCGTCAAGCTGAAGGTCGAGCTGGACGAGGTGCGGCGCACGCGCGGCCTGCACCGCAAACAGCGCCAGAAGGTGCCGTTCCCGACCATCGCCCTTGTCGGCTATACCAATGCCGGCAAGTCGACCCTGTTCAACCGGCTGACCGGTTCGGACGTGGTGGCCAGGGACCTGCTGTTCGCCACCCTCGACACCACCCAGCGCACCATCCGTCTGCCGCAGGGCCGGCCGGCCATCGTCGCCGACACCGTCGGCTTCATCTCCGACCTGCCGCACGAACTGGTCGAGAGCTTCCGGGCGACGCTGGAGGAGGTGGGTGAGGCCGACCTGATCCTGCACGTCCGCGACATCGCTTCCCCCGACAGCGAGGCCCAGTCGAAGGACGTCGAGGCGGTGCTGAAACAGATCGAGACGCCCGAGGGGAAGACCCGCCGCGTGCTGGAAGTCTGGAACAAGATCGACCTGCTGGATGAGGAGGTCCGCGAGGCCGTTCTGGGTCAGGCCGAACGCCTGTCCCGCGACGGCAAGGCGGTGGCGGTCTCGGCCTGGACCGGGGAGGGGATCGAACCCCTGCGCGAAACCATCGCCGGCCTGATCGACGACGATCCGGAGACGGCGCTGGTCCTGCTGCCCTCACAGGGCGAGGCCCTGGCCTGGCTGTACGAGAACGGGCGGGTAACCAGCCGGGAGACGGACGACGAGGGCCGGACGCATGTGGTCGTGCGGCTGCACCCGGCGGCGCTGGGCCGGTTTGAACGGCAGTTCGGGTAGACGTGCTCCGTCTCCTCCCCGTCGGAGACGGGGAGGGGGACCATGCGAAGCATGGTGGAGGGGTCTCAGCCGCACCGCTCCCGGGCGATACGCGCGATGAAGTCCAGGACCCCTTCGAGCTCCGTCCTCACACTCTCCGCCGCGAGCCGGACAACCCGGATGTTCTGCTCCCGCAGCCAGACAGTCCGCCGTCGGTCATGCGCGATCCGATCCGGACGCTCGTGGCCCCGGCCATCCACCTCGACCGCCAGCTTCGCGGATGCGCAGTAGAAGTCCAGAATATAGGGGCCGATCGGATGCTGCCGGCGGAACTTCAGACCCGCCAGCCGCTTGCCGCGCAGACAGGCCCATAACCGCATCTCCGGCGGCGTCATGCGCCGGCGCAGCTCGCGAGCCCTCTCGACGGTCAGGAGCGCTGTCACCCCTCCACCATGCTCCGCATGGTCCCCCTCCCCATGGCTTCGCCACAGGGAGGAGACGGTAGGTGCACGCGCTATGCATGTCTATATTATACAATCTAAGCGGATATTCAGTTTCCTCCCCACCTTGTGGGGAGGGGGACCATGCGAAGCATGGTGGAGGAGTATCAGCCGCCGCTCCGCTCCGCCGCCTTCGCCGCGTCCCACAGCCCGTCCATCTCGGCCAGGTCGGACTGCTCCGGCGTCCGCCCACCCCTGGCCAGCGCCGCCTCGATAAACCCGAACCGCCGGACGAATTTGGCATTCGCCCCGCGCAGCGCATCCTCCGGCTCGACGCCCAGTTTCCGCGCCAGATTGGCCACGACGAACAGCAGGTCGCCGACCTCGTCGCGGGCCTTGTCGAGGTCGCCGGCGGCGATCTCGACGCGGAGTTCCGCCACTTCCTCGTCCAGCTTGTCGAACACCTCGTCGGTGGAGGGCCAGTCGAAGCCGACGCGGGCGGCGCGTTTGGTCAGTTTGGCGGCGCGGGCGAGGGCGGGCAGGCCGACGGGGACGTCGTCCAGCACCCCATGCTGCGCCTTGGCGACGCGTTCAGCGGCCTTGATGTCCTCCCATCGTGCCTTCTGGGCCACGCCGTCGGGCTTCGCCGCCTCATCTCCGAAGACGTGCGGATGGCGACGCACCAGCTTGTCGCACATGGCCTCGACGACATCGTCGAAGGCGAACAGACCCTGTTCCTCGGCCATGCGGGCGTGGAAGACGGTCTGGAACAGCAGGTCGCCCAGCTCGGATTTCAACTCGTCCATGTCGCCGCGTTGAATCGCGTCGGCGACCTCATAGGCCTCCTCGATCGTATAGGGGGCGATGGTGGCGAAGGTCTGCTCCACGTCCCACGGGCAGCCGCCGACCGGGGCGCGCAGCCGGGCCATGATGCCGATCAGGCGGTCGATGGGCGTCATGCCGGAGCGATCTCCGTCGCCGCAGCGTCGCGCTCCTCCAGCGCCTTGCGGATTTCGTCGTGCCGCGCCGGGGTCAGCGGATAGCCTTTCAGCACCAGCGCCGCCGCCGCCAGCAGCAGGCCTGGCACGAGGATGAAGAGGATCTGCAGCGTCAGCAGGGCACCCTCGCTGTTGCCCTCAACGCCCGGGATGGCGCGGAAGCCGACCCATTGCAGGATCAGATAGGGGATCAGGGCCACGACATGGCCGATCTTGGTCGTGGCCGACAGGATGGAGAACATCAGGCCGGTGCGGTCCACGCCCGTATCCAGCCGGATTTCGTCGCCCGCATCGGCCATCATGGCCCGCAGCAGGAACAGGCCGGCGGCATAGGGCAGGCCGGCGATGAACATGGCCGCCGCCGTCAGGGCGAAATTGCCACCCGGGACCAGGGTGGCACCGATGTAGAAGGCTGCGAACACCAGGCTGGCAGTCGCCAGCGCCTTGTCCTTGCCGATCTTCGTTGCCAGCCAGGCCCAGAACGGGGCCCCGACTAGTCCGGCGACGAAATAGAACAGCATGAAGAGCGAGGCTTCGGTGTGGTCGTAGCCCTTGATCTGGCCGAAGAAGAAGAACAGCAGGGCACCGGTGATGCCCGGGGCGATGCCCAGAAGCAGGTCGGCGAACAGGAGCTTGCGCACCGTCTTCTTGCCGAACAGGCCGAGGTAGGCCTTCGGCCCGCCGTGCGGTGCCGCCCCGGCGTTCACGGGCTCGGGCACGACGAACATGGCCAGGCCGATGGTGACGGGCAGGGCGATCATGATGGCCCAGCCCATGATCCGCACCCCGGCGGCATAGTCGCCGATGCCGGTCTTCACCACCACCGTCGGCAGGATCAGGATCAGGATCACGCCGATGATGTTGAACACCTGCCACCAGCCATAGACCCGGCTGCGCTGGTCGTACTGGGGCGCGAGCACTGCGGCCCAGCCCAGCTGGCCGAGGGTGCCGATCGAGAAGCCGAGGTAGAGGACCAGCAGCCAGCCGAAGAGGTAGGCCGCGCCCGCGCCCGGCTGGACCAGGACGAACATCATCAGGGCCGACAGCATCAGGATCGGCGTCGAGATCGCCATCCACGGACGGTAGCGGCCCCACTTCGTCTTCGTCTTGTCCATGCCCCAGCCGATGAAGGGGTCGAAGACGATGTCGATCAGCCGCACGGCCATGAAGACCGCGGCGACCACCCCCAGCTCCAGCCCTACATAGGTTGCGTAGAACTCGGGCAGGGTCACCGGCAGGGCGACGCCGAAGGCCGCCAGCGGCAGGCAGGGGCCGGAGAAGGCGGCGAGGATGGCGTTCGACCGCCGCGCCGGAGCGGTCGCAGGAGCGGGAGCAATCGGTGCGGCGTCGGTCATGGGTGCGTCCGGCGATCCGGCCCTGAGTCGGCCGTACCTTCACCATGCCAGTTTTCCGGTCGCCGGGCATGGTCGCGGCGCGATGTCTTCGGTGTCGCGGATATCGACCTTGTCGTCCCCCCGATGTCGAGGATGTATCGCCCGAATTGTCTCGGGTCCATTTCGCCTGCGGCGCGGACGCCCTTGCCCTCCGCCGTTGCGTCAGGCTTGCTCCCGGGATGGCGATCCGAACGGCCCTGCTGAGTCTGACCCTGGTGGTGGCCGCCCTTCTGGCCGCCCCGGAACCGGCTTCGGCGCAGGCCGAACCCTGCAACAGCCAGACCGAGGACTGGGGCGGCCCCGCCCTGTCCAACGGCATCTCCCTGCATTCCCTCGAATGGGCCCCGTTCGGTTCGGCCGAATGGGGTTGGGAGACCTATGTCCCGCTGATCCAGCAGGAGCTGGATACAGGGTGCGCGGCCAACTCTCCGACGTTCGCCCGCCTCCTGGCCGACTTCCAGACCGCGCATCAACTGCCCTCGACCGGCATCTTCGACCAGGCCACCTTCCAGACCTTCCGCGGCCTGTGGCAGGAACGTCGCCCCTTCATCATGGCGCGGGTGCGCGAAGAACCCTGTCCCGAACCGCCGCCCCTGTACCAGCTCGGCTATCTGGTCGCCTCCGAGGAACACGCCGACCGCCTGACCCGGTTACTGCGACGTGACGTGCTGGAGGCCTATCGCCGGATGGTCGCTGCGGCCCGGGCCGAGGTGCCCGAGATCGCTGCAGACCCGGAACTGCTGCAGATCTTCTCCGGCTTTCGCGACCCCGAGGCCGATGCGGCCCGATGCGCGGCGTCCGGCAACTGCGACGGCGTGCGGCGCGCTGTCTGCTCTCCCCACCGCACGGGCACGGCGGTGGACCTCTATGTGGGTCATGTCGAAGGCCTCGGCGTCGACAACACCTCCCCGCCCAGCCGCCTGCATATGAGTCGGGGCGCGACCTACCGCTGGCTGGTGAAGAACGCCAGCCGCTTCGGCTTCGTCCCCTATGCCTTCGAGCCCTGGCACTGGGAGTGGGTCAGTCCGGCGGGGGGATACGTCGGACATGAGTGATGAAAAGCCACCCCGAACCCCGCAAGAGAAGAAGGCGCTCAGCTACGAGCGGGATCGGCGAAACGCCTACGGTGAGAGCGACAAGGGCTCCCGCAAGACGATTCCGGCTCGCAAGGCTGGCGAGAACCGCAAGGATCGAAGGAAGGTCAACCAGAGCCTTGTGGTTCTTCCGACGGTCGAAGCCGCTACAGCGGAGATGATCGAAAGCGATGCCGTCAACGACGTTTTCCGGGTCGGCGGATGGACGAAGTCTCCCGATATTCCGTTGGCCGACCACATCGAAAAGACCCGTCTCGACCAGGTCGCCCGCTATCGCCGGAAGGCCCGTCGTGATCCATGAGGTCGAGATGGCTTACGATCGGTGAGACTGCGCTGGCTCTTGAAGCTTTCGGCGATGCCCTGGCGCTCGACTCCATTCGTTTCCTGCCTGCGCCCTGGCCGTTCACTCGCGCCTTCGTGCCGGGCCGCTGGTTCGGGCGGGAGTGGATCGTCTGGCCCGCGCGGACCCTGCCGTCCGATATCGCCGTGGCGTCTCTGAAGCTTCAGGCCCTGCTGGTGCACGAGCTGACCCACGTCTGGCAGGCGCAGCAGGGGGTCAATCTGCTGACCGGCAAGATCCGGGCGGGCGACAGGCCGGCGTCCTATGAATACCCGATCGGCGTGGACTGCGACTGGGGCCGTCTGAACATCGAACAGCAGGCCATGGTGGTCGAGCACCGGTTCCGCCTGACCCGGGGCCAGCCCGTTCCGGCGGACCCGGCCTTCTATGATCGGGTCTGTCCGATCGGCCCCCGGATCAGCGCCTGACGCTTGCATGGCCGGTTCAGGATCCCATATCAGAAACATGTACTGTTTCTAATAGAATGAAGCGAACCCTGATGCGCCAGCCCGCCATCTTCTTCGGCCATGGCTCACCGATGAACGCCCTTGGCGGTCCCTTCGCTGACGCCTGGCGCGCCCTGGGCGAGGCCGTGGGCAAGCCGAGGGGGGTGCTCATGGTGTCCGCGCACTGGGAGACGACTGGCCTGGCCGTGACGGCGCAGCCGAAGCCCGAAACCATCCATGATTTCGGTGGTTTTCCGGAAGAACTGCATGCGATGCAGTATCCGGCCCCGGGCTCGCCCGCCCTTGCGAAGCGGGTCTCGGAACTGACCGGGGCATCGCCGACCACGCAGTGGGGCCTCGATCACGGAACCTGGTCGGTGCTGGCCCATGTCTGGCCGGAGGCCGACGTGCCCGTGGTGCAGCTTTCGCTGGATCGCGGCCTCGACGCGCTTGGACATCATGCGCTGGCCAAGCGTCTGGCACCGCTGCGGGACGAGGGGATCGTCATCGCCGGCTCGGGCGATTTCGTTCACAATCTGCGCACCTGGAAGCGGGCCGGTGGCGAGGCGTATCCGTGGGCCTCCAGCTTCAATGAAGCGGTCAAGGCGGCCTTGCAGCGCGGCGACGATGACGCCCTGATCGACTGGGTGGGACTGGCGGAGGATGCCCGGCTCAGCGTCCCGACCGCCGAACATTATCTGCCGCTGCTCTACGTCGCCGCCCAGCGCAGGCCGGGCGACGACGTCAGCTTCTTCAACGATGTCATCGAGGGCGGTTCGATCTCGATGACGGGCGTACGGATCGGTTAGGCCAGATCCGTCTTGCGTTTCAGGACGTGGTCCACGGCCCAGGCACCGGGACCCGCGAAGGCCAGATACAGGAAGACCCAGCAGTACAGTGCGGCAAGCTCGCCCTGATTGACCATCGGGAAGACCCCGCCGGAGAGGGCGTGGAACTGGAAATAGGCCACAGCCATCATGCCCGACATGACGAAGGCCACGGGCCGGGTGAACAGTCCCAGTACGATCATCGCGCCGCCGACCAGTTCCAGCACCCCGCCGACACCCATCTGGCTGACGAGTTCGAACGGTCCACGCGCGGGGGCCGGGAAACCGAAGATCTTCTGCGTGCCATGCTGCATGAACATGAGGCCGGAGACGATGCGCAGGCCCGCCAGCGCCTTGTCCGCGTGGGGGTCGAGTTTGGAAAACAGGCTCATGGTCAGTTCCTTCCGTCACCGGCCCGGCTCGGACCGCTCGTCATATTGAAACTGTTACTGTTGCAGTCAAGGGCCCGGCCGTCAGGCGGCCTTGTCCAGTTCGGCCATCTGCTGGATCCGCACATAGTCCGTCTTGCCGGTGCCCAGCACGGGCACCTCAGCCACGCGCAGGATCTTCTTCGGCACCGCTAGCTCGGGGGCACCATGGGTGCGGGCCCATTCCGCCAGACGAGCGACGTCGGCGTCCCGCCGGTCGGTGACCAGCACCAGTTTCTCGCCCTTGCGGGTGTCGGGAATGGAGACCACGGCATGGCGTGCTTCAGGCCAGACCGCGCTCGCAAGCCCTTCCACGGCCGTCAGCGAGACCATCTCGCCACCGATCTTGGCGAACCGCTTCATGCGTCCGAGGATCGAAACATAGCCGTCCTTGTCGATATCAACGATGTCGCCCGTGTCATGCCAGCCCCCGGCCAGCGGCTCGACGATTTCGGGGTCATCCGGTGACAGATAGCCCTGCATCACATTGGGCCCGCGCAGGAAAAGACGCCCGCCATCCGGAATGCCCTCGACCGGGTCCAGCCGCCATTCCATGCCCGGGATCATCTGGCCGACGGTCCCCGGCCGGTTCCGGTCCGGGTGGTTGATCGCCACCACGGGGGCAGCCTCGGTCGCCCCGTAGCCTTCCAGCAGTTTGAGGCCGTGGAAGCGGGTGTTGAACAGATGGTGGGTTTCCGGCCTGACCCGCTCCGCTCCGGCCACCACAAACTCCAGGGTGTCGAAATCATCGGGTGACGCGACCCGTGCATACTGGTTCAGGAAGGTATCGGTCGCGAACAGGATCGAGGCCTTCACCTCGGGCAACAGCTCAACGATCTGCTTTGCGTGCAGCGGCGAGGGGTACTGGAAGGCCTTCATGCCGTTCAGCAGCGGCAGCATGACCCCGCCCGTTAGGCCGAAACAGTGGAAGGTCGGCAGCGGGTTGAACATCACCCACTCCGGCTTGAGGTCAATATACTGGGAGGCCTGTCGACAGTTGGCGACCAGGTTCCACTGGCTGAGCACCACGCCCTTGGGTGCGCCGAAGCTCCCCGAGGTGAAGAGGATGACGCCCGTCGAGGATGGCTCGGTCCTGACCCTGAATTGTCTGGGCAGCATGCCGGCCAGCAAGCCATAGGCCTTGTCCTGCAGTCCGATGGTTTTCCGGATATCGTCCAGCCAGACGATTTCAGCGACCTTGCCCAGTTCCTCCATCAGGTCTTCGAGTTTGGCCTGGTTGATGAACCGCTTGGCGGAGAGAACCTTTTTCAGGCCGGCGGCCTTGATCGCCGCCTTGATGTTGGCCTGGCCGGACGTGAAATTGAGCATCACCGGCACCCGGCCATGCGCATGCAGGCCGAAATAGGTGACGACGACGCCCGAGCTGGAGGGCAGCAATATGCCGACCCGCTCACCCACCTCGGTCATCGCAGCGATCTTGCGGCCCAGCACAAAGGCGGAGCGGATCAGCCCGGTGTAGGTCAGCGGCTTCCGGTCGAGGTCCTCGAGAATCTCCTTGTCGCCGAATTTTTCGCGGGCGGAGATGAGGGCGTCAAAGACCGTTTCCTCAACGTGACCGGGATCCAGGGGTACGCGCAAGTCCATCCTCCGTGCGGATGCGGTTGTTCCGCGCCCTTATCTCTTCTGCGACCAGACTAGGGGCACCGCGCCGCGTTGAAAAGGTACGTTACCTTGCGTGAGATTCGGCCCGCCTTGCCTTCCCGCTGCGGAAGGCCGACATAGCGGCTTCGCACAGCCTGGAGCCCGCGTCGCCTTGGTCACACTGATCAACACCCTGACGAAGACGCCGGCCGAACTGCGTCACCCCGAAAAGCAGAACCGCCCCGAGACGGTGGTGCTGAAGAAGCCCGACTGGCTGCGCGTCAAGGCGCCGGGCTCGGGCCAGTACAATGCCACCAGGGCCATCGTGAAGGACAAGGGCCTCGTCACCGTCTGCGAGGAGGCGGCCTGTCCGAACATCGGCGAGTGCTGGAGCCAGAAGCACGCCACCCTGATGATCATGGGCGACACCTGCACGCGGGCCTGCGCCTTCTGCAACGTCAAGACCGGCCTGCCCCAGCCGCTGGACCCGGAAGAGCCCGCCAAGGTCGGTCTGGCCGTGGCGCAACTGGGCCTGAACCACGTCGTCATCACCAGCGTGGACCGGGACGATGTCTCGGACGGGGGCGCGGCCCATTTCGCGGAAGTGGTGCGCCAGATTCGCCTGCAGGCGCCCAACACCACGATCGAGATCCTGACGCCCGACTTCCTGCGCAAGGACGGGGCGGCCGAGGTCATGATCGACGCGACCCCGGACGTATTCAACCACAACCTCGAGACCGTGCCGCGGCTGTATCTGAAGATCCGGCCCGGGGCCCGCTACTTCCACAGCCTGCGCCTGCTGCAGATGGTCAAGGAGCGCGACCCCAACCAGTTCACCAAGTCCGGCATCATGGTCGGCCTGGGCGAGACCCGCGAAGAGGTCATGCAGGTGATGGACGACATGCGTTCCGCCGGCGTCGACTTCATCACCATCGGCCAGTATCTGCAGCCGACCCGCAAACACGCCGCCATCGACCGCTTTGTGACGCCTGACGAGTTCAAGGCCTATGAGGCCATCGCCCGCGCCAAGGGCTTCCTGATGGTCTCGTCCTCGCCCCTGACCCGCAGCTCCCACCACGCCGGCGACGACTTCGCCCGGCTGAAGGCGGCGCGTCTGGCGCAGACGGGACGCTGAGCCGCGCTTGGCCGTCCACCGCGTCACGAAAATCCTGCCGTACACGCCGGCCCAGCTGGCTGAGCTGGTCGCCGATGTCCGCGCCTATCCTGCGTTCGTGCCCTGGGTCACGGCCATGCGGGTCTGGAACGAGCGCGAGGAGGCACCCGGGGTGTCGGTGCTGGACGCCGAGGCGGCCGTGGGCTTTTCATTCCTCAGGGAACGGTTCTCGACCTGGTCCCGCCATGACCGTAACCGTCACACAGTCGAGGTCGGTCTGATCCGCGGGCCGTTCCGACATCTGAAGAACCGCTGGGAATTCCACCCCGATCCGGCCGGGACGCGGATCGAGTTCATGATCGACTTCGCCTTCAAATCACGCCTGCTGGACGGGATGCTGCACGCCAATTTCGACCGCGCGGTCAGCAAGCTGATGAGCTGTTTCGAGGCACGGGCGGCGGCGCTCTACGGCCCGAAACCATGAGCTTCGACTTCGACGCGACGGTGGTGGGTGCCGGCGCGGTCGGCCTCGCCTGCGGTCGGGCGCTGTCGAGGCGCGGCCTGTCGGTGCTGGTGCTGGAGAAGGAGCCCCACATCGGTCAGGGCGTATCCTCGCGCAATTCCGAGGTCATCCACGGCGGCCTCCATTATCCGACCGGTTCGCTGAAGGCACGGTTCTGCGTCGAGGGGCGGCGGGCGCTCTATGCCTTCCTCGACAGCCACAAGGTCGACCACCGCAAATGCGGCAAACTGGTCGTGGCCACGGACGATGCCGAGGTCGAGCGGATCGAGGCCATCTTCGTCCAGGCCGCCGCTAATGGCGTCGAAGGCCTGGAGCACCTGACCGGCGCCCAGGCCCGGGCGCTGGAGCCGGGCCTGAACGCCCATGCCGCCATCCTGTCGCCCGAGAGCGGCGTGTTCGACAGTCACGGCTATATGCTGGCCCTGCAGGGCGAGATCGAGGGCGCGGGCGGCTCTGTGGTCGTCTCCGCCCCGTTCGAACGGGCGGAGCCGCTATCCGGTGGGGGCTTCAGGATCACGGCGGGCGGGGAGGGCGGGGCCACCCTGACCACCCGCCTGCTGGTCACCGCGCCGGGGCTGGCGTCACAGGCCGTGTCGGCCTGCATCGAAGGCTACCCCGCCGACCGCATCCCAAAGGGCCATTTCGGCAAGGGCGTCTATTTCCGCCTGACCGGCAAGGCCCCCTTCGAGCGACTGATCTATCCGCCGCCCATCCCCGGCGCGCTGGGCACCCATTACCGCAAGGATCTGGGCGGGCAGGCGGTCTTCGGCCCCGACCTCAGCTATGTCGAGACCGAGGACTATTCGGTCGATCCCGCCAAGGCCGCGGAGTTCGAGGGCTATGTGCGCCGCTTCTGGCCCGGCCTGCCGGAGGGCGCACTGGTTCCCGACTATGCCGGTATCCGCCCCAAGCTGCACGGCCCGGGCGAGCCGCAGCCGGATTTCCAGGTGCACGGCCGCGACGTCCACGGCCTCGACGGGCTGGTCGCGCTGTTCGGCATCGAAAGCCCCGGCCTGACCAGCTCCCTTGCGATCGGCGAGGCGGTCAGCGAAATGCTGGCCCATGACTGAGAGCACGATCCGCGACGCTGTTCGGGCCGACATTCCGGCCCTGCACGCCCTCATCGAGAGCGCCTACCGAGGCGAATCCTCGCGTGCCGGCTGGACCACGGAGGCCGACCTGCTGGACGGTCAACGCACCGATCCCGAGGACCTCGCCGACATTCTGGCCGATCCGGCACAGGCCCTGCTGACCGCCTGGCGCGACGGCGATCTCGTCGGCTGCATCCTGATCGCGGACCGGGGCGAGGGGACCGGCTATTTCGGCATGCTGTCGATCCGGCCGACGCTGCAGGGTGGCGGCCTGGGCCGTCGACTGGTCGAGGCCGCCCACGCGGCTCTGGCCGAACGCTTCGGTGCCCGTCGGGTGCGCATCTCGGTCCTCCCGCAGCGTGGGACCCTGATCGCCTGGTACGAACGGCTCGGATATCAACGGACGGGCGAAACCCTGCCGTTCCCCTATGGCAATCCCCGTTTCGGACTGCCCAAACGTGACGACCTGCATTTTGTCGTCATGGAACACGAACTGGCCTGAGCCTGTGGAAATCCGCACCCCCCGCCTGATTCTGAGGACCGCCCGTCCCGACGATCTGGACGCCATGCACGCCGTCCTGTCCGACCCCCGCGCTACGCTCTGGTGGTCGGACCCGCCGCACGGGACACTGCAACAGACCCGCGACTGGCTGGACGCCATGATCGCCAACGGGCCGGACCATCCGGACTTCGTCGTCGAGTGGAACGGTCGGGTGGTCGGCAAGGCCGGCTTCTACGTCCTGCCCGACGTCGGCTACATCCTGCATCCGGACTGCTGGGGGCAGGGGCTGGCCTCAGAAGCGGTCGGGGCGGCGGTCGACCATGTCTTCCGCACCCGGGACATCGAGACCCTGACCGCCGACGTCGACCCGGAGAACGCCGCCTCGATTCGGCTGCTGGAGCGGCTGGGCTTCGTCAGGACCGGATTCGGCGAGCGCACCTGGAACGTCGGCGGCATCTGGAAGGACAGCGTCTTCTACGCCCTGTCGGGGGCGGATCGGGCCGCCGGGGTGGCCGGACAAGCTCCCGCTTGAACTCCGGGCCGGGTTGAGGCATAAGCCCGCCCTCGCAGGCGGCTCTTTCGGGCCGCCGCTGTTGTTTTCGCGCCTCCGCCGGCGCCACCCTTGAGAAGATTGAGACGGACATGGCCGTTCCGAAGCGCAAAGTATCGCCCTCGCGTCGCAACATGCGCCGCTCGCACGACTCGCTGGGCTCCAACCCGCACGTCGAGGACAAGGACACGGGCGAGCTGCGCCGCTCGCACCACATCGACCTGAAGACCGGCACCTATCGCGGCCGCCAGGTTCTGACGCCCAAGGAAGACTAGGTCTTTCCAGGCCAGGCTCGAACTGAACAACGGCGCGCGGTTCACCGCGCGCCGTTTTCATGCCCTGTACCGAGCGACCGGGGCAGTTGCAGCTGACGGTTGGCGATTCGGTGGGGGTTGGGCTAAACCCCGCCCTCTCCCTGACAGCAGAGCGCTTCCATGACCGACATCGCCGACATCGTTGCCCGCCAGATTCTCGACAGCCGCGGCAATCCGACGGTCGAGGTGGATGTGATCCTCGACGACGGCAGTTTCGGCCGCGCCGCCGTGCCCTCGGGCGCCTCGACCGGTGCGCATGAGGCCGTCGAGCTGCGCGACGGCGACAAGGACCTGTGGGGCGGCAAGGGTGTCGGCAAGGCCGTCGACAACGTCAACGGCGAGATCTTCGACGCCCTCAGCGGCATGGACGCCGAAGACCAGCGCCGCATCGACGAGGCCCTGATCGCCCTGGACGGCACGGAGAACAAGGGCCGACTGGGGGCCAACGCCATTCTCGGCGTCTCCCTGGCCGTCGCCAAGGCCAGCGCCATCTCCTCGGGCCTGCCGCTGCACCGCTATCTGGGCGGCGTCTCGGCCCGCATCCTGCCGACCCCGATGATGAACATCATCAACGGCGGCGCCCATGCCGACAATCCGATCGACATCCAGGAGTTCATGATCCTGCCGACCGGCGCGGAGAGCTTCTCGGAAGCCCTGCGCATGGGTTCTGAAATCTTCCATGCCCTGCGCAAGCAGCTGAAGGACGCGGGCCACAACACCAATGTCGGCGACGAGGGCGGCTTCGCCCCCAACCTGGCCTCGGCCGAGGAGGCCCTGAGCTTCATCACCCGCGCCGGCCAGGCCGCCGGCTATCTGGCCGGCGAGGACTTCCACCTCGGCCTCGACGTCGCGGCCACGGAGTTCTTCAAGGACGGCAAATACGTCATGGCCGGGGAGGGCAAGACGCTCGAGGCCGAGGCCATGGTCAACTATCTGGCCGACCTGTGCGAGCGCTTCCCCATCGTCTCGATCGAGGACGGCTGCGCCGAGGATGATTTCGACGGCTGGCGCCTGCTGACCGAGCGTCTGGGTGACCGCTGCCAGATCGTCGGCGACGACCTGTTCGTCACCAACCCGGCGCGCCTGGCCGCCGGCATCGGCGAGGGCCTGGCCAATTCCATCCTGGTAAAGGTCAACCAGATCGGGACCCTGTCCGAGACTCTGGACGCCGTCGATATGGCTCATCGCGCCGGCTACACCGCCGTGATGAGCCACCGTTCGGGCGAGACCGAGGATTCGATCATCGCCGACCTGGCCGTGGCCACCAACTGCGGACAGATCAAGACCGGCTCGCTGGCCCGCTCGGACCGGACGGCCAAATACAACCAGCTGCTCCGCATCGAGGAGATGCTGGGCGACCAGGGCGCCTATTTCGGCGACGGCATGCTGCTGAACCGGTAGATTGTGCCGCCGGGGCGCTGTCGCGCCGGACGGGGCTTGGGATGCAGGCTGGCAAGACGAACTATCGGCGCACCCTGTTTGAGGGCGCCTGCGTGCGCGTCACGGACGTCAGCGCGTCCGCAGACCAGCCGCCGTCCGGCCATTCAGAGCACTTTCAGGTCGTCCTGCCCTATCAGGGCCTGTTCGGGTTTCGGGTCGGCAGCCGGACCGGGCTGTTCGACGCCCAGCGGATATTGTTCGTCACCGGCGGGCGAGACTATGTCGACAGCCATCCGGTCAGCGGCGTCGGCCATGCCAGCCTCCTTCTGACGCCCGGCCCCGCGCTGCTCGAGGAGCTGTGTGGCCCGGCGGCTCCCGTGAAGCATACGGCTTTTCAGAGGGTCGGTCTTCCGTCCCGGGCCGCCCTGCGCCATCGGGCTCAACGACTTCGCCGCCTGGATGCGGCCACGTCCGATCCGCTCGCCGCCGAGGAGCTTGTGGTCGCAACCCTCGCCGAGGCTCTGTCGTTCGGGACGGACGCCCCGCCGCATACCCCGCACCAGATCGTCGATCGGGCAAAACAGGTCCTTCACGCGTTCGGCTTCGAACGGCTGACGCTGGACCGGATCGCCGGCGAAGTGGGCGTTTCGCCTGTCTATCTGACCCAGGCCTTCACCCGCGCGGAGGGGCAACCCCTCTATCGCTATCAGCTTGGCCTGCGGCTGAATCGCGCGCTTGTCGAGCTTCCGCACAGCGACAGCATCACGGCGCTGGCACTTGATCTCGGCTTCTCCAGCCACGCCCACTTCAGCACAGCGTTCAAGGCCAGCTTCGGGGAGAGCCCGTCCCGCTACAGGGAGACGGCCCGTCAAGGTTCGACGATCACAACGGACCATAAAATTCTGGAAGCGACGCCGATCGGCCATCCCTAGATCTGACCTCCCATAGCAAGGAGTCAGGCCAATGAGCCTTCGTTCAGTGATGGCCGGAAGCGTACTCGCCGTCGCGATGCTGACGGCGCCTTCGGTCGGTGCCGTCCAGTCGCCGGAGGAGGACCGCCAGATCGTCGCGGCGCTTGATGTCGAGTTTCAGGCGGCCGTGAAACACAATGATTTCGAGACCATGGACCGGATTCTTCATCCGGACTTCGTGCTGGCGCTAGGTGACGGCACGATGATCACCCGCGAGGCGCTGTTGGCGCGCGAACGCCACATCACCTATGAGCAGCAGGATGAAGAGCCGGGGACCCAGATCGTTCGGGTCTACGGCGACACGGCCGTGGTGACGGCCAAGATCTGGCTGAAGGGCGTCGGGCCGCGCGGTCCGTTCGACCGGAAGCTCTGGTTCACTGACACCTATGTGCGGACCGCTACGGGCTGGAGCTACGCCTACGCCCAGGCCTCGCTGCCGCTGCCGCCGGAGTAGGGCGCAGGGTTCCGGAGTCGCGAGCGGGTTCCCCCTTCGCCAGCTCGCGACCCCGGAACTGTCGGCACGGAAATCCATCGTATCTGTCAGGGCCAGGCTACGGTTCGTTAGGCATTTTCGATCAGACTCCTTCAATCTTGAGTCCACGCTCAGAAGGAGCGTCCCTAGTGCCTGAACGGATGAAGCCGTATTTTCCTTCCGCCATCCTGCTGCTGCTGGTCGTCTATCTCGGCGTGCAGGCCCTGACCGGTCAGCGCGGCCTGCTGAGCGGGCATGAGCGGGAGTCCATGCTGGTGTGGCGCGAGGCGCAGCTGGCGGACATCATGGAACAGCGGCGCGACCTCGAGGTCCGGGTCCGCTATCTGCGCACCGACAGCCTGTCCCGCGATCTGCTGGAAGAGCGCGCCCGCGCCGTGCTCGGCTTCGCCGATCCGCGCGACTATGTCATCCGGGTCTCGGCACCCGCCACGACGCGCCTCCCGGCACCGAAGGCGTGAACTTTCGTTACAGGGCCTGAGCCGGCTTTGCCTTTCAGGAACGAAGGCTGCTAAAGCCCCTTACCGTAACGACAAGAGGTCCTGACAGCGGGGCCCAGCCGGGAGACGACGGATGGCGAAAGCCCCCGCTTCGAAGACGACTTCGAAAGCCACGAAAATCCCCAATACGCCGGCGGCCTCGAAAGAGGATCTGCTGCGCTTCTATCGCGAGATGGTGCTCATCCGCCGCTTCGAGGAGCGGGCGGGCCAGCTTTACGGCATGGGCCTGATCGGCGGCTTCTGCCACCTGTACATCGGCCAGGAGGCCGTGGCGGTGGGCGTTCAGGAGAGCGTCAAACAGGGCCACGACAAGATCATCACCGGCTATCGCGACCACGGCCATATGCTGTGCGCCGGCATGGACCCGAAAGAGGTCATGGCCGAACTGACCGGCCGCATCGGCGGCTCGTCCAAGGGCAAGGGCGGGTCGATGCATATGTTCGACACCGCCACGGGCTTCTACGGCGGCCACGGCATCGTCGGGGCGCAGGTTGCACTGGGGACCGGCCTCGCCTTCGCCGGGCGGTACCGCGGCGATGACTCGGTCGCCTTCATCTATTTCGGCGATGGCGCGGCCAACCAGGGCCAGGTCTATGAGAGCTTCAACATGGCCCAGCTGTGGAAGCTGCCGGCCATCTACATCATCGAGAACAACCAGTACGCCATGGGCACGAGCATCGAACGCTCCTCGTCCACGACGCAGCTGAGCGAGCGCGGTGCCAGCTTCGGCATTCCCGGCGAACAGGTCGACGGCATGGACGTCCTGGCCGTGCGCGATGCGACGGCCCGCGCCGTCAAGCGCGCCCGTGAAGGCGGCGGTCCCTACATCCTCGAGATGAAGACCTACCGCTACCGCGGCCACTCGATGTCCGATCCGGCGAAATACCGCGCCAAGGAGGAGGTTGACGAGGTCAAGAAGACCCGCGACCCGATCGACCACGTCAAGATTCTGCTGGATCAGGCCGGCGCGACCGAGGACGACCTCAAGGCCATCGATGCCGAAATCAAGACCATCGTCGCCGACGCCGTCCAGTTCGCCCAGGAAAGCCCCGAGCCGGACCCGTCCGAGCTCTACACCGACGTCTATGTGGAGGCCTCAGCGTGACCGACATTCTCATGCCGGCGCTGTCGCCCACGATGGAAGAGGGCACGCTGACGAAATGGCACATCAAGGCGGGTGACACGGTCAAGGCCGGGGACGTCATCGCCGAAATCGAGACCGACAAGGCCACCATGGAGGTCGAGGCCGTCGACGAGGGCGAAGTGCTGGAAATTCTCGTGGCCGAGGGCTCCGAGAACGTGAAGGTCAACACGCCGATCGCGCGGCTTTCCGGCGATGTCGCTGTGGCCAGCCCCTCCACCGCTTCGCGGTCCCCCTCCCCATCCGCAAGCGCGGACGGGGAGGAGACGGCTGGCCGTCCTGTCTCCTCCCCACGCAGTGGGGAGGGGGACCACCCGAAGGGTGGTGGAGGGGCGCCCGCTGCCCTGCACGACCCCGAAATTCCCGCCGGCACCCCCATGGTCAAGACGACCATCCGCGACGCCTTGCGCGACGCCATGGCCGAGGAAATGCGCCGTGACGACAAGGTCTTCCTGATCGGCGAGGAGGTCGCCCAGTACCAGGGCGCCTACAAGGTCAGCCGCGAACTGCTTCAGGAGTTCGGCGACAAGCGCGTCGTCGACACCCCGATCACCGAGCACGGCTTCGCCGGCCTCGGCGTCGGTGCCGCCATGGCGGGGCTGAAGCCGATCGTCGAGTTCATGACCTTCAACTTCGCCATGCAGGCCATCGACCACATCATCAATTCGGCGGCCAAGACGCTCTACATGTCGGGTGGCCAGATCCGCGCCAGCATCGTCTTCCGCGGACCCAATGGCGCCGCCAGCCGGGTCGGCGCCCAACACAGCCAGGACTATTCGGCCTGGTATGCGAACGTCCCCGGCCTGAAGGTCATCGCGCCCTATGACGCCGCCGACGCCAAGGGGCTGATGAAGGCCGCCATCCGCGACCCCAATCCCGTCGTCTTCCTCGAGCACGAGATGATGTACGGGCTGGAGTTCGACGTGCCCGAAGGCGACCATGTCCTGCCGATCGGCAAGGCGAAGGTGCGTCGCGAGGGCACCGACGTCACCATCACCGCGCACAGCCGCATGGTCGGCTTCGCCCTGCAGGCCGCCGAACAACTGGAGGCCGAGGGCATCAGCTGCGAGGTCGTCGATCTGCGCACCCTGCGTCCGCTCGACCACGAGACCATCGTCGAGAGCGTCAAGAAGACCAGCCGTCTGGTTTCGGCCGAGGAAGGCTGGGGCCCGATGGGCGTCGGTGCCGAGGTCGTGGCCCGGGTGATCGAGCACGCCTTCGACTACCTCGACGCCCCGCCCCTGCGCGTCCACCAGGAGGATGTGCCGCTGCCCTACGCTGCCAATCTGGAAGTCCTGTCGCTTCCGGGAGTGGACAAGATCGTCAAGGCCGTCCGCGCGGTGATGGCATGAGCCAGCCCGAGGAATTCCAGCTCAGCACCCCCGACAGCGTCGCCGCCGACGCCGAGGCGGTCGAGATCATCCGGATCTGGTGGTCACGGGGCGAGCCGGTCATGTCGATCAAGCCGGCCTTCAATGATCCGCGTCAGTTCGGCCAGGTCCTGGCCATGGCCGCCAAACACATGGCCCACGGCTACAACGTCCGGCATGGCCATGACGAGAAGCAGGCCTACAACAAGATCCTGGCCGGCATCTCTGATGTCCTCAACGGGCCGGGCGTCGAGACCGTGGTCGAGCAACCGACGGGGAGCGTGCAATGACTGACATCCTGATGCCCGCCCTGTCGCCCACGATGGAAGAGGGCGTTCTCGCCAAATGGCACGTCAAGGTCGGCGACACGGTCAAGGCCGGCGACGTCATCGCCGAGATCGAGACCGACAAGGCGACCATGGAGGTCGAGGCCGTCGATGAGGGCCAGATCACCGACATCCTCGTGGCCGAAGGCACGGAAGGCGTGAAGGTCAATACGCCGATCGCCCGGCTGAAGGACGAGGGTGGGGCGAGTGTCGCGTCTCCTCCCCGTGCGGAGCATGGGGAGGGGGGCCAGCCGAAGGCTGGTGGAGGGGCACCCGCCGCCGCTCCGGCCCCCAAGGCGACGACCGCGCCCGCCGCCGACCCCTCCACCGCTTCGCGGTCCCCCTCCCCATCGCTGCGAGACGGGGAGGAGACGAGGATATTCGCCTCGCCGCTGGCGCGCCGTCTGGCCGCCCAGGGCAATATCGACCTGGCTTCGGTCAAGGGCACCGGCCCGCACGGCCGGATCGTCAAACGGGACCTCGAAGGCGCCCCGACGGGCGCGGCCAGGCCCGCCGCCGCCGCTTCGGGGCCCGCTGCGGCCGGCGAGCCCCGCAAGGTCCAGTCGCTGGCCCAGATGGGCATTCCGGACGGCAGCTACGACCTCGTCCCGCTGGACGGGATGCGCAAGGCCATCGCCCGGCGCCTGACCGACAGCTTCCGCGACGTACCGCATTTCCCGCTGACCATCGACTGCCGCATCGACGGCCTTCTGGCCGCCCGGGTGAAGGTCAACGCCCTGCTCGAGAAGGACGGGGTCAAGGTTTCGGTCAACGACTTCGTCATCAAGGCCAGCGCCATGGCCCTGAAGGCCGTGCCCGAGGCCAACGCCAGCTATTCGCCCGAGGGCATCGCCCTGCACCACCACGCCGATGTGGCGATGGCGGTGGCGATCGACGGCGGCCTGATCACCCCGATCATCCGCAAGGCCGAGACGAAGACCCTGTCGCAGATCGCGACGGAGTCGAAGGACCTCGCCAAGCGCGCCCGCGACCGCAAGCTGAAGCCCGAGGAATTCCAGGGCGGCACCTTCTCGGTCTCCAACCTCGGCATGTTCGGCATCAAGGCCTTCGCCTCGATCATCAACGAGCCGCAGGGCGCGATCATGAGCGTCGGCGCCGGTGAGCAACGGCCGGTCGTGGTCAATGGCCAGCTGGCGGTCGCCACTGTCATGACTGTCACCCTGACCTGCGATCACCGCGTGGTGGACGGCGCGATCGGCGCGAAATTCCTGCAGGTCTTCAAGGCGATGATCGAAGATCCTGTGACGATGCTGGCCTGATCGGAGACACGGTGTGACCTCGGTCTACGACTTCAGCGCCACGGCCATCGACGGCGCCGAGACGGCGCTGGAGCAGTATCGCGGCCAGGCCCTGCTGATCGTCAACACGGCCTCAAAATGCGGCTTCACCGGCCAGTACGCCGGCCTTGAGGCGCTGCACCGTCAGTATGCGGACAAGCCGTTCCAGGTGCTGGGTTTTCCCTGCAACCAGTTCGGTGCCCAGGAACCGGGCAAGGCCGCCGAGATCGCCGGCTTCTGCTCGACCACCTATGGCGTCGACTTCCCGATGTTCGACAAGGTCGAGGTCAATGGCCCCGACCGGCATCCGCTCTACGCCTGGCTGACCAGCCAGAAGAAGGGCTTCCTGGGCAGCCGCGACATCAAGTGGAACTTCACCAAATTCCTGACCGATCGTGAGGGCCGCGTGGTCGCGCGCTACGCCCCCCAGGTCGAACCCGAGGCCATCAAGGCCGATATCGAGAAGCTGATCTGACATGCCCACCCCTTCTCAATCTGCTGAATTCGACCTCATCGTCATCGGCTCCGGCCCCGGCGGCTATGTCGCCGCCATCCGTGCCAGCCAGCTGGGCCAGAAGGTCGCCATCGTCGAGCGCGAGAACCTGGGCGGCATCTGCCTGAACTGGGGCTGTATCCCGACCAAGGCCCTGCTCAAGTCCGGCGAAAAATACGAGAGCCTGTCGCACCTGAAGGACTATGGGCTTTCGGCGGACAAGGTCGGCTTCGACTTCGCCGCCATCATCGCCCGCTCGCGCGCCGTGGCGAAGCAGCTGAACGCGGGCGTCGGCTATCTGATGAAGAAGAACAAGATCGAGGTCATCGAGGGCTCGGCGAAGCTGGAGAAGGGCGCCGCTGCGCCGAAGGTGGTCATCGCCCTCAAGGCCGGCGGATCACGCACGGTCGAGGCGAAGGCGGTCATGCTGGCTGTCGGCGCCCGCGCCAAGGCCATTCCGCAGATCGGTCTCGAGGCCGACGGCGACCGCATCTGGGCCTATCGCGAGGCCATGGCGCCCAAGGCCATGCCCGCCTCCATCGTCGTCATCGGCTCGGGCGCCATCGGCATCGAGTTCGGCAGCTTCTACCGCGCCCTCGGCGCCGAGGTGACCGTGGTCGAGGCGGTGGACCGCATCATGCCGGTCGAGGACGAGGAGGTCTCAAAGGCCGCCCAGAAATCGTTCGAGAAGCGCGGCATGAAATTCCGCACCGGCTGCAAGGTCACCAAGGTGTCCAAGGGCGGCAAGGGCGTGCAGGTGGCCATCGAGGCCGGCGGCAAGGCCGAAACGCTTGAGGCCGAGGTCTGCATTTCGGCGGTCGGCATCACCGCCAACACCGACGGCATCGGCCTGGAGTCGCTTGGCGTCAACATGGACCGCGGCCACATCACCATCGACGGCCACTGCCAGACCAATGTGAAGGGGCTGTACGCGATCGGCGACTGCGCCGGCGCGCCCTGGCTGGCGCACAAGGCCAGCCATGAAGGCATCCATGCCGCCGAATACATCGCCGGCTTCAAGACGCCCAATGTGAACTCGCCCATCGCCGGCTGCACCTACGCCCAGCCGCAGGTCGCCTCGGTCGGGATCACCGAACAGGGCGCGCGCGAGGCGAAGCTGGACGTCAAGATCGGCCGCTTCCCCTTCAAGGTGAACGGCAAGGCCATCGCCTCGGGCGACACCGACGGCTTCGTGAAGACGATCTTCGACGCCAAAACCGGCGCCCTGATCGGCGCCCATATGATCGGCGCCGAGGTCACCGAGATGATCCAGGGCTATGTCACCGCCATCGTGATGGAAGCGACCGAGGAGGACATCCACGGCATCGTCTATCCCCACCCGACCATGTCCGAGGCCATGCATGAGGCGGCGCTGGACGCTTACGGGCGGGTGATCCACATCTAGGATCCCACACAAATCCGCTCATCCCCGCGAAAGCGGGGACCCAGTCCTGTCCAGCTTGACGGCGGTGTCTCAGGACAACCTTCCGGACTCGTCGGGCTCGCTGCATCACCCAAAGAACTGGGTCCCCGCTTTCGCGGGGATGAGCGGACAGGGTGGGTGACTCTACCCCGCCAGAACGTCCGCGCTCATCCGCTCCAGCAGCGCGCCGCCCTGATGGACGGAAGCCATCCGGCCGGCGGCACCGGCCAGCACATTGGCGGCGTAGACTTCGTACAGGGTGATCTTGCCTTCGAGCCAGGCCGGATCGCCCTGGCCGCCGTCCAGCTGTTCACGGGCATGGATCGCGCCGAGGGCCAGCATCCAGCCGCCCGTGACGTCGCCGACCAGTTTCAGATAGGCGTCGGCGGCGGCCAGCACATCGGCAGCACCGTCCGCCGCGCCCTTGCGTTCGAGGACCCAGTCTGTCGCCGCCTCCACCGCCACGACCCCCTCGGCGAAGGCGTCGAGCGGCTGGCCGGAATAGAGACGCGGCAGGGCGGCCAGGGTGACCTTCATGTCGGCGATCAGGTCGTGCGCCGACTGGCCCCCGTCCTGCGACAGCTTGCGGCCCACCAGGTCCATGGCCTGGATGCCGTTGGTGCCCTCATAGATCGGGGCGATGCGGGCGTCGCGATAGTGCTGGGCCGCGCCGGTCTCCTCGATGAAGCCCATGCCGCCGTGGATCTGGACCCCCATGGAGGCGACCTCGCAGCCGACATCCGTCGACCAGGCCTTGGCGATCGGGGTGAACAGGTCCTCGCGGCCCTTCCAGCGGCGGCGATCCTCCTCCGTGGCGGCGTGTTTCGCCAGATCGGCGGCGACGCCGGTGGACAGGCAGATGGCACGGGCGGCAGCGATCTTCGCCTTCATCACCGCCAGCATGCGGCGGACGTCGGGATGGTCGACGATCGGGGCGTTGACCTCGCCGGTCCAGGCCGACCGGCCCTGCCGCCGGTCGCGCGCATAGGCGAGGGCGTGCTGATACGCCCGCTCGGCGATGCCGACGCCCTGGACCCCCACCGCGAGGCGGGCAGCGTTCATCATGATGAACATATGGGCCAGGCCCTGGTTGGGCTGGCCGACCAGTTCGGCGGTCGCGCCCTCAAACGACATGACACAGGTCGGTGAGGCATGGATGCCCAGCTTGTGCTCGACCCCCACCGGGCGGAACCCGTTGCGCTCGCCCAGCGTCCCGTCGCCCTTCACCAGGTATTTCGAGGCCAGGAACAGGCTGATCCCCTTGGGCCCGGGCGGTGCATCGGGCAGGCGGGCCAGCACCAGATGGACGATGTTGTCCGTGGCGTCGTGGTCGCCCCAGGTGATGTAGATCTTCTGGCCGTTCAGGCTGTAGGTCCCGTCGCCGTTCGGCGTCGCCGTGGTGGTCAGGGCCCCCAGGTCCGATCCCGCCTGGGGCTCGGTCAGGACCATGGCCCCGGTCCATTCGCCGGACACCAGCCTGGTCAGATAGATGTCCTTCTGCGACGGCGTTCCGTGCGCCTCCAGCGCCTCGATCGCCGCCAGCGACAGCATGGGGCACAGGCCGAAGGCCATATTGGCCGCGTGCACCGTCTCATAGGCCGCCAGTTCCAGCGCCTTGGGCAGTTGCTGACCGCCGGCGTGGGCGGGGGCGGACAGGCCGGTCCAGCCGCCCTCGGCGAACTGGCGATAGGCGTCGGCAAAGCCCGGCGCCGCCGTCACGTTCCCGTCGGTCAGGGTCGAGCCCTTCTGGTCGCCGATCCGGTTCAGCGGGGCCAGAACGCCCTCCGAAAACTGCGCCGCCGCCTCGAGCACGGCACCCATCAGGTCGGCGTCATGGTCAGGAAAGGCCCCGGTGGCCGCGACCTGGTCGATGCCCGCCACGGCTTGCAGGGCGAAGGCGAGATCACGGACGGGAGCGCGGTAGGTCATGGGGAGCGGGCCTTGCTGGCGGTCTGATCCGCGTTCATGACGCCTTGCCGCGACGGTATGCAAGACGCAGCTTGGCTAAGCTGCTGTGCGGCGTCAGAGTGGCACCGTCGTCAAGGAGGTCCCGTGGCCGAACCGCGCAACCGCTACTCCGTCGTCTCGCTGATCCTGCACTGGCTGATCGCGGCGATGATCCTGGCCCAGGTGCTTCTGATCACCGCGCACGAGGCGACCGAGGGACAGACCATCTCCCGCGAATTCGTCCAGATTCACAAGGCGCTGGGGCTGACGGTGCTGATCCTGACCCTGGCGCGGATCGGCTGGCGCATCGCCAATCCGGCCCTGCCTTTGCCGGACGGCATGAAGCGTTGGGAGAAGGGTCTGGCCCGGACCACCCACATCCTCTTCTACGTCCTGCTCATCGCCATGCCGCTGACCGGCTGGGCGGCGGTGTCGGCGACCGGGCGGGACCTCAGCTGGTTCGGCCTGTTCAACTGGCCGCTGCTGCCCATCACCGGCGGCCGGGACGCCTTCCGCTCCATCATCGACATCCATGAGCTCGCGATGAAGGGCCTCTATGTCCTGATCGCCCTGCATGTCCTGGCCGCGCTGAAGCATCAGTTCGTGGACCGCGATAATGTCCTGCACCGGATGATCCCGTGGATCCCGCGTCGGCCGTGAGGCGTCTCGCCACCCTGATCGCCGCCGGTCTGGCCGTACTGACCCTGACCGGTGCGACGACCACTCCCTGGACCGTGGACCGTGACGCCTCGCGCATCGAGCTGTCGGTCCGGGCCTTCGGCGGCACCCACAGCGGAAGGTTCGGCGACTGGCGCGGCGACATCGTCTTCGACCCGGCCGATCCCGACCGGACCCGCGCCACAGTGGTGGTCCAGTCGGCCTCGCTCGCCATGTCGCCGGCGGTCGCCTCGGCGCGCGCCACCAGCCCCGCCTTCCTCGATGCCGCCCGCTATCCGCAGATCCGCTTCGATCTGCAGTCGCTGGAGCCGCTGGGCGGCGACCGCTACACGGCCCGCGCCCGGGTGACGATGAAGGGGGTGACCCGGCCGGTCGCCTTTCCCGTGGACTTGCGCGTGACCGGCGACCGGGCGCATCTGGCGGGCGCCTTCATCCTGAATCGCGCGGATTTCGGCATAGGGACATCGGGGCCTTGGAACAGGCTGGTCGGACGGCAGGTGACGGTGCGGGTGGCGCTTCAGGCGCAACGCGGCTGACCGTGTCCGACGCAGAGGCCGCCCGCGCCCTGACAGAAGGCCGCCTCGTCATCCTGCCGACCGAGACCGTCTACGGCCTCGCCGCCGACGCCGGGAACGCCGTCGCCGTCGCCGCCATCTTCGAGGCCAAGGGTCGGCCGCGCTTCAACCCCCTGATCGCCCATGTCGCCGACGCCGTCCAGGCCGAGTCCCTCGCCGTCTTCGACGCCCGCGCCCGGGCCCTGGCCGAGGCCTTCTGGCCCGGCCCCCTGACCATCGTGGCCCCGGTCCGGGATCGCGACCGGGTCTGCGACCTCGCCCGCGCGGGTCTGGACAGCGTCGCCGTCCGCGTCCCCGGCCACGCCCGCGCCCGCGCCGTCATCGCCGCCTTCGGCCGCCCCGTCGTCGCGCCCTCGGCCAACCGCTCGGGCCGCCCCAGCCCGACCACCTTCGCCGACGCGATCGAGGAGACGGGTGCCTTCGCGGCCGCGGCCCTGGACGGCGGCGACTGCGCCGTGGGCGTGGAGAGCACTGTCGTCTTTGTGCTGGACGGCCGCGTGGCCCTGCTGCGTCCCGGCTCGGTCACCCGCGAGGAGATCGAGGCCGTCGTCGGCCCTCTGGATCGGGGCGGGGAGGGCCATCGCTCCCCCGGCCGGATGGCCCTGCACTATGCGCCGGACGCGCCGGTGCGGATCGATGTCGTCGACCCGCGCCCCGATGAAATCCTGCTCGGCTTCGGCCCCGGCGTCGGCTCCCTGCGCTGGAGCCTGAGCCCGTCGGGCGACCTGCGCGAGGCGGCGGCCAACCTGTTCCGGCGGCTGCGCGAGGCGGACCGGGAGAAGCCGGCGGGGATCGCGGTGTCGCCGATACCGGCACAGGGGCTGGGCGAGGCGATCAACGACCGGCTGAGGCGGGCGGCGGGGTTTGTGGGGTAGGCTGAGATTCGAACCAAGCGGCTTCTATTCAAGGGCACCACGGACTGGATGTCGTGCAAACGCTCGACATTCTATGGCTCCACACCAAGCCGGCATAACGGTAGGGTGGTTCGAGTTTAGAGGCAGCAGAATCATGGATGCGACCGAAGACGGACTGAAGGCCTTTCTAATGGCCAGAACCCAGTCCCACTGGGACGAGTACCAGCAGCCGTACTTTCTGTCCCGTGCTGCCACGGACATCAAGGCTCAGGGCATCGACTATAGGGACATCCTGAAAGACGAAAAGCTGAAGGAGTTTAGCCGGCGGGTCCGAATTGAGGATGGGTTCCGCCTCGTTGAGCATCCTAGCCAGAAGGCTAAGGTTGGCTTAGTCCCTACAGATATCGCCTTTCAGTTTCCGGTTGAGGTCGACGATGCCCAACAGGGAGGCAGCCCGCAAAATCGGGTTCACGGCCAGACGCTTTTGGATTTCCTGCACGCCCTATCGCGTCTCCCGCCTGAGGATTTGGACGCGGTCGTGCTTCCGACCAGAGTCTTGGTGAAACTCGCCACCAAGCGATGAGAGTTCTTGTCTGCCTCGTGACACCGGAGCCGTCGCTGTCTCGCTTGGCCGGCACCAGGGCAGAGCTTCTTATTCCGAAAGAGGCTGGGCAACGCGGCTACTTTGGAAATCACGGAACGCGCTTCTTCACTGCCGCTTGGACACCAAGCCCTGAAGATCGGAATCCCGCCGCGTTCGAGCGATTTCTCCTTGGATACCTGGACAAGGTGGATGCCGCTCTTCTGATCGTAGATGAGGTTTGGACCCACATGGTGGCCAACGTTCGCGATGCGGTATTTGTCGTGCCGTTCGCGTTCGCAGACGCCGGCAAAAGCACCAAGAACTTCCTGCAGCAAACCGCGACGCGCGGGCTTCGGTCGTTCGGCCAGATGTTAGCGAAATTCGATAGGGCTGACGATGGGCGGTTGCTGGGATTACCCCTTCGCAATTTCGATGCGGATGAACTCCGCGAGATTGCTCGGCTCTGCCGCGAGGACAATCTGGGGGTGACCTTTAGCGATGACGTGGAACGCCTTCTCGCCGAGCTACGGAAACGGGAACGCCCTAGACGCCGGTCGGAATACAGCCGTGTCTATGCAGTCGATGACCGATATCGTTTCTTCTTTTACGGCCTTGAGCGGCACAGTCGGTTTGCAACGGGAGCGCCGCATCGACCGTCCTGTGCTGTGGCGGGGCGTTTGCGCTTCGGTAGGGTGCTGGATGCGGACCGTCACTACAATGTCTCGGAGACGGAAGGCGACCGTACGACAATCTCGGGGGACTTTCCGGACTGTCACGACAGCATCCACACTGTCCCATCAACGACGCACTTAAACATGTTCGCAAATGACTATTTCGGACATGAAAAGCGGGAGAAGCCGTAAAGCTCCTCCCGCTCGAATAGCTTGTCTAACGCATAAACCCGTTACGCTGTGGCAGTGTGCCGGATTGACTCGCGGAACCAGGTTCCGGTGCGCTCCAGCCTTCCCATCGCACATTCAGCGGTCAGATGCTCAACCTGGTTGAGTTTCACCCAAACGCACGAACGGTACGTAGACAGGCGTGTACAATAGGCTGAGCTGGCTGCCTGGTCAAGAATTCCGTGTGATTGTTGCGGTCACGGGCACACTGCGAGTGATCAGACGCTGTGTACGGCCTCTGCGCCTTGGATGTGCTTCCCCCCTACTGCGCCGTCCACCCACCATCGATCGAGAAGCTCGCCCCGTTCGCCGACGCCCCGAGGTCGCTCACCAGATACAGCATCATCCCGGTCAGCTCATCGGTCGTGACGAACCGCTTGGTCGGCTGCGAACCCAGGATCACGTCCTTGAGCACCGCTTCCTTCGACATCCCCCGCGTGCGGGCCTGATCGGCGATCTGCTTCTCGACGATCGGCGTCTCGACGAAGCCGGGGCAGATAGCGTTGCAGGTGATGCCGTCCTGCGCGACTTCCAGCGCCACCGTCTTGGTGAAGCCGAGGACGCCGTGTTTGGCCGCGACATAGGCGGACTTGAACGGGCTGGCGACGAGACCGTGCGCCGAGGCGATGTTGATGATCCGTCCGCGGCCCTGGGCCTTCATGATCGGGATGGCCGCGCGGGTTGCGTAGAAGGCGGAGGACAGGTTGATGGCGATGATCTGTTCCCACTTGTCGGACGGGAATTTCTCGACCGCCTCGACATGCTGGATGCCGGCGTTGTTGATCAGGATGTCGACCCGGCCCAGCTGGTGCCTGCCATAGGCCACCATGTCCGCGACCTCGTCGCCGCGCAGCATGTTGGCGGCGTGATAGCGCACCTGCACGCCGCAGCTGGCCTCCAGCTCCGACCGCGTGCGCTCGATTTCAGAAGGGTCGCCCAGACCGTTCAGCACCACATCGCCGCCGCGCGAGGCGATGGCGCGGGCGAAGGCCAGGCCGATGCCCGAGGTCGAGCCCGAGATCACCGCCACCTGACCCTTCAGGTCGCCGATGTCGCGGAAGGGCTCGCTCGCTGTCTCTGAGCCGTCGCCGCGTTTGGGCCATTGGAACATGGGGTCTCGTCCGTTCGTCAATCCTGGGTCGCCAGCCTAGCTGTTCGCGCTTGCGAAGGCGACAGTCGGGACTAATTTCCCGATCTGATGAATATCCACTCTGTCTCGCTCGAGGCCGCCTTGTCAAAACGGTAGCCGTCGCGATCAAAGGCCTTGAGGTCCTCGGCCTTCTCGATCCGCTCGTCGATGGCGAACCGGGTCATGCCGCCCCGCGCCTTCTTGGCGAAGAAGGAGATGATCCGGCTCTCGCCGTCCTTCGACTCGCGGAACTGCGGCGTCACCACCGGCAGTTTCAGCGCCTTGGCGTCAACGGCGCCAAAATACTCCTGGCTGGCCAGGTTCACGAGCACGCGCCGGCCCTGACCTTCGGCGTCAGCGTTCAGCTGTTTGGCGATCCGGTCGCCCCAGAAGTCGTACAGACTCGACCCGCGCCGGGTCTTCAGCCGCGTCCCCATCTCCAGCCGATAGGGCTGGATCCGGTCCAGCGGCCGCAGCAGGCCGTACAGGCCCGACAGGATGCGCACATGGTCCTGGGCGAAGGCCAGACCGTCCGCATCCAGCTCGCGCGCCTTCAGCCCCTCATAGACGTCGCCCGCAAACGCGAACGCCGCCTGCACGCCGTCGGTCGAGTCGGGGTCGAAGGCCTGGAAGCGTTCACGGTTCAGCCGAGCGAGGTCGTCGGACAGGCTCATCAGCTGGCGCAACTCGGCCACGGTGCGGCCGCGCGCGGTCCGGGCGAGGGAGCCGGTGTCCTCAAGGAAACGGCGCTCGCTGGCGGGCAGGCCGGGATCGGCTTCGGTAAAATCCAGCCGCTTGGCCGGGGACAGGACGATCAACAAGACGGAGCTCCGGCGACGTTGCGTCGGAATAGGCCGCTTCGGTGACGAATTGAACCGGGCGGAGCCTCGCGCTCAGACGGCCTGTGAATAAAGCGCCGCCAGCACGGCCGGGATGCGGTCCGGCAGGTCTTCAGCGATCAATCCGGGACCAAAGCCCCGGGCCGCCTCCGCGTGCATCCAGACGGCCGCCCGGGCGGCGTCGAAACTGTCCATCCGCTGCGCCATCAGCCCGGCGATCATGCCCGCCAGCACATCGCCGCTGCCCGCCGTCGCCAGCCAGGGCGTCCCGTTATCGTTGATGGCCAGCCGTCCGTCCGGTGCCGCGATCAGCGTCGCCGCACCCTTCAGCACCACGACCGCACCGGCCCGCGTCGCCGCCTCGGCCGCCGCCGCCTCACGACCCTGTTCCAGCAGGCCGGGAAACAGTCGCCGGAACTCGCCCTCATGCGGCGTCAGCACGTCATCACGATCCAGCACCTCGAACAGATCGTCGGGCCAGCCCTCGAAGACGGTCAGGCCGTCGGCGTCCACGACCAGCGCCGCGCCCGTCTCCGCGAGGGTACGAACGTTGGCCCGGGTGGCGTCATTGACGCCGGCGGCCGGGCCGATGACGACGGCGTCCAGGTTCGCGGCGGCTTCGGCCAGGGCCTCGTCCGAGCCGAACGGTGTCAGCATGATCGCCTCGATCGCCGGAGCGATCACCGCCGCCGCGTCCGGCGGGCACAGGATGCGCACCACCCCTGCGCCGATCCGCAGGCCTGCCCGCGCTGCCAGCCGCGCCGCGCCTGTCTGGGTCGCCTTGCCCGATACGACGCCCAGCCGTCCCCGCGCATGTTTGTGCGCATCGACCCCCGGCCAGGGCATCGCCGCGCGCCAGTCGGGCAGGGCAGGGCGGGTCATCCCGGCCCGCATTCGTTCAAGGATGCCGGATCCGGACGAAAAACACTTGCCTTATTGTGCAATGCAATGTCCCCTTGCGGTCCAAGTGTGCGGCACGACATGGCCCGCCTGGGATCGCCGATGAAAAAGATTGAAGCTGTCATCAAGCCTTTCAAGCTGGATGAAGTGAAGGAAGCGCTGCAGGACGCCGGAGTGCAAGGCATGACCGTGCTGGAGGCCAAGGGATATGGTCGTCAGAAGGGTCATTCCGAGCTTTACCGCGGCGCTGAATACGTCATCGACTTCCTGCCCAAGATCAAGATCGAGGTGGTGGTTCCCGACGACATGGTCGATTCAGTGGTGGACGCCATCCAGGCCGCCGCCCGCACCGGCAAGATCGGCGACGGCAAGATCTTCATCTCCGACGTCCTCAACGTCATCCGCATCCGCACCGGCGAATCCGGCGCGCAGGCCGTATAGCCGCAACCTTCCACCGGCCGTTCCGCAAGGGGCGGCCGTTTTCCTTCCTCCCCGCCAGACAGGATCCACAAGACATGAGCGCCGGAAAGATTCTCAAGGAGATCAAGGAGAAAGACGTAAAATACGTCGATCTCCGTTTCACCGACACCAAGGGTCGGATGCAGCACGTCACCTTCGACATCGACCTGGTCGATGAAGAGTTCCTCGAGGAGGGGACGATGTTTGACGGCTCCTCGATCGCCGGCTGGAAGGCGATCAACGAGTCCGACATGCTGCTCAAGCCGGACCTGAATGGCTACTGGATCGATCCGTTCTACCAGCAGACGACGATGTTCCTGTTCTGCGACGTGCTGAACCCCGACACGGGCGAGCCCTACAACCGCGACAGCCGCTCGATGGCCAAGAAGGCCTTGGCCTATGTCCAGTCCTCGGGCGTGGGCGACACCGTCTTCTTCGGCCCGGAAGCCGAATTCTTCATCTTCGACGACGTCCGCTGGAGCACGGCTCCGCACGACACCGGCTACGCCTATGACTCGATCGAGTTGCCGGCCAATACCGGCGCCGAATATTCCGAAGGCAACATGGGTCATCGCCCGACGCACAAGGGCGGCTATTTCCCGGTCAATCCGACCGACAGCGCCCAGGACCTGCGCGGCGAAATGCTGGGCGTCATGCGCGACCTGGGCATGCAGCCCGAGAAGCACCACCACGAGGTCGCCCCGGCCCAGCACGAACTGGGCCTGAAGTTCAGCGACCTGCTGACCATGGCCGACCGGCTTCAGCTCTACAAATACGTCATCCACAACGTCGCCGCCGCCTACGGCAAGTCGGCCACCTTCATGGCCAAGCCGACCTTCGGCGACAACGGCTCCGGCATGCATGTGCACCAGTCGATCTGGCGCGACGGCAAGCCCCTGTTCGCGGGCGACAAATACGCCGGCCTTTCGGACCTCTGTCTCTGGTACATCGGCGGCATCATCAAACACGCCAAGGCCATCAACGCCTTCGCCAACTCGACCACCAACTCCTACAAGCGGCTGGTTCCCGGTTATGAAGCCCCGGTGAAACTGGCCTATTCGGCCCGCAACCGCTCGGCCTCGATCCGGATTCCGTGGGTCAATTCGCCCAAGGCCAAGCGGATCGAAGCCCGCTTCCCCGATCCGATGGGCAATCCCTATCTGACCTTCGTCGCCCTGTTGATGGCCGGCCTCGACGGTATCGAGAACCGCATCGATCCGGGCGCGCCCGCCGACAAGAACCTCTACGACCTGCCGCCCGAAGAGCGCGGCTCGATCCCCGAGGTCTGCGGCTCGCTGAAGGAGGCGCTGGACGCCCTCGACCAGGACCGCGCCTTCCTCAAGAAGGGCGGCGTCATGGATGACGACTTCATCGACAGCTACATCGAGCTGAAGATGGAAGAGGTGATGCGCCTGCAACTGCACCCGCACCCGGTCGAATTCGACATGTACTACAGCTGCTGACCGGCGGCTGAGGCTGAACGATCAGAAGCCCCGGACGGTTCGCCGTCCGGGGCTTTTTCCTGCCGCCATGCCGGACTGACAGACCTGTTGTGACCGGACCCCGGGCGATAGGCTGGCTGAATGACACCCCATGAAGCCGATGTGATCATCCGCGTCGCCGGCGCGACCTTGTTGCTGGCGGCGGCGGCCCTGCTGTCCGGACGGGGCGAGCGGCGAACCAGCCTGCTCTTCCTGCCGCTCGCCCTGTGTATGTGCGGCTTTCTGGCCGGGAACACGCCTGACGCCGCCCTCAGGTTGAGCGGTATCGCGGGCCACATCGCATACCTGTTGAGCGGCTTCGGGGCCGTCTTCCTGTGGTGGTTCTGTCTGTCGGTTTTCGACCCGACATTCAGACCGCGAGGGTTGGTCCTCGCTGCGGGCCTTGGCTGGATGGTGGTTGCAGCGGCGGACCGCGGCCTGTTTGGAGAAGCGCTGGCCGACGCCGGACTCTCCCGGCTGTTGATCGCCGTGGGGCTCGGCATGGTCTGCCATCTGGCGTGGCGGTTGATCCGGGACCGCCAGGGCGATCTGGTGGACAGCCGCCGCGACGCCCGGGTGCTTGTTGTGGTGCTGTTGGCCGGACAGCTCCTCGCCGATCTGATCATCGACATGGTTATGGGTTTCGACTGGCGGCCCCGCGCATTCAGCATCCTCCAGAACACCGGCCTGCTCGTCATCACCGGCTGGCTCCTTCACCTTCGTCTGCGCGCCTCAGGCCGCCCGGCACTGGCCTCTGTTGGTGCCGGCGTCGCCCCTGTCCCGGCGGTTGCCACCCCGCCGGCGGAGACGGACAGGCTGAATGCGAGACTGCGGACCCTGGTGGAGATCGACCGCGTCCATCTGGACCCGGATCTCACGTTCGGGCGCTTCGTCAGCCTGATGGGCGCGCCCGACCGGTCCGTGCGCCGTCTGATCAATCACGAACTGGGTTACGATCATTTCCGCACCTTCCTGAACGCCCATCGGATGGCTGAGGCCCGGCGCCGACTGGCCGATCCCGCGCATCGGCACGACAAACTGATTGCCGTCGCCATGGACAGCGGGTTCTCGTCACTGGCTTCGTTCAACCGCGTCTTCCGGGACGCTGAGTCCTGCTCGCCCGGCACCTTTCGCCAGGCCGCGCTGGACGCCGGCGAACCTGCTCCTCCGATGTCGCGAGAGGTCCGGGAGGTGCCGCGCTGACTTTTGAGATCCGTTTCGCCGCCTTCTGATAGGCGCTGCCCCGCACTGGCCGATAGGCAGAAGCTCAGCGAAATCGGGGAGATCGAGGCGTGAACGGCATCATCAGCATAGCGGGCGTCATCGCCATCCTCCTGCTCGCCGGCTGCGCGCTCGGCGTCCTTCGTCCTCGGGCATTCTCCGTCCGTTGGCTGCTGGTCGCCGCAGCGCTTGTGTTCGTGAACGATGCCATGTTGACGAACGGATACGGGCTCATCCCCAACCTGCTCCCGCAAAGCGACTGGAACTGGCAGGGGAAGGCACTGGCGTTGGCCGCGACCCTGCTCATCGCCACGCTTCCGGTGTTCGGCTGGCGCCGATCGGGCCTGACCCTGGCCCAGGCCGCTGGAAGCCTGAAGGCTGCCATCCCCGTCGCCCTTCTCTACACCGCCTTCTTCACGGGGATCGCCTGGTTGTTCCCGGCCGAACCTGCGTCGGCGGAGACGATCGCGTTCCAGCTGACCATGCCGGGGTTCGAGGAGGAAGCTTTCTACCGGGGCTTGCTGCTCTTTGCCCTCGACCGCGCCTTCCTCGACCGTAAGCGGTTTCTGGGTGTGGAGTGGGGGTGGGGTTCTCTGCTGTCCTGCGTCCTGTTCGGACTGGCGCACGCCTTCGGCTTCCCGGACGGTCAGTTCTCGTTCGACCCGCTGACCATGATCCTGACGGGCGTTCCGTCCGTATTCGGCGTTTGGCTCGTGCTGCGGACCCGCAGCATTCTGCTGCCCGTTGTCCTGCACAATTTCGGCAACGCTATCACCTTGGTGCTTTAATCGGGCCGCCGGACAGGCGCCGCCCGGCGGCCCGGGTTCTGCGCGGTCTAGCGGTTGGTGGTCTCGACCTCGAGGCCATTCGAGCCAGCGCGGACGGTTGTGGTGTCGCCCTCGCGGCGGTCGCTTTCGATGACCACGGGCGGCGAGGGGACGGCGACCTCGCGATCGATCACGATCGGAGCGGCCGGGACCTCGGGGGTCTCGACGATGGTTGTATCCGTGGCGCGTTCGGCGTCGTTGCCTGCCGGGGTGCAGGCCGAGGCGGCGAAAGCGATGGCAGCGAGGGCGGCGACGGCGACAAGGCGATGGGTGGTGATCATGCTCGGTCTCCTGGTGGGAACCCGATGCAAACGGCCAGGCTCTGTCGAGGTTCCGGTGGGGCCCCGGGTCAGGCCAGCCCCTCGGCCACATCCGCCTTCTTGCGGCGCAACTCGATCAGCCGCACGCACCAGATCGAGATTTCGTAGAGCAGCACCAGCGGTATGGCGAGCATGATCTGGCTGATCGGATCGGGCGGTGTCACCACGGCGGCGACCACGACCACGGCCATGATGGCGTAGCGGCGCCCCTCGGCCATGACCTTTGACGAGACGATTCCGGCCAGACCGAGCAGGGTCATGACCACGGGCAGCTGGAAACACAGGCCGAATGCCAGGATCAGCGCCGTCACCAGATTCAGATAGTCCGACACCTTGGGCAGCAGGGCCGCCGAGACGCCGCCGCCGGTGATCTGCTGGCTCAGCGAGAACCACATGACGAACGGCAGCATGACGAAATAAACCAGGGCCGCCCCCAGGGTGAACAGCAGCGGTGCGGCCAGCAGGAAGGGCAGGAAGGCCCCCTTTTCATTGCGGTACAGGCCGGGGGCGACGAACCGGTACAACTGCCAGGCCAGCACCGGAAAGGCCAGGCAGATGGCCCCGAAGCCCGCCAGCTTCATCTTGGTGAACAGGATTTCCAGCGGCGCCGTATAGATCAGATTGACCGTCTGGCCGTCGACCCCGGGCAGGGGCTTCAGCCCCGCCGTGCCCATGATCAGGTCCAGCGGAGAGACGTGACCATGGGGTCCGACCGCCTGGTGAAAGGCGGCCGCCGCAGCGAACGGCTTCACCAGAAAAATGTAAAGCGGCTCGGCAAAGGTGAAGCAGAGGATGAAGGCCAGCACGAAGGCGACGACGCAGATCACCAGCCGCCCGCGCAGCTCGATCAGATGATCCATCAGGGGTGCGCGTGACGCCTCGATCTCGGCCTCGTCGGCCTCGTGCCGGGTCACGACTTCACCGCCGTCTTGCGCGGTGTGCGCGCCCTGGCGACGGGTGCCGTCCCGGCCCCGGCTTTCGCGGGCCCTGTTTTCGCAGGGAGGACCTTCGGCCCCGAGGCCGTCTCGGTCTTCGTCTTGCGTGGCCTGGGCGCAGCCTTGGCCTTGGGCGCAGGCTCGGCCTCAAGCGGCGTCATCACCGGCGGGCTGTCGGGCCATTCGTCCGGGGCGGCCAGCATCACCGGTTCGTCCAGCGGCCGGTTCAGGTCGTCACGGATTTCGCGGAAGGCGGCCTCGGCCTCGGCCCCCAGTGGGACCATGCCCTGACCGGTGCGCAGCGCCTGCACCTCCTTGCGCAGCTCATCCAGTTCGGACTGGCGCGCCATCTCGTCGAAGCTGGAGCGGAATTCATTGGCCATGGCGCGGGCGCGGGCCATCACCTTGCCGATCTTGCGCATCAGCAACGGCAAATCCTTTGGCCCCACCACAAGCAGGGCCACGATGCCGATCACGAGGATTTCAAAGCCGCCGATACCGGGGCCGAGGCCACCCATCCGTCAGGTCTCCGACGTCAATGCGGGGCTTACGATTTCAGATCTTCTTTTTCGGCGTCGGTGCGGGGCAGGGCACCCGCGCGCTGATCCGCCGGCTTGTCCGAATCGGTGTCCTTCAGGCCGTCCTTGAACGCCTTGATGCCCTTGGCCGCGTCGCCCATCAGGCCCGACAGCTTGCCGCGCCCGCCGAACAGCAGCAGGGCGACGATGGCGACAATGGCCCAGTGCCAGATGCTGAAAGAACCCACGAACCGTCTCCTCGTTCAGGCCGATGCGCGGCCCGCTCAAACACTTGAGCCGCATATAGGCGCTTCAGTGGCGCGACGCCAAGCGAACCTGATAGGAGGCGCGCATGAGTCACGTGATCATCCACACCGACGGCGCCTGCAAGGGCAATCCCGGCCCCGGCGGCTGGGGCGCCATCCTGCAGACCGGCGGCGGACACGAAAAGGAACTCTGTGGCGGCGAACCCCTGACCACCAACAACCGCATGGAGCTGATGGGGGCGATCAGCGCGCTGGAGGCCCTGACCCGGCCGTGCCGCGTCGATCTGCACACCGACAGCCGCTACGTCATGGACGGCATCACCAAATGGATCGGGCCGTGGAAGGCGCGCGGCTGGAAGACGGCGGAGAAGAAGCCGGTCAAGAACGAGGATCTGTGGAAACGCCTCGATGCCGCCCGCGCACGGCACGAGGTGAAATGGCACTGGGTCAAGGGCCACGCCGGGCATGAGCTGAATGAACGCGCCGACCAGCTGGCCAACCGCGGGATCGAGGCGATGCGGGGCTAGGCTCCAAATTTTCCGCTCATCCCCGCGAACGCGGGGACCCAGTTCTGTCCAGCCTGACGCCGGTGTGTCAGGACAAGCGTTTGAGCCTCACTCGCCCAGATCAATCACCCAAAGCACTGGGTCCCCGCGTTCGCGGGGATGAGCGGTTCTTGTTCAGGCCGCCCGCACCTTCAGCTTCGGCCCGTCCATCCCCTCGACGATGACGC
Organism: Caulobacteraceae bacterium; assembly: GCA_965284305.1. Classification (GTDB taxonomy): domain Bacteria; phylum Pseudomonadota; class Alphaproteobacteria; order Caulobacterales; family Caulobacteraceae; genus Brevundimonas. The sequence goes on along the minus strand of OZ260070.1, from coordinate 2,111,855 downwards.
TCTCGCCCGCCAGCGGGGCTGTGCCCTCGATCTCGGCCACCCATTCGGCGCCCGAGACGAACACCCGGCCGCGGCCGTCGACGAAGGCCTGGACCACCTGGGCCCGCTGGCCGATCAGGCGGCTGTCGCGGGCGTTGATGTCCGGAGAGTCCGATGGATTGACCTTCTGGATCAGCCGCCGCGACAAGAGGGTCGCGACCACGGTCAAGCCGGCGAACAGGGCCACCTCGCCGGGGAAGCCCAGCGGCAGGCCGAGAACCGTGACCACGGCCACCACCCCTGCCGACACTGCCGGCCACAACAGCCATTCGGTCGAGAAGGCGGCTTCCACGGCCAGCAACAGAACGCCGAGGGCCAGCCAGATCCAGAACGGCTGGGCGGCGTGCAGGTCAGTCAGGGCTTCCATGGCCTACTCCGTTCCGGGAACCGACCCGCGCGGGGGACGCGGCGGGCGCGGCGGGGTTGGGGCAGCGGGCGGCGCGTCGCGGCGCACGTCGCTGCGGCTCTGCTGCTGCTCCTTGGCCAGGCCGACCAGTTCGCCCAGGCCGGCGATGGTGCCGACGAGGCCGGACATTTCCGCCGGGACGATCACCGTCTTGGCCGTCGGGTTGCGGGCCAGTTCGGCGAAGGCCTCGACGTATTTCTGGGCGACGAAATAGTTGATGGCGTTGACGTCGCCGGCCGCGATGGCCTGGGACACCATGGCCGTCGCCTTGGCCTCGGCCTCGGCCTCGCGCTCGCGGGCCTCGGCGTCGCGGAAGGCGGCTTCGCGGCGCCCCTCGGCTTCCAGAATCGCGGCCTGTTTGGCCCCCTCGGCGCGGGCGATGGCGGCCTGTTTCTCGCCGTCGGCCTCGGTGATGACGGCGCGGCGCTCGCGCTCGGCCTTCATCTGGCGGGCCATGGCATTGGTGATGTCGGCCGGCGGGGTCAGATCCTTGATCTCGATCCGGTTGACCTTGACGCCCCATGGCTCGGTCGCGGCGTCGATCACGGTCAGCAGCCGGGAGTTGATCGAGTCACGCTGGAACAGCACCTCGTCCAGCTCCATCGAACCGACCACGGTGCGCAGGTTGGTCGAGCACAGCTGGGTGATGGCGTAGGGCAGGTTTTCGATCCGGTAGGCGGCGGCCGAGGCCTCCATCACCTGGATGAAGACGATGGCGTCGACCTTCACCATGGCGTTGTCCTTGGTGATGACCTCCTGCTGGGGCACGTCGAGGACCTGCTCCATCATATTCATGCGCCGCCCGATCCGCTCGACGAAGGGCGTCAGGATGCTGATGCCGGGGGCCAGGGTCCGCGTGTATTTGCCGAACCGCTCTACGGTCATCTCGCGGCCCTGGGGCACGATCTTGACCACGCTGAACAGCAGCACAAAGGCCAGCACCACCAGTGCGACCGTGAATAGAAGCGACGTGTCCATGATATCTCCCTGTCCGGCGCAGGTTAGCACCCTGTGGCTGCCGCGCTACAGAAACCGGCTGCGGCATAGATGACATCGGCGTAATCCGGGTCGTTCAGCGCACTGCGGCGGCCATCCGGATGATCCGACGCGTCTCGGACCAGTCGATCAGGGCCTCGACCTCATCCAGCGCCACGAACCTTGCCTCGGCGGCGTCGTCCCCGGCGACCGGCTCTCCCGACAGCCAGCGCGCGGCGTAGTCGATCAGCACATAGTGCCGCCCCGCCTCGGGGAAGAGCCCGTCGACCACGTCGATCAGCCCCGTGATCTCCGCCTCGACCCCGGTTTCCTCGCGCAACTCTCTCAGGGCGGCGTCCACCGCCCGTTCGCCGGGCTCGATCCGACCGCCGGGCAGACTCCACTCACCCTGACGCGGCGGCGTACCGCGCCGGATCAGCAGCACGGATTCGTTGCGGAGGCAGACGATGCCGACGGCAGGGATGGGAGCGGGCAGGGTTGTGGTCATGGCGTTTCCATCGCGTCAACCACCGCAGGTGTCGACGAACCGTCGCCGAACCAAACCCTCTGCTAAAGGGATTGGGTAGTACGACTCTATGTGCACGGCCCAGGGTTGACAGTTTCCAAGCTTATGGTATCGATTCGAAGATCATTTGGAGAGGTATCTTCATGCCAGACGTAACAAACCAAGAATTTGTTGTGACAACCTATGTACTGCAGAATTTCACTGGCGACAGCTACACCACCCGAAGTGAAGATGGCGGGACTTACTACAGGTTTGGGTCGGCACCGAACGAGCGGTGGGTCGATACCGACAACGACGGCTTTTTTGACTATGGCCTTCGTGATGAGGGCTATGGACATTGGTCGACCTTTGACGGCTTTCAGTGGAAAGACGCCAAAGGGAATGTCAAGCGTGACTCTGAGTACGACGAACCAAACGGCGTGGGTACTGGACGCTCGGCCTTTGAGGCTGATGGCCATTCGTCCTACGATTTTGGTGCCTTGCCCCTTACGGGTTCTGAAGACGGCTGGATATTCTGATGCGAAAAATGATGTTTTTCGCGATAGGTGCCGGAGCTGTGGTCTTGCTCGGGGCCGGGACCGCGCTGGCGGCTCGAGACGCACTGGCGGCTCAGGACGCACTGGCGACAGCCGCGTCGATCATGGCCGTTCCGGTGAAAACGGCCGGCACAACCGTCGGCGAGACTTTGCAGGTCTGCATGTATCGCGGTGCCCGGCCCGGTCCCTATCGCGTCCTGGCTAGCTCCTGCCGGGGGGGGGCGGACTATTGTACGGCGTGGATCGCTCTGGGGCAGGAAGAGGCGCCCATTGTGCTGGCTGACTATGATCTCGGTTTCGCTCCGGTGGAGGCGACGGGACCGGCCTGCGATCAACCTGCGCCGCCGCCGTCAGGGACGCTATTCCGGGCGCGCTGAAAGCCTTGAGCCGACCACTCCTGGATGGACCGGGTCTGTGCCGAACATCGCAGCGCCATGGTCCCCCGGGCGCCGACACGCGTCGGATCAGCAGCACCTCATAGCCGCGCAGGCAGACGTCGCCCACGGCGGGAAAGGGGTTGGTCCAACTTACTTGGACCAACTATCGGCGCGTGCTAGTGTCATGACATGACTACCATGAACATCGCCGAGGCCAAGTCCAAGCTCTCTGAGCTGGTCGCTCGTGCCGAAGCCGGCGAGGAGGTGGTCATCGCGCGCAACGGCAAGCCCAGCGTGCGGTTGCAGCCTGTCGAGCCGGCCAGGAAGGCACCGCGGGTCCTCGGGGCTTGGGACCACCTCAACATCGACATTCCGGACAGTGTTTTTTTCGATCGTGACCTCGAACTTGAAGCGGCGGTCGAGAACAGCCGCATCTTTCCCGAAGAGGAATGAAACTCCTCCTCGACACCCATACCCTGATCTGGGCCGTAGGCATGTCGCCGCGTCTGCCGCCGGCGGTGGCGTCGGTCATTCGCGATCCGGAAAATGACGTCTGGCTCAGCGCGGCTTCGCTTTACGAGATCGAATACAAGCGTGACCGCGATGGTGCCCTTGCACGACTGCCGCTCGACCTGATCCGCGCCGCGACCACTTTGCCCGCCGACTGGCTTGACGTGACGCCACAGCATTTCGTGACGGCAGGGCGTCTGGATCGCGTTCACCGGGATCCCTGGGACCGTCTGATCGTCGCCCAGGCCATGATCGAGGGACTGACAATCGTTTCAGTGGATCCAGCCCTCAGGGCTTTTGGGGTGCAGACGTTTTGGTGACCGCCCCGACGCCCGCCGCCCTCGCCGCCCTGAAATCTGTCCTCGGCGAGGGCGGATGGACCGATGATCCGGCCGAGATCGCGCCCTGGCTGACCGAGTGGCGCAACCGCTGGCATGGCCACTCGCCCCTGATGCTGACGCCCCGCTCGACCGCCCAGGTCGCCGCCGCCGTCCGTGTCTGCGCCGAACACCGCATCGCCATCGTGCCCCAGGGCGGCGATACCGGCCTCGTCGGCGGCCAGATTCCCTTTGGCGAAGTCCTGTTGTCGACCCGCAAGCTGCGCGCCGTCCGCGACGTCACCCCGCTCGACGACGCCATGACCGTCGAGGCCGGCGTGACCCTGCTGGAGGCGCAACAGGCCGCCGCCGCCGCCGACCGCCTGTTCCCGCTCAGCCTCGCCGCCGAGGGCACGGCCACCATCGGCGGGGTCATCTCGACCAACGCCGGCGGCACGGCCGTGCTCCGCTACGGCATGATGCGCGACCTGGTCCTGGGCATCGAGGCCGTGATGCCGGACGGCGAGGTCTTCAACGGCCTCAAACGCCTGCGCAAGGACAACACCGGCTATGACCTGAAACAGCTGCTGATCGGGGCCGAGGGCACGCTCGGCGTGGTCACCGCCGCGACCCTGAAACTGTTCCCCGTTATGCGCAGCCGCGCCACGGCCATGGTCGGGCTGGACGCGCCCGCCGCCGCCATCGAACTGCTGGCCCGCTCCAAGTCCGAGACCGGCGGCGGCGTCGAGGCCTTTGAGCTGATGAAGCGGATCGGCATGGGCTTCGTCCTCGCCCATGTCCCCGACACGCGCGAGCCGCTGGACTCGACGCCGCCTTGGTACGTCCTGATCGAACTGGTCTCCGGCGAGCCCGGCGCGGCCGACGCGGCCATGGAGCGGCTGCTGACCCATGCCTTCGAGACCGGCCTGATCAATGACGCCGCCATCGCCCAGAACGACGCCCAGCGCGCCGACTTCTGGAAGGTCCGCGAGGAACAGTCCGGCGCCCAGAAGCCCGAGGGCGGCGGCTGGAAGCACGATGTCTCCGTCCCGCTTTCCCGCATCGCCGACTTCCTCGAGGAGGCCACCGCCGCCGTCGAGCGCTTCCACCCCGGAGCCCGGGTCAGCGCCTTCGGCCATGTCGGCGACGGCAACCTCCACTATGACGTCCTGTGCCCCGTCGGCGGCGACCGCCCGGCCTTCCTCGCCCGCTGGGAGGAAGGCTCGCAGATCGTCCACGACATCGTCGCCCGCTACGACGGCTCGATCTCCGCCGAACACGGCCTCGGCCGGCTCAAGACGGACGAAGCCCGCCGCTACAAGTCGCCGCTGGAAATCCGCACCATGCAGGCGGTGAGGGCGGCCATCGACCCGCACCGAATCATGAACCCGGGCGTGCTGTTCTGACGTGATAAGATAATTCCGCTCATCCCGGCGAAAGCCGGGACCCAGTGCTCTGGGTGATGCGACGGTACCGACAATCCATCCACGCTAATCCCGAAGCGCCTGCGTCAAGCTGGAAAGGACTGGGTCCCGGCTTTCGCCGGGATGAGCGGAGTTGGGGGGAAACGGGCGGAGCCTTGCCCCCCGCACGAGCCCGGCTTATCGCTGCCCGCTCGATTCAACACCGCCGGAGACCCGTCATGACCCTCGCCCTCCTGTTTCCCGGACAGGGCAGCCAGTCGGTCGGCATGGGCGTGGCCCTGGCCGACGCCTTCGCCAGCGCCCGCGAGGTCTATGCCGAAATCGACGAGGCCCTGGGCCAGAAGCTGTCGGTGCTGATGCGCGAGGGTCCCGAGGACCAGCTGACCCTGACCGAGAACGCCCAGCCGGCGCTGATGGCCGTGTCGCTCGCCGCCGCCCGCGTGCTGAAGGTCGAGTTCGGCGTCGACGTCAGCCGCGCCGGCTTCGTCGCCGGCCATTCGCTCGGCGAATATTCGGCCCTGTGCGCCGCCGGTTCGATCACCCTGGCCGACACCGCCCGGCTGCTGAAACTGCGCGGTCAGGCCATGCAGCGCGCTGTGCCCGTCGGCAAGGGCGCCATGGCTTCGCTGATCGGGCCGAAGACCGATCTGGCCCTCGCCGAGGCCGCCGCCGCCGCGGGCTCCGAGGTCGGCGTCTGCGTCGTCGCCAATGACAACAACGCCGGCAACATCGTCATCTCCGGCGACAAGGCCGCCGTCGACCGCGCCATCGAAAAGGCCAAGGAACTCGGTGCCCGCGCCATTCCCCTGAACGTCTCGGCACCCTTCCACTGCCCCCTGATGCAGCCCGCCGCCGACGAGATGGCCACGGCCCTGGCCGGCGCGACCATCGTCGCCCCCTCGGTCGCCGTGGTCGCCAACGTCACCGCCCGCCCCGAGACCGACCCCGAGGTCCTGCGCCGCCTGCTGGTCGAACAGGTCACCGGCCGCGTCCGCTGGCGCGAGAGCATGGAGTGGATGGCCGGGGAGGGCGGCGTGACCCGCTTCGCCGAGATCGGCTCGGGCAAGGTGCTGGCCGGCATGGCCAAGCGTATCGCGCCGGACGCCGAGAGCCTGTCGCTGAACACGCCGGAAGATCTGGAAGCGTTCGCGAAGAGCTTCTCGTGACCGGTCGCCTGCCACGATATCTATTGGCGATCGGCTGGCTCGCAGTCGCCCTGCTGCCGCTGGTCTACGGGGCCTTCGGGTTGATCCTGTTCTGGACGCCTCAAATTCCGCGTACCGGCAACCCGACTATATCAGAGTGGACGGGGGTCGCTCTCAGCCTGGCTGTCATCCTGACGATCTTGGGAAGCCTGATCGCCCATCTGTCCCAACGTTTCCGAATTGGGTGGACCTTGTTAGGGCTGGCGTATCTGCCGCTCGTTGTCCTTCAGGTCATCCTGTTCTTCTCACGATAGGAACTCCCTCATGTTCAATCTCACCGGCAAGACCGCCCTCGTGACCGGCGCGACCGGCGGTATCGGCGGGGCCATCGCCCGGGCGCTGCACGCCCAGGGCGCGACCGTCGTCCTCTCCGGCACCCGCGAGGCGGTGCTGCAGGATCTGGCCGGGGAGCTGGGCGAGCGCGCCTTCGCCGCCGCCGCCAATCTGTCCGATCCCGATTCGGTCGACGGCCTGCTGGCCCGGGCCGAGGAAGCCGCCGGCGCCCCGCTCGACATCCTCGTCGCCAACGCCGGCATCACCAAGGACGGCCTGCTGATGCGGATGAAGGACGAGGACTTCCAGGACGTGATCCGGGTCAATCTGGAGAGCTATTTCCGCCTGTCGCGGTCCGCCATGAAAGGCATGATGAAGCGCCGCTCGGGCCGGATCATCGGCATCACCTCCGTGGTCGGCGTCACCGGCAACCCCGGCCAGACCAACTACGCCGCCTCCAAGGCCGGCATGATCGGCTTCTCCAAATCGCTGGCCCAGGAAGTGGGCTCGCGCGGCATCACGGTCAACTGCATCGCCCCGGGCTTCATCGCCTCGCCGATGACCGATGTGCTGAACGACACCCAGCGCGAGACCATCCTCAAGAACATCCCCGCCGGCCGCCTCGGCACGGGCGATGAGATCGCCGCCGCCGCCGTCTATCTGTCCTCCGACGAGGCTGCCTATGTCACGGGCCAGACCCTGCATGTGAATGGCGGCATGGCGATGATCTGAGGCGACCTGAGACTGCCTAAATCATTTTGTGGGGAGCCCGTTCGAGACCGTTACCAGCCCGTTCCCGAACTCCTCGAGCGCAGATTGCAGGTGATCCCGCGAGACCCCATTGGAGATCCAGTCCATCCGACGGAGGTGCATCTGTGATCCGTCGGATTCAGTCGAATACCACATCATATTGAATGCTCGAGCCGCTAGCGCCGCAGTCTCAGCGTCTTGAAACTCGAAGTGCTTGGTCAACAGGAAGTGGGTGCATCGCCGCTGCTCGATCCGTTCGGCCGAGCTGCAGTTCATTCCGAAAAGACTTGCCGTTGTCCCGTTGCTGTAGGTCAGGGGCACCAAGATCTCCGCTGGCGCATCACTGCTCGCATCAGATTCAGGTGCTGAGGCCGAGCCGGCTGACCCGCCGAGTTCTTCCATCAACTGACGAATGTCAGTAGCGGTGAAAGAGCGGATGATTGACGAACCTTCAGATTGAGCGTGGGCACCGGAGGTTACCGCCGTAGCAAGAAACCCGGCAATCAGCAGAGCCCTTGAAACCGGATGAACGCTCATTCGACACTCCCCTTCAGGAATCACGCTAGCCAAGCGGGGCCGGGGTGAAAAGCGAATAACTTGGACCGCATCTTCCTGGACATAAGAGAAATGAAGGAATCGAGCAGCCCATGAAGATTCTCCGCATCATCGCCACCATCCTCAGCGGCCCGCTGCTGCTGATCGGCATCATCTGGGTGCTGCAGGGGCTGAACATCCTGCCGGGCAGTTTCATGACCGGCCAGATCATCTGGGCCATCTATGGTGCGCCCATGGCTCTGGTCGGCGCTGCGCTGGTCTGGTGGGTCAACCGGCGGCGTTGAGGGTCGCCGCTGTCATCACGCCGTCAGCAGTTCGTCGATGACGTCGGGGCGACGGTCGATGATGGTCAGCAACAGCCGATTGGCCTTCTCAGGCGGCTTGCGCTTCTGCTCCCAGTCCCGCACCGCGCCGGCCGAGAAGCCGTATCGCCTGGCGAACCCGACCTGCGATAGCCCCGTTCTGGCCCGGATCGCCTTGACGTCCACCACCTCGGGAACCTGCACCTGCCGCAGTCGATAGCTTCCTGCTGCCGCCGTTCCGGCGATGATGGCCTTGGCCTCTTCGAGGCCCGCCATGACGCGGTTGAAATCTTCGTCGCCCACATCGATCACGGGCCGTTTGCTGTCCTTGTGGGGCATGGTGTTTGCTCGATTTCAATGACCGGCTACTTCGGTCGTTTGATCTCTCTCGCCTTCTCCTTGAACCTGTTGATTGCTTTGGCCGTGAAATTCCCGGCGTTGCCCTTGGACAGAACGGCCAGCAAAATCACCGGGGTGTCCTCGCCCCGATAGAGGGTGATCACCCGATAGCCACCTGACTTGCCGGCACCTTCGCGTGGCACACGGACCTTGTAGAGCCCGGCACCCAGCGACACGCCGCCGGTTGGATTGGCCGCGATGAGGGTGACGGCGTTCTCGATCTCTGTCTCCGACATGCCTTCCGCTTTCGCTTGCGCGGTGAACGCGGCGGTCTGCGCGACTGCGATCAGCATTCGGCGAATGTACGGCTCCGCCGTATAGTTGTCAATTCTCGCGACCGGGCCCCCAAACGGATTGCGACGTGCAGCGGGCTATTTCCCGGCCGTGCCGCCGTGCTAAACCCTCCCTATCCGGTTGGCGTGAGTCTGCGTTCAAGGCTTGCGTCGCCGTCGCCGTCGTCATACGGCAGGATTTGAGACAACAGCCGCTGCGGCGGCCCTGAAAGCAGAGACACCCATGTCCGACACCCTGGAACGCGTCCGCAAGATCGTCATCGACCACCTGGACGCCGATCCGGAAAAGGTCGTTGAAAAGGCCAGCTTCATCGACGACCTGGGCGCTGACTCGCTCGACAACGTCGAACTGGTCATGGCCTTCGAGGAAGAATTCGACGTCGAAATCCCGGACGACGCCGCCGAACACATCCAGACGGTCGGCGATGCGGTCAAGTTCATCGACGAGAAACTGGCCGGCTAAACCCGGTCCGTTCGGACGGCACACGAGGCCACCGCGACGCCTAAGGGCGCGCGGTGGCCTTTTGCGTTGGGGGCTGGTCCGTAACGGGCGCTTGATGCCAGCCGCACACAACCCCGTGGCGCTCCAAGGGCTGTCGCGGTTCGGCTCAGTCGCCCGGTCCGCCAAGCGCGATCGCGAGGTCGAGCACCCGATCCCTGCCGGCGGCGATGTCCGCCGGCGCGTTCCGGACCCAGAGGTCCGGGGCCAGCCCTACGCCTTCCCAGGAGCCCCCCCGGGGGTCGCGCACGAGATTGACCGGCACCGTGAAGGTCCAACCACCGGGTATGGCGCTCCGCACCGTGTCGGCCATCGCCCCCGCCGTGATGTCGCCGACGATGACGGCGCCGCTCCGGACCCGCATCGCCAGAACGAAATTCTCGGCGGCGCTGATCGAGCGGCTGTTGGTCAGGACGATGACCGGACCCGTGAAGGCGCCGCTCTCCGCAGGCCGGATCGACCAGTTGATCGGCGGGGCGAAAGCGGCTCGATCCGGTCCCGGCAGGCGCTCCGCCACTGTCATGTAGAGCGCGGGCTCCACGGCGAAGCGGTCGGCCACCAGCCGGCCGATCAGGTCGCTTCCGCCGCCATTCTGCCGGACATCGATGATCACCGCAGGGGCGTCCACGAAGGCGGCAATGATCTCGTCCAGTGCCGCCGTGGTCGAGGTCGGGTGTCTGAAGTTGCGAATGTGCAAATAGCCCGCGCCCCCGTTCAGCCGTCCGTAGTGGATCAGCCCGGCGGCGCGCGCCTCAAGCCCGTCGGGGGCATAGGCGGTCGCGATGAGATCGAGGGAGAACTCCCCGTTGTCGAGCGGTCCGGTGCCGATGCTGCGCCCTCCCGAGCGTGAAAGGTCCCCGTCGTGCTCGTCACGGACTGAGACGTGGACGTCGTTGAGCAGGTCGATGACCTCGCTGAACAGGTCGAATAGCTGGTCACGGGACGTCTTTTCGGTCACCCGCGGACGATAGACGGTATAGACCGCATCCCAGTCCACGCGTTTGATCCCGAACAGGGCGTAGTGCTCGTCGTACAGGGTCCAGAAGGCTTCGAAAGCCGCCTCCGGATCATCAGCCGGACCGGCGGCGTGAACCGGGCTGGCCAGTACGGCGACGAGCAAAAGTATCGTGCAAAAGCGGCGCACGGTCTGGACGCCCTTCACTGCATGCGCTCGACGATGGCGTCGATCAGGTCTCCGCCGTAACGGCCGTTCGTTAGGATGACGACGCCGTCCCCGCTGTCCGGCAGAAACACGGCGAGACTGCGAAACTCGTAATTGTCGCCGCCGTGCATGACGATCGTTTCCGGGCCGAGGCGCGTTACCGCCCAGCCCAGGCCGAAGGCGGCGGGCCCGGGGTAGTCTCCATTGGTGACCGGCGTGACTGGCTCCAGCATGCTGGCGTAGGTCGTGGCCGACAGTCCTTCCCCCGAGCAGACCCGCCCGACGAAGGCGGCGTAGTCCGCCGCGGTGGTGAGCAGACCGCCGGCCGCGCCGCCGGTGTTGTCGGCGGCCTTCCCGGAGTCCGGTGCGCGGGCGCTGATATAACCGCGCGCGGGCGCTGCCTCCGGGGGCAGCGGGGGCGCGAACGTGGACAGGGGCATCAGCTCGCCGAGCCGTTCGCGGAACAGCTGGTCCAGCGTCCGTCCCGTCCGGAGCTCCACAAGCGCGCGCAAGAGCTCGAATGCCTCGCCGGAGTAGCTGTAGCCGGCACCCGGCGCGGACGCGAAGGTGATGGGATCGGTGCGGTCCGGATCGGCCGTGTCCCCGGCCCAGTTGGGCAGGCCGGTCTGGTGGGTCAGCACCATCCTCGGAGTTAGCGTTCGGTATAGCGCCTGGTCGGCGATCCGAGGCCAGGCCAGATCCGCAGCCAGCGGACGGTCGAGGTCGATGACTCCCTCGTCGACGAGCTGGAGCACGAGGTAGGCGAAGACCGGTTTGGACAGCGAGGCGGCTTCGAACACCGTCCGGTTGGTGACGGGGATCTCCGGCTGGAACGAGGCGACTCCGACGTTGACCGGAGCGCTCGGTTCGCAGCCGTTCAGCGCCACCAGAGCAAGGCCCGGGACGTCGAGCGATGCGCGCAAGCGGTCGATTTCGTCCGCCGACGGAACCCACGGCGGCGGCGCGGCCTGGGCCGCTTCAGCGCCCATGCCGGAAGGGCTCTCACCCAAGGCGGCGACGGGAGAGGTAGCGGCCAGCGCGGTGGCGATGGCGAGGGGCATCAGGTGGTGTCGGCGCATCGGCGGTATCGAACTCCTTTCCGCCGGACACAGGTCGGCGGTTCCAGGGCGCAACCTGCGAGGAGGCGCACGGTCGGTCTGCGCATTTTCTCGCGATCACCGGGCGATTTCGAAAGCGCGGGCGCAATTTCAGAAATGCGCTTGCCTCTCAGAGAGAGGGGCCGAGGATGGCCCTGGTGGAGAACGGTAACGGGCAATCGGGATGATGCTGCTGCAGACGAGCCTGGCCACCCTGGGCAACGGCCTGACCTTGCTGGTGGTTGTCCTGCTTATGCGCGACGCCCGGACCATCCTGGCCACGCGCATCGCCATCCCGCTCTTCCTGTGCTCGATCGGCTACTCGCTGGTCCTTCTGAACGGATCGCTCGGGCTGCCGGCGCCCGCGCTACAGGCGGCGGTCGTCCTCAATGTCTTCACCCTGGGCCTTGGCTGGTTGTTCGGGCGCGCCCTGATCGAGGAAGGTTTCCGGCCGGGTCGGCTGGAATGGACGATCTTCGCCGGCCTCGGCGCCCTGACTCTCGCGGCGGACGCCGAGATATTCGGACTGGCCTGGCCGGGTCTTGCGGCCATAGAGCGGCTCGCCTTCGCCGCCTCCCTGGCGGTGATGGCCCACATGTGCTGGATCGCCGTCTCGGGTTTCCGCGACGACCTGGTCGACACCCGCCGCATCATCCGTGGCTGGTTCCTGCTGTTCGTGCTGTTCAGCTACGCCGTCCTGATCGGGCTCGAGCTCGCCGGCGCGTCCTGGGCATGGCGGGGCGTCGTCTACGATTCGACCACCATCGCGATCAATGTGTCGATCCTGCTGTGGGCGGGACAGCTTCGGCCATGGAAGGTGTTCACCGAGGCCCGATCGGGTCCGCCCGAGCGGCCGGTCGTCAGGCCGCAACAGGCTGCCGCTTACGCCCGCCTGATCGATGTGATGGAGGAGGAGAGAGCCTATCGGGAGCCGGGGCTGTCGGTGCGCGCCCTCGCGCAGCGGGTCGGTCTTCCCGAACACCGGCTTCGCGCCCTGATCAACCAAACGCTCGGCCACCGCAACTTCGCCGCCTTCCTGAACGGGTATCGTCTGGCCGACGCCCGCGCCGCCTTGGCCGATCCCGCCGCCGCCGAAACCTCCATCCTCACGATCGCCATGGACAGCGGGTACCAGAGCTTGTCGACCTTCAACCGCGCCTTCCGGGCGCATCAGGACGAGACGCCGTCGGAGTATCGCGCCCGCGCCCTGTCCGCGGCGAACCCCGACCGGGACGAATCGATCGGGGGGCCCTAGCCCCGTACTGGGCAGCCTGGGATGGGACAGCTGCCGGCCGCAGGCCATCATCGCCTGCGTTCGCATCGGGTCTGCCGTCCCGGGAACTCTCCGCCTCCCACTCCCGCCTAGCCCTGCGCGGCTCCACCCCCTATTCTCTGGGAGAGATTCACTACAAGGGACCGTCGCATGCGCCGTGTCGTCGTCACCGGCCTCGGTCTGCTCACCCCGCTCGGCTGGGGCGTGGAGCATAACTGGAAGGGCATTCTCGAGGGGCGCTCGGGCATCGGCCCGATCACCAATTTCGACACCGAAGGCTACGGCTGCACCATCGCGGGCGAGATCCCTTCGGTCGACGGCCGCGGCGGCGGCGCGCCCGGCCAGCCCGGCGTGTTCGACCATGAGAAGGTCATGTCGCCCAAGGACCGCAAGCGCGTGGACGACTTCATCGTCTATGCGATCGCGGCCGCCGACGAGGCCCTGGCCGACGCCGGCTGGAAGCCCGAGACCGAGGAACAGCGCGAGCGCACCGGCGTCATGGTCGGCTCCGGCATCGGCGGCCTCGGCCCCATCGCCGACACCGCCGTCATCCTCAAGGAGCAGGGCCCGCGCCGGGTCAGCCCCTTCTTTATCCCCTCGGCCCTGATCAATCTGACCTCGGGCCAGATCTCGATCCGCCACGGCCTCAAGGGGCCGAATCACTCGGTCGTCACCGCCTGTGCCACAGGCGCCCATGCCATCGGCGATGCGGCCCGGATGATCATGATGGACGACGCCGACGTCATGGTCGCGGGCGGGGCCGAGAGCTCCATCGTGCCTATCGGCATCGCCGGCTTCCTCGCCTGCAAGGCCCTGTGCACGGCCTATAACGACACCCCCGAAAAGGCCTCGCGGCCGTGGGACAAGGACCACTCGGGCTTCGTCATGGGCGAGGGCGCGGGCATTGTGGTGCTGGAGGAGTACGAACACGCCAGGGCGCGCGGTGCGACCATCTATGCCGAGGTCGTCGGCTACGGCATGAGCGGGGACGCCTATCACATCACCGCCCCGGCCGAGGACGGTGACGGCGGCTATCGCGCCATGCAGATGGCGGTGAAGCGGGCCGGGATCACGGCCGCCGACATTGACTACGTCAATGCCCACGGCACCTCGACCATGGCCGACTGGATCGAGGCCGGGGCCATCGAGAAGTTGATGGGCGACCACGCCCCGAATGTCGCCCTGTCCTCGACCAAGTCGATGACCGGCCACCTGCTGGGCGCCGCCGGGGCCATCGAGGCCATCTTCTCGATCCTGGCCATCCGCGACCAGATCGCTCCGCCAACCATCAATCTCGACAATCCCGAGCGTGAAACCGCCCTGAATCTGGTGCGCGACAAGGGTCAGCCCATGAAGATCGACGTGGCCATGTCCAACAGCTTCGGCTTCGGCGGCACCAATGCCTCGATCGTCTTCCGGAAGGTCGGCTGATGTCGGGGGCACCGCGTTCGGGTCGCAAGACCGCTTTTCTGGCCGCCACGGCCACGTTCAGCACCTTTCTGATCATCGCCCTCGTGGCGGCCTGGAGTGTCTTCTATGCCCCCGGTCCGTCGGCCCGGGCAGGTGAATCGACCGTTGTCAGCCTGCCCAGCGGGGCGGGGGTCAGTGCCATCGCCGCGACCCTGAAGTCGGCCGGGGTGATCCGCTCGACCGACATGTTCAAGGCCGCCGCCACCCTGACCGGCGCCGACCGCAAGCTGCGCGCCGGCGAGTATGAGGTGCCCAGCAAGGCCTCGCTGCGGTCTGTCCTCGTCCTGCTGGTCGAGGGCCGGGTGGTCCGACACTACGTCACCCTGCCCGAAGGCTGGTCCTCGGCCCAGGCGGTCGAGATCCTGAACAAACAGGCCATTCTGACCGGGACGATCGAGGCGATCCCCGAAGAGGCCAGTCTCTGGCCCGACACCTATGAGATCAGCCGGGGCGACACCCGCGCCTCGGTCATCGCCCGGATGCGCCGTGCCCGGGATGAGAACCTGGCCCGGCTGTGGGCCGCGCGTGGTCCCGCCACCGTCGTCCGCACGCCCGAGGAAGCCATGATCCTGGCCTCCATCGTCGAGAAGGAGACCGGCGTCGCCGCCGAACGCCCGCGCGTTGCGGCCGTCTTCACCAACCGTCTGCGGTCCGGAATGCGGCTGGAGAGCGATCCCACGATCGAATACGGTCTTACCAAGGGGGTGCCGCTGCGCCGGGGGCTGAGGCGATCCGAGCTGGACCGGCCCAATGCCTGGAACACCTACCAGATCGACGGTCTGCCCCCGACCGCCATTTCCAACCCCGGCCGCGACGCCGTCGCCGCCGTGCTCAATCCGCCGTCGACGAGCGACATCTTCTTCGTTGCCGACGGCTCGGGTGGCCACGCCTTCGCCCGGACCTATGAGGAGCACCTCGCCAATGTCGCCCGCTGGCGCGAGGTTGAGCGCCGTCGGGCGGGTCTGCCGCCCGCCGCGCCTGAGGCTCCGGCCCTGACGCCGGTCCCGGAAGTTCCCCCGGCCAGTCCGACGGCCGGCATGGCGGTTCCCCCCGGCGCACGCGTCGTCACCATCCCCGCTCCGGCCCCCGCCGGATGAGCGTCATCTCCGGCATGACCGGCTTCGGCCGGGCCGAGGATGCCCATGGCGACTGGACCTGGTCGGTCGAGGCCCGCTCGGTCAACGGCCGCAATCTGGAGGTCCGTTTCCGCGGCCCGCCCGGTTTCGACAGTCTTGAGCGCCACGCCAGGACGGCTGCCCAGGCACGGCTCAGCCGCGGTCAGCTCACCCTCGGCATCCAGGCCAAGCGCGCCGACCCCGGGGCCGCGACGCTCAAGGTCAATCAGGACATCCTCGCCCGCTACCTGACCCTGGCCAACCAGCTGGCGGAGGAGGGGGCCACCCCGCCGTCCGCCGACGGCCTCCTGTCGCTGCGCGGTGTGCTTGAGGCCGCCGAGGAGGTCGACGAACCCGAGGCCCGCGCCGCCGTCGAGGCCGCCATGGCCCTGACCATCGATCAGGCGCTCGACGCCCTGAAACTGTCGCGCGACCGCGAGGGCTCCCAGCTCCTGCCCGTCGTCACCGACTTCATCGACCGGATCGCCGCCCTGACCGCCGGGGCCGAGGCGGAAGCCGACTCCCAGACCACGGCCATCCGCGAGCGTTTCGCCCGCCGCATGACCGAACTGGCCCCCGATGCACCGGGCCTTGAGGATCGAATCTTCCTCGAAGCCGCCTCCCTGGCGACCAAGGCGGACGTCAGGGAGGAGCTGGATCGCCTGACGGCCCATGTCGCCTCGGCTCACGCCCTGTTGCAGCAGCCGCCTGCCGGGCGGAAGCTGGACTTCCTGATGCAGGAGTTCATGAGGGAGGCGAACACCCTCTGCTCGAAATCCGCGACCACCGCCCTGACCGGCATCGGCCTCGAGCTCAAGGCCGTGATCGAACAGCTGCGCGAACAGGTTCAGAATATCGAATAGACCGGTTCACGCGGAGCCGGAGCGGACCGCTGGCGTCAGGTCAGTGCGGGCACCGTCGCAGGTTCCGGGGCCTCGAGTGCCGGGCTCTCCGGCACGGCCGGTGAGGGCAGGTCCGGCTGCGCTTCAGGCACAGGATTGGCCACCGGCTCTGGCAGGATCCCCGGGAGTGATCCCGGCGGGTTCAACTCGGCCAGGGACGTCAGAAATCCACCCGGGCTGAGACTGCGCCCCGGAGGCACTTTCAGCCCGATCGTGCCGGCGATGTCCGCCAGAAAGGCAATGCAGTTCTGAGCATAAACGTCATAGCCGCCGTTCTTATTCTCGTTCCAGTACCGGAGCCGGACGATCAAGGCATCGAGGGCGGTGTCCGGAATTTGAACGCTCAGATGTGGTGTAACCAACTCCCACGGAATGGATGTTTCCGATCGGTCGATGACGGCCGCAGAAACGCGCCGACCCAGCACCATGGTGACGGACTGATCCACCGGCATGAAACCGAGATTCCGGTCGATCACCTCACCGGACTGGGTCGTTCCCGAGATCCTGAGCATGGAGTGCGGGAAATCGAGACCGCCCGTACCCCGCTTCGCGACGAATGTCAGCACGACCTGGGCTGCCGCAGTCGCAGGAGAGGCCAGACAGAAGGCAACGGCCAGCAGCACCGCTGCGCATGTCCGCGAACTCAACCGGGGCAGGCTCATCTCAGACAACAATCCAAAAGAAAACGGCGACGACCACCCGCGAAAGGCCGCCGTCGCCGAAACACTCATCCTCATGAACGGGGCATCAATCCCCGTTCTTCAGCCGTGGACAGCTCAATCAATCAGATTCGGAATCGTCGTTAGCAGCCACCACAACAGCGGTAAGAGCAATCCCGGTCAAAATCAGGCCAGTATAGTTTGGCATGATCCAGTCGGAGTCGCACCCCATCGGATAGCAACGCAAAGAATCCATATATGCCTGCATTTCCGAACCGGTCGTCGCCTGGCTGATCAGGCTGTTGTAGGTCCCGGCAGCAACAACGGGAGCGGCTCCGTCCAGCTTGACCGGTGCAACCACCCCGTCCGGCGACACGACGGCTGCGGATACCCTGTCCACGACACGCGGCGCGTCTTCGGACGTGGCACCATCGGCAAACGCCGAAGCCTGGGACGCAATCAGCATCGCGCTGATCCCGGCCGCAACCAGAAATTTCTTCATCACCCTATCCCCCAGGAAGGCAAGTTGCCGTCTGTTCGGGATTTTGCCTGTCACCGCCGCCTTGTCAACCGACGTTCTCCGGTCCGCCCCCGGTTTTCAGGTCGCTCTGCCTCAGGTGTTCTCGCCCCGCGAAAATCGGGCTTGCGCCGCAGGCGGTCAGATAGGAAGGGAAGGCTGTCTTGCGCCGGGGTTCCCTGAGGCCCGGGGGACGGAGCTCAAGGTCCAGAATGTCGAGTGAACGCCATCCCCGTCGCGGTGTGATGCTGATCGTGGCCAGTCCTTCGGGGGCGGGCAAGACCAGCCTGTGCCGCCGCCTGATGGCCGACCATGGCGGGCTGGAGCTGTCGATCTCCATGACCACGCGCGGCATCCGTCCGGGCGAGGTCGCCGACCGCGACTATCATTTCGTCGACGGCGAGGAATTCCAGCGCCTGATCGACGCCGATGCCTTTCTGGAATGGGCCGACGTCCACGGCGCCCGCTACGGCAGCCCCCGCGCCCCGATCGAACGGGCCCTGTCCGAGGGGCGCGACGTCCTGTTCGACATCGACTGGCAGGGGGCCCGCGACATCGCGCAGAAATGCCCGGAGGACGCCGTCCGCGTCTTCATCCTGCCGCCCAGTCTCGAGGAACTCCGCCGCCGCCTGGTCACCCGCTCACAGGATGCCGACGAGGTCATCGAACGGCGCATCCGCAACGCCAAGGGCGAGATCGAACACTGCGGCGACTTCGACTATGTCCTCGTCAACGACGATTTCGACCGCAGCTATGCCGAGCTGGCCCACATCTATCACGCCGAGCGCAGCCGCCGTTTCCGCAACATCTGGGTCCAGGCCTACAAGGACGCCCTGCTGGCCGAGGCGGTCTGATCGGAGGTTGTGGGGTGTGGGGTATCGGGTGTGGGGTGTGGACAAGCTGACGGCACCCCACCCCCCCACCCCCCACCCCCACCCCCTCACACCCCCCACCCCTCACACCACCCGCACCCTCGGCCCCATCCCGCCCCCGTCGACCAGCAGATCCGTCACCGCCCAGACCAGCGCGTCCGCCCGGTCCGGACTTCCCCCGCCGTCCTCGCCCAGCCCCATCAGCTCCTCCTCAAGGGCTCCCAGCCCCGGGCCGTGCCGCACCCGACCCTGCTCGTACAGGGCCGCCACCGGCTCGGCCCGCGCCCGCTTGCCGAACCGCGCATGGACCCGCTTGACCGGACAGGTCACGCCGGCCGTCTTCAGCACCGCCTCGACCATCTCCCCGCCCTGATTGGCCTCGGCCACCACCCGCACGGCCCCGAATTCCACCACCGCCCGCGCCACGACTGCGGCCCAGCCCTGCGGCGACTTTCCGCGCACCGTCCGGTCGGCCAGCACCCAGGCCGTTGGCCGCGCCGGGTCGACAGGGCGGAGCTCTGTGGCCGCGGCCCACGAAGATGTCCGCCCCGCGACCACGATCCCGCACGCGTCCCCGCCTGCCGAACATGGCGGATCGACCGCCACCACGACCCGCTCAAAAGCCATGCTGGCGCATTCTCCCTCCCCCTCCGGGGGAGGGGCCTCGCCGCAGGCGAGGGGGTGGGGAGGGCGCGGCGAACCCGTTTTCGCCGCCGCGATCATCGCCATCGTGAACAGCGCCCCATCGCCCTCGACCACCCGCCCCTCCAGCTCCTGCGCGGCCAGTCGCGTCCCGCCGTACAGCGCCTCCAGTCCCTCCAGAAAGGCGGGGGCCAGATGCGCCGCATTGATCCGGGTCGGCAGGTCCGACCGCGCCAGACCCGGCTGTTTCAGCAACCGCCGCAGCGCCGCCGTCGGCTTCGGTGTCGTGGTCACCACCAGCCGGGGCCGTTCCCCCAGCCTCAGCCCCATCCGCAACAGCGCCAGCGTGGACTCCGGCCTGCGCCACGCGCACCACTCATCCGCCCACGCCGCCCCGAACTGGGGCCCCCGCAGACTCTCCGGGTCCTCGGCCGAGAACGCCATCGCCACCGCCCCGTTCGGCCACACCAGCCTGCGCCGGCTCGCCTCCCAGCGCGGCCGCCCGCCCAGCCCGTAACGGGGCAGGGCCCGCAGCCCTGACGGCCCCTCGATCATCACCTCGCGTACGTCATGCAGGCTCTGCCCCACCAGGGCGATGCGGCTGATTTCACGCGCCCGGTCGGCGACCCATTCCGCCCCCGCCCGCGTCTTGCCCCCACCCCGCCCACCCAGCACCAGCCAGGTGGTCCAGTCGCCTCCCGGCGGTTTCTGTCGCTCATGCGCCACCACGCTCCAGTCCGCCGCCAGCAGCCGCCGCTCGGCCGGCGACAGGGCGTCCAGCCGCGCCACGGCGTCGTCTCCTCCCCGCTCTGCGGGGAGGGGGACCACCCGCAGGGTGGTGGAGGGGCCGCCGCCGCTCATCTGTCCTCCCCGCCCCGCGGGGAGGGGGACCACCCGCAGGGTGGTGGAGGGGCCGCCGCCGCTCATCTGTCCTCCCCGCCCCGCGGGGAGGGGGACCACCCGCAGGGTGGTGGAGGGGCCGCCCCATCGGCCATCGTCTCCTCCCCCCTTGTGGGGGAGGGGGACCGCGAAGCGGTGAAGGGGGCTGCCCCATCCTCAATCCCCAGCACCTTCCTCCTCACCGCCTCGAACGCCGCCTCATCCGGCTCGCCGGCGTCCTCCGCCTCTTCCCCCAGCCGCGCCGCCGCCCGCCCCATCACATCGGCCACCCGCGCCGCCTCACCCGCCAGTCCCATCTTCCGGCTGCGCACCAGGTTCACCGCTTCATTCAGCGCCATCCGCGCCGCTTCTCTCGGCGTCAGGTCTCCGTCCAACCGTCCCGCGATCACCGCCGCCAGCCCCGCGTCCGCCGGCGCCGGCGAGGTCGCCTCCGCCAGCCCGCGCTTGGTCCAGCCCTGCCGCCACGCCCGCGCCCGGATCGCCGCCTCGGTCACATCGAACACCTCCGCCAGCCGCGGCGCGCTCTCGCCCGCCAGATACCGCTCGCGGATCAGGGTCCAGACCCGCTTGCTGCGGATCCTGTAGTTGTTTCGATGGGGGCTCGTTCTGCTCTGTTTCATCCCGCCAGTATCCCCCCGCCGGCGGCCATGGCGGGCTCAGGACGCTGCAGGTGGTCGAAAATCGCGTGAAATCAGGAAGTTGGCGCGAGAGATTGTGATGGTTGACGGCGGACTGTCAGCAATTGTCGAGGATGTATCGGCTGTCGCGGACATCGAGGGCGCGATGTCTTGGATGTCTTGGGGGAATTGTCCCGGTCAGACCCCTTCCGGGCGCTGAACCACACCCTGTGCCCGTCATCCCCGGGCTTGACGTCCGTCATCCCCGAGGATGACGGGGAGGGGCGGCCATACGGGGGACACCCACCTCTTTTCCAGCCGCTGCAATCCGGCCCGGTAAGCGCCCGCCGACCGGTTCAAGCCGGCGGACGATGGGTTCAGGCCTTCTGGATCGCGGCCGCGATCTGGTCCGGTGAGTGCCCCGTCAGGTCCTTGGCGATCTCGCCGACCACCCGGGCCGCCGTCTGCTTGTGCCAGCCCTTGCGCAGCTGACCCAGGGTTCTGGGCGCGGCGATGACCAGCAGCTGTTCGACCTTGTGGTCGAGGACCAGCCGGTTCAGCACCTCGGCGACGCCCATGGCGAAGCCGTCCTCGGCCTGGGTGTCATTGTCGGGATTGGCACTGCTGGAAGTGTGGCCGGCACCGCCCGAGGCGCGCTCTGCGACGTGCGGCACGGCGCGGGGTGTCAGGCTGATCGACAGGTGCCCGGTGTTCTCGAACAGGGCCAGCTTCTCACCATCGACGACGGCCACGAGGGTTCCGGGGGAGATGATCATCGGGCGGCTCCAGGGGTTGACGGCCCCTGAACGCTACGCCGGGGCCGGGGTTGCCGCCAACCGAGGGCTATTACGGAGCCGGCTCCGTCTCAGGTCCGCTTGCGCCGCATCAGGGTGACCCCGTCCCCATCGGTCCCGGGGGCGCTAAACGGGGGACACACATACCTCTTCCGGCTGCTCGGTCGAGCGAAAGTAAAAGGAGTGTGTGTCCCCACTTCCTGTCCCCACTTCCGCACGTGAGATTCGACGCCGCGCCGCCCATCGGATGAGCGAGGTCGCTCATCTAGCGGGGTCTATCCTCTGACAACGCATATCCGAGCTTCTTGTTTGTCTTCGGCTTCAATCCAAAGAGGTGTGTTGGCGACAATGGGAGCATAAAGGTTGCGATCGGTCATCAAACGCTGATACGCTTGATCTGGGAAATTAAGTGTCTGGCGCTGGGGAGAATGGCATGAGGCTTGTCGGTATAGGCGCAATCGCAACCACGGGGATGTTGTTGCTGGGCTGCCAGAAGGTCTACGGACCAGCTCTCTACCTGATCGAACCGGAAGATGCTTGCCTGCCTGCGTTCGCAAGTCGCGATTGTGCTCCGTCACATGGAGCTCCCTACGTGATCTTGGATGAAGATGCGAAAACGATTCCATTGATCGGTGGGATGCCAAAGGTCACAGACTACCTGGGCCGCGTGCTGCCCGATGGTGATGCGTCAGGCGCTCCTGGCTTGCCTTGCGGCGGCATGACCACCTTGGCTTTTCCTATTCAGAGCGCCGTCGAAACACTAGACGACGGAAGCACGGGCGACGTCCGGATGGACGTTGAGAACGACTTTTTCCAGACGAGAAAGATCAGCGTTAACGCCAAGATCAATATCGTCGAAGCGTTAAAGGCCGTCCCCCAAATTCCTCAGAACATCGACGAACTAATTCAGGCTGATCTGGAGATCGCCTATAATCAACTTGACACAGTGTCTGTTAAAGCGGTTGGCCAATTTCAGCAGTACCAGCTGAGGTCAGAAGAGCTCGACATGCTCAATGTTGGAGATTTCTCTTCAGTTACCAGCCCTGAGCGCCTAGCTGCTCTCCAAGCCTGCAGAGCGATGGTCAGGCCGGGTCCAGGAATTCGCCCTCGTGCGCGAATGTATCAGGCCTTGACCGGCTTCTATGTTTCGTCGCTGAAGGCCGACAGCACGTCGGTTCAGTCCATCACCGCTAACCTCGCCGCCAAGGTCAAGGCGGCGGCACCGGCGGCGGACTTGGCTGCCATTCAGGCATCGCTGAATGTCACATCAACAGAAGCGATCAGGACGTCGGTCAGTCCGATGTTTGTGGTGGTCGCCGTGTCGTTCTGGAAGCCAATCTATATTCGAGATTGATCTGAATTTGCACCGCCAAAGTTCGCTGCTCTGCGGTTGTCCATGCGCGCTTGCCACTCAATGTTCGGTGGCCAGCGCCCACGCCAGCCGTAGAAACCCCGCTCCATCCACCACCTCCGCCCGCGCATCCGGCTCGATCCCGGCCGCCTCGCACAGCGCCGCCCCGCCCAGCGTCTTCAGACTTGATCGCAGCATCTTGCGCCTCTGGCCAAAGGCCGCTGCCGTCACCCGCTCCAGTCGCTTCAGCATCTCCGCGTCCGGCCGGTCGGCACGGGGCATCAGATGCACCACGGCGCTGGCCACCTTGGGCGGGGGTGTGAAGGCGGCGGCGGGCAGGTGCATGACCAGCCGGGCCTCGCACACCGCCTGGCTGATCACCGCCAGCCGGCCATAGGCGTCGTCGCCCGGGGCAGCCACGATCCGCTCGGCGACCTCCTTCTGGAACATCAGCGTCAGGGCGTGCGGGGTCCACGCACCGGTCAGCCATTTGATCAGCAGCGGCGTGCCGACATTGTAGGGCAGGTTGGAGACGACATGGGCCGGTCCCTCGACCAGTTCGGCCTCGCGCACCTTCAGGGCGTCGGCCTCGACCACGGTCAACCGGCCGGAGCCGTCATCCAGGTCGGCCAGCAGGGGCAGGAAGCGCGGGTCCTTCTCGACCAGCACCACCCGGCCCGCATCACTCTCCAGCAGCGCTCGCGTCAGCCCGCCGGGACCGGGGCCGACCTCGATCACCGCCCGGCCCTCGAAGGGGCCGGCCAGCCGCACGATCTTTCGCGTGACGTTCAGGTCCAGCAGGAAATGCTGGCCGAAGCTCTTCTTCGCCAACAGGCCGTGGGCGTCGAGCGTTTCGCGCAGGGAGGGGAGGTCAGATGGGGTCACGCCCCTCCTTACGGGACGTGGCGCCGTCCGTCTCCTCCCCGTTGCGAAGCTATGGGGAGGGGGACCATGCGAAGCATGGTGGAGGGGCGCCGCGCCGCCATCGTTGCTCACCACCCCTCCGTCACGACGCGAAGGCGCGCCGCGCCACCTCCCCATTCGCTGCGCGAACGGAGAGGAGACAATCAGGCCGCTGCCCGCGCCGCCGCCATCACCCCCGCCAGCCGCACCGCCGCGATCAGGCTGTCGGCCCGGGCCACGCCTTTCCCGGCGATGTCGAATCCCGTGCCGTGGTCAGGCGAGGTGCGGATCACCGGCAGGCCCAGGGTGGTGTTGACCCCGCCCCAGAAGTCCAGCGTCTTGACCGGGATCAGGGCCTGATCGTGATACAGGCACAGCACGGCGTCATAGGTGGCACGCGCGGCATCGTGGAACAGGGTGTCCGCAGGCAGGGGATCGGTGATCGTGATTCCCTCGGCGCGCAGGGCGGCGGCGGCCGGGATCAGGATCTCGATCTCTTCCAGCCCGATCGCCCCGCCTTCCCCCGCGTGCGGGTTCAGGGCCGCCAGGGCCAGTCTCGGCGCGGCGATGCCGAAATCGCGCTTCATCGCCTCATGCACGACCCGGGCGGTCCGGCAGACCCGCTCGGCGGTGACCAGTTCGGGGACCTCGGCCAGCGGGGCGTGGATGGTGACGAGGCAGGCGCGCAGATCCTTCGCCGTCAGCATCATCACCGGACCGCGGGTGCCTGCGAAGGGCGTGTCGGCGGTCAGTTCGGCGATGAACTCCGTATGGCCGGGAAAGCGGAAACCGGCGGCATACAGGGGCGCCTTGGCGATCGGGGCGGTGACGACGCCCGAGGCCTCGCCCGCCAGGGCCAGGTTGACGGCCTGTTCGATCCAGTCGGCCACGGTGCCGGCATTGGCCGGTTCGGGACGGCCCGCTGTGACGCGGGCGGGCAGGGGATGGTCGAGTACCGGAATGGCCCGGCGGAAAGCTGCGGGGGCGTCAGCGGCCGACAGCACGGCCTCGACCGGCTGGCCTTGCGCCCGCAGCAGGGCGGCATCGCCGATGACGACGAAGGCCGGTCCCCCGGATCGCAATAGGGCCCAGGCCCCGGCGATGATCTCCGGCCCCACGCCTGCCGGCTCGCCCATGGACAGGGCCAGCGGTGCGGGGACGGGGGTCATTACTTCATCTCGATAAGGGCGTCCTCGCGCAGGTCGCGCATATAGCGGCGGCCGAGGGTGGCGAGGTTGGCGCGGAACAGGCCGTTCTCCACTTCCTGCGGACTGGGCGTCTCGGTGCCGCCGACGCGACGGCCACAGACGCCGAGCAGATGCACGCCGAGCGGGGTGCGCACGGGGGTGCTGACCGAACCGACTTCCGCGGACCGGGCCACCTGCTGGAACTGCGGTGCCAGGTTCTGCACATCGGCCTCGCCCAGATCGGCCCCGAGCAGCCCCTGCTCCGACGTCGCCCGGGCCAGCATGGTGTCGCAGGTCAGTTGCGGCCGGAGGGCCTCCAGCCGCCCGGTCGCCGCAGCGACCTCGGCATCCGTGGCCGTATCCGGCAGTTCGATCATCACCTGCCTGATCTGCACCAGACTGGCCGAGGCCCCGTCCCGCTTGTCGCGCATATAGACAATGTAAACGCCGCCATCGACCGGGATAGGCCGTGACAGCTGTCCGACCTCAAGCTGGTCCAGCGCCTGCTGCAGGGCGGGTTGCATGGTGCCTTCGACAACCCAGCCGGCGTCCCCACCGCGCGTTGCGGAGGGCGCGGCCGAGAACTGCTGGGCCACGGCCTGAAAGGGCGCGCCCTGGACCATCTGTTGCACCAGCTGGTTGGCACCATTCAGCGCCGCCTGCTGACCGCCGACACGGGCGGACTCGATATAGATTTCGCCGATCAGATACTGCTTCTTGGTGGCGGCCTCGGCGACTTGGCGCATCGCGGCGGCGACGGCGGAGCGGCTGACCCGGGCTCGGCTCTGGAACCGTCCGCCAACCAGCTGCGACCAGCCGATCTGGGTCCGCAGCTGCTCGCGCAAAGTGCCGGGTCGAATGCCGCCCTGGGCCAGGAAGTCGATATAGGCTTGGGGCGTGGCACCCACTTCCTGTGCCATACCCGTGATCTCTTCCTGGACCTGTTCGTCGCTGACGACCAGGTCCTCGTAGCTGGCCAACTCCTGCATCTGCAGCCGCTCATCAATCAGGGCGTTCAGGGCCTGTTGCTGGATGGCCGGAATGTTCTCGGGCGTCGGCTGGACCTGGGTCATGGCGATCAGAAGCAGCATGCGCTGGCGCAGGTCGAACCCGGTGATGACGCTGTCGTTGACCGTGGCCAGGATGCCGTCGGACAATTGGAAGGCCGGTGCGGCCGGAGGTGGAACCGGCGAGGCCTCGGCCGCCGGATTCAGATTGCCGGCCGCAGCCGGCTGAGCCGGTGGCGCGGTCTGGGCCACGGCCGAACCGGCCAGGAGGGCGGCGATCGCCACGCCCGTCATGTAACGCTGCAAACCCATGTCAGTCCGTATTCCTCAAGCGGCGCTGGTCCGATTTTCGTCCCGGATTTGCGAACCGCGCACCCCCGGGCCGCGCGGCTGTCAGCGCCCGTCGCTGCGTCAATACCCTGTACCGCCGAAAGTGGCGAGGTTTAGGCGCACATAGACGCCTTCGGACGGTCCGGTCGGGCGTACGCGGGTGTTGTCGCGCCGGTAACCGATCTCGAACCGGAAACAGTCGTCATCGAACAGCAGGCCGACTTCCGAGCGGGTGATGATGTCCCGCTCCAGATCGGCGATGCCCGAGGCCGCCAGGCCCCAGTTGCCATAGATGAACTGCTGCCCCGACAACTGCACGAATTCGTAGTTGCGGTTCCGGCTCTCGACCGGAATCGGCGGCAAGGCCGGCCCTGCCGGATTGGGCATTTCTGTAATACGAAGCGGATCGGACCGGTCCACGATATAGCTGACGGTCGCCAGATTGCGCCGACCCCAACGCCCGTCCACCGCCATCTCCGCTCGCCGGATTTCGCCGGAGGCGTCGATGGTGGCGTGGCCCCAGCCGCGGATCCGGTCGGAAGGCGAGAAGCTGCCCTGCACGACCCAGTCGGACGTCTGGGAGGCCAGGCCGGTTGGATCGTAGAGTCGGGTTGGCAAATCCGGGACCGGCGTCAGGAACGCTGGCTCCTCATCGGCACGATAGCTACGGCCGATGAACAGGCTGGCCTGCCGTCCCTCGTTCCAGCGCAGGGTCGCGCGGGCGCCAATCGTCAGACGGGGGCCGCCCTCGTACAGATCATAGCCGGGGAACCGGTCGGTCCGGAACAGCGAGCTTTCGTCCAGTTCAAGCGTCTGGCTGTCCTCGATCGGGATGCGCGGATCGAGGTCCGAGCGGGTCGAGGCCGACAGCTGTGCCATCGGCTCCAGGATCAGATCGGCGCCGGGGCCGACGCTGCGGAACAGCGGATAGCTGATGTCGAGGCCCGCAGTGGCCCGGCCGCGGGCGATGGCGTCCTCCTCGAGCCCGAGAAGCGGAGGCAGGTCTCCAACGGAGTAGAAGTCGGCGCGGAGGTCCACGAACGGTTCCCAGCGCACCCCAAGAGGAGAAATCAGCGTCCGCCGCCATTCGGCCTGGCCTGACAGGCGCCGGCTGTCGACTCCAGGCAGGCCGATCGTGGGGCCCGCCGGGAGGATCGCCGGGCGCAGCACCGGTCCGCCGACATAGTCGTCGCGAAACAGGGCGACAGCCGACGCCCGCAGCCGCACGCGACCCCCGAGAACCGGTCCAGCCGGCTCCCAGCGTGCCTCGACCAGCGGTGCGACCACCGGCAGGGCACCGTCTGCCTCGAATTCGTTCAACGCCGGCGTGACCGGATCAAACCGAGTGACCCTCAGGCTCTGCAGGTCGAAGGCCGCCACTGACAGGTAGGATCTCGCGGTCTGCCGCTCGGCGTATAGTTGGCTGATCAGGCGCCTCTGGTCGCCATAATAGAGGCCGTTGTCCTGATAGGGGTCGCGGATGTCATAGCGGTCGAACAGGGTCTTGTCCGAAACCCGCTCCAGCGTGAATCCCCAACGCCAGGGCCCGTTGGGATCGAACCGGCCATGACCGAGGAAATAGCTGCGGCTGGTCCGGTCGCCGTATTTCACATTGCTTTCGGCGTCGCCGTCGCCATCGAGGTCGAAATCCCCGAAACTGCGTTCGTAGGTATAGCCGCCGCGAGCGACGACCATTCCGTCAACGAACCGCCGCCGCCATTGCAGGTTCAGCAGGGGCGCGACGTCGGTGTTGAATTGTGGACTGATCAGCCAGTCCTCGGAGGGGGAGACTACCCGCAGATAGGGCATTTCAAGGCTCAGGCCCCGACCCTCGTCATAGCTGGGGATGGGCACGAGAAAGCCTGACGCCCGCTCGACGGTCGGATCAGGGTGGGCGAAGACCGGCAGGTAGAAGACCGGTACCCCGCCGACCCGGAACACGGCGTTGCGATACAGGACCGCTCGCAACGCCTCGTCCTGGACCACCGTCTCCGCCTGGATGGCGATACTGGGTTCCTTGGGATTTCCGTCGGCGTCGCAGATGGGACAGGGCGTGAAGAGCGCGTAGTTGAGCTCGTTGACGTTCTCACTTCGCCGCACGGCCGTTGCGGCCATCAGGCTTGCGCCGTTGCTGAAGCGGGTCGCGAAATCGACGGCCGCGCCGGCCTTCAGATCGGCATCGAGTTCGAGATGGCTGGCGAAGACGACATTGCCTGCGGAGTCGCTGAACTCGACCTGCCGGTCTGCGGTGGCGATGCCCAGGCCCAGGTCATAGCTGACGGTGCCGGCTCTCAGGGTTGCCCCCCGGAACCGGGCCAGGACGCGGTCGGCTCCGGAGCTGTCTGCACTGATAACATTGCCGGTCCGGGCTGCGACCTCGGCCTCGAGATAGACGGCGTCAGGGGTCAGGCCGTCGACGCCCGGCACCGCCGGAGTGGCGGTCACCGGGGCCTGCTGCGCCTTGGCGTTTCCAGCCAGGGAGGCCAGCGCTATAGCCGCCGCACCGGCCAGAAGCCGGTAGCGCAAGGCTCCCAAATCGGGCGCGCGGCGGTCACGCTGCATGCAAGCAATCACTCTGAAGGGCGGACGGTCCGGCAAGCCGGGGGACAGGCCGGTTCGCTTAGCCGTCTTCGGTATAGAACAGCAAGGTGAAGGCGGCGAGCGCTGTCAGCAAGGGTGGCAGCCAGGCCGCCAGCCAGGGCGGGATCACTTCCGCCGAGCCGAAGGCGGACGCTGCCTGATTGACGAAGAAGAAGGCGAACCCCAGCACCACGGCCGCAACGCTCATCCGCGCCAGATCGCCCAGCCGCATCAGTCGCAGCGAGAAGGCGGCGGCCAGGATCGACATGGCCGCGAACATCAGCGGCGTGGCCAGCAACTGCTGCAGACGGAGCCGGTAGGCCGTCGAGGAGAAGCCCGCAGCCTCGACCCGGTCGATCTGCGCCGGCAAGGACCAGAAGGACGTCGCCTGCGGCCGGGCAAACCGCTCGAACGCCTCCTCGTCGGCGAGGCTGGAGGGCAGGTCGAGGGTGGCATAGCGAACCGCGCGCTGGCCGATCTCGGCCCCGATCGCATTGACCAGCCGCCAGCTGCCGTTCGACAGCGACGCCGAGTCGGCGTCGATTCGCTCGGAGAACGTCCGCATGCCCGCAGCGTCGTTGGTGTAGATGAAGAAG
Organism: Caulobacteraceae bacterium; assembly: GCA_965284305.1. Lineage (GTDB taxonomy): Bacteria > Pseudomonadota > Alphaproteobacteria > Caulobacterales > Caulobacteraceae > Brevundimonas. The sequence goes on along the minus strand of OZ260070.1, from coordinate 2,082,495 downwards.
GTCACGTCCAGCAGCCGTGCGTTGGCCCGGTCCTGACGCTCGGCGCGGATGACCATCTGCCGGGTGTCGTCGCCCTCGCGGATCCAGACGGTCGGGCGGGCCTCCGCCCCGGCCGCGGATCCGGACAGCCGCGCCCGCTCGCGCTGGAACAGGCCGTCGGCGGACGCCGCCAGCGGCCCGAGGGCCGCGACGGTGATCACGCCGAACATCAGGGCTGCGCCCGCCGCCGGAAGCACGAACCGCCAGGCGGACACGCCCGCCGCCCGCATGGCGATCAGCTCGCTGCGACGGTTCAGGCCGACAAACGCCGCCAGCGTCCCGAACAGGAAGACGAACGGCAGCAGCTGGATGATCACCTGCGGCGACTTCAACAGCATCAGCCCGAGGATCCGGACGCCCGACAGATCGACGTCGGAACCGACCCCGCGGGATATCTCCACGAAGTCGATCAGCATGATCAGGGCGGCGATGACGCCCAGCGCAATGCCCAGCGATCTTGCCTGCTGGACCAGCACATAGCGTTCGATTCGCCCCAGTCGCAGCCAGGGGACGGGCAGGGAGGTGCGGCTGATCATGCGAACCGCGCCTTCAGCCGCTCATAGGCCGGCCAGACGGGCCGCCGGCGGGGCTTGAGCGCCCGGAACAGCAGCCTCAGGGCGACGACCGTCGCCACGATCGGCAGCAGATACTGGAAGATGTTCAGCCAGCCGTTCCAGGCGCTGGCGGAGACCACGCCATAGCCGGCGATGCGGACCAGCAGGAACACGCCCGCCACCTTGGCGATTCGCAGCCCGTAGCCCGTCCGGCTGAACGGCCCGCCCAGGATCGCCGTCAGCGCCATGGCCATGGCCATCAGGGCGTACAGCGGTGCCGACAGGCGGGAATGCCCCTCGGCCAATAATTCGCCGACCGACCCGACCCGCTCGAGGTCTCCCGGGGACGGATTGAACAGCTGGGTCAGGTAGAGGTCCGAGGGTTTGTACCGCACCCGGTCGGTCATGGCCGTATAGGGCGACAGGTCGACCACGGTCTGGGCAAATGAGGCGTAGGTCAGCACGCCTCGGCTGGAATAGCGGGTGGTCGAGGCATTCTTCATGGTCACAACCGGCAGGCCATCGATGCGGCCGAACCGCGCCTCGGCAGCGTCCCATGTCACTGCATCGTCGCCATCTCGCATGTAGACGAACAGGTTCTTCAGCAGGCCATTCTGCTCGATCTGCTGGACATAGACGGTCAGTCCGTTCGGCCCCTGGACGAACTGTCCTTCCTCGACCAGCAGGGCGGCCAGGTCGGTGCGGACGGCGAAGGCCTCGGCCCGGGATTGGCGCTGCGCCCAGGGCTGGCCGATGGTCGTGACCGCCAGGGTCAGCATGGCCGCAATCGTCGCGATCCACACGGCGGGCCGAATCGCCGACCAGCGCGTGACGCCCGAGGCGAATACCGCCGTCAGCTCCTGCTCCCGCTGCAGACGGGTCAGGGCGATCAGGGCACCGACGAACAGGCCGATCGGAATGATGACCGCGAGCAGCTGTGGCACGGCCAGCAGGGTCAGCTTGACCATCACCCAGACGCTCTGGCCCCGCTCAACGATGACCTCGAGCTGTTCGAGGCTCTGGCTCAGGATACCGATCGCGGCCAGCGCGGCGCAGGCGGCCACGACGGGGCGCCCGATCTGCCGGAAAAGATAGCCTTGAATCAGGGTCATGTTTCGAAAGAATTCGCACATTGCAGGCGACGGCGAGGGAGCGCATCTAATACACACCCGACTGCACCGGCGAAACCGCGTGCGCTTACACCATCGACACAGAGCCGGGGCGTATCGCCCGGCGGGAGTAGTAAATGAAGATCGAGTTCGTCGCGTCCGCGAGCGCCGCAGAGGTGTTGGCTGTCCTGGTCCACGAAGGCCGTGTTCTTTCCGGCATGGGGGCCCAACTCGATACGGCGACCTCCGGAGCCCTGACGAAGGCGATGGCCGCCGGCAGATTTACCGGCGGTTCGAACAGCACCCTGACCATCGCCGCGCCGGCCGGGGTCGATGCCGGCACCATCCTGCTCAGCGGCGCGGGCGAGTCGGGCAAGTTCGATGATCTCGCCCTTGAGACCGCCGCCGGTGCCGCCTACCAGGCGGTCAAGCTGTCGGGCGCGAAGACCCTGACCATCGATGCCTCGCACCTGTCGGCTGATCAGGCCGCCCGCGCGGCCTTTGCGGCGCGCCTGGCCAGCTACCGGTTTCTGAAATACCGCACCACGCTCAAGCTCGAGAAGACGCCGTCGATTGAGACCATCCAGATCGTCACCGGAGATGTGCAGGCGGCCGAGACCGCCTGGGCAGACCATTCCGCAGTCGCCACTGCGGTCGAGTTCGCCCGCGATCTCGTCGCCGAACCGGCCAACGTCCTCTACCCGGAAGAATATGCGAAGCGCGTGAAAGCCCTCGAGAAACTGGGTCTCGAGGTTGAGGTCCTGGGCGAAAAAGAACTCGAGAAGCTCGGCTTCCGCACACTGCTTGGCGTCGGTCAGGGCAGCGTGCGCGACAGCCAGGTCGTCATCATGAAATGGAACGGCGGCAAGAAGGACGAACAGCCCATCGCCTTCGTCGGCAAGGGCGTGACCTTCGACACTGGCGGCATCTCCATCAAGCCGGCGGACGGCATGGAAGAGATGAAGTGGGACATGGGCGGTTCGGCCGCCGTGGTCGGCCTCATGCACGCGCTGGCCGGCCGCAAGGCCAAGGTCAATGCGATCGGCGTCATCGGCCTGGTCGAGAACATGCCGGACGGCAACGCCCAGCGGCCGGGCGACGTGGTCATGTCGCTGTCGGGCCAGTCGGTCGAGATCCTGAACACGGACGCCGAAGGTCGCCTCGTCCTGGCGGACTGCCTCTGGTACACCCAGGACCGGTTCAAGCCGAAATTCATGCTCGACCTCGCCACCCTGACCGGCGCCATGATCGTGGCCCTCGGGCTCGAGTACGCCGGGGTGTTCTCCAACTCCGACGAACTGGCGAACAATTTCCTCGCCGCCGGTCCCAAGGTCGGCGAGAACGCCTGGCGGATGCCGATCCCGGCCTTCTACGAGCGCCATATCGACACCCCGATCGCCGATGTGAAGAACACCGGCAACGGCCGCGCGGGCGGCTCGATCACGGCCGCCCTGTTCCTGCAACGCTTCACCAACGGCACGCCCTGGGCGCATATCGACATCGCCCCGACCGCCTGGGTTAAGGACAGCCGCAATCCGACCGTGCCTGACGGTGCCGTGGGCTGGGGTGTTCGCACGCTCGACCGGATGGTGGCCGACAGCTACGAGTCCTGAGCCTCTGGGAAGGTAGAGCCGGGTGTCTGACGCCAAGCCGGAAATCTGGTTCTACCACCTCGAGCGGTCGACCCTGGAACAGGTGCTGCCCGGCCTGATGGAGAAGACGCGTGAGCGGGGCTGGCGGGCGATCGTGCGCGCCTCCGATCCTCGTCTGCTTGACGATATCGACGAGCGGCTCTGGACCTATCGCGACGACAGCTTCCTCGCCCACGGCCGGGCGACCGGGCCGGAGGCGGCGCGTCAGCCCATACTGCTGACCGAATCGTCCGAGAACCCGAACGCGGCTCAGGCGCTGTTCATCGTGGACGGTTCAGAACTGGGCGACACGAAGGGCTTCGAGCGATGCTTCATCATCTTCGACGGACGGGACGAGGCGGCGCTTTCGGGCGCGCGTGTCCGGTGGAAGACGCTGAAGGATGCGGGCGCGGCCCTGGCCTACTGGAAACAGTCTCCGGAAGGGCGCTGGGAAAAGGCGGCCTGATCGCACTTCTGGCTCTGGCGGCCTGTTCGACGCCTGGCCCCGATGCTGCTGCGCCGCGCGCGGTCGAGCCGGCACCGGTCAGTCAACCGACGGGCTCGCGCCCCTCCAGTCCGACCGCAGACATCTGCCGGGCCGGTGAACTGCAATGGCTGGTCGGAAAGCCGAGGACGGACATCCCGGTTCCGGTCGATGTGGTGAACCGGCGTGTCACCTGCACCACCTGCCCGATCACCGAAGACTATTCCCCGACCCGCCTGAACATCTTTTTCAACGAGCAGACCGGGATCGTCGAACAGATTCGCTGCGGTTGAATCCATTTCAGGAGATTGCGCCGATGAAAGCCCTGACCCCCAGCTTCGCCGCCACCGCCCTGCTGATCGCTTCCTGCGCCCCGGTTGATCCGTCGCCGGGTGAGACCCCGATCCCGCTGCGCTGCGATGCGGCGGCGGCCCGCTCCCTGATTGGTTCGCATATCGGCGCGGTGTCCTTCCCGCAGGGGGCCAATGTCCGGATCGTCTGCACAACCTGCCCGATGTCCAAGGATCTGCGGCCCGATCGCCTGAACGTCAGGTTTGACGAGGCCACGGGGATCATCGAGAGCGTCGACTGCGGCTGATCCTGCCCGCTCTTGGCGAACGGCGGCTTTCACGACAAGGTGGCGGCGAGGGCAGGGGAGGCCCCGTTCATGCGCAGAATTCTGTTGGCCGGCGTCGCCCTGACGGCTTCCTTGATCGGCCCCGCCGCCGTCGCCGATGCGACTGCAGAGCGTGCGGCGCTCGACCGGATTGAACAGCCCCAGGTCTGCGGCCCCGCCGTCTCGGCCAATACGGGCACTCCGGTGGCCAACATGGTGATGGTCGACGGATTCGGCACCGGGGGTTTCACCGTCGACACGGCCGTTCCCGAGGCCCAGGCCTGGTTCAACCACGGTGTCCGGCTGCGCTGGGCCTTTGAGCACAAGGAATCGGTGCGGGCCTTCCGCAAGGCGCGACTGCTCGATCCGACCTGCGGCATGTGTGCCTGGGGCGAGGCCTGGGCACTGGGCCCCAACCTCAACGGCGGCGGCAATGACGACGACAGTCAGGCCGCTGCGCTCAAGGCTGCGCGTGAGGCACGCCGCCTGGCGAGCGGGGCCACGCCGATGCAGCGCCAGATGATCGACGCCCTTGTGCAACGCTATTCCGGCCTGAAAGGGACCCGTGACCGGCGCTTCGCCCGGGCCATGGACCGGATTGCCCGCCGGAATCCGGCCGCCATCACCGTCGCCGCCATCACTGCCGACGCCTGGATGCTGAAGGCCGACGAATGGTGGGACGACGACGGCAAGGCGAAGGACCCCGGCATCACCCGCGCCATGGAACTGCTGGAACAGGCGTTGGCGACAGCCCCGGACGATCCGGGCGCGATCCACCTCTATATCCATCTGACCGAATGGTCGGACGATCCGCACAAGGCCATTCCCTATGGCGAGCGGCTCGCGGCCCTGGCCCCCGGTGCCAGCCATCTGGTGCATATGCCGTCGCACACCTTCTATCGGGTCGGCCGCTACCGTGACGCCATGATGTCCAACGTCAATGCGGTGGCGCTGGACCTGAGATACGACAGCCTCGCGCGTCCGCCCGGCGGCGTGCCCGGCATGCCGCTGCATGGGCACAACATCCATTTCGGCATGGGCGGGGCCTTGATGGCTGGCGGGGCCGGGGAGGGGCTGAAGCTCGCCGCATGGTTCCTGGAGACCTATCCCGACATTCCGGCGGACAATCTGTGGCGGCAGATGGTCGCCAACAATGCCTATGCCATCTTCGGCCGGTTCGGCACGCCGGAGCAGGTGGCGGCCCTCGGGGAGCCCGCGGCCAGCCATCCGATGCTGCGCGTCAGCTGGCACTATGCCCGCGGCGAGGCGGCGGCCCGGGCGGGTGACGCGGCGGCTGTTCGTGACGCGGCTGAGGCCATCAAGACGCTCCGGACCGACCCCGCCTTCGCCTCAGGTCCGATGGCGGCTGAGCGGCGCGACTTCACCGAACTGTCCCAGCGCGTCCTGGAAGGCCGGGCGGCGATGATCGCGGGTGATGCCGATGCGGCCATTGCCGCCTATGCCCGCGCGGCAGCGATCCAGGGGCAGGGCGAGGAGGGCGGCGATCCGCCGATCGTCTGGTATCCGACCCGCCGCAGCCTCGCGGCCGCCCTGCTGCTGAAAGGCGACGCAGCCGGCGCCAGGGCCAAGGTGCTGGAACTGCTCGAGGACTGGCCGAACGACCCCTACAGCTATTTCGTGCTGGCCGAGGCCGAAGCGGCCCTTGGCGATGCAACCGCCGTCGCCGAGGCCCGCCGCCGGTCGCGGGTCGAATGGATCGGCGGGGTCATGGATCTGAAGCTGGCCTGAGGGCCGGCTTCAGATCGGCGCAGCGACCGCCATATTGTCGATCAGCCGTGTGCGCCCCAGCCATGCGGCGGCCAGGATCCGCCCCGGCCCATCCAGGGTGCCGTCGGCGAAGACAGCCAGATCATCCGCCCGACGGACGGCGACATAGTCCACATGGCTGAACCCGGCGCTCAGCAAAGCCGCGCGGGCCTCCTGTTCCACGACGTCCACCAACCCGCCTGCCGCCGCTGCTGCCCCGGCCCCGGCCAGCACGCCGTTCAGCCGGCGGGCGATCTCCAGTTCCGCCCCCGACAGGTAGGCATTGCGTGACGACAGGGCCAGGCCGTGTCCGTCGCGCATCGTCGGCGATCCGACGATGTCGGTCGGGATATCGAGGTCGCGGACCAGCCGCCGCACCACCATCAACTGCTGCCAGTCCTTCTCGCCGAACACGGCCACATCCGCCTGGACCTGGTTCAGCAGTTTGGCGACCACCAGGGCCACCCCGCCGAACATCTGCGGCCGGAACTCACCCTCCAGCCCCTCGGCCGGCCCGCCAACGCTGACGGTTGTGGTCGCGCCCGCCGGATACATCTCTTCCACCGACGGGGCGAACAGGAGATGGCAGCCGGCCCCGGCCAGCAGTTCCGCGTCTTGTGCCTCCTGCCGTGGATAGGTTCCCAGATCTTCATGGGCGGCGAACTGGGTCGGGTTGACGAAGACGCTGGCCACGACCCGGTCTGCCCGGCTACCCGCCTCGCGCACCAGGGTCAGATGGCCCTCGTGCAGCGCACCCATGGTCGGGACGAACCCGACTCTGAGCTCCTGTCGCCGCCAGTCGGCGACAGTCTGGCGCAGCGCTGCAATGGTTCGCGCGACGGGCAGGGTACCGGTCTCGGCCATGATGAATGGATTAACCTTCCGGCTTAAGCCTGATTGTGAACCGGGCGGCAAATCTTGCCGTGTCAGTATCGGCTTATGAAGCCCAGCCAGATCATTCGTCCAGTCGTTGTGATCTTCGCGGCCGTCGGCCTGAACGGCTGCGGCCTGATCGACAGTGATCCGCACAGGTTCGAGAACCTGGCCAATTCCGTTGCCGCCATCGACGTGGACGGCAAGCGCGCTGCGGCCGCGCCACCCCGCAGCGCCGCCGAGGCGGGCCTGCGTCCGGCGTTGCGGGTCGAGGTCATGGACCCCCACGCACTCTGGGACGCCCGCGACGGTCTGGATAGCGCTGTCGAACGCGCCGCGCCACAGCTCGTCGCTGCTGCCGCGCCCGCTGTGGCAGATGCGGTTGTGCAACAGGTTTCAGCCCGCATCGACGCGGCCTCTTCGCATGCCGGCCTGCGTCCCGCCCTGCCGCTCTCCCGTCCGGGTGCGCCCCGCGCCAGTCGCGATCTGGTCCAGCTCGGTGCCTATTCCAGCGAGGCCGGGGCCCGTGCGGCCTGGTCCCGACTCAAGTCCGGCAGGGCCGCCTGGGCACTGAACGGCCTGTCGCCGGTCTATGAGGGTGTCGAGGTCGGCGGCCGTCGCCTGACCCGGTTGAAGGTCGTCGCCCCCTCGGCAGGCGCGGCCGCCGTCTGCGCCGCCGCCGGAATTGATGATCCCTGGTGCAATCGGGTCGCCTGACCCGCGCATCCACAGCCGCCGTCCATCGTGTCGTTGACGTCCGCCCCCGCGGACGCGATTCTGTGCAACTGCGGTCGCGCGTCTGAGTCGGCGACCGCCAACGGGGCGTGAACATCCATGGCTGACCCTGCGGTCATCGTCGTCGGCAACGAAAAGGGCGGGGCGGGCAAGTCCACCCTTGCGATCCACATCGTCTGCGGCCTGCTGCACGCGGGCCGGCGGGTGGCCATCATCGATCTGGACCTGCGCCAACGGTCGATGTCCAAATTCTTCGCCAACCGTGCCGGCTGGATGGCCGGCAACAACCAGGTCCTGCCGATGCCGCTCGAGCCCGACATGGGCGACGGCAAGGCGCTGGCCAAGGCGGACGAAACCGAACAGCTGGCCCGCTTTCAGGCCGCCATGGCCCGGGCCCGCGCCGAGGCCGATGTCATCCTGATCGACACGCCGGGCGGCGACACCCTCCTGTCGCGGACCGCCCATGGCCTTGCCGACCAGATCGTCACCCCCATGAACGACAGCTTCGTCGACTTCGACCTGCTGGGTCAGATCGATCCGGTCACCCTCGAACTGCTCAAGCCCTCAATCTATTCCGAGAGCGTCTGGGAGGCCCGCAAGCACCGGGCCATTACCGAGGGCCGTCAGGCCACCATTGACTGGATCGTGGTGGTCAACCGTATGGCCGTCGCTGCTGCCCGCAACCGGCAGCGGCTCGAGGAGCGGATGGAGAAGCTGGCCCGCCGGGTCGGCTTCCGCATCGGCCCCGGCCTGCGCGACCGGGTCATCTATCGCGAGCTCTTCCCGTTCGGCCTGACTGTGGCCGACCTGTCCAATGAGGTCCGGCCCGTCGCCGTCTCCCTGGCCCATGTCGCGGCGCGGCAGGAGATGCGCAATCTGATGCTGGCCCTGGGGCTGGACGGCAGCGCGCTGGACGCCCCGCTGGACGCGGCGGCGTGAGGTCTTGAGCCTCGTCTGGCTGGCGCTGGCGGCGATCGCCGTCTGGGCGCTGGTTCGGCTGGGTCGTCAGTCCGAGCGACGGGGGCGCGGCCACTGGCGGGTTACCGCCACCCTGTTCAGCGCTGTGCTGATCGCCGGCGGCGTCCTGCTCGCCGCCCGCGGTGCATGGCTGCCGGCCGCAGCCCTCGCGGGGGCCGGTATCTGGCTGACCCTGTCGTCGCGGCAACGCGCACCGGCCGCCCGGACCGAGGCGATGAGCCCCGCCGAGGCCCGCGCCCTCCTCGGCGTCTCAGCCGATGCGACGCCGCAGGAGATCAACACCGCCTGGAAACGGCTGATGGGCCGCGCCCACCCCGACCAGGGCGGCACGGAAGGGCTGGCGTCCCGTCTGAACGCGGCGCGGGATCGGCTGTTGAAGGGCTAGCCGCTTTCCTTCTCCCATTGGGAGAAGGTGGCGCGCAGCGCCGGATGTGGGTCGACTGGTTGAAGCGGCGAAGCCGCCCCCGGTCGCTCGACCCACACCCTTTCGCGCAAGGACGCCGGCTTCGCCGCCGTGCGCTCAAGCCCTCTCCCAACGGGAGAGGGATCAGCTTTTCGCAGCAGGCTTCTTCTTCACTGGGGCCTTTTTCGCCGCCGGCTTCTTCGGCGCCGCCGCCTTCTTCGCGGGCGGCGCCTTCTTGCCCTTGGCCGGCGCCGCCGCGGCGCGCGCGGCCAGCAACGGCACGGCGATCTCCATCGTCATGTCCTCGGGTGCCGAGCCCTTGGGCAGGGTGGCGTTGATCTTGCCCGACTTCACATAGGGGCCGAAGCGGCCGGCCATGACGTGCACCGGCTCGCCCGTTTCCGGGTGGGCACCGAGGTCCTTCAGCGGCGCGGTGGCCGCCCCGCGTCCCGCGAACTTGCCCGCCCGCTTCTCGGCCAGCAGCACCACGGCGCGGTTCAGACCGATGTCGAACACCTCGTCGATGTCGGCGACATTGGCGTAGGTGCCAGCGTGCAGCACGAACGGCCCGTAGCGGCCGAGGCCCGCCGAGATCGGCTTGCCGTCCTCCGGATGGATCCCGACCTCGCGCGGCAGAGCCAGCAGGCGCAGGGCCTGTTCCAGCGCCACGGTCGCGGGCGACCAGCCCTTGGGCAGGGACGAGCGCTTCGGCTTCTCCTCGCCGGGGATGGTGGTCTCAACATAGGGGCCGAACCGCCCGATCTTCAGCGCCACGGGCGCGCCGGTCACGGGATCGACGCCTAGGTCGCGGTCGCCGCCGTCCTCGACGCCGGTCGCGGCACCGAAGCCCCGCGTATAGCGGCATTCCGGATAGTTGGAGCAGCCGATGAAGGACGACTTCATCTTGAAGCTGGCCTTGAGATGCAGCCGGCCCTGTTTGCACAGGGGGCAAAGCCGGGCGTCGGTCCCGTCGCCCTTGTCGGGGAACAGGAAGGGGCCGATCGCCGTGTCCAGTTCGTCGATCACGCCCTGACGGGCGGTGACCGCATCCGTCGCCGGCTTCAGCTGGCTCCAGAAGTCGCGCAGCACGACCTTCCAGTCGAGGTCCCCGGCGGACACCTCGTCCAGCCGGGTCTCCAGCGCGGCGGTGAAGTCGTACTGGACCCACTGGGTGAAGAACTGTTCGAGGAAGGCCGTGACCAGCCGTCCGTTGTCCTCCGGAATGAACCGGTTCTTGTCCATGCGGACGTATTCGCGGTCGCGCAGGGTGGTCAGGATCGAGGCATAGGTCGACGGCCGGCCGATGCCGAGCTCTTCCAGCTTCTTGACCAGGGTCGCTTCCGAGAACCGCGGCGGCGGTTCGGTGAAATGCTGGTCGGTGCGGATCGCCTCGACCCTGGCCACAGCGCCTTCCTTCAGCGCGGGCAGGCGGGTGGTGTCGTCCTCGTCGTCGACGCCGTCCTTCGGCTTGTCGTCACGGCCCTCTTCGTACACCGCGATGAAGCCGTCGAAGGCCACGACCTGGCCGGTGGCGCGCAGGCCGGTCTGGCCGTCCGGCGTCTCGACATCGACTGTGGTCCGGTCCAGCCGGGCGGACTCCATCTGGCTGGCGATCATCCGCTTCCAGATCAGCTCGTACAGCCGAGACAGGTCGCCCTCGAGCTGCAGGCTGTCCGGATGACGCGTCAGGTTGGTCGGCCGGATCGCTTCGTGCGCTTCCTGGGCATTCTTGACCTTGGTCTTGTAATATCTCGGTTGTTCCGGAACATAGGCCGGTCCGAACCGGTCGGCGATGACCTCGCGCGCCTGGGCGATCCCCTCCGGGCTGACCGACAGGCCGTCGGTCCGCATATAGGTGATCAGGCCGCCCGTATCGTCGACGCCCTCATACAGTTTCTGCGCCGCCTGCATGGTCCGCTGCGCCGTGAAGCCCAGCTTGCGCGCCGCCTCCTGCTGCAGGGTCGAGGTGGTGAAGGGGGGCGACGGGCTGCGCTTGACCGGCTTTTTCTCGATCGACTTGATGGTGAAGCTGCCGGCCTTGATGGCGTCGCGCGCGGCGTTGGCCATGGCCTCGGAGGTGATGTCCAGCCGTTGCACCCGCTTGCCGGCGTGTTTGACCAGACGGGTGGTGAAGGGCGGGCTGTCGGCGGCCAGATCGGCTTCGACCGACCAGTATTCCTGCGCCCGGAACGCCTCGATCTCCATCTCGCGGTCGACGACGATGCGCAGGGCGACCGACTGCACCCGACCGGCCGAACGCGCGCCCGGCAGTTTGCGCCACAGCACGGGCGACAGGGTGAAGCCCACCAGATAGTCCAGCGCGCGGCGGGCCAGATAGGCCTCGACCAGTTCCATATCCAGCTGGCGCGGATTGGCCATGGCCTCCAGCACGGCGGATTTGGTGATGGCGTTGAAGGTGACGCGCTCGACGGCGGTGTCCTTGAGCGCCTTCTTCTTGGTCAAGATCTCCAGCACGTGCCAGCTGATAGCCTCACCCTCGCGGTCGGGGTCGGTCGCCAGGATGACGCGGTCGGCCTTCTTCGCCGCCTCGGCGATCTCCGACATCCGCTTGGAGGCGCGGGCGTCGACTTCCCAGCTCATGGCGAAATCATCATCGGGCAGGACCGAGCCGTCCTTCGACGGCAGGTCGCGGACGTGGCCATAGGACGCCAGGACGGTGAAGTCCGGGCCCAGATATTTGTTGATGGTCTTGGCCTTTGCGGGGCTCTCGACGACGACGAGGTTCATGCGGGGAGGGGGCCTTGCGCGGGCTCGGAAAGGGGGCGGAACGTGGTTGGCGGGAAGGCCGCTGTCAATCGGCGCTGGAATTCAGGGTGATCGTGCCGCGGCCAGACCGCCTGGAAGCAGCTCGGCGCGACCCACAAGATTGAGCTCAAGCAGGGCTGCCGCCACGGTTCCGATCGGCAGGCCCAGCGCCCGGGCCAGTTCGTCGCGTGGGGCCGGCGTGGGCGACAGCAAGTCCGCGACCCGCTCGATCAAAGCCGCCTCGACTTCGTCAGGCGCGCCCTCGAACGGATTGTCCGGCGCCGGCTCGCGGAGCGTCCGCAGGGTCGAGAAGGCCCGCTCCACATCTTCCAGCCCCTCGCACAGGATGGCGCCCTGTCGCAGCAGTTCGTTGGGACCTCGCGAGCGCGGGTCCAGCGGCGATCCCGGCACGGCGAAGACATCCCGGCCCTGTTCGCCCGCAAGCCGCGCCGTGATCAGCGAGCCGGAGCGCAACTCCGCCTCCACAACGATCACCCCGCGCGACAGCCCCGAGATAATCCGGTTTCGGCGCGGGAAGTCCTTCGCCTGCGCCCGCGCGCCGACCGGACTCTCCGAGACCACGCAGCCACGCTCGACGATCTGCGCATAGAGATCGGCGTTGTCGGGCGGATAGATGTCGTCCACCCCGCCGCCTAGCACCGCCACCGTTCCCGTCGGCAGGGCACCGGTATGGGCGGCGCCGTCGATGCCGCGCGCCAGTCCCGACACCACGACATGGCCGGCCTCGCCCAGCTGCTGCGCCAGCCCGCGCGCGATCCTCTGCCCGCCCGCCGAGGCGATCCGCGCCCCGACCACGGCGATACAGGGCCGCGCCATCAGGCTCGCGTCGCCCAGGGTCCAAAGCAGGGGCGGCGGCGGATCGACCGCCGCCAGCATGTCCGGATAGTCGGCGTCTCCCAGAACGATCAGCCGGGCACCCAAACGCTCGCCCGCCGCCATCTCGGCTTCAGTCCGTTCGATCGGCGGAATGGCAAATCCGTGAGCGCCGCCGCGCCGGATCAGGTCGGGCAGGACCTCAAGGGCCCGCTCCGCCGAGCCGAACCGCTCCAGCAACTGTTGAAACGTCACCGGACCGACCTGGTCGGTCCGCGCCAGACGCAGGCGCGAGAAACGCTCTGCGGCTGGAAGGGTCACCCCTTCTTCGCGCCGATCCGGGGTTCGGTCCCCTTCAGGATGCGGGCGATGTTCTCATGATGCCGGATCCAGATCAGCAGCGCCGTCGCCGCCGCCAGCGCCAGGATCGGTCCCGACGCCGGCAGGCCCATCACAGGCAGTGGCAACAGGGCGAACAGGGGCGCCATCGCGGCTGCGACCAGGGCGGCGAACGACGACATGCGGAACAGGGCCGCCACGATCAGCCAGGTCGCCCCGGCCATCAGGCCCAGCGGCCAGGCCGCGGCCAGCAACAGACCGAAGAAGGTCGCCACCCCCTTGCCGCCCTTGAAGCCGAGCCAGACTGGGAAAAGATGGCCGAGGAAGGCCGCACCGCCCGCGATGGCGGCGATTGCGGGGACGCCCGGGAACAGCGCTTGGGCGATCAGAAAGGCCGCCGCGCCCTTGCCCGCGTCGAGGATCAGGGTGGCGAGGGCCAGATCCTTGCGCCCGGTCCGCAGGACGTTCGTGGCACCGATGTTGCCGGAGCCGATGCTGCGCACATCTTCGCCCGTCGCCAGACGCGTCAGGATCACCCCGAAGGGGATGGACCCCAGCAGGTAACCGCCTACCGCAGCGAGCGCGAGCGTCCCGAGAGCGGGGCCGACCAGATCCTGCAAGTGATTCGCTCCCTCTTAGCGTGTGTCGTGTACGATGCGTCCGCCGACGACCGTGAGCAAGACCTTGCCTTGCAATCGCCGCCCGTCAAAGGGCGAGTTCTTCGACTTGGACTTCAGCGCGTCCGCGTCGATCACCACCGGCGCGCCCGCATCGAACAGGATGAGGTCCGCCGGCGCCCCGGCTGCCAGCACCCCGGCGTCCAGTCCCAGCAGGGTTGCCGGGCCCTGGGTCAGGGGCCGCAGGATATCGAGCAGCTCCAGCCCGTCCTCATGATGCAGGGTCAGGGCGGCGGGCAGCAGGGTCTCGAGCCCGACGGCGCCCGGCGTTGCTTCTGCGAACGGGCGGCGCTTGTCCTCTGCAGGGGCGGGAGCGTGGGCCGAAGTGATGGCGTCGATCAGACCGTCGCGCACCGCCTCGATCAGCGCCTGCCGGTCGCTCTCGGGCCGCAGCGGCGGATCGAGCCGGTAGAAGGTGCGATAGTCGCCGATGTCGATCTCGTTGAAGCACAGATGGTTGATCGAAACCGAGGCAGCCACCTCCAGCCCCTTCGCCCGCGCCCGGGCCAGGGTCTCCAGTGCGCCCTCGGTCGAGATCTGGTCGACGAGGAAGCGCGCGCCCGTCTGTTCGACCAGCGCCAGGTCACGCTCCAGCTGGATGCGTTCGGCGATGGCCGGGGCGGAGGAAAGGCCCAGTCGTGTCGCCAGTTCGCCCGAGGTCGCCACCGCGCCCTCGCTCAGCCAGGGATCGGCCGGGCGGCAGGAAATCAGGGCGTTGAAGGCGGCGGCGTAGCTCATCACCCTTTGCAGGGTGCGGGTACTGGCGATGACCCGGTCCACATCGGTGAAATACAGGGCGCCGGCCTCATCCATCAGGCCGAGCTCGGCCATGTGGACGCCGTCGCGGGCTCTCGTCGCCGCGCCCGCCGCCCGGACATTGACCAGCCCGAGGGCCGCGCCGCGCCGCAGGATGAATTCGATCATGGCCGGGTCGTCGATGGCCGGGTCGGTGTCCGGCTGGATGACGATGGTGGTCACGCCGCCAGCCGCCGCCGACAGACTGGCCGACTTCAGCGTCTCCTTCGGCTCGGCACCGGGCTCGCCGGTCTTGACCCGGATGTCGATCAGGCCCGGCGACAGGCACAGGCCTCCGGCATCGATCACCGTCACGCCCGCCGGAGCGACCGCGCCGCCGCCGTGGATGACCTCGGTGATCCGCCCGTCCTCGACCAGCACCGCGCCGGGGCCGTCATAGTCTGTGGCCGGGTCCAGCAACCGCGCGTTCAGGATGGCGATGGCGGTCATGCTGTGCCTCCATCCAGCCGGGCCGACAGGGCGGCCAGCACCGCCATCCGCGCCGCCACCCCCATCTCCACCTGATCCTGGATCAGGGAGACGGTCAGGTCGTCGGCCACGTCCGAGTCGATCTCGACGCCCCGGTTCATCGGCCCGGGGTGCATCACCTTCGCGCCCGGATTGGCCCAGGACAGCTTCTCGCGGTCCAGCCCCCAGAAGCGGAAATACTCGCGGGTCGAGGGCACCAGCGCGCCTTCCATCCGCTCCAGCTGCAGCCGCAGCATCATGACGACGTCGCAGCCCCGCAGGCCTTCGCGCATGTCGTGGAAGACCTCGCAGCCCCAGCGGTCGGCGTCGCCGGGCACCAGGGTCGGCGGCCCGATCAGACGCACCCGCGCGCCCATCATCGACAGCATCGCCACATTCGACCGCGCCACCCGGCTGTGTGCGATGTCGCCGCAGATGGCGACGGTCAGTCCGCCCACATCCCCGAACGCCCGGCGCAGGCTCAGCAGGTCCAGCAGAGCCTGGGTCGGATGCTCGTGCCGCCCGTCGCCGGCGTTGACCACGGCGCAGCCGACCTTCTGCGACAGCAGGGCGGCCGCGCCGGAGGCCCCGTGGCGCACCACCAGCACATCCGGCTTCATGGCGTTCAGCGTCGCCGCCGTATCAATCAGGGTCTCGCCCTTGGCGGTGGATGAGGTGCGGGGGCTCAGCGCGGTCACATCGGCACCCAGCCGCTTGGCGGCGATCTCGAACGAGGCGCTGGTCCGGGTCGAGTTCTCGAAAAACAGGTTCATGACCGTGCGCCCGCGCATCAGGTCCAGCGACTTCGACGACTGGCGATTGAAGTCGACGAAGGCGTCGGCCAGATCGAGCAGCGGCGGGGTCGTCGCGGCGTTCAGATCGCCGGCGGACAGGAAATGGCTGTGCGGGAACGGCGCCAGCCGCTCGAGAATCAGATCGGTGAGTGCGGCAGGCTGGCTCATCGAGGCCCGCCTATAGGGCCGTGCGCGTCGGAACGGAAGCCGTCCGTATTCAGAGCCTGTGTTCAGATATAGCCGAACAGCGCAAGCAGGATCGGAATGGTGAAGGCGCTGACCACCGTGGTCAGGGCCACGACCCCCGCCATCAGGGGCGCATCGCCGCCCATCTGACGCGCCATGACATAGGAGGCCGCCGCCCCCGGCGAGGCCCCGGCCAGCAGCGCCAGCCCCTGCGCCATCCGGTCTCCGCCCAGTACCCCGGTCAGCCAGTACATGCCCAACGGCAGAAGGATCAGCTTGATTACGGTCACGGTCAGCAGCAGCAAGGGCCGCGACGCGGCATAGCGGAAGCTCAGCCCCGCCCCGGCCGTGATCAGCCCCAGCGCGATGGCTCCCGGCCCCATCAGGTCGAACACCCCCATCACCAGCTCGGGCTTCGGCACGCCCGTCAGATTGAGCGCCGCTCCGATTCCGCAGGCCCAGATGATCGGATTGCGCAGCAATGACGACAGCGCCAGTCGCCAGCCGCCGCCCTGACCCGCGCCCCACCGCGCCAGCACCAGCACGCAAACCACATTCAGCGCAGGTGCCAGCACCCCGAACGCCACCGCCGCCACGCCAAGCCCCCGCTCGCCGAAGATGGCTCCCGCGACCGGCAGGAAGACGAAGCCGTTCCAGCGGATCACGCCCTGAAAGACGCTGGTGAAGGCCGGGTCGCTGATCCGCAGCAAGGGCTTGGCCAGGAAGGTCAGCAGGGCGACGGCCAGGGCTGTGCCCACCGTGCCGAGCGCCACCGGTCCCGCGGCACCGCCCGCGAAGTCCGCGCGCCAGACCGCCGGGATCAGAAAGGCCGGATAGAAGGCGAAATAGGTCAGCCGCTCGACTGCCCGCCAGCCGTCGTCATCGAGGAACGCCCGCCACTTCAGCCCCCATCCGAGGGCAATCATGGCGAAGACCGGGACGATGCCGGTAAGGAGGGCGCTCACACCCGCAGCCGGTCCAGCGCGCCCTGCAATATCCAGGCGGCTGCGGTTCGGTCGATCACATTGGCGCGGCGCTTGCGGTTCAGGTCCAGCTCCCCGATCAGGAACCGCTCGACCGCGCTGGTCGACAGCCGCTCGTCCTGGAAGGCGCAGGGCACGGCGCGGATGCGCTGCAGGTTGCGCGCGAAGGCCCGGCACGACTGCGCCCGCGGCCCCTCGCTGCCGTCCATGTTCAGCGGCAGGCCGATCACCAGCCCCGACGCCTTGCGCCCGTCCATCAGCTTGAGGACGGCGTGGGCGTCATCGGTGAATTTGGTCTTGCGGATCAGCGACAGCGGGCTGGCGATCATCCGCGTCGTGTCGCTGACCGCCACACCGATGGTCTTTTCGCCCAGATCCAGCCCTAGCCACGGCGTGCCCGGCGGGGTGGAGGCGGCGAGGTCTTCGAGCGATAGAACTGTCACGGCTTGGCGGTAGGACTGGCGAGCCGCCCTGTCAAAGTGCAAGCTGCGGCATCGTTGCTGGGAGCGCCCCTGATGAAGCCTGTCACCTTCCTCACCGTCCTGCTCGGTCTGACCGCCTGCGATGCCCAGGTCGAGAGTCGCAAGGCTGCCCTGCCTGCCGAACAGGCGGCCCCGGCACCCGCCACCCCGCTGACCGCCGCCGGTCCGGCCGCCATCGTGCAGCCCGATGCCGATGAAGGCCAGCAATGGGCGGCCTCGGTCGTCGAGCTGACGCCGCTGTCGCGTCAGGGCGACCGGACCGTGAAACTGTTCGGAACAGCCGGCGGCGACCCGGCCATGAACGGCCTCTACACCCATGTCGCCTTTTTCGATTCGCCGGCCGAGGGCTGGCGCGTCTTCCGCATCGGCGACGTCCTCGACTACCGCGTCCTGTCGGAGTCGCCGGGCCGGGTCGATCTGGAGATCAACGAGAGCACCATGGACGAGGCCACCGGCACCATCGGCAGTCGCACCCGGCGCGTCATCGTCGGCTGGGCGCTGGCGGCGGATGGCTCCGTCCCGGCCACTGTGACGATCGCGCCCGCGCGGTAGCGTCAGAATCCTTGTGAAACAGGGGCTGGAACGCTAATCCCGCCCGTTCTGGTTTTCGCCCAGAGTTCAAAAATGTGGAGGGCCGCATGGCCATCGACGCCGCGACCGTGCGCCGTGTGGCGCACCTCGCCCGTATCAAGACCCCGGAGGACCGGCTGGAGCCGCTCGCCGCAGAGCTGAACGGCATCCTCGCCTGGATCGAACAGCTCAATGAGGTCGACGTCGCCGGCGTCGAGCCGATGACCTCCAACGTCGCCCAGCCGATGCGCCTGCGCGACGACGTGGTCACCGACGGCGACAAGGTCGCCGACGTTCTCGGCAACGCCCCGCGCGCGGCCGACGGCTTCTTTGTCGTGCCCAAGGTGGTCGAATAGAATGTCCGACCTGACCAAACTCACGCTCAAGGCCGCTCTTGATGGCCTCAAGGCCCGCGACTTCTCGTCCGAGGAGATCACCAGAGCCTTCGTCACCAATATCGACGCCGCCAACCCGCGCCTGAACGCCTTCGTCGTCCAGACCACGGACAAGGCGCTCGAGATGGCCCGCGCCTCCGACGCCCGGCTGGCGAAAGGGGAGGGCGGGGCCCTCGAAGGCGCGCCGCTGGGCATCAAGGACCTGTTCTGCACCGACGGCGTCCAGACCACGGCCGGCTCCAACATGCTGCGCGGCTTCGTGCCGCCCTATGAATCGACCGTCACGTCCAACCTGTGGCGCGACGGCGCGGTCATGTTGGGCAAGCTCAACATGGACGAGTTCGCCATGGGCTCGTCCAACGAGACCTCGGCGTTCGGCCCGGTCGTGAACCCCTGGAAATCGACGACCTCCAACGCCGACCTGACCCCGGGCGGCAGCTCCGGCGGTTCGGCCTCGGCCGTCGCCGGCGATCTCTGCCTGGCCGCCACCGCCTCCGACACCGGCGGTTCGATCCGCCAGCCCGCCGCCTTTACCGGCACGGTCGGGATCAAGCCCACCTACGGCCGCGCCAGCCGCTTCGGCATGGTCGCCTTCGCCAGTTCGCTGGACCAGGCCGGCCCGATCACGAAGACGGTCGAGGACGCCGCCATCCTGCTGCGGTCGATGTGCTCCTGGGACCCGAAGGACGCCACCAGCCTCGACGTCGAGACGCCCGACTGGACCCAAAGTCTCGGCAAGTCCGTCAAGGGTCTGCGTATCGGCGTGCCGAAAGAATACGTCGTCGACGGCATGCCCGCCGAGATCCAGGCGCTTTGGGACCAAGGCATCGCATGGCTCAAGGCTGCGGGCTGCGAGATCGTGCCCATCAGCCTGCCGCACACCAAATACGCCCTGCCGGCCTATTACATCATCGCCCCGGCCGAGGCCTCGTCCAACCTGGCCCGCTACGACGGCATGCGCTTCGGCCACCGCGCCGAGGGCACGACCAGCCTCGCCGACCTCTATGAGACCAGCCGCGCCGAGGGCTTCGGCAAGGAGGTCCAGCGCCGCCTGACCATCGGTGCCTATGTCCTCTCGGCCGGCTTCTACGACGCCTACTATGTCCGCGCCCTCAAGGTCCGCCGCCGCATCGCCATGGATTTCGACGCCGTCTGGGACAAGGTCGACGCCATCGTCACGCCCTCGACGCCGTCGGCCGCCTTCGCCCTCGGCGACAAGCAGATCGACCCGCTGCAGATGTATCTGAACGACATCTTCACCGTCACCGCCAACCTCGCCGGCCTGCCGGGCATTTCGGTGCCCGCGGGCGTCGACAAGGGCGGCCTGCCGCTGGGCCTCCAGGTCATCGGCAAGGCGCTGGACGAGGCGACGGTGTTCCAGGTGGCCAGCGCGCTGGAAGATGCGGCGGGGTTTGTGGCCAAGCCTGAGAAGTGGTGGTGAGCATGACCGACAACACCAAACTCATCCAGGGCCGCACCGGCCCGTGGGAAATCGTCATGGGGCTGGAGATCCACGCCCAGGTCGCCTCGAAGGCCAAGCTGTTCTCGGGCGCCGCCGTCGGTTTCGGCGCGGGTCCGAACGAGCAGGTGTCGCTGGTCGACGCCGGCTTCCCCGGCATGCTGCCGACCCTGAACAAATACTGCGTCGAACAGGCCGTCCGCACCGGCCTGGGCCTCAATGCGCAGATCAACAGGCGCAGCCAGTTCGACCGGAAGAACTATTTCTACCCCGACCTGCCGACCGGCTATCAGATCAGCCAGCTCTACTTCCCGATCGTCGGTGAGGGCGTCGTCGAGGTCGAGGCCGAGGACGGCTCCTTCTTCAACGTCGGCATCGAGCGCCTGCATCTGGAGCAGGACGCGGGCAAGCTGATCCACGACCTGTCGCCGACCGAGAGCTACGTCGACCTGAACCGCGCCGGCACGGCCCTGATGGAGATCGTGTCGCGTCCGGACATCCGTTCCCCCGAAGAAGCCGTGGCTTACGTCAAGAAGATCAGAACCATCCTGATCTATCTCGGCACCTGCGACGGCGACATGGAGAAGGGCAATCTGCGCGCCGACGTGAACGTGTCCGTCTGCCGCGAGGGCCAGTACGAGAAGTTCAAGGCGACCGGCGACTTCAGCCATCTGGGCACGCGCTGCGAGATCAAGAACGTCAACTCGTTCCGCTTCATCTCCCAGGCCATCAACTATGAGGCCCGGCGCCAGATCGAGATCCTCGAGGACGGCGGCAAGATCGATCAGGAGACCCGTCTCTACGATCCGACGGCCGGCGAGACCCGTTCGATGCGGTCCAAGGAAGAGGCGATGGACTATCGCTACTTCCCCGACCCCGACCTGCTGCCGCTGGAGCTGGAGCAGGCCTGGATCGACGACATCAAGGCGAACCTGCCCGAACTGCCGGACGCCAAACGCCGCCGGCTGATGGCCGACTACGGCCTGTCGCAATACGACGCCGTGGTGCTGATCTCGGAACAGGCCAAGGCCGACTATTTCGAAGTCGCCGCCAAAGGCAGGGATGCAAAGTTGGTGTCCAACTGGGTGACCAATGAGGTCTCCGCGCGCCTGGCCGCCGACGGCAAGGACTTCAGCGAGAACCCGCTGCCGGCTGCCCACGTCGCCCAGCTGGTCGAGCTGATCGAAACCAATGTCATCTCCTCCAAGATCGCCAAGGAGGTCTTCGACCACGTCTGGAACGGCGAAGGCTTGCCCGCCGAGGTCGTCGAGAAACACGGCCTGAAACAGGTCACCGACACCGGCGCGATCGAAAAGGCCATCGACGAGATCATCGCCGCCAACCCCGACAAGGCCGCCGGCGTCGCCGAAAAGCCCCAGTCGCTCGGCTGGTTTGTCGGCCAGGTCATGAAGGCCACTGGCGGCAAGGCCAATCCGGCCGCGGTGAATGATATCCTGAAGGCGAAGCTGGGGCTGTAGGCCGTGTGTCTTGCCCCAAAAGGTGGGAAGGAAGGGGGCCTGCGAAGCGGTGCAGGGCGCGAACGGGCGGATGATGGCCTGTCTGCGGCGACCGATATCGGATCGGACATCGGGCGCTGCCTCCCGATTATGCACTGTCAGCCCGCCGCGTTGGGGGCCGGTTCTCGGCCCACCTAAACCCCGAATTGAGCTTGGAACTGTACCCGCTGAAGGTAGGTCACCAAATCCGGCCACTGGGCGGTGGAGTTCGATGCGGCTTGGGTCAATAGCAGAAAGAGCCAGAGCAGGTTTCCGTCTGGCGACTGAATTATCTGGCGTTTGATATTCGGGTGAGCTGCTCGGGTCTGATCGGAAATCAGTGAGATTGGGGCGTTGTCAAATGCCAAGCTTCCCATACCTAGACAGATTACAGCATCAAGACTTTCACTGACGACGGCTTGACGACCAGCAGCATTCGGCGGAAGCGCGGCTTGGTTTAGCCCCTGTGCCTGTTCCGCGGCTAGCAGCCAGCCGTGGACCGTCGCGATTTGCGCGGGCCCATTGTACGAAACCACTATCGAGATGATTCCGGGAGGAACCCATCCTGCTTGGAAGCTCGTGATTAGGTTGCGCTGGAGACGCTTTGCATTAGCCGCACTTGCGACGGCAATGTTGAGTTCGGCAGCGGTCAGCAGGGATTTCACTTCTATAGTGGCTACCACCGACTCGGCGAGAAACGCCGAAATCCCCCCGCCGAGATCGATCTTCGGATACTCCGACTTGTAAATGACAATATCGAACTGGTTGCGAGGCTGACGGGGCATTGAGTTCGCGTCCACTATCTCACCAGTGCCTACTGCAAGCTTGGCGCTTAGGTGGTTCTCAAGGAACTGTCGGATGAAGGCCTCGCGAGGCGTTCCTCTGTGCAGGTTGTGTCCAGCGTTGGCTGGGATCTGAGAGGTCGCCAGAAGCTGCGCCTCGACTGCGTCCAAGTGGGCTTTCAGCAATGGGGGATTCCTTTTTCCGTCGATTGCTAAGGGAGGCGAGACGCGCGGTCGATGTGCGTTTTGCCGAGTGTCCTCGTATTAATTTGAGCGTCTTGTGGCCAGCAGCGAGGGGCCGATTCTCAGATGTTGCAGAGTTGCGCGGCTATTCAAAAAGCTCCCCGCTCGCCTCCCCCCCTTCGACCACCTCGCGCGCCAGCGCACGCGTCACCGGCCTGTGCAGGGCGTCCAGCCGTTCGACCACCTCCGCCGCCGCAGCGGCCGACCGATCGATCCGGCGCAGCAGATACGGCACCACATCCTTCTGCGGACGAATGCCGCGCTCGGCGAATCGTGCCTCCAGCATGGCCGAAAGGACCGCATCGTCCGGAACTTCCATCGGTACGCTGATGACCGCGTCCAGCCGCGACCGCAGGTCGGGCAGGGCGGCCTCCCAGCTCGACGGCACCGATCGCGCGACCAGCAGCAGGGCACCGCCCGGCGCCTGGGCCTGGTTGATCAGGTGGAACAGGGTCTCGTCATCGACGTCCCGCGCCGGGTCCAGCAGCACGGGCCGCCCGTCCAGCTCCAGCGGGTCGATGAGCGCCGCCTCCGCCCCGTGAATCGCCACCGCCCCGACCCGTTCGGCCCAGATCTGCCCCAGCCGGCTCTTGCCGCAGCCCGCCGGTCCGCAGATCGCCATCACCCCGCCGATCAGATTGGGCCAGTCCGCCAGCGCCTCGACCGCGGCGCGATTGCAGCCCGATACGACAAAGCCTTCGGCCCCGTCGGGCAGGTCGCGTTGCAACGGCAGTCGCATCTGGTCGGCGGGCGAGGGGCGGGCGGTCATGATGGGAACGCTATAGCAGACCTGTCGTTGCGGGCGTCCACGGCGGTGGAAAATGCGCCAGTCCTGTGGATGGGTGCGACCATTTCTGACGTAGCTTCCGGTTACTGTGATCGTCTCTGACAAGCGGGCCCTGTAGCGGACCGGATGGAGGCTGCGGACGGAGTGGACTCAGCGGACTCAGTGGACTGTTTTTTCGGTCGGACCGGCTTTCCGGTTTTCGGCTGTTCCACCCGCTCCGGATCGCCGCTGGCCTTGACTTTCCGGGGCGATGATGCGCCCTTCCGGCCTCCCGAATTGCGCCCCTTGCGGCCTGTAATCCAAGACGAACCGACCATGCACGCCTACCGCTCCCACACCTGCGGCGCCCTCCGTTTGACCGATGCAGGGTCCAATGTCCGCCTGTCCGGCTGGGTCCACCGCAAGCGCGACCATGGCGGCCTGTTGTTCATCGACCTGCGCGATCACTACGGCCTTACGCAGCTAGTGCTTCACCCCGAGACGCCGGGCTTCGAGGCCGTCGAACGCCTGCGCGCCGAGAGCGTCATCCGCGTCGACGGCGAGGTCGTGGCCCGCGAGGCCTCGGTCGTGAACCCCAACCTGCCCACTGGCGAGATCGAACTGCGCGTCACTGGCGTCGAGGTCCTGTCGGAAGCCGCGGAACTGCCGCTGCCGGTCTTCGGCGAGCCCGAGTATCCGGAGGAAATCCGCCTCAAGCACCGCTATCTCGATCTGCGCCGCGAGACCCTGCACAAGAACATCGTGCTGCGCAGCCGCGTGATCTCGTCCATTCGTCAGCGCATGGTCGGCCAGGGCTTCCTCGAGTACCAGACCCCGATCCTGACGGCCTCGTCGCCCGAGGGCGCGCGCGACTTCCTGGTCCCGTCGCGCCTGCATCCCGGCAAATTCTACGCCCTGCCGCAGGCCCCGCAGCAGTTCAAACAGCTGCTCATGGTCTCGGGCTTCGACCGTTATTTCCAGATCGCCCCCTGCTTCCGTGACGAGGACCTGCGTGCCGACCGCTCGCTGGAATTCTACCAGCTCGACGTCGAGATGAGCTTCGTCACCCAGGAAGACGTCTTCGCCGCCATCGAGCCCGTCATGCATGGCGTGTTCGAGGAGTTCGCCGACGGCAAGAAGGTCGATCCCTATCCCTTCGTCCGCATCCCTTACCGGGAGAGCATCAGCCTGTTCGGCACCGACAAGCCGGACCTGCGCAACCCGATCGAGATGAAGGATGTCTCGGACCATTTCCGCGACGGCGGCTTCGGTCTCTTCAACAAGATCCTCGCCGGCGATGCGAAGAACGCCGTCTGGGCCATTCCCGCCCCGACCGGCGGCTCGCGCGCCTTCTGCGACCGCATGAACTCCTGGGCCCAGGGTGAGGGCCAGCCGGGCCTCGGCTACATCTTCTGGTCCGAGGATCAGGGCACCTGGGGCGGTCCGATCGCCAAGAACCTCGGCGCCGAGGCGACCGACGCCCTCATGAAGTCCCTTGGCATGGGCAAGGGCGACGCAGCCTTCTTCGCCGCCGGTGACCCCTCCGTCTTCTACAAATTCGCCGGCAACGCCCGCACCAAACTGGGTCAGGACCTGAACCTGATCTCGGACGACGAGTTCAAATTCTGCTGGATCGTCGACTTCCCGATGTTCGAGTGGAGCGAGGAAGAGAAGAAGGTCGACTTCTCGCACAACCCCTTCTCCATGCCGCAGGGCGAGATGGAGGCACTGCAGACCAAGGACCCGCTCGACATCCTCGCCTACCAGTACGACATCGTCTGCAATGGCTATGAGCTGTGCTCCGGTGCGATCCGGAACCACAAGGCCGACATCATGCTCAAGGCCTTCGAAATTGCCGGCTATGACGCCTCGGTCGTCGAGGACCAGTTCGGCGGCATGCTGAACGCCTTCCGCTATGGCGCGCCGCCGCACGGCGGTCTGGCCCCCGGCATCGACCGGATCGTCATGCTGCTGGCCAACCAGGTCGCGATCCGCGAGGTCATCGCCTTCCCGCTGAACCAACAGGGCCAGGACCTGCTGATGAGCGCACCGTCGGACGCAGCCGAGCGTCAGTACAAGGAGCTGCACATCCGTGCGGCCCTGCCACTCAAGACCTGACGGAGGTCAGTGGTCGGCGCTGGTCACGACCAGGTTTCGCGAACGCGGCGGAACGGGGGTCGCCGGCGGCGCCGGCGGGGCCGGTGGCGCGACCCGCACTGTACTGACGCCGCGGCAGACGCGGACAGTCAGGCGACCGGGAAGGCGTGTGGCGGCGTCGCCGCAAGCCCGATTGATCTGGGCCTGGCTGAGACCGCCGGCCCCCGAAAGGTCGGTGCCGCGGATGTCGGTTCGGTTCATTGAGGCACCGCCGAAATTGGCCCCCCCGAACCGTCCTCCGGTCAGCCGCGCCCCGTTCAGGGTCGCGTCGCTGAAGCTGGCAGAGCGGAAGTCGCCGTTCGAAAGGTTCGACATGGCGATCTCCGAGTCGGAGAAATCGGCCGAACGGGCATTGACGTTGGCCAGGGTGGTGGCGTTCAACTCCGCCGCGCTCAGGTCGGCACTGGTCAGGACCGCGCTGTTCAGATTGGCCCCGTTGAGCGCGGTTCCCGTGAGGTTCGCGGCCGCCAGACGCACCCGAACCATGGTCGCGCCCATGGCCTCGGCCCCCGACAGGTCCGCGCCCGAAAAATTGGCACCGGTGAAGTCGGCTCCGACCATCTCGGCCCCTGACAGGTTGGCGCGACTGAAGTCGCTGCCCGAGAAATTCGATCCCGTCAGCTCCGCGCCCCGCAGACTGGCACCGACCAGGGTGGCGTTGGTGAAGACTGCGCCGGTGAAAGCCGCACCGGTCAGGTCGCGGCCGGACAGTTCGCAGCGGTGGCAGGTCCCGCCCAGCGATACCATCCGGGCGACGTCGCGATCCTGGTGCTGGAACTGGAGCCCGGATGCTGCGCTGACCGAACCGGCTGCCGCGAGGCTCGCCATCGCGGCGCCGAGCGCGAGGCCGGTGGTCGAGAGGCGACGGAACAGGGGGAAGCGATCTGTTTCACGCACCCTTCATGACTTCAAACCCCGGCAAACCCTACTTAAATCGCCGTAAGGTCCGCTGTCGTCTAGCAGTGGGGAATGGACAGGCCGCCCGGCAATTGGGTCGCCTCGTCGCCGCACGCCCCGTTCAGCCGGGCCTGGTTCAGGCCGGTTGCGCGCCGCAGCGACGCCCCGGAGAGATTGACCCCGGTCAGGGTCGCGCCGGAAAAGGCCGCGCCGTCCAGATGCGCGCCCACGAAGCTGGCGTTGGTCAGGTTGGCCCCCGAGAAGTTCGAGCCGGAGAAGACACCGCCATAGGCCTCGACGTCGCGCAGATCGGCATTGGAGAACCGGGTCCGGTTCATCACCGTCAGGCTGAGATCGGCCTGACGCAGCCGCGCGCCGGACAGGTTAAGGCCGCGTGCCTCAAGCCCCGACAGGGCGGCCTGGAACAGGTTACAGCCGGGGCAACTCGCGCCGGCGCGCACCCGCGCGATCTGGCTCGCATTCTGGGCGACGGCGGGCGGGGCGGCGGTGGCCGCGGCGAGGGCAAAGGCGAAGGCAGCGGTCAGGATCGGCTTCATGGCGGGCTCTGGTCTCGGCGTCGGGCGAAGCTCGACAGCGAGCAACATGGCACCAATTCGTTGATCAACCTTGCATCGATGGCGCTGCGCCGCAGGTGTCGCAGATCCACCCCGCGCCACGCTGCTGAAGCGAGAAGTCGCCGCAGGCCGGGCAGGCGACCGCTTCGCTGGGGGTGTGGGCCGTGATGAGCGTCTCCCGCTTCTGGCCGAAGGGCAGGACGACCAGATTGTCCGGTGCCGCGCCGCGGGCGAAACCTTTGGAGATAAACCGGGCTGCTGGAACGGCCTCCGGCACCTCGCCGTCGCCTTCCAGCGTTCCCAGGCCGTTGCCATTCAACGGATCAGGCTGAGCGTTGGCCAGTTCATGGCGATCCAGATAGGATACGCCCAGTTCACGGAAGATGTAGTCCAGAATCGAGGTCGCGGACTTGATGGAATCATTGCCGGTCACCGTCCCCGCAGGCTCGAAGCGGGTGAAGATGAAGGCGTCGACGAACTCGTCCAGCGGCACACCGTATTGGAGGCCGATCGATATCGCGATGGCGAAATTGTTCATCAGCGAGCGAAAGGCGGCCCCTTCCTTGTGCATGTCGATGAAGACCTCGCCGAGCTCGCCGTCCTCATACTCGCCGGTGTGAATATAGACCTTGTGGCCCCCGACAGCCGCCTTCTGGATATAGCCCTTGCGGCGGTCGGGCAGTTTGCGGCGGGTGCGCTCGCGTTCGACGACCTTCTCCACGACCCGTTCGACAGCCGCAGCTTCCGGCTCCCAGCGGCGCGGTCGCGCCGTCGGCTCGGGCTCGACCAGATCGAGCAACGGACCGGCGGGCGGTGCGGCGCGCTTGAGCCGAACAGCACGACGCCCGTCCCGTGCGGCGTCGGCCAGCAGACGAGCGGCCTGCGCGGGTGTGGTCCGCCAGTCGATCATCGTCGGAGCCGTGTCGGGGATCGCGCCTGCGGCTTCCAGCCCGGTGCGAAGGCCGGCCTCAAAGCCCGCAGGATCCGACAGGGCGGATGCAAGGACTACCGGAGCGCCGTCCCAGCCAGCCAGGTCGCCATGGCCAAAGGCCCATGCCCCAGCCCGGGCGACATCCTCGGCAGAGAATCCGAGCTGCGGCAACAGATCGCCCAAGGAGATGTCGAAACCCAGCACGTCGCGCAGGAAGCCGGCATCCAGCACGGGCGACCGAAAGGCGTCGCCCAGGCTGTCGACCTGTGCGAGGGCCTGTTCCAGCCCGTCAAGCTCCACATCTGTGAAGCCCCTGGCCCGCAAGGCCGCATGGTCGATGCCCGGCGCATCAACGAGGGTGCGGCGACCGAACAGCCGGCGCTCGGCGGCTTCGACATCGCCGCCGTGCCGCTCAATGGCTGCCGCCAGGGAAGGGCGCAAGCGCCTTGCTACGCCGCCGTCCGCAGTCTGCCAGGTCTCGATGGCCGAGAGACGCGAAATGCCCAGCCGCAGGCCGGCCTCCACGTCGTCGACGAAGAGAACGACGGGGGTGTCGCCCGCCGCCGTAAGGACCTGCTGCGCCAGTGGGCCGGTGCTGGCCACATCCACCGGAGCCGCGCTGGCCAACACGAAATCGGCCAGTCCGCCGAGGCCGAGGGCTACGACCGTGGCACCTCCGTTCCTGAGAGCCGTCGTCCAGAGGCGAACGAGATCCCCGAGGGCGGACTGGAATTCCGTTCCGGCCACCTGCTCAAGGGCGGGAAGCGACAGAAGGGCCGCCGGTGCCCGCCTGGCCTCTGACACAGCCTCGGCGGAGCCCGGATCGAAGGTTACAATCAGGTCGCCGTCAAGCGCGGCTTCGGCCGCCGCCAGGGCTACCGGCGCACCTGAGGCGATCATGGCGCGGTCGGCGACCGCCAGACGGGGCGGCGACCTTGCGGGAGGCTGCGGAGCGACATCAAATCGCTCGCCTTGAATTGCCCGGAGAATGTCGGCGTCGGCAGCCCCTGTCTGCCGGGCGGCGAGGGCTGCCCGGGCCAGGGCAGGATTTCTCCGGGGTTCGGCGCAGTCGGCGCGCGGCCCCTCGCATCGGGACACCGCGTCCGCCACCCGCTCAAGCGCGGCGGCGACCGCCTCGACGGCACCGGCGGCGAGGCGTTCGCCCCGGCGCAGCGCCGACTCCGCCCGCAGCCGGCGCCCTGTGTCTGGCTCGGACAGATCAATCAGGCCGACGGCCAACTCCGATGTCCGGGCGGGCGACACGAGCCCCAGCAGCATGGTGGCCGCCAACGCGCCAGCCTTGTCCGGGCTCAG
The DNA here is from genome assembly GCA_965284305.1 of Caulobacteraceae bacterium. GTDB lineage: Bacteria > Pseudomonadota > Alphaproteobacteria > Caulobacterales > Caulobacteraceae > Brevundimonas. The sequence continues at coordinate 2,053,397 of OZ260070.1, read as the reverse complement.
ACGTCGACCCCAGACGACCGCCATTTCCGCCAGGACGTCGTCGCCGTCCGTCGGCAGGCCCTCGGTCTCGGCCCAGTCCAGCCAAGCCTCGATCTGGACGTCGGTCCAGCCTTCTGGCGCGCGGATGGAGACGATCCGGTTCGCGCGCTCGATCTGGCGGATCGGTCGGTGCATCGCGGCGGCGAGGGAGGTGAAGGGAAAGCGCATGCGGCGGACTCGACGGGGCCTTTCGACCAGACTAGCGGCGGGGTGGGCCTCCCGGCAATAAATCTGGCGTGTCCGTGGGCGGTTACCCCCAAGATGTTGAGCCTGCAGGCCATCTCGCAGTGCTGGACGCAGGCCCCGGCGCTTTCTATGATGCGGCCTGCGTCGCCGGCCCCCGCCGGCTGACCGAGCGTGAGTGGATTTCCCGACGTGCTAGGCAGAATCTTCGGCTGGACCAGTGGCGCCACCATCGGCACCTTCTTCACCATCGCCAAGCGTGGCGAGCATGTGGGGACCGATGAGTTCGGCAACCGCTACTACCTGTCGCGCGACAGCTCGAGCTACGATGGCCGCCGCCGCCGCTGGGTGACCTACAACGGCTATGCCGACGCCTCGAAGGTGCCGCCCGACTGGCATGGCTGGCTGCATTACACATTTGACGAACTGCCGACCGATCAACCCCTGCCGCGCCGGGCATGGGAAGAGGATCATCTGCCCAATCTGACCGGTACGCCGATGGCCTGGAAGCCCAAGGGGTCGCTTGCCTCGGACGGCGTGCGACCGTCGGCGACGGGCGACTACGAAGCCTGGCGTCCGGAATGACGCCGCGGGGGGCGATCATGGCCGGGGTGACCGCCGCAGCGCTGCTGGCGTCGGGCGCGGTCCTCGCCTCGGCCATCAATGACCTGCCCCAGGACGCAGTGCCGATCCAGGACCCGACGGCGGCCCTGAACCGCCAGACCACGCCGCAGACGCCGCCGGTCGAGCCCCCGCCGGAAGCCGCGCCTGCGCCGGCCTCGCCAAACGCTGTGACGCCGGTCGCGGCGCCCATCTTGATCGCTGAAGAGGCGGAGAAGGCCGACGAGGAAGAGAAGGCCGACGAGGCTCCGGAAAAGCGCGCCGATGCACCGGTCGTCCCCGCCCGCCGCCAGCGCCGCCGCGTGGCCATCGTCGAAGCCATCGACAAGATCACCGCCGAATCGATGCGGTTCGAGGTCGAGGTTGGCGGCCGCCCGGTGCGGTTCCAGCGCACACTGATCTTCAGTGCCCGGGCCTGCGAGGTATCCGCGCCGGATGAGCAGGTGTCCGACGCCGTCGCCTACCTCGAAGTCAGCCTGCAGCCGCGGGGCGTCATCCAGGTCAGCGAACCGCGGCAGATCTTCCGGGGATGGATGTTCGCCTCCTCGCCTGCGGTCAGCGGGCTACAGCATCCGATCTATGACGCCTGGATCGTCGGCTGCAAGGCATAGAACAGCGCCTCTGACCCGCTCATCGGATCGAACAGTGACCGGGTGTTGGGCCGCAATGGGCGGGCCGCCCGCAGGAGTTTGAGATACGTCGCCTGCGGCGTCTCGACCGCGCCGAACTGGCTGAGGTGGCCCGTCAGGAACTGGGTGTCCAGCAGCCGCCAGCCGCCGCGCTTCAGCCGGGCGACCAGGTGCACCAGGGCGATCTTCGACGCGTCTCGCTCGCGGCTGAACATGCTTTCACCGAAGAAGGCTCCGCCGAGGGTGACGCCGTACAGGCCGCCGACGAGGGTCTCGTCGCGCCAGCATTCGATGCTGTGGGCGTGACCACGGGCGTTGAGTTCGACATAGAGGCGGCGGATCGGCGCGTTGATCCAGCTGTCCTCGCGGCCCGGGCCGGAGGCGGCGCAGGCGTCGAGCACGGCGTCGAAGGCGGTGTCGACGCGGACCGTGACGCCGTCGGCGCGAACCGTGCGCTTCAGCCGGGTCGGGACGTGGAACCGGTCCAGCGGGATGATGCCCCGCTGCTCGGGCTCGACGAGGAAGATGCGCGGGTCGTCTCGGGCCTCGCCCATGGGGAAGACGCCGGTGGCATAGCAGTTCAGCAGTTCGTCGGGGCCGAAGCCGCCGAAGGGCCCGCCGGCGCTGAAGCGCGGGTCGTTCAGGCGGTGCCCTTCTGACGCTTGGCCCAGTTTTCCAGCCAGTGGATGTCGTAGTCGCCGGAGAGGATGTCGGGCTCCTGCAGCAGCTTCTGGAACAGGGGGATGGTGGTGTCGATACCGCCGACGACCATCTCGTTCAGGCTACGCTTGAGGCGGGCGATGCACTCCTCGCGGTCGCGACCGTGGACGATCAGCTTGCCGATCAGGCTGTCGTAATAGGGCGGGATCGAATAGCCGGCATAGATGGCGCTATCCAGTCGCACACCCAGGCCGCCGGGGGCGTGAAAGTCAGTGATCCTGCCCGGCGAGGGCGTGAAGGTCTCGGCGTTCTCGGCGTTGATGCGGCACTCAATGGCGTGACCGTTGAAGGTGACGTCCGACTGTTTGAACGACAGGGGCAGGCCGGCGGCGATGCGGATCTGCTCGCGGACCAGATCGACGCCCGTGATCATTTCTGTAACGGGATGTTCGACTTGCAGCCGGGTGTTCATCTCGATGAAGAAGAACTCGCCGTCTTCCCAGAGGAATTCGATGGTGCCGACGCCGAGGTAGCCGATGGCGGCGATGGCCTTGTTGACCGTCTCGCCGATGGCGACGCGTTCGGCGGCCGACAGGGCGGGCGAGGGGGCTTCCTCGAGGATCTTCTGGTGGCGGCGCTGGAGCGAGCAGTCGCGCTCGCCGAGGTGGACGACATTGCCGTGGCTGTCGGCGATGACCTGAAGCTCGATGTGGCGCGGCTTCTGGAGGTAGCGCTCCATATAGACGGCCCCGTTGCCGAAGGCGGCGGTTGCTTCGGACTGGGCGGTCTGGACGGCCTCGACCAGATCATCGGCGGTCAGGGCGACCTTCATGCCGCGTCCGCCGCCGCCGGCGGCGGCCTTGACGATCAGGGGGAAGCCGATGGTCTTCGAGGCCGCGATGGCGTCCTCGATGGTCTCGACCTCGCCGGCCGAGCCGGGCACGCAGGGGATGCCGGCTTCAAGGACGGTCTGTTTGGCGGTGATCTTGTCGCCCATGACCCGGATATGCTCGGGCTTGGGACCGATGAAGGTCATGCCGTGGGCTTCGACGATCTCTGCGAAGCGGGCGTTCTCGGACAGGAAGCCGTAGCCGGGGTGGATGGCCTGGGCACCCGTGATCTCGGCCGCCGCAATGATCGAGGGGATGTTCAGATAGCTCTTGGCGGCGGGCGCCGGGCCGATGCAGACGCTTTCGTCGGCCAGCCGCACCCACATGGCACCCCGGTCAGCCTCGGAGTGCACGGCGACGGTGGAGATGCCCATCTCCTTGCAGGCGCGGTGAATCCGCAGGGCGATTTCGCCGCGGTTGGCGATCAGGACCTTGGTGAACATGGGCCTAGGCCTCGAGCAGGACGAGGGGCTCGCCGAACTCAACCGGCTGGGCGTCGCCGACCAGGACCTCGACCACGACGCCGTCACGCGGGGCCTGGATCGGGTTCATGGTCTTCATGGCTTCGATGATCAGCAGGGTCTGGCCCTTCTTGACCTTGTCGCCGACGGCGATGAAGGGCGGGGCTTCCGGCGAGGCCTGCAGATAGACGGTGCCGACCATCGGTGACTTCACCTCTTCGCCCTGTTTGGCGACGAGGGTGGCGGGATCGGACGGCATGGCGGCCGGGGCGGCGGCGGCCGGAGCGGCGACGGGCGCATGGGCGACCGGGGCCGGGGCAGCGGCGTATTGCACGACCGGCGCGGCCACCAGTTCCCGGGCCACGCGGATGCGCAGCTCTCCACGCTCAACCTCGATCTCGGTGAGGGAGGTGTCGTTCAGGATGTCAGCGAGCGACCGCACCAGGGTGGTGTCGATCTCGGCTTCGTTCTTGAGCCGGGGGGCGGTCGTCTTGGATTCGGCCATGGGAGCCTCTTGTTACCTTCTAAACCGAACGGTCGGCGGCAGGGCGGTGTTCCCGCGCCAGTCGCAGAGCGGCCTTCACGGCCAGTTCGTAGCTGAATGGGCCGAAGCCCGAAACCACGCCGGCGGCGACCGGCGAAACATAGGAGCGATGCCGGAAACGCTCGCGCGCCGCCGGATTGGACAGATGGCATTCGACGATCGGGATCGTCAGGGTCCTGAGCGCGTCCAGCAGGGCCACCGAGGTGTGGGTATAGCCGGCGGCGTTGATGACCAGGGCCGAGGCGTTTTCGCGGGCCTCATGGACCTGTTCGATCAGCTCGCCCTCGTGGTTGGTCTGGTGGAAGACCACGACCGCATCGCCTGCGGCGCTTTCGCACAGGGCCTGGACGTCGGCGAGGGTCTCATGTCCGTAGATGTCGGGCTCGCGCACCCCAAGCAGGTTGAGGTTCGGTCCGTTCAGGACGTAGAGGACGGGGGTCTCGGGCATTGCGCTCGCGATTGTGGCGATCCGACCGGAATCGGACCGGCCTTTTAGCTGAGGCGTGGCGGTTATCAAACCGCGCGTGTGAAAGAGTGACGTAAGGGCATGCGCATCCAGGTCAACGGGGAACATCGCGAGGTTGAGGCCGCGACCATCCTTGCCCTTGTGGAGGAACTTGGGCTGGACGTGCGCAAGGTGGCGGTGGAGCGCAATCTGGAGATTGTGCCGCGGTCCCTGCATGCGACGACGCCGCTGGCGGATGGGGACCGGGTGGAACTGGTCCAGTTTGTGGGCGGGGGATGAAACCCGTTGCACAATCAAGGCGGGTGCCTTCCTATTGACGTGACGGAGGGACGCATGGACCGCGAGATCAAGACTGCCTTAGGTGTGTCCGTGGGCATTGCCGCATGGCTGATCTGTTTTCTGTTTCTGATCCGCTATCTGGTTCCCGCGATCCTCTCGGCCCGGTTCTCAGGAAGTCTGATTACAGCCTCGGTGGTCGGGATTGCCGGCATTCTGGTACTGGTCTGGGCCGGCTGGCGGTTATGGGCCTGGGCAGCGAAATCAATAAAGCGTTGAAGGGGATAGCGAATGTCGGGCTTCGGGTCGAACCTGCCGAACATGAAACTGCCGACCGGACCCGGTTCGCAGGGACGGGTGCTGTCGATGGTGGCCCTGGTCGGCGTGCTGGTCGCCATTTCGACGGTCGCGGTGACCTCGTGCAGCGTCACGGTCGAGAGCGGCTATATGGGGATCAAGACCACCAAATTCGGGGCCAACCCCGGGGTCCAGCGCGCCGAACTGGGGCCGGGCTTCCACTGGGAGGGCATAGGCGAAAAGATCATCACCTATCAGACCCTGCAGCGGACCTATTCCTATACCCGGGAGGCCAATCCCGACGGCCGGGAGAATGAGGAGATCACCTTCTCGGATGTCCTCGGCCTGCCGATGACGGCGGATGTGGCCCTGACCTTCCGGATTCGGGAAGACAAGGCGGCGGACCTGTTTGCGACCTGGCGTCAGGAGTTCAATGCCTTCATCGACGGGCCGCTGCGGACCTCGGTGCGGGCGGCGATCGCCCGTGAGACGGAAAAGCTGCCGGTGGCCTGTAATGCGCAGCAGTCGGCGACGCCGAATGTCCAGCCGATCGCCCCGGGTGCCCTGGCCGGGGCCGCCGTTGCCGGTACGCCGGACAGCGATGACTGCCCCGGACAGCTGATCGGCCCCGGGCGCCAGATCGTGCTTCAGAAGGCCATGCAGGCCCTGCAGCGGGAATGGGCCCCGCAGGGGCTGGAGATCATCCGTATGGAGTGGGTCGGTTCGATCCGCTATCCGGAGACGGTTCTGGCGGCCATCCAGTCGCGCACCACGGCCGAACAGAACACTCGCGCCGCCCTCGAGCGGGTCAATCTGGAGCGGGCCAATGCCGAGGCCCGGATCGCCCAGGCCCGCGGCCAGGCCGAGGCCAACCGGCTGCTGGCCGAATCGATCCGGTCCAATCCCGAGGTGGTGCGGCTGCGCGAGATCGAACGGACCCTGGGCATCTGTCCGCTGAGCGCCAGCACCTGTGTGGTCGGCTCGGACATCAATGTCTCGGCCCTGATCGAGGCGCGTGAGGCCCGGGGTGGTGGCGGCGGCGGCGGATAAGTCTGCCGCCCCCTTCGACTCGGGCGGTTGAACGGCTAAACCCGGTTCATGACCGCTTCCCAAGATACCTGGACCGTCGCCGGCCGGACCTTTTCCAGCCGGCTGATCGTCGGCACCGGCAAATACAGGACCTATCAGGAGAACGCTGACGCGGCCGAGGCGGCGGGGGCGGAGATCGTCACCGTGGCGGTGCGGCGGGTGAACCTCACCGATCCGAACCAGCCGATGCTGGTCGACTATGTGAAGCCGGACCGGTTCACCTTCCTGCCCAATACGGCGGGCTGTTTCACCGGCGAGGACGCAGTGCGGACGCTGCGGCTGGCGCGTGAGGCGGGCGGCTGGGATCTGGTCAAGCTGGAGGTGCTGTCGGACACGGCGCACCTGTATCCGGACATGATCGAGACCCTGCGGGCGCTGGAGCTGCTGATCAAGGACGGCTTCCAGGTCATGGTCTATTGCACTGACGACGTGGTGATGTGCCGGCGGCTGGAGGAGGCGGGCGCCGCGGCCATCATGCCGGCGGCGGCGCCGATCGGCTCGGGCCTGGGCATCCAGAACCGGGTCAATATCCGGCTGATCATTGAACAGGCGACCGTGCCGGTGCTGGTCGATGCGGGGGTGGGCACGCCCTCGGATGCGGTGCTGGCCATGGAACTGGGCTGTGACGCGGTGTTGATGAACACGGCGATCGCGGGGGCGAAGGACCCGATCCTGATGGCCAGCGCGATGAAGCATGCGGTGATCGCCGGGCGGCAGGGCTATCTGGCCGGGCGGATGCCGCGCCGGATGTATGCGAGTGCGAGCTCGCCGATGGCGGGGTTGATCTAGATTTTCAAAGATCGTCTTGTTGGGCTGCGGTCAGAAGGCTCCGCCTTCTCGACCCGACGCGGCCTGGCGCTTTCGCGCAGGCTGAAGCCCTCTCCGGCCGTGAGGCGGAAAGTGCGGGAAGGGCCGGCGGAGCGCCGGGCGCGAAGCCCGGAGACCGTGGGGGATGTGTTTCGGCTTCGCGAGGTCGCTCCGCACGGAATGTCTGACCGGGAGCTGTCGGCCTGAATCTCTTCAGGACCAGCGACGCTCTTGACGCCTTGCCGACGCAGCCTCCGGCGGGCGGGTCGGAGCCTTGCGAACCCGATCCCCGGAACGGCGCGGGTTCCCTGCCCATCGCCCTTTGTAAGGGGGGCCTGACGCTCGCCGCGCGGCGGCTCGCTGCTTGAGGCCCGAAGGCCTCTGCGATCCGCTGGCGACGAAGGTTCGACCTCCCTCCCGCTCATCCCGTTTCCGCCGCGACAGGATCGCAAGGCCCTGCGCCCCTCCCTGCGACGGAACGGGGGGATTATGGGAGTGGGCCCAGCTATGGCGGGCTGGGGACGCTGTAATTTTGGGAAGGCGTTCGAAGTCAGCGGGTTAGCTGGGAAAGATATGCTGACAATCGGCGGATTGTGAGCAGTCCGTGTCTCCTCCCTGTTCGCGGAGCGAATGGGGAGGGGGACCATCCGGAGCCGCAGGCGAAGGATGGTGGAGGGGTGCCAGACCGCGCTCCCTGCTTCTACCCCTCCACCCCTTCGCGGGTCGCGCGGCGGTCCCCCTCCCCATCGCCTCCGGCGACAGGGAGGAGACGGGGGGGGCTCCACCACGCTTCGCGTGGTCCCCCTCCCCATCTGCGATGGGGAGGAGACGGGAGGCACCGCCGTGCGCTCAAGCCCTCTCCCATTGGGAGAGGGAGTCAGTTAGAGCAACACTTCGCCGGGCTGCGGTCAGAAGGCTACGCCTTCATGATCCGACGCGGCCCTCCTCCCGACGAGACCGACCATGCACGACATCCGCGCCATACGAGACAATCCCGCCGCCTTCGTGAGCGGCTGGTCGTCGCGCGGGGTCGAGGGGGCGCAGGCGCTGGTCGACGAGATCCTGGCGCTGGATACGGCGCTGCGGGCGGCGCAGACGGCGGGGCAGACGGCGCTGGCGCGGCGCAACGAGAGCTCGAAGCTGATCGGCGCGGCGATGGGCAAGAAGGACCTCGTCGAGGCCGAGCGGCTGAAGGGCGAGGTCGAGAGCCTCAAGGGCGAGATCGCGGCGGCGGAACGGGAGGAGAAGGGGGTTAGCCGGCTTCTGTTTGGCCCGCGCCGTGACAACGAAGTTCTGGACCCTACGCGAAAGGAAAACGGCAGGGGTCTGCTAACCCAACTGCCGAGCATCGCTGCGGATGATGTCCCGGAAGGGGAAGACGAGGCAGGCAACGTCGAAGTTTCTCGATGGAGTACGCCCCGGACCGACGGCCCAGCAGAGGATCATTCGGACCTCGGCGAAAGATTGGGACTTCTCGACTTTGAGGCGGCGGCAAGGATGTCGGGCGCGCGGTTCGCGGTGCTGAAGGGCGGGCTGGCGCGGCTGGAACGGGCTATCGGCCAGTTCATGTTGAACACGCAGGTCGAAGATCACGGCTATCAGGAGGTGAACCCGCCATATGTCGTGGGCTCCGAAGCGATGTTCGGAACTGGGCAGCTCCCAAAATTCTATGACGACCTGTTTCTCGTCATGGATCCCAAAACACGCGAGGAATTGCTCGATGTGGCTTTGGCTGAGTACGAGGATAGGGCGGAGCACAAGGGGTCGCTTCGCGAAGCGGTGACGGCTGCCTTGGACTTCGCACCGGCACGCGAGCAGTTTTTTGCCATCCCCACCGCCGAAGTCTCCCTGACCAACCTCGTCCGCGAGCAGATCCTGTCCGAGGACGAGCTGGCGACGCCGATCCGCTTCACCGCCCTTACGCCCTGTTTCCGGGCCGAGGCGGGGTCGGCGGGGCGGGATACGCGGGGGCTGATCCGGCAGCACCAGTTCCACAAGGTGGAGATGGTCTCGATCGCGAAGCCCGAGGACAGCGAGGCCGAGCATGAGCGGATGGTGCGCTGCGCCGAGGTGGTGCTGGAGAAGCTGAACCTGCCGTATCGCCGGATGCTGCTGTGCAAGGGCGACATGGGCTTTTCGGCGAGGAAGACCTTTGACCTGGAGGTCTGGCTGCCGTCGCAGGGGACGTATCGCGAGATCAGCTCCTGCTCCAACTGCGGGGATTTCCAGGCCCGGCGGATGGAGGCGCGGTTCAAGCGGGCCGGGGAGAAGAAGACCGAGTTCGTGCACACGCTGAACGGCTCGGGTCTGGCGGTCGGCCGGACGCTGGTCGCGGTGATGGAGAACTATCAGGAGGCGGACGGGCGCATCCGGGTTCCGGAGGCGTTGAAACGCTACATGCCCGAGGGGATGACCCATGTGGGGTGACCCTTCCGTTCCGCTCATCCCGGCGAAAGCCGGGACCCGGTACTGTCCAGCGGAGCACCGGCGTCCCGGGATCGCAGTCTGCGGGACTTCTGCGCCCGCGCATCACCCAAAGAACTGGGTCCCGGCTTTCGCCGGGATGAGCGGAGCTTAGGGTGCGTATCCTCCTCACCAACGACGACGGGATCGAGGCCGAGGGGCTGGAATGCCTGGAGCGGATCGCGCGGACCCTGTCCGACGACGTCTGGGTCTGCGCGCCGCAGACGGAGCAGTCGGGCAAGGGGCGGGGGATCACCCTGACCGAGCCGCTGCGGGTCAATCAGATTTCGGAGAAGCGGTTCGCGGTGACGGGGACGCCGACCGACTGTGTCGTGTTGGCGGTCAATGACCTGATGCCGGAGCGGCCCGATCTGGTGCTGTCCGGGGTGAACCGCGGCCACAATGTCGGGGAGGACTGCTCCTATTCGGGCACGGTCGCCGGAGCACTGCAGGGGATGGCATTCGGCATCCGCTCCATCGCCCTGAGCCAGAGCCTCGAGCGGTTCCATGATGAGGTGACGGCGCATTGGGAGACGGCGGAGGCGTTTGCGCCGGCGATCATCAGTCGCCTGTTGGCCCAGACCTGGCAGGCCGGGGTGGTGATGAACCTGAATTTCCCGTCCCTGCCGCCGGCCCTGGTCAAGGAGGTGGAGGTGACGCGGCAGGGCTTCCGCGACATCGGCGAGATGCATGCGGTCAAACGCACCGACCTGCGCGGCCGCGACTATTACTGGATGAGCTTCCGCGGGACGAAGCATGACCATCCGGCGGGGACCGACCTGCGGGCCATGGACGAGGGCAAGATCTCGGTCACGCCGCTGCACATCGACCTGACCCATGCGCCGAGCCTGCATGACCTGAAGGGCGTGCTGGGTGGAGCGCCGCCGAAGACGGTGGTGGCCGTATGAAGCTGGACGACGAGCGCGCCGGCCGTTTGATCCTGGGCCTTCGCCAGCAGGGGGTGATGGACGCGCGTGTGCTGGCGGCGATGGAGTCGATCGACCGGGCGGTGTTCGTGCACGAGAAATTCCTCGATCAGGCGTGGGAGGATCAGGCCCTGCCGATCGACTGCGCCCAGACGATCAGCCAGCCCTATATCGTCGGCCTGATGACCCAGGCGCTGGATGTGCAGCCGCGCCACCGGGTTCTGGAGATCGGCACGGGCAGCGGCTACCAGGCCGCGGTGCTGAGCCGGCTGGCGCGGTATGTCTATTCGATCGAGCGGTATCGCAGCCTGCTGAACGAGGCCGAGAGCCGGCTGAAGGATCTGAAGATCGACAATGTGATCACCCGCCACGGCGACGGCGGTCTGGGCTGGCCGGAACAGGCCCCGTTCGACCGGATCATGGTCACGGCGGCCTCGCCCGGAGAGCCGACCGAGCTGCTGCATCAGTTGAAGCCGGGCGGGATCCTGGTCTGTCCGGTCGGGCGGTCCTCGGTGCAGCGGCTGCACCGCTATGTCGGCCAGCCGGACGGCAGCTTCCAGCGCGAGAGCCTGGCCGAGGTGCGGTTCGTGCCGCTGGTGGAGGGGACGGCGAAGGAGGGGTGAGGGTTTGGGGTGTGGGGGATGGGGTGTGGGGTGTGGGGGCAGGGAGAACGGCTTGGCGACGAAAGCTCCGGCGGCGGCGTCATCTGGAATCACCAGCCGCCACACCCCATCCCCCACACCCCACACCCCGTTAACCTTCCCGCCCAACTTTGGCGCCCTTTGACGGGTTGGCTTGAATCGACGGTCGGGGCACACCGGGCCGGCGACGAGCGGCGGGAGATGGCATGACGATTCGATTTGCGATCAGGGCTCTGGCGGTGCTGGCGGGAGCGGCAACCCTGACGGCCTGCGCCAGCTATCCGACCGAGCCGCGCTATGCGATCCATGCCGGCGACGCGCCGCCGCCGTCGCGGTCACCCGCCGCTCCGGATCGGCCGGCACCGGGCGGCGAAGGTGTGGGTGGCCCGACAGACCCGGCCCGGGAGGCGGCCCCGCCGATCACTGCCCCGGTGGCCGAGATCGAGGGCGGGGCCCTCGGGTCGCCGGTCAACACCGGTCCCCGCCTTGCCCCCGCCGTGACGCCGGCAGCCGGGCCGGCCTCCGACGGGTTCGAGGCACCGCCGCCGCCGGCGCGGTCTGGCGGCGGCGCGACGGCCGGGGGGGTGTATGAGGTTCAGCCCGGCGACACCATTTCCGGGATCGGCCGTCGTTTCCAGACGTCGGTTCAGACACTGATCGATCTGAATGCCCTGGGGCCAAGGGCCGCAATCAGTCCCGGTCGGAAAATTCTGCTGCCGGCCAGTGCGGTCGATATCGGCGGCGATCCCTACGCCACCGGACCATCGCCGAGTGGGGTTCTGGTGCCCGAAGAGGGGACGCCGCCCCCGCCACCGCCGCCGCCCCCCTCGGGCAATGTCGCCAGCCCGCCGCCGTCGCGCGAACCGGTGCCTTCGACGCCCGCGCCCGTCGCCTCCACGGTCGGGCTGGACTGGCCGGTGCGCGGCGACATCCTGAGGCGGTTCGGTCCGGTCGGGCTGGGTGAGCGCAACAACGGCGTCAACATCGGCGCTCCGGCGGGGTCGGATGTCCGGGCTGCGGCGGCCGGTCGGGTCGGCTATGTCGGCGACGACCTGGCAGGGCAGGGTCTGACGGTGCTGATCGTGCATCGCGACGGCTGGCGCTCGGTCTATGGCCATCTGGGCACGGCGACGGTGCGGGACGGCGATGACATCCGCGCCGGCCAGCCGATCGGCACGGTCGGCAACACCGCGGGCGACGGTCGGCCATCGGTCCGTTTCGAAACCTGGCGGATGCGCGGTGACCAGCCGGTGGCCATTGACCCCCTGACCGTTTTGCCGCGCTGACGCAAAGCGACGCGCAGAACATTCGTCGCGTTGCATTGTGACGCGGCGCGCCCTAGTTTCCGCGCCTCATTTTCAAGGGCCGCGGTGGGCGGTCCCAAACGTTTGCGGAGACTATCGTGGCGGAACTTATGGCGGGGCCGTTCGGCACCCTGATCTTCTTCGTCCCCGTGATCATCCTGTTCTACTTCATGCTGATCCGTCCGCAGCAGAAGGCGATGAAGGCCCATCAGGCGCTGGTCGCCGGCCTGAAGCGCGGGGACACGGTGGTCCTGTCCAACGGCATGATCGGCAAGGTCACCCGCGTAGAAGCCGACCAGGCCATGGTCGAGATCGCCCAGGGCGTGAACGTCGCGGTGGTGAAACAGATGATCACCCAGGTGCGCGACCGCACCGGGGTCGCCGCCAACGACACCAAGACCATCGCCAAGTCCTGATACCGTTCTGAAAGGTCCGGGAACGCCGCCATGGTCCAGATGTCACGCTGGAAGGTCATCCTTCTCGCCCTGTCGCTCGTGTTCGGGCTGCTGTTCTCCTATGCCAACGCCCTTTCACCGGCGCAGCGCGAGGCCCTGCCGGGATGGCTGCCCAAGCCGACGCTGAACCTCGGCCTCGACCTGCAGGGTGGCTCGTACCTGCTGTTGCAGGTCGACGTAGCGGCCATGCGCGAAAAGCGGCTGACCAATCTCAACGAGGACGCGCGCCAGACCCTGTCGGAGGCGCAGATCGCCGTGGCGGGGATTGCTCGCGACGGCAACGGGGTGGTGATCACCCTGAACAACCCCGTGCAGATGGAGCCTGCTCTCACCTCCATGCGCGGCCTGTTGGGCGGCGGCATGGCTGCGGCAGCGGACCGGACCGTGACCCGCCAGGGCGACAACCGCATCCGCTACGCCTTCACCGACGCGGCCATGACGGCCATGGGTCCGACGGCCGTCGACCAGTCGATCGAGGTGGTGCGCCGTCGTATCGACAGCCTTGGCACCCGCGAACCGTCCATCACCCGCCAGGGCGCGGAACGGATCGTGGTCCAGGCTCCCGGCGAGAGCGATCCGACCCAGCTGGAGCGGGTGATCGGCCAGACGGCGCAATTGACCTTCCAGATGGTCGATGTCGAGAATTCGGTCCAGGAGGCCATGGCCGGTGCCGTGCCCCCCGACGCCGAACTGCTGATGGGCGAAGACGGCACGCCCTATCTGGTCAAGCGGCGGGTCATCGTCTCGGGCGAGAACCTGGTCTCTGCCAGCGTGACCACCGACCAGAGCAATCAGCCGGCCATCGGCTTCCGCTTCGACGGTCAGGGTGCCCGCCGCTTCGGTGAGACCACGGCCAACAATATCGGCCGACCCTTCGCCATCATCCTTGACGGCAAGGTGATCTCGGCTCCGACCATCAACAGCGCCATCACCGGCGGCAGCGGCATCATCGAGGGCAGTTTCACGATCGCCTCGGCCTCTGAACTGGTCAATCTGCTGAACGGCGGCTCGCTGCCGGCGCCGCTGTCGGTCGAAGAGCGCCGCAGCGTGACGGCCTCGCTGGGGGCTGACTCGGTACGGGCCGGCCAGCTGGCCACCGTGATCGCCTTCGCCGGGGTTCTGATCTTCATGGTGCTGTCTTACGGCGGGCTGTTCGGCGGTATCTCGGTCGTCGCCCTGCTGCTGAACGGCCTGCTGATCATCGGTGCGATGTCGATGACCGGGGCCACCCTGACCCTGCCGGGTATCGCGGGCCTGATCCTGACGCTCGCCATGGCGGTCGACGCCAATGTGCTGATCTATGAACGGATGCGCGACGAGGCCAATGCGGGGCGTTCGCCGATTGCGGCCATGGATGCGGGCTTCAACCGCGCCATGGTGACCATTATCGACGCCAACCTGACGACCATTCTGGCGGCCCTGATCATGTTCTGGTTCGGTGCCGGGCCTGTGCGGGGCTTCGCCTGGACCCTGTCCATCGGCGTGGTCACCTCGGTCTTCACAGCGGTTCTGGTCACCCAGGTCCTGCTTGTCGTCTGGCTCCGCGTCCGGCGGCCCAAAACCCTGCCGATCGCGTCGTGAGGTCGCCCATGTCCAAATTCTGGCCCCTCATCAAACTGCTGCCGATCAGGACGAACCTCCAGTTCGTCAAATTCGCCCGCCTGTTCGGTGGTCTGTCGATCCTGCTGGTGATCGGCTCGATCTTCTTCACCATCTATCCGGCCGACAACAAATGTGGCGGCCTGACCTGCGGTGTCGACTTCCTGGGGGGGAACCTGATCGAGATGTCGACCCGGCCTGAGCCAGTCGACCTTGCGGAAATCCGCGCCAGCCTGGACGGGCTGGGTGTGCCCGACGCCCAGGTGCAGAGCTATTCCGTGCCGGGAACGGACCCGACGGGGCGGTTCCACGCCATGGCCAAGTTCGGAAACATCGAGGGCATGACCGCCACCGAGACCATCAACCAGGCCAAGGCGACGCTGAAGGCGGACCTCGGGCCGCAGGTCCAGTTCACCCGCACCGAGGCGGTCGGGGCTGCGGTGTCGAGTGAGCTTCTGACCAATGGCGTCATGGCTCTGGTCGTCGCCATCATCCTGATGATGATCTACATCTGGTTCCGGTTCGAATGGCAGTTCGGCCTCGGGGCTGTCGTCGGCCTGTTCCACGACGTGATCCTGACCTTTGGCCTCTTTGCCATTACAGGCATGGAGTTCAGCCTGACGGCGGTGGCCTCGGTCCTGACGGTGATCGGCTATTCGATGAACGACACCGTCGTCGTCTATGACCGCATTCGTGAGAATCTGCGCAAATACAAGAAGATGCCGCTGGGTGAGCTGATCGATCTGTCGATCAACGAGACCCTGTCCCGCACCATCATGACCGGGGTTACGGCCCTGTTCGCCCTGGGCGTACTGGCGGTGCTGGGTGGTGGACCGCTGCAGCCCTTCGCGATTGCCCTGATCTTCGGGATCGTGGTCGGCACCTATTCCTCGGTCTATGTGGCCGCGCCGGTCCTGCTGCTGTGGGGCGTCAAGCGCGGGGCCAAGGATGAAGAGGCCAAGCCGATCAAACTGGGCATGGCGTCGCGGCCGTAGGGGTCAGGAAAGCCCCTACAGTCTTTCGGTTTTTGTCGAGGACCGGCGGCGTTATGCTGCCTGCGGATTGAGTCGCGCCGCCCGATCGGGCGCGTGGCATAGCTGAATCGCCCGGGGAGGGGCGGACCATGGGCAAGCTGCTTTCGAACTTTCGCACCACGATCCTGCTGAGCCTGGCGCTGGCCGTGGGGATGATCCTCGCCTTTGGCCAGATATCCGGTGGCTTTGGGGATCTGTTCTGGCAAGCCGCCCTGCGCTGGGCGCACGTCGTGGCCGGAATCCTGTGGATCGGTCTGCTGTACTATTTCAACTTCGTCCAGATCCGGGTCATGCCCAGCATTCCGGCCGAGTTGAAGCCGGCCGTCGGCAAACATATCGCGCCCGAGGCCCTGTTCTGGTTCCGCTGGGCGGCGCTGGTCACGGTCGTCGCAGGTTTTGGTGTCATGCTGACCCGCGGTCATGTCTATTCCGCCGAGGTCCTGTCCTTCGGCTTTGCCGGTGGACTGACCGAAGACCAGAAGGGCTTCACCCTGATGGGGATCGGCACCTGGCTGGCGATCATCATGTTCCTCAACGTCTGGGGCATCATCTGGCCGAACCAGAAGCGGGCGCTGGGCATCGTGCCGGCCGAGGATGACGTCAAGGCCAAGTCGGCCCGGATCGCCATGCTGGCCAGCCGCACCAACCTGTTGCTGTCGCTGCCGATGCTGACTTCGATGGCGATGTACCAGACCCTGTTTGGCTGATCCCCCCGCCTCACTCGACGCCCAGGTCCGCGCCGCCGATATCGACCGGTGGCTGTCCAGCCGTTTTGTGGCCGATGAACAGCTGCGCGCGGACCTGATCGCCCTCTATGCCTTCGAGGCGGAGCTGATGGCCATCCCGACGCGGGTGACCCAGCCGCTGCTGGCCGAGATGCGTTACGTCTGGTGGCGCGAGCAGATGGACGGCGTCTTCGCCGGGACGGCGCGCAAGGGGCATCCGGTGCTGGAGGCCCTGACCGATCTGGTGGCGCGGCACAGACTGGACCGGACGCCGTTCGACGCCCTGATCGAGGCGCACATTGGTCGGGTGCACGGCGCGCCACACGACCTCGACGCCTTCTATGTCGGGCCCATGCAGACGGCTGTTCGGGTGCTGGCGGGATCGGGGTTCGACGATGCGGTCGTCGGGGCAGGACGGGTGTGGGGACTGGCGCAGACCGGGCAGGCGGATGCGGCGAGGGCGTCGAAGGCGGCGGCCAATCGCGGTCTCTCCGCCTTGCCGGTTCAAGCCTTTCCGGCCGTCGCCATCGCCGCGCTGACGCGTCCGGCCGCGCCAGAGTTCGTCAAGCGATTGAGGCTGGTTGTCGCCTGTCTTTGCGGGGACATCTGATGCCTCCTGTCAGGACTGAACAGACCGCCCGGCGTCGACCGTCCCGGGTGGGGGACAGGGTGAAGCCGGTCTGAGGCCCCCCGGCGGTTTCGTTACAAAGAATCAATCCGCACGGCTTTGACCCGCCCAGGCCGGTGCCCCTATCGTTCGGCTGGAACCGGAGCGACGATATGATCTTGCGGACATTTCTGACGGCGGCGGCCCTCGGGGCTTTGCTGACGGCCTGTGCGACCGCGTCAAACGCGGCGGTCGCGGTCTCTCCCGGGACCGAGGCCGCCGCTGAGGCCGCCGCGCCACTGATCGCGGTCGAGGCGTTCGAGCTCGGGAACGGCCTGAGGGTGGTGTTCCACATCGACCGCTCCGACCCGGTCGTGGCCGTCGTGCTGGCCGCGCGGGTCGGCTCGGCGCGCGAAGAGCCAGGGCGGACCGGCTTCGCCCACCTGTTCGAACACCTGTTCTTCCTCGATTCCGAGAATCTGGGACCGGGCGGCCTGGACGCGATGAGCGCGCGGATCGGCGGCTCGGGTGCCAACGGCTCGACCAGCCAGGACATCACCGACTATCTGCAGACCGTGCCCAGCGATGCGCTGGAGAAGATGATCTGGGCCGAGGCGGACAAGCTGGGCTATTTCATCAACACCGTCACCGACGCCGTGCTGGCCAAGGAGAAGGAGGTCGTCAAGAACGAGAAGCGGCAGGGGGTGGACAACGAGCCCTATGGCCACACCAACGGCGTCATCCTTGAGGCCCTGTATCCCGAGGACCACCCCTACAGCTGGCCGGTGATAGGCTCGCTGGCTGACCTGAACGCGGCGACGCTGGAGGATGTGCGCGGCTTCTATCGCCGCTGGTACACGCCCAACAACTCGACGCTGGTGATCGCAGGGGACTTCGATCCGGACCAGGCCCGCACCTGGGTACAGCGATATTTCGGTGAGATTCCGCGGGGGCCGGACGCTCCGGTCCAACAGGCCCGGCCGGCGGGGCTGACCGAGACCCGACGGCTGATGCACGAGGACAATCTCGCTACCCTGCCGCAACTGACGCTGGCCTTCCCGACAGTCCAGCGCGGGCATCCCGACGAGGCGGCGCTGGACGTGCTGGTGACCCTTCTGACCGACGGGAAAGAGGCACCGCTGACCGCCGTTCTGGTCGACGAGGCGAAACTGACCGACGAGGTCGGGGGCTTTTCGGGCGCGGACCAGATCGCGGGCGCGGTGACGCTGCAGGTCACAGCCTTCGAAGGCGTCGATCTTGACGCCGTTCGCGCGGCTCTGAACCAGGGCTTCGAACGGTTCGAGTCCCGGGGCGTCGATTCCGCTGCCCTGGAGCGGGTCAAGACGGTGGCCGAAGCCGGTTTCTACGCCCGGTTGGGCAGTGTGCTGGGCAAGGGTGCGGCCCTGGCCCGCTACGACCTCTACGGCACGACGCCGGATCGCGACCTTGCGGCGCTCAGGGCTGTGACCGCCGAAGACGTGATGCGCGTCTATCGGACCTACATTGAGGATCGCCCGCATGTGGCGACCAGTTTCACGCCCAGGGGGCAGGCCGCCCTGGCGTTGGAAGGCTCGAACGTCGCCGCAGTCGTCGAGGAGCCGATCGTCCAGGGTGCCGAGGCGGCGGTCGATCCGCGCGCCCAGACGGCGTCCTATGAGCGTACACCCTCAAGTTTCGACCGGACCGTCGAGCCGCCATTCGGCGCTCCAGCCGTGGTGGCCTCGCCGACGATCTGGAACGCTGCCCTGCCCAATGGGCTGGCCGTGTCCGGCATCGAGAACAGCGAGACGCCGCTGGTCTGGTTCGAACTGTCGATCGACGGTGGCCGGCTGCTCGACGATCCGGCGAAGCCGGGCACCGCCAGTCTGCTGGCGCGGATGATGGACCGGGGCACGCGCGACCGCACGCCCGCCGAACTGGAGAACGCCTTCAAGTCGCTGGGGGCCCAGGTCGCCGTGACGGCGGGGGACGAACGATTCGTGATCTCCGGCCGGACCTTGTCCCGCAATCTGGCCGCCACGATCGATCTGGTGGAGGAGATGCTGCTGGAGCCGCGCTGGGACCCGGCGGAACTCGAACTGGCCAGGGCCGCCACGACCGCCCAGATCCAGGCCGCCCGCGCCCAGCCGCCCGCGATCGCCGGCCGGGTCTACAATCTGGTCGCCTATGGGCCCGACCATATTCTGTCGCGCGGGCCCCTGGGCACGGAGGCCTCTGTGGCGGCCCTGACCATGGAAGACCTCAGGGCATGGCAGTCGAACCATCTGGCACCCAACAACGCCCGCTTCCGCATCGTCGGCGCGGTGGATGCGGTCGCGGCGACCACGGCATTGTCCGGTCTGGGCGAACGCTGGGCGCGTCGCGACGTGGCGGTCCCGGCCTATGCGGCACCGACGCCGCCCATCGGGTCGCGGGTCTATTTCTATGACATGCCGAATGCGTCCCAGTCGGTGCTGGTGTTCGGCTATCCGGCGCTGACACGGGCCGATCCGGACTTCTATCCGGCGACGGCGATGAACTACCGGCTGGGCGGCGGCGGCTTCGCCTCGCGCCTGACCCAGCAGATGCGCGAGGGTGCGGGCTATACCTATGGAGTCCGCAGCGGTTTCGCAGGCGGCGACGAGTTCGGCCATTTCCAGCTGTCCAGCGCCGTGCGCGCCAATGTCACCCTGGAAGCCGCAACCATGGCCCGCGACATCGTACGCGACTATGGCGCGACTTTCACCGAGGCCGATCTGGGCGTCACCCGCGACGCCATAAGCCGCAGCCGCGCCCGGGCGTTCGAGACCGCCGGGGCCAAGCTGGACGTGCTGGAGGCGATCGGCGACTTCGGCCTGCCGGCTGATTATCTGGACCGCGAGGCCGGGGTCATCCGGGGGCTGACGGTCGAACAGGTCCAGGCCCTGGCCGCAGATCATCTGCGGACCGACAGCATGATCTATGTGGTGGTCGGGGATGCGGCGACGCAAGCGGCACGGCTGGAGGCACTGGGGTACGGCGCGCCGGTGATGATGAATGAAGCGCTGGCCGAGGCGGACCGCTGACGGTCAGCTACGCGGCCAGACCGTGACCTCGGATGGCCACACCTCGCGGTTGGGCGAGCCGTCGTAGGCCCATTGCAGGGCGCGAGTGACAGCACCGGCAAGGCCGCGCGCCAAGGGCCGGGGCAGGTTTTGTGGCTGGTCGTGCAGGGCACGGGCCCATGCGGGCAACAGGTCCATTCCCGCCTGCATGATCAGGCCGGCGGCCAGATCGACGGCGCGCGCGCCGATGGTCTGGCGCATGACCAGGGCGGCGACCTCATGGGTGCGGGCGTCGGCGCGCAAGCCGGGACGCATCGACTGGATCAGGGCCTCGGCGGAGGCCCGGTCGCGTGGGACGGGATCGGCACCGAGCCGTTCGGCCACAACCGCCATCTCGGCGAAATAGCGGTCCTGATCGGCCAGCGGCATGTCCGGCTCGGCGTAGCGGATCCAGGCGTTGAGGAAGCTGATCGCCTCGGTGACATGGACCCAGGCCAGCAGGGCAGGGTCGCTGACCCGGTAGGGGGTTCCGTCCGGCAGGACACCGCCGATCCGGTCGTGGATGCCGCGCACCCGGTCGATGGCGGCGATGCCGTGTTCGGCATGGTCATAGGTGGTGACGGCGATGAATTTGGCCGTGCGCCGAAGCCGGCCGTGCATGTCGGAACGGAAGTCGGAATGGTCCCAGACCCCGGCCAGCACCGCCGGATGAAGCATCTGCAGCAGCAGGCCGGAGACACCGCCGATCATCATGGTGACGATGTCGCCGTTGACGCGCCAGGCGACGGAGTCGGTCGCGAACAGGGCATCGGCGCGGCGCAGGATGGGCCGTTCGCCCTTCGACGCGTCGTTGAACAGGTCGGTGATCCGGCGGCGGATGGCGACCTTGGCGGGTTCGAGGATCACGCCGCGTCCCGCCACGCCTTCAACGCCTCTATCGCCCGCAGGCTCATCAGCCGCTTCTTGGCCCGGCCGCGTTCCTTGAGGGGGATCTTGACCCCGGCCTCATCGACCTTGGGGGCTTCCAGCGGGGGGAGGAGGCCATAGTTGATGTTCATGGGCTGGAATTTGGAGATGCCGCCGGGGCCGTCGAGGTGGCCGCCGGTGATGTGTTCAACGAGGGCGCCCATGGCGGTATGGACGGGCGGGGCTTCCAGCGGCCTGCCGAGGCGCTCGGCGGCGGCGAGGCGGCCGGTCAGCAGGCCCATGGCGGCGCTCTCGACATAGCCCTCGACGCCGGTGACCTGACCCGCGAAGCGCAGGCGCGGCATGGCCTTGAGGCGGAGCTGGCGGTCCAGCAGTTTCGGGCTGTTGAGGAAGGTGTTGCGGTGCAGGCCGCCGAGGCGGGCGAACTGGGCGTCCTGCAGGCCGGGGATCATGCGGAAGACCTCGGCCTGGGCCCCGTGCTTCAGCTTGGTCTGGAAGCCGACCATGTTGAACAATGTGCCCAGCGCATTGTCCTGGCGCAGCTGGACGATGGCGTATGACTTGACCATGGGGTCGCGCGGATTGGTCAGGCCGACGGGCTTCATCGGGCCGTGGCGCAGGGTCTCGCGGCCGCGCTCGGCCATGACCTCGATGGGCAGGCAGCCGTCGAAATAGGGGACGTTCTCCCATTCCTTGAACTCCGCCTTGGGCCCGTTCAGCAGGGCGTCGATGAAGGCCTCATACTGGGCCTTGTCCATCGGGCAGTTGACATAGGCAGCGGCATCGCCGCCGGGGCCTTCCTTGTCATAGCGCGACTGCCGCCAGGCGATGTCGAAATCGATGGAGTCGGCGTGGACGATGGGGGCGATGGCGTCGAAGAAGCTGAGCGCGTCCTCGCCGGTCAGGTCGAGGATGGCGGCGGCGAGGGCCGGGGAGGTCAGGGGGCCGGTGGCCACGATGACATTGTCCCATCCGTTCGTCCCATCGGCTTCGGGCGGCAGGCCGGCGATCTCCTCGCGCACGATGGTGACGAGGGGATGAGCCTCCAGCTTCGCCGTGACCGCCCGGGAGAAGCCGTCGCGGTCGACGGCCAGGGCACCGCCGGCGGGGACCTGATGGGCGTCGCCGCAGGCCATGATGAGGGAGTCCAGTGCCCGCATCTCGGCATGCAGCAGGCCAACCGCATTGTGCTCCCAGTCGTCGGAGCGGAAGGAGTTGGAACAGACCAGCTCGGCGAGGCCATCCGTGTGATGGGCGTCGGTCTTCACGCCGGGCACGCCGCGCATCTCGTGCAGGACCACGGGGACGCCGGCACGGGCGATCTGCCAGGCGGCTTCGGAACCGGCAAGGCCGCCGCCGATGACGTGAATGGGCGGGATTGAGGGAGAAGTCATTGCGGCCTTCTAGCCACGCCGGGCGGCCGCGTCAGCATCGGAAACGTTCCGGGTTTGGTACAGCTTCCGGGCAGAGGTATGCTGACACAGCTTGGGAGGGCGAGATGAAGACATTTTCGATCATGGACGCGGCCGTGGAGCCGTTCCGGCTGGTGGGGCGGCGGCCGCTGGCGACCATCGTCTGGGGATTGGTTATGTTGGCTCCGAGCCTGATGGTGATCGGCGCAATGATCCCCCTGTTCAGCCAGATGGCGGCCTCCGGTGCGTTCAGTCCCGAGGCGCTGGCGGCGGCCGGGTCGGACGAGATGCCATTCGGCGAAGACATGGCCGGTTTCATGCAGTTCCAGATCTGGTCCAACCTGGCGCAGTTGCTCGGCCTTCTTTCGCTCGTGGTCGTGACGGCGGCGATCATCCGGGCCGTCCAGGCGGGTCGCAAGGGCGATCGCGCCTTCTTCCTGCGGATCGGGATGGCGGAACTCCAGGTGGCCGTGGTGGGACTGGCCGTCGGTATCGGCTTCTTCTTCATCGCTCTCATTGCAGTCCTGCTGGCGGTCGGCATCGGGTTCGCGATCTGGCAGCTGGGCGATCCGTGGCGCTGGCTGTTGTGCATTGCGCTTGGGTTCGCAGTCTTTCTGGGTCTGATGCTCTTGTGGGGGCGGCTGTCACTGCTGGCCCCGGCCAGCATCCACTACCGGACCTTCGCCTTCGAGGAGGGCTGGAAGCTGGGTCGGGGCAAGACCTGGAGCCTGCTGGGGCTGTGGATCATCCTAATTCTGATCGCCATCCTTGTCGGCATCGCCTTCATGATCCTGTTCATGCTCGTCATGCTGGCGGTCGGCGGTGGGGTTTCCGCGACCGATCCGGAAGCGATCGAGGCCTGGATCACCGGCTTGCCGCAGCAGCCAGCCTTGCTGGCCGGCCTGGCGGTCGTACTGCTGGTCCCTGTGGCCTGGCTGCAGGGTTTTTCGCAGACCCTGTTCACCGCCCCCTATGCCCAGGTGGTAAAGGCGCTGGTCGCAGATGAGGAGCCGGCTCCGCTCGTCGAGGAATTCCACTGACACAGGGGGCCGCGGGATCTAGGCTGGTGGTGACTCGGTTCGGGAGGGAATGATGAGCTTTTCAGCGACAGACGCAGCGTTCGAAGGGTTCAGGGTGGTGCGTCGGCATCCCATGGCCCTGGTTTTCTGGGCCCTGTTCTATGGGCTCATCATGGTCGCAGCCTTCGCCATGGTGGGGCCGAGCCTGATCGGTTTCGTCACGGCGACCGAACGACTTGAGCAGTCCGGCGCGACCCCGTCGATGGAGGATTTCGCGCCCCTGTTCCAGATGATGGGTCTGCTGTTCGCGGTCCTGATGCCGGTCAGCCTGGTCGCCAGCGCCATGGTCTATGCGGCCATCGCCCGCGCGGTGCTGCGGCCCGGCGAGAGCGCCCTGGGCTATCTGCGGCTCGGGAAGGATGAGGTCCGGGTGCTGGTGGTGTCCCTGGTCCTGTTCCTTGTCTTCATGGGGCTGGGAGTCGTTGCCAGCGGGGTGATCGGTGTGGCGATCGGGATGACCGCCGCTGCGGACATGCCGGCCCTGTGGCTGCTGGTGGTGCTTCTGGTCCTGGCCACCATCGCCCTGTTCACCTGGCTGTCCGTGCGCCTGAGCCTCGCGATCCCGATCACCATGGCCGAGCAGCGAATTGCGATCTTCGACTCCTTCGGCTTCACCCGGGGACGGTTCTGGCCCCTGCTGGGGATGGCGCTGCTGGCGTGGATCATGAGCATGGTTGTGGGCCTGCTCGGCTCGCTGGTCGCCATGCCGCTACAGTTTGCGACCGGGGGCGGCATGGCGGCGCTGGAGGGTCTGGAAGACGAGAGCCTTCAGGTCATCCTCCAGTCGGCCTGGCCGGCAATCGCGGCCTGGATCCTGATCAATGCCGTCATGTCGGCCCTGCAGGTCGCTGTCGTCTATGCCCCGTTCTCGGCGGCGTATCGGGATCTGAAGGGCGTCGCGTCCGAATAGCGGTTCCTTCTTCGGCCCGGCGGCAGCGCATTTCGCGCGGCGTGCATCCATTCACCGCCCTTTCGGCCTCATGTCGGGACGGACAGCCGTCCGCGCAAAGCCGGAAGGGAGTGTCGCATGGCCGGGATTGAACTCTACGCCCAGCGCAAGCTGAAGCATCGCCGGACCTGGACCCTCGCGGCCATCGTGCTCGGCGTGGTCTTCATGATCGGCGGGGAGGTGGGGGCGTATCTCCCGGCTGTTGCGACGGGCTTTGTCGCTCCCGGCGGCGGTGACGACGGCTGGCCGCAGCTGGCCTATCAACTCGGCGTGGCCTTCGGGCTGGGCTCCGTTCTTGTTCTGCTCTGGGCCTGGCTGTTCGAACGTCGCGGGCCTTCGGCTCTGGGCCTGAACGCCAGAGGACCGTTGCGCTTCCTGCGCGGCTATCTGATCGGCCTGGCCTTCCTCGCGGGTGTGGTCGGGGTCATCTGGCTGGCCGGCGGCTATGTCGTCGAGGGGGCGGGGGCGTTCGGCTCCGCCGCCGTCGGCGCGGCCCTGCTGCCCATCGGCGTGCTGATGCTGGGCTTCATCATCCAGGGATCTTCGGAGGAACTGCTGTTCCGGGGCTGGCTGATGCAGCTGATCGCCTCGCGGCACGGGTTGTGGATCGCCGTGGTGGCCAACTCGGTCCTGTTTGCCCTTGCCCATGCCGGCAATATCGAGCCGTCGAACGAACTGTATGTGGGCCTGGTCAATGTCGTCCTGTTCGGCCTGTTCATCAGCCTCTACGCCGTGCGCGAGGGGTCGCTGTGGGGCGTCTGCGGCTGGCATGCGGCGTGGAACTGGCTGCTGGGGCTGGGCTTCGGCCTCGAGGTGTCCGGGATGAAGATCGACAGCCTGCCCCTGATTACCGACCTGACCGGCACCCCGGGCTCGGCCTGGTGGCTGACGGGCGCGAGCTTCGGGCCGGAGGCCAGTCTGGTGACCACGGCGGTCCTGCTGGTCGGCACGGTCGTGCTGGCGCTGCGCGGCCGCACCCGCGGCCACGGCGTCGAGGCCGCCCCGGAGGCGGCTGCGGAAGCGGCCTGAGCCGTCAGGCGCTCTTCTTGAGCGCCGCCACCCGCGCCTTGCGGCGGGTTTCGTGGCGGTCGAGGATTTCCTTGAGGTATTTGCCGGTCCAGCTGTTCGGATTGGCGGCGACCTGTTCGGGGGTGCCGACCGCGACGATCTCGCCGCCGCCGTCGCCGCCCTCGGGCCCGAAGTCGAGCAGCCAGTCGGCCACCTTGATGACGTCGAGATTGTGCTCGATCACCACGATGGTGTTGCCGTTGTCGACCAGCTCCTGAAGCACCTCCAGCAGCTTCCTCGTGTCCTCGAAATGCAGGCCCGTCGTGGGCTCATCGAGGATGTAGAGGGTCTTGCCTGTCGCCCGCTTCGAGAGCTCCTTCGACAGTTTCACCCGCTGGGCCTCGCCGCCCGAGAGGGTGGTCGCGGACTGCCCGACCTGGACATAGCCGAGGCCGACGCGGTTCAGGGTCAGCATCTTGTCGCGGATCGAGGGCACGGCCTTGAAGAAGGACGCGGCCTCCTCGACCGTCATGTCGAGGACGTCGCTGATCGACTTGCCCTTGAAGACGATCTCGAGGGTCTCGCGGTTGTAGCGTTTGCCCTTGCAGACGTCGCAGGTGACATAGACGTCGGGCAGGAAATGCATCTCGATCTTGATCAGGCCGTCGCCCTGGCAGGCCTCGCACCGACCGCCCTTGACGTTGAACGAAAAGCGACCGGGGCCGTAGCCGCGGGCTTTTGACTCGGGCAGGCCGGCGTACCAGTCGCGGATCGGACCGAAGGCCCCGGTGTATGTGGCCGGGTTGGAGCGCGGGGTGCGGCCGATTGGTGACTGGTCGATGTCGATGACCTTGTCGAACAGCTCCAGCCCCTCGATGCGGTCGAAGGGTGCGGGGGCGTCCGAGGCGTTGTGCAGTCGGCGGGCGGCGGCCTTGTAGAGGGTCTCGATGGTGAAGGTCGACTTGCCGCCGCCGGAAACGCCGGTGACGCAGGTGAACAGGCCGCCGGGAATTTCGCCGGTGACGTTCTTCAGATTGTTGCCCGTCGCCCCGGAGACGCGGAGCATCTTCTTGCGGTCGACCGGGCGGCGGCCGTCGGCGGGAAGTTCGATCTCGCGCTCGCCGGTCAGGTATTTGGCGGTCAGGGACTTCGCATCGGCCATGACCTCGGCAGGCGTGCCCTGGGCGCAGACCTCGCCGCCATGGACGCCGGCGGCGGGGCCCATGTCGATGACATAGTCGGCGGTCAGGATCGCCTCCTCGTCGTGCTCGACCACGAGGACGGAATTGCCGAGGTCGCGCAGGCCGCGCAGGCTTTCCAGCAGGCGGGAGTTGTCGCGCTGGTGCAGGCCGATGGACGGCTCGTCCAGCACGTACAGGACGCCGGTCAGGCCGGAGCCGATCTGGGAGGCCAGGCGGATGCGCTGGCTCTCGCCGCCGGACAGGGTGCCCGAGGCGCGCGACAGGCTGAGGTAGTCGAGGCCGACGTTGTTCAGGAAGCGCAGCCGGTCGGTGATCTCCTTCAGGATGCGCCGACCGATCTCCATCTGTTTGTCGGTCAGCTTGCCGTCGAGATCGGTGAACCAGGCGTGGGCCTGTTTGATCGACAGCCAGGAGACCTCGGCGATGTCGGTGGCCGCGACCTTGACCGCGAGGGCCTCGGGCTTGAGGCGTTTGCCGTGGCAGACCTCGCAGGGGGTTTCGGACTGGAAGCGGCCCAGCTCCTCTCGCACCCAGGCGGAGTCGGTTTCACGCCAGCGTCGTTCGAGGTTGGGCAGGACGCCCTCGAAGGCCTTGGAGACCTCGTATTTGCGGGCGTTGTCGTCATAGGTGAATTTGATCTTCTCGGAGCCGGTGCCGCGCAGGATCACGGTCCGGGCCTGCTCCGGCAGGTCGCGCCAGGCGACGTCCATCGAGAAGCCGTAGTGGCGGCTGAGCGACTGCAGGGTCTGGGTGTAGAGCGGCGAGGGGCCGCGCGACCAGGGGGCGACGGCACCCTTGTGCAGGGTCTTGTCGCGGTCGGGGATGACCAGGTCGGCGTCGAACGCCAGTTTGACGCCGAGGCCGTCGCAGGCCGGGCAGGCGCCGAAAGGGTTGTTGAACGAGAACAGTCGCGGCTCGATCTCGCTGATGGTGAAGCCGGAGACGGGGCAGGCGAATTTCTCGGAGAAGGTCAGGCGGCGCGGGGCGGTCTCACCCTCGGCGACATTGGCCCATTCGGCCACGGCGATGCCGTCGGCGAGATTGAGGGCGGTCTGCAGGCTGTCGGCGTAGCGACTTTCCAGCCCGGCCTTGGTCACGATCCGGTCCACGACGATGTCGATGTCGTGCTTGAATTTCTTGTCGAGGGTCGGGGCGTCCTCGATGGCGTAGAACTCGCCGTCGATCTTGACCCGCTGGAAGCCGACGCGCTGCCACTCGGCCATTTCCTTGCGGTATTCGCCCTTGCGGCCGCGCACGACGGGGGCCAGCAGCAGGAGGCGTTCGCCCTCGGGCAGGGCGGTCAGCTTGTCGACCATCATGGAGATGGTCTGGCTCTCGATCGGCAGGCCGGTGGCAGGCGAATAGGGCACGCCGACGCGGGCCCACAGCAGTCGCATATAGTCGTGGATCTCGGTCACCGTACCGACGGTCGAGCGCGGGTTCTTCGAGGTGGTTTTCTGCTCGATGGAGATGGCCGGTGACAGGCCCTCGATCAGGTCGACGTCCGGCTTGCCCATCAGTTCGAGGAACTGGCGGGCATAGGCGCTCAGGGATTCCACATACCGACGCTGCCCCTCGGCGTAGATGGTGTCGAAGGCGAGCGAGCTTTTGCCCGAGCCCGACAGGCCGGTCATGACCACCAGCTGCTCGCGCGGGATGTCGAGATCGACGCCTTTGAGATTGTGCTCGCGGGCGCCGCGCACGCGGATGAAATTGTGCTTTTCGGTCATGGGGCCTGGAGACTGGGGAATTCGGAAACGCGGCAGGGCCGGGGACGGTCCGGCGCGACGCCGCTATATGGGGATCAATTCGCGGGTTTCAGCAAGAACAATCCGGGAACAACGTGGCGTGGCAGGTCCGTCTGAAAGCATCCGTCAGCCGGAACGGCATCAGGCTGGCGGCCTCCACGCCTCCGTCAGCCGCAGATAGCGCTCACCCTTGCGCAACAGGACGCCGTTAGCCCCGGCGATGCCCAGTTCGAGGCTCTCGGCGATGCGTTGGGCGCGTTCGACGAAATGCGCTGCGGCCCTCGGCGGGCATACCGCGGCCGCCGTGGCCCCGAACAGCTCCAGCCAGCGGTCAAAGTGTCGGGCATCGACGGGCAGGGGCAAATGTTTCGGCATCGGCCGCCCGTGGTAGGCCCCGCTCATCAGGGCCACGGACGACCAGAACAGGCGCATCTGCTCAAGGTGCGGCTCCCAGTCACTGATCCGGTCGGCGAAGACCGGACCGAGCAGGGGATCGGCGCGGACGCGGTCGTAGAAGGCGTCGACCAGCCGGGCGATCATGGCCTCATCGATGCCGGTTTCGGCTTCGATGCGCCGGACCGCAGCCTGGCGGCGGGCTTCGGGATCCTCAGACATGTCAACCGGCTCCGACCAGGCCGGCCTGAAGCCGGCCCACCATCCTCGAAATAGCTTGCCAGACAGGCAGTTCCAAACCATCCTGCTCTCTTCGAGTGAGTTCACTGGAGTTCGACGATCATGATCAGCGCCCTGGAAATCGGTTTCGCCCTTTCCGCTCCGCTGCTCGTGCTCGCCTATGTCATATTCCAGCCTCGTCCCAAGCCCGTCCGCATCCGCACTCGTGACGCTCGATCGCGTCGCGGCCGGGACGCCTGACGGCCACACTCTTTTTTCTGACCTGAGTCTCGCCTTCGGGCGTGAGCGCACGGGCATCGTCGGCCGCAACGGCGCGGGCAAGACCACGCTGCTGCGCCTGATCGCCGGACGAACGGTCCCTGGCGAAGGCACCGTCGTGCGCGCGGGCAGGATCGGATTTCTGGAGCAGGCCGTCGGGCCGGTGGGAAAGGCGACGGTGGCGGACGCGCTGGGCGCAATCGACGGCCTGGCCATCGTTGCGCGCGTCCTGGCCGGCGAGGGGACGGTCGATGATCTGGCCGAGGTCGACTGGACGCTTGAAGACCGCATGGCCACGGCCCTGGCCGAGGTCGGCCTGCCCGGGCTTGATCCGGCCCGGCGGATCGGCTCGCTGAGCGGGGGTGAGCAGACGCGGCTGAGGCTGGCCGCCCTGCTTCTGGACCAGCCGGACCTGCTGGTGCTGGACGAACCCACCAACCATCTGGACCGCGAGGGCCGCGTCATTGTCGCCGGGGTGCTCGAGCGCTGGAAGGGCGGGGCCGTGGTGGTCAGCCACGACAGGGACCTGCTGCGGCGGATGGACCGGATTGTGGAGCTGTCGTCGCTGGGCGCGGCGACCTATGGCGGGGGATATGACCTCTATGCCGCGCGCAAGGCGGCCGAACGTGCGGCCGCTGAGCATGGGCTGGAAGCGGCGGAGCGGGAGGTCGAACGGGTCGCGCAGGAGGCCCGCCGCGCCATCGAGAGGAAGTCGCGGCGAGACAGGGCCGGAAGAGCCTTCGCGGCCCGGAAGTCGGAGCCGAAAGTCCAGCTTGGGGCGATGGCGGAGCGGGCCGAGAACAGCGGCGCGCGTGAAAACAGGCTGGCCGAACGACGCGCGATGGTGGCCGGGGCGGCCCTGTCGGATGCCAGGGAGCGGGTCGAGCGGGTCAGGAGCCTTGCGATTCCGCTGCCAACCACCGGATTGGCACCGGGCCGGGTGGTTCTGGCGTTGGACGATGCGGCGTGGGACGCGCCGGACGGCCGCCGGATTGCGGGGCCGACGTCGCTGAAGCTGACCGGACCTGGGCGGGTGGCGGTCACCGGTCCCAATGGCGCGGGAAAGACGACCCTGTTGCGGCTTATGGCCGGAGAACTTCAACCCACGGCGGGACGGGTCGAGCGTCCGGCATCGGCGGCGCTGCTGGATCAGGCGTGCGCCATGCTGCATCCCGATGAGACGTTGATGGAGGCCTATCGGAGGCTCAATCCTGACGCGACGCCGAACGAGGCGCAGGCCGCCCTGGCGCGCTTCCTGTTCCGCAATACGGCGGCTCGCCGTGTGGTCGGGTCGCTGTCAGGAGGGGAGCGGCTGAGGGCGGGTCTGGCCTGCGTCATGACGGGTGGCCGGCCGCCGCAGCTGCTGATCCTGGATGAGCCGACCAATCACCTCGATCTGGAGTCGATCACGGCCGTGGAGACGGCGCTGTCCGCCTGGGACGGGGCACTGGTCGTGGTCAGCCATGATGCCGACTTCCTGGCGGCGATCGATGTTGGCAGGATCCTGACCCTTGGTCAGCCCCAGCCTGCGACAGCGCCGAGGCGTCGTGCCGGAGCCGCTTGAGGCGTGGCGGTGACAGGCTCTGCCGCCGGGCGGCCGAACAGCCAGCCCTGACCATAGCCGACGCCCAGGGCCCGAACTGCGGCTGACTGCGCCTCAGTCTCGACCATCTCAGCGATCGTCGACATCTTCAGGTCGGTGCACAGCTCGACAAGATGGGAGACAAGATCGCGCGACCGCTGGTCGTCGACGATGTTGCGGACGAACCGGCCGTCAATCTTGACGGTGTCGGCGGGCAGGCGGTGCAGATAGTCCAGCGATGCGGCACCGACTCCGAAATCATCGAGACAGACCCGGACGCCGGCCCGACGCAGGGCACTGAGCCGGCGGCCCGCGGCCTCGATATCCGCGACAGCCGCCGTCTCGGTGACCTCGATGAGAATCCGGTTCCGGATATCCGGTGCCGCTGCGGTCAGCCGCAGCAGGCCGTCGACGTAGCCGTTCGATCCGAGGGAGGCACCCGAAACATTGACCGCGATCCGCGTCAGGCCGAAGCCCGGTCGACGGAGCTGCTGCAAGGCCTTTTCGGCAACGGCGAGATCGAAACCCTCGATCAGGCCCAGTTCCTCGGCGAGGCGGATGGAGTCGGCGGGACCGTGAGACCCGAACCGGGCGAGGGCCTCGAAATGGTGGGTGACGCCGGTCGCAAGATCGACGATCGGCTGATACTCAAGGGCGAAATCGCGCGACTGAACCATGGCGCGGAAGCGATCAGCCTGTTTGAGGGTCCGCTTGAGGCTTTCCGAGAAGGCGGCACCGGCACCGTCGATCCCCCCCTCCCTGATGCAGGCCTCCAGGGCGAAGCGCAGGGCGCGGACGGTCGGTTCCGCAGGGGCGACGCCGGAGAGGGCCGCCTCTGTGGTGCGGACGGCCAGGTCGAGGCCCTCGGCTGCGGCGGCGTCCCGGACCTCGCTCTCCAGGTCCGTCTGGCTGTCAGAGGCGCGCACCAGGGCGAACCGTTCGGGTGCCAGTCGGGCGGCGGAGGAACCGTCTATGGAGGAGGCCTGGAGGACGGCGGCGACCCGCGCGGCGGCGCGCTGGTGTGCTTCACCCGCGGCGGCGAGGCCGGGTACGTCGACGAAGGCGACGGCCACTGGCGCGTCCGACTCCAGGAGCGAGCCACGGACCCGCGACAGCAGGCCATCGGCGCTCAGCAGTTGCGGCGCCTCGGGCACATCAAGGGTGAAGGGAGCCCCCTCATAGGTGATGGCGCATGACACCGCCGGGGCGAGGTCGGGCAGCTGGAACAGACGCAGGCGGGCGCGCCGCACGCGATCCGGACCGCAGGCGATCAGCGCGTCAATCGGGGCGGGCCTGACATTGGGTCTGATCGCAGACAGCGTGTCGGCGAGCACCTTCTGGCCAGCCTTGCCGACGAGGTCGGTCAGCAGCGTCCCATGCCAGCTCTCGGCCACAGCCTCCTGCGGGCAAGGACCGGCCCCGAGCGCCATGTCCACGCGCCCGTCGGCGTCCAGTTCGAGCAGGGTGTCGGCGGCGGCAAAGGCCATGCCGAGAAGGCGGGACTTGGTGTTCATGGCTACCGGTTACCCGATGGATATGAAGACACGTTCGACGAACAGACTTAACAGCGCGGTCACGCTTGACGGTTGAAGGCTACGGCCCGGCCGTCACCGGCATTCGCCCGGCCCGATGCGCCGTAGGCTGATGGGCTGCCGCGCTGGCCGGCGACTTCGGCCGCGATGGTCCGGACCAGTCCCTCGGAGACACTACGGGCGGCTTCGACCGCACGGGCGTGCCGGGTCAGCACGGCCTCGAAGGCCCTGGTCGCCTTTATCAGTGCAGTCTTGTCAGCGACGGAGGCAGCCGCAACCGAGGCAGGATCGGCCTTCAGCTGGGCCGATTCCCGGCGATAGGTGTTGGCCAGGTCCTGGGTTCCGGCGAGCGCCGCCGCTGCGTCCTGGGGACGATGGGACTCAAACACCTTCGACTCCTCGCTCAGCCTTGCGGTCAGGCGGGTGGTCAGGTCGGTCAGCTGACGGACACGGGCGGTGGCGTTCAGGGTGGCGGCGTCGGTCACTGGCCCTCCTCCTGCATCTTCAGCATCCGGGCGACGACCTGATCGGCGAGGCCGATGCCACCGGCCCGGACGGTCTGTTTGGCCATGGCGTCGACGAGGAAGCCCCGCCAGGTCCCCTCGGCTTCGCCGCCGCCGAAGGGTGCCGCGGTCGAGAGGCCCTCGAACATCGGCTTGAGCATCTGGGACAGGAAGGAGGCCTCGAACTGCTCGGCCGTCTCGCGCATCCGGGCGGTAACGGCCGGCGGCGCAGCCGGGGGCAGGGTGGCGGGGGAGACGGTGGACTGGATCATCACATCACCTCGATTTCGGCCTGGAGGGCACCGGCGGCCTTGATGGCCTGAAGGATGCTGATCATGTCGCGCGGGCTGACGCCGAGTGCGTTGAGGCCGTTGACCAGGGTGGACAGGGAGGCCCCGCCGCCGACGATCCGCATCTGGCGGCCCAGTTCCTCCTCGACCGCGACATCGGACTGGGGAACCACCACGGTCTCGCCGCCGCGGCTGAAGGGTTCGGGCTGGCTGACCCGGGGAGTCTCCTGAACCGAGATGGTCAGATTGCCCTGGGCGATGGCGACCGTGGAGACGCGGACGGCGTCGCCCATGACGATGACGCCGTTGACCTCGTCGATGATCACCCGCGCCGGGGAGTCGACCATGACCTCCAGGTTCTCGACCCGGCTGATGAAGCCGGCCATGCCCATCTGGCCCGGGGCGCGCAGGGCGACGACCGTGCCGTTCTCGGCCAGGGCGGTGTTCGGATAGGCCTGGTTGATCGCGGCGGCCATGCGCTGGGCCGTCGTGAAGTCGGGATTGCGCAGGGTCAGGCGGACCTCGGTCATATTGGCCAGATGAAAGCCGGTCTCGCGCTCGACCGTGGCGCCCGAGGCGATGCGGCCGGCGGTGGGGACGCCACGGGTCACGGAGGAGCCGGAGGCCCCGCCGCCGGAGACGGCCCCGGTCTGCACCGACCCCTGGGCGACCGCATAGACCTGGCCGTCGGCGCCCTGGAGGCTGGTGACCAGAAGCGTGCCGCCCAGCAGGCTCTTGGCATCGCACATCGAGGAGACATTGACGTCGATGCGGGCGCCGGGCGTGGCGAACGGCGGCAGTTCGGCCGTCACCATGATGGCGGCCATGTTCTTGGCGTTGGCATTGGCCCCGCGGATGTTGACGCCGAGACGCTCGGTCATGCCTTCCAGCGACTGGCGGGTGAAAGGGCAGTTGCGCAGGCTGTCGCCGGTGCCGTTCAGTCCGACCACGAGGCCGTAGCCGACCAGCTGGTTGGAGCGGACGCCCTCGACCGCAGCGATATCCTTGATCCGCGACTGGGCCAGGGCCGGAGACGCTAGCCCGGCCACGGCGGCGGCGGCCAGGAGGGTAGCGAGCAGTTTCTGCATAGGCGGGGCGTCCACGAACTGTTGCGTGTCGTGTCATGCCAGTGTCGTGCCAGTCGAAAAGCGGCGCAAAAACAGTGAGTGGGGCACCGGCGCGTGCGGCGGCGGCGGCAGAAACTGCCGGGCCGTTAACCAAACGGTGACGCGATGGAGGCGATGGTCCGGGCATGTGCTGGAGTCGCATGCCATGAAGGTTACAGGCCCGTCCGGACCGTCTTCGGCCCCGGGGCCCCGCACGGCCCGTCCCGGCGGCGGCTTTTCCGTGCCGGCCAGCGGGTCCGCCGCCGGCGCGAGCGCCACAACCTCGACCTCTGCACCGTCTGCAGTCACCGACGTCTCCGCGCTCATGGCCCTGCAGGGGGTCGACGACGTCACCGAACGGCGCCGGCGCGCGATCCGGCGCGGCAGTGGCCTGCTGGACCGGCTGGAAGAGCTGAAACTGGCCTTGCTGGTGGGTGAGGCGGGTGAAGGGGCCCTGGATCGGCTTACGCGAACCCTGCGTGAAGAACGTCCCGTAGACGCTGACGCAGAGCTGAACAGTCTGCTGGACCAGATCGACCTGCGCGCCGCGGTCGAACTGGCCAAGGCCGACCTACGCCGCAGTGCAGCATAAGTCGTCGAAATCCCTTGTAAAAACAGGCCAGACTGGCGGCGGGTGATGAAGAAATGTCACGGTCGCGAACGGAGTCTCAGCTTCATCGGTCACGCTCGCGCGAGCGTTGTTGCCGCGACTCCTCGTCCTCCCTATAGGCAGGGCTGCGCCACAGGGGGGCGCTGCTAAAGACCGTGAGTGCGAACTATGACCGCATTGGCGTCTGCGATTGTCGAGCCGGCCGCGTACAGGCCGTCCGACGACGAGCCGTTCATGAACGAGCGGCAGCTGGCCTATTTCAAGGGCAAGCTGATGGACTGGAAGGATGACATCCTTCGCGAGTCCAAGGGGACCGTCGTCAACCTGAAGGCCGAGACGGAGAACCATCCGGATCTGGTCGACCGGGCGTCGTCGGAATCCGACCGGGCGCTGGAGCTGCGCACCCGTGACCGCCAGCGCAAGCTGATCTCCAAGATCGACGAGGCGCTGCGCCGGATCGAGGACGGCTCCTACGGCTATTGCGAGGAGACCGGCGAGCCGATCAGCCTCGGACGGCTGGAGGCCCGCCCGACGGCGACGCTGTCGGTCGAGGCCCAGGAGCGTCACGAACGCCGCGAGCGGGTCCACCGGGACGACTGATCGGGTCACGATGCCTTGACTTGAGGGATGGGGAGCGCGACCTGTGCGCCCCGCGTTTCCAAGGTCTATCGTATGTCCGTCAAGGTCCGTTTCGCCCCGTCGCCGACGGGTAAGCTACACGTCGGCAATGTCCGCACCGCTCTCGTGAACTGGATGTTCGCGAAAGGGCAGGGCGGCAAATTCGTGCTGCGCATCGATGACACTGATCTGGCGCGTTCGACGCCCGAGTTCGAACAGGGGATCGAGGACGACCTGACCTGGCTGGGGCTGGTCTGGGACGAGCGTTACAACCAGTCGAAGCGGTTCGACCGCTATGAGGAGGCTGCGGCCCGTCTGAAGGCTTCGGGCCGGCTGTACGCCTGTTACGACACCTCCGAGGAACTGGACCGACGCCGCAAGGTGCAGCTGTCGCGCGGCCTGCCGCCGATCTACGACCGCGCGGCCCTGGAACTGACGGAGGCGGAGAAGGCGGTCTATGAGGCCGAAGGCCGGCGTCCGCACTGGCGCTTCAAGCTGGAAGGCCGGCGGGTCGCCTGGGAGGATCTGGCGCGCGGCCATGCCGAGGTGGACACGACCTCGATGTCGGACCCGGTGCTGATCCGCGAGGACGGCCTGTTTCTCTACACCCTGCCGTCGGTCGTCGATGACATCGACATGGCCATCACCCACGTGATCCGGGGTGAAGACCACGTCACCAACACCGGGGCCCAGATCGAGATCTTCGAGGCGCTGGGCGGGCCGACGCCGGCCTTCGCCCACATGCCGCTGCTGGTCGGGGCCGACGGCCAGGCCCTGTCCAAGCGGCTGGGCTCTTTGTCGATCAGCGAGATGCGCGATCTCGGCTATGAGCCGATCGCCATCACCAGCCATCTCGGCCGCATCGGCACGTCCGATCCGCTTGAGGTTGGGACCTCGATCGAGGCGCTGGGGGCCAGCTTCGCCTTCTCGAAAATGGGCCGATCGCCGGCGCGCTACGACACGGCCGATCTGGACCGGCTGAACGCCCAGTCGCTGCACGTCATGGACCATGCGACGGCCCGGTCGCGGCTGGCCGAACTGGACGCCGATCTGGGCGAAGCCTTCTGGAACGGGGTGCGCGGCAACCTTCAGAAGTTTGCCGATGTCGTTGAAATGGCGACGATCGTGCGAGGACCTGTCACGCCGGTGATCGAGGACGCGGCCTTTGCCGCGGCGGCCCTTGCGGCCCTGCCGGAGACCATCGACGAGACGCTGTGGCCGGTGTGGACGAACGCCGTCAAGGAAGCCACGGGTGCCAAGGGCAAGGCCCTTTTCATGCCGCTGCGGATGATGATCACCGGTCAGTCGCATGGCCCGGACATGGCGACCCTGGCACCGATGATCGGTCGTGAGCGGATCGTGAAGCGGCTGAAGGGCGAGGCGGCCTGAAGCTGCTCCGCCTCCGATGCTCCGCTTAAACAAAAAGGCCGCCCCGCAAGGGACGGCCTTTGTCGTTTGCGGACCTGAAAGCGATCAGGCGTTGCAGGCGGCGATCTGTCCGGCGGTCAGGGCGACGCCCTTGTAGCTGAAGGCCGAGACGGCACCGAAGCGGGCCACGACGCGGCGGCAGGCGCGGGTCGCGGGCTGGTTGGTGCCGCCGCTGGCGGTGCAGGACGCGCCCTCGCAACGCCAGGAGGCCCCGTCGATGATGACGGCGGCGGCCGGGGCGCGGGCGGCGTCGGCGAGGACGGCGCTGGTGGCGGGGGTTTGGGCGAAGGCGGGGGCGGCGGCGAACAGGGCCGCAGCGATGAGCAGAGCACGCATGGGGAGGTCTCCGGTTAGGCGGGAGCGGTCATCCGTCCCGTGGTGCCAATGTCCGTTTTCATACGCAACTGTCAAGGTACGTCTCTAAAAGAAACTAACGGACACCGGCTGACTGACCAGTGATTACTTATCGGCGATCATGTTGCAAGTGCGGCATGTCGTCGGCCGCCTGCATGGCCTTGATGGAGGCCTCGACCGTGTCGCAGACGACCCAGGCCTGACGGAAGGTGGCGGGGGTCATGCCTTCGGCGATGCTGTGCTCCATGACCGCCAGCAGGGGCTCCCAGAAGCCGTTCAGATTCAGGAAGATAACCGGCTTTGAATGGAGGTCCAGACGCTTCCATGACAGCACCTCGATGACCTCTTCCAGCGTGCCCACGCCGCCCGGCGCGACCACGAAGGCGTCGGACTGGTCGTACATGATCGTCTTGCGCTCATGCATCGAGGGCACGATCAGGGTTTCGACGTCGTCGAACAGACGCTCACGGCTGCGCAGGAAGCCGGGCATGACGCCCAGAACCCGGCCGCCGGCCGCGTGTGCGGCGCGGGCCGAGGCCCCCATCAGGCCGACGCCGCCGCCGCCATAGACCAGCCGCCAGCCCGCCCGGGCGGTCTGTTCGCCGAAGGCGCTTGCTGCGGCGGTGTAGGCCGGGTCGGACAGGTCGGAAGAGCCGCAGAACAGGCAGACGGACTTTCCGTCGAAGGGTTGGATGAAGACAGGCGAAGACATGAGGCCTCGGGAACGGATGGGAGACAGCGGCCGCCTCGGCGCGCTATCTGGACCGATACTCCTAGCGGTCGGATGCACACGATGAAACGGGCCATGTTGGGCAAGGCGGCGATAGCGCTCGTGCTGTGCGCGACGAGCGCCGCCTGTTCGCCGCCTGCCGCGGCAGTGGCGGAGAAGGCACGGGTCCCGGCCGAGGCGGGCGGATGGACTCGCCCGCCGCTGATTGGTTCGGTCCGACGTAGTCCCGGCGGCCTCGTCTTCTCGGGGCAGGCGGAGCCGGGTGCCCGCGTCGTCCTGCGCAGTGATTCCGGCCCCGCCCATGCTGCGGCGGCCGATGATCAGGGCCGGTTCGAGATCTTCATGACCGCTCCGGCCGGCGACCTGTTGCTTCGTCCCGAGACCCAGGTCGGCCAGGACGCGGCCCCGGCACCGGAGCGGCTGCTGATCGTTGCAGGAGGACGGGGCCCGGTGGTGATTCTGCGGGCAGGCGGTGCGACCCGGCGGCTGGACCGGGCACCGGCACTGGGCGCGGTCGACAGCGACGGCCGGATGCGCCTTGTCTCCGGCCGTAGTGCGCCGGACGGCGCACCGATTGACCTTCAGGCCGGTGGCGAAAGCGGCCGGGTGACGCCGGACTCCTCAGGCCGATGGAGCCTGGTGCTGACGCCGTCCGATGGGCCGGACCAGATCCGGGTCGGCGGACGGACCTTCGTCTGGCCCGGCACCGGGGCAGGGCGCGCGGACGCCGGTATGTCGGTCGAACGCGCAGGCGCGGGCTGGCGGGTGGTCTGGAGCGTCCCGGCGGGCGGACGGCAGACCACCTGGCTGCCGGATGCCGAGTGATCGGTTTACGATCGCTTAACCAATTCAGGGCATCGCAAGGACGTCTTCCTTCTTCGAGGACACCCACCATCACCGAACTTCTTCAGCCCGGCGCTCGCGTCGGGCTTTTTTTCGCTCTGGCGATTGGGTGGGAGAGAGTGGCTCCGCGGGTAGGATTCGAACCTACGACCAGCCGATTAACAGTCGGCTGCTCTACCACTGAGCTACCGCGGAACACTTCCTCTCGGGAAGGCGCGCGCTATAGCAGCGCGAGTCAGACTGACGCAACGGGAAATATCCGATCTTGGCCGTGATCCGCATCGACCAGCCCGACGACCCGCGTATCGCCGGCTTTCGCGACATCCGCGAGCGTGACCTCACAGGCAGGCAGGGCCTGTTCGTGGCCGAGGGCGAGGTGGTGCTGAATGTGCTGATGTCGGACCGGTCCCTGTGTCGCCCCGTCGCATTCCTGCTGGACAGCAAACGGCTCGAGGGGCTGGAGACGCTGCTCGCCCGGAATGAAGACGCACCTGTCTATGTCGCGAGCCAGGCGGTGCTGGATGCGATCGCCGGATTTCATCTTCATCGCGGAATCCTGGCGCTGGGCGAGAAGCCGCCCGCCCGGTCCCTGGCGGCCTGCCTGGACCGGATCGGGCCGGACGCCGTGGTGGTGGCCGCCTGCGGGATCGGCAATCACGACAATATGGGCGGTGTGTTCCGCAACGCGGCGGCCTTCGGTGCCGGAGCGGTTCTGCTGGACGCGCACTGTTGCGACCCCTTCTACCGCAAGGCCATCCGGGTCTCCGTGGGGGCCGTTCTGCGGACGCCGATGGCGACCGGTCTGGACGCCATGGCCATGGTTGAGGGGCTGAAGGCGGCGGGGTTTGAACTGTTCGCCCTGACGCCGGGCGCGTTCGAGCCGCTGGACCAGGCGCGGCGTGGCGGACGGATCGCGGTCCTGTTGGGTCCGGAAGGACCCGGCCTCTCGCCGGCGGTGATCGAACGCTGCCGACCGGTGGCGATCCCGATGTCGGGAGGCTTCGATTCGCTGAATGTTTCGGTCGCCAGTGGAATTGCGCTGCACCATTTCACGCGACAGGCGTGAATCGATCACCAAATCGCGATTAACGCTTTGTACACCTTGATGAACCGGAAGAGCTGTGTCGGTGTGGTCGGGTCCGGGGGAGATCAATCATGTTGGGTGGCATTTTCGTCTTCATTCACCGCAATGCGCGCATCGCGCTGGCGGTCGGCATCGTCGCGGCGGGCGTCAGTGCCGCCAGCGTGATCGGCTGGATTACTGCACCGATCGCCTGACCTCCGCGATCATGAGGCATCACGAACCCCGCGCCGCATCGCGCCGGCCCGTCCGGGCCTGGTTGGCGGCAGCGATCTGTGGGGCTGCCGCCCTGTGGATGACCTTGAATATGCCGGCGCGCGCGGAGGCACCGCCTTGTCGGCTGGAACTGAGGGTTCTGGGCGTTGCCCAGGATGCAGGCATGCCGCAGATCGGTCATTCGGAGGATCCCGCCTGGGCCGATCCGACGCTGGTGCGACTGGCGACCTCAATAGCGGTGGTCGACCATCGGTCCGGCGCGCGCTGGCTGTTTGACGCCACGCCGGATATCAAGATCCAGATGCAGCGGCTCGACGCGTGGACCGGCGTTCAGGGACCGGGGCTGAGGCTGGACGGGGTCTTTCTGACCCATGCCCATATCGGCCACTATGCCGGGTTGATGATGCTGGGGCGCGAGGCGGCCGGCACCCGCGGCGTGCCGGTGTTCGCCATGGATCGTATGGGCCGGTTTCTGCGCGACAATGGTCCGTGGAACCAGCTGGTCGCCCTGAACAATATCCACATTCGCGATCTGGCAGACGGGCGGGCGGTCGCGCTGGATGGCGGGCTGACGGTCACGCCCTTCTTGGTTCCGCATCGTGACGAGTATTCCGAAACGGTCGGCTTTGTGATCCGCGGTTCGGATGCTGCGG
The DNA here is from genome assembly GCA_965284305.1 of Caulobacteraceae bacterium. Classification (GTDB taxonomy): domain Bacteria; phylum Pseudomonadota; class Alphaproteobacteria; order Caulobacterales; family Caulobacteraceae; genus Brevundimonas. The sequence goes on along the minus strand of OZ260070.1, from coordinate 2,012,896 downwards.
CCGTGTTCCTGCCTGACATTGACGACTGGGACGGGTGGGAAGCCGCGGGCGGGGCGGGGATAGAGGCGATGATCCGCCAGGTTGACGTGGCCTATCTGGACGCCACTTTCTTTGCCGACGGGGAATTGGCTGGCGTGGACATGACGACCATCCCCCATCCTCGTATCCGGGACAGCATGGATCGGTTCGAGGCGCGGCTGACCCCGGATGAGCGGACGCGGGTGCGCTTCATCCACCTGAATCACAGCAATCCGGCCCGCTATCCCGACAGTCTCGAGGCGGCCGAGGTGGCGCGGCGCGGCTTCGGCATGGCTCAGGAAGGTGAGGCGATATGTCTGAGCCGGGGCGGGTGGGGTTGACGACGCCACAGCGACGGCGGCCTGACCGTGATCCCTGTCGAATTCAGGCCTCGTCCTCGGGTCCAAGGGCCGTTTCCGACGGGTCTCGGCGCGCGCGCCAGACAGAGCCGACGATCAGCGACAGCAGGACCGCGTCGCCCCAGACGTAATAGGCCGAGACATAGGCCCACTGTTCCAGTTCGTGGAAACGGACAAAGGCCAGGTGGTTGGCCATCAGCAGGAACTGGAACGCCGTCGCCCAGATGGTCCACTGCCGCTTCGAATAGAGGGCCAGATACAGCAGGAACAGCAGGGTCGCGCCGTCGAGCCCGATGGGCACCCAGGGCGGGTTCACGGAGTCGAAGGGCGCGAGGGCCGTTCCGATCCAGGTCAGGACCAGAACGGCCGCCGTCGCGCGTTCCCACCGTCCACCGCGCCAAAGGGCGAAGGTCACGGAAACGACCAGCAAGACCAAGGAGACCGCATAGATCACTGACATTCCCTGGCATCGCCAACTCAGGAAACGAGCGCAAGCCCCCTGGGACGCGGGATCGGTTCGTCCGACTTCTCGAGCCCTCCCATCCGGACGTTGCGGAAAGAGGTGTTCCGCTTCACGTCTGCCAGCGCCTCGTGAAGTGCGACCATGGCGCGCTGCGCCGTGACCTGGGCTGCTACCGCGTCAGCCAGGGCGTTGAAGGCCGCTTGGCCGACCGTGGCCGAGAGGCCGGCTTGACGGCGGCTTTGGGTCAGGGACTGGGCCAGCCGGCCGAGCTGGTTGACGGCTTCGTCCTGGCTGGCTTCGGCCTGAAACAGGTCGGTCGCCAGGCGCGCGACAACAGTCGCCGCATGTTCGCTGCGTTTCATTCGCTCACCTAATTCTCAAGAAGCGACGCGGTTCAGTCGCCGTACCGGATGCCTTGCAGAATGAAGGCAAACCGCTCCGCGCCAATGACGCTCGTCAGGACCAGTGCGGCTATTGCGGCAATGGTGAAGACGAACAGGACACGTCCAAGGACATCATGTCCGATTCCGAAGGCTGGAAGCCGGAATCCAGCAGGGCTGCCCCGATGTGCAGGATCTCCCTGAAGGTGGCTTCCGGAGAGAGGAAGGCCGCCTGTTTGCGGGTTCCGCACACCAGATGATTGACCATCATCTGCTTCACCGGCGTATCGGCCAGGGAGAGAAGCACGGTCTGAAGCTCCGCCCAGCTGATGTTCGGCAACTGTCCTTCGGGATTGGTCATGGATGTCCCCTTTCGCCATCCCAGAAGGCTCCGTGGTTGCGGTGGCGGCGATTGGGGCCGGTTCGGATACCGAGTCATTCGGAACGGCCTGTTCGGCCAGCAGGAGGAGGGCGGCGTCTATCCGTCCGGACGCGTTCAGCTTGCGCGCGGCGTTTTCGCAGTGGCGATCAACGGTCGAGGGCTTGATACCCAGACGCCGGGCGATCTGCTTGGAATTCAGATGCGCATGAACGAGGCGAAGGCATTCGCGCTCACGGTCGGTCAGTCGATCAGTACGGCTCGGCATGCGTCGCCCCCCGGCTCACTCCGCACCTTAACCACGGGAAAGAGTTCACCGAAACGGGCTAAGCGCCACACAGCCACAATCATCGCTCGTCAGCGCTGATCGGGAGCAGGGGGATTGAAATCGCGATGGAGGCCTGACCGAGAATCGAACTCGGGTGCAAGGATTTGCAGTCCTCTGCGTAACCACTCCGCCATCAGGCCCTGGGCCGTTGAAAACAGCCACGCCATCGCGAGGGGCGTTCGCTATCAGATCGGATTGTCCCCCGCAACGCACAGACCTATAAGCGCGCCAGATTTCCCGGATTTCGCCGGGTGCCCACAGCCGCAGGATCGTCGCTCCATGGATTTCGCCGCCGCCCGCAAGGTCATGGTCGACAGCCAGGTTCGCGTGAACGACGTGACGGACCGTGCCCTGCAAGCCGCTCTTCTGGTCGTGCCACGCGAGCGGTTCCTGCCGGCCGAGCGGGCTTACTCCGCCTATGCCGAGATCGAGCCCGAGATTGTGGCCGGGCGCAGGCTGATGCTGGCGCGAGACCTTTCGAAACTGCTGATGGCGCTGGATGCCAAACCGGGCGAGACCGCCCTGGCCCTGGCGGCACCCTATGCCGCAGCCGTGCTGGCGAGACTTGGTCTGGACGTGACCGCCCAGGAGTCGGACGCGGCCGTGTTCGGGGTTGTCGCCGACGTTCTGGCGGAGGAGGGCGTCCGGACCGTTACGGCGACGCTCGATGCGCCGGCGGAGGGTGGCTATGACGTCATCGTCTGCGAAGGCGCTGTCCCGGGACGACCCGAGGCCTGGCTGAAAGTCCTGAACGTCGGGGGTCGGCTGGCCGTCGTCGAGCGCACCGGTCCGGTGGGCAAGGCGGTGCTGTATGTGCGGGGCGAGCAGGGGGTGTCCCGCCGCGAACTGTTCAACGCCGCGCCGCCGGTGCTGGCAGAACTCTCACCGATCCCCACCTTCGCGTTATAGGATCGCGGGCCTCGACGGACTTTCCCGGTGGGTGCGTGAAGAAAACTTAACTGGCGCGGGCGCAAGCCGTCCCGCATCAGACCTATGAGACACGAAGGGCGCGCTTCCCCGCGCCAGGCAGGAACAGACATGCTGAAACGTACGCGCGCGCTAGCCTCGGTTGCCGTCATCGCCGTGATCACCGGCATGGGTGCCCCCGCATGGGCCGAGACGCTGAAGGACGCACTGGCCCTGGCCTATCAGACCAATCCGTCGCTGCTGGCCCAGCGGGCCAACCAGCGGGCGCTGGATGAGTCCATCGTCCAGGCCCGGGCCGGGCTGCGACCGCAACTGGATGTCAGCGTCTCCGCCCGCTATGCCCGTGACTACAGCGGCGGGCCGTCCAGCAATCCGGACAGTGACACCGGCGAGGCCAATATCGGCCTGTCCCAGACCCTTTGGTCGGGTGGACGGATCGGTCACGGCATCTCGGCCGCAGAGGCCAACATCCTGGCCGGGCGCGAAAACCTGCGCGACATCGAACAGACCGTGCTCGCCTCGGTGATCCAGGCCTATGCCGACGTTATCCGCGACGGCGAAGTTCTGGCCATTCGCCAGTCGAACCTCGGGGTGCTGCAACGTCAGCTGGAAGAAGCCTCGGCGCGGTTCGAGGTCGGAGAGATCACCCGCACCGACGTGGCCCAGTCCGAGTCCCGACTGGCCCAGTCCGAGGCGGACCTTGCCAACGCCCGGGCCCAGCTGTCGGTGTCACGCGCGGCCTATGCCGCCGTCGTCGGTCAGGCGCCGGGCGACCTGGCACCGATGCCGGCCCTGCCGGGCATCCCGACCGATTTCGACGCCGCCCTCGATGTCGCGCTGTCCGACAACCCGTCCATACGGTCTGCCGTCTTCGCCCTGGCCGCAGCCGAGTCCAATGTCGCGGCGGCCAAGGCTGAGTATATGCCGTCGGCACGACTTACGGCCTCCTACGGCGGCACGACCCGCGACCTTGGCGCGATCGACGATATCGGGGACAATACCAGCTTCCAGGCCGGTGCCTCCGTTACGGTGCCGCTGTTTACCGGCGGGCTGAACCGTTCGCGGGTCGCCCAGGCGCTGGAACGCGCCAATGTGGCCCAGATCAATGTCGAGGGTGAGCGCCGCAACACCCTTCAGGCGGTCAGCTCGGCCTATGCCCAGTCGATCTCGTCGCGTGCCACGCTCCAGGCCGGTGAGGAAGCCGTGCGGGCCGCGACCGTGGCGGCCGAAGGCGTGCGGCAGGAGGCCCAGGTCGGCCTGCGCACCACCCTGGATGTGCTGAACCAGGAGCTGGAGCTGCGGAACGCCCAGATCACCCTGGCCAGCGCCCGGCGCAATGAGTACGTGGCCCAGGCCAGCCTGCTGGCCGCCATGGGCCGGCTGGAGGGTGCCGATCTTGACGCCGCCCTGACCGTTTATGATCCGGCCGCCAACTACAACCGCGTGCGCAACCGCGGCGGTCTGCCGTGGGATGGTATTGTCGAGACGATCGATCGTCTCGCCGCGCCGCCGGTCGTGGCTGCGAACGACGCGGCTGACGCGCCGATCGACACCCGGCTGAAGTCTGATGTGGTGATGACCGCTCCGCGCGACTGAGTGTGCCCCGGTCGCCTGTCGCGCGACTGAGGACGCGTCCGTTAACCTCACAGGCGAAAAACGCCCGTTGATTCCAGCGGGCTGAGATGCGACGACAAGGCGTGGGAGGGGTCTCCTCTTCCTTGCCGCAATTCGACTTGATCGTGCGTTCGCCGCGCACCCCCGGGGTTTCGACATGACCGACCAGACCGCCCAGGAACCGACCATGGAGGAAATCCTGGCGTCGATCCGCCGGATCATTTCCGAAGATGACGCCCCGGCAGAGACCGCGCCGGTTGCCGCTGCGCCCGCGCCGGAAGCCGCGCCGGAGCCGGAGCCCGAACCCCTGGTCTCGTCCGCCCTGATGGACGAGACTCCGTCGATGGAAGAGCCCCACGCCTCAGAAGAGGACGTGCTGGAGCTGACCGACGCCTATGAAGCCCCGGCCGCCGAGAGCCTCGGCGATCTCGATATCTCGACCACGGAGCCGTTCCCGAGCGCGCCGGCCGAGTCGGTCTTCGCCGAAGAGCCGGTCCAGGCCTATGCGCCCGAGCCCGCGCCGGCCTATGACAGCCTCGTCGGCGACAGCGCTGCGGCCAGCGCGGCATCGGCCTTTGCCGGGTTCGCCTCCACCATCCGCAAGCCTGATCCCATTGACACCCTGGGCGGCTCCGGCCCGACCGTCGATGAACTGGCCCGTGCCCTGCTGCGGCCGATGCTGAAGGACTGGCTGGATGCCAATCTGCCGGCCATCGTCGAGGCCCAGGTACGCAAGGAAGTTGAACGCATCGCCCGCAACGCCGGCTGACTTCACCCGCGACACGATCAAGGCTAGATCATTCCGGGGCGGCTCCAGTCGGGGCCGCCCTTTCTCTTTGCCCAAAGACCGTTCCAATGCTCGACAAGACTTTCGATCCGACCGCCGCCGAACCCCGTCTGTATGCGATGTGGGAGGACAGCGGCCTGTTCGCGCCGCGCGACGCCAGCGCCACCGATGGCGCGGCGGACGCCTATTCGATCGTCATTCCGCCGCCGAACGTGACGGGCTCGCTGCACATCGGCCATGCGCTGAACAACACCCTGCAGGACATCCTGGCGCGCTATCACCGGATGAAGGGCAAGGCCGTGTTGTGGCTGCCCGGCACGGACCACGCCGGCATCGCCACCCAGATGGTGGTCGAGCGCCAGCTGGCGGCGGCGGGCAATGTCAGCCGCCGCGAGATGGGCCGTGAGGCCTTCCTCGCCAAGGTCTGGGAGTGGAAGGCCGAGTCGGGCGGGACCATCGTCCAGCAGCTGCGCCGGCTGGGCGCGTCGTGCGACTGGAGCCGCGAGCGGTTCACCCTCGACGAGGGGCTGAACGCAGCGGTGCGCAAGGTCTTCGTCCAGTTGCACCGCGACGGGCTGATCTATCGCGACAAGCGGCTGGTCAACTGGGACCCGCATTTCCAGACGGCGATCTCGGACCTCGAGGTCGAGCAGCGCGAGATGGACGGCCACTACTGGCATTTCGCCTATCCGCTGGCCGACGGCGTCACCTATGAGCATCCGGTCGCCTTCGATGAGGACGGCAAGGCCACGGAGTGGGAGACGCGCGACTTTATCGTCGTGGCCACGACCCGGCCGGAGACGATGCTGGGCGACACCGGCGTGGCCGTGCATCCGGACGACGCGCGCTATGCGGGGCTGGTCGGCAAGTTCGTGACCCTGCCCATCGTCGGCCGCCGCATTCCGATCGTCGCTGACGACTATGCCGACCCGACCAAGGGTTCGGGCGCGGTGAAGATCACCCCGGCGCATGACTTCAACGACTTCCAGGTCGGGAAGCGGGCCGGTCTGGCGGCGCTCAACATCATGGACGCCTTCGGGCGCATCACCGCCGCCGACACGCCGGACGTGCCCGCCGACTACGAGGGCATGGACCGCTTCGCCGCCCGCGAGGCCATCGTCGCCCGGGCCGAGGAAGAAGGTTGGCTGAAAGAGATCGAGAAGACTCGCCACGTCGTTCCGCACGGTGACCGCTCGGGCGTGGTCATCGAGCCCTGGCTGACGGACCAGTGGTACGTCGACGCCCACACCCTCGCCCAGCCGGCCATCAAGGCGGTGGAGCAGGGCGACACCGTCTTCGAGCCGAAGAGCTACGAGAAGATCTATTTCGAATGGCTGCGCAACATCGAGCCCTGGTGCATCTCGCGCCAGCTCTGGTGGGGCCACCGCATTCCGGCCTGGTACGGGCCGAAAATTGAGAAGGACGGAACAGTCCCATTCAATCAGTTTCAGGGATTTGTAGCTGAGACCGAAGCAGACGCGATCGATCAGGCTCGTCGGTTTTATGGGCTTGAACCATATTTGGCAGAAGAGGATGTGGCGGTTCGTTGGCCGTTCAAAATCTCCGGCACTAAGCCAACAACTGTCCCGCTTTTCCAAGACGCAGACGTCCTCGACACTTGGTTCAGCTCGGCCCTCTGGCCGTTCTCGACCATGGGCTGGCCCGAGGACACCGAGGACCTGCGCCGCTTCTATCCGACCAGCGATCTGGTGACGGCGGCGGACATCATCTTCTTCTGGGTTGCCCGGATGATGATGATGGGACTTCACTTCATGGATGAGGTTCCGTTCAAACGGGTCATCATCAATGGTCTGGTCCGCGACGAGAAGGGCCAGAAGATGAGCAAGTCGAAGGGGAATGTCATCGACCCCCTCGGCATCATCGACGAGCTGGGCGCCGATCCGCTGCGCTTCACCATGGCCATTCTGTCGGGTACGCGCGACATCAAGTTGTCGAAGCAACGTATTGAAGGTTATCGTAACTTTGGCACCAAGCTGTGGAACGCGGCGCGTTTCTCGCAGATGAATGAGGCGAAGCGGGTCGAGGGCTTTGATCCCGCGACGGTCGATCAGACCATCAACCGCTGGATCCGCGGCGAACTGACCAAGGCCGAGCGCGGGGTCAGCGAGGCTATCGAGGGCGGCCGTTTCGATGATGCGGCCTCGGCCCTGTACCGTTTCGTCTGGAACGTCTTCTGCGACTGGTATCTGGAACTGGCCAAGCCGGTGTTCATGGGGACGGACGAGGCCGCCAAGGCCGAGACCCGGGCCATGACCGCCTGGACGCTCGACCAGACCCTGAAGCTGATGCACCCGATCATGCCCTTCATCACCGAGGAGCTGTGGGACAAGCTGGCCGGCGAAGGCGCGGCGCGGGACGAGGCGACCCTGATCGGCGCGGCCTGGCCGGTGCTGCCGGACAGCTTCATCGATGCGGTGGCCGAAGCCGAGATTGGCTGGCTGGTCGATCTGGTCACCGAGATTCGCCAGTTGAAGGCCGAGATGAATGTGCCCCAGGGCGCCAAGCCGGGCCTGTCCTTCATCGCGCCGGATGCGGTCACGGCGGCCCGGATCGCGCGCCATCGCGACCTGATCCTGACCCTGGGCCGGGTGTCGGACCTGTCGACGGTTGAGGCGGCGGCCGAGGGGGCCGTGACGTTCGTCTCCGGCGGCGCGACGGCGGCCCTGTCGCTGGCGGGGATCATCGATCTGACGGCCGAACGGGCGCGTCTGACCAAGGAAATCGCCGCCTTCGACAGCGACATCGGCCATTTCAACAAGAAGCTCGGCAATCCGAATTTCGTGGATCGCGCGGCCCCCGAGGTCGTCGACGAACAGCGCCAGAAGCTGGCCGAGGCCGAGGCCGGCAAGGCGAAGCTGCAGGCCGCCCTGGCGCGGCTGGACGCGGTGGGGTGAAGACCCGGCTCGACCAGCTGCTGGTCGCGCGCGGACTGGCCGAAAGCCGGGCGCGGGCGAAGGCGGCGATCGAGGCGGGCGGGGTGACGGTGGACGGTGTGCCCGCGAAGGCGGCTTCGCAGGCCGTGCCCGGGGAGGCTGTCATCGCCTATGCCGACGCCCACCGCTGGGTCGGGCGCGGGGCGTTGAAGCTGGATCACGCCCTGACCCTGTGGCCGGTCGTGGTGGAGGGTCGGACGGTGCTGGATGTCGGCGCCTCCACGGGCGGTTTCACCGAGGTCTGTCTGTCACGCGGTGCCGCGCGGGTGTTCGCCGTGGATGTCGGCTCAGGCCAGCTCCATGCGCGCGTCGCCGCTGATCCCCGGGTGGTCAATCTGGAGCAGACGGATGCGCGCGACCTGACGCACGCCGTGATCCCTGAGGCACCCAAGCTGATCGTCTGCGATGCCAGCTTCATCGGCCTGGCCAAGGTCCTGCCGGTGGCCCTGTCACTGGCCGCGCCGGACGCCGACCTGGTCACACTGGTCAAGCCGCAGTTCGAGGCGACCGGGCCCGGCGGGACGAAGAAGGGCGTGGTCAAGGATCCGGCGGCGCAGCAGGCGGCGCTGGCGGCGGTCTGGGACTGGCTGGAAGGCGAGGGCTGGTCGGTGCGGGCGACCACGGAGAGCCCGATCACCGGCGGGGACGGGAATGTGGAGTTTTTGCTGTGGGCTTCGCGGCGGGACCGAGGCTGAGGCGACGCCCCTCCACCACACTTCGTGTGGTCCCCCTCCCCATTGCATGGGGAGGAGACGGCCGGCGCTCAAGCAGCGAGCCGCCGCGCGGCGAGCGTTGGCGCCACCTCAACATGGAAAAACCCCCGGTGGATTGCTCCACCGGGGGTCTCCGTCACGCCGCCGATCGACAGGGGGGCTGAAAATTAATCGGCGACGCAATTCTGTCAGCAGGTCTGCTGGTAACGGGTGACCGTCCGGCCGTAGCGGTCGCGGCTGTGGACAGCGACGGGACGGCAGTCGGACTGGTAGCGATCGTCAGCCTGGTACGGCTGGTTCTGATAGCCCCGGTCGTCATAGCGATCGTCGTAGCCGTAGCTGCCATTGCCCTGGCTGCTGTAGCCGCGGTCCTCGTAGCGGTAACGGCCGGAGTCCTGGTAGCGGCTGTCGTAGCCACGGTCGTTGTACTGGACGTGGCCGCTGGAGCTGTCGCTGCAGTTGCGGGCCGAGTCGTTGCCGACAGCCGCGCCGAGCGCGCCGCCGATCACGGCACCGAGAACGCTGCCCTCGGTGCGGCGACCGCGGGCACCCAGCTGCGAGCCAAGGACAGCGCCGAAGGTCGCGCCGACGGTTGCACCGGCACCCGTCCGGCCACGGCGCTCGCTGCGGCAGTTATAGTTTGAGCGGTCGAACGACTGGCCATAGGCGCGGTCATCCCGATAGTCGGGCCGCTGGGCGTAGCCATAGGAAGACGGCCGGTCATAGCCGTTGGACTGGCTGCTGTAGCCGCCATAGGCTTGGGCCGAGGCTGCGGCCGGGGTCAGCATCAGGCCGGCTGCGGCGAGGGCGGCGGCGCCGAAGGCGGTCTTGAGGGGCAGACGGGCGAACATCGGCATCATCCTGGCTGAAGGGCGGGCGCCGGGTGTCGGTGCCTGTCCCTGTGGCTTCGAGGAATAGGCCCCCGAAACTGAACGGGCTTTGATCGGGCCGTTCATCTTCGTTCAGGTTTCGCTGGACGGCCTGAGCCTCTAGAAGCGGCCGATGACGGAGACGCTGACCATCAGCCGCCAGGGCGGGCAGGGCGACGGGATCGCCGAGACGGCGGCCGGTCCGGTGTTCGTACCCCTGACCCTGCCGGGCGAGACCGTGCGGGGCGAGGTGCGCGACGGGCGGCTGGAGGGGGCGGAGATCCTGACCGCCAGCCCGGAGCGGATCGCGCCGGTTTCGCCCCACTATGGCGACTGCGGCGGCTGTTCGCTGCAGCACTGGGCCGCCGGGCCGTATCTGGACTGGAAGCGCGAGCAGGTTCGGCTCGCCCTGGCGCGTGAGCGGATCGAGACGGAGATCGAGGCGACGGTGGCGGTGCCGCCGGGCACGCGCCGGCGACTGGCCCTGCATGCGCGCCGAGGCGAGGACGGGCGGGTCCTGCTGGGCTTCAAGGCGCGCAAGAGCTGGCGGCTGGTCGAGGTGACCGTCTGTCCCGTCGCGGATCCGCGGCTGGTGGCGGCCTTTCCGGCGCTGGCCCGGGTGGCGGAGGCCTTTCTGGAGCATCCCAAGTCGGCCCCGACCCTGCATGTGACGGCGACGCTCACTGGCCTGGACGTCGATGTGACGGGGGTCGAGCGGCGCACGGGCGGGCTGTCGGGCGACGCCCGGATGCGGGCCATCGCGGCGGCGGCAGAGGCCGGTCTGGCGCGGCTGAGCCTGGCCGGAGACGTCCTGATGATGGAGCGGCAGCCGAAGGTGGCCTTCGGTCCCGCGACCGTGCCCCTGCCTCCCGGCGGCTTCCTGCAGGCCGTGCCCGAGGCCGAGGCGGCCATGGTCGCGCGCGCCGTTGAGGCGGTGAAGGGTGCGAAGAAGATCGCCGACCTGTTCTGCGGGGCTGGGACCTTCACCTTCCCCTTGGCGACCGTGGCTCCGGTGCTGGCGGCGGATGGATCGGCGGCGGGGATCGCGGCGCTGAAGGCGGGGATCGGATCAGGACCCGGCATGAAGGGGATCACGGCCGAGGCGCGGGACCTGTTCCGGCGGCCGCTGGCCCCCTACGATCTGCGCGGCTGCGACGCCGTGGTGCTGGACCCGCCGCGGGCGGGGGGGCTGGAGCAGACGCGGCAGCTGCCCGGGACGAAGGCGGCGGTCGTGGTCGGGGTTTCATGCAATCCGGTGACCTTCGCGCGCGACGCCCGCGTCCTGATCGACGCCGGCTTCCGGCTGGAGCGGGTCACGCCGGTGGACCAGTTCCTGTGGTCGGCCCATGTGGAGCTGGTGGGAGTGTTCCGGCGATGACGATGAACAACAACCTGCCCGCTGAGGACGGGGGCGGCTTCGACGCCGAGGACTGGACCCGGCTGACGCCGTTCGTAGGGGCGGTGGCGACGCTGGACGATGTGCAGGCCCGCCGGGCGGTCTTCGCCTTGGGCGATACCGACGATCCGGCAGCTCCTCGCCATGGATCTGCCGCAGCCCGTGATCTGGTGGGACGAGGACGGTGAACAGGCGGCCGTGGTGGTCCAGGCCGAGACCCATCTGGGGCCGGACGGCGAGGAGATGGAGGTCCTGGGCCTGATCCTGCCCGACGGCGGCGGGGCCGTGGCCCTGATGGAGGATGTCGATCTGGTCGATGCCACCGACCCAACCTGGCGGGAGCTGGTGACCAATGCCATCGATCCGTCGGCGGCGGACGGCGGTCTGGACATCGACTGATCAACGCGCATCCTGACTCTGGCTGAGGCGAGCCGCCCATGGCGCGCCCGTCCGCAGCTTCCGGAAGATGCCGTTCAACACCCGACGATCTCCCACCCGGGGCACGTCCCCGGGGCTTGTTCGCTGGATCCCCGACCACTCGAATTCCGACAGTTCGAAATGGGTCTATGTCCTGGTGGATCAGAGGAAGCTGATCCGGGGCCTAGGCCCAGTGCATCTGGACGCGGTGGACGGCGGCCCAATGGATGGCGCGCAACCCGTCGATCACGGCGTTCGCGGCCGCCCGTGTTCCCATGGTCCCGCCCAGATCACTGGTGACCAGCCCCGCTGACAGCACGGAAGCCACTGCCGCCTCGACCGAGCCGGCTTCATCCTCCAGCCCCAGGCTGTGGCGCAGCATCAGCGCCGCCGACAGGATGGTCCCGACTGGGTTGGCCAGATCCTGACCGGCGATGTCGGGGGCCGAGCCATGGATGGGCTCGAACAGGCCCGGGCCGCCGGTGCCCAGCGAAGCCGACGGCAGCAGGCCGATCGATCCACCCAGCACCGATATCTCGTCCGACAGGATGTCGCCGAACATGTTTTCGGTCAGGATGACGTCGTATTCGCGCGGCTTGCGGATCAGGTGCATGGCCATGGAGTCGACCAGCGCATGCTCCAGCTCGATGCGGGGGAACTCCTCGGCATGGATGCGGGTGACCACCTCGCGCCACAGACGGCTGGTCTCCATCACATTGGCCTTGTCGACCGAGGTCACCTTGCCGCGGCGCTGCTGGGCGGTGCGGAAGGCAGACCGGGCGATGCGCTCGATCTCGGGGACGGTGTAGACGCACAGGTCGGTGGCGCGGTCGGCGGTGCGGGTCTTTTCGCCGAAATAGATGCCGCCCGTCAGTTCGCGGAAGACGATCAGGTCGACGCCCTCGACGATCTCCCGCTTCAGCGGCGAACGATGGGCCAGCACGGGCGAAACCTGCAGCGGCCTCAGATTGGCGAACAGGCCCATGGCCTTGCGCAGGCCCAGCAGGCCTTCTTCCGGCCGGCGCGCGCCGCCATCCCATTTCGGCCCGCCGACCGCGCCCAGCAGCACCGCGTCAGCGGCCAGACAGGCATCGACCGTTTCCGCCGGCAGGGGGTCGCCGGTCGCGTCGATGGCAGCCCCGCCGATCAGATGCTCATGGAAGCGGAACCTGTGCTGAAAGAAGTCGCCGATGACCTCCAGCACGGCCCGGGCGGCGGCTGTGACCTCAGGGCCGACGCCGTCGCCGGGCAGGATGACGATGTCAAAGGTGCGGGGAGCGGGCATCAGGCGGCTTCCATTTCATGGGCGGCTTCAAAGGCCGCGATGTCGGGCAGGCGGGCTTGCAGCCAGCCGAGGGTGTCGACGCCGTCGAGCAGGCAGCGGCGGGCGAACCGCTCGACCGTGAAGGGCGTCGGGGCGGCATTGCCCCGGCGGATCTCTCCGGCCTGGAGGTCGATGGTCACCGGCTGATCGGGGAAGGCGGCGAGGTCGTCCCAGGTGGCCTGGTCCACCTCGATGGGCAGCAGGCCGGTCTTGAGGGCGTTGGAGGTGAAGATGTCAGCGATCGAGGTCGAGATCACCGCCCGAAAACCGTAGTCGACCAGAGCCCAGGGGGCATGCTCGCGCGACGAGCCACAGGCGAAATTCGGCCCGGCCAGCAGGATGCGGTGCCCGGACGGATCGATGCGATTCAGCACGGCCTCGGGCCTGGACGATCCGTCGGGCTCGTAGCGCCAGTCGTGGAAGGCGACCCGTCCCAGCCCCTCGCGCGAGGTGGTGGTCAGGAAGCGGGCGGGAATGATCTGGTCGGTGTCGATATTGGCCTGGCTGAGCACCACGCATCGGGAGGTCAGGACCTGCAAGGGTTCAGGCATGGGTCGTCTCTCTCAGATAGACGCGCGGATCCGTGAGGACACCGGCGACGGCGCTGGCGGCGGCGGTGGCGGGGCTGGCCAGGATGGTGCGAGCGCCCTTGCCCTGCCGACCTTCGAAATTGCGGTTTGAGGTCGAGACGGCCAGCTGGCCGGGTCCCACGAAATCGCCGTTCATGGCGATGCACATGGAGCATCCAGGCAGACGCCACTCGGCACCGGCGTCGATGAAGACCCGGTCCAGGCCTTCGGTCTCTGCCTCCCGCCGTACCGCCTCCGAGCCCGGCACCACCAGCATTCGGACGCCGGGGCTGACCTTTCGTCCGCGCAGGACTTCAGCGGCCGCGCGCAGGTCGGGCAGCCGTCCGTTGGTGCAGGAGCCGAGGAAGACGACATCGACCCGGTGCGCCGTGGTCGGCTCGCCGGCGGTGAAGCCCATATAGGCCAGCGCGCGTTCGCCCGTGGCGTCGCGAGGCTCAGGGACAGGGGCACCGACGGGAGACCCGGCGTCCGGCGTGGTGCCCCAGGTCGCCATCGGCCGGATCGCGTTTCCGTCGACCTCGATCTCGCTGTCGAACACCGCGCCGGGATCGCTCCTGAGGGTCAGCCACTCGGCGGCGGCGCGTCCGAAAGCCTCGCCCGACGGCGCGTGGCGGCGGTCCTGCAACCAGGCCACGGTCACCGGATCGGGCGCGATCATCCCGGCCCGGGCACCCGCCTCGATCGACATGTTGCAGAGGGTCATTCGCCCTTCCATGTCCAGGGCCCGGACGGCCTCGCCGGCGTATTCGATCACATGGCCCGTGCCGCCGCCGAAGCCGAGCCGGGCGATGATCGCCAGGGCCATGTCCTTGCCGGACACACCGGGCTGAAGCCGGCCGGTCACTGTCACCCGCATCGCCTTCGGCTTGCGTTGCAGCAGGCACTGGGTCGCCAGCACATGGCCGACCTCGGAGGTGCCGATGCCGAAGGCCAGGGCTCCGAAGGCCCCGTGCGTCGCCGTATGGCTGTCGCCGCAAACGACGGTCATGCCCGGCTGGGTCAGGCCCAGTTCCGGCCCCATGACGTGAACGACGCCGCGATCCTGGCTGTCCCATCCGGCCAGGCGAATGCCGTGCCGCGCGCAGTTGGCTTCCAGCCGCTCGACCTGCGAGCGCGCGGCCGGGGTGACATACGGCCGCTCGCCATCGATACCGGCGGGCAGGGTCGGGGTGGAGTGGTCGAGCGTGGCGAAGGTCCGGTCCGGTCGGCGCACCGCCAGGCCGAGCGACTCGATTTCGCTGAAGGCCTGCGGGCTGGTCACCTCATGGACCAGATGCAGGTCGACGTAGAGCACGCCCGGCGTGTCGATCGTCTCGGGTGTGACGACGTGCCGGTTCCAGATCTTGTCGAACAGGGTCTCAGGCATAGGTAGCCTCCGCTCTCGCCGCAGCGGAATCCGGCCGGGAGGCCTCGATGATCGCCAGCAGTTCGTAGTCGTTGATCTCGCCGATCTCGTCGGCGCGGCGTTTGAAACCCGCGAAGGCGTCGGTCAGGTGCTGGCCGATGACGGGCTGGCCAAGGGCCTCGGCGCGCTTCGCCACGGCATGGCGCCCGGAATGCTTGCCCAGCACGAAGTACGTGCCGTTGAAGCCCACATCCTGGGGACGCATGATCTCGTAGGTGCGGCTGTCCGCCATCATGCCGTGCTGGTGGATGCCGGCCTCGTGGGCGAAGGCGTTGAGGCCCACGATGGCCTTGTTACGCATCACCGGCGTGTGGGTGATCTCGCTCAGCAGGCGGCTGGCACGAACGAGTTGCGTGGCGTCCACGCCGGTCGACAGGCCATAGCGGTCGCCGCGTGTCCGGATCGCCATGACAATCTCCTCGATCGAGGCGTTGCCGGCTCGTTCGCCGATACCATTGATCGCGCCCTCGACCTGACGGGCACCGGCCTCGACCGCCGACAGGGAGTTGGCGACTGCCATGCCCAGGTCGTCGTGGCAGTGGGTCGAGAAGACGACCTTGGGGAAACGGCACCGGATCCGGGCGATCAGATTCCGGAAGATGTCGCCTATCTCACCGGGCGTGGCGTAGCCGACGGTGTCCGGGATGTTCAGGGTTGAGGCACCCGCTGCGGCCGCCACCTCGCAAACCTCCGCGAGGAAGGCCGGCTCGGTGCGGATGGCGTCTTCCGGGCTGAACTCCACGTCCTCGACATGGGAGCGCGCATGACGGATGGACCGGTCGGTCGTGGCCAGCACCTCGTCCGTGGTCATTCTCAGCTTGGCCGAGCGATGGATGGGGCTGGTGCCGATGAAGATGTGGATCCGCCGCTCCGGAGCCTGCTGCAGGGCCCGATGCGCAGCGTCGATGTCGGCTTCGTTCGCGCGGGCCAGGGAGCAGAAGACAGGGCCTTCCACTTCACCGGCCACGCGGCGAACCGCCTCCTCGTCGCCAGGCGAGGCGGCGGCGAAGCCCGCCTCGACCACATCGACCTTGAGAGCAGCCAGAACATGGGCCATGCGTACCTTGTCATCGGGCGACATGGAGAAGCCGGGGGCCTGCTCCCCGTCCCTCAGCGTAGTGTCGAAGATGATGACCTTGTCGGGGTCGGCGGCGACCGCCTTCAGGACCTTGCTCATGTCGCCACTTCGGGATCGGGGGTGACATGGCCGACGGCCGCTTGGGCGACATTTTCAGGGGTGCGAACGATAGACGCCGGGTCGTTCTCTGGCCCCCGGCCGTTCAGCGGGGGTCTGTCTTTCATGGTGAAAAATATTGTCATTGCGAATGTCGCTCCGGAAAAATGTCCGGACCGCGCGCAAAAAAAACCCGCTTCCTTTCGGGAGCGGGTGGCTGCGGGCGATCCTGAGGGTGGTTGGTTCAGGTCACATGCGTCCACGCCGCTCCGGCAAGGAGGGCCAGAAGCACAGCAAGAATCGCGACGCAGATCATCATCAGCCCGGCATCGGGACGCATAGCGACATCCGCCAAGGCGGTCGTCTTCTGCGAAACGGGACGGGCGAAGTTGGTCAAGTCGGAATCCTCAGATGGGTCAACATAGCCGCCCATCTTGTCGCACCGCAATACCACGAGCTTCCTCGCGAGACTGAAAAGCCGGAACCGGGGACAGCCTGCTTCGCCCGGTTGTCTGGAGCAGGATGGTGCGGATGAGAGGACTCGAACCTCCACGCCTCGCGGCGCCAGAACCTAAATGCACCGCTATTATGCAACGTACAGCAGAAATATCAATCAAATCAATGATGTTTTCTCGCTTGGCGCTTGCAAGGGCTGGACACGTCGTGGACACAACTAAGCTGCGCCGTTGAAACTCTATTGCTCGGCCGCTCACGCGGTCGGAGGAGGTTCTTTGACGACGCACACGATGTTTGACGGTCGGCTACAGGTGTACCGACGCGCTGATGGAAAAATCTGGCAGTGCGCCGCTCGGGTAGGCGGCGAACGGTTCCGGGAATCGACCCACGAGACCGAGCTGGCGAGAGCCAAGGATGTTGCCGAAGACTGGTACCTCGATCTTCGAGGTCGCCTGAGGAACGGTCAGATCATCAAACGGGAGAAAAACTTCGGCGAGGCTGCCGAGGACTACATGCGGGCCGCCCGCGTCCTGGCGGCTACGGTCCGCAGTCCTGCCTACGTCAAAAACATGGAACTCCGCATGAATGCGGCCGTGCTCCCTTTCTTCGCAAAAACGCCCCTCTCGGAGGTGAACCGGGGCCTCGTGATGAGCTACCGCGTCAAGCGGGCCGAGGACACGATTGCAAAGACGCTGGACAAGGCGCTGGCGAAGATCGACCGGGACGAAGGACGCGCACTCGCAACCAGCATGTCTTCGACGGACAGGGGCCGGGTCGCAGCAGAGATGGCCGCACGTCGTGCGGTGGCTAAGGGCAAGCCGCTAGCGCGCAGCACCATGAACCACGAGCTGGTGCATATCCGGCAGGTGCTCAAGCATGCGGAGGGCATGGGATGGCTGTCGCACCTCCCGAACCTTGAAATGCCCTACAAGAGCCAGACCAAGCGAGAGCGCCGGGCTTGGTTCTCTCCGGAAGAGTATAAGCAGCTCTATGCCGCGACCGGCCGCAAGGCGGCAGAGGGCGGCGGCCGACGCGGCTGGGAAGAGCGGTATCAGGAACTTCACGACCTGGTGCTCTTCATGGCAAACACCGGCCTTCGGCCCGATGAGGCGCTCCGTCTGGAGTTCCGGGACGTATCGGTCGAAGAGGACTACGCGACCAAGCAAACCATTCTTGTGATCGACGTGCGCGGCAAGACGGGCACCGGATATTGCAAGAGCATGCCGGGAGCTGTGTTTCCGTTCTCCCGCATCCGCGAGCGGCGGTCGCAGCAGATGCTGAACCCACCCAGGGCGTGGCCGAGACGGTCACGCTCCGGCAAACCGACCAAGCACCGAACTGTTGCTCCTGTCACCGAACCTCGGGAGCTGCTTCCGACCGACCGGTTGTTCTCCGCCTACAATCGGGATGCGTTCAACGCCATCCTGCGTGAGGAAGGCCTAAAACACGACCGGGACGGTCGCGTTCGCACCCTCTACAGCCTCCGTCACACCTACATTTCCATGCGGCTCATGGAGGGAGCCGACATCTACCAAGTTGCCAATAATTGCAGGACGAGTGTGCAGATGATTGAGCAGTTCTATGCGGCCCACATCAAGGATCGACTAGACGCTGCTGCCATCAACGTGCAGCGGCCGGCTGCGGCTCGAACCGCATCGCGCCGGGCCAGCCGCCTGGCCGGGACTAACGACGGGTCTCAGATCTCGCTCTGATGATTTCCTTGCCGAAATTGGTGGGCCAGCTATACCCACGGCTCCGCGCGGCTATGGCGGAATTGGTAGACGCACTTGGTTTAGGTCCAAGCGGGCAACCGTGGGGGTTCGAGTCCCTCTAGCCGCACCAGCCTTCCTTCGCGGACAGCGCTAGGCCAGAACTGGCCGCCTGTCCGCGTCGCGAAGTGGCGGACCGAACGGGCCGAAACGGTGGCGCTCAGCGACCGAACGGGCGCAGCCATCGCAAAACGAACATCGCTATTCTTGCAACTTTGAAGACGCTATCGTTCCTGCTCGCCCAGGAGGAGGAAAGCCATGCGCAGGCTTATGGACGGTATCCAGATCCTGGCGTTCACTGCGCTCATAGCCGCGCTCGTGAGCGTCATCTTCTGGGTTGCTAACAAGACGGGCGGCATCGCTACCTGGTTCAACGCGATGGCCGGATGGGCGCAGGCTGCGGGGGGAATTCTCGCAGTCATTGCGGCCTTCACGATCGCCCAGCGACAAGCCCGACAAGAGCGTGACAGACGCGAGGAGAGCCGGCGTTCTGCTTTGCAGACGTTGCGGGGCACCGTCGAGTTCGGGCTCAACCTTCTGATCGAAGCCAAAGACCGGTTGGGCGGCCCCGGCAATGTAACGAAGGCAACGTTCGCCGCTCACTACGCGCCCGGTGGCTTTGAAGCGGTCATCGAAACGCTCCGAGCGGCACCTGTGTACGATCTTGGAATGTACGAAGTCTCCATCAAGCTCATTGAGTTCCGGCTCGTCCTAGCCGAGGCGAAGAGCAAGTTGGACGAAACCGTCGCAGGCATGAAGGAGACGGACAAGCGTTCCTGCCCCGAGCTGTTTGGACTGCACACGCGCGCCTTCAATCTTCGGCAGGATATCCTACATCGGGCGGACAATCCCCGACCGGTGGTGCTGGCCCCTCATGAGGCGCTCGAGGACTGACGCACCTATCAGGGCGCGTCTCGCCACACCCCAATCAAGGCAGCCGTCGCGGCGATGAGTTGCAGGATCGCGCTGAGGCGCGCGGCGAAGTCGGCGTAGTTCATGGTCTCCTCCTTTGTGCCCCACGCGGAATGCGCAGGATGAGGAGCCTTCCGCCGGGGATAGGATGGACCGGCCAGGCCACAGCCGCTCGTGAGCGGGCGACGCTGCACAAGCCACCGGCGCGGAAGCGAGCGCCTTGCCGGAACCTTCGACCCGGCCAATTTCCGAGTCCGCCAAGCATCCGCAGGGCAACCGGATACCCGCTAACCTACGGAGCTGACGTCACAAGTCGCTCATTATAATAGTTAACGAAATGTTAGCGAACTCTGCTGTATGATGGATGCTGTAAACCTTTGACGTGAGTTATCTATAACGGGCCATCCCACAGTTTCTGGGGGTCAACGGGACCTTTCCGTTGACCCGAATGGTACCATTCGGGCGGATTTGCTGGGGCAGATCGCCGAGGCTCAGGCCGCTTTGGAATCCGACATTGAGCTGCTGCGCCATGCAGCGGCGATGAGTGGGGATGGGGCCGCCCTCGCGGCGGCTCAGGGGCAGATGTCACGCCTCGCCGGATTGCAGCATCGCATCGAACACGCGCACGGCGGCGGGCTCGCCGCGATCCGGGCTGAAGTGATGGCGTCGGTCGCGGCAACGCAGACGATGGCGCAGCAGGCACGGAGCACCGTCGCCAATGCCCATGCCGCCGAAGTGGCGCTGCACGCCGCGAGTGCGGCCGCGCGCCGGGAAGTGACCTCGTTCGCTGACGACTTCTACGAACGGAAGATCTTCGACCCTTACCTCCGCTTTGACTCGCCGGAAGACGAAGCGGCCTATCGCCAGCGGGCGGAGCAACGCCAGCGCGAGATCGAAAAAGCGATGGCTGAGGGAACTCCAGCGGGGACGTTACGCGCCGCCGAACTTTCAATTGCCCAGTTGAAAGATGCCGGAGTGCATGGCGCAGACCAAAGTCCCGAGTTCCAGTCCAGGCTCAACGGGCTCACCAACACCCGCAACGCATTGGCGGCGCGACTTCCAACGTCCCCGGAGAGCGAGATCGCAAGTGCCGCGCCTCGTCATGACCCGGCCACTGAGCCTGCCGCTGACGTGACGATTTCAAGCGATATTCTGGCCAGCTTGCGCAACGCGGGAGTGGTCATGCCGGACCAGACTGTTGGCGGTCATGGCGTCTCCGCTACGATCTCGCCGCTAGGGAGCCCGTTAGTCCGGGTGTGATGCCATTCAGGGCATAAGCCCGGCTGACTTGCACATCGCCGCAGCTTGTCGAGCATACGACGGGTCGGCCACCATGCTGGGTAGTTCTCGCGTTTCGGTGAGGCCGAAATCCTGATTGATCCGGCTGCCAGTGTAGCCCAGCCTCTGTCCGAGAAAGACGGCCGCATCGAATGACCGGCGGGCGTACACCTCATACGACGCCGCGCTTGCGTCGTCGCCGGCAGCCTGTCGCTCAGCTCTGGCGTTGCCGTTGGCGACGAAGCACTTGAGGGCAAGATCATATGCTCCGCGATTGGCGCGGGTAGTCGCATCGGAGGTCGATTGCGCTGCGCTTGCACCTGCAATCCAGACGGTGGCCAGTGCGATCATCACGCACGATGTTCGATGCGAACGAGCCACGATATTCCCCTGCGTTCACCGTGAACGGCAGAGAAAAGCTAACACTGTGAGGGATTTCGTTGCGCGGAGCGCATTGAATTGAAACAATTAACGCCACGATGCGACCTTGCACAACAGTAGAAGACGACGCCCGGACAAAACCCAGAAAACGCAATGTCGCTGTAGCTTTTCCGGGCCTCCGGCCTTGCAACACTATCCCTCATTCCGTTGCAGTCGTTTCGACTGAGGTCGGGCCTTGAATCGCCCGGACACAGCGAGCCTGTTCAACTCCCGCGGCCAGCGGAAGTATCTCTGCGGCAGCGAGGGGCGACGCTTCCTGGCGGCCGCCGAACGGATGGACGATGAGAGCCGGACCTTCTGCCGGCTGCTCGCGTTCACCGGCTGCCGGATCAGCGAAGGGCTGGCGTTGACGCCCGAGCGCATCGACGCAGAAGCGGGCCGGGTCGTGTTTCGCACCTTGAAGCGGCGCAAGCTGAGCTTCCGCGCCGTGCCGGTGCCGCCGGACCTGCTGTCCGATCTGCGCCGCCTCGCGCAGGGTCGGCGTCCCGACGAACCGCTCTGGGGCTGGTGCCGCCAGACGGCTTGGCGGCGGGTGTGCTGGGCGATGACCGAGGCCGGGATCATCGGCGCACAGGCCATGCCCAAAGGGCTGCGCCATGCGTTCGGTATCGCCAACGCGGAACAGGCCGTGCCGATCAGCCTGACCGCCCGCTGGATGGGCCATGCCCGGCTCGATACAACGGCCATCTACCAGGACGCCGTAGGTCGTGAAGAGCGGGCGTTCGCCAAGCGCCTTTGGCATCGATACGCCGTGCCGGACTAGCGATTGCTGGCGCGTTCCTGGCGCTTGCGCTGGGCATCCGCCCGGCCTTCCTGGACGCCCACCGCGAATTCGCGGGCAATCCACCCGGCGGCATAGCCGACGCAGCGTCCCATCCAGCGGCAAACCGCCCAAAGCGCGATGAAGCCGCCGGCAGAAAGCAAACAGGCTGCAACCACGCCGAACGGTCCGCCGTAGAACATGCCAGCGAGCCACGCACCGGCAGTCAGGAACAGCAGCCACGTCGCAAGGCTCGGCGGCTTGAAGAAATCATCCTGCATGGTCGGACACCACGGGCGCGGGCTGGTGGCGCTTGTGCGCGGCCCACGCGATGAGGGTGTTCGTCGGGACGAAACCGTCGAGCTGTTCGCTCACATCGACCGTCTCCCAGGCCGCGAGGAGGCCAAGTGGCCCCCACAGCGCGAACATCACCAACGCGGTGAAGCCTTCGCTGAAAAGACTGATGCCGAGGAGCACGCGCCCGACCGTCATATCGATCAGATCGAACGCGATGCAGATGCCGAACTTCGCCCAGAGCGGCATTGGAATTCCATGAAAGCCCATCTCGATCCCCCTTGGTTGAGTTACCCCTATCGGTCGATGCCGATCTCCTGAGCGCGGTCCATTTCGTGGCTCGCGGGCTCCCGCACCGCCCAAGCCTCCTCAAAGCTGGGGCCGCGTGGCAGGTCGCCCGGCGTGTCGTGGATACTGGGCCCGCCCCAATCCTGGGCCAGGTTCTGCCCGGTCGACGGACCCCGCCTTCCGAACCAACCTTCGTCGATCAGCTTGCTGCGAATGTCGGCGAGTGCGTCGCCCGCCGCGCCCCAGAGGCCTCGTTCGCCCATCGCCTGCATCCCCACACTGAAAGACTCGTGTGGGTAGTATGTGGTTGGAGACGCAACCGGCCAGCGCATTATCCCCGAGGTTGAACGCTGTTCGCGGATCGGGGGATTCCAGGGTGGGGTACGTCAGCAACCTCGACACCAAGCTGCTGCGCCTATCGGGCAGCGACTACTTCACCCTGCGCGACGCCTGCCAAGGCGTGCATGTTTTCGGCGGTATCGGTTCGGGTAAGACTAGCGGCAGCGGCAAAGCCTTGGCCTCGGCCTATCTGCGCGCCGGCATGGGCGGCCTCGTCATGGCCGCCAAGCCGGAGGAGGTGGACCTTTGGCTGCGCTATGCGCGCGAGAACGGCCGCAGCAACTCTGTCCTACTGTTCGGCGAGACCGGCGGCAGCTTCAACTTCCTCACCTACGAACTGGCGCGCCAAGGCCCGGACGGTATCGGTAGCGTCGTCGAATGCCTGATGCGGATTCTGGAGGCGGCTCGCCTCTCCAAGGGCGAAGGCCGCACCGGCGACAGCTTCTGGGAGGACACCACTCGTCAGTTGCTGCGCAACACCATCCCGGTGCTTTACGCCGCGACGGGTGCGGTGCGCATCCCCGACATCATCCGCTTCGTTAGCTCCGCGCCGATCAGTGTGGAGCAGCTTCAAAGCCATGAATGGCAAGCCACGTCCTTCATGTTCCAGGCGCTGCTGGCAAACCGGAACCAGCCCGTCGTGCCGATGCACGAAGCCGAGTTCGAGAAGACCTCGAACTACTGGCGCTACGAGTTCGCCCAGCTCGACCCGAAGACGCGCGGCAACATCGCCATCAGCCTCTCGACGGCGCTGGACCGCTTCAACCGCGGCCGGCTGCACCGCGCCTTCTGCACCGACACCACGCTCGTGCCGGAGCTGACGTTCCACGGCGCGATCATCATCATGGATATGTCCGCCCTGACCTGGAACGAGGACGGCATCATCGGCCAGATGCTTTTCAAGTACATGTGGCAGCGCGCGGTCCTGGCCCGGAACGCCCTGGAGCCGCGCCACCGCGACCGGCCCGTCTTCCTCTGGAACGACGAGGCGCAATACACGGTCAACAGCTTCGACGCGGACTTCCTCTCGACCTGCCGGTCGTCGCGGGCGTGCGCCGTCTACCTCACCCAATCGCTGCCGACCTATTACGCCCGCATGGGCGGCGCGCAGCCGCAGCACCAAGCCGACATGCTGCTGGCGAACTTCGTCACGAAGATCTTCCACAACAACGCCGACCCGACCACCAACCGCTGGGCCTCCGACACGATCGGCCGCTCGATGCAGCGACGCTTCAACGAGAGCAGCGGCCATTCGTCGGGCACCTCCACCGGCATGAACGCCGGGGAGAGCGGCTCCTGGGGCTCGAGTTCCAGTTTTGGCGGCTCATCCGACGGACGCGGCGGCGGGGGCTCGAATTGGAGCAGCGGGAGCAACAGCGGCGGCGGCGACAACTGGGGCCGCAACCGAGGCCGCAACAGCGGCACCAGCCAGTCGTTCGGCTACAGCGAGGCAATGGACGTCGAGATCGAACCCGCCGTCTTCGCCCGCGACCTGGTCACGGGCGGGTCCGCCAACCGAGGCCGCGTCACCGGCCTGTGGCTAAGCGCCGGCCGCCGCTTCCATGACAGCGGTCGCAACTACCTACATGTGAGCTTCCAGCAATGAGAGAGCCGACCACTTTCCAATGGCTAGTCGGCAACGCTCCGGTCAGTCTGGTCGTGAACCTCACGATGCTTGCCTCGATCTGGTTCTGGTATGTCGGCCAGCTCAACGGCTGGCTCACCGTCGCAGTGATTGCCGTCGCGAGCGTCTCACACCGCGCCAGTGAGCGGGTCAGCCGCTACACGGCGTGGAAGAGGGAATGGGATGGTGCAGCCCGCAAGGATTTCCAACTCCCGAGTATGCCGGGGTCGAAGTACGTGTTGGCTGTCGGAGCTTGGGTCGCATTGGCCTTCATGGCGATGGGCAGCCACGGTGGCGACAAGGCTCTCCAATTCGCTGGTGGGCTGTTCTGGTTCGGGAGCGCTATTGCGGGCGCTGCGACAATAATCGGCCTCGCCCGCCGAGGCTGGCGAGCGAGGGTAAACACTGACAATGTTACGGTGTGCGTCGGTCGAAAATTTGCCTCACCCACTGTCATAGGAGCCCAACAGTCGCTCCCCTGGAACGTACGCGCGCTCATTGAAGGGTGTGAGTAGGCCGGGCTTCTGGCAAATAGGTCGGGACGTTTCTTCACTACTTCCGTTTTGCGGTTGATACGCGAGCAGAGCTGTTCGCGGTCCGCTTGGGACTCACGCCCGCCCTAGCTCGCGCCGGTGACTGGAGCGCGTTATCTCTCGGGTCGAAAGGAAGCGCGCGATCCCACTTCGCTTCGAACGAAGCGTGAAATTTGGCTCCAATGCGATAATCCCCACCTCTCCACTCGATGAACGGCATGAGATTGCTATCGAGCGCGGTGTAGAAGCCTGTGTAGACGACATCCACATGTGACGACTTTGAATCCTCCCTCACGACGATCATCGGCACACTTAGGGACGCATCATACGCGAGTAGCCGGAAACTTCCCTTGGGCTTAGGTGTCGCATCATGGAGCTTCCGTTCCAACCGCCAAAACTTCCGGTACTTTTCCACCACTTCGGAAATGAACTCATCGTAAGTCTCGTATTGCTCGTCATTCACATAGCAATCTCGCCACCGCGCTTCAGCGGGCGGCGTGTCTGGCGTCGGCTTCATGAGCATCAGACGTACCTGGACCCCACGCCGCACCGCTTTTTCGATGGCTTCTGAATAAGCAACATCATCGGTGATGAATGAAATGAGGTAGTCAATTGAACCTGACGCAGGAACGCTCTCGTTGAAAAGCTTCAGCGAAAACGGTTCAGGTTTTGCGATGACGTTTGGCTCACCAGCGTCTTTCTGTACGTCAAGACCTACCAGCGCGTTGAAGCCAAATTTGGACCTTGCGATAACATATTTATCGTAGTGCTGCATCTCCGACACCGTCTCGTGTGTCGCTTCCCACGCCTTTTCCTCATACTCCTTTAGATCGTCCTTCATCTGTTGAATAGCGCCTGCGGTTTCGCGAGCAATAGCCCCGATGTGTTCAATTTCCTCGGCAAGCTTCTGTTCAACGGGTGTAATAATACTTAGGCGGTCAAAAAGCGTGTAGATAATCGCCACCATAGTAGCGATGCAGATCGCCGTGTATATTACTACAAAACTACTAGCGACGTGTATAATTCGAACTTCACGCCCCCATTCTAACATTCCAGTTGTAAAAATCAGGAAAAATAGTAATATTAGAAAGCTATTTATTGTCGCCTTTTCTTGACGGGGAAGTGCGTTGTATCGCTTCCGCGCGATTACAAAGATATTCGAAAACAATTTATCTTGAGACATTCTGGAGGCCTATGGCAGATGACTGGAGCGAAGACCGAGCGCAGAGCGAGCGCGGAGTTCGGAAAATTCTAACCGATATGCTGGAACGCCGAATCCGTCCGGCCAGTACGCGGCAGACGGATGATGATGATGATACTCAACGATCGCGTGTGTCGCCGTCAAGCTTGCGAGGCGTTCCGCCTGGTCGCTAGGGGGTGTTCGTTCGGATGATCTCAATCCCCGCAACGACAGGGTCTGTTTGCGCGATCCCCGGCCAAACGCGGGCGTTGAACTGCTGTATGAATGTCACCTGCCTGCGCGCGAGCTTCTTGCGGAGATCGCGTAGATGGCGGCCTTCGATCAGTACGACGCAGTCGGGCAGGAAGAGTTTGATTTGCTCCTCCCCGACGTAGCCTATCTGCATCAGGAACCGATATTGGAACTCGATGCCTTCGGCGATCTCGGTGCCCTCCAACCAGCGCTGTATGTCGCAGGTCTCGCCGATGTTGGCGGTGGGCATGAAGCCGTAGGGCTTGTAAGGACCGCTCCCGACCAAGCTCTCCTTAGGGTCGATGGTCGGGGCAATGATCGGGTCCGGCGTGGGCCGTCCGACACGCTGGGCGAAACTGGGCATATTCGCCGAGCGGCCACCAAAGACCCGGTCGAAATCATCGTCAGTGCTCAAGATCGACCTCCGGGATGGATGTCGGTCGGCGGAACTGTTCGGCGAAGCTCTCCGCCATGTCGCTCAGCCGCAGAACGAATTCCGCCAGCTTGACCGGGTCCCGCTGCTTGAGGTGCTCCGCATCCTGGTTGAGCGCCGCGCGCTTCTTGACCGCGACCCATTGGGTCACGCGGTCTTTCAGGTGCGCGTAAGCTTTCTCGATGTGGCGGGCGAGCCCGAGATTGGGAAGCGGCAGGCGGAAGATGCCTTGCGCTTCCAGGGTGCGGTGATCGATGCGGGCGGCCGATCCGACATCCGCCAAGGCGCGGTTGGCGTAGGTCGCCCAATCTCGCCGCCAGACGTTCACGTTGCGCAGGGCCTCGGCCGCGTCGAGGGCCTCCTTGTCCTCGGGTGCCGCCGTGTTGTTGAAGCGCTTGCGCGCCTCCGCCACGAGGCGAGCGATGTCTTCGCGCTCGTTCCAATCGCGCTCTTTCGTTGGCGAGAATCCCGTCTCGGATTCCGCGTCCAGCCGACGCAGCGTCAGCATAACATGCGCGTGCGGCTGCTCCTTTCCATCGGCCGCGTCCGGCACATGGATGGCAAAGTCGGCCACCATGCCCTGGGCAACGAAACGCTCCCGCACGAACCGGCGCACGACCGCAATCTGGTCGTCGCGAGGCAGCTCGCGCGGCAGGGTGATCTCCACCTCGCGCATGAGCTGGGCGTCGATGCGCTTCTCCGCCCGTTCGACCCGGTTCCAGAGTGTCTGCCGGTCGAACACCCATGCCGGCGCACCATCCGGTGCGAGGATCTCGGTGTGCACGACGTCCGGTTTGTCGAAGGCGAACCACTTGCCTTGAGAGACGTCGAAGAGCCGTTCCCCAGAACGGTAGGAAGCCGCCGCGATGGCGGAACGGCGCGTCGCCCCACCGGGCCTGGCAGCCCGTCCGAGCGAACGCGAAATCACCTTTAGCCGGAGGTGATAGATGGCCATGACCCAACCCCTACGAACCAACGCTTGCCGAGCGACGGTAAGGAAGAAAGTCAGGAAGTGTGCACTTATACATCCTAGCGGATGTGCACTCCAGAATTACTCGCCGCTGAGTTGTGGTTGACCGCTGATTGACCCGCCATGCTGCCGGGACGCCACAGCCGCCAAGGGGGTTGGAGGGGGTTCGCGCCACCCCCATTGCACCCCGGCGCAGACGCGATCTAGGCAGGCTCCCAATCGCGCCAGCGGGAACTATCCCGCACCCAGGTCAGGGTCGCTCGCCGCGCCCTGATGACCCAGGCGGGGGGACCATACATTGCGATGTATGGAGCGGACCGCGTTTGCCCCGAGTGTGCTCTACCGACCGGCTGCTATAGCGGATGGTCGATCATGGGCAGCCCGTTGTTGGCCACAGCGGTAAGGAACTCGATCTCGGGCCCTGGATGCCGCATGAACGCATGGCGACCGTCACGGTGCGAGAGGCTGATATCCAGGAGCCGCCCGTCCGGTGTCATCACAACCGAGTGAGAGTAGAAGCGGGTGTACCCAGGCGGGGCGACATAGGGCACATGCAGCCATCCGCGCACGGCCATGTCTTGCGGGTGACGTGCCAGCCATCGTTCGACGTTTTCGTGGCATCTACCTGGCTCAGGTTCCCAGCCGGGGGTGCAGTCACCGACGGGCTCCGCATGCTCGCCGGGAAGCGCGCGATAAAGGAGCGCAGCTACGCCAACACGATCAACCACGGGCGACCACCTACATCACACTCGAATAATGTTCCGAGCCGAAAGGGTATCAATCCACGCGGGCAAATCTGTCGAGTTATAGATGACCAACTTGGGTTGCCTGCCACTCTTGGCCGCAAACCGCTCGACCGCCGGCTTTTCGGAGTGGAGCAAAAGCCGCACGGTTACCTGATAGGGGTTCTCGCTCAGTGGCAGAGGGCCTCTGGCCAGCTCCGCAGCTAGCAGCTCCGCCCAGCGATCCACCGTCACTTCAATTGTTTTGAGCACGGTGAGAATGTTCATTGCCAGTCGGCGGACATCCGAAGGCAGCTGGTCCGCGACCCAAGTGTCTTTGACAATCCCTATCACCCGACGGAGCACTTTGGTCTCGTCGTTCTCTCTCGCGAGCGAACCGAGCGTCGAAAGGGCGCTTGCCCCTTGTATTGTGATTTCCGCCTGCTCCAGCATGGCACGCACCTGGGCTGCGAGACGTTCTTGACCCCAGCTCACGTCGTCGGACTTGTACGTCAGATCATGCGTGGCCATCGCCCATGCGTGAAAGAGAAACGTCTTTATCTGGATCTCGAAAAGCAGACCCGCTTCTGGCCCCGGAGCCATGCCTGGCTGACTCTTCAACTTCGCGTAGAGCCGGAGGTCGTCGAACTCAAACGACGCAGGCCGGTGTGGCGTGAGCGACGGGTCCTTCGGTCGCCTGAACTGAATGTCGGCGATGCTCTCCACGAGTGCGACCGCATCCGGAATCTCTCCACCGTTACGAACAACGATGGACGCCGCAAAGAAATCGTCGACCTCAGTCAGCGCCGCGACCCGTCCAGTCTCGATTTTCAGGGCGTAACTGATCAGTTCTTTGACGCGTGACTCGTAGTGCCATCGCTGGTCCACACATGCGCGACGGAGGAGATCATCAACCACGCTCCTGAGCGCATTATAGCCCGGTCGCTGACGATCATAACTCGCACGAAGCGCTGAGGCCGTCTTCATCAGCCCACAAGCGCGGAAAGCAGTGCGGCGTGACGTTCTCGACGCGGCGTTTCGTCGGTCGATGCACCAGATAGATTGGCGGCATAGCGGCGCGCTGCAGTCTCCAGAGGATCGGCATCTGCGCCGACTTCCAACAGCGAGTCGCTTTGATACCGCTGAACCCGTTCCATGAACGCGACGTAGCGGCCGACGAGATTGTCTACGCTCTGCCCCATCAAATCGCCGACAACCAAGACACCCCAGAGAGAGTAGATATTGGCAAGCGCTTTAAAGAACGGCCGGACGCGATCGTCGTGTTCGATAAACTTGCGAAGCGTCAGCTTCGTCGAGGTAAACCGTGCTTCTATCTCGTCCGTGGATTGCGTCAGCGCCTCTTCGTCGGGATCTTCATAGGCCGCGTAGAAATCATCGATATCGCGCTGATCGAAACCCCGGATTTCCGACATGATCGACGCCATAAGAAGCTCAGATAGGAACTGAACGTCACCCATTCGTTTGGAACGTGCTTTGGTGACGACGCCGATAGCCGTCCAGTCCTCGTCGGTCGCCTGCGCCTCAACGAACGTGATGAACCACCCGTCGAACTTCGCGTGACGCAGCTCCTGGTCCGTTAGCTTCCGGCTGTTGCGATTGATCCGCTCGAATACGTTGTTCAGAAACGACTCATCGACGTTGGGCAAGAACTCAACTGAGATAGAATAATTCCAGAAAGCCTGTTTGAACTCGCTGTCGAGGTCGGCGAAACGCTTTCCATTCAGTCGATCATCACCGAACGACTGAGGAACGCGGAACTTTCCCTTCGAGAACGCAATGATGGTTTCGAGTCGCTGTTTCCCATCGACAATATGGTAGGTCGAACTGCCGTTATCGTCAGTCGTCTTATGAACAAAGACCGCCGGACTCGGATAATCGTGCAGGACCGTATCGATAAAGTATTCCCTGTCCTTCTTCGTCCAAACGCTACGGCGCTGGTAGGGCGGATTCAGGTCGAGAAGAGCGCGTCGATCTAGATCGAGAAACCACGACACATCTTGGGGGCTGGGTTGGCGTTTCATCCGAGCAAACCTTTCTGGTTCGCAAATTCTACGATCTTGTCTGGTTCAGCTGCGAACCACGCATAGCTTCCCCATGCCAGGCCATCGACAGTCTTTTTGAACGCAGCGATGCTGCGGTCGAGATAGGCCGTCACAAATGCCACGTGTTCAGCGTCGAAGCCTGCGTTCGTAGCGAGGTCGAGAAGTGCTGCTCGGCGCGACTCGTTCACTGGGCCGTCGGTCGCCACCACTTCAATAAAGACCAAAAGCGGGTGAGTGGGGCCGAGGTCAACCAGAACGATATCGGGCAGATGTTTGTCCATGGCAATGTTCAGGCCGATGGATTTGGCCAACTGGTCGTCTCGTGCGACTACCTTGTTGCTGCTTTCACTCAGCCAGATGACGCCGGGCTTGGCTAGAAACTTCGGGGCGAACACCTCCACTACCGCCTTGGTAATGTCAGAGCTGGGTCCTGGAGTCAGCGCCCGCGTCTCGCCGTTCGGGAAATTGACCAACAGCCGGTCGCCCGCCGCTACAGCGCCCTGCCGATTGATGGCGATGCGAGCGAGCGCTCCCTTATTGAGATACTTCTCCCGCCAAGCGTCTGCCTTGGAGTGAAAGGTTGCCTCGTTCAGGGTTGGGTCAAAGAGTTCAGCGAGCTCTGATTGCAGCGCGTAACGGCCGGCAGGCGACGTGGTGGCCAGACCGCTGCGCTCGACCACAGCTCCGTTCTGGATGAGTGCGTAACGGATGGTGTCGTCGCGTATGGATTCGCGGGTGTTCACCGCATACCAACGGCCGGGCATTTCGCCCTTGCTGGGCTTGGTCGAGCCCTTAGCCCAAGCGAGCCGCGAAGCGTCGTCCGTGAGCTCCGCCTGCGCGTCGGTCATTCGAGTGATCTGGTCGGGACGAAGCCAGTAGTCCCGCCCCTCCACAGCTCCGGCATAGAGCATGACGTAGATGGTTTTGGCCGCGATATCCCAGATGGAATGGTCGCGATTGGGTGTTCCCTGCGGGAAGATCACCGGCAGACGCACTGAGATTTCTTGCCACGTCGCGACTGGAGGCAGGCTCATGCGCACCGCCCGTAAAGCGCCGAAATGGCCTTCTCCAGCTTCTGCCCCGACACGCCGTTCCGCACCAATCTTTCGACCTCTTGCATATCTTCTGGCGAAGGCAGGGGCACAGCTTCCAACTCGTAGGCTGAAACCGCGACGCTCCCGCTGATGCAGCGGAACACGTCATCGACGACCTTGCTGTTGAGCACGGCAGCGACCGCCGCCGCCGAGACTTTCACCTTGCCGCGTGGAAGCACCATGTTGAGATGATTCTCGACAACGACTCCGCCATGTTGGCGAACGAATGCCTCCGGGAGTTCTGCCGCAATGAGGCGTCGGGCTTGCTCCTTGGCGGTAGTGCGCTGGAGAAGAACGCAACCTTCCTCGACCAAAAGCCATGCGTCGCCGGGCTCCATGCGGAAATAGGGAGCGTGATTTCGCCGCTCGGCCCGGTAGATGAAGTGGCCATCCGACGTTACAGCCTCCGCCCAAATGAGCGGGTGATTGCCCTTGGCAGGTTTGTGCGCCAGCTGCGCCTTGTGCCGGTTCCACACCAGCGGCCCCGTCGATACGCCATAGCCCCAATCGCTCAGGCGGCAGGGCATGCCTTCGACCTGGGCAATCAGTTTGCAGTGCTCGGGAGCGCGCGGCGCAAGCCAGGGCCGCGAGCCGTCTGTCGGCAAGCCGACCGTGCCGTTGCGGGTGACGGTCGCCTCGGTCTCGCTGGTCACATGCAGGTAGTGCACCTGCATGCGCTGCGCCGCGCCACCGCGTCGATATAGCGCCAGCAAGGTTTCCTGCAGCACGTCTTCGAACACGCCTTTACGCGCATGAACGAAGTCGACCGCCACGGGCGGCGCTTCCTTCGCCAGCAGCCCGCGCAAGGCCGAGAAATAGTGGCCGCCCAACATGCTGGTGGGGGTCAGGAAGGCGATTAGCCCCTTGGGCTTGCACCAGCGCATGGCCACATCCGTGAACACGCCATAGAGATTGGCATGCCCGTAGAGGCTACGACCGAACCGCACCCGCTGTTCGGCGGTGAGGGATACCCGGCCATAGGGTGGGTTGCCCACCACAAGGTCAAAATCGGCGGACGGCTGTGCATCGAGTGTGTCGCAGACGCGGATAAAGGTCGGGGCGGCGCGGCCCGAGGCGACGATCAGGTCGCCCAGCGCGATCTCTAGTGCGGCTTGGGCGAGCATGGCCGCGTTGGCGTCCAGTTCAAGGCCGGCCAATCTCCGACCGAGCTGGGCAAGTACAAAGGCGGGCTCGCCACCTGGCGTCGCCTTCAGCATCCGAAGAGCCGCCGGGACCAAAAATGCCCCGCCCCCCGCAGCCGGGTCCAATGCTTTCGCCTTCGCCCAATCCAACCCTTCTTCGGTCGCCAGATCGAGCAGCCGCTCTGACAAGGCGGGCGGCGTGTAGAACGCGCCGACCTCGCTCCGCCGACGTTGGGGCATCATCGCCGGATAGAGACTGACGAGGTAATGCAGCGCCTCGACGAGCGGCAGTGGTGCGGCTTCGAGTCCAATCCGTTCGGCTAGATCTCGGCTCGTATCGTCAAGTGGCGCGGTCGTCGTTCGGTGGAGACCGCTGAGGCGGAGCTTCGGATGAACCTGTTCGGCGAAGGCCGTCAGTGCCGCCCACGCGAACTGGGCAGCGTGATCGATACGCCATTCGTCACCGACCGTCGTGGCCAGGGTCCGGGCAGCCATGCGGGCGGACGTCAGCTCAAGCCGGTCCAACGCTCGAACGAGAGGCGCAGCAGTGGTGGGCGTGCGTCCTCGGCTCACCGTGCTTCCCCTATCCAGCCGCCCGTCCCGAGGCTTGGGGCGGTGCAGCGATTCTGTCTGTTGCCTTTTCACATGCGTTCCCGGCTCTGAAGCTCCCGTTAACCGAAACGATAGAACAAACCACGAACATCAACAACGATCTCGTGCGTGGCGGTGGATAGACCGAGCGGATTGGGGGTTGCCGTGGCGTCGAGGCCACCTTCGTAGAGGCTCGAACCAATCACGGCTTCTGCAGGGTGAGCGTTCTGGCGCCGCCCCGCCGCCGTTCAACCTGGCTCGCTTCCTCCACCTTCGGTTCCGTGCAGCTCCGCCCCCTGCGGGCGCGCTTACGCGCGAGGTGTGACCGACGGCTCACTGGCCGTCACCCCTGGCTCCCCATGAAGCCGCGGAATGGTCCGCGGCCGAACTGGAAGGAGACCACAATGCCCAAACAACAACCCCAACCGGCCGGCAACAAACCGACCCACCGCCTCTACCGTGTCGTCGGGGACGGCGAGACCGCCAACTGGACCCCTATCGGCGCAGCCTGGCCGAACAAGGACGGCCATGGCTTCAACATCAACTGCGACGCCGTTCCGCTTCAAGGCCGCATCGTCATGCGGGAGATCACCGAGAAAGGGGCTCAGCAATGAGCCCCGCTCGGGAGATCATCACCACCATCATCGCGTGGGAGAGCATCACCATCGAGGTCGTCTACGAGCGCAACTGGCTCAACCTCGGCAACCCGGAGCATGAGATCGCCCAGGCGCATTTCGACATCCGGTCCGTGAATCCGGAGCGGGCACCGCTTCCGATCACCGAGACCGGCTACCGCTCACACTTCGTCCATCCGAGCGAAGTCGATGAACTTGGGGGGCCATCGGCGTATGTCGTCGCTTGGCTAGGTGAAGCCAGCCGCCAGCCGGAGTGGCGCGCCATCGAACAAAGGAACAGGCAACTTTCGCTGTTTGATTGAACCGAATGCGTCAGGAAGTTGAAGGCGACTTCTTCTTGGCGCGAGGCTTTCTTTCTACAGCTATCGCCCCGGCCTTCCGCTTGCGCGTCGTTGGGGGCGTTTTGGACTTCGCGGCAGGCAGTTGTGCAGCGGAGAGGGGTGAACGAAAATCCAGCCCAACGACCGCGATCAGATAGCGGCCCTCGTTCTCAGCCTCGACGCGTTTGGCGACGGCCTTCAGGTGATCGATAACTTG
The DNA here is from genome assembly GCA_965284305.1 of Caulobacteraceae bacterium. Classification (GTDB taxonomy): domain Bacteria; phylum Pseudomonadota; class Alphaproteobacteria; order Caulobacterales; family Caulobacteraceae; genus Brevundimonas. The sequence goes on along the minus strand of OZ260070.1, from coordinate 1,978,486 downwards.
CTCAAAGGTCATCCACTCATTGGTACCGGGTCGCTTGAACTTTTTGCGGCCTGCGTAAGTGACAAGAAGACACCCGGCCCGGCAGGTTTCGTGGCGCATATACAGCGCCAGAAGCTGCTTCGTGATCGTGTCCTCAAGCTGTTGAACCGTCCAGCTATCGCCGACTTTGATCTCGATGACCGCTCTATCCACACTCCCGCGAGACAGCAGGCGGATGTCGGTTTCCTTCTTGTCAGCTACCTCGTCTTCCCGCGTGACCTGGTACTGGCCACGCGCCGCGTCTTCGATCTTTTTCGCCAAGGATGGCTGGAGCACTGTTTCCGATTCCACCGGCGCAAGCACAGCGCGCTCGTTGAAATCGTGGTGCAGAAGATCCTCTTGGATATCCTCCAGCCTGTCGCACATCACTTGGAAGAGTTCGTCCCGATTGCGAGGTGGATGACCAAACTGTCTGACCCACTGGGAAACCTCACGGGAGGATAGCGCTTGACCTTCGCTGTCCTCTGCCGCGCGATCGCGGGCGATCATGCGAAGTCTGTCTGGCATGTGATCGAACAACGGCTCTTCTGCGAGGCTCAACAGAGCCTCGTATGCCGCCTTGCCGGGCAGCCCCATAAGCGCACCGATCAGGCGGTTGCGCGCGGATTCTGCCTCATCGCGGGCTCCTGGCGTGTAGACGCCTTCGTGCTCTACATCTTCGGATCGCCTAACATGTTCATAGGCGAGCTTGGTAAATTCCATCAGGACCGCTGCCTCGACATTCAGCTTGACCACTGGACCTCCCTGGAAGCGCTCCCCGAAGACAGACGCGAACCATTGCATGGGCCTGGATCGCCTCAGGTCAGGCGACAGCTTGCTCAATGCCTTCCGGAACGCCTCCAATCCCATTCTGAGGTCAGTGGCGCAAAGAGCCTGAAGCCATGCCGTTGCCGGCGGAGCGCTTGGGTCATCAAGAAACTGCTCGCGACATGTTTGAGCAAAGGTCGCAGCCTGCGAGCCGCTTTCGATGATGATCGAAAGAGCCGTCGCCAAGGCCGACGCAGCGCGCCTGGCTTCATCTTCTCCTTCCGGTCGCGGCCAGGCTGCGAGCATCCCGTTGAGAACTGGCGAAGCCAATTTTTTCAAGCTTTCGGGCCCGTACCGGACAGCCGACAGAGTGTGGGGGTGCTCGGCAATCGGCGACTTCAACTCCGCCTTCAACTCCTTCGCTAAAACGGCGGCCACTTCTTTTGGATACGCCGCCGCGAGATCGTCGAACCACTCAGGAACGCCATTCAACTCGCACGTCGCCCATTGTGCCGCTTTCGTTGCATCGGTCGTTGTGAGGGCCTGGGCCCAGCCGGGCGAAGCCGACTCGACCAATAAAGCCGTGAGGGCAGCACTCTGAGAGTTCCAGATGGAGTTCCTCTCGTCCGGCTTTCGTTGCGACCAGATGGGAGCTTTTGTTGCTCGCCAATACCGCTTCGCCTCCGTGGCGAAACCGTCTGCAATCGCATCGTTGAATATGCGCCTCAGGTCACGCCAGTGGGCGTATCCGAGCCGAGACGAATGGTCCCGCGCTTGCTGCAATACCTTGAGGCAGTTCCAGAAGGTGTTCGGCCCTTCTTTTTCAGTGAACGCGGCGGCTGGATCGCTGACGACCTTTTCGCGCCACACCAGCCAACCCTCTTTTCGTTTTTCTTCCTTAGTCGCAGCGGTCTTTTCCCGTTGCGCCCACTCACGCTCCATTTTTGCGTGCTCAAGGTTGGGTGGTCGCGGAGTGGTTTGGTGGGTCAGTCGCGCAATGAGATCTAGGCTGTCGGCGATCGCGCCGCGCAGTTGTTCCAACTCGTCGGCCTGTTGACCGCGCCCATACCAAACATCTATCGCGAAGCTGAGAATAACCGCACGGGCCGAAGGCAGGGCCGGCTTTGCGGCATTTGCCAAGAGCCATTCCCAGTCGTCATTCTGTAGGCGACCTAGAAGGCTCTGATGGAGAATTTGGAACCCTCGCTCATCGGCCGCAGATTTCGAGTCAATGCCTTGGCCGATATCGTACTCGGTCCAAAACACCGCTTCCCGTATCGTAACGTCGCCTTTGATCAATTCCGATAGTTCGGCCATCTCCTCCCGTCCGACGGTCTGATTTCCATGGAACCGGTTAGCGATGGCCGCTGCCTTGATCAGGTCCGCGTCGGCCTTTCCCGATCTCTGGAGATCGCGAAGCGTCGACTTCGCGAGTGCGGCGGTGAGGTAGTAGAAATCGCTGCGGGGACGGTGCCAATCGGATGGCGTCCTACCGGCCCAAACGAGGTTGGCGAGAAGCGTGCGCAGAGAAACGGACGTCTCGCTGCCTGGCTCGATCTCATCCGCGAGGTTGTAGAGTTGCCAGTTGAAGCCGCCGACGGTGCGCTTCGGTTCCTTGTTACGTCGAATAAGCTGTTCAAGTTCCGCGCCGGTGATGACGTTGGGGAACAGCTCGTCGATGATCCCATGAGCGACACGATCTGGATACTTGGCATGGTTGGTCAGCATGTCGTCGGCCGCTATCCGCAACAGATCGGTGCGTTCGCAGGCGCTGAGCGCGCGACCTGCGACCACGCGCGCGTGCGAATTTAGGCTCTCATCCATGAGAGCCTGAAGCGCGATATCCGCGCAGGCCTGAATCTTTCCGAGCCAGATGACCTGAAGCAGAAAGTCGGCGATCTCTTGGTTGGTTCGGGGTTTTTCCCAAGCCGCTTGAACGGTCGGCGCGAGGTCGGGCTGGGCAAGCCTTCGGACGTTTGACACCCAGACGTCCAAACCCCGCCAAGACCCCGCCCCATAGCGATCTACGTATGCGTTTATGAGCGCGCTGCGGGCCTCAAGCGGCAAGCTTTGTGGGTCGCCGTGAAGAAGCAGAACCTCGGGCTCCCGGTCCAAAACCTCCTTTGAGACGGCGTGATCCGTTAGGCTCATCCACGCGGCGACGGGGCGCATGCTCGGAATGACAACACGCTCGCCGTAAGTGTCAGCAAACAGAAGCCGCTTCACGGCCCGCTTTGGCAGTCCGCGCCCTTGCAATCCGAGCAGAGCCTGGGCGGCTAGGAATTCTTGGACGCTCCGATGATGAAACCGAATTCGGCCGTAGGTCGCCGGGTCAAACAATGACCGGCGCAGGAGGGCACGCACCCTTGCTCCATCCCAATCCGACAGCACCTCGAACGGGTCGAGCGAACTTCCTTCCGTCCCCGCCTCAGGCTGGCCGGGCGCGTGAATAGTTCGGGTCTTGGTGAGCATCATCGCTAGCGCAAGGCGCTCGGCTCCGGCTCTGGCATCTTCCAAGGATAAAAGGCCTGCGTCGGCGCGTTCTGGATCGTCGCGAAGGGATGCGTCGACATCGCTCTCATGTTGCTTCAGCAGCGTGCCGAGCGTACCCGAGTCTTTCCAAACCTGAATGAGGCCACGCAGGTCGAGGGGCCGGCGCGCGAAGGGCCAGGCTTCCGTGCGGTTTATCTCGCTGACAAACGCCTTCGCGTCCTTGATACCTTCAGCTTCCGCGAAGCGTTGAATTTGGTCGCGCCCAAGCGGAAGCAGCACCACCGTCCGCATCTTGGTGGTTTCGTCAGTGGCTTCTTCCAAATGCTCGGATTTCGACCCCCGGGATATCGCTGCAAGAAGCGCGTCAGGTCCTGAAGCCTCCACAGTTGAAGCGGGCGCGCTGGGAGGGAGAAGCCGCTTGAACGTCTCGAAATCTTGCGACGGTCGCCAGTCACTTGGCCGACAGGACACAATAATGTGCGCTCGCTCTTTCGCTTGCCCGACAGCGGCCGCGACCCTGCGCAAGGCCAAGTCCAACTTCCCGTTCGTCAGTTTGAGTTCATCGACCGCGTCGAGAAATATCCAGGCTTCTTTGGAGCCATCGTTCAGCCAATCGTCCCATTTGGATTCTTCGCCAACGAGATAGTCTCGAACAGCGATCTTCTCCAAAGCTTCGATCGGCATAAAGAAGGCGGTCCGACCTTCGCTGGTCAGGCGCTCTGCTTGCGCCTGCATTTCTCGGGTTTTCCCCGAGCCCGCTTCGGCCAACACAACTACGCGCTCTGCGCTTAAGATTTCTGCCCAACCAAACCCGTTGCCCGGCTCGGCCCCACCGAACAGCGCAGACAGTCGATGCGGCTCTCGCTGTTCCTCATCCGTAAGATTTCGGAACTGACGATTGAGTTCGTGGAATTTCGTCATGCAGCCTCCCCCACACAACATAGGGCTGCGTTCGAAACACTCAATAGTGGATCTTGTGGTGCCGCTCTAGATCGACCTGGGCGTCTAGTTGCCTGACATTGCCAGACGAGCAATTTCCGCTTCTAGCTGAGCCCGAAAGCCTGTCCTGATCTGTTCTGGAGCAGTTCTGATGTAGGCAGATGCCGCCCGAAGCCCGGATTGGTCTAGGTCGCTCAGATGGCGGATCGCTACGTCCAGCGTCACTGGCTCGCTTCGGTTCGACTTCAGGCCCGATGGCAACGCCGTCCAAACGACGCCATCGAGTTTCCGCGCCTCCGCCCATCGACCGACTTCATCGTCAAATAGATACGAACTCGGACCGTCCGGCCATCGGCCAATATACTTATCAGATGGTGTTCCTTCGCGCTCCTGGAGGGCATGCACAGCTTCTTCCAACGTCTGGCTTTCAAGAAGGCACCAGAGCGTCGTCGAAACCTTGGCCCCCTCCACCAAGACAAGAGTAAGCCGCCCGTCCTGAGACTCCCGAGCAAACTCAACCGGCAAATCGGGACCATCCGCCGCCCATTCTGACGCACAGGGCAATCCGCGCGGATCAGTGATCAAAGAACCCCAGCCAATGCACGCTATTCGCATGCTTCAAACGCTCCCGTCGGACACAATTTTGGACACACCCCTCAACGCAAACACATTTAATAAGCTGTTTTTACTGAATAAATAATCAGCCTTTGCAACAACCTAAATCTGGTGCGTCTACCAGTTCCGCCACATCCGCCAGGTCCGCTGCAGCGTCTAGGCGAGGCCGGACCGGGCGGCAACGAAAAAGGCCCGGGATCGCTCCCGGGCCTTCGTTCTTGCAGAGCTGATCCGGGGATCAGTCTTTCTGGTTGTCCACACCGGAGCCCATGGCCTCGGCCGGGGACGACATCGTGTGCTCCTCGGTGATGTCGATGCCCTTGGCGAGTTTGGAGTGCCAGAAGCCGTAGATGGCGTAGATGACCGCGCCGACCGCCGCATAGACCGCAAGAATGGTCAGAGGCAGGGTGTTGCCGTCCATGGCGTGCTGGACCATCGGGATGAAGTTGAACGCTGCCAAGGACAGACAGGCCAAGATACCCAGCACCGCCGTGAAGATGCCGCCCGGAACCTTGAACGGACGCTCCATTTCCGGATGCTTGATGCGCAGGAAGATCACGCTCAGGCAAACGATGGAGAAGGCCACGGCCGTGCCCAGCGACACCAGATCCCCGAGGATGGAGATGGGCAGGAAGGAGGCGCAGACCGCGATCACGATGCCCAGCAGGATGGTGCCGATCCACGGCGTGCGGAACTTCGGATGGATCACCGCGAAGGCTTTCGGCAGCAGGCCATCACGGGCCATGGTGTAGAAGATCCGCGTCTGGCCGTAGCACAGCACCAGCATGACCGATGACAGGCCGGTGATGGCGCCGACCTTGATCAGGAAGCCGATCAGGTTCAGCTGCCCGCCCTCGGCCGTGGCCAGAGGAATATTGGCCCATTCCAGACCCATGCGGTCGATGGCGACGGCCACCGGTGCCGGGCTGGCCAGCTCGAGGTAGGGAACAACGCCGGTCATGACGGCCGCGACGGCCATATAGATCAGCGTACAGACGAACAGGGCCCCGAGAATGCCGACGGGGACATCCTTGGACGGGTTCTTGGCTTCAGCCGCAGCGGTCGAGACGGCCTCGAAGCCCACATAGGCGAAGAAGATGATGGCCGCGCCCCGGAAGATTCCGCCGGTACCGAACTGGTCCCAGGTGCCGCCTTCAGGGGTCGGCGGGATGAAGGGCACCCAGTTCGCAGGATTGATATAGCTGATGCCCACCGCAATGAACGTCAGCAGGACCACGATCTTGATGACCACGATGGCGTTGTTGATGTTGGCCGACTCCGAGACGCCGAGCACGAGCAGGGCGCAGACAGCGGCGATGCCGATGGCGGCGACGAGGTTGAAGGTTCCGGTCAGCGGGAAGGAGTTGCCGCCCTCTCCAATCACGGCCTGGACCAGGGGTGTAGCCCATTGCGGGCCTTCGCCACCGGGATAGGCGATCATGGGGAACAGCCCGTCAGAAACGCCGAAGTCCTTGAGAATGGACACGACATAGCCGGACCAGCCGACAGCGACGGTCGAGGCCGCGACGCCGTACTCCAGCACCAACAGCCAGCCCATGATCCAGGCGAAGACCTCGCCGAGGGTGCCATAGGCATAGGTGTAGGCCGAGCCGGACACCGGCATGGTCGAGGCCAATTCGGCGTAGCAGAGGCCGGCGAGACCGCAGGCGATGCCTGCCACCACGAACGACAGCATGATCGCCGGGCCGGTGTGGGCTGCGGCCACCTGGCCGGTCAGGACGAAGATGCCGGCACCGATGATGGCACCGATGCCGAGGCTCATCAGGTTGATGGGACCCAGAGACCGCTTCAGCTCGCTCTTGGCGGCTTCCTTCTGGATCTGGGCTACGGATTTCTTGAGGAACAGGCGGTTCCCCTTGGGCCTAAGGCCTTCTGCGGACATCGAGTCTCGCCCCCTGATACACGGCAAGTCCTCCCCGGACTGCCTTCAATGGCGCGGACGCTAGCGGCGCATGGGGCCGCTGGCAACGCGGTTTCCGAATGGTGAAGGTCTGACGATGCTTTCTTGAAGGGGGTCGGAACGGCTAGAGCCCTGGATGATGCTGCCGATCCACGCCGTTCTTGAGCCTTTGAAGGCCGCCCTCGCGGTGGGCAATGCCGCCGTGCTGGCCGCGCCGCCGGGCGCGGGGAAGACGACGGTCGTGCCGCTGGCCCTGCTGGACGAGGCCTGGCTGGGGGGACGCAGGATCCTGGTTCTGGAGCCGCGAAGGCTGGCGGCGCGGGCTGCGGCGGAGCGGATGGCCGGGACCCTCGGGCAGGAAGCCGGCGATACGGTCGGCTATCGCACCCGGTTGCAGAGCCGGATCGGGCCGACGACGCGGATCGAGGTGATCACCGAAGGCGTGTTCACGCGAATGATTCTCGACGATCCGGGGCTGGAAGGCGTCGGGGCGGTGCTGTTCGACGAATTTCACGAGCGGTCGCTGGACGCGGATCTGGGGCTGGCCCTGGCGCGGGAGACACAGGGGCTGCTGCGCGAGGACCTGCGGCTGCTGGTCATGTCGGCGACCCTGGACATCGGGGGCGTGTCCCGATTGCTGGCCAATGGATCGGGGGATCGTGCACCCGTGATCGAGGCCGAGGGGCGGATGTTTCCCGTCGTGACGCGCTACTGCGGGCGGAATCCGGTCGAGCGGGTCGAGGACGCAGCCGCGCGAGTGGTCATACAGGCCCTCGGCGAGGAAGTCGGGTCGCTGCTGGTCTTCCTGCCGGGCCAGGGTGAGATCCACCGCACGGCCCAGCGGTTGGCCGAGCGGCTGCGCGATCCCGCAGTGGATGTGGTCCCCCTGTACGGCGCGCTGGACCGGGAGACCCAGGACCGCGCGATCCAGCCTGCGACGGCCGGGCGGCGCAAGGTGGTGCTGGCGACCTCAGTGGCCGAGACGAGCCTGACGATCGAGGGGGTGCGGGTGGTGATCGACGGCGGCCTGTCGCGCGTGCCGCGGTTCGAGCCGTCCAGCGGCCTGACGCGGCTGGCGACGGTCAAGGTCAGCCGGTCCTCTGCGGAACAGAGGCGCGGGCGGGCAGGGCGCACTGAACCGGGGGTCTGTTACCGGCTGTGGGACGAGGCGGCGACGCGGGGTCTGGTTCCGCACCAGCGGCCGGAAATTCTGGAGGCCGACCTGACCGGGTTCGCGCTCGATCTGGCCCGATGGGGCGCACGGTCGACCGAAGCACTGGCCCTGCTGGACCAGCCGCCGGCGGGGGCCTTCGCCGAGGCCCGCAAGGTGTTGACGCGCCTGGGGGCACTGGATGAGGCGGGGGCGCTGACCGCACACGGACGGCGCATGACGCGGATCCCGCTACCGCCGCGGCTGGGGCATATGGTCGCCGCAGCCAGCGATGCCGGCGACGCGGCGCTGGGCGCGCGGATTGCGGCGGTGTTGAGCGAGCCGGGGCTGGGCGGAAACGATGTCGATCTGCGAAACCGGCTGCGCGGCCTCGACCGCGACCGGTCGCCGAGGGCTCGCGATGCGATCAAACTGGCCGAGCGATGGGCGCGGGCGGCGGGAGGTGGGCAGGGGGGCGAGGCCGATGTCGGCGCACTGCTGGCCGAGGCCTTCCCGGAGCGGGTCGCCAAGGCGAGGGGCAAACCGGGCGAGGTGCTGCTGGTATCGGGGCGAGGGGCGTTTCTTGATCCAACCGACGCCCTGGCGCGCGAGCCCTGGCTGGCGGTGGCGGAACTGGGTGGCGGCGATGCGCGGGACCGCATCCGGCTGGCGGTTCCGGTCGATCCGTCGGCGCTGGAGGACCGGATCGCGATCGAGGACCGGCTGGCGCGTGAACCGTCCGGGCGGATGACGCTGCGCCGCATCCGCCGCATCGGGGCGATCGTGGTGGATGAGAAGATCGTCGGTGCGCCGGACCGGGCGGCGATCACGGCCGCGCTGCGGGGGGAGGTCGAGCGGGACGGACTGTCGGGCCTGCGCTGGAGCGAGCGGGCTGAGGGGCTGAGGGCGCGTCTGGCCTTCGTGGGCGGGCTCGAGGACGGCTGGCCGGACGTGTCCGACGAGGGCTTGCTGGCGGCGCGCGAGACCTGGCTGTGGCCGCTGCTGGACGCGGTGCAGGCTCTGGAGAAGATCGACGACGGCGCGCTGGAGGCGGGGCTGCGGGCGTTGATCCCCTGGGACCGGCAGCGGGCACTGGATGATCTGGCGCCGGCGCGGCTGGCGACGCCGCTCGGCTCGGCAGCCATCGACTATGCGGCCGAGGGCGGGCCGCGGGTGGATATCCGGGTGCAGGAACTGTTCGGGACGACGGTGCATCCGACGGTCGGCGGCGGGCGGGTCCCGCTGACGCTGGCGCTGCTGTCTCCGGCGCGGCGGCCGGTGCAGGTGACGAAGGACCTCCCCGGCTTCTGGGCCGGGAGCTGGGCGGCTGTGCGCAGCGAGATGCGCGGCCGCTATCCGCGGCATCCCTGGCCGGAGGACCCGACCAAGGCCGAAGCGACCAGCCGGGCCAAGCCGCGCGGGACCTGAGGATCAGCGGGCGACGGCCATCCGCTCGACACGCGGCTGGGCGGGGCCGCCAGCGAAATCGACCGTCATCGCCTCGACAGTCCGACCCATCGCCTCGAACACCATCCGCATGCCCGGGGCAGTCTCGACGGCGAAGCGGTGACCGCCGAGGGGGATCAGAGGGACCGGCGGCCGCCCGCCGCGCTGGGTGAACAGACGCACGCCATCCGTGGTCAAGGTGCGCTCGCCATAGACGCCGGTATAGGTCGCCAGGGCGAACTCGGGCGCGCGCCGGTTGCCGCGGGCCTCCATCGCCTCCGCCACGGCCTCCAGCATGGGACGTTCTTCCGCGGGGGCGGTGGCGATCAGGGTCCGCAACGCGGCGGCATGGGCGATATCGAGGGCGGAGGGGACTTCGGCCTCGACCGTCGGCGCGAAGCCAACGCCCTCCCAGTCCTTGCCGGTCGAGGCCAGCACGGCGCGACCGACCGAGACGCTGAGCACGAACTGATCGCCGATGGCGAACACTTCATTGCGGAAGCCGGCTCCGGCGGTGTTGGCGCCGATGATCTGGCCCAGGTGGTAGCCCACGACGTGGCCGGTGAACTCCTCTGCCGCCGATGCAGACCCGCCGCTGGTCAGAACATAAAGGGGCTTGCCGACCATCTGCTGCTCGGGCGGGGTGGCCAGGGCCGAGAGCCCGTCCGGTTCGGCGGCACCGTTCATGTAGAAGGTCACCAGCGGCGTGTCGGCTGCCAAGAACCGGCTGACAATATATTGCACCGCCAAGGGATCGCCCCCGCCGTTCTCGCGCAGGTCAATGATCACGGCGTCGCCGCCCGCAAGAAAGCGCATGGCGGCGTCGAGGGCGGCGGCGCTCTCAGCGCCGATCCACTGGAAGCCCTCATAGTTCATCAGCCGCACATTGCCGGGCAATACGCGCAGTTCGGTGATCCCGTGATTGGCCTGGCGAACCAGCCGTTCAAACGCGGCCACGTCGCCAGGCGTGTCGCCCGTCCCGCCCGCGATGACGGCGGCCGTGCGCGGATCGAGCTGAAAATTCAGGTGACGGTCCCGTCCGACCCGCTCGAGATCGGCGTTGATCCGTTCGGCCAGGATGGCCCCGTCCGTGACGGCGTAGCGACCCGAGGCCATGCCCTCGGCCAGCACCGCATCAAGCACCGGGCGGCGCTCTGGCAGGACATAGCGTTCGCCGATCACCCTGCGGATTTCGGCCACAACCGCCGCCGGGTCGAGGGGGCGGGCGGCGGCGGGCGGGGCGGACGATTGGCTCTGGGCCTGGACGGGCAGGGCGGTCGCGGCCAGCGCGAGGGAGGCCAGAAGGACGGTGAAGCGCATACGGAGGTACCTCTTGGTTTGAGCCCCTGTTATCGCTTGGAACCGGCGGTGATTTCGGGCATTCGTGAACCCCGGTTTGCCAGAATCTGGCAAAATCTATCGGCCGACTGCGGGGATTTGCAAATTGGATCAGCTGGACCGGGCTCTGCTTTCCTGCCTGCAGCAGGACAATCTGCAAACGGCCGATCGTCTGGCCGAGCAGGTCGGCCGGTCGCCATCGGCGGTGGCCCGTCGCGTCCGGCGCCTGAGGGCTGAGGGCGCGATCGCCGCCGAGACGGCGGTTCTGTCCGATGCCGCGGCGGGGCATCCGCTGTCGGCGGTGATCCATGTCCAGCTCGAGAGTCACGTCCCGCATGAGAGCAATCGGCTACGCCAGCGCCTGATCGCCCACCCGCAGGTCCAGCTCTGTCTCGATATCGCAGGGGCCTTCGACATCGTCCTGCTGGTCGTCGCCGCCAACATGGAGGTGTTCAACGCCTTCACCCTATCCGTCCTCGAACAGCCGTTCGTGCGCCGGTTCGAGACCAGCTTCGTCAAGAAGCGACACAAGGCGACCCTGGCCGTCCCGCTTGACTAGCGCCAACGGATCCAGGCACCAGACTCCGCTTGCCTTTTGGCCGCAACCCGCCTAGAAGCCCGCCCACTTCACACGCAGGCGTGGCGCTGACGGGGAGAAATCCCGTTTGCTCCGTTCCGAGGGCCAATCGGCCTTTACCCGTCTGCGGCGGATCAATCGGATAAAGGACTAAACCATGGCTCTGCCAGAATTCTCCATGCGTTCGCTGCTCGAAGCCGGCGCGCATTTCGGCCACCAGACGCACCGGTGGAACCCGAAGATGGAGCGCTACATCTTCGGATCGCGCTCGAACATCCACATCATCGACCTGTCGCAGTCGATCCCGCTGCTGCACCAGGCGCTGGTCGCCGTGCGCGACGTCGCCGCCAAGGGCGGTCGCGTCCTGTTCGTCGGCACCAAGCGTCAGGCGTCCGATCCGGTGGCCGAGGCCGCCAAGCGCTGCGCCCAGTACTATATGAACAACCGCTGGCTCGGCGGCACCCTGACCAACTGGCGCACTGTGTCGGGCTCGATCGCCCGCCTGCGCGAGCTGGAAGGCCTGCTGGAGTCGGGCGGCGACGGCCGGGTCAAGAAGGAACTGCTCAACCTGCAGCGCGAGAAGGACAAGCTTGAGCTGTCGCTGGGCGGCATCAAGGACATGGGTTCGATCCCGGACATCATCTTCGTGATCGACACCAACAAGGAAGCGATCGCGATCCTCGAAGCCCGCAAGCTGAACATCCCGATCATCGCCATCCTCGACACCAACTCGGACCCGGACGGCATCACCTATCCGATCCCGGGCAACGATGACGCCGCCCGCGCCATCCAGACCTACTGCGACCTGATCGCCGACGCCGTCCTCGACGGCCTGGCCGCCGGCCAGTCGGCCGCCGGCGTCGACCTGGGTGCCGCAGTGAACCCGGACGAGCCCATGCTGCGCGAAGCCAAGGCACCGAAGGCCGCCAAGGTTGAAGCCGAAGTGGCTCCGGCCGAGGCTGAAGCCGTCGCCGAGGAAATGATCGCCGCCGCCGAACCGGCCGTCGCCGACGAAGCCGCCCAGGCGGCGACCTCGGAAGCCAACGATGCCGTCGAAACCGAGGAAGCTGCGGTCTAACTCTCAATCTCCCGCTCATCCCCGCGAAAGCGGGGACCCAGTGTTTCGGGTGACCGGTCGTTCCCGTCACCATCGATCGCCAGTCCTGAAATGCCAGCATCACGCTGGACAGAACTGGGTCCCCGCTTTCGCGGGGATGAGCGGATCAGGTTTTTTGGCCCGGGCTGACCGTGCCCAACCGCGAACTGACATGAGGCCGGGGTAACACCCGGCCGTTCCCGCATACGCATACCAAGGAGACTACCCATGGCCGAGATCACCGCCGCCCTCGTGATGGAACTGCGCGCCAAGTCCGGCGTCGGCATGATGGACTGCAAGAAGGCGCTTCAGGAAACCGACGGCGACATCAATGCCGCAATCGACTGGCTGCGCGCCAAGGGCCTGTCCAAGGCCGCCAAGAAGGCCGACCGCGTTGCCGCCGAAGGTCTGGTCGCCGTGGCCTCGAAGGAAGTGGGAGCCGGTGAAGTCGGTGCCGCCATCGAGTTCAACGCCGAGACCGATTTCGTCGCCCGCAACGACCTGTTCCAGAACGCCGCCAAGGCCTTCGCCCAACTGGGTCTCGAGCACGCCACGCTCGAGGGCCTGCACGGCGCTGAGCTGGAAACCGGCAAGACGGTCCAGGATGAAGTGACCCAGCTGATCGCGACCGTCGGCGAGAACATGCAGCTGCGCCGCGCCGCCCGCCTGTCGGTCGATGAAGGCGTGGTCGCCTCCTACGTCCACAACGCCGTCTCGCCGGGCCTCGGCCGTATCGGCGTGCTGGTCGCCCTGCACGGCGGTGGCGACAAGGTCGCCCTGCGCGAACTGGGCCGCAAGATCGCCATGCACGTGGCCGCCACGGCTCCGCTGTCGCTGAACACGGACGATCTGGACCCGGCCGCGATCGAGAAGGAACGTCAGGTCCTGACCGACAAGGCCAGGGAAGAAGGCAAGCCGGAAGCCATGATCGCCAAGATCGTGGAAGGCCAGATCAACAAATTCCAGAAGGACGTGGTGCTGATCAAACAGCCCTTCGTCATGAACCCCGACGTGACCATCGAACAGCTGGTTGCCGACACGGGCAAGGAACTGGGCGCGCCCGGCCTGCACCTCGCCGGCTTCGTCCGCCTGGCGCTGGGTGAGGGCGTCGAGAAGGTCGAAGGCCCGGACTTCGCCAGCGAAGTCGCCGCCATGACGGCCGGTCAGTAGGGGTTCTGTTCAACGAACCGACGTGAAGGGGCCGATGTGCAAGCGTCGGCCCCTTTTTCGTTCAGGCGTTCGCGATGGCCGGCCGTGACCTCACCCAGGTCGAGGATCTGCGCCGGGTCGTGACCGGTCTCTACCGGACCTCGATAATCCGCTCCTCGTTCCTGAAACGGATCGTGAAGGCGGCACGCGCCTCGACGGGTTGACCGTCTATGGTCCTTGGATGGAAGCGGTAGGTGCTCTCGGCCGCCAGTGCGGCTTCGCCGAGACCCACGCCCTCAAGGGACTCACGCAGCAGTTGGCACGCTCTCGCCCGGCCCTCCACAGTGACGATGCATTCGATATGGGCGACTCCTTCGCTGAGCAGGTTTCGAGCAGCCGCCGGCATCCGCAGGCGGGGCGTCTCGGCCCAGGTCGGAGGCCGCGAGACGGCGTTCGACCTCATCCCCCGTTCGGGCCCGGCCGGTTCCCTGAGTGGCTCAATGGCGCGCGAAACCCGTCCCGGCGCCCGTGACGCAGCCGGCACGAAGTCGGCCCAGACTCTCGCCGACGCCGGCGGCATCTGAGCTTCGACGGCCGGAATGAGGGGTTCGACCGAAACCACCATCGCTCCAGCGTCCTCCACCAACACTTCGCACCGATCCCGGCGGATCGTCGCAGGGTCAGCGCTCTGGGCACTCTGCTGGTACGACATGGAGAATACCTGATCGAGGATCGGTTGGCCCGGGAGCTGATCCGCCGAAAGCCCGGAAAGTGCGGCCGCCTCAAACGCCGCGACCTGATCCAGAGGCATGTAACGGCGACAGCGTCCGACCTGGGAGCCGAAGCGCGATAGGGCCTCGAATACCCTCTGCTGGTCTGGCGTCAGTTCGATGCGCTCCTCGCGCGTTACCTCGACCATCGGCGTCTGCTGGAACGCGACGACAGCCAGCCACAAGAAAATCATTCTGGGTGCCTCTGATTCCGGGAAGGCCGTCGCCCTGCATCGGACGCCGACCGGTCGTTCACAGCGGACAGGGAAACGGCCAAGGCGTCAATCCATGGCGGCGCGACGAATGCCCGCCTTCTCGCGCGCGTAGACACGGTCTAAAGCAGCCACATGATCGGAAGACTGAACCACATCGGCGTCGCCACCCCGTCCATCGAGGCCAGCGTCGCGATGTATCGCGACCTGCTCGGGGCGACGAAGGCTCATACGCCCTTCGACCTGCCGGCCCAGGGGGTGCGGGTCTGTTTCATTGACCTGCCCAACAGCCAGATCGAACTGATCGAGCCGCTGGGCGAGGACAGCCCGATCCACGGCTTTCTGGCGAAGAACCCGAAGGGCGGGCAGCATCACGTCTGTTTCGAGGTCGAGGACATCCTCGCCGCCCGCGACGCACTGCGGGCGAAGGGGGCGACGATCCTCGGTACCGGCGAACCGCGCATCGGTGCCCATGGCACGCCGATCATCTTTGTCCACCCGAAAGACATGGGCGGGGTGCTGGTCGAACTGATGGAAACCCCGAAGAATGGAGCGCACTGATGCCGATCGGTATTTTCACCATGGTGGGGGTCTATGTCATCTGCTGGTGGACGGTGCTGTTCGCCGTCCTCCCGTTGGGGACCTCACAGGAGCGGCATGAGCCGCCCACCGACGGGGCCCAGTGGGGGGCACCCGACAAACCCGACCTGAAGCGAAAATTCATCACCACCACCTGGGTCTCGGCCCTGCTGTGGCTGCTGGTGATGGTGCTGGTCTATATCGGCTGGATGCCTCTTCCCGATCTGGCCCCGCCGGTCCCGTGACGCCATGACGGACAGGCTGCTTCTGCTCAATCCCGGCTGGACCGATGAAGACGGCGGGCCCTGGTACTGCCCGCCCGGCGCGATCGTGGAGGGGGTGCTGGCCTTCTACCCGGCGCTGCGCGACCAGCTGGAGATCACCTATCTCGATCATCCACGGCCGCGGCCGCCGGTGATCGACCTGGTCGGCGAGGACCACCAGAGCTGCCCGATTCTGGTGCTGGACGAGACCTTCGACTGGCCAGAGGCGCAGACCAGCGAGGCGACCGGCCGGCGCTTCCTGCAGGATGAGGCGATCATCCCCTATCTGGCGGCGCGTTACGGGATTGCGCGGCCGCATCCATAGCAGGGTGTGGGGTATGGGGTATGGGGTGTGGGGTGGCACCTCCACATGACCTCAAGCCCCCCACACCCCATACCCCACACCCCACACCCTAATCCTCGACCCGGCCTAGCTTTCGCCCCGATGACCCGGCTAAAGCTCGTGTCCCAAGCCTCCCATGCCGGATTCTGCCCATGCGCCTGTCGCGCTATTTCCTGCCCACGCTCAAAGAGGCGCCTTCGGACGCCCAGATCGTTTCGCACCAGCTGATGCTGCGCGCCGGCCTGATCAAACAGGAGGCCGCCGGCATCTATGCCTGGCTGCCGCTGGGCCTGCGGGTGCTCAACAGGATCGAGCAGATCGTGCGTGAGGAGCAGGAGCGGGCGGGCGCCGTCGAGCTGCTGATGCCGACCCTGCAACTGGCCGATCTGTGGCGCGAGAGCGGACGGTACGACGCCTACGGACCCGAGATGCTGCGCATCACCGACCGGCACGAGCGCGAGCTGCTCTACGGGCCGACGAACGAGGAGATGATCACGGACATCTTCCGCAGCTTCGTGAAGAGCTACAAGGCGCTGCCGCTGAACCTGTTTCACATCCAGTGGAAATTCCGCGACGAGCGCCGGCCCCGGTTCGGCGTCATGCGCGGCCGCGAGTTCCTGATGAAGGATGCCTATTCGTTCGACATCGACGAGGCCTCGGCCCGCAAGGCCTACAACCGGATGTTCGTGGCCTATCTGAACACCTTCGCCCGCATGGGTCTGAAGGCCGTGCCGATGCGCGCCGACACCGGTCCGATCGGCGGCGACCTGAGCCATGAGTTCATCGTCCTGGCCGATACGGGCGAAAGCCAGGTCTTCTGCGACCGCAAACTGGTCGAAATGCCTGCGCCGGGTTCCGGTGTGGACTGGAACGACCTGCAGGCCATCGTCGACGAGCGGACGGGGCTCTACGCCGCGACTGAGGAAATGCACGACGCCGGCCAGTTCGAAAGCCAGACGGCCGAGGCGGATCGCCTGACCGCACGCGGTATCGAGGTCGGGCACATCTTCTATTTCGGCACCAAATATTCGGCGCCGATGAAGGCGAAGGTCGCCGGCCCGGACGGCAAGGACACCGAGGTCCATATGGGCAGCTACGGCGTCGGCGTATCGCGCCTGCTGGGGGCCATCATCGAGGCCAGCCACGACGAGGGCGGCATCATCTGGCCGGACTCCGTGGCACCGTTCGATGTCGTGGTGATCAACCTCCGGGTCAGTGACGAGGCCGTCTGCACCGCCTGCGAGGAGGCCGTGGCCAAGCTGGAGGCCCTGGGCAAGGCGGTGCTTTACGATGACACCGACGAGCGGCCGGGCGGGAAATTCGCCACCGCCGACCTGATCGGTATTCCCTGGCAGCTCACCATCGGTCCGAAGGGTGTGGCCGAGGGTCTGGTCGAGCTGAAGCGTCGGGCGACCGGCGAGAAGCTTTCGATCCCGCTGGACGAGGCGCTGGTGAAGGTGCGCGGATGACGGACGTGCCGGCGGCCCTGAAGCCGACCAGACCGGCCGGTCCGTTCTCGGCCTGGGAGTTCGAACTGGCGCTGCGCTATCTGCGCGCCCGGCGGAAGGAGGGCGGCATCGCCCTGATCGCCATCATCTCCTATGTCGCCATCGCCCTGGCGGTCATGGCCCTGATCATCGTCATGAGCATCATGGCCGGGTTCCGGAACGAGTTGCTGGACCGGATGCTGTCCTTCAACGGCCATATGTACGTCCAGGGTCAGGCGCTGGTGGATCCTGACCGCGAGGCCGCGGTGACGCGGATCGCAGCGGTGCCCGGTGTAACGAGTGTCTCGCCCCTGACCGAGAACCAGGCGCTCGTGCGGGCTGCCGGCCAGACGACCGGGGCCGTGGTGCGCGGCATCCGCCCGCAGGACCTGGACTCCATGTCCTATGTCTTCGACAGCCTGACACCCGAGGCGCGCCGCGCCTTTGGACAGGGGGCATACGGCGGCGACAACATCCTGATCGGCAAGGCGCTGGCCGAGAGTATGGGGCTGCGGGTCGGCGATCCGATCACCCTGTATTCACCCACCGGGGCCGACAGCGCCTTCGGCAATCTGGGCGGGCTGGAAAAGACCTATCGCATCGGCGGGGTGTTCACCTCGGGCACGGCCGACTTCGACCGGGCCTTCCTGTTCATGCCGCTGGAGCAGGCCCAGCTGTTCTTCGGCAAGGAGGGCGTCTGGGACGTCATCGAGCTGAAGGTCGAGGAGCCTGACCGGGTCGGTGACCTGATCCAGCCGGTCCGGGCGGCCTCGGGGCGCAGCGCCATCGTCAGCGACTGGCGCGACCGCCTCGCCGCCTTCTGGGGCGCGCTCAAGGTCGAGCGGGTGGCGATGAGCATCATCCTCGGTCTGGTCGTGGCCATCGCCGCGCTGAACATCATCTCCGGCATCGTCATGCTGGTGAAGAACAAGACCCGCGACATCGCCATCCTGCGCACCGTCGGGGCCAGCCAGTCGTCGATGCTGCGCATCTTCTTCATCGCCGGTGCCGCCATTGGCGTGGCGGGGACGATCACCGGCCTGGTGCTGGGTCTGGTGTTCTGCCTGAACATCGGCGCGATCCAGCATTTCCTGGAGTGGATCCTCGGCGTCCAGCTGTTCAACGCCGATGTCTACATGCTGGATTCCATCCCGGCCGAGGTCGACGCCATGGATGTCGTCTGGGTCACCCTCTGGTCCGTCTTCATGTCCTGCGTGGCCAGCCTGCTGCCGTCGTGGCGCGCCGCCAAAATGGATCCGGTCGAGGCCCTGCGTTATGAGTAAGCCCGTCCTTTCCGTGCGCGGCGTGACCCGCACCTATGACACCGGCTCGGGCGGCCTGACCGTGCTCAAGGGCGTCAATCTGGACGTCATGCCGGGCGAGGTCGTCGGCCTGATCGGACCGTCGGGGTCGGGCAAGTCCAGCCTGTTGCACGCCGCCGGCCTGCTGGAGCGTCCGACCTCGGGCGAGATCCGCATCGACGGCGCAGATGTCGGCCATCTCGACGAGCGGGCGCGGACCCATATCCGCCTCGCCAGCATCGGCTTCGTCTATCAGTTCCACCACCTCCTGGCCGAATTCGACGCACGCGACAATGTGGCCCTGCCGCTGCGGATCGCCGGCGTCGGACAGGCCCAGGCCCGCGAGCGCGCCAGCGAAGTGCTGACCGCCCTCGGTCTCGGCGAGCGGCTGACCCACCAGCCCGCCCAGTTGTCGGGCGGGGAGCAGCAACGTGTGGCCGTGGCCCGCGCCCTGGCCAACCGTCCGCGCCTGCTGCTGGCTGACGAGCCGACCGGCAATCTGGACCCCGCCACCAGCCAGAGCGTGTTCGAGGCCCTGCAGCGACTGGTCAAGGACACCGGCGTCGCCGCCCTGATCGCCACCCACAATATGGAGCTGGCGGGTCATATGGACCGCGTCTTCGCCCTGAAGGACGGTCATCTGGAAGAACGGCCGGCGGAGAGCCACGCCTACTGACGGCGGCGTGCTAGGGTCGGCGTATGACCGAAGCGATCGAGGCCCATCTTATCCTGGCGCGACAGGCCGCCGCCGAAGGCAGGGCGGGGGACGCCCGCAACTCCTACGCTCGCGCGGCGGCCCTGAGCCGCGAGAGCGGCGCGCCGCTGCTCCAGGCGCATGCGCTGCGGCACCTGTCCGACCTCGACCGCGAGGCCGATCATCTCGAACAGGCGCTTGCCCACGCCGAACAGGCGGCCGCGCTCTATGACGCCAACGGGCAGGCGTCATCGCTGGACATGGCGAACGCCCTGCGGCTGAAGGCGCTGGCGCTCGACCGTCTGCGCCGGGCGGAGCCGGCTCAGGCCGTCTGGAGGGCCGCGCGCGATCTCTACGCCGGCGCGAACGTCGAGGCCGGTGTAGTGGAATGCGATGCGCGGCTGGACGCTGACGCCGGGGGCTGAGTCCTACTTCTTGCCCGGAGGCGTCGTGAAGGGCGAGCTGCTGCTGACCGCCACGGACGGTTTGGGCTTTTCGGCCTTGGGCTTGCGGACTTCCTTGTTGCTCTTGACTTGACCCTTGGCCATGGCCGGAACTCCTGCGCCGCCTGCCGCCGGGAGGGCGGTGACTCGGGGCGTCAGCGGAGTGTAGCGCGGATGGACGCGAATGTGTCGTGCAAGATGCAGGGTTGACAGGGAACAAACCCGCAACATAGAACATAGACAGAACACGCAATCCGGGGAAAAGATCATGGCGCGTTGGGTGAGGGATACGCTGTCGCTGGCGTCATGCAGCGGCTTTGTCTGGGTGATGTGGCAGGCAGCGCTGTTGACCACGGCGGTCTGAGGGCGTTCACAGGGGCCATGGAGCCCGCCCGGCGGGTCGCGCGATTTCAACGGTTTGCGCCCCCCGAGTGGACTCAGCGGACTCAGCGGACTGTGTTTTTTCCGGCCGGTCCGGTCGCCCGCCTGACCGTTCGGGCGGCTATCCACAGACGGTCCCGGGGCCGGGCGGGCGTTGGGTCGGTTTCCGGTGTCCCGGTCGCCCGCGATGTGAGACTCGGTCCAGAACAGGCGCATCCATCGGCGAAGGAACGGGACCGGTTTGACCGACACGCTGAACAGCCAGGGCTTCATCCACCTGAGGGTCCGCTCGGCCTATTCGCTGCTGGAAGGCGCGATCAAGGCCGGCAAGGTCGCGACCCTGGCGGCGGATGCGGGGATGCCGGCGGTGGGCGTGGCGGACCGGGCCAATCTGTTCGGGGCGCTGGAGTTCTCGGAAGCGGCCAAGGGAGCGGGCGTACAGCCGATCGTGGCCTGCGCCCTGCCGGTCACCGGCATAGGCGGCAAGATCAACGAACGCTGGGCCAGGGTCCCGACCCTGGTCCTGCTGGCGCAGAATGAGGCCGGGTGGCTGAACCTCTGCGCCCTGTCGTCCTCCGCCTTCCTCGACGCCGGCTCCATGGACGAGCCGAGCGTGCCCTGGTCGATGGTGGCGGAACGGTCAGAGGGGCTGATCCTGTTGTCGGGTGGACCTGACGGGCCCATCGATCCGCTGTTTGTTCAGGGCAAGCCGTCCGAGGCCGGGGCGGCACTCGACGAGATGGCGCGGGTGTTCGGCGACCGGTTCTATGTCGAACTGCAACGTCACGGTCTGGCCAGCGAGAAGCAGGCGGAGCGCGGGCTGGTCGACTGGGCCTATGCCCATGACGTCCCGCTCGTCGCCACCAATGACGTCCACTACGCCAGGGCGGCCCAGGCGAAATCCCACGACGCCCTGATGTGTATCGCCGACGGGGCCTTCACCGGTCAGGAGGACCGACGGCGGGTCACCGGCGATCACTGGTTCAAGCCGGCGGCGGCGATGCGGGAACTGTTCGCCGACCTGCCCGAGGCCTGCGACACGACGATTGACATCGCCCGCCGCTGCGCCTTCCTGGTGCCCACGCGCGCGCCGATCCTGCCGCGGTTCGAGGCCGGGGCGGGGCGGACCGAGCCCGAGGAGCTGATGCATCAGGCCCGCGAGGGTCTGAAGGCGCGGCTGCAAGCCGTGACCCCGGTCGCGCCCGAAGCCGACTACTGGGCCCGCCTCGAATGGGAGGTCGGGATCATCCAGCAGATGGGCTTCCCCGGCTATTTCCTGATCGTGTCGGACTTCATCAAATGGGCCAAGAACCACGGCATTCCCGTGGGGCCGGGGCGGGGTTCTGGTGCCGGCTCGCTGGTGGCCTGGGCCCTGACGATCACCGATCTCGACCCTCTGCGCTTCGGCCTGCTGTTCGAGCGGTTCCTGAACCCCGAACGGGTCTCCATGCCCGACTTCGACATCGACTTCTGCCAGGAGCGGCGGGAAGAGGTGATCGACTATGTCCAGGAGCGGTACGGCAAGGACCGGGTCGCGCAGATCATCACCTTCGGCACCCTGCAGGCGCGAGCCGTGCTGCGCGACGTCGGCCGGGTGTTGCAGATGCCGCTGGGCCAGGTCGACCGGCTGGCCAAGATGGTACCGGCCAACCCTGCCAATCCGGTGTCCCTCGCCCAGGCGATCGAGATCGAGCCGCGACTGAAAGAGGCGCGCGATTCCGAGGCGGCGGTGCGCACCCTGCTGGACACGGCCCTGGAGCTGGAGGGGCTGTACCGCAACGCCTCGACCCACGCCGCCGGTATCGTCATCGGCGACCGCCCCCTGACCGAACTTGTGCCCCTGTACCAGGACCCGCGGTCGACCATCCCGGCCAGCCAGTTCAACATGAAATGGGTCGAGGCGGCCGGTCTGGTGAAGTTCGACTTCCTCGGCCTCAAGACCCTGACCGTGCTGGATCGCGCCCGGGTCTATCTGGAGCGGCGCGGTGCGGCGGTCGACTGGAACAGCCTGCCGCTGGACGACCCGAAGACCTATGAGCTGATGGCCTCAGGCCAGACCGTCGGGGTGTTCCAGCTGGAATCCCAGGGTATGCGCGACACCCTGCGCAAGATGCGGTGCGGCTCGATCGAGGAGATCACCGCCCTGATCTCCCTCTACCGGCCGGGGCCGATGGAGATGATCGACACCTATATCGACCGGAAATTTGGCCGGCAGGACGTCGACTGCCTGCACCCGTCGCTGGTCGATGTCCTGACCGAGACCTATGGCGTCATCATCTACCAGGAGCAGGTGATGAAGATCGCCCAGGTCCTGGCCGGCTATTCGCTGGGCGAGGCCGACCTTCTCCGCCGGGCGATGGGCAAGAAGAAGAAGGAGGAGATGGACTTCCAGCGGGCACGCTTCGTCGAAGGGGCGTCAGGCAAGGGCGTGTCGGAGGAGCAGTCCGGCTTCATCTTCGACCTGGTAGCCAAATTCGCCGGCTATGGTTTCAACAAGTCACACGCGGCCGCCTATGCCCTGATCAGCTTCCAGACCGGCTGGTTGAAGGCCAATCACCCTGTCGAGTTCATGGCCGCGTCCATGTCGCTCGATCTCAGCAATACAGATAAACTTGCTGTCTTCTATCAGGATTGTCGCCGCTTCGAGGTGCCGATCAAGGGCCCTGACGTGAACCGGTCCTCGGCTGATTTCGACGTGGCCTGGGACGAGGGTGCGGGGGCGGTCCTCTATGCTCTCGGGGCCATCCGCAATGTCGGGCTGGAGGCGATGAAGCATCTGGTCGAGGTACGGGAAACCGGCGGGCGTTTCACGGACATCTTCGACTTCCTCGAGCGGGTCGATCCCCGCAGCGTCAACAAGCGGGCGCTGGAGAACCTCGCCCGGGCCGGGGCCTTTGACAGTTTCCATTCCAACCGCCGCCAGCTGGTCGAACAGGCCGACACCCTGATGGCCTATTGCCAGAGCGTGGCCGCCGAGCGGGCCTCTTCGCAGGTGTCCCTGTTCGGCGGTGACCAGGCCGGGGCGGCGCGGCCGCGGTTGAAGCCGGTCGAGCCCTGGGTGGGGCCCGAGAAGCTGGACCAGGAACTGGCCGCCGTCGGCTTCTACCTGTCCGGCCACCCGCTGGAGGACATGGCCCCGGCGCTGAAGCGCAAGCGCGTCACCTTCGTCGCCGAGGCCACAGCCCTGGCCGAGAGCGGACACGAGGCCTTCCTGATGGCCGGCGTGGTCCGCCGCCGACAGGAGCGGGCCAGTGCCAAGTCGGGGGAGAAATTCGCCTTCGTCACCTTCTCCGATCCGACCGGCGAGTTTGAGTGTCTGTTCCCGCCGGAGCAGCTGCGCAAATGCCGCGAGGTGCTGGAGGTCGGGGCCTCGATCATGGTGCGGGTGCGGGCCAAGTCGGCGGACGGAGAGGTCCGTTTCTTCGGTGACGACGCCAGTCGGCTGGACACCTTGGTCGATGACGGGGCGATGGGCCTGCGGATCCATGTCTCGGCCAAGGGGGCTGATCCGGCGGCGCTGCGGTCGCGGCTGGATCGGGCTAAGTCCGAAGGCAAGGGCGGGGAGGTTTCGCTGGTGGCCTCGCTGGACGGCCGCCGCGAGGTCGAGCTGAAGCTGCCGGGCCGCTACCGGCTCGACGGTGCCCTGCGCGGGGCGCTGAAATCGGCACCAGGGGTGTTGCTGCTGGAGGATTCGTAGGACGGGCGGTCAGGCCCTGTCGGTTACCGCATAGACCATGATCCCTGTGGCCACGGCCAGATTCAGGCTGTCGGCCCGGCCGCGCATGGGGATTTTGACATTGACGTCGCAGGCCTCGGCCAGGGCATCGGTCAGACCGGCCTGTTCGTTGCCCATCAGGATCAGGGCCGGATATTCGATGGCGGCGTCATGGTGGCCGACGGTGGCGTCCAGCCGGGTGCCGATGACGCTGCCGGGCCACATCTGGCGCCAGGCGATGAACTCGGCCGGGGTGGCGCGGGCGATGGCGACGGCGAAGACCGAACCCATGGTGGCGCGCACGGCCTCGACCGAAAAGGGATCGACGCAGTCGCCGATCAGGATGACCCCGCCGCAGCCTGCGGCGTCGGCGGTGCGGATGATGGTGCCGAGATTGCCGGGATCCCGGACCTGTTCCAGCGCCACCCAGGCCGGGGCCGAGGCCGGCTGGATGGCGGAGAGGGGGGTGTAGACCTGGTCGAAGACACCCAGCACCGTCTGAGGATTGTCGCGGCGGCTGATCTTTTCGAGGATGGCATGGGTGACCACCACCACCTCGCCACCGGCAGCACGGGTCGCCTCGCGGGCGCGGTCCAGAATGGGATGCGGCCGGGCGTCCGCCCCGACCATCAACAGGCGGGGTGTTCGTTTCTGATCAAGAGCTTCACCGATAAACTTCAGACCCTCAGCGAGGAACTGGCCCGTCGCCTCGCGCTCCTTGCGCATGTGCAGGGCGCGCACGTTCTTGACCGTGTCATTGGTCAGGGAGGTGATCAGGCGGTCGGTCATGCCGACCAGCGCGCAAAGAAGCTGAGACCGATGGCCCGGCCGTCCGGACCGTCCTCGGCCAGGGCCAGCTCGCCCCAGTCGATGACCCCGCCACGATCGGCGGTGGCCTCGGCCATCAGATGAGCCAGCGACAGGCCGGAGACGCGGGCGGCATAGGCGTTGAGCAGCAGGAAGGAGGCGTCGTCGGACAGCAGGGCTGCACAGTCCTTCAGCAGGGCCGGCAGGTCCTCGAACAGCCGCCAGACCTCGCCGGTCGGGCCGCGGCCGTATTTGGGCGGGTCGAGGATGATGCCGTCGTACTTCGAGCCGCGCCGGACCTCGCGGGCGACGTATTTGCGGGCGTCCTCGACGATCCAGCGGATCGGACGGTCGGCCATGCCGGACAGTTCGGCGTTCTCGCGGGCCCAGGCGACCGACTTCTTGGATGCGTCGACATGGGTGACCTCGGCCCCAGCGGCCGCGCAGGCGAGGCTGGCGACGCCCGTGTAGCCGAACAGGTTCAGGAGTCGGGGTTTGTTCAGTCGCCTGATGCGCCCGTCCAGCCACTCCCAGTTGGCGGCCTGTTCCGGAAAGAAGGCGAGGTGGCGGAACGGCGTGAAGCGGCTGGTGAAACGCACGTCACGCCAGGCCATGGGGAAGCTGTCGATGGGGTTGCCGGCGAACCGCCAGCGGCCGGTCTCGTCTTCGTCTGTCGGATCGAAGACCGCGTCGGCGGCCTCGAACGCGGCCGGATCGCGCGGCGACCAGAAGCATTGGGGCTCGGGCCGGACCACGGTATGGCGGCCGTAGCGCTCCAGCTTGCGGCCATCTCCGCTGTCCAGCAGGGCGTAGTCCGCCCAGGCGCGGGTGACGAGGGTCTCAGGCGACGGGTTCAGGCGCGGCGGCATGTCCCGCTGATAGGCGGAGAGGCACCGTCGCGTCCAGCACGGTGTCAGTATCATCGCATGTCGGGGTGAGCGGCCGGGCGTCGCGGCGATGGGTGGTCTTGTCCCAGGCGAATGGCTCGCGGACCAGTCTCCATGCGGCATGGGCGAAGGCGAGGCTGAGCAGGGACCAGTATGCCGGGGCCCTGATCATGTCGGACGCCCCATAGGGCACGCCAGCGCGGCGGGCACCGATGGCGCAGGACAACCAGGCCGCAGCCGCGCCGAGGACCAGGACACTGAGCGCCAATGCCGGGGTTTCCGGCGGCAACCCGGCCATGGCCGAGACAAGGATCGTGGTGCCGACCCAGGCCAGCGACAGCCCGTGAACAGCTGCCGACACCAATCCGGCCCCAAGCGTCAACAGGAGGGCCATATTGCCCCGCAGGCCCAGGTGCCAGGGGCGCCGGGTATGCACCCCCCAGGTCTGCATATAGCCCTTCAGCCAGCGTGTCCGTTGGGGCAGCCAGTCGGCGATGCCGCCGGGCGGCGTCTCCCAGGTCGGCCGGCCGATTACGCCGAGCGTCCAGCCATGACTCCACAGGCGGAAGCCGAGATCGGCGTCCTCCGTGACGTTCCACGCGTCCCAACCGCCGACGAGCCGCAGGACATCGACCCGGAAATGGTTGCTGGTTCCCCCTAACGGGAACGGCAGTCCGAGGCGGGCGAGGCCAGGCAGGGCTGTTTCGAACAGGCTGGCGTATTCGGCGGCGAACTGCCGGTCGAGGAATGGCGACGCCACAGCCGCGTCGGCCGGCGGCCGGATGCGCAGCGGTGCCTGCAGACAGGCCAGTTTGCCGGAAGGGTCGGCGGAGAACCGGGCTGCGGCCTCGCGGAGTTGAAGCGGATCGGGAGCGTCCTCTGCATCATAGACGGTCAGCAGGTCACCAGTGGCATGATCCAGCGCACAGTTCAAAGCGCGGGGCTTGGTTTGCGGCCGGCCGGGCGGGGTCACCAGAATCTCCAGCCAGTCCGGACGAGGCGCGGCGATGGCGGCGGCGATGGTGGCGTGGTCGTGGGCCTCAAGCACCAACAGCCCCTGAAGCCGGTCGGGCGGATAGTCGATCCGCGACAGGCGTTCGACCAGTTGGCCGACGATTTCGGCCTCGTCATGAAGGGCGGCCAGGACGGTGTAACGGGGCCAGGTCACCGGGGCTGGCGGCTCGGGCGGCGGTGCAGCGCTGAGCAGGATCAGGATGACACGCCAGGCCGCCACCGCGAGGAAGGCGAGGGAGGCTCCGGCGACGAGCCAGTAAGCTAACCGTTCAGGCCAGAACCGGAGCGCGAGGACCACCCCGACAATGATCGCCGCGAGCAGAAGGATCTGGAAGGGCGCAAGACCTCGCCAGGCCGCGCTCTGTTCAAGAGGCGGGGCGTATCGCGCGGCAACCCGCCGGCGATCATCCAGATCGCTGATCCCAGCCCACTCCACCGGAAAGGGTTAACTTGACGGTTCGCGGACCGCAAGCGGTTGGCGCTCACGGGGGAATGTCGCTATTCAGGGCACGGACGTCCGGAGCCTGCCCGCGTGACCTTATCTGCCTCCACGCTCAACCTGCGCTCACAGCGCAAGCCCAAGGGCGAGGGCCATGCCCGTCGTGCGGAAATCCTCGCCGCCGCCGAACGCATCTTCGTCGAGCATGGCTATGAGGGGGCGACGATCCGCAAGATCGCCGATGAGGTCGGCCTGTCCTCGACGGCGCTCTACATGCATTTCGCCGAGAAGGGCGAAATCCTGCACGAGATCTGCCGCCAGGCATTCGCGGCCCTGCTGGAAATGAACCAGGCGATCATCGCCGAGCCCGGCGGACCGGAGGTGCGCCTGCGACGCATGTTGCGCGCCTATATCGACTTCGGCTTCGCCAATCCGAACGCCTATCGGCTGATTCATATGACCCGACCGGTCGAGCTTCAGCAAGGGGCCCAGTCGGCGGCGCAGGAACTGGGGGTCAGTCTGTACCGGTCCTTTGAGGTCGTTGTGGAAGACGCCGGGGCGGCCGGATTGCTGCGCGGCGATGCCCGAACGACGGCCCAGGCACTGTGGGCGGGGGCTCATGGCGTGGTGTCGTTGATGATCACCAAACCGTATTTCGACTGGGTCGAACGGGAGGCCCTGGTGACCGCCCTGCTGGAGGGGTTGTTCGCGGGCCTGCTGAAGTCGTGAGATGGCCGGCGCGGGCGCTGGCCGGGCTGGTGGTGCTGGGCGCAGGAGTCGCCGAGGCCCGGCCTTTGCGGGTCATGGCGCTGGACCAGTGCGCCGACCAGTATGTGTTGGCGTTGAGGCCCGACGCTGAACTGGCCCTGTCGCCGCGGGCCGATGATCCGGACGCCTGGCTGCGCGACGCCACGTCCGGACGGCAGCGAATACGGCCTACGCTCGAGGCGGCGATCGCCTTCCGACCTGATGTGGTGGTCCGCTACTGGGGCGGTGAGCCGCGCCTGCTGGCCCGTCTTGAAGCATCCGGCATCCGGGTCGTGACGATTGCGGATGCCACAGAGTTCAATGGTATAAGGGCCAATATTCGTGTGGTTTCGCAGGGACTGGGCGTGCCGGACCGGGGCGAGGCGTTGGCGGGCCGGATGGATGGGACCCTGCGGTCAGCGGTCCCTGAGCCACCCGCGCCGGGGCGGTCGGCCCTGTATCTGACGGCGGGTGGCTTCACGGCGGGCAAGGGCACGCTGGTGGACGCCATTCTTGCCGCAGCCGGATTCGCCAATGCGGCACCCGGGCCGTTCTTCGCGCCCGTCAGCGTGGAGCGGATCGCCCTGTATCCGCCGGCGCGGTTCGTGCTGGGCTTTTTCGACCAGGTTCGCGGCGACTGGCGCGGGCCGGGGCGGCATCCGGTCGTGCAGCGGGCAGCGAAAGGCCGTGTGGCGGCAAAGTTGCCGGCGGCGGCCCTGACCTGTCCGGCCTGGTTCGCGGCCGATGCGGCGGCGATGTTGAAGGCTGGGGCATGACGAGGCCTTCACGTCTGACCTTGGCATTGTCGGTGTTGATCGCGGCCGCGTCCGTCATGGGAATCCTGCTGGGCGAGACCGTTTTCGACATGGCGCAGATGCGCCAGGCCTTTGCCGATCCGGGTTCCGGCCCGGCGGAGGTGTTGTGGCAGGTGCGGGCGCCGCGCGTGGCGACGGCCCTGATGGTCGGGGCGGCGCTGGGGCTGTCAGGCGCGGTGATGCAGGGGCTGCTGCGCAACCCGCTGGCCGATCCGGGCGTGCTGGGGGTTTCGGCCTCGGCGGCTCTGGCGGCGGCGGGAGCGATCGTGTTGGGCGCGGCGGCGGTTCCGGGCGCGGTCGAGGTTTCGGCGCTGCTGGGGGCCGGATTGGCGGGAGGCCTGCTGATCCTGTTCTCGGCGCGGGTGCGGTCGCCGGAGGCGCTGATCCTGTTCGGGGTGGCGGTGTCCAGTTTCGCTGGGGCGGCCACGGCCCTGATCTTCAACCTGTCGCCGTCGCCCATCGCCACGGCCGAGGTGATGAGCTGGCTGCTGGGGTCTGTGCAGAACCGCAGCTGGATCGATGTGGCCTGGGTGACGCCCGCCGTGCTGGTCGCTGCGGCCCTGGCGGCCCTGGCGGCACCCGGCCTGCGGATGCTGAGCCTCGGCGAGGAGACGGCGCGGACCTCGGGCTTGCCGATGGCGCGGCTGAGGCTGCTGGCGTTGGCGGCCACCGCGCTGGCGACCGGGGCGGCGGTGGCTGTGGCCGGGGTGATCGGCTTTGTGGGGTTGGCGGCGCCGCATCTGGTGCGTAGCGCGGTGCGGGGTGATCCCGGAAGGTTGCTGCTGCCCTCGGCGCTGGCCGGCGGGCTGATGCTGGTGGTCGCGGACCTGCTGGCGCGGATGACGCCGACGGATCAGGAACTGAAGCTGGGGGTGTTTACCGCCCTGGTCGGGGCGCCGCTGTTCGCGATGATCGCCTGGCGGGCGGCGCGGGAGTGGCGGTTGTGACGGCCTTCCTGACCATGTGGGATGCGGACGCCAGCCTCGGCGGGCGCACCGTGCTGGACGGCGCCGATGTGCTGGTGGACCGGGGCCAGCTGGTGGCCGTGGTCGGCCCGAACGGGGCCGGCAAGTCCAGCCTGATCCGGGCGTTCGCCGGACTGCTGTCGCTGACCGGAGGCGTCGTCCGTCTCCAGGGGGACGACGTGTCCACCTTGTCGGCGCGCGCTCGTGCCGCTCGGGTATCCTATCTGCCGCAGGAGGGGCGCATCGCCTGGAACCTGCCCGCGATCGAGGTCGCTGCCTTGGGTGCGCCCTTCCTGTCGGGTCCGGAGGCCATCGCGGCAGCGCGCGCCGCACTGGACGAGGTCGAGGCCGGACATCTGGCCGACCGCGGCGTGGCCGAGATGTCAGGCGGCGAGCGGGCCAGAGTGCTGCTGGCACGGGCGCTGGCCACGAATGCGCCGGCTCTGCTGGCGGATGAGCCGACAGCGGGTCTGGATCCGGACGCGCAGCTGATGGTGCTCGAGCGACTGAAGGCCCGTGCGCGGGCGGGGCAGGCAGTTCTGGTCAGCCTGCACGATCTGGGCCTTGCGGCGCGGTTCGCGGACAGAGTGGTGGTGATGAACGCCGGCTGCGTCGAGGAGCATGCCGCGCCGCTGGAGGCGCTGACGCCCGATGTCATGGCGCGGGTGTTCGGTCTGGCCGCGCGCTGGGTCGAGGGTCCGGACGGCCCGCTGCTGTGGAGCGGCCGTTATTCCGACGGCTCGCCCTCAGGCGAGCGGAGCGCACCTTCGCCCACGTAGGTGTAGGGTGCCGGCCCGGCCGGGGCGCCGCGACGCAGGTCCGAGGACAGGGTCAGCGGGGCTGAGCCCCCGTTCAGGCGGGCGCGATAAACCTGCATGTTTTCCATGACGCGCATCATATAGTTGCGAGTTTCGGTGAAGGGCGCGCACTCGATGAAGTCGACGGGATCGACCGTCGCGCCGCGCGGGTCACCGCAGCGCGCGACCCATTGCGGGGGGCGGCCGGGTCCGGCGTTGTAGGCGATGGTCGTCAGCAGCATCGAGCCGCCGAAATCGCTGGTCAGGTCGCCGAGGTGATAGCTGCCCAGGGTCATGTTGAAGTCGGCGTCGTACAGCCGCTCTTCCGAATAGGGCAGGCCCAGCTGACGGGCGACGGCGCGGCCCGTGGCGGGGATGAACTGCATCATCCCGCGCGCATTGGCGTGTGACCGGGCGCGGGGGTCGAAGCTGGATTCCTGGCGCGTGATGGCGAGGGTGAACTCCAGCGGCGCGGCACCATCCACCGGAGGCGGCAGGCGGACCGGATACTGCCGCTCGGGCATCAGGAAGCCGCGCTGGCTGGCGGCGCGGCCCACCATCATGGCGGTGAAGCCTTCGCCGTAGTTGCGCGACAGGTCCATCAGCAGGGCCAGGCCGGCCGGGCCGGGGAGGTCGTCGTCCAGCTGGAAGGCGAAGACGCGGAACAGGCTCATCTCGCCGGTCTCGCCGAGGATTCGCATGGCGCGAACCAGCTCATTGCCCTCGAAGGCGGCGACGTCGGCGGCGGTCGGGTCCGGATCGGATGGCAGGTTGATGGTGGTCAGCCCGGCCTTCTCGGCGGCCAGCTGGCCGTAGAAGGTCTGGATGTGGCGCGCGCCGTCCCGGTAGTGCTGGATGGCGGCGGGGGTGTTCCCTTGCGCCTCGGCCGCGCGGCCCAACCAGTAGAGGGCGCGGCCCTGGGTGATAGGCGTCGATGACATCTGACGCAGGGTCTCGAAATGACGCGCGGCACGGACCGGGTCGTTCAGCTTCACGAGGGCCGCCCAGCCGGCGAAGAATTCCGCATCAACCTTGCGCTCGCCGGCGGGGAATCCGTGGCCGGCCATAGCGTCATAGGCGGCCTGACTGTTGCGGCGTTCGAGGGCGTCGAGGAAATAGTTGCGTCGCTCGCTCCACAGGGTGTTCTGGCCCTCAGTGTGCGATGGAGCCGCGGGAAGGGCGCGCAGGAGGGCGAACCCTTCGGACTGGCGGTTCTGCGAGCGCAGGATGCGGACGCGCTCCAGGGCCACGGCCGGGTCCAGCGCCTGGGTCGGGCTGAGGTTCGCCACGATGGCGTCCGGGCTGTAGGCAGTGCGCAGGGCCATGACGACATTGGCGACGGCCTGCCGGTCGGACGGGACCAGCTGGATCATGGCGCGGGTCGCCGGTCCGTGCGGGCCGAGCAGCAGCATGTTCAGCCGCGCCTCGTGGTCTGCCTGGGTCAGGCCTGAGCCCCAGCGGGTCAGGATCCGGGTCTGGGTCGCATCGTCGAACGAGCGGGTCCGCCACCAGTCGGTGATCAGGCGGCGGGCCTCGTCGGCGCGGCCGCGCTGCTCCAGTGCGTCGGCGAGGGCGATGGCACCCTGGATGGTGGTCGGTCCGCTGCGGGCGAACAGGTTTGTGGCGGCGTCCGGCCCGGCATAGGCGCGGTCCAGCGCCCGCTCGGCGGCGGCGTTGCGACTCTCGGCGCGGGGCCAGCCGGCGAAGCTGCCGCGAGCGGCGATGAGGTCGCTGACCGGCATCTGGTCGGCCGAAGTGTCCAGCAGGGCCCATTCGACCAGTTTGCGGGCGACGGGGTCGCCAATCTGGGCAGCGGCGTTGCGGGCACCGGAGATGTCGCGCGACCGCGCGGCGGCCAGACCCTGTCGGAAAAGGGCCGTGTCCTGATCGTTCAGCAGGCGCGGTTGGTTGCTGACCGGGCCTGCGGCCGCCACGTCGCTGTAGGGGACTTCCTGCGGAAGCAGGCTTTCGGGCGCGGGGGCGAGCAGGGCCAGGGCGGCCGCCAGACTGGTAACGATCATGACCTGTCCGATCTCCATGCGTCGCGGTTGCGGTCGGGCGACCGGCAACCTACCCTCCAACGCTTAATATCCGGCGACTGTCGCCCCGATTTTCCACGCAGGACCATCTGTCTCAATGACCGCCCCCTTGTTCAAGGGCGTGATCACCGCCCTGATCACACCACTTCGTGACGGAAAGGTGGACGAAGCCGCCTTCACGCAGCTTCTGGAACGCCAGATCGCCGCGGGCATCCACGGCGTCGTGCCGATGGGCACGACGGGCGAGAGCGCCTCGCTGTCGCTGGATGAACACAAGCGGGTGGTGGAGCTGTGCGTGCAGGTGGCGGCCGGACGGACGCGCGTCATCGCCGGAGCCGGGTCGTCGGCGACCGACAAGTCGATCGAACTGGTGCGTCACGCAAAGACGGTCGGGGCCGACGGGGCGCTGGTCGTGACCCCCTATTACAACCGGCCCTCCCAGGCGGGGCTGGCCCTGCATTTCGAGGCGATCGCCGAAGCCGTCCAGCTGCCCGTGCTGCTGTACAATGTGCCCGGCCGGACCGGCGTGGACATGGCCAATGAGACCGTCGCGAGGCTGGCGGCCCATCCGAACATTGTCGGCATCAAGGATGCGACCGGCGATCTGGGTCGGGTCAGCTGGATGCGGGCCAATATCGGCGGGCAGTTCGACCTGATCTCGGGCGATGACCCCAGCTACCTCGGCTACCACGCCCAGGGCGGCGTGGGCGTGATCTCGGTGACGTCCAATGTGGCACCGGAGGCCATGGTCGCGATGCATGAAGCCGCAGCGGCGGGCGACTACGCCACGGCGCGCGACTGGCAGGACCGGCTGATCGGCCTGCACAAGGCCCTGTTCCTCGACAATTCCCCGGCCCCGACCAAATACGCGCTCGCGCGCCTGGGCCTCTGCACGGAAGAGATCCGGCTGCCGCTCGCGCCGACGTCCGACGCCGTCAAACCCGCCATCGACCGCGCCATGGCGGATGCGGGTCTGGGCTGATGCGGAACCCTGATTTTTCTCACCGCTCCTCCCCGCGAAAGCGGGGACCCAGTTCTTTGGGCGATAGGTCGGCACCGGTTCAACGGGGGACCGCCAACCCGTCACGCCGGCGTCAAGCTGGACAGAACTGGGTCCCCGCTTTCGCGGGGATGAGCGGAATGGGTGGGCTCGCACTTGGCCAGTGAGAAGCCGAAAATGAAGATCATCGCCGAGAACCGGCGGGCGAAATTCGACTATTTCCTCGAGGATTATGTCGAGGCCGGCATCATGCTGCTCGGCACCGAGATCAAGGCGCTGCGCGACGGCCGGGCCAATATCGCCGAGAGCTATGCGGCGGTGGAGGGGCGCGAGATCGTGCTCGTGAACGCGGACATCCCGCCCTACAAACAGGCCAACCGCTTCAACCACGAACCGCGCCGGCACCGGAAGCTGCTGCTGCACCGCAAGCAGATCGACAAGCTGATCGGCGCGGTCCAGCGCGACGGCCAGACCATCATCCCGGTCAAACTGTACCTGAACGAGGCGGGTAAGGCGAAGATCGAGATCGCCCTGGCCAAGGGCAAGAAGCTGCACGACAAGCGCGAGGCGACGGCCCAGCGCGACTGGCAGCGCGACAAGGCCCGGCTGATGAAGGACAGGGGCTAGTCTGTGTTACCGCCTTGGGAGAAATACCCCGAGATTCCTCTCGGCTCAGCAGGCTGGCGAATGGGGGCAGGCGGAGACTATTGGATCGAGTTCGATCGCTGGTTTGGGCGAAAGCACGCGGAAGCCAAAGCAGCCTTTGTCGAAGAGCATCCTGAGCCGGCCGGTTGGGATGGGTTCTACCGGCGCAAGGGCGTCCGGACCTAGCGCTAAGTGCTTGGCTCAGCTGACCGGCTGGGCGTCCAGAACGCCCGGCGCCGGAGCCGTCATATAGGCCTCGATCCCGCCGGGACCGACGGACGGCTGGCTCCATTGCTGGATCACCATGCCCATGACGGCGATCAGGCCCGCCATCAGTAGCGCCCACAGCGCCGTCTTCCGTTCCTGAGGTGAAAAGACCCCGTTCGACCCACGCATCACAGCCCTCCAAAGCTGATCGATCAACGCAAGGTACGCAGCACTGTTCCTGGAGGAGGACGCTACACCCGTCGCCGACTGATTCGCGTGGCAGGAGAGTCACACTCGCCGATTTGGAGAGCGATGTTCGGTCAGGTTTCGATGATTTCGCGCGCGCGCCGGAAGATCGCCTCGAACATGGCGGGGGTCAGCCGGCCGGTGTTCGTGTTGAGGCGGGAGCAGTGATAGCTGTTCAGGATCACATAGCCGCCCAGCGTCGCCTCGACGCCGTGGCCGGGCGGGGCCGCGGAGCCGGGCAGGCCGAGGGCCTTCAGCACATTGCGGCGTGAGACGTCGCCCAAGGTGACGATGACCTTGAGCCGGGGCAGGGCGGCCAGCCGGGCGGTCAGGAAGGGGCGGCATGTCGCCTCCTCGGCCGGCAGGGGCTTGTTGCCGGGCGGGGCGCAGCGGACGGCATTGGTGATCATGCAGTCGACCAGCTGGAGCGTGTCGTCGGGCCGGGCTTCGTATTGACCCGTGGCGAAGCCGGTCTTCAGCAGGGTCTCATAGAGGATCACCCCGGCCCCATCGCCGGTGAAGGGCCGGCCGGTGCGGTTGGCACCGGTGCGACCGGGTGCGAGACCGGCGACCAGGAGCCGGGCGTCGGGGTCGCCGAAGGAGGGGGCAGGGCCGTTGAACCAGCCGGGGTTATGGCGCTGGTTCTCGCGCCGGTATTCGACCAGGCGAGGGCAGAGGGGACAGTCGCGGGGCGGTTCGGAGGGACAAGGGGTGGTCATCAGGTCAGATTCCACGATTCCTTCTCCCGTTGGGAGAAGGTGGCGCGAAGCGCCGGATGTGGGTCGGCCGATTCCGTCGGCGCAAGCCGCCGCTCAGAACAGCGACGCGGCTTCGCCGAAGGCCGATGATCGACCCACACCCTTTCACGCAAGGACGACGGCTACGCCGCCGTGCGTTCAAGCCCTCTCCCAACGGGAGAGGGCGTCAGGTGCGCAAGTTGCCAAAGGTAACGTCTGTTCGCCCCCGCCGCGAGCCGTGCAATACTGGAGGCGCTGCTGCGATCGAAAAATTCTTCGTCGATGAGCATTGCGATGCGTTGGGTCGGACCAGGACGTCATGGAAAGTGGCCCCATAGGAATGCTTGTCCGCGACGCAGCCCAGCTGGACGACGCCATTGTGGTGGCCCTCGGCTGCAACGACTGCGGGGTCTGGCGCGACTGCCGCGAGGCGCTGGAGGCCGCGCTGGCGCGGTTCCGGGCCGAGGGGATCGACGTGGTGGCGCGGTCGTCATGGTGGCGGTCGGCGGCCTGGCCCGATCCGACGGATCCGCCGTTCCTGAACGGGGTCGTCATCGTCCGCACCGAGCATGGTCCGCATGAGTTGATGGCGGCGCTCGGGCGGATCGAGGAGGCCTTCGGGCGGCTGAGAGATGTGCCGAACGCCCCGAGGACGCTGGATCTGGACCTGATCGCCTATGGGCATATCACGGGCGATCTGTCCGGGCTGATCCTGCCTCATCCCCGTGCCGCCGACCGACGCTTCGTGATGGGTCCCCTGGCCGAGATCGCGCCGGACTGGCGGCATCCGGAGGGAGGCACGGCTTCGACGCTCGCAGCCGCCGCATCCGTGGGAAAAGACGCCGCGCCTCACCGCTGACGCCTCATTCCCGCCCATGCGGCGTTGCACAATTCAGTCCAACCCTATAGTTTGTGCGGTTCTCCCCCCGCGCCCGAGGATATTCATGGCTCGCGTCACTGTCGAAGACTGCATCGAGAAGGTGCCGAACCGGTTCGGCCTGGTCCTGCTGGCGGGCAACCGCGCCCGCGCCATCGCCAACGGCGCGGCGCTGACCATCGATCGGGACAACGACAAGAACCCCGTCGTGGCCCTGCGCGAACTGGCCGACTCGACCGTCGTGCCGGAAGAGCTGCGCGAGACCGTGATCGTCGCGCTGCAACGCGTCGACGAGCGCACGGAAGCCGAGGACGAGGCCGAAATCGTGGGCCTGCTGGCTGAACCCCAGCACATGAACATGGCCGAGGCCGAGCTGATCCGTGCGCTGCAAAGCGACCGCGACGGCGGCCAGGAGGAACGCTACTGACGGCGGATCCCGCCAACGGTATCACTATCCTGCCGGCGCGGCAGCCCGCGCCCACGCCCGCACCCGCCAATCTGAACGACCCCGGCGGTCCGCGTCCTCACGTGGACCCGGAACCCCATCCCCGCTCAAGGGTGCTCCGCCAGTTCGAACTGGTGGAGGCCGTCCGCGCCTATGATCCCACAGCGGACGAGGCGCTGCTGAACCGCGCCTATGTCTATGCGATGAAGATGCACGGCTCGCAGCTGCGGGCCTCCGGCGATCCCTATTTCGCCCATCCGATCCAGGTCGCGGGCATTCTGACCGACTACCGGCTCGACACCGCCACCATCGTCACCGCCCTGCTGCACGATGTGGTCGAGGACACCTCGGCGACCCGCGACGACATCGCCGAGCGGTTCGGCGAGGAGGTGGCCTCGCTGGTCGAGGGCGTGACCAAGCTGTCACGGCTGGAGCTTCAGGCCGAGCACACGCGCCAGGCGGAAAACCTGCGCAAATTCATTCTCGCCATCTCCAAGGACGTCCGCGTCCTGCTGGTGAAGCTGGCAGACCGTCTGCACAACATGCGGACGCTGAAGCACGTCAAGCCCGAGAAGCGCGAGCGCATCAGCCGCGAGACGCTGGAGGTCTATGCGCCGCTGGGCCGCTCGATCGGCATCCATTCGATCGCCTCCGAGCTGGAAGAACTGGCCTTCGAGCATCTGAACCCGACCGCCCGCACCGCCATCGAGCGGCGGCTGGAGGCGTTGAAGCTGGAGCACGGCCGCGCCATCGACGGGGTCTCCCGCGAGGTCGAACGGGTGCTGGAGGAGGCCGGGGTCCGGGCCCAGGTGTTCGGCCGGCAGAAGACGCCCTATTCAATCTGGCGCAAGCTGCAGCGCAAGTCGGTCGGCTTCTCGTCCCTGTCGGACATCTACGGCTTCCGGGTCATCGTCGAGGCCGAGGACGACTGCTATCGCGCCCTGGGGGTGATCCACCGCGCCTGGCCGATGGTGCCGGAGCGGTTCAAGGACTTCATCTCCACGCCCAAGTCGAACAACTACCGCTCCCTGCACACGACCGTGGTCGGGCCGTCGGGCCTGCGCATCGAGATGCAGATCCGCACCGACGCTATGGACCGGTTGGCCGAGGACGGTGTGGCGGCGCACTGGGCCTACAAGAACAAATCCTATGGCTTCGACAAAGAGGCCATGGAGCAGGACGGCGGCCGCGATCCGCTGCAGAACCTGCGCCATCTCGTGCAGGTGATCGAACACGGTGAGGGCGGCGAGGACTGGGTCGAGCACGCCAAGCTGGAGATGTATCTCGAACAGGTCTTCGTGTTCACGCCCAAGGGATCCCTGATCACTCTGCCGCGCGGGGGCATGGCGCTGGACTTCGCCTATGCGGTCCATACCGAGGTCGGTGATACGGCCGTGGGGGTCAAGATCAACGGCGAGCTCAAGCCGATGCGGACCCAGTTGCAGAACGGCGACGTGGTCGAGATCGTGCGTGGGGCCAAGCGGGAGATTCCTGCCGACTGGCGCTCCCTGACCATCACCGGCCGGGCCCGGTCGGCGATCCGGCGGCACATCCGCACCTCCGAACGCGGCGAGTTCCAGAAACTGGGCCGGGCGACCCTGGAGCAGACCCTGTCGCGCGCCGGCAAGTCCCTGGCCGAGGTGTCGCTGAAGGCCATGCTGGAGACCTTCGCCTTCGCCTCGGAGGAAGACCTGTACGAGGCCATCGGGCGCGGCCGGGTGTCAGCGGCCAAGGTCGGTGAAACCCTGTTCCCGGCGCTGAAGGGGCGGCTGAAGGCCGGCCCGGACCGGAAGCGGATCGGCGACGACCAGGCGCGACTGTTCGTGCGCGGCGGCGGACTGACGCCCGGGATCAGCGTTCACTTCGGCCACTGCTGCTCGCCCGTGCCCGGGGATCGCATCGTCGGCATTCTCGAGCCCGAGGCCGGGCTGACGGTACACACCATCGACTGCCAGCAGCTGGCTGACTACGCCGATGACGACTCGGTCTGGCAGGACCTTCAATGGACACCGCAGGCGGAGCAGGGGGCTGTGGCGTCTGCGCGCATCCGCGCCACCATCAAGAATGCGCCGGGGGTGCTCGGCCAGGTCGCCACCATCATCGGCGAGGCCGGCGGCAACATCCTGAATCTGGTTATGAGCCACCGGCAGCAGGACTTCTTCGACGTCGATATCGACATGGAGGTCGAGGACGCCAAACACGCCACGGCCATCATGGCCGCCCTTCGCACTAATCCGTCGGTGGACACAGTCGAGCGGGCCCGGGGTTGAGCGACGCAGAGGCCGCCCGTCTGAACGCGGCCCAGATGGCGTCGCCCTCCTATCGGCTTGCGGCCCTCGATCAGGACTTCCTGCTCAGCGATTCCATGCGCGGTGTGCGCTTCATGATGGAGTACGCCAAGGCGGAGTCCGCCCTGCGCGCCTGGGGCGTTCGTTCGACCCTGGTTGTGTTCGGAAGTGCCCGTATCGGTGAGGACGGCGACGGGCAGGAGGCCCGCTGGTATGCTGCGGCGCGGGCATTCGGCCGGCTGGCGTCGGAACGCGGCGGAGCCCTGCAGGCGGCTGACGGCCAGCCCCGGGACCATGTGATCGCCACCGGCGGCGGTCCGGGGATCATGGGCGCAGCCAACCGCGGGGCCCATGACGTCGGTGCCCCTTCGATCGGGTTCAACATCACCCTGCCGCATGAGCAGGAGCCCAACCCCTGGTCGACGCCCGAACTGACCTTCCGCTTCCACTATTTCGCCATGCCAAGATGCACCTGGCCATGCGGGCCAATGCGCTGGTGGTCTTTCCCGGCGGCTTCGGCACTTTCGACGAGCTGTTCGAGATCCTGACCCTGCGCCAGACCGACAAGGCACCACCGATTCCCATCGTTCTGTTCGATGAGGCCTGGTGGCGTTCGGTGATCAATTTCGACGTCCTCATCGCGCATGGAATGATCGCCGCCAGTGACCTCAGCCTGTTCCACTTTGCCGAGGACGCGGAGGGAATCTGGCAGACCCTGCTCAGTTGCGGGGTGAAACCGGGCGGAAGCATCGAGTGATGCGGATCGGCGGCTTCTGTTGCGGACGAGGCTGAGCTAGACAGCGGCCATGACCTCAGACGACGTTCTCGACGAATTCCGCGGCGCTGGCGCCCTGCGCGAAGGCCATTTCGTGCTGTCCTCCGGGCTGCACAGTCCGGTGTTCCTGCAAAAGAACCTCGTGTTCATGGACACGGCGCGCTGCGCCCGTCTCTGCAAGGCCCTGGCGGAGAAGATCACGGCGGCCGTCGGCCCGGTCGATGTGGCGATCTCGCCGGCTGTCGGCGGCATCATTCCCGGCTATGAAACCGCACGCTGGCTGGGCGTGCCGTCCATGTATGTCGAGCGTGAGGGCGGGACCTTCAAACTGCGCCGCGGCTTTCACGTCGAGCCGGGCCAGAAGGTCGTCATGGTCGAGGACATCGTCACGACCGGGCTGAGCTCGCGCGAGTGTATCGCGGCCATCCAGGCGGCGGGTGGAGAGGTCGTCGCGGCGGCCTGTATCGTCGACCGCTCGGGCGGACGGGCGGATGTCGGAGTACCGCTGGTGGCGCTGGCGACGCTGGATGTCCCGGCCTATGCCGCCGATGCCCTGCCGCCCGAACTCGCAGCCCTGCCGGTCGAGGATCCCGGCAGCCGCCGGCTCTCGGCCAAGGCCTGAACGATGGCTTCACCTGTCCGTCTCGGCGTCAATATCGACCATGTGGCCACGGTGCGGAATGCGCGTGGCGGTTTGCATCCCGATCCCGTCCGGGCCGCGTACGAGGCGCTGGCGGCAGGGGCCGACGGCATCACCGCTCACCTCCGTGAGGACCGGCGCCATATCACGGACCCCGATATCGAGGCCCTGAGCGCCCTGTGTGCCGAGGCCGGACGGCCGCTGAACCTTGAGATGGCGGTCACCGATGAGATGCTGGCCATCGCCCTGCGGCACCGGCCGCACGCTGCCTGCCTGGTGCCCGAGCGGCGCGAGGAAGTGACGACCGAGGGCGGCCTGGCGGTCGCGGGGCATGAGGCGCGGATCGCACCGGTGGCGCGCGCCCTCGCGGAGGCCGGGATCCGCGTCTCCCTGTTCATCGAACCCTCGACAGAGCAGGTCGACGCGGCCCACGCCATCGGGGCCCAGGTCGTGGAGTTGCATACGGGACGCTACTGTCACCTGTCCGGCGACGACAGGGCGGTGGAGTTCGAGCGGCTACAGGCCGCCGCAACCCGCGCGTTCGATCTGGGGCTTGAGGTCCATGCCGGTCATGGGCTCGACTACGTCACCGCCGCCCACATGATGGCGATCGAGGAGCTGCGCGAGCTGAACATCGGCCATTTCCTGATCGGCGAGGCCCTGTTCGTGGGCCTGACCCATGCCATCCACCGGATGCGGGCGGCTATGGACCAGGCGGGAGCTGGAGCCACGTGATCATCGGGGTCGGCGCGGACCTGTGCGACATTCGCAGGATCCAGGGATCGCTTGACCGGTTCGGGGAGCGTTTCAAGCAGCGCTGCTTTACCGACATCGAACGGGCCCGGTCGGACCGGAAGCCGGATCCGGCCTGGAGCTATGCCAAGCGGTTCGCGGCCAAGGAGGCCTGCGCCAAGGCCCTTGGGACCGGGATGCGGCGGGACGTCTACTGGCGCGACATGGGAGTGGTGAACATGCGCTCGGGTCAGCCGACGCTGGCCCTGACCGGACACGCCGCCGAACACCTGTCGAGGCTGACACCCGCCGGTCACGAAGTGCTGATACATCTGACGCTCAGTGACGAGCACCCCTATGCGCTCGCCTTCGTGGTGATCGAAGCCTTGCCGATGGCTTAATCACGTTATACCGATTTCGCCGCAAAGACCGCGAACAGCGGCTGGGGGACAGAGTCAAAATGAGCGACGAGCACAAGCCGCACGACGATCACGGCCAGGGTCACGGTCACGACGACCACGGTCACGACGACCATGGACACGCTGCGCCTGCCGCGCACGGCCATGACGATCATGGCCACGCTGCGCCCGCCGCCCATGGTCACGACGACCACGGCCACGCTGCGCCTGCCGGGCACGGCCACGACGACCACGGGCACGACGCGCCCGCCGCGCATGGTCATGACGACCACGGTCATGCCGCCCCGGCCGCTCACGGCCACGATGATCATGGCCACGACGCCGGTCATGGGCATGACGACCATGGGCACGCCGCGCCGGCCGCCCACGGTCACGATGACCACGCGCATGACGCGGGCCACGGCCACGACGACGCCCACGGACATGACGATCACGCCGCGCCCGCCGCGCACGGCCATGACGACCACGGTCACGCCGCTCCGGTCGTCGCCGCCGCCGCCGTCGCCGGTGCCGCTGTGGCCACCGCAGCGAAGCCGCCGGTCTGGAGCGACTCCGGTGACGCGCCCTTCGAGGAGGTCGATGCGACCCCCGTCTATGCCCGCGGGTCAGGCAAGAAGCGCAAGTCCAAGGGCGGCTCGAGCAGCGAGGGCATGGAGATCTTCAA
Source organism: Caulobacteraceae bacterium (assembly GCA_965284305.1). Taxonomy (GTDB): domain Bacteria; phylum Pseudomonadota; class Alphaproteobacteria; order Caulobacterales; family Caulobacteraceae; genus Brevundimonas. The sequence goes on along the minus strand of OZ260070.1, from coordinate 1,936,603 downwards.
GACGATCTTCTTCGCCCTGCTGATCGCCCTGGTGCTGCGCGTCGTGCTGTTCCAGCCCTTCACCATTCCGTCCGCCTCGATGGAGCCGAACCTCTATGAGGGGGACTACATCGTCGTGTCGAAGTGGAGCTACGGCTATTCGAAACACTCGATCCCGTTCAGCCCGCCGGTGTTCAACGGCCGGATCATGATCCCGGGCATCAGCCATGAGCCGCAGCGCGGCGACATCGTCGTGTTCAAGCTGCCACGCGACAATGAGACGGACTACATCAAGCGCCTGATCGGCCTGCCGGGCGACCGCATCCAGATGATCGACAATGTGCTGTTCATCAATGGCACGGCGGTCCGCGATGTCGAGGTGAGCCGTCAGGACGTCCAGAACATGTATGGCACCCAGCTGACCATCCAGATGCGTGAGACCCTGCCGGAAGGCCGCGAGATCAACGTCCAGGACTGGGGTCCGGGCAATATCTCGGACAACACCCCGGTGTTCGAGGTTCCGGCCGGCCACTATTTCATGATCGGCGACAATCGGGACAACTCCCAGGACAGCCGCTACGACCAGTCCGCTGGCGTGGGCTATGTCCCGGCCGAAAACCTGATCGGCAAGGCCGAGATCATCCTGTTCTCCTGGAAGCCCGGTGCCTCGCTGTGGAACCCGGTCAGCTGGTTCACGAAGGTTCAGCCGAGCCGGTTCTTCACCGTTCTTGACTGATGGCTGACAAAAGGGCCGAGGCAGTTCAGGCGCTGCGGTGCCGCCTCGGCCACGACTTCCGGGATCCCGGGTTGCTGGACCTTGCCCTGACGCACGCCAGTGTCGGGGAGGGGGCCGAGCGCGACGCCCGCGGCCGCCTTTTTGCCGACAATCAGCGGCTGGAGTTCCTGGGCGACCGGGTGCTGGGCCTGCTGGTTGCCGACCGGCTGGTGCGCGACTTCCCCGGCTCCAACGAGGGCGAAATGTCCTCACGCCTCCACTCACTGGTCGACAAGGCCGCCTGCGCCCGCGTGGCCGAGGCGCTCGGCGTCGGCGACGCGATGCGGCTGTCGCCCGGCGAAGCCAAACAGGGCGGCCGGCGGCGCGAGGGCGTGCTCGGTGACGCGATGGAGGCCCTGCTGGCGGCGGTCTGGCTGGACGGCGGTTTCGACGCGGTCCGGGCGGTGTTCGACACGGCGTGGAAGGACGAGCTGTCCGCTCCGCCGCAAAAATCCCTGACCAATCCGAAATCGGCCCTCCAGGAGTGGGCCCTGGGGCTCGGAAAGCCCCTGCCGGCCTACCGGATCGTGGAACGGAAGGGCTCCGATCACGCGCCCACTTTCACGGTGGAAGCCAGCGTGGCCGGATATCCGCCCTTGACCGCGCAAGGCCGTTCGCGTCAGGACGCGGAGAAGGCGGCCGCGATCGGCCTGCTGCAGCGTGAAGGCGTGATTTGACCGATACAGAAAACCAGCGGGCCGGCTTCGCCGCCATCATCGGCGCGCCCAATGCGGGCAAGTCCACGCTGGTCAACCGGCTGACGGGAACCAAGGTCTCCATCGTCACGCAAAAGGTCCAGACGACGCGCTTCCCCGTGCGTGGCATCGCCATCGAGGGGAATGCCCAGATCGTGCTGGTCGACACGCCCGGCATCTTCACCCCGCGCCGCCGTCTGGACCGGGCCATGGTCGCCTCGGCCTGGGGCGGGGCCTCGGACGCCGATGTGGTCGTGCACCTGATCGACGCTGCCTCGCACATCGCCTCGGAGGGCAAGGAGGGTCAGGCGGCAGACCGGCGCTCGGCAGAGGACACCGAGACCATCATCGCCAATCTGAAGGCGTCGGGGACCCAGGTCATCCTGGCCCTGAACAAGATCGACGGCATGCGCCGTGACACCCTGCTGGCCCTGTCCCACGCCCTGTTCGAAACCGGCGTCTATTCCGAGGTCTATATGATCTCCGCCCTCAGCGGCGACGGCGTCGACGACCTGAAGCAGCGGCTGGCGCGGTCGATGCCCGTCGGGCACTGGCTCTATCCGGAGGATCAGTCGGCCGACGTGCCGATGCGGGTGCTGGCGGCCGAGATCACGCGCGAGAAGGTCTATCTGCGCGTCCATGAGGAACTGCCCTATTCGGCGGCCGTGGAGACAACGGCGTTCGAGGACAAGGCGGACGGCTCGGCCCGGATCGAACAGATCATCTATGTCGAGCGCGAGAGCCAGCGACCGATCGTGCTGGGCAAGGGCGGCCAGACGCTGAAGTGGATCGGCCAGAAGTCGCGCGAGGAACTGACCGAGCTTCTGGACCGGCCCGTGCACCTGTTCATCACGGTCAAGGTCGACCCGAAATGGCAGGACAGCCGCGCCCTCTATGCCCAGTTCGGGCTGGATTTCGACGTCTAGACGCTTGTTTCACGTTCCCAGACAAGCGGGAGGCCATCCCCGGTTGGCGATGGCCGCTATCGTGCTGCTGCTGGTCTCCATCATCGGGCTGGTCGCCTGGGCGTTGTTCCGCCCCGCGCCGACAGCGCCGGCAGCCGAACCCCTGCCGCCACGACCGCCGCTCGTCGTGGTCGAGTCCCTGCCACAGCTGACGGAGCAGCTGAACCGCTGGGGCGACTCGGGCCAGTTCACCGGGGGCGTGCTGGTCGCGCGGGGCGACGAGGTGCTGTTCCGACAGGTCCACGGCTTCGCCAACCGGAACGTCGGCACGCCGCTGGCGCTGAATTCACGCTTCCGTCTCGCCTCGGTGAGCAAACAGTTCACCGCCGCCGCCATTCTGAGACTGCAGGACGAGGGCCTGTTGTCGACCGCCGATCCGCTGTGCAAATGGATCCAGCCCTGTCCTTCGGCCTGGGCACAGATCCGGTTGTACCACCTGCTCGGTCATAGCTCCGGAATTCCGGATCTGATGGCACGGCCCGCCTGGGGCATTCGCCGCGTTACACCGGCATCCATGGCAGAATTGACTGCAGAATCGGCGCAATACGGCCTTCAGTTCGCGCCGGGAATGAGGGTTCGCTACAACAATGCCGGCTACAATCTGCTCGGCGCCGTGGTCGAGAAAGCCAGCGGGAAGCCGTTGCACACCTATTTGCACACCGCCTTCTTCGAGCCGCTCGGCATGGCCGACACGGGCTATGACGATGACGCCTCGGACGTGGTCATGGGCTATGCCAGCCTGGCCGGCGGCCTGGCCGAACAGCCAAACGCCAATGTCAGCATCATCGTCGCGGCGGGCGCTCTGTACTCGACCCTTGACGACCTGCTGGTCTGGCAGCGGGCGCTGCATGGCGGGCGACTGTTGAGCTCCCGCAGCTATGCGATGATGATCGCCGATCACGCGCCCTCGGACACGCCTGACGAACGGGGCCGGCCGAGGCGGGACTGGGGTTTCGGCATCTTCGCCAACAGCATCGGCCAGCGGGTCTCGCCGGCCTTGCCCGATCGTCAGATCTTCCACACCGGCAGCTGGTCGGGATTCCGCAATCTGGTCAGCTATCAGCCGGACGGCGACGTCACCGTGATCGTCCTGTCCAACAATTTCCACCAGCGCGACGCCGTCTTCCTGCTGTCCCAGCAGGGTATGGCCGAGGCACTCGGGCGGCCTTTCCCGACGGCGATGATGCGCTGAACCGCCCGATACATCCGCGACAAGCCTTATCGGCGATAACCGCGACAATCGCCGCGATATGGGGGACATCATCGACAATCCGGTGGCGGCGCTCCTCCGCCCGGGGCGGGTCTCACCCGCAGCCCCTCAGCACCCGGTGGCCTTCCGCCCCGTCGCGCCCGCAGCGGCGGCGAGCCAGGCCTCGAGCCGGTCGACGGTGCTGGTCCAGCCGCGGGTGTGGCCGGTCAGACTGCGCTCGGACTTCAGCCCCTCGTGTGTAAAGCGCATCTGCGTGCGGCCCTCGGCCACCTCGTCCAGTTCGACGGTGACCAGGGTATCGGCCGGGGGGCCTTCCTCGTGGCTCTCGTCCCAACGAAAGGTGAAGACCAGACGCGAGGGCTCCTCGATCTCGCGGTAGTGACCACCCTGCCAGAGCTCCTCGCCGGTCTCGACCGAGCGCAGGCAGGCGCGCCATTCGCCGCCGACGCGCAGGTGGTTGGTTCCCGAGACCATCGGCCACTCGACCGGGCCCATCCAGTGGATGCGCATCTCAGGGCGGGTCCAGACCGCCCAGACAAGGGAGCGTGGGGCGTCAAGGATCCGCTCCATCTCAAGCCGGTGCGGCAGGAGGGGCGGGAGTTCAGGCAGGCCAGGGTCCGTCATCGTCGTGGTCTGGCTCACAGGGTCCTGAGCAGTTCGGCCAGCTGATCGGCGGCGGCGCTCCAGCCGGCCTCGAAGCCCATCTGCTCATGCTGTTTCATCGTCTCTGCATTCCAGTGACGCGCGACGGCGACATAGTCCGTGCCGCCATCCGGTGTCGGCGCCAGGGTGATGTCGGCGACCATGAAGGGCAGACCGGTCGGTCTCCAGTCCGGAGTGAAAGCATCGGTCGTGACCAGCCGGCGATTGGGCTCGATCGCCAGGATGACGCCACTGTTCGGCATGACCTCGCCATCCGGGCCGTTCATCACCGTGCTGAAGACGCCGCCCGGACGCGGATCGATGACCGCCTCAGAGACGTACCAAGGCTTCGGACAGTACCACTGTTTCAGCAGGTCCGGCGTTATCCAGGCCTGCCAAACCTTCTCCGGCGGCGCGTCGAAGTGGCGACTGAGGGTCAGGTCGAACCCGTTCGGCTGGCCCGGCGTGTGGCAGGGATTGTCAGTTTCGTGGGCCATCGGGGTCTCCCTTCTGAATTTTCCTGAGACAGGCGTCGAGGCGGTCGAAGCTGGCGTCCCAGTAGCGGCGATAGTGTTCGAGCCAGTCAGCGACGCCCTTCATGCCCATCGGCTCCAGCCGGGCCGGACGCCATTGCGCCTCGCGGCTGCGGCTGATCAGTCCGGCCTTCTCCAGCACTTTCAGATGTTTCGACACAGCGGGCAGGCTCATGTCGAAGGGAGCCGCCAGATCGTTGACGCTGGCCTCGCCCTCGCACAGCCGCGCCAGGATGGCCCGACGGGTCGGGTCGGCGAGGGCGGCGAATTTGGCGGAGAGGGGGTCGGTCAGCATGGGGCGAGCTTCTTGCGTAACTGCATGGTTAAGTGCATGGATCAGTCCCGTCAGTCAACCACTCGGTTAAATAATGACCGGACGGGTAAGCAGGAACGACCGTTCCGGAGCCCGCCATGCCGTCTCTCACCGCCGCCACTGCCGCCGCCGTCGTTCTCGCCCTGTCCGGCCCTGCTTTCGCGGCACCACCGAGCGATCCGACTGAAGCTGCCGCCGCCGCGCTGACTGAAATGCACGCCGCTGCCGCCCGCGCCGACTTCGTTGTCTGGGCTGACCGGCTGGCACCCGGTCTGGTCTGGGTCGGCAATGAGACGTCCGAACGCTGGGACCGGGAGGCCTTTCTCGACTTCGCTGCGCCGGTCTTCGCCCGGGGCGAGGGCTGGACCTATGCGGCCCGGGATGCCGGCGGTCAGCGCCATGTCACCCTGGCCCCGGACCCCTGCGCCTGCGTGGCCTGGTTCGATGAGGTGCTGGACAGCGTGACCTATGGCAAGGCCCGGGGCGAGGGACTGATGGTCCGCGACGGCGAGACCTGGCGGGTGCTGCGCTATGCGCTCAGCTATCCCATCCCCAATGAGCTCGCGGATGGCATGACGGCCGAAATTCGTGCCTTCGAGGCCGCCACCCCCGTGGTCGACACGCCGGGCGAGGCGGCCGATACGCCGGAAGAAGAAGCCGCCGCCACGGTGCTGGATGGCCTGCACAGGGCAGCCTCGGTGGCCGATGGCGCGACCTATTTCAACCTGTTCACGCCCGACGCGACCTATATCGGCACCGATGTGACCGAGCACTGGTCGATCGCCGAGTTCAGGGCCTATGCCGAGCCCTATTTCAACCGGGGCCGCGGCTGGACCTATACGCCGCGGTCCCGGTCCCTGACCCTCGCGCCGCTGGACTGCCGCTGCGTGGTCTGGTTCGACGAGGCGCTGGACAGCGCCAGCTACGGCACCAGCCGGGGCACGGGGGTTCTGGTGCGCGGCGAGGACGGTCAGTGGCGCATCGCCCTCTACGCCCTGACCTTCCCGATCCCCAACGCCCTGGCGCGGGACATGACGGCGCGGATCCGGGCGGCGGCGGCACAATAGCCGGAAAGCCGGAACATATGGCCAACCCCGGCGCAGTCCTCTAACACCGCCGGATGGATTTCACCGACGACGCCTTCGTCCTGTCCGCCCGCGCCCATGGCGACACCGGGGTGGTGGTCGAACTGCTGACCGGGACGCACGGACGGCGGGCCGCCTATGTCGCGGGCGGCGCCTCGCGCAAGATGAAGCCCTTCCTCCAGGCGGGGGCTCGGGTCGTGGCGGACTACAAGGCGCGGACCTCGGACCATCTGGGTTCGGCGCGGCTGGAGCCGGTCGGGGAGGGGCCCAGCGCCCTGTTCGACGATCCGCTGGCCCTGACAGGTCTCGCCGCCGCAGCGGCGGTGGCGCAGGGGGCCTTGCCGGAACGTGAGCCGCATCCCGGTGCCTTCCTGGCCTTTGAGGCCCTGATGTCGGCCTTCGCCGTGCCGGACGTCTGGCCCGCCATCTTCGTGCGCTTCGAGGCGGGGTTGCTGGAGGACCTCGGCTTCGGCCTCGACCTGTCGCGCTGCGCCGTCACCGGGACCATGGACGACCTGGTCTGGGTCAGTCCGCGCACGGGCCGCGCCGTCAGCCGCGACGCCGGCCAGCCCTATGCCGACAAGCTGCTGAAACTGCCGCCGTTCATGCTGGGGGCCCAGGCGGGACTGGGCGAGGGTGATGTCGGGGCGGGCCTCGACCTGACCGCCCATTTCCTCGAACAGTTCGTCTTCCATCCCCAGAACCGGCCTATTCCGCCTGCACGGGTGTGGATGATCGACAAGCTGCGCGAGGCCGGGCGGCTTTAGGCGCTAGACTCGACCGTTCAGTTTGCCGATTCGGACCCCATGACCGTTCACACCCCGCCGCCGGAAGGCGGACGCATTGTCGATGAGCCGATGAGCGAGGCGCTGTCGCGTCGCTATCTGGCCTATGCGCTGTCGACCATCACCAACCGGGCGCTGCCGGACGTGCGCGACGGCTTCAAGCCCGTGCACCGGCGCATCATGTACGCCATGCACCAGATGCGGCTGAACCCGCAGGCGGCGGCGCGCAAATGCGCCAAGGTCGTCGGGGAGGTCATGGGTGGCTATCACCCGCATGGCGATGCCTCGATCTATGACGCCCTCGTGCGGTTGGCGCAGGACTTTTCGCAGCGCTATCCGCTGGTCGATGGTCAAGGAAACTTCGGCAATATCGACGGCGATAACGCCGCAGCCATGCGCTATACCGAGTGCAAGCTGACCGCGGCCGCCGTCCTGCTGATGGAGGGCATCGACCAGGACTCGGTGGACTTCAAGGCCACCTATGACGATCAGGACGAGGAGCCGATCGTCCTGCCGGCCGGCTTCCCCAATCTGCTGGCCAATGGCTCGTCGGGTATCGCCGTCGGCATGGCCACCTCGATCCCGCCGCACAATGTCGGCGAACTGATCGACGCCTGCCAGCTGCTGCTGGAACGGCCCGACGCCACGACTGAAGAGCTGACCGGGATCGTTCCCGGCCCGGACTTCCCCACCGGCGGCGTCGCCGTGGAGGGCCATGCCTCCATTCTCGAGGCCTATGAAACAGGCCGGGGCGGGGTGCGGCTGCGGGCGCGCTGGGAGACCGAGGACCTGGGTCGCGGCGTCTGGCGGATCGTCGTCACCGAAATGCCCTATCAGGTGCAGAAGTCGAAACTGATCGCCGACCTGGCCGATCTGATCGAACACAAGAAGGCACCCCTGCTGGGCGACGTCCGCGATGAGTCGGCCGAGGACATCCGGCTGGTCATCGAGCCCAAATCCCGCACCGTCGAGCCCGAAGTCCTGATGGAGAGCCTGTTCAAGCTCTCCGATCTCGAGATCCGTTTCCCGATCAACATGAACGTGCTCGACGCCACGGGCACCCCGCGCGTCATGGGGCTGAAGGCCTGTCTGCAGGCCTTCCTGGATCATCGCCGCGAGGTGCTGGTGCGACGGGCCGGCTGGCGGATCGACCGGGTCGAGAAGCGGCTGCACCTGCTGGAAGGCCTGCGGATTGTCTTCCTCAACCTCGACGAGGTCATCCGCATCGTCCGCGAGGAGGAACAGCCCAAGGCCGTCCTGATCGCCCGGTTCGGCCTGTCCGAGCTCCAGGCTGACTTCATCCTCGACACCCGACTGCGCCAGCTGGCGCGGATCGAGGAGATGACGATCGAGAATGAATACAAGGCGCTGTCCGACGAACTTGCGGCTCTGCAGTCGCTGTCGTCCTCGCCCGCCAAGCAGTGGAAACAGGTCGGGAAAGACCTGGAGACGGTGCGCAAGGCGCTGGTCTCGCCGCGCCGGACCACGATCGCCGAGGCGGTGGACTCGTCGGCCTTTGTTTCGGTCGAGGCCTTCATCCCGCGCGAGGCCATCACGGTCATCCTGTCGGAGCGCGGCTGGATCCGGGCGGCCAAGGGCAAGGTCGAGGACCCGTCGGAGCTGAAGTTCAAGGAGGGGGACAGCCTCGCCTTCCTCGTGCCCGGCTATACGACCGACAAGATCCTGGTCGCGGCGTCGGACGGCCGCATCTTCACGGTCGGGGCCGACAAGCTGGCGTCAGGCCGCGGGCATGGCGAGCCGCTGCGGCTGATGATCGACCTCGATGAGAAGGCCGACATCATCAATCTGCTGGCGCATCAGCCGGGCAGCAAACTGCTGGTCGCGTCGAAGGCGGGCTACGGCTTCATTGCCCCCGAAGACGAACTGCTGGCCCAGAAGCGGGGCGGCAAACAGGTGCTGAACGGCGAGATGCTGGCGGCCATCCGCGTTCACGGCGACCACGTCGCGGCCATCGGCGACAACATCAAGGCCCTGATCTTCCCTCTGGCCGAACTGCCCGAGATGGGCCGGGGCAAGGGCGTGAAGCTGCAGAACTACAAACAGGGCGGCCTCGCCGACGTCGCGGTGTTCGACGGCGCCCACGGCCCCGAGTGGGTCGACGGCGGCGGGCGCCGGCGCAACTGGCCCGACTGGAAGGACTGGCTGGGCAAGCGGGCCGGGGCCGGGCGTCAGGGCCCGCGGGGGCTGCGCAAATTTCGGTGAGCCCCCGACCCGTCATCCTCGGGCTTGACCCGAGGATCAGATGTTGGGCCGCCGGGTGTTGCGGCTGGCCGGGCGGCCAAAGGGCCGTCCCTTCAACTGCGCACCGGACGGTCTGGCCCTCGGGTCAAGCCCGAGGATGACGCGCGGAGAGAGGTGACGCCGATTTCACTATCGAGAGCCGCCCCGGCGCCCGATAATCGCTGAACGGTCGATCATCGACCGCTGCTGGAGACCGCAATGTTCGTCACCCTGATCGTCATCGCCGTCATCGTCGCCGTGGTGCTGTTCGTCATTGTCGGGGCCTACAACAAGCTGGTTGCGCTGGATCAGCGCGCGGACCAGTCGTTCGCCGACATCGATGTGCAGCTGAAGCAGCGGCAGGATCTGATCCCGAATCTCGTCGAGACGGTGAAGGGTTATGCGACCCACGAGCGCGGCACGCTGGACGCCGTGACCCAGGCCCGTGCAGCCGCCGCCGGTGCCACCTCGGTCAACGACAAGGTCCAGGCCGAGAACATGCTGACGGGCGCGCTCGGCCGGCTGTTCGCGGTCGCAGAGGCCTATCCGGACCTCAAGGCCAACACCAACTACCTGGAACTGCAGCGCGAACTGTCGGACATCGAGAACAAGCTGGCCGCCGCGCGCCGCTTCTTCAACAATGCCGTCAGCGAGTTCAACGCCGTCCGCCGCCAGTTCCCGACCGTCCTGTTCGCCGGCATGGTCGGCTTCGGAGCGGACAAGCCTTTCTTCGACGTGGGTGAGGGCGATCGTGCGGCCATGAACGCCGCGCCGCCCAAGGTCAGCTTCACGGCGTAAGGGATCGCATTGATGGGCGCCGTCGGGCTCCAGACCCATATCTGGGCGAACAACACCCGGTCGATCCTGTTGCTCGCCGCCTTCCCCGTGCTGATGATCTTCATCATCTACGGCCTGCAGCTGGTCCTGATGGGGTTCGGCTTCCTGCCCGGAACGGGCCGGGGACTGGGCGACGACATGGCGCTGGCGGCGTCCTGGCTGGGCTGGACCATTCCGGCGGCCGGGGTCGCGGCGGCCATCTGGTTCGCCATCGCCTATTTCGGCAGCCAGACCATGGTCGACCTCATGACCGGGGCGCGGAAGGTTGAGAGAAAGTCTGAGCCGGACCTCTACAACCTGCTGGAAAACCTCGCTATATCGCGCGGTCTGCGGACGCCGACGCTGCGTATCATCGACAATGACAGCCTCAACGCTTTTGCCACCGGGCTGCATGAAGGCCAGTACAGCATCACGGTCACCCGTGGCCTGGTTGCGGCCCTGACGCGCGATGAGCTGGAGGCCGTTCTGGCCCACGAACTGACCCACGTCATCAACAAGGACGTGCGGACCATGGTGATCGCCTCGATCTTCGCGGGGATCATCAGCGTGATCGCGGAACTGGTGTTCCGGGGCCTGATCTATTCCCGCGGTGGCGGCAAGCGGGACAACAAGAACGCCCTGCCGCTGATCCTGATCGGCCTGGCCTTCGCCGCCGTCGGCTTCGCCCTGGCCATCGTCATCCGGATGATGCTGTCGCGGACGCGGGAGTTTGTCGCCGACGCCGGGGCGGTCGAACTGACCAAGAACCCCGACGCCATGATCTCGGCCCTGCGCAAGGTCGAGGGCCGTTCCAGCCTGAAGGGGCCGGACGAGGTGCAGCAGCTGTTTCTCGACAACCAGCCGAACGGTGTAGGTCTGGAAGGCCTGTTCGCCACCCACCCGCCGATCCAGAAGCGGATCGATGCGCTGGTGAAGTTCGGCGGCGGGATTGATCCGGGGGTTTGGGCCGACGGGGCTGACGGTGCGGCCGGATCCTATTCGACGTCGACGCCCGTCGCCGGCTGAGCCAGTCGCGCCCAGCCCAGTTTGGTGAGCTGTTCCATCGGGCGGAAGCCGGACTTGTAGTCCATCTTCCTCGAGCCCCTCACCCAGTAGCCGAGATAGACGTAGGGCAGACCCACGACCTGGGCCTGGCGCACATGGTCGAGGATGGCGAAACGGCCGAGGCTGCGGGCCTCAAGCGCGGGATCGAAGAAGCTGTAGACCATGGACAGGCCGTCCCCGAGCAGGTCGGTCAGACAGACCCCGACCAGATCGCCGGGTCCACCATCGGGCGAGGGCAGGCGGTATTCGATCAGATGGGTGCGGACGGCCGTGTCCTCGACCATGGCGATATAGTCCAGCCACCCCATGCCGCTCATGCCGCCGCCCGGATGGCGGCCATGCAGGTAGCGGCGCAGCAGGTCGAACTGTTCCGTCGTGGCTTCAGCCTCGACCAGATCGCGAGATAGATCAGCGTTTCTCTTCAGAACCTTGCGCTGTGATCTTGAGAAATCGAACTCGGGAACGGGCAGACGCACAGAGACGCAGGCGTCGCAGGATTCACAGGCGGGGCGGTAGGCGATGTTCTGGCTGCGGCGGAAGCCGGCCTGGGTCAGCTCGTCATTGACGTGGACGCCTTCGCTGAACGGCAGGTTGGCGAACACCTTCCGTTCGGTCCGCCCCGGCAGATAGGGGCAGGGGGCCACGGTCGTCATATAGAAGCGTAGCTGGCGCTGGGGAACGAAGGTCACGGCCTCAGGTCCATATCCAAATTCGCCGACAGTGGGGCCGCTCCGGTCTCATGAGACTGATCTGACCCGCAGGCGGGTCGGGGAGCAAGGCCATTCGCCCCACAGTGGCATGTGGGGCCAGGGTTCACAGGCTGGTGTCCGTCGGCAGGACCGGAGCTTCGCGCAGCAGTACGATGGCGATGCGGCGGTTGCCGGCCAGGGTCGGGTCATCGGGATAGAGCGGATCGGAACCGGCCTTGCCCGACACCTGATAGATGCGGTCCGCATCGACGCCTGCGCTTTGCAGGATCAGGCGCGAGGCGTTGGCCCTGGCCGAGGACAGGGGCCAGTCGTTCGGCAGGGTCGCGCGGTTGGATCCGGGCGCGGCCGAGGTGTGGCCGGTAATGGAGATGCGGTTGGGCAGCTGGTTGATGACCCGCGAGATGGTCCGCAGCAGCAGCTGGGCGCGCGCGTTCGGACGGGCGGAGGTCGGGTCGAACATCGACCGGCCCTCCTGGTCGACCAACTGGATCCGCAGCCCCTCGGGTGTCTGGTCGATGATCAGCTGCTTCGACAGCTCGGCCAGCTCGGGCATCGACTGCATCGCCTGGCGCAGTGATTCGGCGGCCGAGGCGAATTCGGCGGCTTCCCGGCGGGCGATCTCCTCGCGCAAGGCTTCCTCGCTGGCGGCGGCGAGATTTGCGCTCTGGCCGACTTCCTGGGGCGAATCAGTCGGAGCCTCCGGGGCCAGCTCACTGACGACGGCTTGCGACCCCGAGCTTTTGGCACCGTCTTCGCCTAGCGAAGTGCCGCCCAGAATGCCGCCCGAGCCTGACGTCGTCGCCGAGACGCTGGCCGGGGCAAAATATTCGGCGATGCCGCGCTTCTGTTCCGGATCCGTGGTGTTGATCAGCCACATCAGCAGGAAGAAGGCCATCATGGCCGTCACGAAGTCCGCATAGGCGACCTTCCAGGCACCGCCATGGTGGCCGCCGCCGACGACCTTCTTGATCTTCTTGATGAGGATCGGGCGATCACTCAGGGACATGGGGACGCGAACCTTTAGCGGAGAAGTCCGGGGCAGGGTGGGGGCGTCAAGGTTAAGGCCGCGTTTCCCATGTCGCGCCTTGCCCGGTCGCGGTCGGTCGCCTAGTCGTCAGACGTGAGTAGTTCTGATCCCGCATCCCTCGATCTTGCCGCCTACCGCCGGGCGCTGGGCGGATTCGCGACCGGGGTCTGCGTCGTAACCGCCCATACGCCGGACGGCCCGTACGGGATCACGGTCAACTCCTTCACATCCGTGTCACTGAAGCCGCCGCTGGTTCTCTGGTGTCTGGATCGGGGCTCGGAACGCCACGACGCCTTTGCCGCTGCCGAGCGGTTCGCGGTGCATATGCTGCCGGTCGAGGATCGCGAGATGTCGGACCGCTTTGCCTGGGGCATCTGCCGCCTGTCGTCGGACGAGTTCGACAGTTCCAGCGCCGAACCGCCGAGATTGAAGAACGCCCTGACCCGGCTGGACTGCGTCACCGCAGATCGACTCATCATGGGCGATCACCTGACCATCGTCGGAGCGGTCCAGGGGTTTGAGACCCGGCGGGGGGCAGGCCTGACCTATTTCCGCGGGCGCTATGGTGTCGCCGAGGAGCCGGACGCATGAAGATCGCCTTCGCAGGCCTCGGGGTCATGGGCGGACCGATGGCGCGGCATCTGGTTCAGGCAGGGCATGAGGTCGCCGGCTTCAACCGTTCGCCGGACAAGGCGCGCGTCTGGGCGGAAGCGACCGGCGGCCGGTTCGCCGCCACTGTGGCGGAGGCCGCCGAGGGGGCGGGGCTGCTGATCCTCTGTGTCGGCAATGACGACGACGTGCGGCAGGTCGTGGCCGAGGCCTTGCCGCATCTGGCTACAGGGGCGGTGATCGTCGACCACACAACGACCTCGGCCAGGCTGGCTCGCGCGATGGCGACACTGTCGGCTGAACAGGGCCATCGGTTTGTCGATGCGCCGGTCTCAGGCGGTCAGGCCGGTGCCGAGAACGGCCAGCTCAGCGTCATGGCGGGGGGCGATGCGGCGGCGCTGACACGGGTCGAGTCGGCGCTGATGGCTTATTCCAGGGCGGTCAAACATATGGGACCGTCCGGGTCGGGCCAGCTGACGAAGATGGTCAACCAGATCGCTATCGCAGGCGTGGTCCAGGGCCTGGCCGAGGCCGTGCATTTTGCCGAGGTCGCGGGCCTCGACACGAACGCGGCCTATGACGCCATCTCCAAGGGCGCGGCCCAGTCCTGGCAGATGGACAACCGCTGGAGGACCATGGCGGCGGGTCAGTTCGAGTTCGGCTTCGCGGTTGACTGGATGCGGAAGGATCTGGGGCTGGTACTGGATGAGGCGCGGACCAATGGTGCGCATCTGGCGCTAACCGCGCTGGTGGATCAGTTCTATTCCGAAATACAGGCCATGGGCGGCGCGCGCTGGGACACGTCGAGCCTGGCTGCGCGGTTGCAGGATCGGGTCAGGAAGCCCTGAGGCCGGACAAGGTCATCCAATTTCGCATAATATATCTTATGCGCATTCCAGACACCGGCTGAGCGGACGAGCTACGGCCCCTGTCCTACAGTCGGTGCCGCATCCAGCAGGGCGATGGCCTCGCGAACATAGACGGCGTGAGCGACGACCCCGATCCCGAGCGGCTCGTCGGACGGCCGCACCTCCGAGGTCAGGACCCCCGCGATGAAAGGATGATCCGGCTGGACGGTCCCGGGCAATTTGCGTGCGGCCGGCGTCCAGAACACGGGCCCACCGGAATTCCCCGGAAACACCGGGAAGTCGAGCAAGAACACCGGGAAGCTCCCGACTGGTGTCAACGGCCATGAGGCGATCCGCCCGGTGCGCAGGATCGGAAATCCGGCGGTATTGGACGAATAGCCGCGCGGAAAACCGAGGGTCAGCAATTCGTCCCCCGGCCCGACCTGCCAGTTGTCGAGGTCTTCCCCACTGGCCAGCCATTCCAGCGGTACGGCGGCGCGGGCGAAGACAGGCGGTGCGGAAATCTCCATCACGGCGATGTCGCGCTCCGGATGTTTTGTCCAGACCGGGTCACCCATCATGTCCCGGATGCGCAGCGGGTCGGGCGCGAACCGCCAGCCCCCGCCAGGCATTTCACTGCGCCAGCCCACCCGGGCGTCGCGGAGGCTCATGCCGTCGAGCACATGATGGGCGGTGACCAGCACGGTGCGGGGCGTTCCGTCCGGGCGCGGGGCCTCAATCAGGAAGGCTGTGCCGACGCGGCGGGTGCCGTCGCCGTTATTCTGATCGATCTGCACGGTGGCGCTGATCAGGCCGACGGTCAGGTCCCAGGCCGGGGCGGCCAACTCCGCGATCGGCGGCTCCTGGACCTGCACCCTTTCCCAGGCGGGTTGAGGCGGCGTCTGAAGATCGAACATCGTGCCTGTCCCGTCACTGGCTTTTGTCATTTGACGGCGGGGGGGACGTGCGCACAAGGTCTGGCGTCAATTCAGGGACTTCGATCATGAACCGCCGCGACCTTCTCGCCACATCCGCTGCCGCGCTCGCGGTGACTGCCCTTCCCGCCCATGCCCGTCCATCCGGAGCCGCGATGTCCCAAGGAATCCCAGTCCCGCCTGTCGCGAAGAAGATACCGGTCCGGATCGAGCAGCTGGGCCGGGTCCGCACGGACGAATATCAGTGGATGAAGGACGACAACTGGCAGGCGGTCCTGCGCGACCCGACCCTGATCAAGGCCGACGTCAAGGAACACCTTGAGGCCGAGAACGCCTATCGCGAGGCGATGATGGCCTCGACCCTGCCGCTGCAGGCCACGATGTTCGAGGAGATGAAGGGGCGGATCAAGGAGGCGGACAGCTCGGTCCCCTCACCGGACGGACCGTGGGAATATTACGTCGAGTACCGGACGGGGGATCAGCATCCGCGTTACATGCGCAAGCCTCGAGGCGGCGCCGGCGAGGCTCAGCTGCTCCTTGACGCCAACGCCCTGGCCGAGGGCAAGGCCTATTCCGAGGTGTCGGCGGCCGGTCACAGCCCCGACCATGCGCTGTTCGCCTATTCGGAGGACGCGCAAGGCTCCGAGGTGCATCAGATTTTCGTCAAGGACCTGGCCAGCGGCCGGGTCCTGCCGGATCCAATCGGCTCGGCCAACGGCGATTTCACCTTCTCGCCCGACAGCCAGTGGGTCTTCTGGACCAATCGCGACGACAACGGCCGGCCGGACAAGATCTTCCGCCGTCCCGCGCGCGGTGGCGAGACGACCCTGGTCTATCAGGAGGACGACACCGGGATGTTCCTGGGCGTGGGCCGTACGGCCGATGACGCCTTCATCGTGATCTCCATCGCCAACCAGGAGACATCCGAAACCCGGGTCGTCCCGGCGGCGACCCCGACCGCCACGCCGGTCGTTGTCGAGCCGCGCCAGGTCGGACGACTGTATGACGCCGATCACTGGGGCGACCGCTGGATCATCCGCACCAATGCCGACGACTCGATAGACTTCAAGATCGTCGAGGCCCCGACGGCGACGCCTGGCAAGGCCCACTGGGTCGACCTGGTCGCTCATACGCCGGGCCGCTACATCGAGGGCGTGGCCCTGGTGAAGGACTATGTGGGCCGTCAGGAACGGGCCGATGCCAATACGAAGATCGTGATCCGCGACCGCGCCGGCAAGGAGCACGAGATCGCGGTCGACGAGCCCGCCTACTCCCTTTCGCTGGGCGGGGCGTCGGAGTTCGACACCACGGTCATGCGCTACGGCTACAACTCGCCGTCCACGCCGACCTCGACCTATGACTATGACCTGGCGACGCGCGAGCGGACCCTGCGCAAGGTGCAGGAGGTGCCGTCCGGCCATAACGCGGCAGACTATGTCGTCGAACGACTGAACGCCCCTGCCCCGGACGGCGAATTGGTTCCGGTGACCGTGCTGCGCCGCAAGTCGACGCCCGTCGACGGCTCGGCCCCGCTGCTTCTCTACGGATATGGCTCCTACGGCATTCCGATGGCCGCGAGCTTTTCGACCAACCGTCTGTCGCTGGTCGACCGTGGCTGGATCTACGCCATCGCCCATATCCGCGGCGGCTCGGACAAGGGCTGGGGCTGGTTCCTCAACGCCCGGCGGTTCACCAAGAAGAACACCTTCACTGACTTCATCGCCGCCGCCGAACATCTGATCGAAAGCGGCCACGGCAGGGCCGGCCATATCGTGGCCCAGGGCGGCTCCGCCGGCGGCCTGCTGATGGGGGCGGTCAACAACATGCGGCCCGATCTGTGGGCCGGCGTCATGGCCATGGTTCCGTTCGTGGATGTGATCAACACCATGAGCGACACCAGCCTGCCGCTGACGCCGCCGGAATGGCCCGAATGGGGCAATCCGATCGAGGACCCCGAGGCCTATGACTATATGATGAGCTACAGCCCCTATGACCAGGTCGGGCCGAGGGCCTATCCGGCGGTGCTCGCGACCGGCGGCCTTTCGGACCCGCGGGTGACCTATTGGGAACCGGAGAAATGGGTCGCAAGACTGCGGCCGGCCACCACCTCGGGCAGGCCGATCCTGCTGAAGATCAATATGGAAGCCGGTCATGGCGGGGCGTCAGGGCGGTTCGACTATCTGAAGGAGGTCGCTCATGACTATGCCTTCGCGGTCTGGGCCATCGACAAGGGCTGGGAGCGGGGCTGACCGCCCTGCTCCGCCGATGTGCCCGGCGCTGAGAGACGCGGTCGAGGGCGATCTGCCCGCCATCACCGCCCTGTACGGCCGCGAGGTGCTGACCGGCACCGCCACCTTCGAGACGACGCCGCCAGGCCCGGGAGAGATGGCGGAGCGGTTGGCCGCTGTGCGCCGCCATGCCCTGCCCTGGCTGGTGGCCGGGATCGACGGCCGGTTCGCCGGCTATGCCTATGCCGCGCCGTTCCGGCCGCGTCCGGCCTATCGCTACGGGGTGGAGGTCTCGATCTATGTCGAGGAACAGGCGCGGCAGCGGGGCATCGGACGGGCCTTGCTGACGGGCCTGATTGATCAGACCCGAAGCCGGGGCCTGAGACATCTGATCGGTGCCATCAGCGACAGCGACACCAGCGCGGCCTCGATCGCCCTGCATCGGTCACTGGGGTTCCGTGAGGCCGGCGTCTACCGTCAGGTCGGCTGGAAATTCGGGCGTTGGCTGGACGTCACCCTGATGCAGCTGGATCTGGATCCAGAGGGGGCTCCACCGACCTCACCGGGTCTTGATCTCGGCGGCGGCCTGGCCTGAGGGTCCGGAGGACGCGGTCACGAGGGCGGACCTGCTCAGCGGGGCGGATGGCTGGGGAACTAGGACTCGAACCTAGAATGACGGTACCAAAAACCGGAGTGTTACCATTACACCATTCCCCAGCAGGTCCGGCGCATCCGGGGCCGAAGCGCCGGAAGGCGGTCGAGATACGCGAAGGCTGCGGGTGATGCAAGAACCGGCTTCGAGACTATTTCAACGGACCGCAAAACGCCGCTTGCGGGCGTGAAAGCCCGTGGCTATAAGCCCCCTCCTCATGTCGGAGTGTGGCTCAGCCTGGTAGAGCACTGCGTTCGGGACGCAGGGGTCGGAGGTTCGAATCCTCTCACTCCGACCATTTTTTCCCCAGATCGTCGTCACTGTGAGTGGCCAGCCCCGAGGGGCCGGATGCGGCATTGCCGCGCGACCCTCTTGCGATTGCTTCGCAAGATCGGTAGGCCAGTCGGCATCTGCTGGAGAAAGCCCATGTTCCTTCGTCGCCCGCTGCTGGCCGCAAGCCTGATGGCCCTTGTCGTATCGGCCTGTGGCGAACCCGGCAGGCAGACTTCCGGGGAATCCTCCGGCGAACTGAATCTCTACACCGCCCGTCACTATGACGCGGACCAGCAGCTCTACCGCCTGTTCGAGGAAAAGACGGGCATCCGGATCAACCGGATCGATGGCAAGCCGGACCAGCTGATGGCGCGGATGCAGACCGAGGGCAGCAACAGCCCGGCCGATGTCTTTGTCGCCGCCGATGCCGGGGCTTTGTGGCGCGCCCAGGAAGCGGGCCTTCTCCAGCCCGTGAGCTCCGCCGCCCTGACGGCCGCCATCCCGGCCAGTCTGCGCGATCCGCAAGGTCACTGGTTCGGGCTGGCGCGTCGCGCGCGGGTCGTCGCCTATGACACGACAAAGGTCCGTCCGGACGAGGTGGACACCTATGAGAAGATCGCCTCGCCGCGGTTCCGGGGCAAGCTCTGCATCCGCTCGTCGGACAGTGTCTACAACCTGTCCCTGGTCGCCGCCCTGACCGAATCCTGGGGGCCGCAGAAGGCCGGTGACTGGGTCAGGGGTGTGGTCGCCAACATGGCCCGCCCGCCCGAGGGCGGCGACCGTGACCAGATCCGGGCCGTGGCGGCCGGGGTATGCGAGATCACCGTCACCAACACCTACTACTATATCCGCATGGCCCATGGAGAGGATGCCGCCGACCGGGCCGTGACCCAACGGGTCAGGCTGGCCTTCCCGTCCCTGGGGGATGCCGGGACCCATGTGAATGTCTCGGGCGGCGGTGTGGCGCGTCATGCGCCGAACCGGGCCAATGCCATCCGCTTCCTTGAATTCCTCGCGACGCCCGAGGCCCAGGCCATCTTCGCCACGGCCAACAATGAGTTCACGGCGGCCAATGGTGTGGCCAATCCCGCACCCGTCGACGCCTATGCCGGCTTCCGGGCCAATCCCATGTCGGTCACCGTCTATGGGCGGCGCCAGGCGGAGGCGCAGTCGTTGATGACGACCGCCGGCTGGCGCTGACGGAAGAGTCCCCCCTGACGCGGACGGCGATGCGGCGAGGCCCCTCGCTGCTGGCTGCCATGGGCCTGTTGGCGGCCCTGATTGCCATCCTGCCCCTGGCGGGAGTGGTGGCGGTCTCAGCCTCCGGCGGGACGGCTGACATAGCGGGCAAGGACCTCGCCCGCTATGCCCTGACCTCGGCGGCCCTCGCCGCACTCGTGGCCGTGATCACGGGGATTACCGGCACGCTGGCGGCCTGGCTGGTGGTCATGTACCGGTTTCCCGGGCGGGGTGTCCTGGCTTGGGCCCTTGCCCTGCCCTTTGCCATGCCGGCCTTTGCGATGGCCTATGCCTATGCCGATCTGTTCGATGTGGCGGGAGACCTTCGGGTCTGGATGCGGGCCAGCGCCGGCTTTGACCTGCCGGTCGACCTGCGCAGCCTGCCCGGTGCGGCCTTCGTCCTGTCCTGTGCCTTTTACCCCTATGTCTATCTGGCCATGAGGGCGGCCTTTGTGACCCTGCCGCGTGAGGCGTTTGAATCAGCCCGGGTCCTGGGATGCACAGCCCGGCAAGCCCTGATGCGCGTCGCCGTCCCCATGGCCCGCCCCGCCCTGGCTGCCGGGGTCGCCCTGGCGGTCATGGAGACGCTGGCGGACTATGGCGCGGTCCAGTTTCTGGACGTGCAGACCCTGACGACCGGCGTGGTCCGGGCCTGGTTCGTCTATGGCTCCCTGGCGTCGGCTGCGCTTTTTGCCCTGCCCCTGCTCGGGGTTGCCGCCCTGCTGCTCTGGATCGAACGCGGCAGCCGTCGGGGACGGACCTATGACGACGGCCGTGGTCGGGGGCGCTCCCTGCCGGTCACCCGACTGACAGGTGCGGGGGCCGTCGCGGCCACGGGCTACTGCCTGACGCTGGTGAGTCTCGGCCTGCTGCTGCCGGCGGCCTGGCTGGTCTGGACCTCGCTGGACGTGGTCCCCGACTGGCCCCGCCTTGCCGCCGCCGCCCGCAACAGTTTCGGACTGGCCGTGGCAGGGGCGGTTGTGACGGTCATCCTGGCCTCCAGCCTGGCCCTTTCGGGACAGCGGTTTCCGATCGCCGGGCGGATGGCCAGCCTCGGCTATGCCACGCCCGGTGCTGTGATGGCGATCGGCCTGCTGATCCCGGCCGGCTGGCTCTGGTCCGTGGTGCCGGGTGGCTCGGCCAATGTCGCCGCCGGGCTGTTGCTGTTGCTCTATGCCTATGCGGCACGCCTGATGGCTGCGGCGCTCGAGCCGGTTGAGGCCGGACTGGCGCGGGTCACGCCCTCCATGGCCCAGGCGGCCCGGACCTTGGGCGCAGGGCCCACGGCGACGGCCCTGAGGGTGCAGTTGCCGATCGCGGCACCGGCCCTGTTCACCGCCGGTCTCGTCGTACTGATCGACGTGCTGAAGGAACTGCCGGCGACCCTGATCCTGCGACCGTTCAATTTCGATACCCTGGCCGTGATCGCCGACAACTATGCCCGGGACGAGCGCCTGGCCAGTGCCGGCTGGCCCGCCCTGATTCTGGTCGCCCTGGCCCTGCCCGGCGTGATGTGGCTCAGCTGGCGGATCGCACCGACCCGACCGGAGGTGTCATGACCCGGTCCCCGGATTCCTCCGTCCTCTCCGTCGAGGCCGCGTCGCGGGCCTATGGGTCCCATCGGGCCGTGGTCGAGGCCAGTCTGACCCTGCGGGCCGGGGAGATCACTGCGCTGCTGGGTGCGTCCGGCAGCGGCAAGAGCACCCTGCTGCGCCTGATCGCCGGGCTGGAGCCGGTCGACAGCGGTGAGATCCGGCTGGGCCATACCCTGCTCTCGAGCCCGGGTCAGGCCCTGGCACCGGAGCAACGCGGGATTGGTCTCGTGTTCCAGGACTATGCCCTGTTTCCCCATCTGTCGGTGCTGGACAATGTCCGCTTCGGCCTCAAGGGACTGGCGCGAAGCGAGCAGCGGTCCCGTGCCGAAGCGGCACTGGATCGGGTCGGGCTGCGGGAGCGGGCCTCCGCCTGGCCACACTGGCTGTCCGGCGGCGAGCAGCAGCGCGTGGCCCTGGCCCGGGCCCTGGTTCGGGGTCCGGAAGCCCTGTTGCTGGACGAGCCCTTCTCGGGACTCGATGCCCATCTCAAGGCCGGGGTTCGGCGGGATCTCACGGAGACCCTGCGGGCTGCGGGGACCGCCACCCTGATCGTCACCCATGACGCCGGCGAGGCGCTGATGATGGCGGACCAGCTGGTGCTGATGGAGAGCGGCCGGGTGATCCAGTCGGGCACGCCGGTCGCCTGTTACCAGGACCCCGTCTCGGTTGCCGCAGCCCGCCTTCTCGGCGAGGTCAATGTGATCCCGGTCGTGGTTGAGGACGGGATCGCCCGGACTGCCTGGGGTCCGGTCGCGGCGCCGGCGCTTGAAGACGGCACGGCGCAGCTGCTGCTGCGGCCGCATGATCTGGGACTCGCAGGCGGAGGAGCCGAGGCGCGGGTCATTGGCCGGGGCTTTGCCGGAGCGTTCAGCCTGGTCGAGGTCCAGCTCGGCGAGCAGGTGCTGCAGCTGCATCTGTCCGGCCGGACTCCCTCGGTCGGTGAGACGGTGTCGGTCAGTGCCGATAAGGGCCGGGCGAGGCTGGTCGCCCTCTAGTCAGCACTATCGGCGGCACGGGCCGCGACCGCGCCCAGATGTGCGCCGACGGCCTCGATCGTGCGACCGGCCAGCGCCTTGCGCCGGGCCAGCAGGTCGGGCGAGCCGGCGTCATAGTCGGCCATCAGTTTGCGCACGAAGTCGCCGGACCGGACCTCCTCCAGCACCGTGTCCATGGCGGCCTGCGAGGCCTCGCCGATGATCCGCGGGCCGGTCAGATAGGCCCCGTATTCGGCGGTGTTGGAGATGCGGGTAAAGGCCCCGGCGACGCCGCGCTCATACATCAGGTCGGTGACCAGCTTGACCTCATAGAAGCATTCGAACCAGGCCACCTCGGGCGGATAGCCGGCCTTGACCAGTTTCATGAAGGCGGCATCGACCAGTTCGGCTACCCCGCCGCACAGCACCACCTGTTCGCCGAACAGGTCGCTCTCGCATTCGGCGGCGAAGGTGGTCTCGAGAATGCCCTTGCGGCCGCAGCCCAGCGCCGCCGCATAGGACAGGCCGAGGGCGTGGGCACCGCCGGTGGCGTCCTGATGCACCCCGAACAGGGCGAAGACCCCCTGCCCTTCGACATAGAGGTCGCGGATGCGCGGGCCGATGCCCTTGGGCGAGGCGAGGATGACGTCAAGATCGGGGCGCGGCTCGACCAGGCCGAAGCGAACGGACAGACCATGGGCGAAGATCAGGGCCGCGCCGGGCTGCATCGCCGGGGCCAATTCCCTGGCCCACAGATCGCGATGGGCCTCATCGGAGACCATGACGGCGACGACATCGGCCGAGGCGGCGGCCTCGCCGGCGGTCAGGACGGGAAAGCCGTCGGCCTCGGCCTTCGCGCGGGTCGTGGAACCGGCCTTGAGTCCGACCACGGCGTCGGCGACGCCCGAGTCGCGCAGGTTCAGGGCGTGGGTCCGGCCCTGGCTGCCGTAGCCGATGACGGCGACGCGCTTGCTGCGAACGATCGAGAGATCGCAGTCGCGGTCATGGAATACGGGGAGCGGCGTGCTTAGGTGTTCGGTCATGAGCACAGACATAACGCCTTCCGACGTCGTCGCCTTCTGGAAAGAGGCGGGCCCCGGCAAATGGTTCGCCAAGGATGACGCCTTCGACTCCCGCTTCCGGCGCGGCTTCGGGGACGCGCATTTCGCGGCGGCGCGGCGCGAGCTGGATTCCTGGGCGGAGACGCCGGAGGGATCGCTGGCCCTGCTGATCCTGCTGGACCAGTTTCCGCGTAATGTGTTCCGGGGCACGGGCCATGCCTTCGCCACCGATCCGCTGGCGCGGATGTTCGCTCGTCGCGCGCTGGCGGCCGGGCATGACCTGCAGGTCGAGGGCGATATCCGCCGCTTCTTCTACCTGCCGTTCCAGCATTCGGAGGATCGCGCCGATCAGGACCGGCAGGTCGAGCTGTTCCAGACCCGGATGGAGCGCAAGCCGGACGACCGCTGGGCCGAGCACCACCACGCCGTCATCGCCCGCTTCGGCCGCTTCCCGCATCGGAACCGCGCGCTGGGTCGCGAGACGACGCCGGAGGAGCAGGCGTTTCTGGATGAGGACGGGTTCAGGGGGTGAGTCATTCCATGGGGGCGACAGTCCTCCCGCGCCCGTCCGTGTTCCGATCCGCGATACATTCTAGCGAAATATGCGACCCTATGCTTAACTTTCCCCCGGATTCCATTTTGACGAGATTCTGATATGCCCAATGAGGTGATGAGCTCAATTCTCGGTACGGTCGGAAATATTGGCATAGTTGCTATCGTGTGCGTTCTCACCCTGCACTCCACCATTGGCGTATGTCACGCAGTTGGCATACGGATCTATAAGATTTCTGATGCAATAGATCACAATGAAGCTAAGCGATTCAGTGCATTCCTTGCGCAGGCTGATTGGAAAGAGCTAGTTTCTCGCGTCTTTGAGAAAGAGGTTCAATTTATAAATCGCAATAACGAGATAATCCTATCTCAAATACTCACCATAACAGGACTAAATGTTTCACAGATGGGCGACCTGAACTCGAAGTCAATCGAGCTTATGTTTTCTCCTCGGAGGACCGAGAGTGACCGCCAGAATTCTTTGCTAGAAATATGCAAGGGACCGCTTGTACTTACAGACTCAAGAGGCCTAAAAGAACCGTTGTATGGTGAGGTAAGGTTTTACCTTAATTTCTCCGATGCAATGTCCGATCGCCAGACGGGAGGCTTGGTGTCAGGGCTCATGGCGGATCATATTCGGGCGCATCTGCCCCCGGATGTCATCCGCCGCTGCGTGGTGATCACGCCATCAGACGGAAACGTTGTCCTCGGCCTCGAAACGGCCCGTGCGCTGCGGCGGCCATGCCTGTTTATGCGCGAACGACCCCGCATTGAGCGCGAGCAATACTGGGATGGATCGTTTCCTGCCGATTCCATACCGATAATCGTTCATGACGTAGCGGTTACTGGAGAACAGCTCGCGGCCGCTCGAGAGCACCTCATCTCGCGAGGCCTGTCCTGCAGCCATGTCTTTTGCCTAGTGGAAAGACCGGAGAAGGGGGCAAGACAAAAACTGGATTCAGCGTCACTTCAACTGATTCCAATCCTGCAACTTTCGGATTCCGACTTTGAGTAGCGATCATAATTACAACACGGCACCAGGTTGCGGCTTCTGCGAGGAGCGAGTTACAGGGTTGGTGTTCGATCCGATATTAATGATGTATGGATCTCCGCAGTTCAAACGTGTGGTCTGGTCGGACGAGACAACTTTCATCGTTCCGTCACTAGGCCCCTTGTCCGGCGACCACTACTTAGTTGTGTCGCAGTCACACTACAGATGTCTGCGCGACGCGCCTCACGATGTTAGTTCACACACTATCGCAGTGGCGCATCGACTTGCAAAATCGCTTTCGCTTGAAAGCGGAAATCCTTGGCTGATATTCGAAAATGGAACGCGATCCACGGGCGTGTCGGGGAACGGGTGCGTGGACCACGTTCATATCCATGTTCTCACCGCGCCGCTTTCTGTGCTGAATGCCGTTGCAAGTCATATCGGTGTCAGCCGGGAATTTCTGGACCTGTCGGCCTTGGCCGCGTCCCTGGATCAAGACAAGGACTACACCTTGGCCGAATTCCAGTCCGGCGATATCCATTCGGTCAGTGGTTCTTCTCTCGACAGACAGTTGCTGCGCCGTTTTTTGACGAAAGCGCTGGACGGGAACGGCGAGTGGGATTGGCGGAGTCAGCCCGACTTCGAACGGGTTAGGGCCATGGCGGGTCAGCGACGACAGGGATTCGAGATCAAGAGAAGCGAGATTCTGACGTGAGCGTTCTTGCCTGCCCGGACATCCTGCGTGCCCTGCAGCAGGGAGAGGTGGTTCTGGATCCATGGACGCCTGAGCAAGTAGGTCCCGCCAGTATTTCCCTGCACTTGGGCGACACCGCCGCCACCTTGGATGTCCGCTCTACGATCACCGTTGATCGTCCCGAGAGCTACCCAGCGCTCGCTAATCTTGAGCTTGATTCAGAGGGCTATTTTGTTCTCGAAAGAAACAGCGTCCTGCTGATGCCGACGTTAGAGCAGATCGGCCTTCCGCGCGGTCTGGTCGGATGGTTGAGCGGCACCTCAGATCTCGCCCGGATCGGAGTCAGCGTGGCCCTCAGCCAGTATGTGGCACCCGGTTTCGGTTCCAGCACGCCGGGAGCCTTAACCCTTGAGCTGACATCAAACACGGCGACGACAGTTCGCCTGCTTCCGCGAATGCGCGTCGCTCATCTAGTCTTGGTCAGGACGAGCTCGGTACCCGAGGCTGGATATGACGATGTGGCGGGACACTATTCAGGATCCGACGGTGTCAAACCGTCGTTTCTGTTCGACCGCATCGCGAATTCTCGTTAGACAGCAGCCGTCAAGCGGCGGCACATTGCCTGTCCAGATCCACTATGTCCTGATCACCCCTGCGGGCGGAAAACTCATCCGCGCTGTAATCAATGAACAGCTTGAGATTTGGATGCTGCGCATGAAGCGCATCCCCCATCTCCTGCGCTATCTTACGCAGAGTTGGGTGTACGGTTTTCCCGGACCTGAGCTCTGCGACGTATACCATTTGAGGCAAATCGTAGAATAGCTCACACAATATTTGCATGCCGATCGGCTGGAAGTACTGAAGGTCCTCTTCTTGGACTCCGGTCTTCCGAAGCTCGTCGACATGATTGGCCTGTTCCCGGATCAAACTATCCGCTTCAGCTCGCAACTGTTCAGGCAACTGCTCCAGATACCAGGGGTGCATTCCGTAGCGATCCGTAAGGAGGGGCATTCGGCAATGCCCACCGCGATGTCGCTGAAGGTCTCTAAACGAACCAAAATCCAGCAGCGTCCGGCACTGATAGACGCCGTATCGTGCAAGGGACTTCGGAAGCATCTGTTTTCGCGGTCGCGACCTGATCAGATCAAGGCATTCCGCCTCGAGCAAGGCGTTGTCGATGCTGGACGTATACGACGCCCCAAGATCAGTCGTGGTCGGCCGCGCGTAGGTTTCAGCGCTCGCTACCTTCTGAAGGTACACCAGATCGTCCGATCGTGGGTCGGGCCCGAAACTGCTCGGATAGCGTCCGCGCAAAGCGTTTAGACATGATTCGCCGATGGCGCGGACCTCCGACAAAGGATGAGTTCGCAATCGCACCCCATGCTCGCTGGCCTGCCGCAGGTTTGTGGTCCAAGCCACCTGGGATGTCACCGCCGATGGCAGGAAGCCGCGAAGAATATCAAAACAGCGGGCGGCAATGGCCTTGCGCCAACTAGCATCCGACTGCGCCTCGGGTCGGTCGAGAGTATCCAGCAAATGCTGGCGAATGATGGGCTCACTATTCCGGTAGAAAGTCATCCATCGGTCAAGAATCGCTGCCGATTCAACCGTGCCTACCGGATCCACGAGCGCCCGCGTCGAGAAATCTATATATCGCGTAGAAGTTTCCTGCCCCGAATATAGAGGATTATCTTGCACCGCCTTGCAGGCGAGAAGCGAAATGTCCTCGATAAACAGAGTAGTGTACCCACAATCTCCAATAGAGGCGTGGCCATAGCCAACGTAATAGCTTGCCATAAAGCTATCGGGGCCACGCTCCTGGACTCTCTCTAGGTGACGGTCCACGCTTTGAGCCGAGCGGCTATATAGAGCTTGAAGCATGGCGTTTGCTTCGGGCGGAAGCTGATCCTGAATGACAATTCGCATACGCTCGCGCTCCAGACCTTTTCCGACCCTTCGCCGATTCGGTTGCGGCTGCCAGAATGGTGCGTGTCTATGCACTGCGACTGTCCCCACAATGTCCCCGGTTGACTGCGGATCAAACGCGGTGTGGAGAACACAGGAATCTTGTGGATGCTGCAGAATATGAGACTCTCCAATCTGCTTCCGTCAGGTCTTGCGGCCCTGCAGGCCGACGTCCTGCGCATCTCCGACATCTATGCGCGTGAGCACAATATCGAACGCTCCGGCGACTGGGCCCTGCTGAAGGTTCAGGAGGAGCTGGGCGAGCTGACGGCCGAGCATCTGCGCATGAGCGGGCGGGCACGGGGCGCGGCCGACGCCGGCAAGCTGGGCGACGAGGCAGCGGATGTGCTGGGAATGCTGCTGATCTATTGCGACCGGGCGGGCATCGACATCGAGGCGGCGATGCAGCGGAAATGGCTGCACTGGCTGGAGCCGGAGACCGCCGTTCCGCCAGCCTAGCTTCACCCCAAGACTCGGCCCAACCTGCCCCTCGACCCCACGCAAAGAGGGGCCGTAGCAACGGGGAGGTTGCCATGGTGAAGACGTTTTCGGCCGAGTTCATCGGCACAATGGTGCTGGTTCTGTTCGGGTGCGGGGCCGCGGTGCTGGGCGGGTTCGACACCGTCGGCCAGCTGGGCATCGCCCTAGCGTTTGGTCTGGCCATCGTGGCCATGGCCTATGGCATCGGGCCGGTGTCCGGGTGCCACGTCAATCCGGCGGTCAGTCTGGCGGCCTTCGTGGCCGGGCGAATGTCGCTGAAGGACATGGGCCTGTACTGGGTGGCGCAGATCCTCGGCGCCGTCGCGGGCGCGGCCATCCTCGGCATGATCGCCAAGACCGGTTTCGCCAGTCTCGGGGCCAATGGTTTCGATGCCGGTTCACCGGGCGGCTACGGCATGCAGGCGGCCCTCATCTTCGAGGTGGTGGCCACGGCCATCTTTGTCGTCGTCATCCTGGGGGTGACCGGCGCCAAGGGCCAGGGTGCCTTCGCCGGTCTGGCCATCGGCCTGACGCTGGCGGTGATCCATATCGTCGGCATCCAGGTGACCGGGGTGTCGGTCAATCCGGCCCGCAGCTTCGGCCCGGCCGTGTTGCAGGGCGGCGAGGCCCTGAGCCAGGTCTGGCTGTTCTTCGCCGCGCCCGCCGCGGGCGCCGTGCTCGGGGCGCTGTTGTTCCGGTTCAAGGTGCTGGAACCCGACGCCTGAGGCTGTAAGAACGGGCGGCGGTCGATCGGGCCGTCGCCTGTTTTTCCCGAGGTCCGCTTGGCCCTGCCCCAACTCGTGCTCGTCGTCGCCCGCGCCCGCAACGGCGTGATCGGACGGGACGGCGACCTGCCGTGGCGGCTGCGCAGCGACCTGCAGAGGTTCAAGGCCATCACCCTGGGCAAGCCCTGCATCATGGGCCGCAAGACCTGGGAGAGCCTGCCGCTCAAACCCCTGCCCGGCCGGCTGAACCTGATCCTGTCGCGCGATGAATCCTTCACCGCGCGCGGAGCCGTGGTCTGTACGACCCTGGACGAGGCGGTCGAGATCGCGCGCGAGACGGCCGAGGAGGACGGGATCGGGGAGATCTGCGTCATCGGCGGCGTGGCCCTGTTCGAAAAGGCCCTGCCGCGGGCGAAGCGGCTGTATCTGACCGAGGTCGAGGCCGAGCCCGAGGGCGACGTTCTGTTCCCGGCGTTCGACGAGGAGGCGTGGATCGAGGTATCGTCCGAGGCGCATCCCGCCGGAGAGAAGGACGACCATGCGTTTGTTTTTCGGGTGCTGGAGCGTCGCTAGACCCCCCCCCGCCCGCTCATCCCCGCGAACGCGGGGATGAGCGGAATGGGGTAGGATCGCTAACACCGTATCCGGCCCCAAGGGAGAATGACCATGTTGATCGTGACCACCAATGACGTGCCGGGCTATCGGGTGGTGAAGACGCTGGGCCTGGCGCGCGGGATTACCGTGCGGTCGCGCAATCTGATCTCGGACGCCATCGGCGGCCTGCAGTCGATGCTGGGAGGCCGGGTCGGAGCCTATGTCAAACTGGCCGAGACCTCGCGGGCCGAGGCGCTGGATCACCTCATCGAACAGGCGTCCGGCATGGGTGCCAATGCCGTGATCGCCATGCGCTATGAGGCCAATGAGATCATGGAAGGCGTCACCGAGGTGCTGGCCTATGGGACAGCGGTGGTGGTGGAAGGGGAATAGGGATCAGGGTGTGGGGGCGAGCCGTGCGGCACCTCGCGGAGTTCCCAAAACCCCATACCCCATCCCCTACGCCCCACAGCCTCAGCTGAGCGTCATCATCGCCGACCGCTCGAAATCCTTCAGCTCGTCCTGACGGCCGTCGCGGACCTTCACCACCCAGTTGGGATCGGCCAGAAGGGCGCGGCCGACCGCGATCAGGTCGAACTCCTCTCGCTCCATTCGCTGGATCAGGCCGTCCAATGAGGCCGGACGGGACCCGGCGCCGCCAAAGGCCGCGATGAACTCGCCATCCAGCCCGACCGAGCCGACGCTGATGGTCGGCTTGCCGGTGATGACCTTGGCCCAGCCCGCAAAATTCAGGTCCGAGCCGTCAAACTCCGGCTCCCAGAAGCGGCGCTGGGAACAGTGGAAGACATCGACGCCCGCATCCGAGAGCGGCAGAAGCCATTCGGCCATTTCGTCGGGGTTCAGGGCAATCTTCGCCTCGAAATCCTGCTGCTTCCACTGTGAAAGCCGGATGATCAGCGGAATGTCCGGCCCCAGACCCTCGCGCACGGCCTTGACCACCTCGACCCCGAAACGGGCGCGCTCGGCGATCGAGGGGCCGCCCCAGCGGTCACCGCGGGCATTGAGGCCGCTCCAGTAGAACTGGTCGATCAGATAGCCATGGGCCGAATGGATCTCGGCAGCGTCAAAGCCCAGCTCGCGCGAAGCCCGGGCGGAAGCCCCAAAGGCGGCGATGGTGTCGGCGATGTCCTCTTCGGTCATCGGCTCGTAATTCTGCTTGCCCGGCCCGGTCAGGCCCGAAGGGCTGTCGACCTTGCCCAGGGGCTCCCAGTCGGCTCCCTGACCCCGTGCGGATCCGACATGCCAGAGCTGCGGCGCGATCAGACCGCCGGCGGCGTGGACTTCCTCGACCACCTTCTTCCATTCCGGCAGGGCCTGGCCGTGGAAGACCGGGACCTTGGGGTCATTGCGGGCGGCGGGGCGTTCGACGACCGTGCCCTCGGTGATGATCAGGCCGACCTGCCCTTCGGCCCGGCGACGATAGTAGCCCACCACATCCTCGGTCGGGATGCCGCCCGGCGAGAAGGACCGGGTCATCGGGGCCATGACGATGCGGTTGGGCATCTTCAGGGACTTGACCTGGAAGGGACGGAACAGGGCGTCGACGGACATGGGCGGTTCTCGGGTGACTGGAACCGACAAGGTGGCGGTCAGGGTTGCGTTTGAAAACCCTGATCAGAAAAAATTGTCAGCCTCACCCCCGGTTTCACCCCGGGGCCAGAAGCTGGTCGGCTTTCAGGCGTTGGCGCGACCAGCGCGCCCGATGGCCTGCAGGACTAGAAGGACGCGAAAAGGCTCGCGACGACCGCGCCCTCATCGACATCGCTGTCGACCCAGGCCAGGCCGATCATCAACGGCCCCACCGGCACCCTCGCTCCGACAAGCCAGTCGGTCTTGCCGGCCGGCGCATAGGCACCATCCTCGTAGCCGACGGTGGCGTTCAGGCTCACGGGCCAGGCTTCGGGCGCGAAGTCCAGTCCCCCCCAGACGTAGCGATTGTCCTCATCGCCGAGGGCCGCCTGCTCCGGTGCGTAGGCAGTGCCCACAGTCCATGTCCAGGAGCCGATGGAGCGCCCGACCTGGACCGGAATCTCGACATAGTTCACGTCCGATCCATCCGGATACTGGAAGGCCGAGATACCGACATCGAGGTCAAATCCGCTGATCGATCCCGCCCAGCCGCCGGTCAGGGTGACTTCGACCCTGGCCCCGTCTCCGTCGGCACCAAGGCCATACGCCTCAATCGAAGACAGGTAGACATCGCCATACAGCCCTGAAGCATGGGTCAGGGTCAGGCCGCCTTGCACGGCAGGATCGCCACCGGAGAGGGAATAGCCGCGGTAGCGATAGTCGGACGCAACGCCTGCGGTTCCCTCCACCTTCCATGGGTTGCTCTGGGCGGCCGCCCGATCCGGACAAAGCGCCGCCGTGAGGAGAACTGCCGACAATGCGGCAACCGGGACAGGGCCAAGGTTCATGCTACGGCTTTCAAGGAACTGGCGGGCTCGGGGGTGAGCGCCCTGTTGACGGCATCGATCAGCTTGTCAGGACGGACGGGTTTGGCGAGGTGGGTGTCGGAGCCGGCATCGAGACTGCGCCGAATGTCCTCGGGCATGGCGTTCGCTGTCAGGGAGATAATCGGGGTTCGCGCGCGACCGGTCGCTCTTTCGATCTCGCGAATGGCCCGGGTCGCTGCAAGCCCGTCCATGACCGGCATCTGGACATCCATCAACACCAGGTCGAACGTCCCGTTGGTATAGGCTTCCACGGCGAGCGCCCCGTCCTCGACCTGTGTCAGGTCGATCCCGAGAGGTTCGAGGATCAGCGCCACGACCTGGCGGTTGACCGGGTGGTCGTCGGCAAAGAGGATACGCAGAGGCGCTTCGGACGCCTTCGCTGCGGCCGACACCTGTCCGTCATCACCGGCACAGGCGTGGTCGGTGGTTGTTTCGCCCAGGCGTTGAAGCGGGAGCTGAACGGCAAAGACTGATCCCGCGCCTGACCGGGAGCGGACGCCGATGCGGCCGCCCATCATTTCCGCCAGAGAACGGCAGATGGAGAGGCCCAGGCCTGTTCCGCCGTATCTGCGGTTGGTCGAGACATCGGCCTGTTCAAAGCGCTGGAAGAGGCGATCGGCGGTCGAGCGGTCAAATCCGATCCCCGTGTCCGCCACATAGATGCGGAGTCCCCCGTTCCTGCAGCGCACCGTCACCCGGACGGAGCCGCTATGCGTGAACTTTACCGCGTTGCTCACCAGATTTGACACCACCTGGCCGATCCGGGTGCGATCACCGTTGTAGACCCCCTCCGTCGCCGGCGGAATCACGAGATCCAGGCGGATGCCTTTTGCTTCGGCGGTGGCCCGGTGAAGATCGACCGTGTCCCCCAGGACCTCAACGAGACTGAAAGGCGCCGTCTCGAACCTGAGCTGGCCGGCTTCGATCCTTGCGACATCAAGGATATCGTTGACGACATGTTCCAGGGTTCGACCAGAGGCGACGATGGTCCTGGCCATATGGCTTGCAGTCGGGTCGCTCTGCCGGCGTTCGAGCATCTCGGTCAGGGCAATGATGCCGTTCAGGGGTGTCCGAAGCTCATGGCTCATGTTGGCGAGAAACTGCGACTTGGCGGCATTGGAGGCCTCAGCCTGCGCCAGGCTCAGGTCCAGCGCCTCTTCGTTCTGCGCGAGTTGACTGACCAGCTTGTAGACACGTCCCGCTCCGACCCAGAGCGCTGCCACCATCAAACCCAGCAAGGCGAGAAGCACCGGGATCGCGCCGATCAGACGGCTGGCTCCGGGCGTCGCGGGACGCCAACTGATGTGGCCCAGAGCCTTGCCGTCGGCATCAGTCAGGCGGACAGAGGGACCCACGCGGGGGGCGTCGACCCGGAATTCCGGCGCAACCAGGCCCAGATCTTCCGCCAGGCGCGGCACAAATTTCGACACCGCCATGCCCGATGCGACGACGGGGTCGGGGCTGTTTGTGGCGAACTCGATGTCCTCCGCAACAACCGTCGACACCGAAACAAAATAGGGCACGCCCCCGACATCAACCGTGGCCTCGCGCGTCACAACGGCATCAAGGCCGAGCAGTGGCGTGGACTGGGCCACCCGCCTTAGCTTCGCCTCTTCCCTGACCCGGCGTACCAGGGGGGCCACCGCACCTATGAAGGCGCGCTCGCTGTCGATGGTGACCGGCTCACTGTCCCGGGAGGCCTGTATGGGCGTTCCGTCCGGCGCGTAGGCGACCGACGCATCGTGCTCCATATAATCGGCGAAATAGTCGCCGTAGTTGAACTGCATCCACTCCTGGTCGCGGGCGAGGGTCCGTGTGTAGGCCTCGTTCCAGACAGTCGCGGAGATCATGTTCTCCCGGATGCGGCCCAACGCACGGGCAATTTTGCGTTCGACCAGCTTCGTCTCGGAATCGACCTGCACACGGTCGATGGCCTGAACGGCATAGGTCACCAGACCGCCCACGGTCAGCACCACGGCCGCGGCGGCAATGACACCGGCGGACAGAATCCGTCGAAGGCGTGCGCGTGTTTTCCCGGCGTGTTCTGACATGAGCCTCTCGGAAAACCACGTTACAGGGCACTGGTTAAGACCCGGAAAACTCCACCGGTTCACCCCGGGAGGCCCTCGTCCGGCCCTTCTGATGGCCGGATCAGGGAAAGAGCATGGCCGTGATCTGCGCGGCGAACCGGCCGAACCGGGCCGCGATCTCACCGTCGGGGTCGCTGGCCACGACCGGGACACCGGCGTCGCCGCCTTCACGCAGGGCCGCGTCCAGCGGCAAGTCACCGAGGAAGGCGATGCCGAGCCGCCCGGCCTCGGCCTCCGCCCCGCCGCGACCGAAAACCGGGCCGGACATGTTCTCGATCAGGCCCAGGGTCGGGGTCCCGACCTTCTGGAACAGGGTATGGGCGCGGCGGGCGTCGGCGAGGGCGACCTCCTGCGGGGTGGAGACGATGACGACCCCGTCCAGCGGGGTCTTCTGCACCAGGGTCAGCTGGACGTCACCGGTGCCGGGCGGCAGGTCGACGACCAGGATGTCGAGCGGCTGCCCCTCCGTGCCCCAGCGGGTCTGGGTCAGCATCTGGGTCAGGGCCTGCGACGCCATCGGACCGCGCCAGATCATGGCGTCACTGGCCTGGGTCAGCAGGCCGACGGACATGGCGCTGAGCCCGTGGACGCGGTGCGGCTCCATCATGCCGTCGCGATACTCCGGCTTGCCGGACATGCCGAGCATGGTGGGCAGGGACGGGCCGTAGACATCGGCGTCCAGCAGGCCGACCGAAAGGCCCCGGGCCGCGAGGGCGGCCGCGAGGTTCACCGCGACGGTAGACTTGCCCACCCCGCCCTTGCCGCTGGCCACGGCGAGGACGCGGCGGACATGGGCTGGCCGGTCAGTGGCGACGGGGGCCTTGGGGCGGCCCTGGTCGACGGCCTGGGGCGAGAGGGAGGCGCGGCGCACCGGCCTGGTGGCGGGGGCCGTTTCGGCGGTCAGGATCACGGAGACGCGGCCGATGCCCGGCAGGGCCGAGAGCGCGGCCTCAGCGGCGTCGCGGACGGGGGCATAGAGGACGGTGGCGCCGGCGGCCACCTCCATGACGAAGCCGGCCCGGACTCCCTCGGGCGCAGGAGCGACGACCAGACCCTGGACCAGGCCGGCGGCAACCAGCCCCTGCCCGCTTCCCGGGTCGATCACGGCGTCGAGGGCGGCGAGGACGGTTTCGCGGTCGGGCACGGGCGTTCCTGATGGGTTGCCGGGTTGAGTTGCGCGTTCTATCGCCGAACGGCCCGTCCTGTCCGGTCGAAAATCCGAGCCCCCTCTTGCACGAGCCCCTGATCACCCTGTTGGCCGGGCCCACCGCTTCGGGCAAGTCGCGGCGCGCGCTGGAGATGGCAGCGCAAACCGGGGCGGTGATCGTCAACGCCGACAGCCAGCAGCTGTACGCCGATCTGCGGGTACTGAGCGCCCGACCCTCGACCGCAGAAGAGTCGATGGCGGAGCACCGGCTGTACGGGGTCGCCGATGCTGCCGACGCCTGGTCGGTCGGGCGCTGGAGCCGGGCGGTGATGCCGGTGCTCGGCGAACTGGCGGCCGCGCAACGGCCGGCGGTCCTGGTCGGCGGGACCGGCCTGTATTTCACGGCCCTGACCACAGGGCTGGCGGATATTCCGGATGTGCCGATCGCCGTGCGGGACGCTGCGGGCGCGGACTTCGACGCTGAGGGCGAGGCGGTCTTCCGGGGGCGGCTGGCGGGTGTCGATCCCGCCGCCGAGGCGCGGATAGAGGGCGGCGACCGTCAGCGGCTGACCCGGGCCTGGGCGGTGGCGCAGTATACAGGGCGGGCGCTCAGCGACTGGACGGCAGACACGACGCCGCTGCTAACGCCCGGGTCATGGACGGGGCTGGTGATCGAGCCGGAGCGTGCGGCCCTGTATGCGGACTGTGACCGGCGGGTGGCCCAGATGGTCGAGGCCGGGGCGCTGGACGAGGTCCGGGCCCTGGTCGCACGCGGACTGGACCCTGCCCTGCCCGCGATGAAGGCGGTCGGGGTGCGCGAGTTCGCCGCCCATCTGGCGGGTGAGACGACGCTGGCGGCCGCTGTCGAGGCCACGCGCCAGGCGACCCGCAACTACGCCAAGCGGCAGCTGACCTGGTTCAGGAACCAGACGCCGGGGTGGGTCCGGGTCTGACCGGGCCGGCCGGGATCCGGCCTCAGGTCGTCTTTCCGAAGTCCGCCGAAGCGAAGCCCTTTGAAGACCGGGCCAGAGCGACTATATTCCCCCGGTCCGGGTTCGCCCGGACTATGGCGATAAACGCGCTTGTAATAAGCGGACCGGACCCGGGTGCGATTCCCGGCGGCTCCACCATCTTCTCCCCGCGTTATCGGCGGAGGCATATGGGGCCGACTAGCATCGACGGACGTGTAAAGAAGACTGCTTTCGCCCGTCCTGGCCCACCGTATCGGGCCATTTTCTAACTGCGAACGATAACTTCGCTGGAGAAGTCCGCCTCGCCGCGTAATGCGGTTCGGTTGATTTCGAACACTTAAGTCCTGGGGGATCAGTTCCCCAGGCGGGGCCTGTCGGGGAGCCTGCCAACAGAATCCCCGGCACTTTCACCATCTTCGCATCTTCCGCCCGGGGGCCGGCCCCGCTATCAGTTCGCGCGAACAGCCGAGGCGACCCATGGCCGAAGAGACGCCCCCGATCGACGAGATGCACTATGAGCAGCTGGCTCAGGATGCATTGCGCGGCGTCATACGCTCGGCGCTGGAACGGGCCGCCCTGCCCGACGGCATTCCCGGGGCGCATCATTTCTACCTGACCTTCCAGACCCGGGCCCCCGGCGTCAGCGTGCCACCCGACATCCTGGCCAAATATCCGGAGGAGATGACCGTCATCCTCCAGCACCAGTACTGGGATCTGAAGGTCGAGCCGACGCGGTTCTCGGTCATGCTCAAATTCGGCGGGATGCCGAAGGTGCTGTCCATGCCCTATGCGGCGGTGACACGCTTCTATGATCCGTCGGTGCAGTTCCTGCTCCAGTTCGAGGCCCAGGCCACGGTTGATGATATCGCCGCCGAGGCGGCCGCCGCCGAACCGGCTCGAGACCCGTCGGACGGGAGCGACGACGACGGTCCCAAGGTCGTGTCGCTGGACCAGTTCCGGAAGAAGTAGGGCCTTTCCCTCGCCGCCTCTTTCGATAGTCTCGACCCCGACTTGAGCCTGGGGGAGCGCATGGGTCGGGGACTGATCGTTGTTCTGGCGGCCCTGATCGGGTTGGCGATGCCCGCTCACGCCCAGGCGGCCGCTCCGACAAGCCGGTTTGCAGGCTGGACCTCGGCCATTGTCGCGGCGGACTGGCGGGACGGGGCCAACCGGCCGATCCAGGCCTTCGACAACGCCCGCCGCGATCTGGTGAAGGGATTTCTCGCCGCCGGTTTCGCCCGCGCCAACATGGTCGACTACAGTTTGCGGCCGGATGTGCCCGAGCCGACGACACCCTCGCAGGTGCTGGACGGGATCAGTGCGGCGGCGGCGCGCGGGACGGCGGGATGCCTGCTCTATTTCACCTCGCACGGTGTGCCGACCGCCATGGTGTTCGGCGAGGCGCCACGGATGACGCCTGACATGATGGCCAATATGGTGCGGGCGGCCTGCGGGACCCGGCCGACCGTGGTGATCGTCTCGGCCTGCTATTCCGGTATCTTCGTCAATGCCCTGACGGCACCGAACCGGATGGTGCTGACCGCCGCCAGCCGCGAGCGAACCTCGTTCGGCTGTGGTGCCGACGAGACCTATCCCTGGTTCGACGGCTGCGTGATCGAGACCCTGCCGACGGCGACAGACTTCCTTGCGCTGGCGGCAGGGACGCGGGCCTGTGTGGCACGCAAGGAGGCCGCCCTTGGGGCCACCCCGCCGTCGGACCCGCAGATGTTTGTCGGGGCCGAGATGCAGATGCGGCTGCCGACGCTGCGATTTTCCCGCCCGCCGGCCTGACGCAGTCTGGCCTTTTGGACCGGGAACATATAAAGAACATCTTCAATCCCACGGAGGACTGTCGATGTTGTCGGGAGGCTGCCACTGCGGCGCGGTCCGCTATCAGATGCCCGGGGCCGTCGGTCACCATACGCTGTGCCATTGCACCGACTGTCGCAAGGCCAGCGGGGCCCCGGCGGTCGGCTGGGCCCTCGTGGCAACCGACCAGATCGCCATCACCGGCGAGACCCGGGTCTATGAGTCATCCGGGCACGGCCGGCGGCATTTCTGCGGACGGTGCGGGACGGGTCTGTTCTACACCAACGAGGCCATCTTCCCCGGCCAGACGGATGTGCAGAGCGCCACACTGGATGACCCGGACGCCCTGCCCCTTCAGGCCCAGATCCAGACGGCGGAGCGGATCGGCTGGATGGAGACGGTCGATGACCTGCCGTCCTTCCATCGCTATCCGGGAATGCCGGAAGACTGACGCGGGAACACCCGGATGGTGATCCGCTCGCGCTCGCCCTCGCGGCGTTCGACCAGCAGGCGTGCGACCTGGGCGTCGTCATGGAACAGATAGCCCTTGATGGCGTCCAGCAGGGCCTTGGCCAGGTTGTCGAGGTCCATCCACGGCGGATCGCCCACGTGCTCCATCAGGATCTCGACCGTGTAGTCGCCGTATGACGGGCGCGAGCTCCACTCCTTGCGCATGAACTCATAGACCAGCGGCTTGTAGTATTTGGCCTGGGTGGTCAGGCCGTCGATTGTCAATTCGACTATGTCACCAGTCTCGCGGGCGCGGACCTTTCCCGTGCCGATCCAGCCGGGGGTCACTGACGGCAAACGTTTGGAAACCGGGTGGCCAGTTCGATGCCGAGGATCACGACCGGCGTGTCGATGGCCTCGTCCGTAGCGGGCAGTGCCTGAATGGCGCGCACGACCGCCATACCGCCGGTGACAAATCCAAAGGCCGCAAAGCCCTGGCCATCCGGGTTGCGGGCACCGCCAAAATCCAGCGCCGGGGTGTCGTCTACCACAATGAAGAAGCTGGAGGTCGCGCTGTCGGGAGCGTCGCGCGCCATGGAGATGGTCCCGGCCCTGTGCGTCAGGCCTGTGTCCCGCGTGCGCTCAAGGGGGATAGGGCCGAAACCGGGGTC
Organism: Caulobacteraceae bacterium; assembly: GCA_965284305.1. Taxonomy (GTDB): domain Bacteria; phylum Pseudomonadota; class Alphaproteobacteria; order Caulobacterales; family Caulobacteraceae; genus Brevundimonas. The sequence continues at coordinate 1,897,732 of OZ260070.1, read as the reverse complement.
GTCGCTGCCCGCAGGGGTCGCGGCCTGGATGACATCAATCGGGTTGGGGTTGTCATTGGTCCGGGCCACCACGGTGCGAAAGAAGCGGCCGCCGACGTAGTGGCCCGCCTCAACGTACCGGAGGAAATTGCAGACCGTGACGGGCGCCTGATAGATGTTCAGACCCAGACCGATGTCGCCATGACTGGTGCGGATGACGACCATGGGAATCGGATTTGGCGGCGGCGGAGTCTGGGCCACTGCCGCGGAAGCGCCGATCAACAGGGTGAGCGACAGGAGGACCGCACCCGTCCGCCGGATCAACGTTGCCATGCCCCTGCTCCGCCTGTTCAACCGCTTGTCCGGCCCATAGCCCGTGCTACACCCCGCGCGCACCGAGAGCCAAGCCGAAGAGCCCAGACCCATGACCACCCACCGCACTGAAACCGATACCTTCGGCCCGATCGAGGTCGCCTCGGACCGCTACTGGGGCGCGCAGGCGCAGAGGTCGCTGGGGAATTTCAAGATCGGCTGGGAGAAACAGCCCCTGCCGATCGTGCGGGCGCTGGGTATCGTCAAGCGCGCGGCGGCCGAGACCAATATGACGCTGGGCAAGCTGGATCCGGCCATCGGAAACACCATCGTCGCGGCGGCCGACGAGGTCATCGAGGGCCGGCTCAACGATCATTTCCCGCTGGTGGTCTGGCAGACCGGCTCAGGCACCCAGTCGAACATGAACGCCAATGAGGTGATCTCGAACCGGGCGATCGAAATGCTGGGCGGGGAGATGGGCTCCAAGAAGCCGGTTCACCCGAACGACCACGTCAATATGAGCCAGTCGTCGAACGACACCTTCCCGACGGCCATGCACGTGGCCTGCGCCGAACAGGTGGTCAATGACCTGATCCCGGCGCTGAAGCATCTGCATGCGGCGCTGGACGCCAAGGCCAGGGCCTGGGCCCACATCATCAAGATCGGCCGGACCCATACCCAGGACGCCACGCCCCTGACTCTGGGCCAGGAGTTCGGCGGCTATGCGCAGCAGGTCGCCAACGGCATCGAGCGGATCGAGCTGACCCTGCCCAAGCTGATGGAACTGGCCCAGGGCGGGACGGCTGTCGGCACCGGGCTGAACGCCCCGATCGGGTTCGCGGAACAGGTGGCCGAGCGCATCGCCGCCATCACCGGGCTGGCCTTCACCACGGCGCCGAACAAGTTCGAGGCCCTGGCGGCGCACGACGCCATGGTCTTCTCGCACGGAGCCATCAACACGGTGGCCGCCAGCCTGTTCAAGATCGCCAATGACATCCGCTTCCTCGGCTCCGGCCCGCGCTCGGGCCTCGGGGAACTGGCGTTGCCGGAGAATGAGCCGGGCAGTTCGATCATGCCGGGCAAGGTCAATCCGACCCAGTCGGAAGCGCTGACCCAGGTCTGCGTCCAGGTGTTCGGCAACCATGCGGCCGTGACCTTCGCCGGCTCGCAGGGGCATTTCGAGCTGAACGTCTTCAACCCGGTGATGGCCTACAACTTCCTGCAGTCGGTGCGGCTGATGGCCGATGCGGCGGTATCCTTCACCGACAACTGCGTGGTCGGGATCGAACCGCGCGAGGACAACATCAAGCGCGGCCTCGACAACTCCCTGATGCTGGTCACGGCCCTGAACGGCAAGCTGGGCTATGACGCCTGTGCGAAGATCGCCAAGACCGCGCACAAGAACGGCACCACCCTGCGCGAGGAAGCCGTCGGCGGCGGCTATCTGACCGACGCAGAGTTCGACGAGGCGGTGCGGCCCGAGAAGATGATCTCGCCGGGGTGATGGATCGCGCGGCGTTCGAGCGGGACGGGGCTTGGCGGTTCGACCGGAGTCTGTCCGGGTCAGACGTCGATGCTCTCCGCACGCTCGCCGACGACCGCATCGGATCGCGTCCGGGCGTGCGGCTGGCGGACGAACCGCGATTGACTGCGCTGCTCGTTCCCGACGGTCCTGTCGGGTCGATCGCAGCCAGTCTGACATCACTGGCGACCCGGCCCGTCCGAGCCGTAATGTTCGACAAGACACCGGAAGCCAACTGGGTTGTCGCCTGGCACCAGGACCGGACCATCGCGGTCCGTGAGCGAGTCGAAGTCAAAGGGTTTGGGCCCTGGTCGGAGAAGGACGGGATTCTGCACGTCGCGCCGCCATTCGAGGTTCTGGCCCGAATGATCACCGTTCGCGTGCATCTGGATCGCGTTGATGAGGCGAACGCCCCTCTCAGGATCGCCCTCGGGACCCATGCGCGAGGCCGGGTCCTGGCGGCCGACGCCGAAGCGATTGCTTCGGCCGCCCCTCAAACAGTCTGTCTGGCTGAGGTGGGAGACATCTGGGCTTACCGCACACCGATCCTGCATGCGTCGGACCGCACGCGGCGTACCGGTCGCCGACGCGTCCTTCAGGTGGATTACGCCGACTTCGATCTTCCCGATGGTCTGGCCTGGAAGGGCCTGATCGCAGACTGATCAGGGCTTGTCGCGGATGGTCCGGCCGATCGGAGCGAGCGCCAGTTTGGCCAGTTCCAGGTCCTTCAGGGCGAAGGGGATGCCGATGATGGTGACGAATTCCGCCACCGCGATCAGCAGATGCGACAGGGCGATGTACCAGCCGGCGAAGATGAACCAGATGATGTTGAGGACAAGACCCAGCGGGCTCGTGCCGGCGTCCTGGGTGCCCAGTTCATCCCGCCAGATGACCTCGCGACCGAAGGGCCAGAAGGAGTAGCTGGCGATCCGCCAGGCGGCGAAGGTCCAGGGCAGGCCGACGATGGTCAGGGCCAGGATGGCACCGCCGAACAGCCAGAGCAGGCCGGACAGCCAGCCTCCGAAGATGAACCAGAGAATGTTGAGGATCAGGCGGATCAAGGGCGTCGTTCCCGTCGCGCTGCAAGACCGCGCAACTATCAGATAGGTCGAAGACCCCGCCGGCAAAAGCAGGGCCTTCGTGAATTCGCGGCAATCTGTGGCCGGATCCTAGTGCGGCTTCCCGGTCCAGCGGGCCCAGGCCTCGTCCTTCGTCATGTTGAGGTGGACGTGGTCGTCGACATGGGCGACCCAGCTGACCGGGATCATATGGTGTTTGAGCCCGCCGGCGAGGTCGAGCCTCGAGAGTTCGACCTGATCGCCGGCGACATGATCGACGCGACCGACATGTTCGCCGTCGGAGCCGACGACTTCGAGGTGTTCGCGGATTTCTGTTGGGTCTACCATGGGAGGTTCCTGCTGGCTGATGTCGGGGGAAAGCGCCTGGCGATGGGTCAGGTTGCATACGGCGGAGGTCGGTATGGGCGAGCTCGTCAACCTGAACCGGGTGCGCAAGGACCGGGCGAAGGCCGGGGCCCGGGCGGCGGCGGCGGCCAACCGGGCCGCGCACTGCCGGTCGAAGGCCGAGCGGACCCTGGCGGAAACGGAGCGCGAGCGTGCCAACCGCCTGCTCGACGGATCAAGGCTGGAGGACTGAGGATGACCGACCCGCGACAGGACCCGCGCATCAAACACGGTCTGATCCCCGTCCTCGTCGCCATGCGGGTGACGGCCGAGCGCAAGCGCCGGGCGGACGAGGCGGCGAAAAAGGCGGGAGCCGCGCCCGAGAAGCCGAAGAAGAAGAAGCGAGGCTGGTTCGGCTAGGGTCCGTACTCAATAAGTCCTGGTGGTCGTTCAGCTATTCTGATTCAAGGAATCCGGAAGGAGTCCTTGGATGCGCAAGCTCTATTGGCTGGATGATGAAGCGTGGGCCCGGATCGAGCCGCACCTGCCTCGCGGTCGTCGTGGTGCGCGGCGGGTCGACGATCACCGGGTGATCTCCGGGATTATCCATATGCTTCAATCGGGTGCGCGCTGGCGCGACTGCCCCGCCGAGTACGGGCCGTACACAACGGTCTACAACCGCTTCAACCGCTGGAGCCGCCAAGGCATCTGGCATGACATCTTCAAGGCCCTCACCGGCCACAGCGGCATCTACTCCAGCGCCGCCATCGACAGCACCTCGGTCAAGGCCCACCGCTCGGCGGCGGGCGCTAAAGGGGGGCCTTCGTCCAGAGCATAGGCCGCTCCCGAGGTGGTCGAACGACCAAGATCCACGGCCTCGTGGACGATCACGGTCGCCCGCGGGTGCTGCTGCTCAGCGCCGGCAATACCAACGACATCACCATGGCTCACGCCCTGATCGAGGGCACCGGACCGTTCCGAAAGCTGCTGGCTGATCGCGGCTATGACGCCGATCACCTCAGGAAGCGCCTGGCCGAGCGCAGCGCCGAGGCCGTCATCCCGACCACCACATCGCGAAAGCGGCCCATCCCCTACGACATCGTCGCCTACCGCCAGCGAAACACCGTCGAGCGGCTCTGGGCACGGCTCAAAGACTATCGCCGTGTCGCCACCCGATACGACAAGCTGGCAGCCAACTACCTCTCCGGCGTGCTCATCGCCGCAACCGTCTGCTACTGGGCCAAATGAGTCCGGACCCTAGGCCGAGACAACCTTGGGCGCGCGGATCATCAGGGCCTGCCCCGACAGCACCAGCAGCAGCCCCAACAGGGCCGACCAGCCGAAATCAGCCCCTTCGAACAGGACCGAGACCAGCATGGCGACGGGCGGGGTCAGGGCCGAGACATAGCTGGCCATGGCGTAGCCGATCACGCGGGCGATGGTGAAATACAGGCCGAAGGCGATGACCGAGCCGAAGAGGGCCAGGTACAGCAGCGAGCCGACGTAGGTGAGGCTCGGGTCGATCGTGAACTCGACGCCCGTGACGAGGCCGTAAATCAGCAGCAGGCCCGTGCCCCAGGCCATGGCCCAGGCGGTCGAGGGAATGGCTGCCGATCCCTGGACCTGACCCTTCCAGGCGAAGAAATTGCCGAAGGCCGAGGCGACCACGGCGACCAGGGCCAGGCCGATGCCGAGCGCCGCCTCGCCGTCAAACCCGGCCCCGAGCACTTCACCGCCTGACAGCACCGCCACACCGACAAGGCCGAGGATGGCCCCGCCCCACGAGGCGGCGGCGGCCCTCTGGCCCGCAGCCACCCGGAACAGGACGAGGTTGAGGAAGGTCAGGGACGCAAAGGTGACCGCCACAATCGCGGAGGCGACATGGCCTTCAGAGGCATAGGTAAAACTATAGCTGATCGAGAAGGCAAAGGCACCCTGTGCCAGGGCCGCGAGGTGCTGGCCGCGCGTGAGTCTGAGGTTCTGCCGGAAGATCAGACAGCCGATAAACAGCACGGCCGAGGCCAGGCCGAACCGCCAGACGATCGAGGCGACGGTCGCCACCGTCCCGAGTTGCAGGGTGATGGCATACCAGGTCGTCCCCCAGATCAGGGCGCAGATCCCTACCCCGCCGATCCCCAGCAGGGTGGCCCGCGACAGGGGCGGACGGACGGCGGTGGCGCTTTCATCAGGGGTGGTCACATCCGCCAACTGGCGGATAGCGGCGCCTGGGGCAAGGCGGGTTATCGGCGCGACGCCACAAGCTGGCCTTATGGGCTCCGGAAAGCGCCGTCAGCCACGCAGCTTGAGACCCGCGCGGCGCTCGATCGGGACGGCCTGATAGATGTCGGCCGGGCGGATCCTGAGCCGCTCGCGAACCGCGTCGAGCGGCTGCTCGAACAGGGCCTCATAGTCCAGGGCCGGCAGCCAGCGGGCGGCCCGGCCGTTGCGCCAGGCCTGCCAGACAGCACGGCGGGCCGGAATGGACCGGTCCTCGCGCTGGATCTCGCGGGCCGCACCCCAGCCGATGAAGGCGAAGCCGAGGTTGCGGGTCTGGGCATAGGAGAAGGACACCACGCAGGCCTCCCCCAGCGCATCCGTGCCGTAGCCCGTCAGCACATGCCAGACATCGTGGACGTCGCGGATGCGGCGTGAGTACCAGATCACAGGGTGCTGGGCGTCGGCGAGCGGCGCGACCTTGCGGGCCTCGTCGGCCAGACCCTCGGCGGTGAAGCCGCGGGCCTCGCGGAACTCGCGATAGGCGGCCCCCACCGTCCCCGGCCCGAACCGGGCCAGCCAGACGGGATCATCCAGCTTGTGGGCCAGCTCCTCGCGCAGGAAGGCCTGACGGCCGCCCTCCAGGGTTTTCAGCATGCGATTATAGCCGCAGCCGATGGACCGCCCGGACAGGGCCCGCATGATCTCGAACACCTGGGCGGTGTCTTCCTTGTTCCGGATCAGTCTGCGGAAGGCACGGAGGGCCTTGAGCGGTTCGAGGCGCTGCGGCTGCAGACGGTCACTCTTGTCGAAATCGGCGGTGGCGGTCATGGGCATGCCCTGTGGGATCGTCCACAGAATAGCGCGGAAGCGTGTGCAAGTGAACGTCGTTCATGTCACGCCCATGGCGGTCACCACACCCCCGGGGCTATGGTGCCGCCCATGTTGAGGAAGCGCTCAGTCTCCCTGTCCGGCCACGCCACCTCCGTGGCGCTGGAGGCCGAATTCTGGGCGGTACTGGACGGGATAGCGGCAACCGGCGGCCTGTCGCAGGCGGGGCTGATGAAACGGATCGACAAACGGCGCGGCCGCACGCCGCTGGCCTCGGCCTGCCGGCTTCTGGCTCTGTCGTGGGCGGGCGGAGACCGATCTTTCATCGAACAGGATTCGACCGATTGACACCCGTCAGGGTTGGCGCATGGTCTGTTTTCCAGAAGGAAGACCCCCGTGTTCAACAAGATCGACAAGACCCTGATTCCACCGGCCCTGTTCGGGGGTCTGATCGCCATCGGCCTGATCGGCGCAGGGGCCTTCATCGGCTCCGGCATGGTCAATGCCCAGGTCGGCAACCGGCAGGTGACGGTGCGCGGCGTTGCCGAACGCAATGTGGTCGCGGACCTCGCCGTCCTGACCCTCAGTTTCAAGGCGGCCAATGACGACCTGCCGACGGCCCAGGCGCAGATCGACCGCGACCTTGGGCTGGTACGGGCCTTTCTGACCCGGCAGGGCTATCCGGCCGAACACGTCACCATCGGCCGTCTGCAGGTGACCGACACCCGGGCCCGTGAATACGGCTCGACCGACAATGTAGTGCGCTACATCCTGGCCCAGGGCGTGACCGTGCGGACCACGGATGTGCAGCGCGTCGCCCAGACCGAGCGGGCGCTGAACGATCTGGTGCGCGAGGGGGTCCAGCTGGACTTCGCTGCCCCGACCTATGTCTTCACCAAGCTCAATGAAGTTCGGCCGTCCATGATCGCCGAGGCCACTGCCTCGGCCCGATCGGGCGCGGAACAGTTCGCCAAGGATTCCGGCGCGCCGCTGGGCCCGATCCGCCAGGCGACGCAGGGCTCGTTCGAAATCCTGGCCCGCGAGGACATCGACAGTGAGTCGACCTCGCTGAACAAGCGGGTGCGGGTCGTCGCGACGGTCAGCTACCAGCTGCGCTGAGGCCGCCGATCAGTTCGTCGGGACCGGCTCATGCGGCATTGACGGCGGGCCGACCGGTGGAACATCGGGCAGGTCGGGCATCGTCGGCGCATCGGGCATTTGCGGACGCGGGAGGTCGATATCGACCGAGACGTCCGTACTGTCAGGCAGATCGACGCCGCCGCCGTTCGAGAACAGGACGAAGACAATGATGACCACGGCCACCACAAGGCCGCCCACGAGCAGGGCGATCCAGTTGCCGCCGCCGCTGCTGTTGTTGGTGTCCCCGGCCATGAAATGCCTCCCGTTGAACCCTGTCGGCAAGCGGAACGGCGATCCCGCTTGACGGTTCCGTGAGGCGTTGCGCACGGCGACGCTGACATCCGGTGCCGTGCCCCTTATGTTCTCCTGATGAGTCTCCCCGACACCCCTGCCCCGCGCATCTCCGACCTCGCCCGTTCGAGGGGACCGGGCGGCGTCGGGGCACCCGCCGCCGACTATCTGGCGGGGCTGAACCCCGAACAGCGCGAGGCGGTCGAGACGGTGGACGGGCCGGTGCTGGTGCTGGCCGGCGCGGGCACGGGCAAGACCCGGGTGCTGACCACGCGGCTGGCACACATCCTGGCGACCGGACGGGCGCGGCCGTGGGAACTGCTGGCCGTCACCTTCACCAACAAGGCCGCCCGCGAGATGCGCGAGCGGATCACCCAGCTGATCGGGCCGTCGTCCGAGGGGCTGCGTTGGCTGGGGACGTTTCACTCGGTGGCGGCGCAGATCCTGCGGCGGCATGCGGAGATGGTCGGGCTGAAGTCGACCTTCACCATCCTCGACACCGACGACCAGGAGCGGGTCTGCAAACAGGTGCTGGAGGCTGAGGGGCTGGACACCAAACGCTGGACGCCCAAGTCGCTGAACGGGCTAATCGACCACTGGAAAAACCGCGGCTGGACGCCGGAGAAGCTGCCGCCGTCCGAGGATTTCGCCAACGGCAAGGGGCACGGCCTCTATGCCGCCTATCAGGCGCGGCTGGTCAGCCTGAACGCCTGCGATTTCGGCGATCTGTTGCTTCACAATCTGACGATTCTGTCGAAACATGCCGATATTGCAGAGGAATATCGGAAACGGTTCCGCTACATCCTGGTCGACGAATATCAGGACACCAATGTCGCCCAGTATCTGTGGCTGCGGCTGCTGACCTCTTCGACGGGCAATGTCTGCTGCGTCGGGGACGACGATCAGTCGATCTATGGCTGGCGCGGGGCCGAGGTGGACAACATCCTGCGGTTCGAGCGGGACTTTCCCGGTGCCAAGGTCGTAAGACTGGAGCGCAACTATCGGTCAACACAACATATTCTTGGCGCAGCCTCGGGCCTGATCGCGGCCAACCGCGACCGGCTGGGCAAGACGCTCTGGACCGAGGATTCCAGCGGCGACAAGGTCCGGGTGCGCGGCGTCTGGGACGGCGAGGCCGAGGCGCGGCTGGTCGCGGACGAGATCGAGACGGCGCGACGGGCCGGAACACGCTACCAGGACATCGCGGTGCTGGTCCGGGCCTCGTTCCAGATGCGGGCCTTCGAGGAACGGTTCGTGCTGCTGGCCGTGCCCTATAAGGTCATCGGCGGACCGCGCTTCTTCGAACGGGCCGAGATCCGGGACGCCCACGCCTATCTGCGGCTGATCCTGTCCGAGGACGACGACCTGGCCTTCGAGCGGATCGTCAATGTGCCCAAACGCGGCATCGGCGACACCAGCGTGCAGAAGGTGCTGCAGATCGCCCGTCTGTCGGGCGTCTCGGCCATATCGGCGGTGCGTGACCTGATCACGTCGGACGAGCTTCAGGCCCGGACGCGGACGGCCCTGTCCAACTTCGTGCGCGACATCGACCGCTGGCGCGCCTTCGCCCAGACCACCACCCACTGGGAGTTGACCGAGACCGTGCTCGAGGAGAGCGGCTACACCGACATGCAGAAGGCCGACCGGGCCACCGGCCAGACCCGGCTGGATAACCTCAAGGAGCTGACGCAGTCGATGCAGTCGTTCGAGACCCTGCCCGCCTATCTGGAGCACGTCTCGCTGGTCATGGACCTGGATCGCGGCGGCGCGGACGATGCGGTGCAGATCATGACCCTGCACGGGGCCAAGGGGCTGGAGTTCCCGCTGGTCTTCCTGCCGGGCTGGGAGGAAGGCGTCTTCCCCAGCCAGCGCAGCATCGATGAAAAGGGCGAAAAGGGCCTCGAGGAGGAACGCCGCCTGGCCTATGTCGGCGTGACCCGCGCCAAGTCGGACGCGCGGATCTCGTTCGCCGCCAACCGGCTGGTGTACGGCCGCTGGACCTCGCAACTGCCGAGCCGGTTCGTCGACGAACTGCCGATCGACCACGTCGAGGCCGAGAGCGACACGGGCTATTACGGCGTCACACCCGGGATGAAGGACGCCAAGAGCCGGTGGGACGAGATGCCGACCTTCGGGGCCGGCTATGCGTCTCCCGGCTGGAAGCGGGCGCAGTCGTTCACGGCCGGGCGGGCCCCGGCGGCGAAGCCCGCGCGGCACACGCTGATCGAGGGCGACGGCCGGCTGGTGGCGACGGCGGACCCGATGGCGTGCGGCGACTGGTCGCTGGGCCAGCGGGTGTTCCACCAGAAATTCGGCTACGGCGCGGTGACGGCGATTGAGGGGAACAAGCTGCTGATCGACTTCGAAAAGGCCGGCGAGAAGAAGGTCATCGATACGTTTGTGGAGAAGGCGTGATGAGCTCAGTGAGGCACATCCAAGCCGGTTTGCTTGATTTCTATTCTGCGCTGTTCGATCAACAGTTTCGGAAGACGCTGCACCTGCACAAGTACAGCGAACGTCAGCTACTACCTTTGTTGCGGGCCTTCTTGCGGGGGAGGTATGGCGACAAGCTTGGCGTCGAGGTCGATGCGGCTCTGCCTGGAGCCAAGACAACGCGGGGACGTCTGGATTTTACCATCGGTGACACCGCGATGGAGTTTGCGGTGCGGCGTCCCGATGCGCCTCAATCCAACTTGTCAGCCACGGTCAACCATACCGAAGTCAAGAAGCTGCTCAAATGGCGCGGTCGCGCCGTTCTTGTCCTGTTCGATTTCTCGAACAACCCTTATGAACCTGCTGACTTGGAGGAACGCTTTCGCGACTGGCGGTCTGTTGCCCAACTGGGAAAGGGCAACCACGCTTTGAGTCCTTTCTGCGTGGCATATTTTAATCGTGGTCGGGGTCGCTTGGGAGCCCCGCAGACATTCCTCAAACAGATTCGCGTTCGTTAGTTCGGCGCGACTTGTTGAACGCAATCCATTCCGAATGCAGCGAGCTTTCTGAACTTTGGCGGAAGCAGAAGCTCGCGCTCAGCGACGACCGCGCTCCCGCTTAACGGAAAAGCGAATGACTGTTGCAGTCTAGAATAGCAATTGCTGGTCCCCGCTCGGATACCATGTCACCCTGCTCGCCATGGCGACCTTCACCCTCAAACTGGACGAATACACGCTCAGCAAGCTGACCGAGGCGGCGCAGAAATCCGGTGCCTCGCCCGAGCGCTTGGCCGCGTTGATGCTTGAGGCTTGGATGATCGCCGACGATGGGCCCGATCGAAGCCTTACCGGGGTCGTTGAACCGACGCACGCCTGGTCAGGCATGACCAAGGACGGTGGCCCGGATCAGCACCCGACGCCTGAGGAACATGAAGGTCCTCTCGTCGATCTGGACGTGGAGCTGGATGCGCTCTGCGGCACGAAAATGAGGGCTCGAGCGAGGGTGTTGGGCATTGCGCCCGAAGAACTCGCAGTCGTCGAACTGGATAGCCGGTTCTTCGACTACGACGACTTCCAATGGCCCGCAGGCGGTGATCCACGAGAGGACAGCGCCGCCAACTACGACCTGACCGAAGTCGGACGGCCGTGGAGCGAGGTAAGGCCGGAGATGGAGGCCCTACTTGAGCGCAAGTTGGCCGAACGCAAATGATGCTGACGCTTTCGGCGCGTGCCGAACGCGATCTGGCCGAGCAGATTGAATGGCTGGCCGAGCGCTCGCCGCAAGCGGCGCGGAAGGCGACGGCGCGCCTTCTTAACGCGTTCGGATTGCTGGAGGAATATCCGTTGATCTGCGCGGAGACCCAACGTGGCTGGCGGGAGAAGAGTGTGAGGTTCGGCCGGGACAGCTACGTCATCTGCTATGTCGTCCGCCGCCACGACCTCTTTGTCGTTCGCATCTTTCACAGCCGACAGGATCGCGGCTGACCCTACCCCAACCCTTCGTTAAGCCCGTTCGCCCACCCTGCGATCGTGCGCGAATCCCGTCCGGACATGGCCATGACCGACCCCGCCCCCAGCCTTTGGGAGCGGGTGATCTGCGGCGTCATTATCGCCATGCTGACCGGGGCCCTGATCGGACCGGTGTTCGCGCCGACGCAGGAGGAGACGCCGGTGCTGCGGCTGGTGTGGCTGCCGGCCTATGCGGCCATCGTCGGCCTGCTGCTGTTCCGGATCGACCGGCTGTGGCGCGCCTGGCCGGCGATGATTGCCATCGTCGCGATCGTGGGACTGGCCTTCGCCTCACGCTACTGGTCGATCGATTTTGCCACGACCATGCGCCGGGTCATCGCCCTGGCCCTGAGCTGTGGGTTCGCCCTGTATCTCGGCGCGGTCTTCCGCGGGCCGCATCTGCCAAGACTGCTGATGCAGACGGCGCTGTTCATGGCGGTCGGCAGTCTGGTGATGGTCTTCGCCTTCCCCGCGATCGGTGTGCACCAGCTCGACAATGCGGGCCTGTGGCGCGGTCTCTGGTACGAGAAGAACCAGATGGGGGCCGTCATGGTCATCGGCGCGACAGCTTCCGCTGCCTGCCTCGCCTCCCCGGACCCGCGCCGGTTGATGCCGGCGGTGGCGCTGGTCCTGTCCAGCATCCTTGTGCTGGCGACCCAGTCCAAGACCTCCCTGCTCTGCCTCGTGGTCGGTCTGGCGCTGATCGGCGGCTTCTGGAGCATGCGGCGCGGCGGCGCGGCCTTCTCGGTGGTGGTGGTCTGGACGGCCGTGGTTCTGAGCGGACTGGGCATCTGGATCTGGGACACCCATTCGGTGGCTGTGCTCGAGGCCCTCGGCAAGGACCCGTCCCTGACAGGGCGGACCGATATCTGGGACAGCCTGATGCGCAAGGTCGCGGACCGACCCTGGACCGGCTACGGCTACGGGGCCTTCTGGGGTCGGATCGGGGAATCGCCGCCGGCCGACTGGGTGCGCAAGGAAACCGGCTGGATCGTGCCGTCGGCGCATAATGGCTGGATCGACCTTCTGGTCCAGTTGGGCTGGCCGGGCGCGGTTCTGGTCGGATCCCTGATGGCCGGGACGACATTGATCGCCGTCCTGCGGAGCATGGGGTCGGGCGTGCGCGAAGGCTGGTGGGCGCTGGGCTTCATGGCCGCCTTCCTCGTGCTGAGCCTGTCGGAAAGCATCCTGATGGCGCACCAGGGCCTGCCGTGGGTCCTGTTCATGGCGATCGTGACACGCGCCATCCTCCCCACGTCCGTGCCGACTGCCGTGCCGCTTGTGGAGAAGCCCCGCCGGGCCTACCAGACCGCTCCCCGAATCGTTTCACAGTATCCGCATGGGTCCCACCGCCGCGCCTTCCCTGTTCGATGATCTGCCCGAGCCGCAAGGCCCGGTGCCGACGCCTGTGCCGCCTTCTAACGATGTGACTCCGGCGGCGGACCCGGCCCTGACGCCACAGGCGGCGGCCCCGCGGCCGGAGCCTGCCCCCGTCCGCGCCCCCGCCCCGTCCACTCCGCCCATGGCCGGTGACTATTCAGCCTCCTCGATCGAGGTGCTGGAAGGGCTGGAGCCGGTCCGTAAACGCCCCGGCATGTATATCGGCGGCACCGACGAACGGGCCCTGCATCACCTGTTCGCCGAGGTGCTGGACAACGCCATGGACGAGGCCGTGGCCCGCCATGCGAAGCTGATCACGGTGGATCTGGACGCCGAGGGCTGGCTGTCGGTCAAGGATGACGGCCGCGGCATCCCCGTCGATCCCCACCCCAAACATCCGGGCAAGTCGGCGCTGGAAGTGGTCATGACCGTCCTCCACTCGGGCGGCAAGTTCTCCGGAAAAGCCTATGAAACCTCCGGTGGTTTGCATGGCGTCGGTGTTTCAGTCGTCAATGCGCTGAGCGAGCGGCTGGACGTCACCGTCTGGCGTGACGGCCATGAATGGACCCAGTCCTTCAGCCGCGGCCTGCCGCTGGGCTCGATTGTCCAGGGCGGACCGTCGAAGAAGAAGGGCACCTTGATCCGGTTCAAGCCGGACGAGCAGATCTTCGGGGTCGGTGCCGCCTTCAAGCCGGCACGGCTGTTCCGCATGGCGCGGTCCAAGGCCTATCTGTTCCGCGGCGTCGAGATCCGCTGGACCTGTGCCGCCGAACGCATCACCGACCACACCCCGACCGAGGCGGTCTTCCACTTCCCCAACGGCCTGGCCGACGCCTTGGCCGAGCGGATCGGCGAACTGGAAACCGTCACCCCCGCCTTCTCGGGACGCGTCGAGCGCAAGGGCGAGGCGGGGGCGGTCGAATGGGCGGTGACCTGGTCGCCGATCGGCTTCGGCGAGGCCGACGGCTTCGTCTCCTCCTACTGCAACACGGTCTCGACGCCCGACGGCGGCACCCACGAGGCCGGTTTCCGCGCCGCCCTGGTCAAGGGCCTCAAGGCCTATGGCGAGCTGACCAATGAGAAACGCGCCGGACTGATCACGGCCGAGGACGTCATCGCCAATGCCGGTGCCATGATCTCGGTCTTCATCCGCAATCCCGAGTTCCAGGGCCAGACCAAGGACCGCCTGTCCTCGCCCGACGCCCAGCGTCTGGTCGAACAGCTGATGCGCGATCCGCTGGACCACTGGCTGACCGAGAGCCCGAAACAGGCCAACACCCTGCTGGGCTTCGTCATCGAGCGGGCCGAAGACCGGCTGAAGCGGCGCAAGGACAAGGAGGTCCAGCGGGCCCAGGCGACGCGCAAGCTGCGCCTGCCCGGCAAGCTGTCGGACTGTTCGCGCCAGACCGCCGAGGGCACGGAACTGTTCATCGTCGAGGGCGACTCGGCCGGTGGTTCGGCCAAACAGGCGCGCGACCGCATCACCCAGGCCATCCTGCCCCTGCGTGGCAAAATCCTGAACGTCGCCTCGGCCACCGCTGACAAGCTGAGGGCCAATATCGAACTGTCCGACCTGGCCCTGGCGCTGGGTGTTCAGCCGGGAAGCCGGTTCAATATCGAGGACCTGCGCTACGAACGGATCGTCATCATGACGGACGCCGACGTGGACGGGGCCCATATCGCGGCCCTGCTGATCACCTTCTTCTATCGGTCGATGCCCGAGACCATCCGGCAGGGCCGGCTGTTCATGGCCCTGCCACCGCTCTACCGGATCAGCGCCGGACCCCTGTCCGAATACGCCCGCGACGACGCCCACCGCGACGAACTTCTGGCCACGGTGTTCAAGGGCAAGAAGGTCGAGATCGGACGGTTCAAGGGTCTGGGCGAGATGATGGCCTCCCAGCTCAAGGAGACCACCATGGACCCGAAGAAGCGCACCCTGGCGCGGGTCACGGTGCCGGCCTCGGAAGACGAGATCGAGGACCTGGTCGAACGGCTGATGGGCAAGAAGGCCGAGGCCCGTTTCCAGTTCATCCAGGACAATGCCCAGTTCGCGGTGGCCGATCTGGACGTCTGACGCCGGCCAACCGGGGAGTTCGAAGATGCACCGGGGATCCTGCCTCTGCGGAGCGGTCACATTCGAGGTTTCAGGCGCACTCGCCGCTCCCGACGCCTGCCATTGTCGGAAATGCCGGAAGCACTCGGGCCATTTCTTCGCATCGACGGACGTGCCGAAGTCCGCGCTCAGGGTCGAGGGCGAAGACCGTCTGGCCTGGCACCAATCCTCCGGGAAGGTGCGCCGCGGCTTCTGCGCGACGTGCGGCTCCTCCCTGTTCTGGGACCCGGTTTTCCGGGACTGGATCGGGGTCGCCATGGGGGCCTTCGACAACCCGACGAACTCCCGGCTCGGGGTGCACATCTTCGTCGCGGACAAGGGCGACTACTATGACATCGCGGATGGTCTTCCGCAGAAACCCGACTGAGCCGCCCCTTCGGCGGGCGATCCTGTGGCTTGCCATGGCCGAACAGACCCGAAGCCGACCGTTCCGGAGGACAGAGCAAGGCGCTCAGACGCCTGCCGGGACGGCCTCCCGCGGCACCAGACCCGCCAGTTTGCGGTTCAGCTGGCTTCTCAGGAACAGAAGCGCCACGCCGGCCTGCAGCAGGGCCGATGCGGCGGAGGCCCACCATAGGTGTTCCAGCAGCGCCCAGGGCTGGGCCGAGAGCCAGAAGGCGGCCGAGGTGAAGAAGACCAGGCGCAGGACGCCACCGACGAGGGCCGGTCGGGTGTCACCCAAGGCCTGGAAGGCGCCGGAGGCGGTGAAGATCAGGCCCGTGGCCACAAAGTTCACCGAGACGATCCGCAGATAGGTCGCCGCGACCTCGGCGACCGCCGGATCGGAAGCGAATGGCGCGACCAGCCAGCGCGCCTCGAACAGGCACAGCAGGGTCAGGCAGACCATCAGGGCCGAGCTCATCAGGGCGGCGTCCCGGACGGTCCGGCGGACCCGGTCCGGCAGGCCCGCGCCGAAATTCTGGCCGGCGACCGGGGCGACGGCGAAGGAGATGGCCATCGCCGGCAGGAAGATCGCCTGCATCACCCGCGACCCGACCCCGAAGCCGGCCTGGGCCTCGCTGCCGAAATTGCGGATCACGGCATAGACCACGCCCATGGTCACGAACATGAGCAGGAATTCGACCGCCGAGGGCAGGCCGATACCGATGATCCGCGTCAGGATGGCGGGGCTCGGCCGGTCGAGGCGCAGGGGCGCGCGCATCAGGGTCTGAACCCGACCGAACAGCCAGACCGAACCGAGGAAGCCCGCCCCGGCGGCGATGGAACTGGCGAGACCCGCTCCGAAGGCGCCGAGCGGAAGGCCCGACCCCCAGCCCGCGATCAGAATGGGGGCCAAGATGGCATTCAGCAGCACAGTGCCGGTCTGGACAAGCATGGTCGGCCGGACGACCCCGGCCGCGCGCAGGGCGGCACCCATGGCTCCCGTGGGGAACATCAAGGCCAGGGCGGGCAGGAAGCCGTATAGATAGGCCTTGCCCTGTTCGGCGGTGGCCGCGTCTGCCGCCAGCGCCCCAATCGCCCGCCCACCCAGTCCGTAACCGAGCGCCAGGGTCAGTAGGAAGAGGCCGACGGACAGCAGCATCGACTGGCGGTAGACGTCGTCCACCTTGCTGAAATCCCTGCCGCCGATGGCGCGCGCGATCAGGGAGAGCGAACCCACCGAGACCATCTGCGCCGCGGCCATGACGAGGAAGAAGACCACCCCCGCCAAACCGACGCCGGCAAGTGCGTCGGGGCCCACCGAGCCGACGAAATACAGGTCGATCAGGAAATACAGGGTCTGGAAAAGCAGGCCGAGGCCGATGAAGGCCGCCATTCCGATCAGCTGTTTGCTGATGGAGCCCTGGGTCAGGTCCTGTTGCATCGCGAGTCGTCCGTCTTCTCGCATGGACTGCCCATGCCGATCGATCTGGATTTACCCGGACGAAACCCGCTTGTCTATATTACCCGGATATTATCTTAGCCGCAGTTCGCAGGCTCGCCGTAGCGGCCGATAACGGCGGGCGAGTCGCCGTCATCCTCGACCGAAATCACCGTCAACCGGTCATATTCGCAATCGGCCATCTCCGAGGGGCCGGTCTCGCCCAACGCCCGGGCGATCAGCGGCACGGTGTTGCTGTGTCCGACGACGAGAACAACGGCGTCATCCGGAAGGGCGCGAATCCGCTCGGCGATCCGGAGAATATGGGCCTCCGTCCCGCCCTCGAACGAGATGGTTTCAGGGTTGATGGCATGGGCCTCGGCGGCCGGTCGTGCCGTCAGAACGGTGCGCTGAAGCGGAGAGGTGAAGACGTGCGTGAGGTCGGCGTCGCTGAGCGCGACCGCGAGGTCCATGGCCCGGCGCTGCCCCGCTTCGGACAGCAGCGGATCGGCGCTGGCGTCGACCTTCTCGGCATGCCGCACCAGGATCACGGTCTGGGCCATGGCCGAGCCGGCGGTGAGAAGCGACAGTCCGGTCGCCAGCAGGAGGCGTTTCATCGTCTCAAATCCCTGTTTCCCGACAGACTGGCGGGCGCGGCCGCAGCTGTCGAGGGATCAGTTAGCCTGGCTCTCGCGGGCCCGGGCGAAGGCCGGTTCGCCGCTGACCTCGGCATACACCGAGCTGAGATCCTCGAAGACGCGGTTCCAGGAGAACCGCTCGACCGTGCGAAGGCGGGCGGCGGCACCCAGCGCCTCGATGTCCCGCGCGAACAGGGCCTCGATGGCGGCGGCGTAATGGCGCGGGTCGGCGCTCTTCGCGAGTTGCCCCACCGTGTCGTCAACCGTCTCCTTGACCCCGCCGGCATTGACCCCGACAACCGGGCGGCCGCAGGCCATGGCCTCCAGCACGATCAGGCCGAAGGGCTCCTTGTCATTGGCGTGCACGAAGGCGTCGCAGGAGGCGATGATCCTGGCCACCGCCTTTGGATTGGCCTCGTAGGGCAGGGAGATGACGCGCTCTTCCGCCGGCATACCCGCGCCGGCGCCGACCAGCACCAGATGGTAGGGGTCGCCGAGGGCCTGAACGGCCTGGATCAGGACGTCGATGTTCTTTTCCCGCGCCGGACGGCCGGCGAAGCAGAGCAGGCGGGCCGAAGCCGGCAGGCCCAGCTTCCTGAGCAGCCAGTCGCGGTCGCCGCGGTCGGGGCGGAAGGTATCAATCTCGACCCCCAGCGGCCGGATGACGATATTGCCGACGCCCGCCTCCTCGAGCCGACGGGCGATGTAGCGGCTGGGCGAGATCACCCGGTCGAACTGGCCGAACAGCCGGGCCCAGCGCTTCTCGACCGGCTTCTTGGCCCATTCGCCGAAATGCAGGGCGGCGAGGCCAGCCGGGTCGGAGTGGCAGAAGCCGACGACCGGGCAACCGGCGCGCTGGCCGGCCGCCAGGGCCCCCTGCCCCGGTGTATAGGGATCGCCCGCCTCGATGATTGAAGGGTTCAGCGAGGCAACCCAGGCCGCCCAGCGACTCACCGAGGTCGGCCAGCGATAGCCGTCTCCGAAGGGCAGTTTGGTGGCGTGAAGCTGGACGATGCCGTCGTCGCCCGCCCTGTGGTGCGCGCCGGGCACCACCAGCGAATGGGCCACGCCGGGGCGGTTGGCTTCCAGCCAGGCCTTCTTCGACAGCAGATAGCGCTTCACCCCGCCGGACCGCGGTGCATAGAGCATGGTGGTGTCGACCAGCCGGGGGCGGCCGTCATCGCCGGCAGCCTTGGTGGCCGCGAGGGTCTCGGACACCTCCTCATCCCAGCCGGGGAACAGGCGCAGTTCGCCTTCCTGAACCTCAAGCCCGGCGAGGGTCATGAGCTCCCGCTCGGTGGCACTGATACTGGATGCGCCGACCCGCCGGACCCGCCGCTGGATGCGACGTGCCTTGCGGACCCTGGACATATGCGACTTCACCATGCGCGGGCCGTAACGCCGACGACGGCGAAGCTCAAGCGCTGTCCGTCGGCGGAGCGTCTTCTGAAGGCGAAATACCGCGTCGGGCGAGGGCTTCGCGCAGCAGGCATTCGACCTGGGCGTTGACCGAGCGCAGTTCGGCGGCGGCCAATCGCTCGACCGCCACCATCACCCCCGAAGAGGCCCGCATCAGGAAAGGCTTTCGGGCGCGGGCCATGTCAGCCGTACAGTGTGCCCGTATTGACGACCGGCTGGGCCTCGCGGTCGGCGCACAGCACCACCAGCAGGTTGGAGACCATGGCCGCCTTGCGGTCCTCGTCCAGATCGACCACGCCGCGTTCGTTCAGGTCGGCCAGGGCACTCTCGACCATACCGACGGCACCCTTGACGATCAGACGGCGCGCGGAAAGAACCGCCTCGGCCTGCTGGCGCTTCAGCATGGCGCCGGCGATCTCCGGAGCATAGGCCAGGTGGGCCAGACGGGCCTCGTCAATGGCCACGCCTGCGACACTGACCCGGCCGACCAGTTCCTCGCGGAGGCGGCCGGCCACGTCCTCGGCGTCAGCACGCAGGGTCAGTTCGGGCACATCGGTCTCGTCGCCGTGGTCATAGGCATAGTGGGAGGCGATGTCGCGCAGGGCCGTGTCCACCTGGATGTTCACAAAGGCTTGATAGTCATCGACGTCGAACAGGGCCTGGGCCGAATCCTGTACCCGCCAGACCACATTGGCAGCGATCTCGATGGGACTGCCACGCCGGTCATTTACCTTGAGCTTGTCGCTGGTCAGGTTGCGGACCCGCAGGGAGATTTTCTTGCGGCTGTACCAGGGCAGGACCCAGCGCAGGCCGGTCTTGCGGTCGGTACCGCGATAGGCGCCGAACAGCATAATGGCCATGCCCTCATTCGGCTGGAGCGAATAGAGGCCGCAGATCAGCAAAAGGCCGACGAGGGCAGCGCTGAGGCCGCCGACCAGGCGCAGGGTGTTTTCCGGGTCCTGCGCCAGGCTAACCGGGCCAGCGATCACGAGGATCACGCCGACCAGCAGGATCAGGATGCCATTGGCGGTGTTGGCCGGGCGTTCGGTGGAGATGGAGTGCTCGTTGGTCATCATTCGCTCCCACAATCGATATGAGAGTGATATCACTTCGATTGCATTTATGGCAATAGCGTCGCCTGCGGAACACGCCCCGCTCGCGCGTTCGGCCTTGCATTCGCCTCAAATTCGAGAAACTTGAGGCAAGCTGTCATGGTCCCTGTTAGAGGATCGCCGGCGTCTCTGCGCGTGTCGTCCACAGGGGTTTCTACCGAATGCGTATTCTACTCGCGACTGCGGTTGCGATCACTCCCCTGATGGTCGCCTCCGGTGCGATGGCGGAAGTCGTGATCTCGACGGCGCGAACCACGGCAATCACGACATCCAATGCGACTGGCACGGGTCCCGACGACATCCGCCTGTCCGGCAGTGGCTCGATCGCCCTCACCTCGGGCAGCGCCGTCACGGTCAACTCGAACCACGACTTCGCGATGGAGGGTGCCTCCTCGATCAACATGTCGCCCGCCGCCGACGGTGCCACGGCGGTCCTGGTCAATGCCGGCGTGACCTCGGACATCACCATCGGCTCCACGATCTCCATCATCGACACCATCACCAACTACCCGGACACGGACAGCGATGGTGATATCGACGGGCCCTGGGCCACAGGCACCGGCCGTTACGGTATCCGCTATGCAGCCGGCGCGCCGGTAACCGGAAACCTGATCATCAGTACGGCCGGTTCCATCAGCGTCGATGGCAATAACTCCTTCGGTATCGCCCTCGAATCCGGCCTGATCGGCAATATCCAGTCACAGGGCTCCATTCGTGTTTTCGGCGACAACTCCTTCGCCCTCCGGACCCAGGGGACCGTCACCGGCAATGTCGTCCTGCTGGGCTCGGTCTCCGCGCGCGGCCAGAACGCCTCCGCCGTTTCGATCGGCGGAGACATCGGTGGTCGACTGACGCTGCAGGGTGAAATCAGCGCGACAGGCTATCGCTACACCGGTCTGGGCAGCGCCGCCTTCGAGGAAAAACTCGATCCGGAAGACAAGCTGCAGGGCGGGTCGGCAGTCATCATCGCGGGCAGTGTTGCAGGCGGCGTCGTGATCGATCGCCCGCCGGCCGATGACAGCACCACCAACAACGACGAAGACTCGGACGGGATCCTGGACACCGCTGAAAGCACCGGCACGATCAACAGCTATGGTGCCGCGCCCGCGATCCTCGTGGGCTCGACCACGCGGTCGATCACGCTTGGTGTGGCAGGGACAGGCGATAACGCCTTCGGCTTCATCAACCACGGCACGATCACAGGTCAGGGCGTTTACGCAGGCATCACCGCGAATGCGGTGGTGTTCGGCGGCAATCCCGGCCAGGCGGTGACCATCAGCGGTGGCGTCCGCAACACGGGAACCGTCGCCGCCCTGGCGACTGGCGCCAACGCAACCGCCTTCCGCTTCGGGGCAGGGTCCAGCACGCCCCTGTTGCGCAATTCCGGCAGCATCACCGGCGGCGTCGCCAGCACTGTCGCCGCCCATGCCGTTGCCATCCAGATCGACGCGGGTGCCTCACTGCCCAGCATCGTCAACAACGGACCGATCCTGGCGTCCGCAGGCGGCGGCGTCGCCAATGTGACCGCCATCAATGACCTCAGCGGGACGCTGACCTCGATCACAAACACCCGCTCGCTCCAGGCGACCCTGAACGCCAATGCGGCCGGCAGTCCCATTACCGGATCCACGACCGCCATCAATGTGAGCGCCAATACGACCGGCGTGACGGTTCTGCAGACCGGCATCGCCGGCACGCCAAGCGCACAGAATCCCGACACGGACGGCGACGGCGTGCCGGACAGCGTCGAACCGGTCATCGTAGGCGACATCCGGCTGGGCTCGGGGGCCGATATGGTCGATGTTCGCAACGGCATCGTGCTCGGCAACATCGATTTCGGCGCGGGCGCCGACACCCTGTCGATCTCCGGCGGCGGTGTTGTGCGCGGTGCCCTGTCGGACTCAGGCGGCGGCCTCGCGATCAGTGTGAGCAACGGCGTCCTCGACGCCCGGCACACGTCCATGCTCAACATCTCGAGCCTGAATGTGGGTGCCGACGGCGACCTGATCTTCACCGTCGACCCGGCGAGCGGTGCCTCGGGTGGTTTCAACGTCTCCGGAACCGCGACCCTGGCCAATGGTTCCGGTCTGGGCGTCCGCTTCACCTCGCTGTTGACCGCCCCCCGCCGCTTCACCCTGATTGATGCGGCGACCCTGAATTTCGGTTCGATCGACCTCGGCTCGATCACGTCCAACTCGCCCTACCTCTATGTCGTGACGGCCGGTGCCAATGTTCCGGCCGGTGAGGTCTTCGCCGATGTGCGCCGACGCACCGCCAACGAATCCGGTCTGATCGCCGTCGAAGCGGCGATGTTCGAGTCCTTCTATTCGACGATCGGCGGCACCGGCGCGAGCAGTGTCCGCAACGCCTTCCTGGCCCAGACCGGGCGTGACGACTTCATCAACCTGTATGAGCAACTGCTGCCCGATCATGCCGGCGGGCCGTTGCTCTCGCTGTCTTCGGGCGTCGATGCCGTCACGCGCGCACTAACGGGCCGCAACGCCTCGGCGGCCCCGGGCGAAACCAGCGCCTGGGTGCAGGAGATCAATTTCTACGCCGACAAGGACAGGACCGACAACTACGGCTTCCGTTCGGAAGGATTCGGTGTCGCCGGCGGCGTCGAGCGGGGCTCGGGTCTCGGTGCCGTCGGCCTTTCCGTGGCCTTCACCTCATCCGACCTCGAGGATCCCGAGTCCGAGGCCGAGGAAGTGCTGTCGGCCAGTCTGCTGGAACTCGGACTCTACTGGCGCGCCCAGGGCCAGTACTGGACGACATGGGCCCGGGCCGCAGCGGGCTATGCGACCTTCGAATCCGAGCGCCGCTTCGTCGGTGCCGGGCTGAACCTGTCCAATGAATCGGACTGGACCGGCATTGCCCTCGCAGCCGCCGGCGGTGTGTCCTACCAGCGTGATTTCGGGCGCTTCAGTATCCGGCCCG
Organism: Caulobacteraceae bacterium; assembly: GCA_965284305.1. Lineage (GTDB taxonomy): Bacteria > Pseudomonadota > Alphaproteobacteria > Caulobacterales > Caulobacteraceae > Brevundimonas. Next base: position 1,874,675 of record OZ260070.1, on the reverse strand, counting down.
AGGCCTATGCAGAGTTCTTCTCGCTGAGCGAAGAGGGCCACGTCGAGACGGGCGGCGGCGATGGCTTCGACCTCGAGATCGACGACCGGGACGGTCACCTGTTCTCGGCGACCGCAGCCATCAACGTCGGCATGTCGATGGGCGCGGATAATTGGCTTCGTCCCGAGCTCCGGGTCGGCTGGCGTCAGAACATCTCGGTCGATCCGGGCGAGACCATCGCCCGCTTCCGCTCGGGCGGTCCGGACTTCACGCTCGACGGCGGCTCGATCGAAGGCGGCGGTCCGATCCTCGGGTTCCGGCTGAACATCGGCAATGAGCTGGGCATGCTGTCCATCAACGCCGATGCCGAGATGATTGAGGACTATGTCCGCTATATGTTGTTCCTGAGAGCCAGCTTCCGGTTCTAGGATACGGGAAACCTGCGGGTTTCATGCGGACGGGCGGCTAGCTCAGCTGGTCAGAGCACCTCGTTTACACCGAGGGGGTCGGGGGTTCGAACCCCTCGCCGCCCACCACGACATCAAGCGGCAACGCCCTGGCGGACCGCTTGATCCGCGGGAAGGCCGCGCGTGCTGAAGGTGCGCCGGCCGGTGCGCCGCAGCACGCGGCCCCGGCAGCGCCATCGGAAATCCGACCTGATCCCTCAGTCTGACGCGAGAACAAGAGTCAGAACGCTTTCCTCCTCAGCGCCTTCCGGCCCCCAGTAGGTGTCCGCCCGCGAGACCGTCCCGCCCACATTCCAGCTGAACGACAAGTCATGCTGATAGGATTCATGGGGATCGAGGTCGGTCGCATCCAGGAACACAAAACTGACACCGGCAGAACCAGCGGCACGGGCTACCATGCGCGGCTGGTTGCCCTGGGGACAGTAGTGCGTCGCGACCAGGCGATCGCCGTCGAGGTGATAGACCGTCAGCGAGTGCATCCGCTCGCCAACCATCCATCTTTCAGTGATGACGCTTCCACCAGCGGTCGGCTCGAACACAATCCTCAGCGACGGGCGTTGCTGAACCCGCCATTCCCCTGCAAGCGCGGCGATCTTCCCGAACTGAACAGCTGAAACAGACCGCGCGTCCTCCGCCGTGGCCGGCGCACTGCCGCCCACCGAACAGATCGTAATCGCCGCCGCGATCGCCGCTTGCCGGGTCCGGTCGTGCTTCGTGAAATTCCTCCCGGCGTTCACCCGACTGACCGCCCGTGCGGACCGTTATAGGCTCTCTCGACCCTGGCGACGCGGAGTTCGTAGTGCTCGTACCATCGTTCAATGCCGTTCTTCTGGGCCAGAAGATGTTTCATTTCAGCCTTCCAGGCCAGGATGCTGTCTTCATCTCTCCAGTAGGAAACCGTGATGCCCAGGCGGTCACCGCCCCTCGTGCTCTCCATCCCCAGATAGCCGGGCTGGCTTTCCGCGAGTTTGGCCATGGCGTTCCCCATGGCTTCATAGCCATCGTCGTTACGGCTCAACCGGCTTGAGAAGATGACCGCGTAATAGGGCGGTGGCGGTGTGTCGGAGAAACCGGTCGGCACGTGAGAAACCTCCATTCCTAGATGACGGGCTGCGCGCCGGATGAAGTGCCTTCCGGGCGCAGCTGCAGGTGCATGAACTGATTGAATGGGCTCGCCTCGTAGCCTCCGAAGGCCTGACCATTCTCAAATCCGTACCGGCGATAGAGCGCCAGGGCCGGTTCAAAGGCGGGACCGGAACCCGTCTCCAGACTCAGGCGGTGATAGCCGCGCGAGAGCGCAACGGTCATCAGGTGTTCGAGAAGAAGGGCGGCGGCCCCACGCCTGAGATGAGCGCCGGCCGTCCGCATTGACTTGATCTCGGCGATCGTGGCGTCGACCTCCTTCAAGGCCCCGATCGCCATGAGGTCGTCCCCATCCCACACCGCATAGAGGGAGACGTCCGGGGTCTGCAGCCCCTCCGGCTCAAGCGCGTGGACTGACCCCGGCGGCGAGTGTGCCTGCATTCCGGCCAGGTGCGCCTTCAACAGGGTCAGCACCTCGGGATCGGACAGCTCGGCCGCGCGAACGATCATTGTGAGCTCCTGACCGCCAGGAGGTATCTCGCCGGGCCGCGGCCACAGCTCTCCAGCGCACTTTCGTTATGGATCTTGATCCGAAGACTGTCGTTGCCGGCCAGTTGGTAGGTCGCACCGTCGGTCTCGTATCTCAGCGCCCCCTCGAAAAGAACGATGTGCTGCTCCATACCCGAATAGGCTGGTGCCGGATACTCGATGCGAGCCCCGGCCGGAAGCTCAGCCCAGATCAGCTCGATGTCATAGCCGCGCGCCGGCGGCGAAATTGACCAGCGTCGAAACCCGGTCTCCGGATCGGTCCAGAAGCCGGCCTGATCGCGGGACATCACTGTGGGGCGGGCTTCGTCCAGTCCGCCAAGGAGCGCCGAGAGGGTGATGCCATAGGCCGCCGAAAGGCGACCCAGGACGTGGGCGGTCGGACTCGTTTCCCCCCGCTCGGCTCGTGAAAGCGTCGCGCGACTGACCCCTGACAGCTCTGCCGCTTGAGCCAATGACAGCCCGCGCTCGTTTCGGACGGCCAGCAGACGGGCCGCCAGCGCTGTGTCAGATTTCCCGTTATCGGTCGCTTTTCCCATATTCGGGAAACCTATACCAAGGCGTCCTACCGGTCAAGCAAGGTCCGGGACCAAGCCAATGCGGATCCGACCCCGCCTGATCCGCCGGTCAGACTGCGTTCACCATTGCCGGTTATCCCTGCCCCATCGGGAGAAGGCGTCATGATCAAGACCATCAAATCCGGCGCGACCCTCGTCGCCGTCCTCGGCGCAAGCCTTATGCTTCAGGGCTGTATCGTGGGTGCCGTCGTGGGCACGGCCGGTGCCATCGTGGGCGGGGCGGCCCAGGCGACCGGTGCCGTGGTGGGTGCCGGCGTCGATGCGGTCACGACCTCCGACGAGGAGACCCGGGCCAGACGGGAACGCGAGGAACGGGCGCGCGAGCGTGAACAGCGCCGTTGCGAGCAGCGCCAACGCCAGGGCCGCGACTGCTGATCTAAAGCGTCAGAACGCAGCGTTCGTGGATCGTCGGACGCGAGACCATGACCCGACTCAGGCCCGGCCATTCGGGTTTGAGGCGTGCGGCGAACCACAGGCACAGATTCTCCAGCGTGGGCAGTTCCAGGCCGGGCTTGTCGTTGAGCAGGCCGTGATCCAGCTCCTCTGCCGCCGCCTTCAGGGCGCGATCCAGGGCACCGAGGTCCGCAACCCAGCCATGGCCGTCCAGCGCCTGGCCGCGCACCGTCGCCTCGACCGAGAAGGAGTGGCCATGCATCCGGCGATACGGGCTGCCGTCCGGCTCATTCGGGAAATGGTGGGCCGCATCGAAGGTGGCGGCCTTGGTGATCTCGAAAACGCTCATCTTACGCCGATGTATTTGTGGGTCTGGACGCTGAGGCGCCATTTCGGATGGGTCAGGCAGTAGTCGATGGCCGCCGCGGTGTTGGCCGCCTGGTCGGGGCCGTCCATGGGCTGGAGCCAGAAGCGGTCGAACGAGAGGTGTTCAAAGCGGTCCGGCATGGCCTGAGGTTGGGGGAAGACGAGCTTGAGCTCCTGTCCGGAGGTCTGAAGCACGGGCGCATCGGCCTTTGGGCTGACGCAGATCCAGTCGAGCCCGGACGGCGCGGCGAGCGTGCCGTTGGTTTCCACGGCGATCTCGAAGCCGCGCGCGTGCAGGGCGTCGATCAGGGCGGCGTCGAGCTGCAACAGGGGTTCCCCGCCGGTACAGACCACCAGTTTCGGGTCCCCTGCCCGCCCGCGCCACAGGGCCGCGACATGATCCGCCAGCGCATCGGCCGACGCGAATTTGCCGCCGCCGTCGCCGTCCAAGCCGACGAAGTCCGTGTCGCAGAAGGTGCAGACGGCCGTCGCGCGGTCGCGCTCCAGCCCGCTCCACAGATTGCAGCCGGCGAACCGCAGGAAGACGGCGGGCCGTCCGGCCTGCCCGCCCTCGCCCTGTACCGTCAGGAAGACCTCCTTGGCCGAATAGGTCATGCACCGACCCACTCGGCATGACCCGCCGCACGCAGCTCACAGGCCGGGCAGTCGCCGCAGCCGTAGCCCCAGGGGTGACGATGGGTCCGGTCGCCGCGGTAGCAGGTGTGCGAGGCTTCGATGATCAGCTCGACCAGCGCCGCACCCCCGATGCGGTCCGCCAGCGCCCAGGTCTCGGCCTTGGTCAGGGCCATCAGGGGCGTCTCGATGATGACCGGCCTGTCCAGCCCGAGGCTCAGTGCCGTCGCCATGCCGTCGATGGTGTCGCGCCGGCAGTCGGGGTAGCCCGAATAGTCGGTCTCGCACATGCCGCCAACCAGCACATCCAGTCCCCGGCGGTCCGCAAGTGCGGCGGCGCAGGTCAGGAAGACCAGATTGCGGCCGGGGACGAAGGTGGTGGGCAGACCGCGCGCATCCATCTCGATGGCCCGGTCGGCCGTCAGGGCGCTTTCGGCGATGCGACCATAACCGGTCAGGTCGACGACCTGATCCGGTCCCAGCCGTTCTGCCCATTGGGACAGCACCCCCGTCATGCCGGCGCGGACCGCCAGCCGGGCCTCCATCTCGACGAGATGGCGCTGGCCGTAGTCAAACCCGACCGTCTCGACGCGCGCATACCGCTCCAGCGCCCAGGCCAGGCAGGTCGCGCTGTCCTGTCCGCCCGAGAACAGGACGAGGGCCGATGTCGCGGACGTTGGCGTGGTGGAAGGGATTTGGGAATCGCTCATGACAAACCTGCGGTCGGCCGGTCGGCCGCGCGCATGGACAAGGGGGATGGGCCGCTGGATGGCGGGGCGCGCCTTCTACACCAGCCCCGCCGGCAGAGCAAAAACGGCTCAAAAATGGCGATTACCGCCTTAACCCTTCTGAAAATGGTTCCGGGCAATTGTTCACAGGTCCCTGTGGAGTACCGGCCCCTCATGCCGACCATCGAAGCCCTGACCGAGCGAGCCGAGGCGGTGTCGCCGCACACGCCCGGAAGCGAGGTCTTCTCGCGCTTCGAGCGCGAGCCCGATACACTCGTGATCCCTGTCGTCGAGGAAGGACGGCCGGTCGGGCTGATCGAGCGCAATGTCTTTCTGTTGAAGATCGCCGGTGCCTTCGGCCATGCCCAGTACGCCAACCGTCCCGCCCGGTACGTCATGGACCCCGAACCGGCGGTCGTGGAGGCCGGCGTCAGCATCGACGCCTTCTGCGATGTCCTGCTGAAAGGCGGCCCGGCCGCGCTGATGCGCGGCTTCATCGTGACCCGCAATGGTCGCTACCACGGCGTCGGCACCGCCGTGTCGCTGCTTCAATCGGTCAATGACCTGCAGCGGCAGCAGAATCTCGAACTGGCTGAGCAGGCCCGCGTGCTGACCGACACCCGGACCCAGGCCCTCGCCTCGGCCCGCTCCACGAGCCAGTTCCTGAGTATCATCAGCCACGAACTGCGGACCCCGATGAACGGTGTGCTGGCGGTAGCCGAACTGTTGCGCCGCCAGCCGTTGAACGCCCAGTCACACGCCCACATCAACACGATCGTGGAATCGTCTGAAACCCTGCTGCGTATTCTCCAGGACGCGCTTGACCTGTCCCGCGCCGAGGCCGGCGAACTTGAACTCCATCCGACGGCCACGCCCCTGCGCGCCCTGATGGACAGGGTCCAGGCAACCTGGTCGCCGCGGGCGTCCCAGGACAGTGTGACCCTGATGGTGAGCTATGAGGGCGATACCGAACTGGCCGCCGTCATTGATGGTCCCCGTGTCACCCAGCTGTTCAACAACCTGATCGGCAACGCCCTGAATTTCGCTCGCAACGGCGTGGTCGAGGTCGGGTTGAAGGCCGTCGCCGCCGGTGATCGCATCCGGCTGGAGGCGCGCATCCGCGACGATGGCGCGGGCCTGGACACCGACCGGATCGTCGCGGCCTTCGAGCCCTTCGTCCACGGCGCAGGTCAGGACGGCGCGGGTCTGGGATTGGCCATCTGCCGGCAGATCGTCGACCGCATGGGCGGGCGCATCTGGGCCGAGAACAATCCGGGTCGCGGTACGACCTTCGCCTTCGATCTGGACGTCGAGCGAACCCAAGTCGAAGCCCTCACGACCTCCAATGTCGAGAGCCTCGGCGGTGACGGCGACCTTGCAAGCCAGCCCCATGTCCTGATCGTGGACGACAATGCGACCAACCGGGTGGTGGCCCAGGCCCTGTGCGAGATGTTCGGCTGCTCCTCCGAAACAGCCGAAGACGGCGTCGAGGCCCTTGAAGCCGTGCAGGAGCGTCGCTTCGACCTGATACTGATGGACATCAAGATGCCGCGTATGGACGGCGTCCAGGCGACCCAGGCGATACGCGCCCTGACCGGTCCGGCCCGGGACATCCCGATCGTCGCCCTGACCGCCAACGCCGATCCCGACGATGCGAAACGGTATGTCGCCATCGGCATGACGGCCGTCGTCGAGAAGCCGATCAAGCCGGAACGCCTGCGCATGGCCATGAATCTCGCGCTTGAACAGGCCACTGCCGTCGAAGTCGTCCCGGAACACAGCCGCAAGAGCCGTTCGGCCGCCTGACGCGCCGTTCCGCTTGCGCTCGTCTGCGGAGGGACCGAGAAGCGGGCCATGACGTCTCCCATCCTCGATATCCTGCCTCAACTCGCCGCCGGTGCCGCCCACACCCACGCCCTCGGCTTTGTCTATGACAGCCTCGACGGAGACCGGGTCCGCATCCGGGTGCCGTGGCGCGAGGATCTGGTCGGCGACCCGGAGACCGGCGTGCTGTCGGGCGGCCTGGTCACCACCCTGCTGGACCATGTCGGAGGGCTGGCGGCATGGGTCGCCCTCGGGCGGTTTGAACCGATCGCCACCCTGGACCTGCGCGTCGACTACATGCGGGCGGCCGAGGCCCGGCGCGACCTGATCGCTGAGGCGCGCTGCTACCGCCTGACCCGATCCGTCGCCTTCGTTCGGGCCTGGGCCTTCGAGGACCGTCCGGATGATCCGGTGGCGGCGGCCCAGAGCGCCTATATGCTCTCCTCCATGCGAACCCGCGGCCTCGGCTCCAATCTCAAGGCTCGCCGGGAGGATGGACGATGAGCGACCTGTTGGGACGCCTGCCCTATGCCCGGTTTCTGGGCCTGACGACCGCGAGCGAAGGACAGATCCTGACCGTCACCATGCCGTTCGACCAGAAGCTGATAGGCAACCCGGTCCTGCCTGCCCTGCACGGCGGATCGACCGCAGCCCTGCTCGAACTCACAGCCGTCGCCCAGGTCGCGGCCCTCTACCCTCGGCTGCAACTGCCCCGACCGATCAATGTCACCGTTGCCTATCTGCGCTCGGGCCGACCGGTCGATGTCCATGCCCGCGCCCGGATCAGCAAGGCCGGACGCCGGGTCGCGCATGTTCTGGCCGAAGCCTGGCAGGACGACGAGGCCCAGCCCATCGCCGCCCTGACCGCGCATTTTCTGATGGCTGAAGATGACGCATAGTTGCATCTGACATCAACCTATGCTGGTTTCCCTCTGTGACGTGAGGTCACGGGAGGATCAAACATGACCAGACTGTCTGTCGGCGAATCTCTCGCCGCCCGCCTCTACGCCGCCGAGTCGGCGATCGACCAGGCCCTGATCGAAACCGCGACCCTGGCAGCAGCCCTGCCCGCAGCGCGCGCTGATGCATGGCTTTCCGCCGTGACCGGCCAGCGGGCCTTTGCCGGGGCTGCGGCCGCCGTCGGTGCCCTGTCCGATGCCCGGGCCCATATCGTCCAGACCCACAACACCCTGACCGCGCTTGCGCGCAAGCTGGGGCTGGAAACCCTGGCCGTGGGTCCGCTGGACAAGCCGGGCGACCGGCCGCCGATCGGCGGAGGTGGCGGAGATGGCCCCGGAATTGCTGCGGGTATGGTAAACAAAATCCTACCCGCACACACCGACCTGTGTTAACGAATTGATCACTCGTCAATCAGTGGGAGGCTTACATGAACAAGGCTGAAGTGATCGCCAGCGTCGCCGGCGACCTGAATACCGCCGAACAGTCGCTGGACACCGCCATCGCCCAGGCGACCACGCTCATCCAGTCGATGATCGGAGCCCGCACCGTGCTCAGCCTTTCACCGATCTCCGGTGCGAGCTCGCAAGCCCGGGCCATGGAAGCGATCGCCGCCCTGGCGACAGCCCGCGAGGCGCTCGTCGCCTGCCATCAAGAGCTGGCCAAGGACCACCGTCGCCTCGGCTACGGCGTCTATGCGATCGGCCACATGAACAAGCCGGCAGAAGAACGGCCGCCGACCACGGGTGAAGCCCGCGCGAGCCGCCTCCGCGCGGTTTAATTCGCGGTAATGTCCGAGACCGGTTGTTCCGGTCTGGACAGACTCGTTGCAATATCGCCCTCATGCCATTCGGCATGGGGGCGTTTTGATGTTTGACACCCTGCCAACCCAGATCGGGGCTGGCCTGACAGTGTTGGTGGTCGCCTTCGCCTTCCTCAAAGGGGAGGAACCGGAGCGCATCGCGGCGGGTGCCTATGTGCTCGGATGGTTTTCGTCACTGTTGATCCAAAGCGACAGTTCGCTCAGCGGCACCCAATGGGGACTGATGGCGATCGATACGGTCATGCTGGCTGTCTTTGTCGGGCTGGTCTGGAAGGCCAGGCGAGCGTGGCCGACCTGGGTCGCCGCCCTGCAGTCCATGGTAGTCATGAGTCATTTCATGACCCTGGTCGATATCCGACCGCCGATGTCCGCCTTCTATGCCGTGATCAACCTGGCCAGTACCGGAATCCTGCTCACCATCGCCATCGGCACCTTCTGGGCCTGGCAGGAGCGTCGCGCCGCCGGGCTGGAGTGATCCACCAGGATTGAACGTTCAGGTATTTATTCCTAGTGTGTCTCCGATTCGGCCCATTGGCCCTGGCGGACGAAATGCCCCTGAACCACGCCCAGCTCTGGAAGGCGATCGACGGCGTGGCCCGCCATGAGGGGATCAGTGTCTCTGCCCTGGCCAGGCGGGCCGGGCTGGACGCGACCAGTTTGAATCCATCCAAACGGTTCGGACCGGGCGCACCGGCCCGGCCACGCTGGCCCTCTACCGAGAGCCTGACGCGCATTCTCGCCGTGACCGGCCTGTCACTGGGGGAGTTCGCGGCCCTGGCGCGGGACCAGTCCGAGCGACCCGCGACTGTTCCGCTGCTGGGCATGGCGCAGGCGGGTCTCGACGGCTTTTTCGATGACGCGGGCCTGCCCGCCGGCGACGGCTGGGATCAGACCGACCTGCCCCGCCCGAGGGACAGCCTGCTGAGCCTGAGTGTCGTCGGCGACTCCATGGCCCCCCTGTATCGGGAGGGCGACCGGGTCATCGTCGATCGCGAGGCAACCGGGGTCCGCAAGGGCGACCGGGTGGTGGTGCGCACCACGAGCGGCGAAACCCTGGCCAAGGAGGTGGCGGTTCTGACGGCGCAGGCGGTGACCCTCGCTTCGATCAATCCGGCCTATCCGCCCCGCACCCTGGCCCGCGCCGACATCGTCTGGATGGGCCGGATTCTGTGGGTCAGCCAGTAGGACCGGACGGGTGCCCGGGCACCGGGCTGGACGAGGTGTGCGCGCAGCGCAGACGATCATGCTCCCCTAGCTTGCCAGATCTCCGTTCGCGCCCGCCTCGATCAGTTCTATCGTCTGCGGCAGGCCGTAGATCGCAGCGAAAGAGCCGAAGCGCGGCCCCTGCGACGCGCCCAGCAGCACCTCGTACAGCGCTCCGAACCAGCCGCGCAGCGGTTCGAAGGCGTGCTCCTTGCCGACGGCGTAGACTTCGCCCTGGATCAGTTCGCCGTCGGTCGTGCCCGCCGGCAGGGCCTTCAGCCGGGTCGCGAGATCGAGCAAGGCCGCCCGTTCCTTGTCGTCAGGCCGGCGGTAGGCCTTCGTCGGCTTCACGAAGTCCTCGTAGTAGTTCAGCGCCCGCTCCATCAACTGGTCCAGCAGCGGCTCGGTCTCCGGCGTCGCCTCGGGCAGGTATCTGGAGAAATAGGCCCAGAGTTGCGGCTTTGACGACGCATTGGCCACGCCGACCAGATTGAGCAGCAGGGCGAAGGACACCGGCGAGGTATGGGTCGGCGGTGAGCCGGCGTGGATCGACCAGACGGCATTGTCGATCTGCTTGGCCGGCTCCTGGGTCTTGTACGCCTCGATGAAGGCCAGGTAGTCGTCGATGGCCCGCGGGATGACGTTGAAATGCAGGCTCTTGGCCGATTTCGGCGACTGGAACATGTACCAGCTCAGCGACTCCGGGGTGCCGTAACGCAGCCATTCGTCCATCGTCAGGCCGTTGCCCTTGGACTTGGAGATCTTCTTGCCTTCGACATCCAGGAAGAGCTCGTAGTTGAAGCCCTCCGGCGGCGTGCCGCCGAGGGCGCGACAGACCTTCGAGCTCTCGCGTACGCTCTCGATCAGGTCCTTGCCCGACATCTCATAGTCGACGTCCAGGGCCGTCCAGCGCATGGCCCAGTCGGGCTTCCACTGCAGCTTTACATGGCCACCGGTGACAGGGACCGTCGTGCGGCCGCGTGCGGGGTCGTCGAAGGTGATCGTCCCCTTCTCCACGTCCCGTTCCAGTGTCGGGACCTGCAGCACATGGCCGGTGACGGGGCTGACGGGCAGGAAGGGCGAATAGGTGGCGCGCCGCTCCTCGCCGAGGGTCGGCAGCATGATGGCCTGGACGGCATCGAACCGCTCCAGCAGGGTCAGCAGGGTCGCGTCGAACCGGCCCGACCGGTAGCATTCGGTCGAGGAGAAGAATTCGTAGTCGAAACCGAAGCCGTCGAGGAAGGCGCGTAGGCGGGCGTTGTTGTGCGCCCCGAAGCTGTCGTGCGTTCCGAACGGGTCGCGCACCACGGTCAGAGGCTTGTGCAGGTCTTCGGCCAGCATGTCCGGGTTGGGGATGCCCTCCGGCACCTTCCGCAGGCCGTCCATGTCGTCCGAGAAGGCGATCAGCCGCGTGGGCCAGTGGTCGCCGGTCAGGGCGCGGAAGGCGTTGCGCACCATGGTCGTGCGCGCCACCTCACCGAAGGTGCCCATATGCGGCAGGCCCGAGGGGCCATAGCCGGTCTCGAAGATCACGGGCTTCTGCAGCGCCTCGAAGGTCGCCAGTGCCTCGTCCGCCTTGCCGGCGTCGATCAGCAGTTTGGCCGCATTGCGCTCGGCGTCGCCCAACCGCTTCTTCAGCACGTGGGCCAGAAGATTGCGGGCCTGTTCGAACGGCCACGATTTGGCGTCGCGCGCGAGGATTTCGAGGTTCTGCAGCATGCTGGCGGGTTTGGCGGCTGGCAACCGCAAGGTCAATGCCGGCCGCCCCGCGCTAGCGGGCCTGGACGAGCGCGTTGATGGCGTCGGCCACACGGTCGCCAACAGGCCGCCCGGGCACAATACCGTCAAAGTGATCGGCGTCCTCAAGGTCGAGGACTTCAACCGCGTCCCCGGATGCGGTCGCCGCTTCGACATACCGCGCCATCAAGGGAGCCAATTCGGCTCTGATCAGGAGCTGGCGTACGCCAAGCGGCAGGTGTTCCTGTGGTGTGGCGGCACGGTAGGCCTCCGGGCGTTCCTCGGGCGTGCCCCCCATGAACCGCACGATCACCGGCTGGCCGCAGATCGACTCATCCACGCCGATCAGGGGTGCCAGCGCGCCGGGGCCATCGATGGCCGCAACGGCCAGGGGCGTCAGCGGGGTGGCTCCGAAACGGGGGTCGGCCGCCGAGGGCCGTGCCGCCGCCCAGAGCGCAAGATGAGCACCGGAAGAATGGCCGACCACCACGACGCGCGACAGGTCCAGCGCGTGATCGGCGCTGAGGGCGCGCAGATGATCGATGCCCGCGGCAATATCCCCGAAGGTCCCCGGCCAGCCTCCGCCCTCATCCCCCAGCCTGCGATAGGCCAAATTCCAGGTGGCCAGGCCCCGGGCCGAAAGGGCGTCGGCCAGCGGCCCCATCCCCGAAAGATCCTCATAGCCAGCAGACCAGCACCCGCCATGGATCAGAACCGCCACCGGATAGGGGCCCTCGCCCGGCGGCAGGCGGAGATGGCCAAACTGCAACGGAGCCGGGCCGTAGGCCTGGACCAGATCCGGCTCGCTTGCTGCGGTCCGCGCCTCTGCCAGGGCTTCCATGGAGGGAGACTGGGCAAGCGCCGGGGCGGCCACGGCCATGAGACAAACAAGGGCGCAGACAATGCGCATCACATCCTCCCTGAAAGCCGTCCATCGATAGCAGAGGATTCCCGGTCAATCACCTCACCCGACCGGACTGGCCGCCTTGACCCGGCCCCGGCCCTGTGGCCTCTGCCCCGCTTCATGAAGACCGCCGATTTCGACTTCGACCTGCCCGACGACCGCATCGCGCTCCGCCCCGCCGAGCCGCGCGATTCCGCGCGCCTCCTGGTGGTGCGGGACGACGGGCTCGAAGACCGGATCATCCGCGACCTGCCGGACTTCCTGCGGCCCGGCGACGCCCTGGTGTTTAACGACACCCGGGTGATCCCTGCCCGGCTGTCAGGCGTCCGCGAACGGACCGGACCGGAGGGCGAGACCCTGACCGTCGCCGTCGAGGCCACCCTGCATCACCGCGACGCGCCCGAGGTCTGGTCCGCCTTCATGAAGCCGGGCAAGCGGATCAAGGCGTGGGACCGTATCCGCTTCGGCGCGGCGGCCGACGGCGCATGCCTGCCCGGCCGCCTCGACGCGACCGTGGTCGACAAGGGCGAGGACGGGCTGGTTGCGCTGCGCTTCGACCTCGCGGGCCCCGCGCTGGACGAGGCCATCCGCGATGTCGGGGTCATGCCCCTGCCCCCCTATATCGCCGCCAAACGGGCCGAGGACGATCGCGACCGGTCGGACTACCAGACCCTGTTCGCGAAATGGGACGGCTCGGTCGCCGCCCCGACCGCGGGCCTGCATTTCACCCCCGCCCTGATAGCGGCGATCGAGGCGCGGGGCGTCTCGACCCATGCGGTGACCCTGCACGTCGGGGCCGGCACCTTCCTGCCGGTCAAGGCCGACGACACCGCCGACCACAAGATGCACAGCGAATGGGGCGAGGTGTCCGCCGAAACCGCCGCCGCCCTCAACGCCGTCCGGGCCGCCGGAGGGCGGATCGTCTGTGTCGGCACCACCAGCCTGCGGCTGCTGGAAAGCGCCACGACGGAGGGCGGAGAGGTTCGACCCTTCCACGGCGACACCGCCATCTTCATCACCCCCGGCTACCGCTTCCGCGCCGTCGACGTTCTGATGACCAATTTCCACCTGCCGAAATCGACCCTGTTCATGCTGGTCAGCGCCTTCGCCGGGCTGGAGACGATGAAGGCGGCCTATGCCCATGCGGTGAAGGACGGTTACCGCTTCTATTCCTACGGCGACGGCAGCCTGCTATTTCGCGCCGCCTGATGCCCTTCCCCTTCGACATCACCGCCACCGAAGGCCGCGCCCGCACGGGCGTGCTGAAAACGCCGCGCGGCGACATCCGCACGCCCGCCTTCATGCCCGTCGGCACCGCCGCCACGGTCAAGGCGATGACGGTCGATCAGGTGCAGCAGACCGGCGCCGACATCATCCTCGGCAACACCTACCACCTGATGCTGCGCCCCGGCCCAGAGCGGATGGAGCGGCTGGGCGGGCTGCACAAATTCATGGGCTGGACCAGGCCGATCCTGACCGACAGCGGCGGCTTCCAGGTCATGTCGCTGGCCGGGATTTCGAAGGTGAAGGAGGAGGCCGTCACCTTCGCCAGCCATATCGACGGCTCGAAGCATGTCCTCAGTCCCGAACGGTCGATCGAGATCCAGGCCGACCGCATCGGCGCCGACATCTCGATGCAGCTGGACCAGTGTGTCAGCTGGCCCGCCGAGGAGCCCGCCGCCCGCGCCGCCATGGAGCTGTCGGCCCGCTGGGGCGCGCGCTCGAAGGCCGCCTTCGGGACGCGCGAAACCCAGGCCCTGTTCGGCATCCAGCAGGGTTCGACCTTCGAAAACCTGCGCCGCGAATCCTCCGACCGGCTGATCGAGACCGGCTTCGACGGCTATGCCATTGGCGGCCTGGCCGTGGGCGAAGGCCACCAGGCCATGTGCGAGGTGCTGGACTACGCCCCCGACATGCTGCCCGCCGACCGCCCCCGCTATTTGATGGGCGTCGGCAAGCCGGTCGATCTGGTCGAGGCCGTGTATCGCGGCGTCGACATGTTCGACTGCGTCCTGCCCACCCGGGCTGGCCGCCACGGCCAGGCCTGGACCTGGGCGGGACCGATCAATCTGAAGAATGCCCGCTTCGCCGAGGATCAGGACCCGCTGGAGCCCGATGTCCCCTGCCCGGCCTCGCAGAACTATTCCAGGGCCTATCTGCACCACCTCGTGCGAGCCGATGAAGTCCTCGGCAAGGTACTACTGAGCTGGCACAATATCGCCTTCTTCCAGGTCCTGACGGCGGCCATGCGGGACGCGATCGCACACGGCCGGTTCGAGGCATTCCGCCGCGACTTCCACGCCCGGCATACCTCGAACAACAAGAGCTAGCGCTGGCTGCGGCCCCTTGGCCTGAACCAGCCCGGAGCGGCGGGCGGAGCGCAGTTTCGCTGCATCCCTGTGCCCTTCAGGAAGGCGCGCCGCATCCGGCCGGCCTGGATGGCGGACTGGACGTGGCGGCTGTGCTGTTCTGCGCCTGACAGCCGGCGAATCCAGCTTCGTCCCGGGATGAAGTCTGTCGCTGCGTCGCGGATGGCGTCCAGCGCGGCGGCCGAGGCGGCGTCGGCGGCCCGCTCGCTCAGGAAAGATCCGTCCTGCGCCGGCGGCTCGTCGGTATCGGGCCCCAGGGCCTCGTTCAGCCGGGCGATCTCGGCCGCGATGGTGACGCACTGGTTCAGATTGCGCAGGTCGTACGGATTGGCTTCGGCCTGCAGAAGGACAGTCGGGATATACGCACGACGCAGGTTGAGGTCATCGAGCGGTGCGGTCGCCGCCGCCCCGACCCCGGCTCCGAACTGGCGCGCGCCGTCCATCGCCGAGTGCCCCGCACTGCAGGCCGTGAGCGGAAGGGAAAGGACAAGAACCAGGGCAGGGGCAGAGACACGCATTGGCCTTTGAACCACGCCCCGTCTCCGCCGGGAAGCACTGCCGGGCCTGACAGGCCGGGCCCCAGGATATTCCGGTTGGCGGTGACCCGAATACCGATAGTATCGGCCACCATGGTTCAACTGATCAAAACCTGGATGAAGCAGCTTCGCTGCGAGCATCAGTACCGCTACAGCCGCAGCAAGCCTGGCACCCTGGTCTGCAAGCTCTGCCGCAAGCGGAAGCCGAAGCCCCGCGGCTGAATCCGGCGTTCCGACGATCCGCAGGTATTGGTACGCCCTCTCGGGCTCGAACCGAGGACCCTCTGATTAAAAGTCAGATGCTCTAACCAACTGAGCTAAGGGCGCATACCACGCCGGCCGCGTTTGCGGTCCAGCGACGCGCCTTCTCTTGCAAACCGTCGTCGCGGTCAAGGGCCGGCTCGACGTGCGGACGGGCTGAGGCTAGGCAAAGGGCATGAAACCGTTGTCCGGCCTGCGCATTATCGAGTTCGACGGCCTGGGGCCGGTCACCTTCGCCGGCATGGTGCTGGCCGACCTGGGAGCCGAGGTCCTGCGCCTGAGCCGTAGTGCCGATGCCGGGACCCCGGCGTTCAGTGAGGTCGGCGGGGCGGTTCTGCATCGCGGACGAGCCGCTGTCGGCGTCAATCTGAAAGACCCCGGCGACCTTGCGGGGGTGCTCGAACTGATCGGCACAGCGGATGCTCTGATCGAGGGCTTTCGTCCGGGGGTGATGGAGCGGCTGGGTCTGGGCCCGGATGTCTGCGCCGACCGCAATGCCCGGCTGGTCTATGGCCGGATCACTGGCTGGGGCCAGACCGGCCCGATGGCGCGACAGGTCGGCCACGACATCAACTACATCGCGCTCAGCGGGGCGCTCCATGCGATGGGAGAGCCGGATCGGCCGCCACGGCCACCACTGAATCTGGTCGGCGACTATGGTGGCGGGGCGATGATGCTGGTCACCGGTGTGCTCGCAGCCCTGCTGCAGGCCAGGGCCACCGGTCGAGGCCGGGTCGTGGATGCCGCCATGACCGACGGCTCGGCCCTGCTGATGAGCCTGTTCCAGGCCCTCGGGGCCCGGGGCCTGTGGAGCGAGACGCGCGGGGCCAATCTGCTGGACGGCGGTGCGCCGTTCTACCGCTGTTACACCTGCGCAGATGGCCGTTTCGTCGCGGTGGGGGCGCTGGAACCCCAGTTCTATGCGGCCCTGATCTCAGGCCTTGGCCTGACCCCGGAAGCGGCCCCGCAGTTCGACCTTGCCGGCTGGCCCGGGTTGCATGCCCGGTTCGAGGCGATCTTCGCCAGCCGGGATCGCGACGACTGGGCGGTTCATTTCCAGGACACGGACGCCTGCGTCACGCCAGTGCTGACCGGGGCCGAGGCGGCGCGGCATCCCCACAATGCGGCGCGCGGTACGTTTGTCGGGCAGACTGTCCTCCAGGCCGCTCCCGCGCCCCGGTTCGACGGCACGGCTGCGGAACCGGTTGCACAGCCTTCGGCGATGTCGCTGGGCGAGGCCCGCACTCGCTGGAACTGAGGATCAGGCGACGGCGGCCTCAGCCCCGGGTCGCTCAATGGCGCAGGCCTGGGCGAGGGTTGCGGCCAGCATGACGGGGTCGATCGGCTTGGTCAGAAAGGCATGAACTCCCGCAGCATCCCAGGCAGCGCGGTGCAGATCGAGCGCATTCGCCGTCAGGGCAATCACCGGCGTGGCACCGTTGATCGCACCCGCACGGATCCGGCGTGTCGCCTCGAGCCCGTCCATCACCGGCATCTGCATGTCCATCAGAATGGCATCGAACCTTTGCCCTGACGCCGCCTCCAGCGCCTCGGCGCCGTTCTCGACCAGGGTCAGGCGGCACCCGTGCGGCTCCAGCAGCAGTTGCAGGATACGGCGGTTCACCTCGTGATCGTCGGCGGCCAGGATGGACCGGCCCACCAGGGAACCGCTCACCTCCACGGGCCGGGCCGGCTGAGGTGCTGCGTTCTCGACCACCGTCATCGGCAGGCTCAGAACAAAGGTCGATCCCTCGCCCTGGACACTTTGCACGGACAGGGTGCCGCCCATCAGCTCGGCCAGCCTGCGACTGATCGCCAGGCCGAGGCCCGTGCCGCCGTAGCGCCGCGTCGTTCCAGCATCGGCCTGTTCGAAACTGTTGAATATCTGGTCCAGCCGGTCCGCAGGAATGCCGCACCCCGTATCCGTCACGGCGACATCCAGCCGCCCCCCGGCCCAGCTGACCGCGATCCGGATCTCGCCGTCAGCGGTGAATTTCACCGCATTGGACATCAGGTTAAACAGGATCTGCTGCACCCGCAGCGGATCGGTTCGCACGGCGGCGGGCACATCCGGCGCGATCCGCACCCTCAGCCGGACGCCGTTGGCCAGGGCGCGCGGCTCCCACAGGCGGACGACGGTCGACAGCCGGTCGCGTACGACCATGTCCGCGCTCTCCAGCTCCATCTTGCCGGCCTCGATCCTGGAGAAGTCGAGCACATCGTTGAGCAGGCCCATCAGCACATCGCCGGCATCGATCAGCATCGACACATGCTCCCGCTGCTGACTGTCCAGCCGCGTCCGGCGCAGCAGGTTGGCGGCCGAGATGACAGCGTTCATCGGTGTGCGGATCTCGTGACTGACCACGGCGAGGAAGTCCGACTTGGCCGCGCTGGCCACCTCGGCCTTGCGGCGTGCGCTCTGTTCCGAGTCGCGAGCGCTCTGAAGCGCACCCGTGGCCGCACTGCTCTGCCGCACCGCCACGACCAGGTGGCCGATGTAAAGCAGGCAGCCGATGGCGATCAGCAACTCATACCAGTTCTGCGTGGCGATGGCGCTGAACACTGGCAGGCCCAGAAAATAGGTCGCATGGGCCGCTACCGCCGCAATCAGGAGCGGCCGGGCATGGTGCATATGCAGGCTGACGTGCAGCAGGCAGCCGGCGCACTGGACCATGGCGAACAGCCGCCCGATCTCCCCGCCCTGGAACCAGAGCAAGGCGCTGATCGCCGCATAGACGACCACACTGAGCACCGTCGAGGCACAGCACAGCACCAGATAGACCCGGTCAGGCTGCCAGTCGGGGTCGCGCCGGAACCGGCGGAAGACTGCCCAGTCGAGGGCCTGGGTGACGAGAACCGCCGCGAACCAGATCGCGGGCCAGACCGAGGGCACAAAAAACCAGGCCGTGCAGCCGATAAAGGCCGCCAGGGCGATCCGCGTCTTGAGTTCCCGGTGCCGCACCTGCGACACCATGGCATAGGCCGTGATTGTCATTCGCGCCCCTCCGGAATTCTTGCCTACGCCGAATTCTGAAAGGATTGGTTGCCGGGTGAGGTGACCACGCGCCCGTTCGGGGTTATGGAACAGGCGAGCCGGCCACGCGTTGGAAGGCCGTGCCCGGGGGAAACGCTGCTGATGAGACGCCTGATTGCCATTCTGACCCTGTCGACCGCCTTCGGCGTCGCCGCCTGCGGCGACCCGGGTTCAAACGACCCCGAGACCGCCGACGCGACGATGGAGGTGCCGATCGCCACCGCAGCGGACGAGGCCGGCGCGCCGGTCGCGGCTCCCGGTGCCGTTGCTGCGCCACCGGTTGATTCGACCACCCTGCCCTCCGAAAAGCGGTCGTCCGAGGAATCGGTTCAGCCCGAGAGCGAAACCCTTTTCTATTGATCCCGGTCGCCGCCCCGTCGGTGCCACAGCGGGATGCGACGGTGCTGATGTTCGCGCCCTGACGAAGGTCCCAGTTTGACGCCAAGGCCCGCCCTGTTTCTCATCGGCACGGCGGGCGTCCTGTTGCTGGCCTCCCCCGCCGCCGCCGACCCGCGAGCCCAGATTCGCGGGGAGATGGATTCAGACTTACGCGCACAATTGATCCGCGCGGTCGGCGAGGTCGATGACGCGCCTTCCAACCGATTCGAGGCCCGACGGCGCGCACGAGGTGCGCTGGAGGCAGCCGAAGCGCTGCTGCGATCGGAAGGCTATTATCAGCCCGTGCTCGAGGACATCGTCGAGGGCGACGAGACGCCGGTCGCCATCGTCAACGTCACCCCGGGGCGGCGCTTTCAGCTTGCCGAGGTCCAGCTGCTCTGGTCCGACCCGCCGCCCGAAGACGCCGCCGTGACGGCTGTGCGTGGCGAAGTCGGGCTGGCTCCGGGCCAGCCCGGCCGCGCGGGCGACATCATCTCCGCCGAGGGCCGGATTGTCGCGGGCCTGGCCCGGCGGGGATATGCCGATGCGACCGCCCAGCCGCGCCGGGTCGTGGTCGATCATGCCGCCTTCACGGTGCAGCCGAGCTTCCGCATCGCCTCCGGGCCGCTGGTGCGGCTGGACGGCGTCCGGATGGAGACAGGGGGCCCGACCAGTCCCGACTGGGTCGCCGGCCTGGCACCCTGGTCGGAAGGCGAGGTCTATGACCCGGAGGACGTCGCCGAGCTGGAACGCCGGCTGCTGGAGACCGGCGTTTATGACGGCGTCGGTGTGGCCCTGGCCCCAACCGACCAGACCAACGCCGAAGGCAACCGCCCGGTCATCGTCACCCTGACTGACCGCCCGCGCCGCATCCTTGAGGCCGGGGCGACCTTCTCGACCGCCGAGGGGTCCGGCGTGGACCTGATCTGGACCTGGCACAATCCGTTCGGTCGCGCCGACACCCTGGTCTGGCAGGCCCGCGCCGCCAACGTCGACAGCCGTCTGGGCGTGTCCCTGGGCCTGCCGCACTGGCGTCGGCCGGGAGAGACGCTGAGGCTGTCAGGGGCGTTGCTGAACGAAGACACCGACGCCTATCGCCGCACCGCAGTGGCTCTGGCCGCCGACCTGCAACAGCGTATCGGAAAGACGTCCTCGGTGAGCTACGGCGTCGGTCTGGACGCCGGCAAGTATGATGAGAACCGGTTCGATCCGGTGACACGACTGCCTGTCAATTTCGACCGCGACCTGGTGATCCTGACCGCGCGAGGCAGCGCCTATCTGGACCGGTCGAACGATCCCCTTGATCCCACAACCGGGTGGCGGCTGACCGTTTCGGCCCAGCCGACGGCCGTGACGGGCGAGGATACGGTGCTGTTCCTGCGTACCGAGGCCCAGGCAACCGCCTATCTGCCGCTGCAGGACGGGGCCAGGACAGTGTTTGCGGGGCGCGTACGGATCGGCTCGATCTTCGGCGGCGAGGAGCTGACCGTGCCGTCCGACCGGCTGTTCTATTCGGGCGGCGGCGGCTCGGTGCGCGGGTTCGAGTATCAGGGAGTCGGGCCACGCCTGCCCGACAACACCCCGCGCGGCGGCCTGAGCCTGTTCGAGGCCTCCGTCGAAGTGAGGCGCGATGTCTGGCGCAATTTCCAGGCGGTCGCCTTTGTCGATGCGGGCGCGATCGGCTTCCAGGAGACGCCGAACTTCAACAACCTGCGCTACGGCGCGGGGGTAGGGGTGCGCTACAAGCTTCCGTTCGGCCCGATCCGGGCCGACATCGCCTTCCCGCTGGAGCGGCGTGAGGGCGACGCCGATTTCCAGATCTATGTGAGCATCGGGCAGGCGTTTTGACCGAAGCCGCCCCTCCCCCCGACGACACACCTGATACCCCTGCCGAAGCGGCGGGGAAAAAGCGAACCCGCCTGCAGGCCCTGGCCTTCTTCGGCGGGATGGCTGCCGCGATCCTGGCTGCTCTCCTGATCGTGGTCGCAGTCGGCGGTCGGATGTATCTGCTGTCCGACTCCGGTCGGGGGCTGGTGACCAGCTTTGTCGCCGGCAAGAAGCTCGGACGCTACGGCCGGATCAATGTCGAAGGGGTCCGCGGCGACCTGTTCGACGACTTCACCATCGACCGCGTCACGGTCACCGACGCCAGGGGGGTCTGGCTGGAAGCACGGAAGGTGCGCGTCGACTGGCATTGGTGGCCGCTGATCACCCGCCGGTTTCACGCCACCGATGTGAAGGCCGAAGTCATCCGTCTGATCCGTCGGCCGGAGCTCGAAGCATCGACCGAGCCGCCGGGACCGCAACCGCTGTCCATTGATATCGACCGGTTCACCGCCGACGTCGAACTGCTGGAGGGCTTCAGCCAGGAGTATGGCCGCTGGCGACTGACGGGTGAGGCCGACGTCCCACGCAAAGGCAAGAAGACGGCCGTCGTCAACGCCCTCAGCAACAGCCGGCCCGGCGACTATCTGCGCCTCAATGCGACGGTCGGGGACGCTCTGCAGGACATGCGGCTGAACCTGCGCGCCAATGAAGCGCGTGGCGGACCGCTGGCCGGTGCCCTGGGCTATTCGCCGGACCAGCCCTTTTTCGCCACGGCGGTCGTCAATGGCGAGATCATCGACGCGGCCGTGCGCACCGGCGACTTCGTGCCGCTGGTGATCAAGGGGCGCTATGGTGAGACCCGGACGCGAATCTCGGGCTATGCGGACTTCTCCGGGTCCGATCTCCTGGCCCCGTTCGCCGAGCGGATCGGCCAGACCGTGCAGTTCGGCTTTGCGACCTCGAGCGACAGCGACGACGACGGGCGGATCGGCGTCGGCTGGCGGCTGATCGCCGGAAACCTCCAGTCTCGCGCCACCGGCGAGGTCCGGCTGGACGACCGGAGCAGTCCGGACGGGATCACCCTCAATGTCTCTACCGGGTCACTGACCCGGCTGGTCGGGCAGGCCGCAGGCGGCGCGGCGGCCTATCGCGGCGTATTGCGCGGAGATGCCTCGCAGTGGCGGCTGGACGGGTCCGTGGACCTGATCGGTGCCGAGGTCTCAAGCTACCGGGCGCAACGTATCCGGGGGCCCCTGAACATCCAGGTTCGACGGGGCCGGATGGCGGTCGGCGGCGACATCCGCGCTGTCGGCGGGTCGAGTGTCGGCATCATCGGAGGCCTGTTGGGCACGACGCCCCGCCTGTCGTTCGAGGCAGTGCGTCAGGCCGACGGTGCCATCCTGCTGGAGCGGGTCGATCTGACGGGTCAGGCGCTTGTTGTGACAGGGTCGGGCGGCCGCAAGCTCGGCGGCGGCCCTGGATTCCGGGGACGGGCAGAGATCACGGACGCCTCGCGACTGCGCCCGGGTGCCCGCGGCCGGTTTGGCGGGCCGATTTCAGCGTCAGCGACGAGATCCAGCGCACCTTGGCGGCTGATCTTCGACGGGCGCGGGCGTGGTCTGGCGATCGGCCTGGACGAACTGGACCGGCTCCTGGGCGCGACCCCACGTCTGCAACTGACCGGCGCCCTGAACGGCGGCCAGATCGCGGTCGAGCGGGCGCAGTTGACCGGCGCCCATGGCTCCGCCTCCGCGCGGGGACTGATCGGGAGTGACGGTCGGTTGAGGCTCGCGCTGGACTGGAACGCCCGGGGGCCGTTCGGCGTCGGCCCGGTCGCCATCGATGGCGCGATGACCGGTGAGGGTGCTGTGACCGGGACCCTGGCCGAACCGCGCGCCGACCTGACTGCGGCTTTCGGCAAGGTCAGCGCCGGCACCCTGGTCCTCACCGACGCGGAGATGATTCTCGGCTTCCGGCGCGGTGCCGACGCTTCCGACGGACACATCGAACTGAAGGCCGGGTCGAATTACGGGCCGGCGCGGGCCAGCGGAAACTTCTTCCTCGGCGGTGGTCGACTGCGACTGACCGGGGTGGATCTGAATGCCGGAGGCGTGGTGGCCGAGGGAGCGATCACCCTGTCGGACAACCTCCCATCCAGCGCCGATCTGACCTTCACTGCCCGTCCCGGTGCCTTTCTGGCCTCCGGCACGGCCGACGGGCGCGTCCGCCTGACAGAGGGTGCCGGTGCCGAAACAGCGATCCTGGACGTGACGGGTCGCAATGTGCGGCTCGCCGGGTCGAGCTGGGTCATCCGGGCCCTCGATCTGAACGGTCGAGGGACGCTTGAGCGCCTGCCCTTCACCCTGAAGGCCGACGTCGGTGGGAACACGCCGGTGTCGTTCGACGGCACCGGCGTCTATTCGCGCACCGGTCCTTCACAGACCGTGGTCCTTGAGGGCGGTGGCCGGGTGCGTGAGATCGCCTTCACCACCCGCAACCCCGCCGTCATCGCCCTGTCCGGCGACGGACGGGTCGCGCGCGTCGATCTCGGCATCGGCGGCGGCGTCTTGCTGGGGGAACTGCGCCAGGATTCCCGCGCCGCCATTATCGAGGCCAACCTGACCAGCGTCGATCTGGGCACATTGATCCAGGACATGCGCGGCCGCGTCACCGGTCGGCTGTCCCTGCGCGGAGCCGGCGACGACCTGTCCGGCTCGGCCAATGTCACCCTCGACGATATCCGCAGCATCGACGCCCCGCGCGGGATCGCCGTCGACGGGACCGTGAACGCCCTGCTGGTCAACAACGCCCTGCGCATCCAGGCCCGGGCCGCCGATGGCGATGCTGTCCGGGCCGTGGCGGACGTCACCCTGCCCGTCGAGGCTTCCGCCGCGCCGCTGCGACTGGCCATTGTCAGGACCCGGGATATGTCGGGCGAAGTCTCGATCCAGGGCCAGATCCAGCCGATCTGGGACCTGCTGGCCGGTGGCGAACGCTCGCTCTCGGGCCAGGTCAACGCCCGGGCCACCATCGCGGGATCCATGGCGGAGCCACGCCTCAACGGCCGTCTGGACCTGCAACAGGGCAGCTTCCGCGACAGCGCCACCGGCCTGCGCCTCGACAACGTCATCCTGGCCGGCCGCTTCGACGACACAACCGGCCTCGTCGAAAGCTTCACCGCCGTGGACGGCGCGGGTGGTTCGGTCAGTGGCAGTGGCCGCATCGGCCTCAAACAAGGGTCCGGCTCCAGCTTCCAGTTGCTGCTCAACCGCTTCCGCATCGTCGACAACGACATTGCCGATGCCAGGGCGTCCGGCCTCCTGACCGTGACCCGCGGCGCGGAGGGCAACATCACCCTGAGAGGCGAGATGGACATCGACGAGGCCAGCATCCAGGCCAATCCGCCCGGATCGACCGGGATCGTCCGCATGGATGTCGTCGAGATCAACCGGCGCGGCGGCGACGTCCCTGAGGAGGAGCAAAACCGCCAACGCGGGCTGCAGTTCGGCCTCGACATCGGCCTGACCTCGCCTGGCGGTGTTGTCCGGGTGATCGGCCGCGGGCTGAATGTCGCGATGAACGTCAACGCCCGGGTGACCGGCACCATCGCCCAACCAACACTGACCGGCACCGCGCGGGTGGTGCGCGGTGACTATGATTTCGCCGGCAAGCGGTTCGTCTTCGACGAGCGCGGCACGGTGACCCTGTCGACCCACCCCGAACAAATCCGGCTGAACCTGACCGCAACGCGCGACGATCCGGCCCTGACCGCCAGTATCCGCGTCACGGGCACGGCGGCCCGACCCGAGATCGCCCTCAGCTCGACCCCCGCCCTGCCTCAGGACGAGATCCTGTCCCAGGTTCTGTTCGGGCGTTCGGCGTCGCAGTTGTCCGCCTTCGAAGCGGCCCAGCTGGCGGCAGGCGTAGCGGCCCTCGCTGGCGGCGGCGGCTTCGATGTGATCGGCAATCTGAGGGAATTGGCCGGTCTGGACCGGCTGTCGTTCGGCGGCGAGGCCTCGAGCCTGACGGTCGCGGGCGGGCGCTACATCACCGATGATGTCTATCTGGAGATCATCGGCGGCGGCGAGAACGGCGCGGCGGTCAATGTCGAGTGGCAGGTGCGCCGGAACCTGACGGTGAGTTCAAAATTCGGAGGACAGGGCGAAGCCAGTCTGTCAGTCCGCTGGCGCCGTCAGTCGCGCGAACCGGGTGCCGGTCGCGAGGACCGGCGCCCGAATCGCTAGACGGTCATCAGGCCCGGGCGGCTTCCAGGCGCAGCCTGTCCAGCGCGCGCGCACCGCGGATGCCGGCGATGTGCAGCACCAGCTGGACCAGCAGGACCGCGGCGGCCACTGCATTTGTCCAGACCGGGGTCCGGGGCGCATCAAGACCCAGGCTCGCAGCGGCCTGCATCGAAAGCGGAATCTGGATGAGGCCCCAGGCGACCAGGATCACGAAGATGATCGGGAGGATGACACCGGGCCTGGCCCACTGCACCCAGCCGAGCACCAGTTGCACCAGAATGAAGAATGCGCCCATGCCGAGCGCAATGTTCACGAGCAGATCCGCGGTCATGCCGGGCTGGGGACTGGCAGCCATCTGGGCCTCGACCCCCGCCCGGACGGCGTCCATGCCGACCACGAGACTGAAAATTCCGTAGAGGACCCCGATCAGTATGGCGACTGCGCTTGCCCGCGCCGCCGCCAGGGCTTCGGCCTCGTTGCTGATCGACGCCATTGGATTCGACGCCCGGACCCAGTCAGTCATTTTGAATAGCCTCCCTCAATGAGACAGCCAGCCTAGCCCGCTCCTCTTGCGGGGGAAACCGGCAACCGCTCGCCTTCACCTTTCCCGTCCGGACGGCTAGGGATGGGGCGCATGCGGATTCTAGCCCCCGACCAGTTCGTGCTCGACCATGTCGCAGCGCGCGAAGCCGCCATTATCGGCCGCGCGGTCGATTGGGCGAACGTCAATTCCGGCAGTCGCCACGCCGACGGGCTGAACCGCGTCCTCACCCTGCTTGAGGCTGAGGCGCGAAGCCTGCCTGCCGAGGTTGTGCGGCTTGCGACCGGGGCATCCACCACAGTGGGCGACGACGGCGAGGTCCGGTCCGAGGCTCATGCCGATGCCCTGAAGATCACAGCCCGGCCCGAGGCACCCATCCAGGTCGTTCTCACCGGCCACTATGACACCGTCTTCCCGGCTGAAAGCACCTTCCAGACCGTCTCCACCCGTCCGGACGGGGCCCTGAACGGCCCCGGAATCGCCGACATGAAGGGCGGCATCTCCGTCCTGCTCGCGGCGCTGGAAGCGTTCGAGACCCATCCGGATCGTGAGCGGGTCGGCTGGACCGTCCTGCTGTCGCCGGATGAGGAGATCGGCTCGCCGGCCTCGGCACCGCTGCTGGCGGAACTGGGCGCGCGCGGCCATGTCGGCATGACCTATGAGCCGGCCCTTTCCGACGGCACCCTGGCCGGGGCGCGCAAAGGCAGTGGCAACTACCATCTGATCGTTACCGGCAAGGCCGCCCATGCGGGCCGGGCCTTCCATGAGGGTGCCAACGCCGTGGCCGGTGCGGCCATGATCGCCGCCCGCCTGCACGGTCTGAACGGCCAGCGCGAGGGCGTGACCGTCAATGTCGCGAAGATCAGCGGCGGTGGTGCCCTGAATGTCGTGGCTGACAACGCCGTCGTCCGCTTCAACGTCCGTGTCCCTGACGCGCAGTCGTCGGCCTGGATCGCAGAGGCGGTGCGCCAGATCGCCACCGAGCCCCCCTTCCCCGGCCTGACCCTGGACCTGCACGGCGGCATGACCCGTGCGCCCAAGCCGATGGACGCCAGCCAAACGGCCCTGTTCGAGGCGGTGCGTGAAACCGGTGCCCTGCTGGGCCAGCCAATCGCCTGGAAGCCGTCGGGCGGGGTCTGCGAGGGCAATAATCTGCACGCCGCCGGCCTGCCCAATATCGACACCCTCGGGGTGCTGGGCGGCGACATTCATTCGGACCAGGAGTTCGCCTGGCCCGCCAGCTTCGTCGAACGCGCCCAGCTCAGCGCCCTGATCCTGTGCAAGATCGCCTCGGGCGAGATCGATGCGCTGAAACTCAAAGCCCTGCGTCTGGAGACGATGTAACCCCATGCTCGTCGTCCGACCCGCCGGCCCCGCCGACCTCGACTTCCTGCTGGAGCTGGCCATCCTGTCCGGCCCCGGCTTCACCAGCCTGCCCGAGGATCCCGATCAACTGGCCGAACGGCTCGACCTCAGCCGCGACAGCTTCGCCGGCAGGATGGAGCCGCAGCAACGCTGGTACACATTGATGCTGGAGGAGACCGAGACCGGCGACGTCGACGGCATCGGCTCGGTCAAGGCGGCGGTCGGGCTGAACCGCCCCTTCTTCTCCTTCCGGGTGGTGACCAACACCCAGTCCTCGCCCTCGCTCGGCATCAAGCTGGAACAGAAGACCCTGGTGCTGGTCAATGAATGCACCGGCTGGACCGAGGTCGGCTCGCTGTTCCTCAAGGCCGACCGCCGCAAGGGCGGCGCCGGGCGGCTGCTCAGCCAGTCGCGCTACATGCTGATCGGGGCCGAACCGGAGCTGTTCGCCGACACGGTGCTGGCCGAACTGCGCGGCGTCTTCACGCCGGATGGTGCCTGCCCGTTCTGGGACCATGTGGCGCACAAATTCTTCCCCATGGATTTCGATGAGGCCGACCGGATGACCGGCTCGACCGACAAACAATTCATCCTCGACCTGGCCCCGCGCCACCCGATCTATATGGACCTGCTGCCCGAGCCTGCCCGCGCGGTGATCGGCAAGGTCCATCCGCAGGGCGTGCCCGCCATGGCCCTGCTGGAGAGTGAGGGCTTCCGCCCCAACGGCCTGATCGACATCTTCGACGCCGGCCCGACCGTGACCTGCGACCGCGACAACATCCGCACGGTGCGCGACGCCAGGAGCCTGAAGGTGGCGGTGGCGCAGGAGGTGGAGGCCGAGCTGCCGGCCCTGATCTCGACCAACAGCGTCGGCGGCTTCCGCGCCGTGCGCCAGCGCGCAGCCATCGACGGCGATACCGTCACCCTGACCGCCGAGACCGCCGACACCCTGCGGGTACGGTCGGGCGATACGGTGCGGGTGAAAACGTGACTCTCGATTCCGCTCATCCCGGCGAAAGCCGGGACCCAGTCCTGTCCAGCTTGACGCCGGCGCTTCAGGACAAGAGGGAAGCGGCTCACCATATGCCGGCCATCACCCAAAGCACTGGGTCCCGGCTTTCGCCGGGATGAGCGGTATAAAAATGCATTTCAAATCCATCGACCCCGCCACCGGCGAAACCGTCTGGGAGGGGGCCGCCGCCTCCCCCGCCGAAGTCCAGGCCGCCGCCGACCGCGCCCGCGCGGCCTTCCCCGACTGGGCAGACCGTCCGCGTCAGGACCGGATCGACGCCGTCAAACGCTATCAGGCGGTCCTCAAGGCCCGCGCGCCGCAGATGGCAGAGGCGATCTCCAGGGAGACCGGCAAGGCCCTGTGGGAGACCACGGCCGAGCTCGGGGCCATGGCGGGCAAGGTCGATATCTCGATCCGCGCCTATGACGAGCGCACCGGCGAGCGCACGGCCGAGACCGGCTTCGGCCACGCGACACTGCGCCACCGTCCGCATGGCGTGGCGGCGGTGCTGGGGCCGTTCAACTTCCCCGGACACCTGCCCAACGGCCACATCGTCCCGGCCCTGCTGGCGGGCGACACGGTGGTGTTCAAGCCGTCGGAGGAGACACCCCTTACCGGCCAGCTCATGGCCGAGGCCTTTGCCGAGGCGGACCTGCCCGACGGCGTGGTCAATGTCGTCCAGGGCGGGCGGGACAGCGGCGCGGCCCTGCTGGACAGCGGCATCGACGCCCTGATGTTCACCGGCTCGGGCGCGGCGGGTGCCCATTTCCGGCGGAAATTCGCGGACGATCCGCACGT
Organism: Caulobacteraceae bacterium; assembly: GCA_965284305.1. Classification (GTDB taxonomy): domain Bacteria; phylum Pseudomonadota; class Alphaproteobacteria; order Caulobacterales; family Caulobacteraceae; genus Brevundimonas. The sequence goes on along the minus strand of OZ260070.1, from coordinate 1,846,089 downwards.
CATTCTGGCGCTGGAGCTCGGCGGCAACAATCCGCTGGTGGTCTGGGACGCGGCCGACGCCGAGGCCGTGGCCGGGATCGTGGTCCAGTCCGCCTTCGTCACCACGGGCCAGCGCTGCTCCTGCGCCCGTCGCCTGATCGTGCCCGAGGGTCCGCAGGGCGACGCCATCATCGCGGCCGTCGACGCCATGGTCGACCGCCTGATCCTGGCGCCATGGAACTCGACCCCCGAACCCTATGCCGGACCTCTGATTTCGGTGAAGGCCGCGGAGGCGGCGCTGAAGGCCCTGCAGGACCGCATCGACATGGGCGCGAAAATGATCCGTGGCTCCGGCCCCGTCGGCAACCTGCCCGGTGCCTTCGTCAAACCCGCCATCATCGACGTCACCGGCGTGGCCGTACCGGACGAGGAGATGTTCGCCCCCTTCCTGTCCGTGACGCGCGTCAACTCCTTCGACGCCGCCATCGCCGAGGCCAACGCCACCCGCTACGGACTGTCCGCCGGTCTGGTCAGCGACGACCCGGCGAACTGGGACCGCTTCATCCACCGCATCCGCGCGGGGGTCGTGAACTTCAACCGCCCGACCACCGGCGCCGCCGGCGACATGCCCTTCGGCGGCCTCGGCGCCAGCGGCAATCACCGCCCCAGCGCCTACTATGCGGCGGACTACTGCGCCTATCCGGTGGCCAGTTTCGAGGCTGGGTCGGTCAGGAATATTGAAAGCGAGATCAAGGGATTGAGGACGTGACCTCAGCCGTTGAAGCCAACGCCGACGGCCTGATCGGCCCCACCCACTCCTACGCGGGCCTGTCGCCGGGCAACTTGGCGTCCAGCCTGAACAAGGGCGAGGCGTCGAACCCACGCGCGGCCGTGTTGCAGGGCCTCGACAAGATGAAGACCCTGGCCGACCTCGGCCTGCCGCAATATGTCCTGCCGCCGCATGAACGTCCGAACATCCCCTTCCTGCGCAGCCTCGGCTTCACCGGCTCCGACGCCCGGGTGCTGGAACAGGGCTGGAAGGACGCGCCGACCTTCGCCGCCGCGGCCTGTTCGGCATCGCCGATGTGGGCGGCCAATGCCGCGACGGTGACGCCCAGCGCCGACAGCGCCGACGGCCGGGTGCATTTCACGCCCGCCAATCTGGTCACCAACCTGCATCGCTCGCTGGAACACGAACAGACCAAGCGGTCGCTGGACGGCCTGTTCCCGGACCCGGACCGGTTCGCGGTGCACGACGCCCTTGCCTCTGTCGCCCACCTCGCCGACGAGGGCGCGGCCAACCACGTTCGCCTGTGCGCCGACCATGGCAAGCCGGGGGTCAACCTCCTGGTCTGGGGCCGCGAGGCCTTCGAGCCCTGGGCCGACGCCTTCCCGGCCCGCCAGACGCGCGAAGCCTCGCAGGCCATCGCCAGCCGCCACGGTGCCTCGGGCGTGGTGCTGGCCCGCCAGTCGCGCGCCGCCATTGCCGGTGGGACCTTCCACAATGACGTGGTCTGCGTCGGGGCGCTGGAGACCCTGTTCTTCCACGAGCTCGCCTTCGAGGACACGGCGGGAACCCAGGCGGCCATCCGCGCCGCCGCCGGCGACCGGTTCGAGCCGGTCTTCGTCGAGGTCTCGTCCGCCGACCTGCCCCTGGCCGACGCCATCTCCAGCTATCTGTTCAACTCCATGCTGGTCCGGATTCCCGGCGAGGACCGCCTGACCCTGATCTGCCCGACCGAGACCCGCGACAACCCCCGCAGCCATGCCGTGGCCGAACGTCTCGCGGCTTCCAACGGCCCCATCGGCCGGGTCGAATACGTCGATGTGCGCCAGTCGATGCGGAACGGCGGCGGCCCGGCCTGCCTGCGCCTGCGCGTTGTGCTGACAGAGGCCGAACAGGCGGCGACCAATCCGGCCATGCGGCTGACCGACGACCTGCACGGCCGGCTGTCGGCCTGGGGTGCCAGACACTATCGCGACCGGCTGACACCCGCCGACCTCGCCGGCCCGGACCTGCTCGAGGAGAGTCGGGTGGCGCTGGATGAACTGACTGGCCTGCTCGGCCTCGGCGGCGGATTCTATCCGTTCCAGCGAAACTGAGGCGCAAGAGATGGCGGCCAACCCGTTCCTGATCGCCGGAGGGGTCCTGAGTGCGCTCGCCTCCCTGCTGCATATTGCCGTGATCGCCGGCGGCCCGGCCTGGTACCGGTTCTTCGGCGCAGGCGAGGGTATGGCGCGCATGGCCGAGCGGGGCTCGCCGGTCCCGACCCTGATCACCCTCGGCATCGCCGCTGTTCTCGCGGTCTGGTCCGCCTATGCCTTCTCCGGCGCCGGCCTGATCGCCCGCCTGCCGCTGATCCGGACGGCCTTGGTCCTGATCTCGGCGGTCTATCTGTTGCGCGGCCTGGTGCTGGTCCCGGCGCTGGCGCTCAATTTCGGCGGTGTGACACCCTTTGTGCTCTGGAGTTCCCTGATCGTCCTCGTCTACGGCCTGGCCTATGCGGTCGGCACCTGGCTCGCCTGGCCCTCACTTTCGGCAAGGGGATGACCCGGCTCCAGCGATCGGCCTCGCCGCCCCCGCTCACTGTCCGTACAGACTGATGTCAGGGCTGTGACGGTCAGGACCGGCCTTACGCCGCGAATCTCCCACCGCGCGCCGCATAGGCCTGGGTGCCGCGGGTGAAGATCCGGTCGGACGGCAGGATGGCGTCGATGGCGATGTCGTCCGCGCCCTTGAGCCGGCCGTAGATCGGGCCGAAATCCTGCAGGGTCTCGCGCTTCAACTGCTCGATGGAGTCGATGACGAAATAGACCTGCTGGAAATCGTCGATGCGATAGAGGGTCCGCATCACCCGTTCGAGGTCGAAGCCGAGGCGGTTGGGTGACGGGTCCTCCAGCGAAAAGACGCTCTCGGTCGCCGAGGACACGATCCCGGCCCCGTAGATGCGCAGGCCGTCGGCGTCCTGCATCAGGCCGAACTCGACCGTGTACCAGTACAATCGGGCCAGGTTCTGCAGCACCCCCAGCGAGGCCGCCCGCTGCCCGCCCTTGCCATAGGCCTCCATATAGGCGGCGAAGTCGGGGTCGGTGAGCATCGGCACATGGCCGAAGACATCGTGGAAGATGTCCGGTTCCTGCAGATAGTCCAGCTGGTCCGGCTTGCGGATGAACTGACCGGAAGGGAAGCGGCGATTGGCCAGGTGGTCGAAAAACACCTCGTCCGGCACCAGGCCGGGCACGCAAACCACGGTCCAGCCGGTCAGGGCCTGAAGTTTGGGGTTCATCACGGCGAAATCGGGGATGCCGCCGGTGTTCAGGTCCAGCGCCGTCAGCCCCTTGAGGAAGACGTCGGCGGCGCGGCCGGGCAGGATCTTCATCTGCCGGGCATAGAGGGTGTCCCAGGTCTGGTGTTCGACCGCGCTGTAGGCGGCCCAATCCTGCGGGATGGTCCAGTCGGCGGCGGCCCCGGGCGGAGGGGCGTCGAACACATGTTCGAAGTCGGACATGGACGCGCTCCTCCTACCGTCGGGCTCTGCTCGACCCTTGGCCACCAATCTAGGCGGGCCCGGCGGCTCACGCCAGCCGCAGATGAGTCAGGTCAGTGGATGGCATGGGCCCGGGGCGCATGGTGCCCCTGGGCATCGACCGTAAACCAGCGGGCTTCCGACTCCTGTGTCAGGGCTGCAAGCTCGGGATCATGTTCCAGCGCCGTTTCAGCGGCATAGGCGACGAAGCCGCCATCGGGCCCAATGGCCAGGACCTGATAGAAGGGCTGGTCAGGCGCGACCTCGCCGGTCTCGCCCGGCAGGCCGGCGTAGGCCGCGTCAATGTCGATCACCACGCCGCGAAACGCGGCGTCGCGGTGGCGTACGATCTGACCGAGGCCGAATTTCGCGACAGTGTTGTGGGTCATGACATGAGAATGCCCCACCCGACCTGAGCCTGATCCGGGCACCGTCGTTCATTTTCGCGACAGACACGCTTGGCGCGGACGACCACACAGTCCTAGAGTGACCGGGACGGGCACCGCTTCGGATCGCCCACCATGAAAGTTCGGCCCATGCCGGAGACCGACGGCGCGCCTCCGGGGCGTGACGACCGGTCCCAGCCCCGACGGCCCGACGGGCAGCGCGCCGCGAACGGTGCCGCCGTCGATCGAGGGGGATCAGGTCGCGATGCGCCCCTCTATGGCGCACTCGATCTCGGGACCAACAACTGCCGGCTGCTGATTGCAAAGCCGGCGCGCGACGGCTTTCGGGTCGTCGACTCCTTCAGTCGCATCGTCCGCCTCGGCGAGGGCCTGTCACGGACGGGGCGGCTCGAGGAGGCGGCCATGGAGCGCGCCTATGAGGCCCTGATGCTGTGCGGCGAACGCGTGGCGAAGAAGGGGGTCGATTCCTCACGTCTCATGGCGGTCGCCACCCAGGCCTGCCGTCAGGCCGAGAACGGCCCGGCCTTCATCGAGCGGGTGCGGGCCGGCACCGGGCTGAAACTGCGGATCATCGACCCCATCGAAGAGGCCCGGTTGGCCGTTCGCGGCTGCCTGAACCTGTTCGATCCGTCAGCGGAAGCCGTGCTGGTCGTCGATGTCGGAGGCGGTTCGACCGAATTGAACTGGCTCTCGAAGCGTGGTGACACCTTCGTTCTGGAGGGCTGGATGTCCGCCCCCGTCGGGGTCGTCACCCTGGCAGAGCGGCACCCTGAGCCGGCCGGCGGTCTGGACGACTGGTATGAGGCCATGGTCGTCGACATGGGGGCAGCCATTGCCGAGGCCCCGGTCGATCCGGCTCTGCGCGAATTTTTCGTCAGTGGACGCGCCCACATGGTCGGGACCTCAGGCGCTATCACCAGCCTGGCGGGGATTCACCTGGGCCTGCGGCGCTATCAGCGCAATCTCGTCGACGGCCTGTGGATGACCCGCAGCGACTGCGAGGCCGCCGCCGACACACTGAAGCGGCTGGGTGCGGCCGGGCGCGCCGCTGAACCTTGCATCGGTCCGGACCGCGCCGACCTCGTGCTGGCCGGGGCTGCCATCATGGAGGCGGTGCAGCGGGCCTGGCCCTCCGAGCGGGTACGCGTCGCGGACCGAGGTCTGCGTGAGGGCCTGCTGCTGCAACAGATGCGTGATGACAGGAAGCCAAGCCGCCGCCGTCGGGGCCGCCGGTCCTAGTTGGTGACCTGAACCGGCAGGGTGACGTCGCAGACCGAGAAGTCCGCGCCACGCGATACCCGCGTCTCGTCGACCATCGCCCGGAACCTAGGCGAGTCAGTCGCCAGCACCTGAACCGCTGGCCGCTCGGCCTCGCCGATGTCGGCCGCGACCCGAACCCGTGTCATCCGGTCCGGCTCGGCGGTGACCATGCCGTTGTCGCCGTCGCCGACGCGCAGCGACCGAACAACGTCGAGACCCGACACCGTCATGCCCCAGATGGTGTAGCGCTTGTCCAGCGCCGGATAGGCCTGGCGCATCAGGAAGAACTGACTGTTGGCGGTGTCATTGCCCTCGTCACGGGCCATGCCGGCCACGCCGGGGCAGTACAGGCCCCAGCCGTGTACCTTGCCATCACCGGTCAGGGCGAAGGCCGCATCGGGCTGGGTCTGGATCGGCAGGGAGTGGAAGAAGCCGACACGGGCACCAGCAGGCTCGGCTACCGCCGCGAAAGGCATGGCGGTGTCGCGGCGGAAGGTGAACTCCCCCTTCAGGTCCGGAAAGGGGCTCTGTCCCTCGCCATTGCCAAGCGGGTCGCCGGTCTGGGCCATGAACCAGTCGATGACCCGGTGCCAGGGCACATTGTCGTAGAAGCCGCGGCGAGCCAGCAGCTTGATTCGCTCGACATGCAGCGGGGCCACCTCAGGCGTCAGCTCCACCAGAATGCGGCCGCGCGTCGTGTCGATGACCAACAGGTTCTCGGCCGGAACCGCTCGCCATTCGGACACGACGACCGGCGTCGGGGCCGTGGGCGCAGGCGGGGGCGGCGGGCCACCGACGTCCTGGGCGATCGCCGGGGCGGCGACCAGGGCAAACAGGGCAGCAAGGCGGGCTATGGCTTTCATGGCATCCTCCCCGGAGTCGATCATCCTCCGGTAACCTCGGCGATCGGTTGAATGTCGCAAACCGTAAAGCGCGCGCCACGCTCGGCCCGCACCTGCTCCACCATGGCGGCGAAGGCGGGGCTGTCCGGGGTCCGGACCCGGACCGAGGGACGCTGCCGTTCCGGCAGGGCGGCCGCGGTGCGCGCACGGGTCATCAGATCGGGATCCTCGACCTGGCCGTTGGCACCCTCGGGTCCCGCCTTGAGCGCCCGGACCACATCAAGCCCGGCGACGACCCGGCCGAACGGCGCATAGAGGCCATTCAGGCGTTCGTTCACGCCGGTCATCAGGAAGAACTGGCTGTTGGCGCTGTTCGGATCCTGATTGCGCGCCATGCCCGCGACGCCGGGGCAGAACAGGGCCTGCCCCGCCGTCTTGAAGTCAGCCGTGACCATCATCTGGGCGTCGGGCTGGGTGAAGACCGGCATGGAACCTGCGACGCCGAGCAGGCCCGCCTGGGCCGTGACCAGGCTGACGAAGCCCAGATCGCGGCCGCGACGAAACTGAAACTCCCCTTGAATGTCCGGCAGGTCGCTGCCGCCGGCCCCGGTGCCCAGCGGATCGCCGGTCTGGGCCATAAAGCCTTCGATCACCCGATGAAATTTCAACCCGTCATAGAAGCCCTGATCCGCCAATGTGCGGATGCGCGCGACCGACACCGGTGCCATGCGCGGCTCCAGTTCGACAAGGATGCGTCCCTTGGCCGTGTCGATGACCAGCAGATTCTCAGGTGCCACGGTGCGCCACTCCGGGGTCGCTGTCTGGGCACCGGCCGGGACGGTCGGGGCGAGAAGCGCCATCAAAAGCGCGCCGGCGGTTGCAATCCTGAAGCTCATTCTAACCCTTGACCCTGGCCCGCACCATTTCGGCGACGGCGGGGCTGACGAAACTGTCGATCGCGCCATCGAGACGGGCGATCTCCTTGACCAGACGCGAGGCGATGGCCTGGTGCCGCGGATCGGCCATCAGGAAGACCGTCTCGATGTCGGCATTGAGGCGCTGGTTCATCGCCGTCATCTGGAACTCGTATTCGAAGTCCGCGACGGCGCGCAGTCCCCGCACGATGATGCCGGCGTCCAGTTCCTCGGCGAAATGCATCAGAAGGCTGGAAAAGGGCCGAACCTCGACCCGGTCGCCGAGGTGGGCGACCTCGGCGCGGACCATCTCAACCCGCTGGTCGGTGGTGAACATCGGGCCCTTTTCATCGTTGCGGGCGACGCCGATGACCAGTCGGTCGACCAGCTTCACCGCACGCCCGATGATGTCCATATGCCCGTTGGTGACGGGGTCGAACGTGCCCGGATACAGGCCGATGCGCATCACTTTCCTCCCCGTCGTTCCAGTGGTTTAGCAGGTGGGAAACCGCCGGCCTAGATCGGCTGAACCGGGTTCGAAGCCCATGCGGCCTGCAACCGCTCGATCAGGGCGGGCGGCGATGTCAGGGCGCGCTCGCCGATCGCCGCGATGGCACAGGCGGGGGTGGCGCTGTTGCAGAGGAAGGCCGCATCGAACCGGTCGAGTTCGGCGGCAAGGACCGGCTCCGCCCGTCCGGTCAGCCCGACCCCTTGAAGGCCCCGCTGCACCAGTGCCTGCGCCACGCCCGCCAGCATGGGTGCCTGCGGCCAGGTGACGTCGTCGCCGCTGACAAACCCGATATTCCACAGGCTTCCTTCCGAGATCCGCCCCTCACCATCGACGAACAAGGCGTCGTCGAACCCATCCAGCCGCGCCGCCCGACGGGCGCGGATCAGACCGAAGGTGGCGACATGCTTCAGATGCGGCGCTTCGCGGCCATAGGTCTGAATCTGAAGGCGCGCACCGTCAGCGAACGGCGTCGTTGGCGGGGACATCGCGATCATGACCCTGGGCCGGCCCCGCCAATCCGGTATTCGCGGGCCGATCTCGGGTGCGTAAAGACTGACTCTTAGCCAGCAGGCGTCGCGGCCCGCCACGGCCGCCCGCATCAGGTCGCGCAAACGCGCCTCCCCCACCGGCTCGCCGAACAGTTCGACCGCCTCCTCCTCCAGCCGCGCCAGATGCAGGTCGAGCCCCCGCACACCGCCCTGTTCCACCCCGAACGAGGTGTAGGCACCGTAGTTGACCAGGGCCACATGGGTCAGGTCGTCGAGCGTGGCCGGGGCACCGTCTATGCTGAGTTCAACGGTGCCCGCCATGGGTCAGGCTTCGTCGCCCCCGGCATCCGGCGCGAGGCCGTCGCCTTCGACCGCATCCTCATCTCCCCCGCCGCTGTCCGGCAGACGCTCGACCGAGACGACCTTCTCGCCGTCGGCGGTGCGGAAGATGGTCACGCCCTGACTGGACCGGCCGACGATGCGGACCTGGTCGACCGGGGTACGGATCATCTGGCCGCCCGAGGTGACCAGCAGCAGTTCATCGCTGTCCTCGACCGGGAAGGAGGCCGCCAGACGCGTGCCCGCGCGGCCGCCCAGACCATGAGCCGTCAGCCCCTGTCCGCCCCGTCCGGTGCGCCGGTACTCATAGGCCGAGGAACGTTTGCCGAAGCCCGTATCGGTGACCGTGAGGATGAACTGTTCGGCCGCCCCAAGCTGGGCGATCCGCTCGGTCGACAGGATGGCTTCACCCGCAGCCTCGTCGCCGTCTTCATCGGCTGCCACTGTCGGTTCGTCTTCAGCCCCGTCCGCCGCCCGCCGCACCGCCGAGGCGTGTTTGACATAGGCGGCCCGCTCGTCCGGCGTCGCGTCGACGCGGACCAGAACGGCCATGGAGATGACCTCGTCGTCCTTCTGCAGGCGCACACCGCGCACGCCGGTGGAATCCCGGCCCTTGAAGACGCGCACATCGTCGGCCTTGAATCGGATGGCACGGCCCAGGGCCGTCGTCAGCATGACGTCGTCCTCGGCGGTGCACAGGGCGACGCCGACCATGTGGTCGCCATCCTCCAGCTTCATGGCGATCTTGCCGGCCCGGTTGACCGTGGCGAAATCGCTCAGCTTGTTGCGGCGCACGTCGCCCGAACGGGTGGCGAACATGATGTCGTAGTTGCCCCACTCCGCCTCGTCCTCGGGTAGGGGCAGGACGTTCATGATCGAATCGCCGGGCTCGATCGGCAGCAGATTGACGAAGGCCTTGCCGCGCGACTGCGGATTGCCCAGCGGCAGGCGCCAGGTCTTGAGCTTGTAGGCCTTGCCGTTGGTGGCGAAGAACAGCACCGGTGTATGGGTCGAGGCCGAGAAGACACCGACGACGGCGTCATCCTCCTTCATCGCCACGCCCGAGCGGCCCTTGCCGCCGCGATGCTGGGTCCGGTAGGCGTTCAGCGCCACCCGCTTGACGTAGCCGCCGTGGGTCACGGTGACGACCATGTCCTCGCGCGGGATCAGGTCCTCGTCTTCCAGCTCATAGTCGCCCTCGCCGATCAGGGTCCGGCGGGGCACGGCGAACTCATCACGCACGACCAGCAGATCCTCGCGGATCACGGCCAGGATGTTGGCGCGGTCGCTGAGCAGGTTCAGGTGACCCTGGATGGTGTCGGCGCGCCGCGCGCATTCTCTTTGTCGTCGCGGCCGAGGCCGGTAAGGCGGCTGAGGGTCAGGCCGAGGATGGCGCGGGCCTGTTCGTCGGTCAGGTTCAGCTTGTCGCCGTCGACCAGCATGGAACGCGGGTCGGCGATCAGCTCGATCAGGGCGATCATGTCGCCGACGGGCCAGCTCTTGGCCTGCAGCCGCTCGCGCGCCTCGGCCGGATCGGCCGAGCTGCGGATGATGTGGATGACCTCGTCGATATTGGCCACAGCCACGGCGAGACCGACCAGCACGTGGCCGCGGTCGCGGGCCTTGGCCAGTTCGAATTTGATGCGGCGGACGACCACTTCCTCGCGGAACTCGAGGAAGGCCTCCAGCAGCTGGCGCAGGCCCATCTGGATCGGCCGACCGTGGTTCAGCGCCAGCATGTTGACGCCGAACGAGCTCTGCATGGCGGTGAAACGCCACAGCTGGTTCAGGACCACATCGGCCGAGGCGTCGCGCTTCAGCTCGATGACCATCCGCATGCCGTCGCGGTCGGATTCGTCGCGGACGTCGGAAATGCCCTCGATCCGCTTTTCGCGGACCATTTCGACGATGCGTTCGATCAGGGTCTGTTTGTTGACCTGATAGGGCAACTGGGTGACGACGATGGCCTCACGGTCCTTGCGGATCGTCTCGATCGTCGCCTGACCGCGCACGATGACCGAGCCGCGACCGTCGCGCAGGGCGTTGCGGGGTGCCGTGCGGCCCATGATCTCGCCGCCGGTCGGGAAGTCGGGGCCCGGGACGATGTCCAGCAGGGCGTCATCGCTGATGTTCGGGTCGTCCAGCAGGGCGACGCAGGCGTCGATGATCTCGCCGAGGTTATGGGGCGGGATGTTGGTGGCCATGCCGACGGCGATGCCGCCCGCGCCATTGACCAGCAGGTTCGGAATCCGCGCCGGCAGGACGACAGGCTCCAGCTCCTTTTCGTCATAGTTCGGCTGGAAATCGACCGTGTCCTTGTCGATGTCGGTCAGCAGGGCCGAGGCGGCCGGGGCCATCCGGGCCTCGGTGTATCGCATCGAGGCCGGCATATCGCCGTCGACCGAGCCGAAATTGCCCTGGCCGTCGACCAGCATCAGCCCCATCGAGAAGGGCTGGGCCATGCGAACCAGCGCCATATAGACCGAGGCATCGCCGTGCGGGTGGAACCGGCCCAGCACGTCGCCGACGACGCGCGCACATTTCGAATAGGCGCGATCCGGCGTCATCTTCAGGTCGTGCATCGAATAGAGGATGCGACGATGCACGGGCTTCAGCCCGTCACGCGCGTCCGGCAGGGCGCGGGACACGATCACGCTCATGGCGTAGTCGAGATACGAGCGCCTCAGCTCGTCCTCGATGGTGATGGTGGATATGTCGCCGCCGCCGCCCGAGGCCGGGGGCAGTGCGTCGTTGTAGCTGTCGTCAGTCAAGGAAATCAGGCTTTAAATGGCCGGAATCGGAACGTGATCCGCGAACGCGTTTTCTAGCATCCGGGGGCAGCCGTGGCAAAGCGACGCTGAGGGTTTTCGCCCCGCCGAAACAAGGACCCCGACCATGCACGCCGCCCGTTTGACCGCCCTCGCCCTCCTGCCCCTGACCGCCGCCCTCGCCGGCTGCGTCAGCGTCACCACCAACGACTATTCGCAACGGCTCCAGCGCGCCGCTCTCGGGGATTTTGGCGAAGCGACGCTGGTCAACGCCAGCGGTGCCCGGATCGGCCGCGCCGTCCTGACCCAGGGCCCGACCGGCCTGCTGATCCGCATCGAGGCTGAGGGCCTCCCGCCCGGCTGGCACGGGGTCCACATTCACGCGACCGGCCAGTGCGAGACGCCCTTCACCACGGCCGGCGCCCACGTCAACCACGGCGATCCGCAAGCGCCGCATGGATTGTTGAACGCAGGCGGGCCAGACGACGGCGACCTGCCCAACATCTTCGCCGACGCCGGGGGGCGGGTGAATGCAGAGGTCTTCACCACCCGCGCCCGTATAGCCTCCGAGGGTCCCGGCCAGTGGCTGTGGGATTCGGACGGCTCGTCCCTGGTCATCCACGCCAATGCCGACGATCACACCAGCCAGCCCATCGGCGGTGCCGGTGCCCGGATCGCCTGCGGCGTGATGGCGGCGGGATAGTCTACTCGGCGACCGGCCGGGTCAGGTCGAACTCGACGCGCAGGTAGCGGTTCTCGCGCCGCAGCTCATAGGCATAGATCCGCCCCGGATGGACCTCGACCGCCCAGACATTGGTGGTCGAGACCGAGGCGTTGCCGGCGTTGAACAGTTCGATCGAGAATTCATCGACCGGGAACTCCTGCCGGTTCGCCGTCCCGGCGGAGGTCGTGTCGCCGCCGTACCAGTGCAGGCCGTCGGGATTGCCTTGCGGGTCGCGGTGATCGTGTTTCAGGGTCAGACCGCCGTCTTCATTGCGGCTGATCACCCAGGTGCGGGACCGGTCCTCGCCGACCCGGAAGGGAATGCGGACCTCGTCGGCCGAACAGTCGCGCACATGCATCAGCAGGCGCGAGGCGGCGAAATCAGCGTCCGCAGCCTGGGTGGTGACCACCCGTCCCACGAATTTCTGCCCGCACAGGGCGTTGAGACTGGCCATGAAGGCGTCCTGCTGCGGCGGCGGCGCGGGGACCGTGGCGCAGGCGGACAGGGCTATGGCGGCGGCGGCGAGGGCGGCGATCTGTTTCATCCGCCCAGCCTGGCACGAAGACCCGGCCTCGCCTAATCTGACGACATGGCCGGAACCGTGACGCTTCGCCTCATCATCGACGACCCCGTCCCGGGCGTGCGCTACAGCCTGCAGAAGGACGACATGCCGTTCGAGCCGCGCACCGCGGGCGACGGACCCATGGCGTTCGAACTCCCCGTCACCCTGCATCCCGACGGCCGCATGACCGGCCCCTTCGTGCGCCGCGAGGGGCCGGTCCGCCGCTTCGTCTACATCCGCATCGGCACCTCGGCAGGTGACCACGCCAGCGCGTGGAACCGGCGCGCCAAGGTCGACATCCACGACATTCCAAAGGCCCTGCTGGTCCCGGACGCCCGGCTGGAGGTCCATCTGCCGGGGCGGGGCAAGGACGGCTCCCCCGCCTGCGCGACGGTGCGCCCCGTCACTGAATGGCGGCCTGTCTGACCGGCGTTGACTTTGGAGCGCGCCTGAGTATGTTCCGCGCCTCTCATTTCAGCGGCTTTCGCCGTCGCAAAGGTAATTCCGATGGCCAAGCCGGCTTCAATCAAGATCCGCCTGAACTCGACCGCCGACACCGGCTTCTTCTATGTCACCAAGAAGAACGCCCGGACCATGACCGAAAAAATGGTCGTGAAGAAATACGACCCCGTCGTGCGCAAGCACGTCGAGTTCAAGGAAGGCAAGATCAAGTAAGGCTCGCGCCCTGCTGGTTTTCGGAACGCCCGGTGGAAGCACCGGGCGTTTTTTGTTTGTTCGGCGGTGAGGTCATCGCCGGCGTGCCAGGTTGCTGCAATGACGGATCCGACGGACGACCTGCCGCCCGAAAGCCCCGTCCAACGGGCGCTGCGCCTGAAGATGGCGGCGATCGAGGCCCGCGAGAAGCCACCGCGCGGCGGCCGTTTCCAGCGGGAGCAGGCCGCGCGAATCGCGACCGGCAAGTCCAAGCCGTGGATGAGCCGGTAGAGGCCCCTAGGCTGCCCGCGCGATGACCTGATTGCGGCCCCGGGCCTTGGCCTCATAGACCCCCTCGTCAGCCCGCTTCAGCAGGGCATCCGGCGTGTCATCGAGACCGGTACTGGCAGCGACGCCCACCGAGACGGTTACGGTCAGTGATTCCGCACCGCCCATGATCGGAAAGGGCTGGGCACCGACATCGCGACGGATGCGGTCGGCGACGCGGGTCGCGTCCTCAAGGCTCGCCCCTGGCATGACCACCACGAATTCCTCGCCGCCCAGGCGGCACGGCAGGTCGATGGCACGGACATTGGTGGCCAGACGAACGGCGAACTCTCGCAGGACCTCATCGCCCGCGTCGTGGCCGAAGCCGTCGTTGACCAGCTTGAAATGGTCGATGTCCATGACGAGGACAGCCACGCCCTCGCCCCCCTGCCCGGCCCGGCTCATCAACGCCTGCAACTGGCCGGCCATATAGCGGCGGTTGTGCAGGCCGGTCAGGGCGTCGGTGACCGCCATCTCGAGGCTGTAGTCCAGCTTCTGCTTGAGGAAGTCGGCATAGCGTTTGCGCTTGATTTGGGTGCGCACGCGCGCCTCCAGCTCCTCCGGATCGACAGGGCGCGGCAGGATGTCGTTGACGCCGAGTTCCAGCGCCTTGAGCAGCCGGGGACGATCCGCAGGATCAACCACGGCCAGGATGGGGATACGCCGTGAGGTCTCGGTCGACCGGGTCTGGGCGACGAACCTCAGGCCGTCGAATTCGGCGCTGGAGACGTTCACGATCATCAGATCGACGGGCCCGCGCGCCGCAATCAGGGCCGCGGCCGGGTCGCTCTCGACCGTCGGCCGATGCTCGCCCGCCAGATGTTCGACCATCTTCTGCGCCTGGCGCTGATTGTCGTCGACGATCAGGACGCGCCCACCCGAGCCGCGCAGGCGTCCGGCACCGTCGGTGTCGACGCCCAGGCGGCGACCGCTCTCCTCACGCTCCCGCAACTCGTCCATCACGGACTTCAGCCGCAGCAGGGAGCGCACGCGGGCGAACAGGATGACGTCATCAATCGGCTTGGTGACGAAGTCGTCGGCCCCGGCGTCCAGTCCCTTGAGCTTGTCCTCGCGCCCGTCGAGGGCTGTAACCAGGACGACGGGGATGTGCCGGGTGACCGGATCGGCCTTCAGCCGACGACAGGTTTCAAAGCCGTCCATACCGGGCATCATGACGTCCAGCAGAATGACGTCGGGCCGCTCATCGGAGGCGACCTGCAGCGCCGTCACGCCGTCGCTTGCGGTCAGGACCTCATAGTATTCGAGCGTCAGCTTGGCCTCGAGCAGGCGAACGTTCGCTTCCACATCGTCAACGACAAGAATGCGCGCCGTCATCAGTCCCTATCCCAGGTGTTTCCGAACCACGTCGAGGAAATGCATCACCGAGATGGGCTTGGAAATGTAGGCCTCACATCCTCCGTTGCGGATTCGCTCCTCGTCGCCCTTCATGGCGAAGGCGGTGACGGCGACGACGGGGATGTGGCTCAGTTCATCGTCGTCCTTCAGCCATTTGGTGACTTCCAGTCCGCTGATCTCGGGCAGCTGGATGTCCATCAGGATCAGGTCGGGCTTGTGCAGCCGCGCCAAAGCCAACGCCTGCAATCCCTCCCGGGTCTGCAGCGTCTGGTAGCCCTGCGAGTCGAGCAGATCATGAAACAGCTTCATGTTCAGCTCGTTATCCTCGACGATGAGGACTTTCTTGGACATCATCACCTTGGCCTGGTTGCCTCTGGGTGCGGCTGCACGGAGGCTTGGCGCCTTCTTCGTGCACTGTGACCCGACGGGTCTTAAGTTGGGGTGAAGCCTCTTTCTCCCGTTATCCTCGGGCTTGTCCCGAGGACCCATTTCTCCGTCGCAGGTCAAGCGACGCTGGGGCACAATGGCGCCGCGATGATCCACTGTTCGCGCTACCACCAGCGATGGGTCCTCGGGACCAGCCCCAGGATGACGGGTGTGTAGTTGAAAGCCATCTGTCGTGACTGTCTCCATACCGCCGACCGCAAGGTCGAACGGTGCCCGGCCTGCGGTTCCCGTCGCATGGTTTGCCACGACGAGCTGGACCGGCTGACCATCGCCCACCTCGACTGCGACGCCTTCTACGCCTCGGTAGAGAAGCGCGACCGGCCCGAGCTGCGCGACCGGCCCGTCATCATCGGTGGTGGCCGGCGCGGGGTGGTCTCGACCTGCTGCTACATCGCCCGCCAATATGGCGTCCACTCGGCCATGCCGATGTTCAAGGCGCTGAAGGCCTGCCCCGAGGCCGTCGTCATCAAGCCCGACTTCCGCAAATATGTGGCCGCCAGCGAGGCCATATTCGGCGCGGTCAGCAGGCTGACGCCCCTGGTCCAGACCCTCTCGCTGGACGAGGCCTGGATCGGCCTGGCAGGCACCGAACGGCTGAACGGCGGGCCGCCGGCCGTCCAGCTGGTCCGGCTGCAGCAGCAGATCGAGACGGACACCGGCCTGACCGTCTCTATCGGTCTGGCCCCCAACCGCTTCCTCGCCAAGGTCGCGTCCGAACTGGACAAGCCGCGCGGCTTCTCGGTGCTGGGGTCAGAGGCTCCGACCGTGCTCGCGCCCCGCCCGGTCAGCATCCTGCCCGGAGTCGGCCCCGTGTTCCGCAGGACCCTGCAGAGCGACGGCTATGCCACGGTCGGCGATCTGGCCGCTGCGGACGTGCGCGAGCTGGTCCGACGCTATGGCGAGACCGGGCTGCGCCTCTACGACCTTGCCCACGGCCGTGACGCCCGGGCGGTCAATCCCGGTCATGAGCGCAAGGGAATGAGCGCGGAGACCACCTTCAACACGGACCTGACAACGGCCGGGGATCTCGAGGCCGAGCTCTGGCCCCTGTGCGAGAAGCTGGCCTCCAAGGCCCGGCGCGACGGCGTCGCCAGCCGGGTGCTGGTGCTCAAGCTGCGCCGCCCGGACTTCAGGATCGTCACCCGGCGCGTCAGCCTGCCCGAGCCGGTCCAGACGGCCCGCGCCCTGTTCGCCGCCGGGCGGGCGCTGATGGCCCCGGAACTGGGCCGCCCCTACCGCCTGATCGGCATCGGCATGGCTGAGATCATCGATGCGCCCGATTCCCATGCCCTGTTCGAGACGGCCGAGACCCGGGCCCTCAAGACCGAAACAGCGATCGATGCCCTGCGGGCCAAATTCGGGGCGAAGGCTGTGGTGGCCGGACGGGCGTTGAAGGACTGACGTCTGGCAGGTCTGCGTCACAGAACCATGATGACCCGGGCCGCCGCGCCGGTCATAAGCGCGAAAGCCATATCGGAGTCCCCCATGCGCCCCCATCGTCGCGACCTGATCGCCGGCTCGGCCGCCGCCTTTGCCTTCGCCGGCCTGGCCCGCAGCGTCGCCGCCCAGACGGCCGCGAATGAAGAGACCTATGTCAATGAGGTCCACGGCTACGGTCCGCTGATGCGGGATGAAAACCGCCTGCTCGATCTGCCGGAGGGCTTTTCCTACCAGGTCATCTCCCAGAGCGGCGACACCATGGACGACGGGCTGTTCGTCCCGGGCCAGTTCGACGGCATGGGCTGTTTCCCTCTTGACGGCTCGCGCGTCGCCCTGGTGCGGAACCACGAACTGAAGGGATCCAGCGGGCTGCATCGCAACCTTGGACCCGGCGGGTTCCGTCAGGAACGCATCGGCTTGCTGGACCCGGCCAAGGGCTACGACACATACAAGGATGGCCGCCCCCTGCCCGGCGGCACCACCACCCTGGTCTATGATCTCGACACCCGGCAGGTCGTGCGACAGTTCCTGTCCCTGTCGGGCACCAGCACCAACTGCTGCGGCGGCCACACCCCTTGGGGTAGCTGGCTGACCTGCGAGGAGACCGAGGAGACATCGGCGTCGGGCGATGTCACCAAGGCACACGGCTACGTCTTCGAGGTACCCGCAAACGGAACCGGCCTTGCTGACCCCGTGCCCCTGAAGGCCATGGGCCGGTTCGAGCACGAAGCGGTCTGCGTCGATCCGCGCACCGGCATCGTCTATCTGACCGAGGACAAGTCGGACGGGCTGTTCTACCGCTTCATCCCCACGACCCCCGGCAAGCTGGCTGAAGGCGGCCGGCTACAGGCCATGGCATTCCGCGACGCGCGTGGTTCGGACAGCTCCAACAACCGGACCCGGGTGTGGTCGGTCGGCGACTGGCGCGAGGTGGTCTGGATCGACATGGAGGATGTCGAGAGCCCGGCCGGCGATCTGCGGATGCGGGGCCACGCCGCCGGCGCGACCCTGGTGGCGCGGGGCGAGGGCGTCTTCTGGGGTGATGAAGAACTGTATCTGACCGCGACCTCGGGCGGCCCGATCGAGCGCGGCCAGATCCTGCGCTATGTCCCCTCGCGCTTCGAGGGCGCGCTGGGCGAGCGGCTCAGCCCGGGGCGGATCCAGCTGTTCGTCGAGAGCGTGGACGAGAAGACGATCAACATGGGCGACAATCTGTGCATCGCGCCTTGGGGCCATCTGGTCGTCTGTGAGGACAACTATTCCTCGGCCATCCGCAATCACGTGAAGGGAGTCACCCCGGAAGGGAAGCTCTACACTATCGCCCGCAACGTCTTCACCGGGAACAGCGAGTTCGCCGGAGCGGTCTTCTCGCCGGATGGCGAGGTGTTGTTCGTCAACATCCAGTACCCCGGAGTTACCTTCGCGATCAGAGGCCCCTGGTCCTCGGTCCGGACGTAAACAGCCGGGTCTGGGAGCGGCGCACCAGCCACAGGTTGAGCGTCGCCGCCGCCAGCACCAGCGCCGCCCCCGCCTGATGCAGGGCACCCAGCCACAGGGGCGTGGCGTTCATCAGGGTGGCGATCCCCAGAATCGCCTGTAGCCACAGGGCCGCCGCCACCGCGAACGCCGCAGCACCCAGGCCCTCGGCCAGCCGCCAGCGCCAGGCCTGGACCGCATAGACCGTCCCGCCGATCAGGAGCGCATAGGCCCAGACGCGGTGATTGAACTGGACCAACGCCTGATCGTGTAACCAGGCCAGACCGCCCGGGCTCCAGTCCACCGGCGGCAGGACCGCCCCGTTCATCAGCGGCCAGTCGGTGTAGACAAAGCCCGCCTTGGCCCCCGCCACCAGGCCGCCCAGCAGACACTGGAAGAAGACCGCGCCCAGCAGCACGGCCGCGCCGCGACTCCAGACCACGCTCGGCCGGCTGTGCGATTCGCCGTTCCAGGCCTCCAGCCCGGTCCAGATCAGTCCCATGAAGATCGCCAACGCCAGGCCCAGATGGACCGTCAGCCGCTCGGGGGCCACGTCAACGCGCTCAGACAGGCCGCTGGACACCATCCACCAGCCGATCAGCCCCTGTAGCCCGCCCAGCGCCAGCAGGACCGCGCAGCGCAAGATCAGACGCCGGGGCATCCGGCGCAGGATCAGGAAAACGGCGAATGGCAGGGCGAAGGCGGCACCGATCAACCGGCCCAGCAGCCGGTGCGCCCACTCCCACCAGAAGATGCCCTTGAACTCGGCCAGACTCATGCCGGCGTTGACCTGGGTGTACTGCGGAATGGCGCGATATTTCTCGAACGCCTCGTGCCAGTCGGCCGCGTTCATCGGCGGCAAGGCGCCCATGATCGGCTTCCACTCGGTGATTGACAGCCCCGAGCCGGTCAGGCGGGTGATGCCCCCGACCACGACCATGAGGAACACCAGGGCCGCGCAACTGAACAGCCAGATGGCGACCGGGCGGTTCTGATCACCACCGATGAAACGCTTCATTCGACGCCTGCCGTCCCGACCGTTACAGTGCCCTCGCGTCCCTGGATCGCGCCGACCCGAGTGGTATGCCCGCACGGTGCGGCCAGATCGAGTCGCATTTCGGCGTCGCATCGCCGCAAGTCAGGAGAGACCGGTTGCCCTATCTTGAAATCATCATGGCGGTGCTCGGTGCCTTCACCCTCGCCTGGCTGGCCGATCTGGGCAGCGGCCGTCGCGGACTGTTCGCCACCTCGCTGGTCTCGGTCGTCGCCGCGATCGCAGGCTGGTTCCTGGCGGTGCGGGTCTTCGGTGCCAGCACGATGGACGAGTGGACCTGGGTGCTCTGGGCGCTGGCCGCCTCGACCCTGGCGCTCGGAGCCTTCTTCCTGTTCCGGAGCAAGCGCTGATGGGTCCGCGGACCCGACGCTTCGTCGCCATGATCGGCGTGCTGTTCTTCGTGGCCTTCTGGATCTGGGGCGCGATCGCCCTGCGTGGCCTGCTGCCGGCCGGCCAGCTGATCGATCTCGCCGTCTTCGCCGTCGCCGGCATCGGCTGGGGCGTGCCGCTCTATCCGCTGTTCAAATGGGCGGAAGGCGCAGAGAAATAGGCGGCCCAATTGCAAGGGGGCCGCCCGAAAGCGACCCCCTTCACCAACCGTCTTCATTCAGGAAGATGGTCGGAGCGACAGGATTCGAACCTGCGACCCCTTGACCCCCAGTCAAGTGCGCTACCAGGCTGCGCCACGCTCCGAGAGGCGCTCCCTATAGACGGGGTTGGCGGTGCCGCAAACCGAAAAAGCAGCCCTCAGGCGCTTCTCGACAGTACGGCCTCAAGGCGGGCCCGCGCGCCTTCCAGCTCGGCCAGCACCTGACGCAGGCGGATCGATGACTGGCCCGTGGCGGCCGGGGCGGCAACCGTCGCCGGTGCAGCACCTTCGGGCTCGAAGGTCACAGCACCGTCAGGGTCGCCATAGTGGGCCAGACGTTTGAGCCCCTGCTCCTTGTGCAGGCGCTGGACGCCCTTGATGGTCAGGCCTTCGTCGTGCAGCAGCCGTTTGACAGCCTTGAGCAGGACGAGGTCCTGCGGCCGATAGAACCGGCGGCCGCCCGCGCGCTTGAGCGGCGTCAGAAAGGTGAATTTCGTCTCCCAGAACCGCAGCACATGCTGGGGGGCGCCGACCTCGGTCGCCGCTTCTGAAATGGTCCTGAAGGCGTTGGGGCTCTTGGCCACGGGTGTCAGGCGCTCACGACGGCGTCGTGAACCCGGCCCTTCATGATCTGCGAGGCGCGGAAACTGATCACCCGGCGCGGGTGGATCGCCGCCGGCTGGCCGGTCTTGGGGTTGCGGCCCATCCGGGCGCGCTTCTCACGCACCTGGAAGACGCCGAAGCCGGACAGCTTCACCGTTTCGCCGCGCTCCAGCGATTCGATAATCAGTTCGAGCGTGCGCTCGACCAGGGCCGAGCACTCCTGACGGGACAGGCCCACGTCTTCGTGCACCGCTTCACAGAGATCGGCGCGCGTCAGCGTCTGGTGTTCGGCCAAAGGTCCGCTCCCCTCCAAAGGTCGGTCGTCGGACATAAAAGGCCAAGCGTCGTCAAATGGAAAGCCGGAAATCGCCCTACAGACGAAACGCGCAGGCACCCCAGGTCAGACCGCCGCCCATCGCCTCCAGCAGAACCAGATCGCCGCGCTTGATCCGGCCGTCCTGAATCGCCGCGTCCAGGGCCAGCGGGATCGACGCCGCCGAGGTGTTGGCATGGATGGCGACGGTCGAGACGACCTTGTCCTCGTCCAGACCCAGCCGGTCGCCGACGCCCTTGATGATGCGCTGGTTGGCCTGGTGAGGCACGAACCAGTCGACATCAGCGACCTCGATGCCCGAGGCAGCGCAGGCGGCGGTGATGGCCTCGGCGATATTGACCACGGCGTGGCGGAAGACCTGGTTCCCGGCCATGCGCAGGTGGCCCACGGTGCCGGTCGTGGCCGGGCCGCCGTCGACATAGAGAAGGTCGGTCTTGGTCCCGTCGCAGCGAAGGGCGAAGCCCAGCAGGCCCTGATCCGCCTTGGTCCCCTGCCCCTCGCGCGGCTCGACCACGACGCAGCCGGCACCGTCGCCGAACAGCACGCAGGTCGACCGGTCCGTCCAGTCCATCAGCCGGGTCATCTCCTCGGCACCGATCACCAGGGCACATTTCGCCAGACCACGCGCGACGAAACCGTCGGCGACGCTGAGCGCATAGACGAAACCCGAACAGACGGCCTGGACGTCAAAGGCAATGCAGACCGGCGCGCCCAGCTTGCGCTGCACGATCGAGGCGACCGAAGGGAAGGTCATGTCGGGTGTGGTCGTCGCGACGATGATGAGATCGACCTCGGCGGCGGTCCGGCCGGCGTCAGCCAGGGCCCGCCTGGCCGCTTCCGTCGCCAGGTCGCTGGTCGGCTGGTCGTCCCGGGCACGGTGGCGCTGCCGAATGCCGGTCCGTTCCTGGATCCACTCGTCGGACGTATCGACGATCTCTGCGAGATCAGCGTTGGTGACGACCTGTTCCGGCAGAAAGGAGCCGACGCCGGTCACGGCGCTGCGGACGACGCTCACTGAATATTCTCCCCGACGGGCTCATCCGCCGAACTGACGACGGGGCTCTCAAGCAAGGCCGTCAGCCGCTGCAGATTGGCCCCGACCTTTTCCATATAGTCGCTGCGGCCCAATTCGACAGCCACCCGGATGGCGGCACCGAAACCGCCCGCCGTGGCCCCGCCATGGCTCTTCACCACCACACCATTCAGCCCGAGCAGCGGGCCTCCGTTGATGGCGTTGGGGTCGATCTTCTGGCTCATCCGTTTCAGGGCCGACATGGCCAGCAGGGCACCCAGTTTTGCCATCAGGCTGGACGTCAGCGCCTCCTTCATCAGGGACGCGATGAATTTGGCCAGTCCCTCGGCGGTCTTGAGCGCAATATTGCCGGTGAAGCCGTCGGTCACGACCACATCCACCGTGCCCTTGGCGATATCCGTGCCCTCGACGAAGCCGTAATAGTCGAGGCCGAAGCCGCCCTCGCGCAGCAGGCGGGCGGCCTCGCGCACGTCTTCGTGGCCCTTCATGTCCTCGGAGCCGACGTTCAGAATGCCGATGGTCGGCTTCTCAACCCCATGGACGGCGGTCATGAAGGCCTCGCCCATGATCGCGAACTCGACCAGCTGGGCCGCATCGCTTTCGATGTTGGCACCGACGTCGAGCACGGCCGTGATCCCCTTCGGGGTCGGCCAGCTGGCGACGATCGCCGGACGCTCAAGCCCCGGAGCGGACATCCGCAGCAACAGTTTGGAAATGGCCATCAGCGCGCCGGTGTTGCCGGCGGAGACCACGGCCCCGGCCTCCCCCAGTTTGACCGCTTCGATCGCGTTCCAGAGGCTGGAGCCCTTGCCCCGGCGCATGGCCTGGGCGGGCTTTTCGTCCATGGCCACGACCTTGTCGGTGTGACGCACGATACAGACGTCATCGGTCAGGCCGCATCTGGCCATCTCGGCACGGATCGCCGTCTCATCGCCGTGCAGCAGGAAGCGTACGCCCTCGCCACCATGACGTTTGCGGTAGTCGCGCACACCGGGCACCACAACGGACGGACCGTGGTCGCCACCCATGGCGTCGAGCGAAATCAGGATCGGGGATGACAAGCCGCTTCGACTCCGTCGCGCCGTCAACCCGGCGCTTGTCAGTTTGGCGACGATAACGCCGCACCGGGGGGATGCAACCGCGCCGCCCTTGCGTCAACCTTCGTCGGAGGGTCGAAGTTGCTTCAACACCGCGAACGGCGAGAT
This sequence comes from Caulobacteraceae bacterium, assembly GCA_965284305.1. Lineage (GTDB taxonomy): Bacteria > Pseudomonadota > Alphaproteobacteria > Caulobacterales > Caulobacteraceae > Brevundimonas. The sequence continues at coordinate 1,823,250 of OZ260070.1, read as the reverse complement.
TTCAGCAGGTTCCGGCGGCTGGACAAACTCAGCGCCCGGCTTGCGCGGGAAAGGATCCAGCCTCAGGGCCAGTTGTTCGACCGCATACTGGCCCAGATCGATCTGGCCGTTCTCGATCAGGTCGGGCGATTCGTCGTCGAGGGTGATGATGATCTCCTCGGAGTCCTCCTCCACGGCCTCGGCCAGGGTCAGGGCGAACGACGCGTCGATCTCCAGCGGCAGCGGCTCGAGGGTGATGCCGCAGGTCTGGGCCAGGCTCGCGCGCACCCGACCGGACAGCCGCCAGCCCGCAGGCGACGGTGCCAGGTCCATCTCTGCCGTGAAGGCGTCCAGCGAGGCCAGATCCAGCGCCTTGACGATCCGGGCGCGGGCCGCCGCGTCGGGCTCCAGGGTCCGCTTCACACCGCCGGCGACCTGATGCAGGCGGACCGGCTCGCTGTAGGGAAGATCGGGAAGGATCACGCCGCGACCTCGGCCCAGGCCGGTGCGTTCGCCACGGCATCGAAGGTCTGCGCCGCCAGGGCGGCGCGGCTTGCGATGGCGTAGGCCGCCAGTGCCCCACCCGTCGCGGTGTCCTCGCTCTCATACACATTGCGGGCCAGGCTCGCGGCCAGCGCGACCGTATCGCCGGCCCGCAAGGCGGGCTCCCAAGCCGTCATCCTGCCATACAGGGACTCGCCCAGCTTGCGCATCTTCTTGCCGACGGAGACATCACCGACGCCCAGCTCCCGCAGGGCGTGGTCCAGTGCCGAGACATAGGTGTTGAAAAGATCCTGTCCCGCCTCCGAACCCCGATCGCCCTCATCGCGCAGCCGCATGACCAGCAGCAGAACGTGCAGGGTGTAGAGTTCGAACCGTGCGTCGATACGGTCGGCCACGCCGAACCTGGTATAAAAGGCCGGATCGCGCGCCTGCCGCACCGCCGCTTCATACAGTGGCTGGCCCAGACGCTCGCGAGGACGGGTTCGGAACAGATTCTGAAGCATGATCATACGGCCCCTTTTCCGCCGCGCCGTTGAACTAAGCCTCGGCTCCGGTTAGGTCAAAGACCTTGTTGAAGTCGCAGGCGCCGCAAATGCTCCGTACGAACCTCCTGATAGCCGCACTCTCGGCCGCCGCCCTGACCAGCGCCTGTGCTCCGGTTGTGGGCCAGAACGGCTTCCAGGCGATCGACGCCAAGCCGACAGACATTGTCGCGGGCACGGATACGAAGCAGACAGTGCTGACCCGGTTGGGCACGCCTTCGACGACCTCGACCTTCGAACGCGACAACGTCTGGTACTACATCAGCCAGGTGACCGAGAAATACACCTACAACCGGCCGCAGGTGACCCAGCGCTCGGTGACGGAAATCACCTTCAATGATGCAGGCCTGGTGTCCGAAGTCCGGAGCCTCGGCCTCGAGGACGGCCAGCGGGTGGCCATAAACAGCCGTGAAACCCCGACCCGCGGGCGTCAGCTGACCATCCTCGAGCAGTTGCTCGGCAACGTCGGGCGCGGCCAGCTGCCCCGCACGGAAGAGGACACCCCGGGCCAGCAGCGCCGGGAGTAGTCGCCGCTTCCCTCTCCATACAAAAAGGCCCCGGAGATCGCTCTCCGGGGCCTTTTTCCTGGGCGACCGCCGCGTCCTGGTCAGGACGCGGCGGCTTGTTTCAGCAGGATCAGAACACCTTGCCGCTGGCCAGGACTGCGAGCAGCAGCAGGGCCACGATGTTGGTGATCTTGATCATCGGGTTCACCGCCGGACCGGAGGTGTCCTTGTAGGGATCGCCGACCGTGTCGCCGGTCACCGCGGCCTTGTGCGCCTCGGAACCCTTGCCGTGGACGACGCCGTTCTTGTCGGTGAAGCCCTCTTCAATGACCTTCTTGGCGTTGTCCCACGCGCCGCCGCCCGAGGTCATCGAGATGGCGACGAACAGGCCGGTGACGATGACGCCCATCAGCATGGCGCCGAGGGCGGCAAAGGCCGTGGCCTTGTCCGAGATCGACAGCACCGCGACGAACAGGACGATCGGCGACAGCACCGGCAGCAGGGACGGCACGATCATCTCCTTGATCGCCGCCTTGGTCAGGATGTCGACGGCCCGGCCATACTCGGGCTTGACCTCATAGGTCATGATGCCCGGGTTCTCGCGGAACTGGCGACGCACCTCGGCCACGACCGACTCGGCGGCGCGACCGACCGCCATCATCGACATGCCGCCGAACAGGAAGGGCAGCAGCCCCCCGAACAGCAGGCCAACGACGACGTACGGATTGGTCAGGCCGAAATCGATCTCGGCCATGCCGGCGAAGAAGGGATAGAGGTCCGGATTGGCAGCGAAATAGTCCAGATCGGACGTATAGGCCGCGAACAGCACCAGGGCACCGAGGCCGGCCGAACCGATGGCATAGCCCTTGGTCACGGCCTTGGTGGTGTTGCCGACCGCGTCGAGGGCGTCGGTCGAATGACGCACTTCTGCGGGCAGGCCCGCCATTTCGGCAATGCCGCCGGCGTTGTCGGTGACCGGACCGAAGGCGTCCAGCGCCACGATCATCCCCGCCACGCCCAGCATGGTCGTGGTGGCGATAGCGATGCCGAACAGGCCCGCCAGCTGATAGGAGGCGACGATGCCGACGATGATCGTCAGCGCCGGCAGGGCGGTCGACTCCAGCGAGACGGCCAGACCCTGGATGACGTTGGTGCCGTGGCCCGAAACCGAGGCGTTGGCGACCGATCGCACCGGGCGGAAGTTCGAACCGGTGTAGTATTCGGTAATCACCACAATGGCGGCGGTAACCAGCAGGCCGACCAGGCCGGACCAGAACAGATCCATGGCGGTGATGCTCAGACCGTCCGATGCCGTGATGACGGCGTTTCCGGGGAGCAGTTGGTCAATGACCAGCCACAGGGCCCCGACCGACAGAACGCCGGTGACGATGAGACCCTGATACAGGGCACCCATGATGTTCTGGCTCTTGCCGAGACGCACGAAGAACGAGCCGATGATCGAGGTGACGACGCAGATGCCGCAGATGGCCAGCGGCAGCAGCATCATGGTTTCGACGTAGGGCTGGTCGCGGAAGAAGATCGCCGCCAGCACCATGGTGGCGACCGTGGTCACTGCATAGGTCTCGAACAGGTCGGCGGCCATGCCGGCGCAGTCGCCGACGTTGTCGCCGACGTTGTCGGCGATGGTCGCGGCGTTGCGGGGGTCATCCTCGGGGATACCGGCCTCGACCTTGCCCACCATGTCGCCGCCCACGTCGGCACCCTTGGTGAAGATGCCGCCGCCCAGACGGGCGAAGATGGAGATCAGCGAGGCACCGAAGCCGAGGGCCACCAGGCCGTCGATGACTTCGCGGCTGGTGGGCTCAAAGCCCATGCCCGCCGTCAGGATGGCGTAGTAGCCGGCCACGCCCAGAAGCGCGCCGCCTGCCACGAACATGCCGGTGATGGCTCCCGAGCGGAAGGCCAGGTCCAGACCCTTGGCGAGGCTCTCCGACGCAGCCTGTGCGGTGCGGACGTTGGCCCGCACGGAGATCAGCATGCCGGCGAAACCGGCGAGGCCCGACAGGACCGCGCCGATGACGAAGCCGATGGCGGCCCATTCACCGATCAGAAAATAGGCGGCGACCAGGATCACCACGCCGACCATGGCGATGGTGGTGTACTGCCGTCGCAGATAGGCCGAAGCGCCTTCCTGGATCGCCGCAGCGATCTCGCGCATCTTGTCGTTGCCGGTACTGGCCTTCATCAGCGAGGCGGTCTGGATCAGTCCGTAAAGGACACCCAGCGCGCCTGCGGCAATGACCAGCCACAGATAGTTGCTCATGACGTTTCCAAGTCCTGTGATCTTCAGACGCCCGGTCCCTTGGCGCGGTGGGCGTTAGCCGCCTCTTTCCGCCTTCCGGTCCCCCCGTGCGCACCGGACGCATGTTGCGTCCTTGGGGAATTGCGGCGGAAACGTGCCAAATACCGGCAGTCGACGCAACAGGCGATGTTGAGTCAGCCCGTCTGCGTCACCATCCGGCGGCGCGGAGCCTGACTGACGATCTCGACCCGGGTGACCGAGCCACGCCCCGCGATGGTCGATGCGGACCGGATCAGGCTGGCGGACAGGGCGACCGGATCGACCCGGGTCCAGTCATCCGCCACCACGAACGGCGTCCGATGCCCGGCGCGTACCAGGGCGTCGCGCAGATAGGCTTCCTTGGCGCGCATCGTCTCGGGGGTCGCCGACCCGCCGAGATGCAGGCGAAGCGATACGAAAACATAGTTGCGCAGCCGCCCGCCCGCGATGATCGGCAGGCCGACGCCGGGCATGCTCAGGCTCGCGCCTCCGGCAGGCGCGTCTTCGGCCCGCACCGCAGGCCCAACGGCGGACAGGACGGCGGTGGCGGCGATGAGGTCACGACGGCGCATGGCGACATCGTGGCACCGACGCCTTGAGAAATCGTTGTCAGCCGTGGGTAAAGCCCGGGCGGGCAAACGCGACCGGCTGCCCCCCGAAACGGGCGACGACACCCTGCCCCGTTGTGACGCGGCCGATCCGGGTCAGGCGCAGATGACGACGCTCCGCCTCCCGCCTCAGGGCCGCTTCGTCGCGAGGCGAGGCCGTGAAGGCGATCTCATAGTCGTCCCCGCCGGTGACCAGCGCCTCAAGCGCCGCCTGCGCATCGACCCGACCGTCGAACCAGGCCTGGCCGGCGGCGGACAGGGGCACAGTCTCCAGATCGATCTCGATGCCGACCCCGCCGGCCTCCGCCATATGGCCGAGATCGGCGATCAGTCCGTCCGAGACGTCGATCGAGGCCGTGGCCAGATCGCGTACCGGCAGGGCGAACTCTGTCCGTGGCGTCGGCGAGCGATACCGGTCTGACAAGGCCGCGACCCGCTCGGCGTCGATCGACAGCCGGTCCTGCACGGCCTCCAGACCCAGCCAGCCGTCGCCGATGGCCCCGGTGACAAAGACCAGATCGCCTGGCCTGGCTCCGGCGCGTCCGACAGTCCGGCCCCTGGGGGTCCAGCCCAGCAGCGTCATCGAGAAGCTGGCCGGACCCGGGGTTGCGACCGTGTCCCCGCCCAGCAAGGCGATGCCGAATGCCTTCTGGTCGGCGCGCAGCCCGTCGACAAAGGCCATCCGCTCGGGCCAGCCGCAGCGCGGCGACCAGTGGCAGGCCAGCAGATATCCGAACGGCTCGGCCCCTTTGGCGGCCAGATCGGACAGGTTCACCCGCATCAGCTTGCGCGCCACCGTGTCGAGCGGATCGGTGGGCAGGAAATGGACGCCCTCGACGATGGCGTCCTTGGTCAGAACCAGATCATGGCCCGCGCGCGACGGCACGACGGCGACATCGTCAGACAGCCCCCGGCCCCATTCCGGATGGGCCAGCGGCGCGAACAGCCGCCTGATGGTCTCGAACTCGCCGGCGACGTCAACCGCGGGCATGGGGTCACCTCAGGCTTTCGGGCGGACGTCCCGGGCGACACCGTCCAGCGCTGCATTGACGAATTTGGCCTCGGCTTCGTCGAAAAAGGCCTTTGCCAGTTCGACATATTCATCGATCACGATCTCGCGCGGCACATCCTGACGATCGCGCAGCTCCCACGCCCCGGCCCGCAGCAGGGCCCGCAGGGTGGAATCCAGCCGCTCCAGTCGCCAGTTCGAGGCCAGCCGCGCCTTCACCGCCGTGTCGATGTCGCGCTGGCTCCCGACCACGCCCCGCACGATCTGTGCAAAATAGTCCTCATCGGCCTCGGCCAGCGGTTCGCCCTCCATATCCGCGTCGAAGCGGTGGTTGGAGAACTCGGCGATGACCGTATCCACGCCCTCGCCGGCCAGTTCCATCTGGTACAGGGCCTGGACGGCGGCGAGGCGCGCGACCGTGCGGGCACGCCGCTGGCGGCTGGTCAGCTGCGGCTCGGCGCGCTGTTTTTCGGCCTCGGCGAGTTGCTCGAGCACGGACTGGAGGCTGGCGGGTTCGGTCACCCGCCCAGTCCTACGCGCAGCCGCCTGCGCAAGGCAATGAGGTCCAGACAGGCCCGGGCGGCGCCGCCGCCCTTGTCGCCCTCGCTGATGCGGGCCCGGGCCCAGGCCTGGGCCTCGTCCTCGGTCGTCAGAATGCCGTTGCCGATGATCACGCCGTCGAGGCCGAGCCGGCGGAGCCCGGCCGCCGACTGATCCGAAACGATTTCGAAATGATAGGTCTCGCCACGGATCACGCAGCCCAGGGCGACGAAGCCGTCATAGCGCGGGGCGGTCGGATAGCGGCCGGCCTCAACCGCCAGGGCGATGGCTGTCGGTATCTCGAGGGCACCCGGGACGGAGACCACATCGAACGAAACATGCTGCGCACGGAGGGCATCCTTCGCCCCTTCCAGCAGGGCGTCGGCCAGATCGTCATAGAAGCGCGCCTCGACAATCAGGACGCGGGGGGGATCGGTCAGGATTGGTCTTCTCCGTCCCAGGAATTGGCCATGTCGCGCCAGCCGACGATGCGCAGGCCATAGCCTTCAAGCGCGGCGGGGTTGGGGCGGGTCGAGCTCATCACGATCATGTCGCGCACGCCGAGGTCCAGCAGGATCTGGGCCCCGACCCCGTAGTTGCGGATCGATCGGTCGACGGCCGCAGGCTTCTCGACCCCCGCCAGCCGCTCGGCCAGGCCATACAGGTCGGGGTCGCGGATGAAGACGGTGACGCCGGCACCGCTGTGTTCGCTGATCGCCTTCAGGGCCTGGGGGACATAGTTCTGGCGCGACTCGACATGGCCGAGGATGTCGGCGGCGAAATCGACCTGGTGCATCCGGACCAGGGTCGGCTTGCCCGGTTCGATCTTGCCCTTCACCAGGGCGATGTGCTCGGCGCCCTCGATCGTGTTCCGGTACAGCATCAGCCGGAACGGGCCGCCGTGGATGCTCTCGAACGGCGTATCCATGACCCGCTCGACATAGCGTTCGGTACGGCGGCGATAGGCGATCAGGTCGGCGATCGTGCCGATCTTCAGCCCGTGCAACTGGGCGAAGGCGATCAGATCCGGCATCCGCGCCATCGAGCCGTCGTCGTTCATGATCTCGCAGATGACCCCCGCCGGCGTCAGACCGGCCATGCGCGAGATGTCGACCGCCGCCTCGGTGTGGCCGGTGCGGACCAGAACGCCGCCGTCGCGGGCGACCAGCGGAAAGACATGGCCGGGCGAGACGATGTCATCCGCGCCCCGGGCCGGGTCCGCAGCGACCTGCACCGTACGGGCGCGGTCCGCGGCGCTGATGCCGGTGGTCACACCTTCCCGGGCCTCGATCGAGACCGTGAAGGCCGTACCCATGCTCTCGCGGTTCTCGGCGGCCATCGGTGGCAGGCGCAGCTGGCGGGCGCGTTCCGCAGTAATGGCCAGGCAGATCAGGCCGCGGGCGTGGCGGGCCATGAAATTGATCTGGTCCGGTGTGGCGAACTGGGCCGGGATGATGATGTCGCCCTCGTTCTCACGGTCCTCTGCGTCGACGAGGATGTAGGGCTTGCCGTTGCGGGCATCCTCGAGGATGTCCTCGATAGGGCTGATCGGGCTGTCGTTCATGTTCGCGGCCAGTTGCATCACGCCGTCTCCTGCCACCGCGCGAGGTATCGCGCCAGCATGTCGATCTCAAGATTGACCACGTCACCGGGTTTCAGCCAGCCCAGCGTGGTCGCTTCCCAGGTGTGGGGAATGATGTTCAGTCCGAAGACCTCGCCCTCCACCGCGTTCACCGTCAGGGACGCTCCGTCGACCGTGATCGATCCCTTCGCGGCGATATAGCGGTGCAGGGGCGAGGGAGCCTCGATCTCGATCCGGTGCGAACCGCCTTCCGGCGTCACCGAGACGACCCGGCCCAGGCCGTCGACATGGCCGGAGACGATGTGGCCGCCCAGTTCGTCGCCCAGTTTCGCGGCCCGCTCCAGATTGACCGGATCGCCTTCCCGCCAGCCGCCCAGCGTCGTCTTCGACAGGGTCTCGCCCGAAACCTCCACGGCAAACCAGCCGGGCCCCTTTTCCGTCACCGTCAGGCAGCAGCCCGCATGGCTGATAGAGGCACCGAGGTCGATCCCCGCGGTGTCCCACGCAGTCTCGATCTCATAGCGCCGGTCGCGCTCGGTCTGGCGGACCGACCGGACGCGGCCGATGTCTGTGACGATGCCGGTGAACATGGGCTCAGGAGACTCTCTCGTAACGTTCCCACAGGTCGTCACCGCAGGGCTCGACCGCAAGGCGTCGGAACCGCGGGGCGTCGGAAAGCCGCGACAGGGCCAGTGCAGCCACACACGGCCGCCCCTCGCCGCCCAGCAGGATGGGGGCGCGGAACCACTCCAGCCGATCGACCAGACCGGCGCGCAGGAAACTCGCGGCCACCTGCCCGCCGCCCTCAATCAGCACGGACGTGACACCCCGGCGCTTCATCGCAGCCAGGCTGGCCACGACGGACGGACGCTCTCCGTCGGCCTCTATCTGTTCGACCATCGCCGCCCCGACAGGCGCAGGCTCAGCGACGGTAAGGATCAGACTGTCCCCGCCGGCCGCAACCTTCGCCGTCGCCGGGGTCCGCAGGCCGCTGTCCAGCACGACCCGCAGGGGCTGATCGACCGGGCGGCCCGGCAGGCGGGCGGTCAGTTCCGGGTCGTCGGCCAGCACCGTCTCGACGCCGACGAGGATGGCGTCATGAGCGGCGCGCAAGCGGTGGCCTTCCAGCCGCGCCGCCTCGCCGGTGATCCACCGGCTTTCCCCGGACGCCGTCGCAATCCGGCCGTCCAGCGAGGTGGCCAGCTTCAGCGTAACGCGAACCCTCTGGTTCGGACCGGACATCAGCTTTCGTCCAGACCCTCGTCGCCGAGGAACCGGGCGAAATCGCCGGTGTGGCGGAAATCCTTGTAGACCGAGGCGTAGCGGACATAGGCGACCTCATCGACCGACTTCAGCGCCTTCATGATGAAGTCGCCGACGGTCGAGGACGGGATTTCCGTCTCACCCAGGCTTTCCAGCTGGCGGGTAATCCGGCTGACCAGCTGTTCGATCTGCTCGGCCTGGACCGGGCGTTTGCGCAGGGCCACATTCAGCGACCGTTCCAGCTTGTCCCGATCGAAGGGCGCGCGGCGGCCGTTGCGCTTGAGGATCATCAGCTCGCGCAACTGCACCCGTTCGAAGGTGGTGAAACGCCCGCCGCACTGCGGGCAGGACCGGCGGCGGCGGATGGCGGCACCGTCATCCGACGGGCGGCTGTCCTTCACCTGGGTGTCCTGATGTCCGCAGAAGGGGCATTTCATCAGTCGTTTATCCGTAAATCGGGAAGCGTCGCGTGAGCTCGCGCACCTCGGCCGCGACCCGTTGCGACACGCCGGCGTCTGCCTCGTCCGTGCCCTTCATCGAGTCGATGACGTCCGCGATCCAGTGGCCGACCTGCTGGAACTCACCGGTGCCGAAACCGCGGGTGGTGCCCGCAGGGGTGCCGAGACGGACGCCAGAGGTGACCGTGAAGGGGGCGGTGTCGAACGGCACGCCGTTCTTGTTGCAGGTCATCAGGGCGTGTTCGAGGGCCGCCTCGGTGGCCTTGCCGGTCACGCCCTTGGGTCGCAGGTCGACCAGCATCAGATGCGTGTCCGTGCCGCCCGAGACGATGGCCGCACCACGCTCGACCAGCACCGCGGCCATGGCCCGGGCGTTGTCGACGACCTGCTGCGCATACAGTTTGAACTCAGGCTTGAGCGCCTCGCCGAAGGCCACGGCCTTGGCGGCGATGACATGCTCCAGCGGCCCGCCCTGCAGGCCCGGGAAGACGGCGGAGTTGATCTTCTTGCCCAGTTCGATGTCGTTCGACAGCACCATGCCCCCGCGCGGACCCCGCAGGGTCTTGTGCGTCGTTGTGGTCACGACATGGGCGTGGGGCAGCGGATCGGGATAGACGCCGCCGGCGATCAGGCCGGCATAATGGGCCATGTCCACCATCAGATACGCCCCGACGCTGTCAGCGATCTCGCGGAACCGCCTGAAATCGATCGGGCGACTGTAGGCGCTGGCCCCGGCGATGATCAGTTTCGGCTTCTCGCGTTCGGCCATCTCGGCGACGTTGTCATAGTCGATCAGACAGTCGTCCTGGCGGACCGTATAGGTCACCGGCCGGAACCATTTGCCCGACTGGTTGGCGGGCGAGCCGTGGGTCAGGTGACCACCGGCGGCCAGGTCCATGCCCAGGAAGGTATCGCCGGGACTCAGCAGGGCCTGGAACACCGCCTGGTTGGCCTGGGCCCCGGAGTGCGGCTGGACGTTGGCGAAGGCGCAGCCGAACAGCTGTTTGGCGCGCTCGCGGGCGATGTTCTCGGTGACATCGACATATTCGCAGCCGCCATAGTAGCGGCGGCCCGGATAACCTTCGGCGTATTTGTTGGTCAGGACCGAGCCCTGCGCCTCCAGCACCGCCTTCGAGACGATGTTCTCGGAGGCGATCAGCTCGATCTGTTCCTTCTGACGGCCCAGCTCGCCCTGGATCCCGCCGAAGATGTCGGGATCAGCCTCGGCGAGGCTCTTCGAGAAATAGGCGTCGTGGGTGAAGGCGGTCACGTGAGGTCCCCGAAAACAGCGGAGCACCATTTAGGCCCGACCGCAGGCGACCACAACATCTTGTGGGTCACAGGGCGGCAAGCGCCCGCTTCAGCTTGGCAAGGGCGATGCGCTCCAGCCCCCCGGGTTCATGCACGGGCCCCACGGCGGAGGCCTCGACGCCGGTCGCCACATGGATGGCCGAGCATTTCAGATACGGCCCGTTGCGGACCCGTTCGATGATCACCTCGCCGATGTCGGGCTCGCTCACCATGCCGGCGACCCGACCTGCAAGGCCCTCATCCGCTCGCGGTCGGGCAGATCGCCCGCCTCCTTCGCCAATACGAACCAGTGGAGTTCGGGGTGCGGCCACGGACAGGCTGCGGTCTTCAGTCCGGCTTCGGCCGCCAGACGCACGATTCGATCCGGCATGAACTCCACGCACTCCGGATAGACCCAGTCGGCGGTCTCGACCGGTGCGCCCTCGGCCCCATCGCCCAGCAGCCAGTTGGCAACGACCACCCCGCCTGGCGCGAGAGAAGCCGCAAAGGCTCGCAGTCCGCGCAAGGTCGGTCCCGCGCCGGCGTGCGAGAACACCGACTGGGCGATGATGAAATCGAACCGCTCACCGAAGCCATCGACGCAGTAGTCCGCGTTGTCGTCAAAACGCGGTCGCTTCAGGGCGCGGGCATCCTGCCCCAGTTCCTCGGCGAATCCCGCCTCGACGAGCCGGGTCTCGGGCTCGATCCCGAAATATCGATCGGGCAGCAGATAGGGGATCAGTAGCCGCCCCAGCCGCAGCGAACCACAGCCGAAGTCCAGCACCCGATGGTGCTCGCGCAAGCCCAGCAGGAACAACAGGGCAAACTGGGACGCTGCCGCCACGTCATAGCGCTGCGGCTGGCCGACGAAGGCGCGATGGTGGTGGTAGGCCTCCGGGGGCGGCCGCTGCTCGTCCTGGCTCATCGTGAGTCTCCCGCCGCGAACCGGCAGGCTAGCGGGCGGACCCGTTCATCGCCAGCCGTCAGGCCACGGCCGGCAGGCGGGCCACATTGCAACGGGTCCATAGCCTGTCCATCGCCTTGACCAGATCGTCCATCATGGCGTCGGTGTGGTTGGGCGACGGGGTGAAGCGCAGCCGTTCGGTGCCCTTGGGCACGGTCGGATAGTTGATCGGCTGGACATAGACGCCGTGCTCTTCCAGCAGCATGTCCGAGATCATCTTGGCATGGACCGGGTCGCCGACGAACACCGGCACGATGTGGCTGACCGAGTCCATCACCGGAATGCCGGCGGCCTTGAACCGGGCCTTGAGGGTGGCGGCGCGCTCCTGATGGGCGTCGCGCAGCTCCGGATGGGCCTTCAGGTGGCGCACCGAGGCCAGGGCCCCGGCGGTCAGGGCCGGCGGCAGGCTGGTGGTGAAGATGAAGCCCGAGGCCCAGCTGCGCACCGCATCGATGATCACCGCATCGGCGGCGATATAGCCGCCCATGACGCCGATGGCCTTGCCGAGGGTGCATTCGACGATGTCGATCCCGTCCAGCACCCCGTCGCGCTCGGCCACGCCGGCCCCGGTGGCACCGTACAGGCCGACGGCATGGACTTCGTCCAGATAGGTCAGGGCATTGTATTTGCGGGCCAGGGCGATGGTCCCGGCCAGGTCGGCGATGTCGCCGTCCATCGAATAGACGCTCTCGAAGGCGATCAGCCGGGGGGCATCGGCCGGGGCCGCCGCCAGCAGGGCCTCGAGATGCTCAAGATCGTTGTGGGCGAAGATGTGCCGCTCGCAGCCACCGTTGCGGATGCCGGCGATCATCGAGGCGTGGTTCAGGCTGTCAGAGAAGATGATCAGACCCGGCAGGATGCGCTGCAGGGTCGTCAGGGTCGCCTCATTGGCCACATAGCCCGAGGTGAACAGAAGCGCCGCCTGCTTCTGGTGCCAGGAGGCCAGCTCGGCCTCCAGATCGACCGCCGAGCGGGTCGTGCCCGAGATGTTCCGGGTGCCGCCGGCCCCGGCGCCGACCGTGTCGATCTCGGCCTGCATGGCCTCCAGCACCGCCGGATGCTGGCCCATGCCGAGGTAGTCGTTGGAGCACCAGACGATGACGTCCTGTTCGGACCCGTCCTCGCGCCGGCGGATCGCCCTCGGGAACTGGCCGCGCACGCGCTTCAGATCGGCAAAGACGCGATAACGCCCCTCGCCCTTGACCTGCTCGACAGCGGTCTGGAATGCGGCCTGGTAGTCGAACAAGCGGAGTGGCCCCGAACGGCGCGAAATCAATGGCCGCGTGATGCGCCGATCGGTCCGATTTGTCCATGAAACGCACCGGACAAAACGCCGCAAACCCTTAATTGATAACAGTTCTCAATCGCGTGAGAGGATCAGCCCCGGGGCAATTCGTCCAGCCTGCCACGCAGCATCTGCAGGATCGCCGAGAAGTCCCGGCCGCCGTAGCCGAGGCCGTTGAACATCTGGAACATGGCCTCGGTCTGGGCACCCAGCGGGGTCGAAGCGCCGACCTTGGCCGCCGCATCCTGGGCGAGCTTCAGATCCTTCAGCATCATGGCCGTAGCGAAGCCGCCGTCATAGTTGCGGTTCGACGGTGCCGTCGGCACCGGCCCGGGCCAGGGATAGTAGGTCGTCGTCGACCAGCTCTGACCCGACGACTTGGCGACGATGTCGAACATCTTCACCGGATCCAGACCCAGCTTTTCCGCCAGGCCGATCGCCTCGCAGGTGCCCAGCATGGTGATGCCGAGGATCATGTTGTTGCAGATCTTGGCCGCCTGCCCGGCCCCGTGATCGCCGGCGCGGAAAGTGGCGCGGCTCATCGGCTCCAGCGCCGCCTCGATGCGGGCGAAGTCCGCCTCGTCGCAGCCGACCATGAAGGCCAGGGTCCCGGCGTCCGCCGCCATCGTGCCGCCCGACACCGGCGCATCGGCGAAGGCATATCCGGCCGCCTTGGCCAGTCCCGCGACCGTGCGTGCCGTGTCGACGTCGATGGTGGAGCAGTCAAGCAACAGGGCCGAGGTTGGGGCCGTGCCGATGATCTGTTCCGAACAGACCTTCAGTACATGCGGCCCGGCGGGCAGCATGGTGATGACCACATCCGCATCCCTGACCGCATCAGCCACCGACCCGACCGGCGTGCAGCCGGCGGCCGCAGCGCGGTCCAGCGCGGCCTGGGACAGGTCGAAGGCGGCGACGGCGTGGCCGGCCTTCGCCTGGTTGGCCGCCATGCCCCCGCCCATGTTGCCGAGGCCGATGAAGGCGATCCTGAGGGTCATTGCAGCGTCTCCCGAATGCTTTGGCGGGAGGGTTAGCTGCTCGCCCGGGCTCTCGCCAGCGCCTCGTGCGAAAATGCTCAGCCGGGCTTGCGGAAGCGCAGCATGAACTGGCTGGTGCGCCCGCGGATGGAGCCGTCGAAGACATTGGCCGTCCGGGGATCGGCGGCGTTGGCGAGCAGGTCACTCTCGCCGTCCAGCACAAAGCCGGCCGCCAGCACCTCGCGCTTGACCGCCTCGATGTCGATCCGGTGCACCGTGTTCGACGCCGTCAGGGGCGAGCCGGCGGCGGCGTGGTGATCGATAATGACGTAGAGACCGCCTGGCTTCAGGGCCCGGAACGCGGCCATGTTCACGCGCGACGCTGTGTCGGCCGGGGCGATGCTCAGGTGCAGGTCGTGGTAGTTCTGGGCCGTGAAGACCAGGTCCAGCCCGGCGGGGAATTCCGGCGCAGCGATCGGCGAGCGGATGGCATCGACATTGGCCAGGGCATCGACTGCGGTCAGGCTGTCACCATAACTGGCCTGAAAGGCGATGAATTCCGCCGGCTGCCAGGCGGTGACCCGACCCTGCGGCCCAACCGCGGCAGAGAAGACGCGGGTGAAATAGCCGCCGCCAATAATCATGTCGGCGACCTTCTGCCCGGGCCGGACCTGGGCGAAGGCCAGGGTCTCGGCGGTATGGCGGGCCGCATCGCGGGCACGGTCGTCAGCGGGCCGGACCGGGGCCGCGAGGGCTTCGGTATAGTCGGCAGGCGTGGGCGGGGTCCCCATGACGCCCATACAGCCCATGGCGGACAGGCTGATCGCTGCCACGGCGGAAAGGGTGACGGAACGGCGCATGACGGCTTCTCCTGGGGTGCCTCGCGGGCGCTGACGGCGCAGCCTGGACCGAACGGCAGTCGGCGTCAGCCGGGTTTGCGGAAACGATAAACGAACCGGTCGGAGCGACCGCGAATGCTCGCATCGAAGACACTCAGGCTGTGGTCGTCCGCCGGCATCCGCACGGCGTCTGTCTCGCCGTCGAAGACGAAGCCCGCAGCCTCGACCTGGCGGCGCAGTTCGGCGGCCTCGATGCGGTGCAGGGTTCCCGCCACGCTGATCCCCGCGCCGTCCGCCGCCTGGTGATCGAGGATGACATACAGCCCCCCGGGCTTCAGGGCCGCGAACACCGCCGCATTCATCGCCGCCACATCGACGCCGAAGCGGGGAATGACGAAGTCGTGGTATTCCTCGCCCATGAAGACGACGTCCAGCGGACGGTCGAAGGCCATCTCCTCGAGCTTGCCAGTCAGCCGCACGACGTTCGGATAGTCGGCTGCCAGGGTGTCGCCGAAGGCATTCTCGCGCGCGGCTGTCTGGTTGGGCACAAAGGCATAGACCCGGCCCCGGGGGCCGGCCACCGGCGCGAACAGACGGGTGAAATAGCCCTCCTCGGGACGGATATCGGCGATGGTCTGCCCCGGCTCCAGGCCGATGAAGGCCAGCATCTCGGCCGGCTTGCGCAGGGGATCGCGCGCGACCTCGGATTCCGGACGGAGCGGATCCGCCAGGGCGGCAATATGGGAGCGCAGCATGGTGCCGATCCGCTCACTCTGTCGATCCATGCCTGCCTGGTCGCGCCCGGTGGCCGCAATCCCGCCGCAGGCGGCCACAAGAAGCGCCGCGATCGCCACCGCCAACCGTCTCATCCCGGCATCTCCCTGTCACCGCAGCCCTGCCGACACGGTGAACCTGCACAGGGCCTCAGTCCAGTGGCGTCCATGCCTGGCCTGCGGGCAGGGGCGCGAACAGGGCGTCGAGCGCCGCATCGGTCACACCCGCCAGATCCGACGGCGACCACATCGGGGTGCCGTCCTTGTCGATGATCACCGCACGCACCCCTTCCTGGAAATCGTGGCTCCGAACGACCCGGCTGCCGAGCGCAAACTCCATCGCCATATTGTCGGCAAAGGACGGCAGGGTCGCGCCGATGCGCAGCTGGCGCAGGGTGACCTTCAGTGACTGCGGCGACTTGGTCTTCAGCGCCGCCAGTTGCGCGAGGGCCCAGTCGGAGCGGTCGGCTTCAAGCGCGGCGAAAATCTCCTCCACAGTGTCGAAGGCGAACAGCCGGTCAATGGCTTCGATGTGGGCCTCGACCGGGGCCGTCCCCGGATCGGCCTGGAGACCGTCGGCGACATCGGCGGGATGGGCCGGGTCCGCAGCGAGAATGGCGCGGAAGGCATCGAGCGCATCGGTCGGCAGATAGTGGCTGTGAATCCCCAGAAACACTGTGTCCGCAGCCTTCAGCCTGGCCCCGGTGAGGGCCAGCCAGACGCCCGTCTGACCCGGCAGGCGCGGCAGAAACCAGCCGCCGCCGACATCGGGGAACAGGCCGATGCCGGTCTCGGGCATGGCATAGGTGGTGCGTTCGGTGGCGATGCGAATTTCAGCGGGTTCTGAAATGCCGACGCCGCCACCCATGACGATGCCGTCGACAATCGCCGTGATCGGCTTGGAGTAGCCGAACATCAGATGGTTCAGCCGGTATTCGACCATGAAGAAGGCCTTCGCCTCCGATGCGTCCCCTGCCCCGCTCCCGGCGATCATGCGGATGTCGCCCCCGGCGCAGAAGCCGCGCTCGCCGGCGTGGTCGATCAGCACCGACTTCACGGCGTCCTCGTTACGCCACGCCAGCAGGGCCTCCGTCATCGCCTCGCACATGGCACGGTTCAGGGCGTGCAGGGCCTTGGGACGGTTCAATGTAATGCGGCCGACGCCGGAATCGACGCGGGTCACGACTTCGGATTCGTCGATCATGCCGCCCCGCTTAGTCGCGAAGGTCGAACACGGGAAGACCGGCAGCGCATACCCGACGCCAAAACTCGCGAACACAGGGCTGGTCCCCCCGGGGTGACACGCCGCGCCCGACCGTATGGGCCCGTGGTCGCCGCGTTACATCTCCGGCCAGGGCAGTCGTTCGCAGGGCGACAGCGGATCGGCACAGGCCCACAGGGTGAAGGTAATGGTGTCGCCCGGGCGCATGCCGTCGGCCAGACGCAGCTCGGCGCGGGACATGCCCCCGATCACCCGGCGGCCGAATCGACTGTCCGCTGGCAGGGCGCGATCGGTGCGGCAGTCACGCACCGCGCCCCGACGGGCGACCGTGCAGGTGAACTGTGCCTGGACCTGGCCGGCCTCGCCTGCGGGAAATTGTGGCACCGGAAACCGTCGCCAGAAAATCTCGGCGTCCGTCCAGTGGCGCGGCTCCGGGTCCGGGCCGACACCACCCTGCGATGTTCCGGTCTGCGGTAGCTGAACCGCCAGCTGAAGGGCGAAGAGGGCGATGATCATCACTGTCGGCTCATCGGCTGGGGACCACGACCATATCGTAGGGAATGAACAGGGACAGGTCGAGTGGACCCGACTGTCGCCAGGTCACCCGGTTCGACATTCCCTCGACCTTGACTGCATAGCCCTCGCCGAAGGTCGCCGCCGTGGCGCGGGCGTCCGCAGCGATGGCGGCGAGGATCGGCGCGCGATACTGGGCCGGATTGATCACGGACAGCTGCCAGTCACCGCTGATGTCGGCAACCGAGCGGCCCACCGGCGCGATGTCCTCAACGAAATCCTCAATCCGCTCCGAGGCCGCGTCCAGGGTATCGCCCTCGCGGATCGGCGTCTTGACCACCAGACTGGCGACGCTGGTGTCGCTGCGTCCGTGATCGACGCCGAGGGTCAGGGTGGCGACCATGGCCTCGGTCAGCGGAACCAGCGTCCCGTCGTCCTCGATGCTCAGGTCGATGTCTTCGCGTCCGGCGGCCGCCCGGGCCATGGCCCGGAGGGTCCGGGTGATCTCGTCGCGCCGCCCGGTCGCCTCGCGTGTATCGTTCACCACCCGCACGGCCACGATCAGATTATCGGCGCGGCGCTCCAGCTGGATCACCGGCACATCGTCCGGGTCCCATTCGATGGCGCGCGAGCCGGTGACGATGATCTCGTCGACGCCGGGAGCGTTTGTGGTGTCCTGCGCATTGGCCGGTGCGGCGATCAGCACCGCAGCGGCTGCGATCCAGGGCAGTTTCGGCATGAGGTCCTCCCGTTCACGCCAGATCAGCACGAAACATGCTGGGTGTCAGCCGGGCGCGACCATGAGCCGGGTCACAGTCAAGGACCTTTGGTCTTCAACGCCACCAGCTTGCGTGCGACCTCAAGATCGACTTCTCGCTGCTCCGGAGGGCACATCCAACCCTTTGAGAGCTCGCTCAGGTAGGCCGCCATCTTTTCAGGCGTATGGCCGGTCTCAACCCGCTCAACGATTTTGCCGACGTACCTGTCATACTCGGTGTCATCGTCCGACGACCCCATCGCTTTCACTCCTATCGGGTCCCAGTCCAGCAAGAGGATTCGATGCACCGCCAGCGCAAGCGGCTTCCTGAACCGGACGTGCGCGGGAAGCTCCGTCACTGCCGCAGCATCTCCCGCGCCGTGATCACCCGCATGATCTCATTCGTCCCCTCGAGGATCCTGTGCACCCGCAGGTCGCGCACGATCCGCTCCAGCGGATAGTCCTTCAGATAGCCGTAGCCGCCGTGCAGCTGCAGGGCCTCGTCGGCGATCTGGAAACAGGCATCCGTGGTCATGCGCTTGGCCATGGCGCACCATTTGGTCTTCTCGGGGTGGCCGGTATCGATCGCCCAGGCGCCGCGCAGGACCATCAGCCGGCAGGCCTCCAGCTGTGTCGCCATATCGGCCAGTTTGAACTGGGTATTCTGGAAATCCGCCAGGGATTTGCCGAACTGTTTGCGCGTCGTGACATAGGCCTGGGTCGTCTCCAGCGCCAGCCGGGCCCCGCCCAGCGAACAGGCGGCGATGTTCAGCCGGCCGCCGTCCAGACCCATCATGGCGTAGCGGAAGCCGTCGCCTTCCTTGCCCAGCAGATTGGCCGCCGGGATGCGGCAGTCGTCAAAGGCGACGATCGCCGTAGGCTGGCTGTTCCAGCCCATCTTCCTCTCCTGGGCCCCGAAGCTCAGGCCCGGCGCATCCTTCTCGACCACGAAGGTCGAGATGCCCTTCGGCCCGTCCGCCCCGGTGCGGGCCATCACCACATAGACGTCCGACGTCCCCGCCCCCGAGATGAAGGCCTTGGAGCCGTTCAGCACCCAGTGGTCGCCGTCGCGCTTCGCCGTGGTCCGCAGCCCGGCCGCGTCAGACCCCGAGCCCGGCTCGGTCAGGCAGTAGCTGGCGATCAGCTCCATGGTCGTCAGCCGCGGCACATAGCGACCCCGCAGGTCATCGGAGCCGAAGCTGTCGATCATCCAGGTCGCCATATTGTGGATCGAGATGAAGGCCGCGGTGGAGACGTCGCCGCGCGACAGCTCCTCGAAGATCAGCGCCGCCTCGACACGGCCCAGCGCCATGCCGCCGTGTTCCTCAGCCGTGTAGATGCCGCAGAAGCCCATCTCGGCGGCGTGTTTCATCACCTCGACGGGGAAATGTTTGGTCTCGTCCCATTCGGCGCTGTGCGGGGCCAGTTCGGCCTCGGCGAACTGCCGGGCCGCGTCCTGGATGGCGCGCTGGTCGTCGTTGAGGGCGAAGTCCATGGGGCAGTCCTGTGCGAGGTCGATCGCGCGCTTCTAGCCATGCTTGCCGCTCCCGTCATCCCAACCCTTTCGTCATCCTCCGGCGAGCGCAGCGAGACCGGGGGACCCAGCGGCGCGCGAAAGCGCGACACTGTCGCGGACACCCTGCCTGTACAGATCGCCTCCGGCACCGCTGGGTCCCCCGGTCTGTGCCGCGAAGGCGCGGCTTGCCGGAGGATGACGAAAGGAGTGGGGTGCGATAAGCCGCCTTCATGACCCAGCCCTTCGCGCCAGCCGCCTTCCCCTATGCCCGCCCGCGCCGCCTGCGCAGCAGCCCCTGGGTACGGCGGCTGGTGGCCGAGACCGTGCTGACGCCCGCCGATCTGGTCTGGCCGCTGATCGTGCATGACGGGGCTGAGGACCGCGTGCCCGTCCCCTCCATGCCGGGCGTTTTCCGCCTGTCGCCCAGGGCCGCCGCCGCCGCCGCCGTCGAGGCCCGCGACCTCGGCATCCCCGCCGTGGCCCTGTTTCCCAATGTCGACGGTGCCATCAAGGACGCGATCGGCACCGGCGCGACCGACCCCGACGGCCTGATCCCGGAGTGCATCAAGGCCATCAAGGACGCGGCCCCGGAGATCGGCGTCATGACCGATGTGGCGCTGGACTGCTACACCGACCACGGCCACGACGGCGTGGTCGAGAACGGCCGCGTCCTCAATGACGCCAGCCTCGAACGGCTGGCGGAACAGGCCTTTATCCACGCCCATGCCGGGGCCGATGTGGTCGCGCCGTCGGACATGATGGACGGACGGGTCCAGGCCATCCGCGAGGCGCTGGAAGCGAACGCCTTCCACGACGTCCTGATCCTGTCCTATGCCGCCAAATACGCCTCGGCCTTCTACGGCCCCTATCGCGACGCCGTCGGCTCGGCCAGGGCCCTGACCGGCGACAAGAAGACCTATCAGATGGACCACGCCAATTCCGACGAGGCCCTGCGGGAGGTGGCCATGGACATCGCCGAGGGTGCCGACGCCGTCATGGTCAAGCCGGGAATGCTCTATCTCGATATCATTCAGCGAGTTACGGAGACTTTCAAAGTCCCCACCTTCGCCTACCAGGTGTCGGGCGAATACGCGATGATGCGCGCCGCCATGGCCAACGGCTGGCTCGAGGAAGACCGCGCCATCCTCGAGAGCCTGCAAGCCTTCAAGCGCGCGGGCTGCGCCGGGGTCCTCACCTATTTCGCCCCGCAGGCTGCGCAGTTGATGGACAACTAGTCTTCCGACCGGGCCAGCAGCTCGATCAGGTCCTGTTTCCAGAACACCGCCCAGGTGTGGGTCCCGTGACCCTTGCCGCCGGCACTGTTGGGTACAAGACGGTATTGCACACCGGCGATGCGCGGGACGAACTGCTCGGCCAGCCCCAGCTCGGGCGGGTTGATGAAGTCGTCGGCGGAGTTGATCCAGGTCATCGGCGCCGTGATCCGCTCCAGCCCGGCCGAGGGGTCGTAGTCGAAGGAGGCATTGACCTGGTACCAGAGGTCATTGGCGTCCAGCGCCGGAATGCGCCGCGCCTGCTGGCCCGCCAGCCATGCGTCGACCGCCGCGGGCGTCGCCAGATCCTGCTGCATGGCCATCGGCGCCGAGCCCGCAAGCAAGAGCAGATCGACCGCCGTGCGCAGCCCCTCGACGGGCTGGGACGAATAGTCCCCCCCGGCCCAGGCCGGATCGCTGCGGATGGCGTCCTTCAACATGGTCCGCCACAGCCGGTTGCGCCCGACGATGGCGGTCGGCTGGCAGGCCATGGGCATCAGGGCATCCGCGAAATCCGGATGGGTCCCGGCCCAGACGAAGATGTGCATACAGCCCATCGACGTCCCGAGCATCAGCCGAACCCGGTCGACGCCCAGCCCGTCGACCAGCAGCCGCCGCTGGGCCTCGACCATGTCGGCATAGCCATATTCCGGGAACCGCGCCCTCTGCCCGTCCGACGGTTTGGACGAGCCGCCGTGGCCGAGATTGTCGGGCATGATGATGTAGTAGCGCGCCGTATCGAGCGGCTGGCCCGGCCCGAACAGCTCGCCCGCGAACTGCGGCGACAGGAACTGCGCGCCGGTTCCGCCGGTGCCGTGCAGCAGCAGGACAGCGTTCTCGACCCGCCCGTCGGCACCGCGTCGCGGCTCTCCGAGGGTCCGGTAGTGCATCCGCAGCTCCGGCAGCGACTGGCCGGATGTCAGGGTGAAGGCGGGGGCGGTGAAGTCACCCTCGACCGGCACAGGCTGGGCCGCGGCCGGCCAGGCCAGCAGCAGGGCAGCGAGGCCGCCGGCGAGAGTCAGGAGGCGTTTCATCGGGTGGGCGCTCCGGTCTCAAGCGCAAGCCGGGCCGTCCAGCCGTCGTAGGCGACATCGACGTTGGCGGGCACGGCGGCCTTCAGGGCGTTGTAGTCGAGGTCGAGGTGCAGATTGGTCAGAACGGCCCGCTTCACCCCGGACCGGGCAATCCAGTCGAGGGTCTTGTCGACATGGGCGTGGGTCGGATGCGGGGTCCAGCGCAGGGCGTCGACGATCCAGAGCTCACAGCCCCGCACCGCCTCGATCGCCGCCTCGTCGAGGTCGGACACATCGCTGGAATAGGCCACCGGCCCGATGCGATAGCCGACCGACCGTATTGGCCCATGCGCCTGGTCGAAGGTCACGACCGGCACCGGGCCGCCCGCGCCCCCGACCGCCCATGCCTGTCCATGCGGCGGGACCAGCATCTCATCCAGAATGGCCGGATAGCCTTCCTGACTTTTGAAAATATAGGGAAACCGCCCAATCAGAGCGTCCCGGGTCGCCCCATCCATCCAGGCCGGAATCCGCCGCCGCGCGCGCATGGCGAAGACCCGCAGATCGTCGATGCCATGCACCTGATCGGCATGGTCGTGGGTGTAGAGTACTGCATCGACATGCCGGACGTTCGCCGCCAGCATCTGGGCGCGCAGGTCGGGCGAGGTGTCGATCAGCACGCTGGTCACTCCCTCGGGCCCGTGCCGCCGCAGCAGCAGCGAACAGCGCGTGCGGAGATTCTTCGGCTCGGCCGGATCGCAGTCGCCCCAGTCCCCGTCCCCGCGCGGCACGCCGCCGGACGAGCCGCAGCCCAGGATCACGACCTCCAGTTCGCCGGACCCGCTCATGTGCCGCCCGGGCGCGGAATACGATCGAACAGGGCGAAGAAGGCATCGGTCGTGCGCGTTTCCGCCTCGTCCCGGCTCCAGCCGCGAACCTCGGCCAGCTTGTCGAGGACGTGAATCACGTACGCCGGTTCATTGCGCCGCCCCCGGTGCGGCATGGGGGCCAGATAGGGGCAGTCCGTCTCGACGATGATCCGGTCCGCCGGCATGGCGGCCACAATCTCTCGAACGTCGTTGGCTGCCTTGAAGGTGGCGATGCCCGAGACCGAGAACCACGCTCCAAGTTTTGCTGATTTTTCTGCCAGTTCCTGGCCACTCGTATAGCAGTGCATAAGGAATTTAAACGGCCCGTCCGCCTGTTCCTCGGCCAGGATGCCCGCCATCACATCGTCCGCCTCGCGCGTGTGCACCACCAGCGGCAGGCCGGTCCGCCGTGCCGCATGGATATGGGTCCGGAACACCGCCGCCTGCACATCACGCGGGCTGAGGTCATAGTGGAAGTCGAGGCCGCATTCACCGATGCCCACGACCCGCGGCCGCCCGGCCAGCTCGATCAGCCGGTCGGCGGTCAGGTCGGTATGGTCCTTCGCCTCATGCGGATGGGCCCCGACCGTGCACCAGATATCGTCATGCGCCATGGCCAGACCGTGGGTGGCCTCAAAGGTCGACAGCTTGTCGGAGATCTCGACCATCAGCTGGACGCCGGCCTCACGGGCCCGGACGATCACGGCGTCGCGGTCCTCATCGAACTGGGGGGCATGGAGATTGACGTGGCTGTCGATGATCATCCGCCACCCGCCTTGACTCGCTGAAGGTCGGCCAGGGCGCCGGCGAGAACATCGCCCCGGTCCAGATTGATGGCGGCGGTGCGGTCCGGAAGTTCGGACAGCCGCGACCAAAGCTCGGCCCAGCGCGCGCCCGAAGCCCCCTCCTCCAGCGCCCGCA
The DNA here is from genome assembly GCA_965284305.1 of Caulobacteraceae bacterium. Classification (GTDB taxonomy): domain Bacteria; phylum Pseudomonadota; class Alphaproteobacteria; order Caulobacterales; family Caulobacteraceae; genus Brevundimonas. Next base: position 1,799,747 of record OZ260070.1, on the reverse strand, counting down.
CCTTCACGGCCGCAGACAGCCGGTCCATCAAGGTCTCGAACCGCTCCTGCCCCTCCGGCCCTCGGAACCTGTCGGCGACCGCCAGCGCTTCGGCGCGGTCAATGGCCGGGGCCGAGACCCACGCCTGAGCCAGCTGGTCCGCCTCAAGGGTCGCGCCCGACGCCAGGGCCAGCGCGCGGCCCGGCGAGCCGCCCGCCATGCCCGCGATCCGCGCCGCCTCGGCCGAGCTCACCCCGGTCCGGTTGCGCACCAGCTCCTCCAGCGCATGCAGCGGCCAGACCGGAAAGGCCAGGCGGCGGCAGCGCGAGCGGATCGTCGCCAGCAGCCGCCCCGGCGCATGGGTGACGAGGAACAGCACGCCCCGTTCGGGCGGCTCTTCCAGAACCTTCAGCAAGGCATTGGCGGCGTTCAGATTCAGGTCGTCGGCGGCGTCGATGATGGCCACCCGATAGCGCGCCTGCGACGGGCTCTTGGAGAAGAACTCCGGCAGCTCTCGGGCCTGATCGACCGAGATCGACTTCTTCGTCTTGCCGCCCTCTACCGCGCGCTCCAGCACCAGCAGATCGGGATGGGACCGGGCCGTGACCAGTCGCGCGACCGGATCGTCCGGGCTGGTCCCCAGCGGCCCGCGCGAAGGATCAGGCGCGGCCCCCAGCAGGCGGCGCGCGGCGCGAAAGGCAAAGCTCGCCTTGCCCGACCCCTCGGGGCCGCACAGCAGCCAGGCATGGTGCAGCCGGTCCTTGCCGAAAGCGTCCAGAAAGGCGAGCTCCGCCGCCGCATCGGGGACCAGGTCGAATCGATCCCGGGCGTGCTCACTCACAGCAGTCGGCTCTCGACGGCGGCCCAGACCCGGGCCTCGACCGTGTCCTGATCGCCGTCCGCATCAATGATCACGCAGCGCTCCGGATAACGGGCCGCGATGTCGAGAAAGCCCCGACGCAGGCGTTCATGGAACGCCAGCCCCTTGGACTCGAACCGCGTCTCGAACAGGCCCCGGCCGAAAGCCCGCTCCAGCCCGACCTCGACCGGCAGGTCAAAGACCAGGGTCAGGTCCGGCTGGGTCGCGCCGACGATGGCGGCGTCCAGCGCTTCAATGAAGTCTGCAGACGTGCCGCCGCCCACGCCCTGATAGGCCCGGCTGGAATCGGCGAACCGGTCGCAGACCACCCAGCGCCCCGCTTCCAGGGCCGGCCGGATGGTGCGCTCAAGATGATCCGAGCGGGCGGCGAACATCAGCAGGGTTTCAGTCACCGCCGACCAGCGCCCGGCATCCCCGTTCAGGGCGATGGCGCGAATGTCCTCAGCCCCCGGCGACCCACCCGGCTCACGGGTCTGGACGACGTCCACCTCATGCGCGCGCAGCCGGTCGACCAGGCGCAGAACCTGGGTGGACTTGCCGGTCCCCTCCCCGCCCTCGAATGTGATGAATCTGCCCTGGGTCACCGGCGCACAATGGCGACGGCGGGCGATCAAGCAAGCCTCAGCGCGCCGATATCAACAGGGCGTCGGTGTATCCGCGCGCCATCACGGCCTGTCGCGACCGCTCTGCGGCATCGGGATCGGGCCAGGGACCGACCAGGACCCGGAACAGACCGTCGTTACGGCCTCCGTCCACGGTCGCCCGCTCGCCCAGCTCTCCCGCCACCCGGCGCGCGGCGCGCTGATCAGAGAAGGCCCCCGCCTGGATCCAGTAGTCGCCCCGTGCTTCCGGCTCCCGGCGCGCCGGCGGGGCTGGCTCCGCAGCGGCGTATTGCAGCGTCGTCCCCCCGCCGGTTCGGGGCGCCCGCCCCAGGTAGCGGACCCGCACCTCGCCCACCCCCGCCTGCAACATGCCCAGCGCCTCTGCCGAGCCGCGCGACAGGTCGATGATCCGGTTGTCGACAAAGGGGCCGCGGTCATTGACCCGCACCACGATCCGGCGGCCGTTGGCCAGATTGGTCACCTCGACGAGCCCGGGCAGCGGCAGCGTCTTGTGGGCGGCCGTCAGGGCATGCATGTCGAACCGCTCGCCGGTGGCCGTGGGGCGACCGTGGAACTGCTCTCCGTACCAGGAGGCCATGCCGGTCACGTCATAGCCTGGCTGTTCGGCCGGCTGGTACCAGCGACCGCGCACCTGATAGGCGCGCATTGTACCCGGAACGATGGGGGCCGGATCCGTCACGACCGGCAGGCGCGAGGCCTCGGGACGGGCGATCCCGGCGCAGGCGGCGACCATCGACAGCAGGGCCGCGACCAGCACACCCCTGAACGCTCGCGAGGAAAAATACCCGGCCATGGCCCTGTCCTTGAACGCGATCAGCATGGCCAAAGACATTTCCGCTTTGGTTAACGCCCCGTTTGGCGCTATGCGGCCAGTCCGCTCGATGAATACGGACAGGTGGCCGAGTGGTTTAAGGCAGCGGTCTTGAAAACCGCCGTAGGTGAAAGCCTACCGTGGGTTCGAATCCCACCCTGTCCGCCAATGCACCGGGACAGTTTCAAAGCACGAGCCCTGGCCGCCATGGCTGACTGGCGGACGCTTGCCTCACGGACCTCGCGAGCCCCGCCCTGCGGGCGGCCGACGGAGGTCATTCGCCGGTGGACTGCGCTCAAAAGCACGGGCCAACGCCGGACCCAGGGGTGCCCCGGACCGCGGCGGGCGGCTCGCTTGACACCCCGGGTCCCGTGACCGGACTATGCAGCTATGGTGATAAAGCCGGCGATCTCTGAACTGGAGGAGACTCTCACGACCGCCTACAGTGAGCGGCGGAGTCCGCTGCGGGCGATTACGTCGCGCGTCGATCCCAATGATGCGGAAGACCTGCTTCAAGACGCCGCCCTTCGAGCCATCGAGACGGAACGCCGGACCCCGGTCCACAAGCCCCTTCATCTGTTGCGTCGCATCCTGCGCAACCTAGCGGTCGATCATCTCCGTGGCCGGGCCCGGACCACGCGGCTGTTCAATCCCGGAGAAGCTCCGGACATCGCCTGTGATCGGGTCGGGCCCGAACGGCACCTTGTCGCCACTGAACGCCTGAAACGGGCTCTCGCAATCATCGACAGCCTGCCCGACCGGCGACGTGAGGTTTTTCTCATGCACCGCATCAATGAAATGACCCACCTGCAGATCTCTCGCCGCCTCGGCATCAGTACCAAGACGGTCGAGAAACACATCAGCCTGGCCATGGTTCAGCTGTCGCGCGAGATTGATCGCGAATGAGTGATAGATTCGGGGTGGGGGTGGAGGCCCTCCGCGCGTCTATAGGGGGGTCAGCAAGGCACGGACGGACGCGATGATCAGGGACGAGCGCGCGCGTGAGGAAGCCGGGCAGTGGTTTGCGATCATGCGCCGCGGCGCAACGACGCTGGAAGAACGCAAGGCCTTTGACCGATGGCGCGCTGATGCCACCAACCAGCGCGCCCTGGATGCCATGCATGAGCTCTGGGGTGAGCTGGCTGTCCTGAAAACCCAGGCCGTTCAGCCCGTCGCCCGGCCTGTGCCCAGCCGCCGCGCCTTCATGATCGCGGCCTCGGCGGCCGCCATGGTGGCCGTCGGAACGGGTGCCGTTCTGATGCCCCGACTGATCAGGACAGAGGTCCGGACCGGTATCGGCGAACAGCAGACCCGCGACCTGCCGGACGGCAGCGTCATGGCGGTCAACGTGGACAGTCGCCTGGAGTATGATTTCGACGACCGTCGGCGGATCAGGATGGATAGCGGCGAGGCTGTCTTCTACGTCCGAAAGGATCCCTACCGGCCCTTCATCGTCTCCGCCGGAGCCTATGATGTTCGGGCCGTCGGTACGGCTTTCAATGTGCGGCGGCGCGGCGACGCGATGGAGGTGTCCGTCAGCGAAGGGGTCGTGGCCATCATCGATCGGGGAAACCGTCGGGAGCTGTTGCGCTTGCGCGCCGGTGAAATGAGCGTCCTGCCGCCGGAACCGGGACAGGCACGTGCCTCGGTTGTGCCGGTGCCCGTCGAGAGCGTCGCCCAGTGGCGGATGCGGGTCCTCGAATACGACGACGTACCGGTGCAAGCGCTGATCGCAGAGATGAACCGGTTCTATGACAGGCCGCTGCGCATCGACGGAACCGCCCTCGCGAACCGTCGCATCACGGTGCGGCTGCGCGTCGAGGACCGGGATCGCACCTTGCAGACGGTTGCCGAACTGCTCGACGCCCGGGTTGAACCCGGATCAGGTTTTGACTCCCTGGTGGCAGCCACGGCTCCCATGAGCTGAACCGTCTCACGCCGCGGGGAGGTAGGGGTTCGGCGGTTCTGTACGTCTAAGTCAGGAAATGTCCTTGGGAGGGAACAATGCGCAGACTGATGGGTACGGCGATCTTGCGCCGTCTGGCGATGGCGGGCGTGGCAGCCACGGCCCTGACGGCGGCCCTGCCACCGGTGGCGATGGCCCAGGAGCAGACCGCCACTTTTGAAATCCCGGCCCAGAGACTGTCGTCCGGTGTCCGGGCCCTGGCCAGCCAGGCACGGGTTTCGCTTGTGGCTCCTTCCGACCTCGTCGAAGGCCTCAATGGCCCGGCCGTAAACGGTCAGATGAGTGTCCGCACGGCGCTGAACCAGCTTCTCGCCGGCAGCGGACTGGAAGCCCAGTTCGTCAGCCCGGACAGCGTCCGCATCGTCAGAAGCGCGTCCGCGGTCATCACGACCCAGCCGGCCACAGCCAATGCCGAGCTGGATGAAATCATCATCGTCGGCTCGCAGATTCGCGGTGCGCGGGTCAATGACGCGTTGCCCGTGACCGTCCTTGATGCCGAAGACCTGGATGGCGTCGCCGCGACCAACGGCGATGAACTGTTCCGCGCCATTCCCCAGGCCGCCGACGTCGCCTTCAACGAGTCCCAGGACGTTGGCGGTATCAATGACGCGCGCGGCGACACGGCCTCCATCAACCTGCGCGGGCTGGGCACCGGCAATACCCTGATGCTGTTGAACGGCCGCCGGATGATCCTGCACCCGGGCACCCAGACCGAGAATCTGGTTCCCGTGGCCACGGTCAACACCAATGCCATCCCGACCATGGGCGTGCGCCGGGTCGAGGTCCTGCTCGACGGAGCGGCGGCCCTTTACGGCACCGATGCGGTAGCCGGTGTGATCAACACGGTCCTGCGGTCGAATTTCGAAGGGCTGTCCGTCGAGGCCGGCGGCGGCGGTGCCGAAGGCACCGGGATGCGGCAGTACGACTTCAGCCTGCAGGCTGGCCGTGACTTCAATGACGGTCGCACCAATCTCTCGATCATGGGCGACTTCAGCACGCGCAGCGAGCTGTGGGCCCGCGAGCGGGATTACGCCCGTACAAGCGACGCCCGTCGGCTGGTTGTCGGCACGGCTTTCGAGGGTGATACCGACTTCGACAACAGTTCGATCGATACGCCCTGGGGCGAGTTCATTCGCCTGACCAGCACCTTTGCTCCAACCACCCTCGCGACCCGGGTGAATGGTCAGACCCTGACCACGAGCAGCGTCTTCCATCTTCAGCCCAGCACCAATCCGGGCTGTGTTGCACCGGGCTCTGTGGCCGGTACCTGTTTCGACAACTCCACCCTCACAACCGCCACTGAAGATGCCAATCTTCGCTATAACGTGAACGATGTGCGGGCCCTGGTCGGAGCGAACGACCGCTACAATCTGTTCGCCTTCGTCAACCACGAGTTCGACAATGGCATGGAGTTTTTCGGCGAAGCCGGCGTCTACTATGCGGACTACAGCACCCAGCGCGAGGCGGAGACCTCACTCGCGAACGCTCCGATCATCATGGCCGCGAACGCCTACTGGAACCCGCTCGGCCCGATCGGCAGCCCCAACCGGTTGGCCGGACTGACGTCCGGTACCGGAACGGCCGCCTTCCCCGCCGAGGGCGCGCCGCTGATCATGCAGGACTACCGCGTGCTCGACGCGGGCCCCCAGACGATCACCGTCGAGAGCCTCTCGACGCGGTTTCTGACCGGCCTTCGCGGTGAATGGATCGGCTTCGACTGGGAATCGGCCCTGGTCTATTCGACCTCGCAGACCGATGACTCGATGCGCACGATCAGCAGCACCCTGTTCGAGGATGCGGTGTCGCGCCCGACGCCGGATGCCTACAATCCCTTTATTGGCGGCAGCCTGATCGATCCCACGCGTGGCCCTGAGGTCGGCAACTCCCAGGCCGTCATCGACAGCTTCATGGTGGATGTCTCGCGGGTCAGCGAAACCACCATGACCATGTGGGACTTCAAGCTCTCCCGGCCCGACCTCTTCGTCATGCCGGCAGGGCCTGCGGGGATTGCGGCGGGGCTGGAGCTCCGTCGTGAGACCTTCTCCGATGACCGTGACGATCGCCTCGACGGCACCATCACCTTCACCAACAATGCCGGCCAGACCACCGGCAGTGACGTGATGGGTGCCAGCCCGACACCCGACACCCGCGGTTCGCGCAGCGTCCAGGGGGCCTTCGTTGAACTGGCCGTTCCGCTGGTTTCTGCCGAGATGAACATCCCGCTGGTCCATTCGCTGGACCTGCAACTGGCGGCGCGGGCCGAGAACTATTCGATCTTCGGATCCGTCGCCAAGCCCAAGGTCGCCCTTGCCTGGCGTCCGGCCTCCTGGATGATGGTGCGCACGGCTTGGTCCGAAGGGTTCCGCGCCCCGAACCTGCCGCAGCTTTACGAACAGGGCGTCGAGCGTTCAAACACCCGCACCGACTGGATCCGCTGCGAGATCGAGCTCCAGGCCGGCCGAATCGCCAACTTCAATGCCTGTAGCGCCAGTGTCAGTTCCCTCAGCCAGCGCTCCGGCAGCCAGGAGCTCAAGCCGGAAGAGTCCGAGAACTTCACCGTCGGGATGGTCGTTGAGCCGCGCTTCCTGCCTGCTGAATGGGGCGATCTGACCCTGACCCTGGACTACTGGAACATCCAGCAGGAAAGCCTCATCGGGATCTTCGGCGACGCCAATGCCCTGACGCTGGATTACCTGCTGCGCACCCAGGGCAACTCAAACCCCAACGTCGTCCGTGCCGCCCCGACACAGGCCCAGATTGACGCCGCCGCCGGCACCGGACTGGCTCCGGTCGGCACCCTGATCCGTGTCATCGACAACTATCGCAACCTGCAGCCGCGCGACGTCGACGGTATCGATTTCGGGGCCTACTATGACCTCGACGATACGCCCTGGGGCGATTTCAGCTGGCGCCTCAACGCCGCCAAACTGCTGACCTTCTTCCAGGATCCCAGCGAGGAGTCAGCGCTGCTGCTGGCCGCCCAGGCTGCGGGCGACATCGACCCCAGTGTCCGGATCGTCGGTGCCAACGACCTGAGGCTGCAAAACGGACTGCCGGAATGGCGGGCGACCTCGACGATCACCTGGCGCAACGGGAGCTGGGGAGCAGGCTTCTACAGCAGCTATGTCAGCGAGGTGGTCGATACCAGCGCCACCCTCGCCGACGGCACCGAGTGGGTGGTCGACGACTGGCTGACGCACAATATCTATGCCCAGTACGATTTCGACATTCCGGGCGTCCTGAATGACACCCGCATCCGCGTCGGGGTCCGCAATATCGAGGGCAAGGATCCGCCGTTGGCCGACCAGTCGGCCGGCTATCTGGGCAGCCTGCACTCGAACCGCGGGCGCTGGTTCTACGCCACCCTTCGTAAGCGCTTCTGACACGACGGCGGCACCGGGGTGACCGGTGCCGCCTGTCCGCTCCAGCGTCAGGGTCCCGGCCCGGGTCGGCCCGTCCGTCCCTGCGAGATTTGACTGAATGACCGATGCCGCCCCCCGCCCGCCCGAGCCTGCCCGGCGAGGCCGCTTCACGCGCTTGACCCGGCTGTGGTTTGCCACGGCCCTGTGGAAGCGGATTTTGCTGGGTCTGGTCCTCGGCATGATCGCCGGCCTGATCCTCCAGGAGCGTGCGGTCGACATCAAATGGCTCGGTGATGCCTTCATCCGGCTGATCCGGATGCTGGTGGTGCCGCTGGTGTTCATCACCATCGTCGCCGGCGTGGCCGCCATGGCCGAACCGCGACGACTCGGCGCGATCGGGACCAAGACCATCGGCCTCTATTTCGGCCTGATGCTTATCGCCAGCAGCCTGGGACTCCTGATCGGCACCATCCTGCAACCCGGGATCGGGGTCGATCTCAGCGGGGCGGTTCCCATCGCTTCGGGCACGCCGCCCGGGTCGTTTGGCGACACCCTGATGAACATCATTCCCGTCAATCCGATTGCCGCCATGGCCACGGGCGACGTGCTGGCGGTCATCTTCTTCGCCCTGCTGCTGGGCACCGGCATCCTGGTGGTGGGCGAGCCTGCCCGGCCGCTCCGTCGGCTGTTTGACGCCGGCTCGGCGGTGATGCTGCAGATCACCTCCTTCGTCATGGAACTGGCCCCCTTCGGTGTCTTCGCCCTGATTGCCTGGGTGACCGGAACCAGCGGTCCGGCCGCCTTCCTCAGCGTCTTCAAACTGGCCCTGTGCGTGCTGATCGGTTGCGCCATCCAGACCCTGCTGGTCCACGGCGGCCTGATCCGCCTGCTGGCCCGCCTGCCGGCCCGACCCTTCTTCCGGGACGTGACGGATGCCATCGTGGTCGCCTTCACCACCTCGTCCAGTTCGGCGACCCTGCCGGTCGCGATGCGGGTGGCCCAGACCAACCTGGGGGTCAGCCCGACGGTCGCCTCGACCACCCTTCCCATCGGCGTCACCCTGAGCATGGACGGGACAGCCCTCTATGTCGCCCTGCTGACCATGTTCGCAGCCCAGGTGTTCGGCATTCAGCTGACGCCCGTCGACTATCTTATGGTCATCCTGACGACGACCCTCGTCGCGATCGGTACCGCACCGGTTCCGTCGGCCTCGCTGTTCATTCTCGCCGCCGTGCTTTCGGTGATCGGCATCAGCCCCGAACAGACGGCCCTGCTCGTCGGATTCATCCTGCCGTTCGACCGGCCGCTGGACATGATGCGCACCGTCCCGAACTGCACCAGTGATCTGTCCGTCGCCGTGGTCGTTGCGCGGTCCGAGGGCGAACTGGACGTGCCGTCCTATCTTGCGAGGCCTGTCGAATGAGCCGGCCGACCGACCTGCTGCGAAAAGGGGCCATCGCCCTCCTGGCCGGCCTCATGGCAGCGTTGTCGCTACCAGACGCGGCACGGGCCCAGCCCGGGCCGGACGAGGTCCCCCGCCGCCAGGCACTGGTCAGCGCCGCCCATCCGATCGCGGTCGAGGCTGGGCTCCGGATCCTCCGGCAAGGCGGCAGCGCAATGGACGCCGCCGTCGCTATCGAAGCGATGCTCGGTCTCGTCGAACCCCAGAGCTCGGGCCTCGGCGGCGGGGCCTTCATCATGTATTTCGACGCCGCCACGGGCACGGTCAGCGCCTATGACGGCCGGGAAACCGCCCCGGCGGCTGCCGCTCCGGACATGTTCCTGGACGAGTCAGGCCGGCCGCTTTCGCGGGCCCAGGCCATGCTGTCCGGGCGCGCTACGGGAGCCCCCGGCGCAGTGCCGGTCCTTGCCCTGGCCCATGCGGCCCACGGACGACTGGACTGGTCCCGACTGTTCGATGGCACGATTGCCATGGCCGAGACAGGATTCACGATCACCCCGCGTCTGGCCCAACACATCCACGGCACCTTTCCCCAGGCGGCCGCCCCGGATGTCCAGGCCTATTTCGCACGACCTGACGGCAGCCGCATGCAGGTCGGGGACCGGCTCGCGAACCCCGCCTATGCCGGGGTGTTGCGCCGGATCGCGGTCGAGGGACCGGCGGCACTTCTGCGTGGACCGGTCGCCGAGGCCATCGTCCGGAGGACGGCGGAGTCGCCCCTCGCCGGCAGCCTGACGACGGCGGATCTGGCCGCCTATCAGGCCCGGGCGGTCGATCCTGTCTGCGGGCCCTACAGGGTCTACATCATCTGCGTGCCGCCGCCGCCGTCCAGCGGCGCGGCCCTGCTGCAGCTGATGGTCCTGCTGGACCGGACCGACATCGCAGAACGCGGCCCCGACGATGCGATCGCCTGGGTGCAGTTCGCCGAGGCCAGCCGCCTGATGTATGCCGACCGCGACCGCTATTTCGGCGATCCCGATTTCGTTGATGTGCCGGTCGCCGGCCTGCTGGACCCCACCTATCTGGACAGCCGGGCGGCCCTGATCGGTCGCCAGGCCGCCGGCACAGCCCCGGCCCACGGGGAACCTGACAGAACCGTCGCTCCCGGTCCCGACGCGACAGCCGAGCCAGGCGGTACAACCCATTTTGTGGTCATGGATTTCGAGGGCAATGTCGCCTCCGTCACGGCCACGGTGGAATCCTATTTCGGCTCCGGCCGGATGGTCCACGGCTTCTTTCTGAACAACCAGATGACCGACTTCTCGTTTCGTCCGACCGATCCGGACGGGAGCCCCGCCGCCAATGCCGTAGCCGGTGGCAAACGGCCCCGTTCGTCGATGTCGCCGGTCATCGTGCTGGATCGCAACGGCCGGCTGGTGGCCGCCCTGGGTTCCCCGGGCGGCAGCGCCATCCTGGCCTATAACGCCAAGGCCCTGGTCGGGCTGCTGGCGTGGGACCTGCCCCTGCTCGAGGCCTTCAGACTGCCCAACCTTGTCGCCCGTGGTGACAATTTCAACGGCGAGGCCTCCCGCCTGCCGGCGGCTATCCGGGACGAACTGGACCGCCGCGGCGTGACCGTGCGCCCCGGCAGCGGTGAGGACTCGGGCCTGCACGGCGTGGTCGTGGGACCGACAGGACTGACGGGGGCTGCCGACCCGCGCCGCGAGGGGGTAGCGATTGTGCTGGAGAGACTCCCATGAAGACGATGCCTTCGATCCTCGTCGTCCTGGCCCTGCTGGTCCTGCCGGCAACAGCCGTCACGGCTGCCGTCGTCCAGGATACCGCCGCGCCGGAGACTGCGGCCCCCGCCACCCTCCCGGAACGGGTGGCCTTTCGCAGTATGGATGAGGCACGCACGGAGCTCGTCGCCTACCTCTATTCGCCCGAGGGCGTTCAGGGCGCGGCCCCGGCGGTCGTCCTCATGCACGGGCGTGCCGGAGCCTATTCCTCCCTGGCCAACGGCGTTTATGACGCGACCACCCTGTCCATGCGACATCGCTACTGGGCACAGTACTGGGCGGAGCGCGGCTACTATGCCCTGGTGGTCGACGGCTTTGGACCCCGCGGCTACCCTGGGGGGTTCGAGCGCGGCAGCTACGGCGAGCGCCCGGATGCGGTGAACGAGGTCACGGTGCGCCCGCTCGATGCCTATGGTGCCCTGCGCTATCTGCGCACCCTGCCGGGTGTGGATGATGACCGGATCGGGCTGATGGGCTGGTCCAACGGCGGCAGCGCCACCCTCGCGACGATGGCTGACGACAAGCCCGGCGACATGCGCCTGCTGGGCTTCCGTGCGGGCCTGGCCATGTACCCGGCCTGCGGGTTGCACAATCGCTTCGACCGGACCGGCTACCGCCCCTATGCGCCGGTCCGCGTGTTCATGGGCACCGAGGACGAAGAGGTCTCCCACGATCGCTGCAGCGACCTGATCGGCGCCAGCCGGGCGCGCGGTCATGACGTGACCTTTACCTCCTATCGCGGAGCCACCCACAGTTTCGACGACCCGGGCACCCGCCGCCAGTCTGTGCCGGCCAATGCGCGCGCCACGGCCGATGTCCGCCAACAGGCCGAGATATTCTTCGCTGAAGCCCTCGCCCCTCGCCAGCCCTGATGGGCCCTCCGGCGAAACAGCCGGCCGTCAATATGTGAGCTCTCCGATGTTGCTGAAGCCCCTGTCCCTGCTGTGTGCCGCCGTTCTGTCGGCCACCTCCGTGCTCGCACAGGAAGCCCCTGCCCCCGTTCGCCCGGGGGCAGGCTCGGGCGGCGATATCGTCAGTTACGGCCAGATCCATCATCCGGTGATCGGCCGTGACGGCATGGTGGTCAGCCAGAGCGCCCCGGCGTCAGAGGTCGGGGTCGAAATCCTGCGACGGGGCGGCAATGCCGTCGACGCGGCGGTCGCGGTCGCTCTCGCCCAGGCGGTGACCCTGCCCCGCGCCGGCAACCTCGGTGGCGGGGGTTATATGCTGGTGCATATGGCGGCGAAGGCCGATCAGCCCGCCGTCGATCTGGCCATCGACTACTATGGTGTCGCGCCCCGGGCCCTGACCCCGGACCTCCTGCTGGATGACAATGGCCGGTTCGACCGGACGACGCCGGCCGGGTTCCGCAATGCCTCCGTGCCCGGGACGGTGGCAGGCCTGTGGGAGGCCCACCAGCGTTTCGGCAGCCTGCCATGGTCCGACCTCGTCGCCCCCGCCATCGCCCTCGCCGAGGACGGTATCCAACTGAGCGACGGCGAGGCCGAAGCCACCGCCGGACGGGCCGCCGTCCTCGCCCGCGATCCCGGAGCGCGCGAAGCCTATCTGAAGCCCGACGGCACCCCCTATGCGGCCGGCGAGCGCTTTCGACAGCCCCAACTGGCCTGGAGCCTGCGCCAGATCCAGACCGGCGGTAACGACGCCTTCTATCGCGGCGAATTGGCCCGGCGGATCATCGCCGGGGTCGAGGCCGGCGGCGGGATCATGGACGCGCGCGACATGGCCGACTATCGTGTCGAGGTCAGCGAGCCGCTGTGGTCGGACTACCGCGGCTACCGTATCGCCCACATGCCCCCGACCGCTTCGGGCGTGAGCGTTGCCGAGGCCCTGAACATCCTCGAGCTCTGGCCCCTGCGGGATATGGGGTGGGGCAGTGTCGACAGTCTTCACCTGCTGGCCGAGACGTTGAAGGTCGTCGCGGCGGACCGCCGGCTGCTGGGCGGTGGACCCCAGTGGCGCACGCCCTCGGCCGGCCTCGCCAGCAAGGCCTTCGCGCGTGAACGGGCCGGCTTGATCCGGCTCGACCGGGTCCTCGGCGAGGAAGACGTCCCGGTCGGGGACCCCTGGCCGCACGAGAGTCGTGACACGACCCATTTTTCCGTCGCCGATGCAGCGGGCAATGTCGTCAGCAACACCTTCACCCTTTCAAACTCCTACGGAGCCCATGTGGCCCCGCCCGGCACGGGCATTCTGATCAACAACTCCCTCGACAATTTCTCGTGGGGCAGTGCCGACGATGCGGTCACGGCGAACCATCCCGCTCCGGGGAAGCGGGTCAGATCGACCATCTCGCCCATGATCGTCTTTGGCCGCGACGACCGGCCCTGGCTGGTCACCGGCACGCCGGGCGGCAGCTATATCGTGCCCACAATGGTCCAGCTGGTCGTCAACATCATCGACCATGACCTCAATGTCGCCGAGGCCGCCATGCGCCCCCGGATCAACCAGGGCAGCGCCGGCCGGCCGCTGGAGTTCGAAGCCGGCTATTCCCGCGACATCGAACGCCTGCTTGAGGCCCGCGGCCATGACGTCAGCCCGTCGGCCACCATGGGCAGCACCCAGTCGATCATGATCGAAGGTGCCAGGTTCCTCGGCGCAGCCGACACCCGCAGACCCGATGCCCTGGCTCTCGGGGTCCGTTGAGCGCGCCAGAGCAAACAGGTCAGGACCGAAGCACCGCCGCCCGGCCTGCCCGACTGGCAGCTGGTGAAGCCAATTTGTCGTGGGACGGCTCCACCGCCGTACAGCTGGCAGGTGCCGTCGGCGGCCTCGCGCATGGGACCGCGCCGCTGAAGCACCCGGCCGGTCGGCTGCGCGACGTGAATAGCTGCGCCGACCACCCTCTCCAACGGGAGCCCGGGATCAGCTGTATAGCCTGCGGATTCCCGGTATGGCCGCCGGACCAAAGATGTGCAGGTCATTCGTCCCCTCGCCACCTCACGAATTGCTGCTCCATTTGTCCCGCCTTGAGCCAAAGCCTGCGCCCGGCGTAGAAGAACCGGGATGGGCATCGAACTCATACCGCTGGACCCGCTTGAGCGCGGTTACCTGAGAGTTCTGCGTATTCGCTCGGCTATCGTGTGGCTGACACTGTCGGCCATCGCCGCAGCCGCCGACGCTGGCCTGCATGGGCGCTTCGGCATCCCCTTCGGGCTCCTCGGCGGCATCGCCTTCGGATGGGGCGTCATCACAGTGGTTTTTCTCGTCCCCGGTCGCTGGCGTCGCTGGGGCTATGCCTTTACCGACAAGGAACTGCACGTCGCGAACGGGTGGTTCACGACGCGGCACACCGTCGTACCGGTCTCACGCGTACAGCATATCGATGTCAGCCAAGGCCCCCTCGAGCGCAGCGCCGGGGTTGCGACGCTCCGCCTCTTTACGGCCGGGACCGAACGAAATCTCGTTGTCCTCCCGGGCATAAAGCGCGAGCGGGCCGAAGAAATCCGGGATGTGATCCGCAGCCGTATCAGCGACGCGCCCTGGTGAGCGAAACGCATGCGCCATCCCCTGAAGAGGTTCTGCCGCCGCGCCGCCTCGACCCACGCACGGTCCTGATAAGAGCTCTTCCGGGCCTGCCTTCCGTCATTTTCGCCGTGCCGATTGTATTGGCCGCATCGCGCGGGGGAGGACTGACGCTCGCCATCGCTCTCGCGGTTGCGGCGCTGCTGATGGGAGTCGCGCTCATCGCAGGCTGGCTGAGCTGGCGCATGTTCACCTATCAGGTGCTGCCTGATCAGCTGGTGATCTCCCGAGGGGTCATCAATCGATCGCGCCGGTCGATCCCCGCCCAACGCATCCAGGATGTCTCGATCAAACAGGGTGTGCTGGCGCGCCTGATCGGGCTGGCCGAGGTTCGCATCGAGACCGGCGGCGGCGAGAAAGACGAAGGTCGCCTCGATAGCGTCAGCCTCGCTGAAGCCCATCGGCTTCGCGAGCTCCTTCGCGGCATGGGCCGGGCTGCTGCGGCCCCCGCTACAGTCACCACATTGAGCGGCGACGCTACCGAGCCCATCCTGTTTCGGCTGACGTTCGGACGTCTGCTGTTTTTCGGGTTGTTCAGGTTCTCGCTCCTTTGGATCGCCGCCATTCTCGGTGCCGGCCAATTCCTCCAGCAGGCGCTGGACCTGGACTGGGATCGGTGGGCGCAGGTCTGGGACCTGGCCAGGCAGGAACTGCTTTCGCAGCTCAGTTTGGCCTTGGCCCTTGGCGCGACGGGTGTAGCCATCGGGCTTGGGCTGATGGCCGGGGTCATCCGCACGATCCTTCAATTCTATGGCTTCAAGCTCTCCCTTGCCGACGGCCGGTTCCGATACAGTCGCGGGCTTCTCACGAGGAGCGAGGTGGTGGTCGCCCGACGGCAGATCCAGCTTGGCCTTGTCGAATGGGGGCTGCTGAGCGGTGCACTCGGCTGGTGCGCATTCAAGGTCCAGACCCTCGGAGGCAGCGACCAGGTCTCTGGCCGCCAGGAGCTTGCGCCGTTCGCCAGGGCCTCCGAGGTCCAACCGCTCATCGCCCTGACGTGGCTACCCGGCTTCGACCGGTCCGGACTCAGACCTGTTTCCTCCTGGCATACCCGGATCGCGCTCATCGGCTTTGTGGCAATCCCGGCGTCGCTCCTTTGCGTAACCGCCATCTGGTTTCCACTCGCCGGTCTTCTCCTGCTCACCCTGCCCCTTCCGCTGGTCGTGGCGCTCTTGCGACGTCGCCACCATCGCTACGCGCTGGCCGAAACCAGCCTGCTGGTCAGTCGAGGTGTGCTGAAGCGACGGGAGTGGACGGTTCCCTATGGTAATATCCAGTCCGTCACCCTCCGGCGTGGGCCTCTGCAACGACGGATGGGCGTCACGTCCGTAAGGATCGACACTGCGGGTGGAAGCGGGCTCAACGGCCCCCACATCCATGACCTGGTGCACAGGGATGCGACGGAGCTGGTCCGCCAGCTGGTTGAACGCGTGGAAGGCGTTCGAGCATCCGCGCGCTAGAGGCCCGATAGCCACCCAGGACATCGATCGCAGCGCCTGCGGCTCAATACCTTCGTCTCATTGACCTGCTGACCTGTCTACCGTGCAGGTTTGGTTTCAGAACTACCCCATATCCCGCAGGCACCGGACCGGGACGTTCCGCAAACTCAGGCGGAAGCTGGGCTACCGCCGCACCGCCTGTCGGATGACATCGGCAGGCGAGCGGTAGCGATTCAACGAAATCAGCTTCCGAAACATCATCTCCATCCGCAGCTTGGGCGGCCTTCAGTGGAAACAAGTCGTCGTTGGACCGACAGCGCCCTCGGGTGCCCCGCCGGTCGCGCTGAGCGCTCTGTTGGATCATGCTACCGCCCCGACCCGGCGGCGGCGTCCGATGGGGCCCCTTAGCGACCCCGACGCCCGAACAGGTCGGCCAGGGCTTTCAGCCGCGTCGCATTAAGCCCCGTCGCCCTGGTGGCCGCCCCGGCCAGGGCGGTCGAAAGCTCCGTCGACGCCCGCTTGTCCGCGCGCCCTGCCCGCCAGGTGTCGATCCGGGCCTGGACCTGTCCGGCCAGCTCCGGCTCCAGGCCGCGGGCCCGGGCAAGCTGGGCGAGATAGGCGGCTGCCACGTCCGGGGTGTCGGCCCAGGCGATGCGGGTCTGGGTCTGGGGGTTGATCGTTGCAGAGGTCACGGCCTCGGCGGCGGCGATCTCAGCCGCTGACAGATGTTCGCTCGGGACCAGCCGAAGCACATCGAGCCCGCGGACGATCTCGCTCGAATAGATTCGGCCGTTGAACCAGTAGGCCGACCATGACCCGCCGACGTACAGGCGGCTGGCGTCGACCGGACCCCGATCAAAGAAGGCGATCTCGACCGGTTTGGCCGGATCGGTGAAATCCATGATCGAGACACCGCCCTGATACCATGCCTGGACCATCAGGTCGCGGCCCGGAACCGGGATGATCATCCCGTTGTGGGCGACGCAGTTTTCGGTCGCGCCCTGGGCGCTGGGCAGTTTGTGGAAGCTCTTGCCCACGAGCGTCCGGTTCTCGATGGTCGCGACCATGTTGGCACCCCAGGTCGCGGGACTGGTGGCCTGACACCGGGCGCTGGTGCCGCCACCCCATTCATCGGTGAAGACGACCTTGTCGCCGGCGTTGTTGAAGGTCGCCGAGTGCCAGTAGGCCATGTCGGGATCGAAGATGTCCGAGGTCCGGCGCGGATTCTCCGGATCGGAGATGTCCAGCAGGATGCCGTTGCCGCTGCACGCCCCGGCCGCCAGTCCCATCTCCGGATAGGCGGTGATGTCGTGGCACTGGTTGGTCTGGGCGGTATCCTGGGTCGCGATGCCGGAGCGGCCGCCGCGCCACAGGCCCGCCACACGGCCCGTCTGGCTATCGGCAAAAATACGCGGCCGGTTGACGATCGCCGCGTCCTGCGGCCGATCCAGCTCCACCTTGATCACATCGATCGAGAACAGGGCGGTCTCGGGGTTCTGGTCCGGCTGGCCGTCGGTGCAGATGGCCAGCTCGGCGGCGCCGCGCACGTCGGCCGTGCCGGAGTTGTAGACATAGAGGACATTGGCGTCCGTCGGATGCGGGACCAGCGTATGGGTATGCGATCCACGGCAGGTCTGGACGGCGGCGATCTGGCGCGGCGCGTTCAGGTCGCTGATGTCGAAGATGCGGACGCCGCGGAACCGCTGGCTGGTCACGTCATCCGCGTTCGTCGCCGAGCCGCAGTTCAAACGGGCGCGGTTCTCCTCGACCGACATGAACAGCAGGTCGCCGTGGACCGAAACGTCGCCCTGGCCGCCGGGGCAAACCACCGACATGACCAGCCGCGGCGCGCCGTCACCGGAGACGTCATAGGCGTTGAAGCCGTTGAAATTGCCGACAAAGAGCCTGCCGTTCGACATCGCCATGTCGGTGTTGGCCAGGCCCAGGGGACTGAAGTTCGGATTGCCTTCGGCCCGCGCCATCATCGCCGCGCCCTCTTCCCGGCTCGTTGGAGGCGAAAAGCCGATGTCGGGATCCGCGAACCCCGGTGCCATCCCGAGGGAATGCTCCAGCGCCAGGCCGGAGGCCAACTGACCGGCGTCGGCCAGGCCGGCCGACAGGGCACTGCGACCGTCGGCCTTGATGACCTGGGCATCGCCCGAACCTGTGGACTGGGCGGCAGCGGCGCTGGCCCCCAGCAACAGGCCGAGAACGGCGACGGTGGAAAGCAGGGTGCCGCGAACGTTCATGGCCGCTCCTTCAGTAAGGGGGTCAGAGGTCAGACAAAAGGGACTGCATGCGCAGGATCTCCGCCGACTGATCGGCCACGACGGAGGTGGTGAAGTCCGACAGCAGCGTATCCTCGGCCGCGTCGGGGTTGGCCAGCAAGGCATCGACCATGTCGAGCGCGCCCTGATGATGGCGAATCATGCCTTCCAGAAACAGCCGATCAAAGACCGGCCCGTTCGCAGCGGCCAGCGCCTGCATCTGCGCGGGGGATAACATGCCGGCCATGATCGGCGTATCGGAAGGCGGCATGGCGTGCCCGGCATGGGTGGCATGATCCATGCCTGCGTGATGGCCACCCATGCCCGGCATGTCCAAAGGCTGGCCACGGTCGCTCAGCCAGCCACGCATCAGCGCCATCTCGGCTTCCTGGCTGAGCGCGATCCGCTCCCCCAGTCGCCGCACGGTCGGGTGGGTACCGCGCGTTTGCAGCAGTTCGACCATCTCCACCGCCTGGGCGTGGTGGACGATCATATGCTGCATGAAGGCGACATCGTCGCCCGTGAATCGGGTGCGGCCCAGCTCGACCGCCTCCCCCGCGCTGATCACGCGCGACGAGGCACCCGGTGCGCCTGGGTTAAAGATCGGTGGAGTCTGCGGACTGGCCGCGATTGCGATCAGTCCGGTCAGAAACAGTCCTGCGGCCGCGCCTGCGACCAAGGCCTTACCCCCCGGCGCCGACGACGGCGAACTTGCCGTCCTGCTCCTGACCGATGAACCAGTTCATCGACCGGCCGCCGGCAAATTTGACGCTATAGGTCTCAACCTTGCCGGCCGGGGTATCCTCGGCGCTCACAAAGGTCACCGACTCGACCGCGCCGAGCGCCTGGAGCGCCGGCGACATGCCGGCGATCTGACCGTTGCAGGCATCGAGCAGCGGTTGCGCCATCAAGTCGGCGAGGCAGGTTCCCTGGGCGGCTTCGCCGATGATCCGCGTCAGTTGCGGCGCATACTGGCCATCCTCGGCCATGGCCGGAAACGCCATCAGGCCCGCCGCGGCCACGCTCGCCAACATCATACGGATTCGCATGCTTCTCTCCTCCAAGGGTCCAGCCCGTTCGGATGGAACATGGCCCAGTCGGGGAAGCGTCACAACCGGCCACTGTGTGACAAAGAGTTCATGCTTTGCGGCAGGCCGGGCCCACCGTTGGCCCTTTATCCAGGAGGACTTGCCGGTGTGCCGTGCACCGGCCGCTGACGGATGACCAGATTGCGGATCTCGGTCATGTCTTCCATGGCGAATTTCACGCCCTCGCGGCCGAGACCGGAATCCTTGACCCCGCCATAGGGCATGTTGTCGACGCGATAGCTGGGCACGTCGCCGATCAGTATGCCGCCGACCTCCAGCACGTCCCAGGCCCGCATCGCCTTGTGGATGTCGCGCGTGAAGATGCCTGCCTGCAGACCGAATTTCGAGTCATTGACCTCGGCCAGGGCGGCCTCGAAGTCCGAAAAGCGCGACAGGATGGCGACCGGTCCGAACGCCTCCTCCTCGCGGATCTTCAGCCCTCGCACGACCCCTTCCAACAGGGTCGCGTCCAGCATGGCACCGGTGCGGTTGCCGCCGCACAGGACCTTAGCCCCGGCGGCGCGCGCCTCGTTGATCCAGTCCTCCAGCCGGATCGCCTCCTTCTCGTCGATCATGGGACCGATGAAGGTGGTCTCCTCGCGCGGATCGCCGCAGATCAGGGCCCGGGCCTTCCGGACCAGCAGGTCGCGCATGGGGCCGTAGATGTCGTCGTGGATCAGGATGCGCTGCACCCCGATGCAGGACTGGCCCGACTGGTAGAAGGCCCCGAAGATGATCCGCTCGGCCGCATCCTCCAGATCGCTGTCGCGGTCGACGATGACGGCGGCGTTTCCGCCCAGTTCCAGCACCACCTTCTTCTTTCCGGACTTCGCCTTCAGCGCCCAGCCGACGTCGGGCGAACCGGTGAAGGACAGCAGCTTGAGCCGGTCGTCTGTCGTGAACAGGTCGGACCCGTCCCGCGTCGCCGGCAGGATGGAAAAGGCACCCTTCGGCAGATCCGTCTCCGCCAGCACCTCGCCGATGATCAGCGCGCCCAGCGGCGTGCGCGAAGCCGGCTTCATCACGAACGGGCAGCCGACCGCCAGCGCCGGCGCGATCTTGTGGGCCGCCAGATTGAGCGGGAAGTTGAACGGCGAGATGAAGGAGCACGGCCCGATCGGCACCCGCTTCCACATCCCCTGATAGCCCCGTGCGCGGGCCGAGATGTCCAGCGGCTGGACCTCGCCGATCATCCGCACCGACTCCTCGGCCGCGATGCGGAAGGTGTCGATCAGGCGGGTCACCTCGCCCCGTGAATCCCTGATCGGCTTGCCGGCCTCGATACACAGGGCATGGGCCAGTTCGTCGGCCCGTTCCTGAAAGCGTCTGACACAATGGGCCAGCACTGCCTGCCGCTCATAGGCCGCCATGCGCGCCATCGGCTCCGTCGCCCTGACCGCCTCGCCGATCGCACGATCGATGGTGGCGGCGTCGGCCATGGCCACCCGCGTCGCCACCTTGCCCGTATATTTGTCGGTGACCTCAAGGTCCTGGTTCGGCGCAAGCGCCTCATTGGCCAGGTAAAGCGGATAGGCGGCTTTCAGGGACGGCATGGGACGACGCTCCGGCAGGGATGTGGAGGTTAAACCGGCAAGGCCGCGCCGGGTTCACCAACACCCCTTACAGGATACGATCACGGTCAGCGCCGTCGGCCGGACCTCAAATCTGAAGAATTCAGGCCCTTGCTGATTGCACGCGCCGCGGCCTCAACTGGCCGGTTCCCGCGCGCATTCAACAAGTCACACAACTCACAATGTCCTCGCGCGCATATCCCTCATGGTAAAGTAGTGCCCGGGACGGGCCGCGTCGGCATGGCGGGTCGATTTACTGTTGCGGCGCAACAAATCGTGCAACAGTGTTCGCGAAACGACGGTATCTATCACCGTACGCGGGGAGCCCATGCTCAGTTCGATGAAATGCCGTCTGAAAGGGCATTTGTACGTTGACAGTCGCAGCCAGCCCGGCACACGGGTCTGCGTTCGCTGCAAGGACCGGCAACCCTTCGAAGGCCTCGTTCAACCCTCACGCAGTGATGACAAGTCCGGCTCCCCCGAGGGCAGGCACGATTGAAACCCTCACGAGCCGATGCATCGGCTCGCCGTATACGGGCTCAGACCAGCCGGCTCTGCACCAGCGCCGCCTCGATGAAGCCCGCGAACAACGGATGCGGCGCGAACGGCCGGCTCTTCAGCTCCGGGTGATACTGGACGCCGACGAACCACGGATGG
The DNA here is from genome assembly GCA_965284305.1 of Caulobacteraceae bacterium. GTDB lineage: Bacteria > Pseudomonadota > Alphaproteobacteria > Caulobacterales > Caulobacteraceae > Brevundimonas. The sequence continues at coordinate 1,778,360 of OZ260070.1, read as the reverse complement.
TCCTCGCGCTCGACGGTTTCGGGCAGGACGCCGTCCGGCGACAGGCCGGCGAAGATCAGCCCACCCTTCTGCTCGATGGCGTCCCGGTAGTTGATGTTGACCTCATAGCGGTGGCGATGGCGCTCGCTGATCGTTGTTGAGCCGTACATCTGCGCGATCCTCGACCCCGCCTTCAGCGTCGAGTCATAGGCGCCCAGCCGCATGGTCCCGCCCATATCGCCGCCCTGCTGGCGCAGCACCCGCTGGTTGCCCTGGGTCCATTCCGTCATCAGACCGACGACCGGCTCGGTCGTGGGGCCAAACTCGGTTGAGGAGGCCTTTGGATAGCCGGCCAGGTTCCGGGCCGCCTCGATCACCGCCATCTGCATGCCGAAACAGATGCCGAAATAGGGGATCTTGCGCTCGCGGGCGAACCGGGCCGCCTCGATCTTGCCCTCCGAGCCCCGCTCGCCGAACCCACCGGGGACCAGGATGGCGTGAGCCGCCTGCAGCCGCGCGTCGCAGGCCTCGCGGTCGCCTTCAAACGTCTCGGCCTCGACCCAGTCGATGTTGACCTTGACGTTATTGGCCACGCCGCCGTGATGCAGCGCCTCGATCAGGGATTTGTAGGCGTCCTTCAGGACCGTGTATTTGCCGACCACCGCAACGGTGACCTCGCCATCGGGGTGCAGGCGACGCCGGGCGATCTCCTGCCACATGGTCAGGTCGGGTTCCGGGGCGTCGGTGATGCCGAAATGAGCCAGGACCTCGGCGTCCAGCCCCTCGCGGTGATAGTCCAGCGGCACGGCGTAGATGTCGTTTGAATCCATCGCCTGGATCACGCCGGTCGCGCGCACATTGCAGAACAGGCCGATCTTGCGCTTTTCCTCGGGCGGGATCGGGAATTCGCAACGGCACAGCAGGATGTCGGGCTGGATGCCGATCGACCGAAGTTCCTTGACCGAATGCTGCGTCGGCTTGGTCTTCATCTCACCCGCAGTCTTGATGAAAGGCAGCAGCGTCAGGTGCACGAAGCAGGACTGGCCGCGCGGCAGGTCCTGGCCCAGCTGGCGGATGGCCTCGAAGAACGGCAGGCCCTCGATGTCGCCGACCGTGCCTCCGATCTCGACCAGCACGAAGTCCACGTCCTCGCCCTCGTCGGTGAGGGCGGGCGTCAGGCAGAAGGATTTGATCTGGTCGGTGACGTGCGGGATCACCTGGACCGTCGCGCCCAGATAGTCGCCCCGCCGCTCCTTCTCGAGGATGGTCGAATAGATGCGGCCCGTGGTGATGTTGTCGGACTTCGCCGCCGAGACGCCGGTAAAGCGCTCGTAGTGGCCGAGGTCGAGGTCGGTCTCGGCCCCGTCATCCGTGACGAAAACCTCGCCGTGCTGATACGGGCTCATCGTGCCCGGATCGACGTTCAGATACGGATCCAGCTTCCTAAGCCGGACCTTGTAGCCGCGCGCCTGCAGAAGCGCGCCGAGAGCGGCGGAGGCGAGGCCTTTTCCCAATGAGGAAACCACGCCGCCGGTGATGAACACGTAACGGGCCATGGGAGATCACTCTACCGCTGATTCGAGCGGTGAACTGCGGAGACTTTGAGGGCGGGTGAGGAAGGCGGGGATAACGTCCCCACCCATCCTTAATTCGCGGGAGCCGGTTGGGCCGGGGCGGGAGCGTCGGAAACGCCTGACAGGCTGGATTCCAGATTCTGCAGCGACGGCGCGGCCGGTTGGGCCGGGACCGCCGGATCGACGGCCGGGGCTGCGTCCGGCGTCGTCGGAGCGATCAGTTCGCCCACAGCACCTGCGTCCACGACCGAACGGTTGGCGCGCTCGACATTGCCCAGGATGGTCAGACCGATGGCGCAGGCGAAGAAGGCGCCCGCCAGCCACCAGGTCGTGACCGTCAGCAGGTTGCCGGCCCCACGCGCCGTCATGAAGCCCGACGGCCCGCCGCCCATGCCCAGCGCCCCGCCTTCGGAACGCTGAAGCAGGATCACGCCGGCGAGCGCGACCGAGATGAGGATCATGGCGACGAGGAGAATGGTCTGGAGCATGGCAGCCGATATGTGTGGCGCGAGGCGGCGCCGATCAAGCGGCGGCGTCTAACATTGATGCGGGACGGGAGCAAACGCCGGGATCAGGCGCCCCGGACAATGCCCAGAAAATCCGCCGCCTTCAGCGACGCCCCGCCGACGAGGGCACCGCCGACTTCCGGCACGGCGAGGATTTCGCGGGCGTTGTCCGGTTTGACCGAGCCGCCGTAAAGGATCGGCGTGGCGACGACGCCCAGCCCCAGACGTTCGATCATCGCCGCGCGAACCGCCCGGTGCACTTCCTCGATCTGCTCCAGCGTCGGCGTCAGGCCCGTGCCGATGGCCCAGACAGGTTCATAGGCCACGGCGAAGTCAGCGCCTGCCAGAGCCAGCGGCAGTGAGGCCATGATCTGCGACCGGACCACTTCGACCGCCCGCCCCGCCTCGCGTTCTTCAAGAGTCTCGCCGACGCAGACGATCGGAGACAGGCCCGCAACCAGCGCCGCCTCGGCCTTTGACGCCACAAGGGCGTCGGTCTCGCCATGCCCCTGACGGCGTTCGGAATGCCCCAGGATCACCAGGGTGGCGCCCGCGTCCTTCAGCATGGCCGCCGAAACGTCGCCGGTGAAGGCACCGTGGGTCTCGGCCCGGCAGTCCTGCCCGCCGATCTCGATGACGTCGCCGGCCGCCTGCGCCATACGCTCGATCAGGGTGGCGGGCGGGCACAGGGCGACGCGGCAGGCGGGAGGAGCCTCCGCCAACCCGGCGCGCAGCGCCTCCACCTCGGCCAGGCTCGCGCCCAGGCCGTTCATCTTCCAGTTTCCGGCGATCAGTTTTGAGGTCTGTATCATCCGGGCTTTCTATGCGTCGCCTTTCGACAAGCCAAGCCGGGGGTGCCACTCCGCTCGCGCTATCGTCATTCCGGCGAAGGCCGGGCGGATTACGCAGGTCGCTTCCCTCTCCCATTGGGAGAGGGCTCGAGCGCACGAGCGCGCCGCCGTCTCCTCCCCATCTCTGATGGGGAGGGGGACCGTCCGAAGCCTCGCAGAGGCGGAGGAGGGTGGAGGGGCGCCACCCCCGTCTCCTCCCCATCGCAGATGGGGAGGGGGACCACGCGAAGCGTGGTGGAGGGGCACCCACCGCACTGCCCTCGTTACCCCTCCACCATCCTTCGCCTGCGGCTCCGGATGGTCCCCCTCCCCATTCGCTACGCGAACAGGGAGGAGACACGAACGGCTGACCATCCGCCGATTGTCAGCATATTGCGCGCCACCAACCCACTGATCTCGCTCACCTTTCAAAAATTACAGCGTCACAAACCATCCGCGCCGGGACCCGTGCCAGACTCCTCCCATCCCGTCGGTGGGGAGGGCGTCGGATCCAGCGCCTCGATGTCGGCGGGCTGTGGTCGAGCGATGAAGCCCGGGGGATGGATACCTCGGGGGTCCTTGCGGAGGTCGATGGATGGCCTTTGCCTGCTCGCCGCGGGCCAATGGAGCGGACTGCTGGCTACGCCATGTCCCTCCCCCGCCGCAGGCAGCAATGTCCGCGACGGATGATCCGGTAAGGCCCGAAGCAAGGGCCGCCAGCCGGATGGCGCGTGGAAAACGGCTGCGCGGGGCGGTGCCGTCCCTTCCCGACCGTGACTTCACGGGCGGATCAGAAGGGCGGCCAAGGTCAGGCTTCGTCGAAACGGTAAAACTATCCAAGCACCGGGCGAGGCCCGGCCGCCCCGCGCCCTCCCCGAACTTTCCGGCAGCGATGCCGGAGAGGGCTTCAGCCTGCGCGAAACGCCCGGCTGGACCCAACAATCATGCCATCGTCTTGCCGTGCGGGCCGCTGACACCCTATAGGCCAAGCAGCACCCTTGCCGCTGATCCGCCAGGACCGACCATGCTCACCGCCTTTCGCACCTTCGCCAAGTCCAAATGGGCCATCGGCCTGCTGGTCATCCTCGGCCTCGCTCTGGTGGTCACGGGCGGAACGCAGATGGACGTCCTCGCGAACCTGGGGCCGAAACACGTCGTCTCTGCCGGCGACCGCAACCTCAGCCAGGCTGAGTTCCGCAGCGAACTGGACCGGATTCGCGAACAGGCCCAGCAGCAGGCCGGACGGGCACTGACCTTCGAGGAACTGATCGCTGAAGGCGGCCTGCGCCAGTACCTGGAGCAGAAGTCGCAACAGCTCGGCTTCGTGAACTGGGCCTGGAAGGCCGGCATCCGCCCCGGCAAGGAGCTGGTCCTGCGCCAGATCCGTCAGGCTCCCGGCTTCTTCGACAACGTCACGGGTCAGTTCAGCGAGGAACAGTACCGTACCGCCCTCGCGGAGAATAACGCCACGCCGGAAATGTTCGAGGCGCAGCTGCGCGACCAGTATTCGACCCAGCACTACGGTGCCGCCCTCGGTGCCGGCATGCGCCTGCCGCGTATCTATGGGGCCATCCTGGCCAGCCAGGCGCTCGAAACCCGCGATGGCCGCTGGTTTACGGTAACCCAGGCCATGGCCGGCAAGGCGGGGACTCCGACCGACGCCCAGCTGACCGCGATGATGAACGAGAACGCCGACCAGCTGCGCCTGCCTGAATCCCGCACCGCCTCGGTAGTGCTGTTCGACGACGGCGCGGCTCCCGCGTCGGCGCCGACCGAGGCCCGCATCCAGGAGCGGTTCAACTTCCGCCGCGACGCCCTGTCGCAGCCCGAGAAGCGCAGCTTCGTCACCCTGACCGCGCCCGACCGCGCTGCGGCCGACCGTATCGCCGGCCGCCTGCGCGCCGGTGAGTCTCCGGCCGAGGTGGCCCGCGCCAACAGCATCGAGCCGACCGAATACGCCGACACGCCGCGAAGCGCCCTGGGCGACCAGGCCGTGGCCGCCGCCGTCTTCGGCCTGGCCGCCAACCAGGTGTCCGCCCCGGTCCAGGCCGGCGTGGGCTTCGTCGTCGCCAAGGTGACCGGCATCCAGCCGGGCCGCGCCGCGACCCTGGCCGACGTCCGCGAACAGGTGATCGCGGAGCTGCGCGCCGAAGACGCCCGCGCCGCAGTCTATCGCCGCGTTGAGGCCTATGAGAAGGCCCGTCAGGACGGCAAGACCCTCGACGTCGCCGTGCGCGAGGTCGGTGCACGGGTCATCCGGATTCCGCCGATCCGTCAGGATGGCAAGCTTCGCAACGGCCAGGACATCAATCCAGCCCTGCCGCCCCAGTTGATCCAGACGATGTGGAGCCTCGGCAAGGGTGCCGAAAGCGAAGTGGTCGACATGGGCCAGGGCCAGTATTTCGTGATCCGCCTCGACGACATCCTGCCGGCGGCCCTGCCGCCGCTGGCCGGCATCCGTGAACCCCTGGCCCGGCAGTGGGTGCTGCAGGAGAACGCCCGACTGCTCAGCGCCCGGACCGCCGCCCTCGCGGCCCGCGTTCGCGGTGGCGAGGACCTGGCCGCCGTAGCGGCCTCGGTCGGTGCAACCCTGCAGACGGGCACCGGCCTGAACCGCCAGTCCGCCGAACAGAACGGCCAGGGCGTCATCGCCGGCGTGTTCAGCAGCGGTCGCGGTGCGCCCTTCTCGCAGCAGAACACGGCCGACACCTTTGTCATCGGTCGTACGGACCGCATCAATGCGGCTGTGCCCGCCCTGGCGGCCCCGGTCGCCGAACAGTTCCGTCAGCGGATGGCCGGCGATCACGTCAATGCCGTCGGCGAGGTGGCCATCGCCGCCGCCGCCGCCCGTAGCAAGGCGGCGTTCGACGAACCCCAGGCGCGCACCTCGCTGGGCCTGCCGGCCGAAGCGCCCGCCGCCCCCATAGCGCCGGGCACCCCGCCGGCACGATGACAACCGACGGCGAAGGCGGCTTCGCCGATTTCGAACGTGGCTGGTCCCAGGGCCGGCCACAGGTCGTCATCCGGCACCTGATCGACGACCTTGAGACACCGGTCTCGGCCTTTCTCAAGGTCGGGCACGGCCGTACCCACGCCTTCCTGCTGGAATCGGTCGAGGGCGGTGCCGTCAACGGCCGCTATTCGATCATTACCCGCGAGCCGGACGTGGTCTGGCGCTGCTGCGGCGGCACAGCCGAACTGGCGCGGGGCGCAGACATCGCCGCTGACCACTTCTCACCGGAATCGGCCGACGCCCTGACGTCGCTGCGGGCCCTGATGGCGGCGTCCCGGTTCGACCTGCCCGCCGGCCTGCCGCCCATGGCCGCCGGCCTGTTCGGCGTCTTCGGCTATGACATGGTGCGGTTGCTGGAGCCGCTGGGCGCTCCCAATGCCGATCCGCTGGACCTGCCCGACGCGGTCCTGACCCGCCCGGCCCTGGTCGCCATCTTCGACTCCGTCAGCCACGAGATCGTGCTGGTCTCCGCCGCCTATCCCGACAGCGGCCTCGACGCCCGATCGGCCTTCAACGCCGCCGTCACGCGGCTCGACCGCTTCGAGGCTGACCTGAGGTCGCCGCTGCCCGCCCTGCCCGCCGCGATCGAGACCGACATCGCCCCCTTCCGCTCACCGGTCGCGGAGCCGGACTTCGCGGCCATGGTCGCCCGGGCCAAGGACTATATCGCCGCCGGAGACATCTTCCAGGTCGTGCTCAGCCACCGGTTCGCCGCGCCCTGGGCCGGCGATCCGTTCGCCTTCTACCGCTCGCTGCGCCGCCGGAATCCTTCACCCTATCTGTTCTACCTCGATTTCGGCGACTTCCAGCTGGCCGGTTCCAGCCCCGAGATCCTCGTCCGGCTCAAGGATGGCCGCGTCACTATCCGGCCGCTCGCCGGCACCCGCCCGCGCGGCGAGACGCCGGAGGCCGACCGCGCGCTGGAAGCCGAACTGCTGGCCGATCCCAAGGAACGCGCCGAACATCTGATGCTGCTGGACCTCGGCCGCAACGACGTCGGCCGCGTCGCCGCCCCCGGCACGGTCGAGGTCATCGAGAGCTTCCGCGTCGAACGCTACAGCTCGGTCATGCACATCGTCTCGGAGGTCCAGGGCGATGCCCATCCCAACCTCGACGCCGTCGACACCCTGCTGGCCGCCCTGCCCGCCGGCACCCTGTCCGGCGCGCCCAAGGTGCGGGCCATGGAGATTATCGACGAACTGGAGAGCGAGAAGCGCGGCGTCGGCTATGGCGGCGGCGTCGGCTACATTTCTGCGGGTGGCGAGGCCGATATCTGCATCGTGCTCAGGACCGCCCTGTTCGCCGACGGCAAGATCCATGTCCAGGCCGGCGCCGGGGTCGTCGCTGACAGCGATCCGGCGGCGGAATATGCAGAAACCCTGGCCAAGGCCCGCGCGCCCATGCGCGCCGCCGGGGACGCCTGGCGCTATCCGTTCGGCAATCGCTAGGGCTGAGCTGAAAGAGCAGGCTCGTCGAACCGCACGCCCGGCCCGATTACCATCACCCCGGCCATCAGCACCGCCGCCATCGCGGCCAGCGCCGCCGCGCCGAGCGTCGCATAGGGACTGGCGGTCGGTGGCGCAGCAGGCGTAAGCAGCTTGCGCGCCTTGGTGATGCCTGCGTGTGCCATGAAACTCCCCGGGCCGAAGCCGCAGGTTCGGGCGGGTTCGGTTAACGAAGACTTACCGTCACATCCGCTTGGCGCGGCCCTGCGCAGCCCCTAGAAGCCGGGCATGATCCTCGTCGTCGACAACTACGACAGCTTCACCTGGAACCTCGTCCACTACCTCGCGGAGTTGGGCGCGGAGACACGTGTCGTGCGCAATGACGACCTGACCGCTGCCGAGGCCTGGGCCCTCAGGCCCGAGGCCGTGCTGCTGTCGCCGGGCCCCTGCACCCCCAATGAGGCCGGCATCTGCCTGGCCATGCTCGACACCGCCCCGCTGGACATGCCGATCTTCGGCGTCTGCCTCGGCCATCAGGCCATGGGCCAAGCCTTCGGCGGCGAGGTTATCCGCGCCAAGGCCCTGATGCACGGCAAGACCTCGCCGATCGAGCATGAGGGCCGCAGCGTCTTCAAGGGCCTGCCCTCGCCCTTCACCGCCACCCGCTATCACTCGCTGGCCGTGCGCCGCGAGACCCTGCCTGACGTGCTTGAGGTCACCGCCTGGACCGCCGACGGCGAGATCATGGGTCTGGCTCATCGCACCCGCCCGATCCACGGCGTCCAGTTCCACCCCGAGTCCATCGCCACTGAACACGGCCACGACCTGCTCGCCAACTTCCTCGACCTGGCCAACATCAAGCGCACGGCGATGGTCTGATGGCCGAAGGATTCAAGCCCCTGCTGGCCAAGCTCGTCGACGGCCGCATCCTGTCAGCGGACGAGGCCCACGCCTTCTTCGCCGCCTGCCTGCGCGGCGAGCCGACCCCCGCCCAGGTCGCCGCCGCGGTCACCGCCCTGCGCATCCGCGGCGAGACCGTCGAGGAGATCGCCGCCTTCGCCACCGCCATGCGCGAGGCCGCGCGCACGCTCGACCACCCCTATGACGCCATCGACACCTGCGGCACCGGCGGCGACGGCCAGCACACCTTCAACATCTCCACCGCCGCCGCCCTCGTTCTGGCCGGTGCGGGCCTGAAGGTCGCCAAACACGGCAACCGGGCCATGAGCTCGAAATCCGGCTCGTCGGACGTCCTGTCGGTGCTCGGCGTCAATCTGCAGGCCAGCCCGGCCCAGCAGCGCCGCTCCCTGGCTGAGGCCGGAATCGCCTTCCTGTTCGCCCCCGCCTACCACGGGGCCATGCGGCACGTCGGGCCGGTACGGGCCGAGATCGGCTTCCGCACTGTCTTCAACCTGCTCGGGCCGCTGTCCAATCCGGCGGGCGCCAAACGGCAGGTCATGGGTGTCTATGACCCCCGCCTGCTCGAGCCGCTGGCCGAGGTTCTGGGCCGGCTCGGCGCGACCCGCGCCTGGACCGTCCACGGACAGGGCCTCGACGAACTGACCACCACAGGCGAGACCGAGGTGGCGGAATGGAAGGACGGCACCGTCCGCCGCTTCACCGTCACGCCCGAGGACGCCGGCCTGCCCCGCGCCTCGCTCGACGCCCTGCGCGGCGGCGATGCGGAAGAGAACGCCGCCGCCCTGCGCGCCCTGCTGGACGGGGCGACCGGCGCCTATCGCGACATCGTCCTGCTCAACGCCGCCGCCGCTCTGGTCGTGGCCGACCGCGTGGCTGATCTTGCCGAAGGGACCGCGCAGGCGGCCTCAGTCATCGACGACGGCCGCGCCGCACAGGCCCTGGCGGATCTGGTCGAGGCGACGAATGCCGAAATCGAGGCCCCGGAATGAGGACGCACACACGAGCCCTTCCCCTCGACGGGGAAGGGTTGGGATGGGGTGCAGACAGGATTTCTCGGGAAGAACTCCGAGGGGCGCTGTCGGCCGCTACGATGCCTTTCGCACCAAATCCTGCCGCAGCCTGCCACCACCCCTTCCCCGACCCTTCCCCGTCGAGGGGAAGGGAGTCCACCCTGGGCACCGTGCGATGAGCGACGTCCTCGCCAGCATCGCCGCCTACAAGAGCATCGACGTGGCTGCCCGCAAGGCCGCGATTTCGCAGGACGCGATTGAGTCTCTCGCTCGCACCGCATCGCCCCCACGGGGCTTCCGCGCCGCCCTTGAGCGCCGTGTCGAGCACACCGGCCGCCCCGCCCTGATCGCCGAGATCAAGAAGGCCAGCCCCTCCAAGGGCCTGATCCGCGCCGATTTCGACCCGCCCGCCCTCGCCCGCGCCTATGAGCGCGGCGGTGCCACCTGTCTGTCGGTCCTGACCGACGGCCCCAGTTTCCAGGGCGATGATGCCTTCCTCGCTGCCGCCCGCGACGCGGTCGCCCTGCCCTGCCTGCGCAAGGACTTCCTCGTCGATCCCTGGCAGGTGGCCGAGAGCCGGGCCCTGGGCGCCGACTGCATCCTGATCATCCTCGCCATGATCGACGACGCCCTCGCCGCCGACCTTCTGGCCGAGGCCGAACGCTTCGGCATGGACGCCCTGATCGAGACCCATGACGAGGCCGAAATGGCCCGCGCCTGCCAGTTGGGCGGCGATCTGGTGGGGATCAACAACCGCTCGCTGCGGACGTTCGAGGTCGATCTGGCGGTGACCGAGCGGCTGGCCTCACTGGCTCCGCCCGGAGCCCTGCTCGTCGCCGAGAGCGGCATCTTCACACCGGTGGATGTGGCGCGGGTGTCGGACGCCCATGCGCAGGCGGTGCTGGTCGGCGAGAGCCTGATGCGTCAGGTGGATGTCGAGGCGGCGACGCGGGTGTTGCTCGCCTGAATCCAACATCGTCATCCTCGGGCTTGACCCGAGGATCAGATCGTCCGCTGCGCGATGCAGGCTGATGGGGCGCGGTCATCGGGCCTCCCCTACCACCCAGACCCACGAGCCTCTGATCCTCGGGGCAATCCCGAGGATGACGGTCCAGGAGAGGCGTGTTCCCGTTAAGTTGACATTAGGTAAGAACACTTACAGAACATCGGCAACGGTTCACGCCTTGTTCTGGACGATTCGACGCCATGCTCACGCGCAAACAGCACGAACTGCTGATGTTCATTCACGAACGGATCAAGGAGACCGGCGTCTCCCCCTCGTTCGACGAAATGAAGGAGGCGCTGGATCTGGCGTCCAAATCGGGCATTCACCGGCTGATTACGGCACTGGAAGAGCGCGGCTTCATCCGCCGTCTGGCCCATCGCGCCCGGGCGCTCGAGGTCACCAAGATGCCCGATCAGGCCACGGCGGGCGCGCCGCGCGGCCGGGCGGGCTTCGCCCCCTCGGTGATCGAGGGTGGCGGTCGCCCCATGGCCGCCGAACCGGCCAATGACACACGCGAACTGTCCCTCATGGGCAAGATCGCCGCCGGCACCCCGATCGCCGCCATCGAGCACGAAACCGCCCGCTATCCGGTGCCCGAGGCGATGCTGGGCGCGGGCGAGCACTATCTGCTCGAGATCGAGGGCGACTCCATGATCGAGGCCGGCATCCTCAACGGCGATCTGGTGATCATCAAATCGACCGACACCGCCACCTCGGGCGAGATCGTCGTCGCCCTGGTCGAGGGTGAGGAAGCCACCCTCAAACGCCTGCGCAAGAAGGGCGCCTCGATCGCGCTCGAGCCGGCCAACCGCAACTACGAAACCCGCATCTTCGGCCCCGACCAGGTCGAGGTGCAAGGCAAGCTGGTCGGTCTCATTCGCCGCTATCACTGATCCCGCCCCGGCTCTTCGCTTCGCTCCGCCCGGGGTGACAAGACAGTGGTGCGTCCATTGTCATCCCGGAAACGGCGCAGCCGTTATCCGGGACGGGACCAGGGCCGGTCGCCCCGCACCTCCGACGCCCAGACCGCGCGCCAGCGGTTGGCTGACACCGGCCCGTCTCGCCACAGCTCGACCGCCCCGCCGCGGGTGTAGTCGGCTCCGTCCAGCACCAGCCGCCCGTTGCACGAGGCCGGAAGCGCGGCGAGCGTCGCCCTGAAGCTGACCACCGGCGCAGATCGGCAGAGGGCGTCGACCTCTTCCAGCGACGGGGCACGACGGCCCCACCACATCGCCAACGGAGCGTTGTCCGGCCTCTCGGGCGCGCAGGAGAACCGCGTGCAGGCCCAGCCCTCTGCCGGCCGCTCCGCCGCCTCCACGCCTCTGCGCCGGGTCCAGACATCGACCGCGAACTGCCGTACGTCCGGTCGCATCACCACCGCCTGACCGCGATCGACAAAGGCCGCATTCGTCCCGCCGTCGCCGATCCACAGGTCCGGCGTGGGTGCGCGCGGCCACAGCATCACCGCCGCTGCAAACGGCAGGCCCAGCCAGCGCAACGGCCCCCGCCAAAGGCAGCAGAACAACACGCCGAGAAAGGCGATCGGCAGGACGAAATCCGGCGCGCTGGCCACCGTGCGGACCGCTCCGGGCAGACCCGCCGTCCATTCGCCGATCGCCAGCATCACCCCGATCCCCTGCCCCGCCAGCCACAGGAAGGGCGCACCCAGACCGACCGACTCCAACAGAGCCCCGAGGGCCAGCGCCGGCATGATGATGAAGTCCGACAGCGGGGCCGTCGCCAGATTGGCCCCGAGACCATACATGGCGGTGCGGTTGAAATGCTGCAGGGCAAACGGCCCCGTCGCCGCCCCCGCCACCAGACTGGCCATCACGGCGATGCCCAGCCAGGCACCCAGGCGCTGCACCAGCAGGATTGGCCAGGGCGCGGAAATCTCGCGCGGCTGCGCCGGCCAGGCCTCGACCAGCGCCACCAGGGCCGCCGTCGCCGCGAACGACATCTGGAAGCCCGGCGTGACGATGGCCTCGGGCTGGAGCAGCAGCACCACAAAGGCCGCCACCGCCAGGGCGTGCATGGTGATGGCCGACCGGTCCAGCAGGATGGCCAGAAGGGCGATCGAGGCCGTGATCGCCGCCCGCTCGGCCGGCGGCGGATGCCCCGAGATGACCAGATAGGTCCCGACCGCGAGCAGGCCTGCCCAGGCCGCCACCTTCTTGCCCGGGACCCGCAACGCCAGCCAGGGCCAGGCCGCGACCAGCAGGCGCACCAGAAAGAAGCTGAAGCCCCCGACCACCGCCATATGCAGGCCCGAGATCGACAGGATGTGCGCCAGCCCGGAGTCTCGCATGATGTCGACCTGTGCCGGGTCCAGCCAGGCCTCATGGCCGGTGGTCATGGCGGCGGCGACCCCGCCCGTCCGTTCGCCCTGCCGCGCCACGATCCGCTTGGCCAGGTCATAGCGGAGCCCGTTGACCACCATGGCCGCGCGAACCTGCCATGGCGGAGGCGACAGACTGGCCGGACGGGTCTCCGAAAGGGAGAAGGCGACGCCGCCCATGCTCTGGAAATAAGCGTTGCGGCCGAAATCATAGGCCCCCGGGCTGGCCGGGGCCGGCGGCGGATTGAGCAGGGCAAAAAGCCGGACCGCCTCACCCGGTTCGGGTGCCACGCCCCGCACCGTAGCCCTCAGGCGGGTCGGTGTATCCTCCGGGGCCAGCCCCTCGATGCGGACCGGTGCGATCACCACCCGCGGCCCCGCCGCGCCCGGACTGTCGACATCGATGACCCAGCCCTCGACCACAGTCGGCTCGGCCATAGCGGGCGCGATCGGTGCCGCGACAGCATCCGTCCTCAGCTTGGCAACCGCGACTCCGAGGGCGAAACAGGCCAGCAGCATCAGTCCAAGGGTCCAGACCCGCGCCAGAGCCATCCGGCGGGCGCCGAACCACAGCGCGACCGCTACCGCCGCCCCCGAGACCAGAGGCCAGGCCGGCGGTTCAGACTTCAGCGCAAAGTAGACGGCGCACCCGCCCCCGAATGCCACCGGAGCCCACAGTCGCCAGCGCAGCGTCTGGTCAGCGACCTGCGCGCCGAGAAAGCGCCGGGCCCGATCGGCGAGGCTGGGATTTGCCGGTTCCGGCGCTATAACGCCCGCCATGACCTCCCCCTCCGCCTCCGTCCCCGCTGTCGTCACGCGCTTTGCCCCCTCGCCGACGGGTTCCCTGCACATAGGAGGCGCGCGGACGGCGCTTTTCAACTGGCTGTATGCGAAAGGGCGCAACGGCAGGTTCCTCGTGCGGGTCGAGGACACCGACCGCGAGCGCTCCACCGACGCCGCCGTGAAGGCGATCTTCGACGGTCTGAGCTGGCTGGAGCTGTTCGCCGACGAGCCGCCGGTGTTCCAGCACAGCCGCGCCGATCGCCATCGCGAGGTGGTCAATGAGCTGCTGGAGCGCGGAGGTGCCTATCGCGACTTCACCTCCGCCGAGGAGACCGGACGCCTGCGCGATCTGGCCAAGGCCGGACGCCATGCCTTCGAATCGCCCTGGCGCGACCGCGAACCGACCGTTGACGACCTCAGCCAACCCCACGTCGTCCGCTTCCGCCGCCCCCTGCCCGGAACCGTCACGGTCGAGGACGAGGTCCAGGGCATGGTCAGCTGGGCCAATGATGATCTCGATGATCTGGTCCTGCTGCGGAGCGACGGGGCGCCGACCTACAATCTCGCCGTGGTGGTCGACGACCACGACATGGGCGTTACCCACGTCATACGCGGCGACGACCACCTGAACAACGCCGCCCGCCAGAGCCTGATCTATGACGCGCTGGGCTGGACCCGGCCGAGCTTCGCCCACATCCCCCTGATCCACGGCCCGGACGGCGCGAAGCTGTCCAAGCGGCATGGGGCCCAGGCGGTCCATGAATACGCCGAGATGGGCTATCTGCCCGAGGCCATGCGCAACTACCTCGCCCGGCTGGGCTGGGCCCACGGCGACGACGAGCTGTTCAATGACGCCCAGGCGCAGGCCTGGTTCGACCTGACCGGCGTTGGCAAGGCACCCGCCCGGCTGGATTTCGACAAGCTGGCCCACGTCAACGCCCACTGGATCCGCCTGGCCGACGACGACCGGCTGGCCAGGATGACGCTGGACGTTCACATGGCCCGCGGCCACACCCTCGGGCCTGACGATGAGGCCCGGCTGCTGCGCGCCATGCCCTTCATCAAGGATCGCGCCAAGACCGTGCTGGAACTGGCCGACCAGACCGGCTTCGCCCTCAAGGTCCGCCCCCTGTCGATCTACGAGAAGGCCCTGCCGATGCTGACAGGCGAATCAGGCGATCGCATCGGCCGCCTGCGCGACCGCCTGAAACTGTTCGCCAGCTGGGACGTCTTCGCCCTCGAGGCCGAGCTCAAGGTTTTCGCCGAGGAAGAGGCCGTCGGCTTCGGCAAGATCGGCCCCGCCGTGCGCGCCGCCCTCACTGGAGACGGCGTTTCCCCCGACATCGCCAAAACTCTGGCGGCCCTTGGACGCGAAGAAAGCCTCGGGCGCTTGGATGATGCGCTGCAACAGACTATCTGACTTATCAGACATCATGCAGCTGACGCCTCCCCGCGCCGGGCTGCCGACTGAAGCAAGGTGCTGATATGACCGAACAAGCCAAACCCGCCGGCACGGCGACGCTCACCTACGGTGACAAGACCGTGGAGCTGCCGGTGCTCTCGGGCTCGACCGGCCCCGATGTCATCGACATCCGAAAACTGTACGGGGCGACGGACGCCTTCACCTACGACCCCGGCTTCACCTCGACGGCAGCGTGCGAAAGCGGTCTGACCTTCATCGATGGCGACGTCGGCACCCTGCTGCACCGCGGCTATCCGATCGACCAGTTGGCCTCTCAGTCCAACTTCATCGAGGTCTGCCACCTGCTGCTGCACGGTGAACTGCCCACGGCCTCCGAGTACGAGGCCTTCGAGCGCAACATCACCACCCACACCATGCTGCACGCACAGTTCGACCGCTTTTTCGAGGGCTTCCGCCGCGACGCCCACCCGATGGCCATCATGGTCGGCACGGTCGGTGCCCTGTCGGCCTTCTATCACGACAGCCTGGACATCCATGATCCGGTCCAGCGCAACATCTCGGCCATCCGCCTGATCGCCAAGATGCCGACGATCGCGGCGCGCGCCTTCAAGTATCACGTTGGCCAGCCGTTCGTGTCGCCGCGCAACGACCTGAACTACGCCGAGAATTTCCTGCGCATGTGTTTCGCGGTTCCGGCCGAGGACTATGTGGTCAATCCGGTGCTGGCCAGGGCCATGGACCGCATCTTCATCCTGCACGCCGATCACGAGCAGAACGCCTCGACCTCGACGGTCCGTCTGGCCGGTTCGTCGGGCGCCAACCCGTTCGCCTGTATCGCCGCCGGCATCGCCTGCCTGTGGGGCCCAAGCCATGGGGGCGCCAATGAAGAGGCGCTGAATATGCTCAAGGAGATCGGCACGCCGGACAAGATCCCGGAGTTCATCGAGGGTGTGAAAGCCAAGAAATACAAGCTGATGGGCTTCGGCCATCGCGTGTACAAAAACTACGACCCGCGCGCGAAGGTGATGAAGGAAAGCGCCGACGAGGTGCTCGCCGCCGTCGGTGATCCCAACGACCCGCTGTTCCAGGTCGCCAAGGAACTTGAGCGGATCGCGCTGTCGGACGAATATTTCATCGAGCGCAAGCTGTTCCCGAACGTCGACTTCTATTCGGGCATCACCCTGTCGGCGATGGGCTTCCCGACCTCGATGTTCACCGTGCTGTTCTCGCTGGCCCGCACCGTCGGCTGGATCGCCCAGTGGCAGGAAATGATCGGCGACCCGACCCAGAAGATCGGCCGTCCGCGCCAGCTCTACACCGGCCCGACCGAGCGGGACTATGTGCCGATCCAGTCGCGGGGCTGAGGCCTCCGGAGGCCCGCGACAAGCGCGACATCGGACCGATACAATTCGACCAGGACAAACGCGACAATCGGCCCGTTACAACCGAGACAATGTCGACATCCGCGACATCGAAGACGCCGGGGCTCAAACCCCGGCGTTTTTCGTGGCGATGACCCTCAGCACCGCATCCGCCGCGATCTCTGACGGATCACGCCCCTCGCGGCCCATCCGGTCCAGTGCCGCCGTCTGGCGCGCCGCCTGATCGACCCGTAACGCCGGATCACCCAGCAGCCGCCCGACCTCGGCCGCCACCTTCTCCGGCGTGGCGTCGTTCTGGATCAGCTCACGGGCGATCTCCTCGTCCGCTGCGTGGTTGAACAGGGTGGCGTACTTGCCCGTGAAGAACGGCTTCATGATCGCAAAGCTGAGCGGCTGGAAGCGGTAGGCGATGACCATCGGAACCCCGGCCAGGGCCAGTTCGGTCGAGACTGTGCCGCTGGTGGCCAGGGCGACCGTCGCGGCGCGCATGGCGGCGTATTTCTGGTCCTCGCCGACCACATGGGCGCGGAACGGCCAGGTGGCGACGCGGGCGGTGACGTCGGTGGCTACCGTCCCGGCAGCGACCACAGCGATCTCCAGCGCCGGCAAGGCCGCCTTCAGCCGTGCAATCGCGGCCTCATAGACGGGGGTCATCAAGCGGATTTCAGACGGCCGGCTGCCCGGCAGGACCACCAGCAGCGGCGCGTCGGCGGCGATGCCGCGCGAGGCCCGGAAGCCGGCAGGGTCGGCCCCGCCCATATCAACATGCAGGGCCTGCGACCCCACCACCGTCGTCGCAAGGCCCTCGCGCTCGAACCACGGAGCATCGAAGGCATAGAGGGCCAGCAGGTGATCCACCGCCGCCGCCAGGGTCTTCGCCCGGCCCGGCCGCGAGGCCCAGACCTGTGGTCCAACATATTTGATCAGGGGTACGTCCGGCAGGGCCATACGGAGCGCCTTGGCCACACGGATGGTGAAGCCCCAGCTGTCGATCAGCACGACCGCGTCAGGCTTCTCCGCCACGCCCAGGGCGACCGTATCGGCAACGCGTCGCCTGACGATCCCGTAGGCCTTCAATCCCTCGACCCAGCCCAGCACCGACAGTTCCGCAATGTCGAACGGGCTCTCGACCCCCTGCTCCGCCATCCGCGGCCCGCCGACACCGACGAAGGTCACATCCACCCCCAGCCGCGCCCTCAATGCCCCGGCCAGACCGGCCCCGAGCGCATCGCCCGACGCCTCGGCGGCGACCAGCATGATCTTCAGCGGCCGGGTCATGGCGCGTCCCCCGGAGGCTCGCCCCAGACGAACAGGCCCAGCCGGTCGGCGGCCTCGATCAGCCCGGCCTGATCGATCAGGATCAGCCTGCCCGCGACCCCCCCGACCCCGGCCAGCCCCGCTGCGGCGGCCATCTCCATGGTCCGGGCACCGATCACCGGCATGTCGACCCGCAGGTCCTGGATCGGCTTGGGCACCTTGCCGAGGACGCCCTTGCGCTCTTCGGGCGAGCCACGCAGGTCGGCGGGCAGGCCCGCGACCCGGGCCAGCATGGCGTCCGTGCCCTCCTGGGCCTCTACCGCCAGCACCAGGCCGTCGCAGACGACGGCCCCCTGGCCGATGTCCAGTTCGCCAGCCTTTTCAGCGACATGCAGCGCCTTCCGCAGGTCCGATAATTGCGCCTCTGTCGGCTGGACGGCCCCGAGAGCACCGCCCGGCAGTGTCTCTCCGCCGAGGATGTCGTCGGCACCCTCGATGAAGAAGCCCTCGCCCTCGAAAACCGACAGGATCTTGCGCAACAGGGCGTCGTCGCCCTTCGTCGCCGCCGCGATGATGCCGGGCAGCAGGGCCGCTCCCTTCAGATCGGGCTTCAGTGTCCTGAAGTCCGGGCGGCTGACGGTACCGGCGAAACAGACGCCGGTGCAGCCCGCCTTCTTCAGGGCCGACAGGATTTTGCCGAACTCGGCGATCCCCGCCTCAATCCCCGGATAGCGGGCCAGATGGGCGTCGGCGAACCCGGCCAGCCGCACCACGAACACCGGCCGTCCCTCTGCCTCGCATCGCCCTGCCACCGACACCGGCAAGGCCCCGCCCCCGGCAATCAGGCCCAGCTTGTTCATTCCTACTCGCCCGGCAAGCAAAGCGGCCGTTTGCCGGCCGCGCGGACGAAGGCGGTGATCTCCATGATCTCGGGCAGGTCGACATAGCCGGCCTCGACCGTGTCGAGCCGGTCGGCGAAGGTGCCACTACCCTCGAACAGGTCGCGATAGGCCGCCAGCAGACGCCGGATCGCCGTCTTGTCATAGCCCTTGCGCTTCAGCCCGATCAGATTGAGTCCGTGCAGGCGTGCGTGATTGCCCCAGGCCGAACCGTAGGGAATGACATCGCGTGTCACGGCCGCCAGCCCGCCGATGATGGCCCCTTGACCGACCCGGCCGAACTGATGGACCGCCGCCAACCCGCCGAGGAAAACCCGGTCGCCGACTTCCGTATGCCCCCCGAGCGTCGCATGATTGGCGAAGGTCACATGGTCGCCCACGATCGCGTCATGCCCCACGTGAGCCCCGGTCATGAACATGCAGCTCTTGCCGACGCGGGTCAGGCCGCCGCCCACCGGCGTTCCCCGGTTGAAGGTGCTGTTCTCCCGGATCAGGCAGTCCTCACCGATCTCAAGCCGCACCGCCTCACCCTTGTAGCCACCATGCTGCGGGTCGCCGCCGATGACGCAGAAGGGGTGAATCGTCGTTCGGGCTCCGACCACAGTGTCCTGCTGGACCACGACATGGCTGAGCAGGCGAACATTCTCACCGAGCGTCACCCCGGGCCCGACCACGCTCCATGGCCCGACCTCGACGCCGTCGGCCAGAACCGCGCCGCGATCAACCAAGGCTGTCGGATGGATGCGGCTCACGAAGCGGTCGCCTTGTCGACGGTGACCATCATGGCCGCGAAATCGGCCTCGGAGGCCAGTTTGCCGTCAATGAAGGTCTCGCCGCGGAACTTGAAGATGTCGCCCCGGATTTTCGTCACGATGACCTTCATGTGCAACTGATCGCCCGGCCGGGCCGGCTTGCGAAAACGGACGCCGTCGATGGACATGAACATGATCACCTTGCCCTCGACCGTGACGTCCATCGACTTGGACATCAGCAGGGCACCGGTCTGCGCCATGGCCTCGATGATCATCACGCCGGGCATCACGGGGTCGATGGGAAAATGCCCCGGGAAATAGGGCTCGTTGTGGGTGACGTTCTTGATGCCGGTAATCGAGGTGTTGGCGACGAAATCCTCGGCCTTGTCGACCAGCAGGAAGGGATAGCGATGCGGCAACCGGCGCATCACTTCGGCGTAGTCGATCTTGCCGTCGTCGCTCATCCTGCGAGCTTCCTTGTCGTCGGCGCTTACGGACGCGCCTTTCCTGACGCCTGTTTGGCGAGCCAGACCGCTTCGCGCAAGGACTGACGGATCGGTTTCGCCGGATAGCCCGACCAGGTCTCACCGGCCGGGATGTCGGCCAGGACCCCGGCTCCGCCCGCCACGCGCGCGCCCTCACCGATACGGAGATGGTCGCCGACACCCGCCTGACCGCCGAAGATCACACTGTCCCCCACAATGCAGGAACCCGAAATGCCGGTATGGGCGGCCACCAGGCAGTTCCGACCTATGACGCAATTGTGGGCGATCTGGACCAGGTTATCGATCTTGGTGTTCTCGCCGACGACGGTGTCATCATAGGCCCCGCGATCGATACAGGAATTGGCACCGACGGTGACCCCATCCTGCAGGATCACACGGCCCAGTTGGGGCACATCGACCGGACCCGCTTTCGAACGCGCCGCACCGAACCCCGCCTCTCCGATCCTCGCGCCCGACATCAGTCGAACGCGATCACCGATCAGGGCGAAGGCGACGCTGACATTATAGCCGATCTCGCAGTCGCGGCCGATCTGGACGCCCGGACCAATCACGCTGTTGGCACCGATGCGCGTCCCCCGGCCGATGCGTGCGCCGGGCCCGATGACGACGCCCGACTCGAACACGACCGTGTCGTCCTCGGCAGCCTCCTCCCGGCCGTCCCCGGAGAGCGGAATGGCCCGGTGAAGCGCGGTCGACGCCCGCGCCCAGGCGGCCTGGGGTTCGTCGGAGACCACGATGGCGACGTCCGCGGGGGCCGCCTCAAGCGCAGCCGCAGGCAGGATCACGCAGCCGGCCAGGGTCTGCCCGAGGGCGGCGAGGAATTTGCGATCTCCGAGAAAGGCGACGTCCCCGGCTCCGGCGGACCCGAGGGGGGCGACGGCGGAGACCTGTCGGTCTCCGCCCCGCAGGACTTCGCCCCCGATCCGTTCGGCCAGCTCCGCGACGCTCAGTGCCGGAAGGCTGTCGAAGAAGCGCGGATCGGGCATGACGGCCTTATTGCTGCGGCTGAACCGGAACCGGCATGCGGTTGAAGCTGAGCGACGGCAGGGCCGTGTTCAGGCGCTGGATGACAGTGTCCGTCAAATCCATGGCCGGGTTGGAGATATAGACCGCCGAGCGGTCCAGCAGCAGGCCGCAGCCACGCTCCTGATAGACCGTGACCAGGATCGGATCGGCGGCTTGGGCGATGGCGCGAATCTGCTGCTGCTGGGTGAACTGCAGTTCGGCCTGACGGGTCTGCTCGAGTTGCTGGGCCTCTTCAGCGCGCTGGCGCCAGGCCCGCATGCGCGAGCCGTCCGGGTCGGCCGCCTGGCCGCCCTGTTGCAGGGCCTGGGCTTCGGTCTGCAGGGTGGCGGCGTAGGGGGTGAGTTCGCCCTGCACTTCGGTGACCAGCCGTTGCATGCCGGACTGGACGGACTGGCCGGCCGTCGACTGGGCCAACAGCCGGTCGTTGTGGAAGACACATACGCCGGGCAGCACCGGGCCGGGATTGGCCGGAGCCTGGGCCTGGGCGACCGCGGAGCCGGCGGTGAGGGACGCGAGGGCGAAAGCGCCGATTGCGAACAGTTTCATCGTGAACCTTTGATGCGGAGCCATCGCCCGCGCTAGAACTGGGTGGAGGTCGAGAAGCGGAACGTTTCTGTCTTGTCGTACTCTTGCTGGCCGATGATATGGCTCAGGTCGAAGCGGATTGGGCCCATCGGCGATCTCCAATGGATGCTGACACCGGCGGAGGCCCGCAGGGCAAGCTCATCGACGATGTTGGGGTTGGCCACCCCGCTGGCCGTCGTGGTGTAGCGGTCATCAAGAATCCCGACCGTGCCGACGTCGGTGAACACCGAGGTGCGGATGCCATACTCTTCCGGCAGGCCGTTGGGGACGGTCATTTCCAGGGTGCTGATGGCGTAGAAATTGCCGCCCAGGGCGTCGTTGTTGGTGCCTGGGGTCAGATCGCGGGGGCCGATGCCGGCGGTCTCGAAGCCGCGGAAGCTGTTGCCGCCCTTGAAGAAGCGGTCGTTGATCCGGATCGGATCACCGCCCCAGCCGCTGACATAGCCCACCGAAGCAGTAGCCGTAACCACCCAGTTGGGGGCGATACCCCAGAAGGCTGATACATCGGCCTCGGACTTGATGTAGTTCACATCCCCGCCGATGCCGGCGAAATCCTGCCGCAGGGTGCCGGTCCAGCCGCGGGTCGGCCGCACTGGGTCGTTCCGGCGGTCGACCAGCAGGGTATAGCCTGCCGAAGAGTTCAGGAACGAACCGATCTGGTCGCAAAGGGCGCTTGCCGCGCCACCGTTACAGAACCCCTCCGGAACGATGATCTCATCGCTCTTCAGGAAGTAGCGGGTGCTGAGCAGGGTGTAGCCATTGAGCGGATAGGAAATGCGCACGCCGCCGCCGGTCGAGCGGTAGTCGTAGGAGGAAAACTCGCTGAGGTCATAGCGCGAGTGGAAGGCGTCAAAGCCGGCGCGCAGGTCGCGACCGAGGAATTTGGGTTCGGTAAAGCGGAAATCGATCTGCTGACGCAGCGACCCCCACTCCACGCGGGCGACGACGTTCTGGCCCCGGCCCCGGAAATTGCGCTCGGTGATGCCCAGATTGACCACAAAGGAATCGACCGAACTGAAGCCGGCTCCGACCGAGAGCTCGCCAGTCGGTTGCTCGGTAACCGTGACATTGACCACCGATCGGTCAGCCGCATTGCCGCGGGCCTCCTCGACCGTGACGTCCTTGAAGAAGCCCAGCGCCCGCAGATTGTTGCGCGACCGCTCCAGCAGGGTGCGATTGAAGGCGTCACCTTCGGTCAGCATCATCTCGCGGCGGACGACGTTGTCCAGCGTTCGGGTGTTGCCGATGACGTTGATCCGGTCGACATAGACCCGCTGGCCTTCCTTGACGTTGAAGGTGACGTCGACGGTGTTGGTCTCGGGATTCGCACGATAGGTCGGATCGATCTCGACGAAGGCATAGCCCGCTGAACCGGCCGCAAAGGTCAGGGCATCGACCGCCGACTCGATCTTGTCGCTCTCGTAGAGGTCCCCGGCCCGGATCGGCAGCAGCAGCTTCAGGAAGTCGGGGTTCAGGCGGTCGTTCTCGGTGACGACATCGACCTCGCCGAAATTGTAGCGGTCGCCCTCGTCCACGGTCAGGGTGATGCCGAAGGAACTGTCGTCCGGTGCCAGTTCGGAAATCGCCGACAGGACCCGGAAGTCGTAGTAGCCGCGGTTGGTATAGAATTTCCGCAGTTGCTCCCGGTCGTAGTCCAGACGATTCGGGTCGTAGTTGTCGTTGGTCGTGAACAGGCGATACCAGGCCGACTCCTGGGTCACCATGACCTCGCGCAGGTCGCTGTCCGAATAGGCGCTGTTGCCGAGGAAGGTGATGGACCGAACGCCGGTCTCGGGACCCTCATTGATCTCGAACACCACATCGACGCGGTTCTGGTCCAGCTGGACGATCTTGGGCGTGACGGTGGCCGAGATGCGCCCCGACAGGCGGTAGAGCTCGACGATCTTGCCGACGTCTTCCTGGATCCGGGCCCGGGTGTAGATGCCACGCGGCCTGAGCGTGACTTCCTCACGCAATTTGTCCTCGCTGACCGCGCTGTTCCCCTCGAACACCACCTGGTTGATGATCGGGTTCTCGACGATCTCGACGACGAGGTCGCCGTTCGGCTGCACGCCCAGCTGGACATCGGCGAAAAGCTGGGTGCGGGTCAGGGTACGGACGGCGACGTCCAGCACGGCGGCATCGACCATGTCGCCGGGCTGAATCGGCAGATAGGACAGGACCGTGGTCTGGTCGATGCGCTGGTTGCCACGCACCAGGATGCGGTTGACCGTGAGCCGTTCATCCTGGGGTGCCCCCACCCGGCCAACGGCCGGCGTGCCTGCATCGACCGGCACCGGCTGGGCTACCGGAGCGGCCGCAGCCGGGCTTTGGGCCATGGCGGGGCCCGCCAGCCCTGCGGCGGCCACAAGGACCAGCAGGCTGGGGCTCAGGGCCCTGGCGAAATGAAGGGCGGAGGCATCTTGTCGGATCATACGGGAAACCATCGGGGGCTGGCGTCGGCTCGTCATGCGAGCCCGCCGAGGAATTTGAACAGGCTCAGCTTCTGCAGGTCGTTCCAGGTCGCGAACAACATCAATCCCACCAGCAAAGCAAGACCGACGCGGTAACCGACCTCCTGAACGCGTGCGGGCACTGGCCGGCGGGCCACAGCTTCATAGGCGTAGAACAGCAGATGTCCCCCATCCAGAACCGGAATCGGCAGCAGATTAACAATGCCAATTCCGATCGAAACTATGGCGGCGAACTGAAGAAACGTGAGGGCGAGGTTGGCTGCCATGTAGCCGGGGTCCGGATTCGCCGCCACAGCCTGACGGGTGACCCCGCCGGCGGCCTTCGCGATTCCCAGCGGACCGTTCAACAGGTCGCCGGATTCCTTCCCGGTGAAGATGCGCCCGAGGTAGGTCGCGGTCGTACCGACCGTGGTTCCGATCGTCTCGACGCCCTTGCCGGCCGCTTCGACCGGATTCAGGCGCCGGAAATGGAAATCCTGGGGTAGCGGCTGCATCTCCAGTCCGATGCGGGCGATCCGCACCCGGCCGGCCAGTTCGTCCTCGACCAGCAGGCGCTCAGGCGTCGCCACAAGATTGACCACCTGGCCGCCACGGTTGACGGTGAAACGCACCGGGTCGCCGGCGCTCATCACCACGGTGCGGGTGACCTCAAGCCCCTCCTGAACGGGGCGGCCGTTAATCGCCGTGATCAGGTCGCGCGGCTGGAAACCGGCGACCGCGGCCGGGCTGCCCGGCACGACGGCTGCGACACGCGGTGCCACGACCTGTTCGCCGACGACGCTGAACAGGACCGTGAACAGGACGGCGGCCAGCAGGAAATTGGCCGCCGGCCCGGCGGCGACGATCAGGGCCCGCTGCCAGATCGGCTTGAAGTGGAAATAGTCGCGCTCGGCACCCGGGCCGTTCTCGGCGATCACCCGCTGCCTCAACTCCGCCAGACCGGCCTGGTCAGGCACGCTTGAGGCGTCCAGGTCGCCAGAGAATTTGACGTAGCCGCCCAGCGGGAGCCAGGCCAGCCGCCACTCGGTGCCGTGTTTGTCGGTGCGGCCAACGATGGTCTTGCCGAAACCGATCGAGAAGCGGTCGACCTTCACGCCAAAGGCGCGGGCCACCAGAAAATGGCCGAGCTCATGGATGGTGACGATAAAAGTCAACACCAGCAAAAAGGGGACAATGTAGAGCAGCGCCTGACCGAGGAAACCTATCATGCCGTTACCGGTCTCTCCGCCATTCAGGCTGCCGCCGCGAGGCTGCGGATGATCGATTCCGCCATCCGCCGCGCCTGCGCATCCACGGCCAGAGCCGCATCGCAAGCGTTGTCGGAACCGGAATCCACCCCCGTGGCCGTCACGCGCGACAGTGTGTCGGCGACGACTGCGGCAATATTGAGAAAGCCCAGTCGACGGTCAAGGAAGGCCAGGGCCGCAACCTCATTGGCGGCATTGAACACGATCGGTGCCGCGCCGCCCGCCTGTAACGCCTGTCGCGCGAGTTGCAGGGCGGGGAACCGCTCGTCGTCCGGTGCCTCGAAGGTCAACTGGCCCAGGGCGGCCAGGTCCAGCTGCGGGGCATTCCAGGCGATCCGGTCCGGCCAGGCCAGCGCATAGGCGATCGGGGTCTTCATATCCGGCGGCCCCATCTGGGCCAGGGTCGAGCCATCGATATACTCCACCAGGCTGTGGACGATGGACTCCGGGTGCACCACCACGCCGATCCGGTCGGCGGGCATGTCGAACAGATAGGCCGCCTCGATGGCCTCCAGCCCCTTGTTGGCCATGGTGGCGCTGTCGACCGAGATCTTGGCCCCCATGCTCCAGTTCGGGTGTGCGACGGCCTGCTCCGGCGTGATCGACTTCAGCGCCTCGAGCGGCGACTTGCGGAACGGCCCGCCCGACGCGGTCAGAACCAGTCTGGCAACCCGCTCGGGTGCCTCGTGCGGAAAGACCTGGTGGATGGCCGAATGTTCGGAATCGACCGGCAACAGCCGCCCGCCCGACCGTTTGACCCGCTCGATCAGGGCCGGTCCGCAGCAGACCAGGCTCTCCTTGTTGGCCAGGGCCAGGGTCGCGCCGGTCGCCGCCGCCGCCCAGGCCGAACGCAGGCCCGCCGCCCCGACGATCGCGGCCATGATCCAGTCAGCGGGCCGGGCCGCCGCCTCGATCACCGCCTGGTCACCGGCGGCGACCTCGATCCCGGTTCCGGCCAAAGCCTCGCGCAACTCGTTCAGCCTCGCCGGATCGGCCGTCACCGCCAGCGTCGGCTTCCAGCGCCGCGCCTGTTCAGCCAGACGCGCGATATTCGCACCGCCGGTCAGGGCCTCGACCTCGAAAACGCCTGTCCCTGCGCGCTCGGCCTGATCCATCAGATCCAGCGTCGAACAGCCGACCGAGCCGGTCGAGCCCAGCACTGTCACGCGCCGCCGGATCATGGGGCCCCGCCTGTCAGGACGACGATCAGCCGCCCGCAGGCCACCACCACGACGGCGAACATCAATCCGTCCACCCGGTCCAGCAGGCCGCCGTGGCCGGGGATCAGCTTGCCCGCATCCTTGACGCCATAGCGCCGCTTCAGCGCAGATTCCCACAGGTCGCCTGCCATGGTGGCCAGCGCCGCCGCGAGCCCCAGGGCTGCGCCCCAGTACGGGCCGATGCCCATGTCGAGGTAGGTCCCCAGAGCCGCGCCCGCGACGGTGCCCGCCGCGAGTCCGCCGACGAAGCCGGACCAGGTCTTGTTGGGCGAGAAGCGCGGCCACAGCTTGGGTCCGCCGACCAGACTGCCGACCAGATAGGCCATGATGTCTGACGCCCAGGCGATCAGGAAGGCCGACACCGTCCATGCCAGACCCGTCGCCGTGTCCACATCGCGCAGCCAGATCAACAGCACCGCCGGCCAGCCGAGGTAGAGCACACCGTAGGCTGCATCCAGCGCCTCCTGGCCGCGATTGCGCGCGAACAGGCCGGCGGCTACCGCGCCGAACACCAGCATGACCAGCGCCAGCGACAGCTGCTGCGCATAGGCCGCGACCACGCCGGCGACGAGGCCGAAGGCGACCGCCCCGGCCATGACCCGCCAGGCCCGCGCCGCGCTCATCATGGCCCATTCGACCGCCAGCAGGGCGCAGGCCAGCAGCATGAGGGCGAGAAACCAGAGACCGCCGGCCCAGATGGCGAGGACTGCCGCAGGTGCCAATACGATGGCCGATGCAGCCCTGAGGCCTATGTCGCGCGCCCTGACCGCCATCAACCGGCCGCACGGGCGGGCATGGCAGCCTCGGCTTGAACTGCCCGGCCGCCAAAGCGGCGGTCCCGGTTTCGGTACTGGTCAATCACGTCAGCCAATCCCTCGGCCCCGTAGTCGGGCCAGAGCACGTTCTGGAAGACCAGTTCGGCGTAGGCGGCTTCCCACAGCAGGAAGTTCGACAACCGCTGCTCGCCGGAGGTGCGCACAATCACATCGACCGGCGGCGCGCCTGCGGTTGACAGGCCCAGACCCAGCGACTCCTCATCCAGCGGCCCGGTCGCCCGTCCGGCCAGAACGGCCTCGACATGGCGTTGGGCGGCATCGACGATGTCGGCCCGACCGCCGTAGTTGAAGGCGACCTGCAACAGGAATTTCTCATTGTGCGCCGTGGTGGACTCGGCGCGGTCGATAATCGCGACGATGTCGGCCGGAAGGCCGGAGCGCCGGCCCAGCACCCGGACCCGCACACCTGCCCGCTCCAGCCGCTTCAGATCGCTGGTGACATAGGAACGGACCAGTCCCATCAGGTCTGACACCTCGTCCGCCGGGCGGCTCCAGTTCTCGGTCGAGAAGCCGAACACCGTCAGGCAGCGGATGCCGAACCGGGGTGCGGCCTCAACCGTACGCTTCAAGGCCTGCACGCCCTCGCGGTGCCCCATGGCACGCGGCACGCCGCGGGCCTCGGCCCAACGCCCGTTACCATCCATGATCAGGGCGACATGCTTCGGATCGCCGGGGCGAACTCCGTCAGTCGGCGCGGTGTGAAGCGGTTCGGCGGGCATGCGGGGCGTATCCTACGGCAATTCGCGCCGTCAAACCTGCATGATCTCAACTTCCTTGGCTCTCAAAGCCTCGTCGATGCGCTTGATCGCAGCATCCGTGTCCTTCTGGACCTCGGTCTCCATCTTCTTCTGCTCGTCCTGGCTGATCTCGCCGGCCTTCTCGGCCTTCTTGAGATCCTCATTGGCGTCGCGGCGGACGTTGCGGACGGCGATCTTCTGCTGCTCGGTGTATTTTCCGGCCAGCTTGGCCAGGTCCTTGCGGCGCTCTTCGGTCAGCGGCGGCACGGGGATGCGCAGGGTCTGGCCGTCGACGATCGGGTTCAGGCCGAGGCCGGCAGCGCGGATGGCCTTCTCGACCGGGCCGACCATCGACTTGTCCCAGACGTTGACCGAGATCATCCGCGGCTCAGGCACGCTGATGGCGGCGACCGAGTTCAGCGGCGCGTTCGAGCCATAGGCCTGCACCTGTACCGGATCCAGCAGGCCGACGTTGGCGCGGCCGGTGCGCAGGCCGTTGAACTCTTCCTTCAGGGCGGACACGGACTTGTCCATGCGGTCGCGGTAGGTCTTCAGATCGGGCTTGGCCATGGTCGTTTCTCTCGCGTTTTCTTGTCTTTGGCGGCTCAGGCTGCTGGCTTGGAAGAGATGACCGTAAAGGTCCCCTCCCCCGTCAGCGTCCGGCGCAGCGAATTGTCCTCGCGGATCGAGAAGACCACGATCGGAATGCCCGAGTCACGCATCAGGGCGATGGCCGAGGCGTCCATGACCTTCAGGTCCTTGGCCAGCACATCGTGATAGGTCAGGGTCTCGTAGCGGGTGGCGGTCGCATCCTTCTTGGGATCGGCCGTATAGACGCCGTCGACGCTGGTGCCCTTCAGCAGGGCGTCGCAGCCCATTTCCGCGGCCCGAAGCGCGGCGCCCGAGTCGGTCGTGAAGAAGGGCGCGCCCACACCGGCGGCGAAGATCACCACCCGACCCTTTTCGAGATGACGCAGGGCGCGGCGGCGCACATAGGGCTCGGCCACCGCATTCATCGTCAGGGCGCTCTGAACGCGCGTCTGGACCCCGATCTTCTCGAGTGCCGCCTGCATGGCCAGAGCGTTCATCACCGTGGCCAGCATGCCCATGTAGTCGGCCGTGGCCCGCTCCATGTCGCCCGCGGCCTTGCTCAGTCCGCGGAAGATGTTGCCGCCGCCGATGACCAGGCAGATCTCGACGCCCTCGCGCGCCACGTCGGCCACCGCCTGGGCGACCCCGGCGACAGTCTTCATGTCGATGCCATAGGACTGGTCGCCCATCAGCACCTCGCCCGAGACCTTCAACAGGACGCGTTTGTACAGGAACTCGGGCGGGGCGTCGGGCATGGGGGGACCTTGGGCGGGGGATTCGGCTCCTTATACGGATGCCGCCCCGGTGTTCAAAGACCAACCACACCGTCATCCCCGGGCTTGACCCGAGGACCAGACCATCCGGTGCCCGGTCCCGGTGACGGCGTACCCACGGAGGGGCCGTCCGGTGTCAGCCGGCGCGCGCCCACGTCTGGCCCTCGGGTCAAGCCCGAGGGTGACGGTGGCTAAAGTCGCAAGATGATCGTCTCGACGATCGGCCGGCGGTCCCAGATCTGCTGACTGGCCTTCTTCAGCGCGCGCGAGACAGCCTGTTCGATGACCATTTCGTCCTCGAGCGCCGCGCCCTTGAGCTTCATCACCGCCTGCTCGGCGCGTTCCGCCAGATCGTCCAGCGCGTCGCCCAGCGGTGATTCCGCATCGCCCGGCAGGCCGATGGCCCGCACATCGATGTCGCTGACGATCTTGCCGCGCTTGTCCATGGCGAAGCTGACGATCAGCACGCCGTTGGTGGAGGCGTGACGTCGCTCGTGCAGGGCCTCGCCCTGTTCGGTGACCAGACGTCCGCCGTCGACATAGAGCCGGCCGTTGGGCACCTCGTCGATGATGGCAGCAGGCCCGGGGGCCAGACGCACCATGTCGCCGTTGCGCGGCGTCACCGTCTCGGAGACGCCGACGTCCCTGGCCAGATTGGCGTGCTCGGCCAGGTGGCGGCGCATCCCGTGGGTCGGCACGGCGATCTTCGGCCGCGCCCAGGCGTACATCTGGCGCAGTTCCTCGCGGCAAGGGTGACCGGAGACGTGGATGCCGGGGTGATCGCGCTCGGTGTAGAGCCGCACCCCGCGGTCGGCGAGCTTGTCCTGCAGCCGGCCGATCGACAGCTCGTTGCCCGGGATGACCCGCGACGAGAAGATGCAGTGATCGCCCTTGCTGAGCTTGATGTAGGGATGGGTGCCCTCAGCCACGCGCGACAGGGCCGCCCTCGCCTCGCCCTGGCTGCCGGTGCACAGATACAGGATCTGGTCGGCCGGCCAGACGCGGGCCTCCTCGTCAGTCAGGAACGGTTTGATGTCGCTCAGCATGCCGACATGCTTGGCCGCAGACGTGATGCGGCGCATCGACCGGCCGGCCAGCGACACGCGTCGTCCAGCGGCCTCTGCGGCGCGGATGACGCTGTCCATGCGCGCGACATTCGAGGCGAAACAGCCGACGGCGATCCGGCCCTTCAGCCCGCCGATCAGCTCGATCAGGGCATTGCGGACTCCGCCCTCCGACCCGGCCGATCCCTCGACGAAGACGTTGGTGGAATCGCACACCATCGCCAGCACGCCCTCGTCGCCGAGGCGGCTGATGGCGGCGGAGTCGGTGACCTCGCCGATGATCGGATCGTCGTCGATCTTCCAGTCGCCGGTATGCAGCACCGTGCCCAGCGGCGTCTTGATCGCCAGACCGTTCGGCTCGGCGATCGAATGGGTCATGGTCACCATCGTCACCTGGAACGGGCCAAGGTCGATGGTCCCGCCCAGCGGCACCTCGATCAGCTTGACCTGGTCCAGAATGCCCGCCTCGCGCAGCTTCTCGCGGATCAGGAAGGCGGTGAACGGCGTGGCGTACAGCGGTGCCTTCATGCGCGACCACAGCCAGCCCAGGGCCCCGATATGGTCCTCGTGGGCATGGGTCAGGACGATGCCGCGAATGGTCTCCCCCTCGAGGAAGGCGGGGTCGGGCACGATCACATCGACGCCGGGCGTCGACAGGTCGCCGAAGGTCACGCCCACATCGACCACGAGCCACTCGCGGTTGGCCTCGGGGCCGTAGCCGTACAGATTCAAATTCATCCCGATCTCGCCCGACCCACCCAGCGGCAGGAAGACGAGTTCGTCACTGGTTTTCTTTTTCATAGGTCCTTTAGAGGGTGTTCCGCCGCCAGATTTCGAGGAGGCCGCGGATAGTCAGGTCCGGATCGAACCGGTCGATTGATGTTGTTGCGCCTTCAAACAGGCTGGCCACGCCGCCCGTTCCAATCACGGTCATGGGCTTGCCCCACTCCGCCTTGATGCGCGCGACCATGCCTTCGATCAGGGCGACATAGCCCCAGAAGACGCCGGACTGCATGTTGGTGACGGTATCCTTGCCGATGACCCGGTCCGGCCGCTGGATGGCGATCCGCGGCAGCATGGCCGCCGCCTCATGCAAGGCCTGCAGGCTCAGGTTGATGCCGGGCGCGATGGCCCCGCCCTCGAAGGCTCCGTCGGCGGCGATGACGTCGAAGGTCGTGGCCGTGCCGCTGTCGATCACGATCAGATCGCCCGGATAGACCAGATGCGCCCCGATGGCGTTGACCAGCCGGTCGGCTCCCGCCTCACTAGGCTTGGTGATCCGGGCCGTCATCCCAAGGTCGACATTGTCGCCGATGACCAGCGGTTCGACCGTCAGATACCGGCGCGACAGGTTGCGCAGGTTGAAGATCGACTGCGGCACCACGCTGGAGATGATGCAGCCATCGAGCTGGCTGATCGCCAGCCCGTGCATGGCCAGCAGCTGGCTCAGCCAGACGGCATATTCATCGGCCGTGCGGCTGCTCTCGGTGGCCGTGCGCCACTGGGCAATCCAGTCGGCCCCGTCATGCACCGCGAACAGTGTGTTGGTATTGCCCTGCTCAATCGCCAGAAGCATCACGCGGCCTCCCCGAAGAAGACGTCGCCGGCGGAGATCAGCCGCAGGCTCCCGTCCGCCAGCCTCAGTTTCAGCGCGCCGTCGGGTGCCACGCCCTCGGCCACGCCCTCGACCGTCTCGCGACCCAGCCGCGCCACCGCCGGCCCGTCCAGCCCGGCCGTCCGCGCCCGCCAGGCATCCAGGATCGGCTGGAAGCCCAGCGTCTCCCAGCGCGTCATCCACACGTCAAAGGCCCCGGCCAGCGTCGCGGCCGCAGTCTCGACCGTCGGCGGTGCCGTCACGTCGCCACGGAGGTGGTGCACCAGCGCCGTCGCCGGCCGCTCTGTCCCCTCCGGCGCATGGGCCAGGTTTACGCCGATGCCGACCGCCAGCCACAGGCCGCCAGTCTCATGCGCTCCCGACTCGACGAGCACACCCGAGGTCTTCTGGCCGGCCAGCATCACGTCATTCGGCCATTTGATCGTCACCAGCGACGGCGGCGCATACGCATCCAGCAGATCCGCGATCGCCAGCGCGGCCACGAACGTCACCTGTGCCGCCTCGGCGGGAGATTTTCGGGTCAATTGCAACAGGGTGGAAAACAGGTTGCCGTCCTGGCTTTCCCATGGCCGCCCACGCCGTCCCCGGCCCTCGGTCTGGCGTCGGGCGACGATCCACAACGGGCCGGTCTCGCCCGCGTCCGCGCGCCGACGGGCCTCCGCATTGGTCGAGTCGGTCTGGTCGAGCAGCAGGATGGACGCGGCGGGCATCCGCCCCTACCCGGCTCCGAAACCGGTCGCGGCGATGCCGGCGAAATGGTCGATCCAGCCGATGGCGACGATCACCAGCGGGAAGGAGAAGGCAGCCGACGCCCAGGCTATGGTCTTCGCCTCGACCGGCGACGCATCCGTCGGCCCCACGTCTTCGGGCGTCGGATCGAACCACATCAGCTTGATGATGCGCAGATAGTAGAAGCCGGCCACGACCGAGGCCACCAGACCTGCGGCGCCGACCATCCAGTAGCCGGCCTCGGCAGCTGCGCCGAAGACATAGAATTTGGCCCAGAAGCCCGCCAGCGGCGGCATTCCCAGCACGGACAGCGACAGCACGGTCAGGGCGATGGCCGTCACCGGCTTGTCCTTCCGCAGGCCCGCCAGGTCGGCGATCTTGCGGATCGGCCGTCCGCCGCGCGACAGCGACAGCAGGATGGCGAAGAAGCCGAACTGGTCGATGACGTACAGGGTCATGAACACCAGCATGGCCTGCACGCCCGCCGTGGTCCCGGCGGCGATACCCAGCAGGGCGTAGCCGATGTTGGCGATCGACGAATAGGCCAGCAGCCGCTGCAGGTCCTTCTGCACCAGACCGCCGAACGCGCCGACGGCGAAGCTGATCAGCGAGATCAGGATCAGCACCTGGGCCCACTGGTCATGCGACCCTGCGAACGCACCTTCCAGCGTGCGGGCGATCAACACCATGGCCGCGACCTTGGGGGCGGTGGCGAACAGGGCCACGACCGGCGTCGGCGCGCCCTCATAGACGTCCGGCGTCCACATGTGGAACGGCGCAGCCGAGACCTTGAAGGCCAGGCCGCAGATCAGGAACACCAGGCCGAAGATCAGGCCGGTCGACTCATTGGCCGCAGCATAGGCAGCGATCTCGTCGAACCGCATCGAGCCGGTGAAGCCATAGATCAGGCTGGCCCCGTAAAGCAGCAGACCCGACGACAGCGCGCCCAGCACAAAATACTTCAGCCCCGCCTCGGACGCCTTGAGGTCGTCGCGGTGGTAGGCGGCCAGCACATACAGGGCCAGGGAGTGCAGCTCGATGCCCACGTAAAGCGAGATCAGGTCGCCCGACGAGGCCATCATCCCCATGCCGGCCGAGGCCAGCACGATCAGGACCGGATATTCGAATTTGGCGATCTTCGCGCGACGCATCCAGCCGTCCCCGAGGACAATCGCCACGGCGCTGGACAGGAAGATCAGCGCCTTGCCGTAGACGGCCAGGGGATCGGCCACATAGGCACCGTTGAAGGCCATACCCAACGGGCCGGTGACGGTCACGGCGGTGGCGGCAACCAGCACGGCAACCGACAGGATGGAGATCAGACGCGCGCTCTTCTCGCCCATGAAGGCACCGAGCATCAGCAGCACAAGTCCGCCGACCGCGAGCGTGCTCTCGGGGGCGGACAGGCGCAGGGCGAAATCAAGATCTGGCATCATCGTCTCACCCGCCAATCGCGGCGCGATAGGTGGTCGTCAGGGCCTCGACCGAGGCGGCGGTGTAGTCCAGCACCAGACCGGGCTGGAAGCCCAGC
The DNA here is from genome assembly GCA_965284305.1 of Caulobacteraceae bacterium. GTDB lineage: Bacteria > Pseudomonadota > Alphaproteobacteria > Caulobacterales > Caulobacteraceae > Brevundimonas. The sequence goes on along the minus strand of OZ260070.1, from coordinate 1,744,308 downwards.
CACAGGGTGCCGATGATCAGGGGGGCGAAGATCAGCAGTTCACGCTTGTCGACATCGGTGATCGCCTTCATCGCCGGATTGGTGATCTCGCCGAACATGACGTTGCGGTACAGCGTCAGGGCATAGACCGCCGAGAAGATCACGCCCGAGGCGGCGAACAGCGCCGTCCAGGTCGAGACCTCATAGATGCCGACCATGGTCAGGATCTCGCCGATGAAGCCCGAGGTGCCCGGCAGGCCGACGTTGGCCATGGTGAACAGCATGAAGATGGCCGCGAACCAGGGCATCCGTGCCGTCAGCCCGCCGTAAAGGGCGATCTCGCGGGTATGCATGCGGTCATAGACAACGCCGACGCAGAGGAAGAGTGCGCCCGAGATCAGGCCGTGGCTCAGCATCTGGAACACCGCACCCTGAACGCCCTGATCATTGCCGGCGAAGATGCCCATGGTCACGAAGCCCATGTGGGCGACCGACGAATAGGCAATCAGCTTCTTCATGTCCGTTTGCCGGAAGGCAACCAGCGAGGTGTAGACGATGGCGATGGCCGACAGGGCGAACACCAGCGGCGCAAAGGTCTGGGAGGCCTGCGGGAACATGGGCAGGTTGAACAGCAGGAAGCCGTAGCCGCCCAGCTTCAGCAGGATGCCGGCCAGAATGACCGAACCCGCCGTCGGGGCCTGGACGTGGGCATCGGGCAGCCAGGTGTGCACCGGCCACATCGGCATCTTGACCGCGAAGGAGGCGAAAAAGGCCAGCCACAGCAGCGGCTGCACGGCCGGGCTGAAGGCGTACTCCTTGAGCGCGGGGATGCTGGTGGTGCCCGTCTCGGCCGCCATCCACAGCATGGCCAGCAGCATCAGGACGGATCCCAGCAGGGTGTAGAGGAAGAATTTGTACGAGGCGTAGATCCGGTTCGCCCCGCCCCACACGCCGATGATGATGAACATCGGCACCAGGGTGCCTTCGAAGAACATGTAGAACAGGAACAGATCCAGCGAGGTGAACACCCCGATGACCAGGGTCTCCAGCACCAGGAAGGCGATCATATAGTCGACCACCCGGTCCTTGATCGTGGTCCAGCTGGCCAGGATGCAGATCGGCATCAGGAAGGCCGTCAGCAGGACAAACAGGATCGAAATCCCGTCCACGCCCATGTGGTACTGGGCACCCACGAACCAGACGTAGCGCTCGACGAATTGATAGGCAGCGCTGGACGGATCGAAGTTGGCGACGAGCACCACCGAGACGGCCAGGGTTACGAGGGTGGTCAGCAGCGCGATCCAGCGCGCCGCGCCGTCTGCACCGGCCTTGTTGAACAGCCGCGCCAGCAGGATCAGCCCCGCGCCGACCAGCGGCAGGAAGGTGACGACGCTGAGGATGAAGGGGATCTGGGGCAAGATCAGGCTCCCCACGTATAGATGGCGAAGGCGAGGAAGCCGGCGAGGCCGAGCAGCATCACAAAGGCGTAGAAATAGACATAGCCGGACTGGAAGCGGCTCAGGCCGCCCGCGAGTTTCCGCGACAGCCAGGCCATGCCGTTGGGCCCGCCGCCGTCGATGATCTTCACATCGCCGACCTTCCAGAACAGGTCACCGACGGCCTTCGAGCCCTTTACGAACACGACGTCATAAAGCTCGTCGAAATACCATTTGTTGTAGAGGAAGCGGTGCACGATGCCGCCCCGGTCGGCCATCCGACGTGCCATGCCTTCCTTCATCACATAGAGCCAGAAGGCGGCGAAACTGCCGATCAGGGTCAGGATCAGCGGAGACCATTTCACCCAGATCGGAACGTAGTGGCTGTCGTGCAGGACGTGGTTGGCCTCTGAGACGAAGATCGCCCCGCGCCAGAAGTCATGCTCGTGATCGCCGATGAACCAGGGCGCGAAGACGAAGCCGGCCGCGACCGCCCCGACCGCCAGAAGCAGCAGCGGCACCAGCATCGCCAGCGGGCTCTCATGCGGGCTCAGCGGGCCGTGGTGGGCGTGATCGTCGTGCGCATGGTCTTCAGCCGCAGGCTCCGGATGCGCATGGGCGGCATGGTCGTCATGCGCATGGTCGTCGTGATGCGCGTCCTTCCAGACCGGCTTGTTGTGGAAGGTCATGAACACCAGACGCCATGAGTAGTAGGCGGTCAGGCCGGCGGCGAGGATGCCGACGAAGAAGGCAAACAGCCCCATGGCCGAATGGCCGTTGGTGAACGAGGCGAAGGCGCTCTCGATGATGGAGTCCTTGGAGTAGAAGCCGGCCAGGCCGCCGACCCCGGGGATGCCCAGGCCGGTGATGGCGATGGTGCCGATGGTCATGACGGCATAGGTCACCGGCAACAGCTTCCACAGCCCGCCCATCTTCCGCATGTCCTGCTCGTGGTGCATCCCGTGGATCACCGAGCCGGCTCCGAGGAACAGCAGGGCCTTGAAGAAGGCGTGGGTGAACAGGTGGAACATGGCCGCCTGATAGGCACCGACGCCCGCCGCGAAGAACATGTAGCCGAGCTGCGAACAGGTCGAATAGGCGATCACCCGTTTGATATCGTTCTGGGCCAGGCCGACGGTGGCGGCGAACAGGGCCGTGACCGCGCCGACCAGGGCGATGATGGCCGAAGCCACCGGCGCGTACTCATAGATCGGCGACAGCAGGCAGACCATGTAGACGCCGGCGGTGACCATTGTCGCCGCATGGATCAGGGCAGACACCGGGGTCGGGCCCTCCATGGCGTCGGGCAGCCAGGTGTGCAGGAAGAACTGGGCCGACTTGCCCATGGCACCCACGAACAGCAGGGCACCGGCGAGATCGAGCGCCGACCAGGTGTGACCGAGGAAGACCCAGCCCGTTCCGGCCTTGGCGGAAATCAGCGGGAACAGTTCGTCGAACTGGATGGTGCCGAACATCCAGAACACCGTCAGGATGCCGAGGGCAAAGCCGAAGTCGCCGACGCGATTGACCACAAAGGCCTTGATGGCGGCGGCGCTGGCAGTGGACTTCTTGTACCAGAATCCGATCAGCAGATAGGACGCCAGCCCCACTCCCTCCCAGCCGAAGAACAGCTGCATGAAGTCGGCGGCGGTGACCAGCGCCAGCATGGCGAAGGTGAAGAGCGACAGATAGGCGAAGAAGCGCGGCTTGTCGGGATCCTCGGCCATATACCCCCAGGAATAGAGGTGGACGAGCGATGAGACGCTGGTGACCACGACCAGCATGACCGCCGACAGAGCGTCGATGCGGATCGACCAGACCGACTGGAAATCCCCGACGTTGATGAAGGGGAACAGTTCGACCGTGAAGGCCTCGAGCCCTCCCCAGGTCCATTGGCTGAACACGATCCAGGAAACGGCGCACGAGAAGAACAGCAGGCCGGTGGTGATCGATTTGGACAACAGGTCGCCAAGCCGCCGGCCGCTCAGGCCGACAATGACGGCGCCCAGCAGCGGCGCGAAGACGCCGAGGGTGACGAGTAGCGCGAGATCCACGGTCAGCCCTTCATCTCAAGAGTCCGCTCATCCCGGCGAAAGCCGGGACCCAGTGCTTTGGGCGATGCGAGCGAGGTCGACATGCTGGAACGGTAGTCCTGAAACGCCAGCGTCAAGCTGGACAGTACTGGGTCCCGGCTTTCGCCGGGATGAGCGGGGAGAGAGAACTGGTTCAACATCGGCTACCCCTTCATGACCGATGCATCATCAACCGCGATGTCGCCGCGGTTGCGGAAGAAGGTCACCAGAATGGCAAGGCCGATGGCGGCCTCGGCCGCGGCCACCGTCAGAACGAACATGGCCATGATCTGACCCTGCACGTCATTGAGATAGGCCGAGAAGGCGACGAAATTGATGTTCACGGCCAGCAGGATCAGCTCGACAGACATCAGGATGATGATGACGTTCTTGCGGTTCACGAAGATGCCGAAGACGCCGATGGTGAACAGGATCGCGCCCACCGCCAGATAGTGCTGCAGGGTGATGTCCATCAGACCAGATCCTCGGGGGTAACGCCGGCACCGGTGGTCACGGACTTGACCTCCATGGCCTTATTCGCATCGCGACCGACCTGACGGGCGATATTCTGACGCTTGATGCCGGGCTTGTGGCGCAGAGTCAGGACGATGGCCCCGATCATGGCGATAAGCAGCACGATCCCCGACGCCTGGAAGATGTAGACATAGTCCGTATACAGGACCCGTCCGATCGCCTCGACATTCGACATCTCCGCCGTCGCCGCAACCGGGCCGCTCGCGTCGGCGGCCGCTCCACCGCTCACGACGGCAAAGGAAATCACGATCATCTCGACCAGCAGTATGCCCGCGACAATCGCTGCCAGCGGCAGATAGCGGGCGTAACCCTCGCGCAGGCGCACGAAGTCGACGTCCAGCATCATGACCACGAACAGGAACAGCACTGCGACAGCGCCGACGTAGACGACGACCAGCAGCATCGCCAGGAACTCCGCCCCGAGCAGGACGAAGAGTCCCGCCGACGAGAAGAAGGCCAGGATCAGCCACAGCACACTGTGCACGGGGTTCTTCGCCGTGACGACCATCAGGCCGCCCAGCACGGCCACCGTGGCCAGCAGGTAGAAGGCAATGCCTTGCAACATCGGAGGCCTCGGCCCCTTTCGGTTAGTGGAGGACGACCCCGTTCGGAATCGGCGTCCTGTTCAGCGTCTGCGCCTTAACGGTAAGGCGCGTCGAGTTCCAGATTCTTCGCGATCAGTCGTTCCCAGCGGTCGCCGTTGGCGAGCAGCCGGTCCTTGTCATAGAGCAGCTCTTCCCGCGTCTCGACCGTGAACTCCGAGTTCGGGCCCTCGACGATGGCATCGACCGGGCAGGCCTCGGCGCACAGGCCGCAATAGATGCATTTGACCATGTCGATGTCGTAGCGGGTCGTGCGGCGGCTGCCGTCGGCGCGCGGCTCGGCCTCGATGGTGATGGCCTGGGCCGGGCAGATGGCCTCGCACAGCTTGCAGGCGATGCAGCGTTCCTCGCCGTTCGCATAGCGGCGCAGGGCGTGCTCGCCGCGGAAGCGCGGCGACTGCGGATTGCGCTCGAACGGATAGTTCACCGTCGCCTTGGGACGGGCCATGTATTTCAGCGACAGGCCGATCGCGCCGACGGCGTCGATCAGAAGCGCACCCTTCGCGGCCTGGACGAGACGGTTGAACATTACTGGCTGGCTCCGGTGCGCGCGCACTCGCGGGCGTATCGCTCGCTCTGTTGGTCCATGGATTCACAGCGGCGCAGGCGCTCGGCCTCCTGCCGCTCGATACGCTCCTGCCGCTGCTGCCACTGATACGGTGAGACCGGCTCGGGTTCGTAGGTGCTGCAGGCCGACAGCGACGCGGCGGCCATGATGAGGGTCAGGGCGCGGCGCATCAGTTCCTCCTCACCACGACGTCGCAACCTTCCGGTTGGTCATCGCGATCCGTGCGGCCGTCGCGGCAGGCCGGGTGCATACGGTCCGCCCTGGCCCGCGCGCGCTCGGCCCGCTCCAGGGTGCCGACCGAGGTCGTCTCCTCCACCCGGGGGTCGAACCGGTAGCTGCAACCACCGGCCGTCAGGGCGGACAGGATCAGACCAGACAGGGCGAGCGTCCGGGTCATGCGCCCACCGCGAACACGCGCCAGGCGGCGACCACGACGACGCAGACCAGCGAGGTCGGCAGGAAGATCTTCCAGCCCAGGCGCATCAGCTGGTCATAGCGGTAGCGGGGCACGAAGGCCTTCACCAGGGCGATCATGCAGAACCAGAACACCGTCTTGCCGAGGAAGGTGGCGAGATAGATCCCCTGCTCCAGCCAGCCCGGCAGCATGTCCAGCCAGTCCTGCGGCACGCCCGGATTCCAGCCGCCGAAGAACAGCAGGGTGATCATGGCGCACATGAAGACGATGTTGGCGTACTCGCCGATCATGAACAGCAGGTACGGGGTCGAGCTGTATTCGACCTGATAGCCGGCCACGAGTTCGGACTCGGCCTCGGGCAGGTCGAACGGCGGACGGTTGGTCTCGGCCAGGGCCGAGACGAAGAAGATGATCGCCATCGGGAACATCACCGCGATCAGCGGCCAGGTCCCGGCACCGCCGCCGAAGGCGAACCAGTTCCAGAACATGCCCTGCTGCTGCGTGACGATCGAGGTCAGGTTCATCGACCCGGCCAGCAGGATGACGTTGATGATCACCAGGCCGATGGAGACCTCATAGGACACCATCTGCGCCGCGGACCGCAGCGAGCCGAGGAACGGATACTTCGAGTTCGAAGCCCAGCCGCCCATGATGATGCCGTACACGCCCAGCGAGCTGATCGCGAAGATGTACAGGATGCCGACGTTGAGGTCGGAGATGACCCAGCCCGGCGCGAACGGAATGGCCGCCCAGGCGATGAAGGCCAGGATGAAGGTCAGCAGCGGCGCGAGCAGGAAGACCACCTTGTCGGCGCCGGCCGGGACGATGATTTCCTTCAAGACGAATTTGAAGAAGTCGGCGAACGACTGCAGCAGGCCGAACGGTCCGACGACGTTCGGGCCCTTGCGCATCTGCACCCCGGCCCAGATCTTCCGGTCGGCCAGCAGCAGGAAGGCCAGCGAGATCAGGATCCCGACGGTGACGAGCAGGATGCCGCCCACCGTGGCGAGGGTCCAGCCGAGAGGAGTGGTCCAGAAGTCCATCGCGCCTTACTCCGCCGCCATCGCGACCGGGGCGATCCGCAGGGCGGACAGCTCGGCCATGGTCACGCTGGCGCGCGTGATCGGATTGTTCAGATAGGGGTCGCGGACCGCCGAAACGAAGCTGGTGTCGCCCAGATCGCCCTTCTTGCCGAGCGAACCCACGTCAAACGACGCGGGTGCCGGCAGATAGTCGATCCGGCCGAAGGTCGGATGGTCGGCCATCAGCTTCGACCGCAAAGCGTCGAGCGTATCGTACGGCAGGGTCTGGCCGACCATGGCCGACAGGGCGCGCAGGATGGCCCAGTCTTCCTTGGCCTGCCCTTTCGGGAAGACGACGCGTTCGGCCATCTGCACCCGGCCCTCGGTGTTGACATACAGGCCGGACTTTTCGGTATAGGCCGCGCCCGGCAGGATCACGTCCGCCCCGTGCGCCCCGCGGTCGCCGTGGCTGCCCAGATAGACGCGGAAGGCATTCGATTTCGACAGGTCGATCTCGTCGGCGCCGAGCAGGAACAGCACGTCCAGCGCGCCCTTGGCCGCCATCTCCGCCGCCGTCAGACCGCCCGCGCCCGGGACAAAGCCCATGTCGAGACCGGCGACGCGCGAGGCCGCGCTGTGCAGCACGTTGAAGCCGTTCCAGCTGTCCGTGACCACGCCGACCTTCTTCGCCAGCGCGCCGAGGGCGTTCAGCACGGCCGCGCCGTCCGCGCCCGACACCGCGCCCGCGCCGACGATGATCGCCGGCCGATCGGCCTTGTTCAGGAAGTCCAGCGCCGCCTTCGGCAGCTTGGCCAGGGTCTTCGAGCCGGCGCCGAGCCAGCTGTAGTCATAGGTCAGATTGGCCTGTTCGCCGATCAGGCCGATCTCGGTCTTGCCGTTCAGCCAGGCCTTGCGCAGCCGGGTGTTCAGCAGCGGGGCCTCGGTACGCGGATTGGCACCCACGATCAGGACGGCGTCGGCATTCTCGACGCCCGCCAGACCCGAGTTGAACAGCCAGCCTTCGCGCGGACCATGGCCGAGCGCCGAGCCGTCCTGGCGGCAGTCGGTGTTGGCCGATCCCAGCGCGCGGAACAGATCCAGCGCCGCCTTCATCGACTCCGCGTCCTGCAGGTCGCCGGCGATGACGCCGATCCGGTCCGCGGCCGCGGCGTTCAGCTTCGCCGCCACAAGGCCCAGGGCCTCGTCCCACGAGGCCGCGCGCAGCTTGCCGTTCTCACGCACATACGGCTTGTCCAGCCGCTGGCGCTGCAGGCCGTCAACGGCGTAGCGACTGATATCCGACAGCCACTCCTCGTTGATGCCCTCGTTGACGCGCGGCAGGATGCGCATCACCTCGGCCCCCTTGGCGTCGGCGCGGATGTTCGAGCCCAGGGCGTCCATGACGTCGATGGTCTCGGTCTTCTTCAGCTCCCACGGGCGGTAGTGGTACTGCCACGGCCGGTGGGTCAGGGCGCCGACGGGGCACAGGTCGTTGACGTTGCCGGACAACTCGCTGTCGACCGCCTTCTCCAGATAGGTGGTGATCTCGGCGTCCTCGCCGCGCGAGATCATGCCGATGTCCGGCACGCCCGCCACTTCCGTCACGAACCGCACGCAGCGGGTGCACTGGATGCACCGCGTCATGAAGGTCTTGATGGTCGGGCCCATGTTCTTTTCTTCGACCGCGCGCTTGTTCTCCGCATAGCGGGTGCCGTCGCGGCCATAGCCCATGGCCTGGTCCTGCAGGTCACACTCGCCGCCCTGGTCGCAGATCGGACAGTCCAGCGGGTGGTTGATGAGCAGGAACTCCATCACCCCTTCGCGGGCCTTCTTCACCATCGGCGTGTCGGTGAAGATCTCCTGACCATCGGCGGCCGGCAGGGCGCACGACGCCTGCGGCTTCGGCGGTCCGGGCTTCACCTCGACCAGGCACATGCGGCAGTTGCCGGCGATCGACAGCCGCTCATGGTAGCAGAAGCGCGGGATCTCCTGTCCGGCGCGTTCGGCGACCTGGAGCACGGTCATCCCGGGCTCGAACTCGACCTCTACGCCGTTGACTTTCGCGATGGGCATTCGCCGCGACCTCTGCGTTTCTTTAAGCGGACCGGATCAGAACCAGGACTTGTTCCCCGCGACATAGTCGCGGTGGAAGTCGCCGTCTGATTTGAGCAGGTAGATGATGAATTCGATGATGGCGATGACGCCCACGATGAAGGGAATGATGCCGAAGGTAATCCAGCCAATCGTCCCTCCCAGCAGCATCAGCACCCCGGCGGTCGTCTTGCCGAGGTAGAATTTGTGGATGCCGATCCAGCCCAGGAAGAAGGCCAGCAGGGCAGCCACGATCCGGTTCTTGTCGCCCGACAGGTTCAGGGGCGCGCCGCTGATGATGTAGATGTTGGTTGCGACGCCGTCGGCGATCTCGAAATCAACCTGCTGACCGGCGAAAGCCTCACGCGCGCCGCCCATCAGGCCGCCGCGCGTAAAGGTGTAGCGCACGCCGTCGTCGCCGCTGATCAGGCCGGAGCCGGTGTAGTCGTCGTAGGTAAGAACCTTGCCGCGCATCAGCCCTGCCCCTGGACGTCTGTAGCCGCGCCGGCGACCGGCGGGGTCTGGGTGATCGTCACCGTTTCGCCGTCCATCACGAACCGCGTCACCGGATCGCCGGCCTGATCCATCCAGCGTTCGTCTATCGGGTGGGTGCGATCGGCCGGCCTCCAGATGACCAGATTGCCATGGACCCGGCACTGGGCCCGGCGGCGTCCGCCGTCGACTGGCGCTCGCCATGAGACATGGACGATGGGGCCGTTCAGCGCGTCGATGGTGATCGAGTTTTCGTCCTGTCCGTGGATCGCCGCCAGGCCTGCGCGGCAGACCCGGCGCAGGTCGGCGTCGGTCAGGGCGACGGGCGTGGCCGGAGGCGCGGAGGCGGCGGGAGCCGGCGGCGCGGTGCCGTCCACCACTGTCGGCGCAGCCTTCTCAGGCTCGACGCCACAGGCGGCGAGGGTGAGAGCGGTTACGACGATGACGACGGCTGGGCGCATCCCTACTCCGCCGCAATCGCATGGCCGGCAAAATTAGCGCGGCGGCTGCGGTAGGAAGAGATGCGCTCCTCGATCTCGTGGCGGAAATGCCGGATCAGCCCCTGCACCGGCCAGGCGGCTGCGTCACCGAGAGCGCAGATGGTGTGGCCCTCGATCTGGGTCGAGACCTCCAGCAGCAGGTCGATCTCGGACGGATCGGCCTCACCGATCGCCATCCGCTCCAGCACACGCCACATCCAGCCCGTGCCCTCGCGGCACGGCGTGCACTGGCCGCAGCTCTCATGCTTGTAGAAATAGCTGATGCGGGCGATGGCGCGAACCAGATCGGTCGACTGGTCCATGACGATCACGGCCGCCGTTCCGAGGCCCGAGCGCATGTCGCGCAGGCTGTCGAAATCCATCAGCGCGACTTCGGACATTTCACGCGTGATCAGCGGCACCGAGGAACCGCCGGGGATGATGGCCTTCAGATTGTCCCAGCCGCCACGCACACCGCCGCAATGGTCTTCCAGCAGCTGGCGCAGCGGGATCGACATCGCCTCTTCGACATTGCACGGCCGGTTCACGTGGCCGCTGATCGACATGATCTTGGTGCCGGTGTTGTTCGGCCGGCCGAAGCCCGCGAACCACTCCGCCCCGCGGCGCAGGATGGTGCCCACCACCGCGATCGACTCGACGTTGTTCACCGTGGTCGGGCAGCCATACAGGCCCGCGCCGGCCGGGAACGGCGGCTTCAGTCGCGGCTGGCCCTTCTTGCCCTCCAGCGACTCCAGCAAGGCCGTCTCCTCGCCGCAGATATAGGCACCCGCACCATGGTGAATGTAGACGTCAAAATCCCAGCCGTGGACGTTGTTCTTGCCGATCAGCTTCGCCTCATAGGCCTGCTTGACCGCCGCCTCCATGCGCTCGCGTTCCAGCACATATTCGCCGCGCAGATAGATGTAACAGGCATGCGCCTGCATCGCGAAGCTGGCGATCAGGCAGCCTTCGATCAGCAACTGCGGATCATGGCGCATGATCTCCCGGTCCTTGCAGGTTCCGGGTTCGGACTCGTCGGCGTTGACGACCAGATAGTGCGGCCGATCCTTCACCTCTTTCGGCATGAACGACCACTTGAGGCCGGTGCTGAAACCCGCGCCGCCGCGTCCGCGCAGGCCCGAGTTCTTGACGTTGGTGATGATCCAGTCCCGACCGAGATCGAGCATGTCCCTGGTCGCGTTCCACGCGCCGCGCGACTTCGCCCCCTCCAGCGTCCAGTCATGGAAGCCGTACAGGTTGGTGAAGATGCGGTCCTTGTCTTCGAGGATGCCGACCATGGTTCAGTTCGTCTCCCGCATGCGTTGGCGGTGATAGCGGGTGCGCAGGAAGATGGCGGCCAGCATCAGGGCCCAGCCGAGCGCCAGCGCAGCATATCCCACCCACTGCACCATCGGGCCGGCAGGCCCGGCAGAAGCGGCAGCCCAGACGGCGATCGCTCCGACGATAACCAGGGCGAAACCGCCCAGGCGCTGGTTGCGCCCAACGGCCCTCAGTTCGGCGCGGTACTGCGCAACCTTGGCGGCGTCTGACAGATCCGGGCGCGTCATGCCGTCACCGGATCGCTGTTCGGCAGCTTCTTGATCTTCTTCGCCGCCGAGCCGTCATAGATCCGGGCATCGGTCAGGGTCAGGGCCCCGCCCTCCGGCTCCGAACTGGTGCGGCCGACGCGGCTGCCCGGCTTGGGCTTTTTGCCGGCGGCGAAATCGTCGATGATCTTCGCCATACTGTCGGCGGTCAGGTCCTCGAAATAATAGTCGTTGATCTGGGCCATCGGCGCATTGGCACAGGCACCGAGGCATTCGACCTCCTGCCAGGTGAAGCGGCCGTCGGCGCTCAGCGTGTCCCTGGGCCCGATCTTCGATTTGCAGACCGCCATCAGCTCGCCGGCACCGCGCAACATGCAGGGCGTGGTGCCGCAGACCTGGATCAGGGCGGCCGAGCCGACCGGCTCCAGCATGAACATGGTGTAGAAGGTCGCGACCTCCAGCACCCGGATGTAGGGCATGCCCAGCAGCTCGGCGATGGCGCGGATCGCGGGCTCGGAGACCCAGCCCTCCTGCTTCTGCACCAGCCACAGGATCGGGATCACCGCCGACTGACGGCGGTCGGCCGGATATTTGGCAATCCACCAGTCGCATTTCGCCTTCGTCGCCTTCGAGAAGGCGAACGAGGCGGGCTGTACCTTGGCGAGACGACGAACGCTCATCGGTCTACTTCTCCGAAAACGATGTCGAGCGAGCCGAGGATGGCCGAGACGTCCGCCAGCATGTGGCCGCGGTTCATCCAGTCCATCGCCTGCAGCGAGCGGAAGCCCGGGGCCGAGATCTTGACCCGATACGGCTTGTTGGTGCCGTCGCTGACCAGATAGATGCCGAACTCGCCCTTGGGCGCCTCGACCGAGGCATAGACCTCACCCTCGGGGGTGCGGAAGCCTTCGGTGTAGAGTTTGAAGTGGTGGATCAGGGCTTCCATCGACCGCTTCATCTCGCCGCGCCGCGGCGGGACGATCTTGTTGTCCTCGACCATCACCGGCTCGCCGGGGCAGTTGCGCAGCTTGTGGATGCACTGCTCCATGATGTGCACCGACTGCTTCATCTCCTCGATGCGGCAGAGGTAACGATCCCAGCAGTCGCCGTTCTTGCCGACGGCGATGTCGAACTCGAGGTCGGCGTAGCATTCGTAGGGCTGCGACTTGCGCAGGTCCCACGGAATATCCGAACCGCGCAGCATCACCCCGGTGAATCCCCAGTCCAGCGCCTGCTGTTTCGACACCACGCCGATGTCGACGTTGCGCTGTTTGAAGATGCGGTTCTCGGTGACGAGGGACTCGATGTCCTTCAGCGCCGCCGGGAACTCACGGCACCAGCGGCCGATGTCGTCGATCAGGTCCATCGGCAGGTCCTGATGGACGCCGCCCGGGCGGAAATAGTTGGCGTGCAGACGGGCGCCCGAGGCGCGCTCGTAGAACACCATCAGCTTCTCGCGTTCCTCGAAGCCCCACAGCGGGGGCGTCAGGGCGCCGACGTCCATGGCCTGGGTCGTCACGTTCAGCAGGTGCGAGAGGATGCGGCCGATCTCGGAATACAGCACGCGGATCAGCTGGGCCCGATACGGCACGTCGACGCCCAGCAGCTTCTCGATGGCCAGGCAGAAGGCGTGCTCCTGGTTCATCGGCGCGACATAGTCGAGCCGGTCCAGATAGGGCACGTTCTGGAGGTAGGTCCGGGCCTCCATCAGCTTTTCGGTGCCGCGGTGCAGCAGGCCGATGTGCGGATCGACGCGCGTCACCAGCTCGCCGTCCAGCTCCAGCACCAGACGCAGCACGCCGTGCGCGGCCGGGTGTTGCGGGCCGAAATTGATCGTGAACTTCCGGTCGTCCAGCGCGCGGGCGTGGTCGGTCAGGCCGTCATCGAAAATGTCAGTGGCGCCGATTGGCGTCGTCGGGGCGTGGCCGTCAGCCATCAGCGGAATCCTCGTCGTGCGAGCGCGCCTTGCGGGTCAGCGCTACCAGCCAGCCCAGAGCCAACGTCAGGACGCCCATGCCCGAAACGGCTGCGGTCGAAAGTTCCCAGTTGCCGGTCAGCACCGCCAGCGCCAGCGGCGTCGACAGCAGCACCGCCGAAGCGCCCAGCAGGGCGCTCTGCAGCTCGCCGGCCGACAGCCGACGGATGCCCGCCCCGACCGCCAGACAGACCACGGCGACCATGATCGCCACGCCCAGCGACTGCAGCTGCGCCGGCTCCACCTCGGGGGCCCGCGTGAACCAGCCGGTCAGCCGCGCCCCGAGCGTGAACAGAAACGCCGTCGAAAAGGTCACCAGAAAGAAGGAAGAGGCCGAACGGATGGCCGCGCGGTTCATGGTCATGGATCATCCCGCCTTCTCGTCGCCGGGCAGGACGGTCGTCGGATATTCGGCGCCTTCCCACGGGGACAGGAAATCAAAGTTCCGGAACTCCTGGGTCAGTTTGACGGGTTCATACACAACCCGCTTCTGCTCCTCGTCATAACGCACTTCGACATACCCGGTCATCGGGAAGTCCTTGCGGAGCGGATGCCCCTGGAAGCCATAGTCAGTCAGCAGCCGGCGCAGGTCGGGGTGACCCGAGAACAGCATGCCGTACATGTCGAACGCCTCGCGCTCGAACCAGTCGGCGCAGGGGAAGACGCCCACGGCGCTGGGCACCGGCTGGACCTCGTCGGTCGTCAGCTTGACCCGCACGCGGGCGTTCCGGGTCATCGACAGCAGGTGATAGACCACCTCGAACCGCTCCTCGCGGTCCGGGAAGTCGACGCCGCACAGGTCCAGCAGCTGATGGAAGCCGAACCGGTCCTTCAGCGCCGTCAGCACATCGATGATGCTGTCGCGGTCCGTGATCAGCGTCAGTTCGCCGAACGCAATCTGCGCCTCGACACCCAGAGCCCCGACCAGCTCGGTCCCGAGCGGCGTCAGCGCCGTTTCCATTTCCGCAATACGGGCGAGCGCGTTCATCGGTCGATCGTCCCGGTGCGGCGGATCTTCTTCTGCAGCTGCAACAGCCCGTACAGCAGCGCCTCCGCCGTCGGCGGACAGCCGGGCACATAGACATCCACCGGCACGACCCGGTCGCAGCCGCGAACGACGCTGTAGCTGTAGTGGTAGTACCCGCCGCCGTTGGCGCAGCTTCCCATGGACAGGACGTAGCGCGGGTCCGGCATCTGGTCGTAGACCTTGCGCAGGGCCGGAGCCATCTTGTTGGTCAGGGTGCCGGCCACGATCATCAGGTCCGACTGACGCGGGCTGGCGCGCGGAGCCATGCCGAAGCGCTCCATGTCGAAGCGCGGCATCGAGGCCTGCATCATCTCCACGGCGCAGCAGGCCAGGCCGAACGTCATCCACATCAGCGAACCCGTGCGGGCCCAGTTGATGACGTCGTCCAGCGAGGTGGTGATGAAGCCGCGCTCGCCCAGTTCGGCGTTCACGGCCTCAAAGAATTTGTCGTGGATGGCCGGATCATAGCCCTCCACCGACGAACGCGCGCCGGTGTTGAACATGGTCGTGCTCATCGGCCCGGCCAGACGGGACGCCGGGCCCACGGGCGAAGCGCCCTGGTTGCCGACACCGATCAGCGGGACGGTATTGGTCGTCACTCCCATTCGAGCGCGCCCTTCTTCCATTCGTAGATGAACCCGACGGTCAGCACGCCGAGGAAGACCATCATCGACCAGAAGGCGAACACCATGCCCGCGCGGGACAGGTCGAACATCGACACCGCCCAAGGGAACAGGAAGGCGACTTCCAGGTCGAAAATGATGAAGAGGATCGAGACCAGATAGAAGCGCACGTCGAACTTCATGCGCGCGTCGTCGAAGGCGTTGAAGCCGCACTCATAGGCCGACAGCTTCTCGCTGTCCGGGTTTTTGGGCGCGAGCACCCAGGCCGCCAGCATGAAACCGACGCCCAGCACGGCCGCGATCCCGAGGAAGATCACGATCGGCAGATATTCGAGCAGGAATGCATTCATCCGGAAGGGACCTTGTCCGCCGTCAAAGGGAGGGGCGGATTCGGCGCTTTCTAGCCTTGGAACCGCGCCCGTTCAAACCCATGTGACGAAAGGTTTTTCTTGAGAATGGTTCGCAGCTATGGTGACAGCATGTCGCAGGCCTTTTGCCTTGCCTCGCGAGGCCCGCTCCCGCCCTATGACCCGCTGATCTGACGATCGTCCGGGAGGGACGCATGACCATTGGAAGCCGGGTGCTGAACGGCATCGAACGCATCGGCAACAAGCTGCCCGATCCCGTATTCCTGTTCCTCTGGCTGATCGGCGGTCTGATCGTCCTCAGCCTCGTCGGGGCCGGCCTCGGCTGGTCGGCGGTCAATCCGGTGACGGGCGATACCCTGGCCGCCAAGAGCCTGCTGGCGCCGGAAAACCTCGAGCAGTTGATCATCGGCATGCCCTCGACCCTGACGGACTTCCCGCCGCTGGGGATCGTGGTCACCATCATCTACGGCGCCTCGGTGGCCGAGCGCAGCGGCCTGTTCACCACCGCCATCCGCGCCGCCCTGCTGAACGCCCCGAAGCTGATCCTCACCCCGGTCATCGTCATCACGGGCATGCTCTCGCACCATGCCTCGGACGCCGCCTATGTCGTGGTCATTCCGCTGGCCGCCGTGATCTTCGCCGCCGTCGGGCGGCATCCGCTGGCCGGCCTCGCGGCGGGCTTCGCCGCAGTCTCGGGCGGATACGCCGGCAATCTGTTCCCCGGCGCCCAGGACGCCCTGCTGCTCGGCATCACCGAGCCGGCGGCGCACCTGATCGATCCGTCCTATTCCGTGAACATCGCCGGCAACTGGTTCTTCATCGTCGGCGTCGTGCTGGTCTTCACCCCGATCGTCTGGTTCATCACCGACCGGATAATCGAGCCCCGCCTTGGCCCCTGGAAGCCGATCGAGGGCGCGGTGGCGACGGCCGACGAGAAAACCGCCATCACCGCAAATGAAAAACGCGGCCTCGCCTTCGCGGGTCTGACCGTCCTCGCCATGATCGCCCTCTGGGCCCTGATCACCGCCCTGCCCGGCTCACCTTTCGTCGACCCTGACGCCGAGGCGGCGCAGCGGTTCAATCCGCTCTACAAATCCCTTGCCGCCTTCTTCGCCCTGACCTTCTTCATGTCCGGCGCGGCGTTCGGCATCGGCGCGCGCAGCGTGACCAGCCACCGCGACCTTGTCCGCATGATGCGCGAGGGCATTGTCCAGCTCGCCCCCTATCTCGTGCTCGTCTTCTTCGCCGCCCATTTCGTGGCCATGTTCAACTGGTCGGGGCTTGGGCCGATCCTGGCCATCAACGCCGCCGAACAGCTGCGCCAGATCAACATGCCCGCGCCCCTGCTGTTGATCAGCGTCGTGCTGGTCTCCTGCTTCTTCGACCTGTTCGTCGGCTCGGCCTCGGCCAAATGGTCAGCCCTCGCGCCGATCGTGGTGCCCATGTTCATGCTGCTGGGGATCAGCCCGGAGATGACCACCGCCGCCTACCGGATGGGCGATTCGGTCACCAACATCGCCACCCCGCTGATGAGCTATTTCCCGCTGATCCTGACCTTCGCCCAGCGTTGGGATCCGAGATTCGGCCTCGGCTCGCTGATGTCCACCATGCTGCCCTACGCCGGCGCCTTCCTGGTCGCGGGCCTGACCATGGTGGCCCTGTGGGTCGCGCTGGATTTGCCGCTGGGGCCGGGCGTCGGCGTCCACTACACCCCGCCGCCGCCCGCGGTCGCCGTCCAGCTGCCCGTCGACGGCGGCATCACGGGCCCGGTCGCGCCCCCGGAAGCCGCCGCCGTGGCGGGTCCGGGAGCCGCGGCGCGCTGATCGTCGATTTCATTCCCGGACGCGCTTGACAGTGCGAGCCCCCCCCGCCTAAACGACGCCCCTCGCCGCGAAGCACTGCTTCGTGTCGGGAGTACGCGGGTGTAGCTCAGTTGGTTAGAGTGCCGGCCTGTCACGCCGGAGGTCGCGGGTTCGAGTCCCGTCACTCGCGCCATTCCCTTTGATTTCGAATTCAGGGAATGGCGCGGCCCCGCCGGTGTGAACCGGCCTCCCCGTCACCGCAGCGTCAGCACCGGATCCTCGGCCGCCAGCGCCTGTTCGCGCCCTTCCGGCCCGGCGGTGATCTGCACGAAGGTGAAGCCGCGCGCGGTCAGTTCGTCCAGCAGGCCCGGCAGGGCCTGAATCATCTGCGGCCGGGTCTCATGCAGGATCAGGACCCCGCCCCGGTTGCTCTCCATCGCATTCAGGGTGATGCGCGTGATCGACTCTGCGGAATAGCCGCGCCAGTCGTCGGTGCCGGCCTCGGCCGAGACGACGATGATCCCCCGCTGGTTCAGCCAGTCGGCCATGTATGCACCCTCGCCCAGCCCCGGAAAGCGGAACATCGGCTCGATCCGGGCGCGTTCCTCAGGCGAGGCGTCGGCCAGGGCGGCCTCAAGGGCGGCATAGCTCCTGCGCACCTCGCTGATCTGGGCCTCGCGGGCCCAGTGGCGGAGATAGGTCGGGTGCGACCAGCTGTGGCTGGCGACGTTGTGACCGCGGCGCACGACCTCGCGTACCTGTTCTGGGTACAGCCGCACATACTGGCCGACGAAGAAGAAAGTCGCCTTGATCCCACGCTCGTCGAGGATGTCCAGCACACGGCTGTTGTAGAGCGGGCTGGGGCCGTCGTCGAACGTCAGGGCGATGCCCTTGGGCGGCAGTGGCGTCCGGAGGTGCTGGATAGAACCATAACGCCCCGGTGGTAGTGTCAGTATTGCCTGACCCGCCTGTGCCGTGGCGCGCGGGACATAGGGAACCTCTCCACCCTCGGCGGGTGCGCGGGGAAGCCAGACGGCGAAGGCAGCCGTCAGGGCGATCAGAAACAGACGCACACGCCATCCCCCGAGGCTTCAGACCTGCACGCTAGCCTGGTGATCCTGTCCAGCGAGCGCGCGCAACCGGCAGGGGAGATCCCAAAGGCGAAAAGAGACTGGAGACCTGTACCACATCGCCTTCCCTGGCGGCTGCGGGCATCAGCAGCCAGGCCAAACTGCGGTTCGGCCAGTCGCCTGCGTAACGCAGTCCGGAAAGCTGCCGCCGCTGCAAGCGGCACCCGCCGGGCCCAGAGGGGGTGGGTTCTTCCACGGCCTGTTCGTCCTGGGCCTGATGAGGCTCCGGGTCAGCTTCGCCTGCGTCTGCCTGGCCTGCAGCTGGCGTGACACGGGATTCCATTCAACGGCAAGATTCTGTATGGCTGTGGTGCGCGGCCGCCCCGTGGTTGCAACGGCCGGGACGAACCGAACGAGGACGGAACCCTCCCTTGCTCCGAGGCTTTGACCTGACTAGGTTCCGCCGCCTTCCGATGCGCCAGACGGCGCGCCTGTTCCGGACGCCTTATGGCCGTGCACTACCTCGAGTTTGAAAAACCGATCGCCGATCTGGAGGCGAAGATCGAGGAGCTGAATCTGCTCTCCGCGACCTCCGGCTCATTCGACGCCGAGGTCGAGCAGCTGCGCAAGAAGGCCGAGCAGCTGAGGAAGAAGACCTACGCCAGCCTCGATCCATGGATGAAGACCCAGGTCGCCCGCCACCCGCAGCGGCCGCATTTCGTGGACTATGTCGAAGGTCTGTTCACCGATTTCGTCGAGCTGAAGGGCGACCGCCAGTTTGGCGACGATCAGGCCATTCTCGGCGGCCTGGCGCGCTTCCGCGGTGCCCCCGTGGTGCTGATGGGCCACGAGAAGGGCCACGACACCCAGACCCGCGTCGTTCACAATTTCGGCATGGCCCGGCCCGAGGGCTATCGTAAGGCGGTCCGCCTGATGGACCTGGCCGAACAGTATGGCCTGCCGGTGCTGACCTTCGTCGACACAGCGGGGGCCTATCCGGGTCTGGGTGCCGAGGAGCGCGGCCAGGCCGAGGCGATCGCCCGCTCGACCGAACGCTGCCTGACCCTGGGCGTACCCTCCATTGCGACTATCACCGGCGAGGGCGGCTCCGGCGGGGCCATCGCCATTGCGGCTGCGGGCCGGGTGCTGATGCTGGAGCATTCGATCTATTCGGTCATCTCGCCCGAAGGCGCGGCCGGCATACTGTGGCGCGACGGGGCCCGGGCCCGCGACGCGGCCATGGCCATGAAGATCACCGCCCCCGACCTGGTCGAGCTCAAGATCGTCGACCGGATCATTCCGGAACCCGTCGGCGGCGCACATACCGATCGCGCGGCAGCCATCGCCTCGGTCGGCGACGTCCTGGCCGAGGAACTGGCTGCACTGTCGGGCCTGACGCCAGACCAATTGCGCAAGGCCCGGGCGGACCGCTTCTACGCCATCGGCCGCGCCGGCTGACGCTTCCGCCGGCGGCCGGGCCCGCCGCGTTAATCAGTCCGCTACCTCAAGCTGCGAGATTCGCAGGATGAACGGTATCCGGTCTCCTTCCTTGAGTCGCCGTCCGCGATGAGTGCTATCGGCGAGGCGCTGCGCGAGAGCGCCGTGATCAATCTGAGCGGCGCGGTCACCATGGTGGTGGACGATTCGCCCTTTGCTCTTGAGCTGACGAGCCAGGCCCTGATGGGGTTCGGAGTCCGCCCACGGCACAACTGCCTCGGTGCGGCGGAGGCCATGGAGATCCTCAAGGAGCAGACCATCGATCTGCTTCTGGTCGACTGCGAGATGCCCGGGATGGACGGTTTTGAACTCGTTCGCTGGCTGCGTCGTTCCGGGCTGGAGCCCAATGCCTTCGTGCCGGTGATCATGACGGCCGCTCACATCCGTCGATCGCGCGTCTCCGAGGCAAGGGACTGCGGTGCGAGTTTCATCATCACCAAACCGTTCAGCGCCACCATCCTGCTCGAGCGGATCGTCTGGGTGGCGAGGGACAGCCGGCCCTTCCTGGAGATCGGGGACTATTTCGGGCCAGATCGCCGGTTTCGTAACGTCCCGGGGCAACGTGAGGAACGTCGCGCCGACCTTATCCGGAAACGGGATTTCGAGGCCGCAAAAGCTGCAGCTCCGACCGAAGGAGAAGCCGTTTGACCGTCATTACCCACGCGCGTCGCAAGTCCAACCTCGCGACCATGATCGACTCCGCAGGCGGCGTCAGCGTCGGCACAGCCCTGGCCAAGGCCCGGGCCAACATAGAGGCGATGCGCGACCAGGCGCTGAAGATTGTCGACGCGGCCATCAGCACCCTTGAGGCGATACCGGCACCCACGGGACCCGGAGACCTGCCGGTCAGACGGGACGAGGCCTACGGCGCAGCCACGGCCCTGATCGACGCGGCCGGGCCATTCGAACTCCTCGACCTGTGCCGCGCGGCCGCCGGACTGTGTGACCTGATTGGCGCGCTCGAGCCCGGGCAGCCCCTGGACTGGCGCATCGTCACCGTCCACGCCCGGTCGCTCCGGCTGCTGCAGACCCTGCCCCCGGAAGCCGTCACCGAGCGCGCGCGCATCCTTGACAGTCTCGGCGAGGTCATCGAGCGGAAGCTGGCTCAGACCGGCTGACGGTCCGTGCGGGCACCGCGCGTCTGCTTGCGCCACAGGGCCGCATATTCTCCGCCCAGACGGGCCACCAGTTCGTGGTGGGCGCCGCGCTCGACGATCCGCCCCGCCTTGAGCACCAGGATCTGGTCGGCGTCGGCGATGGTCGACAGCCGGTGTGCAACCACCAGGGTCGTACGCCCCGTCCTTGCCTTGCGCAGCGTCTTCTGGATCGCGGCCTCGGTTCGGCTGTCGAGCGCGCTGGTCGCCTCGTCGAGGATGAGGATGCAAGGGTCGGCCAGCAGGGCCCGGGCGATGCCGACGCGCTGACGCTCGCCGCCGGACAGCTTCAGGCCGCGCTCGCCGACGCGGGTCTCCATGCCCTCGGGCAGTTCCCGGATAAAGCTGGCCAGTTCGGCCGCCTCTGCCGCCGCCCAGATGGCCGCCTCGTCGGCGTCCGGTCGGGCGAAGCCGATATTGGCGCGGATACTGTCGTTGAACAGGGCCACGTCCTGCGGCACCAGGGCGACAGCGGCGCGAAGCGAGGTCTGCGTCACCTGCCGCGCGTCCAGCCCGTCGATCAGCACCCGCCCCTCCTGCGGGTCCAGCAGGCGCAAGGCCAGTTTGACGATGGTCGACTTGCCGGATCCGGACGGACCGACCAGGGCCGTGGTGGTGCCGGGCGGGGCAATGAAGCTGACGTCCTCCAGTCCATTGGCCCGGGAGTCATGGCGGAAGCCGACCTGTTCAAACGCAAGGGCTGCACCACGGGCGTCCGCGGGTCGGGGCAAGGGAACGGCATCCGGGGCATCGGCGACCTGCGGCGTCTGGCGCGTCACCTTCAGCATCTCCTCCATGTCGATGAAGGACTGACGGATTTCCCGGTAGGCGAAGCCGAGGATGTTCAACGGCGCATAGAGGGAGATCATGATCAGCACCGCCGCCATGACGTCGCCCGGCCCCATCCGGCCCGCCGCCGCCTCGAAGCCGGCCATGACCGCCATGACGGCCAGGCCCACGTTCATGATCACCGCCTGGATGACGTTCAGCATGGCCAGCGAGCTGTTGGCCTTCAGGGCGGCGCGGGTGTAGTCGCCCAGCGCCCGGTCATAGGCCCCGGCTGCCCGGGCCTCGGCCCCGAAGGATTTGACCGTCTCATAGTTCAGCAGGGCGTCGACCGAGACGCCTGCGGCCTCGGTGTCGGCGGCATTCATCTCACGGCGGTGCTCCAGCCGCCAATTGGCCAGGGCAAAGGTCGAGGCGGCGTAGACCGCGATCACCGCCACCGCCACGGCCCCGAACCGCCAGTCATAGCGTCCGGCCAGAACCCCTGCCGCCAGCACCAGTTCAACGCCGGTGGGGACCAGGTTGAAGGCCAGGATGCGCAGCAGGAAGTCGACCGCCCGCGAGCCCCGGTCCATCGTCCGCGACAGCGATCCCGACCGTTTGGTCTGGTGGAAGTCCAGCGACAGGCTCAAGGCATGCGCGAAGGTCTCGGTCGCCGCCCGCCGCTGGGCGGCCGAGCGCACCGGGGCGAAGACGACGTCGGAGGCATTGGGCGCGATGGCGGACAGCAGCCGCACAAAGGCCCAGCCGACGGCGAAACCGGCGAAGCCCATACCGACGGCGACCGCCGCCCCCTGCCCCGCCGCCAGATGATTGACTGCGGCACCGAGCACCAGCGGGCCGAGTACGCCCAGCCCCTTGCCGCCGAGTGTCATGCCGATGGCCGCGATCAGCCGCAGGCGCAGCTGGGGTGCGTTTGACCGGCCGACCAACCGGATCAGGTCGCCGAGCGCCCGCCATGCCGGAGGCGCTTCGGTGACCGGCACCGGCGCTCCCGACTGCGCCGCCTTTGCGACCGAGTCCCCCCGCCGTCCTGCCCGTTCGCCTCGCATTGCCATGGCGGAGATATGGACCGCGCCGCCGCTGGTGCAAACAGGGAGTGTGATGGGGAAGCGGGAAGTGGCGACACAGTAGAAGTGTGGACACGCACCATTTTTGCTTCGGAAAGTGGCGCGTGTCCCCACCAACTTCCTATTTCCAGCGACCGAATATAATTCTTCTAGCTACAGCACACGACAAACCAAACAAAATCATTGCCATGTAAACAAAAACTTCTGTTGAATCAGTGATAGATTTTCTACGACCGATCCACATGAGCATACCGGCAACGGCTACACCGGTCCCAACAAACAACCACATCTCCAAAGCGGGGTGCGGAGACACAAAAGTTGTTGTTGGCTGTTTCGGCAGAGACCCCCGAAACAAGAACACTATGCCCGCCAATATCAGCACGCCGACAACAACAGAGGCCGTATATGTCATAAAATTCTATCCGCGCGATGGGGGCAAAGCCGACCGGGGAGACACTACTTTCGCAAGCGAGATGCGCAAAGGGCAGCCTAACAGCCCGGCGTCATTTTCGGTCGCAGGCCCGCGATCGCCCCCTGCCCCGGCGCGCCCGACTCCTGTAAGCCGGTCCTATGGCTCGTGACGGCGCAATCTATGTCTGCCAGGCCTGCGGGGCCGTCCATGGCAAATGGTCGGGCCAGTGCGGGGCCTGCAACCAGTGGAACTCCATCGTCGAGGAGAGCCGGTCGGCTCCGCCCGGCGCGATGAAGCCGGCGACCGGTGCGGTGGCACGCGGCCGTGGTGTGCAGTTCGAGACCCTTCAGTCCGACACGCCCGAGCCGCCGCGCATCATCACGGGCGTGGCCGAGTTCGACCGGGTCTGCGGCGGCGGGGTGGTGCCCGGCTCGGCCATCCTGCTCAGCGGCGACCCCGGCGTCGGCAAGTCGACCCTGCTGCTGGACGTCGCCGGCCGCGCAGCCCTGTCCGGGCGGCGCGTGGCCTACATCTCCGGCGAGGAGGCCGTCGAACAGATCCGCGCCCGCGCCAAACGGATGGGGCTGGAGAAGGCCCCCGTCGAACTGGCCTCTGCCACCGCCCTGCGCGAAATCCTCGCCACGCTGAAGCGCGAGAAATTCGACATCGTCATCGTCGATTCCATCCAGACCCTGTGGTCCGACGCCCATGAGGCCGGACCCGGCTCCGTCACCCAGGTTCGCGCCTGCGCCGGGGAAATGGTCCGCCTGGCCAAGTCGCAGGGCGTCGCCGTGGTCCTCGTCGGCCACGTCACCAAGGACGGCCAGGTCGCCGGGCCGCGCGTGGTCGAACACATGGTCGATGCCGTACTCAGCTTCGAGGGCGAGCGGGGCTATCCGTTCCGTATCCTGCGCGCCGGCAAGAACCGCTTCGGCGCCACCGACGAGATCGGCGTGTTCGAGATGGGCGATGCGGGCCTGCGCGAGGTCGCCAATCCGTCGGCCCTCTTCCTCGGGGAGAGCAAGGACCGGGCCCCGGGGGCGGCGGTCTTCGCCGGCATCGAGGGCTCACGGCCGGTACTGGTCGAGATGCAGGCCCTGGTGTCGAAATCCGCCTATGGCACGCCGCGCCGGGCCGTGGTGGGCTGGGACACAGGGCGGCTGGCCATGGTGCTGGCTGTGCTGGAGGCGCGGTGCGGCTTCGGGTTCGGGGATCAGGACGTCTATCTGAACGTCGCGGGCGGGCTGCGCATCAATGAACCCGCGGCCGATCTGGCGGCTGCGGCGGCCCTGATCAGTTCGGCCACCGACACCCCCCTGCCCCAGGGCTGCGTGGTCTTCGGCGAGATCAGCCTTTCGGGCGAGATACGGGCGGTCGGCCGGGCCGAGGCGCGCCTCCGCGAGGCGCAGAAACTGGGCTTCGACCGGGCCCTGACCCCACCCCTCACGGTCAAGCACAAGGGCGTCGGGGTCACATCGGTGACGCGGCTGGCGGAAGCGGTCGAACGAATCTCGCAAAACCGCTATTGATCGCTTGTCTCCTCCCCGTCGCAGATGGGGAGGTGGCTCGCGCAGCGAGACGGAGGGGCGATGACAGATCACAACCAACCCCTCCACCGCCTCCGGCGGTCCCCCTCCCCATCTACGATGGGGAGGAGACGGAAGTGACCGGTTTCGACGTTATCGCCATTCTGGTCATCCTCGCCTCGGCCGCAGCCGGCTGGGTGCGCGGTGGCACGCGCGAGATCATCACCCTGCTGAGCTTCGTGCTGGCCGCCTTCATCGCCCTGGTGGCCCTGCCGCTGACCGCGCCGCTCGGGCGGGCGCTGGTCAATCCGGACTGGGCCGGAACGATCGCCGCCGCAGTGTCCTCCTTCCTGCTGATCTATTTCGGCATCCGCATTTTCGGCTCGATCCTGTCGAAACAGGCCCAGGCCCATCCGCAGCTGGGCGGGATCGACCGGCTCCTCGGCATCTTCATCGGCGCGGCGCGCTCGTTGGTGTTGCTGGGAGCCATCCATCTCGTGGTCGTCGCCGCCATGCCCGGCGAACGTACTCCGCGCTGGCTCAGCGAGGCGGCCCTGCGGCCGGTCACGGCGGGTGCAGCGCGGATGATCCAGATCGTCCTGCCGGGCATCGGTCGCGGTGCCGACGCCCTGACTCCGGTTGTGACTTCATCCGTGAGCCAAGGATTTTCCGACGAAGAAGCCTTGCCCTCGCCCCAAACAAACAATACTCCGCCCGCGTCCGCCGCCGACTAGCGTTCCCGCATCATCGGAGCCCCACGATGAGCAGTCCCGTGCATTCCATCGCTGACCCGGTTGTCCATCGGGAACACCACCGCGACGCCGATGATGACCGGCCGCGGCTGGAGTGCGGCGTGTGCGGCGTCTGGGGTGCTGACAGGAACGCCGCCTCGGCCATCGTCGCCCTGGGCCTGCACGCCCTGCAGCATCGCGGCCAGGAAGCCTGCGGCATCGCCAGCGTCAACGACACCCGCTTCCACACCGAACGCCATATGGGTCTGGTGGGCGAAGCATTCGGCGGCACAGACCTGCCGGAACGCCTGCCGGGCTCGGCGGCTGTCGGCCACACCCGCTATTCCACCGCCGGCGGCAGCTTCCTGCGCAACATCCAGCCGATGTTCGCGGATCTGGACCAGGGCGGCATCGCCATCGCTCACAACGGCAACCTGACCAACCACCTGTATCTGCGGAACCAGCTGGTCGGCGAAGGCGCGATCTTCCAGTCGACCTCGGATTCGGAAGTCATCCTTCACCTGATCGCCCGCAGCCGTAAGGCCAAGATCGTCGACCGCTTCATCGACGCCATCGGCCGGATCGAGGGCGGCTATGCCCTGGTCTGCGCCACCCGGTCCAAGCTGATCGGCGCGCGTGACCCGCTGGGCATCCGCCCGCTGGTGCTGGGCAAGCTGGGCGACGCCTGGGTGCTGGCGTCCGAGACCTGTGCGCTCGACACCATCGGCGCGACCTTCGAGCGCGACGTCGAGCATGGCGAGGTCATCGTCATCGACCACGATGGACTGAAGTCGCTCAAACCCTTCCCCACCCGCGGGGCCCGGCCCTGCCTGTTCGAATATGTCTATTTCGCCCGCCCGGACAGCGTGGTGAACGGCCGTTCGGTCTATGGCGTGCGCAAGCGGATGGGCATGAAGCTGGCCCGCGAACATGCGGTCGAAGCCGATGTCATCGTGCCGGTGCCGGACTCCGGCGTGCCCGCTGCCCTCGGCTATGCCCAGGAGAGCGGCATTCCCTATGAGATGGGCATCATCCGCAGCCACTATCTGGGTCGCACCTTCATCCAGCCCAACCAGGGTGCCCGGCAGAAGGGCGTGCGGATGAAGCACAGCCCCAACCGGTCGGTGCTGGAGGGCAAGCGGGTCGTCCTGATCGACGATTCCATCGTGCGCGGCACGACCTCGGTGAAACTGGTGCGGGCCGTGCGCGCAGCGGGCGCGACCGAGGTGCATTTGCGCTCGGCCTCGCCGCCGATCCTGTGGCCGGACTTCTATGGCATCGACATGCCGGAGCGGGACCAGCTGATCGCCGCCAACCATACGCTTGAGGAGATGCGGGCCCACCTCGAGGTCGACTCCCTCGGCTTCCTGTCGGTCGAAGGCCTGTATGACGCCATGGAGGCGGGTCCGCGCGATCCGCGCAATCCGCAGTTCACCGACCACTATTTCACCGGCGAATACCCCACCCGCCTGCTCGACCGCGAGATCGAGGAAGGCGGCCGCGAGGTCGCCGCCCGGCAACTTTCGCTGTTGGTGAGCGCTTAGGGTTCTATGGTCCAGCTCGGATACTTCACCCTCGACACGCCCGACATCGACAAGGCACGCGCCTTCTTCGGCGGCCTGTTCGGCTGGACCTTTGACGAAGACGCGTCCGGCCCGACCTATGCCCACGTCGCCGACAGCGATCCGCCGTTCGGCTTCACCAAGTCGGAGCGGGCCAGCCAGCTGCCGCATCTGTATTTCCGGGTCGAGAACGTCGACGCCCTGTGCGAGCGGGTGATCGAGCTGGGCGGCAAGGCGGCGATCCCTTCCGACAGCGCCAGCGGTCGTTCGGTCGTGGTCAGCGACGACCAGGGCGGCAGCTTCAGCCTGTGGCAACCGGCGGCGGGGTTTTAGGAGCCGTAGTCCATCGAGGCGTGCAGGACAGTGGCGATCCGGGTTTCGCCGACACCCTCGTCCCTCGTATAGATCAAGATGTACCGGGTTCCGATCACCGACTTCTCGAACGTTCCGCGGCGACGACCGATTCGCCCGATGTTTCGACGCGCCACGAATTCGGCAGCCGCTTCGATACGCGCGACGGTTCGCTCGGCCGCCGGCGGGTTGTCTCGGGCGATATAATCATAGGCATTCTTCAGCGCTGCCCGAGCGGCGGCAGACCAGACGAGCCGCGTCACGCCGCTTCAGCGTTCTTTCGAGCGTCGATATGCGCTCTTATTTCCGCCATCGCATCTTCATGGCTAACGACCCGTCCGGCGGCGATATCATCCATTCCCTCTTCGATCTGCTCGAAAATGGGGACCTCGAAGTCAACGAACCGCCGCAGAGCATTGGCAGCAACTACCTCAACCGAACGGCCTGACTGTTCGGCCAGATAGGCCAACGCCTCCAGAATTTCGGCTGGAAGCGTCAGGGTCAGCTTTTCTTCTGCACTCATCGGGTTGCTCCGCTAGAAGGCCTGTTCCGACCATCCCAAGATAATCCATGACCTCTCAATCCGATACCCTCCCCCTCAAAGACCGTATCGCCCTCGTCGTCGGGGCCTCGCGCGGCATCGGCTACGAGAGCGCCCTCGCCCTGGCGAAAGCCGGCGCGCATGTGATCGCTACCGCGCGCACCGTCGGTGGTCTGGAAGAGCTGGACGACGCGATCTTCGCCGCCACCGGCAAACACGCGACCCTGATCCCGTTCGATCTGGTGGACGGCGGCGCCATCGACCGTCTGGGCGGGGCCATATTCGAGCGGTTCGGGCGGCTGGACATCTGGGTGCAGGCGGCCGCGACCATGGGGGCCTCGGGCCTGACCCCGGTCAGCCATGCCGACCCGCGCATCTGGGCCAAGGTCGAGAAGACCAATTTCACCGCCGTCTATCGCCTGATCCGCTCGCTGGAACCGCTGCTGAAGGCGTCCGACGCCGGACGCGCCATCTATCTGACCACCAGCGTCGCTGCCGCGCCCCGGGCCTTCTGGGGCATGTACGCCGCGACCAAGGCCGGCGCCGAGGCCCTGCTCAAATGCTGGGCGGACGAGATCGAATCCATGCCGATCCGCGTCTCGATCGTCGATCCGGGCCGGATGCGCACGGCGATGCGCGCCCAGGCCTATCCGGGCGAGGACCCGCAGGACGTCATCCACCCTTCCGCCATCGGCCCGCTGATGGTGGAACTGGCGCGGGGCGATCTGGAGCCGCCGCTGGAGGTGAGCTTCAAGGGCTGGTCGGCGGGGCCGGGCGTGGCGGCGCTGATTTAGGAGCGGGCTTAGCCGGGATCGTTGTTGGAGATGTGCGGGTCTTCCCCACGCTCACGGACGCGGCGTTGCACTGAAACGATGAGTTCAGCTAGCTGCTGTTGGTAGGGGTCGGCACGAACACGTTCAACGTCGGCGGTGGTAATCTCGTCTCGCCTCCAGGCATCCTCATGACCGCCCGTAGAATAGGCCAGCAGATACTGGCTATCCCGGCCAAGGATTTGCCACCCAGGGCCTTCCAACACGATCTCATCCCGCGTGTCCCGCCGCCATACGGTGAAAACGGCGTTGTCGGTTGATCTCATCGCTTTGCCGAACTTGTCCAGGTCAAACCCTGGAAGCGACAGATAGTAGTCAAGCGCAGCCTGCTCTCCTTTTGCGCCATGCGGGTATGAGCAGGCGGAGTGGGCGCTTGCGGCGACGATCCACATATCGATGCCGATCGGACCAGTGTCATTTGTCGTGATAGTCAGAGTGCTGAGATCCGCCAGAGCGACGGACTGCGTCTGTCCCGCGGGATCGATCACGATCAAGAGTCCACGATCAACCCAGACCTGCCAGCGTTGCTCAGGCGGCAATGGATTGGAGCGAGCCTTCAACCA
Organism: Caulobacteraceae bacterium; assembly: GCA_965284305.1. Lineage (GTDB taxonomy): Bacteria > Pseudomonadota > Alphaproteobacteria > Caulobacterales > Caulobacteraceae > Brevundimonas. The sequence goes on along the minus strand of OZ260070.1, from coordinate 1,715,183 downwards.
CTTCCAAAATCCCATAGCTACCCCCTTACTTCTTCGGCAGATGCTTCTGCCCGGTCCGCACCCGGCCCGACCGCGACACCTGACGCGCCCCGCCCCGCGCGCCCTTCTGGACCGCCACCGAAGACCCGGCCTTCTTGTTGGCACTGGCCTTCAGCCCCGCCAGCGGTTTCAGCTTCGTCTTGCCGGCCTTCTTCTGCTCCAGCGCCTTGCCGGGCAGGTTGGACAGCATCTCGGCGCGTTCGGCCTTCTTGATGACCCGGCGCGGCGCGGTCTTGGCGTCGCCCTTGTAGCGTTCGGGCCCCGATTTGGAGCCGCCCGGCGCATAGGGGTTCTCGCTGCCCGACTTGACGATCAGGCGGATCGGCGTGCCCGGCAGGTCGAAGGATTCGCGCAGGTTGTTGACCAGATAGCGTTTGTACTGCTCGGGCATGGACTCGGCGCGGCTGGCCATCAGCACGAAGGTCGGCGGTCGGGCCTTGGTCTGGGCCATGTATTTGGGCTTGATCCGCTTGCCGTCGACGGCAGGGGGCGGATGCCTCTGGGTGGCCATGGACAGCCAGTCGTTCAGGTCCTTGGTCTTGACCTTGACCGACCAGGTCGCATGGGCCTGAAGCACGGCGGGCATCAGCCGTTCGACGCCGCGGCCGCTGTGCGAGGACAGGGCGACGAAGGGCGAGCCCTTCAGCTGGGGCAGCTTGTCCTCGGCCATCTGGGTCAACTTGGCCAGCCGGGCCTGCGGGCTTTCCTCGAGGTCCCATTTGGCGGCGACATAGACCAGCGCCCGGCCCTCGCGCTCGACCAGGTCGGCCAGCTGCAGGTCCTGGGTGTCGAAGGCGTCGTCCTTGTCCATGACCAACACGACCACCTCGGCGAAGGTGATGGCGCGTATGGTGTCGGCGACGGACAGCTTCTCCAGCTTCTCCTGCACCCGGGCCTTGCGGCGCATGCCGGCGGTGTCGACCAGGCGGATGTTCTGGCCTTCGTATTCCCAGTCGACCGAGATGGAGTCGCGGGTGATGCCGGCCTCGGGGCCGGTCAGCATGCGGTCCTCGCCGATCAGGCGGTTGATCAGGGTCGACTTGCCGGCGTTGGGGCGGCCGATGATGGCGATGCGGATCGGCTTGTCCGGCTCATCGACCTCTTCGACGAAGATGTCGGCGCTGGCGGCGACCACGGCCGCGTACAGGTCGGCCATGCCCTCGCCGTGCTCGGCCGAGATGGCGACCGGCTCGCCGAAGCCGAGGGACCAGGACTCGCCAATGCCGCCGCCGCTCTCGCGGCTCTCGGACTTGTTGGCCAGCAGGATGACGGGCTTGTGCTGTTTACGCAGGCGGTCGGCGAAGATCTGGTCCAGCGAGGTGACGCCCTCGCGGGCATCCATCATGAACAGAATCAGGTCGCCGTCCTCCAGCGCCGCCTCGGTCTGTTCGCGCATCCGGGATTCGAGGCTGTCGTCGGTGACGTCCTCATAGCCGGCGGTGTCGATCAGGGTCAGGTCCATGTCGCCGATGTTGCCATCGGCGTATCGCCGGTCGCGGGTCACGCCCGGCCGGTCATCGACCAGCGCGAGGCGCTTGCCCACGAGGCGATTGAATAGTGTCGACTTGCCCACGTTCGGGCGGCCGACGATGGCGACTTTGAGAGCCATGTCGGCCTTCTAACGCAGATTGAGGTCCAGCGTCAGCGAATGCTGACGAGGTCGCCCTTGTCGGTGAGCACATAGAGGGCGCCGTTGTAGGCGGCCGGAGCGATATAGACCGGGCCACCCATGCGGATCGAGGCCGTCTGGGCACCGGTCTTGGGATCGAAGGCGACCAGTTCCCCGTCCGAGTTGGTCAGCACCAGCCGGTTCGAGGCCATCAGCGGGCCCGACCAGATCGGCCGCACCGTGCGGTCGAAGAAGCCGAGCATGCCGCCTTCCTGACGCACCCGACCCTCATTGAGGTCGCGGGTCCAGTAGATCTGGCCGGTCTCGCGGTTGATGACGGTCAGTTCGCCTTCCTTGGACACGACATAGACCACGTCGCCGACCGGCAGGGGCGCATTGACACCGGCGATCGGCAGGGGCGCCCATTTCGGCTGGCCCGAGCGGATGTCCATGGCGGACAGCACACCGGAATGGCTGACGGCATAGACGACGCCACGGCTGATCACCGGGCGGCCGGCGATGTCGCGGATTTCGGACAGGGCGCTGGTGCGGCTCGTACGCGACAGCACCTGCTGCCACAGCGACTGGCCCGTCGAGGCGCGCAAGGCCACCACTTCACCCGACGAGAAGGGCGCGATCACCGTATCGCCGGTCACAGCCGGGCTGGAGGCGCGCAGGACCCGGGCCGGCTCGGGGATGCCGCGATAGGACCAGTCCTGGGCGCCGGTCGTGGTGTCGAAGGCCTGAATCTGGTTCTCGACATCGACGACGAAGACCCGACTGCCCGAGACGGTCGGGGCACCGTGAATGGGTACATCGACCGGGGTCGTCCAGATCACGGCACCGGACGCCTGGTCGATGGCGGTGACCGTGCGATAACCCGAGGACACAAAGACCTTGCCGCCGCCCACGGCGACGCCGCCGCCAAAGCCGCCGCCGTCCGACCGGCCGCCCATGCCGAGGAAGCCGGTACGGCGCGAATCCTCGGCCGGTCTGATACTGGTCTGCCAAGCTTGGGCACCCGTTCCGGCGTCGAGGGCCGAGACGGTCGCCTCGCCGTCCAGGACGAAGACGCGGCCGTTGTCGGCCACGACCGGAGCCATAATCTGACGCGTGCGCGACGAGCCGGCACCGATGCCACGGCGCCAGGCGACGGTGAATTCAGCCCCCGCGATCACATGTTCGACAGCGTTCTCGGCGTTTCCGCCCGGCTGGGTCCAGGCAATCGCCGCCTGGGGCCCGGGGATGAAGAAGTCACGGCCGGACAGGGCGGCCGAAGGCACGAGCGCCTGTTCGAACTCCAGCACCGAAATCCGCTGGCCCTCGGTGGCCGTGGCCTGAGGCTCGTTGTTCTTGCCGAGGCCGAACGGCAGCATCCCCTGAACCGTGCCGCACGAGGCGAGGGTGACGGCGAGTCCGCTCAGCAGGGCGACTTTAAGCACGCGATTCATGGGGTACGTCCTGAAAGCGGTGATCACGGGCGGGCCGGAGCGGCAGCGGGCGCCGCGGGGGCGGGCGCTGCGGGGGCGGCCGGAGCCGGCGGGGCGACAGGGATGGCGGCCTGCGCACGGATGATGTCGGCGAGGCTGGCCGCGCCGCCCGCGTCGATCGCCGCGATGGCGAGGTCGGCGCGCTGGGTGACGATTTCGGGCGTATCCAGACCGTTCTTGAGCAGCACCAGCGCCTCACGCGCCGGCGCGACCTGACCGTGCTGCAGCCGGGCCATGGCGAGCGCCTCAAGGGCGAAGGCGCTGAACGGTCGGCCGTCCCTGGCGATCGGCTCAAGGCGGGCCTCGATCTGTTCGAGGGTTTCGCTGTCCATGGCCAGCAGGGCCGCCTTGTAGGCCGCAGGATCAGACAACAGCGGGTCGCTTGAAGCCTTGGCGGCCTCGTCCAGCAGGGCGATGGCGTCGGGAATGCGGTTGGCGGCGAGGGCAATGCCTGCCCGCTGGCTCAGGGCCAGGGCCTTGTAGGCACCGTTGCCTTCCTTGGCCGCCTGGATAAAGGCGGCGTCGGCACCGATCGGGTTGTTGGCCTGCAGAGACTCCATGCCGCGATCATAGGCGACGGAGGCCTTGTCGGCCTTCGAGGTCTGCCAGCTGTCCCAGCCCCAGAGAGCCAGGGCCGCGACCAGGGCGACCAGAAGCACGCCGCCCGCGACGGGCAGCCAGGTGCGGGCCAGCCGCTTGTAGCGGTCGGAGCGAAGCTCCTCCTCGACCTGCTCGAAGACATCAACCACGGATACGTCGCCCCCAGAAAGCGGTTGTCAGGCCGCTGAAAATCAGTCCGGCCGGACCCTAGAGGGTCCCCTGCCCCGCCGCAACGCACGGCTTAGGGCGTGGCAGGCTTTTTCGAGAAGTAGGTCTCGACTTCGGCAGGAAAACGGCGGGCTTTCACATCAGCGGCATAGGACGCCACGGCCCGGTCGATCACGCTGCGCAGATCGGCATAGCGGCGGACGAATTTCGGAGTCCAGTCAAACAGGCCCAGCATGTCGGGCGTCACCAGGATCTGGCCGTCGCAGGCCGAAGAGGCACCGATGCCGATGGTAGGCTTGTCGATGGCCAGGGTGATATCGCGCGCCAGCCCCTCAGCCACGCCCTCGACAACCACGGCAAAGGCACCGGCGTCAGCGGTGGCCTCAGCCTCGCTCATGACCCGCAGCCGCTCCTCATCGGTCTTGCCCTTGGCCTTGAAGGCTCCGTCGGTCAGCACCGCCTGGGGCCGCAGGCCGACATGGCCCATGACCGGAATGCCGCGCTGGACCAGATAGGCGATGGTTTCCGCCACCGTCGGCCCGCTTTCGACCTTCACCCCCTGGGCGCCGGTCTCCTTCATCACACGGGCGCAGTTCTGATACGCCTGCTCCTTGCCGCCCTCATAGCTGCCGAACGGCATGTCGATGACCACCATGGCCCGCTTCGAGCCGCGCATGACGGCCTGGCCGTGCAGGATCATCATCTCGAGAGTGACGCCGACGGTATTGGGCATGCCGTGGACCACCATGCCGACGCTGTCGCCGACCAGCAGCAGGTCGCAGTGATCGTCCAGCAGGGCAGCGGTCGGGGCGTCGTAGGCGGTCAGGCAGACGATCGGCTCACCACCCTTGCGCGCCCGGATGTCGGGTGCCGCGATGCGTTTGACCGCTTCCTGCTTCTGGCTGGACATGGGGAGGTCCTCCTGTTGGCGTAACCGGCACCATAGGGACGCCCACCCCCGCCGTCATCCTCGGGCTTGACCCGAGGATCAGATGTTCCGCCGCAGGCAGGCTTGTACCGCGGGCTCTGTCCATGGTTCGCCGCTATCCAGACAGTTCGCGACCGCGTCTGGCCCTCGGGTCAAGCCCGAGGAAGACGACCGGAAAGCTGGAATCAGATGTCCTGCGACAGCTTCATCACTCCGGCGGCTGCCGCAGCGATCAGGCTCCCGGCGACGATCCAGAACATCTGCATACCGCCCATGGAGCCCAGCTCCAGATTGGCGAGACCCAGTTGGTCGAGGACTGTCTGCACCGCGCCCTGGGTGTTGAGAGAGGCGGAGCGGATGCCCTGACCGAGCGCACTGCCGGCCACCACGCCTTCCCCGGAGCCGAGGTTGATGCTCATGGTTTCACGGACAGCCACGACGCCTCCGACAAGGCCGGCGAGGCCAAGCGTCAGGAAACGGACGTGTGAACCCTTCTGCAGCCGCTGCTCGACCTGTGCCGTGAACAAGGCGGCGTCGGGCATCTGGGGCGCGCGTCCGAACAGGCGCTCGATGTCAGGATCGAACTCGTCAGCCGACATGCCGCGCGCCCCCCAGGGACTGTCCGGGCGGCTCGAGCCGCGCACGGAGTTTATCCAGACCACGTTTGACATGAGACTTCACCGTACCGAGTGGCAAATTGAGGGCGGCGGCGATTTCCGGATGCGCCATGCCGGCCCCGTGACAAAGGGAGACACAAAGTCGTTCCGGCTCGCTGAGGCCTTTCAGGGCTTCGTCGAGATCCACCAGACCCGCATGATCGGTCGCAGGCGCAGCCTCTTCATTCCCGACCTCGGCGACATAGCGTGCCTCCTTGGCAACCCGTTTGATATAGAGCCGCGCCGCGATCCGCTTGACCCAGGCGGCGAAGGTGCCCTCGCCCCGGAATTCCGCGCACCGTTGGAACGCCTGGATGAAGGCGTCCTGGGCGATATCGTCGGCAAGCGAGGGCTGGGCCCCCATCCGCCGCAGCAGGCCGCGTACCGCCGAGCCGTGGCGGCGCACCAGTTCTCCGAACTCCCGCCGTCCGCCCGCCGCCGCGAGAGCGGCGAGCTCGACGTCGTGCCGGTCGACCAGGGATTGGGTCATGTGGGCTTCCCCCGATCGCCCGGTCTCAGCCCTTGTTCTTGTTGAAGGCGCTCAGGATGATCAAGGCCAGACCGACGGCACCCGGGATGGCGGCGAAGGCACCGAAGCCCCAAGCCTCGGACTCACCGAACGTATAGCCGATAACGGAGAAGGTGACGCCGATGCCCAGCGACAGCGCCAGCAGGATCACACCCATCCGCAGGTCCCGTGCGGCGGTCGCCGGCGGTTTGACGGTCTGGCGGGTCAGAGCGTCAATCATCTCGGGCGGCAGCGCCTGCCCCTTTTCGATCGACGCCCGCAGCGTCGCCTGCATGTCCCGACGCTCCCGGCTCTTGAGCCAGGTCGGCACGATCACGATCGCCGCGATCATCGCGAACATCGTGATCGGAATCATGACTTCATTCATCTCGCAGTCCCTCATTCTTCTGTCCGACCAGAGCGTGATGCTTCGGCCTTCTGACGACAAGAGGCGTCGGCGGGGCCGTACGGATGCGCGCCGTCAGGTGAAACTTTCGTAAGGCTGCCGAAACCGCCGCCCCGACCGTCAGCGGACCCTGAACGGGGCCCGGATCGGCACGCGGAAGCGGCGCGACATCCAGAGGGCGACGCCGGCGGTAACCGATGCCCCGGCCAGCATGGCGACGGGAGGCTGAAGCGCGGGCCCCAGGCTGTCGCTCATGGGCCCGACCACGGGGATCAGGGCCCAGAGAATCGCAACTGCGGCAACGGCCCAGGGCACAAGGGCTGCCACGGTCATCCAGGCACGGCGCAGGGCGATGGCCTGGGCCATCCGCGCCTGGAAGGCATAGTCACGCGCGGGCGGGGCCTCGGCGGCGAACAGGGCGGCCAGTTTCTGATCAGGTGTCATCCGGACCTCCCAGCGCCTTGAGTAATCGCGCCCGTCCGCGGGCAACATGCGACTTCACCGTACCCAGTGGCAAGCCCAGCGCCATCGAGACCTCGCCGTGCGACCAGCCGTCGCCCAGACACAGGGCGACGCAGGCGCGGACATCGGACGGCAGTTCGGCCATGGCAGCAGCCACCGACATCCGGTCTTCCGGTGAGACGCCGGCCGGCGTCTCGATCGTCTCCAGCCAGAGACTGTCCCGGGCGGCCCCGCGCCGTGACGAGCGGATACGGTCCTGCGCCTTGCGCCAGGCGATGCCGCACAGCCAGGCGCGGACCCCGGCCGGTTCCTTCAGCGAGCGAAGGGACTGCCAGGCCGCCAGAAAGGCCTCCTGCGCCACATCGTCCGCCTCGGCCCAGCCGCCGCCCAGCATCCGCCGCAGAAAGCCGCGCACAGCGGCCTGGTGCCGGTCGACCAGGCGCGAAAAGGCCGCGTCCGAGCCGGCGAGCGCGCGGCTCACCAGCTCGGCGTCGGTCTGTAGTCCCCCCATGACCCCGGTCCCCGGACGGCATCAGGCCCGCGGACCGCGCCCGCCGCTGCGAAGGGCCGAGACCAGCGAGGCGAGGCACAAGGCACCCAGCACGAAGCTGACGATCAGAAAGGCCTCGCCGGCACCATAGATGTCGGACCAGCTGGCATAGGCGAAGCCCGCCGACATGACGCCGAACAGCACCACCGAGAACCAGGAGCCGTCGCCGGGGCGGGTGCCCTGGTTGCGGGTCTGCCAGGCGTCATCATCGGCGTCGATCGGCCGGTCCAGCACCTTCAGCAAGGCGGCCGGGGGTTCCTGACCCTTGTCCGCATAGGTCTGGATCAGTTTCAGCGTGTCCCGCTGCCGGCGATAGTTGAGCAGGCTCGTAAAGCCCGAGGCCACGAACCAGCCGAGCGGGAAAATCAGCCACCAGTAGGAACGGAACAGGTCTTCCATCGTCGTAACCCCGTGTTTCTCAGGCCCCATCGCCTGCGTCTTCATAGGGTAGTCGGCGCCACCCTCGCCAGTGGATGCGCCGGGGTGGATTTTTCGACGCGGCGCGGAGCGATCGGCGTGCAACGTCTGTCGCCGGCCCGCGTTGGCAGGCAATGCTCCTTCCATCCCCGACCGGATCCCTTCCCATGGCCCAGATCACCTATCGCATCGTCGAACACGATGGAGGCTGGGCCTATCGGGTCGGCGAGACCTTCTCCGAGACCTTCCCGGATCACGACTCCGCCCGCGCAGCGGCGGTCGCGGCGGCCCGCGAGCAAAAGGTGCCCGGCGAGGACACATTGATCGAGTTCGCCGATCCCTCCGGCCGCTGGATCACCGAACGCGCCGACGGCCACGACCGGCCCGAGGTCGAAATCGCCGGCTAGACCACAAGCGCCGCATAAAGATCGGGCTTGAACCCGACCAGGGTCCGGTCGCCGAGGTCCAGCACCGGCCGTTTGATCATCGACGGCTGGGCCAGCATCAGGGCGATGGCCTTGCCGGCATCCAGATCGGCCTTGTCGGCGTCCGGCAGCGCCCGGAACGTCGTGCCCGCCCGGTTCAGCACCGTCTCCCAGCCGTGCTCGGCCACCCACGTCTCCAGCCGCAGCCGGTCGATCCCGGCCTTCTTGTAGTCATGAAAGACGAAGGTCACGCCGTGCTGGTCCAGCCAGACACGCGCCTTCTTCACGGTGTCGCAGTTGGGGATGCCATACAGGGTGACGGGCATATCGGGCTCTCGATCGATGTTCGCTTTACGAACCGGGCTGGAGGTCGGCCATCAAGGCCTACCCACTACATCGGCGGGATCACCCCGTCCTTGCCCATCGCCAGAAACCCGGCAGACGTCGTCCCCTTGGGTATGACGGCATACACCTTCTGACCGACCGCCAGTGAAGCCCTTTCGGTCGGTTCGAATCGCACCACCGGCGTACCCTCGGGGATCGTCACGTTGGCCGAGCCGCCCACATAGGTGATGGTCAGCATACGCCCGCCGGACGAGGCTTCGTTGCCCGCAACCGTGCCGTTGGTCATGGCGCTCTGGCTCTGGACCGTGCCGTTGGTCATTGCGCTCGACACGACCGAACCGCCACCGCGAGAGGCGACAACGCCCGGAACGTCCCACTCATAGTGGCCTTCGCCGGCCCCGCGCATCGATTCCGGAAAGATCACCAGCTCCAGCGACTGAAGCGCTGTCTTCGGACCCGTCGTCGCGGTCCCGACGAAATCGCCGTCCTTGAGGGTCGAAAGGCTGGACGCCACCACCCAGACAAAACGGGTTGTCGCCGCAACCGGCACGGCGACCGTCCGTCCGTCCCAGGTCTGAACCGTCATCGAGCCGTCTGTCACGGACTGGACCGTGCCGCGCACCCGCACCGTGCCGTTTGCAGCGTCGACGACCTCGGCCGCAGGAGCTGTCGGCGCGGGGGCCGAACATGCGGCGAGCGACGCCATCACGATGGAGACAAGGGCGAGGGTTCTGATCGGTCGCATCACATATCCGTTCGTCCGGGAGGGTCGGGGTTCGACACCGGGTTCAGTCCGGATAATGCACCTTCGCAGCGGCGGCTGCCATGGTCCGGCGTCTGCAACGAATGGTCCCCGATCCGGCGCAACGCGCCGGCAGCGAGCCAGACCCGGCCGAAGCCGGGGCACTTCCCGGCACAGACCGGGGTCAAGCGGACGAAGTCGGCGGAACGGGCCTTTCCCTCAGGCATCCCCCGGGATGCCGTCAGGCCGTCGCCACCCGCGCCAGGTCGGCGGTGATCCGCTCCGCCACCTTCAGTCGCTCGGCGGCCGTGTCCCACTCGCCCTTGACCACGATCTTCTGGTCCGGACGGATCTTCCAGAAGGCGTGGTTCTTCTGGATCAGTCCGACCAGTCCCATCGGATTGGGGAAGGCGTTGTTGCGCAGGGTCAGCACCGCCCCCTTGGGCCCGATATCGATCCGTTCGATACAGGCGGTCTTGCAGTTGGCCTTGATGCCGACGATGCGCAGCAGTTGTTTCGCCTCGTCCGGCAGTGGCCCGAACCGGTCGATCAGTTCTGCGGCCAGGGCCTCGCGCGTCTCCGAATTCTCGGCGTCCGACAGACGCCGGTACAGGCTCAGGCGGACATTCAGGTCGGGGACATATTCCTCGGGGATCAGCACCGCTGCCCCGACATTGATCGCCGGGGACCAGCCGCGGTCGACCACCCCGCCGCCCTCGCCTGACAGACGCAGCTCGGACACCGCGTCTTCCAGCATCTGCTGGTAGAGCTCGACCCCGACCTCGCGGATATGGCCCGACTGTTCGTCGCCCAGCAAATTGCCGCCGCCGCGCTGGTCCAGATCGTGGCTGGCCAGCTGGAAACCGGCCCCGAGGTTGTCCAGCGACTGCAAAACCTGCAGCCGCCGCTCGGACGACAGGCTCATGGGCCGGTTCGGCGGCGTTGTCAGATAGGCGAAGGCGCGTGCCTTGGCCCGTCCGATGCGGCCGCGGATCTGGTGCAGCTGGGCCAGGCCGAACATGTCGGCCTTGTGTACGATCAATGTGTTGGCCGTCGGAACATCAAGTCCGGACTCAACAATCGTGGTCGACAACAGCAGGTCGTAGCTGCCGTCGTAGAAGGCGCTCATCACGTCTTCCAGCTGGGTCGGCGACATCTGGCCGTGGCCGACCACGAATTTGATCTCCGGCACCTTCTCGCGAAGGAACTGTTCGATGTCGGGGAGGTCCGACAGGCGCGGGACGACATAATAGGCCTGCCCGCCGCGATATTTCTCGCGCAGCAGGGCCTCGCGCACCAGCACCGGGTCCCAGGGCGTGACATAGGTCCGCACCGCCAGGCGATCGACCGGCGGGGTGGCGATGATCGACATCTCGCGGATGCCCGACAGGGCCATCTGCAGGGTGCGGGGGATCGGCGTGGCGGTCAGGGTCAGCAGATGCACATCGGCGCGGAGGCCCTTGAGCTTCTCCTTGTGCTTGACCCCGAAATGCTGCTCTTCATCAACGATAACAAGGCTCAAATCCTTGAACCCGACCTGATCACTCAGCACCGCATGGGTGCCGACGACGATCTCGAACGAGCCGTCCTTCAGCCCGGCGCGGGTCTCGGCCGCGTCCTTGGCCGTCACCATCCGCGACAGGTGCCGCACCTTGACCGGCCAGCCGGCGAACCGCTCGCTGAAGGTCTTGAAATGTTGCCGCGCCAGCAGGGTCGTCGGGCAGACGATGGCCACCTGCTGCCCGCTCATGGCCACGACAAAGGCGGCCCGCAGCGCCACCTCGGTCTTGCCGAAGCCAACGTCGCCGCAGATCAGGCGATCCATCGGCGTGCCCTTGCCGAGGTCCTCCAGCACATCGCCGATGGCATTCAGTTGGTCGTCCGTCTCCTCATAGGGGAAGCGGGCGCAGAACTCGTCGAACAGCCCCTGCGGCGGCACAATGGCGGCCGATGTCCGCAGCGACCGCTTGGCCGCGAGCGCGATCAGCCCCTCGGCCATGTCGCGCAGGCGGGCCCTGGCCTTGGCCTTGCGCGCCTGCCAGCCCGCCCCGCCCAGCCGGTCCAGCTGCGCCCCGTCGGTCTCCGAGCCATAGCGGGTCAGCAGGTCGATGTTCTCGACCGGCAGATACAGTTTGCTGTCGCCGGCGTAGAGCAGTTCAAGACAGTCGTGCGGCGCCTGCTGGATCTCCAGCGTCTTCAGCCCCTCATAGCGGCCGATCCCGTGATCCAGATGGACCACCAGATCGCCGGTCGTCAGGGCCGAGGCCTCGGCCAGGAAGTTGGACGCCCGCCGCTTCTTCTTCGGCCGCGCCAGCCGGTCGCCCAGCATGTCGGTCTCGGAGATGACAGCGATCGCATCGGTCTCGAACCCGTGCTCGACCGGCAGGACGCCGCGCAGGTAGATGTCCTTCGGGGCCGCCTGGACGTCGGCCCAGTTGCGCACCGCCACCACATGCTCCAGCCCGTGGTCCGACAGCATGGCCGCCAGCCGCTCGGACGAGCCCTCGCTCCATGAGGCGAACAGCACCCGCTTGCCTGCCGCCTTCAGCGCCTCGGCATGGCGCGCCACGGCCTCGAACAGATTGACGCTGTCCTGCGCCCGCTCGGCGGAGAAATTCCGTCCCAGACGGCCGCCCGCATCCTCGCCGGAGCCGTGGAAGGGCGACAGCCTCCGCACCCAGCGGCCGGCCAGGGCACTGTTCCAGTCGCCCTCGCCCAGATACAGCCGCTCCGGCGGCAGGGCGCGATAGGCGGCCCCGCCCTTGCCCATGGCGGCGTCGCGACGGGCTTCGTATGCGTCCCGGGTGAGGGTCCAGCGCTCACCGCGCGCCGCCTCGACCTGGTTGTCGAGGAAGACCCGCGCGTCTTCGGGCAGATAGTCGAACAGGGTCTCGAGCCGGTCGTAGAGCAGCGGCAGCCAGTGCTCCATGCCCTGCCGCCGCGCGCCCTCGCTGATCGCCGCATACAGGGGGTCGTCGCCCGCCGCCCCGAACAGGCCCAGATAGCCCGTGCGGAAACGCGAAATGCTGTCGGCATCCAGCAGGGCCTCGGACACGGGTGCCAGATGCACCTCGCGGCGCTGGCCGGTCGAGCGCTGGGTGGCCGGATCGAAGGTGCGGATCGACTCCAGTTCAGAGCCGAACATGTCCAGCCGAACCGGCTCATCGAAGCCCGGGGGGAAGACGTCGATGACGCCCCCACGCACCGCGAACTCGCCCTTCTCCGACACGGTCGAGGCGCGCATATAGCCGTTGGCCGCGAAATACCGCTCCAGCGCCGCCGTATCGAGATCGAGGCCGACCGTCGTCTGGAACCCGGCCCCGTTGGTCACTTCACGCGGCGGGGTGCGCTGCGCCGCCGCACTGACCGTGGTCACGACCAGCATCGGCGTGCGGTCGCCGGATGCGCGCTGCGCCAGGCGGGTCAGGGCCGCCATCCGCTCCGCCGAAACAGAGGACGTGGGGCTCAGCCGGTCGTAAGGCAGGCAGTCCCAGGCCGGGAACTCGATCACCTCGACGCCCTCGGCGAAGAAGCCGAAGGCCTGAACGAACTCGCCCATCCGGGCATAGTCCCGCGCCACGAACAGCCCGACGCCGCCCCCGGCCTTCAGCCGTTCGGCCACGACCAGGGCATCGAGCCCCTCGGGCGCGCCGCCCAGGTCCTGTTCGCTGCGTTGCGGACCCGCGCCGTCCATCAGCCGGCACCCTCGGCCACGGCAGAGGCCACATGGTCGCGCATGAAGTCGCGGATCTTCGCCATCACCGGGGTCTCATGCACCGCAGGCGTCGGCTCGGTGCCGATGATCCAGGCATACAGGCGGTGATCGTCGTCCTCGGACAGCAGGTGTTCCAGGCAGTCCAGCTCACCCTCGTCGAGCGTCGGCCCGACCTGGTCCACGAACGGACCCAGCACCAGGTCCGCCTCGCGGAATCCTCGCCGCCATGCCCGGAAGGTGATCCGGCCGAGTCGTTGCTTCAGACGCGCGTCAATATCGGCCACAAGGTTCCTTGCCCGGTCGGTCAGGTTCAACAGAACGGCGGAGATAGCGTTCCAGACGCGCTTTCGCCAGCGTTGGCAGCGCGAGGTTCGTCACAACGGTCACAACGAAGGCACAACAAACACAATGGGGTCCGGGAGGAGGACGGAGTGCGGCCCCTTGTCCCCGGTCGTGAAGTACGTGGATCGAGGCCTGGGCCTCGATCAGACCCGCGCGGCGAACGCCGCAATCCCGATACCCTGGAAAGCACCTCGACGGGACCTGTTCCCAGCCCCGTCGTGTCCGTTGTGCCTTCGTTGTGTCCGTTGTGATGAACCGTCCACCCGCAGAACGCCCGTCAACGCGGCGCTTCGATTGGTCTATGCTGTCGATCCATGCGGCCGCAGATTCTCTTTCCCCTGTTCGCGGAGGTTTCCAGCCTGAAGGGCGTGGGGCCGAAGATCCTGCCGCTCGTCCAGAAACTGGCCGGGCCGCTGGTCCGCGACCTGGCCTTCCTGTCCCCGTCGGGCCTGATCATGCGCCAGCCGATGACGGCGGTGAACGCCATCGAGGGCCAGGTCGGGATTTTCGAGGTCGTCATCGACCGTCTGATTGTCCCCGGCAAGCCCGGCGTCCCGATCAAGGTTCGGGCCTCCGATGACACCGGCTTTGTCCACATGATCTGGTTCGGCGGCTCGGCCCAGCACATCGAGCGACTGCTGCCCAAGGGTCAGAAGCGGTTGGTCTCGGGCAAGGTCGAACGCTTCAACGCCGAGGTCCAGATCGTCCACCCGGACATCTTCACCCCCGAACAGGCCGGCGAGATCGCCGCCATCGAGCCCGTCTATCCCGCGACCGCCGGCCTGTCGTCGCGCGTGGTCCGTAAACTGGTGCAGGCCGCCCTCACCCACGCCCCCGACCTGCCGGAATGGCAGGATCCCGCCTGGCTGGCGAAGACCCGCTGGCCCGGCTGGCGCGCCGCGCTCGAAGCCCTGCACGCCCCGACCTGCGAGCCCGAGCTGGAACCCGATGCCCCGGCCCGGCAGCGGCTGGCCTATGACGAACTGCTGGCTCACCAGCTGGCCCTCGCCCGCCGCCGCCGCGCGCGCCAGATCACGCCGGGGCCGCGGATCGTGCCCGGCGAGGCCTCCACCCGGCTGCTGGCTGCTCTCGGCTTCGACCTGACCGGGGCCCAGTCTCAGGCCGTCGGCGAAATCCGCCGTGACCTGGCCTCGGGCGAACAGATGGGCCGGCTGCTGCAGGGCGATGTCGGCTCCGGCAAGACGGCCGTTGCCGCCCTGGCGCTGGCGGACACGGCCGCCTCCGGTTTCCAGGCCGCCCTGATGGCCCCCACGGAGATCCTCGCCCGCCAGCACTGGCAGCGACTGGCCCCCATGCTCGAAGCCGCCGGCGTCCCGACCCTCCTCCTGACGGGCCGCGACACGCCCGCTGAACGGCGCACCCGTCTCGCCGCCCTGGCTTCGGGCGAGGCGAAAGTCGCCATCGGCACCCACGCCCTGTTCCAGGACGCCGTCCGCTTCGACCGGCTGGCGCTCGCCGTCATCGACGAACAGCACCGGTTCGGCGTCAATGAGCGCCAGCGACTGCAGGCCAAGGGCTATCCCCGCACCGGCGGCGTCCATCTGCTGACCATGTCGGCCACCCCCATCCCGCGCACCCTGGAGCTGACCCAGTACGGCGAGCTCGAGGTCTCCCGCCTGAACGAAAAGCCTCCGGGCCGGACGCCGATCACCACCGCCGTCCTGCCACTGGCCCGCATCGGCGAGGTGGCGAAGCGTCTGAAGGCCGCAATCGACAGCGGAGCCCAGGCCTACTGGATCTGCCCCCTCGTGGCCGAGAGCGAGACCGTCGACCTCGCCGCCGCCGAGGCCCGGGCCGCCGACCTGCGCCGCATCCTCAAGGTCGAGGTCGGCCTCGCTCACGGCCAGATGCCGGGGGCCGAGCGCGAGGCCGTCATGACCGACTTCGCCGACGGCCGCATCCCCCTGCTGGTCGCCACCACCGTGGTCGAGGTCGGGGTCGATGTGCCCAATGCCACCATCATGGTCATCGAACACGCCGACCGCTTCGGCCTGGCCCAGCTGCACCAGCTGCGCGGCCGGGTCGGCCGGGGCGCAAAGGCCAGCGCCTGCATCCTGCTTTACGGCGGCGGGGATGACGGGCTTGGCGAGACCGCGCGGCTGCGGCTTGAGACCCTGCGGCGCACCGAAGACGGCTTCGAGATTGCCGAGGAGGATTTCCGCCTGCGCGGCGGCGGCGATCCGCTCGGCCTGAAACAGAGCGGCTTCCCGGCCTACCGCTTCGCCGACCCGATCCGGCACCGGTCGCTGCTACTGACCGCGGCCGACGACGCCCGTCTGGTGCTGGGTCGGGACCCGGACCTGACCAGCCCGCGCGGCGAGGCGGTCAGGGTGCTTGAGGCCCTGTTCGACTGGCGCAACGACCGGCCCGGGATCGACTAGGTCGCCGGCTACAGACATCACTGAGCCAAGCGAATGTCATTGCCAGCCCGATGAACGCAAGCGTCGCAAACGGGACAGGCCGACGATCAGCCGGGCGTCTTCAGCCGCGATAGCGGAACACAAAATTGTTGCAATAGGTGTCGGCCGTCCAGAACCGGTCACCAACGGCGTTCTGATGGATCGGCAGGTCGAATTCCTGAATCGGCCTCAGCCGGCCCCGATTGATGAACTCACCTTCGTATCCCAGGTCCAGGAGATAGTTCAGGCAATCGTGAACGCGGCCTTGGGCCAGGTGCCGCTGTTCGCACTCAAATACCAAAGTGGGGCGGTCCCGACGGAGGATTTTTTCAGCGCCTTTCAGGACGTCCAACTCGGCACCTTCGACGTCGATCTTGAGCAACGATATCGGGTTCGACGCGGAAAAATACTCATCAAGCGTTACGACGGAAACCGGCGTGGTCTGGGCATCGCCGTGGCGAACCAGGCTGGCCTCGGGCGAGTTCGGGGACGGCAGGTAGAGGTCCATCGTGCCCGAGCGGCTGGAAACCCCCGCCTGTACGATCGTGGTGTTGTCCAGGTTCAGCGCGCGGCACGCCTGTGTCAGATAATCGGACAGGGCAGACTGGGGTTCGAACGCCACCACCTGCCCGGCCCAGCGTGACATCCAGTAAAGATAGCTGCCCTTGTTCGCGCCGATGTCGCAGACCAGATCCTGAGGCCCGATGTGGCGTCGGATAGCCGAAAGTTCAGCTGCCTGATCGCGATACCGCGCCCGATAGGCGCGCCAGAGGAAACGTGCTTGCATGAGCCTGCCCATACACTGGAACCGCGCCAGGACACAGACAAGTCAAGGCGGGCCCGACGCTTCACCCAGTTCGACCGACTGACCACGGCCATTCGATGTGTGCTGCGAGCCTTTGCCAGCATCCGGTACCGAAAGGAGCCAGACTGGCTAGCGAGCCTGCCAGACCAACATCCGCGCCTGAACGTCTGCTTCAATATCGCCATAGAACAGATTGTAAGGCCGCGACTTCCTGCGGTCCGACCAGCCGCCCGTCTCCCGGAAGGACTCCGTTTTCAGCTCGGTGTGACGCAACAGGCCGCCGCGGCACTGGGTGGCGATTTCGCGGGCCATGAGGGCCGGGCGCACGCCCCATTCGAGGCCCGTGGCATTGGTCGCCCCATGGTGCAGGCGAGCCTCGACCGGGGCCGCGTCGGTCGAGCCGGTCACCGGGTTGACGCACACGGCCTCCCGGCCCGCGAGATCGACCAGCCGGCCTCGCTCGTCCCAGACCAGCGCTCGTCTCAGCCGCCGTTGCCCTGCCCCGTCATTGCCCTCGCTGACCGGCGACCAGGCGACGATACAGCCGACGTCAGCGCGGCTGGCGCAGGCCGGAACCTCGGGCGACAGGCCATCCGCCGCCACCACCGTATCCATCAGATAGACCGCCACCAGCCGGGCGCGCAGGGCGGGATCATCTGCCACCCGCTCGCGCACCAGCCGCTCGACCAGATCGCCCCCCTGCTCCAGGCCGGCCAGCACAATGGGCCCGTCCGGATGGCGTGCGATCCAGACGTCGAAGGCGGCGGCGATGTCACGCCAGGCGAAGGCCCGCGCCTCGCGCGCATCATCGCGCAGCGTCAGACGGGTGTAGAGACTGCCTTGCCGATAGCGTGGGGCGCTGATCTCGCCTGCTCGGGCGAACGGTCCGGCGTAGTTCGGCAGGACCACGCGCTTCAGCCAGGCGTCGGCCTTGGCATCGCCGATCGGCCCGTTCCACTCGCGGCCGCCGTCATAGGTGGTCGAATGGACGAAGAAGATCGCCGCCGGTCCAGAGTCCCGGCCACGCGCGTCGCGCAACGCCCACGCGGTCGGGTCGCTGTAGTCGGGTGCCGGCGGCGGGGTATAGGTCTGGAACGGCACCTGCGGGTCCAGCCCGGCCCTCAGGATGTCGCCGCGCCATACCGCCACCGCCGCGACCAGAACGACCACGAAGCACAGGCCGGTCCAGCCGGCCCATTGGCGCAGGCTCATCCGGCCGGGCGTCATCGATACGGGTCCGCCGTCGCGAGGAAGGACTGGACGTAGCGGCGCACGCCCTCCTCCAGCGGCGTCGACTGACCCTGGAAGCCGGCCGCCCGCACCCGATCCATCCGGGCCTCGGTGAAATACTGGTATTTGTCCCGGATGCTCTCGGGGGTGTCGACGTATTCGACCCGGGGCGTCTTGCCCGCCGCCGCGAAGGTGGCGTTGGCCAGGTCGAGGAAGGACCGCGCCTGCCCCGAACCGGCATTGAAGACGCCGGAGACGCCGGGCGTGTCGAGCAGCCATTCGATGATGTCGACCACATCGTCGACGAAGACGAAGTCGCGCATCTGGCCGCCGTCGGCGTAGTTCGGATTATGCGAGCGGAACAGGGTGACCGGTTCATCGGCCTGAACCTTGGGCCAGATCTGGGCCACGACCGACTTCATCCCGCCCTTGTGGCCCTCGTTCGGCCCATAGACGTTGAAGAATTTCAGCCCGGCCCACTGGCCCGGCGACTGGCCGCGATCCGACTGCCGTGCCGCATATTGATCAAACAGCATTTTCGAATAGCCATAGGCATTTAGTGGCTTCAGCGAAGCCAATGCCTCAAGGCTGTCATTATCCTCGAACCCCGCCTCGCCATCGCCGTAGGTCGCCGCGGACGAGGCGTAGATCATCCGCGCGTCGCGCAGGGCGCACCAGTCCCAGATGTCGCGCGACAGGCTGAAATTGGTACGCAGGATCAGGTCAGCGTCCGGCTCCGTGGTCGAGGAGATCGCCCCCATATGCACAACGGCCTCGATCGACTCGGCGTGCCGCTCCAGCTGGTCGAACAGTTCCTCGGGCTGCCAGAAGTCGGCGATCGGGTGTTTGGCGATATTCTTCCACTTGCCCAGGACGGCGTCTTCCAGCCGGTCGCAGACGACGATATCGCGCCGGTCCTCGGCGCACAGGCGGGCGACGATGTTGGAGCCGATGAAGCCCGCGCCGCCGGTGACCACGATCATGCGCCGGCTCATGTTTCGTCCTTCATCTTCTCGATCGTCTTCGTCGTCGAATAGCCGTCCTCAAAGGTGGCCAGCCTTACCTGACCTCCCCAGCTCTCGACCAGATCACCGCCGACGACGCCCTCTCGCGTATAGTCGGCCCCCTTGATCAGCACATCGGGTCGCAGCCGTTCGATCAGGGCGATAGGGGTCGGATCGTCGAAGGCCGTGACCCGGTCCACGGACTGCAGCCCGCCGATCACCACGGCCCGGCTGTCCAGATCGTTGATCGGCCGGCCCTCGCCCTTCAACCGACGCACCGAGGCGTCCGTGTTCAGCGCCACCACCAGCCGGTCACACCAGCCCCGCGCCTGGGCCAGATAGGCGACGTGGCCGCGGTGCAGGATATCGAAACAGCCGTTGGTGAAGCCGACCTTCAGCCCCTGCCGCTTCCAGCCCTCGACCACATGCGCCAGTTCCTCCAGCGGCATCACCTTGGCGTGGGCACCGGCCGCATGCTGACTCATCTCGGCGTCGATCAGTTCGGCGGGCGTGACCACCGCCGTGCCGGCCTTTCCGACCACCACGCCGGAGGCCAGAATCGCGAACTCCACCGCCGTCTCCAGCGAAGCGCCGGCACCCAAGGCCAGGCCCAGCGCCGCCAGCCCGGTGTCCCCGGCGCCCGAAACGTCGAACACCTCGCGCGCCCGCCCCGGGAAATGCCACACCGGGCCGCCGCGCCGCATCAGGCTCATGCCCTTGCCCGCGCGGGTGACCACGACCGCCTTGACCGTCGTGGCATCCAGCAGCGCCGCCAGCGCCGCCTCGACCTCGGCGTCCGTCTCGACCGGAAGGCCCGTGGCCCCGGCCAGTTCGCTGGCGTTGGGCTTGATCAGGTCGACCGCGCCATAGCGGGCGAAGTCGCGCCCCTTGGGATCGACCACCACCGGCGCGCCCGACTCTTCGGCCGCCGCCAGCGCCTGGGCGATCACCAGATCGCTGACCACACCCTTCGCGTAATCTGAAAGAAGATAGACAGAAGCGCCCGTAAATGCTTCGCTTTCATCGCCCATCAATGCCGCCGCTTCTTCGTCCAGCCGCAGCAGTTGCTGGCCGGCGGCGACGAAGCGCGTCTTGACGATGGTCGCCACCCCGGCGCGCCGTTCGAGGGCGTCCTCAATGCCCGGTTCGGCCGCGATCAGGGCCGCAAGCTCGTCCCCGGCCGCATCCTTGCCGGCCACGGCACCGAGACGCGCGATCCCGCCCAGCGCCGCGACGTTGCGCGCCACGTTTCCGACCCCGCCCGGCATGGCGGTCGTCCGGCGCGTGCGCAGGACCGGGATCGGGGCCTCGGGTGAAATCCGGCTGACCTCGCCATAGACATAGCGGTCCAGCATGAGGTCGCCGACGCAGGCGACCTTCAGCCCGCGCACGCGCTCCAGCAGCGCCTGCAGTTGTCCGAGATCGAGCGTCCGTTCAGCCATGACCTTGGCCTATCGGATTCAGGAGGCTTTCGCCATCCGCGCCTTGGTCAGGTCGTCATAGGCGATCAGATCGGCGCACAGGGCCTCGAACTGATCCAGCGGCACCATGTTCGGCCCGTCCGACGGCGCATTGTCCGGGTCCTGGTGCGTCTCCATGAAGACGGCGTCCACGCCCACGGCCACGGCCGCACGCGCCAGCACCGGCACAAACTCCCGCTGTCCGCCCGAGGACGTCCCCTGCCCGCCCGGCTGCTGCACCGAATGGGTCGCATCGAACACCACCGGGCAACCGATCTCGCGCAGGATCGGCAGAGCCCGCATGTCGCTGACCAGGGTGTTGTAGCCGAAGCTGGCACCGCGCTCGCAGGCCATGACGTTGGGATTGCCCGCCCCGACCACCTTGGCGATGACGTTCTTCATGTCCCAGGGGGCCAGGAACTGACCCTTCTTGATGTTGATCACCTTGCCGGTCGCGGCCGCCGCCAGCAGCAGGTCCGTCTGGCGGCTCAGGAAGGCCGGGATCTGGAGTACGTCGACCACCTCGGCGGCGATGCGGCAGTGCTCCTCGGTATGGACGTCGGTCAGGACCGGCAGGCCCGTGACCTCGCGGATCTCGGCGAAGATGGGCAGCGAGCCTTCCAGGCCGAATCCCCGCGCGGCGGTCGCCGAGGTCCGGTTGGCCTTGTCGAAACTGGTCTTGTAGATCACGCCGACGTTCAGCCGCTCACCGATCTCCTTCAGCGCATGGGCCATCTCCAGCGCGTGCTGGCGGCTCTCCAGCTGGCACGGGCCGGCGATGAAGACGATCCGCTGGCCGCCGCCGATGGAAACGGGGCGCTTCAGCCCGTCCTTGATGTCGATGATGGCGTTTGGCTTGGACAAGGCAGATTTCCCGGATTTGCGGCTTGGCGACGCGCGGCTGATGCCCCACTCATGCGGCGATCAGGTGGCGTCGGACAGTGTGGTTCGCAAGCTATCACGGAGCCCGCCCGCATGACCACCGAGGCCGACGATCGTCCCGTCATCCTGTGGTTCCGCCAGGACCTGCGCCTGGCGGACAATCCGGCCCTCCTCCACGCCGTCGGGACGGGCCGGCCGATCCTGCCACTTTACATCCTCGACCAAGGCCCCGCGACGCTCCAGACCGGCGCTGCCTCCCTGTGGTGGCTCGACAAATCCCTGCGCGCGCTTGACGCCTCCCTGCGCGCGCGCGGCTCCCGCCTGATCCTGCGTCGCGGCGACAGCGAGGCCGAACTTCGACGGCTGATCGGTGAGACCGGCGCGGACGCCGTCTTCATGAACCGCCGGTTCGAACCCGACGCCTTTGCCCGGGACGCCGCCATCGCGCGCGGCCTTCAGGCCGAGGGCGTCGCCTGCAAGGGCTCGAACGGAACCCTGCTGGCCCGACCTGGGACGGTGCTGAACGGCTCCGGCCAGCCATACCGGGTCTTCACGCCCTTCCACCGGGCTCTTCTGGCCGCCGCGGTTGCCCCGTCGCCTGCCCCCGCGCCCGCCGGCATCCGGACACCGCCCGAGCCGGCCTCGGACGACATCGACGCCTGGGGCCTGCATCCCGTCCGCCCGGACTGGTCGCGCGGCTTCGACTGGACGCCCGGCGAAGCGGGCGCGGAGGCTGCCCTGGCGGCCTTCCTGTCGCGCGGCCTCAAGTCCTACAGCAAGGGTCGCGACATCCCGGCCGAACCGGCGACCAGCCGCCTGTCCCCGCATCTGCATTTCGGCGAAATCAGTCCCTGGCGCGCCGTCGAGGCCGCACGTTCTGCCGGCACCGGCGGACGGGTGCCCGCCGCCGAGACCGACAAGTTCCTGGCCGAGATCGGCTGGCGCGAATTCTCTGCCCATCTGCTCAACGCCTTCCCGCAGATCACCGACACGGCCTTCCGGCCGGAATATGACGCCATGCCATGGCGCGACGACCCCGCCGGTCTTGAGGCGTGGAAGCGTGGCAGGACCGGCTACCCGATCGTGGACGCGGGTATGCGCGAGCTGTGGGCGACCGGCTTCATGCATAACCGCGTGCGCATGGTCGTCGCCTCCTTCCTGATCAAACACCTGCTGATCGACTGGCGGGAGGGCGAGGCATGGTTCCGCGACACCCTCGTCGACGCCGATATCGCGTCGAATGTGCAGAATTGGCAGTGGGTCGCTGGATCCGGAGCGGATGCTTCTCCGTACTTCCGCATCTTCAACCCGATCACCCAGGGGCAGAAATTCGATGCAGACGGCCGATATGTCCGCCGGTGGGTCCCGGAGCTCCGCGGAGTTCCCGACCGCTGGCTGCACGCGCCCTGGACCGCGCCGCCGGAAATCCTCCGTGACGCCCGCGTGCGGCTGGGCGCGGACTACCCCCGCCCGATCGTCGATCATGACATCGCCCGCAAGCGCGCGCTCGACGCGCTTGGGACCGTCGTGGCGAGCCGCACTGCGGAGGGAGATTGACGGGCGGCCGGCCCATACCCACCCTCTCGCGTCATGACGTCGGTCACCGCCGAGCGCATCGCGACCGCCGCCCGCACACCGCGCGGGTTCACGCTGCTGCTACGCCTTCTGGCCGCCAACTGGACCTTCGGCCGGCTCACCGTCCTGCTGCCCAACGGCGAGACGCACCAGCTGGATGGACCCCGGCCGGGCCCCACGGCCATCTTCGACATCAAGGACTATCGCTTCGCACGGCGCGTACTGGCCTCGGGCGATATCGGTTTCGCCGAAGGCTATATGGCCGGCGAATGGGAGAGCCCCCAGCTGGCGGCCCTGCTGGAATCCTTCGCCCACAACTATGACCACATCCGTCGGCTCGCCGACGGCAATCCGGTGATGCAGGCGATCAACTGGCTGTCGCACAAGCGGAAACGAAACAGCCGCGCCGGGTCGAAGAAGAACATTCACGCCCACTACGACCTCGGCAACGCCTTCTATGCGTCCTGGCTGGACGGGACGATGACCTATTCCGCGGCCCGGTTCACCCGCTCCGGCATGGCGCTCGACGCGGCCCAGCGGGAGAAATACGCCGCCCTCGCCCGGCTGATGGACCTCAGGTCCGGACAGTCCGTGCTCGAAATCGGCTGCGGCTGGGGCGGTTTCGCTGAATTCGCGGCCAAGGAGGTCGGCGCGCGCGTCACTGCCGTCACCATCTCGCAGGAGCAGTTCGACTTCGCCCGCCAGCGCATGTTCAACGCCGGTCTGGCCGAGCGGGCCGACATCCAGCTGATCGACTATCGCGACGTCCAGGGCCGGTTCGACCGTGTCGCCTCGATCGAGATGTTCGAGGCCGTCGGTCAGGAATACTGGCCCGCCTATTTCGGCAAGATCCGTGACGTTCTCGAGCCGGGCGGCCGGGCCGGTCTGCAGATCATCACCATCGATGACGCCCTGTTCGACGACTACAATCGCAAGACTGATTTCATCCAGAAATACATCTTCCCCGGCGGGATGCTGCCGTCCGAGGCGCGACTCAAACCCGTGATCGACCGCGCCGGCCTCGGCTGGAGCGAGATCGAGCGGTTCGGCCAGGACTACGCCGACACGCTCAAACTCTGGGATGAACGCTTCCAGGTAGCCTGGAGCGACATCCGGCGCATGGGCGGCTTCGACGAGCGGTTCCGGCGCCTCTGGCGGTTCTACCTGGCCTATTGCGAAGCCGGGTTCCGATCGGCGCGTACGGACGTGATCCAACTGGGGCTCTCCCGGTCCTGACCCGGCGTTGGGTCGGTGGTAAGCTCGGGCATGGCCTCTCCGCTGATCTCGACCGCCGACCTCGCCGCCCGTCTCGGCGATCCGACCCTGCGCCTCATCGACGCCAGCTGGCATCTGGATGGGCGTGACGGTCGGCCCGATTTCGAGGCCGCCCGTCTGCCCGGTGCCGTCTTCTTCGATCTTGAGGCCAGTTCGGAGCAAGACAGTTTGCTGCCGCACATGCTGCCGTCGCCCGGCTTCTTCGCGACGCGGATGGGCGGCCTGGGCATCGCCGATGGAGACAGTATCGTCATCTATGACACCGTCGGTATCCGGTCCTCGGCCCGGATCTGGTGGATGCTCCGGTCCATGGGCGCGCGCGACGTGCGCGTCCTCGACGGCGGCCTGCCGAAATGGCAGGCCGAGGGGCATCCGGTCGAGTCCGGGCCAGCGCCCCAGCCCCTTCCACGGACCTTCATCCCGTCTGCCCGACCGGAAGGGGTCGCCGACCTCGACGCTGTCCGCGCCGCCCTTGAGGCCGGAGAACAGGTGCTGGACGCCCGCGCCGCCGACCGCTTCACGGGCCGGGCCGCAGAGCCGAGGGCGGGGCTGCGATCAGGCCATATGCCCGGTGCCCTCAACCTGCCCTTCCCCGAGATCCTGAACCCCGACGGCACGATGAAGCCGGACGAGGCCCTCGCTCAGGCCTTCCGCGCGGCCGGGGTCGACCTCGACCGCCCGGTGGTGACCACCTGCGGTTCCGGCGTCACCGCCGCCATCCTCAGCCTCGGCCTCGCCGTGCTGGGCAGGCCGTCGCGCCTTTACGACGGCAGCTGGGCCGAATGGGGCGGGCGGACGGACACCGAAATCGTGTCCGCCGCACCCGCCTGAGCCGTCACCGGGCCGGGGCCACGTCCGGCAGTTTCAGGTCGTCCGGCACGACCGCATCGGTCTCGCCACGCGACACCACCGTCGCTGCCACCAGATCGCCGGTGACGTTCAGGGTGGTGCGGCACATGTCGAGGAAGCGGTCGACGCCGAGGATCAGGCCGATGCCCTCCGCCGGAACCCCGACCATCACCAGGATCAGGGCGATAACCGGCAAGGATCCCGCCGGCACACCCGCCGTGCCGATACCGCCGAGGATACAGACCAGCATGACCACCAGCTGCTGCTGCAGGTTCAGGTCGATGCCGAAGAACTGGGCCAGGAACAGGACCGTAACGCCTTCGAACAGGGCGGTGCCGTTCTGGTTGGCCGTGGCCCCCACGGTCAACACAAAGCGCGAGATCCGCTTCGGCAGTTTCAGCTTCTCTTCCGCCGCCCGGATAGCGACCGGCAGGGTGGCGTTCGACGAGGCGGTCGAGAAGGCGACCACGAAGGGCTCACGGACACCGCTGGCGAATTTCAGCGGGTTCATCCCGCCGAAGATCCAGACCAGCAGCGGATAGACGATGAACATGTGGATCGCCATCGCGCCCACCGCCACGCCTGCATAGGCCCCGAGCCTGACCAGCAGGTCCCAGCCGAACACGGCCGACAGGTTGAACATCAGGGCCGCAATCGCGATCGGGGCCAGTTTGATGACGAGGTTGATGAGCTTCATCATGACCTCGAACAGGCCCTGCAGGGTCTGTTGAAGCGCATCCGTGGCCGGCGACTTGGCCATGACCATGCCGATGCCGAAGATCAGGGCGAACACCATCACCGGCAGGATCTGGTTCTCGGCCGCAGCGGTCACGACATTGGACGGGATCATGTCGAGGAAGAACTGGCCCGCCTCGATCGTTTTGGGTGCATTGCCGACAATGGTCGCAGCCCCCTCAGCCCCCTGGGCCAGCAGCTGCTGCGCCAGGATCGGGTCGACCCCGTCACCGGGTCGGAAATAGTTGACCATACCCAGGCCGATACCGACGGCGATGGCCGAGACGATGATCGTGAACACCAGGGTCTTGAAGCCCACCCGCCCCAGCGATTTCAGATCGCCCATCTCGGCGACACCGACCGCGAGCGCCGCAAACAGCAGCGGCAGCACCAGCATGAACAGCAGTTTCAGGAAGATCTGGCCCACGGACTTGATGAGGTCCATGACCCAGGGAAGGACCTCCAGGCCCATGATATTGACGTAGAGCCCGCCGCCCATGCCGACGGCAAAGCCCAGCAGCATCCACATATACAGCGGTATCCCGCCACGTTTGGTCGTTTCCATCTTTCCCCCCTGGCGCCTGTCCCGGCGTCCTAGCGAATCGGCAAGGCGTAGATCAGCCCGGCCGGTCTTGCGTTCCATTGTGCGTTAAGCCCACGGGCCAGGTCGAGCGCGGAATCTGTCCCGACGTTACGCGCGAAGATTTCGCCATAGTTGCCCTCGGCCTCGATGGCCGCCCTTGCCCAGTCCTTGCGAAGGCCCAGCATCGGTCCAACCTCGCCCTCGACCCCCAGCAGACGGCGGACGGCCGGACTGGGCGACTGCTCGGCCATCTCACCCGCATTGTCACTGGTCACGCCCAGCTCCTCGGCCAGAATCAGGGCGTTCAGGGTCCAGCGCACGATCGAGGTCCAGGCCTCGTCCCCACGCTTGACCGCAGGTCCCAGCGGCTCCTTGGAGATCACATCGGGCAGGATCGCATGCTGTTCCGGGTTGGCCATCGTGGTCCGCGCCGCCGCCAGGGCAGAGATATCCGCACTCAGGGCGTCGCAGTCTTCCCGCGCATAGGCCGCCCGCGCCGCTTCCTCATTGGCACCGACCACGGGGGTGTATTCCAGCGCCCGCGCGCGAAACCAGTCCGCCACATTCAACTCGGTGGTCGAGGAGCCCTGCACGCACACCCGCGCGCCATTCAGTTCGGCGGCCGTGGCCAGGTCCAGCGAGCGGCGCACCAGAAACCCCTGGCCGTCATAGTAGTTGATCCCGGCGAACCGCACCCCCTCCTGTGCCTCCCGCGACAAGGTCCAGGACGTCGAGCGCCACAGCACATCGACCCGGCCGCTGCGTAGCGCCTCGAACCGCTGACTGCCGGTCAGGGGCACAAACCGGACGGCATTGGCATTGCCCAGCACGGCCGCCGCCAGGGCGCGGCAGAAGTCGGCGTCAAAGCCGCGCCATTCGCCGCGATTGTCGGTGTAGGCGAAGCCGACCAATCCCTCATGCACACCGCAATGCAACCGCCCCCGCCGTTTGATGGCCGCCAGGGTCGGGCTGGCGAACGCGGGTGCCGCAGTCTGAGCCTGGGCCGCCGGATCGGCACCGTTCCCGGCCTCAACCGGACGATTCGCGCGACCACATGCGGCGACGGTCAGGGCGAGGATGGTCATCAGCGCCACCGCGGCACCGTTCACTGTCCTTCCCCCCAACGCATTTACCCGCATCCGCGCCTCGCCGAAAATCGTCAGACCTTGCGCCCCGCCTGCTTTAGAGGCCTTTGGACGCTGAACCGCAACCCTCCGTGCCGGCGCGCATGACCGATCGAACCGACCGCACCCGCCTGATCGCCTCCGCCACCCGCCGCGGACAGGGCCGCCGCCCGGTTGCCCCGCCGATCGAGCGTGCCTCGACCCTGCTCAATGACTCGCCCGGTGCCATGCGCGATGAGGCCCGGGGCCCGGTCTATGGCATCGAGGACCTGTCGGCCGCCCGGGAACTGCGCACCCTTCTCTGCGACCTCGAACGGGCAACCGACGCCTGGCTGGTCCCATCAGGCCTCGCCGCCGTCACCGTGCCGCTGACCGCCCTCCTCGGTCCCGGCGACGAGGTGCTGACCACCGACGCCCTCTACGGCCCCAGCCGCCGCTTCCTGAAACGTCACCTGGGCGCGCGCGGGATCACCACCGCCTTCCATGACGCCGAGGCGACGACCGGGGACATCCTCGCAGCGATCACGGACCGCACCCGCCTGTTGCTGATCGAATCGCCAGCTTCCCTCACCTTCGAGATGGTCGACGTCCCGGCCCTCGCCGCCGCCTGCCGGGCGCGGGGCGTGCTGACGGTGATGGACAATACCTGGGCCGCCGGTTTGGCCTTCCGGCCGCTGACCCACGGGGTCGACGTCAGCGTCCAGGCCGTGACCAAATATGTGTCCGGCCACTCCGACCTGCTGATGGGCTCCATCGCCGTCGCCGGGCCGACCGTCGGACGGGCCATTGCCGAGACGCTGGAAGACCTCGGCTGGCGGGTCTCGCCGGACGACGCCTGGCTGGCCCTGCGCGGCCTGCGCACCCTGCCCCTGCGCTATCAGGAACAGGCGCGCTCGGCCCGGGCCGTGGCGCTTTGGCTGCAAGCCCGGCCGGAGGTCGCCGACATCCTCTATCCCGCCCTGCCCGGCGCGGCCGGCCACGACCTGTGGACCCGCGACTATACCGGTGCTGCCTCCCTGTTCGGCGTGGTCATGCAGGGCGGCGACGAAGCCGCCGCCCACGCCCTGATGTCCGCGCTCGAGCTGTTCGGCCTCGGCTATTCCTGGGGCGGGTTCGAGAGCCTGATCACCCACGAGACCGGCCAGCTGGCGGGTCGCCGGTCACCCCCGTCACTGGCCGGTCAGTTGCTCCGCCTGCACGTCGGGCTCGAGGACCCCAACGACCTGATCGCCGATCTCGAAGGCGGTCTGGCGGCCTGGCGCGCTGCCCTCAGCTGACGGAAGCGGAACCGCCGGACGGCAACCGCATCACGATCGCGCCCGCCAGCAGAGGCGCGGCAACGGCTGCGATCTGCATCCACAGCGGATGCGGGATCATCAGTATATTGGCGATGCCACCGAGCAGGATCAGGCCGGCGATGACCCAGCCGGCCCAGCCCTTGCGCGACAGCCGCCGCGCCAGCCAGCCGCCGGCGAGGGCCGCGACGAACCAGCCGAACACCACCCAGACCTTGGCCGCCAGTGGTGCCGAGGCCACCATCAGCTTCAGGTCTTCGGGATCGGTGGGGTCGAGCCCCGCAGGTGCAGGCATGGCCGCATGGCCGGCCATTTCCAGTCCGATCAGGACCGCGAAAGCCAGCAGGATGCCGGCGATGATACCCAGAATCGTTCTCAGCATGGTGTGTCCCCTCCAGACCCTGTCGGGGAAGCTTATCGGCCGGCCGCCTGTTCCGGCAATCCCGCGAAGCCATGGCGCGCCCAGCAGGACTCGAACCTGCAACATCCCGCTTAGAAGGCGGGTGCTCTATCCGGTTGAGCTATGGGCGCCTGGAACCACGTGGCTCAACTAGCGCGAAGCGCGGCGGGCGCAAACAGACCTCAGTGCGTCCAGGATACCTTGCGGTTGGTGGCGAAATTGTCCGCATAGGCCTTGAGGATCAGCGGCGGGTCCTGCGGCTCATGCAGTCGGAACGGGATACCGTGCCGCTCGGCATAGGCCACGGCTTCCTCGGCCGAATCGAAGCTCAACCGTACCTGGCCATTCATGTCGCTGGAGCTGGTCCAGCCCATCAGCGGATCGATGGTGCGCGCCGAGGCCGGCTCGAACTCCAGCCGCCAGCCTCTGGACGAGGCCTTGCCGGACTGCATCGCGGTCTTTGCGGGGCGATAGATGCGGGCGAGCATGGCCAATTCCTCGAGACGACAGCGGGCGAACCCGCGCACCGCCCAGTTACCGCGAGGCCGGCGCAAGGTCCAGCACTGCGCTTGCCGCCTGCTTGCGCAGCCTGTCGCCGGCAATTGTGATCGCGCAATGCACCCCGGCAGAACAGGGCGCAACGTGCCGATCGATTCTGTTCCCGGAAGCCGCTGATGCCCGACGACCTGTCTGCCGCCCCAGGCGCCAACGCACCCTACAGTCGCCTTTCGATCGCATTGCACTGGCTGATGCTGCTCCTGCTCGTGGCCGTCTACGCCTGTATCGAGCTTCGGGAATACTACCCGCGCGGGAGCGACATCCGCGAGGGGCTGAAGACCTGGCATTTCATGCTGGGGCTGTCGGTTTTCATCCTTGTCTGGGTCCGACTGATTGCGCGCTGGCGCAGGCCGCTTCTCGGTCCCGAACCCGGCTGGACCCGCTGGCCGGCGGCGGCAGGGCATCTGGCGCTCTACGGCCTGATGATCGCCATGCCCCTGCTGGGCTGGCTGGCTCTCAGCGCCGACGGCAAGAACATTCCCTTCTTCGGACTCAGCCTGCCGCCGCTCGTGGCCCCGGACAAGGGTCTCGCCGAACAGGTCGAGGAATTGCACGTGACCATCGGCGTGGCCGGCTACTGGTTGATCGGCCTGCACGCCGCCGCCGCCCTGTTTCACCACTATGTCCTGAAAGACGGAACCTTGCGGCGTATGCTGCCCTTTGCTCGCTGATCGTGGCTGTGCCGCCGTCCCATCAGCAACGAGCAGGAGATCGACGATGAGCCGTCTCGAACGTCACCCCGAACGTCATCTGGTCGCCCGCATCGGCTGGCTGCGCGCCGCTGTTCTGGGGGCCAATGACGGCCTGGTCTCGACGGCCAGCCTGGTGGTCGGCGTAGCTGCGGCCGAGGCGTCACGCAGCGGCGTGCTGATCGCCGGCGTCGCCGGACTGGTGGCCGGCGCGATGTCGATGGCCGCCGGTGAATACGTCTCCGTCAGCTCCCAGTCCGATACGGAGAAGGCCGACCTGGCCCGTGAGACCGCCGAACTCGCTGCCGATCCCGAAGCCGAGGTCAATGAACTGGCCGCCATCTACACGGCGCGTGGCGTCGAACCGGCCCTGTCGCGGCAGGTCGCAGAACAGCTGATGGCCCGGGACGCCCTCGGCGCCCACGCCCGCGATGAGCTGGGCATTTCGGACTTCACGACGGCCCGGCCGGTACAGGCCGCCCTGACGTCTGCCCTGACGTTCGCCGTCGGCGCAGCCCCGCCCCTGATCGTCGTGCTTCTGGCCCCACTGGGCGGGCTGATGATCTGGGTCAGCGCCATTGCCCTGGTCGGCCTGATGGGGCTCGGGGCCCTCGGTGCGACGGCGGGCGGTGCCAATGTGCCGCGCTCGGTGCTCAGGGTGGCGTTCTGGGGCGTCGTCGCCCTGGCCGCCACAGCCGGCATCGGTCGCCTGTTCGGAACCGTGGTCTAGGCTGTGAATTGGTCGGAGTGAGAGGATTCGAACCTCCGACCCTCTGGTCCCAAACCAGATGCGCTACCAGGCTGCGCTACACTCCGGCGGCGGGATTTGACACACTCGGTGCCGCACCGCAACGCACCGTTTGCTATTCTGCAAAGAAGGGATGGCTGACCTTGTCGCCGGGCCGGGCTCCGATCTCGTCAGCACGGCCGGCGCGCAGCTCCAGAACACCGCTGGCGGGTCCGTTGGAGGGGATGACCGCGTCCGACATCGGCGTCGCATTCTTCGCGATCGAGACGATCCGGCCGCGCGGGTCGATGTAGATGATGTCCAGCGGGCTGGGCGTGTTGCGCATCCAGAAGCCGCGCTCGGCCACATCGGGGAACTGGAACAGCATGCCCCGGTCGTCCGGCAGCGGTTCCCGCTCCATCAGACCGCGCTGGCGTTCCGCGTCGTCGTCGGCGATCTCGACCATGAAGCGGTGCTCGCCGCTTGAGGTGGTCACGGTGAGCGGCTCGAGCGGATCGCCCTTGGCGTCGCGCGGTGCCCCGGCACCGGCGCAGGCCGACAGCAGCACCAGGCCGGACAGGGCGCCCAGAAGTCCACGACGGTTCAACATGACCGATCCACCCTCACTGGGGCGGATGGTTCATCCGCCCGGTCTGATTTCCGCGACCACCAGCCCCTTGGGGCCCTCGGCAAATCGCACCGTGACCGTTTCGCCGGGCAGCAGGTCATCCAGCCCGCAGCGGCGCAACGTCTCGACATGGACGAAGATATCCCCGGGTTCGCCGTCGCGCACCACGAAACCGTAGCCCTTGGTGCGATTGAACCATTTAACGACCGCAGCCTCCATCGGCGCGCCTGACGCCGGCGCCTCGGGTTCCCAACCGGCGCGGGCCGTCTGACGAAGACCTTCATAGCCGGACCGGTGCGGTGCCGCGACCAGCTCCGGCGCTCCCTCACCGAGGTCGTGAACTTCCGTGACCTGCCAGCCCTTGGGCCGGCGGGCGCAATCGCAACTGATCGGCGCACCCTCGGCGGCAACGTCCCGTCCCGCATCGCGCAAACTGGAGATGTGCAGCAGCACATCCTTCATGTCCGTCAGGCTCGGATCGTCCGGCACGATGAAGCCGTATCCCTTGCCGGGATCGAACCATTTCACCCGGCCCGCAATCCGGACCGTCGCGACTGTCTCAACGCCCTCGTAGTCCGACACAGCCTTCCCCCTGCCCGCCAACAAGGCGAACCGCAGTTATTTAACACGGTTCTGTGAACGCCGGAAAAGCGAAAAACGCCGGTTTCGCAGCAAAAGGGAGATGAATTCGCTCAGACGCCCGCTGCGCCTCGGTCGAGCAGGCGACGAATTCTCCGGGTGATTCCGGCTTGCCAGTAGGGTTTGGCGACCAAGTCCGTTCCGAACGCCCCCCCGACGTGGCCCCCGCGCGCGATCGGCCCCCCTCGGTGGACAATCCTACGCCGTCCGGAGCACGGACACGGCAATGCAAGGCGCCTCACCCCGAAAGGTCGGCCTCACATTCAAGGGGTCATGTCCGGGACAGGCTCAGCGCTGGCAGTCCCTAGGGGAATCGAACCCCTCTTTTCAGGTTGAAAACCTGACGTCCTAACCGATAGACGAAGGGACCGCTGCGCGGAGAGCGGGCGATATAGCCGCCGATTCCGGACGGTGCAACCCTTCTCCTCCCCATTCTTCTTGAGAATGGGGAGGCGGCTCTGAGGCGCAGCCGACGAGACGGAGGGGCGGCCGGTAGAGCGCTCAGGCCATCCGCGGATCGGCCAGGTCCTCGATCTCGAATTGGACGCCGCGACGACCGTTCCAGTCATCGGCCTTCAGCCGCCCGACCACGCTCAGGCCGCCCTGCCCCGACAATAGCGACTGGCCGCCGGGCAGATCGGCGCAGCGCCAGGCGATGGCCTTGACCGAGGCGCCGTCTGCTCCGACCAGCCGGCACCGCACATGGCCACCATTCATGGCCACGGCGTCTCGTGCCTGCACATGCTCCAGCGCGAACAGGGGCTCGGGATTGGACGGGCCGAACGGTGCCAGCTGCTCGAACTGTTCGAACAGGGACCGCGTCGCCGCCCCCGCGTCGATCAGGGCATCGACCTCGACGTGGTCCAGGGCGTCAGCGGCCGCCTGCTCGCCGATCATCCGGTCATTGAGGAAGTCGCGCAGCCGGTCGATATCGTCGGCGCGGACCGTCAGCCCGGCCGCCATCGCGTGGCCGCCCCCGGCGATCAGCACGCCGCTCTCCCACGCCGCCTGCACGGCCTTGCCGAGGTTCATCCCAGGCTGCGACCGTCCCGAGCCCTTGCCGAGGCCGTTCACCGCATCGACGCCGATCACCACCACTGGCTTGCGCCAGCGTTCGCGCAGGCGGCCCGCCACGATACCGACCACGCCCGGATGCCATTCGTCGCCCGCGATCACCACGACAGCCGAGCCGTCGGCATGGGCACCGGTGGCCTCGACCATCCGCGTGGCCTGGTCGGTGACCTGCTTTTCCACCTCGCGGCGGGCGATATTGAGGGCGTCCAGCTCCTGCGCCAGCGCCGCCGCCTCGACGGGGTCGTCGGTCGACAGCAGGCGCGCCCCGAGATCCGACTTGCCGATCCGTCCACCGGCGTTGATGCGCGGGCCGAGGATGAAGCCCGCATGGTTCGACTTGGCCGGCCCCGGCTCGGCCCCGGCCGCCGCCAGCAGGGCCTTCAGCCCCGGATTGGCCCAGTCCGACATGACCCTCAGACCCAGACTGGTCAGGGCCCGGTTGAAACCGGTCAGGCCGGTGACGTCGCAAATCGCCCCCATGGCGGCCAGATCCAGCCACTGGCGGATGTCCGGCTCCCGGATGTCCCCGAACATCCCGCGTCGCCGCGCCTCACGGTTCAGCGCCGCCAGCAGGACGAACACCACCCCGGCCGCAGCGAGGTTCCCCTGCCCCGAATTGCAGCCCGGCCGGTTCGGATTGACCACAGCGGCGCAGACCGGCGGATGCTCGCGCATCATATGGTGGTCGATGACCACGACCTTGAGACCGATCGCCGATGCATGGGCCACCGCCTCATTGGCCGCCGCGCCGCAATCAACCGTGATGACCAGATCGGCCCCCGCGGCCTTCAGGGTGTCGAAGGCCCGCGCACTGGGCCCGTACCCCTCCGTGACCCGGTCAGGCACATAGATCGGCAGTTCTGCCCCCATCGCCCGGAACCAGCGCACCAGCAGGGCCGCGCTTGAGGCCCCGTCGACGTCATAGTCGGCGAAGACATGGATCGAGGCCTGCGCCTGCAAGGCGTCGAGGATCGCCCCGGCCGCCGCATCCATATCCAGGAAACTGGACGGATCAGGGAACAGGGCCTTGAGCGTCGGCGTCAGGAAGTCCGCGCCCTGATCCGCCCGTACGCCCCGCGCCGCCAGAGCCCGCGCCAGCGGCTCTTCCAGATTGAGCGTCTGCATATGGGCCCGGATCAGCCCTGCCTCGGCCGGTCTTTGCCGCCATTCGCGGCCCGACAGGGAGCGGGAGACGCCCAGAAACGCCGCCGCGCCGCCCCCGTCGGTCATCAGAGAGGCCGGATGGTGCGGATGCGCTGGACCGTCCGGGTCGAGGAATCCATCACCAGCGTATGGGTCGATACGAAGCCGTCGGCGACCTTGACCCCGTCCAGCATGGCGCCCTTGGTCACGCCCGTGGCGGCGAAGATGGCGTCCTTGGACACCAGTTCGTGCAGGTCGTATTTGCGATCGAAATCGGTGACGCCGGTACGCGAGGCCCGAGCCCGCTCATCGTCATTGCGGAAGATCAGCCGGCCCTGGAAATGGCCGCCGACGCATTTGAGCGCCGAGGCCGCCAGCACGCCCTCCGGTGCCCCGCCGGAGCCGAGATACAGGTCGATGCCGGTTTCCGGCTCGGCGGTGTGGATTACGCCCGCGACGTCGCCGTCCGTGATCAGCACCACCTTGGCCCCGACCTCGCGCAGGGCGGCGATCAGCTCGGCGTGGCGCGGCCGGTCCATGACGCAGACGGTGATGTCGGACGGCTTCACACCCTTGGCCGAGGCCAGCGAACGGACATTGTCCTGGGGCGTCATGTCCAGATCGACCGTGCCGGGCGCAAAGCCCGGGCCGATGGCAATCTTGTCCATATAGGTGTCGGGGGCGTGCAGCATGCCGCCGCCGGGGGACATCGACAGCACACACAGGGCGTTGGCCATGGCCTTGGCCGTCAGGGTCGTGCCTTCCAGCGGGTCGAGGGCAATATCGATGGCCGGGCCTTTGCCGGTGCCGACCTTCTCGCCGATGTAGAGCATAGGCGCCTCATCGCGCTCGCCCTCGCCGATGACGATCTTGCCGTCGATATCCAGCGCGTTCAGGGCCGTGCGCATGGCGTCCACAGCCAGCTGGTCAGCCGCCTTCTCGTCACCGCGGCCGATGCCGGCGTAGCTGGCGATGGCGGCCAGTTCGGTCACCCGCGCGGCGTCAGCCGCCAGCGTCGAGGCGTAGGGAGCCGGATGGGCCATGGAATGTGTCTCCTGAGACGAGGGTCCCCGGATTCTGATGTCCGGGCGAGCTTGGGTTGGGGGTCAGCGGCGATCCACCGGCGGTGGGGCGCGGCCCCGCTCGCGCGTGCGTCGCGCATAGTCTTCGATCTCGGCGAGGGTCTCCTGCGTCACCGGGGCGACCGGCACCGAATCGACCCGCGCCTGCACCGCCGCCGCAAACGCGGCCGGATCGCCCGTGGTCTGCCAGTCGATGCGCGAGACCTCGCCGGCCAACGCCCCCCCGGTGACCCGCAAGGTGCTGACCTGGGCCGAGACCGCAGCCGGTTCAGGCAAGGGCTCGACCGCCCTCGGAAAGTCCGCCCAGCCTGGATACTCGCGGTTGGCATCCACCAGCGCCTGCACCCGCGACGCGATAGGTGAACTGGCGTCGGTGGCCGGATCGAACGACCCCGCGCAGGCCGTCAGACCGCCGGTTGCGACGACGGCGGACAGGGCGGCTGCAATTTTCCGGCGCGACGCGTTCATTTCAGGGGGTGTCTTATGCGATGATCGTGGCAGGCGGAAGGGCGCGCGCGGCGCTTGCGACCGATCCTGACGACATCCGGAGCTCTCCATGGCCAAGCGTCCGACCCCACCACCCGCCGAGTCGGCCCCCCGCGCGCCGCGCAAGTCGGGCCGCCCGACCTCTGCCAAGCCGCCCCGCCCGCGCGCCGGCAAGGTCAAGCCCGCCTCACAGCCAGCCCCCGATCCGGCTCCGGAGCCGGCGTCGCCCCCGCCGCCGGAAGCTGCCCCCACGGCGGCCGACGCCTTCCCCGGTGCCGACCAGCGGCAGATGCTGGAAACCCTGTCGATGAACCTGGCCAAGGCCGCCATGACGGCCCAGTCGGCCATCGCCGAGGCTGCCCTGTCCCAGGCCGACCGTCCCGCCGCCCTGTCGCCCGACCCGTTCAACGTCGGCCCGGCCATGAACTCGGTCATGACCAGCCTGGCCTCGCGTCCTGACAAGCTGTTCGCCGCCCAGGCCGACCTGTTCAACCGCTATATGGACCTGTGGGCCACAACGACCCGCCGCGCGGCGGGCGAAGATCAGCCTGCTGCCCCTTCGAAGGACAAGCGGTTCAAGGATTCCGCCTGGTCCGAAAACCCCGCCTTCGACGTCATGCGCCAGTCCTATCTGGTCACCTCCGATTGGATGAACGGCCTCGTCTCCAGCGTCGAGGACGTCGACCCCCTGACCAAGCGCCGGGCCGAATTCTTCACCAAACTGCTGACCGACGCCTTCTCCCCCTCCAACTTCCTCGCCTCCAACCCGGTCGCCCTGAAGGCCCTCGCGGATTCGAACGGCGAATCCCTGGTCAAGGGGATGCAGAATTTCGCCGCCGACATGGAGCGTGGGGCCGGCAAGCTGAAGATCAGCCAGGCCGACTATGGGAAGTTTGTCGTAGGCGAGAACGTGGCCACCGCCCCCGGCCAGGTCGTCTGGCGCGACGAGCTGTTCGAACTGATCCAGTTCGACGCGGCCACCGACAAACAGCGCGCCGTGCCGCTGCTGATCTTCCCGCCGTGGATCAACAAATTCTACATCCTCGACCTCCAGCCCGAAAACTCGATGATCCGCTGGCTGTCCAGCCAGGGCTTCACCGTCTTCGTCTGCTCCTGGGTCAATCCGGACGTCGACAAGGCCGGCTTCGGCTTCGACGACTACCTCGAAAAAGGCATCTACCGCGCTGTCGAAAAGGCGCTGGAGCAGTCGAAGGCCGACCACGTCAACACCGTCGGCTACTGCATCGGCGGCACCCTGATGGGCGCGGCCCTGGCCCATATGGCGGCCAAAAAGGACGACCGGGTCTCGGCCACAACCTTCTTCGCGGCCCAACACGATTTCGCCGAGGCCGGCGACCTGCTGCTGTTCACCGACGAACACTGGCTGGCCCAGATTGAGGAACAGATGGACGCCGCCGGCGGGGTCCTGCCCGGCGCCGCCATGGCCGAGACCTTCAACGCCCTGCGCGCCAACGACCTGATCTGGTCGTTCTTCGTCAGCAACTATCTGATGGGCAAGTCGCCGCCCGCCTTCGACCTGCTGTTCTGGAACGCCGACCAGACCCGCATGCCCAAGACCCTGCACATGGACTACCTCCGGTCCATGTACGGCCAGAACAAACTGGCCCGCGGCGAGTTCACCATCGGCGGTATCAAGGTCGATCTGTCGAAGGTCAGCATCCCCCTCTATTTCCAGGCCAGCCGCGAGGATCACATCGCGCCGATGAATTCGGTCTATCGCTCGGCCCGCGCCTTCTCCAACGCGGCCGTGACCCTGACCCTGGCCGGCTCGGGCCATATCGCCGGCGTGGTCAATCCGCCCTCGGCGCACAAATACCAGCACTGGACCAACCCCGCCCTGCCCGCGACCCTCGGCGAGTGGCAGGCCAGGGCCGTCGAACACCCCGGCAGCTGGTGGAACCACTGGGCCGAATGGCTGCATGCGAAGTCCGGCGACTGGATCGCCGCCCGCGATCCGAAGGCCGGCCCGCTCAAGCCGATCGAACCGGCGCCGGGGTCCTATGTGAAGGTGAAGAGTTGAAGCGTCTCGAGCCGAACCTGCTGCTGGCCGTCACCACCGGCTTCGCCCTGGTCCTCGTCACCCTGACCGCCAGCGTCTATGGCGCGGGTGCTCCGCTGAGAAACCTGCTGCTGGCGGTGATCTGTTCCGGCGGGTTCGTGGTCCTGAACCCCCTCCTCATGCGCACGATGAAGGCTCCGGACCGACCGCCGATGATCCATCCCGAAAGCCCGCGTACGGCCGCCTGGGCGGGCCTGTTCCCGATGGTGGTGATCCTTTGCGCCGCCGTTCCGGTGTTCGTGCCCGGCCTCGACTACGGCCTGCTGGTCATCATCGCCGCCGTCTGGTTCGGCGTGACGGTCGAGTCCGCGATCAAGGCCCGGCGTCAGGCAGGCTGAAACGTCAGGGCCACGCCGTTGTTGCAGTAGCGCTTGCCCGTCGGTCGCGGACCGTCGTCGAAGATATGGCCCTGATGCCCCAGGCAGCGGGCGCAATGATATTCGGTCCTCGGTATGCCGATGGCGAAGTCGATCTTGGTGCCGATATTGGCGGCGATGACGTCATAAAAGCTGGGCCAGCCGGTGCCGGAGTCATATTTCCACTGCGACCGGAACAGCGGCAGCTCGCAGCCCCGGCATACGAAGGTCCCGCTGCGGCTCTCATTGTTCAGGGGACTGGTATAGGGCCGTTCGGTCGCCTCGTGCCGCAGCACGTCATAGGCCGCCCGCGGCAACCGCTCGCGCCATTGGGCATCGGTGATCCGCCGGAACGGCGAGTTGGCGTATTGCCGCTCGGAGGCCGTGGCCTCCTTCGGCGTACAGCCGGAGACGGCGACGGCGCCGACGGTGGACAGAAGGGCGCGGCGGGAGAGCTGGGTCATGGTGAGAGATACGTCGGCAAGACGGCGGAGGTTTCAAGCGGGAGCTCGCACAATACTCCGCTCATCCAGCCCCAAGCCGGGACCCAGTTCTGTCCAGCTTGACGCCGGCGTTTCCGGTTAGCGGCCGGGAGATCGTCGGATCCGCCCCATCACCCAAAGCACTGGGTCCCGGCTTTCGCCGGGATGAGCGGATTTACTGAAGCCCCGTCCCCTCATCCAGCCCCAGCATCAGGTTCAGGTTCTGCACCGCCGCCCCCGACGCCCCCTTGCCGAGGTTGTCCAGCAGGGCCACCAGCCGCACCTGAGCCCCATCGCGATCCCCGAACACATGCAGCCGCATCCGGTTGGTCCCGTTCAGCCCCTCGGGATCGATCCCCGTCATGGCCTCGGTCGTCTCCAGCTCCGCCACCTCGACGAACCGGCAGTCCGCATAGGCCTCGGCCAGCGCCCCGTGCACCACCTCGACCGACGGCGACGACGGCATGGCCGTCAGTTGCAGCGGAACCTCGACCAGCATCCCCTGCCGATACGCCCCCACCGCCGGCGCGAACAGCACCGGCCGCTCCAGCCCCGTGTGCAGCGTCATCTCCGGCACATGTTTGTGCTTCAGCGAGAGGCCATAGGCGCGAAAGGCTTCCGCTCCGCCCGCCTCGAACTCAGCGATCATCGCCTTGCCGCCGCCGGAATAGCCCGACACCGCATTGACCGTCACCGGCCAGCCGGCCGGGATGATCCCCGAGCTGACCAGCGGCCGGACCAGACCGATGAACCCCGTCGGATAGCAGCCCGGGTTCGACACCCGCGTCGCCCCCGCGATCTTCTCCGCCTGGCTCATCCGACCCGGCCCATGGGCCATCTCGGCGAAGCCATAGGTCCAGGCCGGATCGACCCGGTACGCCGTCGAGGCGTCGATCACCCGCACCGACGGATTGTCGATCATCGCCACGGCTTCCTTCGCCGCGTCATCGGGCAGGCAAAGGATCACCGCATCGGCCGCGTTCAGCGCCTCGCGCCGCGCCTCGACGTCACGCCGCCGGTCGCCGAGCAGGATCAGTTCCAGATCGGAGCGTGCCTCCAGCCGCTCGCGGATCTCCAGCCCCGTGGTCCCGGCTTCGCCGTCGATGAAGATGGTATGCATGCCACCGTCCTAAGCCCCCTGCCTGCCCATGAAAAGCTCGGAGGGGCGCAGCACGGAAACGGCTACTGCTCGTCATACTCACGAAGGAGTTGTCGCAGTCGCCGACCTTCCGGCCTCAGCCTGAAGGCATAGTCGGCTGCCGTCCCGATCCCGACGACTACAAGGAGCCCACCGAACAGCAACGAGCCTTGCATCACGTCCTGAGATGACATCTTGCCCACCTCAAGCAACTGCCACAGCACCAGGGCGACGACGAGGACCATGGCGAACATGAACAAGCCGCCCAGCTTTACTCGCTGACGCGCGGCGTGGTTTTCATCCATCAATGCACGCAGGGTATCCGGCGCAGACGCGTAAGGGTCTGGATGCGCGTGCAGATGCTTGTTGTACGCGCGCCTGACGGAGAAGAGTGCGATCCAGGGCAGGCCGAGCAGCAGGAAGAGGCCCCATTCCACGCCCGAATCAAAGGGAAACTGATCGGTCACCACCTCCCAGACCACCTTCGCCGTCCAGATGAACAGCCCCAATCCAATCAGCCCGATGAACATCTCGAAATCCCGCCGCTTGCGCTTCAGGGTATCCATGGCTTCCTCCATCAGATGAGCGGCCGAAGCCGCGTTCGGTGAATTTGCAGTTGAGCGCCAGACGCGCTCCAGCCGGTCAAAGTCCATCGCCGTAAGCCTCCATCTGAGCCGCGATCCATTTGCGCGCGCGATTCAACCGCACGCCGACGTTTGCTTCGGAAATGGCATGCAGCAGGGACATCTCCCGATAGCTTGCGCCTTCCAGCGAGAGCAGGATGAGAGAGCGATCCAGGGTGCCCAGCATCCGGATGACCGCGTAGAGTCGATCCAGCATTGCGGCATCGTCGGTGTCGTCTGACCCGGCGTTCAACAGGGGCCAGTCCTGTTCAATGGAGGCCGCGCCGCGGATGCGGCCGAACTCACGCCGTCGCCAGCTGATGGCGCGATTGTGGGCGACCCGGTAGATGAAGGTCGCCGGCGCGCTGTCGCCGCGAAACGACGCCGCCGCTTTCCACACGGTTATCATGAGCTCTTGCAGGAGATCGTGTTGATCGGCCGGTTCCGCGAAGGCGCGACTGATCCGGTGGAGCACCGCGAGGTGATCCCTCATCCAGCCTTTGAATCGCTCGTCGTGTGGGGTCATTCCATCTGTTAGACGCCGCGCCCGCCACGACCTTACAGTCGCGCGGCAAAAAACTGCGGTGCCGCCCGGGCGACGCAATGAAAAAGGGCGCTCCGGTTTCCCGAAGCGCCCCCATCCATAACCGCTTTCGCGATACGCCTTAGCGCTTCGAGAACTGGAAGGACTTGCGGGCCTTGGCGCGGCCGTACTTCTTGCGCTCGACGACGCGGCTGTCGCGGGTCAGGAAGCCGTGCGGCTTCAGGACCGGGCGCAGCGCCGGCTCATAGTGGGTCAGGGCGTGCGACAGGCCGTGGCGGATCGCGCCGGCCTGGCCCGACAGGCCCGAGCCCTGCACGGTGCAGTCGACATCGAACTGGGTCAGGCGGTCGGTCACTTCCAGCGGCTGGGCGATCATCATGCGCAGGATTTCGCGGGCGAAATACTGCATCTGGTCCCGGCCGTTGATGGTGATCTTGCCCGAGCCGGGCTTGATCCACACGCGGGCGATCGCGTTCTTGCGCTTGCCGGTCGAATAGGCGCGGCCCTGGGCGTCCAGCTTTTGCGTATAGACCGGAGCGTCGTTGTCCGAGGACACGGTGCCGAGGCCACGCAGGGCGTCGAAGCCGGTCGCGGCGGGGGCGTCGTTTTGCGGGGCGGAGGTTTCAGCAGTCACGTCGGTCATGCTCAGACGCTCCGGGTGTTCTTGGCGGACGCCGACTTGAAGTCGATCGTTTCCGGCTGTTGGGCTTCATGGGTGTGCGCCGCGCCGGCGAACAGGCGCAGGTGCGTCATCTGCAGGCGAGCCAGCGGGCTCTCCTTGGGCAGCATGCGCTCGACGGCCTTCTCAAGGACGCGCTCCGGGAAACGGCCGTTCAGGACCTTCTCCGGCGTCGTCTGCTTGACGCCGCCCGGGTGACCGGTGTGGCGGTAGTAGATCTTGTCGGTGTTCTTCTTGCCGGTGAACACCACCTTGTCGACGTTGGTGACGACGACATAGTCGCCGCAATCGACGTGCGGGGTGTAGTCGCCGCGGTGCTTGCCGCGCAGACGGTTGGCGATGAAGGTCGCGAGACGGCCCACCAC
This sequence comes from Caulobacteraceae bacterium, assembly GCA_965284305.1. Taxonomy (GTDB): domain Bacteria; phylum Pseudomonadota; class Alphaproteobacteria; order Caulobacterales; family Caulobacteraceae; genus Brevundimonas. Next base: position 1,672,851 of record OZ260070.1, on the reverse strand, counting down.
GACGCCTTCAGCGTCGATATGGATCCATTTCTTCGTGACCTCGGCCGGCTTCAGCGAAGCCGTGGTGCTCTTCAGCATTTCAAGGGTCCTGGGAGACGATCGGGTGCCCCTCCCGATGACGGGGACGAGCGGAAGGCGCGCTGATAGAGGATAGGGGGGATGGGGTCAAGGCAGTGCGGAGGCACGAATTTAGCTTAACACATTGAAAAAACACCTTTAATTAATAGCGGTATCAAAATACCATATAAAATCGCTCTCTTGCTATCGCCATTCCGGCGAAGGCGAAGCCGATTACGCAGGTCGCTTCCCTCTCCCACTGGGAGAGGGATTGAGCGCACGACGGCGAAGCCGTCGTTCTTGCGCGAAAGGGTGTGGGTCGACCGCCGGGGGGCGGCTTCGCCGCACCAACCAGCCGACCCACATCCGCCCCTACGGAGCACCTTCTCCCAATGGGAGAAGGAATCTGAGTGCTGCCAATCCGCCGATTGCCAGCATATCCCGCGCGCCCAACTCACTGATCTCACTCATCTTTAGAAAGTTATAGCGTCACAAACCATCCGCGCAGGGACCCGTGTCAGACTCCTCCCATCCCGTCGGTGGGGAGGGCGTCGGATCCAGCGCCCCGATGTCGGCGGGCTGTGGTCGAGCGATGAAGCCCGGGGGAAGGATACCTCGGGGGTCCTTGCGGAGGTCGATGGATGGCCCCCGCCTGCTCGCCGCGGGCCAATGGAGCGGACCGCTGGCTGTGCCATGTCCCTCCCGCGTCGCTGGCAGCAATGTCAGCGGCGGAGATCCGGTAAGGCCCGAAGCAAGGGCCGCCAGCCGGAGGGCGCGTGGAAAACGGCTGCGCGGGGCAGGTCTGCTTCGTCGAAACGGTAAAACTATCAAAGCACCGGGCGAGGCCCGGCCGCCCCGCACCCTCCCCGAACTTTTCTGCGGAAACGCCGAAGGGCGATGACGCACGTCCCAAGTCGCGCTAAACCGCCGCCGAACCTTCAGGAGCCCTGCCCATGACCGTCGCCGCCCGCCTCGCCGAACTCGGCATCTCCCTGCCGGAACCCGCCAAGGCGGTGGCCAACTATGTGCCCTGGGTCCGGACCGGCAACCTGCTCCACATCTCCGGCCAGCTGTCGAACGACGCCACGGGCGGAATCCGGGGTACCGTCGGGGCCGACGTGTCTCCCGACTGGGCCAGGGACGCAGCCCGCATGTGCGGCGTAAACCTGCTGGCCCAGATGTCGGCCGCGCTGGACGGCGATCTCGAGCGCGTCGTCCGCGTGGTCAAACTGGGCGGCTTCGTCCAGGCCGCCGGTGATTTCGAGGCCATCCCGGCGGTCATCAACGGCTGCTCCGACCTGATGGTCGAGGTGTTCGGCGACAAGGGCCGCCACGCCCGCTCCGCCGTCGGCGTCTACAGACTGCCCCTCGGCTTCGCCGTCGAGGTGGACGCCATCGTCGAGGTGCGGTGACGCAACCCGCTCATTCTTCCCGCAAAGCGGCTTCAAGGCCCCGCCGGGTCTGGTTGGTTCATCACAACGGGCACAACGGAATCACAGCGAACACAACGGTATCTGCATCAGGCTCCGGCCCCGTCGTGTCCTTTGTGAATTCGTCGTGTTCGTTGTGATGAACCCGCTTCGCGGGGGATGAGCATGGATTTCCGGATCCAGATCCACACCGCCATCGCCGACATAGGCCGTGAGGCCTGGGACGCCTGCGCGTCGCCCTCCGGCGACCCCTTTCTCTCGTTCGACTTCCTCGACGCCTGCGAGGCCTCCGGCAGCGCCGTCCCGCGTGAGGGCTGGGCCGGCCGCCACCTGTCGCTGTCAGACGAGACCGGTCGCGTCCTCGGCGTCATGCCCCTCTGGCTCAAGGGCCACAGCCAGGGCGAATACGTTTTCGACCACAGCTGGGCCGACGCCTACCAGCGCGCCGGCGGCCGTTACTATCCCAAGCTGCTGTCCGCTGTGCCCTTCACCCCGGTGACCGGCCCCCGCTTCCTCGCCCATCCCGACGCGGACGCCGCTACCGTGCGCCAGGCCCTGCTGCAGGGCGCGATCACCCTGACCGAACGGCTCGGCGTCTCCTCCCTGCACGTCAACTTCCCCACCCGCGAGGACTGGGACGCCATGGGCGAGGCCGGCCTGCTGCAGCGTCAGGACAAGCAGTATGTCTGGCGCAACGACGGCTATGCGACCTTTGACGCCTTCCTGGCCGCCCTGTCCGCAAACCGGCGCAAGACCATCCGCCGCGAACGCCGCGAGGTCCGGGCGGGCCTCGACATCCGGGTCCTCACCGGCGCGGACATCACCGAGGCGCACTGGGACGCCTTCTTCGCCTTCTACATGGACACCGGCGCGCGGAAATGGGGCCGCCCCTATCTGACGCGCGACTTCTTCACCCGTATCGGCGCGACCATGGCGGACCGCATTGCGCTGGTGATGGCCTTCCGCGACGGGGGCGCCATCGCCGGTGCCCTGAACCTGATCGGCCGCGACGCCCTCTACGGCCGCCAGTGGGGCGCGCTGGAGGAGGTGCCCTTCCTCCATTTCGAGCTCTGCTACTATCAGGCCATCGACTTCGCGATTGCGCGGGGCCTGTCGCGTGTCGAGGCGGGGGCACAGGGGCAGCACAAGATCGCCCGCGGCTACCTGCCCTCCCCCGTCTGGTCCGCCCACTTTATCGCCGACCCGGCCCTGCGCGAGCCCGTCGCCCGCTACCTCGATGGAGAGCGCCCGGCCGTCGCGGCCGAAATCGACGCCATGACCGCGGATCTGTCGCCATTCAGAAAGCCGGAATAGCCGTCAATCGGCGCGCTTCGGGCTCTCGCCGATGAACCAGCCGGCGATCCAGCTGACGATGCCGGTCACGACCGCCGCGCCGATGCCGGCCCACAGGCCGTCGACCACGAACCCGCCCAGCAGACTGGCCACCAGACCGATCATGGCCGCGTTCACCACCAGCAGGAACAGGCCGAAGGTGACGATGGTCAGCGGGAAGGTCACGAAAGTCAGGATCGGCCGCACGATGGCATTGGCGATCCCCAGCAGCAGCGCCGCCGCCAACAGCGATCCGGTCGACAGGAAGTCCACGCCGCTGACGACCCGCGACGACAGCCACAGGCCGAAACAGGTGACCAGAAACTGGACGATGAAACGCAGCATGGCTCTCTCCCGACTCGCGCGGCACGATAACGCGAAACCGCGCGCCGGGCTCCCCTCGTCGCCCCCTCGTTGCTAGGGTGATCCGGATCCACGGAGCCCCCGATGAGCCTGCACGCGTCCTACGACCCTGACAACATCTTCGCGAGGATCCTGCGCGGCGAAATTCCAGCGGTCAGGGTCTGGGAGGATGACCATGTGCTGGCCTTCATGGATGTGTTTCCCCAGTCCGAGGGCCATGTCCTCATCATATCGAAGTCGTCGACGGCCCGAACGCTGCTGGAGATCGAGCCCGACGCCCTCGCCCGCCTGACCGCCGCCGTCCAGCGCACGGCGCGCGCGGTGGAAAAAGCCCTTCGTCCCGACGGCTTCCAGATCATGCAGTTCAACGGCGAGGCCGGCGGCCAGTCCGTCTTCCACCTGCATTTCCACATCATTCCGCGCTGGAGCGACCGGCCGATGAAGGGCCATGGCCATGCGCCGATGGCCGACGCCGCCGCCCTGCGGCCCTTGGCCGACCGGATCGCCGCCGCGCTTGACTGAGTGGCGCTGAGGGTGAAGGCGAAAACCTAGTCAGGCCGGAACTGAAGCTCAGCCAGGCGCGCGTACAGGCCGCCCTGGGCCATCAGCGACTGGTGCGTGCCCTCCTGCACCACCCGGCCGTCCTCCATCACCACGATCCGGTCCGCGCGCAGCACCGTGGCCAGACGGTGGGCGATGACGATCGTCGTCCGGCCTTGCATGGCCTGATCCAGGGCCGCCTGCACCAGCCGCTCGTTCTCGGCGTCGAGTGCGGAGGTGGCTTCGTCCAGCAGCAGGATCGGCGCGTCCCGGACCAGCGCCCGGGCGATGGCCATCCGCTGCCGCTGTCCGCCCGACAGGCTCTTGCCGCGTTCGCCCAGGGGCGTGTCGAACCCTTCAGGCAGGGCCTCGACAAAGCCCAGCGCCTGGGCCTCCTCGGCGGCCGCGCGAACCTCCTCGTCGCTGGCCTGTTCGCGGCCGAAGCGGATGTTTTCGCTGGCCGACCCGGAAAACAGCGGCGCCTCCTGCGACACCCAGGCGAACCGACCGCGCACCGCGACCGGATCGGCGGCGCGGACATCCACCCCGTCGACCGAGACGACCCCGGCCTGCGGATCGTAGAAGCGCAGCAGTAGTCTGAAGACCGTGCTCTTGCCCGCCCCCGACGGCCCGACGAGAGCGACGGTCTCGCCCGGCCGCACCGTCAGCGAAAACCCTTTCAGCGCCGGCAGGTCGGGCCGGCCCGGATAGGCGAACTGGACCGCCGACATCGAAACCTCGCCCGTCGGCGGTTCGGGCAGGATCACCGGCGATTCGGGCGGCCGGATCGCGGCCTCGCTGCGCATCAGCTCGTCGATCCGCTCCATGGCCCCGGCAGCCTTCTGCACATCGCCCCAGCTCTCGCCGAGAGCCCCGACCGCGCCGGCCACGAATACGGCCAGCAGCACGAACTGGAGCAGCGCGCCCGGCGTCATCCGGCCGCCGATCACATCCTGCGCGCCCAGCCACAGCACCAGGCTGACGCCGCCGAACATGACGACGATGATCATGGCAGTCATGAAGGCCCTCGCCCTCATCCGCACCAGCGAGACGGCGAACGCCGCCTCCACGGCCGCGCCGAACCGCTCAATGGCGCTGGCTTCACGCCCGAAGGCCTGGACCGTCTCGATCGCGTCCACGCTCTCGCCCGCGAAGCCCACGGCGTTGGCGAACCGGTCCTGCGACGCGACGGTCAGCTTTCGCACCGTCCGGCCGAACAGAAAGATCGGCCCGAGCAGCAGCGGCACCACCAGCAACACCATGCCGGTCAGTTTGGGACTGACCACGAACAGCAGGATGATCCCGCCGATGAGGGTCAGGAAATTGCGCAGGGCGAACGACACGGAGGTCGTCAGCAGGGTCTCAACCAGTGCGATGTCCGTGGTCAGGCGCGACAGCACCTCCCCGGTCCGCATCGAGGCATAGAAGGCCGGGTCCAGCGTCAGGATGCGTCCGAACAGCCCCTTGCGCAGGTCGGCGACGACCCGCTCGCCGGTCTTGGTGACGAAATAATACCGGACCGCCGTGGCGAAACCGAGAAACAGGGCGTTGGCACCGAGGAGCAGGAACCACAGGTTCAACTGGGCCCCGCCGTTCTCGAATCCGTTGTCGATGGCACCGCGTGCCGCCGCAGTCAGGGCCAGCGAGGCGGCCGTCGACAGGATCAGCCAGAACCCGGCCATGGCGACGTGGCCCTTGTGCCGCATCGCATAGGGGAACAACCGCCCGAGCGGGCGAACGTCCCGGCGGCGCTCACGGCGCTCCCCGGCCTCACCCATCTGTTCCGCCAGTTGGGCGCCGGCGCCCGGCCGTCCCCGTATGTCGGCTGCGGCGTCGGGGTGGGCAGGTGCATCTGTCATGGCGCGCGCCTCTTGCCCCGGAACGCCCCCCGGTGTAAACGCCGCCGCTCATTCCCGCCCCAGAAGGCGGGATTTCTCATTTTCGCGCTCCGACGGTCGGCATCGTCATCGCGCAGAGACCGGACCAGGACCATGAAGGCGGATACCCATCCCGACTACCACTTCATCACCGTGACGATGACCGATGGTACGACCTATCAGACGCGCTCGACCTACCAGAAGGAAGGGGCCGTCCTGAACCTCGACATCGATCCGCTGACCCACCCGGCCTGGACCGGCGGCAACGCCCATCTGATGGACCGCGGCGGCCGCGTTTCGCGTTTCAACAACAAGTTCGCCGGCTTCATCAAGAAGTAGGCCTTAGCCGCGCGGGTCGGGCTTTCTGGCCACACCCTGCGGCAAGACGACCACAAAGGCGTCGGTCCCCGGACCGGCGCCTTTCTGTTTGCCCGGAACGCCGATAACATGACCGCGTTGGCTTTCGGGGGCGTGGACGTGGGGTCCCGTGTCGAAGCGGGCGAAGAGATCGTTACGATGAATCGACGGCAACTGGGACTGGGCGCGGCCGTGTCAGCCTTCGCGTCAACCATCGGACTGGCGGCCCGGGCCCAGACCCGCGACCCCGGCGCTGTCGCCTTCTATGACAGTTTCAACGACCAGCTGGCCCGCCTGCCTGCAACGATCCAGCCCGATGTGCGCGCCTTCTACGAGCTGAACGGCTGGCGTCCCGTCTGGACCGCCGAACGCCTCCGCACCCTTCAGACCGCCGCAAGCCGCGCTGAGCGCCACGGCCTTGCTCCGGGTGACTATTTCGACTTCGAGGCCCTCGCCGCCGCGCCTGACGCCGCCGAGATGCGCACCACCGCAGCCGCCATGGGCTATGGTCGCGTTCTCGCGGAGGGGCGGGTTCGTCCCGAGACCGTCGAGGACCTCTGGGAGATGCAGAAGAACCGCGTCGACCTGCCTGTCGGGCTGAACGACGCCCTCGCCGGGAACCGCCTGGTCGACTGGTTCGAAGGGCTGGCCCCGACCGACATCGGCTATTCCAACCTGTCTGCTGGCTATATCCGTTATCGCCGCCTGATCCGCGACGGCGGCTGGCCGGTCTTCCGCCAGGGCCCGACCATCGAGCCGGGCATGAGCGACGTGCGGATTCCCGCCCTGATCCAGCGCCTGGTGGCCGAAGGTGACCTCACCGCCGCCGACGGCGCGCGCCTGACCAGCATGGGCATCGTCTATGGGCCCGAGCTTCAGGCCGCCGTCCGCGGGTTCCAGATCCGCCACGGCCTCGTGGCCGACGGGCGAATGGGTACGGGAACCCAACGGTCCCTCTCGGCCTCGGCCGAGGATCGGGCCCGCCAGATTGCCCTCAACCTCGAGCGCCGCCGTTGGCTGAAGCGCGAGGTCGCACCCGAGCGCATCGAGGTCAACACCGCCGCCGCCATCATGGTCTACTGGAAGGACGGCCGGCCGGTTCACTCCAACCGGGTCGTCGTCGGCACGGCCGCCAACCAGACGCCCAGCCTCGAAAAGCCGTTCGCCTCGGTCGTCGCCAACCCGCCCTGGTATGTGCCTTCCAGCATAGCGCGCAACGAGATCCTGCCGCGCGGCCCCGCCTATCTGGCCAGCCAGAATATGTACATCCAGAACGGCACCGTCATCCAGCGCGCCGGCCCGACCGCCGCGCTCGGCTATGTGAAGTTCGAACTGCGGGACAGCTACGCCATCTTCCTGCACGACACCCCGTCAAAGGCCGCCTTCAATCTCGCCTTCCGGCACCGGTCGCACGGCTGCGTGCGCGTACAGAACGCGGTCGAATTCGCCCGTCTGCTGCTGTCGCCGGATCCGACCCTGCTGGAGCAGTTCGACGCCGCCCAGGACAGCCGACAGACCCGCCGCATCCAGACCGGCCGCGAGATCAGTGTGCGCCTGCTCTACTGGACCGCCTTCGTCGACGGTCAGGGCCGCGTCGCCTTCCGAGAGGATGTCTACAGCCGCGACGCCAAACTGGCCGAAGCCCTCGGCATCGCCCTCAGCCTGCCCCGGCCGGTCGATGACGGTGCCCGGGTGGCGACCGACGTCGGGCCGTAGGGTTCAACTCAGGTTCGGAACGCCGCCGTCAGACGATCCAGCTGGCTCTGCACGGGATTGACCGCGTCCTCTTCCGGCTCGTCCAGATACATGCGGCGATCCAGATGCAGCACCCGGTCGTACAGCTTTTCGGTGCGCACCAGATACTCGACCAGGGCGATCGGCAACTCGGGATGGCTGGCTTCGGTCGCGGCCGTGCGCTCGGCGAGGCGATAGCGCACCTCGCAGGCCACCTCCGCTGTCATGTCGCCCTCGCGTACAGCCCGCTGCACCAGCAGCCATGACGCAATCTGCATCAGCCGGGTGGTCAGCTTCATGCTCTCCCCGGCGTAAAGCAGGGCCGTGGACCGAGACAGCAATTTGGATTCCCGACGTCCGTCGCCGTCCAGATAGGCGGCGGTCTCCTCGACCAGTTCCATCCCCTCCCTGAAGGTGCGGTCGAACAGTTCCGACCGCGCGAAATCATCCACAACCGCAGCACGGCTACGGCCCGTTGGCGAAAGCGTGGTGGCGTCAACAGGCATGAACTCAACCAGACTCATGGAACAGGCGCATCCGTATCACGACCGGCACGGCATGGCGCGGCGCTTCAACGGTGTGCAACGGCCATGCCAGACGGAGGTCGACAGGGTTACGGCCGGAAATTGAACATGGCGTCGGCCGCATTGCGTTGCGACGACTTGCCTTCGATGGCGGCGTTCGAACGGTCGATTTCGGCCTTCAGCCCGGCGATCCGCTGTTTGAGGTCCTCGACCGAATAGCCGTCCAGATCCTCCCGCGTCAGGGCGATCAGCGGCGCGCCGCGCGCCGGACGGGGCTCCAGATCCTCGAACATCACCGCCTCCTTCGTGGCCATCCTCAACGCAACACCCTATTTCAACGCCCGGATACGGACGATTGCAAGAACAGGACGGGCGAATGCGGGTAGTCGAGATCACGGGCGGCGCCGGCCCCGCCGAATCCCTGACCCTATCCGAACGTCCCGATGTGACCGCAGGCCCGGGTGAGGTTCGCATCCGCGTCCGGGCCGCCGGGATCAACCGCCCGGACATCCTGCAGCGGATGGGCCGCTACCCCGCACCGCCCGGCGCATCGGACATCCTCGGTCTCGAGGTCGCGGGCGAGGTCGATCAGGTCGGTGCCGGCGTGACACGCTGGTCAGTTGGAGACCGCGTCTGCGCGCTTCTGGGCGGAGGCGGCTATGCGGACCTCGCCGTCGTCGACGCCCGCCACGCCCTGCCCGTCCCCGCCGACATGGATTTCATCCAGGCTGCCGCCCTGCCCGAGACGGTCTGCACCGTCTTCGCCAATGTCTTCGAGTCCGGCGCGCTGGTGGCGGGCGAGACCCTGTTGATCCACGGTGCCACCAGCGGCATCGGTGTCACCGCCATCCAGATGGCCCGGGCGGCCGGCGCCAGGCTCATCGCCACCTCGCGCGGTGCGGAAAAGGCCGACGCTGCGCGCGCTCTCGGTGCCGACCTCAGCCTCGACGCCACCTTCGACGACATGGAGGCCACCATCCGCGCGTTCGGCGGCGCTGATGTGGTGCTGGACATGGTCGGGGCCGACTACGCCGCGCTCAATCAGGCCGCGCTGAACCCCTTGGGCCGCTGGGTCGTAATCGCTACCCAGTCAGGAGCCCTGGCCGAGATCGATCTGGCCCGGTTGATGCTGAAACGGGTCACTCTGACCGGTTCAACCCTGCGGGCCCGGCCGGCCGACGAAAAAGCCCGGCTGATCGCGGCCGTGGAAGCAACGGCCTGGCCGTGGGTCGGCTCAGGCGCGGTCCGGCCGCCGGTCGAGGCGACCTTCCCGCTGGAGCGGGCATCGGCCGCCCACCTCCGGCTGGAGGCAGGCGGCCATGTCGGCAAGATTGTACTGACGGTCTGACGACTACCAGCGACCGCCGCCCCGAACCGGGCGCAGCGACGAGATGCGGTCATTCATGCCCCAGCGCTGCAGGTTGCGGACGTCACCGCGGAAGGTCTGGCAGAACCCGCGATAATAGGCGTCGGTGCAAGCCTCCCACTCGCCCTGGAACTGCATCGACGAAATCGTGTCGTTAAAGCCCGTATTGGCCAGATTGGGCATTTCGTTGTCGAAACGGAACGACGCTCCCCGGAAATTGGCGTCCCGGAAGACGACAACGGAGTTGCGCCCGCCGCCCCCGCCCCAGCCGCCACCACCGCCGCCGCCGCCGCCGCCGCCGCCCGGGCGATCTTCGAATTCGCCGCGGTTCGGACCACAGACCAGCAGGCCGTCATTGTTGCGGATCTCGAAGTTGGTGCAGCGGTTGAGCTCGATCGAGGTTTCGCGAATGTTGCCGCGATTGTTGCGGCAATCGGCATAGAGCCGGCCCCGGTTCACATATTCACCGCTGCAGCTGTCGCGATAGTCGCCGCGCGGGGCACCACGCTGGGGACCATCCGGAATCTGCGGAGCGAACTCCTGCCCGGCACTGGTGACGACCGCCGCAGCGGCCAGCATTTCGATCAGCATGGAAGTTCCTCCCAGAAAGTCTTTCCCGACGCACAACGCGTCTGTGAAGCCAATGTTGCGCAGCCTGGATGAACCTTGGCTGTATGGCCTTGTCGGGTTCCGTTTTCTTTTCCGGCGAATAGGACTATATCGCGAGCATCAACGCCCGGTCGAAAGGCCGGGCGCCGTCGTATCCAGAGCCCGGTTTTCGGGCTCGAACAAGCACCGGAACGCCCCCATGACCGACATCCTGATGCCCAAGGCCACCGCGGTCTGGCTGGTCGACAACACCTCGCTGACCTTCGAACAGATCGCCGACTTCTGCGCCCTGCACCCGCTGGAAGTTCGCGGCATCGCCGACGGCGACGTGGCCCGGGACATCCGCGGCGCCGATCCGCTGGTCAACGGCCAGCTGACCCGCGAGGAACTGGACAAGGCCCAGAACGACGACACCTACCGGATGCAGGCCGTGGTCAGCCGCCACGCCGAACTGCTGAAGGTGCACAAGGCGCCGCCGAAATACACGCCGGTCTCGCGCCGCCAGGACCGCCCCGACGCCATCATGTGGTTCGTGCGCAATCACCCCGAGGTGACAGACGCACAGATCGCCAAAATGCTCGGCACCACCAAGTCGACGATCGAGAGCGTGCGCAACCGCACACACTGGAACAGCCCCAACATCAAGCCGGTCGACCCGGTGACCCTGGGCCTCGTGGGCCAGCTGGCGCTCGACGAACTGGTCCGCAAGGCGGCCGACAAGAAGGCGAAGGACGACGCGAAAAAGGGCGGGGCCACCCTGCAGGCCGTCGATGCCCCGGAAGAGCCGGTCGAGGAAGAGTTCGTGCCGGAAGCCCGCGAGCGCCGCGGTGCCGAACCAACCGCCGCCTCGGTGTTCGGCTCCAAGGACTGAGACATTCCTCCCCCAACGGGGGAGGGGGACCGCGTGGCGGTGGAGGGGCCCCTCCGTCTCGCCGGCTCCGCCGACGACCCACCTCCCCCCGTGAGGGAGGCAATAAAAACGGCCCCGGGCGCGAACCCGGGGCCGTTGTTCTTTCGGGAGGCCTCGCTAATGCGCCGAGGCCTCCAGACTGGTGATCTGTTCCTTGAGTCGGAGCTTCTGTAACTTGAGCTCTCTTACGCGAAGCGAGTCCGTGGCCGGGCGGGTCGTCTCTCTCCGGATCGTCTCATCCAGATTGCGGTGACGGTTTCCCAGTTCGCGGATACGAGCTTCGATGGTCATGGCTTGCGCCTCCATGTCTAAGGGACCAGTACAGTCAGCGCCCGGTCTGACCGGCTGTAGAATCACATTCCGGTGAACTGCCGACCGTCCGGACACGGACCACCCTGGAGCCCGAATTGGCCGAAGATGTGAACGGAGCCGTACGGACCCCCCCCGGTCCTGCGCCTGCCAGACTGATCGTCGGAATTTCCGGAGCGTCCGGCGTGACTTACGGCGTCAGGATGCTGGACGCCCTGCGCGAGCTGGGAGTCGAGAGCCATCTGGTCGTGACCCGCGCCGCCCTGCTGACCCTGTCGCAGGAGACCGACCTGTCGGCCGACGACCTGATGGGCCGCGCCGACGTGACGCACCGTCTCAATGATGTCGGCGCCTCGATCGCCTCGGGCTCGTTCCGGACCCTGGGCATGATCATCGCCCCCTGTTCGGTCCGCACCATGAGCGAGATCGCCACCGGCGTGACCTCCACCCTCCTGACCCGGGCCGCCGATGTGGTGCTGAAGGAGCGCCGCCGGCTGGTGCTGATGGTGCGCGAGACACCGCTGCACCTCGGCCATCTGCGCACCATGACGGCCCTGGCCGAGATGGGCGCCATCATCGCCCCGCCCCTGCCCGCCTTCTACGCCAAGCCCGCCTCGATTGCCGAGATGGTCGATCAGTCGGTCGGCCGCGCGCTGGACCTGTTCGACCTCGACTGGTCCGCCGTGCGGCGCTGGGACGGTCTCAAGGGACGGTCGTCCGAATGAGCCTTTGGGACTGGGCGCTAACGGCCTATGCCGCCGAGGGCGTGGCCGACGCCTGCCTGGAGCTTCAGGACGCCGCCGGCCAGAACGTGCCCCTGCTGTTCTGGGCCGCATGGTGCGCCACCGAGGGTCGCGCACCGGACGAGAACGCCCTTGAAGCCGCCGGCGATACCGCCCGCGCCTGGCAGGAAACCGCCATCGCCCCGCTGCGTGCCGTACGGAAGGCACTCAAGGCCCGTGCCCCCGATCTCGACGACGCCGACCGCGAGGCCGTCCGGGCCCAGGTCAAGGCGGTGGAGCTGGAGGCCGAGCGCCGCCTCCTGACCGCACTGGAAGCCCTCGCCCCGGCCCCGTCCACCGCCTCGCAGCCGCCGCTCAACACCATGGTGGCCGCCGCACGGGTCTGGTCGCCGATGACCCCGCGGGCGGGACTGGTCCGGCTCGCGGACCGCCTTCCGGCCTGACCCGACGCACAGTATGATCCTCCGGCAGGGGCCGACATGAACGACGACGAACCTTTTCTGACCGAGGAAGACCTGGCGCTTCGCGCCCGGCTCAAGGTGCTTCAGCTTGAGCACGCGGACCTCGACGCCTCGATCGAGGCCCTCGGCCACATGCCGGTGCCCGACCAGCTGATGATCGCCCGGCTCAAGCGGAAGAAGCTGTTGCTGCGGGACGAGATCGCCAAGGTCGAGGACCGCATCCTGCCGGACATCATCGCCTGAGACCTGTATGAAGCTGTTTATCGCACAGACTCTCGACGGCTATATCGCCGGCGAGAACGACGACCTCAGCTACCTCCAGCCCTATCACGGTCTGGATTTCGGCTACGACGCCCACCTGGAGAGCGTGGATGCAATAGTCTTGGGGCGTCGGACGTTCGATGTCATCTATCCGCAGTATGGCTGGACCTATCCCGGGAGCCTGCCGGGTGTCGTGATGTCCACACGACCCCTTCCCGCGGGCACGCCTGCCCAGGTGGTCACGTCCACCGATCCCCGTGCAGTCGCCGCCCGCTATCCCAACGCCTATGTGGACGGCGGCGCTGGCACCATCCGTGCCTTCCTGCAAATCGACGCGATCACCGAGGCGCGGATCTTCACATTGCCGATCATGATCGGATCCGGCGTCCGTCTGTTTTCGGAAGCGCCGGGCTTCAGCCTGAAATGGCGGCTTGAGTCGTCCACGGTCCATGGGGCAGGCGTTGTGGAGAACCGCTATCTGAAGGCCGACTAGGCTCAGCGCCCCTTCTTGCGCACCCACATGGCCGCATCGGCCTCGGCCAGCCAGACTTCGGGGTCGGTGTGGCCGGCGAAGGCGCGGACGCCGAAGGAGCCGCCCAGCGGTGCCTGCGCCCCGGCCCAGACGAAGCCGTCCGCCTCCAGCGCCGCGGCCAGCCGCCGGGCCTTGTCGCGGCCTTCGTCGAGACCTGCGTTCAGCATCAGCAAGGCGAACTCGTCTCCGCCCAACCGCCCGACCGCGTCCGATTCGCGCAGATTGGCCCGGAGCAGCTCGGCCACATGCACGAGGGCGGCGTCGCCGGCCGCGTGGCCGAGGGTGTCATTGACGTTCTTGAACCCGTCGAGATCGAGATACAGCAGCACCGCCGGGACTTCGTGGCGCTGGCAGAAGGCCATGGCGCTGCGCATGACAGCGACAAAGCCACGCCGGTTCAGCGCCGGGGTCAGCACGTCATGATCCGCCGCCGCCTCGGCCGCCTCGGCGCGCAGGCGCAGAGCCTCGACCTCGGCGCGCAGGCGCTCGATCTCGGCGTGAGGGTCGGTGACGGCCGCGTCAGTCACGAGCGATAGGGGCTCCCCGGCCGGCGACTCATCACGTCCGGCTGCCAGAGAGCCTAACGCCGTCGGTTGCGGGCGCAACGCGAGTCCTGTATCGCGCCGCTTTCCCGCGAAAAGGGCGCGCATCCATGACGACCGGGACACCACCAGTGGCGATCATCATGGGCAGTCGTTCGGACTGGCCGACGATGAAACACGCCGCCGATGCCCTCGACCGGCTGGGCGTGGCCTGGGACGCCCGGGTGGTCAGCGCCCACCGGACCCCCAAACGCCTGTTCGACTTCGCCACCGGGGCCCGCGCGGCGGGGTTCAAGGTCATCATTGCCGGGGCCGGCGGCGCCGCCCACCTGCCCGGCATGGCCGCCTCCATGACCGAACTGCCGGTGCTGGGCGTTCCCGTGGAATCGAAGGCGCTCAAGGGCATGGACAGCCTGCTGTCCATCGTCCAGATGCCCGGCGGCATCCCCGTGGCCACCCTGGCGATCGGCGAGCCGGGGGCGAAGAACGCGGGCATTCTCGCCGCCCAGATCCTCGCCCTCTCCGACCCCATCCTGGCCGGACGCCTGACCGCCTTCCGCGAGGCCCAGACCGAGGCCGTGCACGAAACCGTCGAGGACTGAGTTGGCCGACGCCGCGCCCCTGCCCCCCGGTTCGACCCTCGGCATTCTCGGCGGCGGCCAGCTGGGACGGATGCTCAGCCAGGCCGCCTCGCGCCTCGGCTTCAACGTCGTCATCCTCGATCCGGAGGAGAACAGCCCCGCCGGCCGCGTGTCCCAGGGTCAGATCGTCGCCGCCTATGACAATCCCACGGCCCTGACCGTGCTGGGCCAGACCTGCGCGGCGGTGACCTTCGAGTTCGAGAATGTCCCCGCCGGCTCGGTCGAACGCCTGATCGAGGGCGGAGCGGTCGTCGCACCCGGGGCCCGGGCCCTCGCGGTCGCCCAGGATCGCGTCGAGGAGAAGACCTTCCTCAACAGCGTCGGTGCAACGACCGTCGCCTTTGCGATCATCGACACCCTTGAGGACCTGCGTCACGCCGTCGACCGCATGGGCGTGCCGGTCCTGCTTAAGACCCGGCGCGAGGGCTATGACGGCAAGGGCCAGGTCTGGATCAAGTCGTCCACCGAGGTCGCCAAGGCCTGGAAGACCATCGGCGGCCGTCCCGCCATCCTTGAGGCCCGTGCGGCTTTCGAGCGCGAACTTTCGGTGATCTGCGCCCGCGGCCGTGATGGTGCCATCGCCGTCTATCCGCTGGGCGAGAACATCCACAAGGGCGGCGTCCTGAGGACGACGATCGCCCCGGCCAAGGTCGATGCCAGGACCGGGGCCCGCGCCCACGCCATCGCCGTCGCGATCCTCGAGGGGCTGGACTATGTCGGGGTGATCGGCATCGAACTGTTCGACCTCGGCGGCGGCCTGCTGCTGGTCAATGAGATCGCGCCGCGCGTCCACAACACCGGCCACTGGACCCAGGACGGCTGCGTCTGCGACCAGTTCGAACAGCACATCCGCGCCGTCGCCGGCTGGCCGCTGGGCCCCACGGCCGCCCACGCCCGGGTCGAGATGACCAATCTGCTCGGCGACGATGTGAAGAAATGGGCGGCCCTGTCTGCCAGACCCGACGCCCGCCTGCATTTCTACGGCAAGGCCGAGGCCCGCAAGGGCCGCAAGATGGGCCATGTGAACCGGGTGAAGCCGCTGGTCTGATCGACGGCACCCGGAGGCCGTCAGGGGGCGAGAGTATCGCCTTGCCCGCGAAAAAATCCTGCGGGCGATTTTCGACACGCGTCAGCGGGTCCCGTTCGGGCAAGCCGCGCCTGTGGCGGCGTCGGCGGGGTGATGCAAGCTGTCAAAGACCAAGGCCCGGCGGGGGTTTGGCCAGTATGCATGCGGGGACGACAGAATCGGACGCAGGCTGCGGATGGGCGTGGTTTCGCGCCGGCGGGCGGGGGCCGGAAGGTCGATTCGAGGGTTCAAAGGGGCGAGATTATACGGGGCGAGAATACACGGTCCGGACAGGCAGCCGGTGGGGTTGAGACCGCCGCCCGCGACCATGAACGCGATGAGCGCGCGGGTACTTCACCTACCTCATGACGACGGTCGGGATCACTTCGGGCGAACTGTCGAGGTAGTGAAACGGATTGGTCGGTTTGCCCATGGCCGCGATGCCGGGTGACCCGGATTCCCGAGCGGCTGGGTTTGGGCTGACAGAGGCCCGGAATGAGCGGCGCTTGCCAAATCTGGAAACCACTATATCTTGCATTACAAGATGTCATTGAAACACGATCCAGACCCCGACCACGAACCGGTCCAGCGGACCCAGATGCTGAAGGGCCTGGCTGAGCTGGCGCTGCTGAGCCTGCTAGCCGAAGATGCCTGTTACGGGCTCGAAATCCTGGAGCGCCTCCGTAGCGACGCAGGTCTTCAACTTGCCGAAGGGGCCGTCTACCCCCTGCTCCACAGGCTCGAGAAGTCGGGCTGGACCGCGGCCGAGTGGCGGCTCGACCCGCAGAACGGCCGTCCCAGGAAATACTACGCGATCACCGATGCCGGGCGCGAGGAACTGCGGGCCCAGCGCGCCAGCTGGTCAGAGATGTCTTCGCGGCTGACCCATTTTCTTGAAAGGAGAGTCCGGCCATGACCGATCAGGTCGAGCTTGAACGCTGGCTCAGCCGTCTGGGCTGGGCGCTGGGCCATCTGCCGGTGCGCGAGCGCGACGACATCGTCCGCGAGACCCGGTCCCACATCGAGGACCGGGTGGCGTCGGGTGGATCCGTTCAGCAGGTCCTGAGCGATTTCGGCCCAGCCGAACGCCATGCCCGCCGTTTCGTCGACGAGATCGAGGCCTATGGGGCCCTGGGGTCCCAGCGCGCCGGCGACCTCGCCCGGTTCGTGGCCAATCGCGCGCACCGAAGTGTCGGCGCCGCCATCGCCCTGCTCGCCCTGATCCTGCTGGCCATCCTTGCGGGCGTCACCGTCCTTGTGGTGGCGCTGAAGATCCTCGACCCCGTCCATGCGGGTCTTTGGACCGGCCCCGGGACGGCGTTCATCGGAGTCATCGATGACCCGGCCTCAGCCCGCGAGCGTCTTGGGCCCTGGCTGTTTCCGGCGGCCGGCGTGGTTCTGGCGCTGATCTTCATTGCGGGCAGACTGCTTCTGTCTTCGGTCGTCCCGCGGCTGACACCGCGAAGGGATCAGCCCCCGACAGGACCGGGGTGACTGCCCCCCGATCCGGCGCGGCCACCTCTTTGATCCCGGACGTCTCGGTGCCTGTCTGGTCCCGGTCGCGGCGGTAACACCCTTCAGGACCCGCCGGGCAAAGGGACCACTGCCTCATGTGTCGCTTGCGGCACCTGCCGCGAACAGTGTGGTTCGAGGCAGGGTCGGCCGCGCAATGCCTCTTCCCAACCCCTCGGCGGCTTACGCCACGTGTCTTTGCGGAACAGTCTCATGCCTGAATCATCATCTCCGGCCGCTGCCCCCTGTGCGGCCCTCACCATGCGGTGGCGATCAATCGCACTCTTCACGGGACTAGCCCTGGCCGTGTCCTGGACCCTGCAGATCGTCGCCCTTCAGCTCTGGGGCCTGGACAGTCCACTGACCACGATCATGATCATGGCCGTCATGTGGTCACCCAGCGTGATCGCCCTGGCCTTCATCATCTTCAACCCTGCTGCGCGTGCGGGCCTGCTGTGGAAAGTCGGCCGCGTCGCCTATCTGCCCCTGGGCGTCTTCGTACCGACCATCATCGGCTTCGTGATCCTGGCGGTTCTGGTCGGCAGCGGGATGGCGACGTCGGGATGGTTCATCTTTGAAGGGCGAGGAGTCACCATTGACGGGGGGCCGTGGGTTCTGGGCGAGGGTTTCCAGGCCTGGCCACTCTATCTGGGCAACGTCGCCGCGACGGCCGTCGTCTTCTCCGTGATCACCCTCGGGGTCACGACCGGCGAGGAGTTCGCCTGGCGCGGCTTCCTGCAGGGACATCTGATCCGCCGTATCGGCGTGACCCGGGGCATCCTGCTCCTGGCCGCCATCTGGTGGGCCTGGCACGTGCCCGTGCTGCTCGCCGGCCACAACTATCCAGACTATCCGATCCTGGGGACCTTCGTCCTGTTTCCGTTGCAGACCCTCGGCCTGTCCTTCTTCTTCGGCTGGCTGACGATCCGGTCCGGCAGCTTCTGGCCGGCCGCCCTTGGGCACGCGGCTTTGAACTCCATCCAGCAGGGCATCATGGATGATCTGCAGCTCGGGGTGCCGGGACTGTATCTCGACATCCTGCGCATCGCCCTCGGTCTCGCCGTCGCACTCGCCTGCTGGGCCAGCCTTCGCCGGGATGCGGAGTCGCCGGGTCTCTCGTCCGTGGGAAAGCGTTGACGGGTGATCAACTCCATTCGGATGATTGGGTGGGCGGCAAGTCCTCTGAAGGTCGCGATCGTGGACCCGGACGCCGCCGCCAGGTCTCGCCTGACCAGTTGTTGAGCCGGTCGGCCACTCCGGCCACGTCCGTTGTCCTCGAATGCTCGACCGGACGCTTTGATTGTCCGCTCACCACCCGTTGCGGAAGTTCGCAGAGTCTCCCTCAGCGCGCGGACAACGGGCTTGTGATCGACCCTCACCCTTTGACGCTTCGCGCCGCCCTTCGGGTCGCGCAAGAACGACGGCCTTCGGCCGCCGTGCGCTCAAGCCCGTCTGTCGGTCGCATGCGACCGACCTCCACCCAATGGGAGAGGGTCCGCTACTCCGCCTTCGCCCCGTACCGCATCCGGCTCAGCACATCCGTGACCGTCTTCAGCGGGGCGTCGAAGTCCTTGCCGGCCTTCCATTTTTCGAAGGCCATGACGTTCTCGATCCGGGCGGCGACGAAGGCCTCCGCCGCCTCGCGGCCGTCGAACCAGCGCAGGGTCAGGGCGGGGATCAGGATGCCCGACAGGATCGCCCGCTTGGAATAGTGGTTCCAGTCCGTCGCCGTATCCCCGGCCCAGTGCCACAGGTGGTCGGCGCTCTCCCACGCCAGCTTCAGCCCCAGATCGGCATTGGGCGGCAGGGCGAGGAAGGCGGCGCAGCGGCGGGTGGCTTCCAGATCGGCGGCCCCGGCCTCCATCCGGGCCGATACGGCCGCCGCGATTCGCTCGCGCATCTTCAGCGATTTCGCATCGACTTCGGCCAGCGTGGCCAGCGCCCGGTCATCGTGACGCCGCGACAGCAGGGCCGCCAGGTCGCGCGCGCCGTTGGGCAGCAGCAGTTCCTCATCACCCCGCGACAGGCCGCAAGCCTCGCAGGCGGCGCGCACCATGGCGCTGTTCCAGCCCAGCCGGGGCGCGAGGCCCAGGGCGGCGTCCAGCACGGTCTGTTCCATGCGGTCGGCCCAGTCGCCTGCGGGCGCGTCGTTCGACAGGTGTGGCGCATCGGTCATGGCAGCAGCATATCCCCGTCCGGCGGGCGTTTCGAGGCCTGAGATAGACGCGCGACGATCTGGACAGGGCGGGGGCGAACGTGTATCAGCCCGCCTTCATCCGCGGACCATGTCTGTCGGAGCGATATTTTATTTGTCTGCCCGTCTCCCTTTCGAGGTGCGCGGCGGGCGGCCAAAGGAGAGTTCAACCTGGTACAGATTTTCGTTCGCGATAATAACGTCGATCAAGCGCTCAAGGCCCTCAAGAAGAAAATGCAGCGCGAAGGCAGCTTCCGCGAGATGAAGCGCCACGTGCACTACGAGAAGCCCTCGGAGAAGCGCGCCCGCCAGAAGGCCGAGGCTGTTCGCCGCGCCCGCAAACTGGCCCGCAAGCGCATGCAGCGCGAAGGCCTGCTGCCGCCGCCGAAGCCCCGCGTGCCGGGCGTGGGCGGTCCGCGCTCCTAAGCGACCGACCGAACGAACGAAACGATCAAGGGCCGCCCCGGAAAACCGGAGCGGCCCTTTTTCTTGTCTCCTCCCCATCTCCGATGGGGGGGGGACCACGCGGAGCGTGGTGGAGGGGGGCCGCGCCGCAATCGTTGCTCACCACCCCTCCGTCACGGCGCGAAGCCGCGCCGCGCCACCTCCCCATCGCTGCGCGACAGGGAGGAGACGGCTGTGCCTACTTCCCTCCGCCCCGGATGGCGCCGGCGAAGCCCCGCCAGCTCAGCTTCACGTCGGACAGGGCCCCCGCCCGGAACGCCCGGCCGGCGATCCAGACCATCAGCAGGGCGAAGACGAACATGCCCGCCATGGTGCCCACGACCTCGATCATCGGCGGTTCGGACGGGGCGCGGGCGCTCATCAGGAAGGGCGTGAAGAAGGGGATCCACGACAGGATCTGCACCACGGGTGAGTCGGGCGTCTGCGCGGCCATGACCATGACGAAGATCGGCACGGTCAGGACCATCATGATCGGCCCCATCAGCGTCTGCGCATCGCGGGGGGTCTCGCAGAAGGCCCCGATCGCCGCGAACAGCACCGCGTACATCAGATAGCCGCCGACCGCATAGGCGATGAAATAGCCGAGCATGCCGCCCTGGAGCAGAACCTCACCCACCATGGCCGCCGTCTCGGGATTTGCCGCCAGCAGGCCGAAGGCCCCGATCCCGCCCCAGGCCAGCATCACCGTGCCGGTCAGCATCGCCACCCCCAAAACCTTGCCCGTCAGGATCTCCGTGGCCGAGGCCGAGGACAGCAGGACTTCAAGGATCTTGTTGGCCTTTTCCTCCATCACACTGTTCAACAGTATGGAGGCCCCGGTGATCACCAGCGACCACAACAGGAAGCCGGAGACGAGGCCGATGATCATGGGAAGCCGGTCGCGGAACGATACCACGCCGCCGGTGGCCGACTTCGGAGACAGGGCGGTTATGTCCGGGCGGAACCGCTCGGTCTGCTCAACCACGGCCGCATTGATCCCGGCCTGTTCGAAGGCTTCGCGCCGGTTGGCGTCCTTCAGGGCGTCGCGGACAAAGTCCTCGACCGTGTCGTCAGTGGCCCGGCGGGTCCAGACCCGGGCGGTCGGCTTGCCGTCAACGCGGTTCAGCAGCACCACCGAATCCAGCTGGTCGGCCTCCGGCACCGCATCTCCGAGATAGCGGCGCACGATCGCCTCCCGCGCCTCGCCTGGCTGTGCTGCGCTCAGCTCCGCCGGCGTTGCCACGATCCTGAGACGTAGTCCGGCCAGCCGGTTCAGGGCCTGTCCGGCGGCCGAAGCCCCGGCCTGGCCGCCTTGTTTCTGCGCCTCGGCCGCGGCCTCGGCCATCCGCGCCTGGCGTCGTTCCTGTTCCAGCCGCACGGCCCCCTGGACGGCCGCGGCCAGTCCCCGGGCCTGCGGCCCCTCTTCCAGCACAACGACATTGCGCACCGGCTCGGCCGACATCATCAGGGCCGGCAACACCCCGCCCAGCACGGCGAACAGGGGAAAGGCCAGCAGCGACAGCCAGAAGCCCACGGTCTTGGCATAGGCGCCGTATTCCCGGCGCGCGATCAGCAGGATGCGTTTCATCGGGCGGCCTCCGCGCCGGCCTTCACCGACTGGTCGATATCGGGATGATCACCCGTCAGACTGATGAAGGCGTCGTGCAGGGTGGGCTCGCGCAGTTCAAAGCGCCGAACGTCCAGCCCGCCAAGGAAGGCCGCCTTCAGCGCCTCCTGACCCCGGCCGCCCTGCCCCAGGGCCGCCTTGAGCACCCGCACACCGTCCTGTTCGGACACCACCTCGACGCCGCTGACACCGGGCAGGGCCGCAGCCTGTGCGGCCTCGATCGCGCCCTCCAGTTCAAGGAAGCGTTTCGAGGTCGCCTGCGCCTCGGCCACCGTGCCCTCGAACGCCTTGCGGCCCCGCGCCAGCAGCACGACCTTGTCGCACAGCCGCTCGGCGTGCTGCATCACATGGGTCGAAAACAGCACCGTGGCCCCGTCCGTTGCCAGCTGGCGGATCATCGCCTCCAGCCCCTGCTGGTTGACCGGGTCGAGGCCCGAGAAGGGCTCGTCGAGGATCACGAATTCCGGCCGATGCACCACCGAGGCGATCAGCTGGACCTTCTGCGCCATCCCCTTGGACAGCTCCTTCATCTTCTTGTTCTTCGAAGCGCCCAGGCCCTGGGCGTCCAGCATCTCACGCGCCCGCTTGCGCCCCTCGCCCGTCGGCAGGCCCTTGAGGGCACCGAAGAAGGCGATGGCGTCCACCGGCGTCATCTTCTTGTAGAGGCCGCGCTCCTCCGGGAGGAAGCCGATCCGGTCACGCACCTTGCGGCCGTCGTCGGCACCGAGGATGCCGATCCGGCCCGAGCTGACGCCCTGCAGGCCCAGGATCATTCGGATGGTCGAGGTCTTGCCGGCCCCGTTCGGACCCAGGAAGCCGCAGATGGTGCCCTTCTCGACCTGAAAGCTCAGATCGCGCACGGCCTGGAAGTCGCCGTACCGTTTGCTCACCCCTTCGAGCATCAACGCCGCCGCCATGATCTGTCCGCCCCGTCCGTGCCAGTTGGTATCAGGATTAGGTGTGTAAAGGTTGTTTGACAAGTCGAACTCGCACCGGCAATGCGCCGCTGTCATGAATTCCGTGTCATGTTCGTCGGGACGAGTCGCGCGTCCAATGAAAGCGTGAATGCCCTACGAAGACTCCCCCTCCCCCGTGGCACCCCAGGCCGGATCCCGGTTGTGGACCGCCGGTGCCAGCACAGGGATCGCCATGGCCGTCCTCATCGGCCTGGCCGTCTACCAGCCGGATCTGGCATCCTGGCTGCTGGGGGGGGGCGCCCTGATCGGCCTGTCCGCCTGGCTCCTCAACCGGAACCCGCCGGCACCGGCCTCCCCGGCCGCAGAGTCCGGCCTGACTCCGTCCGGGTCAGCCGAGGACGCCGGGACCTCCTTGCTGGAGGGCGTTTTCGAGGCCCTGGCCGACCCGGTCCTCGTGGTATCGGGCGGCGAGGCGGACGATATCGCCGGGCGTCGGATCGTCCTCGCCAACGCCGCCGCCCGCGACCTGCTGCGTATCCAGCGCGAAGGGGGCCTGCTGGTCCCGGTGTTGCGCGATCCGGCCGTGCTGGAGGCCGTGGACGAAGCCCTGTTCGGCGGCCTGACCCGCACCACCGACTACGCCGGCGTCGGAGCGCGGACCCGGCACTGGCGGGCGGTCACCCAACCGCTTGCCCGGGCTCACCCGGAGCCACTGGCCCTCGTGGTCCTGCGCGACGAGACCGACGTCCGCCGCATGGAGCTGATGCGCGTCGACTTCCTCGCCAACGCCAGTCACGAGCTGAAGACACCGCTGGCCTCCCTGTCCGGCTTCATCGAGACGCTGAAGGGCCACGCCCGCGACGACCCCAAGGCACGCGACCGTTTCCTCGATATCATGGCCACCCAGGCCGACCGGATGAGCCGGTTGGTCTCCGACCTGCTGTCGCTCAGCCGGATCGAGCTGAATGAACACATCCCGCCCTCCGGCCGGGTCGACCTGGCCCGCGCCACCGCCGACGTCGTCGATGCGGTCAGTGTCCTGTCCGTCGATCGCAAGGTCGTCATCCAGGTCGAGGACCGCGACATCTGCGCCCCGGTGAACGGTGACCGGGACGAGATCCTTCAGGTCGTCCAGAACCTCGTCGACAATGCCATCAAATATTCCCCCACGGGCGGGACGGTCGAGATCATGATCCGGCCCGACATCGCCCTCGACGAAGCCGCCGCCCCCTGGTCCGGCGGGAGTCGCGGCGAGGGTGCGACCCGCCTGCCGTTGGTTACCCCCGACAGGGAAGCCGGCGGCCAGCGCTATGCCGCGGTTACCGTCCGGGATCACGGCCCGGGCCTGGCGCGCGAGCACCTGCCGCGCCTGACCGAGCGCTTCTATCGTGTCGAGGGCCAGAAGAGCGGCGAACGCCAGGGAACGGGCCTCGGGCTCGCCATCGTCAAACACATCGTCAACCGGCACCGCGGCGGGCTGACCGTCGAAAGCGCGCCGGGACAGGGCGCTGCCTTCACCGCCTACTTCCCGGTAGCCCCGGGACGGGGTGCCGCGTCAGCAACGTGACCCGACGGGTGCCTGCCGACCCCCGGCGTAACAGAAGTGTCATCCGGTCGTCGTAATCCGCTGACCATTCCGGGGCAGTTATCGGCCGGAGGCGAGCCGGGCGACCGGACAGCCCGATTCTGCTCTCCCGGACGTCCATGACCTGGCTTTTTCTGCCGATCCTGATCGCCGCAGCCGTCGCCGCCTATGTCGGCGGGCGGACGATGGCGCGTCGGCGGGGCCTGTCCCTGCCGGCCGGAGAACGGTCCCATTCCCGTCCGGGCCAGCACGGGGCCTACGCCCTGATATGGACCCTGGTGCCGGCCCTGGTCGTGCTCCTGGCGGCCGCGGTCTTCTCACCCGATATCGAGCAGCAGTTGACAGCCTCGGGCGCCCCCGAAGCCGTCCAGCAGCTTGAGCCCTTCCGCCGCGAGGCCTTCTTCGCCGACGCCCGCGCCGTCGGTGCCGGTCAGCCGGCCGTCCAGATCTGGCCGGCCCCCTATGCCGAACTTCTCCCCGTCGAAGGCCAACGCGCGGCCCGCATCGGCCAGATGCTGGATCTCGGCACCATGGTCGGTGCCGCCCTCGCTGCCCTGCTGGGTGCCCTGTTCGTGTTCGGCCAGATCCGCCCCGGTATGCGGGCGCGAAACCGGGTCGAAGGCTGGATCGTCGGCCTGCTGTTCGCCTGTTCCGCCGTCGCCGTCCTGACCACCGTCGGCATCATCGCCTCGCTGGTTTACGACTCCCTGCGCTTCTTCTCCGCCATTCCGGTCGCCGATTTCCTGTTCGGAACCCAGTGGAGCCCCCAGACCGCGATCCGTGCCGACCAGGTGGGATCCACCGGAGCCTTCGGGGCCCTGCCCCTCTTCGCTGGCACCTTCCTGATCATGCTGATCGC
The DNA here is from genome assembly GCA_965284305.1 of Caulobacteraceae bacterium. Classification (GTDB taxonomy): domain Bacteria; phylum Pseudomonadota; class Alphaproteobacteria; order Caulobacterales; family Caulobacteraceae; genus Brevundimonas. The sequence continues at coordinate 1,648,059 of OZ260070.1, read as the reverse complement.
GATGACCGTAGCCGCCCCGGTCGGACTGTTCTCCGCCATCTATCTTTCGGAGTATGCCGGTCCGGTCTTCCGCGCGACGGTCAAGCCGGTGCTGGAGATCCTCGCCGGGGTGCCGACCGTCGTCTACGGCTTCTTCGCCGCCCTGACCGTGGGCCCGGCCTTCCGCGAGTTCTTCAATGGCCTCGGGGGCCTGATGATCGGCGGTCCGCTGGATGGTCTGGGCCAGTATCTGATGCTCGTGCAGAACCAGATGGCGCTGGTCGCCGGGGCGGTCATGGGCATCATGCTGATCCCGTTCGTCAGCTCCCTGTCCGACGACATCATCAACGCCGTGCCGCAAAGCCTGCGTGACGGGTCCTACGCCATGGGTGCCACCCGGTCCGAAACGGTGAAGCGCGTACTCCTGCCCGCCGCCCTGCCCGGCGTCGCCGGTGCCATGCTCCTGGCCATGTCCCGCGCCATCGGCGAGACCATGATCGTCACCATGGCCGCCGGCCTTGCCGCCAGCCTGACCCTGAACCCGCTGGACACGGTCACGACCGTTACCGTCCAGATCGTCACCCTGCTGACCGGGGACCAGGAGTTCAACAGCACCAAGACCCTGTCCGCCTTCGGACTCGGCCTGACCCTGTTCCTCGTCACCCTGGTATTGAACATCGTGGCCCAGCGCATCGTCCAGACCTACCGGCAGCAGTATGACTGAGACCCGGGTCCCCTCCGAAATGCGCGCCGCCCGGCTGCGCGCGGGCCTGAAGAAGCGCTATGCCCGCGAAGGCCGCTTCAGGCTGTACGGCCTGCTCGCCATCGGCGTGGCGGTCGGCTTCCTGCTGCTGCTGCTGGGCCGGATCATCGAACAGGGCCACACGGCCTTCTACACCCACACCGTCACCGTGCCGGTCTATATGGACCCCGCCCGGGTCGATCGCGCCTATCCGCAGGGGACGAATTTCGAACTGCTGGTCGCTGAGCAGCAGCTGGCCCGCATGGGCATTGCCGATGACGCTGCGGGCACGAAGGCCGCAGCCATGCGCAGCCTGTTCTCGTCCGAGCTCAAATTCGCCGCCGCCGCCCGTATCCGGAGCAATCCCGAGCTGATCGGCCAGACCGTACCGATCGCGGCCCCGGTGTCGGACGACGCCGACCTCTATTTCAAGCACGAGATCTCGCTCGACACGCCGGCGGACCAGCGCCGTCTCAGCGACGAGCAGATCGGCTGGCTGGACCGGATGAAGGCCTCGGGCCAGGTCACCACCCATTTCAACAGCGGCCTGTTCACCAAGGGCGATTCGACCGAACCGGAGCTGGCCGGCGTGCTGGGTGCCGTGGTCGGTTCGGCCCTGATGCTGCTGGTCACCGCCTTCATCGCCATTCCGCTCGGCGTCGGGGCTGCCCTTTATCTGGAAGAGTTCGCGCCGCGCGGCCGGATCACCGATCTGATCGAGGTCAACATCAACAACCTCGCCGCTGTGCCGTCGATCATCTACGGCCTGCTCGGTCTCGCCCTGTTCATCAACTGGATGCACCTGCCGCGCGCCAGCCCGCTGGTCGGCGGCCTGGTGCTGGCCCTGATGGCCCTGCCGACGATCATCATCGCCACCCGCTCCTCGCTGAAGGCGGTGCCGCCCTCGATCCGCGAGGCGGCCCTGGCCATGGGCGCGTCCAAGACCCAGACGGTGTTCCAGCACACCCTGCCCCTGGCCATGCCCGGCGTCATGACCGGCGCTATCATCTCCATGGCCCACGCCCTCGGCGAGACGGCACCCCTGCTGCTGATCGGCATGGTCAGCTTCATCCCCGGCATTCCGACCGCGCTGGGCGAGCCGACCGGCGCCCTGCCCTCGCTGATCTACATCTGGGAAAACGCCTCCGAGCGCGCCTTCCACGAACGGACGGCCGCGGCCATCCTTGTCCTCCTCGCCTTCATGATCGTCATGAACGCCGCCGCCATCTTCCTGCGCCGGCGCTTCGAACGCCGGTGGTAAGCTGATATGAAGTTCAATCTCCTTCGCGCGCCAGACGGAACTGAAGGCGGCGGCCAGCCCGGCGGCCAGCCCGTCATCGCCGCCCCGCCCGTCGTCCACACCTCTGCTCCCATGGGGCCGACCAAGATCGCCGCCCGCGACGTCTCGGTCTCCTACAGCGGCAAACAGGCGCTGTATGACGTCACGCTGGATATCCCGGACAAGACGGTCACCGCCCTGATCGGGCCGTCGGGCTGCGGCAAGTCGACCTTCCTGCGGACCATGAACCGGATGAACGACACCATTCCGGGCTGCAAGGTCACCGGCCGGATCGAGATGGACGGCGAGGACGTCAATGCGAAGTCCGTCGATCCGGTCCTGCTGCGCGCCCGCGTCGGCATGGTCTTTCAGAAACCCAACCCCTTCCCCAAGACCATCTTCGAGAACGTCGCCTACGGCCCGCGCATCCATGGGCTGGCCGCTTCGAAATCCGAACTGGAAGGCGTGGTCGAGGCCTCGCTGAGGCGCGCCGGCCTCTGGGAAGAGGTCGCCGACCGCCTGCATTCGCCCGGCACCGGCCTGTCGGGCGGACAGCAGCAGCGGCTGGTCATCGCCCGGGCCATCGCCGTCGAGCCCGAAGTCATCCTGATGGACGAGCCCTGCTCGGCCCTCGACCCTATCGCCACGGCCAAGATCGAGGAACTGATCGACGAACTGCGCGAGCGCTACTGCATCGTCATCGTCACCCATTCCATGGCCCAGGCCGCCCGGGTCAGCCAGCGCACTGCCTTCTTCCACCTGGGCCGGCTGGTCGAGACCGGCGACACCGAAGACATCTTCACCAATCCGCGCGAGCGGCGCACGCTCGACTACATCACCGGCCGTTTCGGCTAGGACTGCCCCCATGCCCCAGCACACCGTCAAGGCCTATGGAGACGAGCTCAACCAGTTGACGGCCGAGGTCGCCCGCATGGGAGGCCTGGCCGAGGCCCAGGTCGCAGACGCCGTCGACTCCGTCGCCCGCCGCGATGTTGCCCTGGCCCGTGCCGTGGTGGACCGGGACGCCCGGCTGGATGCGATGCACCGTGACATCGAGCGCAAGGCCATCCGCCTGATTGCCCTGCGCCAGCCGGTCGCCTCCGACCTTCGCCGCACCCTGGCGGCGATGAAGCTGGCTGTTGATCTGGAGCGCACCGGCGACCTGGCCAAGAACATCGCCAAGCGCGGTCTGATCCTGGCCGAGGGTGAGCCCATGCAGCCCCTGACCCGCTCGATCGAGCGGATGGGGAAACTGGTCTCCATGCGCCTTCGCGACGTGCTGGACGCCTATGCCGCCGCCGAAATCGACCGCGCCATCGCCGTCTGGAACACCGACGACGAGGTCGACGAACACTACAACGCCCTGTTTCGTGAGCTGCTGACCTATATGATGGGCGACCCGCGCACGATCACCGCCGGCACCCACCTGCTGTTCATGGCCAAGAACCTCGAGCGGATCGGCGACCACGCCACCAACATCGCCGAAACCATCTACTACGAGATCACCGGTCAGGAGTTCGCCGGCGAACGTCCGCGCTGGAATCCCGACTCCGCCGAAGCCGCCCCCGAACCGCTGTCGCCCGCCTGAACCGGAGACTACGCCCGTGCAGCCCTATGTGTTGGTCATGGAAGACGAGGACGCCCTGGCGACCCTCCTGTCCTACAACCTCGAGAAGGAAGGCTATCGCGTCGTGGTCGCGGCCGACGGCGAGGAGGGCATGCTGCAGATCGAGGAGCGTCTGCCCGATCTGGTTCTGCTGGACTGGATGCTGCCCAAACTGTCGGGGATCGAGGTCTGCCGGCGTATTCGCGGCAAGTCCGAGACCCGCAACATGCCGATCATCATGCTGACGGCGCGGGGCGAGGAAAGCGACCGGATTCGCGGCCTCGACACCGGCGCCGACGACTATCTGACCAAGCCCTTCTCGATGAGCGAGCTGATCGCCCGCATCCGCGCCGTCCTGCGCCGCATCCGTCCGGGCCTGGCCGATGACCGGCTCAACCACGGCGACATCGTCATCGACCGGGTCGCCCACCGTGTCCGTCGCTCGGGCCAGGAGATCCACCTCGGACCGACCGAGTTCCGCCTGCTCGACCACCTGATGCAGCACCCCGGCCGCGTGTTCAGCCGCGAACAGCTGCTCGACGCCGTCTGGGGCAGTGACGTCTATGTCGAGGCCCGCACCGTCGACGTCCACGTCGGCCGCCTGCGCAAGGCCCTGAACGTTGAGGGCACGGTCAATCCGATCCGGACGGTGCGGTCAGCGGGCTATTCGCTGGATCTGGGGGGCTGACGCTCCATCACAGTCATCACCCCGACGAAGGTTGGGGGCTGACGGAAGCGCGACAGCTGCGAGCCACCTTCACGGGGTTGACCGGCCGCCATCCCGATTGCCTGCGCGTCGGGCCGTGAGCCGCTCGCCCGGGCCAGTCTCAGCCTGGCGGCTCAGGCCGCGTCGATTGCCATCACCCATCTCGGGCTTCGTTGGCTGGCCTTGGGTGAACGGTGCAGGACAGGCGCGCCTGTAAGGGGCATGGCCGAGCCCTTCACAGCGACCACGGCACCCGTTGCCGCACTTTGAATCGCCGCCGCAAGGGGATCGACCGTCCACTCGGTGCCGGCCCCGCGATAGGTGGTCAGAAACCGCAGGGAATTGGCATCCTGATGAAAGCGCGGGCAGGTGCGTTCAACCGCGGTCTCCAGCCGGACCCTCCAGGCCGAGCCAGTGGCACGGGCAAACAGACTGCCGACGATGCCGATGTCCTCGTTCAGCCAGTCCGGCAGACAGCCCAGCTCGTCGGGCGTCGGGCGAGCCGACTCCGGAAAGCAGTCCATCAGGCAGGGATTGGTTCGCTCCCAGACGACCAGCCGGATGGCCGGATCCGACAGCCGGTCCAGGATTGATGGATGGGTTCCAATGGCGACTGCGGACGGGGTCAAGGAGGGTGTAGCCTAGACTTGTGATGTTATAGCATAACATCTAAGTCGAAGATCGATCCCCTGTCGAGGCCCACCATGACCAAACTGCCCGTCACCGTGCTGTCCGGCTTTCTCGGAGCCGGGAAGACCACCCTGTTGAACCACATCCTGTCCAATCGCGAGGGCAAGCGGGTCGCGGTCATCGTCAACGACATGAGCGAGGTCAACATCGATGCAGCACTGGTCCGGGACGGCGGTGGCGCCGACCTTTCGCGGACAGAGGAAAAGCTGATCGAGATGTCCAACGGCTGCATCTGCTGCACCCTGCGTGAAGACCTGCTGATCGAGGTCGGCAAGCTGGCTCGAGAGGGGCGGTTCGACTATCTGTTGATTGAGTCGACCGGCATTTCAGAGCCCATGCCGGTCGCCGCGACCTTCGACTTCCGCGACGAGGACGGGTTCAGCCTGGCCGATCTGGCGACTGTGGACACGATGGTCACGGTCGTCGATGCCTACAACTTCTTCACCGACTACCCGTCCACGGACCTGCTGAAGACGCGGGGCGAACACCTTGGTGCGGATGACGAACGCACGGTCGCCGACCTGCTGGTCGACCAGATCGAGTTCGCCGACGTCATCGTTCTGAACAAGATCGACCTGTTGTCAAAGGAAAGCCTGACCACGCTCTCGGCCATGATCGGTCAGTTGAATCCACGCGCCAAAGTGGTCCATGCCGTGCGCGGAGCCGTTCCACTGGATCAGGTCATGGGCACCGGTCTGTTCGACATGGACCTGGCTGAGAATTCTGCCGGCTGGCAGAAGGCGCTGCGCGGCGAAGTCACGCCCGAGACTGAGGAATACGGTGTCTCGACCTGGGTCTACAAGGCGAGGAGACCCTTCCATCCGCAGCGTCTGTTCGACGTGATGCGCCAGGAGTGGCCCGGCGTGTGGCGTTCCAAGGGCTTCTTCTGGCTGGCGACGCGCATGGCCTATGTCGGCGGCTGGAGCCAGGCCGGGGCGGTCACCGAACATCAGTGGGGCGGCCTTTGGTGGGCCTCGGCACCCAAGGACCGCTGGCCCGACGACAATCCTGAATGGCTGGCCGCGCTTGAACGGACCTGGCGCCAGCCCTACGGCGACCGCCGTCAGGAAATCGTGCTGATCGGCAAGGACATGGACCGCGAGGCCCTGACCGCGATGTTCGACAAGGCCCTGCTGACCCGGTTCGAAATGGAGCGCGGGATCGAGGGCTGGAAGAAGCTGGCCGATCCCTTCCCGCATTGGGGACCCGTCGCTGAGGCGGCGTGAGGGCGCGTGGCAGGGACCAGGGCCTACGGAACTGGACCAGACCAGCTTGAAACCCCGCTCTGATGAGCACTCAACATCCAGGGAGTTATCGATGCGCAGACTTTTCTTCGCCCTTGCCGCCGCCGGTGTGCTGGCTTGCAGTCCCGCCACCGCACAGCAGGCGACGCCAACTCTCCAGGGTAGCGGCGGACCCGCTCATGGTGCACCCCCGCAAGGGCGGGTCGGACAGTTGATCGAGCAGATGCGCGCTGGCGGGCTGGTGCTCGTCATCCGCCACGAACGCACCGAGATTCCCTCCCGCGAGGACGACTTCACCCGCCCCGCGAACGATTGCACGGCACAGCGCAATCTGTCGGTGGCCGGCCTCGCCGGTTCTCAGGAAACGGGCGTGGCCCTGCGCGCCCTCAGCATTCCGGTTACGACGATCATCAGCAGCCCCATGTGCCGGGCGACCGAAACAGCGCGCTTCATGTTCGGCACTTACAGCATCGAACCGCGCCTGATCCATCACAACCCCGATGTACCCGGAGACATGGAACGAGCGGGCGAGGCGTTTGCCGATATCCTCCGCGGCCTGCCGTCCATCGACGGCAACACGGCGCTGATCAGTCACGCCGGCAACATTGCCAGGGCCACCGGATTGCGGCTGGCCGAAGGAGAGATCGGCGTCGTTCGTGTCGGGGCCGACGGCAGTATTACCGCCGTGGGCCAGGTTCTCGGCAGCGATCTGGGACCCCATGCCCGTATGGCCCTCAGCCCTGCGCCGTAGGGGCAACTGACGCGCCGGATCGGGGACCAGGCGGTCTCGCCAAGGCGTTTGACCAGGTGAGACGTGACGCACCCTGTTCAACCCGCCCGGCAGTTCCCGGGTGCCTGTCTCCCTGCGCCCTTCACACCGCGCCCGAACCGTCTAGGTTCACACCCTGCTCGTAAGGGAACCCGTCCATGCGTCGTCGCACCTTCCTCTCGACCCTTCCTGCCGGTGCACTCCTCGCCGGAGCCGATGTAGCGAGCGCCGGCAACGCGCCCACCCACGCGGCCACCCTGAGCGCGCCTCAGGCCGCCGCGCCCGCAGACCCCTACGCCGGCATCGGGCCCGGCAACCGCAACAGCGGGGTCCAGTTCGTGGGCCGCTCAACCGTCTGGGGCCAGCACGGCGCCGCCGCCACGGCTCATCCGCGCGCCACCCTGATCGGCATCGACACCCTGCGGCGCGGTGGTTCAGCCATCGATGCGGCCATCGCCATCAATGCGGCCCTGGGCTTCCTCGAGCCCACCGCCAACGGCATCGGCGGCGACGCCTTCTGCATGCTGTGGGACCCGGCGCAGCGGAAGGTCGTCGGCTTCAACGGCTCGGGCAACAGCCCGCTTGGCCTGTCCCTCGAAACCGCCCGGTCGAAGAAGGCCGGGGACGGCTATCTGCCGCCCTATGGGGCCGTCACGGTCAATGTCCCCGGCACGGTCGACGCCTGGTGGGCCGCTCACCAGCGCTACGGCAAGCTGCCGTGGGCCGACGTCCTCCTGCCCGTCGCCGAGCTGTGCGAAGAGGGCGTGCCCATGCCTCAGCTGATCGCCTGGTACCTCCAGCGCAACATGGCCGGTTTCGATCGCCGCGCGGCGATCATCGAGGAGAACGACAACCGCAGACGCGTCTACGCTCCCGACGGCCGTACCCCCCGGGTCGGCGAGGTCTTCGCCAATCCCGACCTCGGCCGCACCTACCGGATGATCGCCGAGGGCGGCCGCGACGCCTTCTATGAAGGGGCCATCGCCGACCATATCGAACGCTATTTCCGCCGCATCGGCGGCTGGATGACCAGGGCCGATCTGGCTCCGCACCGCACCGAATGGGTCGAGCCGATCCGCACCGACTATCGCGGCGTCGAGGTCTATGGCCTCGGCCCCAACACCCAGGGCCTGACGACCAACCAGATCCTCAACATCTGCGAGCAGTTCGATCTCAAGGGCATGGGCTTCCAGTCCGCCGCCTCGATCCACCATCAGGCCGAGGCCAAACGTCTGGCCTTCGAGGACCGGGCCAGATGGTTCGCCGACGACCGCTTCAGCCGCACCCCGGTCGAATGGCTGAACTCCAGGGCCTATGCCGCCGAACGCGCCGCCCTGATCCGCCCCGACCGGGTCATGGACCGCGCCTTCCCCGGCGACGCGCCCACACAAGGTGACACCACCTATTTCAGCGTCGCCGACAAGGACGGCATGATGGTCAGCTGGATCCAGTCCAACTACCGCGGCATGGGCTCCGGCCTGGTCCCCGACGGCCCGGACGGCTCGACCCTGGGCTTCATGTTCCAGGACCGCGGCGAACTGTTCGCCCTGACCGACGGCCATCCCAACGTCTACGCCCCCGGAAAACGCCCCTTCCACACCATCATCCCCGGCTTCGCCTGCAAGGACGGCGAGCCCTGGATGGCCATGGGCGTCATGGGCGGCGGCATGCAGCCGCAAGGCCAGGCCCAGATCATCATCAATATGGTCGACTACGGCCTCGACCCGCAAGAGGCCGGCGACAGCCCCCGCTGGCTGCACGAAGGCTCATCCGAACCCACCGGCCATCCGTCGGACGGCGTCGGCGTCCTGCATCTGGAAACCGGCGTGCCGGCGGCAACCAGGGCGCAGCTTGCGGCCATGGGCTGGGTCCTCGGCGGCCCCAACGGCGGCTTCGGCGGCTATCAGAATGTGATCCGTCAGGCCAATGGCCGCGGGCGCTGGACCTATGGCGCGGCGACCGAGATGCGCAAGGACGGGATCGCGCTGGCCTACTGAGACCCGCCGGACAGCGATCCGCCTCCCGCGGGTCAGCCCCGGGGAGGCGGCATGGCACGCGTCACAATGGTTCAGCGGAAGGTCCGGCTGGTGGCCGTACCGCGCAGGAAGGCCATGACTTCGGCGTTCTCGACCCGGAACTGATTGTTGGTCGAGCTGCTGTCGTCGTTGCAGTTGTTGCCGTCGATATGGATGTCGGGATCGTAGGCGATCGCGACCTCGACATCGCCGCCGAACTCGAAATCATCAAAGGCGTTGCTGATCAGGGGCGAGTTGAAGCTCAGCATCGATGCGCCTGCCCCGGCGCTGGTCGGCAGGGCGCGGTTGCTGCGATAGACCCGGCCTGTGTTGGCATTGCGGGCCTGAAGGCTGACGCTCTGCTGCCGGGCACCCGAGGTCCAGGCGCTGCGGCCCCGGTTCACGACCTCATAGCTGACGCTGACCTGGCCGGGACGGCCGCCCTTGGTCAGGGTGACACTGGCGACGGCAGGATCGACGCGGCAGACCGTCGGCAGCCCCGGAAGGACGCGCGGGGTGACCCCGGCCGGCAGGCGGCCCGACAGCAGCGGGTCAATATTGATCGGAAGGCGTTCCTGGGCGGCGGCGGTGCCGGCAGCGAGAACGGTGGCGAAGGCGCAGACGGCGCCGATGGAAAGGGTCTTCATGGCAGTTGCTCCTCTTGGGTCCTGAATGGCCCGAAGCGAGGAGTAGCCCGCGTTCGATGAACGCCGTCGGGGACGTCGCGTTGTGGCGCATTCATGTTCGCAATACGGCGGAAAAGCGGCCACCGCGCGCACTTCAAATTTCTTACCCCTTATGGTAAGACTTATGGATGCGCATCACCTCCAAGGGCCAGGTCACTATCCCGATCGACATCCGCGAACGGGCCGGACTGCTGCCGCACACCGAGGTTGAATGGGTGATGGAAGACGGCAAGGTGGTGCTCAAACCGGCCGACGGCCTGACGCGGGGCGAGCGTCTGGTCGCGCGGCTGCGGAACGCTGGGACGGCAAACCTCGACATGACGTCTGACGAGTTGTTCGAGATGATGCGCGGTCCATGGGAAGACCTGCCTGAAGAGCCGGAAAATGACACGGTCCATGAACCGCCCCGTCGGTTCGACCACGAATGACGCCGGTTCTGGTCGACAGCAACGTCATCTTTGACGTCCTGAAACCCGGGAGCGAATGGCAAGCATGGTCCGAGTCCGCGCTGTCGAGAGCAGCCTCGCGAGGTCTCGTGCTCGTGAATCCAATGGTCTACGCAGAGATCTCGGCCCGCTTCGAACGGGCTTCGGAAGTGGATCACCTTCTGGAACAGGTCGGGCTTGGCCGTGACGACCTGCCCTGGTCGGCCGCCTTCCTCGCCGGCCGCGCCTATCAGGCTTACCGAAAGCGCGGAGGCGAGCGTCGCTCTCCCCTGCCTGACTTCTTCATCGGCGCCCACGCAGCGGTCCGGCGCTACACCCTGCTGACCCGCGACGCCCGCCGCTATCGCACCTATTTCCCGAGCGTGAACCTGATCTGCCCGGACAACGACTGAGCCGCCTCAGTCCGCCCCCACCTCTTCCGGCTCCAGCTCATAGACCGTCCCGCAATACTCGCAGGTCACACGGATCTTGCCGTCCGCCTCGACCATTTCCGCCAACTCGGCCGGGTCGAACGAGGTCAGCACCCCCGCGATCCGCTCGCGCGAACAGCGGCACCGGGCCACCAGCGGCCGGGCGTCCTCCAGCCGCACGCCGTCCTCGTGGAACAGGCGGAACAGCAGGATTTCCGGCGTGATCGTCGGGTCCAGCAGTTCGTCGTCGGCCAGGGTCTGGAAGAGGGCGCGCGACCGGTCCCACGCCTCCTCGGTCGAGCCGCGCGCCTCATCGCCCGCGATCAACTGGATCAGCGCCCCGCCGGCGCGCCAGCCGACGCCCTTGTCCGTGACCACCGAACCGACGGCCAGTCGCACCCTGGTCGGGATCTGTTCCGACTGCTGGAAATAGTGTTCCGCCGCCAGCGACAGGCTCTCGCCCTCGATCGGGGTGATACCCTGGGTCCGTTCGAAGTCCGGCCCGCGGTCCAGGGTCATGACGAACACCCCCTGCCCCAGCAGCGACCGCGCGCCCGGGCGTGCAAAGCCTTGTGACACCGCCGCCACCTCGTCCTCGTCGAACCGGCAATAGCCGCGCATCTGGCCGTTGGTGTCATAGTCGGCGACGACATAGCGCACCGGCCCGTCGCCCTGGGCCTGGACGATCAACCGGCCCTCGAACTTCAGGCTGGAGCCCACCAGCGCCGCCAGGGCGCAGGCCTCGCCCAGCAGGGCGGCGACGGGCTCGGGATAGGCATGGGCCGAAAGGATGGTGTCGATGGTCTCGCCCAGCCGCACGATGCGGCCGCGCACGGGCCAACCCTCGATCTGGAAGGCGGCGGCCAGGTCGTCGTCGGGTGCGGGTGCGGCGTGATCATGCGCGTGATCGGTCACGGGCGGTCCTTGGAAAGCAGCGGAAGTCAGGAAGCGCCGTCAGATAGGCGCACCAGTCGCGAATGATAAGACCTGCGTGCTACAGCAGGAACCGGTACGGTTTCGGCCCCCGTTCCAGCCACCCGATCTGACAACACCGACCCGGCGGTTTCATGACCAAAGCGACGCTCAAGCCCCTGAACGAACAGTCCATCGTCATCACGGGTGCCACCTCCGGCATCGGTCTGGCGACAGCGCGCCGGGCCGCGCGGGCCGGGGCCTGTGTGTTTCTGATCGCGCGGGGCGAAGCCGATCTGAAGGCCCTGACCGAGGAACTGCAGGCCACCGGTGCCCGCGCCGCCTGGGCCGTCGCCGACGTGGCCGACCATGCGGCCCTGTCCGAGGCGGCGGAAAAGTGCGTCCGCCTGTTCGGCGGCTTCGACACCTGGGTCAACAATGCCGGCGTCTCGATCTACGGCACCATCAGCGTGACCAGCCTGGAAGACCAGCGGCGGCTGTTCGAGACCAACTACTGGGGCGTGGTCAACGGCTCGCTGGTCGCGGCAGAGCATCTGCGCAAACGCTACAACGGCGGGGCCATCGTCAATGTCGGCTCGATCCTGTCGGATGCACCGATGCCGATCCAGGGCGTCTATTCAGCTTCCAAACATGCGGTGAAGGGCTTCACCAATGCGCTGCGCATGGAGCTGATGCGCGAACAGGCCCCAATCACCGTCAGCCTGGTCAAGCCGGCGGCGGTCGACAGCCCCTACAGCAAACACGCCCGCAACCTGACCGGCTACGCCACCCAGAATCCCCAGCCCGTCTACGCGACCCATGTCGTGGCCGACACCATCCTGTACTGCGCCAGTCATCCGATCCGCGAGATCACCGTCGGCGGCGGCGGCCGGCTGATCGCCAGCTTCTATTCCGTCCTGCCCGGTCTGGCGGAACCACTCTTCGCCCGGTTCGCTCCTAGCCTCATGCGGGACAGGAGTTCCGCCTGGCAGCCGTATGACGACGGGCTCTACGACCCGACCGAAGGCGGCCTCGATGAAGAGGTTCACTATCCGATGGTCCGTCAATTCTCCGCCCTCGCCGAAGTCCGCAAACATCCCGGCATTTCCAGCGGCGTCCTCGCCGTCCTGGCCGGCGTCGGTATCGCCGCCCTCCTCCTGAGCCAGCGCAACGGCCCGACGCGGTATGAGCGTCTGCGCGGTCGGCTGGACCCGCGCGGATGGATCGACACCCGCGGCCTGCGCGACCGCTTCGGCGATCTGGCAGAGACGGTCCGCCACAGCCTGTCCGAGGCCGGCGAGCGCGCTTCCGATCTGGGCGACGACGCCCGGCATCGCGGCGAGAAATTCCTCCACGGCGCGCGACATTCCTCGCGCAAGGTCCTGAAGAAGCACGGCAAGAGCGCACGCCGCTACGCCCATGACGCCGGCGACTTCGCCCGCGACCATGCGAAGGAAGGCGGCGCTCTTCTGACCGTCGCCACCATCGCCGCCGCCATCGGCGCCGCCGCCCTCGACGTCCGCCGTCCCGACAGCCGCATCCGCAGCCTCGGGAAGTTCTAGGGCAGGCGCACTCTCTTATTGCTGCAGGTGCGAAGGTCGGCCAAGGTCCCGCCATGGCCGACCGGATCACCTATGTCTTCGACTTCGACTCGACGCTCGTGCGCATCGAGACGCTGGAGGCATTGGCCGATATCGCCCTGGCCGGCGCGCCCGACGCCGCGGCGATCTGCGGCGAGGTCGCCGCGCTGACGGATCAGGCCATGGCCGGCGACCTGCCGTTCGGTGAGGCCCTGCGCCGCCGCCTGGCCCTGCTGCCCCTGACCCGCGACCATGTCGCCGAACTGGCAGGCCGCATCCTCGACGAGGGCACGCCGTCGGTGCGGCGCAACCTGCGCTTCTTCCGCGAGAACGCCGGACGGATCGTCATCCTCTCCGGCGGCTTCCGCGAGATCATCGCCCCCCTCGCCGCCCATCTGCACGTGCCGCCCGAACAGGTGCTGTGTAACGACCTGATGTATGACGACGACGGCCGGGTCACAGGCATCGACGAGAACAATCCTCTCTCACAGGCAGGCGGCAAGCCCGTCGTTATCCGCGCCCTCGGCCGGCCCGGCCCCGTGGTCATGATCGGCGACGGCTGGACCGACGCCGAAGTCAGGCTCGACGGGGCAGCCGACCGATTCCACGCCTTCACCGAGATCGTCCGCCGTGACCGCGTGGTCGCGGCCGCCGATGCCGAGGCACCGTCGATGGATGAGTTCCTGCATGCCGAGGGCCTGGCCGGCCGCTGGTCCTATCCTCGCGCCCGCATCCGCATCCTGCTTCTGGAGAATATCCACCCCGCCGCCGTCGAACGGCTGGAAGAGGCCGGCTACACGGTCGAATCCCTCAAGGGCGCGCTCGACGAGAACGCCCTGATCGAGGCCGTCCGGGGCGTCCATGTGCTTGGTGTCCGCTCCAAGACCCAGGTCAGCGCCCGCGTGCTTGAGGCCGCCGACCGGCTGATGGCCGTCGCCGCCTTCTGTATCGGCACCAATCAGATCGACCTGGACGCCGCCGCCGCCAGGGGCGTGGCCGTGTTCAACGCCCCCTATTCCAACACCCGGTCGGTGGTGGAGCTGGCGGTCGGCCTGACCATCGCCCTGCTGCGCGATGTCGTCGACAAGTCCGCCGCCATGCACCGCGGCGTGTGGAACAAGTCCGCCACCGGCTCGCGGGAACTGCGTGGCAAGACCCTGGGCATCGTCGGCTACGGGGCCATCGGCTCGCAGCTGTCTGTGCTGGCCGAGGGCCTCGGTATGCGGGTGGTCTTCCATGACCTGACCGAGCGGCTGGCCCTCGGCAATGCCCGTCGCATGGCCTCACTTGATGCCCTGTTGGCCGAGAGCGATGTGGTCAGCCTGCATGTCGACGGCCGCACGGAAAACACCGCCCTGATCGACGCGGCCCGGCTGTCGCGGATGAAGCCGGGTGCCCTGCTGCTGAACCTTTCGCGCGGCCATGTGGTCGACGTCGGTGCCCTGGCCCAGGCCCTGGGGTCTGGCCGTATCGGCGGGGCGGCTGTGGACGTCTTCCCCGAGGAACCCGCCACCAACGCCGACCCGTTCGACAGCCCCCTGCTCGGCCTGCCCAATGTCATCCTGACACCCCACATCGGCGGCTCAACGGAGGAGGCCCAGGAAGCCATCGGTGCCTTCGCGGCCGAACGGCTGCTGGCCTACCTCAACCGGGGCGACACCACCTTCTGTGTCAACCTGCCCAATGTGCAGCTGGCCGAGGTCGACGGCTCCCACAGGATCCTGCACATCCACCGCAACCAGCCAGGGGTCCTGGCCGAACTGAACCGCGCCCTCGCCGCCGCCGGGCTGAACATCCTGGGCCAGCATCTGAAGACCGACGAACGCACCGGCTATGTCATCACCGATGTGGATCGTGACTATGCACCGGAGGCACTCGGGGCGCTCAGGAGTGTTGCCGGAACGCTGCGTTTTCGCACGCTGCACTGAAACCTTCCCCGGCGGCATCTTGCGCCCGCGCGAAACGCGCGCACACTGTCATCCAACGGTCGCATGATGACGGCCGATGGAGGATCATCGATGTCTCGTTTTCTGCGCCACGCGGCGCTTGCCGCACTGACCGTGGCCGCTGTTGGCGGCGTCGCGACGGCCGCCAGCGCCCAGTCCTACAGCCGCCTGGTTGTCTTCGGCGACAGCCTGAGTGACAACGGAAACCTGTTTGCCGCCACCGGCGGCTTCAGCCCGGCAGCGCCCAATTTCCAGGGCCGGTTCTCGAATGGTCCGGTGTTCACGGAACTGCTGGGCTTCAACGCCGGCCGCTCGGCCGCCGGCGCGTCGGTGACGGGCAGCATCAACTATGCCTATGGTGGTGCGCGCACGGACAGTTCGGCCTTCCCGCCCGGAATGCGCAACCAGTTGCTGGCCTACACCGGCGGGGGCGGCACCTTCCGCTCCACCGATCTTGTCAGCATTCTGGGCGGTGCCAACAACATCTTCCAGCGCCTGGAAGCTTTCAATCTGCTGCCAGCCCTCGACCCGCAGCGGTCCAATCCAACGGGTTTTGTCCAACCGACGGCGATCGCCGCCGCGACGGACATCGCCTTCATCGTCAACAGCGTCGCCGGTGCCGGTGCTGGCACGATCCTCGTCGGCAACATTCCCAGCCTCGGAAACGCGCCGGCGTTCCGTGGCACCGCCGCTGCTCCGCTGGCTGAGTTTGCCGGCACCTCGTTCAACAGCGCCCTGCTCAGCGGCCTGATGACCACGGCCGCCGCCCGGCCCGGGACCAACATCATCCTGTTCGACATCTTCAAGGTCGGCGCGGCGCTGAACGCGAACCCCGGAGCCTTCGGTCTGACCAATGTGACCGACGCCTGCTTCAACGGCGTCACGGTCTGCGCCACGCCGAACACCTTCCTGTTCTGGGATGGCGTGCACCCGACCGCCGCCGGTCATCAGTTGATCTCCCGACTGGCCAATGACTATCTGTACTACGGCGACATTGGTGCCCAGTCGACGGTCCAGGCCGAAACCGGCTTCCGTCAACGGGAAGACCTGCTCGACCTCGCCAGCGAGGGTCTGTCGGGTCGTGCCGACTGGGAAGCCGGCACTCACCTGACCTTTGGCGCCATCGCCGACAGCGTCGAGACCGACGCGCGCGGCTCCGTGGCCGCCGCCGACACTACCGGCTACGGTATCCGCGCCGGGCTGGACCACGTGATGTCGCCCAGCATGCGCTTCGGCTTCGCCGGCACCTACCGGACGGCAGAGGTTGAAGCGGGGGCCACGGCCTTCGATGTCAAGAGCTATGCCTTCGACCTCTATGGCGGCTGGCGCTCGGGCGACTCCTTCATCAACGCCACCGCCGGCGGCTCGATCGATCGCTATGAAGATATCACCCGCGTGACCTCCCTGGCCCCGATCATCCACACCGCCGACACGACCGGCGGCAGCGTCGGTGCCCGTGTCCAGGGCGGCATGTGGTTCGACATGGGCGGCATTGCCCTGTCGCCCCGCGTCGCCGTCAACTACGTCTCGACCGACGTCAACGGCTATGTCGAACAGGGTCCGGCGGCGCAGTACAGCTACCAGGACCGCACCGTCCACGGGACCAGCGGCGAGATCACGCTGCGGGCCGAAGGCGGCGGCGGCGGGATGAGCTTCTTCGTCGAGGGCGGCTATCGCGACAGCCTCAGCGAAGGCAGCGGTGCCGTTCGCACCGGCATCGCCGCCAACCCGGCCCAGATTCTGGCCCGGAACATCGAGGATCCGTTCGGCGGCTCCATGATCGCCTCGGCCGGCGTCGACACCAATTTTGGCCCGGTGAAGATGACCTTCGGCTATCGCGGCCGCTTCGGCGACGCCGCTGACAGCCATGTCGGTGCGATCACCTTCAGCCTGCCCCTGCAGTAGGCTTTCCCACGGCAGTGCGAATGGGGCGCGCGGCTTTCGGGCCGCGCGCCTTTTTCGTCAGGCCTGCTTCGTTCCCCCCTGCGACGACCTGCCGCCCCCTGCCTGCCCCAAAGTCGCCCCACCGAACCTTAGAAGGGCGCTCTTCCGGTCGCTGGCCGCAGTGTGTCGCACCTTGCGGCCGCCGGCGCCCCTCCTGCGCCTTGAGCCGAAGACGGAGCCGACGCCGCCATGCGACGCCTGTTACCGACCGCCCGGTCGTTCCTCATCCATTCGGGCCAGGCCGCCAGCCTGGCCGGCGTCGCCGTGCTGGCCATGGCCGCCGCCCCCCTGACCGCCACTTCTGACTCCCGCCCGGACGAGATTTTCGCCGTACCCGAAGCGCCGCCAATGACCGCCGTGGCCGAACCGGCCGGGCCCGTCACCCGGCTGATCGCCTTTGAAGCGCCCGTTCGGGCTTATGAGATCAACTCGCCTTTCGGCTTGCGCCGCCTGCCGGGGCAACTCGTCCGCGACCATGAAGGCGTCGACATTGCCGCCCCGCACGGCACCGGCGTCTATGTCTCAGCCGAAGGTTCCGTCCTGCGCACGGGCTATGAGCCCGCCGGCTACGGTCGCTTCGTCGAGATCCGCCATCCCAACGGTATGACCACCCTGTATGCCCACCTGAGCCGGCTGGACGTGGCCTCCGGCGACACCGTTGAGGCCGGCTCGCGTATTGGTCTGGTGGGCTCGACGGGTCGTTCGACCGGTCCTCACCTGCATTTCGAGGTGCGGCGGGGGGAACGCCAGGTCAATCCGGCCAAGGTCATCGGTCGCACCTTCGAAGTCGTCGTCGCCGCCTGACGACAAGCGCGGCCGCTGCCCACGGTTTCTTCACCCCTTGGGTCCAGAATCAACGCTCGAAGGGGCGCGTCTTGGACCAGATCCTGTATTCCATCACGTCCGAGCATGATGTCCGCTGGCTTCTGGCGGCGGCGCTGATCTGCGTTCTCGGACTGGCAACGGCCATGCAGTTGCTCGGTGCCGCCCGGCTCAAGTCCGGGACCCGACGGCGAAACGCGACCCTGCTGGCGGCCTTCATCTCTGGCCTGGCGGTGTTTGCGACCCATTTTGTGGCTCTGCACGGCTACCAGCCGGGCCATGAGGTCCGCTACGCCGTCTGGCCGACACTAGGGTCGTTCGTCCTCGCTCTCGGCAGTTTCGGGCTCGCCGCAGGGATCGTGATGGTGCGCCCCAACCGGACCTGCCGTGGCCTCGCGGCGCTCGTCGCCTTCGCCGGCGTTTCGGGCATGCATTTTTTGGGTTTGGTCGGTCTGCGGCTGGCCGGCAGTATCAGCTGGCAGCCGGGTACGGTCGCGCTTGCGGTCGGGGGTGCCCTGATGATCGCCATGATATGTGGCGGCTTCGTCTATGGGCCCGGCCTGGCGCGCAGACTGGCCACGGCGGTCGGCGGAACCCTGGCGATCGCCTTCCTGCACTTCACGGCGATGAGCGGGATGATGATCGCGCCACAAGCCCCGGCCGAGGCCGGCCTGACAGTTTCCAGCGCCATCATGACCGGCGTGATCTTCGCCATGGTCCTGGCCATTGCAGGCGTCGCCGCCGTTATCGCCTGGACGAGCTGGGCGTCCCAGTCGGGTGCCCTTAAACGGCTGCGTGAGGCGCTGGACGCCATGCCCGACGGGATGGCCTTCTTTGACGCCGACGACCGGCTGGTGCTGTGGAACCATCGCTACGCCGAGGTGAACCCGGAACTCGCGTCGACGCTCAAGGCGGGCATCACCTTCCGCGAGATCATCGAGGCCGGACTGTCGGAGGACCTCTATTTCGATGCCCGCGGGCGGCAGGCCGAATGGGTTCAGGAACGGCTCGACTCCCGTCGTGGCCTGACCACCACCCGGGAACAGCAGATCGCCGGAGACCGCTGGCTGCGCGTTTCCGACCGCCGCACAGCGGCCGGCGGCATCGTCACCGTCTGCACCGACATCACCGACCTGAAGAACGATGCCCGGGCTCTCGCCGAGGCGCGCGATGTCGCCGAGTCCGCCAGCAGCGCCAAGAGCCAGTTCCTCGCCAATATGAGCCACGAAATCCGCACGCCCCTGAACGGCGTGATCGGCGTGGCCCAGGCCATGGCCAGAACCCCCCTGTCAGCCCAGCAGGAAGAGATGCTGGAACTGATCCAGTCCTCCGGCCACACGCTTCAGGTCCTGCTCAGCGACATTCTCGACCTCGCCCGGGTCGAATCCGGACGACTGGAACTGGCCAGCGACGCCTTCCACCTCGGCCGCGCCGTCCGCGAGGCCGCCCAGCTCTATGAAACATCCGCTGAGGCCAAGGGCCTGCAGTTCTTCGTCGAGATCGCCCCTGAAGCGGACGGATGGATCATCGGCGACGTGGTTCGTATCAAGCAGATCCTGACCAACCTCGTTTCCAATGCGGTCAAGTTTACCGGGACCGGCTTTGTCAACCTGACCGCCGCGCCCGGGCCGGAGCGGGACGGCTCGCCCACCCTGCGCTTCTCGATCGAGGATACCGGCATCGGCTTCGACAGCGATACCCGCGAGCGCCTGTTCAGCCGTTTCGAACAGGCCGACGGTGCCATCACCCGCCGGTTCGGCGGCTCCGGCCTCGGCCTCGCCATATCGCGCCAGCTGGCCGAAATGATGGGCGGTGATCTGGACTGCGAAAGCGAGCCCGGCGGCGGATCGGCCTTCATCCTGACCATCCCCTTCAATGCCGCCGACGCGCCGGCCGCAGCACCCGGCGTGGCCCTCCCATCGACCGACGACGAACCCGCTACCATCCGCGTGTTGCTGGCCGACGACCATCCGGTGAACCGGAAGGTCGTTGAGATGATCCTCGCCCAGGTCAATGTCGTGCTGACCTCGGTCGAGAACGGGGCCGAGGCGGTCCAGGCCTGCCGCGACGGCGCGTTCGACATCGTGCTGATGGACATGCAGATGCCGGTGATGGACGGCTTGACCGCGACCCGTGAGATCCGGCTGAACGAGGCGGCGATGGGCTTGTCGCGGACGCCCATCGTCATGCTTACCGCCAACGCCCTGGCCGAGCATGTCGCGTCAGCCGAGGCCGCCGGTGCCGACCGTCACCTGGCCAAGCCGTTCGACGCCGCCGAACTGCTCCAGCTGGTCTCGACCCTGCCGCTGGCCGCCGCGGCCGCCATCGCCGCCTGAACCGGGGCCCTATTCGTAGCCGTGGGCGGCCTCGTTGATGACCTGCGAGGGCATCCGCGAGAAGTCCACGCTGACGGGCTGGGCGGCCTTGGCGCGGAAGGTCTTGATGACGTGCTCGAGACGGCGGCGCACCTCCCGCTCGGCCTCGGTCCCCGTGTCCAGGTTCAGCGGGGCGAGGCAGAAATCGATGATGGCCGTGGGGCTGTTCAGGGGTTGCATGGTCTCTCTCCTGCCTATTCGGCCGCCACGAACTGGGCGGTCTCGGTGGAATCTTTCAGGGCCGTGGTCGACGACTGGCCGTTCGAGATGACGGTCGCGACCTGGTCGAAATAGCCGGTGCCGACCTCGCGCTGGTGGCGGGTGGCTGTGTAGCCGGCGGCCTCATTGGCGAATTCGCGCTGTTGCAGCTCGGAATAGGCCGCCATGCCGCGGTCGCGGTAGCCGTCGGCCAGCTCGAACATGGCGTTGTTCAGACTGTGGAAGCCCGCCAGGGTCACGAACTGGAATTTGTAGCCCATGGCCCCCAGCTCGCGCTGGAATTTGGCGATGGTGGCGTCGTCCAGCTTGGCCTTCCAGTTGAACGACGGCGAGCAGTTGTAGGCCAGCAGCTTGCCGGGATGTTCCTTGTGCACCGCCTCGGCGAAGCGGCGGGCGTCGTCCAGGTCGGGGTGTGAGGTCTCCCACCACAGCACATCGGCATATTTCGCATAGGACAGGCCACGGGCGATGCAGTGATCCAGCCCCGTCCCGGCCTTGAGGCGGAAGAAGCCTTCGGGCGTCCGGCTTTCGCGATCGATGAAGGGCTGATCGCGCTCGTCGATGTCCGAGGTGATCAGCTGGGCGCTCTCGGCGTCCGTCCGGGCCACAATCAGCGTCGGCGCCCCCATGACATCGGCGGCCAGACGCGCCGCGATCAGATTGCGCTCATGCGCCTGGGTCGGGATCAGCACCTTGCCGCCCAGGTGACCACACTTCTTCTCCGAGGCCAGCTGGTCCTCGAAATGGACGCCCGCGGCACCCGCCTCAATGAAGGCCTTCATGATCTCGAAGCTGTTGAGTGGCCCGCCGAAACCGGCCTCGGCATCGGCCACGATGGGCACGAACCAGTCACGCTTCGCCCCGCCCTCGGCGTGTTCGATCTGGTCGGCGCGCTGCAGGGTGCGGTTGATGCGGCGGCACAGTTCCGGCGCGGCATTGGCCGGGTACAGCGACTGGTCCGGATACATGGCCCCGGCCGTGTTGGCGTCGGCGGCGACCTGCCAGCCCGACAGATAGATGGCCTTCAGCCCCGCGCGGACCATCTGCATGGCCTGGTTGCCGGTCACGGCACCGAGGGCGTTCACGAAGGGCTCCTCGTGCAGCAGCTCCCACAGCCGGTTGGCCCCGCGCTCGGCCAGGGTGTGGGTGATCGGCACCGAACCCCGGAGGCGGCGGACGTCTTCCGGCGTATAGGGGCGCTCGATACCGTCGAACCGGCCGACGGGCGAGGGAACGAGGTGGGCGAAGCTGGTCATGTCGGTCTCGGTTCGGGAATGCGGCCATCGCCGCGGGTCTCGAGGAGCAGAACACGCTCTAGTCACGAATGACACAGACGAGGCCGGACTATTCGTGTCATTCAGTCATAACATGACATAGACAGATCAGTCATTTCATGACTAACTGCAGCCATGGACACTGCCGCTGACCGCAAGCTGTTCCTCGGCGGCCGCCTCAAGCGGCTGCGGCGCGACCTCGCCCTGACCCAGACCGCCATGGCCGGCGATCTCGGCGTCTCCCCCTCCTATCTGAACCATATCGAGCGCAACCAGCGCCCCGTCTCGGCCCAGCTGCTGCTGCGGCTGGCCGATACCTATGACGTCGACCTGCGCACCCTCGGCCAATCCGCCGGCCCTGCGTCCGAGGCCGAACTGGCCGAGGCCTTCGCCGATCCGGTCTTCCAGGGTCTGGCGGTCCCGCGCCATGAGATCGTCCAGCTGGCCGAGGACCAGCCCGCCGCCGCCGATGCCCTGCTGCGGCTGTACCGCGCCTTCTCCGACCGCCGCGCCCGCGACGGGGCGGAAACCGGTGCCGCCGACGACAGTCCGTCCGATTGGGTCCGCGAATACATCCAGTCGCGCCGCAACCATTTCCCCGAACTCGACATCCTGGGCGAAACCCTCGCCGAGGCCCTCGCCGCCGAAGCCCCGGGCGAACCATTCGAAACCCGCGTCCGCGCCCGCCTCCAGGCCCTGCACGGCCTCAGCGTCCGCACCCTGCCCGCCGAGGTCATGGTCGAATGGACCCGCCGCTACGACCCGCACCGCAAGCGGCTGCTGCTGTCCGAGACCCTGGGCCCCGCCTCACGTGCCTTCGCCGTCGCCTTCCAGCTGGCACTGTCCGCTCACGATGCCGAACTGACGGCCCTCGCCGCCGCCGCCGCGGCACCCGACCAGGCCACGCGCCGGCTGCTCAAGGTGTCCCTGACCAACACCCTCGCTGCCGCCATCCTGATGCCCTACGGCCCCTTCCAGCAGACGGCGGAGGAGACCGGCTACGACCTCGGCCGCCTGCAGGCCCGGTTCGGGGTCAGCTATGAACAGGCCGCCCACCGCCTGACCACCCTGTCGCGCCCCACGGCGCGCGGCGTGCCCTTCTTCCTCATGCGGGTCGATCAGGCCGGCAACATCTCCAAGCGGTTCGCCTCGGGCGCCTTCCCCTTCTCCCGCTTCGGCGGTGCCTGCCCGCGCTGGCGTCTGCACAGCGCCTTCCGCACGCCGGGCCGGGTCATCACCCAGATCATCGAGACTCCGGACGGCAGCCGCTGGTTCACCCTCGCCCGCACCGTCGACCGGCAAGGCCATGATGCCTTCACAGAGAGCCAGGACCTCGCCATCGGCCTCGGCTGCGAGCTGAAACACGCGCATCGCCTGACCTATGCCCGCGGCCTCGACCTGACCGCGCCCGAGGTCACCCCCATCGGCCCCGCCTGCCGCCTGTGCCATCGCCACCCCTGCGCCGAACGTGCCGCCGCGCCGATCGACCGCCCGCTGGTGGTCGACGACTGGGCCAAGTCGGTGAGTCCGTATCCGTTTGCGGGCACCCCGACCTGACCGGCCTGTTGCCGCCCCGCACAAAACAGGGTTGAGTTTCGGTCCGCTGGAGAGCCGAAAATGTCATCGCGCCTGCTGCCATGCTTCCTGTTGCTGCTCCTTACCTCCTGCGCCAGCCTGCCGCCCGCGGTTCCGGTGATCGCGAGGGAGGCAGCCGAGGCTCCGCCGATCTCCAGCAGCCGTCTGGGTCAGATCACCAGCTGGTGGGGAGACGGCCGCGCGCCGACCGTCCTGGTAAACGCCGGCTTCGTGGCCATCGCCCCCGCCACCGGCGGCCTGGACGTTCGCGACTTTTCGGGAGCAATCGAGCAAAGCCTGCCCGCAGGTTCACTGACGGACATCGACGTCGCCGCCCTGTCTCTTGAAAACAGCTACGCCGTCGTCGTCGGTGGAACCGAACGGTCCTCGGGCCGGACCCGGATCGTCTTCTTCCGGCTGGACAGCAGCGGCAACCAGCCGATGCGGCGCTGGGGCGAAATCGTGACGGACCTGTCCGACCCGCGGGGCTTCTGCATGCGGCAGATCAACCCTGGCATATCGGTCGTGGCTTTTGACCGGCGAGGCGAAGCACGACATTTGACAATCACCGAGGGCCCGGACGGCGGCCTTGTCTCGCGCGAAGTGCGGCGCTTTCGCATCAACCGTCCGGGGTCGGGATGCGCCATCTTTACGGGCGAAAGACACCTGTATGTCGGCCATGCGCGCCGTGGATTCTGGCGATATTCGCTCAATCCTCAGGTAACCAGCCCGCCTCAGCTCATGGGCCAGTCAGGGCCGCCCTCGATCCCGCGCAGCGTGAGCGTCTCGGTCCTGTCGACCCTGCCGTATTCCTATCTGGCGAGCCTCGATCACGACCGCGCCGCCATCTCGCTCTGGCGCATCGAACGCAACGACCTGCGGTGGCTGGGTCGAGTCGAGGTACGCGACAGACCCGGCGGCTCCAGGGTCGACAACCTGGGCGACCTGGACGCCTACGGCAGCGCAATTGAGGGCTTCCCGGGCGGCGTGGTGGTTCTCCATGGCCGGGTCGGTAACGGAACCCAGTCCCTGAAGTTTGTCGACTGGTCGGCCGTACAGCGCGCCCTGGGCATCGAACTCCCGCCCAGACCGGGATCAGTTCAGTCGCACCTCGTCCCCGTCCCGGCTGTAGGAAACCCCTGAGCGGTCGAACAGTGTTGCCACCATCTGGCCCGCCTGCGCAGACCCCGCATCCAGCAGCGTCTCCATATCCCGACGCAACGACGGATCGCCCGAAACGGCGTCCAGCGCGTCCAGCCACTCATCCCGCGTCAGCACCCCGTCCGCACGGCTGGCGTCGATCAACGGCTTGAGGAAGTCGAACCAGTCGCCCCCGGTCGCCCGCCGCTGGGCACCCTCGGCGACCATGGCGAACACCGCCCCGCAGGCGTAGTGCGCCCGATGCTCGCCGCGTTCGGCGGCCTCGACCACCGGCTGATCGGCCAAGCGGATGCAGTCATCGACTTCCTTCTGCAGCGCGGCCTGGGCGTCATAGGCAGGATCGATTGCCTTAAGCGCCCGAATGGCCATCAGATCGGCCCCACCCTCCGTGATCCAGGCGTCACTGGCACGTTCGTAGCGCACGACCTGCCCCAGCCAGAAATGAGCGCTCTCATGACCGATGAACCAGCGCGCCGTGGTTGAAACCCGGGCGCTCGGCTCGACCACGCCGACGCCATCGAACTTCATCACGATCAGACCGGGCAGGACGCTGCCCCCCATGGAAGTACGACCGGGGGTCGGGCCATTCCAACTCACCATCACGGTTGGCCGGTCGCTCTGTCCGGGGCCCAGCCGCCGGGCATAGACCTCGGCGACGCGCGGGGCGAAGTCCTGGATTGCGGCACCGACCCACGCCGGCAGAGCCGGGTCGATCACTGTCACAAGGCCCTCGCTCTCAATCAGAGCGGCCTCCCCAAACAGGATGTAGGTCTGCGCCTGTACAGCGGTCGCGCTCGGAACGCGCTGCCCCCGGAACAGGACCGGGCCGGCCCTGTCGCGCCACGTCACCGAAGACGGCCCCGACTGAAGCGGATAGCCGTTGAGATCGAGCGGGACGGCCTCTGCCTCGGCGACGGATGCGAGCGGAAACACGTCGAACATGGCGCTGGGCATGGCAACCGAGCCGTCGGTGAAAACCAGCACCTCATATTCGGCCTCAAGATTATCGGGCCTTGGCGTGAAGGCGATCTGCACACGGCGCGGCACGGACCCGCCATCGGCCGCCCGCAGGATGTCACGGCCGCCGGCGCGCTCCAGCACCACCCCCGGCGTGACGACGCGCCATTGCTCCGGCCGCCACGCAACCCGGGTCTCCTCGGTCAGCGCCGATACGAAGAAGGCCCAGACCGGGGCGTCGCGGTCCAGCTCATACTCGGCCGTCCAGTTGTCGCCGTCGCGGGTGACGGTGACCGAAGGACGCGAAGGTCCAGCGCCATCGGAGGCCACAGTCTGGCGAGCCTCAACGACCGGCGCGCCTGATGCCAACACCAAGGCGGCCATAACCGCGAGCCATACAGGACGCATGCGACCTCCCCTTTTGAGCTGGAAATCTACGCAGGTCGGCGACAAGGCGTCACATGAAGGTTCGTTCAGGTTTGCGACCGCTTCATGGCCCGCCCGGCCGCTTCCAGCGCCTCGCCCATCATCGCCTTCAGCCGCTCAGGCGCGACGATCTCGACCTGATCCCCCCAGCTGAACAGATGCCAGGCCAGTTCGCGCATACCGCTGGCCCGGAACCGCACCTCGACGCCGCCGTCCGCCCGGTCCTCGACCGCCTGGGTCGGGTGCCAGCGCCAGGCCCGGGCCTCGGCCGCGCCGCCCGGGGTGACCCACAGCACCACATCCTCAATCTCGTCCTGATAGATGCCGAACGACTGGCTGGCGAAGGCCTGCAGGTCGAAATCCGTCGGCGGGGCGGCGACCCCGTCCTCGGCCCGCACCGCGCTCATCCGGTCGAGGCGGAAGGTCTGGATCCGCCCGCTTTCCCGGTCGGCGGCGACCAGATAGTTGGCACGGCCGAACATCACCCCGCATGGGGCCACGCTGCGCCGCCGCGCCTCCGCCCCCGGACGGCTGTAGAGGAAGCCCAGCGGCTGCCCCGCCAGGATCGCCTGCCGGATCTCGGCCAGCACCGCCTCGTCCGCGGACGGCCGCGGCCCCGCCTGCACGGCAATGGTTTCGGCCCGCACCAGCGCCTCCAGATCGGGTGCCAGCCGGTTCAGGGTCGTCGAACGCATGGCCGACTTCAGCTTGCGCTCCAGCCCTTCCAGCGCCGCCGCCCGCCCGGGCTCTCCGCTGGCCCGCAGCCCCTGCGCCGCCTTGCTCAGCTCGACCAGTTCCGTCGTCGTCGGGGCCTGTTCAAAGGCCGACAGACCGCCGCGGATGCGCCACCGCTTGGTCGGCGGGTCCGAAACCTCCTCGGCGGCGGGATACAGGGCCAGCACAGCGTCCCGCATCCGTTCGGCGGTTCGGCGGCCCACGCCGCTCTCTCGCGCCATCTCGTCCAGGGTCAGGCCCTCGGCGCTGGCGGCCATCCGCCGCGCCAGCTCGATCACCACGGCCGCCTTGTCCTGTCTCATGGCCCGACGATGGCATACGACCGTTTTTGACGCAACGCTGCTCCAGGGTGAGTTTCAACAGAGACCCTCTTCCCGGAGACTTCCCATGGCCCGCTCATTCGCCCCCCACGCCGCCGTCGCCGCCAGCCGCTATCTGATCGTTCCCTGCGAGGCCGACGGCTGCGGTGATCTGGCCGTGATCTGGGATCGGCTGGAGGAACAGGTGATCGACGTCATCGACGCCCGGCTGTCGGCCCGCTACGCCGACGAGGACGCCCTGTGGGACGAGGCCCGCCCGGCCTTCGATCCGGCCGAAGACTTCCGCATGGCGGCGTAACCGGTCAGTCCGGGTATTTCGCCCGCATATGAGCCAGCGAGGCGGTCACCAGTTCGCGCAGCACCCCCTCGTCGACCGCATCCAGCCGGTTGATGTAGATACAGCCCCCCTTGGTGCTGACCTTGCCCAGCCGCGCAATCAGGGCCTCCCGGTTGTCGAAATCGCCCATCACATAGAGGACCAGCTGGGCCTTGCGCGGCGAGAAGCCGATCCGGAGCCAGTCCCCGGTCGGCCCCCGGTAGCTGTCGTAGCCGATGATCGACGGCCCCCACATCACCGGCGCGACGCCCGTTATCCCGGTCAGCAGGGCCTGCATCACCTCGGCGTCGGCCCGGCGGCGGGGATTTTCGACCGCAGCGATGAAATCGGCGACCGGCACATCCGTCGGCCGGGTCTTCGGCTCGGCCATCCGGCCCCTCCCCTCAGGCTGCGCCCCTCAGCTCCGTGGCATGGGGCGGGTACGGGGCCGACGGTACAGGGCTGGGCGGCAGTTTGGCCAGAGTGCTGGCGAAGCCGTGGTTGACGTCGCGGTGATGCGCCTCATCGGCCCGCACCTTCAGCACCACATCGCGCAGCGTCGCATCCGCCGGCAGCTTCCAGTAGTGGATGGCGATGGCCGGGGCCGGGATATTGGGCGAACGGCCCTCGTCGATCTCCTTCAGATACAGGGTGTAGCTGATCACGGCCTCTTCCTCGAAATAGCCGACCACCCGGTGCGCCGTCCGTGCCGAGACCAGATAGAGGCCGAAGAAGCCGATATAGAAGACCGCTTGGGCCAGCTGGACCACCAGCCGCTCGAACCAGGTCGGCTGGGCCACCGCGATGAAGGTCATCAGGTGCATCCGCTCATTCTCCGCCTCCTCCATCAGGGTGCGGATCCAGCCGTCATCGTCCTTCATCTCGCGCAGGCAGCGCAGGTGCGTCAGCGTCGCCCCGACCATGCCGGGCACGGCCGCGACGGTCTCCAGCACGATCGCGCGGTGGCCGTATTTCTTGGCGAAGAACGTATCGGCACAGACCCGCAGGAGTTTGGTGAACCCCAGGGCGAAGCGGTCTGAAAAGCCCCGGGGCCGGTAATGGACGCCCGGCTGGGCGTCCTTCTCTTCTTCGAGGGCGCAGTCGTCGGGGGCGAGGATGGTGTTGACCATGGGAGCAGTCCTTCAGGCGCTTCGGCCGCACTGGACCGCGCCCCCGGATCATAACGCTCCAGATCGCTCACAGGGCCGGACGCAATGTCGCAAAGGGCGGACAGGGTGACGCAGAGGGGAGGCGCACGTCTTCACAGCAAAGGCAGGCAAGCAACTTTTCCGTGTTAATGTCGTCTACTTCGACGCGAAACGCGGGAGTGCGACCCATGCCGATCATCTCGATCTTCTTCGGCATCGTCATCCGCATCAACTTTTTCGATCACGCCCCGCCTCACCTGCATGCGGCGCACGGTGGAACCGAGGCGCTGTTCGACATCCGGACGGGACGGATCATCGCTGGAGCCCTCCCGCGTCGGCAAGCCCGATATGTGGTAGAATGGATTGTGAAGAACCGGGCCGAACTGATGCGAAACTGGGATTTGGCGGCGAACGGACAGCCGACCTTCAAGATCGAAGGGCTTGAGGATGAGTGAGATCAAACTGGTGCGCGCGCGGCGCGTGAAGGCGCTCGAAGGCTACAGGCTGGAAATCGTTTTCGATGACGACACCATGGGCGTGATCGACCTCAGCGAGTTCGTGAATCTGGGTCCGATGACTGAACCCCTCCGCGACCCGGCCTTCTTCGCGCGGGTGTTCATCGAAATGGGCGTCCCGACCTGGCCCAACGGCTGCGACATCGACGCCATCAACGCCCGGATGACGATGGAGGCGACCGGCGCGCTGCGGCCGGTGACCGCGGCGGCCTAGAATTTCCGAACGCTCGCCGCCGCCACCATCCGCTACCTGCCTTCGGGACTCACGACATATTCACCGGGCCTCAATTCGGTCTGATCGACCGATAGTAGCGCAGACACTCTTTCTACGGGCACACCCAGGCGGTCAGCGAGGCGCGCTGGGCAACCGCTATCAAACGCCATACGACCGTCACGACGGCGCTGTGGGGCCCGTACAGCGCCCGCTTGTCCAGCGGCGGCAAAAACACGCTCTACAATGGGAAAGCGTGCTTCCAACTCGCGGTCCATCCAGCCACCACCGCGATCCCATATTTCAACCCGACTGCCGTCGCCGAAGTTCAGCGTGAGGAAGCCTCTCGGCTTTCTGGTCCTCAGGCATGAACTCTCTGTCCGGCGGATGTCCATGAACCTCCGGGTCTCAAGCGGCTTCCCAAATCCGGCATCCCGGAACATGAGCCTATCCGGATAGAGTGCAACGCCACTGCTCGCATCCCACAGAACTCCAGCGACGAAGGCGACAACTCCGAAGGCGACCAGAGCGCCCCCGGTCCAGACGGAGCTTGACCAGCGAGGCAGCAAACAGGCCAACCCTCCCAGCATCATCGGGGTGAAAATCAGGACGAAGCCGACAAACGACATCTCCGGCCACCACGCGAGCGGCTCGGATGGAAGCCCGTGCCGAAAAGCCGAGACAAGGCGATCTCCGCCGAGCATCTGCAGGGGGGCGGCCAGTCCGATCCACCCAAACACCAGAACCGCCGCCGGCCAGTTGAATGGCTTATGCCCGAGGTAGCGGGTCAAAGCGCCTTCACAATCCCTTCGACCATCTTCTTCGCATCCGCGAACAGCATCATCGTATTGTCCCGGAAGAACAGCTCGTTCTCCACGCCCGCATAGCCCGCCGCCATGCCGCGCTTGATGAACAGCACCGTGCCCGCGTTTTCCACATCGAGGATCGGCATGCCATAGATCGGCGACTTCGGATCGGTCTTGGCGGCCGGGTTGGTGACGTCATTGGCGCCGATGACGAAGGCCACGTCGCAGGAACTGAACTCGCTGTTGATGTCCTCCAGCTCGAACACCTCGTCATAGGGGACGTTGGCCTCGGCCAGCAGCACGTTCATGTGGCCGGGCATGCGGCCGGCGACGGGGTGGATGGCGTATTTCACCTCGACACCCTCCTCCTTCAGCTTGTCGGCCATTTCGCGCAGCGCATGCTGGGCCTGGGCCACGGCCATGCCGTAGCCGGGGACGATGATGACCTTGGAGGCGTTCTTCATGATGAAGGCCGCGTCCTCGGCGCTGCCCTGTTTGACCGGCCGGGTCTCGACATGGGCCTCGCCCGCCGGGCCGCTGTCGCCGCCGAAACCGCCCAGGATGACGCTGAAGAAGCTGCGGTTCATGCCCTTGCACATGATGTAGCTCAGGATCGCCCCCGAGCTGCCCACCAGCGCCCCGGTGATGATCAGGGCGATGTTCTCGAGCGTGAAGCCCAGCGCCGCCGCGGCCCAGCCGGAGTAGGAGTTGAGCATCGACACCACCACCGGCATGTCCGCCCCGCCGATGGGGATGATCAGGGTCGCGCCGAGGATCAGGGCGATCACGAAGATGCCCCAGAAGGCCCAGACCGCCGTCCCGCCCGTGCCGATCATGATCCCGATCAGGAAGACCAGAGCACAGGCCAGGGCAATGTTGATCAGGTGCCGCGCCGGCAGGATGATCGGCGCACCGCTCATGTTTCCGTTCAGCTTGGCAAAGGCGATGACCGAGCCGGTGAAGGTCACCGCCCCGATGGCCACGCCAAGGGCCAGTTCGATGATCGACAGGGTCTTGATGCCCCCGTCCGCCGTGGCGATGCCGAAGCTCTCGGGCGCATAGACGGCCCCGATAGCCACCAGACAGGCGGCCATACCGACCAGCGAGTGAAAGGCCGCCACCAGCTGCGGCATCTGGGTCATCTGCACCCGGCCCGCGATCAGGGCCCCGGCCCCGCCGCCGACGATCACCCCGCCCGCGATCAGGCCGAGGGTCAGGGTGTCCAGCGTGCCCGTCGACCACAGGGTCGCCAGCGTCACCGCCACCGCCAGCCCCATGCCGACCATGCCGAAGGTATTGCCCTGCCGGCTCGTCTCGGGGCTCGACAGCCCGCGCAGGCTGAGGATGAACAGGACGCCGGAGACCAGATAGGCCAGGGCCGCGAAGGATGCGTTCATGCGGTCAGTCTTCCCTCAATCTGATCGTCCGGGCGGCGTATTGGCCGTACGCGCCAGCCGCCACAGGGCGGCGGCGATGAACAGCGGTCCAACCAGGATCATCGCCCAGTCCCACACGCTCATCACCCTGGTCTGGGTCACGATGCGCAGCAGGACGGAGGCGAACAGCAGCACCACCCCGCAGTCCAGAAACCGCAGCTTGCGGATGGCGTCCTTCTCCCGCAGCCAGCTCCACAGCCACAGCCCGGCCCCGATCGCCGTGGCGACCCAGGACGCGCCGACCGCGAGCTGAAGTGCGTCGACAGTCACGCCTTGCCGGCCTCCGCCCTGGGCTTTTCCTTCTTGCGGTACATAGCCAGCATGCGCCGGGTGACCATAAAGCCGCCGAAGATGTTGACGCTGGCCAGGGTCACGGCCGCCACGCCCGCCCCCTTGGCGATCCAGCCGTTCGGCCCCGCGTCACCGCTGAAGGCCGCCGCCGCGATCAGCCCGCCGACCACGATCACGGAGGAGATGGCGTTGGTCACCGCCATCAGCGGCGTGTGCAGGGCCGGCGTCACCGACCAGACGACATAGTAGCCGACGAAGATCGCCAGCACGAAGATGGCCAGGCGGAAGATGGTGGGATCGACGTGTTCCATCAGGAGCCTCGATTCTGGATGCGTTCGTCGATGCTGAGCAGGGCCAGGAGAGCGCCGCCTTGGAAAGCCAAGCTGGCCATGGCGATGATCGTGACAACGAACAAGACCAGTGGATTCTCCTGCACGGCCCGTCCCGACAGATGGTCGATCACAGTTCCGACGCCGGAAATCACTGCGCCGGCCAGCAGCACATAGGCCACGACTTGAAGAGCCTTACGAAGTTTCGGTCCGATCATCCCCTCACCCCCTCATGCACCACGGCCCCGCCGTGGGTCACCGCCGCCGCCTTGAGGATCTCGTCCTCCAGGTCCAGCGCCAGCGCCCCGTCCTTGATCATCAGGCCGACGAAGGCGACCAGGTTCTTGGCGTAGAGCGATGAGGCGTCCGCCGCGATCCGGCCGGGCAGATTGGTATGGCCGACGATCTGGACGCCATTGGCGGTGGTCACCACCTCGCCGGCCTTGGCCCCCTCGACATTGCCGCCCGCCTCGACCGCCAGATCGATCAGCACCGAGCCCGGCTTCATCGTCGCCACCTGCGCCGCGCTGACCAGCACCGGCGCGGCGCGGCCGGGGATCAGGGCCGTCGTGATGACGATGTCCTGCTTCCTGATATGCTCGCCGGTCAGGGCAGCCTGTTTGGCCTGGTATTCGGCGCTCATCGGCTTGGCATAGCCGCCGGCCGTCTGGGCGTTCCTGAACTCCTCGTCCTCGACGGCGAGGAATTTGGCACCCAGCGATTCCACCTGTTCCTTGGTCGCCGGCCGCACGTCGGTGGCCGTGACCACCGCCCCCAGCCGCCGCGCCGTGGCGATGGCCTGCAGCCCCGCGACGCCCACGCCCATGATGAAGACCTTGGCCGGGGCGACCGTGCCCGCCGCCGTCATCATCATCGGAAAGCCCTTGCCGTAGGCGTACGCCGCCTCGATCACCGCGCGATAGCCGGCGAGGTTGGCCTGCGAGGACAGGGCGTCCATCACCTGGGCCCGCGAGATCCTCGGCACGAATTCCATGGCGAAGGCGGTGGCGTTGGCCCCGGCCAAGGCCGTCACCGTCTCCTTGTCGCGATACGCGTCCAGCAGGGCCACGACGATCGCCCCCGGCTTCAGGGCGCTGGTCTCCTGCGCGGTCGGCCCGCGAACCTTGAGCACGATATCGGCCCCCGACAGCACCGCCTTGGTGTCCTTGGCCACCGTCGCGCCGGCGGCCGTATAGTCCGCGTCCGGAATGGAAGAGCCCGTCCCGGTCCCGGCCTCGACCGTCACGGTCGCCCCCATGGCGACGAATTTCTTCACCGTTTCCGGGGTGACGGCGCAGCGCGTTTCGCCGTCTCGGCGCTCGCGGGTCACAGCGATGGCGACAGCCAAGCGAATCCCTCCGTCATCTCTCGACAGAGCGACGTTAGGCTTATCCGGGAGGCCGCGTCAAAGAGGCCGGGTTGCCGGGCCGCAGTCAGAAGGCTCCGCCTTCTCGACCCGACACGGCCTCGCGCTTCGCGCAGGCCCGCGCTCAAGCAGCGCACGACCGCGTCGTGCGCGTCAGCGCCACAAAATCAGTGTTTCTTGGGGGACTTCAGCATGAAGAAGCCGGCCACCGACAGCACCACCCCCGTGATGAAGGCGGTCATCAGGCTGCCGCCCGGCTGGAACCACAGGGTCAGGACGACCAGCAGGACGGCGATCGCCAGCGAGCCCCATTTGGTCATGCCCATGAAGGCATCAAACGTCGATTCCTGCTCGCTGATCTCCTGCGAACCGCGGACGTAGTCGTCGTGGGCGTCGTGCGATTTGGCCATGGGCGTTGTCCGGGACTCAGGTCAGTTGTTGGAGGGCTTTATAGCGGGCCTTGGCGCAGGCTCAAGCCACCGCCTCGAACTGGTCGATCAGCCGCTCCAGCCGGCGGGTGCCTATGGTCCAGAAGGCCGGGTCCCGCGGGTTGAGCCCGAACGGGGCCAGCGCCTCGACATAGCCCTTCGACCCGCCGCCCGCGAGCAGCTCGCGATACAGCGGCGTGAACCCCGACGGATCCTTCGCCCGCGTCTCCATCAGGGCCGCCACCAGCAGGTCACCGAAGGCATAGGCGTACACATAGAAGGGCGAGTGGACGAAATGGCTGACATAGCTCCACCAGTTGGCATAGCCGGGGTTGAGCGTGATGGCCGGGCCCAGCGAGGCCGCCATCTCCTCGAGAAACAGCTCGCCGATCCGCTCGACCGCCACCTCACCCCTGGCCCGCTCGTCGTGGAAGCGGGTCTCGAACCGATGGAAGGCGATCTGGCGCACCACGGTGTTCAGCCCGTCCTCGATCCGTCCCGCCAGCAGGCCGCGCTGCTCGGCCTTCGGGGCCGTGGCCAACAGCCGATCAAAGGTCAGCCCCTCGGCAAAGATCGAGGCCGTCTCGGCCAGGGTCAGGGGCGTGTCGGCCAGCAGGCTCCCCTGCCCTGCCGCCAGCGTCTGGTGCACCCCATGTCCCAGCTCATGCGCCAGGGTCAGCACATCGCGCCGCTCCCCCATCCAGTTCAGGAACACATAGGGGTGCCGGTCCGACGTCACCGGATGGGCATAGGCCCCCGACTGTTTCCCCGGCCGCGCCTTGCCGTCGATCCAGGGTCTGTCGAAGAAGCCCCCGGCCCGGTCCGCGAACTCCGGCCCCAGATCGGCGAAACTCTCCAGCACCAGCTGTTTGCCCGCCGCCCAGTCATAGCCGCGCGGGGCGCTGGTCTCGATCGGGGCATTGCGGTCCCACTGGTCCAGCTTCGCCTTGCCCATGGCCCGGGCCTTGAGGGCGTAATAGCGGTGCGACAGGCGCGGACAGGCGGCGGCCACGGCCTCGGCCATGGCGTCCACCGACTCGCCGTCGACCTCATTGGACAGGTGCCGCGCATCCGCCGGGCGCTTGAAGCCCCGCCATTTGTCTTCCAGCGCCTTGTCCGCCGCGACCGTGTTCAGCACCAGCGCCATGGTCTGGGTCCGCGCCGCCAGCGCCTCGTTCAGCCCCTCGGCCGCGGCCTTGCGCTGCGCCGCCTTGGGATCCGACAGCTGGTTCAGCGCCTCGGACAGGGTCAGATCGTCCTTGCCGGCCTTGACCCGCATGGCCGCCAGCGTCTCGTCGAACAGGCGCGGCCACTGGGCGCTGATCGGACCGCGCTCGGCCAGGAAGGTCTCCAGCTCGCGAGACAGCTCATGCGGCTTCATTGCGCGCACCCGCCGCAGCCAGGGCCGCCAGCGCGCCGCCGCCGGATGGGCGACCAGCGCCGCCTCGATCTCGGCCTCCTCCAGCTGGTTGACCTCGAGCGTGACCCAGACCGTCGGCGTGGCGATGGCCGTCAGCTTCTCGCGCACAGTGGCCTCGAACCCCTGGGCAGCCGCGTCATTGCGGTCCGTCGAGGCGTCCAGGAAGGCATAGGCTCCCAGCGCGCCGAGAATGTCGGAGGCCTGCTCATACAGGGTGACGGCCCGGTCCAGTCGCTCGCCCAGCACGGAAGGTTCACCACGCGCCGCCACCAGCCGGCCCTGCAGGGCGTTCAGTGCGTCGACCATGCCGCGCGTGCGTTCGAGGTCGGCCTCGATCCGGGCGTCCTCGCGTGAGGCATAGAGGTCGGACAGGTCCCAGACGGGGGCGTCCAGCGGATCGGCGGGGCTCTTGAAGGGTGCGTTCATGCCCTCCGTTGTGGGGATGCCCGCGCCCCGGCGCAACGGCCTGCGCCCATCCGCAGGCCGACCGCTTCCCTGAAGCGACTATTTGCTGCGGTCTGCGCTCGCCGGCGCAATACCTGCGCCTTCCCTTATACTCTCCAGCATCTGCCGCTGCTCCTCGGGAGAGCAGCCGTAGTGCTGGCACATCCGGGTGGCCATCTTTTCGACCATCCGCGGCACAACGCTCATGACCGCGCGATCGGCCTCCGGCATGACTTCGATCGACTTGTCGGCGATCGAACGCCCCAAGGGGGTCTCATAAAACGCGACCAGGGCGGTCAGTTCTTCCTCGGTGAAGGTCGCAGCATAGACCGGGACCATCTCCGTGATCATCTGCGGCACCATGTCCGCGGTCAGTTCGGCCAGCAGGTCCAGGATCATGCGCCGGTCCTCTTCCGGCAGGGCCTGCATCTCGCCATCGTTCTCGAACTCGGTCCCGAGCATCTGGCGAACCACGCCCTCGAACTGATCGGTCATGATCAGGTTCAGATACTGACGCGCCAGGGCGGTCACGCTGGCGGCTGGCGGGGTCGTGGTCTGTTCGGTCGACCGGGCGGCGACCGGTGCCGCCGGCAGGGCCCCGACCGCGAGCGCGGTGGCCAGACAGACAATCAAGAAACGCATGTTCAATCCCCCGTTGGCTCATGATCTCGCGACGGAGCGTCCGGCACAATCCCCGATCATGGTTGATAGGTACGTATGATCTCGGCCAGATCCGGCTCGCTGACCCGGGCCGCCGCCTGCTCGACGGACAGCCAGACCCGCTCGCGCTCGGCCTGCTCCGGCCAGACGGGATGCTCGACCCGCACCTCCAGCGCGTGGAGCGCGACCACGCACCAGCGCGGCGCCCGGCGTTTCAGCACCTTGAGATAGCGGAAGGTCCCGATCGGTTCCTCGGTGGTCACCCCCTCGACCCCCGCCTCCTCGAACGCCTCCATGGCGGCGGACTGGGCGTCGGTCTTGCCGGCCATTCGCCCGCCCTTCGGCGTGACCCAGCGCCGGGTCTCGCGCGAGGTGACCAGCAGGATCTCGAGTCCGCTCGCCCCCCGCCGCCACGGCAAGGCGGCGACCTGGCGTCGCTCGGCCGGCGGGGCATGGATCGTCGGACTCGTCATTCCCGGAACCGTCCGTCATCGGAGGATTCCTTGCAAACGAAAACGGCGGCGGAGATCGCTCTCCACCGCCGTCATTCGTCAGTCTGTCAGGCCGATCAGGCGTTCAGTGACGCCGGGTCGATCTTGAAGCCCGGTCCCATGGTCGAGGACAGGGTGATGCGCTTGACATAGGTGCCCTTGGCACCGGCCGGACGGGCCTTTTGCAGGGCGTCCACATAGGCCTTCACGTTGGCTTCGAGGGCTTCCTGGGTGAAGGAGGCCTTGCCGATGCCGCCATGGGCGATGCCGGCCTTCTCGACGCGGAACTCGACCGCACCGCCCTTGGCGTCCTTGACCGCCTGGGCGACGTTCGGAGTCACGGTGCCGACCTTGGGGTTGGGCATGAGGCCGCGGGGGCCCAGCACCTTACCCAGACGACCGACCAGGGCCATCATGTCCGGGGACGCGATGACGCGGTCGAAGTCCATGAAGCCGCCGTTGATCTTCTCGTACAGATCCTCGGCACCCACGACGTCGGCGCCGGCCGCCAGGGCTTCAGCCGCCTTGGCGTCCTTGGCGAAGACGGCGACGCGAACGTCACGGCCCGTGCCCGACGGCAGGTTCACCACGCCGCGGACCTGCTGATCGGCGTGACGCGGATCGACGCCCAGGTTGACGGCGATCTCGATCGACTCGTCGAATTTGGCGGTGGCGTTGCTCTTGACCGCGGCGATGGCGTCGTTGAACGCCATCAGGGCGACGGTGTCGCCGGTGCGGGCCTTGGTGCGCTTGGTTTGCTTGGCCATGTGCTTAGCCCTCCACGACGTTGAGGCCCATGGCGCGAGCCGAGCCTTCGATGATCTTGGTCGCGGCGTCCAGGTCGTTCGCGTTCAGATCCTTCATCTTCTTCTCGGCGATCTCACGCAGCTGGCCGCGCGTGATCTTGCCGGCCACTTCGCGGCCGGTCATCTTCGAGCCCGAGGTGATCCCTGCGGCCTGTTTGATGTAGTGGGTCGCGGGCGGGGTCTTGGTGACGAAGGTGAAGCTCTTGTCCTGGTAGACCGTGATCACGGTCGGCAGGGGCGTGCCTTTGACTTCCTTCTCGGTGCGGGCGTTGAACTCCTTGACGAAGCCCATGATGTTGACGCCGCGCTGACCGAGGGCGGGCCCGATCGGGGGTGAAGGCGTAGCGTTGCCGGCCGGTACCTGCAGTTTGATATAGCCCAGAATCTTCTTGGCCATTGGTCTCTCCTTACAATGGTCCTGAACTCAATCAGGACCGGTGAGCCGTGGTCGTGGCATGGCTGCCTCCCACGGATTTATGCGGGCGAACCCGCACCGCCCCTCAGGGCGAGGCGCGCGTGTAGCGGAAACTCGGATCAAATACAATCCGCTCATCCCGGCGAAAGCCGGGACCCAGTGCTGTCCAGCTTGCCGCCGGCGCTTCAGGACTGGAGCTTTCAGATCATCACGCCCGCTGCATCACCCAAAGAACTGGGTCCCGGCTTTCGCCGGGATGAGCGGCTTGGGATCAGCCCGCGTTCTTCTCGACCTGGCTGTATTCCAGATCGACCGGCGTCGGGCGGCCGAAGATGGAGACGGCCACACGCAGGCGGGCGTTGTCCTCGTCGACGCTTTCGACCTGGCCCTCGAAGCTGGCGAAGGGTCCGTCGATGACCTTGACGGTCTCGCCGATGTCGAAGCGGATGGTGGGCTTCGGACGTTCGACCCCCTCCTCCACCTGGCCGATGATGTTCTGGACCTCGCGCTCCGAAACCGGCAGCGGCTTGGTGCCGCCCGCGGCGCCCAGGAAGCCGGTGACCTTCGGCGTGTTCTTCACCAGGTGATAGGCGTCGTCGGTCATCTCCATCTTCACCAGCACATAGCCGGGGAAGAATTTGCGCTCGGAGTTGACCTTCCGGCCACGGCGGATCTCGACCACATCCTCGGTCGGCACGAGGATTTCAGAGAAACAGTCCTCGAGGCCCTGCTGGCGCGCCTGATCGGTCAGGTGCTGGGCGACCTTCTTCTCGAAATTCGAATAGGCGTGGACGATGTACCACTTGTGGCGGGGATTGGCGGCGGGCTTGGCGGCAACGTCGGTCATTGGGGGGTATTTCCTACTGGCCGATCGCGAGCACGATGCGCGACAGGAAGGACAGACCGGCATCGACCACGAAGAAGAAGATCGCGGCGATCACGACCATGATCAGCACCATCACCGAGGTGATCCAGGTCTCCTTGCGGCTCGGCCACACGATCTTGCGACCCTCGGCGCGGACCTGGCCGATGAACTGCGGAATCGAGGTGCGCTTCTTCGGCGCGGACGTCTCGGCCGCCACGGCGTTCCCGGCGATCGCCGGCTGGACGGTCTGGGTGCGGCGCCCCGAGGGGCTCTTGGCCTTGGCCATGGTCTTCTGGTCTCGTTTCAACTTGCTGACGGTTCAGATGGGGACCCACCCCGTCAGTGAAAAGTGGCAGGAGTGGAGGGACTCGAACCCACGACCCTCGGTTTTGGAGACCGATGCTCTACCAGCTGAGCTACACTCCTGTGTTCCGGACAAAACTATAACGCGCCGGAGGGTCTCCCCCCAGGCGCGCTCGGCTTCGCCAGACCGCGGCGTATGCCCCACCCCGAGGGGGTTTTCAAGCGTATCCTCCCCCGAACTTCGTTTCGCAGGAGGGGGGCAGCGCGCAGCGCGGAGAAGGGGGCGGACCTAATCCTCGTACTGTTCGGCCACGGCCCGCGCTTCGTCCTCGCGCCTGACCACCTGTTTGAACAGAAGTTTGTCGATCCGGCGGTCGTCCATGTCGATGATCTCGACCTCGAACCTGCCCAGCTGCAGGATTTCGCCCTCGTGCGGCACGCGCGACAGCTGGTGGAGCACCAGGCCCGCGATGGTGTGGAAGCCGTCCGCCTCGCCGAAATCCTCGCCCAGGGCATCGCCCAGTTCGTCGATGTCGGTCTGGCCGTCGACCAGCCAGCTGCCGTCCTCGCGCTGGCGAACATTGACCTCGGCGTCATCGTGGCCCTCGTCGAAATCGCCGGCGATCATCTCCAGCAGGTCGGTAGCCGTGACCACCCCCTCGAACGCCCCGAATTCGTCGACAAGGAAGGCCATATGGACCCGCGAGGCCTTCATGATCTCCAGCGCCTTCAGCACCGAGGTCGACTGGGGAATGAAGGCCGGCGTCTGGATGTGCTTCTCGACATTGAACTCGCCGTTGTCCAGCAGGCTGTCCAGCAGGTCCTTCTTGTGGACCACGCCCAGCGGATTATCGACGTCGTTCTCGCGCGCCACCACGATGCGCGAATAGGGACAGGTGCGGACCTCCGTGCGCAGGACTTCCTCGCTGTCGTCCAGCGCGATCCAGAACACCTCATGGCGCGGCGTCATGGCCACGCGGATCGGCCGGTCGCCCAGACGCAGGATCTCCTCGATCATCGTCTGCTCCTCGGGCTCGATCAGGCCGGAGGCCGTGCCCTCGGCGATCATGGTCTCGACCTCTTCCTGGGTCACGTCCGTGCCGTCGCGATCCTTGACCCCCATGACCTTGAGGATGGCAGACGTCGAGGCCGTCAGGATCACCACGAAGGGCTTCAGCACGATGGCCACGGTCGAGATCGGCGCCGCCATCTTGGAGGCGATGGATTCGGGGAAGATCAGCGCCAGACGCTTGGGCACCAGTTCGCCGATGATCACCGAGACATAGGTGATGAAGATGATGACGAGCGTGGTCGAGATGACCTGCGCCCAGTGGCCCAGGGCCGGAAAGACCTCGGACAGGATGCGGTTCAGTTCGCCCGCGATCGACGCCTGGCCATAGGCACCCGCGGCGATGCCGATCAGGGTGATGCCGACCTGCACGGCCGACAGGAAATGGGTCGGTTCCTCAGCCAGTTTCAGGGCCGCACGTGCACCCTTGTCGCCCCGTTCGGCGCGGCTTTGAAGCTTGGACTTGCGGGACGATACGACCGCCAGCTCGGTCATGGCGAACAGGCCGTTGAGCACCACGAGGAGCAGAACGACGACGATGGCGAAGGCTAACATCTAGGGGGGTCGAAACCGGCGCGGCGCGACATTCGGCATCCGCAGGCGGGATGATAGGGGGAATCCGCGTCCGCCGCCATGGTTTCCTTGTCGCGTCAGTTCGTGCGACCGACCTCGACGCTTCCATAGCCGCCGCGCGAACCGCTGTCGGGCATCACGGCGCAGGCCGACATGCCGATGAAGGTGCCGATAAACAGGCCGATCCGAAGCGCGCGTCGCATGGTTACTGAATCCCTAACGTCCACAGAGCGAACGTAAGGACCGCGGGACGGTTCCGGGCAAGGCGATACGTCCGGACAGCGGTGCCTTAACCGTCCTTATCCCCCGGCGGGAGAGACGTAAGGCCTGCCCCGGACAGCAAAACGGCCCCCGGATCGCTCCGGGGGCCGCTCTGTTATGCGTCAGAAGACCGAGCTTACTCGGTGATCTTGGAGACCACGCCGGCACCGACGGTGCGGCCGCCTTCGCGGATGGCGAAGCGCAGGCCCTGGTCCATGGCGATCGGGGTGATCAGCTCGACGTTCAGCTCGGCATTGTCGCCGGGCATGATCATCTCGACACCTTCCTTGAGGTGCACGATGCCGGTCACGTCCGTGGTGCGGAAGTAGAACTGCGGGCGGTAGTTGGTGAAGAACGGCGTGTGACGGCCACCCTCTTCCTTGGTCAGGATATAGGCCTCGGCCAGGAATTTGGTGTGCGGGGTGATCGAGCCCGGCTTGCACAGAACCTGACCGCGTTCGACGTCTTCACGCTTGGTGCCGCGCAGCAGCACGCCGACGTTGTCGCCCGCCTGGCCCTGGTCCAGCAGCTTGCGGAACATTTCCACGCCCGTGCAGGTCGTCTTCTGGACCGGACGGATGCCGACGATCTCGACTTCCTCACCGACCTTGACGATGCCCTTTTCGATACGGCCCGTGACCACGGTGCCG
This sequence comes from Caulobacteraceae bacterium, assembly GCA_965284305.1. Taxonomy (GTDB): domain Bacteria; phylum Pseudomonadota; class Alphaproteobacteria; order Caulobacterales; family Caulobacteraceae; genus Brevundimonas. The sequence continues at coordinate 1,606,438 of OZ260070.1, read as the reverse complement.
CGGCCCGAGATCGAGAACACGTCTTCCACCGGCATCAGGAACGGCAGGTCCAGCGGACGCGCCGGCTGCGGGATGTAGTCGTCGACGGTCTGCATCAGGGCCAGAACGCGCTGCTCGCCGATTTCCGGGTTCACGCCGTCGGTCGCGGCCTTGGCCGAACCCATGGTGATCGGAATGTCATCGCCCGGGAACTGGTAGCTGGACAGGAGCTCGCGCACCTCCATCTCGACCAGTTCCAGCAGCTCGGCGTCGTCGACCAGGTCGACCTTGTTCATGAACACCACCAGCGCCGGCACGCCGACCTGACGGGCCAGCAGAATGTGCTCGCGCGTCTGCGGCATCGGGCCGTCAGCGGCCGAAACCACCAGGATCGCGCCGTCCATCTGCGCGGCACCCGTGATCATGTTCTTCACATAGTCGGCGTGGCCGGGGCAGTCGACGTGCGCATAGTGGCGCGTCGCCGTCTCATACTCGACGTGCGCCGTGTTGATCGTGATCCCGCGCGCCTTCTCTTCCGGGGCCGCGTCGATGTCGGCATAGTTCATCGCCTTGCCGCCGCTGGCCTTCGCCAGAACCATCGTGATCGCCGCCGTCAGCGTCGTCTTGCCGTGGTCAACGTGACCAATCGTGCCGATGTTGCAGTGCGGCTTGTTACGTTCGAACTTTTCCTTGGCCATTCTCTTCTCTCCGTCCCCTGAACAGGGGGCTTTGTCCAAAATTTCAGGGGTTTAGTTAAGCGGAATACTTCTTGATCACTTCGTCGGCGACGTGTTGCGGCACCGGCTCATAGTGGTCGTACTGCATGGTGAAGGCGGCGCGGCCCTGCGACATGCCGCGCAGCGTGTTCACATAGCCGAACATGTTGGCCAGCGGCACGAAGGCGTTCACGACCGTGGCGTTGCCGCGCATGTCCTGCCCCTGGATCATGCCGCGACGGCCGTTCAGGTCGCCGATGACCGAACCGAGATAGTCCTCGGGAGTCACAACCTCGACCGCCATGATCGGCTCGAGCAGCTTGGGCGCGCCCTTGTCCTTCAGTTCGCGGAAGGCGGCGCGGGCCGCGATTTCGAACGCCAGCACGCTGGAGTCGACGTCGTGGAACTTGCCATCCGTCAGGGTCGCCTTGAAGTCGATCAGCGGGAAGCCGGCCAGCAGGCCGCCGTCCTTGATGGAGTTCAGACCCTTTTCCACGCCCGGGATGTATTCCTTGGGCACGGCACCGCCGACGATCGAGTTCTCGAACACGAAGCCCGAGCCGGGTTCGCCGGGCTCGAAGGTGATCATGACGCGGGCGAACTGGCCCGTACCGCCGGTCTGCTTCTTGTGGGTGTAGTCGATGTCGACCTTGCGGCCGAGTGATTCACGGTAGGCCACCTGCGGCTGACCGATCGTGGCATCGACCTTGTAGGTGCGGCGCAGGATGTCGATCTTGATGTCCAGGTGCAGTTCACCCATCCCCTTGAGGATGGTCTGGCCCGACTCATGGTCGGTCGAGACGGTGAACGAGGGATCTTCCGAGGCCAGCTTGGCCAGGGCGACGCCCAGCTTCTCCTGGTCGGCCTTGGTCTTGGGCTCGACCGAGATCTCGATCACCGGTGCCGGGAATTCCATCTTCTCGAGGATGACGGGCGACTTCAGGGGATCGCACAGGGTATCGCCGGTGCGGGTGTCCTTCAGGCCGGCCAGGGCGACGATGTCGCCGGCATAGGCTTCCTTGATGTCCTGACGGTCGTTGGAGTGCATCAGCAGCATGCGGCCGACGCGCTCTTTACGATCGCGGCTGGAGTTCAGCAGACCCATGCCGGTTTCCATCTTGCCGGAATAGATGCGGCAGAAGGTCAGCGAGCCGACGAAGGGGTCGTCCATGATCTTGAACGCCAGGACCGACAGGGGCTCGTCGTCCGAGGCGCGACGAACGATCGGCTCTTCCGTCTTGAAGTCGATGCCCGGGGTCGGGGGGATGTCCAGCGGCGACGGCAGATAGTCGACGACGGCGTCCAGCAGCGTCTGCACGCCCTTGTTCTTGAAGGCCGAGCCACACAGGATCGGATAGAAGGCACCGGTCAACACGGCCTTGCGGATGCACTTTTTCAGCACTTCCAGCGTGGGCTCGGTGCCTTCCAGATAGGCTTCCATCGCCTCGTCATCGAGCTCGACGGCGTTGTCGATCAGGTACTGGCGAGCGGCAACGGCCTTGTCCATCAGGTCGTCCGGGATCGGGCCGACGGTGAAGTTGGCACCGAGGGCGTCGTTGTCCCAGACCACCGAGTTCATGGCGACGATGTCGACCAGGCCCGACAGCGAGGATTCCGAACCGATCGGGAACTGGATCGGCACGGCCTTGGCACCCAGACGGTCGCGGATCGACTGCACCGAGGCGTCGAAGTCAGCGCCGATCTTGTCCATCTTGTTGACGAAGACGATCCGCGGCACGCGATACTTGTCGGCCTGGCGCCAGACGGTTTCGGTCTGCGGCTCAACGCCGGCGTTGCCGTCCAGCACCGTCACGGCACCGTCGAGCACACGCAGCGAACGCTCGACCTCGATGGTGAAGTCCACGTGGCCGGGGGTGTCGATGATGTTGAGGCGCTTGTCTTTCCAGAAGGCGGTCGTCGCGGCGGACGTGATGGTGATGCCGCGCTCCTGCTCCTGGTCCATCCAGTCCATGGTCGCGGCGCCGTCGTGGACTTCGCCGATTTTGTGGTTCTTGCCGGTGTAATAGAGAATCCGCTCGGTCGTCGTCGTCTTGCCCGCATCGATGTGGGCCATGATGCCGAAATTGCGGTAGTCCTCGATCTTGTTTTCGCGGGCCATGGGAAGCGTGCCTTGAAGTGGGTTCAGGACGCGTCAGGCGCCCTCGGGGAGATCGTCGATGTTCGGATAGGCGGGCGCGGGCGATTTAGCTCAAACCGCCCGCGCCGGATACCCTCGGATAGTCAGCGCAGGTGACGCTTTAAAGGCGCTACCAGCGATAGTGGCTGAAGGCGCGGTTGGCTTCGGCCATCTTGTGGGTGTCTTCGCGCTTCTTGACCGCAGTACCGCGGTTGTTCGAGGCGTCCAGCAGCTCGGCGGCCAGCTTTTCCGTCATGGTGTTCTCACCACGCTTGCGCGCGGCGTTCACCAGCCAGCGGATGGCCAGGGCGCGACGGCGATCGGGGCGAACCTCGACCGGCACCTGATAGGTGGCACCGCCGACGCGACGCGAGCGGACTTCGACCGACGGCTGGACGTTTTCCAGGGCGGTGTGGAAGGTCTGGACCGGCTCGAAATCCTTCTTCTTGTCGGCCAGGATTTCGAAGGCACCGTAGACGATGTTCTCGGCGACGGCCTTCTTGCCCTCGTACATGACGTAATTCATGAACTTGGTGACGGTCAGATCCTTGTATTTGGGATCCGGCAGGACTTCGCGTTTCTGGGCGCGGTGGCGACGGGACATGGGCTTGGCCTTCTAAATCGGTGTCGGACGGCTGACTTTCGCCAGCGAATGGAATGGGCGGATCGCTTATTTCGGGCGCTTGGCGCCGTAGTGCGAACGGCGCTGCTTGCGGTCCTTGACGCCTTGCGTGTCGAGCACGCCGCGCAGGATGTGGTAGCGAACGCCGGGAAGGTCTTTCACGCGGCCGCCGCGGATCAGGACCACCGAGTGCTCCTGCAGATTGTGGCCCTCGCCGGGGATGTAGCACACGGCTTCGATGCCGGTCGTCAGACGCACCTTGGCGACCTTGCGAAGCGCCGAGTTCGGCTTCTTCGGGGTCGTCGTATAGACGCGGGTGCAGACGCCGCGGCGCTGCGGACAGCCCTTCAGGGCCGGGACCTTGTTACGGACCGGCTTGGGTTGGCGCGGCTTGCGGATCAGCTGGTTGATAGTCGGCATTCGAAACTCGTCTCTTTCAATCGGTGGAGGCGTGTGCCTTTCGGCCGGAGCGCCTCATGAGCCTTCTTTTCGGACGACGCTGACGCGCCGCCCCGGGTTTGATTTCGAGGAGAGAGGCGACATCCAAACGAAAAAACCGGAACGCGCGCTTCGGGCGTTCCGGCGGGCACAGCCCGTCCGCTCAATTGTCACGATCCCGGAACCCGGCAAACCGGGAACCTCGAAAGTGGGCGGCTTCTACGCGCGGGGGGGCGGAAGGTCAAGGGAGGCGGCGAACCGACCGCACACCCGGGACTGGCGTGGCCGGAAGGTATTGGGGGGACGCAGTGCCCCACCCTAGCGCCCCGTCCCCAGGTCCAGCCAGCTGCCCGGCAGGAAGCGGATGCGCATCGGCTCATCGGCGTCGAGGATCGACTCGTCGCTGACGTCGCCGCCGGTCCCGTAGTTGATCTGCATACCGGCCCTGAAGGGCACGCCGACCAGGGCAACCACCCGGCTCCCCGCCGCCAGGCGGACCGCCGTCAGGGTCTCGCTCTCGAACGTCAGGGTCTCCGGGACGCCGGGCGTCAGCAGCCGGGCGACCCGACGGTCCCTCATATACCGCGCCCGGCCCAGATAGGACGACAGGCGGACATAGCTTCCATCCGCCCGCTGCTCGAACAGGGTGACCTCCAGATCCAGGTCCCGCTTGTTGGTGACGATATCGATCTGGCCGCGGAAGGTCCCGATGATCTCCACGCCCTCGACGAACGCCTCGGTCTGGAACCGCAGCACGCCGGTCAGATCGAGTTCACCGTCGGGGATTTCGGCGTCCAGGCTGCGGCGATCAGAGAAATCGACGCTCAGCTCCTGCGGGCCAACTCCGGCTTCGCGCGACAGCTGGTGGGTGCCGTCGGTTCCGGTTCGCAGGAACAGGCGCAGCCGCCCTTCGGCCATGGCGTCCAGGCTCGGCGCATGCCGCCACTCGTCCGCGCCCATCACCTGATAGTTGACCCGGTCGCGCAGGATTTCGGGCAGGGGTGCGCCGCGGAGCACATGGTCGAACCACTGCATCCGGATAGCCGCCAGATCAATCCGGGCACCGGGGTCGATCTCGTAGCCATTGATGACCGGCATGACGCCGCCCTGCTGGGCCGTATGGTGGTAGGGGCCGACGATCAACCGGTGATCAGCGTCCGGCCGGTGACGCAGATGCTCGCGCATATAGTGCAGCACCCCGACCTGCCCGCCGTCGAAATAGCCCGTCTGGGCATAGACAGGGATGTCGATGGCCGCGAATTCAGCGCCCTGGGGCGTCATCGCCTGCCAGTAGGAATCATAGGCAGGGTGGTCCAGCCATTGACGGAAGATCGGATTGGCCCGGCCGTCGATACGCTCAAGGTCGCGATAGGGCCGACCGCTCAGGAACCACTCGCGCGTCATCCGCGCCCATCGCGCGTTGTCGCCATAGGTGGCCTCGTCCAGCGCTGCTCCGCTGGCGGCGTAGATAGGCCAGGGATAGACGAAGGTCTGAAACACCCCGCCCTGCATCGGCACATCTATGCCCGGGGCGGCCGAGGCATTCGTGGCGATGGCTCTCAGGGCCGCCGGCCGGTGCTTCAGTGCCGCCCACTGGGTGAAGGAGTTGTAGCTGCCGCTGAACATGCCGACGCGGCCATCACTCCAGTCCTGCGCCGCGAGCCATTCGATCACCGTCGCCGCATCAGCGCCGTCGTGAATGTAGGGGACCGGGTCGCCCGTCCCCCGGCCCTTGCCGCGGGTATAGGCGATCGCCCCGGCATAGCCGTGGGCCGCCATCTGGACGGCATCGGGGAAGCTCCAGTCTTCCCGGTTGTAGATGCCGAAATTCAGCAAGGCTGTCTGGCCTTCTCCGCGCGGACGCACCACCATGACCGCGATACGGGTCCCGTCAGGCGTATCGACCAGGATGTCGTCCTGGACGATGAAGCGGCGCTCTGCGTCCGCTCGAATGAGCGCGGTCGAGGTCGGCAGCAGATAGCTCCAGGTCTCCATGGCCTGGCGAGCCGAGACCGCGTCCATGCCGGTCGCGCAGGCTCCCAGCACCACCCCGACGCAGGCGGCTTCCGCCTGTTGAGCCCGGTCGCGAAGTGTTTCCGGATTGGTACCGAACCAGGGAATGACCGCCGCCAGTTCCGCGTCCGGCAGAACGGCATAGAGTTCCTGAAACGCGCGTTCCAGCGCCGCCTCCCGCGCCATTCCCGCCGCCTCATGGCCGCGGGCCCGCGCATAGATCCGCCATGGAAGCAGTCCCGCCGCCCGCGTCGGCTGGGCGGCACGCAGTCCGTCCGCCAGACGCACAGCGGTCTGCTCGGCCTCGGCGAACCGTCCGGCCGCCAGTTGCAGCCTCAGCAGGCGAACCGACGGCGCATCGGCATTGACACCGGCCAGCATCTGCAAGGCCGCGTCGCGGAACAGATCGGTCCCCTGCGCCCTGGCAGGTGGCGCGAACACCAGAAGGGCGGACGTCAGGGTGGCAATCAGACAGGACAGACGCATTGGACAACTCCGGATCAGATACGGAAGTCATGGCACCGCGCTTCCTCGCCGGGACGATTTCCGGCGAATGGACAGGAAACATCGGCCAACCGACGCCTGGTGCTGGCTAGATCACCCGCCCCCGGACCAGCCGCGCGCCGGCCCGGCTGGTCTGGATCAGGTCGCCGTCCTCCATATGCAGCAAAAGCCGCCCATTACCCGCCGGTTCGGCCCGGTCGATGCGATCCAGATTGACGATACGCGACCGGTGCACCCTGGCGAAACGGCCCGCGCCCAGCGTGGCCTCGAACTCGGTCAGGGTCATACGCACCAGATGACGGCCGCCAAGCATCCGCACCTCTGTGTAGTCGTCAGCACCGACGATGCTGATCACCTCGGCCAGGTCGATAGGTCGGATGTCGTCGCCGATCCGAACGAAATAGCGACCGGACACCCCGGCCAACCCGGGCGGCGCGACCTCCCCTTCCGTCACCGGCGCAGCAGGCCGTGCCTGCAGGTGTGACAGGGTGGCGATCAGCCCATAGGTGGTCAGGTTCTGCAGCGACTGCCATGCCATGGCGCGGACATCGAAGGGACGCACGTCGAACTCTGTCGCCGACACCCCGTGAACGACGCCCAGCAGCACCAGCAGCGACCAATAGGCCAGGACGACGAACCCCGATCCGAGCACGGCGTGCCCGAGCGCCACGCGCCACGCGGCGTGGCCGATCAGGTAACGGAAGATCAAGGCGCGTGCGGCAAGGCCCAGCAGCACGATCGGGACTGTGTTGGCGATACCACCCAGCAGCGCCTCACCCAGGCTGTTGCCCAGCGCGACCAGAATCACTGCCGTATAGGCACCCATCACCAGCAGGGTCGCGATCACGACGAAACGCACCGACGTGGGCGGCGACCTGTTGGGCAAAGCGGGCGGCGCGAACGTCATCGCTGCGTTTATGTCGGTACGAGCGAGAGGTGCCAAGCGGGCTTTCGCTCGGGGCCATCGCGACGCCGTAGCCGCGCCGCAATACAGCCATGCTCGCCCCCTCCTGTGCGCGGATGGCGGGTGGACAGCGATTTCGGGGGCCGGCGTGGGTGTGGCCCGCCCGTGCGGAGCGGTGGCGCAAGCCGGCCGTCGTGGCCCTGTCCGTGCTCGGCCACGTCGCCCTCTTCTCCTGGCTCGGCCTGCACTCGATGAGTCTGACTGTTCCCGGCCTGCTCCAGAGCGATCCGCAGCCGATCCTCTATGTCCAGTTGGAACCTCGCCCGCTGTTGCCTGGCGAAGTGGCACGCGTGAGACCGCCGCCGGACCGTCCACGCGACACTACGGCCCCTGCCCTGCCCGGCTCACCCACAGCCGCCCGCGACCGACCCTTCCGCGATCCGGCCGAGGAAGAGGATCAGCCGGCCCCGCCGGTTCCCCGAACCGGTGCCCCGATGCCGGGCGCGCCCGCGCTTCCGCCCGCAGTCGAAGGCTGGGCCGTGCGGGCCCAGACCCTGGGCGACCGCGTCGGCCGCGGCCTGCGCACGCGCGGTCCCGGCTGCGCCACACCGGTCCTGCTGAGCGCCGCTGAGCGCGTCATTTGCGACGACCGCTTCGGTCAGCGCGCCGCCGCCGCCCGGCCCATCGACGACAGCGCGGGCGGCCCCTTCGCTGCCGAGGGAGCCCGCCGCCTGGCCGAGTATGATGCCCGCCGCCGTCCCCTGGCCGGCGGCAGCGGCAATGTCGGCCCCCAGGACGGTCCCGGCTCCAATTTCGGCATGGGCGTCGCCGGGGCGCACCTCGATCCTTCGTTCCGCCCGGACTCGACACAGAACATCCGTACCAACCGCCGGGACGGGCCGCGCTAGCGCGGTCCCGGCGTATGGACGACGAGGGTCCGCGCGGCCAAATCCGCGACCGTCCGCCCTCGAGCCATGAACATACCCCCAACAAGCAAAGCCATGAGCCCCAAGGCGACCAGCCACACGACCATATTGATCGTTGCTGGCGGATCAATGAATGGGCGTCCGGGGACATACCACACGCCCGCATGGGCGAGCTCCCAGGGGCCGAACTTCACGAGCGAGCGCACGAAGCATGCCTTCAATCCAGCTTTCCCACCGTCCAGTGCCAATACGGACAGCCGAAGCGCGCGCTTTCCGACTGTCCCGCCAACGCTATCGGCGATCGCAAAATAGAGGAGAACCGGCAGAGTAAGGACCAACACCGATCGCACATGGCCGGCGACCTTGTCGGCGAATGCCAAGGGACTTTCGTCAGAGGCACCCAAGCCAAGGCTGATAACAGTTATGAGGCCGGCGTAGATCGCGATTGCGACATAATCCACGCTGAACGCGAGAATGCGCCGCAGGGCGAGGAGCGGAACGTTTTGCGCCTGGAGGCTCATGACAAGTGTCCGGCCAGCTCAGCACTGCGATTACCTAGCCTCGGGTTTCGAACTCCGCGCTTAAGGGAAACAGCAGGAATCGGTGGCTTGCGCCGCAGCCATATCCCGGCGCTTTCGAAGTAGGTTTGCATCCCGCTGTCTCCATACGAGACAAGAGTTTGGGAGAGAAACTCTGCGTGGTCTTGGACAGATGCGCAGACGGCGACCAAGGTGCGTCGCAAGCCTCAGGGGCTGAACGAGTCGCGGATTCCTCCCTTGTTCGGGAGGCGTCTGGCTCGAAGCTGCGCGGGTGTGAGCCCCGTGAGGTTTACCGTCTCGCGATTGAGATGCGCTTGATCGAAATAACCGGCCTGTAGCGCAGTATCAGCGATAGGCTCGCCTGGACCACGATGCAGTTCGTCCGCGAAGGCCTCGAAGCGGGCCAAACGGCGGAAGAGGCGTGGAGAGACACCATGGGTCCTCAAAAACCGCCGCGCGAAATCCCGTCGCTCGAGCCCGAGATCTTGCGCCACGTCACTGATCCGGGATTGAGGCGAATTTCGAAAAACCATCGCCGCTCGGCTCATGCTGGGATCGATCTCCGGGAGGGCGGCATTCCGAAGGAACGCGTCCATCACATCGAATCGCTCTTGAGCCGATGGCGCCTGGCAAATTTCAGAACCCAGGTCAGCAAATTGCTTACCTGACACCTCATTGAGAGGAATCACCTGGTCGAAGAGCGCGGCGGGGGATCGTCCCGCAAGCGCCGCCAGGCTTGCGACCGGTGCCTGGACCAGGAGGCCTCGCTGAACTCCCTGTGCGCGCGATTCCAAAGGCGCGTGGGACATCCCGGCGATGAAGCCTTCCCCGGCTTCGATCCGGATGATCTTCGCGTCTGGCCCTGCGAGTTCGATCGCCGCGCCCCTGTTGATGACAAGGACACTTCGGGTCGCCGTCGGTTCGCGACGCGTTGAGGCACCACCGGCGGCTTCCCAATAGTCGATGTACCCGTTGACTCGGCCCAATAGCTCCGAGCACGGAAGCCCGCTGGTCACGGACCAATTGCGGCTTTCATCGTCGCTCGCGGATTTCATTTCGCAGTCCGGATTGCTTCCGCCTCAGAAATCTTCCGCCAAGCAGGACACTCGCAGGAGAGAAGCTTGCTGTTGCAAGCGGTCCTAAGGGAAGTAGAAGCCCTTGAGAAGGTGCTGACAGGTTACGGACGAGAAGTCGAAAGCCGCCCTACCCGGCCTGAAATCAGACAACTGCGGCCGCCCACGCAGAGGCTGCGTCGGCGCGGGCGGCCCCTTCGCTGCCGAGGGAGCCCGCCGCCTGGCCGAGTATGACGCCCGCCGCCGTCCCCTGGCCGGCGGCAGCGGCAATGTCGGCCCCCAGGACGGTCCCGGCTCCAATTTCGGCATGGGCGTCGCCGGGGCGCACCTCGATCCGACCTTCCGCCCGGACTCGACGCAGAACATCCGCACCGACCGCCGGGACGGGCCGCGCTGACCGTCTTCTCCCTGCGCGAAGCGTGGGGAGGGGGACCGCCGCAGGCGGTGGAGGGGTGGCCGCCGCACCCTGGCGGGAGGCACTGAACCCTCCACCATGCTTCGCATGGTCCCCCTCCCCATTCGCTTCGCGAACGGGGAGGAGACAAGAAAAGGGCGGCCCCGTCGCCGGAGCCGCCCTCTTCATTTCAGTCCGAATCTGTCGATCAGCCTTCGCTGTTCTCCAGCTCCAGCGCCAGGTCGGCGGGAAGCGGCTCGATGGCGGCTTCACGGGTCGACGTCAGTTCAGCGTCACGCTCGTTGGCGATCTTCTGCAGGGCGCGGAGATAGGCGCCCGTGCCCGCCGGAATCAGACGGCCGACGATGACGTTCTCCTTCAGGCCTTCCAGCGTATCGACCTTGCCGTTGACCGAGGCGTCGGTGAGGACGCGGGTGGTCTCCTGGAAGGACGCCGCCGAGATGAAGCTGCGAGTCTGCAGCGACGCCTTGGTGATGCCCAGCAGGACCGGCTGGGTGGTGGCGATCCGGCCGCCACGCTTCTCGACCTTGGCGTTCTCGAGCACGGCTTCCGCGACCTCGACCGTGTCGCCACGGATCAGGGTGGTTTCGCCCGAGTCGAGGATCTCGACCTTCTGCAGCATCTGGCGAACGATCACCTCAATGTGCTTGTCGTTGATCGGCACGCCCTGCAGTCGGTAGACCTCCTGCACTTCGTTCACGAGATACTCGGCCAGCGCCTCTACGCCCTGGATGCGCAGCAGGTCGTGCGGATCCGGGTTGCCGTCGATGATGTAGTCGCCCTTGTTGATCAGATCGCCGTCGTGGACGGAGATGTGCTTGCCCTTGGGGATCAGGAATTCGACCGCATCGGCCTGGTTGCCGTCGGCGTCCAGCTCCGGCGTGATCTTGATGCGACGCTTGTTCTTGTAGTCGCGTCCGAATTCGACGCGGCCGTCCATCTCGGCGATGACCGCGCAGTCCTTGGGACGACGGGCTTCGAACAGCTCGGCCACCCGCGGCAGACCGCCGGTGATGTCGCGCGTCTTGGCGCCCTCGGTCGGGACGCGGGCGATGATCTCGCCCGGTTTGACCACATCGCCGTTGTTCACGGACAGAACCGCGCCCACCGGCAGCAGGTAACGGGCGTCGGAGCCCGAGGCCAGCTTGGCATAGGCGTCGCCGGAGGTGACACCCATGGCCGGACGCAGGTCGGCCCCGCGCGGGCTGGCACGCCAGTCGCTGACGACCCGCTGGGCGATGCCCGTCGCCTCGTCGGTTTCCTCGCGGACCGAAAGGCCCTCGACCAGGTCCTCGAACCGGATCACGCCGCCGACTTCGGTCAGGATCGGAGAGGTGTAGGGATCCCACTCGGCCAGACGCTGGCTGCGCTTGACGTCCGATCCCTCGACCACCCGCAGACGGGCACCGTACGGGATCTTGTGGCTCTCGCGGTCCTTGCCGTCGACCACGATGGTGACGACGACGTTGCGGCTCATGGCCACCAGATCGCCGTGCGCCGCCTTGACGGTCGGGCCGGTGATCTTGGCGACACCGGGGTTGGTCGCCTCGTAGAACGAGGTTTCCGCCACCTGGGCCGTGCCGCCGATGTGGAAGGTCCGCATCGTCAGCTGGGTGCCGGGTTCGCCGATCGACTGGGCGGCGATAACGCCCACCGCTTCGCCGATGTTGACGTTGGTGCCGCGCGCCAGGTCACGCCCGTAGCAATAGGCGCAGATGCCGGCTTCGGCCTCGCAGGTCAGGGCCGAGCGCACCTTGACCGACTGCACGCCGGCCTGGTCGATGACCTCGACTTCTTCTTCCTGCAGATAGGTGTCGGCCTTGAACAGGATCTTGTCGCCGCCCGGCTCCTTGATGTCCTCGGCCGCATAACGGCCCAGGACCCGCTGGCCCAGCGAGACCAGCACGTCGCCGCCTTCGACCACGGCGCGCAGGGTGATGCCCCGCGTCGAGCCGCAATCGTCCTCGGTGACGATCGAGTCCTGCGCCACGTCGACCAGACGACGCGTCAGATAGCCGGAGTTGGCGGTCTTCAGCGCCGTGTCGGCCAGACCCTTGCGGGCGCCGTGGGTCGAGTTGAAGTACTCAAGAACGGTCAGGCCTTCCTTGAAGTTCGAGATGATCGGCGTCTCGATGATCTCGCCCGACGGCTTGGCCATCAGGCCCCGCATGCCGCCCAGCTGCTTCATCTGCGCCTGCGAACCACGGGCGCCGGAGTTGGCCATCATGAACACCGAATTGATGTCCGGCGCCTGACCCTTGGCCAGGACGCGCGGCTGGGCGATTTCGCCCATCATCGCATCGGCGATCTTGTCCGTGGCCTTGGCCCAGGCGTCGACGACCTTGTTGTACTTCTCGCCCTTGGTGATCAGGCCGTCGGCGTACTGTTGTTCGTACTCCTCGACCTGGGTCCGGGTGTCGGCGACCAGGGTGGCCTTGGCGGCCGGGATGACGATGTCGTCCTTGCCGAAGGAGATGCCGGCCTTGGCGGCTTCACGGAAGCCCAGCTGCATCATCTGGTCGGCGAAGATGACCGTCGCCTTCTGACCGCAGTGGCGATAGACCTGATCGATCAGGTTGCCGATCTCCTTCTTGGTCAGGTTCTTCTCAAGCAGGCGGTAGCCGATGTTCGCATTGTGCGGCAGCAGCGCGCCCAGCTTCATCCGGCCCGGGGTCGTGTCGATGACCTTGGTGATGACCTCGCCGGCGGCGTTCATCTCGGTCCAGCGCGCCTTGATCCTGGTGTGCAGGGACACGACACCGGCGTCGAGCGCGGCATCGATCTCGCCCGTATTGGCGAACAGCTTGCCCTCGCCCTTCTCGCCTTCCTTGACCAGCGACAGATAGTACAGGCCCAGGACGATGTCCTGCGACGGCACGATGATCGGCTTGCCGTTGGCGGGCGACAGGATGTTGTTCGTCGACATCATCAGGACGCGCGCTTCCAGCTGGGCCTCGAGGCTCAGCGGGACGTGCACGGCCATCTGGTCGCCGTCGAAGTCGGCGTTGAACGCCGTACAGACCAGCGGGTGCAGGCGGATGGCCTTGCCCTCGATCAGCTTCGGCTCGAACGCCTGGATGCCCAGACGGTGCAGCGTCGGCGCGCGGTTCAGCAGCACCGGGTGCTCGCGAATGACCTCGTCGAGGATATCCCACACCTGCGGCTGCTCGCGCTCGACCATACGCTTGGACTGTTTGACCGTGCCCGACAGGCCCTTGGCGTCAAGGCGCGCATAGATGAACGGCTTGAACAGCTCGAGCGCCATCTTCTTGGGCAGGCCGCACTCGTGCAGCTTCAGCTCGGGACCCACGGTGATGACCGAACGGCCCGAATAGTCGACGCGCTTGCCCAGAAGGTTCTGGCGGAAGCGGCCCTGCTTGCCCTTCAGCATGTCGGCGAGCGACTTCAGAGGACGCTTGTTGGCACCCGTGATCACCCGGCCGCGACGGCCGTTGTCGAACAGGGCGTCGACCGATTCCTGCAGCATCCGCTTTTCGTTGCGGATGATGATGTCGGGCGCGCGCAGCTCGATCAGCCGCTTCAGGCGGTTGTTGCGGTTGATCACGCGGCGATACAGGTCGTTCAGGTCGGAGGTGGCGAAACGGCCACCGTCCAGCGGCACCAGCGGGCGCAGTTCCGGCGGGATCACCGGCACGACCGTCAGGATCATCCACTCGGGCTTGTTGCCGCTCTCGAGGAAGGCCTCGATCAGCTTCAGGCGCTTGGAGGCCTTCTTGGCCTTCATTTCCGAGGGGCTGTCGGCCAGTTCGCCGCGGTGCTTCTCAGCCTCGGCGTGCAGGTCGATGCCGATCAGCAGGTTGCGTACGGCCTCGGCACCGATCTCGGCGGTGAAGCCGTCATCGCCGAACTCGTCCTGGTAACGGTAGAATTCGTCTTCCGTCAGCAGCTGGTTCTGCTTCAGCGGGGTCAGGCCCGGCTCGGTGACGATGTAGTTCTCGAAATAGAGGACCCGCTCGACGTCCTTCAGCGCCATGTCCAGCATCAGCGAGATGCGCGACGGCAGCGACTTCAGGAACCAGATGTGGGCGACCGGGGACGCCAGTTCGATATGGCCCATCCGCTCGCGGCGAACGCGGGCCAGGGTGACCTCAACGCCGCATTTCTCGCAGATAATGCCCTTGTACTTCATGCGCTTGTACTTGCCGCACAGGCATTCGTAGTCCTTGGTCGGGCCAAAGATACGGGCGCAGAACAGGCCGTCGCGCTCGGGCTTGAACGTGCGGTAGTTGATGGTCTCGGGCTTCTTGATCTCGCCGAACGACCACGACCGGATCTTCTCCGGGCTGGCGAGGGCGATCTTGATCTGGTCGAAGGTCGGGGTGACCGGGACCGCGTTGAAGATGTTCAGGACTTCCTGGTTCATCTTGGTTTCCTTCTGCGGCTCGGGGCCGCGAAAATTAGTGGGTGGTGGCTGGTGACTGGTGGCTGGTGAAGGTGCGGCGGCTTTCCAGCCACCAATCACCCGTCACCAGCCACCCTGAGGCGCGCTGCGCGTGCCTCAGCTGTTCTCCAGCTCCACGTTCAGACCCAGCGAGCGCATTTCCTTGACGAGCACGTTGAAGCTCTCGGGGATGCCCGCCTCGAAGCTGTCGTCGCCGCGGACGATGGCCTCATAGACCTTGGTCCGGCCGGCCACGTCGTCGGACTTCACCGTCAGCATTTCCTGCAGGGTGTAGGCCGCGCCGTAGGCTTCCAGCGCCCAGACCTCCATCTCGCCGAAGCGCTGTCCGCCGAACTGCGCCTTGCCGCCCAGCGGTTGCTGGGTGACGAGTGAGTACGGCCCGATCGAACGGGCGTGGATCTTGTCGTCGACCAGGTGGTGCAGCTTCAGCATGTAGATGTAGCCGACCGTGACCGGACGCTTGAACTGCTCGCCGGTCTGGCCGTCATAGACGATCGACTGGCCGGTGCGGTCGAGACCCGCCTTCTCCAGCAGTTCCTCGATGTCCTCGATGTGGGCGCCGTCGAACACCGGGGTGGCGAAGGGCACGCCCTTGGACAGGTTCTTCGCCAGCTCGATCAGATCCTCTTCCGTGTCGGGAAGCGGCGTGTCCGCGCCGTAGATGCTGGTCAGGTGATCGACCAGGGCCTTCTTCTGTCCGCCCTGTTGCCAGGCTTCCAGAAGGCCCTGGATCTGCTTGCCGAGACCGGCGGCGGCCCAGCCCAGGTGGGTTTCGAAGATCTGGCCGATGTTCATGCGCGAAGGCACGCCCAGCGGGTTCAGAACGACGTCCACCGAGGTGCCGTCTTCCAGGTGCGGCATGTCCTCGATCGGCAGGATCTTGGAGATGACGCCCTTGTTGCCGTGACGGCCGGCCATCTTGTCGCCGGGCTGAAGCTTCCGCTTCACGGCCACGAAGACCTTGACCATCTTCATCACGCCGGGGGGCAGCTCGTCGCCGCGCTGCAGCTTCTCGACCTTGTCCTCGAAGCGGCGGTCGAGCGCCTTGCGGGCGTCCTCGAACTGCTTCTTCATGGCTTCCAGCTCGCCCATCGCCTTCTCGTCGTCGAGGGCGATCTGCCACCACAGGCCGCGCGACAACTCGCCCAGCTTCTCTTCGGTGACCACGCCACGGCCCAGGCCCTTCGGACCCGAGGTGGCGGTCTTGCCGAGGATCAGCGGCTTCAGGCGGCCATAGACGTTGCGCTCCAGGATCTTGAGCTCATCGTCGCGGTCCTTGCCGAGACGTTCGATTTCCGAACGCTCGATGGCGATGGCCCGCTCGTCCTTGTCGACGCCGTGGCGGTTGAACACGCGCACATCGACGATGGTGCCGGCGACGCCGGGCGGCAGGCGCAGGCTGGTGTCACGGACGTCCGAAGCCTTCTCGCCGAAGATGGCGCGCAGCAGCTTCTCTTCCGGCGTCATCGGGCTCTCACCCTTCGGCGTGACCTTGCCGCACAGGATGTCGCCCGGCTGGACCTCGGCGCCGATCGCCACGATGCCGGCCTCGTCGAGGTTGCGCAGGGCTTCCTCGCCGACGTTCGGGATGTCGCGGGTGATCTCCTCCGGCCCCAGCTTGGTGTCGCGGGCCATGACCTCGAACTCCTCGATGTGGATCGAGGTGAAGACGTCGTCGCGCACGATACGCTCGGAGATGAGGATCGAGTCCTCAAAGTTATAGCCGTTCCAGGGCATGAAGGCGACGAGCGCGTTCCGGCCCAGGGCCAGTTCGCCCAGGTCCGTCGACGGGCCGTCGGCGATCACGTCGCCGACCTTCACCTCATCGCCCACACGCACGATCGGGCGCTGGTTGATGCAGGTCGACTGGTTGGAACGCTGGAACTTCGACAGGCGATAGATGTCGACGCCCGAGCGGCCGGCGTCGGCCTCGTTGGTGGCGCGAACGACGATGCGGGTGCCGTCGATCTGTTCGACGACGCCGTCACGCCGGGCGACCACGACGGCGCCGGAGTCCACGGCCACGACCGCTTCCATGCCGGTGCCGACCAGCGGCGCGTCCGACTGCACCAGCGGCACGGCCTGACGCTGCATGTTCGCGCCCATCAGGGCCCGGTTGGCGTCGTCGTTTTCGAGGAAGGGGATCAGGGCGGCGGCGACCGAAACGACCTGTTTCGGCGACACGTCCATCATGTCCACGTCGGCGCGGATCAGCAGCTGGGAGTCGCCGTTGATCCGGCCCGGGACCAGCTCCTCGACGATCATGCCGTCCTTGAGCTCGATATTGGCCTGGGCGATCGTGTATTTCGCCTCTTCCATGGCCGAGATGTAGACCACCTCGTCCGTGGCCTTGCCGTCCTTCACGCGCCGGTACGGGCTCTCGATGAAGCCGTATTTGTTCACCCGGGCGTGGGTAGCCAGCGAGTTGATCAGGCCGATGTTCGGGCCTTCCGGCGTTTCGATCGGGCAGATGCGGCCGTAGTGGGTCGGGTGCACGTCGCGGACTTCAAAGCCGGCGCGCTCGCGCGTCAGACCGCCCGGCCCGAGCGCCGAAAGGCGACGCTTGTGGGTGATCTCGGACAGCGGGTTGGTCTGGTCCATGAACTGCGACAGCTGCGACGAACCGAAGAACTCGCGCACGGCCGCAGCGGCCGGCTTGGCGTTGATCAGGTCGTGCGGCATGACCGTGTCGATATCGACCGAGGACATGCGCTCCTTGATGGCGCGCTCCATCCGCAGCAGGCCGACGCGGTACTGGTTCTCCAGCAGCTCGCCGACCGAACGGACCCGGCGGTTGCCCAGGTTGTCGATGTCGTCGATCTCGCCCTGGCCGTCCTTCAGGCCGACGAGGATCTGCAGCACGCGCAGGACGTCGTCCTTGCGAAGCACGCGGATCTCGTCCGACACGTCCGGGGTTTCCAGACGCATGTTCATCTTCACGCGGCCGACGGCCGACAGGTCGTAGCGCTCGCTGTCGAAGAACAGCGAGTTGAACATGGCTTCGGCGGCCTCCGGGGTCGGCGGTTCGCCCGGGCGCATCACGCGATAGACGTCGAACAGCGCGTCCTCGCGGCCCGTGTTCTTGTCGATGCGCAGGGTGTTGCGCATGTAGGCGCCAACCGTGACATGGTCGATGTCCAGCACGTCGATGGTGGTGAAGCCGAAGCTTTCCAGCAGTTCGATCGTCGGACCGTCCAGCTCGTCGCCGGCCTCGGCGTAGATCTCGCCGGTCTCGTAGTTCACGGCGTCGGCGGCCAGGTATTTGGTCAGCAGGGCATCGGCGGCCAGCGACAGCGACGTGGTCGTGTCGCCCAGCTTCTTGGCCTGACGGGCGCTGATCTTGGTGCCGGCGGCGGCGATCACTTCACCGGTGTCGGCGTCGACCAGGTCGAACTCGGGCTTCACGCCCTTCCAGCGCTCGGCCTTGTAAGGGGTGACCCAGCCTTCGCCGCGCTTCTCATAGGGCACGGTCTCGTAGAAGGTCTTGAGGATCTCCTCGCCGTCCATGCCCAGACCCATCAGGAAGGTCGAGGCCGGCAGTTTCCGGCGACGGTCGATACGGACATAGACGATGTCCTTGGCGTCGAACTCGAAGTCGAGCCACGAACCGCGGTACGGGATCACGCGGGCGGCGAACAGCAGCTTGCCCGAGCTGTGCGTCTTGCCCTTGTCGTGGTCGAAGAACACGCCCGGCGAACGGTGCATCTGCGAGACGATCACCCGCTCGGTGCCGTTGACGACGAAGGTGCCCTTGTCGGTCATGAGCGGGATGTCGCCCATGTAGACGTCCTGCTCCTTGATGTCCTTGACCGAGCGCGCGCCGGTCTCTTCATCCGCCTCGAACACGATCAGGCGCAGCTTGACCTTCAGCGGCGCGGCATAGGTCATGTCGCGCTGGATGCATTCCTCGACGTCGTATTTCGGGTCCTCGAACTCGTAGGAGACGTATTCCAGGATGGCGCGTTCGTTGAAGTCCTTGATCGGGAAGACCGACTTGAAGACCGCCTCGATGCCCTGATCCTTGCGCGGACCGCTGCGCACTTCGCGCTGCAGGAACTGCTCATAGGAGGCGCGCTGCACCTCGATCAGGTTCGGCATCTGCACCGCTTCCGGGATCCGGCCGAACGAGTGGCGGATGCGCTTCTTGCCGGTGAAGGTCGTGGCGTGTGCGAACTGGCCGTTGACGACGGCGACTTCGGCTTTGGACTTGGCCATTCTGTATTCCCAATACGCCGCCCGGGCAGGCGGCGATCAATGCAGCAGCCACGGCTCCGCCTCCCGGGCGACCCGTGACCATCGGTTTCGACGTCCACCCTCGGGCCTTGCGGCACCAGGACGTCTGAAATTGCAGGGCTCCCTGGGAAGGAGCGCGCCTTCGCACCGGTCGGAGGGCGACAAACCGGGCCTCGGCGCTTTCGCGCGTGTCTCATACTGAGTTAGCGGAACCGGGTCATATACTCGCTTTGGCGGCGAAATAAAGACCCTTTCCCCCTGTTCGTTTACGATTGGCGTGACGGCTTCACGGCGGTGGCCCGAGCCTGCTAGCGTCGCCCCATGACCCGCACCCTCCTCATCGCCGCCGCTGCCCTGTCCCTCGCCGCCTGCGCCACCGCACCGGGGCCGCTGGGACCCCCGACCTCCGAGGTCCGCGCCCCTGTCGGCGAATCCAGCCAGGAGGCCTGGAACGCCGGCAACGTCGCCTATCTGGTCTGGAACGGCAGCCGCCCTGGCTGGACCACGACGGCGTCCGGCCTGCAATACCGCCGGATTACCCCCGCAAAGCCCGATGGGCGTCAGCCGGTCGCAACCGACACGGTCCGCGTCCACTACCGCGGCACCTTCATCGACGGCCGCGAGTTCGACGGCTCCTGGGCCCGCGGCGAACCGACGGAATTCCCCCTGAACCGGGTCATTCGCGGCTGGACCGAGGGCGTCGCCCTGATGCGTGAAGGGGAAAGGTTCGAATTCGTCATCCCGGCCTCGCTCGGCTACGGCGAACGCTGGGTCGGCGGCGCCGACCTGCCGCCCAACTCCACCCTGCTGTTCACCGTCGAACTGCTGGAAGTGAAGCCGGCGGCGTGAGTCATTTTTGTCCGTTCATCCCAGCTTGACCAGCACGCGCACGGCGTGATCTGCGCCCTCCCCCGTTCGAGAGCCCCCCCCATGATGCGTCCCGCCGCCCGCCTGTTGCTCTCCGCCTGCGCCGCCGCCCTGGTGTTCGGCACCGCGCCCGCCCTGGCCCAGGTCGGGACACCGGCCCTGCCCCGGCCACTCCCCGCCATTCCCGAACCCCAGGACCGCGCCTACCCCGGCACCATCGGCTACCACGTCGACGCCACCGATCTGGACCACAAGGTCATCCGGGTGCGCCAGACCATTCCGGTCACCGCCGGCGACCTGACCCTGCTCTATCCGAAATTCATCCCCGGCAACCACGCCGACACCGGCCCGATCCAGCTGCTCGCCGGCCTGACGGTGACCGCCAATGGCCAGCGCATCGAATGGCTGCGCGACACCCTCGACCCCTATGCCTTCCACCTCGCCGTTCCGGCGGGTGTGACGCAGATCGAGGTCGCCTTCGAATGGCTGACCCAGCCCGACAACGCCGTCTGGCGTGTGGTCATGACGCCCGAGATGGTCAATCTCCAGTGGGAGAAGGCCCTGCTCTACCCGGCCGGCTATGCCCACAGCCGCATCACCTTCCAGCCCTCGATCCAGCTGCCCGCCGGCTGGCAGTACGGCGTGGCCATGGACACGGTGTCGTTCGAGAACGGCCGCGCCACCTTCGCCCCGATCAGCCTCGAGATGCTGGCCGACAGCCCCATGTTCGCCGGGGCCCACTATCGCCGCATCGACATCGATCCGGGCGGTCGCTCGCCGATCCATCTGAACATCGTCGCCGACTCCGCCGCCAACATCGCCCCGACCGAGGCCTGGGTCGAGGCCTATGGGGCCCTCGTCGACCAGGCCGACCGCCTGTTCGGATCCCGGCATTTCGACCGCTATGAATTCCTGCTCGGCCTTACCTCCCGCATGGGCGGGATCGGTCTGGAGCATCACCGCTCGTCCGAGAACACGGCCCCGCCCGGCTTCTTTACCGACGGTCTTACCCGCAATTTCGGCTCACGCACCCTGCTGCCGCACGAATACGTCCACTCCTGGAACGGCAAATTCCGCCGCCCCTCGGACCAGCTGACCCCCAATCTCAATGAGCCGATCCAGAACACCCTGCTCTGGGTCTATGAGGGCCAGACCGAATACTGGGGCGATGTCCTGACCGGCCGTTCGGGCCTCGCCACGAAGGAGGAGATGCTCTCCAATTTCGCCGAGATCGCCGCCTTCTACGACAACCAGCCCGGCCGCGACTGGCGCGCCCTGCAGGATACCACCAACCACAATCTGCTCGGCTACCGCACCTCCAACCCCTGGCCGTCGCACATGCGCGGCACGGGCGACTACTACCGCGAAGCCGCCCTGATCTGGCTGGACGCCGACACCCTGATCCGGGAGGCAACCGGCAACCGCAAATCGCTGGACGATTTCGCCAAAGCCTTCTTCGGCGTCGACGACGGCGTCTGGAGCCCCAAACCCTATACTTTCGACGATCTGGTCGCGGCCCTGAACGGCGTCCATCCCCACGACTGGACCACCTTCCTGCGCAGCCGTCTGGACGCCGTCGGCCCCGGGGCCCGCGCCCCGCTGGACGGCATCACCCGCGGCGGCTACCGGCTGGTCTATGTCGACAGCCTGACGGCGGCCGAGAAACAGGTCCAGACTGGCTGGGCCAACGACTTCCAGTATTCCCTCGGCTTCACCCTCGGCGGCAACAACCGTATCGGTGGCATCCTCTGGGGCGGTCTGGCCTATGAGGCCGGTCTGGGCGCGGGCTGGGACCTCGTCGCCGTCAACGACCGCGCCGCCTCGGCCGAGGTCCTGCGCGAGGCCGTCACGGCGGCGAAGGCCGGCACCACCCCGATCACCCTGATCATCCGCAACGGCGACCGCTTCCGCACCGTGGCCTTCGACTACCACGGCGGCCTGCGCTACCCGCGACTTGAGCGGATCGAAGGGACACCGGACCGGCTGGGCGACATCCTCACCGCCCGGCGGCGCTAACCAGTTTCAGTTCAGATCCCAGCAGACCTGGGGTTTGGGCTTGAGGCGCAGCTCGTTTGTGATCACGGTACACCGGGCGCGCGCCTCCTCGACCGGCAGGGTCTGCAACGCCCATTTCAGGTCGCGCAGCTCGGTGCGCAGAGCCGCGTGATCAGGGCTCCGCCCCTGCCGCTCCTCGCACATCAGCATCGCCGTCTTCAGACTGGCCATCTCCCGGCAGCCGAGTGGCAGGCCATCGATGATCGCCAGCGCCTTGGCCGTCGTCATGGGCAGTTCCGGGCTCGGCGGAATCGGCGGCCCCGCCGGCTCCGGCAAGGGCCGCCCGCCGGCGAAGTCATCGCAGGCGGCCAACGCCAGCAGGGCGAACGTGGTGAGTATGGTGGGTCTGATGGTCATGGGCTCCATCCCGTTGCCCGCGCAATCCGCCACAACCGTGAGATACTGTCCAGCCCAGGCAAAAGAAAACGGGCCGGGGATTGCTCCCCGGCCCGTCCGGAACTGTCCCGAGGGACGGCTCGTACTGCTTACTTGATCTGCACCTTGGCGCCGGCTTCCGTCAGCTTCTTGGCGATTTCGTCGGCGACCTGCTTGGAGACGTTCTCGACGACGTTCTGCGGAGCGCCTTCGACCAGGTCCTTGGCTTCCTTCAGGCCCAGGTCCGGACGGACGCCACGGACTTCCTTGATGGCGTTGATCTTCTTGTCGCCGCCGTCGATCAGGACGACGGTGAACTCGGTCTGCTCTTCAGCAGCTTCGGCCGGAGCGGCACCGCCGCCGGCGGGCATGGCCATGGCGACCGGAGCAGCGGCGCTGACGCCCCACTTTTCTTCCAGCAGCTTGGACAGTTCGGCGGCTTCCAGAACGGTCAGTTTCGACAGGTCTTCAACGATTTTGGCGAGATCGGCCATGGTGTGTTTCCTTCGGAGGATTGGGTTTCAGTAGAGAGTTTGCAGAGATGAAAGAGGTGGGTCCGCTTACGCGGCGTCCTTCGAGGCATAGGCGCTGAACACGCGGGCCAGTTGGGACGCCGGGGCTTGCACGACGCCGGCAACCTTGGTCGCGGGCGCATTGAGCAGGCCGAGCAGCGAGGCGCGGATCTGGTCCAGCGAAGGCAGTTTGGACAGAACGCCCACGCCCGCCGCATCCAGGATCTTGTCACCCATGAAGCCGCCCAGAACCACGAACTTGTCGTTGGCCTTGGCGTATTCAGCGGTGATCTTGGCGGCCGTCACCGCGTCGTCGGCATAGGCGATGCCCACGGGACCCTTGAACAGGCCGTGGTAGTCGCTGCCTTCAGCGGCTTCGAGCGCCTTCAGCGCCAGGCGGTTCTTGACCACCTTGAACGTGCCGCCGGCAGTACGCAGGCGTCCACGCAGGTCTTCCATATCCGCAACGGTCAGACCCAGGTTGTGGGTCACGACCACGGCGCCCGCGTCGGCGAAAACGCCCTTCAGCGTTTCGATCGACTCGGCTTTTTGTGCGCGGTCCATTGCGGTCTCCAGTCTGTATTCGCCGCCGGGCTTATTCCCGACGACGGATTGGCCAAAGCGCGCCGCATCGCTGCGAAGCGTTCAGGCCGGTCGTATTGTCCGAAGGAAGCTCAAACCCCGACGCCCGGATACCGGAACGTCTGGCGTCGTCTGCATCCCCATCTCCCCACGGCACCAGAGGGCTCTCTGGCATTTACGGTCTGGGTGGCCCCCGGACCCCGAAGTTCTCGGACAGGACCGCCATGACGCTGGGCCATGACGGAAGAGGCGCGCTCTATACACGGCGGAGCGCGGAAATCAACGGGTCAGGGCAGACTCGATATCGGTCCGGGCGAAATCGTCACCCTTGAACAGCAACGGGACCTCATGACTGCGCGCACAGGCATAGGCAAAACAGTCCCCCATATTCAGCGCGGCGGGATGCCGTCCCTTGCCGAAACGATCAAACGCTTCGAGCGCGAACCGATGGGCGCGGGCCGGTATCTCCACGATCCGCACCTCCGCCACCACCAGATACCGCTCGACATCGGCCAGGGCCGTCTCGACTTCGACGCCCTGTTCACGAACCATTGCCCGAACGGTTTCCCAAACGGCGACCGGCGACGTCACAGCGTCCACCGCCCGCGCGATCCGGAGCTCCAGCTCCGTGTGATCGGGCTCGCCCAACAGGACGGCGCACAGGGCTGACGCATCGATAAACATCAATCGCCGGAAATCTCATCAAAGAAGGCCTTGTCCGCCTTCAATCCGGTTCGCGGCCTCCGCGCGAGTTCGTCGGAAACCTCGCGCATCCGACGCAGCCGCTCCCCCGCGTCTGTCTCATTGCGATGAAGTTCGGCGGACACGGCCAGCCGCACGGCCTCTGTCAGGCCGACGCCCCGCTGACCGGCGAGTTTGCGCACCAGGGTATCGGTCGTCTTGTCGCGAACGTGAAACGCCATCAGCACCTCCGGCTAGCCAATTTTTAACATCGGATAGCCAGCGTCGCAATCGCTCATCGGCCCGGAACACCCGCCCCTTCCCAAATCCCTCCGATGAGGCTCACACTCCGGGATTGAGGGACCGCATCATGACCGACACCACCGAAGCGACCGGCCGCGACAGCCTGGGCCGTGCCGGGTCGCCCCTGCTGGGCCCGATCCGGATCGGCATCGGCCTGCTGCAGGGCCTTGGCCTCTACTGGCTGCACCGAAGCAGTGACAATGACCTCAAGGTCTGGCCTGCGACCGAACCCCTGCTGTTCGGCCCCCTGCTGCTGGTCGTGGCCTTCCTGCCGCTGGTCCTGCTGGCCGGGGTCGGCCGGCTGCGCCCCGTCACCCTGGCGATCTGGACCGCCGCCGCGGGCACCGCCCTCGTCCTGCTGGGCCTGCACGACATAGCCCGCCAGAGCGCCGACTCCCTGCGCAACGGCCCCTTCCTGTCCGCGCCGGTGGTGCTGTTCTCGGCCGCCGCCCTGTTCATCAGCCACCATCTCGTGGTCCCGGCGGACATCGAGCGCCGCCGGATCGCCAGCTTCCCGACCTATTTCGACACCACCTGGAAGGCCGGGGTCCAGTTGGTCATGTCGGTCGCCTTCACCGCCGCCTTCTGGATCTTGCTGACGCTCGGCGGGGCCCTGTTCAAGGTCATCGGCCTGCCCTTCCTCGAGGATCTGCTGCGCGAGACCTGGTTCGCCTTCCCGATCGCCTTCCTCGCCTTCGCCACCGCCGTTCACCTGACCGACGTCCGCGACGGCCTGATCCGGGGCGTCCGCACCGTAGCCCTGATGCTGCTCTCATGGCTGCTGCTGGTCATGACCGTCCTGGCCGCCGGCTTCCTCGCGGCCCTGCCCTTCACCGGCCTCGACGGCCTTTGGGAGACCGGCAACGGCACCTCACTCGTGCTGGTCGCCGCCGCCGCCCTGATCATCCTCATCAACACCGCCTACCAGGACGGCCGCGCGGACAATCTGCCGCCCGCAGTCCTGCGCATCGCCGTGCGGGTCGCCGCAGTCATCATCACGCCTCTGGTTCTCCTCGCCGTCCTCGGCCTGTCGCTGCGCATCGGCCAGTACGGTCTGACGCCCGACCGGATCATCGCCGCCGCCTGCGCCCTTGTCGGCGCGGCATACGCCGCCGGCTATGGCTGGGCCGCCCTCAGCCCCTTCTGGCGCAAGGGCGACTGGATGCGCCCGCTGGAGCGCACCAACATCTTGACCGCCCTCCTGACCGTGGCCGTTATCCTGCTGCTGTTCAGCCCCGCGCTGGACCCCGCCCGTCTGTCCGTCATGGATCAGGTCGCCCGGCTGGAACGGGGGGCGGTGACACCCGACAAATTCGACTACCGCTTCCTCCGTTTCGAGAGCGGCAAGGCCGGACAGGCGGCGCTGGAGCGGCTGACCCGGTCGAGCAACGCTGCCATCGCCACTGCTGCCAAGGCCGCGCAAAAGGTCGACAACCGTTACGACGGCCCCGGCCCGGCCGAGCCCGAGCGTCCGCCGGCGATCGAGGTCTGGCCTGCCGGTGCCGAACCCCTTCCTGCCGGATTCGCCGCATCCGCCAATCGCGGCGGCGACCTCGACCACTGCCAGTACGCCAACTTCTGTCTCGCGACGCGCAGGGACCTGAACGGCGACGGATCACCGGAAATCCTGATCGTCGGCCGCTCGGAGATCGCCGTGTTTGTCCCGGAGGGCGGCGTCTGGAACCTGATCGGCCATTTCGATCAAAGCTGCCGCCATGAAACCCGGACAGACCCGCGCGAGGCCCTGCGGGCCGGACGTCTGCAAGCCGTCCAGCCGGCCTGGCCGGATCTGGTCTTCGCAAATGGACATCAGGTCGCCCGGTTCCGATCCAGCCGTATGCCGAGCTGCGCAGGCGCGCCGCCCGTCACCGGTTCGGCCCGTCCGGCCCCTTGACCCGGGCCCGCGGCCCTACCCCCCCACGCCCCAACCCCCACACCCCCGTTAACCCCCCGCTCACCCTGCCCCCCAACCCGATCTTCACCTTGTGACGGCTAAATCGTCCCGGAATGAGCCAGTCCCGCTTCAACGAGGGCCGGCCGCAACCGTGAAGTTGAAGGGCACCCCATGGCCAAGACCGTTCTCGTGGTCGACGACGATCCCACCCAGCGCCGCCTTGCGCAGGCCGTGCTGGAGCGTGAGGGCTATGCCGTCGTCCACGCCGAATCCGGCGGCGAGGCGATCGACCGCCTGACCAGGGGCGGCGGCGCCGATGTGGTCCTGCTCGACATGGTCATGCCGGGCATGAGCGGCATGGAGGCCCTCGCCGAAATCCGCACTGCCGGCGTCACGACCCCGGTCATCGTCCTGACCGCCTCGGGCGGGGTGGACGCCGTGGTCAAGGCCATGCAGGCCGGGGCCCAGGACTTCTTCGTCAAACCAGTCTCCGCCGAACGGCTTCTGGTCGGCGTCTCCAACGCCCTGCAACTGACCCGGCTGACCGCCGAGGTCGGCCGGCTCAAGAAGCACGTCTCCGGCCGCACCTCTTTCGACGATCTGGTGGGCACCAGCCCGCCCATGCGGATGGTCAAGTCGCTGGGGGCCCGCGCCGCCAAATCCTCCATCCCGGTCCTGATCACCGGCGAGAGCGGCGTCGGCAAGGAAGTCATCGCCCGAGCCCTGCACGGTGCCTCGGATCGCGCCGGCAAGCCCTTCGTCGCCGTCAACTGCGGCGCCCTGCCCGCCAACCTGATCGAGTCGATCCTGTTCGGCCACGAAAAGGGAGCCTTCACCGGCGCCCACGACAAACACCTCGGCAAATTCCAGGAAGCCAACGGCGGCACCCTGTTCCTCGACGAGATCGGCGAACTGCCGCTCGACATGCAGGTCAAGCTGCTGCGCGCCCTCCAGGAGGGCGAGGTCGACCCGGTCGGTGCCAAACGCTCGGTCAAGGTCGATGTCCGCATCGTCTCGGCCACCAACCGCGACCCGGCCCAGCAGGTCCGCGCCGGTGCCTTCCGCGAGGATTTGTTCTATCGCCTCAACGTCTTCCCGATCGAGGCTCCGTCCCTGCGTGAACGCCGCGAGGACATCCCGGCCCTGATCGACCACTTCATCGCCCGCTTCAATGTCGAGGAGGGCAAGCGCGTTGCCGGCTGCTCGGGCGAGACCCTGGCTCTGCTCAGCGCCTTCGACTGGCCCGGCAATGTCCGCCAGCTGGAAAACACCGTCTACCGCGCCATTGTCCTCGCCGACGCCCCCTTCCTCCAGCCGCACGACTTCCCGGCCATCTCGGGCCTCTCCTCCCCCCCTGTGGGTGAGGTGGATCGTCGCGACAGCGACGAGACGGAGGGGGCATCGGCCGCCCATTCGATCATCGACCTGCCGCCCCTGCCCGACACCCCGATCCGCATCCTCGACGAGCGCGGCCATCTGCGCACGCTGGAGGAGATCGAGCG
The DNA here is from genome assembly GCA_965284305.1 of Caulobacteraceae bacterium. Classification (GTDB taxonomy): domain Bacteria; phylum Pseudomonadota; class Alphaproteobacteria; order Caulobacterales; family Caulobacteraceae; genus Brevundimonas. The sequence continues at coordinate 1,578,745 of OZ260070.1, read as the reverse complement.
CGACCTGATCCAGCACGCCATCGAGGTCTATGCCGGCCACATGTCCGAGATCGCCCGCCGCCTCGGCATCGGTCGCTCGACCCTGTACCGCAAGGTTCGCGAGCAGGGGCTGGAAGGGATTCTCAAGGAAGTCGGCTGAGGCTTTCCGGCAACGCCCCGCAGAACCCTTCGATCTGACCAAAAAGTCATTGGCCAGCGGCCGCTCCAGCCCCGAAGAGGGGAGAATCCTCGCTGTGACCTCAACCTTCGGCTTCCTCGCTGAAATGCGACGGAAATGTCGGCCGGGCACGTTGCAGGGCTAGCTTCTCCCCGGGACCCGTCCGCATGCTGCTCGTCACCACTGCCCTGTCCGGCCTCTTGGCCGGCATGATCCCGCCCGCGCCGACGGCCCCGCCGCAGCAGCTGCCGCAACTGCCGGCGACGCAGGTGCCGGCCGCCGCAGAGCGGGCCCCGACCGCAGCCCGCGATCCGAACGCCTTTGAGCTCGACACCGTGGTGACCACCGGCGCGCGCCCGCGCGGCAGCGTCAACTCCGACATCCCGCCCGACGTCACCCTGAGCGCGGAACAGATCGCGGCCTACGGCGCCTCCAACATCGCCGAACTCCTGACCTATCTGGAGCCCCTGACCCGCAGCTCGCGCGGCCGCGCTGACGGCATGCCGGTCTTCCTGGTCAACGGCCGCCGCATCTCCGGCTTCCGGGAGATCCAGGGCCTGCCGCCCGAAGCCATCGAGCGGATGGACATCCTCCCCGAGGAGGTCGCGCTCGAATACGGCTACGCCGCCGACCAGCGGGTCGTGAATTTCGTCCTCAAGTCCGATTTCCGCTCGCTCACCGGCGAGCTTTCCGGCCGCATGCCCACCCAGGGCGGTCGCACCACCACCGAAGTCGAGGGCAACGCGCTCAACATCTCGGGCCCGATCCGCTGGTCGGTGGACGCCGAATACGAGCGCTCGAGCCCGCTGTACGAATCCGAGCGCGACATCGACCGTGACCCGGGCGCAACCCCCTTCGACGACGTCGACGCCTTCCGCACCCTGCTGGGCCAGAGCGAGCGGTCCACCGTGCGCGGCACCTACAAGCGCGACCTGAACAACACCACCCAGGCCACCGTCAGCGCCAGCCTCGAGGATCGCTCCAGCCTCAGCTTCAACGGCCTGCCGGGTGTCATCCTGACAGTGCCGACGGACAATCCCTATTCGACCTCCCCAACCGACCCGACCGACCCATCGGAACGGGTCAGTCGCGTGCTGGACGCCCTCCCCCTGAACCGCGAGACCGACAGCCTGACCGGCGGTGTGGGCGTCGTCGTCGATGGCTTCCTCGGCGACGACTGGCGCTGGACCCTGTCCGGCAACTACGACCGCGTCGAGACCGACACCCTCAGCGGCCGCGGCTTCGCCACCACCGGCCCGTTCCAGACGCGCCTGAACGCCAATGACCCCACGGCCAACCCCTATGGCACGCTGTCGGCCAACGACTTCGTCCGCCTGTCCAACGACACGGCGAATTCCGTCTCCCAGGTCCTGTCGACCGAGCTGGTGCTGACCGGCGACGTGTTCGATCTGCCCGCCGGCGGCATCTCCTCCACCTTCCGCTTCGGCGCCGACACCCGTTCGCTCGATTCCACGAGTGTCCGCGCGGACCTGACCACCGAACGGTCCCAGTCGCGCGACCGCCTCAACAGCCAGGCCAGTTTCAGCATCCCCATCGCCAGCCGCCGCCGCGACATCCTGCCTGCCCTCGGCGACCTGTCGGCCAATTTCAACGCCGGCTATGAGGAACTGTCGGACTTCGGCGGCCTGACCACCCTGGGCTTCGGCGTCAACTGGTCGCCCATCGAGCCCCTGTCGCTGAATGTCAGCTACACCGACGAGCATGGTGCCCCAACCATCTCCCAGCTCAACGACCCGGTCATCAACACCTTCAATGTGCCGGTGTTCGACTTCCGCACCAATTCGACGGTGCTGGTCACCCGCCGCGACGGCGGCAACCAGAACCTGAACTCGGACAACCGTCAGGTCTGGAAGGCCGGTTTCAACTTCAAGCCCTGGTCCGAGACCGACTTCCGGGTCAGCTCGACCTGGACATATAGCCTGACCGAAGACGCCATCGCCGCCTTCCCGACCCTGACGCCGGAGCTCGAGGCTGCCCTGCCCGGCCGCTTCACCCGCGTCGGCGGCACGCTGGTCTCCTTCGACGCCCGCCCGCTGAATTTCGAGCGGTTCGAGCGTCAGGACATCCGTACCGGATTCAACTATTCGCGCGCGTTCGGCACCCCGACCCCGGCGGCACCTGGTGCTCCCGCCAGCGGCCGCCCGATGATGGGCTTCGGTGGCCCACCGCCCGGCGTCATCGTTGCCGCCGCCGGCGGTGGTGGTGGCGGTGGCGGCGGCCAGTTCCGCATGGGCGGCGGCGGCGGTCGCGGCGGCATGGGCGGGATGCAGCCCGGCCAGGGCCGTTTCAACATCTCTGTCTTCCATACCGTCCGCCTCCAGGACGAGATCGTCATCGCCACCGGCCTGCCCATCCTCGATCTGCTGGACGGCTCGGCCACCGGTTCGCGCGGCGGCAGCTCCCGCAACGAGATCCAGGCCCAGGGCGGCGTCTTCCGCAACGGCATGGGGGCCTTCGTCAACGCCAACTGGCGTCAGGGCACCCGCGTCGACGGCGGCACCGGCCCCGACCTGTTCTTCGCCGACCAGACCACGGTCAATCTGAACGTCTTCATCGACCTCAACTCACAGGCCTCCTGGGTCGCGAAATTCCCCTGGCTCAAGGGCTCGCGGGTCAATCTCGGTGTCCAGAACCTGTTCGGCACCCGGCCCGAGGTCACGTCCAGCGCCGGCGGCGACGTGCCCCTGAACTACCAGTCCGACTACCTCGACCCCCAGGGCCGGGTGGTCAGCCTGACGTTCCGGAAGATCCTGTTCTAGGGTCGAGAGAACAGGGTCGAGGGTCGGGGAACACAGCCCCCTCGACCCTCGACCCTCACCCCTGATCCCCCTTCTTCCCCCACCGCCGCTTCGGCTCCTCGCCCTTCGCCTTGGCGGTGATCTCCTTCAGCTTGCGGCCCTGCATGGCCGACAGCGCCTGCCCGGGCGCGCCCAATTCCGGGTCGCCGAAGGCGCGGCCGTGGGTCTTCACCCGCTCGGACACCGAGTCGAGAAACTCCCCCTCCCATTCAGACAGCGAAACGCCCGCCTTCTCTGCCGAGCGGCGGGCGCGTTTCAGGGCGTTGAGGGCCGCCCGCTGGGCCGCCTTGCGCTGGGCTTCGAAAGGGTCGACGGCTTTCCGTTTCACAATCCCGCTCATCCCCGCGAACGCGGGGACCCAGTGCTTTGGATGATGCGACAGGGAAGCCGACCCACAACCGCTTGTCCAGAACCGCCGGCGTCTCGCTGGACAGGACTGGGTCCCCGCGTTCGCGGGGATGAGCGGATGGAAAAACCTGGAACCTAGATCTCGCCCAGCGCCGAGAGGTACAGGTCGAGGATCGCGTCCTCCTCCTGCCGCTTGGCCTTGTCCTGCTTGCGGATGCGGATGACCTTGCGCAGGATTTTCACGTCATAGCCCTCGCCCTTGGCCTCGGCGAAGACCTCCTTCATGTCGGCCATGACGGCGGCCTTGTCCTCTTCCAGCCGCTCAAGCCGCTCGATCACGGTGCGCAGCCGGCCCTGGGCGGCCGAGGTCAGCACGTCGGGCGAGGAATCGAAGGAAGCGTCGTCGGCCAAGGGAATACTCCGGGAACACGGCTCGCGACGGCATCAGGCCATCGGAGAGCGAAAGGGATTTGATCGGGACGCTAACCACGTCGTCACGCGCGACTCAACGACCGTCGGGACCAGACGCGAAAAAGGCTGCGGACAAGTCCGCAGCCCTGAAACTTTTCCGCGCTCAAGCAGCGGGCGACCGCGTCGCCCGCGTTAGCGCGCCAACTCAGCCCTGCTTCGCCTTGAAGCGCGGGTCGGTCTTGTTGATCACGTACACAACACCCTTGCGGCGCACGACCTTGCAGTCGCGGTGGCGGGTCTTGAGCGACTTGAGCGAGCTACGGACCTTCATGGTCGTCGTCCTGGGGCAAAGCAAAACAGAAAAGCCGCAAGGCGAACCTGCGGCGGAGCGGTGCGTATAGAGAGGCTTCCGGGAATCGTCAACGGGGGACTGGCGGTGTCTGCAAGCCGGGAGTGGCCAGGGGTCCGCTAAGGGTGGGGAACCGACCCGTTCTCCGTCCCCTGTGGCAATGTGCTAGCGTGGGAGGATGCCCATCGCAGTTTTTGAGAACACCACAGAGAAACCTTTGATCTTTGTCGTGGAACCAAATCTTGAACGATATGAGGTGCCTCACCTTGCAAGAGTTCGGCGTGCGATATTCGTTCGACGAAGGCACGGTCGAACGCACGTTCGCCGACTTCGGAGGCGGCATGATCCGGTTTTGGTGCGAAAGCCAAAATCGGGAGGTTGAACTCGTTTACCCGACCCCATTCGATCTCTTGCTGTTTGACGTGTGCGTCCGGCTGGGTTTCTGCGGCGGGCTGGTGAACGACAAACCCACGCATGTAAAAGGACTGCTCCCCGCAACCGGCACAGTCACGGCTGAGCAGTTCGCAAGGCTTGCGATCAGCGCGGAGTGCGATCAGCGGAGTTCACCGGACAAGGAGGCTCGCTGGGAAGCCAAGTTGGTCGCGGCATTCATTGAGCATCTCGGAGCGGCGTCGGTGCCCGCTGAGTCACTTGTTCAAAATCTCGCGCAGCCCTTCGACTAGGGGCAACTGAATAAGGTCCGCTATGGGTCGGGAGCCGACCTTCGCCGGGTCCGCAGTTCACCCGCGCTCAGGCAGCGAGCCGCCGCGCGGCGAGCGATAGCGCCCAAATCTCTGGAGGCCTGGCCTCCGAGTTGAACGGAGGGTCTACGGCGTTGCACCGCCGTCGCGTCGCCCCTCCGCCACCAGGCCGTATCGGGTCTCAGAGCTGAGCCCCTTCTGCGCCCCGACCTCTCAAATATTCCATGAAATTGAGGGTTAACGACGCATAACAGGGAAATCGCCGGCCCGTTGCACGCCTGCCGCGCGACGGCCCGCAACCCTACAGCCAGGCCGTCGCAGATGCCCGGGTCATGCCGAGCAGAATACCCGTCACCTGGACGCCGCTGCCGTCTTCGGTGACGATGCGGAAAGCCTGATTGCTCAGTGGCACCGGATCCGGCCGCGCCATCCCCCAGCCTTCGAACAGCCGGGCCGTGACCGACCAGTCCCCCAGAACCGCGACATTGAAATGCCGGTCATCGGCGCGGATGCGCACCATCAAGGCGTCGACGTCCCGCCGGGCACCCTCGACGACCTGAACGAATTTGCCGTCCGGCAGCGCAAGGGCACCGGTGATCCGGTCCCGAAGATTGTTCTTCAGCGATGTTCTGAAAATCCTGTCGAGCCCTGCGTCGTCATCGTGATCGATCCGGGACTCGCTCCGATAGACCAGCCTGCAAAGGTCTTTCGCCATCGCTGCTCCCCCCTGGGGCGCATCGCCCCGACCGGCGGAACCGTTCGCAGACCCATAGGTTGCGAAAAAACTCTACGCGCCCTGATGTTCCTCTGTCAGGACGACCCGCCTTGGCCCGGCGATTGCAACAAGCCATGCGGCCCTCGCGCACTTGTTATGAGGGGCCGGCTCCAGGGGACTCTAAAGCTATCGCCATGCGTATCAGCCTTCGACTCATCCTCATCGCCTCCGTCGCCGCCTGCGCGCCCGTGCTGCCGGAGGTCCTGCCGGTCGTGCCGACGGTCGACGCCCCGGCACCGCCCGCCGCTTCCCCGACCACGCCCCGGCCCACGGCGGCCCCTGCGATACCCGCGCCCGCGATGGTCGACCAGGCCGGCTTCGACGGCTGGAAGCAGGGGTTCCTGACCCGCCACGGCGGCACCCGCCGCGCCGAGTACGAGCGCGAGCTCGCCGGCCTGACGCCCGACCCGTCCGTCATCCGCCTCGACCGCAACCAGCCCGAATTCAGCCGCCCCGCCGGTGCCTATGTCCAGTCGGCTGCCTCGGCCACCCGCATCGCCCAGGGCCGCGCTCGCACCGACCGCGTGCCGTGGGAAGTGACCCAGCGCTTCGGCGTCCCGACCGAAATCCTTGTCTCGGTCTGGGGCAATGAGAGCGCCTTCGGGGCCATCCAGGGCGACTATGACGTCATCCGCTCCCTCGCCACCCTCGCGTATGACGGCCGCCGCCGCGACTGGGCCGAGGGCGAACTCAAGAACGCGCTCGACATCGTCATTGACGGTCGCCGCGACCGCGCCGGCCTGAAAGGCAGCTGGGCCGGGGCCATGGGCCAGACCCAGTTCATGCCCGACGCCTACCTGCGCCTCGGCGTCGACCAGACCGGGGACGGCAAGGTCGACATCTGGGGCTCCGACGCCGACGCCCTCGCCTCGGCCGCCAATCTGCTGGCCCGCGCCGGCTGGAGGCCCGGCCAGACCTGGGGCTATGAGGTCACCCTGCCCGCCGGCTTCGACTATGCCGAGGCCGAGGGCCCGCGCCACACCTGGCGCGAATGGGCCCGGCGCGGTGTCACCCTTGCCCGGGGCGGCACGCCGAACGAGGCCGAGGCGCTCGAGGAGGCCGCCATCCTCCTGCCCCAGGGCGCGCGCGGCCCGGCCTTCCTGGCCCTGCCCAACCACTATGTGATCCGCCGCTACAACAACTCGGTCAGCTACGCCCTGGCGATCGGCCTGACCGCCGACGGCATCGCCGGAAAGCCCGGTCTGGTCGCCACCTGGCCCGACGACGCCCCGCTGTCCCGCGACCAGCGCATCGGCGCCCAGCGCGCCCTGACGGCCCTGGGTTTCGACACCCAGGGCATCGACGGCGTCGTCGGCACCAACACCCGCGCCGCCCTGCGCCGCTGGCAGGTCGCCAACAACCGGATCGCCGACGGCTATCTCACGGCAGACCTGGCCGACGAGCTGATCCGGCGGGCCAACTGAACCCTCTCCCATTGGGAGAGGGCTTGAGCCTCCGGGAGCGAAGCGATCGGCAAGGCGAAAGGGTGTGGGTCGCCCCCCCGGGGGGCGGCTTCGCCGCTTCCACCAGCCGACCCACATCCGACCGGCTTCGCCGCCCACCTTCTCCCAATGGGAGAAGGAATCTGTGTGACGCCCTGCTGACAATCCGCCGATTGCCAGCATATCCCGCACGGCCAACACCCTGATTGCGCTCGCCTTTCAAAAATTACAGCGTCACGAACCATCCGCGCCGTGGCCGCCTCCATAATTCCCTCATCCCGTCGGTGGGGAGGGCGTCGGATCCAGCGCCTCGATGTCGGCGGGCTGTGGTCGAGCGGTGAAGCCCGGGCGGAGGAGAGTCCGGGGGTCCTCAGGGAGGTCGATGGATGGCCTCCGTTTGCTCGCCGCGCGCCTCTTGAGCGGACCGCTGGCGCCAGGCCGTCATGTCCGCCGCGCGTCGCAGGCAGCAATGTCTGCGGCGGTGATCCGGCTAGGCCCGAAACAAGGGCTGCCAACCGGATGGCGCGTGGAAAACGGCTGCGCGGGGCAGGTCTGCTTCGTCGAAACGGTAAAACTATCAATGCACCGGGCGAGGCCCGGCCGCCCCGCGCCCTCCCCGCACCGCCGCGCAAGCAGGCGGCGAAGAGTCATGGGTGATGGGTGGTTGGTGATTGGTGGTTGGTGGCTGGTGACAGCTGCCTCCCCGACGGCGGAAGCACGGCACGAACCGCAGCCGCACCCGCGCCCGCGCCCCAACCAATCACCAATCACCAGTCACCAACCACCCCACGCCCCACATGATCGTTGTTAACCCGCCCTACCTTCGCTAACCCGGAACCGACCACAACCCGGAAACGCCATGTCCCGCCCGACCGACCGCTTCGAAGGCACGTCCAACTATATCGCCACTGACGACCTCAGGATCGCCGTCAATGCGGCGGTCGCGCTCGAACGCCCGCTGCTGATCAAGGGCGAACCCGGCACCGGCAAGACCGTCCTCGCCTATGAGATCGCGAAGGCGATGAACGCCCCGCTGATCACCTGGCACATCAAGTCCACGACCAAGGCCCACAACGGCCTGTATGAGTATGACGCCGTCTCGCGCCTGCGCGACAGCCAGCTGGGCGAGGAACGCGTCCACGACGTGCGCAACTACCTCAAGCCCGGCAAGCTGTGGGAGGCCTTCACCGCCCCGAACCGCCCCGTCCTGCTGATCGACGAGATCGACAAGGCCGACATCGAATTCCCCAACGACCTGCTGCAGGAACTCGATCGCATGGAGTTCTACGTCCAGGAGACGGACGAGACGATCCGCGCCGAGGTCCGCCCCATCGTCATCATCACCTCGAACAACGAGAAGGAGCTGCCTGACGCCTTCCTGCGCCGCTGCTTCTTCCACTACATCCGCTTCCCGGACGACCAGACGATGAAGGCCATCGTCGATGTCCACTTCCCGGGCATCAAGCCGCGGCTGGTCTCGGAGGCGCTCAAGACCTTCTACGAGATCCGCGACACGCCCGGCCTGAAGAAGAAGCCCTCGACCTCCGAACTTCTGGACTGGCTCAAGCTGCTGCTGGTCGACGACGTCGATCCCGAGACCCTGCGCGAGAAATCGCCCAACAAACTGATCCCGCCCCTGCACGGTGCCCTGTTGAAGAACGAACAGGACCTTCATCTGTTCGAACGACTGGCCTTCCTCCACCGCCGCGAAGGTACCCGTCCGGGCGGTTGAACACACCGGCAGTCAGGTTTTGACACCGGCCTTACAGCGATTTCACTGGCAAATGACGCTGCGGCGCGCAGGATAGAGCCGTACCAGGACCACACGTCGATGCTCCTCCGTCCCTTCCTCATCCCGACCGTCTGCGCCCTCGCCGGCCTCGCAGCCTGCGACGACAGCGTCCGTATCTCCTCGACCCGCAGCGAAAGCGGTGACTCCAGGGGCGTGCTCAAGGTCGTCGAGACGCTGCAGTGCCCCCAGACCATGGGCTCCCTGACCCGCAAGGGTTCGGCCTCCGAAGGCGGCACGGTCTGCAGCTATGTCGGCCCCAAGGGTGCCGAGGTCAGCCTTCACCTGGTGCCGCTGGACGGCGGCTCTCCGTCCGATGTGCTCAAGGCCTTCGAACACCGGTTGGCCGCCGACCTGCCCCGCGCCGCGGCCGCGATCAACGCCGCCGGGGCCCGTGGCGAGGCCGACGCCGCCTCCGTACAGGCTGACGCAGCCGGGACCGCCGCAGAGACGGCGACGCGCGCCGCCGACACCGCCCGGGTCACCGACGATCAGGCAGCCGCTGGCGACCGGGCCTCGATCCGGGCCCCGGGCGTCGCGATCGAGGCCAACAACGATGACGCCACGGTGCGCCTGCCCGGCATGCATATCGAGACACGGGGCGACAAGGCCAGCGTCCGGATCGGCGGCTTCCACATCGACGCCGACGACAGCGACGGCTCCGCGCGGGTCACCGGTTCAACGCCGAATGGCGACGATGTCAGCATCAACGCCCAGGACGACGCTGCGGAAATCCGTACCAGCGCGGGCGGCGAGGCCACCCGGTCCAGCTGGATGCTGACCGACAGCCGCGCCTCGGAAGCCGGCTGGCGAGTGGTCGGCTACGAGGCCCGCGGCCCGGTCGGCGGGCCGCTGGTCGTCGCCACCGTCCGCTCCCGTGACCGCGACCGCGAGCGCGCCTTCGAGGACGCGCGGGACCTGGTCGCGCTCAACGCCGGGGAATAACCGCCGCCGCCGCTTGATCACCGCGTCCCGATGCGTCACCAACCCTGCCCAGCAAGCAGGAAGAATCCTTGGCCGTCACGCCCCGACCCTCTGCAAAAGAACCCCGTGCCTGGCAGCGTATGCTGTCCGGCCGCCGCCTCGACCTGCTCGATCCCTCGCCCTTCGACATCGAGATCGAGGACATCGCCCACGGCCTGGCCCGTGTCGCCCGCTGGAACGGCCAGACCGTGGGCGAACACGCCTTCTCGGTCGCCCAGCACTCCTGTGTCGTCGAGGACATCGCCGCCCACATCAAGCCTGGCCTCGAGCCCAAATGGCGGCTAGCCGCCCTGCTTCACGACGCCTCCGAATACGTCATCGGCGACATGATCTCGCCGTTCAAGGCGGCCCTGGGAGTCGACTACAAGGCTTTCGAGGCCCGGCTGGAAGGTGCCATCCACCTCCGCTTCGGCCTGCCGCCGAGAAACCCGGTCGAAATCAAGACCCTGATCAAGAAGGCCGACGTAGCCTGCGCCTATTTCGAAGCCACCCAGCTGGCCGGCTTCAGCAAGAAGGAATCCCTGACCCTCTTCGGGGCGCCGCCCCCCGGCTACGACCTGGTGATCGACCCCCTGCCCGCCCCGGTCGCCCAGCAGCGCTACCTCGAACGCTACCGCGTCCTGGCCGAGGCCGTCGGCCTGGTGCCCGCCGCCCACGCCTGGCACACGGACTAGCCGATGGACTGGCCGGCTGAACAGGGCGTCCGCATCGGCCTCTCGGCGGTCGTCATCGCGCTTCGGGACCGCAAGGCCTGCGTCCTGACGACGCCCGGTGACGCCCGGCCCGGCGAAGACGGTGCGGCTGCCCTGCCCTTCGGCCCCTTCGACCCCGCCAGGGACCGAACCTTCGAACGCGCCCTGCGCGACTTCGTGACCGCCCAGACCGGCTTCCGCCTCGGCTTTGTCGAACAGCTCTACACCTTCGGCGACCTGGGCCGCGCCAGCCCGCGCGCCACCCCGGGGCCCGAACGTCGCCGCGAGGTCTCGGTCGGCTATCTCGCCCTGACCGCCGACTCCGCCGACGCGCCCCTGGCCGAGGCCCGCTGGACCCCGGTGCTGGACATCTTCCCCTGGGAAGACCGCCGCGCCGGCGACCCGGCCTGTCTTGCCCCGCTGGTCGCCGCGCTCACGGCCTGGGCCGCCGGCGACCCCCGTCGACACGCCCGGATCGAGACCCTGTTCGCCACCACGCCCGCCCACCGCTGGAACGAAGGCCGGGTACTTGACCGCTATGAACTGCTCTACGAGGCCGGACTGGTCGCCGAGGCCGCCCGTGACCAGGACCGTCCGTCCCTCCGGACCGCCCCCGGCCGCGCCATGGCGTCCGACCACCGGCGCATCCTCGCCACCGGCCTGGGCCGGTTGCGCAGCAAGCTGAAATACCGCCCGGTCCTGTTCGACCTGATGCCCGCCACCTTCACCCTGTCCGAACTCCAGACTGCGGCCGAGGCCGTCGCGGGCCTGTCGCTGCACAAGCAGAATTTCCGCCGCGGCGTCGAACGCACCGGCCTGGTCGAGCCGACCGGCCGTCTCTCCGCCGCCACCGGCGGCCGTCCGGCCGAGCTGTTCCGCATCATCGACGGCGACCTCTCAACCGGCGAGGCGCTCGGCCTGCCCCTGCCCGCGCAGCGCTGACGCGATTTCTCCCGAACCGGCTTGCGGCGCGGCCACTCGACCATTAGAGAAACCGCTCGCTCGACCAAGCGTCCTACGGCCCCGCGGAGAGGTGGCAGAGTGGTCGAATGTACCGCACTCGAAATGCGGCGTGCCTTTGCGGGCACCGTGGGTTCGAATCCCACCCTCTCCGCCACCGGCTCCCGGCGACCAGCCTCTCAAGGCAGGCGAGCCGGGAAGGCTCGGTATTCCCAACTCCAATCCAGCGACAACCGGTTCGACCGGCCACCGGCAGGTGCCGGGTGACGACATCACCATCCAGTCTGTCGCCCGTCTCCGCAGTCCTTGCCTTACTGGAGTCAGGCGTTGATTCCGCCCACACGCCCGGCAAGTGAGCGCGTCGAAGCAACGGACCTGTGGGCATGGCGGGGCGGCCAACCGTTCCCGCAGACGAAGCCGGGGACCATGCCGACTGGCGGGCCCGGGCCTTGGCGGAGGCGGACGCCATCGACCCGCTGCTGGACGGCTCGGTGCCGTTCAACTGCCTGCCGCCGGTCGGGACCCGGGAGTGGCGCGGCTGGCGAGGCCGGGAGCATTCGAGCCGGACGCACACAACAGATCTTGTGCTGCGCCCAGCGTCGGGACTGGTCGTCACTGGACTGACAGCACCGCGGTGCGACAGCCTAGTTCAGCGTCGGATCAATAAGGAACTTCTCACCCGTCGCCTTGCGTTCGTAAGCACGCAGCATTTCAGGTTCGAGGGCTTCACTCAGACCGATCGTCCTGGTGTAGTGCGTCGCAAAGGTGGTGGTCAGCTCATCAAACACGCGCTTGCGCAGACCCATCACGGTCTCGGCCCCTGCCTTTTGCAGGAACGGTGTCAGCAGCCACCCCGATACGCTCCACTGAAAGCCGAAAGCCAGGCGATCCAGGACCATCGGCGAGAGATCCAGCGCACCATAGACGTAGAGCTGCTTGAAGCTCGAAGAGCCGTATCGGCTGTACTCGGTCATGCGATTGACGGCGCCCCGCTCCATGGCACGCATGATTTCGCTGCCGAGCGACCCCCCGCCGATGGCATCAAAGGCGATGGTCGCACCGGTCATACTGACCGCGTCGACGAGCTGCGCCCTGAAGTCTGCGTCACGGCTGTTGAGGACAATGTTCGCGCCGATGTCACGTAGCAGTTGGACCTGTTCGTCAGAACGGACGATGTTGACGAGGGGAATGCCTTCGCTGGCGCAGATCTTCTGCAGCATCTGGCCGAGGCTTGACGCTGCAGCGGTGTGCACAATCGCCGAGTGACCCTCGGCGCGCGCGGTTTCTACAAATCCAAGGGCCGTCAGCGGATTGACCGTCAGTGCAGCCCCTTCGGACGCAGCCACGCCCTTCGGAAGCGGGAGCGCATCGCGCGTTCTGATCTTCCGAAGGTCAGCATACATACCGCCCCCGACCATGCCGACGCATCGCCCTATCCAGTCCCCCGCCTGCTCGCCGGCCGCGACGACCGTACCAGCCCCTTCGTTGCCAACGCTCAGCGACTGGCCATTGCGTGAAGCGACACTGGCACGTCGGGCCTCGGGAATGTCGAACGCCAGGGCGGGCCGGTCAGGGGATCCGTCCGGGCGCATCGACGCAAGGTCAGCCGGGCCGATCAGCAGCCCAAGATCGCTCGGATTGATCGGCGCCGCCTCGACCTTCACGACGATTTCATCCGGTGCCAGGTCTCCGATCACAACCTCATCGAGTGACAGCCTCAGCACACCGTCTGAAACCATCGACCGCAGTTCACGTCCCGTGAGCGACATAGGCTTGCATTCCCTTTCGGCCGTCATGGCCGCTGACATGATACCGGTGCCCCTGTCAGTCCAGAAGCACAAGTCACAGCCGACTCATTGCATTGGCAAGGTAGCGGCCAGCCTTCAAGCAGGGCCCTTTGCGTGGTGTGCACTGAGATATTTGGTCCAGATCTTTGCGGCTCTGTCGTGGAGACCGCCTTTCATTGGACTGAGCCCACCGCCACCACGGAGCCAAATCATCGTCGGACTGGCTTCAACCTTGACGGATGGCTGAGACGAGGCGTTCACCGACCGATCCAACGCGGGGCGGCTGATCAAAGGCTGCTGAGGCCCGTTTCATCCCGTCGGTGTCAAACGGCATGACGATCTGTCCGGCGGCGTCGATGGCGATCAGGCCGCCGTCACCGCCAAGCGCCGCGACCCGCTCAAGCACTGATGTGGCGGCCTCGCTCAACGGCTGCGCGGCATAACGGAGGCGGGCCGAGAGATCGTGTGCGGCTGCGGCGCGGATGAAGGCTTCACCCAGCCCGGTGCACGAGACGGCGACCTCTGTGTCTGCCCAGGTCCCGGCTCCGATCAGCGGCGTGTCGCCGACCCGACCGGGGCGCTTGCCATAGACACCGCCGGTCGAGGTCGCGGCGGCCAGGCGGCCATTCAGGTCCAGGGCGACCGCCCCGACCGTGCCGTGGCCCTCGTCCAGATCGGCCGGCTCGAACCCGTCCGGCTCGGTCAGCCACGCCGTCACATCCGATACGCCCTCGCAGCCCTCGACGGCCGCAAATGTTTCGGCCCCGGTCGCCGTCAGCAAGACATGCGGCGTCGTCTCCATGACCCGCCGCGCCACCCTGACCGGCTGGGCAAAGCCCCGCAACGCCGATACGGCCCCGGCGCGCCCCGTCTCGCCATCCATGATCGAGGCGTCCAGTTCGACCTCGCCGAGGGTGTTTGCGGCAGACCCCCTGCCGGCGACGAACAGGCCTGACGCCTCAAGCGCCGCGACCATGTCCTCGACCACATCCAGCGCTGCGTCCCCGGCCCTCAACCGATCGGCCCCGGCCTGGATCAGGTTGGCCAGACAGGCCTCGGCGCGGTCATATCTCCGGCCCGCTCGCACGCCCGCTCCGCCGTGCAGCGCCAGCGCCCAACGGCCGGTCATGGCCGGCCCTCGCGAAAGACCACGGCTCCCGGGGCGACTGAGAAGCGCAGGCCGGAAACTGCATATCCCCGCCGATCCGAGCCATCGCGACCGCTCAGGCCCGTTGTGGCGGGAGATTTTTCGAAGCGGAACCGCACCGCCCTGCCCCCCTCTTCCGCGCTCCACAGGTCCAGGGTCGTCGCCTCATTGTCGATCAGGCCGTCGATCAGCCGGTCGGTCAGGGATTGGGACGGCAGGGCCGGGCCGAAGCCTGCGGACGACCCGGGGTCGCCGCGAGGCTCGGACATCAGGTCTTCGGTCTTGAACACCGCCGGCGTCACCGCGCCGGTCACCAGATCGATCGTATCGCCGGCTGTGGCCAGCGACAGTTTCAGCCCTTCGACATGGAACACCTGCCCCGCACTGCGGCGCGCCTCAAGGTCATCCAGCACTGTAACCGTTCCCGGACCTGACACGGTCGCCGTGGAGGACCCCAGGTCGACGACCAGGGCCGTGTTCTCGTCAATCCCATAGCCAAAGCGCGCGTCCGGCGAGACGGCAACCGCCCGCGCCAGCCTTCCCAACCGGGCCTGACGATCAAAATGCTGATCGACGACGCCGTGGACAAAAAAGCCCGCTCCCCGGCCCAGGATCAATCGCCCGTCCTCCATTTCGGCCATCGTGCCCTCGCGACCCAACGGCTCCAGCAGTGCAGTCAGTCCGTCGCCACGCAGGATCATGACCTGGCTCTGGATCGCGGCCCCCGCGCTGGAGCCACCGATGACCGCGCCGGCAGCCAGGCGGTGCCTAAGGGTCTCCAGCACGGGGCCGGCCCTGCCTGCGGAATCGAACAGGACGCGCGCCGTTCGCACCTGATCGCCCCCGGTGAACCAGATCCCGCCGGCCGTCCGCAGCGCCTCGGCTTCGGCCGTATCGAAGCCGCCGCCCGCCCACTTGCTCTCGTCCTCGTCCGTGGCGGGGTCGTCCATCACAGCGGCCCTGACCAGAAAGACCCGCTCCGGCGACACCCCATGTGCGGCAAGCGTCGAACGCGCGCTTTCGAACGACGAGACAGGCTCGCCGGACGCGGCGGCGATCACGGCGATGCGATCGGTCTCCGGATCTGGCAGGCTGGAAATGAAAGCCCCCCAGACCTCGGCATTGCTGCGGTCCAGCGCCCCGCCGACGATCACAAGGCGACCGGGCTCGGCGGACGCCGGCGCACCCAGGCCGGCCAGCAAGGCGGCACAGAGTGCGCCGATGACCCGGGGACGGCTCATGCGTAGCCCATGAGTTGCGCTGCGACGACGAAAAGCATTGCCAGCGCCAGCAGCGCCAGCGTCGGCTTCCAGATGAAACGCAGCCAGGTCGCCCAGTCTATTCGCGCGGCGGCCAGCGAGCCCATCAACGCGGCCGAGGCCGGACAGACGATGTTGGTCAGTCCATCACCCAGCTGGAAGGCCAGGACGGCTGTCTGTCGGGTCACGCCCGTCATATCGGCCAGGGGTGCCATCAGAGGCATCGTCAGAGCGGCCTGACCCGATCCGGAGGCGATGAACAGGTTCAGCCCGCTTTGCAGGCCCAGCATGCCCAGGGCCGAGCCCCAGTCCGGCAGGCCCTGTGCCCAGCCGCCGACGCCGTCCAGAAGGGTATTGATGACGCTGGGCCGCGTGGGGTCGTCACCGCCCAACAGCAGGACGATCCCCTTGGCGATCGCCACCACGATCACCGCCGGTGCCATCTGCATCGCCCCGTCGCGGAACGATTCAGCCAGACCGTTGCCGTTCACGCCGGGCAGTCGGAACAGCAGGCCGACGATCGCCGCCGCCAGGCCAAGGGCGAAGAACTGCCCCGCGATCTCGGCCAGATAGTAGCCCTTGACCGTCACGCCCCACGCTATCCATGCGATCGTGGCGGCCAGCAGGGCCAGGATCACCCAGTCGCCGCTGCGGATGCGCTCCGCCACAGACCGCGCTTCGCCGGGATGCCGGTGAACCTGCTCGTCCATCGCATGGCTGAGCGAGCGTTCCGGGTTGGCCTTGACCCATGTCGCATAGCGCCATGCGGCCAGCGCCGCTATGGTGGTGAAGACGACCCACATCCCGATACGCAACTCCATGCCAGACAGGATCGGCACGCCCGCGATCCCCTGTGCGATCACGAGGCTGAACGGGTTCATCCAGGATGTGGCGAACCCCACCTGGGTAGCGACATAGGTGACGATCACGGCCGTCAGACTGTCGTATCCGGCGCGTACCAGCCCCGGTGCCAGGATCAGGACAAAGACGATCGCCTCCTCGCCCATGCCGAACACGGCCCCCCCCAATGAGAACATCACGAACAGCAGCGGTATCAACCAGGCCGGTCCCGCCGCGCCGCGCGACAGCAGGCTGCGCAGCGCCCTCTCGATCGCACCAGTCCGCATGACGATGCCGAATGACCCTCCGACGATCAGCAGGAAGGCCATCAAGCCGACCGTGGCTGCGTTGCGGTCTCCCGTGACCAGCCCCTCGAACAGGAAATTCAGGAAGCCGACCTCACCGCCGGCACCGAAGAAGGGGGCACCCCCGCCTTCGGAGTCCGTGACGATCTGGAATGAGGACGGATCGATCGGCGGGCGCCCGCCCGCCGACGCCGGCTGGGCCGCCAGCTGGAAGACGCCTTTGGGTGCGAGCCAGCTGGCCGCGAAGGCCGCCAGTGCGACGATCAGCAGGATCAGCAGCGTATCCGGCCCGCGATCACGCGCGGACGGCTGGGGCGTTTCAGGGGTTTGGGTCATGGGGTACATCAGCGATGCGTGGCAGCGGGCGGCCCCGAGCAGGCCGCCCGCCTACCTCCGCTAGAACCGCTGGGTCACCCGGACAGTGACGAAGCGGCCGAGGGTGTCGTGGTTGATGTGATCGACATTGGCCCCACTCCCCAGCACGCGCGGCGCATCCTCGTCGAAAAGGTTGCGGACATTGAGCTGCACGAAGGCGTCTTCGCCGAAGTCACGACTGACGCTGAAGTCGAAGGTCGTCCAGGCATCGACATCGACGATGGCGTCAGCCGGCAGGCCAACGGCGACCAGGGTGCGGCTGTCTGGCTCATCCCGGTAAGACGCCGTGTAGTTGCCCTGCAGGCTGGCCCGCCAGGGGCCATTGCGCCAGCGCAGCTTGGCCGTCGCCACCAGCTCTGGATATTGGTACTCGCCGGCCTCGTCGACCGGGGCCGAACCCGCTGAGGCCTGCCGCTCGAACTCCAGCAGATAGCTGGCGTCCAACAGGGCGGTGAAATCGCCCCACGGCGTGTCATGGATCCGCTGGGTGTAACGCAGGTCGATACCCCGTGCGTGCTGATAGCCCAGGTTGGTGATCTGGAAATGGGCGTCGGTGACGAAACCGCTGGCGGCGCGTTCCAGCCCCGGTGTGCCAGTGGGCAGCAGTCCCTGGCCGACCACGGGGAACTCTCCGGCCAGGGCGCGGAGGATGAAGTCATCCCGATCCAGGCCCACCAGATTTTCGTGGCGGATGTCCCAGTAGTCCAGACCAAGGTCGATGCTCTGCGAGGGTTGGAACACCCCGCCGAAGCCCCAGGTCTCGGCATTCTCGGCTTCGAGTGCGCCGTTCCCGACATCCTCGGACAACAACGCCTGGCCCGTCGCGTTGGGATTGCCGTTACAGGCCTGCGGCGTCACGCGGCAGTTGACGCGATAGCTGGACAGCAGCACGCCGGCGCCGCTCTGGGCCAGCGACGGTGCCCGGAACGAAGTCGACCAGTTGGCCCGCAGCACCAGCGGCTCGACCACCTGCCAACGCACGGCGACCTTCGGATTGAAGTCGCCGCCGAAGTCGTCGTAGTCATCATACCGGCCCGCCAGCTGGACCTCCAGGGTGTCGCTGAGCGGGATGTAGAACTCCCCAAACGCTGCCCATTGTTCGCGCTCGCCGAATGCCGAGGTCGAGCTGAATCCCAGGATGGGTTCAGGGTTGGCCAGTGTGGCGACCGCTTCTCCCGAGGGCGTGTCCCTCAGTTCCTCCCGGCGGAACTCGGCACCGAAAGCCGCCTTGACCGTGCGTCCGTTCAGTTCAAACAGGTCGCCGTCCGCTGAAACGTCGAAAGCAAACAGCCTTGACCGGCCATTGCGCTCGGCCGTGGTGTTCAGGATGCTCTCCAGACGCGGGTCCTGCACGGCCTGCCCGCCGAACGGATTGTACCAGAGAGTGGTCTTGCCGGCGCCCTCGCAGGTATTGCCGAAATAGGTGGCCGACGGTCTGCGCAGATTGACGTCCCAGCGCCTGACCTTGCTTCCGTCCGTACACAGGTTGCCCAGGTTGGCATCATAGAAGGCCGCCGATCGTACCAGGCCTGACAGACCCACCTGGGTCCGGTCGTTGCCGCCGTAGGTCAGGGCACCTTCGACACTCCAGCCGTTGCCGAACTCATGGCTGACGCCGCTAACAAGACGGAAGCTCTCCGACTCGACCTCGACCGCGCGAGGCTCCAGCAGTTTGCCCCAGGCGAAGATGGGGAAGCGATGGAAGCCGGAGAAGTTCGAGAACCCCGCCTCGCGGCGCAGATCCTCGCGGAAACTGGCCGGGAAATTCGGGTTTTCAGGATCAATGGGTGCGCGCGAGAAATTGGCGGGAGACCCGGTCCCGCTGGACCCGGTGCTCTGATACAGGACCTCGTTGAACCAGCGCGTGTTGTCGCTGATGCGCCAACGGTGGCTGAACAGCAGGCCCTCGCTTTCCAGTTCCTCATCGGTAGCCGTGAAGTCGTTGATGTCGACCTCGCAGTATTCACCCAGATTGCCGGTGCCGAAGTCGGCGGCGGGGCAACCCCCGTTGGCCGGGGCCTCGGTCTGGTCGAACCTCATGGCGAACAGATCGTTGAAACTGGGGAAGAATCCCTGCTGGCTCGGCCGGAAGCTGTCCGCCGTATAGGACCGGTCGCGGTCATACAGGGCGTTGCGGCGGAACCAGTCGCCGACCAGCATCAGCGAATGATCGCCGAACTGACCGCCGATGACGGCGCTGATATTGGTCTTGCCCTCGTCCGTCCCGGCGGTGGAGTCACCGTAGGAGACGGAGATTTCCGCCCCCTCGAAATCGTCACGCAGGATGTAGTTGACCACCCCGGCCACAGCGTCTGCACCGTACAGGGCCGAGGCACCGTTCGGCAGGACGTCGATCCGCTCGATGGCCGCCAGGGGAATGGAGTTGGCGTCGATGAACGACTCCTGGCCTCGGGCAAACGAAGAGACCGACGCGCGGCGGCTGTTGATCAGGGTCAGGGTCGCACTGGTGCCCAGTCCGCGCAGCGACACGCCTGCCGCGCCCACCGGGGTGTTGCTGGACAGGGGTCCGGACGTCGAGGTTGCGAAAGTGCCGGATCCACCCGAAGTCTGCGGCAGGTCACGAAGCACGTCGATCACCTGGGTCGCGCCGGACTCGCGAATTTCCTCTGCCGTGATGGTGCGGGTCTGAACGGGACCATCGCCGGGCAGACCGCGAATGCGCGTTCCCGTCACGTTGACCGTGTCCAGTTCAGCGGCCTGTGGCTCGCCCGATCCGTCAGACGCCGAGACGACATAGGCCCCAGAAGGGGTTCTCGAATAGCCGAGGCCTGATCCGGCCAGAAGCGCGTCCAGCGCCTGGGCCTCCGAGGCTGCCCCGCGCACACCACCCGTCCGCAGCCCATCGACAGCAGCGCTGCTGAACAGGACGTCCCGCCCGGTCAGCAGCCCGAAGCGTCGAAGTCCGTCATCCAGTTGTCCCGCCGGCACGGTGATGCTTCGCACAGCCTCCTGTGCCTGGGCGGCCGGTATCGCGACCAGGCCGATCAAGCTCGTGGCCGTCCCCAACATCAGGGCAGCGCGAAGGCTGGGCAGTTTGGATCGGGTCATCTGATGTTCCCCCCGGAACGACCGCGCCCTGGCGGCGCCTCAAGGGGTTCGACGCGGCAGATCGTCGGTCCCTCACCCCCCGACAGACATTTTGTGACGACATGACGCCAGTTCGACGAATGTCAGCCCTTTCGGCGCTCCAGCTTCAGAACGTCTCCGTCCTGCGCTCCGATCTCGACCGGCAGAATGGCGCGGACCGCCTGGACGAAAGCTTCCGGATCCTCGGTGCTGAACACACCGCTGATCGGCATGGCTGCCAGCCCGGCGTCCTCCACTACAATGGTTCGAACATTGTAGCGGTTGATCTCCATGACCGCCTCGCCAAGCGGTCGGTTGTCCAGCACCAGGCGACCAAACCGCCAGGCACCGGTCACGGAGGGATCAACCTGGCTGACGACAACACCGCCAGCCAAGCCCTGTGCCGCCTGTCCCGGCCGCAGGATCGCCTCGGGCCTGGCACCCGCTGACACAGGGAGTGGTTCACCTTCGCTGACGGCGTACAGCGCCACCGATCCCTCCTCCAGGACCACCTTGACGCTGCCGTTCAGCCGCCGAACATCGAACGTGGTGCCCAGGGCCCGGACCTCGCGGTCGGCGGCAAACACCCGGAAAGGCCGTGCGGCGTCCTTCGCCACCTCGAACCGCGCCTGCCCCTGATCGAGCCACAGGCGTCGCTCGCCGTTCTCCATGCGCACTCGCATCCGGGAATCGACGTTCAGCAGGACCACCGTGCCGTCCGACAAAGCCACCCGGCGCGTCTCGCCTTCCCGCGTCTCATAGATGTCGGGGCGATTCATCAGGGCGGGTGCGAGAGACACCGCGAACAGGCCTGCCGCCACGGCGGCGCAGGCGGCCACCACGCTTCGGCGTCCCATTGCCGGGGCGGGACGAGGACGGCGGAGTATGCCACGCGCGGCGGGATCGCGGCCCGCGGCACCCAGCGTTGCAAGCAGGTCGGCCATCCGTTCGTATTCGGCGCGGCCTGCCGGGTCCTCCAGCGACCATCGCTCGAATGCGGCGGCGTCGTCCGGCGTGCGCTGGTCCGAGGCCATGCGGGCGGCCCAGCCAGCGGCGTCGCGGGGTGTCACGGGCACATCGGGAACGAGATACAGATCGCGCATGGTCAGACCTCGCCCATACGCCGGTGCAGGTGGGCGATCGCCTTCATCATCTGTTTCTCGATCGCGCTCACCGTCACTCCGTACCGCACTGCCAACTGGCTGTAGCTCAACCCGTCCATGCGGCTGAGCATCAGTATCTCCCGCCGCCGCGCCGGCATTTCATCCAGCACGACGCGCAGCCTCTCAAGTTGCTGCCTGTCCGATATGACGCGCTCCGGCGAAGGTTCCTCAGCGGCGAGTACCAGATCGTCGGCACAATCGTGCCGGTTCGCCTGTCGGACGCCATCGCGGCGCGCCCGGTCGGTGATTACGGTCGCGGCGACCCGGAACAGATAGGCCTCCGGATTGTCGATGCGCGACCGGTCCTCAAGGCCCAGCATGCGCACGAAGACCTCTTGCGCTCCGTCCTCGGCGGCATCGGTCGTAAACCCCCGGCGGCGAAAGAAGCGCACCAGGGGTGTGAAATATTGCGCCGCCAGCCCCGCTATCGGGCGAGCCTGTGCGGACACTTCCGGGCGATCTTCGGCCTCCATGGATCGATGATAACACTGATGCCCCAACAGGACAGCCCGTGCCCGTCGCCGGCGACCGACCGTCCGCAGGTGAAGACAAGTTCTCGCCGGACTGCCCGCACCGCCACCGGCGGTCCGCCCCACGGACTCCCGGATATCAACCGGCCGAATAGCTGGTCTTTGTCTGGGTGAAGAACTCCACCGCCGCGAACCCCTGCTCCCGCGCGCCGTAGCTGGACGATTTCGAGCCGCCGAACGGGACGTGATAGTCGACCCCGGCGGTCGGCAGATTGACCATGGTCATCCCTGCCTTTGCCCGCCGCTGGAAATCGCGGGCATGTTTCAGCGAGCTGGTCACGATGCCGGCCGAGAGGCCGAATTCCACGCCATTGGCGATCTCCAGCGCCTGCTCATAGTCCTTGACGCGGATGGTCGAGGCGACCGGTCCAAAGACTTCTTCCTGGTTGATCCGCATCCCGGCCTCGGTATCGGCGATCAGGGTCGGCTGGACGTACCAGCCGGGCTTTTCCATCTGCAGCCGCTCGCCACCGGTGACCACCCGGCCGCCCTCGCCGCGAGCCACCGCGATATAGCGATAGGAGGTCTCCATCTGGTCCTCGGACACGGCCGGACCCATCTGGGTCTGCGGGTCCAGGGCATCGCCGACGCGCAGGGCCGCGACCCGCTCGGCCAGGGCGGCGACGAAGCGGTCATGGATGCCGTCCTGGACGATCAGGCGGCTTGAAGCCGTGCAGCGCTGGCCCGTGGCGAAGAAGGAGCCGTCGAGGGCGATCTGGACCGCGCGGTCCAGATCCGCGTCGTCCAGCACGATCAGCGGATTCTTGCCGCCCATTTCCAGCTGGACCCGCGCCTGACGCTTCACCGCTCCGGCGGCAACGCCGGCACCGACGCCCTGCGAGCCGGTGAAACTGAGACCTGCCACGTCCGGATGGTCCACAATCGCCTGCCCGACCCGGCCACGGCCGATGACCAAGTTGAGCACACCCTTGGGCAGGCCCGCCTCATGCAGGATGGCGACCAGGGCCTCGGCCGTGGCAGGCGTGAGGCCCGCGGGTTTCATCACCACCGTATTGCCGAAGGCCAGCGCCGGCGCGGCCTTCCAGGCCGGGATGGCGATTGGGAAATTCCACGGCGTGATAAGGCCATAGACGCCGACCGCCTGGCGGTAGGTCTGGATCTCGACGCCGGGCCGGACCGAGGCGAGGTTCTGGCCGTGAACGCGCAGGGCCTCGCCCGCGAAATATTTCAGCACCCGGCCGGCACGGACGGTCTCGCCGATCCCCTCGGCGAGAGTCTTGCCCTCTTCGCGCGACAGCAGCCGGCCCAGTGCCTCGCGCCGTTCCATGACGAGGGTTCCGGCGCGGTCGAGCACATCAGACCGGACTTCCGGAGACGCCTCGGACCAACCCGGGAAGGCCTCCTTGGCCGCCGCCACCGCCGCATTGACCTCGGCCTCGCCGCCGTCGGGCGTACGGGCGACGACCTCGCGCGTATCCGACGGATTGAGGCTCTCGCCCGGCCGGTCTGCGGAGACCCGCTCGCCGTTGATCCAGTGGGACAGTTCGATCGTCTCGGTCATGGCGCGTCCTTGGCGTGGTCCGGTCGATCTAGCAACCGGCGCGGACTTGCGACAGACCTCTGGCCGAACAGACACGGCGAAGTTTGCGATAAGCTGATCCCGTGGAACGAGTCGGAGCCCCTTCATGAGCGCAGCGCAGACCGGGACGGCGGCGGGCTGGCGTTTCTGGATCGACCGGGGCGGCACCTTCACCGACATCGTCGCCCGCGCGCCGGACGGGTCGCTGCAGACCCGCAAACTGCTGTCAGCCAATCCGGAACAGTACGCCGACGCCGCGGTCGAGGGCGTGCGGCGGATTCTCGGGATCGCGACCGGCCCCCTCCCCGCCGGCCTCGTCGCCGAGGTCCGCATGGGCACCACCGTGGCCACCAACGCCCTGCTGGAGCGAAAGGGCGAGCCCGTCGTCCTGGCCATCACCCGCGGCTTCGGCGACGCCCTGCGCATCGGCTGGCAGAGTCGGCCTGACCTGTTCGCACGGCACATCGTGCTGAATGACCAGCTCTATGAACGGGCCATAGAGATCGACGAGCGGGTGCGGGCTGACGGAACCCCCGACCTTGAGCTGAACGAGTCGAAGGCGCGAGCAGACCTGAAAGCGGCGCGTGCGGCGGGCTGCAGGGCCGTCGCCATCGTCCTGGTGCACGGCTGGCGCTTCACCGATCACGAACGGCGACTGGCGGCCATCGCCCGCGAGATCGGCTTTGAACAGATCTCGGTCAGTCACGAGATCGGGGCCCTGATCAAGCTGATCGGCCGTGGCGACACCACGGTGGCCGACGCCTATCTGTCACCGATCCTCAGGGCCTATGTCGAGCGGGTCGGCGCTGATCTGGGCACCGCGACCCCGCTGCTGTTCATGCAGTCGAGCGGCGGGCTGACGGCGGCGGAAGCTTTCCGGGGCAAGGACGCCATCCTGTCCGGTCCGGCCGGCGGCGTGGTCGGCATGGCCGAAACCGCGCGCGCGGCAGGCTTCGACCGCGTCATCGGTTTCGACATGGGCGGCACCTCGACGGATGTGTCGCATTTTGCCGGCGACTATGAGCGGACCTCGGACGCCGTGGTGGCGGGGGTTCGGCTACGCGCCCCCATGCTGGGCATCCATACGGTGGCGGCAGGCGGCGGTTCGATCTGCCGCTTCGACGGCTCGCGGCTGAGGGTCGGTCCGGAGTCGGCCGGTGCCGTGCCGGGACCGGCCGCCTATCGCCGGGGGGGGCCTCTGACGGTCACCGATTGCAACGTCATGCTGGGCAAGCTGCGGCCCGACCAGTTTCCGGCCGTGTTCGGCCCCCATGGCGACCAGCCGCTCGACGCCGCCGCCGTGACGGCCGCCTTCGAGGCCCTGGCTGCCGAGGTGCGCCGTGCCACCGGCCGTAAGACGGCACCGGAAGCCCTGGCTGAAGGCTTCATTACCATCGCCGTCCAGAGCATGGCCGAAGCGATCAAGTCGGTCTCGATCCAGCGCGGCTATGACGTCACCCGCTATGTCCTGAACTGCTTCGGCGGCGCGGGTGGTCAACACGCCTGTCTGGTCGCCGACGCCCTCGGCATGACCCGCGTCATGCTCCACCCGTTCGCGGGCGTGCTGTCAGCCTATGGCATGGGACTGGCCGAGGTCCGCGCCATCCGTCAGGCAACGGTGGCGGTGTCGCTCGAGACCGCCGGCGACGCCGCCCTCGCCGATCAGGCGAAGGCGCTCGAACGGCAGGCGCGCAGCGACCTCATCGCCCAGGGCTTCACCGATGCCGCGCTGACCACCCTGGTCCGGGCCGAGATCAAATTCGCCGGATCCGACACGCCGCTGGTCGTCCCCTTCGGACCGGCCAGCGAGATGCGCGCCGCCTTCGAGGCCCTGCACCGGCTGCGGTTCGGCTTCTTCGCAGAGGACAAGGCGTTGCTGGTCGAGGCCCTGGAAGCCGAGGCGGTCGCCGCCTCCGGCCAGACCCCGTCGACCCTCGCGGGCAGTGTCCCCGACCTGGCTCCGGCCGTCATCACCCGCGTTCCGGTGCGCATGGCGGGCGCCGCGCATGAGGCACCGGTCTATCGCCGCAGCGATTTCGGTCCCGGAGCCGCCGTGGAAGGGCCGGCCCTCGTTCTGGAGGACACCGGCACCACCGTCGTCGAACCCGGCTGGCGCGGCGCGGCCGACGCAGCCCTGAACCTCATCCTCGAGCGCACCGTCCCCCTGCCCGCCCGCACGGCCATGGGCACGGACGTCGATCCGATCATGCTGGAGGTGTTCAACAGCCGCTTCATGGCCTGCGCCGAACAGATGGGGGAGGCCCTCCAGGCCACGGCCTGGTCGGTCAATATCAAGGAGAGGCTCGACTTCTCCTGCGCCATCTTCGACGCCACCGGTGCCCTGATCGCCAACGCCCCGCACATCCCGGTGCATCTGGGCTCGATGGGCGAGAGCATCCGCACCGTCATCGCCTCGCGCGGCGGCGGCGCGGACGGTCGGGGCATGAGGCGCGGCGACGTCTATATGCTGAACGCCCCCTACAACGGCGGCACCCATCTGCCCGACATCACCGTCATCATGCCGGTGTTTCTGGGCGCCGACGCGGCACCGGCCTTCTTCGTCGCGGCGCGCGGCCACCACGCCGACGTCGGTGGCATCACGCCGGGTTCGATGCCGCCATCCTCGCGGACGGTCGAGGAGGAAGGAGTCCTGATCGACGACTTCCTGCTGGTCGACGCGGGGCGGCTTCGGGACGCCGAGACCCGGACCCTGTTCGCTTCCGGCCGGTATCCGTCGCGCAATGTCGATCAGAACATGGCCGACCTGAAGGCCCAGGTCGCCTCCTGCGCCCGCGGCGGCGACGAGCTGAGGCGAATGGTGGCCGAGTTCGGTCGGCCCGTGGTCGCCGCCTATATGGGCCACGTCCAGGACAATGCCGAAGAGGCCGTACGCCGCGCCATCGCCGCGCTGAAGCCGGGCTCCTTCGGGCTGGAGATGGACGACGGTGCCGTCATCCGGGTCAGGATCGATGTGGACCCCAAGGCCCGCAGCGCCATCGTCGACTTCACCGGGACAAGCGACCAGTTACCCAACAATTTCAACGCACCCCTGTCGATCGCGCGGGCGGCGACCCTGTACGTCTTCCGCACGCTCGTGGACGACGCCATCCCCCTGAATGAGGGCTGTCTGAAGCCGATCCGGCTGATCGTGCCCGCGGGGTCGATGCTCAACCCCCGCTATCCGGCGGCGGTGGTGGCCGGTAATGTCGAGACCAGCCAGGCGGTGGTCGACTGCCTGTACGGTGCCCTCGGCGTGCTGGCCGCCAGCCAGGGCACGATGAACAATTTCACCTTCGGCGACGAAACCCGCCAGTACTATGAAACCATCGCCGGCGGCTCGGGCGCGGGGCCCGGCTTCGACGGTGCATCCGCCGTCCAGACTCACATGACCAACAGCCGCCTGACCGACCCGGAGGTGCTGGAGACGCGCTTTCCCGTCCTGCTCGAGGAATTCTCGATCCGCCACGGCTCGGGCGGCGACGGTGCCCATCGCGGCGGCGACGGTGCGGTACGGCGGGTGCGGTTCCTTGAACCCCTGACCGCCGCCATCCTGTCCAATCACCGACGCACCGCGCCGTTCGGAGCCGGCGGCGGCGAGGACGCAGCAGTTGGCGTGAACCGGGTCGAACGGGCCAACGGATCGACCGAACAGCTGGGGGCGACCGCCGAGGTGGCGATGGGCGTCGGCGACGTCTTCGTCATCGAAACGCCGGGCGGTGGGGGTTTCGGCGCGAAAAGGGCTTCCTGAGCCGCATGTTCGGCGCAAACATCGTCCGAGGGGGAGAATCCGATGCTCGTGCTTCTGGGAATAGCGGTCGTGGTCGCGGGCTTTGTGGCGCGCATCAATCCGCTGCTGGTCATACTGCTCGCGGCCATCGTCACGGGGGTGGCAGCAGCGGTGGCACCGGGTGTCGATATCGGGGCCCTTGCGCAGGCAGGCGTCGACACCCTCGCGGCCTTTGGCGACGCCTTCAATGACAACCGGTATTTCCATATCACCTGGCTGATCCTGCCGGTGATCGGTCTGCTCGAGCGGGCGGGCCTGCAGGAGCGGGCCCGGATGCTGATCGCCCAGGTCAAGGCCGCGACCGCTGGACGGCTGCTGCTCAGCTATCTGTTCGTAAGGCAGGCGACCTCGGCGCTGGGCCTGACATCGCTGGGCGGCCATCCGCAGATGGTCCGGCCGCTGGTCGCGCCCATGGCCGAGGGCGCGGCCGAGGTACAGGCCGGTGGTCATCTGCCCGACAAGGTCCGCTTCCGCATCCGCAGTATGTCGGCCGCCACCGACAATATCGGCCTGTTCTTCGGCGAGGACATCTTCATCGCCATCGGCTCGATCGTCCTGATGGTCGGCTTCCTCGAACAGGCGGGCATCATCGTCGAGCCGCTGCAGCTTTCGGTCTGGGCCATCCCCACCGCCATCGCCGCCTTTGCCGTTCATGGCGTCCGGCTGCTGCTGTTCGACCGGGAGATCCGCCGCGACCTTGCCGCCCGTGACGCGGAGGCGGGCCAATGATCACGCTGGAGCACGCCTATATCCTCGTCGGCCTGATGTTCCTGGCCTTTGCCATCCTGACCCTGCGCGACCCCGAGCACCCGACCCGTATCCGCAGCGCCATCTTCTGGGGCTTGATCGCCGCCTCCATGTTGTTCGGCTCCTGGCTCGGCGGGCTCGGAAACGGCCTGCTGGTCCTGGCGCTCGTCGCCGTCGGCGGGCTCAAGGCGCTGGGTGTCGGCCGCCCGGCGACGACCATGCCGGAGGAGCGGCGCGAAAGCGCGGCGTATCGGCGGAATGCCCTGTTCATCCCGGCCCTGGTCGTGCCCCTGATCGCGGTGGGCGGTACGCTGGCCGCCAAACACACCAGCGTCGGGGCCTGGCTCATCTCCCCGACCCAGACGACCCTGATCGCGCTCGGCCTCGGCTGTATCCTTGCGCTGGTCGCCGCCATGGCCTGGCTACGGTCGCCCGTCATGGCACCGGTGCAGGAAGGGCGACGGCTGATGGATTCCATCGGCTGGGCGGCCCTGTTGCCTCAGATGCTGGCCTCGCTCGGCGCTGTCTTCCTGGCCGCCGATGTCGGCGGCGTAGTCGGGGAGCTGGTCACCGGGGCCGTCCCGATGAGTTCGCCCCTGCTGGCCGTAGCAGCCTACTGCCTGGGCATGGCCCTGTTCACCGTGATCATGGGCAACGCCTTTGCGGCCTTCCCGGTGATGACCGCCGCCATTGGCCTGCCGTTCGTGGTCGGCCAGTTTGGTGGCAATCCGGCCATCGTCTGCGCCATCGGGATGCTGGCCGGCTTCTGCGGCACCCTGATGACCCCCATGGCCGCCAATTTCAACGTGGTGCCGGCCAACCTTCTGGAACTACCTGATCGAAACGCGGCCCTGAACGGTGTCATCAGGGCCCAGATTCCAACGGCGCTGATCATGCTGGGGATCAATATGGCGCTGATGTATTTCCTGGCCTTCCGGTTCTGACCATGACGCACACGCTGGATGCCGCCACCGCCTCCCGCTTCGCCGCCGCCGCCCTCGGCCATGTGACGCGGGAATACCCGAACAAGATGGATCACGTCCTTTCGGGGCCGGACGATGTTCAGGGACCCCGCGCCCTGCATCCGATCTTCTTCGGTAGTTTCGACTGGCATTCCTGCGTTCATGGCTGGTGGACGCTTTTCACCCTGCTGAGGCTCCATCCGGATATGCCGGAGGCGGCGCGCATCAAGGCATTGGCCGACGAGCTGTTCACCACCGCAAACGTCGCCGCCGAGACCGCCTATCTGGCCCGTCCGGGCAGCCGGGGTTTCGAGCGCCCCTACGGCTGGGCCTGGCTGCTGCTGCTGGCGGCCGAGATGGTCCGACCCGATGCTGCGGCCAACCCCAAACTGTCGGAGGCCATCAAACCTCTGGCCGCCGCCTTCGCCGACCGTTTCAAGGCCTATCTGCCGCTGTGCAACTATCCGGTCCGGGTCGGAACCCACTACAATACCGCCTTCGCCCTGCGCCTGGCTTCGGAGGCCGCCGGGGTGCTGGGTGACCCCGAGCTCGTATCGATGTGCAACGCTCGCACCCTCGACTGGCATCTGAAAGATCGGGACTGCCAGGCCTGGGAGCCGTCGCAGGACGAGTTTCTGTCACCCGCACTGATGGAGGCAGCCCTGATGCAGCACATCCTGCCTTCGGGCGAGTTCGAGGGTTGGCTGGATCAATTCCTGCCCCGGCTGGACCGCCGCGAACCCGCCACCCTGTTCCAGCCCGCCAGCGTCAGCGACCGGTCCGACGGCAAGATCGCCCACCTCGATGGCCTGAACCTTAGCCGGGCCTGGTGCTGGCGCGAGATTGCCCTGGCATTGCCCTGCGGCGACCTGCGACGCGGAATTGCCCTTGAGGCGGCAGAGACCCACCTGGACGCCGCCCTGCCCCACGTCACGGGCGATTACATGGGCGAGCACTGGCTGGCCAGTTTCGCCCTGCTGGCGCTTCTGGCCGCTGACGATTGAAGCGTTCGCCTGACTTGACGTCATCCGCCATGCGCCAGCATAAGGGCCGCCCGCCAAGGCGGCCGGCTTAGCTCAGTTGGTAGAGCGCCAGTTTTGTAAACTGGATGTCGCGGGTTCGATTCCTGCAGCCGGCACCAGCGGTCCCGTCAGAAGATCAGCCCGCTCCGTGCGTCATGCAGCCGGCTGAAATGGCCGGCCGCTTCCTGGCCGAACAGAACAGGGTCCGCAGAATGGGCGTCCTCGATCACCGCGAGGATTGCGTCGAGAGTCTCCTTACGGCTCGGTTGCCCGCCCTCCGCAATGCGATCCAGCAGGGCGAGAAGGTTCTCACGTCTCTCCAGGGCCTGGGCCTTGAGTACCTTCGAACTCGGCGTGCGGCGCACCGGGACCTTGGGCTCGGCCAGAGGTCCATCCGGGGCCGGGATGTCAAAGAAGGCACTGTCCAGAGAACCGATCGGGACCGGATCGTCGATCACATACGGCGCTTCAGCGTCCCTCGAACCCGGTCCCCTGACGGCCAGGCCGGATTCCGGTTCCCCCGCCAGACGCGTCTTGCCGCAGCGTCGGCAAAGGTCCGACCGATGCCGCTCAGACCAGTAGAACTCATGTCGGCACAACAAGGGCCTCAGCGGCGACAGCATCAAATTCCCCCCGGACGATCCGGGGATTCGCCTCAGCAACCCGCCCTTGTCAACCATGGTCACCCGGCAAGCGAGCAACCGGGGTCTAGCCACCACCAAATGCGACAGCCACGCGATAGACGATCCAGGCCGCCAGCCAAGCCAGTCCAAACATGTAGACGACCATGACCCACATCCATTTCCACGAGTTCAACTCGCGCTTGACCACACCCAGGGTCGCAACGCACTGGGGCGCGAAGACATACCAGGCGAGGAAGGCCAGACCGGTCGCCAGCGACCACTGCGCCGCCAGGGTCGCACCCAGCAGGCTGGTGGCGGCCTCTGGATCTGCGACAGCATAGACCGTGCCCAGGGCTGCGACCGCGACCTCGCGTGCCGCCATACCGGGTATCAGGGCGATCACCATCTGCCAGTTGAAGCCGATCGGGGCGAACAACGGCTCCAGCGCATGGCCGATCATGCCGGCGAAACTGTAGTCGATGGCCGGCCGGGTCGCGCCCTCGGGCGGATAGGGGAAGGTGGCCAGGGCCCAGACGATGATCATCAACGGCAGGATGATCCGCCCTGCCCGTTCCAGGAAAATCCGCGCGCGGAGCCACAGATTGAACAGAACACTCTTGAAATCCGGCGTCTTGTAGGCCGGAAGCTCCATCATGAAGGGCTCGACCGCGCCCCGCCAGAACACCTTGCGGATGACGAAGGAGACGGCCAGCGCGCTGATGATGCCTGCGGCGTAGAGGCCGAACATCACCAGCCCCTGCAGGCTGGCGAAGCCCCACACCCGCTCGTCCGGGATGAAGGCCGCAATGATCAGGGTGTAGACCGGAATTCGCGCCGAACAGGTCATCAAGGGGGCGACCATGATGGTGGTCAGGCGATCGCGTTTGCTGTCGATCACCCGCGCTGCCATCACCCCGGGAATGGCGCAGGCGAAACTGCTGAGAAGCGGAATGAACGCCCGCCCGTGCAGGCCGGCCCCACCCATGATCCGGTCCATCAGGAAGGCGGCCCGTGCCATGTAGCCGAAGTCCTCCAGCATGATGATGAACAGGAACAGGATCAGGATCTGCGGCAGGAAGACCAGCACACTGCCGACACCCGAGATGAGACCGTCGACGACAAGGCTCTGCCAGATACCGTCAGGCATGACTGCGGCGACCCAGCCGCCCAGCGCGCCCAGGCTGGCCTCGATACCGTCCATCACCGGGCTGGCCCAGGTGAAGACCGCCTGGAACATCACGAACAGAAGCGCGCCCAGAATCAGCAGTCCGCCGACCGGATGCAGCAGGACGGAATCGATCCGGCCGGTCAGGGTGTCGGGACGTTCCGGCGGACGGACGCAGGCCTTCATGATCCGCTCGGCCTCGCGGGCCGCGCCGCGCAGCGCGTCGGCGTCCGGCGCGGTCCAGCCGCTCC
Source organism: Caulobacteraceae bacterium (assembly GCA_965284305.1). Lineage (GTDB taxonomy): Bacteria > Pseudomonadota > Alphaproteobacteria > Caulobacterales > Caulobacteraceae > Brevundimonas. The sequence goes on along the minus strand of OZ260070.1, from coordinate 1,546,728 downwards.
CGGCAGAGAGGGACATCGCGCCCGCAGCGACGTCGACGGCGGCGATCAACTGGTCGATGCCGCGCTTGCGCGTCGCCGTCGTCGGCACGATCGGCAGGCCCAGTTCGGCAGACAGCCGCTCCAGGTCGATGCGCAGGCCCTGACGCTGGGCGATGTCATACATGTTGAGCGCCAGCACCATCGGGCGACCGACTGCCTTGAGCTCCAGCACCAGACGCAGCATCAGGCGCAGATTGGTCGCGTCGGCGACCGCAACGATCACGTCCGGCGTCTGCTCCCCGGCGAGTCGTCCCAGCACTGCGTCACGCGTGACCTCTTCATCGGGGCTGCGGGCGCGCAGGGAATAGGTGCCCGGCAGGTCCAGCACCGACATGGCGCGACCCTCGGCGGAGCGGATCAGCCCCTCCTTCCGCTCCACCGTGACTCCGGCATAGTTGGCGACCTTCTGATGGGCGCCGGTCAGGGCGTTGAACAAGGCGGTCTTGCCGCTGTTCGGATTCCCGACGAGCGCGACGCGCGCGCTCCGCACCGCCATGTCCATCAGGCGGGAACCTCGGCCGGCACCAGCCGGGCACCGGTGCCGGAAGGCGGCTCGAACCGTACGGTCAGGCTGGCGGCCTCGTGCCGGCGCAGTGCGACCCGCATGTCGTCGACCTTGATCGCAATGGGATCGCGGCCGAACAGACCTTCATGCAGCAGCTCGACCTGCGCGCCCTCGACGAAGCCCAGTTCCAGCAGCCGCCGCTCCAGCTCCCCGGCAGCCTCGTCGGACGGACTGTGATCGCCGACCTGGACGACGACGCCACGGTCGCCCCGTCGGGCAAGGCTGAGTTTGCGGGTATCGGACATGACGCTCGTAGACTAACGGCGCGGTCGTCCGCGTCTGTTGACACTGATTATCAGGTGCGACTGACCTTCGTCCAGCCTGTCCTCTCGTCGAAGCCGGTTGTCCGCTGTAAAAGTTGGGCTATCAAAGGCCCATACTACCGGAGACCGTCGATGAACCGCCCCACCTTGCTCGCCCTCGCCGCGCTTGCGCTGACTGGCTGCGGTCAAGGTCAGGCGCCGGTCGAAAAGTCGGCCACGCCCGCCGCTCCGACAACGCCCGCGCCAACGACGGCGCAGCGGGCGGCGCTCCTGGCCACCCTGCCCGCCCCATACAATGCCGCTGATCTGGACAACGGCCGCCGCGCGTTCGCGCGTTGCCGTTCATGCCACACAGTCACCGAGGGCGGTCCGAACATGACCGGGCCGAACCTGTATGGCGTCTTCGGACAACGGGCCGGCGTCCACCCGGGGTTCAACTACTCCACAGCGATGAAGGAGGCAGACTTCATCTGGGACGGCGAACGGCTGGACCAGTGGCTGCAGAACCCGCGCACCTTCCTGAAGGGCACGAAGATGAGCTTTGCCGGCATCCCCGACGCCACGGACCGCCGCGACGTCATCGCCTTCCTGAAGGTCGAAACCGGCTACACGCCCCCGCCACCGTCCTGACGCCTATTCCGGAACCACGGCCTTGGCGCCGGCTTCCCCGGCTTCCCACGCTGCGATCTTGCGGGCGGTATACTCGGGCGATTTGGTAAAGCGGGCCAGCACACCATAGATCACCGGGACCACAAACAGGGTCAGCACGGTCGCGAACATGGCCCCTGAGAAGATCACCACGCCGATGGTCTGGCGACTGCCCGCGCCCGCGCCCTGCCACAGCACCAGGGGGAGAGCCCCGAAGGCTGTGGCGATGGAGGTCATGATGATCGGGCGCAGCCGCAGGGTCGATGCTTCGATGATGGCCTCATGGATCGATCGGCCCTGGTCGCGCAGTTGGTTGGCGAATTCGACGATCAGGATGCCGTTCTTGGCCGCGACGCCAATCAGTATGATCAGGCCGATCTGCGAATAGATGTTGAGGCTCGAGCCTGCCATCATCAGTCCGAACAGGCCGCCGGCTGCTGCGAGCGGCACGGTCAGCATGATGACCGCCGGCGTGATCCAGCTCTCGAACTGTGCCGCCAACACCAGGAATACCAGCAACAGCGCCAGGCCGAAGGCCGCGGCGACCGCGCCTCCCGCCTCCTGCTGATCCCGTGCCGCGCCACCCCACTGGGTGGTGACGACCCCTTGGGGCTGGTCCTGCGAGACGCGGGTCATGAACTCGGTGGCATCGACCAGGGTCGTGCCTGGACTGAGGTCGGCCGAGATCGAGATGGCACGCTGGCGATCCAGCCGCCGACGGTCCGGCGTGTCGCCCGAGGTCTGGGTGGTCACCACCGCCGACAGCGGCACCAACTGCCCCGAGCCGGTTGCGACATAAAGGGCCTCCAGATCGGCGACGCTGCGCCGGTCGGCACGCTCGGTCTGCAGGATGACGTCATACTCCTGGCCGCCCCGCAGATAGGTGGTGGCCCGCCGCGAGCCGAACATGGTCTCCAGCGTACGCCCGACCGCCTGGGACGAGACGCCCAGGGCCGCCGCCTTCTCAGGATCCACATCCACCAGCAGACGCGGCGCGTTCGGCTCATAATTCAGGCGCGGACGCGAAAATCCGGGGTTCTCGAGTGATGCGGCCAGTACCGGCTGGAGCCATTTATAGATGTCCTCGTACTCGGCTCCGGTGACGACCATCTCGATCGAGTTGGACCCGCCGCCGCCGCCGCCGCCGCGCTGGAAGGCACCGGGAACCGAAGCATTGACCTGGGCGTCGGTCTGACCGCGAAGCTTGCCATTCAGCTCCTGGGCGATGTCGTCGGCGGAGCGGTCGCGTTCGGACCAGTCGGCCAGGATCAGACTGCCGTTGCCGGAGTTGAAACTGCCGCCGCCGAATCCGGGCGCGGAGATGAGGAAGCTGCTCGCCTCACCGCTGGCCTTGTACTCGGCCAGGATGGGCTCGATCCCCATCATGATCTTGCGTGTATAGTCAAAGCCGGCACCCTCGGGCCCCTGCACCCTTATCTGCACCCGCCCGCGATCTTCAGCCGGCACGAGTTCGTTCGGCAGCACCAGGAACATGGCCGTCGCGCCGCCCGCCACCGCCACGATCAGCCCCACCATGCCCGCGACGGCGATCCGTTTGCCGAGCAGGGCTTCCAGCGAGTTGCGATAGGAGTTGCGCAACGCCTCCATGGCGCGATCGACCTTGCGCGCCACCCACCCCCCGGTTTTCGCCGGCCGCAGGATGCGCGAAGCCAGCATGGGAGACAGGGTCAGGGCGAGGAAGGCCGAAAAGGCCACGGCCGCAGCGATAGCCGCCGCCAGTTCCACGAACAGTCGCCCGACATAGCCCGGCAGAAACAGGAGCGGGGCGAACACCGCCAACAGCACCACTGTCGTCGCCACGACCGCGAAAAACACCTGCCGCGCGCCACGCTCGGCCGCCACCAACGGGGGCTCGCCGTGATCCAGTCGGCGCTGGATGTTCTCGGTCACCACGATGGCGTCATCGACCACCAGGCCGACAGCGAGGACCAGGGCCAGCAGGGTCAGCAGGTTCAGGGAAAAGCCCAGCGGGGCCAGAACGATGAAGGTCGACAGCAGGCAGATCGGCGCCACGATGGAGGGAATGAAGGCCGCCCGCAGACTGCCGAGGAAGATGAAGTTCACCAGGGCCACAAGCGCCATGGAAAGGCCGATGGTGATCCAGACCTCGTCGATGGCGTGGGACGTGAAGACGGAGTTGTCAGATCCGACAACCAGTTCCGTGCCTTCCGGCAGGCTGGGCCGGACCGTTTCGAGCAAGGCCTCGACGCCCTTGGAGATGGCCAGGTCGTTGGACTGGGCCTGACGGGTCACGGCGAGGCCGATCTGGTCCTGTCCATTGCCGCGGAACAGGCGGCGGTCCTCGGCCGGGGCCTCGACGATGCGGGCGATGTCGCCGAGCCGGGTCACATAGCCGGACTGGCCCTGTATGGCACCCGATGCACCGCTGGGCAGGGCGGTGGCGCTGCCGGCCTGAACGCCTGCAGCAGTGCCCGAGCCGCGGGTGCCGATGGGCAGCTGGCGGAAGTCCTCGGCCCGGGCATAGGTCCGGGCGACACGGACCGTATAGTCCTTCTGACCGGATTCCAGCTGGCCGGCGGGGAGTTCCACATTCTGGGCCGTCAGGGCGGATTCCACGTCGCTGACGGTCAGGCCGCGCGCCGCCAGCGCCGCCGCGTCCAGCCAGATGCGCATGGCATAACGCTGCTCGCCATAGATCTGCACCTGGGCCACACCCGGCACGGTCGCCAGGCGGTCGATCAGATATCGATCAGCGTAGTCGGTCAGCTCCAGCCGGTTCATACTGCGGGAGCGGAGAAACAGGATCATGATCGGCTGGCTGTCGCTGTCGGCCTTGGAGACCTCCGGCGGCCGGGCCTGGTCCGGCAGCCGCCCGACGACGCGGGACACACGGTCGCGCACGTCATTGGCAGCGTCGTCGATATTGCGATCAAGCGAGAATTCGATCGAGACGTTCGAGCGACCGTCGCGGCTGGACGAACTGATCCGCTCGACGCCCTGGATGCCGGCGATCTGCTGTTCGATCGGCTCGGTGATCCGGCTCTCGATGACCTCGGCCGAGGCCCCGGCGTAGCTGGTGCTCACCGAGACGACAGGCGGGTCGACGTCGGGCAGTTCCCGCACCGGCAGAAACAGGAACGCCGCAGCACCGATCACGCACAGCACGATGGCGGCCACCGCCGCGAACACCGGACGACGGACGGCGAGATCGGACAGCATCATCGGGCGGCGCCCGGCGCTGAAGCGGTCGCCGGTCCGCGCCCGCCTTGCCCACCGCCACGACCGGCCACCCGCACCGGCGCGCCGGGCTGAATGCGGTTCAGGCCCGAGCCGACAATGCGATCACCGACATTCAGGCCGGAGACGATCTCGACAAATCCACCCTCGACCGAGCCCGTCGCGACTTCCACCCGCTGGGCGGTCGAGCCTCTGTCTCCGCGCGCGATGCGATAGACGAAGGCACCCTCGCCCTCATACTGAACGGCGGCCTCCGGTGCGGCAGGCGCGGTACGCTGGCCTTGCTGGACGGCGACCCGCACAGCCATGCCGGGGCGGATGCGCCCGCCTGGGTTGGGGATTTCGGCACGGGCCGTGACGGCCCGGGTCTGTTCGTTGACTCGGGTATCGATCAGGGCGATCCGCCCGCCGAAGGCCTCATCGCCATAGGCGTCGATCGTCGCCCGGATCGGAGTCCCTGCGCGCAGTACGCCGAGATAGCGTTCCGGCACCGGAAAATCGACCCGCACGATATCGATGTCGTCCAGGGTGGTGATGATACCGCCCGGGTTGACGAGGGTGCCGGCCGTTACAGAACTGAGGCCCAGAACGCCCGCAAAGGGAGCCCGGATCAGCCGGTCACCACGTCTTGCCTGTGCAGCCGTCAAGGCCGCTTGCGCAGTGGCAAGGCTGGTCTCCGCGTCCTCGGCCGTGACCCGAGGCGCGATACCGCGATCCGCCAGACCCTTGAAGCGATCATACTGGCGCTGGGCCTGGGCCAGTTGTGCCCGGGCCTCGATGATTCCGGCATCCTCTTCGCGCGCCTGCAGTTCCACAAGGGGCGTGCCCGCAGCGACCCTCTGGCCGTCGGTGAAGAGCACGCGCGTGATCAACTCGCTGGTCGACGACGTGATATTGACCGACCGTCGGCCTCGCGCGACGCCCAGTACCCGGATCTCGTCCGTAAAGGATCGGGCACCGATGATGGCTTCCGAAACCGTCTGACCGCGCCCACCGCCGGGGCCCCCGCGACCACCCGGTCCGCCTCCGGCCTTCTCATCGCCGGGCAGGGCCATCTTCAGGATGACGGCCACGACCATCAGGCCCAGAAGGGCAGCAGCGGCGACGAGGAAGAAGTGGCGTTTGATCACGCGTGAGGCTTTCTGGTGATGGCACGAGCCGACCTGGCGGCTGTCGCCGTCGACGCAACTAAAGTCCATGTAACGGATACTGTTTCTGTTTCCGTCTCGGCAAGGGCCCGCCCGGGTGCCGCGCTCAGAACCGCCTCCACAGGGCGATGACGGGGCCGCCGCTTTCGGGGGCCTCGCGGCCCGCGACGGCCTGTCGCCAGCCCGCCTGAAGGCTCCAGTCGCCGAAGTCGCGGACGACCGACGCCTCAACGGACAGCCAGCGCGCGCCCCCGTCATCGGCCTGGCCGCCGAAGGCCTGGGTCATCACCATCCAGTCATCGCCGAAATGGACGCCCAGGGTGGCGTCGATCCGCGTCTCGTCCGGCAGGCCCTGCCTCATGCGCCGCGCGGCCTGAAGATCAATGAAGGACCCGCTGTCGCCCCATCGACCGGTGCCGCCGAACGAACGCCCCCCCGAGGCCCGGACCTCCCAGTCACTGTCGCCGACGCCGGGGGCGGCATATCCGGCGTTACGCCCCTCTCCACCGTCGGCATAGCCCGCGTACAAGCTGACGGCTGCGCGCTCTTCGCGCCACACCTGCCAGGCCACGCCGATCTCGATCGGCCCGCGGCCCTCATAGTCCACAAAGGCGTCCCGGCCTGACTGCCAATCCCCCTTGAACTGAAGCGTCAGCTGGTCGGTCAGACCATACTCCGCAAAAACGCCCAAGGCCGTGTCGCGGCGCTCGGCCGGCAGGTCCGTCAGCGTGCCGTCCGGATCGAACCCGCGCTCGGCCCGCATCGCCTCGTATTTGAGGATCACCTGACCCTGACCCTTGGGCTTGGTCCAGGGTCCGGCGGCGACGGGTCCCGCAGCCGCCAGCAGCGCCATCGCAACCAGAAGGCCGGAGATCCGTCTCACACGTCGTAGCCCGGGGACTTTCTGTCCAGCATCCGCAAGGCACCCGGCCAGGCAAGGGCGGAGATGAAGCCGATACCCCTGCCCTGCTCCTTCGTTTCCGCCTGGGCCGCGTCCGGCGCGAACAGCACATGCTCGCGACCGCCGGACAGCGCCGCGACCTGCTGGGCGCAGGCCCGCTCGAGGAAGAACATCGCAACCCAGGCCGCCGCCGCCGTCTGCCCAACCGCCAGGGTGCCGTGATTGCGCAACAGCATCAGCGGCTTGTCGCCCAGATCCGCCACCAGCCGCTCGCGCTCATCATGGTTCAGCGCCAGCCCCTCATAGCCGTGATAGGCGATCTGATGCTGGAGCAGGCAGGCGTTCTGACCGATCGGCAGCAGGCCCTCGGTCTGCGCCGCCACGCCGACACCGGCCACTGTGTGCAGGTGGATGACGAAATGGGCATCCTCCCGCGCGCCGTGGATCGCCGAATGGATGGTGAAACCCGCCGGATTGATGAAGCTGGTCGTGTCCTGGACGATGTTGCCGTCCAGATCGACCTTCACCAGACAGGAAGCGGTGATTTCCTCGAAGTACCAGCCATAGGGATTGATCAGAAAATGATGCTCCGGTCCCGGCACGCGAGCCGAGATGTGAGTGAAGATCATGTCATCCCACCCGTGCAGGGCGACCAGTCGGTACAGGGCCGCCAGCTCGACTCGTGCGGTCCATTCCGCCTCGGACACCCTGGACCTCAGGGAAACAGCGGTGCCGTCGGCCATGGTCCTGATCCTCTCGCTTCTCTGCCACGCACGCTCGCGCCGTGTGGAGCCGGCGTCAAGATTCAGCTTCCATTAACCGCGTCTTAGGGGGGGCGACATAGCGTTAGTCAAGCTGACCCCTCGTCGGCGCGCCGGAGACGCCTGTGGTTTTCGTCCAATCCGTGCCTGACAGTCGAAGCGCCGGCACCGCGCCGCGCCCCAGCGACTTGCTGGCCCTGGCCCACAACCCAACCGCCGAAGCCCGTCAGCGTCTGTTGCTGGGCGTCGTGGCCCTGTGCGACGCCTGCCCGCCGTCAGGAGAGCTGTCTCCGGTCCTCAGCGAAATATTCCTGACTCTCGCACGCCGGGCCGAGCGCGAGGTGCGCAAGGTGCTGTCAGAGAAACTGTCCCACGCGGAATGGGCACCCGCGGCCCTGGTGAACGTCCTGGCCCTGGACGAGATCGAGATCGCCCGGCCCATCCTCGAATCCAGCCCCATCCTGCAGGATGGGGACCTCCTGCGTGTGCTGATCGAGGCGTCGCTCGAGCATCAGATCGCCGTCGCGCGCCGGCCGCAGATCAGCGGTCGGGTGGCGGACGCCGTGATCGATCAAGCCGAGCCCGCCGTGCTGATAGCCCTGACCACCAACCGCACAGCAGAGATCAGCGCCGAGGGCTTGCGGCGGCTCGTCGAACATTCCCGTCGCATCGCCGCCTTGCGAGGGCCCCTTACCCGGCACCCGCTACTGACCGAGGCCTTGGCCGAACAGCTCTACCAGTGGGTCGGCACCGCCCTGCGCCAGGCGATCGCCGCCCGCTTCACGATCGATGAGCAGGCATTGGGGGCGGCCATCCATGATGCGGTGGAGGGCGTCATGCGCCCCACAACGCCCGAACAGCAGGCGGTGGAACAGGGCGACCGCGATGAGATGGAGCGGCGTCTGATCGACAAGTTGCAGTCCGCAGGCCAGCTGCGCGCCGGCCTGCTGATCCGTGCTGTCCGGGAAAAGCGACTGAGCCTGTTCGCCCACGGCCTGTCGGCACTCGGCGGCTTCCCTGTCGGTCAGGTGCGCACAGCCCTGTCGTCGCCTACACCGGAAGCACTCTACTACGCCTGCGCTGCCGTCGGGATCGACAGGGCCGTATTCCCGACCCTGCTGGTTGAGCTGCGCAAGCTGAACGACTCCCTGCCCGGCGATCTGGGTGAGGCCGTCTGGCTGCGAGGCGCCCTGTCGCAGGGTTCTGCCGCGCGCGCGTTCAAGGTTTTAACCGGCGGAGATCATGGCGAGTTGCTCGCCGCCGTTTGACTTCCCCGCCGGGCTCGGCTTGCGTGCACTCGTGACCCAACCAGCGCCGCCCCCCATCCGCATCGCCTTCGCCGCCTCGGATCGACCCGAGGCCCAGGCGGCGCGTGAACGGCTGACTGCGCGCTACGGCTCGGTCGAACCCATCGACGCCCAGGTCATTGTGGCGCTCGGCGGCGATGGTTTCATGCTGGAGACGCTCCATACGGTCATGGATCAACGAACCCCGGTGTTCGGCATGAACCGCGGCTCGGTCGGCTTCCTGATGAACGACTTCGCGGAGGAGGGCTTGCTCGAGCGGCTGGCGGGTGCCGGACGCGCCGTGATCCACCCCCTGCAGATGGATGCCTGGACCGAGGCCGGACAGGCCCACAGCGGCGTCGCGATCAATGAGGTCTCGCTTCTGCGCCAGACCCGTCAGAGTGCCAAGCTGCGGATTTCAGTCGACGGCCGTGTGCGACTTGAGGAGCTGTCGTGCGACGGCTGTATGCTGGCCACGGCCGCAGGGTCGACCGCCTATAACCTGTCGGCGCACGGCCCCATCATTCCGCTCGACTCGCGGGTGCTTGCCCTGACCCCCATCAGCGCCTTTCGGCCGCGGCGCTGGCGCGGTGCCCTTCTGCCGCATCAGTCAAGGGTCTGTTTCGAGGTGCTTGAGCCCGACAAGCGGCCGGTCAGCGCCACAGCCGACGATCTCGAGATCCGACGGGTCGCCCGCGTCGAGATCCATGAACGCCGCGACATCGCCCTGACCATGCTGTTCGATGCCGGCCGCTCTTTCGAGGAACGGGTTCTGGCCGAGCAGTTCGCGTCCTGAGGACCGTGCACAGCTTTTTAATGAGGTGAGTGCGAGGGTTACTCCAGTTCGTCCGCAGGAGTCAGCCGTGAGCAACCCGGCCCAGGTCATTCGCCCGCCCAACACCCTTCGTATGAAGGTCGGCGGAGGCTTTGGAGGCATCGACGCCAACGCCATCGCCAAGGCCGAGCAAGCCTTGCAGGCGATGTCGTCGCAGTTTGGACAATGGCTGCAGGACGAGATCGTCAAGCTGGACGAGGCCCAGGCCGACATCCGCGCCTCGGGCTACAACGCGACGACTGCCGAGGCCCTCTATTTCCGCGCCCACGACCTGAAGGGGCTGGGCACCACCTATCAATATCCACTGGTGACGCGCCTCGCCGGCTCGCTCTGCAAGATGATGGACGATCCTGCCAAGCGCATGGCGGCACCGATCGTCCTGCTCGACGCCCATATCGACGCCATCAGGGCCGTCGTTCGCGACGAAATCCAGACCGAAGATCATCCGGTCGGCAAGATTCTGGCCGAGACGCTGGAAGCACGGGTTGCAGACCACCACCGGAGCTGAGCCAATCGACCTCACGCTCCAACAGACGCTGACGCCCGCCTCCGGCGGGCGTTCTGCTGTCAGGCGGCGACGCTGACCAGGGTCTTGGCCGGCAATGGGTCGTGATCCAGCCGTTCCATCAGATAGGCCAGATCCTCGCGCGGCGCGTTCGGACGCTGGGTCAGGAACCGTTCCAGCATCTGTTGGCGGAAGTCGTCGCCGGACGTGTCCACCCCCTCCGCCTGAAGTGTGCGCCAGGTATCGACCCCGGCACGATAGGCCTGAAACAGGCGCGGCGGCAGACCCGCCCGATCATAGATGGCCTTGAGGCCCAGGGGCCCTGCATCATGGATCATCAGCCACGCCCTGGCGTGCGGCGTCCCCGCCAACTCAGCGACCCCATGTTCGAACAGGGCCATCTGTCCCCTCGCCAACGCTCTCAGCAGGAGTGATGCGGTCAGAACCCGACGCGCATTCAACTTGGCCACAAACTGGGGCAGGTCGGCGTGGCTCGAGGCCTGGTCGACCAGATCGACCGTGGCGCGCTCGCGAGCGAAGGCGGCGAGGCGGATCGCGGTCTCCGGGGCCACCGCATGGCGGGTGACCAGATGCTCGCGGACGGCTTCGGAGGCCAGCTCAACCAGCCGCTCCGTAACGGACAGCGGCAGCACCTGACGGTAGGCGAGGGCGGCAACAATCTCCGGCGAGTTCCCGAAACGGTCGATGCACCGCCCGAGCGCGGCTTCCGCGATATCGGCGTTGTCATTGGCGGCCAGGGTGCGCACCGCCTGCTCGCAACCGACCTCGGCCAGGGCCGTCGCCACGTCGCGGCCGACGCCGGGCCGACCGGCCACCGCCACCTGGCGCAGCGGCGATCCGGCCTGAACGATCTCGATCAGGTCCTCGTCCGAGAAGGCCGGCGAGAAATTGATCATCGGCAGGGCCACACTGTCGACATCAGCCGCCAGCTTGCGCGCGACATCCCGGGGGATCAGATCCGACGACTTCAGCGTCACCGCCATCGCGCGCCGCACCAGCTCGGCCGCGTCCTGGGCCAGCATTCGCAGAATCTTCTGCGCCGCCTCCCGGTCCTCATCCTCGAGCGGAGCCTTGTCCATGCTGCGGCACAGCTTGTGGGCCGCCGCGGCGCGTTCGTCCTCGTCGGTCGCCTTGATCAGGCGGCGGATATCGATCTCGGTCAGGCGGGCACGGTAGGCGGTCATGGGCGGGTCCAGGCTTTGCCGGTCAGCATCGGCCCGCCATCCTTAACGGGCGGTTCACCATCGCCGGATTCGGGATCAGATGTTCTTGCTCGCTTCGGGAGAGAATGCGCCGCCGAAGCCGGCACCCTTGCCGTCACCGTCCTGACCCATCAGCAGGGCCAGAAGACTCTGATCCTGTTTCAGCCGGTCCAGCCGCGCCGCCAGCATCCGGTCCCGCTCCGTCAGGTCCGGCACGCCGGGCAAGGCACCGGCGGCAGAGGCTGGCGCTCCGTTTCCGGCACTGCGTTGAAGGTTGGCATGAACCTCGGCGACCGTCGCTGGCCGGCCGTCGCGGTAGAAGATGGACCGGTTAGCCGCAGCCGCTTCAGGGAACAGGGCCACCGCGCTGGCACCGGGCCGACGCTCCATGGCATCCATCAACTGGGCCGCCCCCGCCGGACCGAGGAAATGGGCGGCATAGAGGTCGCCCGCGCCCGGCTCGCGCCCCGAGCGGCCGCGCAGATAGGCGGCATTCGACGCCGTCAGCTCCGCCGCCATGGTCGAGGCCGCCTGGGGATCGAACCTCAGGTCCAGCACCACGTTCCGCGCCGAACCCTCGACCCGCCAGCGCCCGTCCCCGCCGCGATAGATCAGGTCGGCGTACTGGCCATAGCCGTGCTTGGCGCCGTGCGCCTTCACCGTCCCGAGCCAGGTCTGTTCGATGAACTGGAACAGGCCCGCTGCGGATGACGTCGGGGCCCGGGCCGACGGGTTCATCGCGCTTTCGCGGCGCGCCGTCCGGACCAGAAAATCGGCGTCCACGCCGGTCGCGTTCGAGGCGCGCCGAATGGCTGCCTCAACCCCGCCAGCGGATGGAATCGCTCCGATGTTCATGAGTCATAAGGCTGGGGGTTCGTGGTTAACCAAATCCTAACAGCGGTCTTCCGGTCCACAGACTCTTAACCTTCAGCCGGCTGCCGGCTCGGTGGCGCTTTCAAGGCAAAGGTCGCCCCAAACTTGCCGTGAGGTCAGCGCTCAACTTGGCCGTGGGGCGCTGTGGGGACGGCGATAGACAGGGATGAGACGGCCATGATGATCAAGACAGCAGGCGGGCCCGGACTGGTCAGCCCCATCGACTTCCACGAACGCAAGACGCCCCGGTTTTCGAAAGCGATCTGGGTCGCGGTCGGCATCGTAGTCACGGCACACGTCGGTCTCGGCGCGGTGATGTACTACCAGCGGTTCGAAATGCCCGTGCTGGAAACACCGCCGACCTCGGACCCGTTCGATGTCGCACTCGTCCGGCCGGAGCCGAGGCCCCTGCCCGATCCGAGGCCGACGCCGCCGACGGCGCCCAACACCCGGGTGAACGATACGCCGGCCCGGCCCGAGACGACCGAGACCATCACCATCGTCCAGGGCGAAACGACCGCAGATGAGAGCACCACCATCAGCGTTGCGACGCCGGCGCCTGATCCGGTCGACAATGCCCCCGCCGCCGAGCCGGTTCGCGAGCCCCCGGCCGTCATCCGCAATCCCAGCTGGTCTCGTCAGCCCTCGGCCGACCAGATGACGCGGGCCTATCCCGAGCGGGCGACGGCCGCGGGCATCGCCGGCTCGGCCTCATTGAACTGTCTGGTCCTGCCGTCCGGGGCGGTGACCGACTGCAATGTCCTGCGGGAGACGCCGGGCGGCTACGGCTTCGGCCGTGCGGCCCAAGGTCTGTCGCGCCACTTCCGGGTCAATCCCCGGACCGTCAACGGCGCGGCGGAGGGATCGCGGGTGAACATCAACCTGCGCTTCACCCCGCCGGCAGACTGATCAGGCGAACCTGAGAGGATCGAGGGCGGCGGCGTCCGCCATGGGCGGCCTGCCCTCGATCCCGTCGGCCACCGTCCGGGCCACCAGCGGCCCCATCAGCCAGCCGTTCCGTCGCGGTGCCAAAGCCAGGTGCAGCCCCGGCTCGCCCGACGATCCCGCCAGCGGCAAGCCGTCGGCGGTTGCGCCCCGGATGCCCACCCGCGTCGGGCCGGGCTCAGCCGCTACGCCCAGCAACGCCAGACCGGCCGCGACCTGACGCGTCGCCTCGTCCGGATCGGGCTCCAGATCACGCCGCCCCGGCTCCATGGTTGCCCCGATGACCACGCCGGCCTCGCTGGGGGCGGCATAGACGCCGGCCCCTCTGACCACACGAGGCGGCGTCGGCGTGGCAACGAAGGTCAGCTGACCGCGGATCGGCGTGATCGCCGCCACAAGCGAGGCGGTCGAGTCCGGCAGGCCGGCGACGGGTTCGCCGGCGCCGGTGGCCAGCACCACCGACGGGCTGAACCAGACACGGCCATCGGTCGCATCAACCCGCCAGCGGCGGGCGTCGCCGGTCAGCCGCGCCACCTGTCCCCGCACCATCGAAAGACCCGGTGCCCGCGCAAGCGCCTTGAGCGCCGAAGCGACCTCAATGCGCCAGTCCTCAGGGGTCGTCAGGCCGATCTCCGTCAGCCGGGCGTCAAAGCCGAGCGCCACGAGGCGCGCCAGAGCCGCCTCGGGGTCCGGCCCACGCCAGTCCGCGCCCTCGCGCAGCAACGTCAGACCATGCGCCGCCGCGAAGCCGGGCCAGGCGTCGCGCGCGCGCTTCAGCAGGGCGGCGCGGTCGGCGGTCACGTCTTCCGGAAGGCTCTCCAGCGCGGGGGCGATCATGCCGGCAGCGATGGAAGAGGCGCTCGGACCGCCGGGGTCAATCACGGTCACGGCATGGCCGCGCGCGGCCAGTTCAGCTGCGGTGCAGAGGCCGAGCACGCCGGCGCCGATGACGATCACATCAGGAGAGGAAGCCACGGGCGATCTGATCGACCGCCCGCAGCCTGAATGCAAGCGCTACTCGGCCGCGATGGCTGCGGCGCGGTCGGCATCGATGCGGGCCGTCAGGGCCGCGTGCTGGTTCCAGAGGGCCGTCGGCAAGCGGTCGCCGAACTGGGCATAGAACTCCGGGATCAGCGACGCTTCCTCGGCCCAGACCTCGGCGTCGACATCCAGCAGGGTCGACAGGTCGGCGTCGGACAGGCTGAGGCCCGACAGGTCCAGCGCTTCACGCGACGGGACGCGGCCGACCGGGGTGTCGACGGCCTCCGCCGTGCCGTCGAGACGCTCGGCAATCCATTTCAGCACCCGGGCGTTGTCGCCGAAGCCGGGCCAGACGAACTGGCCGTCCTCGTTCTTGCGGAACCAGTTGACGAAGTAGAGGCGCGGCAGCTTCGACGCGTCGGTCTTGCCGCCCATCGACAGCCAGTGGGCGAAATAGTCGCCCATATTGTAGCCGCAGAAGGGCAGCATGGCGAAGGGATCGCGGCGCAGGGTCCCGATGGCGTTCTCGGCGGCGGCGGTGCCTTCCGAGGCGACCGACGAACCCATGAACACGCCGTGCTCCCAGTCGAAGGCCTCGGTCACCAGCGGCACGGCCGAGGCGCGGCGGCCGCCGAACAGGATGGCGTCGATCGGCACGCCCCTGGGGTCCTCCCACTCGGGGGCGATGGTCGGGCATTGCGAGGCGGGGGCGGCGAAGCGGGCGTTGGCGTGGGCTGCGGGTTCGCCCGAGGCCGGGTCGTGGGGGACGCCCTTCCAGTTGGTCAGGCCTTCGGGCGCGACCTTCGACAGGCCTTCCCACCAGACGTCATTGTCGGCGGTCAGGGCGGTGTTGGTGAACACGGTGTTGGAGCCCATCGTCGCCAGGGCGTTGCCGTTGGTGTTGCGGCTGGTGCCCGGAGCGACGCCGAAGAAGCCGGCTTCGGGGTTCACGGCATACAGGCGGCCGTCGTCGCCGAAGCGCATCCAGGCGATGTCGTCGCCGATCGTCTCGGCCTTCCAGCCGGGGATGGTCGGCTGGAGCATGGCCAGGTTGGTCTTGCCGCAGGCCGAGGGGAAGGCGGCGGCGACGTATTTGGCGCGGCCCGCCGGATCGGTCAGCTTGAGGATCAGCATGTGCTCGGCCAGCCAGCCCTCATCGCGGGCCATGACCGAGGCGATGCGCAGGGCGTAGCATTTCTTGCCCAGCAGGGCGTTGCCGCCGTAGCCAGAGCCGTAGGACCAGATCTCGCGGGTCTCGGGATAGTGGACGATCCACTTGTCCTCATTGCAGGGCCACGGCACGTCCGCCTGCCCCTCGGCCAGCGGGGCACCCAGCGTATGCACCGCCGGCACGAAGACGCCGTCCTCGCCCATCAGGTCCAGCACCGGCTGACCCATGCGGGTCATGATGCCCATCGATATGGCGACATAGCCGCTGTCGGTGATCTCGACGCCGAGGGCGCTGAGCTCCGAACCCAGCGGGCCCATGGAGAAGGGCACCACATACAGGGTGCGGCCGGCCATGCAGCCGTCGAACAGGCCGTTCAGACGGGCGCGCATCTCGACCGGATCGGCCCAGTTGTTGGTCGGGCCGGCGTCAACCTTGTCGGCCGAGCAGATGAAGGTCCGGCTCTCGACCCGGGCCACGTCCTTGGGGTCCGAGGCGGCATAGTAGCAGCCGGGACGCTTGGTCTGGTCCAGCTCGCGCAGCGTGCCCTTGCCGATCAGATCGGCGACGATGGCGGCCTTTTCGGCTTCCGAGCCGTCGCACCAGTGGACCCGCGCGGGTTTGGTCAGGGCGGCGATCTGCTCGACCCAGGCGACGAGGCCGGCGTGTCTGGTGGGAGCCGGATGCAGACCGGGGATCGACTGGGTCACTGAAACTCTCCTGAACGCCGCCCGGCGATCTGACGCCGCCGTGGCTCTCCCTTGCGTGATATCACGCCATGTTTCAGGGCGAATGCCACTGATGCGGACGCGGCGTCAACCGACGCACGTTTCAACCTCTCGTGTGCGGGCGCAGCAAGCGCGCCTGCATAATTCCGGTCGCGACAGATCGCGGGCCACGCTATCCGGACACCCATGCAGACGATGGACCCCCTCGCGACGACTCCCCGGGGAGCGCTCACCTCCCCCGCCGTGGCGCGGAATACGGGGCCGATCCTCGCGGTGCTGAAGGCGCATATGCCGGCAAGGGGGCGGGTGCTCGAGATCGCCGCGGGTTCGGGAGAGCACGCCGCCGCCTTCGCCAGGGCCCTGCCCGGCCTGGACTGGACGCCCAGCGACCCGTCGGCGGAGGCGCGGGCCAGCATCTCGGCCTGGGCGGCGGCGGCCGGGCTGCCCAATCTGCGGGACCCGCTGGCGCTGGATGTTCTTGACCCGACGACCTGGCCGCCGGAGCCTTTGCAGGCCGTGGTCTGCGTCAACATGATCCACATCAGCCCCTGGACGGCGACCGAGGGTCTGATGGGGCTGGCCGGTAGCCGGCTGCGGACCGGCGGCCTGCTGGTCCTGTACGGGCCGTACAAGGAGGACGACACGCCGCTCGCACCGTCCAACGCGGCCTTCGACGAGAGCCTGAAGGCCCGCAACCCGGCCTGGGGCCTGCGCGACCGGGATGCGGTGGCGGCGACGGCGAAGGCCGTGGGGCTGGCGCTGACGCGGCGGATCGAGATGCCGGCGAACAATCTGATGCTGTTGTTCCGGCGGATCTGAGCTCCCCTTGTGCATCGGGCGGGGATGTGGCGGCATCGTCCCCAAGCTTGGCTGAATCTGATCGAAAGCGCCGACATGAAACCTCTCCTCCTTGCTCTCGCCGTTCTGGCTGTCGCGGCTCCAGCCTGGGCGCAGACGCCGCCGACGTCCGCGCCGGCCGCCGCTCCGGCGCCGGCTCCGCCCTATGGTGCACCGATCGGGCTGGAGACGGCGCAGGCGCTGATCAACCGGGCCATCGAGGCCGGCCGCGCCCGCGGCTTCCGCCTGGCCATCGCCGTGGTCGAGCCGTCGGGAGAACTGGTCGCCTTCGGACGGATGGACGACGTCCAGTACGGCTCGATCAATGTCGCCCAGGACAAGGCCCGGTCCGCGGCGCGGTTCCGCGCCTCTTCCGCCTCGGCGGAGGAGCGGTTGACCGGCGGGCGCATCGCCCTGCTGGCCATTGACGGGATCATGCCGGTCGCGGGCGGCGTGCCGATCGTGGTCGACGGCCGGGTGGTCGGGGCCATCGGCGTCTCGGGCGCGTCTTCGGCGCAGGACGATGAGGTGGCGCGAGCCGCCATCGCCGCCGTCCTCGGCGGCTGATCGGCGGCTGGACCCGGCTTCGCCCGGCGGCTACGGACCCGCATGGCGTTTTCCAAGACCTATGACGGCGACGAGCCGGTCCGGATCAACAAATGGCTGGGCCAGAGCGGCGTCTGCTCGCGGCGCGAGGCGGATGCGCTGATCGCCGACGGCCTGGTCTCGGTCGACGGCGAGGTCGTGGCCGATGCGGGCCGCAAGCTGGAGCCGGGCCAGACCCTGACCCTCAGCGACCGCGCCACCGCCCAGCTGGCCGAGGGCGTGACCATCGTGATGCACAAGCCGATGGGCTATGTCTCGGGCCAGCCCGAGCCCAACAAACTGCCCGCCGTCCGGCTGGTCACCGACAACAACCGGGTCGGCGAAGGCGTGACCCCCGCCGACGAGGTCTCCCTGCCCCCGATCGGGCGGCTGGACGAGGATTCGCGGGGCCTGCTGCTGCTGTCATCGGACGGGGTGGTGGCCAAGGCGGTGATCGGGCCGGAGTCCGATCTGGACAAGGAATATCTGGTCCGGGTGACCGGCGACATCACAGAGAAGAAGCTCAAAATCCTGCGCCACGGCCTGATGCTGGACGGCCGCCAGCTGAAGCCCGCCTATGTGAGCCGGATGGAGTCCTTCCGCCTGAAATTCATCCTCCGCGAGGGCCGCAATCGCCAGATCCGGCGGATGTGCGAGATGGTCGACCTTGAGGTCGTGGATTTGATCCGTGTACGGATTGGCCCGCTGAAACTGGACAATTTGCCCGAGGGCAAATGGCGGATGCTGACCCCGGACGAGCGGGCGGCGCTGGTCGGTTAGGCGATCCCGGGGCCTGACCTTCAGGCCGAGGTCAGGCTGAGAGCGTTGCCGTCGGGGTCGTTGAAGAAGGCGACCTTCGCCTTGCCGTCGGGCGCGGTCCAGATGCCCAGTTCGTCCTGACCCAGGCCCGGATAGATCGTCATGGTCACCCCGCGCGCGACGAGCCGCCGGATCGTGCCCTCGATATCGTCGACCATCCAGCCCAGCACCGGATGCCCCTGGGCGACGTGGTTGTCGATCTTCGTGATCCTCAGGGTGGTGCCGTTCAGGTCAAAGACCTGGGCGAACCCGTCATCGACAACGAATTTGAACCCCAGCGTCTCGCCATAGAAGGCCCTGGCCTTCTCCGGGTCGCGCGTGTTGATGAAGGTGATCACCCCGGCCGACGCCCCGATGGTCATGACTGCTCTCCTGCCCCTGTCTGCAGCCGAGGATGGCCAGGGCGGGGGCGCGGGTCAAAGGGGGGTAAGGGCACAGAGGAAGAGGAGGTTGGTCATGGGGTCCTTCCTGTCAGCAAGGCCGGATACAGGTCGGTCCAGAGCGGATTGGCTTCCTCGATCAAGGCGAATTTCCAACGCCTTAACCAGCGCTTGATCCGTTTTTCCCGCAGGATGGCCTGATCGACGTAGCGGTGATGCTCGTACCAGACCAGCAGGTCGGTCCCTCGCTCGCGGCTGTATCCGTCGATCTGCCCATGTTTGTGTTCTTCGATCCGGCGGATCAGATCGTTGGTCATGCCGACGTATAGCCAGCCGCAGGGACCGTTGGCGACGATATAGACCCAGTAGCTGTGGTCGGCCTTTCCCATCACGACGCAACCTTGTCGCGCACGTCTACGAACGTCAAGATTGTACTGACACCTTGTCATCCCAGACGAAGCGAAGCGGAGATCGCTCTTTTGTCATCCCCGACGAAGCGAAGCGGAGATCGGGGACGGCGAAGTCCCCTCAATACCTGGCCGCGCCCGGACAGCCCCCTTGAGCTGAGCCGGGCGACAGCCTGCGGCCGCAGGAAAGGCTGGGACTTTCCCTGAGCGCAGCGGCCAGGCGTCATCCACCCGTGCCGCCGCCACCCTTCTCCCGGCTCAGCCCAAGCGGGCTGTCCGGGAGGGAGCAGAGAGGTGCGCGTGCCGTCCCCGATCTCCGCTTCGCTTCGCTTCGTCGGGGATGACAAGTGGCCCTTCCGCAAAGGGATCAGATGTACGGCCCCACCCTCTTCTCCAGCAGCGCCACCAGCTCCGGCTGCATGAACTCATAGGCGTCCGGGATATCCAGACAGATCACCCGCGCCCGTTTCAGCTGGGCCCGGAAGCGGCGCTGGAGCCTGGCGCGGTGGGCGCGCTCCATGACGAAGATGATGTCGGCCCATTCCACCAGTTCCGCGGAGCAATGCTCCTCCGCATCGGGCGCCAGGCCGGCGGAAGCGGTCTCGACGCCGGGCCATGAGGCGAACACCTGCTCGGCCGTAGGGGAGCGGAGGCGGTTGCGGGAGCAGAGGAAGAGGAGGTTGGTCAGGACCGCCGCCCCATCCACGCTCTCAGCTCTGCATCTTCCTCGTCTACCGGTCGAACTGCTAGCCAGGTTCGGAGCATTTCGTACGCAGACCTCTGCTGCGCCTCAGGCCAGGCGTCGAAACCGGCATGGTCCAGCTTTTCGGCCAGTACCTCGGACACGACCATCCACCCGTAGTGGGGGTTGGCGACGCTGCGTTCGAGGAAATGCGGCAGGATCCATTTGAACGTCTCGGGCCCGCCCAAGGTCGTCATGGCCCTGAAGGCCACTAGGTCGATGTCCGCGTCAGACCAGTCATCTGATGGAGTGGACAGCATCCGGGCGACGCGGATGCTGTCCTCGGCCCGGGCCGCGCGAATGTCGGGACCGCCTTCAGGCGTGATTTCGGCGAAGGTAGTCCTCGCGTCGAGCGCAGCCACTACCTCGCCCCTAAAGCGGAATGTTATCGTGCTTCTTCCACGGGTTTTCCTGCTGCTTGTTCTTCAGCGTCCTTAGCGCCCGGATCAGCCGTCGCCGCGTCCCGTGCGGCATGATCACGTCGTCGATATAGCCCAGCCCTGCCGCCACGAAGGGGTTGGCGAACTTCTCCTTGTACTCGGCCTCGCGCGCCGCCAGAGCCGCGGGGTCGCCGGCCTCCTTGCGGAAGATGATCTCGACCGCGCCCTTGGCGCCCATGACGGCGATCTCGGCCGAGGGCCAGGCGTAGTTGACGTCGCCGCGCAGGTGTTTGGAGCTCATCACGTCATAGGCGCCGCCATAGGCCTTGCGCGTGATGACGGTCAGCTTGGGCACGGTGGCCTCGGCATAGGCGAACAGAAGCTTGGCGCCGTGTTTGATCAGGCCGCCGTACTCCTGACGCGTGCCGGGCATGAAGCCGGGCACGTCGACGAAGGTCACCAGCGGGATGTCGAAGGCGTCGCAGAAGCGGACGAAGCGGGCGGCCTTGCGGCTGGAGTCGATGTCGAGGACGCCGGCCAGAACCTGGGGCTGGTTGGCGACGACGCCGACCGTTTGCCCGTCCAGACGGCCGAAGCCGGTGACGATGTTCTTCGCGAAATCGGGGCCGATCTCGAAGAATTCGGCCTCGTCGACCGTCTTCAGGATCAGCTCCTTGATGTCATAGGGCTGGTTCGGATTGGCCGGGACCAGGGTGTCGAGGCTGGCCTCGTCGCGCTCCGGGTCGTCGTAGCTGTCGCGGACGGGGGGCTTTTCGCGGTTGGACAGGGGGAGGAAGCCGATCAGGCGGCGGACCTCGCTGAGGGCCTCCAGATCGTTCTCGAAGGCGCCGTCGGCGACGCCGGACTTCTGCGAATGGACGCGGGCGCCGCCGAGGTCCTCGTGGGTGACCACCTCATTGGTGACCGTCTTCACCACATCGGGGCCGGTCACGTACATGTAGGAGGTGTCCTTCACCATGAAGATGAAGTCGGTGATGGCCGGGGAATAGACGTCGCCGCCGGCGCAGGGACCCATGATGACGCTGATCTGCGGGATGACACCCGAGGCCAGGGTGTTCTGCAGGAAGATGTCGGCATAGCCGGCGAGGGCCTCGACCCCTTCCTGGATACGGGCGCCGCCGGCGTCGAACAGGCCGATGATCGGGGCGCCGTTTGTCAGGGCCATGGTCTGGATCTTGACGATCTTGGCCGCGTGCGCGCCCGACAGGGAGCCGCCGAAGACCGTGAAATCCTTGGAGAAGACATAGACCAGACGGCCACCGATGGTGCCCCGGCCGGTGACGACGCCGTCGCCGGGGATGCGCTGGGCCTCCATACCGAACTGGGTCGAGCGGTGCTCGACGAACATGTCGGTTTCCTCGAAGGAGCCCTCGTCCAGCAGGACGTCGATGCGCTCGCGCGCGGTCAGCTTGCCCTTGGCGTGCTGGCTGGCGATGCGCTTCTCGCCGCCGCCGAGACGGGCACCGGCGCGGCGGGCTTCGAGCTGTTCGAGGATGGTGTTCATGCGGCGTCTCCTTGAGCGGGAGGCTTAAGGATGGCCGGGGGCGGAGGCAAGCGGGGACGGCGAACGGGCGCGGTCGGCTGGTTCATCACCAAGGGCACCAAGGGGGCACGAAGGGCACGAAGGGCACGAAGAGGCCGGTGCCTGGCCGCGCAACGGCCTTCCTTGTCCTTGTCAGGAGTCTGAATGTCCCTTCGGGACGGACGCGCTCCCTTCGTATTCTTCGTGCCCCCTTGGTGCCCTTGGTGATGAACCAACCCAGACAGGGCCCTAGGGTCCGGACTCATTTGGCCCAGTAGCAGACGGTTGCGGCGATGAGCACGCCGGAGAGGTAGTTGGCTGCGAGCTTGTCGTAGCGGGTGGCGACGCGGCGATAGTCCTTGAGCCGCGCCCAGAGCCGCTCGACGGTGTTTCGCTGGCGGTAGGCGACGATGTCGTAGGGGATGGGCCGCTTTCGCGATGTGGTGGTCGGGATGACGGCCTCGGCGTTGCGTTCGGTCAACCGCCTGCGGAGGTGGTCGGCGTCGTAGCCGCGATCGGCCAGCAGTTTGCGGAACGGTCCGGCGGCCTCGATCAGGGCGTGAGCCATGGTGATGTCGTTGGTGTTGCCGGCGCTGAGCAGCAGCACGCGCGGGCGACCGTGATCGTCCACGAGGCCGTGGATCTTGGTCGTTCGACCGCCTCGGGAGCGGCCTATGCTCTGGACGAAGGCCCCCCTTTAGCGCCCGCCGCCGAGCGGTGGGCCTTGACCGAGGTGCTGTCGATGGCGGCGCTGGAGTAGATGCCGCTGTGGCCGGTGAGGGCCTTGAAGATGTCATGCCAGATGCCTTGGCGGCTCCAGCGGTTGAAGCGGTTGTAGACCGTTGTGTACGGCCCGTACTCGGCGGGGCAGTCGCGCCAGCGCGCACCCGATTGAAGCATATGGATAATCCCGGAGATCACCCGGTGATCGTCGACCCGCCGCGCACCACGACGACCGCGAGGCAGGTGCGGCTCGATCCGGGCCCACGCTTCATCATCCAGCCAATAGAGCTTGCGCATCCAAGGACTCCTTCCGGAATCCTTGAATCAGAATAGCTGAACGACCGCCAGGACTTATTGAGTACGGACCCTAGCCCGAGAACCCCTGCCCCAGCGGCGCCGGTGCCGTCATGGCCGCCAGCCGCTGGAGCTCCGCGACATGGGCCGCAAAGGCCCTGCGGCCGGCAGGGGAAAGGGCAATCCACGTCCGCTGACGGCCGTTCTCGGCAGCCTTGGTCAGGACGACATGACCCGCCTCCTCCAGCTGTTTCAGGTGTTTGGACATCACCGAATCCGACACCTTGATGGCGTCGCGCAGCATGGCGAACTCGGCGTTGTCGACACTGGAGAGGATGGCGCAGATCTGCAGTCGGCCGGGGGCGTGGATGACCGTGTCGAAGGCAGGTACCGGCTGAGCGCTCATTGACCGCCCTCAGCCAGCTCCCTGCGATACACGCTCATCCACAAGCGGCCGAAGACGATGGTGGTGACGAAGGCCAGCGCACCGCCAAGGAACGGTGCCCACAATGGCCCCTCGAAAAGGCGGGTCCAGCACGACAGGCCGAGGCTGCAGATGAGCAGCGGCCACATGCCGACGGCGACCCAGCGGGCCTTCTTCGGCGCATAGGCACTGACCCACCAGCCGAAGCGATCGCGCCACCATTTCACCATCCAGAACAGGCCGGCGAGCGTGCCCAGCAGGACGAGCGCGATTGAAATCTGGGGCAGCCCCTGGGCCGTGACCATGACCGCGATGAGGAGGCCGAAGACGATGTCCCAGCCGAAGGGATAGTCCATGCTGCGCCCCACCCCGGCGCGGGCTTCATGGATCGAGGCCAGGGCCTCCTGGGGACTCGGGTCTTGCGTCATGGGGATGCCTCACTTTCCAATACGGAAAGCCTAGCATGACTTTCCGTGATGGCAAGTGATTATTTTCCAGACTGGAAAATCAGCTGGTGCGTGGGGGAATGGCCTCGGCCAGAAGACGCTCCAGCACCGCCATTCCTTCCGCGAGGGCGGCGCGCCGGTCAGCAGGCAGGGTCGAGAGCGCCGCGACCAGCGGGGCGATGCGCCGCGCCTGCCCTTCCGCCAGCAGGGCCCGGCCGGCGTCGGTGGCCGTCAGCCAGGATACGCGGCCGTCGGCGGGATCGGCCGCGCGGGCGATCAGGCCCAGGCCCTGCAGTTCGCCGGCGACCCGTGTGATGGTCGGACGGCTCACCTCCTCGAAAGCGGCGAGGTCGGACATGCGCAGGCGGCCGGCATGAACCACCACCGCCAGCGCCGACGCCTGCGGTCCACTGAGGCGGGGCGAAGGGTCGGTGGTGCGAAGCCAGCGCGTCAGGCGCACAGCGGCCAGCGTCAGCCGGTCGGCGATCTGTTCGGGCGCTGACATTGACCCTCCATTATGCTTAGTTTACGAAACTAATTATAACTGGGAGCCCGGGATATGACAACTGTCTCCACTGGCCGACTTGGCCTGCTGACCACGCTGGTCTTTTTCGCGGCCCTGATGCTGTTCGCGGCGTTCGACCCCGCCTATTCACACGCGACCCGGGCGGTCAGTGAACTCGGTGCCGTGGGGGCACCGAACCAGCTGGCGTGGAACCTGATCGGCTTCCTCGGCGTGGGGCTTGGGCTGACCACGTTCGGGTGGGGCCTGGGCAGGGCGACCGGCGACGGCTGGACCGGCGGGCTGGCGGCCCTGTTCGGACTGGCCTTCGCCGCCACGGCCATCCCCGCCGACATGAGCGATCTTGGCAGCCCCGGCTCGACAGCCCATATCGTGGCTTCACAGGCGGTGCTGCTGTTCTGGGCCGCCGCCCTGATCCGCCTGCTGTTCGTCAGGCGGTCCGGCGCGGCGTTGCGCTGGGTCGCGGCAGCGGGACTGGCGCTGGCGGTCGGGGCCATCGTGGTCCGCGGTATGGCGCTGCTGCCGCCGGGACTCAGCCAGCGGCTGTCGTTCGCGGTGGTGTTCGGCTGGGTGGCGGCGACGTCGCTGACGCTGCTCAGGCGAGCGCCCTGAACCACCGCTCCAGCAGCACGGCCTCCGCCCGCCGCGCGGCGGTGCGTTCGGCGGCCTCGGCGTCGGTGCCCCACTGGCGCTCCTGGAAGGCCTCGTCGAGGCGGCTGAGTTCGAACGCCGCCTCGCCGCCGATCTCGCCCTGCTGCAGGGCCAAAGCCAGCACGGCCGAGCCCAGCAGGGGGGTGGCCGTGGCGAGGCCGGTCAGGGCGAAATCGTCCAGGGCCAGGGCCAGCGCCCGCGTCCGCGCCACCGCCTGCGGATCCTGGGGTCGATGGACGATGCCTTCGGCGACCTCCAGCCTGATGCCGTGGGTGCGCGCGGCCCAGTCGCGCCAGGGTCCCCAGGCCCGCGCCTGTTCGGCCACCAGCGAGGTCGGATGCTCCGCGAGATAGCAGAGCAGGTCCGTGCCGGCGAAGGCGGCGATCTCTTCGGCCACGGCCTCGCGGACCTGCGAAACGCGGTCGATGGCGGTCGAGGCAAGACGGGTGGCGGGCATGGTCGCGGGGTCAATGAACTCGCCCTGGGCGGCCCATTCGTCCGCGACCAGCCGGGCGGCGGCCTCGGTCGGCAGGCGCAGCGGGGCATGGGCCGGGGTCTTCGGCGTGCGGCCGTCCAGGGTCACGGCCCAACCGCCCTCCCCTTCCGCCACATCGACCGCCTTCCAGAAGCGTTTGAGGCGCTCCTCGGACTCGCGGAAGCCCTTGCGGGCGGCGACATTGGGATCGAGGGGCGGGATATGGCTCATGTCTGTCTCAGGCGGCGCGGGTCAGGTCGGCAAAGCCGTCCAGCACCACGGTCAGTTCGGCGAAGGATCGGGCGACGTGGCTGGCGCCGGCGGCCTGCTGCTCCTCGACCGTATGGAAGCCCCAGGCCACGCCCAACGGCAGGACACCGGCATTGAGCGCCATCTGGATGTCATGCGCGGTGTCGCCGATCATCAGGGTGGTGGCCGGACAGGCGTCGCAGGCGGCCATGGCGGCGTGCAGCATGGCGGGATCAGGCTTGCCCGGTCCGTCCTCGGCGCAGTGGGACGAGATGAACAGATCGGCCCAGCCCTCACGCGCCAGATTGCGGGCCACGCCGCGGCGCGACTGCCCCGTGGCGAGCGCCAGCCGCCAGCCGTCGCGGTGCAGGCGGCGAATGGTCTCCATGGCCCCCGGATAAAGCGGCTCGTGGAAATCCGGATCGCTGTTCATGCGCAGGAAGACCGCCTTGAAGGCGTCCACGAAGCGGCCGAGGTCGGCGTCGTTCAGGGTCGGCTCGAGCTGCCGCAGGGCGACCGGCAGCGACAGGCCGACGATCTTGCGTACCCGGTCGTACTCTGGCTCGGGCAGGCCGAGCGCGCGCGACGCCTCGGTCGCCGCCTCGAAGATCGAGGCGCGGCTGTCGACGAGGGTTCCGTCGATGTCGAAGACGGCGAGAGGTCTCAAGATACTACCGCTCATCCCGGCGAAAGCCGGGACCCAGTTCTGTCCAGCTTGACGCTCCCGCTTCAGGACTTGGGCAACAGCGACAAGTCCGACGGCACATCACCCAAAGCACTGGGTCCCGGCTTTCGCCGGGATGAGCGGATTCAAGAACAATCATCGCTGCCGCTTCACCCCTTCGAACGGATCGCTCTCGTCGCCTTCGGACTCCTCGAAGCCGAAATGGGCCATGCCGGCCTTCATCTCGGGGCTCAGCGGTGCCGTCACCTTCAGCATCCCGCCACGCGGATGCTCCAGCTCGATGCTGCGGGCGTGGAGCTGCAGCTTCAGCGGGCCGGACAAATCCTTCGACTTTTCGTCCCCGTATTTGGGATCGCCGAGGATCGGATGGCCGATGCCGGCCATGTGCGCCCGCAGCTGGTGGGTCCTGCCGGTGAAGGGGCGCAGGGCCATCCAGCTGGCGCGGTGGGCAGCGCGGCTGATGGTGGCAAAGGCGGTCTCGGCCGGCTCGGCGCGCGGGTCCTTGCGGTCGGCGGGGCGCATCATCTCGAAATCGTTGATGCCGGTCTTCTTCAGCGGCATGTCGATCTGGCCGGCGGCGGGCTTGGGATTGCCGATGACGATGGCCCAGTAGGTCTTCTTCGCCTGACGCCGGGCGAAGGCCCCGGCCAGCCGCTTGGCCGCCTCAGGCCCCTTGCCCAGCAGCAGGACGCCGGAGGTGTCGCGGTCGAGGCGGTGGACCAGACGCGGACGATCCATCCCCTCCCCCCAGGCCGACAGCAGCCGGTCGACGTGGCGGCTGGTCTTGGTGCCGCCCTGGACGGCGAGGCCGTGCGGCTTGTTGATGGCGATGACCATGTCGTCCTCGTAGAGCACGAGGGATTTGGCGAATTTGATGTCCTGGGCCGACAGGGTGTGGACGTCGCCGGCCTGACGCGAGGTGTCGTCGGGGATCGGCGGGACGCGCACGGCGGCACCGGCGGTCAGCCGGCCCTCGGGCTTGATGCGGGCACCGTCGACGCGGATCTGGCCGCTGCGGGCCATCTTCTGCACCTGGATGTTGGACAGGTGCGGCCAGCGCCGGCGGAACCAGCGGTCCAGCCGGATGCCGTCCTCGGCCTCGGCGACATAGATCGTCAGCACCTCGCGCTTGGGGGCGTCAGGCGCGTCCTGGATGGGTTCATCAGTCAAAGGGCGGCTCCGAAGGCGCGGCGGGCGACCATCAGGCCGAGAAACAGGGCGGCGATCGACAGGACCACCGAAGCGAGGACATAGCCGCCCGCCATGGCCAATTGACGGCGCTCGATCATCAGGGCCGCCTCCAGCGAAAAGGCCGAGAAGGTGGTGAAGCCGCCCAGCACGCCGACGGCGGCGAACAGGCGGATGGACTCCCCGTGCACCCCGCCGCGGAAGGCAAGCCAGCCCGCCAGCAGCCCCATCAGCAGGCCGCCGGCGACATTGACCGTCAGCGTGGCCCACGGCCAGCCGCTGGCCGGAAGGAGGCGTCCGACCCCGTAGCGGGCGACAGCGCCGAGGGCACCCCCGGCTGCGACAATGAGAAGACGTGTCATCTTGCCGGGCTTATACTGGACCCGGCGTCAAAGCGAAGGAGTCTGACGTGCTCGATCTTGGACTGGCCATTCTCCACCACATCCTCGTCTTCGGCCTCGTCGCCCTGCTGGCGATGGAAGGGCTGCTGCTGAAAGACGCAACCGTCGATCCTGCCCGGCTCACGAGGGTGGACGGGCGATACGGCCTGGTCGCGGGCCTGGTCGTCGTCATCGGTGTCTGCCGGGTTGTCTGGGGCGGCAAGGGCTGGGCCTTTTATGAGGCCAACCCCTTCTTCTGGGGCAAAATCGCTCTGTTCGTGGTGCTGGGACTGGTATCGATCGGGCCGACGCTGCTGTTCATCCGCTGGCGCAGGGCCGCCGCAGGTGCGGCCTCGGTCACACCGCCTGCCGCCGAACTGCAGCGCGCGCGCCAGTGGGTCGGACTGGAGGCCTTGCTGCTGGTTCCACTGCTGGCCTGCGCCGCCGCCATGGCGCGATATCCCTTCTGACTGAAACTTCACTTGCCGGGAGGCAGGGTTAACGCCGATATCTAGGCCAAGGGTGCCGCTTCGCGCCCAAGGGGAACGCCGTCGGCCCTGCGGCGCGATCTGTCATACTTCCGGGCCGATGATTCAAGGGACCGCCGCAAGCGCCATGTCGCAGGACGATCACAGCCACGGACACGACGGCCACGGCGCTCCGCACGACGGCGGCCACGGCGGCCATGGCGAAGACGCCCGGCTGCAGGCCGCCCCCAATCCGCCGCCGCGCGGAGCCCAGGACAGCCCGAACCGGGCCGTGCCGCCGCCGACGCCGAACCATGGCCGCGACGCTCTGCGCGGCGGTGACGGCATCCTGCGTCCTATCTCCGAGAGCGAATATTTCTCCGCCACGCCCGAGGCCGAGGCGATTGTTGGCTCGCATATCGACGAGTATTTCAACCAGCCGCTCGACATCTTCCCCTTCTGGGAGACCGACGGAAAGCCGGATCGTTTCCACGTCCTGTTCAGCCGCCAGATCGAGGAGCGGTTCCCGGTCGACACCGACATCCGCAGCCGCATCCACGGCTACGGCCGGCGAATCTTCAAGGCGCTGGTCATGCACGTCACGGTCAAGCGTCTGAGCCAGGCCGGGGCGATGGCCGCCTTCGCCGCCCTGGCGATCCTCGGCCCGGGCTGGTTCACCAGCTGGACCGGTTCCGAGCCGATGGGCCTGGGTCTGGCCGCCGGTGCCATGATCGCCGCCCTGGGGCTGTACTGGGGCCTGCAGGCGGTGCTGTTCATCCAGTACCGGTTCCAGCTCGAGAACGACTCCTATGAGCTGTCGCGGGAGATCGTGCAGCGGACCCGCGAGTTGCAGAACCTGTTCACCAGCGCCCGCGCCATGGCCGACCAGGCCGAGACCCAGTTCGCCAACGACGGCAAGGCCTGGGGCCAGCGCGCCCTGTATCTGACCCGGCTGACCATGTGGCTGGGCGCGCGGATGGAATACCTCGAAAAGTACGTCCAGATGGAGCTGTGGCGGGTGCGCCGCGAGCGCTACTGGATGCGCTGGGCCCAGCGGATCATGACGCCGCTGGTCCTGATCATCGGCCTTGCCGTGCTGGCGATTGAGCCCGCACCGGCGACCGGTGAGGTGGGCTTCCGTGCCCTGCAGGGCCTGGCTGCCGTGCTGGGTGCTCTGGTCAGCTATCTGTCCTATTTCCGCTGGCGCACCCCGGTGGCGGCGATCCAGGACAAGCTGGGCGTCGACGGCTGGGTCCGCTATTCGTCGCTGGACGTGGACAATGCCGTGGCCGACCAGGTCCGGCGCGACAAGGAACGTCTGGTCGAATATCGCCAGCTGTCCCGCGGCGGGCGCTGAGAGGCGGCTGCGCCGCCAGCGGTGGGCCGTCGCCCGCAGGGCGGTGGAGAAGCAGCTACAGCCCCGCGGCCGCCTTCAGCGCCTCGAAATCCTCCGGTGGCGGGGCCTCGACCGTGCGGTAGCCGCCTTCGGGATGGGGAAACACCAGCTTCGCCGCATGCAGCATCAGCCGCGGCGCGCCCCGACCCGCGAACGTCAGCGCCCCGCCATAACGGGCGTCGCCGGCCAGCGGACGGCCGATCGAGGCCATGTGGACCCGCAGCTGATGCATCCGGCCCGTCGCGGGGTCCAGTTCGACCAGCGCCCCGTCATCCGAAGCCGAAAGGGTGCGATAGCGGCTCAGCGCGGCCTGGGCGCCCGGCGTGTCGGGCGTGACGGCGCGCATGTAGCTTTCGCGGCCGATCTCCTGCCGCAGCAGCGGTGTTTCGATGGTCCCGGCGCGCGGCTCAGGCGCCGCGGACAGCAGGGCCAGATAGGTCTTTTTGAAGCGCCGCGCCTGCATGGCCTTGCCGAGGAAGCCCGCCGCGGGCTTGGTCTTCGCCGCCAGGATGACGCCCGAGGTGTCGCGGTCCAGCCGGTGCACCAGATCGGGGCGCTTGCCGTTCGAGCGGGCGAAGGCCCACAGCAGATCGTCCAGCGTATGCGCCTGGATCCGGCCGCCCTGGCTGGACAGGCCGGCGGGCTTGTTGAAGACGATCACCGCCTCGTCCTCGTGGATCACCCATGAACGGACGGCGGCGATGTCAGCTTCGCTCAGGGAGACGGGGGTACGGTCGGTCACCGGGCCCGCTTAGCGCAGCAGCCCCCGCTTCGCCATGACCCATGCGTAGGCAGCGAACCCTGCGAAGACCAGACAGAGGATGATCGGCATCCCGACCCCCTGGGCCCGCCAGACGGCAGCATCGGGGTGCAGGACATAGACATAGGCCTGATCAAGCATGATGGCGGCGGTCGCGATCGACAGCAGCCATGCGGCCCAGGCCCGGCCCAGCCAGAGGCTGATGGCACCGAGAAAAAGACCCCATACCGCGACCGCCCAGGCCATGCTGACCCAGAGGGGTTGGCCAAACACCAGCGCCTGCCAGTCCGCCGGCACCGTGGCCAGATAGGCCGCGTCGCGTCTGGTCATCATCAGCCAGTCCCAGGCACCCTGCGTCCAGACGAGGAGCGCGAGACCGCCGACCAGCCAGAGATGCCAGACCCGACGCTTCGCGCTCAACGCAGAACGCCCTTCTTGCTCATCGTCCAGGCGTACCCGGTGAAGAAGGCGCAGCCGGCAGCGATGACGACGTTCATGATCACGATCATCGATGAAGCCACCTTGACCCCATCCTGCATCATGAAGCCCATCACCTTGCCGCCGTCGCTGAGGCCATAGGTGTAGAGCAGGCTGAACAGGAAGGCTCCGAACGAAACGGCAAACACCGGAAAGGCCAGCTTGTTGCGCAGCAGCAGCAGAAGCGAACCCAGCACCCCACCCCAGACCCCGATGGCCCAGATTGCCGTCATCCAGACCGGCATGGCCTCATAATAGGCGATCTGGTCCGGCGTCATGCCTGCGGTGGCCATATAGGTGGCCCCCCCGGTCATGCTCATGATGTAGTCATAGCCGCCGTAGCCGTTCCACAGCAGGGAAATCACCCCCACGGCCCACAGATGCCACGGCGTTTTCACAGTCATATCGGACATCTTCCCCTCCCAAGGTTGATCGATGGGCGGAGGCTAGACCCAAAACCGCCGTTACGGCAACGTCAGCCCGCCGGGACCCGCCACGGCGGGTTCAGGCGGTTCTCGCCGGCGAAATACAGGCACAGCCGGTTGCCGTCGGGGTCACGAAGCCGGGCCTCACGCCAGAGCCAGCTCTGGTCCTCGGGATCACTGTCAAAGGCGACGCCCGCAGCCTTGAGGGCGGCAACCCGTTCGTCGAGGTCGGCGCATTCGAAATAGACCATCGTCCCGCCGGGCGCGGGGGCCTCCGTAAGGTGGATCGAGAAGGTCGCCCCGCCCGGGCAGAGGAAGCGGGCATAGTGGTCGCTGGACACGATCAGCTCCAGCCCGAGCCGCTGGTAGAAGGCGCGGGCGCGGGGAATGTCGGAGACCTCGACGGTGACCTGGTTGAGATTCATGCCCCGCCCTGCCGCTCTGCCCGCATCGCCGCCCAGCGCTCCAGCCGTTCCTTCACCTTGGCCTCATGCCCCTCGCCCTTCGGGGCGTAGAAGGTGCGGCGCTCCATCCCGTCGGGGAAGAAGTTCGCGCCCGAGAAACCCTCGGGCGTGGACGGGTCATACTGATAACCCTCGCCGTAGCCGAGCGACTTCATCAGCTTCGTCGGAGCGTTGCGGATGTGGGCCGGGGGCATCAGCGATCCGGTTTCCGCCGCAGCGCGTTTGGCCGCCTTGAAGGCTTCGTAGACGCCGACGGACTTGGGCGCGGTGGCGAGGTGGACCACGGCCTGGGCCAGCGCCAGTTCGCCCTCCGGAGAGCCGAGGAAGTCATAGGTGTCCTTGGCCGCATTGGCGACCAGCAGGGACAGGGGGTCCGCCTCGCCGATGTCCTCGACCGCCATCCGCACGATCCGGCGCGCCAGATACAGCGGATCCTCGCCGCCGTTCAGCATCCGCGCCAGCCAGTAGAGGGCGGCGTCGGGGTCGGACCCCCGAACAGATTTATGAAGCGCAGATATGAGGTTATAGTGTTCTTCTCTGCTCTTGTCGTAAGCAGGAGCCCGCTTCTGCAGGATGCCGGCCAGGGCCTGGACGCCCAGCGGCTCCGTCGAGGTCAGGTCGAACAGGACCTCGGACATGGTCAGCAGGTAACGGCCGTCGCCGTCGGCCAGGGCCAGCAGGGCGTGGCGGGCCTCGGGGGTCAGCGGCAGGACCTTGCCCTCCTGCGCCTCAGCCCGGATCAACAGTTGATCGAGAGCCGCGTCGTCCAGCCGCTTCAGAACATAGACCTGTGATCGGGACAGCAGGGCGCCGTTCAGCTCGAACGACGGGTTCTCGGTGGTCGCCCCGACGAGGGTGACGATCCCCTCCTCCACGAACGGCAAAAAGCCGTCCTGCTGGGCGCGGTTGAAGCGGTGGATCTCGTCGACGAACAGCAGGGTCGACTGGCCGGCGGCGCGGCGCATCCGGGCGGCCTCGAACGCCTTCTTCAGATCGGCGACGCCCGAGAAGACCGCCGAAATCTGCTGGAACTGGTAGCCGGCGGCCTGGGCCAGCAGGCGGGCGATCGTGGTCTTGCCGGTGCCCGGCGGCCCCCACAGGATCATCGACCCCAGCCGCCCGGCCTCGACCATCCGCCGGATCGGCCCGCCCTCCCCCAGCAGATGATCCTGACCCACCACCTCTTCCAGCGTGCGCGGCCGCAGCCGGTCGGCCAGCGGCGCGTCAGGAGGATGAATGCCGGAGGCTTCGAACAGGTCGGTCATGCACGACCACAGTTAGGCGTTCCGGGCGCGCATTTCACGCGTTAGTGTGAGCGCTGCAAAGGAGAGCGACATGGCCGAACCCGACCTCGTACCGCCCGGCGGTGTCATCCCCTATCTGACCATACCGTCGCGCGGCGGCCAGGCGGCCGTGGAATTCTATCGCGCGGCCTTCGGCGCCGAAGAACTGTTTCGCAATCTGGCCGAAGACGGCGAGCGGCTGATGCACAGCCGGCTGCTGATCAATGGCGGCCTGATCATGCTGTCGGACGAGTTTCCCGAATACGGCAATGAGGCGGACGTCGTTCCCAAGGGCATCGCCCTGCATCTGCAAGTCGATGACGCCGACGACTGGTGGGGTCGCGCCCTGCTGGCGGGCGGCATCCCGGTCATGCCGCTGGCCGACCAGTTCTGGGGTGACCGCTACGGCCGGCTGATGGACCCGTTCGGCCATTGCTGGTCGATCGCAAGCCCGATCAAGGCCTGACGGTCAGCGGACGACCAGCACGCCGCGCTGGCCCCGGCGCTCGACCAGGAGCTGGGAGCCGCGCGGCAGATTGGCCAGCTGCTGCGGCGAGGTCACGGGGCGGTCGTTGACGGCCATGATCACGTCACCGGCCTGCAAGCCGACGCCCCGACGGGCATAGCTGTTGGAGGCGACACGGCCGACAACGACACCACTGGCGAAGGGATCGCCCCCCAGGCTGTCAGCGAGAGCCGGGTTCAGTGCCAGCACCTGGGCTCCGGTCAGCCCCCCTGACTGGATCACCGTCGCTCCTTGCACATCCGCATTGCCCGGCAGCCGCTGGACCCGCGCGTCCACGACCAGCGGCCGCCCGTCGCGCAGCACCGACACACGCACCGTCTCATTCGGCTCGCGCGTGCCAACGCGGAAATTCAGCCCGCCCTGGTCGTTGACCTCGGCCCCGTCGATGGCGGTGATGACATCGCCCATGCGCAGGTCCGCGCGGTCGCCGGGTCCCTGCGGCCAGACCTCGGTCACCACCAGACCCTGCGGACGGTCGAGGCCGAGGCTGCGGGCCAGGTCGGCGCTGACGGTTTCGCCCTTCACGCCAAGCCACGGACGGATCACCGCGGTGGCCCCGCCGACGGCCGAGTCCACGACACGGCGCACGGCCGCCGCGGGCACCGCGAATCCGACACCCGAAGACGAGCCCGAGCGGGAGAAGATGGCGGTGTTGATCCCGATCAGCTCGCCATCCATGTCCACCAGCGCCCCGCCGGAATTGCCCGGATTGATGGCCGCGTCGGTCTGGATGAAGGAGCCGCTGTCCGAGATGCCGGTCTCGGTCCGGTTCAGGGCCGAAATGATGCCGTTGGTCACCGTCTGGCCGACCCCGAACGGATTGCCGATGGCCAGCACCAGATCGCCGACCTGCTGTTCCTCGCGGTCATCGATCCTGAGGGTCGGGAGCCGCTCGTTGACCCCCTCCAGCTGCAGCACGGCGATGTCGGAGCGTTCGTCCGCCAGGATGATCCGGGCGTCGAATTCGCGGCGGTCGTTCAGGACGACCTTGATCTGCTGCATGCCGTTGATGACGTGATAGTTGGTCACCACAACGCCGGTATCGCGGACGATGACGCCGGACCCGACCGAGCCGGTCCGGCGTTGACCGGGAATGCCCCAGAACGGGTCGCGCACCTGCTGCACCCCCCGCGCGGAAACGTTGACCACGGCCGGTGCCGCAGTGCGCACCACGGGGGCGAAGCTGGACTTCATCGCCAGGGCATCGCCCGGCACCACCCGGTCATCGGCGAAGACCCCGTCCTGGGCCTGGCTGTCGTTGGACTGGCCACAGGCCGAAAGGATCAGGGCAACGGCAAGGGCGACGGTCTGGATCTTCATGGTCATCCCGGGCGACTGGGGCATCGTGGCCCGACCATTCCTCTACGGATTCTGGACCGTATCAAGGCAGGGGCGCGTCCTGCACCGCTGCCGATTCCTGACGTTCCGCCCGCTGCCCCAACCACCAGCCGATCAGGGCGGCGAGCAGCAGGGACACCGCAGCCAGATAGAAGGCCAGTCCCGGATCGGTCAGGACCCGCAGGGCTGCGAGCTGAATCCAGCCTGATGCCGACGCGAAGGTCTCCGCGATCCAGACCCGCGTCCCGATCGCTCCATCCCCGACCGAGAAGGAATAGACCCAGCCGAAGAACAGTGGCGACATCACCCCGGCAATCGAGGCCACACTCATGTTCGCCCCCTGCAACTGACCCTGCTCGTCCTCGCCGACATGACGGGTCATCAGCGACTGCAGGGTCGGCATGGCCAGGCCCCAGAGGGCGTTGGGCAGCATGGCGAGGATGAAGATCAGCCCGTCCGGGGCCCAGCCCATGGCCGCTATCCCGACGGTGCCGCCGACCAGCCCCAGCACCATGGTCATCCGGTCGCCCAGCCGTTTGACGACCGGTCCGACCAGCACGCCCTGCACCAGCATGTCCAGCACACCGACCAGGGCCAGCAGCAGACCCACTTCCTTCGGTCCCCAGCTGTAGCGGTAGGCGGCATACAGAACGAAGACCGCAGAGAAGAGGTGGTGGGCGAAATAGAGCAGGAAATTCACGACCGCGAGGCCGCCGAGCTCCATGTTCCGCCTGAGCAGGATCAGGGCCCCGACAGGGTTGGCCCGCTTCCAGCTGAATTTCATCCGCCGTTCGACAGGCAGGCTCTCTGGCAGGACCAGCAGGCCGTAGAAGAAGGCCACCGCGGACAGGCCCGCCGCGAACCAGAACGGCACGCGCGGCCCGAACTCGCCGAGGACCCCGCCCAGCAACGGCCCCAGCACGAAGCCGGCGGAAAAGGCCGCGCCGATCAGGCCAAAGGCCCGGGCGCGCTTCTCCGGCGCGGTGATGTCGGCCATATAGGCATAGACGGTGGTGAAGCTGGACGAGGTGATGCCGGCGATGATCCGCCCCAGCGCCAGCCACCACAGGTCCGGTGCCACGGCCATCAACATATAGTCGAGCGACAGGCCCGCGCAGCTGATCAGGATCACCGGCCGGCGGCCATACTGGTCCGAGAGCGAGCCGATGATCGGGGAACAGAGGAACTGCATCCCCGCCCACAGGGCTACGAAGACGCCGTTGATGATGCCCGCGCGGGCGTTGGAGCCGACGAAGTCCTCGATCAGGACCGGCAGCACCGGAATGATGATCCCCATGGCCACGATATCCAGCACCGCCGTCACAAAGATGAAGGCGAGCGCGGCGCGGTGGGTGCGGAGGCGGGACAGGACAGGCATGGGGGCTGGATAGCGTCCCAAGCGACCGGGCACCATCCGGGGGCGTCCGTCGTGACGGACGGTCAGATCAGGGTGTGCACCAGCGGATCACCGCTGGCGATCTTGGACATCCGGTAGGCCGAGGCCGTCAGACCGGTCAGGTCCAACAGATCCCGCGCGAGATGAGAGTCGTCGGCGTACTCCAGCCGAGCATCCTCTGCCTCCCGGGATTGGAGCCAGGGTGAGGGATGCAGGGTGCGAAGCAGGCGCTGGAGGCGCGCAATCCGCAGCAGCCGCTTCGGCGACCAGCCAAGCAGACGGTCGCAGCGCTTGTACAGGGCACGTTCGGAGATGCCGCAGTCGCGCGCGATTGCCGCAACCGGCCCGCGCACGCGGTGGTGAAGCATGGCGTCGATGAGGGCCGTCGCCGGGTCCGCCGGGTGTCCCGGCTCTGTCATCAGGCCACGCAGCCAAGTCTCCGCTGCGGCGATGCGGCCGACCGCGTCCGGTGCCTCGGCGATCCTGGGCAACCATGACCGAGCCAATGGGTCGAGGATTGCATCCAGCGCCACGCGGCGGTCGGCCAGCTGCGCGCCGGCTTTGCGGGCCAGAACCGCCGCGCCTCTCAGGGTCAGGACCACCACAAAGGCATGCATCGGCTGGTCCGTCCTCGAGCGCGGGGCGGTCGAGGTGGGTCCCCACAACGCGGCGCGCGGCGCGGTCTCCAACGCGTCTCCGTCCGTCATGTGCACGTCCGCACCCAGCATGATCTGGATCAGCGGAACGGGAACGGGCAACTCCCGCATACCGATGAAGGCGACGAAATCCCGGCGCTCAACAAAGGCGGAAACGAACGGCCGCAGGTCCGAGGGCGCGGCCCGCCAGGTCAGTTCGACCTTCTGCGTCGTCGAAGAGACCTGCACGCGTGTCGCCCGGTTCCGATTTCTACAGGAGATGACCCGGCGATGGCGCTAGCGTCAACCGTCAGGAGACACCGCCCATGCACCCCACGCTTCCCCGATTGTTGTGGACATCGACTCTTGTGGCGGCGATCGGCACCGCGCCAGCCTGCGCGCTCGAATCCCCGACCGATCCGCTGGCTACCATGCGGAGCGGCCCGCAACCGGGCTGCGCCGTCGCCCTCATTGCGCCGGAGGGGGTGAGGTTCGATGTCGCCGGCCTCGCCGATGTCGAGACTGGTGCGCCGATCACCCCGCAGAGCCGCTTCCTGATCGCATCTGCCTCCAAACAGTTCACGGCGTTGGCCGTCCTGACCCTGGTCGATACCGGTCGGATCGGCATTGACGAGCCGGCGGCGCGGTGGTTGCCGGAGATGGCTGGCGCACTTCAAGGCGCGACCGTGCGGCAGTTGTTGAATCAGACGGCTGGCGTGCGCGACCATACCACCCTGATGGCCTTGTCCGGCGTTGAACGCCTGGGCGGCGTGGCCCCGTCGGCGATGCTGGCGATGATGCGCGGGCTGGAAACCGGAAATTTTCCACCCGGAACCCGCGCCCGCTATTCGAACGGCAACTATCTGATGCTGGCGCAGCTTGTGGAACGGGTCACTGGCCAGATCCTGGCGGACTATGCGGCAGAGGTGATCTTCACTCCGCTGGGCATGATCAACACCAGTTTCACGCCCGACGCGGCGATGACCCACGGATACCGCCGTCTTCGGGACGGGACCTTCCGGATCGCAGACGATCAACCTTCCTTGCCCGGCTCCGGCGGGCTGACCACGACTGTCGAGGATCTCGCCCGCTTTGATGCATCCTTCCGCGCCCAGGGACCTGTTTGGACGGAGAACATCAGGGCCCTGTTCGTCGAGCCCGGCCGGCTGGCTGACGGATCGGTCGCGATCTTGCCCGAGTTCGGGACGCCCTATGGCACCGGTGTGGGGCTGGAGGTTCGTGACGGGGATCCGTGGCTCAGTCACGATGGCGGGTCGGAAGGCTTTCGTGCCGAATACATCAGGCGAGCCGACGCGCCGCGCGGTGCAATCGTCCTGTGCAATCGAACCGACGTGAATCCGGGCAGGATCGCCATGGCCCTGCTGGGTGTCGCTCCAGCGGTTGCGACGGTCTCGGGTCCGCCGCACCCAGGATCGGTTCCAGAGCTCGCTGCGCCTGAGGCCCGGGCAAGGTTGGCCGGACACTGGCGATCCCGGGAAACCGGAATTGAATACGATATTCGAACCACGGACGAAGGCCTGCAGGTCACCATCCGCTCGCCCCTTGCCGCAGAGCCGGTCGTCGAGGACTGGAATGGGCTGTCGGCGGGGCCGGAGGGCGAGCTTGTTACGGGGCCGCTGCGGCTGAAAACAGAGGACGACACGCTGGCAGTCAGCTTCGGGGCCCGGATAGAGAAGCTGATCTTCCGCCGGATGCCCTGACGCACGCCGGAGTGTTGCCAAAGCTTAATGCCATGCCGTCTTGCGCGACGCCGCCGGGCAAGGCCAAGCTGGCACCATGACAGCCGTGATCGAAACGCGTGGGCTTACCAAGACCTACGGAACCGTCCGCGCCCTCGACGGGCTGGACCTCTCCATTCCCCGAGGCGGGGTCTATGGCGTGCTGGGGCCCAACGGGGCCGGCAAGTCGACCCTGTTCCGCATCCTGCTGGGCCTGATCCGGCCGACGGACGGGACGGCGACCATCATGAACGGGCCGGTCGGCGACATCGCCCACATGCGCCTGACGGGCTCGATGATCGAGACCCCGCGCTATCCGCCCTTTATGACCGCCCGGCAGGTGCTGCGCTGGCTGGCCCTGGAGCACGGCATCGCCGGTACGGCGGACATCCCCTACTGGCTGGAGCGGGTCGGGCTGTCCGAAGCGGCGGACCGAAAGGTGCGTGGCTTCTCGGTGGGCATGATGCAGCGCCTCGGGGTCGCCGCCGCCCTGATCAGCAAGCCCGAACTGATCATCCTGGATGAACCGACCAGCGGCATGGATCCCCCCGGCATCCAGGAGATGCGGGCCCTGATCCGCAGCCTGGCCAATGACGACGGCCTGACCGTGATCCTGGCCAGCCACCAGCTGCTGGAGGTTCAGCGCGTCTGCGACCGCGTCGCTATCCTCAACAAGGGCAAGCTGGTGCGCGAAGGCGCGGTCAGCGAGCTGACCGCCGTGGGAGAACGCCTGCGCCTGTCGGCCGGACCGGTCGACAAGGTTCTGTCCGTGGTGGGCACAAAGGGCGTCCGCGACGGCGAGGCCGTGCTGGCTGACATTCCGCGCAGCGAGGGCCCGGCCCTGATCCGCGCCCTGGTCGAGGCCGGGGTCGATATCAGCGAAGCCCGCTGGGTCGGGACCGACCTCGAGGCCATCTTCTTCACCGAGACGGGTGCCGTACAGGCGCCGGAGACGATCCATGCTGGTTGACGCCATCCGCGCCGAAGGCTTCCGCCTGTCGAAGAACAAGACCACCCTGTTCTGGAGCCTGGCCTTCGTGCCGATCATCTCGGTGGCGATCGGCGCTGTAACCAGTTTCGTGCTCAAGGGCAGCGAGACGAAGATTCTGGCCGACGAGAAGATGCCCCAGGAGCTCAAGGCTGCCCTGGGACGCGGGACGCTGGACATGGCCGATGCCCTGGTCACGGCGGCCGGCAGTCTGGCCAATCCGCTGGTGTTGCTGTTCGTCCTGATCGGCGCAGCGACACTCTACGCAGGCGACTATCGCTGGGAGACCTGGCGCTTGATCAGCGCCCGCAACAGCCGGGTCAGCCTGCTGCTGGCCAAGCTGGCTGTCGTGGCAATGCTGGCGCTGGCGGCGATGGGCTTCATGCTGCTGGGCAGCGTGATCGAGAACCTGATCAAGGCCGCCGTGTTTGAACGGACCCTGTCCTTCGCCGTCACCGGCGAGGCGGCGGGCCGCTTCCTCGGCTTCCTCGGCCTGTCGTGGCTGCGCATCATCCAGTTCGCCATGATGGGGATACTGGCGGCCGTGGTGACCCGTTCGCTGTTGGCAGCCCTGTTCGTGCCGCTGGTGCTTGGCATCGCCCAGTTCTTCACGCCGCAGATGTTGCTGCCCATGGGCGTCACGCCCGACGCCTGGCTGTCGATTCTGGTCAATCCGGGTGCCTCCATCGACGCCATTCAGGCCGTGATCGCCGGCGGCGAACGGGCTGCAGCCCTGCCCGACGGCCTGTTGGTCAAGGCATGGATCAGTGTCGGCCTGTGGACCCTCGTCCCCCTGGCCGGAGCCTTGGCCTGGTTCCGGAAGCAGGACCTGTCGAAGGAATAGCCCTCAGAGCGGCTTTTCCATCCAGACGTCGCAGCGGGCGCAGGGCGTCCGCCGGGGCGGCCGGGTTCAGGGACGATTGCAATGACCGGCCATCTCGCGCCGGAGCCAACACGCGACAAGGCGATGTCGCGGATGTCCTGGTTGTCGTCGATATCGAGGGCCGATTGTCGAGGATGTATCGTCCGAATTGTAGTGGTCGCGCGCGCCGGGCTTTGCGCATGAAAAAGGGCGGCCGGTTCGCACCGGCCGCCCTTTTCTATAGCCCCTGACGGGAAGCGGCTTACGCTTCTTCGTCGCCCTCGATGGCATAGACCGGACCCGAGTCCAGGCCCTTGGCGGCGGTGTCGCGATCGACGAACTCGATCACGGCCATCGCGGCGTTGTCGCCGTGACGGTAGCCGGCCTTCATGATGCGGATGTAGCCGCCGTTGCGGTCGGCGTAGCGCGGGCCGATCGTCTCGAACAGCTTGCCCACCTGCGGCACGTCACGGACGTGGCTGATGGCCTGACGACGCGCGTGCAGGTCGCCCTTCTTGGCGAGCGTGACCAGCTTCTCGACGAAGGGACGCAGTTCCTTCGCCTTGGGAAGCGTGGTCGTGATCTGCTCGTGCTTGATCAGCGACGCAGCCATGTTGGCGAACATGGCGGTCCGGTGTGCGCTCGTACGACCGAGCTTGCGATAGGCGGCGCCGTGGCGCATCGGGGTCTCTCCTACTCACCCTGGTTTCCGGAGCACCGGACCTGGGGTTCTCACATTCTAACCGCTCCGCGATCCTGGTGGATCAAGGGCGGAGGGTTGAAACTAGATCTGGTCGTCGAACTTCTTGGCCAGGTCTTCGATGTTTTCGGGCGGCCAGTTCGGCACATCCATGCCGAGCGAAAGGCCCATCGTCGCGAGAACTTCCTTGATCTCGTTCAGCGACTTGCGGCCGAAGTTCGGGGTGCGAAGCATCTCGCCCTCGGTCTTCTGGATCAGGTCGCCAATGTAGACAATGTTGTCGTTCTTCAGGCAGTTAGCCGAACGCACCGACAGTTCCAGCTCGTCCACCTTCTTCAGCAGGGCCGGGTTGAAGGGCAGGTCCGGCTTGCCGTCGACGGCTTCCACAGCCTTCTTCGGCTCGTCGAAGGTGATGAAGATCTGCAGCTGGTCCTGGAGGATGCGCGAGGCATAGGCCACGGCGTCCACCGGCGAAACCGCACCGTTCGTCTCGACCTCGAGGATCAGCTTGTCATAGTCCAGCGACTGGCCCTGACGGGTCGGTTCGACGCGATAGGCGACGCGCTTGACCGGCGAATACAGGGCGTCGACGGCGATCAGGCCGATCGGGGCGTCTTCCGGACGGTTCAGCTCGGAGGCGACATAGCCCTTGCCGTTCTGGACCGTCAGTTCCATGCGCACCGAGGCACCGTCATCGAGTGTGCAGATGACGTGATCGGGGTTCAACACCTCGATGTCCGCAGGGACGTCGATCTGGCCGGCGGTCACGACACCGGGGCCCGTGGCGCGGAGGGTCATGCGCTTGGGGCCTTCGGCGTGCATGCGCAGCGCCAGCTGCTTGATGTTCAGCACGATGTCGACCACGTCCTCGCGTACGCCTTCCAGCGACGAGAATTCATGGACCACGCCGTCGATCTGGATGGCCGTCACAGCGGCGCCTTGCAGCGACGACAGAAGAACGCGGCGCAGGGCATTGCCGAGCGTCACACCGAAGCCGCGTTCGAGGGGCTCGGCCACCAGGCGCGCCTTGCGCTGGGCGTCGGAGCCGAGTTCGATCTGCGGCTTCTCGGGACGGATCAGCTCTTGCCAGTTACGTTCGATCATGGGTGTCCCTCGAAAACGGAGCGCCGGTCCCTCGCTCCTCGTCAGGGGCGGCAGGACCGGCGGAGATAGTGAGTTCGGTCGGTTCGCTTAGACGCGGCGGCGCTTGGGCGGACGGCAACCGTTGTGCGGCATCGGCGTGACGTCGCGGATGGTCGTGATGGTCAGGCCTACCGCCTGCAGGGCGCGGAGGGCCGACTCACGGCCGGAACCGGGACCGGAGACGTTGACTTCCAGTGTCTTGACGCCGTGTTCCTGGGCCTTCTTGCCCGCGTCTTCTGCGGCCATCTGGGCGGCGTAGGGGGTCGATTTGCGCGAACCCTTGAAGCCCATGTGTCCGGCCGACGACCACGAGATCGCGTTGCCCTGGGCATCGGTGATCGTGATCATGGTGTTGTTGAAGGACGCATTCACGTGGGCGACGCCCGAGGTGATGTTCTTGCGCTCGCGCTTCTTTACGCGACCCGGTTCCTTGGCCATGTGTCTGTCTTACTTCTTCTTGCCGGCGATCGGCTTGGCGGGACCCTTGCGGGTGCGGGCGTTGGTGTGGGTGCGTTGGCCGCGGACCGGCAGGCCCTTGCGGTGACGCAGGCCGCGGTAGCAGGCCAGGTCCATCAGACGCTTGATGTTCATCGACGTCTCGCGGCGCAGGTCGCCCTCGACGGTGTGATCGCGGTCGATCGTCTCGCGGATCTGCAGGACCTCGGCGTCGGTCAGCTGGTTCACCCGGCGGGCGGATTCGATCCCGACCTTGGAGGTGATTTCCTTGGCGGCGTGGGCGCCGATGCCATGGATGTACTGCAGCGCGATCTCTACGCGCTTGTTGGTCGGGATGTTGACACCAGCGATACGGGCCACGAAGCTCTCCAGATACGCGTTGACGGACGCAACAAACGCTCCGGTCAACAGACCAGGAGCGCCGACGTCCTTCGCGGAAGCGCGCCTTATACAGGGGATTCACCGCTCGTCAACGTCTGGCGGACCTTTCGAACCGGGACTCAGCGTCCGCCCCGGCCGCCCATGTTGACAAAGGTGGTGACCCGCTGGCCCTCGACCGGCCGGCCGGCGGCCGTCATGGGCGGGCGATAGCGAAAGAAGGCCATGGCCCTCAGGGCCTGTTCGCCGAAACCGAAGCCGCGCGGACTTTCCTCGACGATGCGGCAGTCATCCAGGCGCTGGTCGATGCGAATGACGCAGTTGACCACGACCCGGCCCGGCGGGCGGCGGACGCCACGGACCGCAGGTGGGGCGACTGACTGGATTTCGGCCGAGGTGGCCGGACGCAGGATCATCGGTCCGGTTCCCCCAGAACCCGGGCCGTCGCCGTCACCCGTCCCGGTCCCCGAGCCCGTCCCGCCCTGCCCCATGCCCGGAGTCGGGCCGGCGACCGCAGCCACGCCGACGACCAGCGCCGGCTCGGGGGCCTGAACGGGCGGGGCGGGCAGCTCGCGCGGCTTGTCCGCCGGCTTGGGTGTCACATGGATGCGTGAGGGGGCCGCCGGCGCGCCCCCGCCCTGCGTCGGGGCCGGCACCGCAGGCGGTGGGGGCGGCGGCGGCGGCCGGAACAGGAAGACGCTGATCGGCGGCGCCGGATCGGGCAGCGGAACAGGGGCATCGGCGCGCGCCATGAGGCTGAACACGCCCAGATGCGCGGCGCTGACGCCGAGGACGAAACCCAGCTTGCGCAGCCGGTCCCTGGTCAACAGTGGCGCTTTAGAAGTCACGGTCCGATCCTATCACGCACGACTGAACGCACGGGACGCCGGATCGGTCAGCCCGGGTTCAGGCGGCGGGGCCGTCCAGCACCGCATCGATGGCGGCGGCAACGGTGGCGATGGGCCCCATACCATCGATCTCGCTCAGCAAACCCTTGTCGCCATAGTAGGGCAGCAGCGGCGCGGTGTTGCGATTGTAGGCGTCCAGCCGGACCTTGAAACTCTCCGGATTGTCGTCCGGGCGGCCCTGGTCGGCGAAGCGGACGGCGACCCGGTCCAGCAGCGCGGCGTCATCGACCTTGAGCCGGACGACGTGGTCGATCTGCTTGCCCAGCTTGGCCAGCATGGCGTCGAGGGCCACGGCCTGGGCCACCGTGCGGGGGAAGCCGTCAAAAATGGCGCCGCCGGCATCCCCGGCTTCCTTCAGCCGGGCTTCGATCAGGGCAATGACGATGGCATCGGACACCAGATCGCCCCGGGAC
Source organism: Caulobacteraceae bacterium (assembly GCA_965284305.1). Classification (GTDB taxonomy): domain Bacteria; phylum Pseudomonadota; class Alphaproteobacteria; order Caulobacterales; family Caulobacteraceae; genus Brevundimonas. The sequence continues at coordinate 1,502,155 of OZ260070.1, read as the reverse complement.
ATGATGGCCTGACACTCGCGGCCCAGCTCGGAGCCGGAGGCGATGGCCTCACGCAGCATGTCGCCGGTCGACAGCTGCACCATGCCGCGCGCCTCGACCAGTCGTTTGGCCTGGGTGCCCTTGCCCGCCGCGGGCGGTCCGAACAGGATCAGGTTCATCGCAGCCCCTCCCCGGCCGGCTCTATCGCCGGACGGGGGCGGTCCCGCCCTTGCCGGATGTCTTGCCACGACCGCGCAGTTTGGCCTTCTTGATCAGGCCTTCGTACTGGTGGGCCAGAAGCTGGGACTGGATCTGGGCAACGGTGTCCATGGTCACGGAGACCACGATCAGAATCGAGGTGCCGCCGATCACCGCCGCGCCCATGCCGGAGTTCGCCATCATCAGCTCGGGCAAGAGGCAGACCGCCGTGATGTAGGCCGCACCGATCACGGTCAGGCGGGTCAGGACATAGTCCAGATACTCCGCCGTCCGCTTGCCCGGCCGAATCCCCGGCAGGAAGCCGCCGTATTTGCGCAGGTTCTCGGCCGTGTCCTCGGGGTTGAAGGTGATGGAGGTGTAGAAGAAGCAGAAGAAGACGATCAATGCGCCGTACAGCAGCATGAAGACCGGCTGGCCGTGTTGCATCTGGGCGGTGACCAGCGGCAGCCAGCCCATCCAGGACGGAAGGTCGGCATTGGCAGTCATCTGCGCCACCGTGGTCGGCAGCATCAGCAGGGACGAGGCGAAGATCGGCGGAATGACGCCGGCGGTATTGACCTTCAACGGCAGGAACGAGCGTTCACCGCCGGCCATCCGGTTGCCTTCCTGGCGCTTGGGATACTGGATCAGCAGCCGGCGCTGGGCGCGTTCCATGAAGACAATGAAGACCACCACGGCGATCGACATGGCCGCGAAGAACAGCAGGGTGAAGGCCGAAATCTGGCCCTGCTGGGCGAGGCCGAACATGCGGGCCACAGTGCCCGGCAGGACAGCCACGATGCCGGCGAAGATGATCAGGGAGATGCCGTTGCCGACGCCGCGGGCCGTCACCTGCTCGCCGAGCCACATCAGGAACATGGTGCCGCCGGTCAGGACGGTGATGGTCGAGACGATGAAGAACAGACCCGGCGTGTCGATCAGATTGGGCTGGGCGTTCAGGCCGAAGGCGATGCCGGTCGACTGGAACAGGGCCAGTACCACGGTCAGATACCGGGTGTACTGGTTCAGCTGCTTGCGGCCGCTCTCGCCGCCTTCCTTCTTCAGCTTCTCCCAGGGCGGATACACGGCACCCATCAGCTGGACGATGATCGACGCCGAAATGTAGGGCATCACGTTCAGGGCGAAGACGGCGAACCGCTCAACGGCGCCGCCCGAGAACATGTTGACCATGTCCAGCACGCCGCGCTGGCTGTCGGGATTCTGGAAGAAGGCCAGGAAGGCTTCCGAGTTGATCCCGGGAACCGGCACATAGGTGCCGATACGATAGATCAGCAGCGCAAGAAGCGTGAACAGCAGACGCTTGTGCAGCTCGGTCGCCTTGGCGAACGAGCCCATGTTCATGTTTGCTGCGAGTTGTTCGGCGGCCGAAGCCATATGTCGTCACCCCGACTGGTCAGAACACGGCGCATCGGACCTGAATCCGGTGCCAGCGTCCAGATAGGCGAAGGGCGCCCGCTTAGCGAGGGCGCCCTTCAAGCTTATTTCTTGGCGGCGGTCCGAGTGGTGCGCGCCGAGATCTTGTTGGCGTCGCCACGGGGAGCCTTGGGAGCCGGAGCCTTGCCCTTGGCGGCGTTGCGCTTCTCGATCCGCGCGGCGGCCTTGGCTTCAGCAGCGATGCGCTCCTGGACGACGGTGCCACCGGCGGCTTCGATCGCCTTGACGGCGCCGGCCGAGGCCGACCAGACGACCAGGTTCAGCTTGGACTTGATCTCGCCGGTGCCCAGGATGCGCACGCCGTCCTTGACGCGACGGATCACGCCGGCCGCGACCAGGGCGTCGCCCTTGATCTCGCCCTTGATGTCCAGCTTCTTGGCGTCGATGGCGTCCTGCAGGCGCCACAGGTTCACTTCGGCCAGCTTCAGGGCGTTGGCGTTGTTGAAGCCGCGCTTGGGCATCCGCATGTACAGCGGCATCTGGCCGCCTTCGAAGCCACCGATGGCGACGCCCGAACGGGATTTCTGGCCCTTGACGCCGCGACCGGCGGTCTTGCCCTTGCCCGAACCCGGGCCGCGGCCGACGCGCATCCGCTTCTTGTGGGCACCTTCGTTGTCGCGAATTTCGTTCAGTTTCATATGCCTGATCCTTTCGGGTGCTAGCGCCCGCTGTGTCGGCGGACTCGGCTGTTTCTCAAAAGGGTCGAGGGTCGGGGGTCGAGGGTCGTAAGCAAGATCAGAAGACCTCGCCCCTCGACCCCCGACCCTCGACCCTCAGAACCCTACTTCTCGACGATCTCGGTCAGGTGCGCGACCTTGGCGATCATGCCGCGGACCGAGGGGGTGTCTTCCAGCGTGGACTCGCGGCCCATGCGGTTGAGACCCAGGCCCGACAGGGTGGCGCGCTGGTCCGACTTGCGACGGATCGGGCTGCCGGTCTGGCGGACGGTGACGGTGGCTTTGGATTCGGTCTTGGCCATGGTCAGGCTTCCTGGGCTTCAGGCGCCGCTTCCGGAGCCGAGGCGCCGTCGTTGCGACGACCCATCAGATCGGCGACCTTCTTGCCGCGCTTGGACGCGACCTGACGGGGCGACGACTGGACCTTGAGGGCCTCGAACGTGGCGCGGATCATGTTGTAGGGGTTCGACGAACCGGTCGACTTGCCCACGACGTCCTGGACGCCGAGGGTTTCGAGCACGGCGCGCATCGGACCGCCCGCGATGACGCCGGTCCCGGGAGGGGCAGCGCGCATCATGATCTTGCCGGCGCCCCAACGGCCGTTGCCGTCGTGGTGCAGGGTGCGGTTCTCGCGCAGCGGAACGCGGATCATGGTCTTCTTGGCTTCTTCGGTCGCCTTGCGGATGGCTTCCGGCACTTCACGCGCCTTGCCGTGACCGAAGCCGACGCGGCCCTTGCCGTCGCCGACGACCATCAGGGCCGCGAACGAGAACCGGCGGCCGCCTTTGACGGTGGCGGCGACGCGGTTGATGTGCACCAGCTTCTCGACGATGTCCGAATCCGGACCGTCAGCCTGGGGAGCGTTGCGGTTGTCGCGACGATTGCGATCGTTGCCGCCGCCGCCGCGTTGGGGTGTTTGCGCCATCTGTCGCGTCCCTTAGAAATTCAGGCCGGCTTCACGCGCGGCATCAGCCAGCGCCTTCACCCGTCCGTGATAGATGTAACCGCCGCGATCGAAGACGACGTCCTTGACGCCCTTCTCGATGGCGCGCTCGGCGATCAGTTTGCCGATCAGGGCGGCAGCCGCCACGTCGGACCCCTTGGCCTTCTTGCCCTTCTCGCCTTCCAGCGAGGAAGCGGCGGCGATCGTGACGCCGTTCAGGTCGTCGATGATCTGGGCCGAGATGTTCTTGTCCGAACGGTGCACCGACAGACGCAGGCGTCCGTTGGCGACAGCCTTCAGGCGGCGGCGAGTGCGCTCGGTGCGGCGCTGGGCTTGTTGTCGAAGAGAGAGAGCCATGACCTACTTCTTCTTGCCTTCCTTGCGCCGGACCTTTTCGCCCGTGTAGCGGACGCCCTTGCCCTTGTAGGGCTCCGGCGGACGCAGCTTGCGGATGACGGCGGCGATCTGACCCACGGCCTGCTTGTCAGCGCCGGAGATCTTGATTTCCGTCTGCTTGGGCACCGCGAAGGTGACGCCGGCAGGCGGCTGGATGTCGACATCGTGCGAGAAGCCGAGCTGCAGCGACAGGGCATTGCCCTTCATCGCGGCGCGATAGCCCACGCCGACCAGGTCCAGGCTCTTTTCAAAGCCCGTGGTGACGCCGACGACCATGTTGTCGACCAGGGTGCGCGACAGGCCCCACATGGCCCGCGAACGCTGGTTGTCTTCGCGCATGGTCAGGTTCAGGCCGTCATCGCCCTGGGTGATTTCGATCTCGTCGGCGACAGTCCAGGAGCGTTCGCCCTTGGGACCCTTCACCGAGACCGTCTGGCCGTCGAGCGTGACGGTCACGCCCTTCGGCACTTCAATGGTGCGTTTTCCGATACGGGACATCTTAGTAGACCCTGCAGAGGACTTCGCCGCCCACCTTGGCTTCGCGAGCCGCGGTGTCCGACATGACGCCCTTGGACGTGGAGAGGATCGAGATGCCGAGGCCGTTCTTGATCGGCTTCAGATCGGAGATCGCGGAGTAGACGCGGCGGCCCGGCTTGGACACGCGGGCGATCTCGGCGATGACCGGCTGGCCGTCGAAGTATTTGAGCTCGATCTCGAACTGCGGGAATTCGCCGGGGTTCTGAACCAAGGCGTAACCGCGGATGTAGCCTTCGTCCTGCAGCACGTCGAGGACGCGCTGGCGCAGGCGGGAAGCCGGGGTGAGCACTTTGGAACGCTTGCGCATGTGCGCGTTCCGGATGCGAGCGATCATGTCGCTCAGGGGATCGTTGATCATCATGTCTGTCGCTCCCCTTACCAGCTCGACTTGGTCAGACCCGGGATCTGACCCAGGTTGCCGAGTTCACGAAGCGCGATACGGCTCATCTTGAGCTTGCGATAGAAGGCCCGCGGGCGGCCCGTCACTTCGCAGCGGTTACGAATCCGGTTGGCGGCCGAGTTGCGCGGCAGCTTGGCCAGCTTGAGGCGCGCTTCGAAACGCTCCTCGAGAGGCAGGGATTCATTGTTGGCGGTCGCCTTCAGGGCGGCCCGCTTGTCGGCGTATTTCGCGACGAGGGCCTTGACCATCTCGTTGCGGTTTACGGCGCTTTTCTTAGCCATGGTTTCTTTCCCTTCCCGCTCAGTTCGTCACGAACGGGAACTTGAACTCGGTCAGAAGCGCGCGTGCTTCGTCATCGGTCTTGGCCGTGGTGCAGACGATGATGTCCATGCCCCACATCTGGTCGATCTGGTCGTAGTTGATCTCGGGGAACACGATGTGCTCCTTGAGGCCCATGGCATAGTTGCCGCGACCGTCGAACGAGGTCGGCTTCAGGCCGCGGAAATCCTTCACCCGTGGCAGGGCGATGGTGATCAGACGGTCGAGGAACTCGTACATCTGGTCGCCGCGGAGGGTGACCTTGCCGCCGATGACCATGCCTTCGCGCAGCTTGAAGCCGGCGATGGAGTTACGGGCCTTGGTGGCGACGGGCTTCTGACCGGCGATGGCGGCCAGGTCCTTGAGGGCCGCAGTGGCCTTCTTGGAGTCAGCCACGGCTTCGCCGATGCCCATGTTCAGGACGATCTTGTCCAGCTTGGGCATCTGCATCGGGTTGGTGTAGCCGAATTTCTCGGTCAGCACGCCCTTGATGCGGTCGTTGTACTCGCCCTTGAGGCGCGGGGTGTATTTGGTGTCGGCCATCAGATGACGTCTCCCGTCGTCTTGGCGAAGCGGACCTTCTTGTCGCCTTCCATGCGGAAGCCGACGCGGGCCGCCTTGCCGTTGGCGTCGGCGATCGCGACGTTCGACAGGTGAAGCGACGCTTCCTTGTTCTTGATGCCGCCCTGGGGGTCGGCCTGGGTCGGGCGGGTGTGGCGCTGGACCATGTTGATCCCCTGCACCATGACGCGGTTCGTGGTCGGCAGGACCTTGGTCACCTTGCCGGTGCGGCCCTTGTCCTTGCCCGTGAGCACCACGACGTTGTCGCCGGTTTTGATCTTGGCGGCCATGACTACAGGACCTCCGGAGCCAGAGAGATGATCTTCATGTGGTTCTTGGCGCGCAGTTCGCGGGGAACCGGGCCGAAGATCCGCGTGCCGACCGGCTCGTTCTGCTTGTTGACGATGACGGCGGCCGACTTGTCGAAGCGAATGACGGAGCCGTCCTTGCGCATGATGTCCTTGGCGGTGCGCACGACGATGGCGCGTACGACGTCGCCCTTCTTCACGCGGCCGCGAGGAATGGCTTCCTTCACCGAAGCGACAATCGTGTCACCCACCGAGGCGTAGCGGCGCTTGGAGCCGCCCAACACCTTGATGCACATGACCCGGCGAGCACCCGAATTATCGGCTACCTCCAGGTTAGTTTGCATCTGGATCATAGGATCAGATCTTTCTGATTACGAAGCGGAGGCCGAGGAGTCCGACAGGACTTCCCAGCGCTTCAGCTTGGACTTGGGGGCGCACTCGATGATGCGGGCCTGATCGCCCACCTTGAGGGCGTTGGCTTCGTCATGAGCGTGATACTTCTTGGACAGGCGCACGATCTTTTTCAGGACCGGGTGCAGCAGCGTGCGTTGGACGACGACGACGACAGTCTTGTCGCCCTTGTCGGAGACGACCACGCCTTCGAGAACTCGTTTCGGCATCTTCGTTTCCTTAAACCGCTGCGCGATTTGCACGCAGGAGCGTGGAAATGCGGGCGATGTCCTTGCGCACTTCCGAGACCCGATGGGTCTTTTCCATCTGGCCGGTGGCGGCCTGGAAGCGCAGGTTGAACTGTTCCTTCTTGAGCTTCAGGAGCTCATCGGCCAGCTGATCGGGCGTCTGGGCCCGGAGGTCGGCGATCTTGGTCATGCGCCTGCGTGCTCCACGTGCGATACACCGGAGTCGAGGCGGGTGACCACCTTCGTACGGACCGGCAGCTTGGCGGCACCAAGACGCAGGGCCTCGCGGGCGATGTCGTCCGGCACGCCGTCGATTTCAAACAGGATCCGGCCCGGGTGGCAGCGCGCCGCCCAGTGATCCACGGCGCCCTTGCCCTTGCCCATACGGACTTCGGCCGGCTTGCCCGTGACGGGCAGGTCGGGGAACACGCGGATCCAGACGCGGCCCTGACGCTTCATCTGGCGGGTGATCGCGCGGCGGGCCGCCTCGATCTGACGCGCAGTGATGCGTTCCGGCTCCACCGTCTTCAGGCCATAGGACCCGAAGTTCAGCGAGAAGCCGCCTTTGGCGGCGCCGTGGATGCGGCCCTTGAAGGCCTTGCGGTACTTGGTTTTCTTCGGTTGCAGCATGACTTAGCTCTCACGTGCCCGGTCGCGGCGCGGACCGCGATCACCGCGGGGACCGCCGCGTTCACGGCCTTCGTTGGACGACGGACCAGCAGCCTCGGCAGCCCAGCGCTTGTCCTGGGCCATCGGATCGTGCTCGAGCACCTCACCCTTGAAGACCCAGACTTTGACACCGATGATGCCGTAGGTCGTCTTGGCCTGGATGAAGCCGTAGTCGATGTCGGCGCGCAGGGTGTGCAGCGGCACACGGCCTTCGCGATACCATTCCATCCGCGCGATTTCCGCGCCGCCGAGGCGGCCCGACACGTTGATGCGGACGCCCTTGGCGCCGAGACGCATGGCCGACTGCATCGAACGCTTCATGGCGCGGCGGAAGGCGATCCGGCGTTCCAGCTGCTGCGCGATGTTCTCGGCGATCAGCTGGGCGTCCGTCTCGGGCTTGCGCACTTCGACGATGTTCAGGTGAACTTCACCCTCGGTGCGCGCCGAGATGTCCTTGCGGAGCTTCTCGATGTCAGCGCCCTTCTTGCCGATCACGACACCCGGACGGGCGGCGTAGATCGTCACGCGGCACTTCTTGTGCGGACGCTCGATGATGATGCGCGACACGCCGGCGGCGTTCAGGCGTTCCTTCAGCCACGTGCGCAGCTTGAGGTCCTGATGCAGCAGTTTCGAGTATTCAGCGCCGCGGGCGAACCAGCGGCTGTCCCACGTACGGTTGATACCGAGGCGCAGACCGATCGGATTGATTTTCTGACCCATCAGGCGGCCTCACCGGCTTCGCGAACCACGATGGTGATCTCCGCGAAAGGTTTCAGGATGCGCGACGAGCGACCACGAGCACGGCTCGCGAAACGCTTCATCACCAGGTTCTTGCCCACGAAGGCCTCGGCGACGACCAGGTTGTCGATGTCGAGGTTGTGGTTGTTCTCGGCGTTCGAAACGGCCGAATACAGCACCTTGCGGACGTCGGTGGCGATGCGCTTGCGGCTGAACTCCAGCTCGTTCAGCGCCTTCTGCACCGGCAGGCCGCGGATCGACTGGGCGACCAGGTTCAGCTTCTGAGGGCTGATCCGGACGTTCACCAGCTTGGCGCGCGCTTCGGTCGGGGCGACCCGACGGGGGTTTTTTGTCTGGGCCATCAGTTACTTCCTTTTGGCCTTCTTGTCCGCCGCGTGGCCCGGGAAGTTCCGGGTCGGGGCGAACTCGCCGAGCTTCATGCCGACCATTTCTTCGGAGACGGACACCGGCACATGCTTGAGGCCGTTGTGGACGCCGAAGGTCAGGCCGACAAACTGCGGCAGGATGGTGGAGCGGCGCGACCAGGTCTTGATCACGTCCTTGCGGCCCGACGTCGAGACGGCGTCGGCCTTCTTGAGCAGATACCCGTCGACAAACGGGCCTTTCCAGGAGGAGCGGGCCATCTTTAGCGAGCCTTCTTAACGTGGCGGGTACGGATGATGAACTTGTCCGTCGCCTTGTTCTTGCGGGTGCGGGTGCCCTTGGTGTCCTTGCCCCACGGCGTAACCGGGGTACGACCACCAGAGGTCCGGCCTTCACCACCACCGTGCGGGTGGTCGATCGGGTTCATGGCGACGCCGCGAACGTGCGGACGCCAGCCCATGTGACGGACGCGGCCGGCCTTGCCGAGGTTCTGGTTCATGTGGTCGGGGTTCGAAACCGCGCCCACCGTGGCCATGCAGCCGTCCAGGACCATGCGAAGCTCGCCCGAGCCCAGACGGATCTGGGCGTAGCCGGCGTCACGGCCGACGAGCTGGGCGTAGGCACCGGCCGAACGGGCCAGCTGGGCGCCCTTGCCCGGCTTCATTTCGACGTTGTGGATGATCGTGCCGACCGGCACCGAGCGCAGCGGCATCGCATTGCCCGGCTTCACGTCGACCTTTTCACCGGCAACCACCGAGTCGCCCGCCTTCAGGCGTTGCGGCGCGATGATGTAGGCCTTTTCGCCGTCCTCATAGACGATGAGGGCGATGAAGGCGGTCCGGTTCGGATCGTATTCCAGACGCTCGACGGTCGCCGTGGCGAACTTCCGGCGCTTGAAATCGATCTTGCGGTACAGCGTCTTGGCGCCGCCGCCGCGGAAGCGGACGGCGATACGACCGCCAGCGCCCCGGCCGCCCGACTTGGTCAGGCCTTCGGTCAGCGACTTCTCGGGGCGGCCCTTGTGGAGCTCCGAACGGTCGATCAGCACCAGGGCGCGACGGCCCGGCGATGTCGGATTGTAAGTCTTCAAGGCCATCTGATCAGAGCCCCGTGGTGACGTCGATCGACTGGCCTTCAGCCAGCGTCACGATCGCTTTTTTGATGTCGACCCGACGGCCCATGATGCCGCGGAAGCGCTTGGTCTTGCCCTTCTGGACGAGGGTGTTGACCTTCAGGACGTTGACCTTGAACAGGCTTTCGACCGCAGCGGCGATCTCATCCTTGGTCGAGGTTCCGGCAACGCGGAAAACGACCTTGTTCTGCTCCGACAGGATCGTGGCCTTTTCCGTGATGATCGGAGCCAGGATGGTGTCGTAGTGTTTTGCGGTGGGGTTGGCGCCAGCCATTACGCGGCCTCCTTCTTCGTCTTGGCAGCCGGTTTGGCGGCCTTGGCGGCCTCGGCTTCACGACGCGACGGGGTGTAGTCGGCGTAGGTGGCCTCGATGGCTTCAACAGCCGCCTTGGTCAGCACCAGCTTGTCCGCGCGCAGGATGTCGTAAACGTTCAGGCCGGCGTTCGGCAGGACGTTGACCATCGGGATGTTGCGAGCGGCCAGACCGAAGTTCGTGTCCACTTCCGGACCGGCGATGATCAGGGTGCGGGTCCAGCCCAGCTTGCCGAGGGTTTCGCGCAGACCGGCGGTCTTGGCGTCCTTCAGCGAGAGGCTGTCGACGACGACCAGATCACCGGCGACGACCTTGGCCGACAGCGCGTGACGCAGGGCCAGGGCACGAACCTTCTTGGGCAGCGAGAAGCCGTGGTCGCGAACGACCGGGCCGAAGGCGCGCGAACCACCGACGAACTGCGGGGCGCGACGCGAACCGTGACGGGCGCCGCCGGTTCCCTTCTGCTTGTACATCTTCTTGCCGGTGCGAGAGTTCTCGTTCCGGGTCTGGACCTTGTGGGTACCGGCACGGCGCTTGGCCAGCTGCCAGTTGACGTAGCGGGCCAGGATGTCGCCGCGGATGTCAGTGATGCCGAAAACGGCGTCCGACAGGTCGACGTCACCGGCGGCCTTGCCGTCGAGTTTGATGACCGGGAGTTTCATTACGCTTCACCGCCTTCGGTGGTTTCGACGGCCGGGGCTTCCTCGGCCGGCGTTTCAGCCGGTTGAGCCGCAGCAGCCGAACCGCCCCTGGACTTCACGCCACCGGGGAACGGGGCGTCGGCCGGACGGGCCTTCTTGATGGCGTCGCGAACCTTGACCCAGGTGCCTTCGTGACCAGGGACAGCGCCCTTGATCAGCAGCAGGCCACGCTCGGCGTCGACGCGGAACACGGTGAGGTTCTGGGTGGTGACGACTTCCGTGCCGTAGTGGCCGGCCATCTTCTTGCCCTTGAACGTCTTGCCCGGATCCTGACGCTGGCCGGTCGAACCGTGCGAACGGTGCGAGACCGAGACGCCGTGGGTCGCCCGCAGACCGCCGAAGTTCCAGCGCTTCATGGCGCCGGCGAAGCCCTTGCCGATGGTCTCGGCCTGGACGTCGACCTTCTGGCCGGCGACGAAATGGTCAGCCGAGAACTCGGAGCCCACATCCATCATGGCGTCCGCATCGATGCGGAACTCGGTGACATAGGCCTTGGGTTCCACTTCAAGCTTGGCGAAAGATTCGCGCTGAGCCTTGTTGGTGTTCTTGGCCTTCTTGGTGCCGGCACCCAGCTGCAGGGCGACGTAGCCGTCCCGCTCCTGAGTCCGCTGACCCACGACCTGACAGCCATCCAGCTGCAAGATCGTGACTGGAACATGCGCGCCGTCTTCAGCGAAGACACGCGTCATACCCAGTTTCTTGGCGATCACGCCCGTGCGCATCGGATCCCGCCTCTTTCTTATTAAATCTTGATCTCGACATCCACGCCGGCGGACAGGTCGAGCTTCATCAGCGCGTCCACAGTCTGCGGGGTGGGGTCGACGATATCGAGGACACGCTTGTGCGTGCGGATTTCAAACTGCTCGCGCGACTTCTTGTCGACGTGCGGCGAGCGGTTCACGGTGAACTTTTCGATCAGGGTCGGCAGCGGGATCGGACCACGAACGGTCGCGCCCGTGCGCTTGGCGGTGTTGACGATCTCGCGCGTCGAAAAGTCGAGGACGCGGTGATCGAAGGCCTTGAGCCTGATGCGGATGCTTTGATCCATATCGGTCGTATTTCCCAAGCAGGCGAACCTGCGTCCCTGTGAACCATTTCAAAGACCGGAGGCCTTCAGGCACGAATGCCTTCAGAGTACGCACGTCCGCAAAAACGATCGGCCCACGCAGTCACCCGCGAAGGCCGTTGAAGTCCTGGGTCACTGCAAAGAACAGGGTCTCAGGTCGTTCCTGCGAACCGCGTCTGCATCCCAAAAACACGCGGGATGCACAGCCGGTCCAACAAGAGTTGGCGCTTATGACGATTGAGTCCCGCTTCGTCAAGCGGCGAAACTGTGTCGGAGCCCCGGTCTTCACCCTGGCCGGGGTCACGAGTTGCGACAGGGTGTCTGGCGGGCGGCGGCAACGTGCCCGGCAGTCCTTGTGGTCGAGGAACCGTGGTTGCCGCCACCCGACTCTGACAAGGAGGACAGGGTGCGCCGTTATCTGTCCGCAGGACCGCCGCAGTGGCGCCACAATGCGTCACCCGATCGACACACCTGACGCAAGTCGCTGTTTTGTGGCGATTTTGTAGTGGCGCAGCCATCAACGCCGCTGATAGCCGGACCCGATGGCGTAGCGTCTCCCCGACGCCGCCCAAAAAGGAAAAACCATGAAGTCTCTCCTCCTCCTCTCGACCGCCATCGCCACCCTCGCGGCCGCCCCGGCCCTCGCCCAGGACGGTCCGACCGGTTCGATCGGCATCGACTACACCGACAGCAGCATCGACACCCCGCTCGGCGATGCCGACCTGGAAAGCTGGTCGCTGAACGGCGTCACCGCCATGCCGGCCTTCGGTGAGTGGACCGTCACCCTCGCCGCCGACGTCTCGAACACCGAGTTCCTGGGTGACGACGAGACCGCCGGTGCCGCTTCGGTCGGCCTGTCGCGGATGTTCGGTTCGGACATGCGCCTGGGCGGCTTCGTGGCCGCTTCTGACGCCGGCGATGACACCGCCTGGACCGGCGGCTTCCGCGCCCAGAAATACCTGGCCAACTCGACCCTGACCGGCGTCCTGGCCTATACGGATGTCGACGGCGTCGAGATCTGGACGGCCGGCGCTGACGCCGCCTTCTACGTCACCCCGAGCCTGCGCCTGAACGCCGGCATCACCTACGACTCGGTGGACGACGCTGACGTGGACGCCTGGACCTATGGCGTCGGTGCTGAATACGACATCGGCGCCACGCCGTTCTCGGTCACCGCCGGCTATGCCCGTTCGGACCTGGGCGACATGGATCTGGAAGTCGACACCTTCAACGTCGGCGTCCGCTACTCGTTCGGCGGCGACCAGCAGTCGCGTGACCGCGCCGGCGCCGGTTCGTCGGCCGTTGGCATCGGCTCCCTGCTCGGCATTCTGTAAGCCCAACCGGCTGACAGTCTGACAAACGGAAACCCCGGCGGAGCGATCCGCCGGGGTTTTTGCTGTGCGCCTGCCCCGCATCGGGCAGGGAAAAAGGCCCGGAGGGTTCCACGCTCCCGGGCCTTCTCACTCGCGGCGACTGAGGGGGATCAGCTGCCGATGCGAATGTCTCCGCTGCCGACGATGGAGCGGCTGACCGAGCCGGTGGCGCGGGCGATGGTCACATCACCGCCGCCGGCGATCGAGACATCGACGTCACCGGCCACGCCGCCGAAGCTGACGTCGCCAGAGCCGGCGATGCTGATGCTGACGACAGGGCTGGTCCCGTCCCGGACAATGACATCGCCTGATCCGCCGATAGCAACGTCGAGGGGGCCGTCGGTCCGCGCCACGGCGACATCACCTGAGCCGCCGATGGCGATCTCAAGACCCCGGGTGGCACCGGCCGTAACCGATCCGGAGCCCCCGATGCTGATGTCGAGCGATGTCGAGCTTCCGGCGCGAATGTCTCCCGAGCCGCCGATGCCCAGCGATACCGGCCCATCGGTATTGGCCACGTTCCAGTAGCCGCAGCCGCTGCTGCCCAGGTCGACAGAGGACGCGCCACGACCGACCGAGCCGAACACGGCACCCGAGGCCGATACATCGACCTGGCGGGGCGTGCGAATGACGATCAGCGGCGCGTCCGAGATATTGATCCGGCCGTGGTCGCGGACCTCGACCGAGGCACCGTCGCCGGGGCGTGCCGCATTGTCAGGACCGGACCGGCACTCGCGGATGCCATCGCTCCGGTTGAGAAAGCCGCGGCGGCGCAGGCCCCCGTCGATACGAACCTCATTGCCGACGCGGGTCACCTGGATGGCCGGCAGGCCGGACGTGCCCTGTTCGACCTCGACGGCGATGTCGGCGCGATCCTCGACGATGACGGCGACGCGGGCGACGGCGTGGTTGATTTCGACCGCAGGGCCATCCCCCGGCTTGGCGAAGGCGGGTGCGGCCATGACGGCGACGGCGGCGATGACGGCGGATGCGATGACGGGCTTCATGACAGGGGTTCCCTCTCCGGAATGTGTCCGGAAGGTGCGACCGCCGCGCCGCCAAGTCAGCTTAAATCGAGGTCATGACCTCGTTGTAAGGAAAGGCCCGCCGCGCGTTCAGCCGCGCAAAGCCCCTGCCCCGTCCTCAACCCCGACCTCCGGTTCGAAGTCCCGCTCGAAGCTTTCCAGCCGGCTCTTCAGCGCCCCGGCGCGCTTCAGGGCCAGCGAAGCGGCCCAGCGGGCGGCCAGCTCGGGCGTGGCCATGCGATCGGTCATCCGCGGACGGCCGCCCCGACTGCGCAGCACCGCATTGGTGAACAGGGCCCCGTTGCGGAAGCGCGACGGCCAGGTCTGGAAATCCATCGACAGGGAGACGCAGAACCGGTCCAGGTTCTCGACCCGGTGCGGGGCATAGATCGGCCAGGTCAGAGCCTGGCCCGGCTCGAGGTCGATGACCTGGGCGTCGGCCTCGAAGGCACGGCCATAGGGCAATTCCTCTGTGGTCTGGCGCGAGACCACCTTTTCCATGTCGACCTCGGCCAGATGGGACTCATCCCCCGGATAGACAAAGATCCGCTTGCGGCCGCGCATATGGAACAGCACCACCCCGGCGGGGTCGAAATGGTAAGGCACGCGCGCCTTGGGCGAGGACAGGATCAGCTGGCCCGCGTTCTTCACCGCCCGCAGGCCCGGATAGGCGGCCTGCACCTTGCCGAACTCGCCCATGGCCGCAGCCCACAGTTCGGGCCAGCCGGTCTCGACAGAGCGCAGATTGACCCACAGCCTGCCCTGCTGGATGGCCGCCAGCAGTTCTGCTCCGTCCAGCTTACCGCGGGCACCGGTGCGCAGTGAGACCTGACCCTCGTCGTCGTAGTCGTACAGATTGATGTCGAACAGCTCGGCCGGATAGCGATCCAGCACGGCCGCCAGCGCCTCGTCGGAGGCGAAGCCCTGCTCCACCAGACTGTGGGGATGCACCCCGGCCTCGGCGATGGGGCCGGTGTAGCGCGTACGGGTATGGATGTTGTTCTTCATCTGTCTCAGGCCGGAACGCGGTTGGCGGTTGCCCGCACCTTCGCAAGAGCGGCACCGGCCGCCTGCATGGCACCCTTCATTCTCGCACCGGGCGTGGTCTCGCAGGCCTCGATAGCGGCCCAGCGGCGCCGCACACTGTTGCGTAGCTGTTCGCCGCGCCCGCGACCGGCCAGGTTCAGCGCCCCGACAGCGGCCTGGCTCATGCTCGCGCCCAGGCCCGGCTTCAGCACCACGGCCTCGCGCACCAGCTTGAAGCCGTTGCAGAAATATTTCTTGTAGTGCTCGCCCTCGAACCCGAAATCGAAGGTCCGATAGCCCTGCTCCGACGCCAGACGCATGGTGTCGAGGCTCAGCAGGATGCCGGGCGAGCAGCGCGACAGGCTGGGCTCATAGCCCGGGAACCAGAAATGATACTGGTCGCCCGCGTGCAGTGAATACTCCACCGCCGTCAGCCGGTCGCCGGCCCACAGTGCGGCCAGGGAGGCACCGAAGTCTTGACCCTCCTCCTTGAGCAGAGCGTGCAGCAGGTCTGCGGTCCAGCCACAGGCGAAGATGTCGTGGCGACCCGTCCGCCGGTACTGGTCGCGCTTCAGATCGATCAGCCAGTCGAGCAGGGTGGGGTCGCGCAGTCCGTGCTCCACTCGCAGCGGCCCCAGTTCGGCCTCCATGCTGCGCCGGGCGCGTTCCTTGTCCTTGAAGAATTTGCCGTGGGTCGCCCGGCGTTCGGCGTACCAGCCGTCATAGCCGTGGTCGCCGAGCTCGACCTGGACCGTGCGGCGATCCTCGCCCAGCCCGGTCGGGCCGACCCAGGCGGTCAGGTTCAGCCGGGCAACCCCCAGCAACGCTGCGGCCTCTTGCAGCGAAGGGGCCATGCCCGGAAAGGCGATGATCCCATGATAGTCGTTCATCGGCGCCGCCAGCGGCTGCATCGCCCCGCCGCGCCGCTGATGGGGGAAGAAGCCGACGGTCTCGCCGCCGCGCGAGAACACCGCCACCGCCGCCCCGGGACTGACCCGGCCGGCGACCCGGGCGAACTCCGGCCGGAAATAGGGACTGGCGAGTGCGGGATTGGCAGCCAGCATGGCGGACCACATCGCCCGGTCGGCCTCACCCAGCGCGTCGATCCCGACGATGTCTACCTTCAGCGGAGTCATGCAACCGTCCTTCGGCGATCCGCGATGGACCGCCCTTCCGGACAAGCTCTACCCCGGCGCCGGTTTCAGGCCGGTGAGCGTTCATGGTGAAGGAAGTCTGTGCGGAGCCCTGGCACCCCCGGACAGCAAAACGGCCCCCGGATCGCTCCGGGGGCCGCTCTGTTATGCGTCAGAAGACCGAGCTTACTCGGTGATCTTGGAGACCACGCCGGCGCCGACGGTGCGGCCGCCTTCGCGAATGGCGAAGCGCAGGCCCTGGTCCATGGCGATCGGGGTGATCAGCTCGACGTTCAGCTCGGCATTGTCGCCGGGCATGATCATCTCGACACCTTCCTTGAGGTGCACGATGCCGGTCACGTCCGTGGTGCGGAAGTAGAACTGCGGGCGGTAGTTGGTGAAGAACGGCGTGTGGCGGCCACCCTCTTCCTTGGTCAGGATATAGGCCTCGGCCAGGAATTTGGTGTGCGGGGTGATCGAGCCCGGCTTGCACAGAACCTGACCGCGCTCGACGTCTTCACGCTTGGTGCCGCGCAGCAGCACGCCGACGTTGTCGCCCGCCTGGCCCTGGTCCAGCAGCTTGCGGAACATTTCCACGCCCGTGCAGGTCGTCTTCTGGACCGGACGGATGCCGACGATCTCGACCTCCTCACCGACCTTGACGATGCCCTTTTCGATACGGCCCGTGACCACGGTGCCGCGGCCCGAGATCGAGAACACGTCTTCCACCGGCATCAGGAACGGCAGGTCCAGCGGACGCGCCGGCTGCGGGATGTAGTCATCCACCGTCTGCATCAGGGCCAGAACCCGCTGCTCGCCGATCTCCGGGTTCACGCCGTCGGTCGCGGCCTTGGCCGAACCCATGGTGATCGGAATGTCGTCGCCCGGGAACTGGTAGCTGGACAGGAGCTCGCGCACCTCCATCTCGACCAGTTCCAGCAGCTCGGCGTCGTCGACCAGGTCGACCTTGTTCATGAACACCACCAGCGCCGGCACGCCGACCTGACGGGCCAGCAGAATGTGCTCGCGCGTCTGCGGCATCGGGCCGTCAGCGGCCGAAACCACCAGGATCGCGCCGTCCATCTGCGCGGCACCCGTGATCATGTTCTTCACATAGTCGGCGTGGCCGGGGCAGTCGACGTGCGCATAGTGGCGCGTCGCCGTCTCATACTCGACGTGCGCCGTGTTGATCGTGATCCCGCGCGCCTTCTCTTCCGGGGCCGCGTCGATGTCGGCATAGTTCATCGCCTTGCCGCCGCTGGCCTTCGCCAGAACCATCGTGATCGCCGCCGTCAGCGTCGTCTTGCCGTGGTCAACGTGACCAATCGTGCCGATGTTGCAGTGCGGCTTGTTACGTTCGAACTTTTCCTTGGCCATGGCCAAAACTCCTGTGGCCCGGAAGGGGGCGTTGGTCAGCTAGAGAATTCTGGAGCGGGTAGACGGAATCGAACCGACATATTCAGCTTGGAAGGCTGCTGTACTACCATTGTACTATACCCGCATAATCAACGGCTTAGAGTTGCGGTTGCGGGTGGCCTGTCTCTTATCTGGCTCCCGCGCCCGATCCTCGCGGTCGTTGGGTGGCGGGTTCTGACAGAGGCCGGCAAATCTTTCAAGAGCGCACGGGCCGAGATTGCTGGCTCTACGGGCCATGCAGGAGCCAACTTTCGTCTAAACCGGCTGACAAATCCAGTTGACGAGTTCCGTTGCGTGACGTGGTCTGGTTCAGATTGGCGGGCACGCCATAGGTCTGGGCATAGGTCGGGCTCGGCGACCACTCCATGTCAGGGCGGTTGATGTTCAGCCCTGTGATCCGCCCGGCCGCGTCATGCTGGAAGCCGAAGATGGCCGGCGTCTGGCCCGCCGCCGGAGCCCAGGCATGGTTGAT
This sequence comes from Caulobacteraceae bacterium, assembly GCA_965284305.1. Classification (GTDB taxonomy): domain Bacteria; phylum Pseudomonadota; class Alphaproteobacteria; order Caulobacterales; family Caulobacteraceae; genus Brevundimonas. The sequence goes on along the minus strand of OZ260070.1, from coordinate 1,484,297 downwards.
CTGGCTGAGGTCGCTGTTGGTTTCATAGGCGTATGAGGTGTTGACGCCGTTGGAACGGTTCAGGCCGGGGGTGAGTGGAAAGTGGTGTGTGTCCCCGATTCATGCATAGCAAAGGGAGAAAGCATGATCTGGCCGGCCGCCATATCGCGAGCTACCCCCTGCCTATCCAACGGGGTCTCGATAGTACCGTCCGGGAGTAGAGCACTCTTGATCACAGGAGGCCCAATGTTCCACGGAATGAGGAAAGAGTCTGAACGCGCCGAATGGAGTGCTGAGATCCACCGCGTAGCCGATGTCGATCCGATTGCTAAACACCTCAGCCCCATCACGACAGATTACGAAAACGCGAAACTTGCGATTCTGCAGCCGGGCCGCTTGCCTTACTTCAACCCCTGATTGTTTGCACACGCGGCCATATTTCCGGAAGAACGCTTCCGATTCTGCGATCGAGCCGGAGGAGGTTACCGCTGCCATGCTCATTCCCAAATCGCACCGGGGGAGCGCGCCGAAGCAGGTTTTCGCGATATCGAGCGCCTTCGCCTCTGGGGAGGGCTCGGCAAAGCCCGCCGAGGCAAGTCCGCCCACAGCTAAGCCCAATACCGCTCCGATAGCGCCCATTCTCATGCCACTCTCCATATTGACCAACTTAACCGAAGTCAGTGAGGCTGGTCTTGTTCAAACCCGGAGCCGGAGGGCTGCGGGTCAGTGACTCTGATCGTTGTCCCGATTCCGGCGGCGACCGCCCTCTACTGGCCGTCCCTGTAGTTCGAAGCGAGCAAGCATATCTGCGCTTGCCACCTGCGGATAGTCTGAGCACCCTTGGCACATTGTAGCCGCCCAGACTGCGATGCCCACGCGTTCTCCAGGCGAATTGCCATCGTTTCTGGTCGAGAAGGTTTGCGGTCTCACGACACCGACTGCGTCAAAGAAGTAACGTCCGGCCTCTGCGTTGTATGTCAACGTCCCCGTCCAGTCCGTCGTTGTGCGGCCGATGCCCGCGCCTTGGGAACCGTCGATGGGTAAAACCGTAGTAGCATGCACTCCGCTGATTGACTGTCCAGGGTTGGCGTAAGCGTCGGCGAAAGCCTGCCGAAGAGCAGAGTTCGACCCTGCATGATGGAAGACAAAGTTGTGGATCTGCCGATGATGTAACTCCGACGCTCCGACGACTGCCACGTCGTATACCGTGGCTTGGGGGTTTGCTGACCGGCCGATAGCGCTCGCGCGGCCAAGCTCATTCGCGCCAGGGACGGGCGTTCCTCTGCTATTGACGTAGCCGTAGATCACGCACCCGCCAAACATGCCGCTCGATCCCCGACTTCCCCCAATGTTGATGGTGCACGTTCCCATCGGATCAGTTCCGTTCACCGGATCTTGTGCCACATACCCATACAGGTTCGGATCGTCCTTGGACCCGATCGGATCCATGCTGAGGAATATCCCCAGCACCGGGTCGTAGTACCGCGCCCGGTACTGATACAGCCCTGCCTTGGCGTCCCACTGCCGCCCGGTATAGCCGAACGGACTGCCGGTTGGCGGCGCAGTCAGTTGGGTCACGCCATCCGCCGCCGTGCCGAACTCTCCATGCGGCGAGTAGTTGGTCAGGCCGACCGCCTGGCCCGAGCCATTGGATGTCCCGATCACACTGCCCTGGTGGTCGGTGTGGTGCCAGTGGATGGTGTTGTCCGAATTCACCGTCGCCAGCCGGGCGTCCATTGAGCCCGAACCGTCGGGGATGAAGCGGCGCTTGAGCGCGCCGGCGAGGTCGTACTCCCCCACCTCGTCCGCGCCCGACCACAGTGTGCGGGTCATCACCCCGTCCTCGATCACCACCGTGCGCCGGTCCTGGCTGTCATAGGCGTATTCAGTGGTGCTGCCCGGCTTGAGCACCCGGACCAGCCGGTTGCCGAACGTCCATTCATAGGTCGTGGAGCCATGGCTCAGCAGATTGCCGTTGTCGCTCCAGGTCAGGGCCACACCGTTCCGTGACGTGGTCTGGTTCAGATTGGTGGGAACGCCATAGGTCTGGGCATAGGTCGGGCTCGGCGACCACTCCAGATCAGGGCGGTTGATGTTCAGGCCGGTGATCCGGCCGGCCGCGTCATGCTGGAAGCCGAAGATGGCCGGCGTCTGGCCCGCCGCCGGAGCCCAGGCATGGTTGATCTGGCTGAGGTCGCTGTCGGTTTCATAGGCGTATGAGCTGTTGACGCCGTTGGAACGGTTCAGGCCGGGAGTGAGTGGAAAGTGGTGTGTGTCCCCGCTTCATCTCGGATACAGGATACAAGCCCTGACCGGAAGCGCGCAGCCTTGAAGAGAAGCTGCTCGCCCGCTTAGGCAGCACGGGCTGTCCATCAAACGAGCCGCCGAGATTGCGGGCGTTGATGAGTGTACCTTGGGGCGTTGGGAAAGCGGCGAATGGCAACCCCAACGGCAGTCGCTGCCCACCTATCGACGCATTCCTTGAGTGGATTTGCTGACAGGTCCAAGGTCACATGATTAAGAAACGTCGAAATGCTCCACTAGTGGGATAAATTGAGCGATTTCGCTGTCGTCAATCTTCACATATCCATACCTAGATATGTAGCAAGTTCCGTCAGATTTGGGAGATCTCGACAAGAATAGTCGAAAAATTCCTGTCTTAAATCCTAGACGACACGCAAAAACATAATCCCTGCCGCCATCGACTTCTTCTTGCGAGAAGAGTTCCAAATTGGCACGGCATTGGCGACGAACCTCAGTCTCCCAGAGCTCCTCCGTTGCCGCTGATGCGAAGCCGGGTATGGCGTAACACTCTCCCCCAGAGAAGCACTCCTGTACCAACTGCCTTGCTCGTACTTCATCTACTTTGCATGAACCATACTCGGAAACAGAACACGCAGAAAGTTGTGTGAGCGCGAGGCAAACAATTGCCCGCGACCTCAATATCGCATCCATTCTGGAAGATCTCCATGCGCCGTAAAGCTGTAAGTCCGGTTGAACTCTATAGGAAATGACTCTCCAGGCCCAGTTACAGCACCCACAACAGCAGCGGCCGCGCTGGTGATAGGGTCATCGTCCAGATCGAAATTGAAGTCGTTGTCACCTAGTTCAAGGGTGCCCTGGAACCGATAACCGAATTCATTATTCGGATCGGGCCGCATCACACCTGCCATCATGGTCCCCTGAAAGCGCCCATGTCCCCGGGCACTGTCGCGCCACGGCATGACGAATGCACCGTTTTCCAAGTTAAAGCCGTGAGGTTCCTCACGACCTGGCACCCTCACAGCACACTGGCAGCCGACAGCGGCTTCTGCGAAGTCGGCGTAATAGCCGCCGTCCCTCACGCTGGTTTGGATCTGGGAGCCAATATCAATCGCGTCATCAACCCCCGCACGTTGGGGGTCTGCTACGTAGAGCGCGCCTCGGCCAGAGCGATAATGGTCGTAGAGCCCGCCAGACGTCGCTGCGCGCGATCGGCCATCGAATCGTCCCTCGCAAAGCGGATCATTCTTGCATTTTCCAGTGGGATCCGACGAGTTGACCGGATCCTGCGCCACATATCCGTACAAGTTCGGATCGTCCTTGGTCCCGATGGGATCCATACTCAGGAATATCCCGAGCGCCGGGTCGTAGTAGCGGGCCCGGTACTGATACAGCCCCGCCTTGGCGTCCCACTGCCGCCCGGTGTAGCCGAACGGGCTGCCCTGCGGCGGTGCGGTCAGTTGGGTCACCCCATCCGCCGCCGTGCCGAACTCTCCATGCGGGGAGTAGTTGGCCAGGGCGAAGGGCTGGCCGAACTCATCTGACGTGGCGATCACACTGCCCTGGTGGTCGGTGTGGTGCCAATAGATGGTGTGGTCCGGGTTCACCGTCGCCAGCCGGGCGTCCATCGAGCCCGAGCCGTCCGGGATGAAGCGCCGCTTGAGCCCGCCGGCCAGATCGTACTCGCCCACCTCGTCCGCGCCCGACCACAGGGTCCGGGTCATGACCCCGTCCTCGATCACCACCGTGCGCCGGTCCTGGCTGTCATAGGCGTATTCGGTCGTGCTGCCCGGCTTGAGCACCCGGACCAGCCGGTTGCCGAACGTCCACTCATAGGTCGTGGAGCCATGGCTGAGCAGATTGCCGTTGTCGCTCCAGGTCAGGGCCACGCCGTTGCGCGACGTGGTCTGGTTCAGATTGGTGGGAACGCCATAGGTCTGGGCATAGGTCGGGCTCGGCGCCCACTCCAGATCAGGGCGGTTGATGTTCAGGCCGGTGATCCGCCCGGCCGCGTCGTGCTGGAAGCCGAAGATGGCCGGCGTCTCACCCGCCGACGGCGCCCAGGCGTGGTTGATCTGGCTGAGGTCGTTGTCGGTTTCATAGGCGTATGAGGTGTTGACGCCGTTGGAGGGGGTCAGGCCGGGAGTGAGTGGAAAGTGGTGCGTGTCACTGCCTCAGGGGAATCCGCAGGTTGGCGGCGCGCAATATGCTGACAGTTAGCGGAGGGTCAGTACGGCGTCATGGCGGCGGAGGTCGGGCCGCGACGGACGGTGGAAAGGGGGTGCGCTTCGAGTTTAAGTTCACGTTTATCCATCGATTACCTGAATATACGATTGAACACCTCTTCGCTCTCGACACAAGTCAGCAGATATCTCCGAGTAATCGACCCAACCATCAGTGCATACCGCAATCCACCTCAGCTTTGTACACCGAGCTTGCCAACTCTCGATTGAACCTTCACGCGATCGTTGCGCTGAGCTCATCTGCTGCCAAGCGCTTCGACATGGGCCGCAGTATTCCCCGCAGGTTTCGCTACCCGCAAACGGCGCACTGCGACGGTCAACAGCTGGTGCCTCTTGCGCGCTACATGACGCTGACACAAGTAAGAAAACAGACAGAATAACTACTGACATCGTCTCAACAGGGGATTTGACACACATTCTTGATCTCTCTGTGATGGCGGAGTCCAATTTGAACGAGGAGCGAGGGCGTGCTCGTCCCTGACCATATTCTCTCGCATTATGGCATTTCCCTCTCTCTCCGGCGTATGATCTTGCAGTCTCCCCTCAGAATCCCGAACGCGAGGACCATCTCGTCCATTGATCATATCTTCAGCATGGCCGAGCTCATGAGACAATCCAACAAAAGGCGCTCTCCTAGTCGAACCGTTATCATTCATTCCGCCACTATGGTCGGTAGGGTCAAAGAAAACATCGACGTCTGATCCTACTCCTTCTCGCCTAGCTGCACGATCATCTCGCGCATCAGCTTCGTTTCCTCTGTCACCGGCTTCCCGGGCTTGAATGACGATTTCCCTTCTGTGGTTTCTCAGTTCGCGAATAAACGCTCGACCGTCACGCCCCTGCTCGATCCTACGAATGGCGTCGTTAACTTGTCTGACGTAGGCCTCGCTACCCCTAATGACGATCGTTCGACCCGTCGGATCCGCTTTGTTCACCGGATCCTGCGCCACATACCCATACAGGTTCGGATCGTCCTTGGTCCCGATCGGGTCCATGCTGAGGAATACACCCAGCACCGGGTCGTAATACCGCGCCCGGTACTGATACAGCCCCGCCTTGGCGTCCCACTGCCGCCCGGTGTAGCCGAACGGGCTGCCCTGCGGTGGGGCGGTCAGTTGGGTCACGCCATCCGCCGCCGTGCCGAACTCTCCATGCGGCGAGTAGTTGGCCACGGAGAAGAGCTGACCGAACCCGTCGGAGGTGGCGATCACACTGCCCTGGTGGTCGGTGTGGTGCCAATAGATGGTGTGGTCCGGGTTCACCGTCGCCAGCCGGGCGTCCATCGAGCCCGAGCCGTCCGGGATGAAGCGCCGCTTGAGCCCGCCGGCCAGATCGTACTCGCCCACCTCGTCCGCGCCCGACCACAGTGTGCGGGTCATCACCCCGTCCTCGATCACCACCGTGCGCCGGTCCTGGCTGTCATAGGCGTATTCAGTGGTGCTGCCCGGCTTGAGCACCCGGACCAGCCGGTTGCCGAACGTCCATTCATAGGTCGTGGAGCCATGGCTCAGCAGATTGCCGTTGTCGCTCCAGGTCAGGGCCACACCGTTCCGTGACGTGGTCTGGTTCAGATTGGTGGGAACGCCATAGGTCTGGGCATAGGTCGGGCTCGGCGACCACTCCAGATCAGGGCGGTTGATGTTCAGGCCGGTGATCCGGCCGGCCGCGTCGTGCTGGAAGCCGAAGATGGCCGGCGTCTCACCCGCCGACGGCGCCCAGGCGTGGTTGATCTGGCTGAGGTCGTTGTCGGTTTCATAGGCGTATGAGCTGTTGACGCCGTTGGAACGGTTCAGGCCGGTTCGGCGGCTGAGTGAATCCACCGTGATGTTCGCAGAGTACTGGGCGGTGTTACCGACAGGCCCGAACTCGACCCGGGTGGCGCGATTGGCCGCGTCGAAGGTGTAGTTCGCCTGATAGGCGTCTGGCCATTTGATGGTGGTGCGGTTGTTGGCCTGATCATAGCCGTAGCCGAGGATCAGCTGGTTCGATCCCATCGTCCCGTTGTTGGGGGTGATCCGGTCGTAAATGACCCGACCCGCAGCGTCGTAGGTGTAGGTGCGGATGTCGCGCTCCGGGTACCCGTCCCAGGTCGCGGTGAGCGGGGTCTGCACGCTTGTCCGCACGGGCCGGCTCGCCAGATCGTAGGATGTCTTGACGTGTCGGCCAACCGGCCATTCCGCCCCATTCGTATGTTCCCAGGTCCAATAAGCCCGACCCACGGCGTCATAGAAGGCGTGCTGGTAGTCGCCGGAGCGTGCCGCGGCCACGTAGACCTGATCCCGTTCATTGAGGATGTTCAGGGTGTATTTGCTGTCGGCGTAGGTGGTTTGAAAATGCCGTCCCAAGCCGTCGTACTCCATCGTCGTGCGGTTGCCGTTGCCGTCGATCTCGGCGCTCTGCAGACCACCGACGTTATACTCTATCCCCCGCCAGCGATTGGTCGTCAGATGCGCCGGACGAGTGTTCGTCAGGGCGCAGGTCGCATCTGACACACTGGCCGTGAACCAGCGCTCGACCAGGGTCGGTTGGCCGGCCAGATTGTAGGTGGTTCGGGTCGCTCGGCCAGTCGGGTCAACGGCTACGGTCGCCCGGTCGAGGCCGTCGTAGCAGATCCGCGTCGCATCGCCGGCGGGGTCCGTGACGGTCAGGGGCTTGCCGGTGAGGGAATAGGTGGTGGTTGTCGCCCGCCACACCGACGCGGTTGAATCCCAGCGGCGCTCCTGGGTGACGTTTCCGTCAAGATCATAGGTCCACTGCGTCTGAATGCCGGTCGCGGCGGGTCCAGATTCGGTGAGCTTGCGCCGGAGAGGATCATAGGTCGCAGTCGTGACGTTGCCGCGCGGATCGGTCGCCGTCAGCACATCGCCGGCCGCATTGCAGGTGAAGGCGCTGGTCTGGTTGAAGCCGCCGGACTGGGTCGACGCGATCTGGCGCGTCAAACAGTACGCAGGTTGGCCATAGCCGCCGTAGGCCATGGTCGCCTCGATCCCGGTCGGATCCCGCGTCTGGGTCACCCGGCCATAGGCGTCGTACCAGGTCCGCCAGATAGCCGCAGCATTGCCGCCCGTAGCTCCGTTGTAGACGACCGGCGAGGTCTGCGTCTCCAGCAGACCTTGGGCGTTGTAGGCGAAGGTCCAGGTGCTGGCGGCCTGCCCGTCCAGCGAGGTGGCCGGCAGCGTAATCGTCTGCGGCTTGTTCCAGATGGGATGATAGGTGGCCGTAGCCGTGCTCGACTGGCACCAGACAGTGTCCGTCCCGCAGCCCGCACGCGGAGACCGCTTCACCTCGGTGACGTTGCCTCGAGCATCGTATTTGAAGGACGTCACATTGCCCCACGCCGATGTCTGCGTGCTTACCCGTTCCCGACCATCGTAAGTGTGGCGCTCGATGCGGCCCATCGGGTCGCGCAAAGCCACGACGCGCTGGTTGGCCAGCAAGGCCACCGTCTGGCCGCCCAACGCGTCGGTCGTCGCGGATCGGCCGATGCCCGGGCTTCGATAGGCGGTGGCACGTCCGAGAACGTCGATGGCATTCCGGACCTGGGGTCGCCACCTCACATCCGCAGTCGCCCACTCAAAACTTGCCCGTGGTGCGACGACACCGTCTTCCTTGATCCTGGTCAGCAGGCTGAACGCCGGGATCGGCTCGTCCTCATGCAGAGGGAGCGCGGTTTCTGCGGCGTACTCGTAGCGGCGAACCCTTCGCCCGCTCTGAGTTACCGCCGAAAGCGTGGTCGTGCAGAGGTTTGAACCCGTAGGGCAATAACCCGCATAGTCGAACACGACTTCCTGAATCACCTGTCCCGCCGGGGTCACGGCCTTCACCCTCTCGACCCGTCCCTTGTAGGGAGACCCGACACAGGCGTCCGTACTCGGCGTGTTGGAACAGGACTGTGGGTCCGGGAAGACCCCGTGGAATATCTCCAGCCTAACTCCGAGATTGTTTGATACGGTCGTTCCCACCTGCTCCGCCCTGGTCAGGTCGATGATAACGCCGCTGGGGAAGGACCATTTGACCAGCGAATAGTCGGAACGGGATCCGTTCGGCGCGGCATTGGAACCTGCCTCGAACCGCTGTTCTGATCCGTCGCGCAGCCGCCTCGTCAAAAAGCTATAGGCGGAAGGGCCGACTTCGACGAGCGTCAGCGTCTCCCCCGTCCCCTCCACATCCCTCCACTGCCCATCCAGGTGTTTAACAAATGAAGCAGTCGCCCCGCCGACGGTGACTGACGCAACGTCTCGCGTGCGGTCCGTCCACCAGGACGTGACCATGGCCCCGACTGCGGCCGATTTCAGAGTTTCGTCCTCGGCCCCCTTCAACAGGACCATCAGGGCGATCAGGCTTGGCACAGCAGCTTGGGCGTTGTGTTCGTCCAGCAGCAGCGGGGCGTTCGTGCGGGCAACCTCTGCACTCGATGTCCAGTTGTGGGTCCATCCGGGCCCCAAGGACGGCGCTCCGGCACCTTCCGAAGCATAGGTGCGTTCAAACGTCAGGCTGTAGGGGAAGCCGCCCTGTCCAACAGCGATGTCGGGCCTTTCAGTAAAGCTCAACCCGCCTGCGACCGTCACCGAGCCCCACTGAGCCAGACCGCCGATGGTCGGCTTCTGCATATACTCATACGGGTCCGCAACCGGTCCGGCCCCCTTTCTGTAAACCGAATAGACCGAAGGGTTCGCGACGACGTTTGGCTCGTAGGGTACGGAAATAAGCCACGCCTGTTCCGAACCATCGGGCTTGCGAGCCAGAAGGTAGGAGCCGGGCGTCGGACCCTGACTGGCCAGGACTTCAAATCCTGCAGAAAGATAGCGGGCGATCTCTTGCTGCGTCGCCAACGGATAGGCGCTCAGGTTCGCGCCGGCCCGCAAAATGCTCAGACCGCCACCCGTTGCGGCGATGTGAATCCCTGAGTGAGCACGCCCCCCGGTCGCCGTGTAGGCCTCCCTCCTCTCACTCAGTGCGGTGGCCTCAGCCGCTGACGAGAACGCGGCAAGGACGGAAACAACCTGACGGGGAGAGCTGCCGGATCCGGGCGCGACCCCGATGGCCGTATCGATATCAAGGGCAGACATCAAACTATCACCGGCGGTCATTGCCGTTGAGACGCCGATCGTGTGATGTTCCAGTATCCGCGCATCGGCGAGGCCTTCCAGAATCGTGATCGCCCGGTTGAGCTGGAGCGACCAACTGTTGATCGTGTCGTCCTTCATCGCTGCGGATTCGCCCCGCGAATGCTCCCCGACCGCAAACTTGGTGCCCGTCAGGTTCATCGTGACGTTTGGGGCCGGCGCTGCCCGATTATTTTCGTACGCGGGATCAAGCACGGGATAGCAAGATGCAGACGTGCCCCCAAAGTCGTCAGTTTCGCAGATTTCGCCTCCTGGAATGTAGGTTGCCGGAAGGAACGGTCCCTTCTCTTGCGCATGGCGAGCGTGACGCGTGGCGGACCCCTTCCCGACACGAAGGACCAATTCATTCAACAGGCCGCTCTCGGTCGTCTTGACGACGGTTTCATCGGCGTATGTCCCGCCTTGGGCGGCGAACGGGTGGTCGATGGCGATAGAGAACCGCCGGTCCCAAGCAGCCGAGACTTCCGCTCCGACAAACGTATTCGCCGCCACGCAGCTGTTCCGGGCCGCGATTGAGGTGAAGCCTTCGCAAACCCTCACATAGACCTTGAAACGCGGAAGCCCAGTAGAGTTACCGTCGGTATTGGCATACTGCGCCATCTGAGCCTGAATGCGTTCCGCATAGTAGGTCGGCAGGTCCCAGGTCTGCTGAAACCCGGGCGCAGTTATGGAAAAAGTCGCGCGATAGACTGACGGAATGTCTCCGGTCCAGTATGCGACCGGCGTTCCGGGACTGGCTGGTGCCGTCACAGCGAACGATCGCGTGTGCGACCGCCGCCATCCGCCTGTCAGATCCGTAACATCCGCAGAGTCCACGGAGGGAGAGGTCCGCAACGCCGTCTGTATGGCGGACCCATATCCTGACATGACGGAAGCGGTCTGAGCCGCGCTCAATCCACCGATTGAATTCGCTCCTTCGGTCACACCGCCGGAAACCTGCCCCCAGGCCGCAGCTGCGGACGTCCCCGCCAGGCTCCAGAGGTCCGCCCCCGAGACCTGCTGATAGTTTTTTCGGGACGGGTCGAAAGCCTTCCAGCTGCCCTCAACCAAAACCTCGGCCCAGACGTGAAGCATGGAAATGGTGGTAACCGGCCCGGACAAGGCGGCGCAGTTAGTTTGTCCATTGACCAGACCGGGCGTGCCTCCAATTGCCAGAACATGGCAGGCTTGCTGGGCCGAGGTGACCTTCAGCATCGATTTCGCGGTCGCCGCATCAAGCTGCGTCTCGCCGAATACATAACGAGCCTGGAACCCCGCTTCCCGGGCCAGATCAACGAGCAGATTGGCATGGTCGAATGCGCCGCCAGAGCCGTCCAGCCACAACCCCTCCGCTCCTTTATGGAGACCGAACTGGGGTTCAAAATCGAACTCGTTCAGGACGAACTGGTAGATGGTCTCCACAGCTTCCGGCGAACCGGGTGTTGCTGATTGCAGACCTCGAGCGATCTGCACGACCCGACCCCCGCGCGCTGCTGCGACCGGGGAACCCGCGGCTCCATAGAAGGAAAGGGCATTGGCGGGTGAAATGGTCGCGTTCTGCTGGATCAGTCTGAACGACGGCAGCCCCGAAGCAGGACCGTAGACGGGAGGGCCACTCTGCGCCTTGACGCCGCCAACCAACGCGACAAACGCCGCGAAGGCCAAAGCAAGCAGGATGGCAGCCCACGCGGCAAGTCCTATGTGACCACGCGACCGCACGACAGGGATATCTCGCGCCGACGTGCTTGCGTATGAGCTTCCGGGCCCTCGCCGACTTGATGATCGACGATCCGCCTCATCAGAGACCCGCGAACGCAACCCCATTGCCGCGCGGACATTGTCCCAGCCTGCCTTGACCAAAGCGACGCTCCCCTAGCCTGTCACTCAAGCAAGCACGAGTTGCGCTCGCACGGAAGGAGAATTTTCCTCCACTGGTAGAAGCAGGGCTTTACCTTCGGCGGTAAGCTCGCCTAGTCTCAATTTCGGCATCGCTCAATCTAGGATCGAGCGAGACGGGGGAAATGATGGGTTCGCTCGAAGGTCTCCGAGATCGGTTGGTCCTTGCTTGGGGACGAATCGCCACGAGCGCTCGAACAGTTCTCGAGCGCCTTGGGTCGGAGATCCGGCGCACCGTCGATCTCGAGGCCTGGCGGTCGGCCCCGACCTTTCGCAACCGTCTGAAAGCCATTTCCTGGCCTCGCGCGAGCGTCGGCGTCGGCACGGTCGCCGCAGTTGTCGGGGGGCTCGTATTCGCCTTTCTGCACGATCGTCCGGACGCCTATCCGCCGCCCCAGCCCACGGCGCGCGAGCTGGCCGCGCATCACGAAACGGTGCGGATTATGTCCCATACGCCGCCGCCTTCGCTTGTCGAGGCCAACAAATCCTGGAAGGCGGAATAGGCCATGTCCCGATTTCAGTTCGTCGCGGCCTTCGCCGCCCTCGCCCTCGCGGCCTCGCCGACGCCTTCGCTCTCGGAGACGCAGTATGTCTACGACAGCGCCGGCCGACTGATCAAAGTCACCTATTCCAACGGCGTCTCGATCGAATACCGCTATGACGCCTCGGGCAACCGGCAGGTGATCACGACCGACCGCGTCGCGAACCGCGCGCCGGTAGCGGTTGCAAACAGCGGCAGCGTGCTCGCATCCGGCACAATCGATATTGCGGTCCTGACCAACGACAGCGACCCGGACCGGGATCCGCTGACCATTACCTCGGTCTCGACAGCGACGGGCGGCGGGACGCCGACCATCCTGACCAGTCCCCAACGCGTTCGCTTTATCGCGCCAGCTTCGGCCGGAACCAAGACCTTCACCTACACCATCTCTGACGGTCAGGGACACACGGCGACCGCAACCGTCACGGTCACGGTGACGAGCACCAACCAACCGCCCGTGGCCAATGCGGACGACGCAAGCGCGACACCATCCAGCAGCACCTCGATCATGGTGCTCTCCAACGACAGTGATCCGAACAACAACACGCTCACCGTTACGGCTGTGGGTACGCCCACCGGTGGAACTGCCTGGGTCGGCTCCGGCGGGGCCTACGTGGTTTACACCGCTCCCGGATCACCGGGTGCCTACACCTTCAGCTATACGATCAGCGATGGAGCGGGCGGGACTGCCTCCTCAACCGTAACAGTCTATGTCGAGAGCTTGGAAGGTTGCGTGCCCGAGGCGGGTCAGCAATGCGAGGAGTTGGCTCAGTAGCCCGAGACGCAAGACGCCTGCGCCATTCCTAGCTTCAGACGCCGGTAATCATGAACTCGCCATGGGCGGCTGATTGCGCCGGTGAACCGCGCCCGAAGCCAGAGCACACTGACCCCGGATCGGGCGGACAGCGACACCCGGACATCGACCTGATCGCCTGCTGCGATCGAGCGCATCAGACCCTTGCCGTCACCGGATGCGGCTTCCGTCCGAAACGCCTCCGGCGCGCGTCCCAGCGTGACGAGCCGTCGCAGACAGTCCTCTTCCCCCGCTGACAGCCTCCAACTGCGGGACAGGGCCTCCACCGTCTCGAAACGAGCCGGCGCTGGAACTTCCTTCCCAGTTTTCGCCAGGCCACCCCGTTGCAGGGCGCTTCGCACCAGAAGATCCGGGTCACCCCGCAGATCGAGCTTGCCCTCGGGTAGGGACAGTTCGACCGCAACCCGCCGCTGGTTCAGTCTAACATCGGCCGGGTTTGTCGGCTTGATCGAATGCACCTCCCCGGCGGCAAACCGACCCAGTACATCATTGGCCGACGACTCCAGGGTGATCCGGTCAAGGATGTCGCGCTGTTCCGCCGCGCTGGCGACCAGATAAGCCCGCAAGGCCACCGACAGAGCAGTCCCGAATACCGCCAGACCGAAGGCGAACGACATCGCAAGGAGGGACACATATCCCTCCCGGCTTCTGGTCCTAGGGACGCGGCGACGATTCAACCGGCAACCCCAAGGCTTGCAGCCGTCCGACCATCTCATTGGTGATGGCGTCGATGTCCGATCGCGCCCGGATCACGGTGGGCCGGAGGAACATCACCAGTTCGGTCTGGCGCTCGGTCGTGTCGCGGGTCCGGAACAGGGCACCGAGCGCCGGGACGCGGCTCAGATAAGGAACGCCGGTGTCACCCAGGCTGCGGCTGGAACGCAGCAAGCCGCCCAGCACGACCAACTGGCCATCATCGACCTGGATGCGCGTGCTCAACCGGCGCTGCTGGATAGTCGGCGAATCGATCTCCGACGATGTCGTGCCGGACACCTCCGAGACTTCCTGCTCGATCTCGATGAACATCCGCCCACTCTCGGTCACCCGAGGGGTCACCGAGAGCACCACGCCGGTGTCGCGGTACTGGACACTGTTGAGGATACGGCTGTCGTTGTTCAGGCCCACCGCCGTCTGGGTGATGATCGGCACCTGATCGCCGACCTGAAGCTCGGCGCTCTCATTGGACAGAACGAGGATACGGGGGGTCGAGATCAGCTGAACGTCTGTGACCGCTGACAGGGCGTTCAGCACCGCTCTCACGTCGAGGTTCAGATAACGGATCGACAGGCCGGGGAAACTGGGCGCTGCATCATCGTCCGAACCGCCAGAGAAGCCTCCTGTCAGATCGCCGTCATCGAAGAACCACTGCACCCCGTAGCGCAGGCGGTCATTCAGCGTCACCTCAGCGATGGTCGCCTCGATCAGCACCTGGGGCGGCGGAGCATCAAGTTCGCGCACGATGTCCAGGACGTTGCGGTACTCGGCGTCATCGGCCAGCAGGATCAGTGCGTTGGTCCTGGCGTCGGCCGTAATCCGGAGCCCCCCGGTAGACCCGATGGAGACCGCCGGAGCAGCAGCCGCCGAGGCGGCGCCCGCCGCCGGGCTCGGCGGTTGGGCTTGTCCCGCCGCGGGAGCTTCCGGTGTCGCTGACGCCCCGCCCGTTCCAAGAAGTGCGGACAGCGTCGTAACGAACTGCTCCGCTTCCAGATTGGCCAGGGGAATCGAACGCAGGCGGCGAGAAGCCGGCGCCGGGGCGCGGTCGAACCGGCCGATCCATTCAGCTGCGCGATCCAGCCCATTCGGCGAACGGGCGATGACCAGCAGCCCATTCAGGCGCGTCAGCTCAATAAACTGGATCTGGTTGCCCAGCGGGCCGTCGGGTCCGCCGAACACCTGGCGGATGTCCGCCGCAATGTCGGCCGGCGTGGCGTAGCGCACCGGGAAGAACTGCAGGTTCTTGCCCTGCAACCAGTCAACGTCGAGCGAGCGAGCGGTGCGCACCAGGGCATTCACCGTGGTCGGGTCGCCGGAGATATAGACCTGTTCCCTGCCCGGATCGGCACGGACCGTCGCCGCTTCCCCCGCCAAGGGCTCCAGGAGTCGGGCGATCTCGGCCGCGCCGATGGAGCGCGCTTGATAGACTGCCGAGCCGGCCAAGCCGTCAGCGGCACCTTGGGTGAACACGGGAGGCGCGCTCAGCCTGGCCGCCTGGGCCGAAGGCACAATGGCGTAGCCCGCGCCCTCCGAGACGAGGGCAGCGTTGACGCTGCGCAGCGCGCGGTCGAGACTCGACAGGGCCTGCACCTCGCTCATCCGCCCGGTCAGGCTGAAGGTCAGGGATCCTTGGACCGACGGGTCGATGCGGAACGACCGGCGCAGCGCCTGGCCCAGGACGGCGTCGGCGATCGCCCCGATCGGGGCTTGGTCGAAGACGACATTGAAGTTGCGGGTTGGCGAGGATTGGACCGCCGGCGCGGCGGGGGCCAGCGCGGCGTTCTCGATCCGCCACGACATATCGTCGATCTCGCGCGCCTCGACCGAAGGCGCGGCCTCCGCCGGCGCTGCGGGACGATTCAAAGGAATGACCGCGAGGTCAGGGCGAATGGCGCGCGGCGTCTCGCAGGCTGTCAGCAGGCCAACCACGGCGCAGACAAGGATGGGGGTGCGCACCGTCATTGGGACATCTGCAAAACAATGTCGCGCTTGAAGCCCGAGCCACCTGCCACGCCGTCGGAGCCATAGCTCGTCAGTTTAAACCGCTCACCGGCGCTGGCCGGCGGCGAATAAACAACGGCATGGCCCCACGGATCACGGGTCAAGGCGTTGTCCGAAAGATAGGGGCCGGCCCAGTCGGCGACGCCTTCGGGCGGATCGATCAGGGCCGCTAGACCTTCATCGGCAGTCGGATAGCGGGCGAGATCGGCCGAATACATTTCGAGCGCGGCGGCGACGCTCTCCATCTTGAGGCGGGCCGCGCGCACCTTGGCGCGGTCCATCTGGCCCAGCGTCTGGGGAACGACGATGGCGCTGATCAGACCGATGATGACCAGCACCACCAGCATTTCCGTCAGGGTGTAGCCGGGGCGAGGCGCCGGTGCGCTCCGCAACCCCTGTTTGCTCAAATCCCCCATGGCTCCCCCTGAACCAACACGCTACTCCTATTCGACTATAGGGGGAGCGGAGCCGAGTCTACGGCGTTCATATGACTGTCTCAGCCGACGAGTTCGAACTGCCCACGCCGGTCCATCCGCGCGCGGACCTGGCCGAGGCGCTTAGCCTTCGCGGCAGCGCCATCGAGCGCGCCGTGCGGGCCAGCGGCAGTTCGGGACAACCACTGGCGGTGGCGCTCAGCCTCTTGGGCCTCGCCACTGAGGACGCGATCGCCGAGGCCTGCAGCGCCTTGCATGAGGCCCCGCGTTGGCCCGACGGCTTCCCGATCGACCGCGTCGAGCTGCCCGGACTCAGCGTCCGCTTTCTGCAGGACCGCTACGCCGTGGCCATGGCGGATGAGCACGGCGGCTGGTGCTTGGGCCTCGTCGATCCCGGCGACGAGACCACGCTGGAGGCGCTGCGCTTCGCCCTCGGGCGCGACGTGGCTGTCCGCACTCTGACCCTCAGCGCCTGGCGTCAGGCCCAGGACATCGCCGAACCGGCGATGGACGGTCCCGGCCTCGGCTCCGCGCCGACCTCGACCTGGCTCGACGACGCCGAACGGCTCAAGGACATCGCCCGCGACGCGCCAGTGGTGCGGATCTCCGAGCAGATTCTGGAACGCGCCTTCCTGCTCAACGCCTCCGACGTCCACATCGAGCAGAAGATTGACCATACCCGCGTTCGCTTCCGCCTCGACGGCCAGCTTCAGGATCAGGAGCGGCTCGGGGTCGACCTCGGGCCGGCCCTGATCGCCCGCATCAAGGTCTTGTCGGACCTCGATGTGGCGGAAAGCCGGGCACCGCAGGACGGCCGCACCACCATCAATGTCCGCGGCGTTCCGGTCGATGTCCGCATCTCGACGGCACCCACGGTGTTCGGGGAGTCCCTGGTCGTGCGTCTCTTGACGCGCCGTGACGTCGACTATTCGCTGGAGAGGCTGGGACTGCGCGCCCCCGTGGCCGCGGGACTGAGCCAGCTCTTGACTCGGAGCCACGGCCTGCTGCTGGTCACGGGTCCGACGGGCAGCGGCAAGACCACCACCCTCTATGCCGGGCTTCGGCAGCTCGCATCGGCCCACAACAAGATCCTGACCGTCGAGGATCCGGTCGAATATGTGTTCGAGGACATCCTCCAGAGTCAGGTCAATGAAGGCGCCGGCTTTACGTTCTCAACCGCCCTGCGCTCCTTCCTGCGCCATGACCCTGATGTCATCCTGGTCGGAGAAATCCGCGACACCGAGACGGCGCGCCTTGCCGTCCAGGCCAGTTTGACGGGCCATCTGGTGTTGGCCACCGTCCACACCAACGACGCCGCCACCACGCCGTCGCGCCTGATCGACATGGGGGTCGAACGCTATCTGCTCGGCGACGCCCTGATCGGCGTCATGGCCCAGCGGCTCGCCGCCCAGCTCTGCGTCGCGTGCAAGGACATGGCGCCCCTGACGGCGGACGAAACAGCGACGCTGAAGGAGGCGGGCCTGAAACCGATCAAGGGTCCGGTCGGCCGGGCGCAGGGCTGCCCGGCGTGCGGCCAGACGGGTCGGCGCGGGCGGCGCGCCGTCAGCGAGCTGATGGTCTGCACGCCCGAGATGGGCGAGCTGATCGGCTCCGGTGCCCACGCCGCCGTGCTCCGGGCCGAACTGGCCAAACAACCCGGCCACGCCACCCTGCGTCAGGACGCCCTCGCCCAATCGGCGGAGGGGATGATTGACTGGGGCGACGCCTGGCGCGTCGCCGACCGATGAAGGCGTTTCACTTCACCGCCCTGGGCGCCGACGGTCGCCGACATCGCGGCGTCAGCTATGCGGCGGAGGCGGCCGCGCTACGGGACCGGCTGATCGATGCGCGCCTGCATCCGGTCACGATCCGGCCCGCCCTCCTCCAGCACCAGGGGCCGTTGCGTCTGACCGAGGCCGAGGCTGCCCGCCTGGGGCGTGACCTCGCCCAGCTGCTGACCAGCGGCATGGCTCTGGCCCAGGCCCTGTCCCTGCTCGAGACCCGCGAGACGCCCCGCGTCAGCGCTATCGCCCGCGAAGTGCGCCAACGGCTGATCTCGGGCGAGCCCTTGTCCAAGGCGCTGGAAGTCGCCAGCGGCACGCCGGCGCGGTTTCTCCAGGCCCTGGCACGCGGCGGCGAGGCCTCGGGACGCCAGAGCGAGGTGCTGGCCGCCGGCGCGCGATCGCTGGCGGCGGCGGATCAGCTGAAGAAGCGGCTGTTCACCCTGTGCATCTACCCCGTTTTCGTCATCCTCGTCGCCTTCGGCTCGATCGCCATCTATGCCTATGCCGTCCTGCCCTCGCTGGAACCCGCCTTCGAAGGCATGGGAAGCGGCATTCCCGCCCAGACCCAGGCCGTGCTGACCTTCGGGGCCATCGTTCGCCTGCTGATGCCGATTGCTGCGGTCGGCGCTGGCGTTCTGGCTCTGCTTCTGACCGTTTCGGCGCGCGCCAGGCGCATGGGAAGTGATCTGCTCGCCCGCCTGCTGATGCGCGGCAAGCGGTCGCCGATGCGGGATTTCGTCTTCGCCAATTTCGCCTCGCGGCTGGCCGTCATGCTCCAGGCCGGCGTGCCCTTGGCCCCCGCCTGGCGGTTGGCCCGCGAGCCGGTCACCATCGCCTCCCTGAGCCGCGCCCTCGCCGTCCAGGACGAACGGTTGATGGAAGGCGTGCGGCTGAGCGAGGTATTGAGGGCGATCCCGAACACGCCGCCGGACCTGATCCACTATGTCCTTATGGGCGAGCAGTCCGGCTCGATAGCCAAGGCGCTCAACGACGGCTCGGCCGTGCTCGCGGGCCGGGCGCAGGAAGCGATCGAGCGGGTCCTGTCGGTGATCACACCCCTCGTCATCATCGTGGTGGGGGGCATGGTCGGCTTGATCACCATGATGGTGTTCCAGGGGCTTCTGGCTGTCGGTGACGCCGTTGCCATGTAACTCCCCTGGCGGCCGCGAAGGCTATCTGACCATCGACGCCATGGTGGCGCTGTCGATCACCGTGCTCGCCGTGGCCGCTGCCGTGGCCCTGGCCTCCAACGCCGTGTCGCGGATGGCGCAGGCGCGCGACCGGTTGACCGCGGTCCGCATCGCCGACGATCTCTATGAAGGGCTTTACGCGGGGGAGCGTCCCGATGGACAACAGTCCGGCACGACCGATGGGCGAACATGGACCTACACCAGCACCAGCGCGGCGACGGCGGATACGCCCTCGGTCGCGCGCCGATTGAGGATCACCGTCGACCGCCGCTTCGGACCGGACCTGACCATCGACGCCATCGTGCCGCCCACGCCGAACGACCCGGTCGAAGCGGACGTTCCGGTCGCGCCGGCTACAGCGTCCTCGAACTGATGATCGCCATGACGGTCGCCTCCATCCTTCTGGTCGGGGTCACCGCCGGCTATTCGGCCCTGGCGCGCGCCAGCCAGCGGCTGGCGACGTCCCAGGCCGGGCTCACCGATCGGCCGGCGCCGCGTTGCCGCCCTTTGGAAGCGGGCGCGGTCGCATCAACGACAAAAGTCAAAGTCCGATACCGGTGCAGCCTTCCCGAGCGCTGCGAATACGATACCGTCAGCCAGTCATGCCGCTCGACGACCTCGCCCTCGAACTGACCCCGACACGATCCCCGACGCCGGCCCCGGCGTTGGAGGTGATGATCCGCGTGCTGCGGCTGCCGACCCGCGCGCCGCGACAGGCCCGCGCGATCGTCCGCCTGCAGCTGGACCGGTTGTCTCCCCTGCCCGCCGCTGACACGCTGTTCGACCTGGTTCCCTTGCGCCAGGAGGCAGGCGAGACAGTCTACGCCCTCGGCATCCTGCGGCGCGCGGCCCTGGCCGGGGACGCCTTCTCGGCTCAGCGAACCGTGGCCGTGACCCGGTCGGTCGAAGACCAGACGGTCGTGTTCCGCTTCCGCAATGCCGGCGCCGTCGATGATCGAGAGGCCCGCTGGCTCAAACAGGCCCCCCGCGCGGCGCTGATCTGTCTCGGGCTGGCCGCCGTCGCCCTGGCCGGCAACCTGCGCGCCGAACAATGGCGTGAGCGACGCCTGCCGGAGATCGCTGCCGAGAGGCGCCTGATCGCCCAACAGGCCCGCCTGGCCGAACAACAGGCCTCGGCCCGTACCGAGTGGATATCGCTGGAGCGCACCGATGCGGCGACCCGTTATCTGTGCGTGGCCGGCCGCATCGGTGCCGCCCTGCCCGGAGGCCTCGCGGTCACCAACGCGGCCGCGGACACGCAGACCGTGACGCTCAACTACGGGCCTGGGTCCAATGTTCCGGCCTTGGTTACGGCCGGCGCCGCGCCGCCCCTCGGCGGGGATCCGGGCCAGGCGGGTTCGGTCGTCTTCCTACGCGAGGTCTGCGCATGAACCGGCAGGTCTGGATCCATCGGGCGGCAGCGCTGGCTTCGGTCCTGCTGGCTGGCATCGCCCTGACCTCCGTGGCGGCGATCGGCGGCGATCTGGTCGCGATCGATCGCGCCAAGGCTGACACCGCGTCGTCCACCCCGGCCGCATCCACCCCATCGGCCGTTCCGTGGCGTCCGCTGAAACCCGCGGTTCGGCGCAACAGCGCCTCAGCGAAGATCGCCGTCGGAGAGTATCTGAACGGGCAGTTGGGCCAGCTGGGCCTCAACATCGTCTCGGTCGAAACCCCGTCCGTCCGTCCGCTCGGCGGTGGCTTACATCTGGCGGAAGTCCGTGTGCAGGCGCGCGGCGACGGCGCGGCCTCGGCGGCGGCGGCCAATTGGGTGGCGGTCAACCGCGAGGCGGTCCGCCTCAAATCACTCACGGTCGGGGTCGGACCCGACGGGACCGGAACCTGCATCCTGGTCCTGCTGATGGTGATCGCGTGACCCACCTTCGCCGTCATTGGCTTCCTGGCCTGCTGGGCCTGTGCGCGCTCCTGACGCTGGTTCTGCTCGCCTGGCCGACCGGCGCGGCGCGGCCGCTCAGGCCGCCGACGGCGGAGCGCTTTGCAGGACCGGATATCGAAACGCGACGCGGCGGGCCCGTCGTGGGGTTTGCACTTCGACTCGGCGGACCCGCCGCCCCACCGGATGCCGCGCCCCCGCCGGAGGCGCTTCCTGTTCTGGTCGGCATCGCCGGCCGTCGGGCCTATCTGCGGAACGCGGGGGGCGAGGTCGAACGGGTGGCCGTCGGACAGTCGATCGACGGCTGGCGGCTCGTGGCGGTCTCGGCGCGGGCGGCGACCCTGCGAGGCGCGGACGGGGATCGGCGGATCGAGATGTTCACAGTCGCGGCTGATCCCGCCGCGAGCGGTGTGGCGCCGCCGGTCCCGGGAGAGGCGAGCCCGCCGATCCAGGGCGGATGACGCCAGCTCTGCTGGCCTTTCATCTGGGCCTGATCGGCTTGGTCGTCGGCTGTTTCCTCGGCCTGGTCAGCGTCCGGTGGCCTGCGGACGAAGACGTCACAATCGGGCGTTCCCACTGTCGGGCTTGTCGGCGCACTCTGTCTTGGCCCGATCTCGTGCCAGTCGCCAGCTATCTCTGGACGAGGGGGCGCTGTCGGACCTGCGGGGCGCCGATCCCGATCAAATATCCGCTCATCGAGCTGGCCGCATCCGGCGTCGGTGTCTGGGCGGCGCTGGTGGGCTCGACTCTTCCGGAAGTGATCCTGACCGCCCTGCTCGGCTGGCAGCTGCTGCTGATCGCGGTCATCGGTCTTGAACATTTCTGGCTACCGGATCGTCTCACCGTGCCGCTTTTGGCAACCGGAGTGATCGCGGCCAGCCTTCTGGATCGTCTGACCACCTTGGACGCCGCTATCGGCGCGGCGGTGGGATATGCGGTCTTCGGCCTGTTGCGCTGCAGCTATCGGGGTTGGCGGGGACGGAGCGGTCTAGGGAACGGCGACCCGATCCTCTTTGCCGCCGGAGGAGCTTGGGTCGGATGGGCGGATCTGCCGATCGTTCTCCTCATCGCCTCTCTGAGCGGACTGGCTCTCGTCCTGACGCGCCGGGCGCGCGGCGCTCGTGTTGATCCCGGAGGTCAGATGCCGTTCGCGCCCTTCTTGGCGGCGGGCGTCTGGCTCGTCTGGCTTCTGCCGATCTGAGTCGGCTTGGCTGCCTGTTTGACGCTGAGCCGCTCTTTCGTTCGCCTTTCCGAGCTCAGGAATGGAATCGAACTGTCGGCGCGAGGGCGCTATCAGCCGGCGCTAGTCTCGGTCCCCGCTCTGAAGGGCCCGCAGATACATGGGCTCCACGATCGCCCTTTGCTCAGTGCTGACGCGTGCGTACGGAATATGAGTTTGGTTCCTCAGATTTGAGACGGGGAGCGCGCCCTGGTCCCCAAGGGCGACGGGATTGCGCGCGCGAACCAGAGATGCCCGAACCGGGAACGTTTGGGAGTGAACAAGACCCCGGACGTCAGACCGATCGCCTGGCTGACCTGCGACAACAACATCGGGGTTATCTGGGAACCGCCACGTTTTGAGCGAGTTCTTTAAATCGATTTAACTAACCCTAATTCTCCGTTCACCCTACGTTCAAACAGAATGTTGAAGATTGGTCTCTATAGAAGTCAGCATAGGTTGGCGTAACTGGTCAGCTCATGGTCTAATGGAGCCATGCGCGCTGGAATACTTCCAGACGCAATTGGTAATCTTTTTACAGTGGCCTGAACTTTTCCGCGATATTGAAAGGAGAACGGCATGAGCACTCCCCCTCTGCGCCCCGCCGGAGCAAGCTCCCCCAAGGACGTCGTCGATGCCTTTGGCAAGCTGGCGTTCGATCTTCCTGGCACGAAGAGGATCGTTCGGGCTTCGGCGAGCGAACGGAAAGAAAAGGGCTGAACCCATCACTGATGTTCAGCGAACCCCCAACGGCAACGTTGGGGGCTTTAATATGCGTACCGGCGAGCTTTCTCGGGCTCCAGGACCTCAACCGGCGGCTTCGATCGTTTGATGATACGCTTCTTGCCCGGCAGCGAGTAGGCCAGCTCAACGAAGGCATCGTCCAACTCGGCGGCTGCATCGGCCGCCTTCGGCTCTGGTTTCTTCATTGGAGTTTTTCCTTGATGAACTTCCGGAACGTCGGGCAGCGCACGTCCCAATAGGCTTCCCACGACAGCGGAAGGAGCAGGATCTCACCGATCGAACTGCCATCCTCCCCCTCCATCATGGCGACTTCGTACATGAGATCCTCCTCCGGGGTTTGCAGGATTACCTCCATGCACCCTTCCCGGAAGGACTCATCAATCTGTTCCGACCTGATGCTCACACCCAACTGGTAGCTGAGCATTCCGCGCACATATTCCGGGTCTTTCGGTCGCGCCCCAAAGCGCGCCCAGACATAGCTGCCGGCGATGTGATTGGCAGTCGTGGTTGCCTCGTCTACGCCGAGCGTGTCGTAGAGGATGAGGAGATTGCGAGCGAGACGCCTCGCGTACCCTCGCTTGTAGTAGTTCGGGTGGAGCTGGAGAAAGTCCTGCTTGACCGCGTAGCCTTGGTCATGTCGCACGAACGTCTGCTGGATCGCGGAGACCTCGCTGACGACTTTCATCTCGAGGGTGTCGCCCCTCACCGACCATATTGCATGGCAGGGAGCATCATCGGGGAGGCCTGCGCAAATCATGGCCGTGACCTCACGGAGCTCGTCCTCGCTGTTGATCAGCCCGAATCCGACCGCCCCTGCAATATCGCCACCTACTTCAAGCGCAGCGGTTCGCGGGTCGACCGTCCAAGGCCATTCGCATACCATGGTTAACATATCTTAACGAGCTCGCCCAACAGGCGAACCGGCGCGCACGCCAACACTCGCCAGATTCTCTGGTTCTTTTTATTTGTCAGCAAGTTAGAAAATCCCTCGCCAACAACCCTCGCAACCCTAGGCCAAGATCTTGACGTAACACAAGGGAGGGTAAAATCACGGAACAACAAGACCTTAGGCCGCGAGTGGCGACACCCGCCGTTTCCAGCACCGCCCTTCGATCCGCTTTGTCTCAAAACAGTTTGTAGCTCAGGCCGATCTCCAACGCCTGGTCGTCCGTCCGATCAAACGGCAGTTTGCCGGTGCTGTACCCGATGAAGAAGTCGCCAGGCAGGCCGAGGCGGATGGTCATGAGCTCAGACCGATCAAGACCGGCCGCTGCCACGGCAGGAAGGGCATCGACCTCCTGATACAGCCGGTAATTCACCTCGATCGTCCGTACCGGGTTCCGCCCCGTTCGCCATAGATAGCCGGCTTCAAGATCGATACGATCGAAGGCATCCAAGTCGGTTGCGCCCAAGGCCATAGCGCGGGCCTCATCTTCGCCCGGCTCAACGCGCCCATAGCCCAGATCGATGAACAGGAAGTCGTCATCATCGAAGATGCCGCGATCGCCATAGAAGCCGCGCGCTCCGAACACTGTCTGGTGCTGGCCGAGGGTCTGGTCGGCCTCGCCCTTAATGAAAGCACCGATCAACATGCGCCCGACGGGACTTTGAAATCCCGGATTCCACTCCGCGTTCAGCGTTACCCGAGCGTCGATGAGATTGCGGGGGTTGCGATCCGCATCAGCAGTGAGGAACCCTTTGCTATCGACCGCTAGCGTGATGCCACCGTCATCCGGACTCGGAATCGGTGTAGGGCCAGAGTCAGACGTCGCGTAGTCATCCAACCGAAACGTGCGCTGATACTTGTATTCAAGACCAAGGATCGTGCCGTCGCCGTTCTCGGCGTCGATCACTTGCGGCTTGATCGTGAACCCTTCGGTGTCGGCGTCCTCAGCCGCCTCCTGTGCCCATATCGGTGATGCACCGGCCAAGCCAGCGAGTACTATCGCGACGATCCAGAAATTGCGCATCTCGCACCTCAGCTGTTCGGAAATGTCAGGCACTTGTCCAGGGTGTCCGCCAAATCGTGCAGGGTCGCGTCCCCTGAGGCGAACCGTGCCTTCACCTTGCGCAACAGCTTGGTGCTGCTGGTAGACGGGTCCCTCTTTGTCACGCCCGGATAGCTCGTGACGACATGGAACCAGAACTCTTCCGCCGCTTCTGACGCCGCGGTTTGCAAGGCATCGGCGTTTCCAGTGGTCTTCAGCCAGTAGTCTAGCTGGGACATCTTTCGGTTCGCTGCAGCGTCGAATGCGATCGCGTTCGGGTCAAACTCCCGCATGAACTGCGGCTCCGAAAGAACTCGATACGTCGCGGCGGCAGCCGTCGTGGCTGCATTCCAAGCTATACGTGTGTCCGGCATGTCCAGCCCCCCCAATTCAACGAACACCATTTTTTCCAAGCTGGCAACTGCAGGTGGGGTTCTCGCGAAACTCGCGCGAGGGTGGCCGCCGGAACGTTCAAGAACAAGACACAGTTCCTGGAGACATACGGGGATATCAGCGTGGGTTTGTAATCGCCCTAGACGATGACCCGGATCACCGTTCCTTCCCCGACCAAACTCTGATCGAATAGGCCTTCTCCATTCTTCACTTGAGGATTTCATGGACGACGCGACGCCGAACCTGACCGAAATGACCACCGATATCGTCTCGGCCTACCTAGCCAGAACAAGATCGACCCCGTCCAGGTCGGATCGTTGATCCTCAGCGTCCACGCCGCCATTCGGGGACTGGGCGAACCGGCTGTCGAGCCCGAACAGGTCATCGTCAGGCCGAGCGCGGCGCATGTGAGAAAGTCGATCACCGACGGCGGTCTGATCAGCTTCCTCGACGGCCGCACCTACCGGTCCCTCAAACGGCATCTGTCCACTCGCGCAATGACGCCGCAGGGCTACTGCGAACAGTTCGGCCTGGCGGCCACCTGTCCGATGGTGGCGCCCGCCTATGCCGCGAGACGATCTGCCCTGGCCAAGGCGATGGGTTTGGGACAGGGCGGCCGCAAGCCCGCCAGGAAAGCCGGTCGGCCGAAGAAGGCCTCCTGACCACTGCGGGTCACCCGCCAATTCGATGGTGCGTCAGTACTACCGCGGCGGCGGCGAACAGGGCCTCGCGCGCGTCCTCGCTGTCCCAAGGTTTGCGGGGCGGCGGAAGACGGTGACTAAACGCCTCCAGATGTCGGGCCACGGCCTCGGCAATTTCGCGGCGGGTTTTCGCCCCGGTCTCGGCGAAGGCTTGTCGGACCTGGGCCCGATGGTAAACGGCCGTCTCCACGCCCCGAGAGTCGGCCGCACGCCGCACGGAGCTCCCGAGGCGGGCAATGCGTCGCGCCCGTCGACTGCTCTCGCGATCATAGGCCTCGAGCACCAGCACCTCGGGTGCGAAGCGGTGGAGCAAGCCATCGAGCCGTCTGAGACAGCTGGCGTTCTTGTCCTTGCGCGCCGAGACTAGGCCCCAGTCGATCGGCCGGAACGGACCCTCGAACACCACCCAACCGAAGCCGCGCGCCGTCGGGTGGAAGCCCATCACGCGGCTCCGGGCCTCACAGGCCGCCATCATACAATGTCGGGGTTAGGCGTTCGGCCGACCAGTTCGAGCAGAAGCGCGCGCTTGCGGGCGGAGCCGGCATCGGTGCGGCCGCGCACCTGCAGGTCCAGATGAGCCGCCTGCCGCATGACGACATCGTAGTTTTCTTCGAACAGCTCGGGGAACAGTTCGGTGGCCAGGACACCAAACACGGACTCGCAGCGGATGACGAACGGCAGGCTCGGCTGGCCATGTCCGAGTTCGAGCCGGGACACGACGCTGCGGGACGCCTGGCCGAGCAGCAGGGCCAGTTCGCGTTGGGACAGGGCCCAGCGTTTGCGATGCAGGCTGAGATAGTTGCGGTGAGACATAGGCGGAGGCGTTAGGGTTGGATCCGGGATTGGATCGTCTCCATAGGATTCCCCGAACGGTCGCTGGCCCGTAGACGGCAGTCTGCAACCTTGGGAGACCGCCGCCCGGAGAGGCCGCGACCCTCATGGAGTCGGAAGCTCACGCGGCGCGCTGCTCGAGCGAGACGCCGTTTCGGATGGCCAGCGCCGCGACCTTGGCGCGCTCACTCGCCGGCAGGACGAAGACGCCGTTGGATTTTGTGGTCGTCAGCTTCAGCCGCTCGCGCAGGCACCAGCCGACCCATCGCGCG
This sequence comes from Caulobacteraceae bacterium, assembly GCA_965284305.1. Classification (GTDB taxonomy): domain Bacteria; phylum Pseudomonadota; class Alphaproteobacteria; order Caulobacterales; family Caulobacteraceae; genus Brevundimonas. Next base: position 1,457,292 of record OZ260070.1, on the reverse strand, counting down.
CTGGCCGGAGCGTGGCCGGGATCACCGCCGCTCCGGTTGAACGCCTCGGCGACCGCGGATACGGCAATGCGGCCTCTGGTCGGGTCGGCGAAGAGTTCGGCCAACACCTGAACCATCCTTCCCTCGGGCGAGGCAGCGCGTTCTTCGCTCAGCCTCGCCTGTTCGCCCTGCAGCTTGGCATGGACCCGATCTCGCAGCGCCGGCTCCTCCATCAGGGACAGCAACGACAGAGCCGTCTGATTGAGGCGCGGCTCGACCCCGGCGGCCTGACGGCTGGGGTCGCTGCGGACCGTGGACCGATGGGTCAGCCGCCATGCCAGCAGGCTGTTGCGCAGCCTCCGGGCCTCTGCGTGCAGCTCAGGTGGCAGCTGGATCGGGATGTCGGATCGCAACGGCCGCTGGCCGGTCTCTTCCGTCAGGAAACGGCTTTCCAGAGCCCGGTCGGCAAAGCTGTGGCGCATGGCGATCAGTTTGGGTCCATAAACCCGGAACGCGCGCGGATTGAGCTCCTTGTGCCGGTTGGACATGGTGCGGAGCACCGGCAGACCAGCGACATTTCCGTTGTTGAGGATCTTGCTCAGCGGCGCGGTGGCGTCCGAGAAGCGGAAGTCGGCCTCGTCCAGCACCAGGGTCCCGCCGAACGCATCGAGCACGTGAAAGATCGGCGACACGGTCGAGGCGCCCGAGGCGAAGAAGGGCTGGTAGCAGAGCGATCCGATGGCGAGCAGGGCCCGGGTCTTGCCGGTGCCGTAGTCGCCGCGCAGGCGCAGATACGGCAGTTCATTGAAGGCGTCATAGACCCAGCTCAGCAGCACATAGTGGGCGGCGATCTCCTCGAATACAGGCGACAGATCGACGTAACGGTGCAGGAAGGCCTGGACCTGCGCGATCAGGGCCGCTTGGGTCGTGACAGCTCCGACCTCGGACGGCAGCAGCACGCAGCCGGTGGCAATCAGATTGTTGTCGGCCGCGTACGGAACGAGCCGTTCGCCGTCCGCGAGATCGAAGCTGTCGTGGATTCCGATCTCGCTGTCCGCTGCTTTGAGCCGTTATCAACCGCCTCTCCTAGGGTCGAACGCGCCGATACCGGCGCTGGGCGCAGACGGGTAGAGGCCAGAAAAAAGGGCCCGGCGGCTTCCCGCCGGGCCCTTAGTGACTCCGCTAGGAGTCGGTGTGTCCATCGCGTTCAGCAACGCGGGAAGCCATCCATGCCTGCACCTCGCTCTCCACATAAGCGACCCTGCCGGTCCCGAGTCGTACCCGTTTTGGGAACTTCCCTTCGCCTTCGAGACGCGCCGTGTGAGCGAGACTGTAGGTGACCAGCTCCTTCACCTGCTTCTTCGATAAGAACCTCATCGCGGTACTCCATTTCTGGAGTGTCGCGACACTCAGGTTTGATCCCGGGCGATCAACGGTATCAGAAATGCCTCGTACTTGGCGAGGGCTTCCCGCTTCTCCTCGAGGCGGTCGTACCTGTCGTAGATGTCATCTAGGACGGGCGGTGCGTGGTTGATCAGGAGCTCTGCAAGGTCCCGAGGCACTTTGAGCCGGGCCATGTTGGACCGGAACGTCCGGCGAAGGTCGCGCGTCTGCCAGCCTTTCGTCCCGCTCGCCTTCATGACCTCTGCCTTGATCTTGGCGAGGCCCGCGAAGGAAAGGTGACCGTCACCCCAGCGGGAATGGAAGAAGTGTGTCCCGTCAGGGAACAGGTCGAGGGTTTCCTGCGCCAAGGGACAGATGGGGATGCTGTGGTCCCGCTTGTTCTTGGTGTACTCCCCGGGAATGGTGAGGACCGCGTCAGAGGCCCATCTTCGCTCTGTGACGATCGTTTCCGTGTTCCGGGTGCCCCAGAGTATCAAGAGGCGGACAATCGCGTGTGGGGGCTTCTGAGCGGCTTTCCAGACGGCCTTCAGCTCGTCATCGGAAAGGATGCGGGTGCCCCGCTTGTCGCTCGACGGCGGCTCGTACCCCTCCATGGGGCTGTGCTTGATGTACCGCCTTGGGGGACGGACGCACCAACGGAAGAAGCACCGAGCCGTACGGAAGGCGTGAAGCTGCTCCGAGGGGATGTCAGAGAGCTTGTCGAGCTGCTTCTTAACGTCCGCGTCGTCGATCGAGTGAAGCTGGCGGTGGTCGAGGCCGTTGAAATGTTTCTTGAGGAGCCGCTCGGCCTCCGCTTTGGTGCGGGGCTTGGTGTCCCGATAGTTTTCTTCGATGAAACGCTCGCGGGCTTTGGCAAAGGTCAGAGCGACAGCCCTGGGTTCGGGAGCGGTCGAAAGTTGCCGCTTGGCCTCTGCCCTCGCTTCGGCGAGCGAAAGGTCTCCGTACTTGCCGATGGAGATGCGCTCGCGGTTGCGGCCACGCATCACCATCCAAGTCTTCGATCGCTTCCCGACGCGGATTCCAAAGCCCGGCGTCGTGTCATCCCAATAGGAAACGTACCCGTCTGTCGGCTTGAGAGCCCGTACCGCTATGTCAGTCAGATGCAGGACCGGCATGGATCTGTCTCTTTTCTGGCTCCACAATCATGCGAATAGGAGCGAGTAAGAGAGTCTCACATGAGAAGATCGAAGCCAAGCACCATAAGGGTTTGAGGGCCGTCGCGGGTCGGGATGAGGAGCTATGAGAAGCCGCAAAATCCGCTTGGAAGGCTGCTGTACTACCATTGTACTATACCCGCACGGAGACGGCCTCGGGCTTGATGCGCCCTCGACCGCCGACCCGATATGGGGTCCGGGCCGTCGTTTCGAAAGCGCGTGGTGGGGGAAGCAGGACTCGAACCTGCGAAGCTTACGCAGGGGATTTACAGTCCCCCCCCTTTGCCACTCGGGACATTCCCCCAGCGCGTTCTCGAACCGTCGAACCGATGCGCCGGCGACCTTTCGGTCGTCGAAACAACAAAAGCTCTCGGTGTCCCGCGTCGCCTGGTTTAGGAGGGGCGCCAGACCCGAAAGCCCTCAGGGCTCCAAATCGGAGGGCGTCTTATAGTGTCGAGAAATCCAGAACGCAACGACCGGAAATCGGGCAAAAAGCCGGTCTTCGGCGACCGGTCCGCAGCCCGTCCGGGCGGCTCCGCAGGGGGTGCCAAGGGCCCGTCCGCCGGCGGTCCCGACCGCAGCGGCTGGAACCCCAATCCCAGGCCGAAAGCCTTCTCTGATTCCGCGCCGCGCCCTTCCCGCGCCAAGGCGGACGCCGACAATTTCGTCTGGGGCCGCCATCCGGTCATCGCCGCCCTGGCCAATCCGGCCCGCAAGGGCATGGGCCGGCTGCTGGCGACCGCCGACCGTGCCGCCGAGCTTGAGCGGGACAAACTGGCCAACGGCCACAGGATCGAGGTCATCGAGGTCCAGGCGCTGGACCGGATGCTGCCACCCGGCGCGGTGCATCAGGGTCTGGCCTTCAAGGTCCAGCCGCTGGAAGGCGTGGCACTGGAGGACATCGCCGGGGACGGCGGCGTCATCGTCATGCTGGACCAGCTGACCGACCCCCAGAACGTCGGCGCCATCTTCCGGTCCGCCCTCGCCTTTGGTGCCAGGGGGATTGTGGTCCAGGACCGGCACTCCCCCGCCCTCGCCGGTGCCCTGGCCAAGGCCTCGGCCGGTGCCACCGAGCGCCTGCCCTGCGCCCGCGTGACCAATCTCAGCCGGGCGCTGGAAACGCTCGCGGATATGGGCTGGCGCGCCGTGGGCCTCGACGGCTCGGCCGAACTGACGCTGGAACAGGCCCTCGACGAGCGCCCGACCGTTCTGGTCATGGGTTCGGAAGGCGACGGGATCCGCCGGCTGGTCGCGGAACATTGCGACGTTCTGGCGAAGATCCCCATGCCCGGCGGCTTCGAGAGCCTGAACGTCTCCAACGCCGCCGCGGTGGCGCTTTATGAGGCCCGTCGGAAACAGGGTTGATCAGCGCGGGCGTTTGCATTTCGGCGCGGCGGGGATAGAGAGCGGCCATGGAATTCCTCTCGTCTCCCGAACTCGCCAGCCAGGCCACCGCCCTCGGCCAGGTGCTGATGATCGATCTCGTGCTGGCCGGCGACAATGCCGTGGCCGTCGGCCTCGCCGCCGCCGCCCTGGCCCCTGAGCAGCGCAAGAAGGCCATCCTGATCGGCCTGGCCGCGGCCGTCATCCTCCGCATCGGCTTCGCCCTGATCACCGTCCAGTTGCTGGCCATCATCGGCCTGCTGCTCGCCGGCGGCATCCTGCTGCTGTGGGTCTGCTGGAAGATGTGGCGCGAACTGCAGGAGCAGAAGACCCACGACCAGGCCGAGGCCGAGGCCGAGCTGGAAACCGCCCTGTCCGCCCACCACGGCGGCGGGCCGCCGCCCGAGGCCCTTGGCATCAAGCGCAAGACCTTCGCCGCCGCCCTGATCCAGATCATGATCGCCGATGTGACCATGTCGCTGGACAACGTCCTGGCCGTGGCCGGCGCGGCGCACGAACACCCCTGGATCATGGTCTTCGGCCTGGTCCTGTCGATCGCCCTGATGGGCGTGGCGGCGACCTTCATCGCCAAGCTGCTCACGAAGCATCGCTGGATCGGCTACGTCGGTCTGGTCATCGTCCTGTATGTCGCCGTGCACATGATCTGGGACGGCGCGCGCTCGGTGATCGTGCGGACCGACCGGATGGATGCCTTCAACGCCTCGGCTCCGGCCTTCCTCGACATCAGCGAGAAGGAGAAGGCCAAATTCCTGAAGGGTCTGCCCGCCGAACCTGCGGCGGAGGCACCGCCACCGGCCCGGGCTATACCGGCGGCAGCATCCCCCAGCGGCGCATCGCCGAACTGAGCCATTCCGGCGCGCCGGCCGTGTCCGGCTGGGGCGTGGTGATCGCCGCCGCCTTGGCCTGCGTCTCGGCCAGGGGCGGCACGTCGTTGGCGACCCGCTCGGCATCCGTGGTCGCCGGATCGACATCCCACAGCCGCCAGCCGACGCCGTCGGGCACGATGTTCGTCCCGTATTTCTGGGGCCGCTCCGCATACATCAGGGACCGGTCCAGCGCTGCCGCTGCCAGCCAGCGCGCGCCGGGCCGGCCCTTGTCGGCGGCCAGGGTCGCCAGCCGGCTGCCGAGCACCGCCTCCTCCGACCGGTCGCCGTGGTTCAGAATCCAGGCCGCAGCGTAAAGGGCCTCCGCATCGTCCGGCCAACCGTCCGCCAGCAAGGCCATGACCGCCTCACGCCGCGCCCGGTCCCGGTCACGCAGGGCGACATAGGCGGGCTCACCCGCCAGCACCGCGCGATCCTCGGCCTGATCCTCGGCCAGCAGCCTGATGAGGGCGGCGGACCGGTCCACGATCAGGCGTCCGCGCCGCCGAACCGCTCGCTCCACTCAGCGACCTGGGTGTCCTCGATCTTGGTGAACAGCACCCCCGCCGCCGCGACCGTCTGACCCCGCGGCAGGGCGTCCAGCAGGGGTTCGTCCGCCGTCGGCCAGCTGAGGTCGGTCGCCCCCACCGCAGCGCCGATCTTCACCGCCGAATGCGGCATCACCGGCGCGGCCAGCCGCGCGAACAGGGCGACCAGGTTCAGGCCCGTACGCACGCCGACGGCGGCGCGGTCCACATCGGTCTTGAAGGCGGTCCAGGGCGCCGCCTCCTGCAGATATTCATTGCCCAGCACCCAGACGGCGCGCAGGGCCACCGCCGCCTTGCGGAACTCCATGGCCTCGAACTGCGCCGTCGCCTCGGCGATGCCGGCGCGCAGATCAGCCTCCAGCTTCGCCTCCAAGGGACCCGGCTCGCCCGCGTCCGGCACGACGCCGTCGAATTTGCTCTCGGCGAACTTGACGATCCGGTTGACGAAATTGCCCAGCACATCGGCCAGGTCCTTGTTGGTCGTCGACTGGAACTGCTCCCAGGTGAAGGCCGCGTCCGAATGCTCCGGCCCATAGGCGGTCAGGTGCCAGCGCCAGTAGTCGGCGGGCAGCAGTTCCAGCGCCTGGTCCATGAAGACGCCGCGCTTCTGGCTGGTCGAGAATTTCCCGCCGTACCAGTTCAGCCAGTTGAAGGCCTTGAGCGTATCCACCGTCTTCCACGGCTCGCCCGAGCCAAGGATGGTCGCCGGGAAGCTGACCGTGTGGAAGGCGACATTGTCCTTGCCCATGAACTGGACGTAGCGGACGTCGTCCGCGCCCTCGTCCGTCCGCCACCAGTCGCGCCAGGTGGTGCCGGTCGCATCCGCCCACTCCTCGGTCGCGCCGATGTATTCGATCGGGGCGTCGAACCAGACGTAGAAGACCTTGCCCTCCATGCCCGGCCGCGGCCCGCCGTCAGGCCCCACCACCGGCACGCCCCATTTCAGGTCGCGGGTGATGCCCCGGTCGATCAGCCCCTCGTCGAGATGCTTCAGCGCGATCGACAGGGCCAGGGTCTGCCAGTCGGTCTTCGAATTGATCCAGGTCCGGATCCGGTCCGCCAGCCTAGTCTGCAGCAGATACAGGTGCCGCGTGTCGCGCACCTCGAGGTTTCGCGAGCCCGACACCGCCGAATAGGGATCGATCAGGTCGGTCGGGTCCAGCAGCCGCCCGCAGTTGTCGCACTGGTCGCCGCGCGCGCCGACGTGGCCACAGTGCGGACAGGTGCCCTCGACATAGCGGTCCGGCAGGAAGCGGGCGTCGTCGACCGAATAGATCATCCGGTCGACCCGCTCCTCGATCAGGCCGTTCTTCTCCAGGACCTCGGCAAAATGCTGGGTCAGGCGGTGGTTGGGCGCGTTCGACGACCGCCCGAACCAGTCGTAGCTGAGGCCGAAGGCCTTGCCCGCCGCCTTCTGGACCTCGTGCTGTTCGTCGCAATAGGTCCGCACGTCCTGACCGGCGGCGGCGGCGGCCAGTTCAGCCGGGGTGCCGTGCTCGTCGGTGGCGCAGATGTAGAGCACCTCATGGCCCTGCGCCCGCTTGAAACGCGCATAGACATCCGCCGGCAGCATGGAGCCCGCCAGATTCCCCAGATGCTTGATGCCGTTGATGTACGGCAGGGCCGAGGTGATGAGGATGCGGGACATGGGTTCCGGGGGGTCGAGGGGCGAGGGTCGAGGGGCGAGGGAGATCGGTTAGTGGCGAGTGCGGGCGGGTTTCGCAACACCCCAGCCTCGGCCGCGGCGATCCCTCGCCCCTCGACCCTCGACCCTCGACCCTAGTTTGGCAGCCGCCGCGCCACCCGCACGAACCGCCCGGTCAGCAGCACGGAAGACACCAGGCTGGCGACGATCACCGCCCAGACCAGGCCGTTCACCCCGAGCGTATGCGCCAGCCACCAACCAAGCGGCATCATGATCCCGCCGTAGGCGACGAAATGCATGATGGTGGGCCACCAGACGTCGCCCGCGGCCCGGTTCGCCTGGGCCGCCACCACCTGGATCCCGTCGGCCACAAAGAACAGCGTCGCCAGCACGAGGGCGGGCGCTGCGATGGCCAGCAGGGCCGGATCGCGATTGTAGGCGCTGACCATCAAACCGGCTGACGGCCAGACGACCACGGCCACGACCAGGGTCAGGGCCGTCACCACGCCGACGCCGACCAGCCCCGCCCTCAGCACGGCACGGCCGTCGCCCGCCCCATGCGCCCGACCCACGAGTACGGCCGTCGCCGACGACATCCCCATGGGGACCATGAAGACGATGGCAGAGACATTCAGGACGATCGCCCAGGCGGCCGTTTCATTGGCACCGATCTGGCCGGCGAAGAAGGTCATCGCCGCGAAGGCCGTGACCTCGATGAAATAGGAGGAGCCGCCGCCATAGCCGATCTTGCGCTGCTCGCGCGCCGCGGCCGGGTCGGGGCGAGGCCGATTGAACACGCCCAGCGCCCGCGCCTCGGGCAGGCGGGCGATGTAGATCAGGAGGAAGACCGCCAGGGCTGCGCGTGCGCAGAACGTCGCCCAGCAGGACGCGGTCGCTCCGTCCACGCCCAGTCCCGGCAGATCCGGCACCAGCAGCAGGTTGAGCGCCAGGTTCACGCCGTTGGCGACCCACATGGCCACCATCCCGGGCTTCGGCCTGCCCAGGGCCTCAAGGAAGAACTGGGCCGCCACCGAAACCAGATAGGCGGGCATCGAAAGCGCCAGCACGATCAGGGCGGGGCTCGCCCCCTCGGCCAACCCCGCCTCCAGATTCATCTGGCCCAGCGCCCATGGGCCGATGAAGATCAGGGCGATACAGGCCGCGACGCCGAGTTGAAGCGCATAGGCCAGCCCGCGCCGCAACACCGCTCCGACCTCTTCGCGCCGGCCCTCGCCCAACATGCGCGCGGTCATCACCTGCACGCCGAACAGCAGGCCGACGGCCGTGACCACGATGATCGAATGGGGGGCCCAGGCCAGCGAATGGAAGGCCAGTTCCCGGCTGGCGAAATTGCCCACCACGATCGCATCGGTCAGCCCCATGGTCATGATGCCGATCCGGGCCAGCACCACCGGCCACGCAAGGTGCAGCAGGTCTTTCAGTGTGGCGCGGGTCTGGAGGCTGAGGGCGAACATGGGACGCGGGACAGGCCACGGCGGCGCGGCGGGGTCAACCCGGGAATCTTCGGGACTGGCATAAGGAAGGCCATGACCGGGGCGACCGCTCAGGATTCAAACAGCTCGCAAATGTCGTCCATCTCGACGTCCGCGAGAGAGGCATGGCCTGGGTCCATGACGATGGTCTGTCCCAGCCAGGCCCAGTAGAGAAAGGTCGCCCGGCGGCGCGCCCGCTGTGGCTCCACGCCCGCCGCGACGATCAGGTCTGCGATATAGGCGATCCTGCGCGCGTCGACGGACGCCACGATCGCGGCGACCGCCTCATCCTCCGCAGCCCACGACCGGATGGCCCGGTCTACGGTCGGTCGCGCATCGAACGCCCGCGCCAGAAGCTGCTTCAGTCTCTCCGGCCCGGCTTCTGTCTCGAGCTCCCGGATCACCTGATCGGTCGTCCGCTCCTGCCAGCTTTTCAGAAGCTGGGACCGGAAGTCGGCGATGTCCTCGAAATGCCAGTAGAAACTGCCGCGCGACACCTGCAGTCCGGACGCCATGGACCCGACCTTCAGACCGGCCACGCCATCGCTCGTCAGCGTCCGCAGGCCGTGCGCGATCCAGTCGGACTTGGTCAGGCGTTCGGTCATCCCTCGACCATACACAGGTGTATTGACGCGGAACAGCACCTTCGCCATAGACGTACCATACAGGAGTGTATGGATATGAGCTGGCACAACACCGCCCTGATTCTGGCCGGGGTCATCGGGAGCGGCACGGCCGTGGTTCACGGCGTCCTGACCCAACGGCTGATGGTCAAACCGATCGAGGCGGCGCTCGTCGCAAACGGCCGGATCAACGGGCCGATCCGGCGGCTTGTGCCCCTGCTTCTCCATATGAGCACGGTCGCCTGGTTCCTCGGCGGTCTGGCCCTGATCGCCGCCGCACAATGGGCCGGCGAGGACCTCAGGCTCTGGACCAGCCTGTTTGTCGGCAGCCTGCTTCTGTACGGCGCGGTCGGCAATTTCTGGGGGACCCGCGGGCGGCATCCGGGCTGGATCCTGTTGGGGGCGGCGGTCGCCCTGATCGGTTACGGCATCAGCCAGGGTGGATGATCATCCGGCATCGGGACGGTGACACGACCCTGCCGCTTCCCCCTGCCCGCGAAGCCGCTTAAACCGGCTTCATGCCCAAGCTGACGTCCGCCATCGACCCGAACAGCCCCGCCTTCAAGGCGCTCGACGCCCATAACCGCGCCCTCCGCGACGAGCTCCACGCCAAGGTGGCGAAAGCCGCCCGCGGCGGCTCCGACGCGTCGCGCGACCGCCACGTCTCGCGCGGCAAGCTCCTGCCCCGTGATCGGGTCGAGCGGCTGCTGGACCCCGGCTCGCCCTTCCTTGAGATCGGCCAGCTGGCCGCCAACGGCATGTATGGCGACGCGAAAGACCCTGACGGCGCGCCCGGCGCCGGGATGATCTGCGGCATCGGCCGGGTCTCGGGCCGCGAGGTGATGATCGTCGCCAACGATCCGACGGTGAAGGGCGGTGCCTATTTCCCGATGACGGTGAAAAAGCACCTGCGGGCCCAGGAGATCGCCGAGCAGAACCGGCTCCCGTGCATCTATCTGGTCGATTCCGGCGGGGCCAACCTGCCGCACCAGGCCGAGGTCTTCCCCGACCGCGACCATTTCGGCCGCATCTTCTTCAACCAGGCGCGGATGTCGGCCAAGGCCATCCCCCAGATCGCCTGCGTCATGGGCAGCTGCACCGCCGGCGGGGCCTATGTCCCGGCCATGTCGGACGAGAGTGTCATCGTCCGCAACCAGGGCACCATCTTCCTGGCCGGCCCGCCGCTGGTGAAGGCCGCCACGGGCGAGGTCATCTCGGCCGAGGAACTGGGCGGTTCGGAAACCCACGGCCGCAAGTCCGGCGTCGTCGACTATATCGCCGAGAATGACGAACACGCCCTGGAGATCGTCCGCACCATCGTCGACAGCCTGAACACGGTGAAGTCGGTCGAACTGGACGTGCGCGAACCCCGCGCCCCCGCCTTCGACGCCGAAGAGCTTTACGGCCTGATCCCCGACGACGTCCGCGCCCCCTATGACGTGCGCGAGGTCATCGCCCGCGTCGTCGACGGCTCCGACTTCGACGAGTTCAAGGCCCAGTACGGCACGACCCTGGTCTGCGGCTTCGCCCGCATCTGGGGCTATCCGGTCGCCATCCTGGCCAACAACGGCGTCCTGTTCTCCGAGAGCGCACTCAAGGGCGCCCATTTCATCGAACTCGCCTGCAAGCGGAAGATCCCGCTGGTCTTCCTGCAGAACATCTCGGGCTTCATGGTCGGCGGCAAATACGAGGCCGAGGGCATAGCGAAAAACGGGGCGAAACTGGTCACCGCCGTCTCCTCGGCCGAGGTGCCGAAATTCACCGTCCTGATCGGCGGCAGCTTCGGGGCCGGCAACTACGGCATGTGCGGCCGCGCCTTCGCGCCGCGCTTCCTCTTCACCTGGCCCAACAGCCGGATCAGCGTCATGGGCGGCGAACAGGCCGCCGCCGTCCTCGCCACCGTCCACCGCGACGCCGACAGCTGGACGCCGGAACAGGCCGAGGCCTTCAAGGCTCCTATCCGTCAAAAATACGAGGACGAGGGCAACCCGTACCACGCCACCGCCCGCCTCTGGGACGACGGCGTCATCGACCCGGTGCAGACGCGTGATGTGCTCGGACTGGCGATCTCGGCCAGCCTGAACGCCCCGATCCCGGAGACGACCTTCGGCGTGTTCAGGATGTAATCGCCGGCCGCACCGCCTCTTCCAGCGCCCAGCGGTAGGAGTCCGGGCCGAACGGCAGGTCGAACATCCGCGGAACCTCGCTGCCCGGCTCGGGACGGGCGTGCAGCTCGAACGCCGACAGCAGGGCGCGGCGGGTCCGTTCGGCAGCGGGACCGTGCACGCCCCGGCTCTGCAGGATGCGGTTGATGACCACGTCACGATGCGCCGCCCCGCCCTGGGCCGCGAGTTGCTCGCGAATTTCGGCGGCCAGCTTCATCTTGGCGGCGGTAAGGCGGGCGGGCTTGCGGTTGCGGGGGGCGGAGGCCTGCGACATGCGGAGATTTCGTCCCTGGGACGACCCTGATTAACCTTTCAGCCATCAAACTTGGCCGTGGCGTCCTGTCAAGATAACGCCGGTCTTTGCGCGAGCGCGATGCGATTTGCCGGGCGATGCGTTACAGACGCACAGCCTCAAGAGGATCCGCCATGAGCCAGCCGACCGAAGCCGAACTGAACGCCCTCGACATCACCCCGGGCGAGGCCGCCGAGATCAATGCCATCGCCCATCCGCTGCTGACCGATCCCGCGCCCGATGCCAACGATGACCTGGTCCGGATCGACTCCACCGCCGACGGCGTGGTCTTCATCACCATCAACCGCCCGGACCGCCGCAACGCCTTCGACGCCCCGACCATCGCCGCCCTGTACGAGGCCTTCGAGACCCTGCAGGGCGCGGACCATGTGCGGGTGGTCTTCATCCGCGGGGCCGGCGGGACATTCAGCGCCGGAGCCGACCTGAGCTGGATGGCCGATGCCGTCCGCTGGTCCGAGAGCGACAACCGCGACGACGCCATGGGTCTGGCGAAGATGCTCAAGGCCCTGCACGAGATCCCGGCCCTGACCTGCGCCATCGTCGAGGGCGCGGCCATGGGCGGCGGGGCCGGCATCGTCGCGGCCTGCGACATGGCCGTGGCGGTCAAGGGAACGAAATTCGCCTTCTCCGAGGTCAAACTGGGCCTGATCCCGGCGACCATCGCCCCCTATGTCATCGAGGCCGTAGGTGCCCGCACGGCACGCGCCCTGTTCATGACCGCCGAACTGTTCGACGCCGAGGCGGCCAAGGGATTCGGCCTGATCGGCCAGGTGCTGGACAGCGCTGACCAGATCGACGGCTTCATCGCCGGCTTCACCGATCGCATGAAGGCCTGCGCCCCGGGTGCCGTCGGCGACGCCAAGCGGCTGGTGAACCACGTCGCCGGCCAGCGTATCGACCATTCCCTGATGGAAGAGACCGCCAAACGCATCGCCCGCGCCCGCGTCTCGCCCGAGGGCCAGGAGGGCGTTGGCGCCTTCCTCGAGAAGCGCAAGCCGCGCTGGGCGGAGTAGCGCGGTGATTGGTGGTTGGTGATTGGTGGTTGCAGCCGCCGCCACCCTACCCGGTTGGCTCACACCCTGACTGACTGACCGAACCAATCACCAATCACCAACCACCCCTCGACCCTCGACCCTCGCCCCTCTAAACCGGAGCCATGTTCAAATCCGTCCTGGTCGCCAATCGTGGCGAGATCGCCTGTCGCGTCTTCCGCACCGCCCGCCGCATGGGCATCCGGACCATCGCCGTCTATTCCGAGGCCGATGCCAAGGCCCTGCATGTCCGCCAGGCCGATGAGGCCGTCCTGATCGGCCCCGCCCCGGCCCGCGAATCCTATCTGGACGCGGCGAAGGTTCTGGCCGCCGCGAAGGCCACCGGCGCCGAGGCCATCCACCCCGGCTATGGCTTCCTGTCCGAGAACGCCGACTTCGCCGAGGCCGTCATGGCCGCCGGCCTGGTCTGGATCGGCCCGCCCCCCGCCGCCATCCGCGCCATGGGGCTGAAGGACGCCGCCAAATCCCTGATGATCACGGCCGGCGTGCCGGTCACCCCCGGCTATCTCGGCGAGGACCAGTCTGCCGGGCGTCTGCAGACGGAGGCCGACGCCATCGGCTATCCGGTGCTGATCAAGGCCGTCGCCGGCGGCGGCGGCAAGGGGATGAAGAAGGTCGACCGGGCGGAGGATTTCGCCGACGGCCTCGCCTCGGCCCAGCGCGAGGGCCAGTCCTCCTTCGGCGACCCGCGCGTCCTGATCGAGAAATACATCACCCGCCCGCGCCACATCGAGGTGCAGGTGTTCGGGGATACGCACGGCACCGTCGTCCACCTGTATGAGCGCGACTGCTCCCTGCAGCGACGTCACCAGAAGGTGATCGAGGAGGCCCCTGCCCCCGGCATGGACGCCGCCACCCGGCGGGCCGTCACCGACGCCGCCATCAAGGCCGCCCGCGCCGTGAACTACGAAGGTGCCGGCACCATCGAATTCATCGCCGACGCCTCCGAAGGCCTCAAGGCCGACCGCATCTGGTTCATGGAGATGAACACCCGGCTGCAGGTCGAACACCCGGTCACCGAGGCCGTCACCGGCGTGGACCTGGTCGAATGGCAGTTCCGCGTCGCCGCCGGCGAACCGATACCGCTGAAGCAGGCCGACATCCCCCTGAACGGCTGGGCCATGGAGGCCCGCCTCTATGCCGAGGACCCGGCCAACGGCTTCCTGCCGAGCATCGGCAAGCTCGAGCATTTCGTCATGCCCGACGGCATTCGCGTCGACACAGGCGTTGAGGAAGGCGGCGAGGTCAGCCAGTTCTACGACCCCATGATCGCCAAGCTGATCGTCCATGCGGAGACGCGAGAAGAGGCGGCCGAGGCGCTGGCCGAGGCGGCCAGCCAGGTTCAGGTCTTTCCGGTCAAGACCAACGCCGCTTTCGTGATGAAATGCCTGGAGCATCCCCGGTTCGTCTCCGGCGACGTCGATACCGGCTTTATCGCGGCTGAAGAAAGCGACCTCGCGGCCGAGCCTCTGTCGGAAATGGGCATCGAAGACGCCGCCCACCGCTTGCGCCATTTCGCCGCCGGTTCCGGGGACAGCCCGGATTCGCCTTGGGACAGCCTGACCGGTGCGGTCGGCTTCAGAGCCAATGCGCCGACCCGGATCACCCAGTCCGTCGTTGTCGACGGGGTGGGGCAGATCACCCGAATGCTCGACGACGACGATCATCCGATGACACGCCTGATCGGTCTGTCAGCGACCCGGGTGATCGCCTTCGAGAACGGGTCAGCCTTCGATGTCAGCGCCTTCGCCCGCGGCGGGTCCGGCACCGGGGGGCCCGCCTCCGACGGCGCCCTCCGCGCCCCCATGCCCGGCAAGATCGTCGCCACGCCCGCCAAACCCGGCGACACGGTCACGAAGGGCCAGCCCGTCGTCGTGCTGGAAGCCATGAAGATGGAGCACGCCCTCATCGCCCCGTTCGACGGCGTGGTCGGCGAGATCGGCGTCTCGGTCGGCGATCAGGTGGCGGCGGACGCGGTGCTGGCGGTGGTGAGGGCGGCAGAAAAATAAGATCCGCTCAGCGGAACCCGACCCCGCCCACCGGCGTCGTCACCTGGGCATCCGCGAAGGTCGCCATCAGTTGCATGGCCCGGCGGATCGCCGCCCTGACCGCCGGTACCTGCAACGAGGCGCGGTGCGCGGCCTCATCGGTCCAGACCTCGGTCACCCAGACGGCGTGATCATCCGCCGGATCGTGGGCGACGATGTAGCTGAGGCACCCGGGCATGGTCCCGAGGTTCTCCAGCAGGATCCCGGTCAGCGCATCCCGCTGGCCAGGCGTCGCCGTCATCTTGCCGATCAGTCCGTACATGGCGCGTCCGTCCGTTCCCGCGCCCGCAGAGGTCGGAAGATCACAAGACCGCCGTCGGGTCGCACCCCGATTCCTTACGCTCCTTGCCGGACCTTGTCTCTTGCTACGGGCCGCCGCGACCTATCGCCGGGGACAGGTCCGGATGCCGAGCAGACTGTAGAGCGGACAGGTCCCGAACAGGCCGGTCAGCAGCGGCACGACGCCGACCCAGCCCCAGGGCGTCTGGGGTCCGACAAAGACAATCGCGATCAGGCCGAGCCCGAGGATAACCCGCAGAATTCGATCCAGTCCGCCGACATTTGCCTTGAACATGATGTATCTCCCGCAAGGTGTTTACCGATGTTGGGCGGCCCCGGCGCTTCGCGCCTTGTCCGAGAACAATCTCCGCCCGCTGCACAGGGCATCGCCGGCCGGACTGCGGGAAAGAGGATCGATTGCCGCTTCACATGATCAAGCTGTGCGTCGGCGTCGCCAGGGTGGAGACGCTGGAACGCCGCGCCGCCAAGGGCGAGTGGCTGACCGTCCATACGCGCATGACCCCCAAGCGGGCGGCAGAGCTTGAGGACGGCGGCTCGCTCTACTGGGTGATGAAGGGTTCGGTGACCTGCCGGATGCCGATCCTCGACATCGCCACCCGGGGCGAGGGCAAGGCGAGCATGTGCCACATCACCCTGTCGCCCGAGGTCGTGCGCACCGCCCCCCAGGCCCGCCGCCCCTTCCAGGGCTGGCGCTATCTGGAACCGAAGGACGCGCCGCCGGACCTTTCGACGCTGGACGCCGGCGAGGTGCCGGAGGACCTGGCGAAGCGGTTGCGGGAGATGGGGGCCTGGTGAGAGCGCTCGGTTTGGGGTTTGGGGTGTGGGGTGTGGGGTGTGGGGTATAGGGATTAGGCAAGGATGCTGCGACCATCGCTCCCGCCCGCCCTCGATCCCTCACCCCACACCCCACACCCCACACCCCAAACCCAAGATGCCCGCTCCCCGCTCCGACCGGCTGGAAGACGCCCTTCACCGCATCTTCGAGGGCGGCAAGACCACGCGCGCCAGCTGGTTTGCCCTGACGGGTGGCGAGACCCTGTTCGCCGAGGGTGACGCCGCCGACACCCTGTACCTGCTGCGCAGCGGCCGTCTGGGCGTGTTCCGCCGCGACCACGGCGAGGACCGTCCGCCGCAGTTCGTCGGCGTCATCCGGCCCGGAGAGCCCGCCGGGGAAATGGCCATGCTGGCCGGCACCGAACACACTGCCGATGTGGTCGCCCTGCGCGACTGCGAAATCCTGGCCCTGCCCCGCGACGCCTTCTTCGAGGCCGCCCGCACCGAGCCTGATCTGATGGTCGAACTGTCCCGGCTGATGATCCAGCGCGCCCGCGACCGGCGCTCGGGCGGCGGCGAGCCCAGCGTCTTCGGCTTCATCTCGGCCCGGCCCCGTCCGATCCGCGCCTTCGTCGAACGCATCGCGGCGGCCATCGAGGCCGACGGTTTCACCTGCCAGGTCATCGATCAGACCGCCCTCACCTCGGCTGCCGACTGGTTCAGCCGGGTCGAGGACGCCCACGACTTCGTCCTCTATATCGCCGAACAGGACGAGCCGGCCTGGGCCGCCCTGTGTGCGCGTCAGGTGGATCGGGTCTTCGTGGTCGGCAACGGTCTGATGGCCCCGCCCAACCGGCCGATGCCACATGCCGGTGTGCTGGACGCCCAGCGCCGCACCGATCTGGTTCTGCTGCGCGACCCGCGCATGACCCGACCGGCCAACACCACCGTCTGGCTGGATGCCGTCCAGCCCGGCCGCTGGTTCCAGGCGGTCGAGGGCGACAAGGCTGACACCGACCGGATGGCGCGGGTCATCACCGGATCGGCCGTCGGCGTGGTCATGTCCGGCGGCGGGGCGCGGGCCTATTCGCACATCGGCGCGCTCCGGGCCCTGCACGAGGCCGGGGTGCCGATCGATTTCGTCGGCGGCTCGTCGATGGGGGCAGTGATCGCGGCTGGTCCGGCCATGGGCTGGTCACAGGAAGAGCTCGAGGCCCGCATTCGCAAGTCCTTTGTCGAGAGCGATCCGCTGTCGGACCTGGCCTTCCCGATGCTGGCCATGACGCGGGCGCACAAGGTCGATTGCCTGCTGAACGAAGCCTATGGCGAAACCGATCTGGCCGACCTCGTGCGGCCCTTCTTCGCGGTCTCGACCAATCTGACCAGCGGCAAGATTGAGGTGCACCGGCGCGGCCTGATGCGCCGGGCGATGCGGGCTTCCATCGCCATTCCGGGACTGCTTCCGCCGGTCGTCATCGACGGCCAGGTTCTGGTCGACGGGGCCGTGCTGAAGAACCTGCCGACCGAGGTCATGCGCCAGATGCACAGCGGCCCGATCATCGGCATCGACATGTCCGAGGCCCGGGGCGTCGATCCTGCCCTGATCGAGCACCCGCCGTCCATCTGGCGGCTGATCGTCACCGGAGCATGGCGGCGCGGGCCGCCCATCGTCTCGATCCTGATGCGCTCGGCCACCCTGACCACGGATGCCGACATCGAGAGCTCACGCGCGGCCACCGACCTGCTGATCCAGCCCACGCCGGACGGGCTTGATATCCGCGACTGGAAGGGCTTCGATCTCGGCGTTTCGGCCGGCTATCTCGCCGCCGCAGAGGCGCTGGCGAAGCTCGACGGGCCGGTCACCGGACTGAGACGGCACCGCTCCGTCACCGACGTCGCGCCACCAGAAACAGTCTCGGAAAAGGCAACAGGGTCACGCCGTCCGGACGTTGTGGAAACGCCTGGTAAAGCCGCGCGCCGAGGGCGGAAAGAAAACCCGCGCCCATAGCCGGGTCGTCCAGTGCCGCAAGGAAGGGTCGCAGCGCCGTCCCCTTCATCCATTCCAGCACCGCCTCGGGCCCGGTCAGGGCGTGCAGATAGGTGGTGGCCCAGATGTCGATCTCATCACAGGGCCCCGCCAGAACCTCATAATAGCGCTCGGGCGACAGCAGGGGCGCGATGCTCTCGACGCCGGCCAGTGCGGCGGCCCATGGCCCCGCGGCGGCCACCGCACGCATCAGGGTGTGATGCCGGGTCTCGTGCGCCATGGGCATCTGGATGGCGAGGACGCCGCCGGGTGCCAGCGCCTCTGCCAGACGCCGCAACAGGGCCGTATGGTCGGGCAACCAATGCAGCGAGGCGTTGGCCAGGATCAGGTCGGCGGGCCGGTCGGGGCTCCAGTCGGAGATATCCCCCAGCCGCCAGTCGACATCCGCACCGAGGGCCTGCGCGCGCGCCAGCATGTCGACGCTGGCATCCAGTCCGTGCACCACCGCATCGGGATAGCGACGCCTGAGCAGGGCGGCATGCTGACCCGCGCCGCAGCCCAGGTCCCAGATCTCGCGCGGGTCCAGGTCGCCGGGCAGGCGCAGCAGCAGGTCCAGGGCGGCGCGGTCGCGCTCGGCCTCAAAGCGGCTGTACTGTCGGGGGTCCCAGGTGGGCGCTGAACTCATCCAATTCCCGGTCATCTCCGGCCCCTACGCCTTGATCGCCCTGCGGGTCAATTGCGATTGCACATTCCACCAATCCGCTCATCCCCGCGAAAGCGGGGACCCAGTTCTTTGGGTGATGGAGCGTTGGGATTGTCCACTGTCCGGTTGTCCTGAGGCTCTCACATCAAGCTGGACAGGACCGGGTCCCCGCGTTCGCGGGGATGAGCGGACGAGATGTGGGCTGGGGAAGATGGTACCGCCTCTCAGGCTTGAACTGAGGACCTCCGGTTCCACAAACCGGCGCTCTAACCAACTGAGCTAAGGCGGCGCGCTCTCGCGAGCGGCGTGTCTAGCGGGGTCGCGAAAGGGGATCAAGAGGAAAGGAGGGTCGAGGGTCGGGGGTCGAGGGGTCGTGGGCTGCCACACCCGGCGCGGAGAAAATGGCGGGCGCAGGGGCGACGCCGCAATGGCGACCATTCCCCTTGCCCCCTCGAACCTCGACCCTCGACCCGGCCCCCATCGCATACGAAAACGCCCCGGAGGCGGACCTCCGGGGCGCTGAAGTAGTCTAGGTCCGTCGGATCATTCCGGCGGGGGCGGACGGAACCGCGCGGTGTACTCCACACGGGCACCGACCGCAGCACCATCGACCGTACCCGGAGTCACCCGCGAGCGACGAGCAGCAGCCAGGGCGGACGCTGCGAAGCCCATGCCCGGAGGATCCTCCGAGAGCGCCCGACAATCCGAGAGGCTGCCGTTCGGCTGCAGCGCGCAGCTGACACGAACCGAGGCGATCTGGTCGACGCCGCGAGCGGCGGCGCGTTCCGGATACTCAGGGTCCACTCGGCGACCCCAGCTCGGGTTCGTCACGACCGACGGCCGCGGCGGAGCCGGGGGAGCCGGAGGCGGAGGCGGTCCTGGAACGATAACCGGGGGACCCCGGTACTCGACACGGTCTTCCTTCTTCACCGGCTCGATCGGCAGCGTCACCGGAGGTGGCGGCGCGTTCGGGACGATGGCCGGCGGACGCACCTGCAGCTTGGGCGGCGGGGGCGTGTCCGGCGGAGGCGGGGGCGGCGGCGGCGGCGGCGGCGGGATCGGCTCAACGATCTCGACGTCGACGGCGTCGTCAGAGTAGTTGATCTCTTTCAACTTGAACTGGATGTTGACGAAATAGAACGCCAATGCCGCGAACAGGATGCTGACGATCAGGAGGCTGCCGATCAGGATGCCCGGAGGCACCCCGAACAGCCCCTTCACCTTGGGCGCGTCATACCTGGAACGGTGATATTGGATGTCTGTCATGATCTCACCGGCTCCTACTGAACGTCCGTATCTTCACCGACCAGAGCAACGCTGTAGAAGCCGTTGTCCTGAAGCGAATTCATCACCTGCATGAAGTCGCCGTATCGTGTGGTCTTGTCGGCTCGGATGAAGATTCGCTCGTCAGCGGGATTGCGACGGCCGATCTGACCCGTCAGCTCCGGACCGATTTCGTCCAGTTCGACGGGAAAGTCGCCAAGGTAGGCCTGACCGTTGCCCTGGATCGAGATGTAGATAGGCACGGGCGGGTTAGCGGCGAGCGGAGCAACGGCGCGTGGCAGTTTCACCTCAACGGAAGGTGCGGCAAGAGGAGCCGCCACCATGAAGATGATGAGCAGAACCAGCATGATGTCAACGAAAGGTGTGACGTTGATTTCGCTGTTCTGCTCAACCTGGTACTTGCCGCCGCCGCCGCCGGAAAGTTTGGCGGCCATTGAGCTTACGCTCCCTTGTCGAGGTTACGCGAGATGGCGTTGGTCAGTTCGGCCGCGAAGCCGTCCGAACGGGTGCCGAACGCCGAGATGCGGGTGTTGAAGTAGTTGTAGAAGATAACCGCCGGGATAGCGGCGAACAGGCCGATACCGGTGGCCAGCAGCGCCTCGGCGATACCGGGGGCGACGACGGCCAGGTTGGTCGTGTTGGTGTTCGCGATACCGATGAAGGAGTTCATGATCCCGTAAACCGTACCGAACAGACCGATGAACGGGCCGGTCGATCCGGTCGAGGCGAGGAACTGTTGTCCACCTGCGAGGCGCTTGGCCAGGCTGGCCTGGACGGCACCAACGGCCTGCTGGGCGCGCATCAGGGCCGAGTCGGCGTGGTCGCCGGTGACCGAGAGGCCTGCCTGACGCGACAGCTCGATTTCGTCGGTCGCCGCAGCGGCCATGTCGGCCAGCGGGTTGCCGTCGAACTCGTCCGAGGTCGCCACCTTGCGCATGTCCGCAATGGTGCGGGCCTGGCGGAAGCTTTCCAGGAACCTGTCGGTACGGCTGTTCAGCGAACCGAACTCGAACAGTTTGATCAGGAGGATGACCCAGGAGAAGATGGACGCGAGGACCAGGCCGACCATCACGGTCTTAACGACCAGATCGGAGTCCATGAACATCTTGGCCGGGGTCAGCTTGCCGTGGTGGGCACCGCCGACCTGGGCAGGTGCTTCGGCCGGGGCAGCTTCAGCGGCAGCCGGGGCGGCGGCATCAGCGGCCGGAGCGGCGGCTGCGGCGGCCGGAGCGGCGGCCGGAGCGGCGGCGGGGGCATCCTGCGCGAGAACCGGCGTACCGGCCATAAGGACGCCGGCGGCGGCCATGGCCAGGAGGATGTTGGTCTTCTTGATATCGAACATAGTTCGCCAGTTCCTGCTGTTTGGTCTGACTTGTGGAACCCAAAAGAAACGGCCGCAGACGACGACCGCCCTCGATGAAATTCTTGTCCGCCGATGCGAGGGAACTCCCCCGATCCTTGGAACGCCTCCTGACGCTTCCGGTTGCCTGGTGGCTTCCGGCGCGGCGCCGACGGTCTTGGGGAAACCGTTTTCCCCGCCCCCATCAACTGCCCGCAAAGGAACGCGGTCAAGCTCCTTTGGCGAACGCATACCAGAGCGTCAAGTGCGGGGCGGTGCTTTTCCCCTCGTAAGGGAGCCAGCGCGTCCGAAGCCGGGGATTTCGCCGGAAAGCGACACTTTCAATGACGGGAACGCGCCGGATTCCACGATCGGCATAGGGCGATGGTGCCTGGGGGCGGATTCGAACCACCGACACGCGGATTTTCAATCCGCTGCTCTACCAACTGAGCTACCCAGGCGAGACATCCGCTCGCGCGAGGGGGGGTCTATAGGCGAGCCGTTCGGGGGTGTCCAGCCGTCAGATCAGTCTTCGTCACGCTCATCCAACGGGGCCTCGTCCACGCTTTCCGGGATGACATAGCCGCCGGTAAACCAGCGTTGCAGATCGACGTCCGCACAACGCCTCGAACAGAACGGCTTGTAGGCCTCGACCGCCGGCTGGCGGCGGCAGATGGGACAGGTCGCCATGGTCAGCCATCTTCCCAGGTGAAAGCGCCCGGCGGGACGGCCGGATCTGCGATGAGATGGGCCCTCGGTCCCAGCCGCGCCACCAGCGGCGCGGCCAGCCCGGCCTCGTCCGGAGCGCAGCGTAGCGTTATCCGGGCGACCGTGGTGTCGGACATCAGGCTGTGGCGCAGGCTCCGCACAATATCCTGGGCCCGCTGTTCGGGCCGGCGTCGGCGGTCGCGGCCGATCAGGATCTCTTCCAGCGGCCTCAACCGCCAGGGCAGGGCCAGCTGCAGCACCCCGAACCTGTTGACCGGCCCGAACACCACCTCCGCATCGCCGCCGAACGCCTGTTTCGCCGCCGCCATGACGGCGTCGCCGTCCTGCCCCGTTCCGATCAGGTCAATGGCCACGAGCCCGCCCCAGTGCTTCAGCCGGATCATACGCGCCGCCTCAAGCACGCCCTGCCGATTCGCCCGCGTCCGCGCCGCCGCACCGGACGCCATGCCCGGTGCCGGCGACAGGTCGAGGTCAACGGCGATCAGGGCACGGGTGCGCTGGACGGCGATATCCAGGCCGGTGTCATGGAACAGGTCGCTATCCGCCAGGGCCTCTTCTTCAGCGTCCCAACTGGCCTGGATGGCGGCCAGGCCGGTGTTCGGGGCCACGCCGGGCACCAGCCGGGCCAGGGTCTCCACCACCGTCGGCCCGGGCGTCAGCAGACGCGGCTCGCCCTCCCCTGTCCCGATCAGGCGCAGCGTCGGCCCCTTGCCCTCGCGCGGCTCGGCCGAGACCTCGACCTCGACCTTCTGTCCCTCATTCAGCCGATCCTGTCCGCGAAAGGGCAGGAAACCGGGCAAGTCTGTCCCCAGATCGACGAAGGCCCCCTTAAGCCCCGGATGGACCGCGGCAATTCGTCCGACGCAGCGCGCGCCGAGACGATGTTCGGCGACATCATCGTCGCGCTGGATCAACAGGTGCTCGAACCGGCCATCCCGCACGACCACGCCACGGACCTCGCCGGGCGTGTCGTCGAGGAAGACCTCGAGGCTCACGACCGCCAGCCCGCGCCGTTCAGCAGATTGACCGTCTCGAACAACGGCAGGCCCATCACCGCCGGATAGCTGCCCACCAGCCGGGTGACAAAGGCCCCGGCCCGGCCCTGGATGCCATAGCCGCCCGCCTTGCCCCGCCATTCGCCCGAGGCGACATAGGCGGCGATCTCGGGTTCGGACAGGACCTTGAACGAGACACGCGTGTCGACGACCCGGTGGGTGGTCCGCACCCCGGCGGTCACGGCCACGCCCGTGAAGACCCGGTGGTTGCGGCCCGACAGCAGTTTCAGGAACCGGACGGCCTCGGCCTCGTCGGCGGGCTTTTCCAGCAGCCGCCGGCCCACAGCCACGACCGTGTCGGCGGCCAGCACCACCGCGTCAGGCGCTCCGGCGGCCACGGCCTCGGCCTTGGACACGGCCAGACGCGCGGCGAGGCGCGACGGCGTCTCGTCCTTCAGTGGCGATTCGTCGATGTCGGCGGGTTCGACACGGTCGGGCGTGATCCCGACCAGCGCCAGCAGTTCGATGCGGCGCGGGCTGGCCGAGGCCAGCACCAGTTCAGCGCGATCCCGAAAAGTGGACACCGGTTTTCGGCTAAGATCGCGCTGCATGTATAATTCCGACGGCTTCGATCAAGGATCGAAGCCTAGGGACGGCTCATCCGAGCCCGCCCTTACTTGAAGCGATAGGTGATACGGCCCTTGGTCAGGTCATAGGGCGTCATCTCGACCAGGACCTTGTCGCCGGCCAGCACGCGGATGCGGTTCTTGCGCATCTTGCCGGCGGTGTGGGCGATGATCTCGTGGTCATTGCCCTCGAGCAGCACGCGGAACGTCGCATTCGGCAGCAGTTCGCTGACGACGCCGGGAAACTCGAGCAGTTCTTCCTTAGCCATGCGGCCTCTCGCGCCCTGTGATCCGGAATCAGAACGCGCGCCGGGCGAAAGCGCGCGTCATTAAGGAGCGGGCGTATGCCTGAAAACGGCGGGATAGTCGAGGCTGGCCAGGGACTGGGGAATAGGGTCTGGGGGATAGGCGGTCCGGGACCCCGGCGGATTCTTGGGACATACCCCCCTATCCCCTATCCCCTATCCCCTTCGATAAAGCGCCGTCACCAGCGTGAACAGCCGCCGCGCCGTCTCGTGGTCGATGGCGATCTTGCCGTCCAGCCGGGTCTTCAGGATTTCGGCACCCTCGTTGTGCAGGCCGCGCCGGCCCATGTCGACGGCCTCGATCTGCGCCGGAGAGGTCCCGCGCAGGGCCTCGTAATAGGTGTCGCAGATGGCGATATAGTCCTTCACCACCTTGTTCAGCGGCGTCAGCGACAGACCGTGGACCCGGTGGAACTCCGGCCCGGTGATGTCGAAGGCCAACCGTCCATCCACCATCGCCAGCTTCAGGGCATAGGGACCGCCCGTCGCGCCCGCCGGCTCGAAGCTGTTCTTCTCCAGCAGGTCGAAGATGGCGACCCGCCGCTCATGCTCGATCTCGGCCGTCGCGGACGACAGCGTCGCCGCGTCCAGGTCGATAGAGGTCAGCCGGTGCTCGCTCACCTGGGATCCGCCTCTTCCGACAGATGGGTCGGCGCCAGTTTCGCCGGCCAGCGTTCCGACAGGTCGGTCAGCACCGCGTCGAGGCATTCCACGTCGATCCGCAGATCACCGCCGCCGGCGAACATCAGGATCACCCGTCCCCCCGGCGCCTCATCCTGCGCGAACTCCATGGCCAGCAACTCCAGCGCGCTCTCGGGCAGGCGCGGCAGGCGACGGCTCTTGACCGCGATGACGTCGCCGAACTGCATCGCCGCCATCACCCGCGTCCCGCCGCATTCCCAGCAGAAGCGGCTCAGCTTCAGCGTCACCCGCCGCGACGCCGGCTCCCAGACGATGTCGACCGGGCGCAGGATGGCGTCCTGCAGCGCCGCAGAAATAATGTGCAGGTCGTCGGCGTCCTCGGCCAGCAGGCGCAGTGGTTCGACCGGCGCGCGCGCCGTCTTCTCCGTCTCCGCCTCGCCGGCCTCAGTGCTCACTCGCATCGTCCCTGACCCGCCGGATCTCGGCACCACAGGCGCTCAGCTTCTCTTCCAGCCGCTCGAACCCGCGATCGAGGTGATACACCCGCCCGACCGTGGTTTCGCCCTCGGCCGCCATACCGGCGATGACAAGGCTGACCGACGCCCGCAGATCGGTGGCCATGACCTGGGCCCCGTGCAGCACGGGCACCCCCTTCACCACCGCCTCGCCGGCATGAACTGAGATATCAGCCCCCAGCCGCGCCAGTTCCGGCGCGTGCATGAAGCGGTTTTCGAAGATGGTCTCCTGAATGACGCTGTCGCCGTCGGCCGTGGTCATCAGGGCCATGAACTGGGCCTGCAGGTCGGTGGCGAAGCCCGGATAGACCTCGGTCGCCACATTGACCGCCTTCAGCCGCACGGCCGGGTCGCGCTTCACGATCACGCCGTCGGCGGTCGGCGTCACCTCGACCCCGGCCTCGATCATCTTCTCGCTCAGGGCCGTCATCAGCTCCGGCCGCGTCTTGGTCAGCCGCACCTCGCCGCCCGTCATGGCCGCGGCGACGGCATAGGAGCCCATCTCGATCCGGTCGGGAATCACCGACCAGCTCGCCCCGCCCAGGGACGAGACGCCTGTGATGGTCAGGACATCGGTGTCGATCCCCTCGATCCGCGCGCCCATGGCGGTCAGGCATCTGGCCAGATCGCCGATCTCAGGCTCGCGCGCGGCCTTGCGCAACACCGTCACCCCGTCGGCCAGCACGGCGGCCAGCAGGGCGTGTTCGGTCGCGCCGACCGAGACGAAGGGAAACTCGATCTCGGCCCCCTTCAGCCCGTTCGGCGTCCGGGCGATGACATAGCCCTCGTCCAGCTCGATCTCGGCCCCCATGGCCGTCAGGGCCTGCAGGTGCAGGTCGACCGGGCGTGCCCCGATGGTGCAGCCGCCGGGCAGGGACACCTTGGCTTCCCCGGTGCGGGCCAGCAGCGGCCCCAGCACATTGAACGAAGCCCGCATCTGCCGGACCAGATCATACGGGGCGAAGGTCGAGGTCAGGGTCGCGGCATGGAACAGCGTC
This sequence comes from Caulobacteraceae bacterium, assembly GCA_965284305.1. Lineage (GTDB taxonomy): Bacteria > Pseudomonadota > Alphaproteobacteria > Caulobacterales > Caulobacteraceae > Brevundimonas. The sequence continues at coordinate 1,431,404 of OZ260070.1, read as the reverse complement.
TCCTGCCCGTCCGCCCCGTCGCGCTCGGACACCTCCACGCCCAGTTCGCGCAGCAGCCGGCCGAGGAATTTCGTATCCGCCAGGCGCGGCATATTGGTCAGCAGCAGCGGCTGATCCGTCAGGATCGATGCGGCCATCAGCTTGAGGGCGGAGTTCTTGGCGCCGCTGATCGGAATGCTTCCGTTCAGCCGGGCGCCGCCGGTGATGGCGATGCTGTCCATGTCGTCTCTTGCGGCCCCGTGCAGGGCGCAAGGGGGGAACGGTTCTCTAGCGCGGACAACCACCCTGGCGAAAGGCCGACATCTGTCCGGGCGATGACATTCAGTTGCTCGGTTTTGCAGGCTTTCCGGCGCGGGCGGCCGCCTTGCGCCGTTTCAGATTGTCCCGCAGGGCCGTGGCCAGCCGCTGGGCCCGCGCCGACGCGGGCGTTTTCGCCGGTGCCAGGAGGTCCGGCAGGCTTCCCGGCAGGCCGGGTCGGGGGGCGGCGGTCTCGGACTCATCCATGGGCCGATCAGACCCGTTGCCGAAGTTTTCCGCAAGGCGCTGAAATCAGGGCTTCCCCCCTTGTCCCCCGTTGGCTATAGGGCCGCTTCCTCAGTTTCCGCCGCCGTAGCTCAGTGGTAGAGCGCATCCTTGGTAAGGCTGAGGTCGTGGGTTCGATTCCCCCCGGCGGCACCACTCTGAAGACAGAAAGGGCGGAGCTTCTACAAGCTCCGCCCTTTTCCGTTTCCGGGCTCGGCTTCATCCTCTCCTCCGCTCATCCCCGCGAAAGCGGGGACCCAGTCCTGTCCAGCGAAGCGCGATCTTTCAGGACTGGGTATGGAGGGACGCCGGTGCCGTTGCATCACCCAAAGAACTGGGTCCCCGCTTTCGCGGGGATGAGCGGGAACTTTTGGGCATGAGGTGCCGGCGCCCTTTGCGATCAATCGCCGGCCCGGTTCGGCTGGATCAACGGAAAACGCTGCGGCGGACCGCCCGGACGTCGGACACGCGATTCGAACACGGCGGCCGCATCGGGCTGATAGCCGGGGAAGGCATAGCCGCTGTCGTCGAAATACCGATTGTCATAACCATAGCCAGCGTAGGGATAGCCGTTCTCGACCTGGCGATAGCTGATATCCAGCCGCCCGTTCTCGCCGACCGGCAGCGACACGGCCACGCCATAGTCGCGATAGCCGCCGGTGCCGATGCTGACACTGACCTCGCCATGCATCTTGCGATCGTCGGCCGGCGTGTTCGCGGCCTCGGCCCAGGGTTTGTCGGCGATGGAGCGGGCGGCGATCCATCGGTCGATCTGTTCGTCGGTGGTCAGGCCGTGCGGCACGGCGTCCTGGGCCGCGCCGGCGGTCGACGGCGCGACCGGCCGGGCTGTCACGCTGAGGTCGACGGCGGTGGCGGGGGCCGTGGCGACAATACCGTCCTGTCCGGGCCCGGACAGGACGGCAGCCAGATCAATGCGAAAACGGCCATGCAACGGACTCCACGCGAACCATCACCCTAGCGGCAAATGAGGCCAGAGCGTGATCCCGAAAAGTGTTCGCGGATTTCGGAAGAGATCACCCGCCCTGCAAAACGCCGTCCGGCGCGCCCGCCGGGCGGTCAGGCCGTGCCGTCGCCGCGCCCCAGCGGGTCGGGCAGCCGCCCGCCCTCGGCCACGAAGCTGAGGGCCACAGAGTTGATACAGTAACGCAGGCCGCCCGGTCCCGGTCCGTCCGGAAACACATGGCCCTGGTGGCTGTCACAGCGGGCACAGCGGGTTTCAGTGCGGGTCATGCCGTGCGACCGGTCGATGATCGCCCGGACGTGGGCCGGATCGACGGGCTCGGTGAAACTGGGCCAGCCGGTGCCGCTCTCGAACTTGGTCCCGGTGCGGAACAGCGGCAGGCCGCATTCCCGGCAGCAGAAGACCCCCGCCCGCTTCTCGCCCAGCAGGGTCCCGCAGAACGGTGCCTCGGTCCCGTGCGCCAGCAGGACGCGCTTTTCCTCGGCGGACAGATCCGCCTCCAGGGCCACGCGCTGGCTGTCGCTGGGCGGCGTCAGGTCATAGCCGGACGGGGAACGCAGGGTCGGGGCGACATCGGGATTGGTCATGACGCTGACATAGGAAGGGCCGGGCGAGGGTTCCACCCTTCTCCCTCCCCTCTATGGAGAGGGACGACCGGCGACAGCCGGTCCGGGTGGGGTACGCCAGTCCCGCACCGGCGGCTCCCGGCTTCGCAATTCCCCACCCTGTCGTCGCTTCGCGCCGACATCCCTCCCCAAAAGGGGGAGGGAGAAACCAGACGTACTACTGGAACAGCGTCCCGACCCAGGCCCGGACTGCCGTCTCATCGACGGGGTTGCCGGTCCAGGTCAGACCCGCAGCCGGGGTATAGGGCTGGTTGTTGGCGCGCGGGCGCGAGGTCCAGGCCTTGTGGCCATAGCTGAGGTCCGAATAGTTCGACGGCAGGCGCTCCTGGGTCGGCTCGACGAAGATCGAGTCAGTCGCCGTGGTGGTGCCTGCGATGCGGACGTTCGGCAGTCTGGACAGCAGGTCCAGGGTGTCGAGGCAGCCGCCCGAGCAGCCGGCGTCGACCAGGACGATCACCGGCCCCTGCACAGGGTTGGACGCGCCGGTGTCCGACACGGCCGCGCGGCCGGCGAGGGTGAAGGTCGGACGGCCGGCGGCGATGGCGGCGTCATAGGCGGCCACGATCTCACGCGTCTGTTCGATCACCGCCATGGATTCCTGGACGAAATAGGGATCGGCCTCCATCCGGCCGAGGGCGGCGGCGTACCAGTCGCGGTTGCCCCGGGTGGCGCGGTAGGTGATGTCGCCCGCTGCGGGCTGGCGGCTGACCGTGAACTCGGGCGTCCAGATGCGGTTGGCCAGGCCATAGCCGCGCGCGGTCGAGGAGTTCTCGCCCGAACCCGAGGCGGCGCGCAGGTCCAGCACAAAGCCCTGCGGTCCGCGCAGGGTCGCGGCCTGGGCCTCGACGGCGGCGTTGAAGGCGGGCCAGCCGGCGCTGTCAGCGAAGGAATGGACATGCAGCCAGGGCCGGCCGTTGACCGTCTCCACGGCCAGCGGCGTCGCCGGCGGCATATAGACCGTGGCGCGATAGGCCGCCTCAAGGTCGCCGGCCACGACCGGGATAGGACGGATCTGGATGTCGCGCGGACGGCCACGACCCGACTGGAAGCTGCACTGCGACGGCACCCCGGCGGTGAAGGGATTGTTGCGGTTCCACAACAGATAAGGGGCCGAGGTGACCCGGCCCGCCTCGGTCTCGAGGTTACCTTCCCAGCGGTCCAGTTTGGCGCGGGCGAATTCCTCGATCGGGGTGAGATTGCAGCCGGTGACCACATCCCCGACCCGCGGCGCGGCGCGCGTGCCCGGCTTCACATAGGTCACGACATAGCGACCGCCGCGCCAGCCGGTCGTGAAGCCCGGCCAGCTGATGCCGAAATAGGGGCCCATGCCCTCGAAGGTCGGGCTGACGCGGATGTTCGAGTCGCGGAAACCGCCTGCGTAGTAGCGCAGCAGATAGGCATGGCTGTCGCCGCTGTTCACCCGCGAGGCCAGGGCCAGCGATTCCTGCAACCCGCTGTCCAGCCAGGCGCGGAAGCCCTGGCTGGCCGCGCCCGGCACCGCCGGTGCCGGATGGTTCGCGGCCAGTTCGTCGTGCGCCCTTTGCAGATCCTGCCGCGCCAGGGCCCGGAAATCCTGGGCGACGGCCGCGCCGGCGCTGACCACGAGGGACAGGGCGGCGGCGGCGACGAAGGTAAGCGGTCGGGACATCAGGTCAGGCTCCAGGCCAGTAAGCGGGACAGGGACGGATCAGGAATGAACGCGCGGCGATGAATGGGACTGGAACGGGTTAAACCCCATCGGAGCGGCCCTTGCCAAGCCCATACCCGGCTCAGGTGAACGCCCCCTCGGTTTACTCCCGTGGGATCGCGGCCTAATCGGGGCAATCAGTCCCCGCCGCGATCACGTTCGCTTCAGATTCAAAGACACATGTTCTCCAAGATCCTGATCGCCAACCGCGGCGAAATCGCCGTCCGCATCATCAAGACCTGCCGCCGCATGGGCATTGCCACGGTGCAGGTCTATTCCGAGGCCGACGCCGGATCGCTCGCCGTCGAGATGGCCGACGAGGCCGTGCTGATCGGCCCGGCCCCCGCCGCCCAGTCCTATCTGCTGGCCGACAGGATCATTGAAGCGGTGCGGCAAACGGGCGCGGAAGCCGTCCACCCCGGCTTCGGCTTCCTCAGCGAGAACGCCGGCTTCGCCAGACGCCTCAGGGATGAGGGCATCGCCTTCATCGGCCCCAATCCCGAGGCCATCGACGCCATGGGCGACAAGATCAGCTCCAAGAAACTGGCCGCCGAGGCCGGCGTATCCACCGTCCCCGGCCACATGGGCCTGATCGAGACGACCGAAGAGGCCGTCCGCATCGCCAACCAGATCGGCTATCCGATCATGATCAAGGCCTCGGCCGGCGGCGGCGGCAAGGGGATCCGCGTCGCCCACTCCGACGCCGACATGGCCGAGGGCTTCGCCGCGGTGAAGGCCGAGGCGCTCAACGCCTTCGGCGACGACCGCGTCTTCCTGGAGAAATTCATCATCGACCCGCGCCACATCGAGATTCAGGTGATGGGCGACAAGCACGGCCACGTCGTTCACCTGTTCGAGCGCGAATGCTCGATCCAGCGGCGCAATCAGAAGGTCATCGAGGAGGCCCCCTCCCCCCTGCTGGACCCCGAGACCCGTGCCGCCATGGGCGCCCAGGCCGTCGCCCTCGCCAGGGCCGTGAACTACGACAGCGCCGGCACGGTCGAATTCGTCGCCGGTCAGGACAAGTCGTTTTACTTCCTCGAGATGAACACCCGTCTTCAGGTCGAACATCCGGTCACCGAACTGATCACCGGCATCGATCTGGTCGAACAGATGATCCGCTCCGCCTGGGGCGAAAAGCTGGCCTTCGAGCAGAAGGACCTCGCCATCAACGGCTGGGCCATCGAGAGCCGCATCTATGCGGAAGACCCCTACCGCAGCTTCCTGCCCTCCATCGGCCGTCTCGTTCGCTATGAACAGCCTGAAGAGGGCGACCAGGGCGACTATACGGTCCGCAACGATTCCGGCGTCCGCGAGGGCGACGAGATCTCCATGTTCTACGACCCGATGATCGCCAAACTGTGCGCCTGGGGCGAAACCCGCGAGGCCGCCATCGACGGCATGGCCCGGGCGCTGGAGGACACCCACATCCAGGGCGTCGGCCACAACATCCCCTTCCTCGCCGCCGTCATGGACCAGCCGCGCTTCCGCTCGGGCCACATCTCGACCAGCTATATCAAGGACGAGTTCCCCGACGGCTTCCACGGCCTGCTGCCCGACCGCCGCCAGACCGACATCCTGATCGCCTCGGCCGCGGCCATGAACGAGATCGCCGCCGAGGCCTCCGGCGACCCCTCCGGCCGCACCGACTGGATCGTCCTCATCGCCACGGGATCCGGCGCGGGAGAGGCGCACGGCGTCTCCCTCTCCTATGACGACGACGAGGCCCTGACCCTCGACCTCGCGGGCGAGGAGCGCACGCTGCAGCTCAGCGACATCGACTGGCGCCCCGGCCTGGCCCAGTTCCGCGCCGTGCTGGACGGCGTCCCCTTCACCGCCGAGGTCGCCCGCGTCGCCGACGGCTTCAGCATTCGCACCCGCGCCGCCCGCGCCCGCGTCCGCGTCCTCAGCCCCACCGTCGCCGCCCTCTATGCCCGCCTGCCGGAAAAGGTCGCCGCCGACACCTCGAAACTGATCCAGTCCCCCATGCCCGGCCTCGTCGTCTCCATCCCGGTGACGGTGGGCCAGGAGGTCAAGACCGGCGAAACCGTCGCCATCATCGAGGCCATGAAGATGCAGAACATCCTCAAGGCCGAACGCGACGGCGTGGTAAAGGCCGTCAGTGCCGCAGCGGGCGATCCGGTGGCGGCGGATGACGTGCTGGTGGAGTTTGAGTAGGTCTCAGTCGCGCCGTGTGAACCGCAGCCCGCGCAGCAGGGGATCGCTGTCGCTGACGCCCGCGACCTCGTTGTCCGCGTTCCCGGTGAGCGGCATGAACAAAACGTGAGCGTTTACTGAGAGCAGTTTGAGCGGTATGGTTGCATCGCTTGACGTCCGGTGCGACCCTTCGATCAGGCTAGGAGACACACCATGGACATGTTCAGCTTTTCCGGGCGGGCCAACCGCATGGACTTCTGGTTGGTGTCTATCGGACTGACCTTCCTGCAGCTGATCGTCACCATGTTGTCGGGCCTGATGATCGGCATGCTGGCTCTGAGCTGGCTGCCGGCCGAACAGAAGCCGATCGCAGCGGCGGCGTTCGGACTGATCGTTCAGCTGCTCTTCCTCTGGCCGATCACGGCCGTCGCCGTCCGACGCTCCCACGATCGCAACTTCTCGGGCTGGTGGTATGGAGCCTCCGCCCTGTTCGGCCTCGCCCTGTTGATCGTCGACATCGCCCTGCAGGCGCTCGGCGTTGTGGAGAGCGACAACGCGGCCCTGATCTTCGAGGTCCTCAATCTCGTGCAGATCGCCCTGTGGCTGGTGCTTCTGGTCATTCTCGGGTTCCTGCCGGGAACGCCGGGTGCCAACCGGTTCGGGCCCTCGCCGAACTCGCGGCAGGAAAACTATCGGGCGCCGGCGGTTGATTAGGGGAGCCAGTCTCCTGCCACATCACCTCAGACCGGTGCCACGCCCTCAACGACCGCGCCGAACACACGGCCGAAACTGACCCTCAGCGCCTCATCCGCCTCGTCCATGGTCGCCGGCACGCCCAGATCGACCAGGCTGGTCACCCCGTGTTCGGCGATCCCGCACGGCACGATGCCCGTGAAATGGTCCAGCTCCGGCTCCACATTCAGGCTGATGCCGTGGAAGCTGACCCATTTGCGCACCTTGACGCCGATGGCGGCGATCTTGTCCTCACGAGACCAGCCCGGCCCCTTCCTCTCAACCCAGACCCCGACCCGGCCCTCGCGCACATCGGCCGGTACGCCGAACTCGCCCAGTGCCCCGATGATCCACTGCTCCAGGCCGCGCACGAAGGTCCGCACATCCTTGCCGCGCTGGTTCAGGTCCAGCATCACATAGGCCACCCGCTGGCCCGGCCCGTGATAGGTGAACTGCCCGCCCCGGCCGCTGCGATGGACCGGGAAGCGCGCCGCATCCAGCAGGTCGCCGTCCTTCGACGAGACGCCCGCCGTGTAAAGCGGCGGGTGCTCCAGCAGCCAGACCAGTTCGCCGGCCTCGCCCGCCGCGATGGCCGCCGCCCGGGCCTCCATGGCCGCAACGGCCACCTCATAGCCGACATGGCCCTGCGAAACCGCCCATTCGACCGGACGGCCGTCGGTGCGGACCAGTTTCGACAGGGTTTCGCTTAAGGCTTGGGAAAGCATGACGCCTCCAATGTGGGGGTCGGGAGCGCCATGCAAGTCGATACCGACCACCAACCCGTCTCCTCAGCGTCAGCGTCAGAGTGCCCAGTGAGTCAGATCGAAGCCGTCGACATCGAAATCTCGGTCGTTCTGGGACGTTCCGTCCTGCCGATGAGCCAGCTGCTGCGGATGGGCCGCGGAGCGGTGATTCCGCTCGACGCCTCGGAGACCGACGAGGTCTGGATCCTCGCCAACAACCATCCGGTGGCCCGCGGCGAGATCGAAATCCGCGACGACCGCATCGCGATCACGGTGACGCGGGCGGCGGACGTGTATGATTTCATGGCCGGAGCGGCCTGAAGGCGAGGCAGTAGGCAGTAGGCAGTAGGCAGTAGGCAGTAGGCAGTAGGGTGTAGCGCGGAACGGAGGGTCAAATGGCCGAAGTGCGCAGCTATCGAGACCTTTTGGTCTGGCAGCGGGCCTTAGACCTTGCGGCCGCCACCTATGAGCTCAGCCGATCCTACCCTCGCGATGAACTGTTCGGACTGACCTCGCAAACCCGTCGGGCCGCAACATCCATCGCGGCCAACATAGCCGAGGGCTATGGACGATCGACGAAGCCGGCCTACCTGAATTTCCTCCGGATCGCCCAAGGCTCGCTCAAAGAACTGGAAACGCATCTGATCCTCGCCGAGCGGGTCGGTGTGACCGCTCCTGGATCGACCGACACTCTTCTGAGCGCCGCCGATGAACTCGGACGAATGCTCCATAGCCTCATCTCCAAACTGCAAAGCCATTCCACCCGGTGAGGGGCTCCTTTTCCTACTGCCTACTGCCTACTGCCTAATCCCTATTCAGCCCCTTCCCTTCCGCCGATCTCTCCGCTATCAGCCCCCCTCCGATGCGAGCGGTCGTGGCGGAATTGGTAGACGCGCAGCGTTGAGGTCGCTGTTCCCTAACCGGAGTGGAAGTTCGAGTCTTCTCGACCGCACCATCTGATTTGACAGGGCGAAACATCGGCGAACAGCTGATCTGAAAACAGGGGGGCCAAGCGTGAGCAAGATCGCAGACGCCCCCCTGCCCGTCGCCTCCCGGACTGAAATCGAGCATGTGGCGCTGGATGAGGACTATGTCCTCACCGCGCATTTCGTCGAGAAGGTCGTCGACGCCTCCGACTCCGGCGACGGGCTGAAGCTCCGTTCCCTGCTGGAAGACCTGCACCCGGCCGACGTCGCCGATCTGATGGGCTTCCTGACCGCCGAGCACCGCGCGGTGGTCGTTCTCTGGATGCCGCCCGACCTGCTGGCCGAGACCCTGCCGGAGCTGGACGACAACATCCGCGAGGAGGTGCTGGAACGCGTCCCGCACCTGACCCTGGCCGAGGCGCTGCAGGAGCTGGACTCCGACGACGCCGCCCTGGTGGTCGAGGATCTGGAGGACGACCAGCGCGAAAAGGTGCTGGCGGCCATGCCCGAGGTCGACCGCGCCGCGATCGAAAGCTCGCTGCGCTACGATGAGGACTCCGCCGGCCGCCTGATGCAGCGCGAGGTGATGGCCGCGCCGTCGTTCTGGAACGTCGGCGACACCATCGACCACATCCGCAAACAGGGCGAGGACCTGCCCGAGCTGTTCTTCGACATCTATATCGTCGATCCGTCGAACAAGCCGGTCGGTGGCCTGCCGGTCAGCGGCCTGCTGCGCGCGGCCCGCTCGATCGCCCTCGTCGACATCATGGAGCCGATCAATGCGATCGCCGTCGACCAGGACCAGGAAGAAGTCGCCTACATCTTCGAGAAATACCACCTGATCTCGGCCCCCGTCGTCGACGCTGCGGGCCGACTGGTCGGTCAGATCACCGTCGATGACATCGTCAACATCATCCAGGAAGAGAACCGCGAGGACATCCTGCGCCTCGCCGGCGTCTCGGATGAGGACCGGGGCTCGTCCGTGTCCGAGATCGTGCGGGGCCGCGTGCCCTGGCTGGCGATCAACCTGGCGACCGCGGTTCTCAGTGCCGTCGTGATCTCGTGGTTCGAGGCCACCATCGAGCAGATCGTGGCACTGGTCATCCTGCTCCCCATCGTTTCGGCCATCGGCGGCAACGCCGGCACCCAGGCCCTCACGGTGACCGTTCGCGCGCTCGCTACCCGGGAACTCAACAGTTCCAACGCCCCACGCACCTTCCGCCGGGAGTTCGCCGTCGGACTGGCCAACGGCCTGGTTCTGGCACCCCTGATCGGCGTCGCGGCGGGCCTGTGGTTCCGCGACTGGCAGATCGGCGCCGTCATCGCCGCGGCCATGGTGCTCAACCTGCTCGTCGCCGCGACGGTGGGTATGCTGACCCCCCTGACCCTGTCGAGGCTGAAATTCGACCCCGCCGTGTCCTCGGCCGTGTTCGTGACGGCGACGACGGACTTCTTCGGCTTTTTGATCTTCCTCGGTCTCGCCACCCTCGTCCTGCTGTAGAACGGCGCGTACCTTGCTGGCTCTCTCTTCGGGCGAGCGCGCCCGTCTCGATTTGGGTCAATCCGTGTCCGAAACGCCCACGCCCCGTCTGAAGGTCTCCCGCGAGGGGATGGTTCTCATCAAGAGCTTTGAGGGCTTCCGTCCGCGTGCCGTCCAGGAAGAGGACGGCCGCTGGTTCATCGGCTACGGCCACACCGCTTCGGCCCGCGAGGGCCTGACCGTCGCCGAGGCCGATGCCGAACTGCTCCTCCAGTATGACCTGATGCCGGTGGTGAAGGCGCTGAACGAACAGGTTCGCAGCCCGCTGAACCAGCACCAGTTCGACGCCCTGGCCAGTTTCGCCGTCTCGGTCGGCGTCGACCGGTTTCTCACCTCCGATGTGCTGCAACGGCTCAACGAGGGTCATGCCGGGCAGGCGGCCGATGCCCTGATCGGCTGGCCCGAAGACGCCTCCGCCGACGCCCGCCTGCGCCGCCGCGCCGCCGAGCGCGCCCTGTTCGTCGCCAACCCGGCCTCGGCCGTCACCCTCGCCGAACTGCTGGCCGCCCCCCTGCCCCCTCCACCGGTCGAAGCGCCGACTGCGCCCGAAGCGCCCGAACCCGAGGCCCCTGCGACCGACGCCCGCGCCGCCGCCCTCGCCACCCTCCTGGGCGAAGCGCCCGGGGACGTCGAAGCCTCCGCGCCTGAAGCCCCGACGCCTGACCCTGTCTCCACCCCCGCCGCCCCCGCCTTCGAACCCCCGGTCTTCCAGCCTGCGGCTGCGGTGACGCGGGTCAGTCTGGATCGCTATTCGCCCTACGCCGCCACCATCATCGGCCCCCTGCCCGGTTTCGCCCCGGCGGAGCCCGTTGAGGTGCCGGTCATGGAACCTGTTTTCGCGGCTGAGCCGGAACCGGTGCTCCCCGCACCTGAGCCTGAGCCTGAGCCCGAGCCGGGAGCCGGTCGCGGGGGCCGTGGCTGTGACGGCACCCGAGCCCGCGCCCGACCCCCGGCCCGAGGCCGTCCCCGTCACGCCGCTCGTTTCCGCCGCGCCCATCGCCTCGCCCTTCCCGGCGATGGAGCAGGAACTGGTCCTGACCCCTGCCACCGAGGCCGATTTCGCCGAGGCCGAGCGCCCCGTCTGGCCGTCAGAGCAGCGGGTCCCCGTCCCTGCCGACGAGGAAACCGTCCTGTTCGAGGACGAGCCGACCCTGTCGGTGCTGCGCCATGAGGTCGAGCCCGCCGGACCACGTCGCTTCGACTGGAGCGAGACCGGTGCCTTCCTGATCATGGGCGGGGTGGGCCTGGCCTCCTGCGCTTTTTCGGCCGCTGCCTTCCGCCTGGCCGTCGAACAGCCGTCGCCGATGGGCGAGACCGTCGTCCTCGGCTGGGTCCTGGCCCTGATCGGCGTGATCTGCGTCGGAGTGTCGTCGTGGAACCTGTATGTGCGGTGGGGCAAGCCGGACTGATGTTCCTCCCCCTCCGGGGGAGGTGGACCATGCAAAGCATGGTGGAGGGGCCTTTCCGCCTCCGCCGCGTCCCGGAGCCGGCCCCCTCCACCGCTTCGCGGTCCCCCTCCCCCTCTCGCTTCACTCGGGGGGAGGAATGGTGCTAACCCCGCCGTCATGAGCATTCCCAACGCCCCCCAATCGATGGAATTCGGCCTCGGCGAGAACGCCGACATGATCCGCGAGACCACCGCCCGCTGGGCGACCGACCGCCTGGCACCGCTGGCCGCCGAAATCGACGAGACCAACGCCTTCAAACGCGAGCTCTGGCCCGAGATGGGCGAACTGGGCCTGCACGGCATCACCGTCGAGGAAGACTACGGCGGCCTCGGCCTCGGCTATCTCGAACACGTCGTGGCCATGGAGGAGGTCTCCCGCGCCTCCGCCTCGATCGGCCTGGCCTACGGGGCCCACTCCAACCTGTGCGTCAACCAGATCCGCCGCTGGGGCACCGAAGACCAGAAGCGGAAATACCTGCCCGGGCTGATCTCCGGCGAACACGTCGGCTCGCTGGCCATGTCCGAGGTGGGCTCGGGCTCTGACGTCATGTCGATGCGGACCCAGGCCGTGAAGAAGGGCGACCGCTACGTCCTGAACGGCACCAAATTCTGGATCACCAACGCCCCTCACGCCGAGACCCTGGTGGTCTATGCCCGCACCGGCGAGGGCAACGGCGGCGTCACCGCCTTCCTGATCGAGAGGGGGATGAAGGGGTTCAGCGTTTCGAAGAAGCTGGACAAGATGGGCATGCGCGGCTCGGACACCGCCGAACTGGTGTTCGAGGACTGCGAAGTCCCGGAAGAGAACGTCATGGGCCCCGTCGGCGGCGGCGCCGGCGTGCTGATGAGTGGTCTCGACTATGAGCGCGCGGTGCTGGCGGCCGGTCCGCTGGGCATCATGCAGGCGGCCCTGGACGTGGTCCTGCCCTACGTCCGGGAGCGCAAGCAGTTCGGCAAGGCCATCGGCAGCTTCCAGCTGATGCAGGCCAAGGTCGCCGACATGTACGTCGCCCTGAACAGCGCCCGCGCCTATGTCTATGCCGTCGCCCGCGCCTGCGACCAGGGCAAGACCACCCGCTACGACGCCGCCGGCGCCATCCTGCTGGCCTCGGAAAACGCCGTGAAGGTAAGCCTCGAAGCCGTCCAGGCCCTCGGCGGTGCCGGCTATACGAAGGAATGGCCGGTCGAACGGCTGGTCCGCGACGCCAAGCTCTACGACATCGGCGCCGGGACGAACGAAATCCGCCGCTTCCTGATCGGGCGGGAATTGCTGGGAAGCTGAGGCACCGTCCGCCCGGGGGATTGACGATTGTTAAGTGGCGCCGGCCTATCGTCGCGCCTAGATCGAGACATCCCCCGTCCGGACGCCCGTCGCCGATGCCTGACTACGACTATCAGAGCGACACCCGGCCCTTCTCCCAGGTGCTGACCGACATCGGGTCAAAGCCCGACCCCAAGCTGTATCTGGGCGAACTTGTCAATGCGTTCGGCGAGCGGGGCTTCGGCGCCCTGATGCTGTTCTTCGGCCTGATGAACATCGCCATCGGCATCATTCCCGGAACCACGACCATCCTCGGCGCCCCTCTGCTGCTGATAGGCCTGCAGCTGATGGTTCGTCAGGACCAGCTCTGGCTGCCGCGCTGGGCGCTCCGCCGCAGCATCGACCGAAACGCCTACAGCGCGGGTCTGGATAAGGTGCTGCCCCAGCTCAGGATGGTCGAGCGCCTGTCCAGACCACGCCTGTCGATCATGACCAGCGAGGTTTCCGAAATACTCATCGGCCTCGCCACCTTTCTTCTCGCCTGCATCCTCGTCCTGCCGATCTGGGGCGGCAATCTGGTGCCGGCGCTGATCATCTCCACCTTCGGCTTCGGCCTGATGCAGCGCGACGGCATCGTGGTCCTGATCGGCTGGACCGGGGTCGCGGGCGTCTGCGTGTTCATCTGGCTGGCGTGGGAGCTGGTCAGCCGGGCTTTCGGCCCGACCATCCAGTGGGTCACCGGCCTGTTCTAGATACGTCGTCTGCCGGAAGGTTCATCACGACGAACACGACGAATTCACAACGGACACAACGGTTTCCGTGCGGATGACAAATCCGGGCGCCGCGTGAAGGGACGCGGGTTAACGGCCGAAGCTTGATCGATCCACCGCGGCGAAGCCGCCATGCGCCTTGCGGAGATCATACCCCTGTCGGACGCCGGCCCGGTCCCGTCGTGTCCGTTGTGAATTCGTCGTGTTCGTTGTGATGATCCGGCTGTCGCAGGAGCAGGAGGTCGCGTCAGGCCGCCTGTTGCGCGCCCGGTCCCGGTCCGGCCAGCCCCTGCATGACCATCCGGTTGATGTCGATCAGGGCTTCAAAGTCGTCATCACCCCGCATGATCGCCGAGGAATGTCGGCTGACGAACAGGCTGATGGAGATGATCTGGGCCTTCAGGCCGGCGGCCATGGCGTTGTCGGGGTCGGCGCAGTCGGTGGCCAGGGCCGTCCACAGGCGGCGGTTCCAGTCCAGCGCGTCGATGCGCGCGGCGATGTCCGAAGGATCCAGCGTGGCGGCATGCATCAGCGCCCGGGTCACCTGCCCGAACAGCCGATACTCCATCTCCCGTGGAGTCTCAGCCCGCGTGGCTGCGGTCTTGTACGCCTGCAGCGACATTCGCCAGACCTTCTTCATATTCAACGAGTTTTCGCGCCGCCATCAGCGCCTTGTAGTATTCGCGCGCCATCACATGGCGGGAAGCCGCCACGCAATCGGCCAGAACCACGGGGTTGCGGGACGCCCCCATGAACTCGCTCAGGCGCAGGGCGAACTCATCATAGACCTTGGCCGCCGCCGTCTCGTCCAGGTACATCATCATGACCGGGAAATAGACGCGCTTGGCCGGGGTATTGGCGTCCTCGGGCTGGAGAATGTCCTTCTCGCGCAGCACCGACGCCTTGTTCTGCAGGATCAGCACGCCGCGACGATCGCCGTTCTGGACGACGGCGCCGTTGAGGACGAATTTCTCGCCGGGCTTCAGCGACAGCTTGAGCGGCATTTGCGGGAGCGTCTCCTGACAGGCTCCCGGCGACGTTAGGAAGCCGGGACCAACGCACCCTAAACAGACGTGGTTAACCATCTGTTGTGAGCCGCCGAACCCGGCCCTTTCGGGAACATCGGACAGGTGCCGGGCGTTGGCCTGCGACAGGTGGCGGTGCCATGCCCGGGGATCGACGGCGATGAAGACCAACCCGCGAAACAAGGAGGGCGACATGACGGCTCACACCGACCACACCCCGCCGTCCCCGCGCGACGACGGCGATCCCGAGACCCCGCACGCCCGCAGGGCCGCGCGCGAAACCGGCACGCCGGATCAGCTGCGCGAGAGCGATCGCGACTCGGAAGACCGGCAGGAGGCCCTGCTGGATGAAGGCCTGGAAGAGACCTTCCCCGCCAGCGACCCGGTCTCGGCCAAACGGATCAAGTAGCGCCGTAGAGGCCCGTCTCCTCCCCATCGCAGATGGGGAGGGGGACCACGCGAAGCGTGGTGGAGGGGCGCCGGCGGCACTGCCCTCGTGACCCCTCCACCATCCTTCGGATGGTCCCCCTCCCCATTCGCTACGCGAACAGGGAGGAGACGGACTGCTGACAACCCGCCGATTGTCAGCACATCACGCGCCGCCAACCCGCTGACTTCGCTCCGCTTCCAGGGGAAGGCAGCGTCATCAGCCCGCCATAGCTGGCCCCCCTCCCATAATTCCCCCGTTCCGTCGCAGGGAGGGGCGCAAGGCCTTGCGATCTTGTCGCGGCGGAAACGGGATGAGCGGGAGGGTGTCGACCCTCGTCGTCAGCGGATCGTACTTGGCGCCCTCGGGCCTCAAGCAGCGAGCCGCCGCGCGGCGAGCGTTAGGCCCCCCTTACAAAGGGCGATGGGCAGGGAACCCGCGCCGTTCCGGGGATCGGGTTCGCAAGGCCCCGACCCGCCCGCCGGAGGCTGCGTCGGCAAGGCGTCAAGAGCGCCGCTGGTCCTGAAGCGATTCAGGCCGACAGCTCCCGGTCAGACATTCCGTGCGGAGCGACGTCGCGAAGCCGAAACACATCTCCCAACGGTCTCCGGGTTTCGCGCCCGGCGCTCCGCCGGCCCTTCCCATCCGCAACCGGCTGCGCCGCAGCCGGCGCAGAGTCATGCCCCATCGTTCTCCCTCCCCCCGGGGAGGGTCGGCGCCGCGTAGCGGCGGCGGGGTGGGGAGGGCTCCGCGACCCATCCACTGGCGCGCACGTCGCCAAGCCCCTCCCACCCGGCTTCGCCTTCGGCTCAGCCACCCTCCCCACTTCGGGGGAGGGAGAACCCAAGGAGAAAACTGACCGTGTCACGCCCCAAGCCAAGGCGCGCGATCCGCGCCGCCGATGCCCACGACCTCGACCTTTCGGCGCTTCGCGACGAGCTGGAGGAACGCCTGGATCAGCTACGCGCCACGATCGAGGCCAAACGCCTCGTGGGCTGGACCGTGGTCCGTTGCCCCCGACCAGCCCTTGATCAATCGTCTTGAGGCTGGTCGTCCGGCGTCGCCTACCCCTTCACCCGCCAGGTCGCGCCCTGCGGCCCGTCCATGACGACGACGTTCAGCGCATTCAGCCGGTCGCGGATGCGGTCGGCCTCAGGCCAGTCCTTGGCCGCCCGGGCCACACCGCGCTGTTCCAGCAGGCCTTCGACCTCGGTCCGGAGATCGCTGGAGACCTCGCCCTCGAGCCATTCCGCCGGATTGGCCTGAAGCACACCCAGGATCGCCCCGGCCGCGACCAGCTCGCCCTTGGCGCGGGCCACGACGCCGTGGTCGCCCGCCGTCATGGCGCGCTCGATCTCGCTGGACAGGGCGAACAGGCTCGCCATGGCCCCCGGCGTATTGATGTCGTCCTCGATGGCCTTGAGGAAGTCCTCGGGCGGCTCGTCGCCATTGGCCTCGACCCCGGCGGCACGATGCAGCGCCCCGTAAAGCCGGTCCAGCGCCTTGCGGCTCTGGTCCAGCAGCGCCTGGTTCCAGTCCAGCGGCTGGCGATAGTGGGCGCTCAGCAGGGCCCAGCGGACCACCTCGCCCGGAATGTTCTGAACCAGATCGTGCAGCAGCAGGACATTGCCTATCGACTTGGACATCTTCTCCGCGTCGACGGTCAGGAAGCCGTTGTGCATCCAGTAGCGGCTGTATTCGGCATGGGCGTCCGGCGAATGGGCGTGGCCGTGGGCGCAGACCCCCTGGGCGATCTCGTTCTCATGGTGCGGAAAGACCAGATCGATCCCCCCGCCGTGGATGTCGATCGGCAGGCCCAGCGTCTCATCGATCATGGCCGAGCATTCGATATGCCAGCCCGGACGCCCGTCGCCCCAGGGCGACGGCCACGACGGCTCGTCGGCCTTGGACGGTTTCCACAGCACGAAGTCGTGCGGGTTCTTCTTGTAGGGCGCGACCTCGACGCGGGCCCCGGCGATCATGTCGTCCAGATTGCGCCCCGACAGCCGGCCGTAGGTCTCGTAGGACGAGACGTCGAACAGCACATGCCCTTCGGCCGCATAGGCGCAGCCCTGGTCCATGATCGCGCCGATCTGTTTCACGATCGCGTCCATATGGTCGGTGACGTGGGGCGCGATGTCCGGCGGCGAGACGTTCAGCCGGCTCATGTCCTCCAGATAGGCGGCCTCGTAGCGGGCCGTGACCTCGCCGATCGATGTACCCTCGCTGGCGGCCTTCGCATTGATCTTGTCGTCCACGTCGGTGACGTTGCGGGCATAGATGACCTTGTCGGCCCCATACTGCCGGCGCAGCAGACGGACCAGCACATCGAACACCACCGGCGGCCGCGCATTGCCGATGTGGGCATAGTCCCAGACCGTGGGGCCGCAGACATAGAGGGTCACCCGCTCGGGGTTGCGCGGCGTGAAGACACGCTTTTCGCGGTGCAGGGTGTCGTGGATGGTCAACGGCATAGTGAGGCGGCAGCTTTCAGTTTTCTTGCAGGACGGACCCGCCGTCCCATATAGCGGTCCTGCTGCACAAGCGAACAGCGTCGAGATCAAGAATGAGCGTCATCCCCGTCAAGCCGGTTCTGGTCGGCGACAACGCCCCTGCCGGGCGTCCCAGCCGCGAGGAGGCCCTCAAGGCCGTCCGCACCCTGCTGGCCTGGGCGGGCGACGATCCCGATCGCGAGGGCCTGCGCGACACGCCCAAACGGGTGGTCGACGCCTATGGCGAATGGTTCGACGGCTATGATGCGGATCCGGCCAAGGAGCTGTCGCGCACCTTCGAGGACGTTCAGGGCTATGACGACATGGTTCTGCTGCGCGACATCGAGGTCGAAAGCCACTGCGAGCACCACATGGCCCCGTTCCTCGGCAAGGCCTATGTCGCCTACATCCCGAACGAGAAGGTCGTCGGCATCTCCAAACTGGCGCGGGTGGTCGAAATCTTCGCCCGCCGCCTCCAGACCCAGGAAGTGCTGACCAACCAGATCGCCGATGCCATCGAATCAAACCTGCAGCCGGCCGGCGTCGCCATCATGATCGATGCCGAACATCAGTGCATGACCACTCGCGGCGTGCATCACCGCCACGTTTCCACCATCACCACCCGGTTCACCGGCGTCTTCAAGACCGACGCGGCGCTGAAGGATCGCTTCCTGCGGCTCGCCCAGGGACACTAAACGACGCTGATCGGCTCGCCTGAAAGGCGTATTCAGGACATTCCGGGGCCTGTGGAACCCCAACCCGCCGGAACCCGCTTTACAAGCCGGTTCCGGGACGCCAAGAGACGAACCGAACGTCATAGCTTGCGCTCGCCGCGATCGCGTCGGGCCCGATGGAGAGAGTGACACATGGGCTCCAAACTTTCCGGACCCGCCGGCCAGGGCGGCAAGACGATCGAGCAGAACGCGGACATCAACGTCACGCCGTTCGTCGACATCATGCTGGTCCTGCTGATCATCTTCATGGTCGCTGCGCCGATGGCCACCGTTTCGATCCGCCTCGACCTGCCGCCGGCGACTCCGCCGGACCCGAATGAGGTCCCCAAGGAGCCGGTCTACATCACCATCCAGGACACCGGTTCGATCTTCCTGGCGGATCGCCAGACCACCATCGAGACCCTGGCAACCGACGTCTGCACCGCGCTGGCCGTGACCACCGACTGCCGCGAAGAGCGCATCTTCGTCCGTGCCCAGCCGGATGTGACCTACGACCAGTTCATGGAAGTCATGAACACCCTGCAGGAGAACGGCTACTTCAAGGTCGGCCTGCTGAACGAAGACATCGAATAGGCACAACGCCGCGCTGAACGACCAGAGGCCGCATCCCCCGGGATGCGGCCTCTTTTTCTTGTTCGCTGCGCCCCGAAGTGGGGACAGGGAAGATCGCTACTGCACCGACTGGCGAGGCGGGGCCGGCGTGGCGGCTGCCGGGGCGGTATAGGGCCGCTCGCCGGCGGGCTCAGCCGCCGCCGGCGGCGGCGTCACCGGTGCTGGCGGGCGGGCAGCTGGACGGCGCGCAGCCGGACGCGCGGCGCGAACCGGCTCAGGTGCCGGGGCACCCGCTGTCGGAGCGGGGGCCGGTGCCTCTCCGGTCGCCACAGGAGCCGGGGCGGCGGCGGACGCGGGAGCCGTGGCTGCCGGAGCTGCCGCCGCTGAAGCCGCCGCTGCGCGGGCGGCGAGTTGCTGGCGCGCCTCGAACCGGCGAGCCAGTTTTTCGGTCAGGACCCGGGCGGCAGCAGGCTCCATCTGGGCCATGATGGCGGCCAGCGACCGCGGGCGCATGGCAGCGGCGACCGGCAGGCGGACATCGTCGTCCAGGGTGGCAAAGACGCGGGCGGCCTCACGCGGGCGCATCGCGGAATAGACGGCCACCAACCGGTCGTTCTCAGCCTTCTCCTGCTCGCTGACCTGACCGAGCAGAACGCGGACCTCGGCCTTCACTGCTTCGAGGGCGGCAACCTTGACGTCCAGCTTCTGTTCGGCCGTCGCCAGGAGAGGCAACATCGAGGCCAGGTCGGCGTCGCGCGCATCCAGCTCGGTTCGGCGGCCCGACAGCGACTGGAGAATCCGGAGTTCGGCCGGGGAGATACCCGCCTGCTGTGCCAACTGCTCCGGCGTCAGGGCGCAAACCGCCGCTGCGGCGGCCACGGGGGCGGCGACCGCACCGGCGGGCACCACTTCCTCGGCCCAGGCGCGGGCACCCTCAAACAGGCCCGGCGCGACGCCGACGGCGCGGACCAGAACCACCCCGCCGATGGCGACGGCGATCAGGGGCAGCAGGCGGGGGATCTTGCTCATGATCGACTACTCATAAGAGCCCCAGGTCCCCCGGCGACCCGCGCCGGGCAAAGGGCAAGAAAATGGCTCAGGCGGCGAAGAGATCTTCGTCGAGATTGCGGCGCGACTGGTTGAGGTTTTGCTTCGCAGCCTGGTTAGCGGTTCGGCCGGCTGTCAGGGCACCGAGGATGGCGGCGACCGGCGCCGGGGCGCGCGTGGCCGGGGCCATGCCCTGGATACGTTCCGCCAAAGCCGCCATGCGCAGGGCCCGCTCGTCATCAACCGTGACCGGAGCAGGGCTGCGGGTGGCGATCAGCACAGGCTTCGGTGCCTCCTGGTGCGTCGCCTTCGGTGTGTCCGGTGCCCGGGCGATCAAGGCTTCCAGCTGGGCCTTCACTTCCCGCGCCTTGACGATGCGATCGTGCAGGAGGTCGGTTTCCTGGCCCGAGGCGCGCAGGCTGGCGAGCGCCGCCTCAGCCCGGCCGGCTGCGGCGTTGAGTTCGGTGACCGCCATGGCGAAAGCCTGCTGGCCGGCGCGAAGGGCGGACAGCTTCTTCTCCAGCCGCACGCCGTAGCCGAGCGCCGCCACCAGCAGCAGCATCAGGACACCGTCGAGGATCATTCCGGTCATCAGCGTCTTCCCTTTGTCAGGCTGGTCGCGGCCTCGATGCTGATCGGCCCCTCGATGCGCACGGCGATGTGCTGGCCCTTGCGACCCATCTTGCCGGTCGTGACAGGGATGGAGCCGCACCGGACCGAAATGTCGGAGTCCGGCGTCGCATTCAGCATCAGGGTGTCGCCGACCTTGAGGTCCAGCACCCTGGAGAGCGGCATCTGCTGCTCGTCGAGTACCGCACGCACTTCGGTTTCCGTGGTCCAGAGCTCGGTGGCCAGGTGGCCTTCCCAGATGTTGTCGCGACCGAATTTCTCACCCATGAACTGCTGCAGCAGCATCTTCCGGATGGGCTCGAGCGTCGCGTAGGGCAGCAGCAGTTCGATGCGGCCGCCCCGGTCCTCCATGTCGATCCGCAGCTTGACCAGGATCGCGGCGTTGGCCGGGCGGGCGATGGCGGCGAAGCGGGGATTGGTCTCCAGCCGGTCGAGGCTGAAATGGACCGGCGTCAGGGGCTCGAAGGCGGCACGGGCGTCGGCAAGAACAACCTCGACCATCCGCTGGACGAGAACCCGCTCGATGGTGGTGTAGGGCCGACCCTCGATACGCAGGGCCGCCGTACCGCGACGGCCGCCCAACAACACGTCGACGATCGAATAGATCAGGTTGGAATCGACCGTCAGCAGGCCGTAATTGTCCAACTCCTCGGCCCGGAACACAGCCAGAATCGCCGGCAGCGGGATGGAGTTCAGATAGTCGCCGAACCGGATCGACGAGATGGTGTCGAGGCTGACCTCGACGTTGTCGGAGGTGAAATTCCGCAGCGACGTCGTCATCAACCGCACCAGGCGGTCAAAGACGATCTCGAGCATCGGCAGTCGCTCGTAGCTGACGAGGGCGGAGTTGATGATGGCGCGAATGCCGGTCCGCTCGCTGTCGTCTCCCTCGCCCAGGTCAAAGCCCAGCAGGCTGTCGATCTCATCCTGATTGAGGACGCGTTCGGACAGGGAGGACGGGCGCGCCTCTTCGGCCTCGGCTTCTTCCGCAAAGGGGTCGGCGCTTTCGGCGAAGGCCGCGTCGGTCATGCTTACTTCACCAGCATTTCTTCGATCAGCACGGCGTCCACCTTACCTGGCGCGGCGACCAGATTGACGCGGCGCAGGATCTCGGCACGCAGCTGGAAGCTGCCGGCCGAACCGGCGAGATCCTCCGGGCGGAGTTCGCGGAGGAAGCCCTGGAACATGTCCTGCAACCGCGGCATCTCGGCCTGCAAATGTTCGGCGACAGCGGCATCCTTGGTCTCAAGCGTCAGTTTGAGCTTCAGGAAGGTGGGGCGACCGTCGGGCGCCTGAATGTTCACTGTTATATCGGGCAGGGTGAAGAAGGTGACGCCGTCGGGTCCCTCCGCGATCACGCCGAGAGACGCGTCCGCTGCCCCGTCGGCGGGCGCGCCGTGGCCCCCGCCCTTCTTATCGGCCTTCTTGTCATGGCCGCCCTTCTTCTCGGCCCCGTGATCATCGCCCTCCGCCGCAGCGTCCGCCTTGGGCTGCATCATGAAGAAGGCCGCGCCCCCACCGCCGCCCAGCACCACCAGGGCGACCGGGATGACGATGAACAGCAGCGGAAGCTTCTTCTTTGCCGGCGCAGCGCCGTCCTCGCCTTCGGCGGCGGCCCCGTCGGAAACGGCAGGCAGGTTGGCAGCCTCGTCGCCGCCCTCCTTGGCACCTTTCTTCTTGCCGAATTTCAACATGGACCGCGCCCCGAGAATCTCTCGGTCCATACGAACGTTTTTTGGTTAACGAGCCGCTAAGAACCGGCAAATCCTGCCGGGTGATCGGAGGGCAAGTCCAGGGCAAATGCCCGTCCTCACTGGATTAGCCCTGTTGGCACGACCGTTGCGAGGGATTGGGCGAAAGGAGCCGCCCCGTGGAAAACGCCGCCTATGTCGGACTGTCACGCCAGATGACGCTGCGCCGCGAGCTCGACATCGTGGCCAACAACATCGCCAACGCGGACACCACCGGCTTCAAGGTCGAACAACTGCTGCTCGGCGCCGAGATCGGCGAACGGGCCCGCAACGCCTTCATCCGGCCCGGCGT
Source organism: Caulobacteraceae bacterium (assembly GCA_965284305.1). GTDB lineage: Bacteria > Pseudomonadota > Alphaproteobacteria > Caulobacterales > Caulobacteraceae > Brevundimonas. Next base: position 1,409,061 of record OZ260070.1, on the reverse strand, counting down.
CAGCTTCGTGCTGGATAACGGCATCGGCCGCGACTACGGCCAGGGCTCACTGGAACAGACCGGCCGCAATCTGGACTTCGCCATTGAGGGCGAAGGCGCGTTCTTCAAGCTCGATGACGGCGCCGGCGAGGCCTACACCCGCGACGGTGCCTTCACCCTCGATCCCGAAGGCCGGCTGACCACCGAGGGCGGTGCTGCGGTGCAGGGCGACGGCGGCGACATCATTCTGGACCGAGCCCTGGGCGAACCCTCCGTGGCCGCCGACGGCACGATCAGCCAGAACGGAAACCCGGTCGGGCGCCTCTCGGTCGTTCGCTTCGACGCCCTCGCCGCGCTCGAGAAGGGTGGCGACGGCCTGTACCGCAATGCTTCCAACGCCACCGCCATCGAGGCGACCGACGCCCAGGTGCGTCAGGGGATGCTGGAAGGCTCCAACGTCAATCCGATCCTCGAGATCACCAATCTGATCGAGATCCAGCGCGCCTACGAGAGCGTGACCCGGATGATCGAGAACGCCACCGACCTGTCACGCCGCGCCGTCGAGCGGTTGGGCCGGGCATAGAAGGGGAGACTGAGACATGCGCGCGCTCAGAACCGCAGCCTCGGGCATGTCCGCCCAACAGCTGAACGTCGAGGTCATCTCGAACAACATCGCCAACATGAATACCGTCGGGTTCAAGCGGCAGCGGGCCGAGTTCCAGGACCTGCTCTACCAGAACGTCGAACGGATGGGCGCGCAGTCGTCCAGCCAGGGCACGGTGGTTCCGACCGGCATCCAGATCGGCGCGGGCGTCAAGGCTGGCAGCGTCTATCGCATCACCGACCAGGGGTCGCCGACCCAGACCGGGGGGCGCTATGACGTCGCGATCGACGGCCGCGGCTATTTCCAGGTCCTGCTGCCGTCGGGCGAGACCGCCTTCACCCGCGCCGGGAATTTCGCCCTCAACGGCGAGGGCCAGCTGGTCACCGACGACGGCTATGCGGTGCAGCCGAACATCTCGATCCCGCAGGACGCTGTCGATGTGAGCATCTCCAAGTCCGGACAGGTCCAGGTGATCACGGCGGGCACGACCGAACCGTCGATCGTCGGCCAGCTCGAACTGGCCAGCTTCTTCAATGAGGCGGGGCTGGAAGCGATCGGCGACAACCTGCTGATGGAGACCGCCGCCTCCGGCGCCGCCAACGTCGGCACGCCCGGCGATGTCGGCTTCGGCCAGTTGCTGCACGGCTACACTGAAGCCTCGAACGTGGACGCCGTGGCCGAAATCAGCGCCCTGATCATCGCTCAACGCGCCTATGAGATGAACTCCAAGGTCATCACCACCGCCGACCAGATGCTGTCGGTCAGTGCGCAGGTGAAATCATGAGGTCCCTGATCCTCGGGGCTGTTGCGGCCTTGATGGCTGCCGGCGCAGCGGCTGCGGGCCCGGTAACCCTGAAGGCCAATCCCGTCGACAGCGATGGCCGCGTCACCCTGGGCGACCTGTTCGACGGAGCCGAAGGCGCGTCAGACGTCGTGGTCGGCAGCCGTGCAGGCCCCTCCATTGTCTTCGAAGCCGGTCAGCTCCAGAGCCTGGCGCGTCAGGCGGGGCTGGAGTGGGCAAATCCGGCCGGGCTGCGCCGGGTCGTGGTGCGAAATGCTGCCGTCGCGCCCACAACCGCTCCTGCTACCCCCGTCGCGCTCGCCGCGACCGGGACACCGCCACCGGTCGCGGCCGCCCGGCCCCAGCCCGTCCGCGCCGCCCCCGCCCAGCGGGTCATCGCACGCAATGACATGGTCGAGGTCGCCTATGAGGTCGGCGGCGTACGCCTGACCATCACCGGCCGGGCCGAGGGCAATGCCGCTGTCGGTCAGCGGCTGGCGGTTCGCAATCTGCAATCGGGTCGGACCATTGACGCCGTAGCCACAGGGCCCGGCCTGGCCCTCGCCGGTCCGGCCGCCCAGGACCTCCGCGCCACTCAACAGCTCGCCGCCCGATAGAGGGATACAGTTCCATGCGTACCGTCCTGACCGTGACCGCCGCCGCCCTCACCCTCGGGGCCTGTTCCACCGCCATCGAGGCCGTGCGCGGGCCGGAGCTGGCACCCATTGGCTATCCGGCCGCCCTGATGCCGACCAGCCAGGCCTATCTGCCCTCGCCGGAACAGCAGCACGCCGACCGCGCCGCCAGCGCCAACAGCCTGTGGCGTGCCGGGGCCCGCACCTTCTTCGGCGACCAGCGCGCACGCCGGATCGGGGACATCCTCACGGTCAACATTGACATCGACGACCGCGCCCAGACCCAGAACACAACGGCCCGCAGCCGCACCAACGACATCTCGGGTGGCGTGACCAACCTCTTCGGTCTCGAGAACAGCCTGGGCAGGGCCTTCCCCGGCGGGTTCGACCCCGCCAACCTGGTCGGGCTGGAAGGCGCGGCCAATTCCAACGGCACCGGCTCGGTCAACCGGTCCGAGAAGGTCAGCCTGACCATCGCGGCCGTGGTCACTGACGTCATGTCCAACGGCAATCTGGTCATTCAGGGCCGGCAGGAAGTGCGCACCAACCGTGAGGTCCGCGAACTGACCGTCGCCGGCATCGTGCGGCCCGAGGACATCAGCTCGGCCAACACCGTCGCCCACACCCAGATCGCCGAGGCCCGGATCAGCTACGGCGGTCGCGGCGATATCAGCCGCGTCCAGGCCGCACCGGCCGCCCAGTCGCTGATCGAGCGCTTCAGTCCCTTCTAGGTGGGCCCCCGCTACGGGGACTCCCCCCTGTCGATCTGACGTGGCCTCGATTGAATGTGGCTGTTCGCCGGAGGCACGACAATTCCAGCGCGCCCCGGACCATCCACGGATGGGTCCAGGCGTGGCCGTGAACCGATATTGGAATGCAGCGTTTCGACAGCAGACGCGAGATTCCCTGATGTTCAAGATCGCCATTCCAGCCGTCGCTGCCCTCGGGCTGATTGCCGTCGCCGCCCAGTCGCAGGCGGCGAATGCCGCTATCCAGGCGGGCGTCGCACCGATGGGCTGGCATCTCAGCCACGAAGGACCGCTGGCCAGACTGGCCTATGGCGTTGAAGATTCGGACCAGTTGGCCCTGATGATGACCTGCGAACGTGGCCAGACCCGGACGACCGTCCATGGCGACGTCAAGCTGGCCGGCTCACGTCCGGCCAGGGCGTCGAGGGCGGCGGCTATTGATCCGCTTGGCGGCGCACTGGCCGATGAGACGCATATCCCGGTGCGCGATCCGGCGCTGCAGCAGCTGGTCCGTTCAGGCAGACTGGCGGTCGAGGCCGAAACCCGGCCGTTCGATCTGTACGCCAGTCCCGCTGAGCGCCGCCTGATCGGTGACTTTTTGGCCTATTGCGGTTCTGGCCGCGCCTGACCACATCTAAGGGCGGACCATTCAGCGGAGGCCGAGCCATGATCGCCTTGTTCGCCGCCGCGATCCTGGCCGCGCAAACCGCGCCATCCGAACCCGCCTGGACATGGACCCTGTACGCCGACGCAGCGCCGGTCGTTCTGGCCAATGAAGTCCCCGACACCGCCAGTCTGCGCACGACGCTTGAGTGTGACCCCGGTAGCAGTGTGGCGCGGGTGACCCTCTATGGCGGCAGGGCACTCGCCGGCATGGCACGGATCACCGCCGGGGGCACCGCCGCTGTCACCCAGGCGGCCACCATCAGGCCCGGCACCTCAAGGCTGGCACTCCGCACGGACCACCCCGTCTTCGCCGCCTTCGCCGGCGATGGGCGGATGGTGATCGTCGTCGGCGACGAGCGCCGACCGCTTGAGGTGCCCGAAGCGCATCTTGCCAAGCTGCGCCGGTTCGCGGAACTGTGCTCGGGTTGATCGAGGGAGATGTCGATGCGCGCGCCGTTCCTGATTGCCTTGATCGTCCTGACACTCGGCGCGACCGCCTGTGCCACGGTCGAAACCCCGGCGGCACCCGCCGCTTCTGTCGCCGGCACCGGTGCCCCGTCGCCGGTCGCGGACCATGACTGGTTCTATCATCGCGACGGAGGGGAGGCCCGGCTTGTCTACGGGCTGGCGGAAAGCGACGATCTGCGCTTGGGATTCGATTGCAGCCAGGGCAGCGGGCGACTGGCGCTGAGCGCGGTGGGCGGGCCTGACGCCAAGCCCGAGATCCGCATCGAAGCGGGCGGCGAGACCGAACGGTTCCCGGCACGGTCAGAACCCTCACAGTTGCACGAAGGTGTCTTCCTGACGGCCGAGGCAGCGGCAGACGCTGCGGTGTTTCAACGTTTCCGGCGGGTCGGCTGGCTGGCCCTGTGGCAAGACGGCGAGCGTCAGGCCTACGCCCCCCACCCTGAATCAGCACCCAATATCGAACGGTTCTTCGCCTTCTGCGGTTGACGCGACGCCTCTGCTTCGATGCAGTCCAGACCGACCCGGGAGAGGGACCTCATGAAACGCTTCATCACCGCCTGCGCCGTAGCGGCGATCATCGCCGCCGCGACCCCTGTTCTCGCCGACAGCGCCCGGGTTCGGGCCGAGACCGTTCGCGACGCAAACAACCCGGCCCTGGCCTCCGTTCTCGCAGACTATGAGGCCTATCTGCGCGCGGTCGATCCGATCAGTGCAGGCATGGAGGGCGACCGGGCCGCCCTGTCGCGCCTTCCCGACGCCTCGCGCGCTTTCGAGACGGCGCAGGAGCCGGTGCTCAAGGGATTTGCCGATCGGCTGGCGGCCATCGACACGGCCGGTCTGAACGAGGATGACCGGCTGAATCACAGTTTCCTGACCTGGGTGCTGCAGCGTTCGCGTGCCCGCATCCCGCTCGACACCGGCCGGATCGACGCCTTCAATTCCGAGGGCGGACCGGGTCAGGGACTGGCCTATGTCGCCAGCGTCACCCGGATCACCACAGCCGCCGACGCAGAGGCCTGGATCGCCCGCCTGGAAGCCATGCCCCGGAGCTATTCCGACCCCCTGGCCAATGCCCGACGCGGACTCGAGACCGGTATGGTCCAGCCGCGCTCCATCGTCGAGAATGCCCTGACCTTGATCGAGCCCGAGGCGGCGCTGACGCCGGAAACCGATCCGCTCCTCAAGCCGTTCGCCACCCTGCCCGCCGCGATTCCGGCGGCGCAGCAGGCGGCCCTGCGCGAGAGGGCCGCACGCGCTGTGGCCGAAGGGATCATGCCACAGCGTCGCGAATGGGCGCGGTTCCTGCGTGAGGACTATCTGCCCCACGCGCCCGAAACCCTCGGCCTGGTCAACCGGCCGGGTGGACGCGAGATGTACGCCTATCTGGTACGCGGCTTCACGACGACCGACCTGACCCCGGATCAGGTCCACCAGATCGGCCGGGACGAGGTCGCCCGCATCCGTGCGCGGATGGACGTCGAGATGCGCGCCGCCGGCTGGACCGGTGACTTCGCCGGCTTCCTCAACTTCCTGCGTACCGACCCGCAGTTCTACGCCACCACACGCGAGGACCTGCTGGAGAAGGCGTCGGAGATGGCCAAGCGGGCCGACGACGGCATGCCGGCCCTGTTCGGCACCCTGCCCCGCCTGTCCTATGGCGTGCGCCCCGTGCCGCGCGAGATCGAGGCCAACTACACCACCGGCCGCTACAACGGCGGCTCGATGGAGAACGGCATCGCCGGCGGCTATATGGTCAATACCTCCCGCCTCGACCAGCGTGGCCTCTACGAACTGCCGGCTCTGACGCTGCACGAGGCCGTGCCCGGCCACCATCTTCAGATCGCCCTGCAACAGGAAGCCGAAGACGGCCCCTATTTCCGGCGCAGCGTCGACGTCACCGCCTTCGTCGAGGGCTGGGGCCTGTACGCCGAATTCCTCGGTGAGGAGATGGGCTTCTACCGCACACCCTATGAGCGGTTCGGCCGCCTCAGCTACGAGATGTGGCGCGCCTGCCGTCTGGTGGCCGACACCGGCATCCACTGGCTGGGCTGGGACCTGGAACAGGCCCGCGCCTGTTTCCGCGACAACTCGGCCTTGGCCCCCCTGAACATCGAGACCGAACTGCAGCGCTACATCGGCTGGCCGGGCCAGGCCACGGCCTACAAGATCGGCGAGATCCGGCTGCGCGCGATCCGCACCCGGGCCGAGGCCGAACTGGGCGGCCGGTTCGACATCCGCCGGTTCCACGACGCCCTGCTGGTCGACGGCCCCCTGCCGATGGGCCTTCTGGATGCGAGGATGGACCGCTGGATCGCGGAAGAGAGGGCGCGGTCCGTCGATTAGGCCAGCCCCAACGCCGCCCGCACCTTCTTCGTCAGCTTGCCGGCCACAATGCCGTGGGCGATGGCCAGATGCTCGGCCAGTTCATCATCGGCCCAGTCGTCGATCTGCGCCAGATTCACCCATTTGTTCCGCGCCAGATAGGGTGCCGGGCGGGCGTGGCCGCTTTCGGTCAGCACCTCCCATGCAATGTCCGAGACCTTGAAGGAGATGCTTCCGCCGCCGCCGACCATGCAAAACATCTTGCCGCCGACCTTGTAGACGTCATGATCGTCGCCGAACGGGTGGTCCAGCGTCGCGCCGGGCAACGCCAGGCACAGCTTGCCGACCCCCGCGCGGTCCATGGTCAGGCCCCGACTCCTACGCCGATCGGACAGACCACCCCCGTCCCGCCGATGCCGCAATAGCCGGCCGGATTCTTGGCCAGATAGCCCTGGTGATAGTCCTCGGCGAAATAGTACGGGCCGGCCGGCGCGATCTCGGTGGTGATGGTCCCGCGCCCGGCCGCCGTCAGGGCCGCCTGGTAGGCGTCGCGCGATGCCTCGGCCTCGGCCCGCTGTCCCTCGTTCAGCCAGTAGATCGCCGAGCGGTAGGTGGTGCCGACGTCATTGCCCTGGCGCATGCCCTGGGTCGGGTCGTGGTTTTCCCAGAAGGCCTTCAGCAGTTCGCCGTAGCTGATCTCGGCGGGATTGAAGACCGCCTGCACCACCTCGGCATGGCCGGTGCGGCCGGTGCAGGTCTCCTCATAGGTCGGATTGGGCGTGATCCCGCCGGAATAGCCGACCGAGGTCACCCAGACGCCCGGCAGTTGCCAGAAAATCCGCTCCACGCCCCAGAAGCAGCCCATGCCCAGTATGGCGATCTCGAACCCCTCGGGGTACGGCCCCTTCAGCGGGCGGCCGCTGACATAATGGACCTCATCCGTATGCAGCGGCGTCGCGCGTCCGGGCAGGGCCTCGGCGGCGGTCGGCATCTCGTGGGTTTTCTGGACGGTCATGGCGCACTCCCTGGCAGGCCGCGCCCGGAAGGCCGGGCCTTCCTGATCCGACGCGGCCGGTCGAACGATCTTTCTCCATATGGGGCCCCACGCGCCGCTTGCCGAGGGGGTCCGGGTGTTCTATCAGCCTCGCCTCGCGCCGGATCGACCTCCGGCGGATTCACGCGCGTCGTGGAAACGGACAGGTGGCGGAGTGGTCGATCGCGCACGCTTGGAAAGCGTGTGTAGGTGAAAGCCTACCGAGGGTTCGAATCCCTCTCTGTCCGCCACCGACTTATTCCATATAAATCAGTAATTTCGAGCCGCACAGGTACTCGGCGCGTTTGCGCCCTTTGCGGCGCTTGATGTCGTGCAATCACTTGGCCGTCGGCGCAAATTCTCGCTGCCCCCTCTCTGTCGTCCAAACATCCAGAGGAGTTTCCCCAAAGACAGGGAAATGATCAGGGAATCTTCGCGCGATTTTCGGGGCCGGCTGCCGCTCACGCCGCTGAAAATCTCGCAGGCCCTGTGGTTCGCCGGCCGCTCCACGCCGCCCTCCGTGCATCAAGCAGGGATTTTTTCGGCCCTGAACAGGGAATGTTTTTCGGCGACCAGGGAGCGACCGATCAGCTTCCGTACAATGTGCGCTGGTCGTCCCAGCAGAGCGGGACGACCGCATGTCGAAAGTCTTCCAGGCAGAGGTCCTGCTTCTGCCGGCCGTCGAGGATGGCCCCCTGCAAATCCGGCGCGAGCCAGGCGAGGCGGACGAGGTTGCGCTCGTGGACGGTCGGCGGCGACTGTTGCATCACGCCGTCTTCATCGCTGTGCTCGGCAAGCAGATCGTGACTACGGCGCAGCGCCTTGATCAGCGCGCGGTCCGCTCTCGCCCGCTTCGGCGCCTCGCCGCTCAGCCAGGCGCGACCGTCCCGGAACTTCAGGCGGCGCGGGAGATGGATCCAGAGCAGGCCCTCGGTCGGATGCAGCGCCTCGCCATCTTCGAACAGCCGTCGGACACGGTCGACGACGATCGGGGTCTCGCGCTCCTCCGGGGCCAGAGCGGACAGCTTCAGGCCCAGCTGCACGGCGGTCTCCTTCACCTCCATGCGGATGAGAACGGCGAGGGGATCCTGATCCGGCGTCAGTCGTTGCAAGACCTCCAGCACCCAGCGCTCCGTCGGCAGAGCCGGCACCCTGTAGCTTAGGAAGCGGACTGAGGGGCCAACGTCCGCTCTTCGGTCCGATCCCAATGTCCGCAGATGGCGCAGAGCCGCCCTCCCCTATCCCGCCGTTCTCGCTGCGTTCGCGGAAATGCGCATAAGACGCCTTCTTGGAAGCACTTGATCGCAGACGGGTTAGCTTCTGCCACAGGCGCTCCTGCGGGTCGGTCGACCAGCAGGAGCGTCACATGGTTGAAGCGGCGGGCTAGCGCGGGATCACCGCGTTTCCGGCCAGCGCCACTTCAGCTTGAACTCCGCCCCATGGCTAACGGAGGTGTCGCTGAAGCTGCCACGGTAGCCGACGCCGAACAGCGTCTCGCCGATCCGCCATTCCAACCCGCCGTCAAGTCGGAGCTGATCGCGAGCCCAACCGTCCACCGGAACCAGATAGACCGGGCTGGCCGTCCAGTCCGCATAACGCACACCTTGGTCGGTGGCGTCTTCGAGCTCATGAGACCATTCCAGTCGGATGGACGGCGTGATGACGCCCTGCTCGCGCAGATGGTACGACCGGCTCCAGGCACCGCCGAGCGCTGCCGACAGGCTTTCCTGCCGCAACGACGACCACGAGAGGTTCGAGAGGCCGGCGCCCGTTTCGGTGAAGCCGTCCAGCTCGATCTGACGGGCGTCAAATCGAACGTAGAAGGTTCGGCGAGCGGGACCGGCCACAGAGGTTCGACCGAAGGAGAGTGACCCGAAAGTCAAGTCGCCGGACCGTTCGCCCGCCGCGAACGCATCAGCCTGGCCGGCCAGCCCTTGCGCCCAGCGACGGCTGTCGAAATCCAGCTGTCCGTACCCAACGAGCCCATCGACATAATAGCCGTCGACCGGGCGGTAACTGGCATAGAGCGCTCCGGTGAGTCCGCGGCCCTCGGTGAGCGAGCCCTCGTCACCGATCCGCGTGCGGTCGTAGGCATAGCCCAGTCCGCCACCGACGATCAGGCGATCGGTCACCTTGCCGTCGACGCCTAAGGTCAAGCCTTGGGTGGTGAAGCGGTCATCGCGTCGGCCTTGAGCGTCCATGCGGCCCCAATCGACCGATCCGGTGGCCCAGAAGCCCACCAGGCTGTCGCCGCCGCCAGAGCTGACGGGTTGGCTGCCGGCCCCGGCTTCGCGTCGTCCTTCGACGGCGGTCGTCCCGGCCATGTCGGCTTGGCCGTCCCAAACCAGGCGCGCGAGCTCGCCTTGCTCCTGTCGCCTGTCACGCTCGGCCAACAGAGCCGGAGCATACTCCGAGCCCCCGGACCATTCTCGCATTCGGTCACGGGGATCGAGGCGAGCGCTCTCCTGACCAAGACCCAGATTGAGGCTCAGCCCATTGGAATTTTCGATGGAACCGTCGTGCAGGCTTTCAAGTCGGCGGTGGATGTTGCTGATCTGAGTGCCCGCGAAGCGATTCGCGCTGGTCACCTGACCAGACGTCACGCCCCTGACGTCCGGGTCCGCAGCCGGGTTGGGACGGGCCTGCACCGTCACCGTCAAGGTGCTGGTGGCAGAGGCCACGCCGTTGGCGAGGATGTAGGTGACGACCGAGGTGCCCTCGAAGGCCCCCGACGGCGTGAACGTCAGGTCGTAGGTCCGGCCAGCTCCCGACCCATTTGCAGTGATCGCGGCCGTCCCTGATCCGCTCTGGGCCACCGACACCACTTGAGCCGACGTGAACGGGCCGCCTTGGACGTTGTCGCTGATGCGGACGGTCACAGGCACACCCTGCACAGTCGTCGCCGTTAGCGCCTGAGAGACCGGCGCGAGGCTGGAAGTGACGGTGATGCGGCCGGGTCGGGACTCGCCGAAGGCGAGGACCACGACATAGTCGATGGTCGCGATCCCGCCGTTGGTAACGCCCGGCGTGAAGACGAGGGCAGTGCCATTGACCGTAGCGCTGCCGAAGGCGGGCTGGCCGGTGATCCGGAGACCCTGGAACGGGCCGCCCACGATGCCCGTGGTCGGCGCGAAGGTGATCGAGCCGTTGGAAGCCACCGAGCCGGTCAGGTCCGGGGCCTTGCCAAGCACATTGAAGGTGAAGGTTGCAGGTTGGCTGTCACCGCCGGGGCCGACAGCCACCAGCGTGACGGCGTCGGTGCCCATGAAGCCAGCGTTCGGGGTGTAGATGAGCGTGTACTGCTCCGCAGCACCCTGCACTCGTCCGTCGGTCGAGCCTTCAGAGCCGACCGCCGCCGCGACGGGATTCGACGTGATCGATGCCGAGCCGTTCTGAGGTTGCGAGGTGATCCGGAAGTCGGTCACCACGCCGGACGTTTGTACTCCGAGGTCCACCGAGACGGCGCCCCCACCCGTGGAGGGCTGGGTGACAGGCGGAGGCGGCGTGATGACCGGAGGCGGCGGCGTCGCCACGTTCAGCGACACCATGGCAGGCGTGGAGGTCCCGCCGGGGCCAGTCGCCGTGTAGGTGAAGCTGTCGGCCCCGAAATATCCTGGGTTGGGGACGTAGGTCGCGGTCGTGCCGCTCACCGTCACCGACCCGTTGGCCGGAGGCGTGGCGACCTGAACCGAGGTAAACACACCAGCCGGCTGCAGCGTGATACCCTGCCCTGCGGAGTTGAAGGCGACTGCCACGTTTTGAACCGGCGCGACCGTCGGCACGGGAGGATTGCTGACGACGATCGATACCGTCGCAGGCGCACTCGTGCCGCTTTCGTTCGTGGCCGTGTAGGTGAAACTGTCCGGTCCGAAGTAATCGGCGTTGGGAGTGTAGCTGATCGAGAGGCCCGACACCGTCGCCGACCCGTGCGTGGGTGCGCTGGCGACCGTCACCGCGTCAGCTGGCCCACCAGACAGATTCAACGGGATCGGCGTAGCTGCCGAGTTGTAGCCCACGCTGGCACTGACGGGACCCGCGATGGCCGGATTGGCCGCCCGCGTCACCGTCACCGTGTAGGTCGAGGTGGTCGTGCCGTCCTGGGCCGTGGCCGTCACCGTGACGGTGTTCAGGCCGACCGCCAGCGCGATCGGAGCCGAGGCCGAGCCCGAGGTCACCACCGAGCCGTTGACGCGCACCGTGGCGGTGGCGTCCGTCACCGTCGGAGTGACGGTGAGCGAGGTCACGGCATTGCCCACCGAGGCCGTGTAGCCGGTCGTGCCCGAAGCGAACGAGGGCGACAGCGTGCCGGACGACAGGCTGAGGTTCGACAGCGTCGAGACGGACGAGGCCGCCCGCGTCACCGTCACCGTGTAGGTCGAGGTGGTCGTGCCGTCCTGGGCCGTGGCCGTCACCGTGACGGTGTTCAGGCCGACCGCCAGCGCGATCGGAGCCGAGGCCGAGCCCGAGGTCACCACCGAGCCGTTGACGCTCACCGTGGCGGTGGCGTCCGTCACCGTCGGAGTGACGGTGAGCGAGGTCACGGCATTGCCCACCGAGGCCGTGTAGCCGGTCGTGCCCGAAGCGAACGAGGGCGACAGCGTGCCGGACGACAGGCTGAGGTTCGACAGCGTCGAGACGGACGAGGCCGCCCGCGTCACCGTCACCGTGTAGGTCGAGGTGGTCGTGCCGTCCTGGGCCGTGGCCGTCACCGTGACGGTGTTCAGGCCGACCGCCAGCGCGATCGGAGCCGAGGCCGAGCCCGAGGTCACCGCCGAGCCGTTGACGCGCACCGTGGCGGTGGCGTCCGTCACCGTCGGAGTGACGGTGAGCGAGGTCACGGCATTGCCCACCGAGGCCGTGTAGCCGGTCGTGCCCGAAGCGAACGAGGGCGACAGCGTGCCGGACGACAGGCTGAGGTTCGACAGCGTCGAGACGGACGAGGCCGCCCGCGTCACAGTCACCGTGTAGGTCGAGGTGGTCGTGCCGTCCTGGGCCGTGGCCGTCACCGTGACGGTGTTCAGGCCGACCGCCAGCGCGATCGGAGCCGAGGCCGAGCCCGAGGTCACCGCCGAGCCGTTGACGCTCACCGTGGCGGTGGCGTCCGTCACCGTCGGAGTGACGGTGAGCGAGGTCACGGCATTGCCCACCGAGGCCGTGTAGCCGGTCGTGCCCGAAGCGAACGAGGGCGACAGCGTGCCGGACGACAGGCTGAGGTTCGACAGCGTCGAGACGGACGAGGCCGCCCGCGTCACAGTCACCGTGTAGGTCGAGGTGGTCGTGCCGTCCTGGGCCGTGGCCGTCACCGTGACGGTGTTCAGGCCGACCGCCAGCGCGATCGGAGCCGAGGCCGAGCCCGAGGTCACCGCCGAGCCGTTGACGCGCACCGTGGCGGTGGCGTCCGTCACCGTCGGAGTGACGGTGAGCGAGGTCACGGCATTGCCCACCGAGGCCGTGTAGCCGGTCGTGCCCGAAGCGAACGAGGGCGACAGCGTGCCGGACGACAGGCTGAGGTTCGACAGCGTCGAGACGGACGAGGCCGCCCGCGTCACAGTCACCGTGTAGGTCGAGGTGGTCGTGCCGTCCTGGGCCGTGGCCGTCACCGTGACGGTGTTCAGGCCGACCGCCAGCGCGATCGGAGCCGAGGCCGAGCCCGAGGTCACCGCCGAGCCGTTGACGCGCACCGTGGCGGTGGCGTCCGTCACCGTCGGAGTGACGGTGAGCGAGGTCACGGCATTGCCCACCGAGGCCGTGTAGCCGGTCGTGCCCGAAGCGAACGAGGGCGACAGCGTGCCGGACGACAGGCTGAGGTTCGACAGCGTCGAGACGGACGAGGCGTCGTCGTTGGTGATGGTCCCCAGACCCTGGTTGTCCGCGATCGTCGCATTGGTGGCGCCGCTGAGGTTCGCGAAGAAGGTTTCGCCTGCCTCCACCGCCGTGTCGCCGGCGACGGTGACGGTGACGGTGCGGGTAGTGGTGCCCGCCGGGAACGTCAGGGTTCCGCTGGTGGCCGTGTAGTCCGACCCGGCAGTCGCGGTGCCGTCCGCCGTAGCGTAGTTCACGGTCACGGTCTGGCCGCTGGCGGCGCTGAGCGAGACCGTGAAGACGGCGTTGACCGAACCGGACGCCCCTTCCGTCACCGTGACGTCGTTGATCGACAGCGACGGCAGCGAGTCGTCGTTCACGATCGTGCCGACGCCCTGGCCGTCCACGACGACGGCGTTCACCACGTTGGTGACATTCGCGAAGAAGGTCTCGCTCGGCTCGTTCAGCGCGTCGCCGTTCACCTGGACCGTGAAGGTGTAGGTGCTGGATCCGGCCGGGATCGTCTGGCTGGTCAGGCTTTGCGTGACGTAGTCGGTCCCGCCGGTCGCGGAGCCGTTGGCCGTGGCGATGTCGAAGGTCACGCCGCCGGGGCCCGCGGGCGCGCTCAGCGAGACGGTGAAGGTGAAGTTGGTGGTCCCCGCATTCCCCTCGTTCGCCGTGACGTCGTTGATCGTCAGGTTGGGCAGATCGTCGTTCAGGATCGTGCCGGTGGCGGCGTTGGGGACGCCCACCGTGTAGCCGGCACCCGCGCCCAGCGTCAGGATCACGGTCTCGTTTGACTCGATGGTGGCGTCGGCCGTCGGGTTGACCGTGATCGTGCCGGTGGTGTTGCCCGCCGGGATGACCAGCGGACTGGCGATCGTGGCGTAGTCCGTGCCGTTCGTCGCCGTGCCGGATACGGTGTAGGCGATGCTCGTCGAGCTGAGCGAGGCCTGGTTCAGCGTCACCGTGTAGACCAGGTTCGGTGCCCCGTCCTCAGCCACCGAGGCCGGGCTGACGGCGATCGTCGCCGACGGCACGTCGTCGTTCAGAATCGTGCCCGTCGCGCTGGAGGGCGCGCCCACCGTGTAGCCCGTGCCCGCAGCGACAGTCAGGATCACCGTCTCGTCCGCCTCAACCGTGCCGTCGACATTCGGATTCACCACTACGGTCGACGTCGTCTGACCGGCGGCGAATGTGGCGGTCGTACCGACGGCCGCATAATCAGTGCCGCTGGTCGCCGTGCCGCCGACGGTGAAGTTCACCGTCGTGGCGCTGGCCGGCGCCTGGTTCAGCGTGATCGTGTAGGTGAAATTGGTCGCCCCATCCTCGGACACCGAGCTGGGGCTGACCGCGATCGATGCGGACGGCACATCGTCGTTCAAGATCGTCCCGGTGGCCGCGTTCGGAGCGCCCAAGGTGTAGCCGGCACCCGCGGCGAGCGTCAGGCTGACGGTCTCGTCGGCCTCAACCGTCACGTCGGCCGTCGGATTGACCACGACGGTCGCCGTCGTCTGTCCGATCGCGAAAGATGCGGTGGTCCCGACGGCGGCATAGTCGGTGCCGCTGGTCGCCGTGCCGCCCACGGTGAAGTTGACGGTGGTGGCGCTGGTCGGCGCCTGGTCCAGTGTGACGGTGTAGGTCAGGTTCGGCGCCCCGTCCTCGCTCACGCTGGCCGGAGTGACCGCGATGGAGGCGGAGGGCAGGTCGTCGTTGGTGATGGTCCCCAGGCCCTGGTTGTCCGCGATCGTCGCATTGGTGGCGCCGCTGAGGTTCGCGAAGAAGGTTTCGCCTGCCTCCACCGCCGTGTCGCCGGCGACGGTGACGGTGACGGTGCGGGTAGTGGTGCCCGCCGGGAACGTCAGGGTTCCGCTGGTGGCCGTGTAGTCCGACCCGGCAGTCGCGGTGCCGTCCGCCGTAGCGTAGTTCACGGTCACGGTCTGGCCGCTGGCGGCGCTGAGCGAGACCGTGAAGACGGCGTTGACCGAACCGGACGCCCCTTCCGTCACCGTGACGTCGTTGATCGACAGCGACGGCAGCGAGTCGTCGTTCACGATCGTGCCGACGCCCTGGCCGTCCACGACGACGGCGTTCACCACGTTGGTGACATTCGCGAAGAAGGTCTCGCTCGGCTCGTTCAGCGCGTCGCCGTTCACCTGGACCGTGAAGGTGTAGGTGCTGGATCCGGCCGGGATCGTCTGGCTGGTCAGGCTTTGCGTGACGTAGTCGGTCCCGCCGGTCGCGGAGCCGTTGGCCGTGGCGATGTCGAAGGTCACGCCGCCGGGGCCCGCGGGCGCGCTCAGCGAGACGGTGAAGGTGAAGTTGGTGGTCCCCGCATTCCCCTCGTTCGCCGTGACGTCGTTGATCGTCAGGTTGGGCAGATCGTCGTTCAGGATCGTGCCGGTGGCGGCGTTGGGGACGCCCACCGTGTAGCCGGCACCCGCGCCCAGCGTCAGGATCACGGTCTCATTTGACTCGATGGTGGCGTCGGCCGTCGGGTTGACCGTGATCGTGCCGGTGGTGTTGCCCGCCGGGATGACCAGCGGACTGGCGATCGTGGCGTAGTCCGTGCCGTTCGTCGCCGTGCCGGATACGGTGTAGGCGATGCTCGTCGAGCTGAGCGAGGCCTGGTTCAGCGTCACCGTGTAGACTAGGTTCGGTGCCCCGTCCTCAGCCACCGAGGCCGGGCTGACGGCGATCGTCGCCGACGGCACGTCGTCGTTCAGAATCGTGCCCGTCGCGCTGGAGGGCGCGCCTACCGTGTAGCCCGTGCCCGCAGCGACAGTCAGGATCACCGTCTCGTCCGCCTCAACCGTGCCGTCGACGCTGGGGTCGAGAACCACCGTCGCGGTGGTTGCATTGGCCGCGATGGTGACGGTGGCCGCGGTCCCGGTGTAGTCCGTCCCCGACGTGGCCGTGCCGGACGTGGTGAGGTTCACCGTCAGCGGACTGGCCGAAGCGGCGCTGCGGGTGACCGTGTAAGTGAGATTCGTCGCCCCGTCTTCGCTGACGCTGGCGGGAGAAACGGCGATCGAGACGCTGGGCAGACTGGCAACTGTGAGCGTGAAAGTCTCCAGCTCGAAGTAGCTGCCCGGCCCCGTGCTGCTGTCGGTCACACGGAGCGTCACCGGGTAGCTTCCCGGGGCAGCCGACGTCGTCCCGCTGATAACTCCGGCGGACGAGATCGTGATGCCCGGAGGGAAGCTGCCGGTCTCGAGCAGGTAGGAGTATGGTGCCACGCCGCCATTGGTGATCAGCGTCTGGGAAAAGACCGCTGCCTGGGTCGCCGTCCCCGTGTTGACGGCCAACGACAGCGGGCCCGGCTGCACCGTGCCGGTGTAGCCCTTCACGGAGGTGGCCCCGAGCGAGTCCTGGGACTGGACGCTGAACGTGTAATTGCCCCGTTGGGTCGGCGTGCCGGACAGCACTCCCGAAAGACTGAGACCAAGTCCGGTAGGCAGCGCCCCGCCACTCATCGTGTAGGTGTAAGGCCCGGTACCGCCTGTCGACGAAAGTGCCTGAGTGAAGGCCGTCCCGGCCGACATGCTGGGAAGACTGGCCGGGGTCACGACGATCGAAGACGCCGGCGGCAGGATGGTGATGTTGACCCGGATCAGGTTGTTGGGGGGAGCTTCGCCGTCCAGAACGGTGAAGGTGTCGCTGGTGCCGCTGCTTCCGTTGTGGGCGTAGTTGATCGTCTGGTTGACGCCGAACTCGCCGACGGTGCCGGTGCCATGCGTGGCTTGGGTCGCGATGGTGCCGAGGCCAAATCCGACATGGCAGCTTCCGGCGTTGATGCTCACCGAGCCGCCATAGGCGACCGTGGCGTAAAGGTTTGCGCAGAAGGTCGAAGTTCCGGAAGCGTCGTCGTTCGTAATCGATCCGGTTGCAGAACTGGGTGCCCCGACGTTGTAGCCTGCGCCCGAGGCCACGGTCAGGATGACCGTCTCGTTGGATTCGAAGAGACTGTCTGCGGTCGGGTTGATCGTGACGCTGGCCGTGGTCGCATTTGCCGCGATCGTGACGCTGGCCGCGCTGCCAGTGTAGTCCGTCCCCGACGTGGCCGTGCCGGTCGTGGTGAGGTTCACCGTCAGCGGACTGGCCGAAGCGGCGCTGCGCGTCACGGTGTAGGTCAGATTCGTGGCACCGTCCTCGCTGACGCTGGCGGGAGAGACCGCAATGGAGACGGTGGGCAGGTCAGCCACCGTCAGCGTGAAGGTCTCAAGCTCGAAATACGTCCCGGACCCGGTGCTGGAGTCGGTAACGCGTAGCGTCACCGGATAGCTGCCCGCAGCGGCGTTGGTGGTCCCGCTGACGACTCCCGCGGACGAGATGGAGATGCCCGTGGGGAAAGTGCCCGTCTCCAGAAGATAGCTGTAGGGCGACACTCCGCCGTTGGTGACCAGGGTTTGGGAGAAGGGCGTGCCGCGACCGGCCGTGCCGGTGTTGGCGGCCAGCGACAGGGAGGGGTTCTGCACCGAACCCGTGTACCCCTTGTCGACGAACTGTGCGGTCGGGCTGGTCGCGTCACGCGCACGGACGCTGAACGAATACGCTCCGCGCGCGGTCGGGCTGCCCGACAGGATTCCTCCGCTCGAAAGTGTCAACCCGGCCGGCAGAGCGCCTGATTGCAGGCTGAAGGTGTAGGGTGCCAGTCCACCGCTTGCCGTGAGCGTCTGCGACAGGGAGGTACCTGCGGTGAGGGTCGGCAAGGTGCCTGGCAGCACGCTTATGGGCGAGGCGGAGGCAGTGATCGTGATGGTTACGCGGACGTCGCCATTGCCATCCCCCTCCGTGATTTCGAACACATCCGTGGCGCCGATCCCGCTCGACCCGTTGTGGCTGTAGTCAAGAAACCAGCGCCCCCCCGTGATCCGCGTCGTGGCCGTTCCATGGCTCTCGAAGTCCGCGGGGCCATAGCTGCCGCCGTCGATGGTCCCGAGGCTGGCGAAGGCGATGCTGCTGGCGCAGTCGGTGATGTCGATCGTGACGGTGCCGCCGCTGGAGACCGTCGCCGATTGAGGCGGGCATTCGGCCGACGTGTGCTGGGCCGAGGCGGGAGTCGCAACTCCAAATGCCAGACCCACCAATGCGACAAGCATGGAAAGAGTCTTCGCCGATCTCGCGACGGACCACTGCATGGAACCCCCCTCACCGACTGCTGACGGCAATGCGCCCCTTCGCAGCGTTAGGTCGGTGCCTAGCCGATCTGAAGCGCGCTGAAAAGGATGCTTGCCGACAAAATCATGCCGCCATCACCGCGACTTAGCCAGGAAGTCGAACAGCGCGTCAGAGCAAGCTTGTCACTTAGCTCTCGCGCATCGACAGTGTGAAAGGCCCGACGGGCTCTGTCAGCCCAACTGATTGCAGGCGACCGCTGGGCTGCCTAGCGTCGCCGGCATGGCCAAGTCCACTAACCCGTTCCGCTACTTCGACAGCTCACCGGAGGTGATCCGGCTGGTGGTGATGATGTAGGTGGAGTACCCGCTGTCGCTGCGGAACGTGGAGGACCTGCTGGCCGAGCGCGGCATCGACATCTGCCACGAGACGGTGCGGTTTTGATGGAATCGGTTCGGGCCGATGTTCGCCGCCGAGATGCGCAGGAAGCGGGTTCATAAAATGCGCGCGTTCACCCACTGGCCATGGCATCTCGACGAAGTCTAGGTGAAGATCAACGGCGAGATGCACTACCTCTGGCGGGCTGTGAGCCACGAGGGCGAGGTGCTGGAATCCTTCGCCAGCAAGTCCCGGGACAAGCCGGCCGCTCTGAAGTTTATCAAGAAGCTGATGTAGCGGCACGGCCGCGCCAAGGCCATCACCACCGACGGGCTGCGCTCCTGAAAGGCCGCAATGAAGGAGCTCGGCAACGCCGAGAAGCAGGAGGTTGGCAGGTGGGCCAACAACCGGGCTGAGAACGCACACCTGCCCTGGCTGCGGCTGGTCGGGCAAAGTTGTCGTTGGACTGACAGCACCCCACGCCCTCTGCCAATGCCCCCGGTCAGGGCGTGATGAAGAGACAGGGGCCCTGGCGGATCCAGTTCGCCCGGCATCGGGTCTGGAAATTGGCAGGGTCCGGCGCGAGCCCCCGGTCGATCCAGCCCTCAAGCGCATCGAGGACTGTCATATAGCTCGCATCCGAAAGTTTACTGTGGTCGGATTCATCCGTGACCACCTGCACCAGCCATTGCGACCGACCGGCCGCGGCGACGGTCTCGGCATAGATGGCTTCGACCGCCACGCTCACCGTCGGATCATGCCGGGCGTGAACCGTCAGGGTTGGGCGATTGATCTGACCCGTAAGGTCCGCATCGTGGGCCAGCAAGGCCACCCCCTGCGGATCTGCGGCGAAGCGCTGGACGCCGGCGTTGAGCGCCACATCGTCGCTCGATCCACTATAGACGGTCGCGCTGTTGTCGAAGGGATTTCGGCCATCAAGCCGGAGCAGAACCATGTCCTGAAACAGAAAGGTGGCCCAGGTCATGTGGCTGACCAGCTGCGCTTCCGCCACGCCCGTGACAGCGAGAATGTCCCGCAGCCGGGCGGCCTGGTCGGGGGTGCGGCGATCGGCCGGCCGGTCGACACCGGTACAGGTCTCTATCCGTCGCCTGAGGTCCGCCCGGGTCATCCGGCTGTCCAGCGGCAGCCCCTGCCAGACCGGATAGGCCGGTTCGTCCGCGGCCGGATGGTTGGCGCAGTAGTACTGGTAGACCGCTCTCAGATCGGCCCTGAAGCCATAGGCGCGGGTCCCGCCGGAGACGATGCCGTTGGTGATCAGGACACCATCATAGTTCCAGCCCGACTCCGCGCTCCCGACATGGAGCTCGGACGCCTTGGCCGCGACATTCCCGCCCCAGGACTGACCGTGCAGCAGCGTGCGGTCGGGACGACCGTACAGGGACCAGAAGATCTTTCGGCTGTTGTCCGTGTCCTCGGCGGCCATCCGCACGCCATAGCCGCCGCGCCGGTAGGTGGAGCCGATCCAAGCATAGCCATGGCGAACCATAACCGAGAAGCGGTCGAGGTCTTCAAGCGGGTCCGTAGCTTCGGGCACCCCCGTGCGCGGACCGCCGTGCGCATGGACGATCAGGCGCCGGTTCCAGTTGGGCGGGACGGCCGCGACATACCAGGCCCCGTTCTCGTCCTGGCCCGAAACGCAACGGGTCCCCCGGCCTGCGGAAGCCGGGCAGTCGATCCGGCGGGGTTCAGGTGGGTCTGCGCGGGCCGCGTGCGGCGCGAGGAGACCCACCATCCCGAGCGCGAGGGCCGCAAGCACTCTCATCCCTGATCCTCCTGCGGGACCCGCCGGGCGCTGACACGGTCGTCAGCGCCCATCCACGACCTTAGAACGACTTGGTCATGGTCGCATACCAGTAGCGACCATAGGGGCGGTACAGAGAGCCAAGGTAACCGGCCGACGACAGGGGCGGTGCCTCATCGGTGATGTTCCGGGCTCCGATGCGGATGGTCGTGTCAGACGCCCAGTCGAACGTGTCCTCCCACTCATACTGGAAATACAGGTTCCCGGTGATCTGGCTGTCCACTTCCCAGGGTGTACCCGTGGCGGAGAGCAGGTCCGTGTCATCCACGGCGCTGATGTACTGGGTGAAGGCACCGACCTGCCACGGACCCTGGGACCAGGTCAGCGACCCCGAGACCCGCCACTTCGGCCGGCCGTTCTGGGCCAGCAGGTCACTGGTTTCCGGCAGCGGCGTCGCCGCATTGATGATCCCGGCAGCCCGCGCCGCATAGAGGGCGTCAACCGCCGGACCTGGATCGCGACCGAAGGAGATCAGTTTGGCGGCATTCAGGTTCAGGCGGAAATCCCCGATCGGCGTATCCCGCAGACGCCAGATCACGCCGAAATCCATGCCCTCCACATCCTGGGGCAGCAGATTGACGAAGCGATCGCTGATCGAGGTGATGACGCCGACCGGCGTGATCCCGGTGCCCGCGAACAGGGCGATGTCATCGGCATTGACTGCGGCGCGCGTCACCAGGGGATTGGAGCGGCCCTGGACGCGATCCAGATAGTCCTGGACGACCGCGTTCCGGCCGCCGAACAAGCCGACGATCTTCTCCTGCTGGATGTGCCAGCGGTCGACGGTGAGGGTGAGCTCGCCGGGCAGTGACCGCAGATTCTTGGGCTCGAACACGATACCGTACGAAGAGTTGGTGCTCTCCTCGGGCTCCAGGTCCGGGTTGCCGGATACGAGCAGGGACGCTCCAATCGACCGGGAGCAGGCCCCGAATGTCGCGATCCGACCGGCCCGCAGGTCAGCCTCACAACGGATATAGTCCGGGTTGGTCGTCAGGCGACCATAGGTGGCCGTGTTGACCTGTTCGAGG
The DNA here is from genome assembly GCA_965284305.1 of Caulobacteraceae bacterium. Classification (GTDB taxonomy): domain Bacteria; phylum Pseudomonadota; class Alphaproteobacteria; order Caulobacterales; family Caulobacteraceae; genus Brevundimonas. The sequence goes on along the minus strand of OZ260070.1, from coordinate 1,387,676 downwards.
TTCGGTGCCCGGAAGCCTTCCGAATAGGACCCCCGCAGGCGCAGGCCGTCGAAGATATCCCAGGCCGCCGCAATCTTGGGCTTGGCGACATTGCCGAAGTCCGAATAGTGCTCTGCCCGGCCCGCGATCTGGAGGTCCAGGGCCCGCACCAGTGGGATGTTCATCTCCGGCGAAACCAGCGGAACGGCGAACTCGATATAGGCGGAGGTGACCGTCCGTTCTCCCTCCGTGTCAGGGTTCTGGCTGACCGCGATGACGTTCGACAACTGGATCTCACCCGTGACTGAGTCGCGGAACGGATTGCTGCCATCGAGGTTGGCGTCGCGGTCATCGCTCTGGGTTTCGCGGCGCGCCTCGACCCCGAAGGCGATGCCGACGTCACCCGCCGGCAGGCTGAACAGATCTGGACGTGAGACCTTGAAATCGAACTGGGCGAGCGTGGTGCGGGACTCGCGCCGCAGCCGGAAGGTAATGGCGTCGATCGCGGCCTGTGAACTGGGCGTGCAGTCGCCGAAGCTGGTCTGGGCGACGCAGCCGCCGTTGAACGGGTTGTAGGCGTCCGGGGTCGACAGGGCCAGGGAGGCCTGCAGCGCCGTGGTATTCACCGCATCGGACTCATCAACCGCCTCGGCCTCGGAGTACAGAAGCGCTGATTCCCAGTCGAACCCGCGCCACTCGCCACGCAGCCCGCCGAGCAGGCGGGACTGATAGTTGCTGACGTCGACGCCCTGGTAGCCGGCGTCCACGAAGCGGTACTGGTTCAGCCGTACGGGCAGGCCGGTGACCGGAACGTTGGTCAGGCCCGTGATGCGATTGGGATTGGCGCTGCCGTCGGCAAAGGTCACCGGCCCGAAGGGATTCCAGTAGTTGGACGCCGGGATCACGAGGGTATTCAGGTTGATGACCGGCGGCTGCACCCTGTGGGTATCGGCCGTATAGTAGCCGATCTCACCGAAGGCCGTGATGTTGTCGGTCAGGTCATAGTGACCGGCGACGAAGATGTTCAGTCGCTGCGTGTCCGGCAAAACCGTGGTGCCCGGTGCCGTGTCGAAACGCAGATCGCGCTGGACGCCATTGAAGCTGAGGGCGGCCGAGCCAAGGCAGACATCGCCGTTCGGAACCAGACAGCCGGTCAGGGCGGTCGGCTGGATATGGAAGGCCCCGGCGGCGGTTGTCAGGGCCGTCGTCCCACGGCGGATCGTGCCCGGACCATTGACCACCGCCAGATTGGCCCAGGCCCCGCGCGTATTCCGGAAGTCCGGCGTCAGGCTGGAGGCATAGTCCGGCTCATTGGCGAACAGTGGCCGCAGATTGTCGGTCGCGGTGAAATCCTGGTCCTCGGCCCGCAGGGCCGTCCGGTCGGTGTAGTCGATAAAGGCCGAGATGTTGCCGCGGTCAAAATTGCGACCGGCAAAGAGACCGAGGTTGAGCTCGCGCAGATGGGTTCCCTCTGCCCCGCCATACTGGCTGGTCATTCGCACGCCATCGAATCTTTCGCGCAGCACGGTGTTGACCACCCCGGCCACCGCGTCGGCACCATAGATGGCCGCCGCGCCATCCATCAGCACCTCGACCCGCCTCAGGCCCGAGACCGGGATAGCGTTGGAGTTGTAGCTCAGCACCGGCACCGTGCCGGTGTCGGACGTGCCCTGGCTGGTGGGGTGCTGCACAATGCGGCGACCGTTCAGCAGCACCAGCGTATTGCCCACACCGAGCGAACGCAGGTTGACCGAATTGACGTCGCCGCGTGCGGCGTTCGAGGTCTGCGGATTGTTGGCCGCGCTGAACAGCACGTCGCCCATCTGCGGGATCGAACGCATCAGGTCGTCGCCATTGACGGCACCGGTCGCAAGAATCTGCTCCTCGTCGAGCACAGACACAGGCAGGGCAGTGTTCACCGCCGCACCGCGGATCTGTGAGCCCACCACCACGACGTCGTCGAGGGTGCTGGCGGTCTCGGGCTCAGGCGCAGTGCCCCCCGAGGACGGCGCTGTCTGCGCCCAGGCCCCGGACGCACAGGTCAACAGGGTCAGCGCAGCGGCGCTGCCAAGCAGCCCCCTCTTGTGGATGGTCCTCATGGTCTTTTCCTCCCTGATGCGATCGGCCGTTTCAATCGGCCGTTATGACGTCCCGGTCGCCCGGCCCCGCAGCGGGGTCAGGCGGCGCGGCGAGCTTTGCGGGACCGGACCCGAGCGCCGCGTGCAGCGCCTCGCGGTCCAGCTCTCCTTCCCAACGGGCCACCACGAGGGTGGCCACGGCGTTGCCGACAAAGTTTGTCAGGGCCCGGCACTCGCTCATGAACCGGTCGATACCGAGGATCAGCGCCATGCCGGCGATCGGCACCGAGGGCACCACGGCGAGCGTCGCCGCCAGGGTGATGAACCCTGCGCCGGTGATGCCCGCGGCCCCCTTGGAACTGAGCATGGCCACGAGCAGGAGCAGGATCTGATCCTGCAGGCTCAGCTCGATGTTCATCGCCTGGGCAATGAACAGGGCTGCCATGGTCATATAGATGTTGGTGCCGTCCAGATTGAAGGAATAGCCCGTCGGAACGACGAGGCCGACGACGGACCGTTTGGCCCCCGCGCGCTCCAGCTTCTCCATCAGGCTCGGCAGCGCGGCCTCCGACGAAGAGGTGCCGAGCACCAGCAGCATCTCTTCCTTGAGGTAGGAGATCAGCTTGAAGATCGAGAAGCCGCTGGCCCAGCACACTGCGCCCAGTATCCCGATCACGAAGATGAATGACGTCAGATAGAAGGTCGCAATCAGGGCGGCGAGGTTCGCGATCGCCCCCAGGCCATAGGCTCCGATGGTGAAGGCAAACGCGCCGAAGGCACCGATGGGGGCCGCCTTCATCAGGATCCCGACCAGTTTGAACATGATCTGGCTCAGGGCGTCGAGCGCCCGGTGCACCGGTGCCGCCGCGTCCCCGATCATCGCCATCGCAATCCCGAACAGGATGGCCACAAACAGGGTCTGAAGAATGTTGCCTTCGGAGAAGGCGCTGACCAGCGTGGTGGGGATGATGCTCATCAGGAAGCCCACGATGGTCGTCTCGTGAGCGGCGGCGGTATACTGCGACACCGCTCCGGCATTCAGCGTCGCGGGGTCGATGTTCAGTCCGCGGCCAGGCTGGACCACATTGGCGATGACAAGGCCGATGATCAGGGCGAGGGTCGAGAAGAAGAAGAAATAGGCAAAGGCCTTGGCGGCCACCCGGCCAACCTTGCCGAGATCACGCATTCCGGCGATGCCGGTGGCGATCGTCAGAAAGATCACCGGGGCGATGATCATCTTGACCAGCTTGATGAAGGCGTCGCCCAGCGGTTTCAGGCTTTCGCCGAAGTCCGGCCAGAAATGACCGACGGCCCCGCCCGCCACGATCGCCAGAAGCACAATGAAGTACAGGCTGCGATAGAACGGTTGGCGCACGGGGGCTCCACCGGCGGTGGCGGCTGGCTGCAACAAACGACCTCCCCTGGAACCGCGACCCGGCTCCCGTCACTACGGCACTCTGAGTGGTACCGTTCGTTGAAGTATCGCCCGCCACATTCCAGCATCAAGCCACTCACCGCCTGCACCTAATGCGTTGTAGTAGCGCCAGAATCTCTCCCAACCCCCACAGGCGCGCCTCATTTTGTGCGTAATTCCGCACACGCACCTTGGATGTTTGTGCGTAATTTCGCATAGTCGCCGGATGCGCGGTCCCCTGTCCCCTTCGACTCAATGGCGGCTGTTCGGAGCCGTCTGGAGCCTGGTTGCCCTGCTTGTTGTCCTGACCAGCGGCGAGGTTGCACGCCGGGACGCCCGGGAGTCTGCGGACCACCAGGCCGCGACGGCCAGCACGCTTCACGCTGCGGTCTTGCGCAGTGAATTGGAGCGGCACCGCTCCCTGCCGATGGTGCTCGCCCAGAACCCGGATCTGGCGGCGGTGTTGACCAGGCCCGATGCGACCGGTGCTGCGCGACTGAGCCGGAAATTCGAGATCCTGGCGCGAGATGTAAGGGCAGCGGCCATCTACGCCCTCGATGCCGAGGGCCGGACGCTCGCCGCCAGCAACTGGCGACTGCCGACCAGTTTCGTAGGTTCCAGTTACCGGTTCCGACCCTACTACTATGAGGCGATGAGGGACGGCCAGGCGACCTTCTTTGCCCTTGGCACCGTCAGTGGCCGACCCGGCCTCTATCTGTCCCGTCGCGTCGACGGTCCGACAGGCCAGCCCCTGGGGGTCATCGTGGCCAAGGTTGAGTTCGACGCGCTTGAGGCCGACTGGCGCGCCTCGGGCGAGCCCACATATGTGACCGATGCCGACGGCGTGGTGGTCATCACCACGGTGCCGGCCTGGCGCTTTCGTACAACCCAGCCCCTGTCCGTCGACCTCCGACGCCGGCTCGCCGAAACCCAGACCGCCGGCTCAACGGTGCCGGGGCCCCTGCCCTTCAAAGCCGACGGTGCCGACCTCGTCAGGATTTCATCCGACATTCCCGCTGGACTGTATGCCGCCGCATCCGACCCGATCCCCGACATCGGGTGGCGGGTGAACCTGCTCTCGCCGTCAGGAGACGCCATATCGCGGGCCGTCGGGATTGCCCGGTGGCTGGGGGCCATGACCGTCGCCCTCCTCGCCGCCCTGACCGGCATCCTGCTGCGGCGCCGCCAGCGCGCCGCAGCGAAGGCGAGCGAGGCGGAACAGGCCAGGATCGAACTGGAACGGCAGATCGATCTGCGGACCACCGAGCTGAGGTCCGCCAACGATCAGTTGAACCACGAGATTGACGAGCGGCGGCGGCTGGAGACCGTGCGTCAGGACCTCCAGGACGAACTCATCCAGGCGAACAAATTGGCGACGCTGGGCCAGATCGCCGCCGGTGTGGCGCATGAGATCAATCAGCCGGTTGCCGCCATCCGGACACACGCAGACAGCGCCTCGGTCCAGCTCCGGCGCGAAGACGCAGCCGGGGCGCTTCGATCGCTCGCCAACATTGATCGACTGACCGAGCGGGTCGGGATCATCACTGACGAGCTCCGCGCGTTCTCTCGGAAAACCCGATCCGGGACTGTGGCGGTAGGGGTCGATGGTGCCATCGACGGTGCCCTGCTTCTGGTCTCGGGCCGCCTCAGGGAAAAGGGCATCGGCCTCGAACGCCGCCGGGCCCCTGCCGGGCTGGCCGTGCTGGCCGAACGCAACCGGCTTGAACAGGTGGTCCTGAACCTGCTCCAGAACGCGATCGAGGCCCTCGACGGTGTCCCCGGCCCGGTCATTGACCTTGGCGTTCACGTCAAGGGCAAGCACGTGACCATCCATATCGCCGACAATGGACCCGGGGTCACGCCGGCCGTCCGGGAAAGGCTGTTTACGCCGTTCACGACGGACAAGCCGGACGGCCTCGGCCTGGGTCTGGTCATCAGCCGCGACATCGTCGCCGCATTCGGCGGAGAACTGGTGCTCGAACCGACTTCTGCCGGCGCAAGGTTTACCATCCGTCTGGCGAAAGCCTCATGAGCTTCGAGGCGCTGGACCGGGTCGCACTGATCGACGACGACGAGGCCTTCCGGATGGCCTTGGCAGAGCGGCTCGAACTGGATGGACTGACAGTCATCGCCTTCGGGTCGGCGGAGGCAGCGCTCAAGGTCGTCAACGACCGGTTTGACGGGGTCGTGGTCACGGACCTGCGGATGCCGGGCATGGACGGGCGGCAGCTGGTCGAGCGCCTGAATGGGCTGGATCCTGACCTGCCAGTGGTCATGATGACCGGTCACGGCGACATCGCCGAAGCCGTAGAGGCCATGAAGCGCGGGGCCTACGATTTTCTTGCCAAGCCCTTCGCACCCGAGCGTCTGATCGAGACTCTCGGACGGGCCCTCGAGAAGCGCGCGCTGGTGCTCGACAATCGTCGGCTGGCCGCCCTGGCTTCGGACGACGAGGGCTCGATCCCGTTGAGCGGTTCCAGCCGATCGGTGGAAGCACTGCGTGCCGCGATCCAGCGGCTCGCGGACGCGGAGGTCGACGTCCTGATTGAAGGCGAGACTGGTTCCGGGAAGGAGGCCGTGGCGCGCGCCATTCACAACGCTGGCCGTCGGCGGCTCCGGCCTTTCGTTGCTGTGTCCTGCGCCGCCCTGCCGGAAAGCGGCCTGGAGAGTCTGCTGATGGGCGATGCAGGCGGTCCGGGCGGGGCCTTCCGACGTCGCGAAGGACAGATCGAGCAGTCGCACCGGGGCACACTGTTCCTGGACGAGATCGACCTCGCGCCCCGTGCAGCCCAGCTTCTGCTCCTGCGGGTTCTGGAGGAACGGGAGGTTTTGCCCGTCGGTGCCATGGAGCCACATGCACTCGACCTCCGGGTCCTCGCCGCCACCAAGGGGGACCCGGTCGAGGCCGTCGCGCGCGGCGACCTGCGCGAGGATCTCTACTATCGCCTCAACGTCATCCGCCTGCGAACCCCTCCGCTTCGCGAACGGCGCGAGGACGTTCCGCTGCTGTACGCCCGCTTTCTTGGCCGCGTGGCCAGTCGCCTGGGTCGGGAGCCGCCCCCGGTCGATCACACCATCCGCCGCCGGCTACTGGAGCATGACTGGCCGGGCAATCTGCGCGAGCTGGCCAACTACGCCAGCCAGGTCGCCGTGGGCCTCAACTCCCCCGCTTCGCGCACTCGGTCCGGCGAAGGACTGGTCCAGCGCGTCCAGACCTATGAGGCAGAACTCATCCGGGAGGCCCTGGAGCGTCATGAGGGCGACATCCGACAAGTCACGACGGATCTGCAGATCCCGCGCAAGACACTCTACGACAAGATGGCCCGCCATGGGCTCATCCCCGCACGGCATCGCCGCCGGTAGTCGAGGGGACCTCAGACAAGCCGGTGATGAATCGTTACTGGACTGACAGCACCGACAGGCATGTGCCGGCCAGCAGGATGTCTCCGGCCTTGAGCGTGGCAGCATATCTTCGGCCGAACGCCCGTCGTGGGCCTGGCCGTCTGTCAGCCTGAGCCTGACTGGCAGGCCGTTGGCGTCGACCATGGCATGGATCCTGGTGGTCAGGCCGCCACGCGAACGCCCCAAGCAACCGGATCGGTCGTCTTTTCTGGTGTTCGCGGCGTGCTGGTGCACCGGGATCGAGGACGAGTCGATCCTCTGGATATCGCCATCGCAAGCCGCTGACACACCCTCGACAATGCGGTCCCGCACCCCCGCCCGGTGCCAGCGATTGAAGCGGTTCATGCAGGTCGTATGCGGGCCGTGGCGATCCGGAGTGTCCGCCGATGGCGCGCCCGTCCGCAACCGCCCGCAGATCCCGTTCAACACCCGACGATCACCCGCCCGAGGCACGCCCCCGGGGCTTGTTCGGCAACATCGGCTGGATCACCGACCACTCGAAATCCGACAGATCGAAACGCGCCATCGCAGCCTCTATCGCTCAACAGAAGGCAAGAGTGAATCAGCGTTCGGCCCGATGGGAAATCCCGCTTGCGGATCTATGTCCCGGAGCGAAATTGCGAAGCGATTCCACCTCAACCGATCAGGCTCCGGGCGGTGCCTTCCCCCGCCTGTTGGTAGCAAGCGCCGAAGTGCCACAAGTCGGGGAGTCTCAGGTGATTCCGCCGACCAGCCTTGTCCGTCGGGACTGACCAGCGAAGGAACCGGAGGCGTTGGCGACGCCCGAGCGGCAGCTGAATCAGACCGGGCGACAATTCTGAAGCAGCGGGCGCGTCCTCGCCTTCCTCAACCTCGGCTGAACCGTTCGATCCGGAAAGGCGTAAGGTCGACAGTGGGCTCCACGCCTTGAGCCAGCGACGCTATCAGCTCGGCAGTAATCGCAGACATCGTCAGGCCGAGGTGCTGGTGGCCGAAGGCGTAGAGGATCCGCGGATCGCGCTTCAGCCGCCCGATGGCCGGCAGATAGTCAGGCAGGGTCGGCCGTGGCCCGACCCAGCGGTCCGGCTCAGGTGAGAAGCGGACTCCGAGGGAGGACAACCGACGCTCCAGCACGCGCCATTTGCGCGGATCACCGGGCGCGTCGGGCGAGCCGAACTCAACGAAACTGGAGGCGCGTAGTCCACTGGTGAAGCGGGACACCACCATGGCGTATTCCTCAAAGACGGTCGGCGGCAGGGAGCCGTCCCAGCCGTGTTCGGCGCTCTGCACCGAATAGCCCCGCTCCCCGATCACCGGGGCTGCAATGCCAAGCCCACACATCAGTTGCCCTGCCCAGGCCCCGGCCGCGACCAGCGCGCTGTCCGCCTCACGCAAACCCCCGCCGTCGAGATGGACGGCGACTACGGGGCCGAGGGAAAGACGGGCGACCCGGGCGTGAACCACCTCGCCTCCCGACGCCACAAAGGCCGCCATCAAGGCATTGCGCGCGGCCTGCGGCTCGCTGACCTGGGCCGTGCCGGAAAAGCGGATCCCCGCGACCGGTGCACGCGTCATCACCGCCGCATAGGGAGCCAGATCGGCGGAGTTCATCGGCCGGCAGCCCGCGCTGCCCGTCGGCGACCCTTCCCACGACCGCAAACCCCTTTCGGCGGCCCGCTCCGTCATCCAGACCACAGCGTGGCCATCGGGGCCGACGACGCCGGGCGCGCCGGAGAATTCCGCCAGCCGGCGCCAGGCCGGCAGGGCATGGGCAAGGATGCTGGTCAGGGCCGCCTGCCCGCGCGCGTGCCGGTCCGGGTCCGAGGCCGCGATGAAGCGCAGTGCCCATGGCCCCCACAGTCCGGCGTCCCGCCAGCGGAAGTCCAGCGGTCCTCCCAGTCCGAACAGCCGGCCGGGAAAGGTTCGCAGGCTCTCTCGCGAGGCCAGGGGCGAGACCTGTTCCGCCGCGATATGGCCGATGTTGCCGAAGGATGCGGCGCGGCGCGGATCGCCCGGGTCGATCAGGGTCACGGCAAAGCCCGCCGCCTGCAGGCGCAGCGCCGAGGCGGCCCCGACCAGACCGCCGCCGATAACGAGATATGACTTCGGCTGCATCGGACTCCCGTTGCCTCGACCTCAGGATCGTATACGATAATGACTTAAGTCACTGGAAGCGAGGACCCGTTGTCGATTTCCTGGGAGGGCGTGATCCCCGCCGCCACCACGCAGTTTGCAGCGGATTTCTCGATCGATTTCGACTCCACCGCGAAGGTCCAGGATGGGCTGATCCGCGACGGCGTGCACGGCCTGATCGTCATGGGGACCGTGGGCGAGAACAACTCGCTCGACGCCGATGAGAAGCGCGCCATGCTGGCCGCGACGGTGAAGACGGTGGCCGGGCGCGTGCCCGTGATCGCGGGCGTCGCCGAGCTGGACACACGCCGCGCCGCCGCCTTCGCCCGTGACGCCGAGGCCATCGGTGCCGACGGCCTGATGGTCCTGCCGGCCATGGTCTATGTGCCGACCCAGGCCGAGCTCGCCGCCCATTTCCGCACGGTGGCCGAGTCCACCGCCCTGCCGATCATGCTGTACAACAACCCGCCGGCCTATCGGGTCAGCATCGGCTTCGAGGCCCTGCATGCCCTGTCGGATCTGCCCAATGTCGTCGCCCTCAAGGAGAGCGCGCCGGACACCCGCCGCTTCACCGACCTGCTGAACGAGTTCGGCGACCGCTACGTCCTGTTCGCCGGCCTCGACGACGTCGCGCTGGAGGGTCTGATGCTGGGCGCGCAGGGTTGGGTGTCGGGCCTGACCAACGCCTTCCCGAAAGAATCTCTGGCCCTCTGGGACGCCTTCAAGCGCGGAGACATGGCCACGGCAATCGCCATCTACCGCTGGTTCATGCCCCTGCTGCACCTCGACGCCGACCACGACCTGGTCCAGTCGATCAAGATCGCCGAACAGGTCATGGGACGCGGACACGAACGCGTCCGCCCCCCGCGCCATCCGCTGGTCGGCGCCCGCCGCGCCGAAGTGATCGCCATGGTCGAAAAGGCCGCCGCCACCCGCCCGGTCCTCTAGCCATGGCGCGGCACGTCTTCCGCTGCATCGACGGCCACACCGCCGGCAATCCGGTGCGGCTGGTGATCGAGGGGGCACCCGAACTGACCGGCGACAGCATGAGCGCGCGGCGTCAGGACTTCATGGCGCGCTATGACTGGATCCGCACCGGCCTCTGCTTCGAGCCGCGCGGCCACGACATGATGAGTGGCGGCTTCCTCTATCCGCCGACGACGCCAGAGGCCGATGTCGGCATCCTGTTCATCGAGACCAGCGGCTGCCTGCCGATGTGCGGCCACGGAACGATCGGCATCATCACCTTTGCGCTGGAGCACGGGCTGATCAAACCGCGCACGCCGGGCAAGGTCATCGCCGAGGTCCCGGCTGGCGTCATCGAGCTCGACTATGTGCAGGACGGCGCGCGTGTCCGCTCTGTCCGCATCCGAAATGTGCCGTCGTACCTGGCGCAGCAGGGAATCGAGATCGACGTCCCCGGGTTCGGCCCCCTGACCATTGACGTCGCCTATGGCGGAAACTTCTACGCCATCATCGAACCGCAGGGTGCCTATGCCGGGCTCGACGCCCTCGGCGCCGGCCGCATCCTGCAGCTTTCACCGGTCATCCGGACACTGGTCCGTGAGGCCTTTACCCCGGTGCATCCGCTCGACCCGACCATCCGCAGCGTCTCCCACCTGCTCTGGGCCGACCTGCCGAAGGGTGAAGGCGCAGACGGCCGCAACGCCGTCTTCTACGGCGACAAGGCCATCGACCGCAGCCCCTGCGGCACCGGCACCTCGTCACGACTGGCCCATCTGCACGCCACCGGCCGTCTGCCGGTCGGCCAGGGCTTCGTCCACGAGAGCTATATCGGCAGCCGCTTCATCGGCCGCGTCGAGGCCGAGACCGAGGTCGGCGGTCGGCCCGCCATCATTCCCTCGGTCGAGGGCTCGGCGATCGCCACGGGCCTGAACGAGATCTGGATCGACGACGAGGACGTCTTCGCGCACGGATTCCAGGTGGTCTGAGGATGACGACCCGCGCGCCGCGTCTGCTGCCCGATCAGCTCTTCGCCGAGGCCCGCGAACGCATCCTTTCCGGCCGCCTGCCTGCCGACGCGCCGATCCGTCAGGACGCCCTCGCGCTGGAGCTGGGCGTCAGCAAGATCCCCCTGCGCGAGGCCCTCGCGCGGCTGGAGAGCGAAGGGCTGGTCGTCTCCCACCCCAACCGCGGCTTCATCGTCCGCCCCCTTTCGCGCGCCGACGCCGAAGACGTCTTCGACCTGCGCCTGCGCATCGAGCCGAACGCCTGTGTGCTGGGCGCACTTGGAGCGGACGAAGCCGCGCACAACACCGCTCACGCCGCCTTCGCCGCGCTGGACACCGCCTTGCGCGACGGGCTGGCCGATGTCGGTCGGCGTAACCGCGAATTCCACCTGGCGCTGGTTCGTCCTTCCGGCCGTGCCGTCACCATCGAGACCGTCGACCGGCTATTGGCCCTGTCGGAACGTTATGTGCGGGTGCATCTCGGCGAGCACCGCCGCCTCGACCGCGCCAGCCACGAGCACGGCATCCTGCTCCAGGCCTGGCTGGAGCGCCGGACCGAAACGGTGCGTCGCGAAGCCCGCGCCCACATCCGCGCGACCCTGTCCGACCTGCGCGCCCAGCTGCCGGAAACCTAGCGCTCCGGCCAGGCCGGGACGTCTGCAAACGGATCGTCGAGACTGTGCTGAGGACGGGTGAACCATTCCGGCCCGACTTCGGTCATGTGGAAATGATCCTCCAGCCGCACACCGAACCGGCCCGGTACCACGATCATCGGCTCGTTGGAGAAACACATGCCGGTCGCCAGCGGCGTGGTGTCGCCCTTCACCAGATACGGGCCCTCGTGGATGTCCAGACCGATGCCGTGGCCCGTCCGGTGCGGCAGTCCCGGCAGACTGTAGCCCGGGCCGAAGCCGTCCGCCTCCAGGGACCGCCGGGCGGCCGCATCGACGGCCTCGCAGGCAACCCCGGGCCGGGCCGCATCGAAGGCCGCGGCCTGGGCCCGCTTCTCGGCCTCCCAGACCCGGCGAACCTCGGGTGCCGCCTCTCCGAATACATAGGTGCGGGTGATGTCGGAGCTGTAGCCGTCGATCCGCGTGCCCGTGTCGATCAGCACCACATCGCCGGGCTGCAGCGCCCGGTCGCCCTCGCCGCCGTGCGGCAGGGAGGTGTCCTCGCCAAAGGAGACGATGCAGAACGAATTGCCCGACCCGCCCAGGGCCCGATGCTGGTCGTCGATGAAGCGGACCACCTCGGAGGCGCGCTGGCCGGCCTGAAGCTGGTCACGGGCACGGCGATGAACCTCCATCGTAATGGCCTTGGCATGACGCATCAGGGCTATCTCGGCCGGCGACTTACGGCTCCGTAGGGCATGGATCAGCGGGGCGGCATCGGCCAGCCGCAGGTCGTCGACCTCGGCCCTCAGACTGCGGTACATGGCCAGCGCCATCCGCTCGTCGACCGCCACCCGTCCGGCGGTGCCGATCCGGTCGGCGACCAGGCGCCAGGGGCTCTCGTCTTCCTCCCAGGTCAGGACCTCGCCCGGAAGACTGATCAGTCTCTCGACCTTCTCCAACTCGAACCGGGGCGTGATGTAATCCAGCCCGCCCGAGGCATGGACAAGCGCGCCCACGAGGCGCTCGGAGGCGTACCAGTCGATGCCGGTGAAATAACGAAGGCTGGATGTCGAACCCAGCAGCACCGTCTCAACACCGGCTGCGGCCATGCCACCCCTGAGGCCGGCCAGACGCGCCTGACGTTCCGCCACGCCGATAGGGGCCGGAACAGATGTTGAATCGCTGACCATGGCCGGCTCCCCCCTTCACTGGACTCAGCATCGTATACGATACCTGCCCAGTTGGGTCGCGGACGACAAGAGGAACAGCCTTGGTCCGGCCGGTTCTGCTGGCGGCCCTGGCCCTGCTGATCGCCGCCGCCCTGATGCTTCGGGCAGCGGCCAATGGGGGATGCCGCGAAGACCTAGTGCCGGACGCGGACGTAGTCGCCGGGGGCCGCCGCGCCAGCCTTGAGCTTGCCGGAGCCGACCTTGCGCGCCTTGACCTTGTCGTCAGCTGCCGCGGCGTCGAGCCAGCCCTGCCATTCGGGCCACCACGAACCGGGCTTCTGCTCCGCATCGGCCAGCCAGGCCTCGGCGTCAGCCGGAGCCGAGTCATTGGTCCAGTAACCGTGCTTGTTGGCCGCCGGCGGATTGATCATCCCGGCATTGTGGCCCGAACCGCCGAGCAGGAACCGCGTCGGTCCACCGAAGAAGTGGCGGCCGGCATAGGTGTTCTTCCAGGCCGAGACATGGTCGTCCTTGAGCGCCACGATCATCACTGGCGTTTCGATCGCCTTGAGGTCCAGGGTCACGCCGTCGATCGCGACGCCGCCGTCCTTCAACTGGTTGCCGCGCAGGACCTGGCGGCCGTATTCCTTGAGCATCCGCGCCGGAATTCGCGACCCGTCGTCGAACCACCACAGCAGATCCGAGGCGCGGACCTCGTCGCCGAGCAGATAGTGGTTCACCACCGACGACCAGATCAGATCGTTGGCGCGCACCGCCGAGAACAGCTTGGTGAGGTCATGCGCCTCGACATAGCCCTTGTCGTCGAGATAGCGGTCGAAGGCATTCAGATCCTGCTCGCTCGTGAACACCGACCACTCCCCCATGTCGCCGAAGTCGACGAGGGTGGCGATCAGGGTCGCCGAGGCGATGCGATCGGCGCGGCCGGTCTGAGCGAGATAGGCCAGGGTCATGGCCGAGAGCGTGCCGCCCAGGCAGTAGGACACCAGGTCTGCGTCCGTTTCGCCGGTGGCCAGTTCGACGGCATCCAGCGCGGCGACAATGCCGTCCTTCACATAGGCATCCATGCCCGTGTCAGCGTGGCTCTCGTCCGGATTGGCCCAGGAGATGACGAAGACCGTGTGGCCCTGATCCACCAGCCATTTCAGATAGCTGGCCTTTGGCGTCAGGTCGAAGAGGTAGTATTTGTTGACCAGCGGCGGCACGAACAGCAGCGGGCGGCGATAGACCTTGTCGGTCGTCGGCGCGTACTGGATCAGCTCCATCAGGTCGTTCTTGAAGACCACCGCGCCCGGGGTGGCAGCGACATTGACGCCCAGTTCGAAATCGTTCGGCGCGCGACGGCTGACCAGCCCCTGCCCCTTGCCCACGTCTTCCAGCAGGTTGGACAGGCCGGTCATCAGGCTCAGGCCGCCGCTCTCGATCGTCCGGCGGGCGACCTGCGGATTGGTGTGGGGGAAGTTGGTCGGCGCCAGCGCATTCATCATCTGCCGGCTGGCGAAATCGACCTGGGCGCGGGTCGCGTCATCGACCGGGGCGGTGGCCACGAACTCCTGCAGCTGGCGCGCAGCCAGCAGATAGGCCTGTTTCAGATAGTCATAGACCGGCTCATCGCTCCAAGCCGGGTCGGCGAAGCGGCGGTCGCCCCTGGCCGGGGCTGCGACAGGGGCGGTCTCCTGGCCCATGGCCCGCTCACCCATGGTGCGCCAAAGGGCTGTCCAGTCGTTCCAGTTCTTCGCCTGGGCCTCAAACAGGGCTGCCGGCCGGGTCATCACCGCCGTGTTGAAGTCGATCATCGCCCGCGTCAGCGTCGTCGGATCGTAGGGCAGCGCCTGGGGCGTGGCGGCCTGCACCATGGTCGTGCGCACCGCTGCGGCGGCGTTCTGCATCAGGGTGGTCAGGGCTTCGGCCACGACGGTCGGATCGGGCAGCTGGGGAAGCGGCGGCGGGGAGACGGTCATGGGCAGACTTTCCGCTTACAGCGAGAAGAGGACATCCACGGCCGCGCAATCGCGCGGGGCCACAAACAGCAACGCGAGGGCGCGGTCGGGGTTCTCGGCCGCCCAGATCGGGCAGGGAGCGTCGAACGCGTCGATCAGTGCAACTGTCGGCGTCGGAATAGCGGTCCGGATGGCGGGCGTATAGGCGGCGGAGTCGAAGGCCATGACGGTGTCCTCGGAACGGAGACGTTCGGATGCCGACGATGTGCCATGGCTTTTCTGTTCTTACGATGCCATTATTTGAGGAATCGTTGTGCATTTTTGCACAGGAGCGGACCTTGGCCGATTTCAACTGGAACGACCTGCGCGCCTTTCTGGCTGTGGCCCGAACCGGGCGGCTGACCACGGCGGCGGGGCGGGTCGGCATGGATCACACCACCGTGGCCCGGAGGATCGCCGCGTTGGAGGACGGACTGGGTGCCCGCCTGTTCGACCGCAGCCCCCAGGGCTATGCCCTGACCCCGCATGGCGAACGCCTGATGCCCACGGCCGAGAAGATCGAGAGCCTGACGCTGCGTGCCGCCAGCGAATTGGGCGAGTCCGACCAGGCCCTGTCCGGCACAGTGCGGATCGGGGCCCCCGAAGGCTTCGGCAGCTATGTCCTGGCCCCCCTGATGGCGAAACTGGCGGACCGGCATCCCGGACTGGACATCCAGCTGGTGGCCATTTCCGGTGTGCTCAGCCTGTCGAAGCGCGAAGCCGACATCGCCGTGACCCTCAGCGCGCCGCGGGAGGGCCGGCTGATCTCGCGGAAACTGACCGACTACGGCCTCAGCCTCTACGCCGCCCCGGCCTACCTCGACGCCCGACCGCCGATCCTGAATCGCACCGACATGGCCGGTCAGCGCTTCATCGGCTACATCGGCGACCTGCTCTACGCCCCCGAGCTTGACTATATGCAGGCTCCGGACGTCGACATTCATGTCGCCCTGCAAAGCTCCAATCTGATCGCCCAGCTTCAGGCGACCCTTGCGGGTGCGGGTCTGTGCGTCCTGCCCGATTTCATCGCCGCGCGTGAGACCGGTCTGCGGCGAGTCCTGCCCGACGCCGTGCATCTGGATCGCAGCCTCTGGCTGGTCACCCATGCCGACCTCAAGCCGCTGGCCCGAATCCGGGCGGTCACGGCGCTGATCGTCGAGGCTGTCAGGGCCGACCGGGCCATGTTCACCGGCGGCTGACTCTGGACATCCGGACAGGGATGTTTCAAGCTTAAAATATGTTGATGGATCAGCCTGTCAGAAGCATCGCCGTCGTGGGCGCCGGGCCGGGCGGCCTGTACCTCGCGATCTCCCTGAAGCTTCGGGATCCGTCGCTCGACGTCGTGGTCCACGAGCGCAATCGCCCGGACGACACCTTCGGCTGGGGCGTGGTCTTCTCCGACCAGACGCTCGCCAATCTGAAAGCCAATGATCCCGAAACCGCGGCCGTCATCGAGGCGGCCTTCATCCATTGGGACGACATCGACGTCCACATCCACGGCCGGACGATCCGCTCGGGCGGCCACGGTTTCGCGGGCATCGGCCGGCAGCGGCTGTTGACCATCCTGCAGGAGCGCGCCCGTTCGCTCGGCGTCGAACTGCGGTTCGAGGATGAGGTCGCTGACATCCGCGCCCTGCCCGCCGACGTCATCGTCGCCGCCGACGGCCTGAACAGCCGCATCCGCAACGACCACCCCGAGGTCTTCGGCGTCGATATCGATGTACGGACCAACAAATACATCTGGCTGGGCACGAAGCAGTCGTTCGACGCCTTCACCTTCGCCTTCGTCGAGACCCCGCACGGCTGGATCTGGGCCCACGCCTACCAGTTCGAGCCCGGCGCCTCGACCTTCATCGTCGAGTGTTCGGAGGCGACCTGGCGGGGCCTCGGCTTCGACGCCATGGATCACGACCAGACCTGTCGCGCGGCAGAAGGCCTGTTCGCCGACTGGCTGGGTGGCCAGGCCCTGATGAGCAATGCCCGGCACCTGCGCGGTTCGGCCTGGCTCAACTTCCCGCGCGTCGCCTGTTCCAACTGGCGCGACGGCAAGGTGGTCTTGCTGGGTGACGCCGCCCATACCGCCCACTTCTCCATCGGCTCCGGCACCAAACTGGCCTTCGAGGATGCCATCCGCCTGGCCGGGACCCTGACAGCGGCCGACGATCTCGACGCAGGCCTCGCCGCCTATGAAGCCGAGCGTCGGGTCGAGGTGCTCAAGCTGCAAAGCGCGGCCCGCAACTCCACCGAATGGTTCGAGACCATCGACCGCTATGTCGGCCTCGATCCCCTGCAGTTCACCTACAGCCTGCTGACCCGCAGCCAGCGCGTCAGCCACGAAAACCTGCGTCTGCGCGACCGTGATTTCCTCACCGGCGTCGAACGCTGGTTCGCCGACAGCGCCGGCGCTCCGTCCACGGACAATCCGCCGCCGCCCATGTTCGCACCACTGAAATTGCGCAACCTGACCCTGCCCAATCGCGTCGTCGTCTCGCCCATGTGCATGTACTCGGCCGAGGACGGCCTGGTCGACGACTTCCACCTTGTGCACCTCGGCAGCCGGGCGCTGGGTGGCGCGGGGCTGATCTTCACCGAAATGACCGACGTCTCCGCCGACGCCCGTATCACCCCGGGCTGCGCAGGCATGTACCGCCCGGAGCACCGCGACGCCTGGCGACGGATCGTCGACTTCGTTCATGCCCAGGGATCGCGGGTCGCCATCCAGCTGGCCCACGCGGGTCGCCGCGGATCAGTCGAACGGCCCTGGGGGCCCCGCGCTGATCAACCGCTCGAGGACGGCTGGCCGTTGATCGCGCCCTCCCCCGTTCCGTGGACGGACAAGGACCAGACACCGCGCGAAATGACCCGCGCCGACATGGTCCGTGTCCGCGACGAGTTCACCCGGGCCACGCGCTGGGCCGAAGAGGCCGGCTTCGACATGGTCGAGCTGCACTGCGCCCATGGCTATCTGCTGTCGTCCTTCCTGACCCCGGTCTCCAACCATCGCACCGATGAGTACGGCGGCCCGGTCGGGAACCGGCTGCGCTTCCCGCTGGAAGTCTTCGCCGCCATGCGCGCTGTCTGGCCGCAGGATCGGCCGATGTCCGTGCGACTGTCCGCCACCGACTGGGTCGACGAAGGCCTCACGCCCGAGGATTCCGTCGCCATCGCCCGGGCCTTTGCCGACGCCGGGTGCGACCTGATCGACGTCTCGGCCGGGTCAACCACCCCCGATGCCCGGCCCGTCTATGGCCGCATGTTCCAGACGCCGTTCAGTGACCGCATCCGCAACGAGGCGGGCGTGGCGACCATGGCCGTCGGCAACATCTATGAGACCGACCACGTGAACAGCATCCTCGCCGCCGGTCGCGCCGACCTTTGTGCCCTCGCCCGGCCGCATCTGTCCGATCCCAACTGGAGCCTGCGTGCCGCCGCCGAACTGGGCTGGCGCGGGATCCGGCCACCGGTCCAGTATCTCGCCGGCTTCGCCCAGCTGGCCCGCAATCTCGAGAAGCAGCAGCAGGCGGGACCGGTATGAGCCTGACGGGACACCACGCGGTGGTCACAGGCGCCGGCTCGGGCATAGGCCGGGCTACGGCAGAACGGCTGGCCGAAGCCGGCTGTCAGATCACCCTGATCGGTCGCAATGTCGTCCGCCTGGGTGAGACCGCCGACCGTATCGGCGACCTCGCCTTCGCCGCACCCGCCGACGTCACCGACGCCGACATGCTGGCCGCCGCCATGGAGGCAGGACGCGACCGGTTCGGGCCGGTCGACATCCTCATCAACAATGCCGGGGCCGCCACCTCGGCCCCCTTCCTCAAGACAGACGCTGACGCCTTGCGCGCCATGCTGGCGCTCAACCTCGAGGCCCCGGCCGAGGCGGCGCGTTTGGTCCTGCCCGGCATGCTGACCCGCCGCTGGGGCCGTATCATCAATGTCGCCTCGACCGCGGCGCTCAAGGGCTATCCCTATGTCTCGGCCTATGTCGCGGCCAAGCACGGCCTCGTCGGCCTGACCCGCGCCCTCGCACTGGAGGTCGCCGCCAAGGGCGTCACCGTCAACGCTGTCTGCCCCGGCTTCACCGACACCGATCTGGTCGCCCGGTCGATCGAGGCCATCACCGGCAAGACCGGCCGGAGCGAGGACGAAGCCCGCGCGGCCTTGTCCGCCTCCAACCCACAGGGCCGACTGATCACGCCGGACGAGGTCGCCATGACCATCGTCTGGCTGTGCGGCGACGGGGCCTCGGGGGTCAACGGTGCCGCCGTCCCGGTGGCCGGAGGCGAGCTTTGAAGCCCGCCCTCGCCGCGCTGCCGGACCGCCCCCTGCCCGACAGACTGGGTGGCGCGCCCGATGGCAAGCGGTCGCTGCGCCTCTGGCTGCGCATGCTGACCTGTTCGACCCGGATCGAGCAGACGGTCGCCCAGCGACTGCGCGACGAGTTCGGCTCTACCCTGCCCCGCTTTGACATGCTGTCGGCGCTGGACCGCGCCGGCGATGCCGGCATGACCATGGGCGAAGCGGCCGGCATGTTGATGGTGTCCAATGGCAACGTCACCGGCCTGGCCGCCCGCCTCAAGGCCGACGGCCTGATCGAGGCCATGGCCGGGACCGACCGGCGGGTGCAACGCGTCCGCCTGACGCCTCTGGGCCAGACCCGTTTCACTGCCATGGCCCGCGCCCACGAGCGCTGGATCGAGGCCCTGTTCGCCGACCTGACCGCGGCCGAGGCCGACGACCTGACCCGCCTGCTGGAGCGCACCAAGCGGTCGCTCCACGCCACCACGCATGAGGAGCTGAACGGATGAAGGCGCGCGAATACAAGGCGGCTCATTTCCTGTGGTCGGTCGATGACGACGGCGTCGCGACCCTGACCCTGAACCGGCCCGAGCGGAAAAATCCGCTGACGTTCGAGTCCTATGCCGAGATGCGCGACCTGTTCCGCGCCCTGATCCACGCAGACGACTGCAAGGTGGTGATCGTCACCGGCACGGGCGGAAACTTCTCCTCGGGCGGCGATGTGCACGAGATCATCGGCCCGCTGACCGAAATGGACATGCCAGCCCTGCTCACCTTCACCCGGATGACCGGCGATCTGGTCAAGGCCATGCGCGGCTGTCCCCAGCCGGTGATCGCGGCGCTGGACGGCGTCTGCGTCGGGGCCGGTGCCATCATGGCCATGGCCTCGGACCTGCGGATCGCCACGCCGCGCACGAAGACGGCCTTCCTGTTCACCCGCGTCGGCCTGGCCGGCTGTGACATGGGGGCCTGCGCCATCCTGCCCCGCCAGATCGGTCAGGGCCGGGCCTCCGAACTTCTGTTTACCGGCCGCGTCATGACCGCCGACGAGGGCGAGCGCTGGGGCTTCCACAATCGCGTCGTCGAGGGCGAGGCCCTGATGGAGACGGCGCTGGAGCTGGCACGCTCGCTGGCACGGGGCCCGACCTTTGCCCACGGGATTACCAAGAACCAGCTCAACATCGAGTGGGACATGAGCCTTGACGCCGCCATCGAGTCCGAGGCCCAGGCCCAGGCCATCTGCATGAAGACCAACGACTTCCGCCGCGCCTATGAGGCCTTCGCTGCCAAGCGTGAGCCGGTGTTCGAGGGGAACTGAGCCATGGCGGACCGCACCTTCCTCGACTGGCCCTTCTTCGACGACCGCCACCGCGCCTTCGC
This sequence comes from Caulobacteraceae bacterium, assembly GCA_965284305.1. Lineage (GTDB taxonomy): Bacteria > Pseudomonadota > Alphaproteobacteria > Caulobacterales > Caulobacteraceae > Brevundimonas. The sequence continues at coordinate 1,367,262 of OZ260070.1, read as the reverse complement.
GGCCGATCTGGACGCCTGGGCGGACCGGACCGATGCGGTGAAGCTGCACGGCGACCACGATCTGGACGGCGACTGCCGCACCATTCTCAGAGCGCTGGCCGAGGGCGGCTGGCTGCGTAACGCCGTGCCCGATGCGGCCGGCAAGCTCGACGTCCGCACCCTGTGCCTGACCCGGGAGACGCTCGCCCGACATTCCGGCCTGGCCGACTTCGTCTTCGCCATGCAGGGTCTGGGCTCCGGCCCGATCAGCCTGTTCGGCACGGATGAGCAGAAGGCCCGCTGGCTGCCGGGCGTGGCCGCAGGCGAGACCATCGCCGCCTTCGCCCTGTCCGAGCCCGACGCCGGCTCGGACGTCGCCGCCCTGTCGACCACCGCACGCCGCGACGGCGACCACTGGGTGCTGGACGGAACCAAGACCTTCATCTCCAACGGCGGCCTCGCCGACCGCTACACCGTCTTCGCCCGCACCGGCGAAGGGACGGGTGCCAGGGGCCTGAGCGCCTTCGTCGTGGATGCTGACACGCCCGGGTTCGGGATCGTCGAACGCATCCCCCTGATGGCCCCGCATCCGCTGGCCACCATCCGGTTCACCGACTGCCGCATCGACGCCGACCGCATCCTCGGCGCACCCGGCGAGGGCTTCCGCATCGCCATGGCCACCCTCGACGTGTTCCGCTCGACCGTGGCCGCCGCCGCCCTCGGCTTTTCGCGTCGCGCCCTCGACGAGGCCGCAGCCCGCACCACCGCCCGCCGCCTGTTCGGCGCCCCGATGAGCGACCTGCAACTGGTCCAGGCCTCGATCGCCGACATGGCCCTGAAGATCGATGCTTCGGCCCTGCTGATCTACCGCGCCGCCTGGCTGAAGGACCAGGGCGCGCTGCGGGTCACCCGCGAGGCCGCCATGGCCAAACTCTTCGCCACCGATGAGGCCCAGGCCGTCATCGATGCCGCCGTCCAGCTGTTCGGCGGCCTCGGCGTGGTCGCCGGACACCCGGTCGAGCGGCTGTACCGCGAGATCCGCGCCCTGCGCATCTATGAGGGGGCCTCCGAGGTGCAGAAGATCGTCATCGCCCGCCAGGTTCTGGCCGGGATCGGTGGAGGTGCCTGATGGGGACCAGCGCCCACCTCGACCGGTTCGTTCTCGACCATCTGCCGGCGGCGGACCAGCAGCCCGACTTTCTCTTCGACCTGCCCGAGCTGGCCTATCCCGCCCGTCTGAATGCCGCCGTTGAGCTGCTGCGTCGGGCGGTCTCCGCCGCGGGCCCCGACGGCCGGGCCCTGATTGATCACGACCACGAATTCTCCTGGTCCCGCGTGGATGCGATCTCCGGCCGGATGGCGCGGGTGCTGGTCGAGGAGATGGGGCTGGTGCCGGGAAACCGGGTGCTGCTGCATGGCCCGAATTCCGCCTGGACCGTCATGGCCTGGTTCGCGATCCTGAAGGCCGGCGGCGTTGTCGTGGCCACCATGCCCATGCTGCGCGCGGCGGAACTGGCGACCGTGATCGAAAAGGGCCGGATCAGCCACGCGCTGGTCTATCAGACCTTTGCAGACGTCGTGGCCGAAGCGCGCGCGGCCTCGCCTTCACTTCTGCAGGTCATGGACTCCGCCGCCCTGCAGAAGGCCGCCCTGGCCCTGCCGGCCGGCTTCCGCTTCGACCCCGTCGAAACCGCCGCCGACGACCCGGCCCTGATCGCCTTCACCTCGGGCACCACCGGCAAACCCAAGGGCTGCGTCCATTTCCATCGCGACATCCTCGCCATGGCGGACACCTTCGGCCGCCACATCGTCGGCCTGACCCGGGACGATGTCGTTGTCGGCACCCCGCCCATCGCCTTCACCTTCGGGCTCGGCGGACTGGTGGTCTTCCCCGCCGCCGCAGGTGCCGCGACCGCATTCGCCGATCGCCCCGGTTTCGACGCCCTCGCCGAGACCGCCATCCGCCACAGGGCCACGGCCCTGGTCACCGCACCGACCGGCTACCGGGCCCTGCTCAAGCTCACCGGCGACCTCGACCTGTCGGGTCTGCGCACCTGCGTTTCGGCGGGTGAAGCCCTGCCCGCCGCCACCTCCGATGCCTGGCATGAGGCCACGGGTGTGCGCATCATCGACGGCATCGGCTCGACCGAGATGATCCACGTCTTCATCTCGGCCTCGGGCGATGACATCCGTCCGGGTGCCACCGGCAAGGCCGTGCCGGGCTATGAGGCCCGTATCGTTGACGCATACGGCCAGAGCCTTTCGGCCGGCGAGACCGGGCGGCTTGCGGTTCGCGGCCCCACCGGCTGCCGCTATCTCGATGACGACCGCCAGGCCGCCTATGTCCAGAACGGCTGGAACCTCACCGGCGACGTCTATCGCCTCGATGAGGACGGCTATTTCTGGTTCGTGGCCCGCTCCGACGACATGATCGTCTCCTCGGGCTACAACATTGGCGCGCCCGAGGTCGAAAACGCCCTGCTGCGCCATCCCGCGGTCGCCGAAGCCGCCGTGATCGGTGTTCCGGATTCCGAACGCGGCCAGATCGTCAAGGCGTTCGTCGTCCTCAACGACAGCCACATCGCCTCGGATGATCTGAGAACTGCCCTGCAGGATCATGTGAAGCGCGTCATCGCCCCCTACAAATACCCCCGCGCCCTCGATTTCGTGGACGCCCTGCCCAAGACCCAGACCGGCAAGCTGCAGCGCTTCCGGCTCAAGGCGGACGCATGAGCGGTCAGGTCTTCACCACCGAACGCCGCGTCCGCTTCGCCGACTGCGACGCGGCCGGGATCGTCTTCTTCCCGCGCTATTTCGAGATGCTGAACGGTGTGGTCGAGGACTGGTTCGCCGGCCCGCTTCAGACCTCATTCCGCGAGCTTCATGCCAACCGCCGGGTCAGCGTCCCGACGGCTGCCGTCGAGGCGCGCTTCATTGCCCCGTCAGGGCTGGAAGACGAACTGACCTTCGCCCTCACGGTCACGAAGCTGGGCCGCTCATCCTGCAGCCTCCGACACCGCATCTCGTCCGGCGCGGACCTTCGCTTCGAGGCCACCCAGACCTTCGTCTACGTCGGCCTGTCCCTGAAGCCGGAGCCATGGCCCGAGGACCTGCGCGCCCGCATCGCCCCCTATCTGGAGACAGCCGAATGAACCGCGTCCTGCTGCCCGAGGGCTGGCCGCGCCCGAAGGGCTATTCCAACGGAATCGAGGCGACCGGCCGCACCGTCTACGTCGCCGGTCAGATCGGCTGGACACCCGAGGGCGCGTTCGAGGAGACGGGCTTCGCCGGCCAGTTCCGCCAGACCATCGAGAATACCCTCGCGGTCCTCGCCGAGGCCGGGGCCGGACCGGAACACATCGTCCGCATGACCTGGTACGTCGTCGACAAGCGCGAATACCTGGCCAGCCTGCGCGACATCGGGGCCGTCTGGCGCGCGCTGATCGGCCCGCACTATCCGGCCATGGCCGTGGTCGAGGTCAAGGGGCTGATCGAGGATGCCGCCCGGATCGAGATCGAGACCACTGCCGTCATTCCCGCATGAGGCTTGGCACCGCGCGATTCCGGGGCCACAGCTAGACCATGCGGCTTCACGACGACGTCCTTGGCTCACTCGAGGCCGAGGCCATACATATCTTCCGGGAGGTGGTCGCCGAGTGCGAGCGGCCGGTGCTGCTGTTCTCGGCCGGAAAGGACTCCGCTGTCCTTCTGCACCTGGCGCGCAAGGCCTTCTTCCCGGCCCCGCCGCCCTTCCCCCTGCTTCACGTCGATACGATGTGGAAATTCCGCGAAATGTACGCCTTTCGCGACCAGGCCGCCGACACCGCGGGGATGCGGCTGCTGGTCCACCGCAACCCCGAAGCCGAGGCCGAGGGCATCAATCCGTTCGACCACGGTGCCAGTGTCCATACGGATATCTGGAAAACGCAGGGCCTGAAGCAGGCGCTGGACGCCGGTCGGTTTGACGCGGCCTTCGGCGGCGCGCGCCGTGACGAGGAGAAGAGCCGGGCCAAGGAGCGGATCGTCTCGGTCCGCACCGCAGCCCACGGATGGGACCCGAAGCGCCAGCGCCCCGAGCTCTGGAGTCTCTACAACACCCGCCTTCAAGACGGAGAGTCCGTCCGGGTCTTCCCCCTGTCGAACTGGATCGAACTGGACGTCTGGCGCTACATCCAGCGCGAGAACATCGCCCTTCCCTCCCTCTATTTCGCCGCCGAACGGCCGGTGATCGAGCGTGACGGCGCCCTGCTGATGCTCGATGACGACCGAATGCCCCTGAGGCCCGGCGAGGTCGCGCGGATGCGCCGTGTTCGCTTCCGCACCCTGGGTTGCTGGCCGCTTACCGCGGCGGTCGAGAGCCATGCGGCCACACTGGACGCTGTCGTGCGGGAGGTCCGGGATGCCTCAATGTCCGAGCGTCAGGGCCGGGCCATCGACCACGACCCCTCCGCCTCCATGGAGCAGAAGAAGCGCGAGGGCTATTTCTGATGACCGCGCTCCTCGACACCGCCCCCCGCGAGATCGTGCGCCTGATCACCTGCGGCTCGGTCGATGACGGCAAGTCGACCCTGATCGGCCGCCTGCTGTATGACGCCGGTGCCATCCCGTCCGACCAGCTCGCGGCCCTGCCGTATCTGGACGGCGCGCCCGACCTGTCGTTTCTCGTCGACGGCTTGGCCGCCGAGCGCGAGCAGGGCATCACCATCGACGTCGCCTATCGCTTCTTCGACATCGGCGAGCGCCGTTTCGTCCTGGCCGATACCCCCGGTCATGAGCAGTACACCCGCAACATGGTCACCGCCGCCTCGACAGCGGATCTTGCCATCGTCCTGATCGATGCCCGCAAAGGGGTGCTGACCCAGACCCGGCGGCACAGCCGGCTGCTTGCCCTTCTGGGCGTCCGCCGCGTCGTACTGGCCGTGAACAAGATGGATCTGGTCGAGGGTTCGAAGAGCCGCTTCGACGCCATCGTGGACGACTACCGCGCCTTCGCCGACCAGATCGGCCTGACCGATGTGACCGCCATCCCGACCTGCGCGCGGACGGGGGGCAACGTCTCTGCGACGGATGGCCTGACATCCTGGTACACGGGGCCGGGCCTGATGGAGCATCTCAGGTCGGTCGGCCTGGCTGCGGCCGCGCCCGGACCGCTGCGCATGACGGTGCAGGGTGTCAGCCGACCAAACGCCGACTTCCGTGGTTTCCCGGGCCGGATCGTTGCGGGACAGGCGCGACCCGGCGACGCCGTCCGCATCCTGCCGTCGGGCGTCAGCGCCACGATCGACCGCATCGTCACCCTCGACGGCGACCTCAACGAGAGCGCGGCCGGCCAGTCCGTGACCCTGACCCTGACCCCGCAGGTGGACGTCTCCCGCGGCGACCTGATCGCAGCGGCCGATGCACCGCCCGAGGTCGCCGACCAGTTCGAGGCCCATCTGGTCTGGATGTCCGACCGCCCCCTGCTGCCCGGCCGCTCCTACTGGCTCAAACTGGGCGCGACGACGGTGCCGGCCCGGATCAGTGACCTGCGGCACAGGGTCAATGTCGATACGGGAGAACTCCTCGCCGCGCCGACCCTGACGCTCAACGACATCGGCCTTTGCACGCTCGCGCTCGACGCCCCTGTCGCGTTCGAGCCCTATGCCGTGAACCGCGACCTTGGCGGCTTCATCCTGATCGACCGGATGACCAATGAGACGGCGGGCGCCGGCATGATCCGCTTCGCGCTGAGGCGCTCGGCCAATGTGCGGCCGCAGACGCTGGCCGTCAGCCGCGCCGACCGCGCCGCGCTCAAGCGCCAGTCGCCGCTGGTGCTGTGGTTCACCGGCCTTTCCGGGGCGGGCAAGTCAACCATCGCCAACCGCGTCGAACAGCGCCTGTTCGACGAAGGTCTGCACTCCATCCTGCTGGACGGAGACAACGTCCGTAATGGTCTCAACCGCGACCTCGGCTTCACCGATGCCGACCGGGTCGAGAATGTCCGCCGGGTGGCCGAGGTGGCGCGACTGATGACCGACGCCGGCCTCATCGTGCTGGTGTCCTTCATCTCGCCGTTCCGGGAGGAGCGGCGGATGGCCCGGGAGTTGATGGAGCCGGGCGAGTTCGTCGAGATCTTCGTCGACGCCCCCCTGGAGGTGGCTGAGGCGCGGGACGTCAAGGGCCTCTACGCCAAGGCCCGGGCGGGGCAGTTGAGCCATTTCACGGGCATCGACAGCCCGTACGAAACGCCGGACGCGCCCGAACTGCGGATCGACGCCACCGCCTGCTCCGTGGATGAGGCGGCTGAGCGGATCATCACCCTTGTCCATGCGGCCCAGACGGCCAGCCGCACAGGCTGAGGCGTCAGGCGGCGTACTCTGTCACCGTCAACGTCGTCTCCAGCGATACCGCCCGCACCGGCGGGCGTTGCTCTTCCGGCCGCAGATCCTGCGCCCGTGAGACGATCGCCATCGGCCCGCTCGTCAGCTTCGCCAACTGGACCACCGCGCTGTCGAAGGTGAAGATGTGGGCATAGTCTCCATGCCCACTGTGGCCTGCGTGCTCGCCGTCCTCCTCGCTGCCGAAATGCACGAAGGTCGGCGACACGCCCAGATCGACCCGGCCCTTTTCCGTCAGGACGCTGGTGGCGATGGCCCGGCCGGTCAGGTTTTCGGACCGCTCATAGGCGACCACCCCTGTCCCCTCGACCGTTACCCGACCCGGTGCCTCGCGCAGCTGGCGCACGACCTCGGCGGGCAGTTCCAGACGGACGGAGCCGTCGCTGGAATCGGCATCGACGCGCACGGAGACCTGGTTCTTCGAGATCGGAGCGCCCCCCAGCGCGCCCGGCGGCAGGGCGAAGACACGCAGCGGATACAGGGCGTCATATCGATAGCCGAGCCCGCGCGTGGAGGTGATGCGCGAAGCGAGCCAGCGGCCGGTCTGCCGGCCGTCAGGGCCGGTGAAGCCGGTCATGGAGACGTCCTTCCACGGCCGGGGATAGGCGTTGTCGCCGTTCTTCTGGTGCCAGGTCGCCCAGACCCGGTCGACATTGCAGTGGTGCAGCCAGAAGACCGGGTCCAGCGCCGCCGTCCGGGTGCTGGCCATATAGCCGCCGACCAGCATGTGGATGATGTTGTGGCCATAGGCCTCGACCCGGCCCGCGGCCCGCTCACGGCCGCAGAAGGCGTCGAAATTGTCGTCCGATACCCTCGCCACGTCCCGGCTCTGCGCGAACCGGGCCTTCTGGAAATCGAGCGTCTCGGCGGCCGGATCACGCTGGCGCTCATAAAGCGGCGAGGTCGGGTCCAGCACCCAGGGCGGCAGGAAACGGTCCACCTGCCAGTCCCAGTAGGGCATGGCGAAATTCGCATGGCCGGTCACCTGGGCGATGATCCGCTCCATATGGGCCACCTGCAGCCGGTGCCACGGCAGGAAGCGCCAGTTGCCGTGCTCGGCGCGCTGGGCGTGGAGCCGGTTCTGGGCCTCCCACGACATGGCGTCCGAGCGGCGTTTCATGAGCCTGACGCCCTCGGCAAAGGCCAGGATGTCGTCACTGGCCGAACTCAGCGAAGACGCCGCCTTGCGCACGCGCCGTGCATCCTGCGCCCAGGCCTCGCCGGTCGCGAGCGCGGTCATCAGACCGCCCGCCCCCGCCAGCGCCCCTCGTCGGTTCAGCAACATCGGTCGGCCCCCGCCTTCAGAACAGTTTCACGGTTTCAGAACCGCGCTGCCCTGTCCATCGGCATCACCCGCAGGTTGTCGATCACTGGTCCGCGTCCGTCCGGCCGTGGGCTGTCGAGCCGTTGCCTGATCACTCAGGTCCTGGCCGGGCCTTCTTCAGCGGCGTGTCCTCGACCGCCGGCCCTCGCACGCGCCTGCCCCGCAGGGCCCGGGCCGGCTTGCCCGCCTGGACGGCCAGACCGCGCGCTTCCACCTCCATCAGGATCGCGTCGAGCTCCATTTCGGTCAGATGCTCGATGCCGATGAAGCGGTCATCGGCCTGTTTCACCGCGAACAGCAGCTCATCCAGCTTGGCCTGCATGGCCGCGCCGTCGCGATTCTGGGTGTTCTGGATCAGGAACACCATCAGGAAGGTGACGACCGTCGTGCCGGTGTTGATCACCAGTTGCCAGGTCTCGCTGAATTTAAAGATCGGCCCGGTCGCCGCCCAGCCCAGCACGATCGCCAGGCAGGCGATGAAGGTCCAGGGCTTGCCTGCGGTCTTTGCCGTCGCCGTGGCGAATTTGACGAACTGCCTTTCCATCGCGCCTCAACCGCCCGTCGAGGGCAAAGGCTGTTCCAGCGTCGGCGGCCGGCGCTCCTGCGTTCGCTGTTCGTAGGCATGGCCCAGCGACAGGATACGGGCATCGTCCCATTTGCCCCCCATGAAGCTGATCCCGACCGGCATGCCGCGATCAAAACCCATCGGCACGGTCAGGTGCGGATAGCCCGCCACGGCCGCGAGAGAGCTGGCCGAGCCCTGCGCCCGGTCGTCGTCGGCCGGATCATTGGTCCAGGCCCGTGAGGTCGTAGGCGCGACCAGGGCGACCACCGTGTGCGTCGCCATCATCCGGTCGATCCCCTCCGGCCCCGCCGCCCGGAACGAGCGCTCGCGCGCGGCGATGTAGGCCGGGTCTTCCAGCCCGGTCGTCGCATCGGCGCGGATGAACAGCTCCTGGCCAAACAGCGGCGTCTCGCGCGGCTCGGCGGCGTTGAAGGCGATCAGGTCGGCCAGGGTCCGCGTCTTGACCTGCGCCGGGTCAGTCGAGGCCAGATAGGCGTTCAGATCGACCTTCAGCTCGCTCATCAGCACCTGGAAACTGGCCCCGACCGCCTGCATGTCCGGGCCCTCGGTGATCTCGACCAGTTCTGCTCCCGCGTCGCGCATGGCCTGCAGGGCTCGCTCGAACTCGGCTTGCGTCTCCGCCGAATAGTTGGCGACGAGGAACCGCATCACCCCGATCCGAGCGCCGTTCAGCGACCCGGCGTCCAGCGCGGCGCGATAGTCGACCTTGCGTGCGTCGGCCTCGACCGTCGCGGGGTCCAGCGGGTCCGAGCCGGCGATGACAGTCAGGACGATGGCGGCGTCCTCGACCGTGGTGGTGATCGGCCCGGCCGTGTCCTGCGAATGGCTGATCGGCACGATATGGGTGCGCGACACCAGGCCCACGGTCGGCTTGAACCCGACCACGCCATTGACCGAGGCCGGGCAGACGATGGAGCCGTTGGTTTCGGTGCCGATGGCGGCCGGTGCCAGACCCATGGCGACCGCCGTCGCACTGCCTGAAGACGAGCCGCACGGGGTCCGCGTCGGGTCATAGGGGTTCAACGTCTGCCCCCCGACGGCGCTCCAGCCGCTGATGGAATTGGTCGAGCGGATGTTGGCCCATTCGGAGAGGTTGGCCTTGCCGAGGATCACGGCACCGGCCGCGCGCAGGCGGGCAACAAGCGGAGCGTCGCGACCGGGGGCGTTGTCGACCAGCGCCAGAGAGCCGGCGGTCGTCGGCATGTCGGCGGTCTCGATATTGTCCTTGAGCAGGATCGGCAGACCGCCAAGCACACCACCCGGGCTCGGCAGGGGCTGGTCTCCCTGCAAGGCCGGACTGACAGCGATGACGGCGCTGAAGGGCTCCGGCCCGACACTGTCGACGCTCCGGATCAGCGCCAGGGAGCCTTCCAGCGCGCCCGTGCCCGGGTAATGCCCGTCCACAATCGCAGCGGCTGTCGGCGGCTGATAGATGCGTCCGCCGTCTTCACCCGCCAGCGTCCAGCTGCCGTCGCCATTGGGTGTGGCACAGGCTCCGAGCGACAGCGCGGCAACCGCCGCCGCAATCAGTCCCCTGCGGCGGGTGCCCGTGAACCGATCGTGCGATCCAGGAAGTCCAGATAGGTCCGCCATTGTTGCAGCTGCCTTTCGTTGCCACGCACCCCGTGGCGCTGGCCGGGATAGAGCATCATCTCGAACGGCACGCTTCGGCTCTGCAGGCCGTCGATGACGCGGGTGGCGTTTTCGAAGATGACATTGTCGTCGGCCATGCCGTGCAGCAGCAACAGCCGTCCGGTCAGCAGGTCCAGCTGGTCGAGGACGTCAGACGCAGCATAGCCCTCGGGATTGGCCTCGGGCGTCGACATGAAGCGTTCGGTATAATGGGTGTCGTAGAGGCTCCAGTCGGTCACCGGGGCACCGGAAATGGCCGATGTCAGACCCATCGCCGGCTCGGTCAGCATATGCAGGGTCATGAAGCCACCGTAGCTCCACCCCATGGCCGCAATCCGATCGTCAGCCACATAGGGCAGCGACCGCAGATAGTTGATGGCCAGAACCTGATCCTCGATCTCGGGCTGGCCCATCTTCAGATAGAGCGCTTGCTTGAACGCCGCCGAACGATCGCCCTCGCCGCGGTTGTCGAGACGGAAGACGATATAGCCGGCCTCGGTCAGCAGTTGATTGGTCGCACCCTGCCAGCCGCGGCGGACGCCTCCGCCCGACGGGCCGCCATAGACCTGCATGACCACGGGATACTGTTTCGAGGGGTCGAAGCCGGGCGGCGTGGTCATCTGCCAGACCAGGGTCTCGCCGTGGCTTTCCAGAGAGCCGAAAGTCACCGCACCGCGCCGTGAGACATAGGGATGGATCGGATGCCCGGCGTCGAGCCGGTTCTCCTCGATCCACCGCACGAAGGTCCCGTCGGCGCGATAGAGGGCCGACTGTGCCGGCGTGTTCAGGTCGGTGTAGTTGCCGACATAGGCCGTCCCCGTCCGGTTCATCGACGCGCCCCACCAGCCGCCGCCCGGCGTCACCGCCACGGGCGTCACGGTCCGGCGCAGGCTGGCGCGGAACATCTGCTGCTCGATCGGCAGCTCCGCCCCGTCACGCATCGAGGCGGTGAAGAAGACCTCGCCGGTCCGCTGGTTCACCCCGTTCAGACTCTTGACCGGCCAGTCGCCCGCAGTGATCGACCGAATCCGGCGGCCATCGCGGTTGTAGAGGTAGAGGTGTCGCCAGCCGGTCTCCTCCGACGACCAGATGAAGTCGCCGTTCTCCAGCGTCTTGAAGTCGTCGGTCAACGGCACCCAGGCGTCCGAGGTCCGCGTCAGGATCACCCGCGAGGCACCCGTCGCAGGGTCGACACTCAGCAGGTCCAGCGTCTTCTGGTCGCGCGACTGGCGCTGGACATACAGGGTGCGGCCGTCAGCAGACCAGTCCACCCGGGCCAGGTAGATGTCCGCGTTGGTGCCCAGATCGACCTTCGTCCGCTGGCCGGTTTCCCGGTCATGCACATACAGTTCAACCACGGCATTGGGCCGACCGGCGCGCGGGTAGCGCTGCTCGATCACACTGGCCCCGCCGCCGGTGATGTCGAGCCGGGGAATGATGTCGACAGTGCTCTCGTCGGTGCGTTGCAGGGCGATCCGGCGCTCGTCGGGGCTCCACCAGTAGCCGGTGTCGCGGTTCATCTCCTCCTGGGCGATGAACTCGGCGGTGGCCCAGGTGATGAGGCCGTCGCCGTCCGTCGTCACAGCCGTCTCGCGATTGCCGTTCAGGTCCAGGACGACCAGGTCCTGGTCACGGACGAAGGAGACAAAATTGCCCCGCGGCGAGACCTTGGCGTCGATCTCGTCGGCCTCGGTCTCGGTCAGGCGGCGCACAGCCCCGCCCGCCCGTTCCGCGAGGAAGATGTCGCCTTCCAGCGGGGCCAGGATGTAGCGGCCCTGCTGGTCCCAGGAATATTCGACCACGCCGCGCTGGCTGATCCGCATCCGCTCGCGCCGCGCCTTCTCGGCTTCAGACAGTTCACCGGCGTCGGGCACCAGGGCCCGGGCGTCGATCAGTTTGAACGGCTCGCCCTCACCGGTCGGCGCGGCCCAAAGGTCCAGCACATCGACGTCGTCCTCGCGCGAGCGCAGGAAGGCGACCAGTTCGCCATCCGGCGACAGGCTGACGCCGCGCGCCACCGGCCCGGCCAGTGACGGATTGGCGAACACCCGCTCGGGCGTCAGAACCGCCGGGTCCGCAGTTTGCGCCATCACGGCGGTGAACGGCGAAAGCGCCGCGATGAACAGGGTGGAGGCGAGGAGTGTGTTGCGCATGGGGCGGACGCTAGCGGGGGTTTCGGCCGGCGTCATCCCCCATGCGGCAAACGCGACACCCGCATCCCTTCCCCCCTCGCCTCTCAGCCCCTAAGAAGCGCGCAATGACCGACGTCGCCGCCTCTCCGCCGCCCGCGAAAGCCTCTGCCTTCCATGAGCTGGAAGTGCTGTGGGTGCGTCACTGGACCGACCAGCTGTTCAGCTTCGCCATCGCCCGGCCCGAGGATTTCCGCTTCCGCTCCGGCGAGTTCGTGATGATCGGCCTGCCGGGTGAAGACGGCGGCAAGCCGGTCCTGCGCGCCTATTCCATCGCCAGCCCCGGCTGGGCCGAGGAGCTGGAATTCCTGTCGATCAAGGTCCCTGACGGCCCCCTGACCTCGCGCCTGCAGAAAATCCAGCCCGGCGACACGGTCCTGATGGGCAAGAAGCCGACCGGCACCCTCGTGCTGGACGCCCTGACCGGCGGCGAGAGGCTGTGGCTGATCGGGACCGGCACGGGCCTGGCACCCTGGCTCAGCGTCGCCCGCGACCCGGACACCTACAGCCGCTTCGGCCATGTCGTGGTCTGCCACACGGTGCGCCACGAGGCCGACCTGACCTACCGCGACTTCCTGACCTCCGGCATCCACGACGATCCCCTGATCGGCGAGGAGGCCAGGGCCCAGCTGACCTACTATCCCACCGTCACCCGCGAGCCGTTCGAACACCCCGGGCGGATCACCGACCGGATCAGTTCGGGTGCCCTGTTCGATGACCTGGGCCTGCCGCACGGCTTCTCGCCCGAACGCGACCGGGTCATGCTCTGCGGTTCCATGGCCATGATCAAGGAAACCGCCGAACTGCTGGAAGGCTTCGGCATGAAGGAAGGCTCGAATGCCGAGCCGGGCGACTATGTGCTGGAGCGCGCCTTTGTCGGGTGAACCCCAATCCAATTCCGCTCATCCCCGCGAACGCGGGGACCCGGTTCTGTCCGTCCTGGCGTCCCTGTGTCAGGACTTGGGTCGGCGGGCCCGGACAATGATCACATCCCCCAAAGCACTGGGTCCCCGCTTTCGCGGGGATGAGCGGAGAGTTTGAGTTGAGCTCGCCAGAAACCCTCACGATCGATCCGCGCACCGCGCCGGAGGACTGCAACTCCATGGTGGAGGTGCGTCAGGGCGTGGACGCCCTGGACCGCGCCCTCGTCCGGCTGCTGGCCGAGCGCCAGCGCTATATGGACGCCGCCGCCCGCATCAAGCCGGACCGCTCCGTGGTGCATGACGACGCCCGCATCGAGGATGTGGTCGCCAAGGTGCTGGCCGCCGCCGGTCCTGCGGGCCTGTCGCCCGCCATCGCCGAGCCGGTGTGGCGCACCCTGATCGACCGCTGCATCGCGCATGAGTTTTCGGTCTGGGACCGGACGCGGGGCTAGCGTCTCCTCCCCGCCATGCGGGGAGGGGGACCATCCGAGGGATGGTGGAGGGGTGCCCGGCTTACCCTCGCAACGATCTCAACATCAGCGCATGCCGGTAGGCCGCCACATCGGCCAGGGCGATCTCCAGCGCGTCCCGTACCCGGTCGAGCAGCGGCGGGGCCACGGCCTTGTCCGATGCCTCGGCGGTCTGGCAGGCTTCCGCCAGCGCCGCCGCACCGATGCCGGCCGCTGCGCCACGGATGGTGTGGACCGCGTCGCGCCAGCCGTCCTCGCGCACGTCCAGCATGGGCGACCACATGGCGGCCTGCTGGGCGAACAGGCCCAGCACCTCTTCCGTGATCCCGTCGTCGCCGCCGGTCATCTGCTCCAGCACGGTGAAATCGACCGCGCCGGACAGGTCGCGCAGGGCCATCAGCCGGCGGTCTCCTCGCCCCTGGCCAGGCGCGAGTTGCGCGACGACCAGACGAAGTAGATGACCAGGCCGACGGCGTTCCAGATCACGAACCACATCTGGGTCCGGGCCGACAGGCTGAAGAAGAAGACGATACAGCCGACGATGGTGATCCCGCCGACCAGCCACCACAGCGGGGCCTTGAACAGGCGCGGGCGGTGCGGGTCGCGGATCCGCAGCACGATCAGACAGACCCCGACCGCCGCGAAGGCCGCCAGCGTCCCGGCATTGGCCAGCGCGGCCAGTTCATCCAGCCGCATGACCCCGGCCAGTCCGGCCACCACGATGGCCGTGAAGATCGTCACCACAGCCGGCACACCGCGCGAGGACACCCGGGCCAGACGACGCGGCAGCAGGCCGTCGCGCGCCATGCCGAGGAAGATGCGGCTCTGGCCGAACAGGAAGGCCAGCAGGACGGTCGGCAGGGCGACCACGGCCGAGACCGCGATCCACTGCGCCGCCGTCCCCTGCCCCATCTCGCGCAGGATCAGGGCCAGGGGCTCGGGGCTTTCGGCGAAGCTGGCGACCGGCCGGGCCCCGATCGCGGCGGCAGCCACGACCAGATACAGGGCCGTGCAGACGACCATCGAGCCGACAATGCCGATGGCCAGGTCGCGCTCGGGCCGCTTGGTCTCCTCGGCCGCCGTCGAGATGGCGTCGAAGCCGTAGAAGGCGAAGAAGATGATCGCCGCCGCCGCCATGACCCCGGTCTGGACCACGGGCTGGCCGGTGATCTGCTCGGCGAACGGCAGGGCCGGGGAGCCGAAACCATTGGGCATGAAGGGGGTGAAGTTGGCGGCGTCGAACGCCGGAAGGGCGATGGCGACGAAGGCGATCAGGGCCACGACCTTGATGACCACGAGGATGGCGTTGACCGTCGCGCTCTCACGGGTGCCCAGCAGCAGCAGGCCCGTGACGATGCCGATGATGATGACCGCCGGGAGGTTCACGACGCCGCCGGCGACGTGCGGCCCGTTCACGAAGGCGGCGGGCAGGTGCAGGGCGTTCCATGTCAGCCCGCCGTCCATGCCCAGGAAGCCCAGGATCGGCCCCTCGAGCCCGTTCCAGAAGCCCACGAAATAGCCCGACCAGCCCACCGCAACGGCGGACACGACCAGCGAATACTCGAGGATCAGGCTCCAGCCGACGATCCAGGCGATCAGCTCGCCCAGCACGGCGTAGGAATAGGTATAGGCGCTGCCCGCCGCCGGCATCATGGTCGAGAGCTCGGCATAGGCCAGGGCGGCGCAGGCGCAGACCAGACCCGCCAGGGCGAAGCTGATCATCACCGCCGGACCGGCCAGGCCGGCGCCGACCCCGATCAGGGTCAGGATGCCGGTGCCCACGATCGCTCCGACGCCCAGCGCCATCAGATGCGGCCAGCCCAGCGTCTTCTTCAGCGCCGGTCCGTCGTGCGGGGCCAGCATGGCGTCGATCGAGCGCCGGCGGTTCCAGAAGGCCATCGTCGTTTCCCCGTCGCCGCTCCCCGGCGGCTGATTCACCGGACCCTAGCCCGTCCTGCGACAAACCGAAACGGAACCCTGAATCCCCTTGCACGCGAGAGGCATTCCCATTAGGTACGCCCCCTCGCTGAAGCCGGTCCCAGATCGGCGCACGCGCAGATGGCACAGGCCTTGCGAGGCTCTGTGCCGACGAATGGTCCGGGTGATTAGCTCAGTTGGTAGAGCAGCTGACTCTTAATCAGCGGGTCGTAGGTTCGAACCCTACATCACCCACCATCGTCCCTCCCCCCCGATCGGTGAAACGTGTTCCGGCGCGAGACGGCTTGACGGCTGGACTTCCCGCCCCCGACAATGTTCATCTCTCCCCGCCAAGGACGCGGTCGCTGATAGCGGCAAGAGACGTCCGCACCTGTCCCCGGGGATGACACACCATGAAGCGCGCTTTTCTGACCACGGTCGCCTTGCTGGCGCTCGCTGGCGCCGCCGCTGCCCAGACGCCCCAACCCGTCTCGCCGACCGCCGTCCCGCCCGTCCCCGGACTGGTCGAGCCGCCGGCGGCCGCTGGACCGGCGGCCGCGCCCGCCGTCGCCGCTCCGGCCGAGACGCCCAAATGGGATGTGCAGAACCCGCCGGGACCGTCGCGCGACATCCCGATCGATGTGACCCGCGGCACCTGGATGTCGCTGGACGTCAGCCCGGACGGCCAGACCATCGTTTTCGACATGCTGGGCGACATCTATGTCATGCCCGTCAGCGGGGGCGAGGCACGGGCCATCGCCTCGGGCGTGGCCTGGGACATGCAGCCGAAATGGTCGCCCGACGGCCGCCTCATCGCCTTCACCTCGGACCGGGCGGGCGGCGACAACATCTGGATCATGGAGGCCGACGGCTCCAACCCGACCCAGGTGTCGAAAGAGAGCTTCCGCCTGCTGAACCAGCCGGAGTGGTCGCCGGACGGCCAGTTCATCGTGGCGCGGAAACATTTCACCTCGTCCCGCTCGCTGGGGGCCGGGGAGTTGTGGATGTACCACCGCTCGGGCGGCAACGGCGTGCAGATGACCGAGCGCCGGACCCAGCAGAAGGACACGGGCGAGCCCGCCTTCTCGCCGGACGGCCGCTATGTCTATTTCAGCGACGACGCCACGCCGGGGGCGACCTTCGAATACTCCAAGGACGTCAACGACCAGATCTACATCATCCGCCGTCTGGACCGTGAGACGGGCGAGGTCGATCCCTATATCACCGGCCCGGGCGGCTCGATCCGGCCCACGCCGTCGCCTGACGGCAAGTCGATCGCCTTCATCCGCCGCGTTCGCTACCAGTCGACCCTCTATGTCATGGACATCGAGTCCGGGCGCGAGACCCCGATCTTCTCGGGCCTCGACCGCGACCTGCAGGAAACCTGGGCCATCCACGGCGTCTATCCGGCGATCAGCTGGACCCCCGACAACCGCTCCATCGTCTTCTGGGCCGACGGCCGCATCCAGCGCGTCGAGGTCGCCACCCAGGCGGTCGCCGACATTCCCTTCCATGTCGCCGATACCCGCCGGGTGCAGGACACGGTCCGCTTCCCCGTCGAGGTCGCGCCGGACACATTCGACGTCCGCATGATCCGCTGGGCCCGGCCCTCACCGGACGGCACCAGGGTCGTGTTCGAGGCCCTCGGCAATCTGTGGATTCGCGACCTGCCGACCGGAACCGCACGCCGGCTGACCCGCCAGAACGACCATTTCGAACTCTATCCGAACTGGTCCCGCGACGGCCGCTCCATCGTCTATACGACCTGGGACGATCAGGCGCTTGGCTCGGTCCGGGTGGTCCCGGTCTCGGGCGGCGTCGGCCGCGTCATCACCCCCAACCCCGGCCACTATGTCGAGCCGGTATTCTCGCCGGACGGTCGCACGGTCGTCTATCGCACCACCGGCGGCGGCTCCCTGATGTCGGCCCTGTGGACCCGCGATCCCGGCATCTATCGCATCCCGACGGCCGGCGGAGAGCCGGCCCTTGTGACCGAAGAGGGATCGCGGCCCCAGTTCGCCGCTGACAACGACCGCCTGTTCCTGTCCAGCCGCGAAGGGACCAGCCAGACCCTGATCTCGGTCGATCTGGACGGCAGCGACGAACGCACCCACCTGACCTCGGAATGGGCCAGTGAATTCGCCGTCTCACCCGACGGGAACTGGATCGGCTGGACCGAGCGGTTCAATGCCTATGTGGCCCCCTTCGTCGCCGCAGGCCGCCCGGTCACCATCAGCGCCGAAGGCAAGTCCCTGCCCCAGGCCCGCGTCACCCGCGACGCCGGCGAGTGGCTGAGCTGGTCAGGCGACTCGCAGCGACTGCAGTGGTCGCTGGGGCCGGAACTGTTCACCCGCGACCTGAACCAGGCCTTCACCTTCGTGGACGGCGCGCCGGACGAGCTGCCCAGGCCCGACGAGACCGGGATCAACCTGAGCTTCAGCGCCCAGGCCGACGTGCCCGAAGGCCGCATGGCCCTGACCGGCGCGCGGCTGATCACAATGAACGGCGCCGAGGTGATCGAGAACGGCGTGGTCATCGTCAACGGCAACCGGATCGAGGCCATCGGTGCGGCCGCCAGCACCCCTGTCCCAGCCGGCGTGCCGGTCATGGACATGGCCGGCAAGACCATCATGCCCGGCCTGATCGACGCCCACTGGCACGGCTCGATGGGGTCGGACGAGATCATCCCAGAACAGAGCTGGGTCGACTACGCCTCGCTGGCCTTCGGGGTGACCACGATCCACAACCCCTCGGCCGACACCAGCGAGATCTTCGCCCACAGCGAACTGGCCCGTACGGGCCGGATCACGGCGCCGCGCATCTTCTCGACCGGCACCATCCTCTACGGCGCCAGCACGGGCTTCACGGCCCAGGTCGATGACCTCGACGACGCCCTGTCGACCCTGCGGCGGATGCAGGCGGCGGGCGCCTGGAGCGTCAAGAGCTACAACCAGCCCCGCCGCGACCAGCGCCAGCAGATCATCGAGGCCGCGCGCCAGCTGAATATGATGGTGGTGCCGGAGGGCGGCTCGCTGTTCCAGCACAATATGTCGATGATCGTCGACGGCCACACGACGATCGAGCATTCGATCCCGCTGGCGCGCCTGTACGACGACGTCCACCAACTGTGGCGTCAGACCGGGGTGGCCTACAACCCGACCCTGGTGGTGGCCTATGGCGGCAGCTACGGCGAAAACTACTGGTACCAGGAGAGCGAGGTCTGGAACCATCCGATCCTGACCCAGTACGTCCCGCGCCGCATCCTCGACTCCCGTGCGCGTCGGCCGGTGACCCTGCCCGACACTGAGTGGAACCACATCTCCGTCGCCCGTGAGGCCACCCGTCTGTCCGAACAGGGCGTCAGCGTCCTGATCGGCGCGCATGGCCAGCGCGAAGGGCTGGCGGCGCACTGGGAGCTGTGGAGCCTGGCCCAGGGCGGGATGGCGCCGATCGACGTGATCCGCGCCGGCACCCTGAACGGCGCCCGGGCGCTGGGGCTGGACCGCGACATCGGCTCGCTGGAAGTCGGCAAGCTGGCCGACATGGTGGTGATGGATCAGAACCCGCTCGAGAACATCCGCAACACCACCTCGATCGCCTACACGATCGCCAACGGCCGGGTGTACGACTCCGGCATGAACGAAGTGGCTCCGCGCCAGCGGGCGCGTGCGCCGTTCTGGTTCGCTGAAACCGGTGGTGAAGGCTGGGCCGCGGGGGCGACGGAGGCCGAGACCGACGGCCACGGTCACTAGCTATCGGGGGACGCGCGCCACCTTCGACCAAATGGGTGGTGCGCGTCCCCGCTTTCCTGCCTTCAACATTTGCGGGTCGAGCAAATCGTGTTGAGCGGATGCCCGCCGCCGACTAGCGTTCCGCCATGACCGCACCTGCCACCCTGAAAGCCCACTGTCCCGAGTGTGACGGGGAGCGGGTCTGCGACGTTCACGGGACGACTAAGACTTCTTGGGATTGGGAATCCGCCGACAAGCAGCACTCTATGAACGGAGGCGCTGACCATGCCTTGCTTCAATGTCGCGGGTGCGAAACCGTATTCTATCGGCAGTCGAGTTATGACAGCGAGGATATTGACCACTGGTATGAACCTGACGGTTCAACTGGCAGCGCATACTTTCGGACCCTCACGACCTATCCCAAGCCGACCAGCAAAACCAAGCCGCTTTGGTTCCCCCAAGTTCAGAAGGCCGATTCCCAGCTAGGTCGAATCCTAGACGAGACTTATCTCGCCTATGACAGCAACTTGCTCATCTTGGCGACTGTGGGGATCAGGACGGCAATCGACCGTGCTACCGAGCTGCTGGGCATCGACGCCGCGAAATCCTTCCAAGAGAAGCTTAAGGAGCTTCAGACGGGTGGCTGGATCGGCGATACGGAGAAGCAGATTCTAGAAGTGGTGATCGACGCAGGCAGTGCAGCGGCTCACCGAGGGTGGAGCCCTGACGCTGACGAAGCGTCCCAGTTGATCACGGTAATGGAGGTGTTCCTTCAAAAGGCATTCATCGTCGAGAAGAAGGCACTAGGCCTGAAAGCCTCCATCCCCGCCAAGCCGAAGCGTGCCAAAGGTCCGGTACCTGCGACGGTCGCAGCGCCAGCGGCAACACCCGCCCCCCCGAGCAAGCCCTAGTCACACTGGCTAGACACTTGTTCAACTCTGGGGACGCACACCCGTTCTCGGGCCCTTCCATGCCCTTCAGCCTTCGACGACTGACGGTCGGGCGCGCTTCATCCACGGCGGCTCGGGCATCGACCGGCGCGCGGCCGCCTGGGCCTGGGTCCAGCGTAGGTGCAGGTCGGCGAAATAGGAATCGTCCTGTTCGAGCCGCCGCTGGTCGCCGCTCAAATAGTCCCGGCGCAGGGTCAGGACATCGAACGGCGCGCCCACGCCGACGTTCGAACGCATCGTGGTCGAGAATGAGATCAGCCCGAGCTTCACGGCCTCGGCGAGCGGTGTGTCGAACGCCAGCCCGCTCTCGAGGATCGGCTTGCCGTACTTCAGCTCGCCGATCTGGAGGTAGGGGGTGTCCTGCCCGCATTCGATGAAATTGCCCTGGCTGTAGATCAGGAACAGCCCCATCTGGCCGCCGTTGATCTGGCCGCCCAGCAGCATCGAGGCCGAGGTGTTCAGGCTGTCGGCCTCCAGCGCCGGCGAGATCGACAGCCGGACGCTGCGCAGGGCGTGGCCCAGGATCTGGGCGCAGCGGAACAGCGTCGGCGCGGTCTCCAGCGTCTCGGCCGGCTCGCCGACATTCAGGTGGACGCCCTCGCGCGCCATGGCCAGGGCCGTCTGGGTGACGGAGAGGTTGCCGGCCGTGCAGATGCCCAGCACGCGCTCGCCCGGCCGATCGACGACATGCAGCTTGCGATAGGTCGAGATGCTGTCGACGCCCGCATTGGTGCGCGTGTCGGCGATCAACGCCAACCCGTCCTCCACCAGCATGCCCACGCAATAGGTCATGCGGCGCGCAATCCCCACTGCCCGTCCGTCATGACGGCCACGGTAACAGATTCCCGCGTCAGATAACCCACAGCCTAAGCCTGTTGCTGACCCTGTTGCATGTCGGCATCACGCACGTTCAGCCGCACGGCCAGTCGCTCGCCCCCGCCGCCGTAGCTGGCCCCGCGCACCGGGGCCGCGCCGCGATAGTCCAGCCCGGCCGCGACCCGCACATAGCGGTCCGTCGAACAGATGCCATTGGCCGGGTCGAAGCCGACCCAGCCAAGGTCCGGAATCCAGGCCTCGGCCCAGGCATGCGCCGCCTCCTGATCGTCCTTGCCGTCGCGGCGCAGCAGATGGCCCGAGACATAACGGGCGGGCATGCCCATCTGCCGGGCGCAGGCGATGAAGACGTGGGCGTGGTCCTGACAGACGCCGCGACCGAGGGCCAACACCTCGGCCGCCGTATGGGTCGGCGTCGTCACCCCGACCTCGAAGGCCACCGAGCCGTGGATCCCCGCCATCAACCGGTGCAGCCGCTCGAGCGGCGGATGGGCCGAGAACTCCGAAGCGAAGACCGAGATCAGCTTGTCCCGCCGCGTCAGGGCGGTGTCGCGCAGGAAGACCAGCGGCGACAGCGTCTCCTGCCCCGCCGGCACGACGCCGGCCGTATCCGTGGTCACCACCTCGCCCGAGACCCGGACCGTCAGGCTCTGGGTCGGCTGTTCGGTGTAGAGGGTGTGGACGATGTTGCCGAAGGCGTCCTCGGACTTGCGCAGGCGGGCGTCGACATCGGTCTCGACCCGCCAGTTGCGGACCTGCTGCGCCTCGGACGAGCGGGGCGTCAGCCTCAGGGTCTGGATGATGAAACGCGCCGCCCGGTCGTAGGCATAGGTGGTCGCGTGGTCGATGCTGATGCGCACAGGTCAGCTCAGATACTGGTCATGGATGGCCTGCCCCAGACGGCCGTTCTCGCCGAGGAAGGCCTGGATGTATTCGTGCAGACCCGACTGGAAGATGTCCTCGATGCGCGAGTTGTCGAACGCCCGCATCCGGTCCGCCGCCAGCCGCTGCGCCGGGCCGCGCCGGCCATAGTCATTGGCCAGCCGCTCCAGATACCGCACGATCGAGGCCTGGCAGCTGGCCAGCGAGCGCGGCATCTGCCGGTTCAGCACCAGCAGGTCGGCCACCAGCCAGGGCTTGACGCTATCCCGGTAAACCCAGCGATAGGCCGTCAGCGCCGAGACTTCGCGCAGCAGGGTCGTCCACTGGAAATAGTCCAGCTGACCCCCGACCCGTTCGCCCTCGGGCAGCAGCAGATGGTATTTCACGTCCAGCAGCCGCGCCGTGTTGTCGGCCCGCTCGATCGCCGCGCCCAGCCGCAGGAAATAATAGCCGTCGTTGCGGAGCATGGTCCGCGAGGTCGCGCCCTCGACCGACAGGGTGACCGTCTTCACCCATTCGAGGAACCGCGCGAACTCGTCGCGACGGGTCGGCTGGCCCTGCTCCTCCAGACCGTTCCAGGCGCCGTTGATGGCTTCCCAGAGCTCGACCGTCAGGGCCGTGCGCACCGAGCGGGCGTTGGTGCGCGCGCGGGTGATGCAGGCGGTGATCGACGAGGCGTTGTTGGGGGCGAAGGCCAGATATTCGCGCACCGATTTCTCGGTCGGCGACCGGCCCAGCGCCTTGGGCGCTCCGGCCGAGGCCAGGGCGCTGGCCCAGACCGTCTCCGCATCGCCATCACCGCGCGTCGGAATGGCGGCGAGACGCAGCGTCGCCTCGAGGATGCGGGCGAGGAAGTCCGCCCGCTCGATATAGCGGCCGGTCCAGTACAGGCTGTCTGCGGTGCGGCTCAGCATATTCCGCTCATCCCGGCGAAAGCCGGGACCCAGTTCTTTGGATGACCAGCGTCTGGTGCCTTGGCAGAGACGCCAATCCCATGCCCTGTCGCCAATCTGGACAGGACTGGGTCCCGGCTTTCGCCGGGACGAGCGGGATGTTTGATGATCTCAAACATCCAGCACCCAGGTGTCCTTGGTTCCGCCGCCCTGGCTGGAGTTGACCACCAGCGACCCAGGCTTCAGCGCCACACGTGTCAGCCCGCCGGGCGCCACCTTCACCCCGTCGGGGCTCGACAGCACGAACGGCCGCAGATCGACGTGGCGGCCGTGAAGTTCGCCCTTGTCCAGCGTCGGCGCGGTCGACAGGTCCAGCGTCGGCTGGGCGATGAAGTCATCGGGGTCGTTGATCAGCTTCTTCCGGAAGGCCTCGATCTCGGCCTTGGTCGAGGCCGGTCCCACCAGCATGCCGTAGCCGCCCGAGCCGCCGACCTCCTTGACCACCAGCTGGTCCAGTTTCGACAGCACCTCCTTCAGCGCCTCCGGCTCGCGGCAGCGCCAGGTCGGGACGTTCTTCAGGATCGGCTCCTCGCCGGTGAAGAAGCGGATGATCTCGGGCATATAGGTGTAGACGGCCTTGTCGTCGGCGACGCCGGTCCCGACCGCGTTGGCCAGGGTTACGGTCCCGGCCTGATAGGCCGTCATCAGCCCCGGCACGCCGAGCGTTGAGTCCGGCCGGAAGGTCAGGGGATCGAGGAAGTCGTCGTCGATCCGGCGGTAGACAACATCGACCTGCTGACGGCCCTGGGTCGTGCGCATGAAGACCTTGCCGTCGTCGACGAACAGATCGCGCCCCTCGACCAGATCGACGCCCAGTTTGTCGGCCAGGAAGGAGTGTTCGTAATAGGCCGAGTTGAACGGCCCCGGCGTCAGGACGACGATGGTCGGATCCGGCCCCGCCGCCTCGGGCGCCGAACCGCGCAGGCTGGCCAGCAGCATGTCGGTATAGGTCTCGACCGGCCGCACCGGATAGTCGGCGAACAGGTCGGGGAACAACCGCATCATCATCTCGCGGTTCTCCAGCATGTAGGAGACCCCCGACGGCGTGCGGCAGTTGTCTTCCAGCACGTAGAAGCCGTCCTCGCCCGTGCGCACCAGATCGACGCCGGCGATATGGACCCAGACCCCGCGCGGCGGCCGGCGGCCCTGCATCTCGGGCACATAGTGGGGATTGGTCAGGATCAGCTCGGCCGGGACGATCCCGGCCTTCAGACACTCCTGCGGACCATAGACGTCGGCCAGGAACAGGTTGATCGCCCGCACCCGCTGGGTCAGCCCGGCCTCGAGCCCGGCCCATTCGGCGGCGCCGATGATGCGGGGCACCACATCGAACGGGATCAGCCGTTCACTGGATTCGGCATCGCCATAGACGGCGAAGGTGATGCCCATGCGGCGGAAGAACAGCTCCGCCTGGCGGGAGCGCGCCTGGAGCAATCCTTCCGGGGCATCGACCAGCCAGCGGGCGAGCCCGCGATAGCTTTCGCGGACGGCCCCGCCGTAACCGGACGTCTCACCTGACATCTCGTCGAAGGCCATGCCGCTCCCACTGCAACGATCTTGCAGCGTGACCCGACAAACGGCGCTGGCGCAACAGGAATGTTGCGCCGCCACAAAGGATCAGTGTCAGCGCGACTGGACCGTCGTGGTCCGTCCGGGGAAGACCGTCACCTTGGTATAGCCCTCGGTCCAGGAGTTCTGGCTCAGGACCTCACCCGCACCCACATCCCAGCAGCCGGCGGAGAGGGTGAAGGTATAGCTGCCGCCCGGCGGAATGCGATAGCCCGAGGGCAGCCGGTTCAGGCCATAGGTGTGGGCGTTGCAGTCCGAGACCAGCACCACGTCGATGGAGTTGGTCCCCGACACATTGCGAATCTGCAGGCCGCCCGTGGGCTCACCCGGCCGGATCAGCTCACCGCCGGTGATCAGCGACGCACAGCCCGACAGGGTGCCGGCCAGGCCGATGACGGTTGCCGCGGCGGCGGCACGAAGAAGCGTTTTCATGGAATGTCCCTCCAGTCCCGCGCGCAGATGACCACGCGCAGGGCCGGGCGGGGCCTGTCGATTCCTGACGAACGCCGGTCAGGGAGCCGCGGTCGGCACCGTCCGTGGCCCGGCGTTCTTCAGGTACTGGTCCAGCCAGCGGGTCATCTCCCACTGGGTGTGGCCGACCGATTCCCGCGCGCGGTAGCCGTGCGCCTCCAGCGGCAGGACGACGTAGCGGACATTGGCACCATTGCCCTTCAGGGCCGCATAGAAGCGTTCCGACTGAACCGGGAAGGTGCCGGAGTTGTCGTCGGCCTCCCCGTGGATCAGCAGGATCGGCTCATTGACCCGGTTGGCGAAGGTGAAGGGCGACATCTCCGTATAGGTGTCACCCGCCTCCCAGTAGCTCCGCTGCTCGGCCTGGAAGCCGAACGGGGTCAGGGTGCGGTTGTAGGCACCCGAACGGGCGATGCCGGTGCGGAACAGGTCGGTGTGGGCCAGCAGGTTGGCGGTCATGAAGGCACCGTAGCTGTGCCCGCCGACGGCGATCCGGTCGCGGTCGGCCACGCCCATTTCCACCACCGCATTCACCGCCGCCTCGGCGCTCGCCGTCAGCTGCTGGATGTAGGTGTCGTTGGGTTCGGCCCCGTTGACGCCGACGATCGGCATCGACGGATCGTCCAGCACGGCATAGCCTTGGGTCAGCAGGAACAGGTGACTGATACCGCCCGGCCGGGTGAAGCGGTTGGCGGTGTCGACCACCTGCCCCGCCACGGCCGCGTCGGTGAACTCGGCCGGATAGGCCCACATCACCAGCGGCAGCGGCCCGTCGCTGCCCTTGTCATAGCCGGCGGGCAGATACAGCGTCCCGGACAGCTGCACCCCGTCGGCGCGGGTGTAGCTGATCAGCTGCTTCGTCACCCCGGCCATCTGTGGTGCGGGATCCGGGAAGCTGGTCAGTGGCGTCGCATCGGCGTCCAGATCACGGACATAGAGGTTGGGCGGATCGTTGCGGGTCTCGCGCCGCGTCACCATCCGGCGACCATCCTCATCAAGGATGCCGACGACACTCTCATAGACCCCCTCCGCCGAGGTCCAGACCCGCTCGGTCGCGCCGGTGGCCAGGTCCAGGCTCGACAGGAAGGGATATTCCCCGGCCCGTGTGGCCCCGGCACCGGTCATCAGCACGCGCGATCCATCGGCGCTGAATCGCATCACCGGAAAGCCGCTGGCATTGGGTTCGGTCACCGGGGTGCCCGGGTCGTTGTAGCGGTCCTGATAGTTTCGCTCGAGCAGCACCCGGCCCTGACCGGGGTTGGACGGATCGACCAGATACCGGGTCTCGCGCCGGCTGTTGAACTGTCGGCTGACCACCAGGGCCGTATCGGCATCGCCCCAGACCATACCGGCGTAGCGGTCCCTCAGATCGATCAGGGGGACCGGCTGGCCGTTGAACGGTGCTGCGAGGGTGAAGACCCGGTCCCGGACCTCGGCCGCAGTGCGCGGATCACCGCCATCCTGGGCCTCGACCCAGACCAGGGTCGAAGGCGCGTCGGCCCGCCACTGGGCCGAGCGCGGCCCGGGAGCCACCGAGTCGAACGGCGTCGGGATGTTGTCGCGCAGCGGCAGGTCGGCGACCCGGTGCACGACCCGGCCCTGCAGGTCCGTGATCGTCACCTCGGCCGGGAACAGGCCCGCCGGTACGACATAGCTGTAGGGCCG
Organism: Caulobacteraceae bacterium; assembly: GCA_965284305.1. Taxonomy (GTDB): domain Bacteria; phylum Pseudomonadota; class Alphaproteobacteria; order Caulobacterales; family Caulobacteraceae; genus Brevundimonas. The sequence continues at coordinate 1,340,810 of OZ260070.1, read as the reverse complement.
CTTCACCGTGGTCTGCAGGATGTAGCGCCCGTCCGGCGACACGCCCGAACCCAGATAGACTGCGGGCGCACCCAGCTTCCGCGCCGGCCCCGCAAGCGGGACCAGCGTCAACTGCGAGGTGAAATAGTGGTCGAACAGGGCCTCGTCGCCGGCGTTGGACAACAGATCCTGATAGGTCCGGGCCGGCGCGGTGCGGCCCATGCTCTCCTCGACGATCGGCCCTTCCGGCGGACGGCTGACGTCAGGCGCCGGGCCGCGGCCTTCCGGTGTCATCCGCACAACCAGACCCGAACTGTCAGGCAGCCAGTCGAAAGCGCCGCCACCCGCAGCATTGACCCGTGCGTCCGTCAATTTGCGCGCGCGGCCACTGGCCACATCCACAGTCCACAGCTCCAACCCAGTCGGCGCGTCCATCAGCATGGCCACCGAGCGGCCGTCTGGCGACCAGCCCGGCGAGAGGAAGCGGGCATTGGCCGGCAGGCTCACCGTCCGCGCCGCCCCGCCGGCGACCGGCTGGAAGCTCAGGCCGGTCAACCAGCCCACCCGGCTGTTGGCCTGGCCGTTGTTGCGCGGATTGATCCGGTAACCACCCAGCCGCAGCATCGGCTCGGCCAGTTCCGCGATCGGCGGCAGATTGGCCCGGTCGAACAGCGCCAGCATGGTCCGGTCGGGCGACAGGCTGGGCGACGGGGTCGGTTTGGTATCGAGAATCTCGGCGATCGGGGCCGGCGGCTGCTGATAGGTGCGACCTTCCTGCGCCATGACGGGACCGGCCAGCGCGGCCAGCAACACAAAGGCGGGCAGGGCCCGACCGAGCAGACGATGACGCATGATCCATTCCCAAACAACGGCCCCGGATGGGCGTTGCAAGCTAGGGGCGGGGCACCGCTCCGGTCAAGGCGCGCCCGCCGCCGGCTCCTGACCCACGAACCTTGCGTCCCGCACCGCCATCCAGCCCTCGCGCACGCCCTGGCGCGGCATGTCCACGCCGAACACCGCCAGCTGGCCAACCCAGACCTCGGACATCTGCTGGACCGTCCCCTGCAGCCAGGATGGTGCCTGCTGTCGCGACCAGTTCAGGGGCGAGACGGCGTTGAACACCAGCAGGAAGGCCGTGCTGATGACGATCGTGCGGGTGGTCCAGCGGCGGTCGCGGGCGGCAAGGCCTTCGTCGTCCAGCGGCGGAGCGGGCGGAAAGGCGAAGCGGCCCAGCGCCGCCAGCCGGTTCTCGGGCCCCGCATCATGAGCGACGGCCAGGTCGTGGGCGTCGGCGTTCCGGTTCCAGTCACTGCGGGGATCGCCCGCTCCCGGCGGCAGGCTGTCGTAGAGGGGCGGAAAGGGCGATTCCGGCCGGTGAACCGGAAACGGCTCCAGGGGGATTTCAGGGGGATCGCGGTGGTCGTTCATCGCCGTCTCAACGCCTCAGAACTGGAAATAGATGAAGGGGGCCACGCCCTCGGGACGCACGGCCTCGACCAGCAGGATGGCTGCGCCGATCAGCAGGCCCAGGGTCACCGACGGCGCCGCCTTGAGCCGCTCGGCCACGCCCTCGATGGCGCGGGGTGGCAGCCAGTGCATGGCCAGACCGCCGACGATCACGGTCAGCAGCAGCGGCGTGAGCGCCGTCACCGGCCCCATCCTGCCCAGCCCCTGCAGCATGGCCATGGCCAGTTCGAAGGTCTCGGCCCGGAACAGGATCCAGCCCAGGCAGACGATGTGGAAGGTGACCAGCACACCGATCGCGGTCGGGATGACCTTGCGGTCCCCGAAGGCCGCGCGACCCAGCCGTTCGACCACCTGCACCCCGCCGTGCAGCGCGCCCCAGGCCAGGAAGGTCCAGGCTGCCCCGTGCCACAGCCCGCCCAGCACCATGGTGATGAAGACGTTGATGCAGGACGAGACCAGCCCCTTCCGACCACCGCCCAGCGGCACATAGAGATAGTCGCGCAGCCAGCTGGACAGGCTGATATGCCAGCGCCGCCAGAAGCTCTGCATCGACGACGCCCGGTACGGCTGGTCAAAATTGCGCGGGAAGGAATAGCCCAGCAGGGCGGCGATCCCGATCGCCATGTCCGAATAGGCCGAGAAGTCGCAATAGATCTGGACCGCATAGCCATAGGTCGCCGCCGCGATGTCGAAGGCCGAATAGGCCGAGGGATCGAAGAACACCGGATCGACCAGGTTCACTGACAGTTCGGACGCGATCACCGTCTTCTTGAACAGGCCCCAGACGATCAGCAGCAGGCCGTGGGTCGCCATCACCCGCGTCAGCCGCGGGGCCTGGTCGAACTGCGGCAGCAGGTCCGAGGCCCGTACGATCGGCCCCGCCACCAGATGCGGGAAGAAGCTCATCAGCAGCATGACGTCGAGCAGGCTCCTCGCCGGCGGCGTCTTCCCGCGATGGACGTCGACGACGTAGCTGATGCCCTGGAAGGTGAAGAAGGAAATCCCCACCGGCAGGACGATCTGCAGCAGCGGCAGGTCCCGCTCCCAGCCGAACCGCATCAGCAGGTCACCGGCCTGTTCGATGAAGAAGCCGTAGTATTTGAAGAAGCCGAGGATCAGCAGGTTGGCGGCGACCCCGAGGCCGACCATCCAGGCCGTGCGCTCGTCGCCTCGCTCCCGCGTCCGCGCGATCAGCGCGCCGATGGCCCAGTTCAGCACTGCGGAGGCGATCAGCAGGGCGACGAACCGCCAGTCCCACTGGGCGTAGAAGAACCAGCTGACAAGCAGCAGGAAGAGCTTGCGCCGCCCGTTCTCGCGATCCAGCGACCAGGCGGTGAAATAGACGAACAGGAAGAAGACGCCGAAGGCGAGCGTGGGGAACAGCATCTAACCCGCCTCCCCGCGCCGCGCCGACCAGGCGTCGTAGGCCGTCATCAGGTCGGCGTGCAGCACCCCGCCGATCCAGTCGGCACCGGCGGAACTGAAATGCACACGGTCGCGCAACATGAAGGGCTCGCCCCGCATCGCCAGCCGATCCGCTGAACAGTCTCCGCCCATCCGCCCGTGCCAGTCCCAGAACGCCACACCCATGTCGGCGGCGACCCGGCGTTGCACGTCCCGCACCACCGCCAGCGACGGCGGCGGGCTGCGCCGGCCGTCGGCGCTGCAGCCGTTGGTAACGCCATTGCGCAGGGCGTCCGGCGCGCCGAGGATCATCAATGAAGCCCCCGGTGCCAGCCTGCGCAGCCGCACGACCTGCCCGCGCAGCAGCGCCTCATAGCTGCGGGGTTCGAGGCCGTCGTCAAACCCCTCATTGGTGCCGAAAGCCAGGACGATCAGCGCGGGCCGCCATGCCGCCAGCTCCCTCGCTACGACGCGCTGATCGCGCGCCGCCAGGTCCCGGATGGTCGCCCCGACAACACCGAGATTGGAAAGCTCCACACCACCCGACGCGCTCGTAAGCCGCACCGAATGCAAGGACAGGGAGTCGTCCAGGGCCTGCAGCTCGACCTGCCGGTGATCCCGTTCCGGCCGCAGGGTCGCACAGCCGCCGTCATCAAACGTGACGGGCCAGGTCTCGTTGCCCGCAGCGACCTGCAGCCGGCCCGGCCCCGTCCCGCACAGTTCGACCCGGCCGGGCCGCGACACCGGCCTATCCAGCCGAAGCGTCAGGGTGCTGCCTGCCTGTACGGTGATCGCCTGCACCCCGGTCAGGCCGACTCCGTCCCGGACATAGCCTGCATGGCCCGCCAGCGGCGCGAGTGTGGTGTTCCATCCGCTGGCCGTCACTTCGACCTGCAAGGGGGCGTAGCCGTCGTAGGGCACGCCTGGCGGCAGGACGCCGCGGCCGCCGTCGCCGAAGCGCGCCTGCAGCGCCGCCCTCAGCTTGCCGGTGATGCGGTCGCCCGCTGTGTGGCTGTCGCCGATCTGGAGGATATGGACGGGCGCACGACCAAGCCCGGCTTCTGCCTGGGCGAGGGCTTCGAACACGCCGTTCAAGGCCTCGGGCTGACACAGGCCGGCGGGACAGACGGACACGCCCGGTGCCGGGACATCTGCGGGTCCATAGGGCACCTGGGCGAACGCCGCAGACGCCAGAACAGCCGCGACAAGGGCCCCGGCGAGCGGCTTCATGCTCAGGCGGCGGGGGCTGCGGGCCGGGCCGGCACCGGCGGGCGATCCAGGCCGGCATCCCGCTTGAGCCTTGCCGCGACCGCCTCGCTCATCCGCAGATACCCGGCCATCGACATATGGATTCCGTCGTCGGCGCGCATCAGCACACGCCGACCACCCTCGGTGGGAAGATAGGCCTCATAGCCGCCGTCGGCGTTCGAGGTCAGGCCCACGGTCTCGATCCAGGGCACGCCCAGCGCCCGCATCCGTGCCTCGACCACCTCATTGATCAGCATCATCCGGCCGTCGAAACTGTCGCGCTTCATGCGGGGCAGGCCGACCCAGTAAACCACCACATTGCGGCTGCGCAGAAGGGCGACCAGTTCGTCGATCCGGCTGGCATAGGCGGCCTTCCAGCCGTCCGTGCCGAACATGTGCACGGTACTGCCGGTATCTATGCCCTGGGCATCATTGGTGCCGAACAGCATCACGGCCACATCGACCGGATGCTCGTCCAGCTGCGCCCGGGTCTTGGCGTGAATGTTCACATAGTCGTAGCGGCTCAGCCCCGTCGAAACCTGCGAGAATTTGGTTACCGCGACGTTCGGCTGGTCCTGCAGGTCGCGATACAGGCCCGCGTACAGGCCGTCCGCCATGGAGTCGCCGAACACACCGATGCGCAAGGGTCCCCGGGCCAGCCGGGCATTCAGCGGCGTCACTCGGGCCATGACGGGGGCGGGCGCAGCCGCAGGCACCGCAGCGGCCGGCGCGGGTGTTGCCGGCGGCGGTGCAGAGGCCGCCGCCTTGTCGCCCAGCATGATGGTCGGATGGCGCAGCCAAGCCCGCCCGTCCGGCGTCAACGCCAGTCCGGCCAGAACGCCGATCACGAAGACCACCGTCAAAGCGTTGATGCCAGCGCGCAAAGCGTCCCCCGACTGAACCACGTCCAGTCCGACCTTTTACCCCATCGTCGCGATCTGGCCATCTCGCGCCCGTGTGGCGGGAAGAAAAAGGTTAACCCGCAGGGGTTTAGCCGAGCCGCGACTTGACCGACCGGGCCGCGAGGTAGCCGCCAACCGCAGCGAAGCCCGTCAGGATCGTCCCCCAGGTGATGTCGATCAGGGTGAGATGCAGGGCCCACACCTTCAGGGTCGCCTGGTTGGTCAGGTCATAGGTGGCATAGGCCACAAAGCCGAGCACCCCGCCGTTCAACGCCGCCCGGTGCCAGCCTCCCTGACGCAGCGCCGGTGCCACGGCCATGAAGACGATGCCGGAAATGTAGATCAGATAGAAGGCCACGGCGGCGGCCATGTCCGGCTTTTCCGCCAGGATCGGAGCCAGCACGGGTCGGTAGAGGCGGTCGGTCATATTGAACAGCCAGACCGCGTCAATGGCCGCGAACGTCAGTCCTGCACCCAGATAACCGATGATGTATTTCTTCATTTTTTTCCGACCCTTACGCTGGCTTCAGGAGATAGTGGTTGACGGCCCAGGTGTTGCCGTCGTCGTTGCCGAACAGGCCTGCCGTGGCCAGATAGAACCGCCGCCAGCGCCGCCGCCACAGGGCCGCATCGGGGCCGTAGGCCTCCCGCATCAGCTCCATCACCCGGTCGCCATTGGCGTCCATATTGGCCAGCCAGTGGTCGGCGGTGCGCTGGTAGTTGACCCCGCTCCAGGTCCATTCGCGCTCGACCTCGAACAGGTCCGGGAACTGCCGCATCAGGCCGCGGCTGGGCATGACCCCGCCGGTGAAGAAATGTTGGGCAATGAAGTCGCCGCTGTCGGTGTGATCGAACCGGTAGGGCGCGTCCCGGTGGGTGAAGATGTGGATGAACATCCGCCCGTCCGGCTTCAGCCAGCCACGGGCGCGCGTCAGCAGGGCCCGCCAGTTGGCCATGTGCTCGAACATCTCGACCGAGACGATCCGGTCGAACCCGTCGTCTGCGGCCGGTTTGAAGTCGTTCATGTCGCAGGTGATGACGGTCAGATTGGTCAGGCCTCGCGCCTTCGCCTGGGCCTCGATATGGCCGCGCTGGCCGTGGCTGTTCGACACCGCCGTGATCGCCGAGTTCGGATAGCGCTCGGCCATCCAGAGGCTCAAACTGCCCCAGCCACAACCCAGTTCGAGGATGTGCTGCCCATCCGCCAGTTCCGCGTGCGCACAGGTGTCCACCAGCGCCGCCTCTTCCGCCTCGTCCAGTGTCGTCGCCTCCGAAGGATAGAGGCAGCAGGAATATTTCAGCCGTTTGCCCAGGCAGATCTCGAAGAACTCGGGCGGCAGTTCATAGTGCTGTTCGTTGGCCGCCGCCGTGTGTTCGGCGATGGCCCGCTGCGCCATGTCGCGGGCGAAGACGGCCTCGTCATGCGGGCCCTCGCGGTCCAGCCGCCGGCGCGCCTCGCTGACCAGACTGTCGATCGCCGGGCGGGCGATGAAATCGGGAAAGGGCGCGTCCTGCAGCCGACGTATGGCGACGTTCGCGAAAGACATGGACGCTCCTGACAGGCCTGATTGGTACACAACTACGGGACAGCCTAGCATCCGGATGAGCCGCATCCATCGCGCGGCTTCCGGCGTATCTGGCCCCGTCAGCAGTTGGAGTCGGCATGCCCCCTCATCTCGTCGCGGAGACGCCCGCCTCGCCCGCCGGGCGGCGCATCGCTGTCGTCGGCTCCGGCATTTCAGGCCTGTCCTGCGCCTGGCTGCTGTCGCAGGAGCATGAGGTCACCCTGTTCGAGGCCGACGACCGGTTGGGCGGCCATTCCAGCACCGTGGACGCACCGTCTCCGGCCGGGCCGGTGGCCGTCGACACCGGCTTCATCGTCTACAATGAGGCCAACTATCCCAACCTGACCGCCCTGTTCGCGCATCTGGACGTACCGACCAAGCCGGCCATGATGTCCTTTGCCGTCTCCATCGACGACGGCGCTTTCGAATACTGCAGCCAGGGCCTCGGTGCCCTGTTCGCCCAGAAGCGAAACTACGCCAGCCCCCGGTTCTGGCGCATGATCAGCGACCTGCTGCGGTTCCAGAAGCAGGCCCCGCGCGACCTGGCTGAGCTGGAACGGACGGGTGAGACGCTGCAGGCCTATCTGGCGCGGGGTGGCTACGGGACCCTGTTCCGCGAGGCCCATCTGCTGCCCCAGGCCGCCGCCATCTGGTCCTGCTCCATGGGACAGATGGCCGACTATCCGGCGGCCTCATTCGTCCGGTTCTACATGAACCATAATCTGCTCAAGCTGGATCTCCGACCGACCTGGCGCACGGTGGATGGCGGCAGCCGGTCCTATGTGACCCGGCTGGTCGAGTCCTTCCGCGGACAGGTCGTCACCAATGCCCGGATCACCGGCGTCTTGCGCGGACTCGACGGCGCGGCCTTGCGGTTCGACGACGGGCGGCTGGAGCGGTTCGACGCCGTGGTGCTGGCCACCCATTCCGACCAGGCCCTGGCGCTGCTGGAAGCACCGTCGGCGGAGGACCGCCGCCTGCTGGGCGCGATCGGCTACCGGCCCAACAAGGTGATCCTGCACCGGGACACCTCGCTGATGCCGAAGCGCCGCAAGGCCTGGGCCGCCTGGACCCACCTCGGCTATTCCGACCGCGCGGGCGAAGGCGGCGTCACCTACTGGATGAACGAACTCCAGTCGCTCCCCGGCCCGCCCCTGTTCGTCAGCCTGAACCCGGCCAAGGCGCCGGACCCGGCACTGGTGATCGGCGAATGGGACTATGAGCATCCCGTCTTCGACGCGGCTGCCGTGGCCGTCCAGAGCGAGCTCTGGTCGCTTCAGGGCCACCGAAATGTCTGGTTCGCGGGGGCCTGGTTCGGTTCGGGCTTCCATGAGGACGGACTGCAGGCCGGCCTCGCGGTCGCAGAACAGCTGGGCGGCGTACGCCGGCCATGGTCGGTCGAGAACGAGAGCGGCCGGATTCAGGTGCGCTCGCCCGTCGACCCGGACCGGCTGACCGAGGCGGCGTGACCACCCGCCCGGCCATGGCCCCATCGTCCGCCCTCTATGTCGGCGAGGTCGTGCATCAAAGGGTGCGGACCTTCGCGCACCGCCTGCGCTATCGCCTGTGGATGGTGCTGGCCGATCTGGATGAGCTGGACGGGCTGCAGTCGCGCCTGCGCCTGCTGGGCCGCGGCCGGTTCGGCCTCATCAGCCTGCGCACGTCCGACCATGGCGACCGCTCTGACCGCCCCCTGCGCGGCCAGGTCGAGGGGCATCTGGCGGAGGCGGGCATCGACATCGCCGGCGGGCCGATCCGCCTGCTGACCATGCCGCGCATCCTCGGCTACGGCTTCAACCCGATCAGCGTCTTCTTCTGCCACACGCCCGACGGCGCCCTGGCGGCCCTGCTCTATGAGGTCACCAACACCTTCCATGAGCGCCACAGCTATCTGGTCGCGGTTCCGTCTCCTCCCCGTCCGGAGGATGGGGAGGGGGACCATCCGAAGGATGGTGGAGGGGTCAACTGTGCTCCGGTCCGGCAGACGGTGGAAAAGCAGCTGTTCGTCTCGCCCTTCATGGACCGCGACCTGACCTATGACTTCACCGTCCACCCGCCCGGCGAAGCCGTGTCCGTCGTCGTCGCCGTCCGTCGGGGCGACGCGCCGATCCTGACGGCCAGCTTCGCCGGCCGGCGTCGCCCCCTGACCGACGGCCAGCTGCTTCGCGCCTTCCTGACCCACCCCCTGCTGACCTGGAAGGTCACCTTGGGCATCCACTGGGAGGCGGCGAAGATGATGCTCAAGGGGGCCCGCTACCGTCACCGCGGTGCGCCGCCCGCGCATCCGGTGACCGAGGGATCCGCACGCTAGCCTTGTTTCCATATTGGGAACACACTATATTGACTGTTTGCGCATCATCGCCAAGTCGACGCTGGTGAAATTCTGGTCGGGTTTGCCGAAAGGCAAGCTCGCCGACACCGCCCGCATTGCCTTGACGGAATGGCACACCACCGTGTCGGACGCCGACTGGGGCAACTTCAGCGAGGTGAAGGCCACGTTCAACAGCGCCGACTATGTCGCCGACGGCAAGATTGTCTTCGACGTCGGCGGGAACAAGTATCGCGTCGTCGGCCTGATCGGCTTCAGGACGAAACGCGTGTTCATTCTGTTTGTCGGCACGCACACCGACTACGACCGGATCGACGTGGCGAAGCTCTAGGAGGCGATTATGGATTTCAGCACCCTGCGAACCCTGCGTGACGAGGCCGAATACGAGGCCGCGCTTGCCGCTGTCCGCCCGTATTTCGACAACGAACCCGCCGCAGACACGCCGGAAGCCGCCAATTTCGACGCCCTCACCCTGCTGATTGAGGACTATGAGGCACGCAACTATCCGATTGCCCGCGCGGACCCTGTCTCGGTCGTCAAGTCGGTGATGGCGGCCAACAGCTACACCCGCGCAGACCTGATTGAGGTCATCGGGTCCAAGGCGCGGGCCGCTGATCTGCTGAACGGCCGTCGCGAGATCAACCTCGATCAGATCCGCAAGCTCAGCCGCGCCTGGCACATTCCTCCCGGCGCCCTGATCGACGGCCTCGCGGCCTGACGACCAATTCCGACGTAGGCGGCAGCTAAGGTCCCTGCGTATCAGCGACCAATTGTGCACTATGTGCACTCGAAATTGCAGGTGCACATTTCGGCGGCTTTGGACTCTCTGGACTCTTTGGACTCGCTTTTTCCGGGCCCGTCCGCCTTGCTCCTGAACGCCCCTCGCGTTAGGGACGGACAACCGCCGCCAATATTCATCAGGCGGTGAAAATATGAGGAAGCGATGCGGAAGATCTTCCCCGACGCGGCGTCCGCCCTCGAGGGCCTGACCTTCGACGGCATGACCGTGATGTCCGGCGGCTTCGGCCTGTGCGGTATTCCCGAACACCTGATCGCCGCCCTGCGCGACAGCGGTGCAAAGGGTCTGACCGTCATCTCCAACAACGCCGGCGTCGACGGCTTCGGCCTCGGCCAGCTGCTGGAGACCCGCCAGATCGCCAAGATGATCTCGTCCTATGTGGGCGAGAACAAGGAGTTCGAGCGCCAGTATCTGGCCGGCGAGCTGCAGCTGGAATTCAACCCGCAGGGCACCCTGGCCGAGCGCATCCGTGCTGGCGGCGCGGGCATCCCCGCCTTCTTCACCGCCACCGGCGTCGGCACCCTGGTGGCCGAGGGCAAGGAAGTCCGCAATTTCAACGGCCGCGACTATGTCATGGAGACCGGGCTCGTCGCCGACCTGTCGATCGTCAAGGCCTGGAAGGCCGACGGCCGCGGCAATCTCCAGTTCCGCAAGACCGCCCGCAACTTCAATCCGATGATGGCCACGGCCGGCAAGGTCACCGTCGTCGAGGTTGAGCACATCGTCCCGACCGGCTCGATGGACCCCGACCAGATCCACACCCCCGGCATCTATGTCGACCGCATCGTCCTGACCGTGCCCGAGAAGCGCATCGAACAGCGGACGGTCCGCCAGCGCGAGAGCGCCTGAACAGGGTGTGGGGTGTCGGGTATGGGGTGTGAAGGGTGACAGCGCCGCTCAAATCCTACCGGGAATTGACCGTCTGGCGTGATGGCATCGCCCTTGTGAAGGCGTGCTACCTGGTCACTCAAACACTCCCGAGGGACGAGTTGTTCGGCCTGACCTCCCAGATCAGACGCTCCGCCGTGTCCGTTCCGGCCAACATCGCCGAGGGATACGGGCGAGGCACCCGGAAGGACTACGTCAGGCACCTGATGATCGCACAAGGATCGCTGAAGGAACTGGAAACCCACCTGATCATCGCTGCGGAAGTCGGGCACACCGCACAGGCGGAGGTCGACCCGGTTCTGGGCCGATGTGATCAACTGGGTCGAGCGCTCGGTGCCCTTATCCGCTCACTCCGAGCACGCGACGCCACCGAAACCTGACCCCACACCCCACACCCCATCCCCCACACCCGGATCACCCCAATGCCCCGTACCCGCGAACAACTGGCCGCCCGCGCCGCCCACGAGCTGCAGGACGGCTTCTACGTCAACCTGGGCATCGGCATCCCGACCCTGGTGGCGAACTACATCCCGCACGGGATGGAGGTCACCCTCCAGTCCGAGAACGGCATGTTGGGCATGGGTCCCTTTCCCTATGAGGACGAGGTCGATGCCGACCTGATCAACGCCGGCAAACAGACCATCACCGAGATCGCCGAGAGCAGCTATTTCAGCTCTTCGGACAGTTTCGCCATGATCCGCGGCGGCCACATCAACCTGTCCATCCTGGGTGCCATGGAAGTGGCCGAGAACGGCGACATCGCCAACTGGATGATCCCCGGCAAGCTGGTGAAGGGCATGGGTGGCGCCATGGACCTGGTCGCCGGCGTCAAGCGCGTGGTCGTGGTCATGGATCACGCCAACAAGCACGGCCAGTCCAAGGTGCTGAAGGCCTGCACCCTGCCCCTGACCGGGACCGGCGTGGTCAGCCGCATCATCACCGACCTGTGCGTCTTCGACGTCAAGCCGGACGGCTCGGGTCTGGAACTGATCGAGCTGGCCGAGGGCGTCACCCTTGAAGAGGTCGCCAGCAAGACCGAGGCGACCTACACCATCGCGCCCGGACTGGCCTGACGGGCCTCAGGCGTTCGCGTACAGCGTCGCGAGCGCCGCCAACGCCTGTTCTGCCTCGGCCCGGTCGGGCGTCTCGTCCTCGACGCCATAGCCGACCATCTGGCTCGCGCCATTGGCCTGGATGACGATGCCGTCGTGGCGCGGCACCATGCTGATTGCCCGGAAATTGACGGCATAGGTCAGCTCGGGCTGAGGCGGCAGCCAGGCGATCTGGCCCCGGACCGGAATGACGCTCTCGTCCCCGAACAGGGCCCGCGCGCCGTAGCCCGTGCAGTTGACCACCACCGGCTCGGCGAGGGTCGCCAGTTCCGACGGATGGTTGAACACCCGCTGCACGATGCGCCCGCCCTCCATCAGGAAGGCCTCGGTCAGCTGCCGCGCATACTCCGCCACATTGAAGGTCATCTGCGGGACCACCCGGGCGGACGCCACGGGGAAAGGATGCTCGCCCATCGCCAGTTCACGCGAGTGCGGGACCAGGTCAGCCAGCCGGTCCGCGTAATGCGCGAAGCCGACCCGCCCCGGCGTCGGCGCCGGACCGACCGCACCGTTGCCCCCCCGCTTGGCCGACAGATTGTACTGATCGATGAACCGCACGGGGTCGCCGTCGAGGCCCACGAAGGCGTGGTGATCGACCCAGGACCGCCGCGCCATCGCCTCCCAGCGCGCGGGGAAGTCTGCGGAGACCGAGGCCTCCGCCGCGATCCGCGAGTCCGGCGACCAGACGCCGGTAGCCCGGGCGGACCGGGTCCAGGGCGTGCGCTCTGCGGCAAAGATAGTGGCCCGCGCGCCGGCTCTCAGGATCTGAAGCGCCGCCGTGAGGCCGAGCGCGCCGCAGCCGATGACGGCCACGTCCCGCTGCCCGCCCGCAAGCGCCAGATCGCGCGCCGCCGCCGCCGATCCCCAGGCCAGGGACCAGCCCGATCCACCGTGGCCGTAGTTGTGAACCACCCGTTTGTCGCCGACCGCCTCCACCTCGATACGTGGACCCTGTGCCCGGAACGGCCGCGTGCAGACGGTGATCCGGCTCAGCCGGCCCGGGTCGGTCAGCAGGGGCGCGAAGATCTGGCGTTGGAAGACAGGGCGGATGGTCGTCGCGAGACGCGCGGGGGCCGAGGCGCAGCCCGCAAGGCCGACATACCCCAGCCCGGCGAGGACCATCCGGCGGTGCAACTGAACGTCCAACGGGGTTCCCTCGAGACAACCGGCCCAAGCCGCCTATCATTCGCCATCGGACCGGACAATGCGAGAGGCCTGGCCGCCGGTCATACAACCGGGACAACCTGTACCGTTGCCGCCGGGCCCAAGTCGTAGTCATACTCCCGGACCGGTCGCAGAACCGGAGGGGTGGAGTGAGTGTGATGGCCGACGGCGCCTATCGCTGGCAGGGCAACTGGCCTGCGCCTGACGCGGCGCGCGTCGCAGAAATCGACGCCGCCTGGGATGATGCACAGGTCGGCACCTTCGCCGAGCCCGTGCGGGTCGCCGCGGTCGAGCGCATCGAACGCGCCCTCGCCGCCGCCCGGACCGGCGATCTGACCGAGGCCTCGGCCCAGCTGACCCACGCCCGTTCGGTGCTGGAGGGTCTGGATCCGGGCGCGCTGGAGCCCCGTCGCGGGCTCGCCGGCCTGTTCGACAGCCGGGGCGGAAGACTGAAGCATTTCCGCGAGACATGGAGCCGGGCCGCTGCCGGCCTGACCGAAACCGCGAGCGAGCTGGCGGGCCGGGTCGAAGGCGCCGCCCAGCGCTCAGGCGCGCTCGACAAGGCCTGGATCGAGATCCGGGACGCGCTCGCCGACCTCGATGCCCACCTCGCCGCCGCCGCAGCCCGGCTGGCGGGTCATGCCCCGGCCGAGGGCGACTCGCCGCATCCACTGGTCGCTCGCCGCGCCACGCTGGACGCCTGCCGCGCCGCCGCCCTGCAGTCCCTGCCGCTGATCCGCAGCGCCCAGAACGCGGACGCCCGCGCCGCCGAGGCGCTCAAGGCCTGCGCCGATAGCGTCGCCGCATGGCGCGATGACTGGAAAGAAGCGCTCGGGCTCAACGCCAGACGGCCGAAGAAGGTCCGCCCCGACCGCGACCGGATGGGCAAGGCGCGCGCGGACCTGAAGGCGCGCATGGACCGGGCCCTGGCCGAACTGACGGCGTCGCGCAGCCGCCGCGCCGAGGTCGAGAGCCGGATGGCCGACCTTCGCCGGCCTCTTTGATTCAGGCCGCTCTGATCAGCTCGCGCTGGCGTCGGTCCAGGCGACGATCTGCGTATTGAGATCCCGCGTTGCCAGATCGAAGGCCTCGACAATCGAGGAGACCCGGTTGGCCGTCGCCGGCTGCTCCACGGTGAACAGCCGTTCGGCGGATACCGTCCGCTCCGGCAGGACCAGCATACGGGCGCGGGCCGTCACCACGATGGTCGGTGTGGCACCGGGGGCGTCATACCGGGCCTCGAACGAGCGGATGTCGATATCGAGCGACCGCTGGCCCCGGGTCAGCTCGCGCGGACCGATCAGCCGCACGCGCGTCGCCTGGGCGGCGAAGGCGTTCTCGATGCTCTCCATATAAAGGTCCGACGCCGGCGAGACCCAGCGGGCGCCGGCGATATAGGCGGCCTCGGTCCCGGTGACGCCGAGCAGCTTGTCGCCCTTGACAGACTCCGGGAACTCGACCCGGCGCAGGGTGACCTGAACCGGGCTGGCGACCACGGCGGCGGAGGTGGCGGCGGCGGTGCCTCCGAACCGGTAGGTCTGCACCGGGTCGGGCGTCGACAGCAGGGCGCAGGCCGAGAGCGCCATCAGGGCCGCGGTCGCCGCGAGCGGACGGATCAGCGAAAAGCGGTTCACGGCTGGACCTCCAGTTCCTTGGTCGGCGGGCGGCTGATGAAATCACGCGGGCTGGCACGGACCTCGTCGATCAATCCCTCCAGCGACCGGGTCGCATCCTCCAGCCCCTGGATCGACTGCTGCAGCTGCGGCATGCCGGTCGTGGCAAACTCGTTGAGCGGCCCCTCGACGTTGGTCGCCGTGCGGTTGATCGAGGCCACCGCCGCCCGCGCCTCTTCGGCTGCGGCATTGATATTGGCCACGGCCTCGCGGCCGTCGCCCTCAATGACGCCGCGGGTGCTGACCGCGAGGGCCTCGAACTCGGCGACGGCCGAATTGGCCTTGGTCAGCGCCTGCTCCAGCTGTTCCAGCATGCCCTTGCGGGCTTCCAGTTCGGTGGTCAGGGCCTCGACATTCTTCAGGCTGGTGGAGAAGGAGCGGACATTGTCATCCGACAGCACCCGGTTGATGCGGTTCAGCGCATCGACGGTCTGGGCCAGCACCGTGCCGGACCCACTCAGCAATTCTGCGATGGGCGAGGGCTGGCTCTGGATCACCGGCACCACATTGTCCGGATACTGCTCCTTGAGAATGGCGCTCTGCGGGTTGCCGGCGGTGATCTGGATATAGTTCAGGCCGGTGATGCCCTGTGGCTCCAGCTGGGCGCGCGAGGTGACGCGGACCGGCGTGGTCGCGTCGACCCGGATGCGGGCGATGACCTGGTCGCCTTTTTCCGGATCCAGATTCAGGTCAGTGACCTCGCCGACGCGGATGCCGTTGAAATGCACCTCGCCGCCTTCGGACAGGCCGCGCACGGGACCGTAGAAGACGATGTCATAGACGTCGTAGTCATTGTTGAACTGCAGACGGGCCAGCCAGATGGCGAACACCGCCAGCGCCGCCATGAGGGCGATGGAGGCGATGCCGACGGCGGCGTAGTGGGCGTCTCTTTCCATGCTCGGCTCTCCTTAAGCCGCCTTGACCGCGGCGCGACCGCGCGGACCAAGGAAATATTCTCGTATCCAGGGGTGCTCTGAATGCTCGAGTTCCCGAACCGTGGCCTTGGCGACGACCCGCTTGTCTGCGACCACCGCGACCTTGTCGGTGATGGCGTACAGGCTGTCGAGGTCGTGGGTAATCATGAACACGGTCAGGCCCAGATCGTCGGACAGTCGACGTATGAGTTCGTCAAACGCCCCGGCCGCGATCGGGTCCAGCCCCGCCGTCGGCTCGTCGAGGAACAGCAGTTCGGGGTCCAGGGCCAGGGCCCGGGCGAGGCCGACCCGCTTCCGCATACCGCCGGAGAGTTCAGCCGGTTTCAGATGATGCGCCTCCGGCTTCAGCCCCACCATGGCGATCTTCATCTCCGCCAATTCTCGGATCACCTCCCTGGGCAGACGGGTGTGTTCCACCAGCGGCGAGGCGACGTTTTCGATGACGCTGAGCGCCGAGAACAGGGCCCCCTGCTGGAAAAGGATGCCCGTTCGACGCTCAATGTCGGCCTCCTGCGCTTCCGTCATGGTCGCGCGATCGTAGCCGAGGACGCTGACAGTTCCGCCCTCCGGCTCCTTGAGGCCGATGATCGAGTTGAGCAGCACCGTCTTGCCCGATCCCGAACCGCCGACCACGCCGAGGACCTCGCCGCGCTCCAACTCAAGGTCGAGGTTTTCGTGGATCACGCGCTCGCCGAACTGACTCAGCAGGCCGCGCACCTCGATCAGCAGCTCGGGAGAGGATCCCGGGGTGGCGGTCACCAGTTCAGCTCCAGGAAGATCATTGCGAAGACGGCATCGAGGAAGATGATGGCGAAGATGGCCTGGACCACCGCAGCCGTCACCCGCCGCCCCAGACTCTCGACATCCCCGGCCACGGCCATACCCTGACGGCAGCCGATGGCGGCCACCACCACCGCGAAAACCGGCGCCTTGATCAGCCCCACGCCAAGGTGGGTGATCATCTTCGAATCCTCGGTGATGCGCTGAAGGAAGAAGGCGGGTCCGTAGTCCAGCTCACTCCAGGTCACCAGCATGCCACCGAACAGCCCGGAGATCATGCCGATGAAGGTCAGCAGCGGAAGCATGACCAGCATGGCGGCGAGTCTGGGGATCACCAGGGCCTGGAAGGGGTTCACCCCCATCACCTGCATGGCGTCAACTTCCTGGTTCATCCGCATCGAGCCGATCTCCGCCGCAAACGACGATGATGAGCGACCGGCGAGGAGAACAGATGTGATGACCACGGCGAACTCCCGCAACACCGCCACGGCGACCAGCTGGACCGTAAAGACGCCGGCACCGAACTGGGTCAGCAGATTGGCCCCCAGATAGGCGATAACCGCACCGATAAAGAAGTTGGTGACCGCGACGATGGGGATGGCGTCAAGCCCCGATCGTTCGGCCTGGCTGAACCAGGCCGGCCAGCGAATAGCCCGGGGATGACGCAGGGCGGCACCCACCGCGACGATCAGCCGGCCGAGGAAGGCCATGGACAGGGTCGCCTCGGCCGCGATGTCACCCATGCCGCGCCCCACCTTGGCGAAGGCGCGCACCCAGCCCGGAGTCCGGTGCGGTGGAACCGCGCTCTCTCGCTCCAGCATCTCCACCATGGCGTAGATGCGGCCGGCCTCGGGTCGCTGGGTCCAGGCCGTCGGCGGCAGGATGCAGCCGGACGCCTGGACGATGGCCAGGGCACCCGCCGTGTCGAAGCGCCCCATATCGGTCAGATCGACCGCACCGACGCACCGATCGCGCAATGCATCGTCCAGCCGGCGCGAGATTCGGCCCAACTCGGTCGCGGTCCAGTCGCCGGTCAGACGCAGGGTCAAGCCCGACCCGCCGTCCTCGATCTGGAAATCCGCTGCGGCCATGCCCCTACCTAGATCGCCCTGTCCGTTTTGCCTACGCTGGCCACACGGCAAAGTTGGAGCAGGCCTCAGAACGCGGCCCGGCCGTATTCGTTCAGCCACGGTTTCCGGGCATAGGGTAGCAAGGCAGGGCGGCGCGGGTGCCCGCTACATCAGTTCAGATAGTTGAGCAGGGACACCTGGCGCAACTGGCTTATCACCTGTGCCGAGGCCTGGATGGCGACCTGCGACAGCTGAAGGTCGGTGATCGCTTTCGCCATGTCAGCATCGGTACGGCCCGCCACCAGCTCGTCCAGCGCAGCCTTCTGGGCTTCGTGACCGTCGGTAATGCTCTCCACCTGTTTGGCGAGCGACCCGGTCCTGGCCATCTTGTCGACCACAGCCGTTCCGGCCTGTTCGAGCCGCGCCAGCTGCGTGGAGAGGAATGCCTTCTGCGGTGCGGTCAGCTTGCCGGCCAGCGGGCCTGATCCAGGGGTCGCGTGAAAGGTCTGGATGTCCCGCAGGATGCCCAGAATGTCCGTGCCCAGTTCGTCGGCGAGGAAGCCCGTCTCCAGTGTCGTCCCCTCGGCCACCCGGCTTGCCGTCTTCAGCGTGTCGTTGCTGAACAGCGAGGCCACGTCCGGAGCGGCCGCCAGTTCGGCGAGGCTGGTCGCCGCGACAGGAGTGGTCGCGGTCGAGTTACCGGCGAACAGATAGCCGCCGTGGTGCCGCATGTTCAGCCCGCCTCGCGCTGACTGGAAATGACCATCGAGCTCCAGCATCAGCAAGGCACCGGAATCGGTGGAAATTGCGCTACCCACCGCATCGCGAACCCCGGTGATGGCGTCCTTTACCTGACCGAGGGCCAGGTCCTGGGTCGTGAGACGCGCGCTGACGGCCGCACTGGTGTCGATGAAGCCCTGGATCCGGCTCTGGGAGCCCTTCAAGGCCGTGAGCGTCTCGGACTGCCGGCCGAAGCCGGTCAAATCGGTGGCGTTCTTCTGGGTCGCGACCCGCTCCTGCGCCTCGGCTGCCCGGGCCTGGGCGCTCATCAGATCCAGCAGGGCCGATTGATAGTTCCCGAAGGTGGCGACGCGGGTCATCAGACCATCCCCATCAGCGTATCGTACATGTCCTTGGCCGCCTGAATCATCCGGGCCGAGGCGTTGAAGGCCTGCTGATAGGTGGTCATCAGCACCAGCTCCTCGTCCAGATTGACGCCTTCATGCGCCGTCTGGCGGGCCTCGGTTTCGGTGTAGAGGGCCTTCGCCGTCTCCATCCGGTTCCTGGCCGCAGCCGCCTTGCCACCGATCTCGCCCGACAGCTCGGCGGCGTAGCGTGAGACCGAAAGTGATCCGCCGGAAGATCCGCCTGCGGGCTGAAAGTTCGCCGCCCGCGCACCGGCATCGGCCAGGGCGAGGGCCCCGCGACCATCGCCGATACTCAGGGCTGCCTTGCCGACTGGCGCCGACAGGTTCAGCTGCGCAAGGGCCAGTCTGGAAGGGCTCTGGCGAATGTCGGCACGCACGGCGAAGCCGTCGGCACGCGAGGCGCGCACCCCGCCGCCGATGCCGAACAACTCGGTCACGGACACGCCAGACGGAACCTGGGTGGTGCGGTCCTCCAGGACGGTCATCACCGGCGCGGGATTGCCGAATCCGGTGAACGAGAGCGATCCATCGGCCGCAAGCGAGAAGGATCCCAGTCGACCGATCCCCGTCGCGGGATCGTTCAGCGCGGCGACCAGCTGTCCGACCGTGCCGCCCGCCGGCACGGCGACCCGCACGTCACGCAGGCGCGAGCCGGTCTCGGAGGTGAACCGGAACATCACGGTCTCGCCGGCAGCGAAACCGTGCGGCGAGGTGGCGGTCAGGCCGTTGTCGTAGAAGGCCGGCCGGTCCGACGAAACCAGATCGTTGAGCCCGAAATAGTGCGAGAAACTCCGACCCGCCTTGGCGGACGGTCCGGCGGCGTCATCGGCCACGGCCACCCCGTTGGTGCCGGTTGCCGCAATCGTCAGCCGGCCGTCTGTGAAACTGGCCGTCGCCGCCCCGCCCAGCTGGGCGTTCAGAACGGTCAGAAAATTCGCCGGCGTCGCGGCGGCACCGTTCACCGTCATCGTCGCGCCGGAGAAGACGATGTCGGCCCGGGTCTGGATCACGCCGGCCGCGTTGGTCACGGCGACAGTGGCTTGCCCCGAGAAGCCGGCGATCGCGGTCTCGAGCGACTGTCCCACATTGCGACCTGTCAGACGGGTCGGCGCGGGCACGGCGGAGTTGGCGTTGTGGGCGCGGTTCAGTTGATCGGCCGCACTTGCGACCAGTTCGGCCAGTCGTTCCGCCGCAGCGGGTGCATCGACATCGCGCAGCTCAACCAGACCCTTGATCTCGCCCGACGTGACGCCGTCGAGCAGGGACCGCTTCTGCCCACCTGGTTCGGTGACCCAGATTTCATTGAAAGCGGTCTCGCCTGTGACCGTCCCGGCGGGGTTGTAGCCGAGGGTCGCAGCGCCCTGGCCGGCCAGAAGCGTGCCCGAGCCTGTCCGGATCGACACGCCGCCAACGGGCCGTGCGGCCACCCGGATGTCTATCAGTTCCGCCAGTTGCCCGACCAGGGCTGACTGGGCCGTCTCGGCACCAGAGGCGTCGCCATCGACCGCCGTGGCGCGCGCGATCTCCAGGTTCAGGCCCTCGATCTGTTCCAGCAGGCTGTTGGCCCGTTCGACAGCGCTCTGAATTCGGCTGTCAGCGTCCTCCCGGACCGCCTGGATCTGGCCGGCGATCCGGCTGGCCTCGTCGAACAGGGCCTGGGTCCGGAACAGCGCGTCCTGACGACGGGGCGGAGATGTCGGATCCTCGGCGCTGGCCGCGAAGGCCGAAAAGACGGCATCGACCTGCGAGAAGAAACCGGCGTTGCCGCCCGGGTCTCCGAACAGCGACTGGATCCGGTCGTACAGCTCATGGCGCACCCCCATGCGCGCGGACTCAGCCCCGGCATTCAGGCTCGCCGCCTGCAGAAACCGGTCAGTGGCGAGGCGAATGCGCGACACCTCCACGCCTGAGCCCAGACCCTGACTGGTCAGGGTCCGCTGCTCCGCGATCTTGCGGACATAGCCGGGCGTGTTGACGTTTGAGACGTTGTCCGAAACGACGCGGAGCTGGGTCTGGGCGGTCTGGAGGCCCGAACTCGCGGTGTTCATGATGGCGTTCAGGGACATCCGAAGGCCTCCGTAGACAAGGCACCCGGCAAGCTATGCCAGCCGATGCGCGTTTTTTGCCCGGCATCGCACCAGGGCGGGCCGTGCAAGCTACTGAATTTACGCGCTCTTGCGTTTCGCGCTTCGATCATGAGCGGCAAGGGGCGCAAACGCCGGGCCATGCGGGCACCGGGCCGACCAGAACGTGTCGGTCTATGGCAGGCACCGGGCAAGAATCGTCTTCACGCGGCAAGTTTCGACTGAACCTCGACGGTGAAATTTCGGACAGCGACAGAACTTATCCTCTACGATTCATTGACTTACTACTCACTCCCCCAGTTGGCCCACGACTTGCGCCACGGGTTCCGAATGTCCGGCGCAGCAGGCGCCCTCGCCCCCCTCGCTTCGGCGAACCGCCCTCCCGGAATCATGTCCGCCCTCAACCTGCTGTCCGTCATCGCGCCAGCCATCCCCAGCGTCCCGCAAGGGCCGTCGGGCGAGGTCGCGTCGGACTTCCAGGCGCTGCTGGCGACCCTGTCGGGCGAAGAGACGACGGTTGCGGCGGCGGGGGTCCCGACTGATCCGCTCAAGCCGGCCGAGGCGCAGGTCGAGGCAGCGGGCGATGCTGCTGCGGCTGCAGGCTTCCTTACGGTGCCCTCGCCACCGCCCGTGACCCTCGTTCTTCCGGCTGCCGGGGACGCGACCTCTGGGGCCGAAGGGGTGTCGGAAGGATCGGGAGAACGGGCCGGCAAGGGTAGTGCCGGTGATCCGGATGGCGCCGGGGCCACGACCCCGCTGCCGGCGGACAAGGATACGACCGCCAAGACCTCCGGCCTGGAGGTTCAACCTCGCGAGCAAACCCCGTTTCCGTTGCCTGTGGGCAAGCTTGAGGTCACCCACCCCCCCCGACCTGAAGTTCAGCCCCCGTTACGTGAGTCCCCCGTCCCGGTGCCGGAAACCTCAGACACCGCGCTGACCCTTGCCCAGGTCGCCGCCGCGACGGAGGCCGTCGAGGCCCAGGCCCGCAGTGGCTCCACGCCCTTGACATTGCCCCCGGCGACCCCACCCCCGCCGCTCCGCCCGTCGTCGGAACGCAACCCGCGACTGCTGGGCCCCGTCGACCCCAGGACCGGTGAAGGATCCGGGACGAAGGACCCGGCCCGACCGGTACCCACGACCCTGCCTCCCGCCCCGAACGTGACCGCAAGGCCGGCCACGGGTCCCGCAGACTTCATCGCCGCCGCCATCAGCCACGACCTCGCCAGCAACGGCGAAGCCGAAGGGTCCGGGTCGGAGCCATTGCCACCGGTCGAAGGCACCACGGCCCCGGCCCATACCGCAGCCGGCGCACGCGAGGCCGGCCTGTCCCAGCTGTCGCGTGCCACGATCGAGGCGACTGCCCAGATCGCCGCCCAGATCCTGCGCCGGCTGGAAGGCCGCTCCACCCGGTTCGAAATGGCCCTGACGCCGGACGAACTGGGCCGGGTGGACGTCAAGCTCGACATCGACTCCGAAGGTCGGCTGAACGCTCGCCTCGCCTTCGACAACCCGGCCGCCGCGACCGACCTGAAGGGCCGCGCCGACGAACTGCGGCGTCAGCTTGAGGACGCCGGCTTCCAACTGGCCGACGACGCCTTCGAATTCACCGACCGTGACAGCGGCTCCAGCGCCTTCGATCGCGGTCAGGATACCCGGGACGGCTCGTCGCGCGCCTTCGCGGCGGCGACACGTCTCAACACCGAAATCGATGTCGCCCAGCCGCCCCGCTGGCTGGCGCTCTCCCTCTCGCCCTCGGGCGTGGACATGAAGGTCTGATCCGATGGTTGACTCCGTCACCAGTACGACCGCCAACGCGACCAGCAGGATCGGCGCTGGCTCGACCATGCTGGCCTCGAATTTCGAGACCTTCCTGGCCCTGCTGACCTCACAGCTGAAGAACCAGGATCCCCTGTCGCCGGTGGATTCCAACCAATTCACCGCCCAGCTGACCCAGATGGCCGGGGTGGAGCAGCAACTGCTGACCAACGACCTGCTCAAGGGACTGCTGGCCGCCCAGGGCGGCGGCGGTCTGGCCAACGCAGCCACCTATATCGGCAAGGAAGCCACCGCAGCCTGGTCGGCCACCAAACTCACCGACGGTGAGGCGACCTGGAGCTACGAACTGGCCGCAAACGCCGCCTCGGCGCGGCTCGAGGTGCTGGACGGTTCGGGCAAGGTGGTCTGGTCGGGCGACGCGCCAGACAAGACCACCGGCGTCCATGACTTCACCTGGGACGGCAACGCCACCACCGGAAACGATGGTCAGGAGGGACAGGTCTATTCCCTGCGGGTCGTGGCCAAGGACGCCGCCGGCGGCGCTGTCGGCAGCCAGGTCCTGACCCGCGGCCGGATCAGCGGCGTCGAGATGTACGACGGTGTTCCCTATCTGACCGTTGGCAACTCCATCCTGCCGCTCTCCACCGTGATCGCGCTGGAAGAGTCCCGGACGGCCGCGGCACCGCCGCCCGCCAATGACGACAGCGAGGACAGCCTGATGGCCTCCATCGCCGCTTCCCTCAATCCATTGAAACTGTTCTCGTAAGGAGCCCCGCGCCATGAGTATCAACAGCGCCCTTCTGGCCGGCGTGTCCGGCCTGACCGCCAACGCCGCCGCTCTTGCCGCGATCTCGCAGAACATCGCGAACGTGAACACCGTCGGCTACAAGCGTACCGCAGGCGAGTTTTCGACGGTCATCAACAGCCAGTCGCAGGGCGCAGGCTATTCCGCCGGCGGGGTGCTGGCCACGGCCCGCCACTTCACCAGCCAGAACGGGCAGTTGCAGCGCACGACCTCGAATACCGACCTGGGTATCGCCGGTCAGGGCTTCTTCGTGGTCACCGAAAAGCCGGAGAACCTGCAGGTCACCGACAGCCGTCTGTTCACCCGCGCCGGTGCCTTCAGCGTCGACAATCTCGGCTATCTGAAGAACACTTCAGGCCTGTACCTGCAGGGGTGGCCGGTCGACGCTGAGGGCAATATCGCCACCGACCCGTCCGACCTGAACCGGCTGCGGACGATCAACGTCGGTTCGGTCGGTGGTACGGCGGAAGCCACTACCCGGATCCAGCTGAACGCCAACATCAAGTCCAGCCAACTGGTCTCGGCCGAGGCCACCGACGCCGCCGCCGTTCCTCCGGGTGTCAACGCCTATAATCCCGCGACCAACTCCATGGCCATGTGGGATCCGGAAACCGGAGCCGGCGTGAAACCCGACTTCGAACTCACCATTCCGGTCTCGGACTCCAAGGGCGGGCAACGGACAGTCGCCCTCTCCTTCCTCAAGAGCACCGTTCCCAACCAGTGGTTCGCCGAAATCCGGGCGATTCCGGCATCGGACGTCGTCACCGGTACCGGACTGTCGAACGGGCAGATCAAGAGCGGCCTGGTCGCCTTCACCCAGGATGGCCGCCTCGACGCCGACGCCATGGCCGCCCTTGGTGCCAGCGCCCTGTTCCCGGACGTCACGACGGCAACCCTGAGCTTCGGCTCGTCGAGCTCCGGCGCGCCGGCCGCCGGCGCGGTGAACTGGGCCCCCGGGCTCGGCATCGACAGCCAGGACCTGGCCTTTGACCTGACGGCGGCGACCGGCGGCCTGACCCAGTACGACAGCGGCTCTGTGGTGCAGGCCGTCCTGACCAACGGCACAGCCTTTGGAAACCTGTCCGAAGTGAAGATTGACGAAACGGGCTTCGTCACGGCGATCTTCGACAACGGCGTCACCCGCCAGATCGCGCAGATCGCCCTGGCGACCTTCCCCAGCCCGGACAGTCTGGCGCAGACCTCGGGCAACGCCTATCGCGTCAGCCAGGGCTCCGGCACCTACAATCTCAAGGCCGCGGGCAGCGGCGGCGCGGGTTCGATCGGGGCATCCCAGCTGGAGGCCTCGACCGTCGATCTGTCAGCCGAGTTCACGGGGCTGATCACCACCCAGCGCGCCTACTCCGCATCGTCCAAGATCATCACCACTGCGGACGAGATGCTCGCCGAACTTATCAGCATCAAACGCTGATCCTTGAGTAACAGAGCGTAAACCTCAATGAATCCTTCGTTGAATATTGAGACTGTGGGCGGATGGCATTTTAGCCTTTCCTTCACCACGACGCTTAAACGGCCCTTAGCCGCGGACCCCTATGGTCATGTTCATAGTGGTGGTGGTCAATGAGGCAGAAGCCCATGTTGCAAGAGCGACGCCTGAATAATCAGGGCGAACAATATGTGGTCGGGCCTACGGGCACGCCGCTGACAATGCACGACCTTCCCCCGGCCAATACGGACCGCTGGGTTATCCGCCGCAAGGCGGAAGTCGTGGCCGCCGTGCGTGGCGGATTGATCAGTCTGGAAGATGCGCTCGCGCGCTATCGCCTGACGGCCGAGGAGTTCCTCGCCTGGCAGAAGGCGATCGACAAATGGGGCATGCAGGGCCTGCGCACGACGCGGATCCAGCACTACGGCCGCCCGTAAGGCGACCGCTCCGAAGAGATCACGGCCGCTCCCGGCGACGGGGGCGGCCGTTTTCGTTTGCAGGCCGGCCTCGAATTCGCGCCGCTTTCACACTAGATAGCGCGTCATGACCCTCATCGAGGACATCTGCCCGATCCCGGCCATCGCTCCCGTGTCCTCTCCGGCCGACATGGATGCAGCGATCGAAGCCGCGCGCGCGGCGGTCGGCCTGCCGGTCGGGTCGCGCGTGGTCGCGGCCATGTCGGGCGGGGTGGATTCCACCGTGGTCGCAGCCCTGCTGCACAAGGCCGGCTATGACGTCGTCGGCGTAACCCTGCAGCTCTATGACCACGGCGCGGCGCTGAAGAAAAAGGGTGCCTGCTGCGCCGGTCAGGACATCCACGACGCCCGGCTGGCGGCCGAGATGCTGGGCATTCCCCACTATGTCCTGGACTACGAAAGCCGGTTCCGGGACGCGGTGATCGATCAGTTCGCCGACTCCTATCTGGCCGGCCAGACGCCCGTGCCCTGCATCCGCTGCAACCAGACGGTCAAATTCCGCGACCTGCTGGACGTCGCCCGCGACCTCGGGGCCGAGGCCATGGCCACGGGCCACTATGTCCGGCGCTCGGTCGTCGACGGCCGGGCCCAGATGCGCAAGGCGATCGACCATTCGCGCGACCAGTCCTATTTCCTGTTCGCCACCACGGCGCAGCAGCTCGACTATCTGCGCTTCCCGCTGGCCGATCTGGAAAAGCCGCAGGTGCGCGGCGTCGCGGCCGAACTGGGCCTGCGCATCGCCGCCAAGCCGGACAGCCAGGACATCTGTTTCGTCCCCAATGGCGACTACCGGACCCTGATCGACAAGCTGCGTCCGCAGGGGCGCGAGGCGGGCGAGATCGTGCATATGGACGGCCGCGTGCTGGGCGGCCATTCGGGTATTACCGACTACACCATCGGCCAGCGCCGCGGCCTGAACGTCGCCGTGGGCGAACCCCTGTTCGTGACCCGGCTGGATCCGGCGAAGCGCCACGTCATCGTCGGCCCGCGCGAGGCCCTGCTGACCGCGTCCCTGACGCTGGACGAGACCAACTGGCTGGGCGACGAGGCCTCGATCGAGGCGGCGGCGGATGCCGGGGTCCCGGTGCTGGCCCGCGTCCGCTCGACCCGTCCGCCCTCCCCCGCCCGCCTGTCGGTTGTCGACGGCGCGGTCGCCGTGACCTTCGCCTCGGGCGAGGAAGGCGTGGCCCCGGGCCAGGCCTGCGCCCTCTATGACCCGGCCGATCCGGACCGCCTGCTGGGCGGCGGCTTCATCAAGGCCACAACGGCGGCTGCCTAAGGTCAGCGAGCCGCGCTGGATTAAATCGCAGACAGATTGCGTCTGAAATGTTCTTGTGGGGCCTCTAGGGGTCGTCAATCACTGAGGGGCTTTTCGACATGCGCACCACCTGCCTGGTTTCCGTTCTGGCGCTCGTCAGCGTCATTTCAACGCCCGTCTGGGCCAATCCCAACCCGTCCGGGCGGGTTGTTGAGCAGCAAGCGCCCGCCCGAACCTATACTGCGGCGCAGTTCTACGAGAACCGCAGCTATGCGCTCGCCGGCGGACGGGTCGGAACCTTCTCGCCGGATGGCGCGTCCATCCTGATCTCATCCGATCAGACCGGAGTGTTCAACGGCTACGCCCTCCCGATCAACGGCGGCGACGCCCGGCCGCTGACGGCTTCCACGACCAACGCCACCTTCGCGGTCTCCTATTTTCCGACAGATGGACGGGTGCTGGTCACTGCAGACGGCGGTGGCGATGAGCTGAACCACGTCTATGTGCGCGAGGTCGACGGGACGCTACGCGACCTGACGCCGGGCGATAATCTCAAGGCCGCGCCCTTCGACTGGAGCGGCGACGGCAAGACCTTCTACCTGACATCCAACGCCCGCGATCCCGCTGCCTTTGACGTCATCGCCTATGACGCCACCACCTACGAAAGCCGCACGCTGTTCCAGAATCCGGGTGGCGTCTTTCCCGACGCGATTTCGCCCGACGGTCGCTGGCTGGCCCTTTCGAAGAATGTCTCCAGCGCCCGGACCGACCTCTATCTGGTCGATCTCCAGGCCGGCGGAGAGCCACGCCTGATCACGCCCGAGGGGAACATCAGCCACAACGTCTATGACTTCACGCCGGATTCCAACGCGCTGATCTACGGCACCGACCAGCACGGCGAGTTTACCCAGGCCTGGAGCCACGACCTTGCCTCCGGCCAGAGTGCGGTCTTGATCGCGGCAGATTGGGACGTGTCCAACGTCGCATTCTCGCCCTCGGGCCGCTATCGGCTGTCCAGCCTGAACGCGGACGGTTCGACCCGGGTCACCATCCTGGACACCACCACCGGCCAACCCGTGGCCGTAACCGGCATACCCAACGGCGACGTGGGTGCCGTGCGGTTCAGTCCCGACGAAAGCCGCATCGCCTTTACCGTCCTGTCGGACACCTCACCGTCGGACATCTTCGTGGCCGACCTGTCTGATGGCCGGGCACGACGGCTGACCACGGCCCTCAATACCCAGATCGCCGAGTCTGACCTGGTCGAGGCCACCGTCGTCCGCTATCCGGGCGAGGGCGGCGTGATGATCCCCGCCATCCTGTACAGACCCCGCGGGGCCTCGGCCGCTCATCCGGTCCCGGCCATTGTCCTGGTGCACGGTGGTCCCGGAGGCCAGACCAGGCGCGGCTATTCCGCCTCGATCCAGCACCTGGTCAATCACGGCTATGCGGTGCTGGGTGCCAACAATCGCGGCTCGTCCGGCTATGGCAAGACCTTCTTTCACATGGACGACAAACAGCACGGCGAGGCCGATCTGCGCGACATCGTGGCAGGCGGCCAGTGGCTGCGCGATCAGGATTGGGTCGCCGACGACCAGGTCGCGGTGATGGGAGGCTCCTACGGCGGCTATATCACTGCTGCTGCCCTGGCCTTTCACCCCGAGGCGTTCGAGGCGGGCATCAACATCTTCGGCGTGACCAACTGGGTAAGGACGCTGGGGTCCATACCCGCCTGGTGGGGTGCCAACCGTATCGCCCTGTTTGACGAGATGGGCGACCCGGCTACGGACGCAGAGCGCCATCGTCGCATCTCGCCCCTGTTCCACGCCGGCAACATCCGCCGGCCCATGCTGGTGGTCCAGGGGGCCAACGACCCTCGGGTCCTTCAGGTCGAGTCGGACGAACTGGTCGCCGCCGTTCGCGCCAACAACGTCCCGGTCGAGTACGTCCTGTTCCCCAACGAAGGCCACGGCTTCCAGCGTCGCGACAACCGGATCACGGCCCAGGAAGCCTATCTGAACTTCCTGAACCAGCACGTCCGGGACTGACCGTTCGGGAGGACGCCGCCGCGGCTCAGGCTTCGGGCGGCGTCCTCATCGGCATCAGCTTCCTGCGTTGCCGCACCAGTGCCAGCGGCCGGCCGTCGGGTGCCCGGGCCACCCCATCCTCGACCGCCCAGCCCCCGCCGACGTCGCGGCTGGTGAAGTGGAACCAGGTCCAGCCCTCCGGCGATGTGTCCGGCGTGAGTTCAGTCAACAGATCGGCCCGAAGGTCAACGCTGGCCGAGATGTTCGGCGGG
Organism: Caulobacteraceae bacterium; assembly: GCA_965284305.1. Lineage (GTDB taxonomy): Bacteria > Pseudomonadota > Alphaproteobacteria > Caulobacterales > Caulobacteraceae > Brevundimonas. The sequence goes on along the minus strand of OZ260070.1, from coordinate 1,312,205 downwards.
GCGGGAAAGGCCGTGAAATAGGTCGGATACAGGCCGTCCAGCAGGAACAGCAGCCTCGCCTCGTCCAGCGGGGCTGCATCGATGGTCCGCATCCAGCAGCCGAGCTCGGGCGTCCGACCGGCGTTCTCGCCGAACAGTTTCGGACCGGCGATGAAGCGGTGATCGATGTGGCGCGTGAACCAGGGGCCAAAGGTGGCGTCGAGCGGGGTCGAGTCCAGATCCTCAACCGGGGTCGGCGAAGCCTTCAGCGGCGTGAGCACCGGCCCGGCGACATCCCGGCCATAGGTCCCCAGCGCCTGAATGGCCGCGCGGTCGCCCTGTCCGCCCGTCACCGAGGCATAGGCCACGTTCCGGCCGCCGCGGTTCATCGTCGGGGTGAAGAGCGCCTCCTCAAACCGGGCGGCAGCGAGGTACTGGACGGTCAGGGACTGCAGCGGAGTCTCAATGCCCAGCCCTTGACGCATGGCCCCGGCCGCGAGGGCCGCCATCAGACCGCCGAACGGCGCGCCCCTCTCCTGCGGGGCTGACTGCGGGGCGTTCGAAAAGCCCCCGGTCAGGCGGGCGGTCAGGCCGCCGTCACCATCGTCGCTCAGGGACAGGGCCTCGGCCAGGGTCTGCTGGGTCATGGGGCCTTGCTATCGTGCAGGAAAGGCGGGCGGAAGACGGAAGTCCTCCGCCCGAAGTCAAGGGATCGGAAACGCCGCAGCGCGTCCGTAGCCAAACAAGACTGACCAAGTCCGTTCAGATTGGCAACCCTCTTGCCAAACGGCTGACGCAGGGTCACTTTCGCAAGATGGGACGCACCGCTGATTACTCACGACAGAGCTGTTCGATCGCCGCGACGCTGGAAGTGATCGGCGACCCCTGGACCCTGCTGGTCATCCGCGATGCCTTCAACGGCGTCGGCCGCTTTGAACAGTGGCAGGAGCGGCTGGGCGTCGCCCGCAATGTGCTGGCGGCCCGGCTGAAGAGTTTGGTCCAGCATGGCGTGCTGGAGCCCCGGCTCTATTCCGAACGCCCGCCCCGCAACGAATATGTCCTGACCGCCAAGGGCAAGGACCTGTACGGGGTCCTGGTCACCCTCCACGGCTGGGGTGCGAAACATGTCTATGGCGATGCCGATTCCGGCGTCTCCATGATCCACAAGGCCTGCGGCCACGACCTGGCACCGCGCATCGCCTGCGGCCACTGCAACGAGATCGTCAAACCGCGCGACATCCTGCTGACCCGGGCCGAGAACCGTCCCACGGTCGGCGATATGATGCCCCGGGAAAGGGCCGACGAAGAGGCCGCCTGAGCCTCTTGCCTTTCCGCCCGCCCCGGCCCATCCAGCCGCGCAAATCTTCCTCCCAAGGGTAGCCTTTCCATGTCCGACCCCGTCGTCATCGTCTCCTTCGCCCGCACGCCCATGGGCGGTTTCCAGGGTGCCCTGTCCGGCGTCAAGGCGACCGAGCTGGGCGCGACGGCCGTACGGGCTGCGGTCGAGCGCGCCGGCATCAATCCGGCGAAGGTCGAGCAGATCTACATGGGTTGCGTCCTGCCCGCCGGCCTCGGTCAGGCCCCGGCGCGTCAGGCCGCGATCGGTGCCGGCCTCGGCCTGAATGTCGAGGCCACCACGGTGAACAAGATGTGCGGCTCGGGCCTGCAGGCCGTGATGATGGCCTCGGACGCCCTGCTGGCCGGCACCGCCGACGTCATCGTGGCGGGCGGCATGGAGTCGATGTCCGGCGCGCCCTATCTGATGACCAAGCACCGCGGCGGGGCCCGGATCGGCCACGATGTCATCGTCGACAGCATGTATATGGACGGACTGGAGGACGCCTACACCCCCGGCAAGCTGATGGGGGCCTTCGCCGAGGACTCGGCCCGCACCTATCAATTCACCCGCGAGGCCCAGGACGAATATGCGCTGGAGAGCCTGAGCCGTGCGCTGGAGGCCATCGCCTCTGGTGCCTTCAAGGCCGAGATTGCCCCGGTCGAGGTGACCTCGCGCAAGGGCGTCGTCACGGTCACCGAGGACGAGCAACCCGGTAAGGCCATGCCGGAGAAGATCCCGACCCTGAAGCCCGCGTTCTCGAAGGACGGCACCATCACCGCCGCCAACGCCAGTTCGATCTCGGACGGCGCGGCCGCCCTGGTCATGACCCGCGAGAGCGTGGCGAAAGCACTCGGCCTGCCCATCGTCGCCCGCATCATCAGCCACGCCGCCCACGCCCATGAGCCGGGCCTGTTTACCACCGCCCCGGTGCCGGCCATGCAGAAGGCCTTGAACAAGGCCGGCTGGTCGGTCGAGGACGTCGACCTGTGGGAGATCAACGAGGCCTTCGCCGTCGTCGCCATGATCGCCATGCGCGACCTCGGCATCGACCGGGCGAAGCTGAACGTCAATGGCGGTGCCACGGCACTGGGCCACCCCATCGGTGCCTCGGGTGCCCGCGTCCTGACCACCCTGCTGGCGGCGCTCCAGGCGCGCGGCGGCAGGAAGGGCGTGGCCAGCCTGTGCATCGGCGGCGGCGAGGCCGTGGCGGTGGCGGTGGAACTGATCTGATCCGGTCAGCGGGACGGTTGAAGCACACAGACTCAGCCATCGTCGCCTTGTTACAATATAACGGATGAACTAAGGTCCGCCCGGGCTCTCAGGTAAAGGACGGTGTTTCGAATGCGGATCGGTATGTTGCTGGCGTCGGTCGCCGGCGTTTCCCTGATGGCCACGGCCGCCCTGGCGCAGCAGAGCGTCGGTCCGGTCGACCAGACGAAGGGCACGTTCGAAGACAAATTCCGCCAGTTCGAGGGCGAGGACTGGCCGACCCCGACCGACTACCGCAACGCTTCGGGAGCCCCCGGGCATCGCTACTGGCAGCAGCAGGTCGACTATGACATCGACGTCAGCCTGAACGAGGCCAGCCGCACCCTGACCGGCCGCGAGGCGATCACCTACACCAACAACGCCCCCGACGCCCTCGGCTATCTGTGGCTGCTGCTGGACCAGCAGAACTATCGCCGCGGCTCCCTGGAGGAGCGCAGCCGGACCTACACCGCCTCGGACACCGTCAGCGTCAATGAGGTGCTGCGGGTGCAGCGGATGCAAGCCTGGGAAGGCGGCTTCAACGACCTGCGGGTGACCGGCCCGGACGGCCAGGCCCTGCCCTTCACCATCGTCGATTCCATGATGCGGATCGAACTGCCCCGCCCGCTGGCGACCGGGGAGAGCTTCGGCTTCACCATCGACTTCAGCCTGCCTCTGCCCGAAACCAGGGTCGTCGGCGGCCGCAGCGGCTATGAGTGTTTCACCAAGCCCGGCGAGGACGGCAACTGCCTGTTCCTGGCCGCCCAGTGGTTCCCGCGCCTGGCCGTCTATTCCGACTATGAGGGCTGGCATAATGCCCAGTTCCTGGGAGGCGGCGAGTTCACGCTCGAGTTCGGCGACTATGACGTCTCCATCACTGCGCCCGCCGATCACACGGTGGCGGCGACCGGCGAACTTCAGAACACCGACATCCTCAGCGCCGAACAGCGGGCGCGACTGGCCCAGGCCCGCACCGCCGACGCCCCGGTCTATATCGTGACCCCCGCCGAGGCCGCAGCCGCCGAAGCCCGCCCTGCCCGCTCCGGCACCCGCACCTGGAATTTCAGCGCAGACAACGTCCGCGATTTCGGCTGGGCCTCAAGCCGGAAATTCATCTGGGACGCCATGGGCGTCGAACAGGAAAGCACCGAGCACCCCGTGGTCATGGCCATGTCCTTCTATCCGAAGGAGGCCCGGCCGCTCTGGGACACCTATTCGACGCGGTCGATCGCCCACACCATCGACGTCTACAACCAGTTCGCCTTCACCTATCCCTATCCGACGGCCCAGTCGGTCAACGGCCCGGTCGGCGGGATGGAATACCCCATGATCACCTTCAACGGGCCGCGCCCGGTGCGGGGTGACGACGGCCGCCTGACCTATACCGAACGCGCCAAGAACGGCCTGATCGGCGTGGTCATCCATGAGGTCGGGCATATCTATTTCCCGATGGTCGTCAACTCCGACGAGCGCCAGTGGACCTGGATGGACGAGGGGCTGAACAGCTTCCTGCAGTTCCAGGCCGAAAAGCTTTGGGACGCCAACTTCCCCGCCCGGGGCGAGCCGTCCAGCATCATCGAATACATGATCAGCCAGGACCAGGTGCCGATCATGACCCAGTCGGACTCCCTGCTGCAGTTCGGCAACAACGCCTATGCCAAGCCGGCGACGGCCCTGGTGATCCTGCGCGAGACCATTCTGGGCCGCGAACTGTTCGACCGGGCCTTCCGCGAATACGCCCAGCGCTGGGCCTTCAAACGCCCGACCCCCTATGACTTCTTCCGCACCATGGAGGAAAGCTCGGGCGTCGATCTCGACTGGTTCTGGCGCGGCTGGTTCTATTCGACCGACCACGTCGACATTTCGCTGGAGAATGTCACGGCGGCGACGCTGGAATCGGCCGATCCCGAGGTACGGAACCGCGCGGCCCGCGAGCGGTTCGAGCAGGAGCCGATCTCGCGCACGGTCGAGAACAACCGCGGCATCGAGACCGTGGTTGAGCGCGATCCGGCGACGCGGGACTTCTACAATGAGACGGACCGGTTCACGACCACGGCCCAGCAGCGCCGCGACGCCGAAAGCGCCGCCCGTCGGGCCGATGCCGACCGCCGCGCGGCGCAAGGGTTCGACGACAACATCTACCGCTTTACCTTCCGCAACGTCGGTGGGCTGGTCATGCCGGTCATCCTGAAGTTGACCTGGTCGGACGGCTCCGACGAGACGATCCGCATCCCCGCCGAAATCTGGCGGCGCAACGCCCAGCAGGTGATCTGGCAGCACGTGTCATCGAAGACCCTGGTCTCTGCCGAGGTCGACCCCCTGCGTGAGACCGCAGACGCCAACCGCCCCAACAACCTGTTCCCGCGCCAGATCGACGAGCGGACCCTGCGCCTGGCACCGCCGCCGCCGCCCGGCGAGAACCGGATGCGGGACTCGGACGTCGAGGTCAGCCCGGATTCGACCGCGACCCGGGTTCGGCGCCCGGCGGCGGCCGCCCAGTGATGCGGCGGGCGCTGCTCGCGGCGACACTGATCGCCGCCCTCGCCACGCCGGTCCTGGCCCATCGCGGCCATGCCGGCCTGACGGTGGTTGAGATCGACCCCGTCTCCGGCGTGGTCAGTGTGGTGCACCGCTTCGCTGCCCATGACGTCGAGCCGGCCCTGGTCTCCATCGCTCCGGAGGCCCAGCCCAGCCTGGACGACCCGCGCGCCGTGGCGGAGCTTGAAACCCATCTGCGCCAGCGGTTTCGTCTGGACATCGACGGTGCCGCCATCGCGGTGACCCACGCCACCACCGATCTGGCGGGCGACAACGTCCGCGTGGCCTTCACCGGCGAGACAGCCGACCGGGACATCGCCGCCGTCACGATCGACCTCGACTTCTTCCCCGGCGTCCACGACGACCAGGAACAGCAGGTCAATGTGCGGATCAACGGCGTGACCCGGACCGTGGTGTTCCGGCCGGGCTCGCAGGCGCAGACGGTGACGTTCGGCGGCTAGTCCTCGTCCACGACGGCGAGGTCCGCTGGATCGAAGTCATAATCCAGCAAGTCCCCGGGCCTGCAATCCAGCGCGGCGCAAAGCTTCGCCAGCGTGCGGAAGCGGATGCCCTTCACCTTGCCCGAGCGGAACAGGGACAGCTGGGTCTCGCTGAGGCCGACCTCGGCGGCAAGGTCACGAGCCTTCAACCCCTTCCTGACGATCAGCTGGTCGAGGGTGACGCGGATCGGCATCAGATCATCTCGTCCAGTTCGGCCTGGACCCGGCCCGCCTGATCCGCCACCCGGCCCAGCAGGAACAGGGCGGCACCGATCATGCCCAGGGTCATGCCGGGCACGTCGAAATGCAGATACCCGCCCGTGGTCAGGCCAACGACGCGCAGGACATTGGTGAGGACGAAGACGCTCAACATGCCGCCGATCCACAGGGCCAGACCCACGCGGCGCAGGGCGTCAGCAAGGATCGGCTGGATCAACCGCCCCTTGGCCAACTGTCCCATGGCCTGACCAATCGACCAGACCCCGAACAGATAGCAGGCGGCGGGCAGGCCCGTGAGCGCCATCCGGTAGAAGGTCTGCGGATGGCCGGGCTCGCCGCGGCTCCAGAGCACGAGCGGAGAGATCACATGGATCAACGCGATCAGGGCACCCACGCTGACGACCATGAAGACGGCCAGCCAGCGGAACTGGGCGCAGCGCCGGCGGAAGCGGTCGATATCGGTCTGGCTCACGGGTCGGGCTCCGGCGTCCATAGTCTGTCTTATCTTTAATCTTGACTTAAAGACGCTCGGTTTGCAACTTTATGTCTGACTTAAACGATCAAGAGTACCGACGATGCCTGACGCGATCGAAACACAGGCCCTGACCCGCCGCTTCAAACGCCAGATGGCGGTGGATGCGGTATCGATGACCGTGCCGGATCAGGCCGTCTACGGCTTCCTCGGCCGCAACGGGGCGGGCAAGACCACGACTCTGAAGATGCTGCTGGGCCTGATCCAGCCCAGCAGCGGAACGGCCCGCATCTGCGGCATCGACGTGGTTCGCGACCGTCTGGGGGCCGCCCGTCAGGTCGGGGCCCTGCTGGAGGCGCACGGCTTCTACGGCAATCTGTCCGGTGCTGAGAACCTCGACCTGACCCGCGCCCTGATCGGCCTGCCGAAGCGCGAGGTCGACCGGGTTCTTGAGGTGGTCGAGATGACCGAACACGCCCGCCGCCGGGTCTCCGACTATTCCCTCGGCATGCGCCAGCGGCTGGGGCTGGCCCGCGCCATGCTGGGGGCACCGCCGGTGCTGATCCTGGATGAACCGACCAACGGGCTGGACCCGGACGGCATCGCCGACATGCGCCGCTTTCTCGGCGAACTGCCGGCCCGGACCGGGGCCACGGTGCTGCTGTCCAGCCACCTGCTGGGCGAGATCGAACAGACCGCCACCCATGTCGGCATCATCCATCAGGGGCGGCTGGTGCTGGAGGGTGAACTGGCCCGGCTGAAGGCCGAGCTGGCCCCCGAGATCGCGGCCGAGACCGATGATCCGGAGCGCGCCGCCGCCCTCGCCTCGGCCCATGGCTTCGCCGTCACCCGTACACCCGACCGGATCATCGCCGGTCTCAAGCCCGGCGAGGACGCCCGCGCCGCCTCGGCCGCCCTGAACCGCGCCCTGCTCGCAGCCGACATCGCCGTGTTCGCCATCGGGCCGCAGGCGCGAACGCTGGAGGGCATCTATCGCGAGGTGTCCGCCCCATCCCCTGCCCAACCCCTCATGCAGCCGGAGCTGGTCTGATGTCCGCCGCCCCCTTCTTCGCCCCCCTCGCCGTCGAGACCCGCAAGCTGAACCGCTCCCTGGCGGCCCTGCTCGCCGTCGCCGCGCCTTCCCTAATCGCGATCTTCCTCTTCTTCATGATCCTGCGCGCCAAACATGCCTCACCCTGGGACATGTGGATGATGAACGCAGCGGGCGTCTGGGCCTTCTTCATGATGCCGATGAGTGTCACGGCCCTCGCTGCTCTCGTGGCCCATATGGAGCATGGCCCCCGCAGCTGGGATCACCTGCGCGCCCTCCCGCTGCCTCGCTGGCGTCTGTATGCGGCCAAGGCGGTCTGCGTGCTGCTGGTCGTGGCCCTGATGAGCGTCGCCGTGATCGCCTTCAGCTGGGCCGGGATCAGCCTCGCCGGCGCGATCAAGCCCAAGATGGCCGCCACCGGCGTGTTCGACCTCGCGGGCTCGGCAAGGCTGATGGGGACCATGTATCTCGCCGGCCTGCTGCTGATCGCGATCCAGCTCTGGACGGCCCTCAGGTTCGCCAGCTTCGTGCCCGGCCTTGTGCTGGGCATTGCGGGGACGTTTTTCGCGGTCGTTGCGACCTCGGCAAAACAGGGCGTCTTCCTGCCCTGGCAGATGCCGGTCAACATGCTGGCCACTGAGGCCTGGCGGGTGAACACCGCCCTCGGTCTGGGTTGCGGGCTCGGCCTTGTCGCCCTGGTCCTGATGACCGTTCACCTGTCCCGGCGCGAGGTGTTGTGAGCGCGTAGGCCGCCGCATGACGCGAGCCGACCACGGACAGCGGTCCGGGTGGAACATCACCCATGCGTGAGGACTTTGCGCGGCCCACACCGTGCCCCATGCCACCGCCAGGAACTGCGGCGTGCGGCCTGTGGCTGCTGACTGAGGCGCTGGAAGACAGCTGGAAGCCACCCACGGCCGGCTTCGTGCGGCACACCGGACAGGGCGGGGCCCGACCGGTAGTCGAATGCGACGCGGCGCGGTCCCATGACTGGCGGCCCGAGCCCTGGCAGACGACGCTGCGCCGCCGCGCAGGGACAGGAAGTGGTGGTCCTCGCCGGCGCGCGCGGGCTGCGGCCGGGCGACCCGGACGCCCCCGTGCGCCGGGTCTGACCTCTCGCTAGCGGACGTCGACCGACTGGGCGATCTGTTCGGCCAGGTCGCGATCGGCGCCGTCCAGGCTCATGGTCCAGACGTGGATTTCGCGCGGCGTGGCCGTCCGCTGGAACAGATGTTCCACCGCGTGGCGTACCCCGTCCTCGGTCGAGAGGATAGAGGCGCGCCCAGCCGCCTCGACCATCTGGCCGCTGTAGATCGGGAACTGGGAGGCCGGGCCGGCATAGACCATCACGAACGACTGGGTGCCCCGACGGATCGTATAGATGCGGAAATCGGGACCCGGGCGGCCGGTGACGATCTCGAATCCCGGCGGCAGGTCGGCGGTGAACGGCAGGGCGGCGCGGGCGGCGCTGTCCAGCACGATCACGGCAGGAGCGACGGGCGGAACAGGAGGCGCAGCGATGACCGCCTCCGGCGCAACCGACGGCACCGGCGCAGAACCTCCGCCGGGCGGCGTCAAGGGCCGGGACGGGGGCTGGACCGCACCGATCGGCGGCGTGGACGGCGGCCGGGTGGGAGCGGGCGCGGTGACCACCCTTTCAGGGGGCGAGACGGAAGGCGCGGTGTTCGAAGGTCCCGTCGTCGTTGCGGGGCGCGGAGCCGGAATGATGGTCGGGGCGGCAGGCGGGGTCGTCGGCGGCGCGATCACAGGCGCAGGGGCCGGCATCAGATAGACCGCCGGTGCCGGCGGTCCGCTGTTCAGGTCGCGGGTGAGACTGCTGGCGGGCGGGGGCGGCGGCGTCTGGGCTTGCACAACTCCGGCAAGCAGCAGGGCGGCGGCAGCGGCGGCGGCGATGACTTTCATGGCGACGACAATCCCCCCTCAACCCGCGGACGGCAAGGGCCTCGTCAGGCGGCGGGCAGTTCCACCCAGAATGTCGCGCCCTTGCCGGGCGCCGAGGTCACGCCGATGGAGCCGCCTTGCAGTTCGACCAGCCGCTTGGCCAGGGCCAGACCGATGCCGTGACCCTCGACCGTCGAACGCTCGAGCCCCAGGCGGTTGAAGGGCTCGAAGAGTTGAGTCTGCTTCTCGACCGACAGGCCGATGCCCCGGTCAATGATCTCGATCCGGACGCCGTCATGGACCTTGCTGGCCCGGAACAGGACCACGCCTCCGGTCCCGCCGTACTTGACAGCATTGGAGGCCAGATTGGCGATCACCTGGGTCAGGCGCTGGGAGTCGGCCAGCGCCACCAGTCCGACACCTTCACTGATCACCTCCAGCCGGAGTCCCTCGGCGTCCGGGCGCAAGGCGATCGCGCGGCGCACATCCTCCAGCACGCCGGGGACATCGGTCGGGCGCAGTTCGACCTTGACCGCCCCGGACTCGGCCCGGGCCACGTCCAGCAGATCATGGGCCAGGGCCTCGACCTGACGGGCGGTCTTGACGAGCATATCCGCCATCTCGGCGGGTGGCCGAAACAGGCCCCAGTTGACCGGCCTTCCACAGTTCCCCGATGCCGATCACGCCGCCGACGGGGCTCTTGATCTCATGCGCGACGTTGGCCAGCAGGCGCGACTTGGCTTCAGACGCCTTCTCGGCACGAGCCTGACCCAGTCGTGCCCGGTCGGCGAAACGATCACGCTCCTCCAGCAGGGCGGCGACCAGCATGATCGGCAGATAGCCGAACAGCACCAGAAGCTGGGCCGTCATGGCGCGATCCACGCCCTCAAAGGCCGCAGCATAGGGACCGTAGCCACTCATGCTGCCGCCCACAGCCAGGATGGAGGTTATGACCAGCGCCGCCATAACGCCCAACATGCGCAGTCTTACCGCGATAAGCAGCAGCAGCGGCATGGTGACAAAGCTGATCGGCAACTCCTGTTGGGAGAACACCGCATAGGACAGGACCGCCAGTCCAACGAGCAGGACCGAAGCCTCGATGGCACGGGCGGGAACCCGGAAGCGCGCGACCTCGTGTCGTGTCAGCACAAGGCCGAAGCTGGACAGAACGGCGATACCGAGCGCGTGACCGAACCACCACGTCTGCGCCGAGGCCAGAAAATCGGCGTCCGTCATCCACCAGAGCATCCCACCCGCGAAGGCCGCCGCCGGGAGGGGTGCGACGATGGCCGCCGCTAGCAGGAAGCGGCAGGTGCCCTGGACGGAGGCCAGGTTCAGGGTCGGGGCGAACCGGCGCGCGAGCACGACCGCAACATAGATTTCCATCATGTTTGCGACGGTGAACATCAGCGTCAGCTCAGGCGAATTGCCCACCAGCAGATTCCCCGCTGCGATCCCGGCCGCAACCAGCCCGCCGAACGACAGGTCATAGGCGGCTCCGCGCGAGGTTCGGAGCCACACCGCGACAGCAACGCCGCCGGCACCCCACAACGCCGCCACCATGCCGGCAGAGCGCGCAAAGGTCAGGGAGAGGACGACAAGCACCAGCACGGCCATGGCCGTAAAGACCGGTGCCATGGGCTGGCCGACCCTTGTCGGGCGCGTCCCGGCAAGGGCACGCGCCACGGCCGGAGCCTCAGCGCCGAAGACAGGCTCTGGCGGGTCGAGCGTGTGGCTCAGGGTCATCGGCGGATCCGGACGGCGAAAAGTCAGCCGTTCTTTAGCCCGATGCGTCCTAATATCCCCTGAAGGTCAGGCGGCCGGGGACAAAACCCGATCCAGTTCCCGGACAGCCGCAGCGGGTCCGTCGGGGTGGCACCACACGGCGGCGCTGACCGCGACGAAGTCGGCCCCGGCGCGCGCGAGGTCGCCCGCGTTCGCGGCCGTGATCCCGCCGATGGCCACGCACGGGACCTCAACCGTCTCCTGCCAGATGGTCAGGATCTCCGGATCCGGCCGGTGGACCGTCGCCTTGGTGGCGGTCGGATAGAAGGCCCCGAAGGCAACATAGTCCGCCCCCGCCTCGGCCGCATCCATGGCCAGTTCGCGACTGTCGTGACAGGTGACGCCGATCATGGCGTCCCGCCCCATCATGGTCCGCGCCGCGCTGACCGTGCCGTCGGACTGACCCAGATGCACACCGTCGCAGCCCGACCTCGCCGCCAGATCGGCCCGGTCGTTGAGGATGACCGCCACGCCCCGCGCCTGGGCGACCGGCTTGATCACCGCCACAGCCGCCAGCACGGCCGCGTCGTCGACCTCCTTCAGCCGGATCTGCAGCGCCGCCACATCCCCTGCGTCCAGCGCCGACTCCAGATCGCGCGCAAAGGCGGCCAGATCCGGGATCGCCGGCGGCGTGATCAAATACAGCCGGCAGGGCGGGCGCTCGGGAACGACGGGGGTCCTGGACATGGGCGGGAAGTGCGACGGATGGGCCGCGCGGTCAACATCCCGCTGCGAACGACTTGCATTCGCCACGCCTCTCCTGCTATGGAGAACCATTCGCAATCACCGGGCCCGCCCCACCGTGTACGTCTGCAACTGCAACGGCCTTCGCAAACGGGATGTCGCCGCCGCCATCGAGGCCGGTGCGACCCGGCCGCGCGACGTCTTCGCCCGCAACCAGTGCGCCGCCCAGTGCGCCAAATGCGTCTGCGAAATGCGCGAGATGATCCAGGAAACCCGCCAGGCCTTCGCCATGGCAGCCGAATAGGCCCTGCCCTCCCTCACGGGAGATTCATTCGCATTTTCAATGTTGTGAGAAGTGTTCGCAGGTGAACACCCGGGCTGTTTGCGTGTTATGAACCGGCAAGACGCGGCGACTCGGTCGTCTCCGCAGACAGGAGCTGAGCCATGAAGGGCGACCCCGCGATCATCCGCACCCTCAACGCGGTGCTGACCAACGAACTGACGGCCGTGAACCAGTATTTCCTGCACGCCCGGATGTTCGAGTCCTGGGGGCTGAAACACCTCGGCCAGATCATCTACGACGAATCGATCGGCGAGATGAAACACGCCGACATGCTGATCAAGCGCGTGCTGTTCCTCGACGGCCTACCCAATATGCAGGACCTCCACAAGCTCAAGATCGGCGAGACCGCCGTCGAATGCCTCGGCGCCGACCTGCAGCTGGAGCTGGGCGGGCGCGAGACGGTGAAGGCCGGCGTGGCCCAGTGCGAGGCGGCCCAGGACTTCGTCAGCCGCGACATCCTGATGCGCATCCTGAACGACACCGAGGAGCACATCGACTTCCTCGAGGCGCAGTTCAAACTGATCGAACAACTGGGCGAGCAGAACTATCTGCAGTCCGCCATGACCGAGATCGCCCCGGACAAGAGCGCGACGGGGAACTAGGGCCCCCGGCCGGCCACCGACGCCCCCGCCTTGCCCAGCCGGGCGGCTTCCTCTAGGGATCGCGACCGAATTCGCGCGCCCTCCTGGCTGCGCCCCAGCCCCGGCGATCCCCCATGGCAAAAATCAACGGCAACAACATCAAGCCCGGCATGGTCCTTGAGCACAACAAGGGCCTGTGGGTCGTGACCAAGGCCAGCCACGTCAAGCCGGGCAAGGGCGGTGCCTTCGCCAACATCGAGGCCAAGAACCTCGAGACCGGCAACAAGCTGAGCGAACGCTTCCGCTCGGAGGACAAGGTCGAGCGCGTGACCCTGGAGCAGAAGGAGTTCTCCTATCTGTACGAGCAGGGCGACGCCCTGGTGTTCATGGATGACGCCACCTACGAGCAGACCGAGCTGCAGAAGGACTGGGTCGGCGAGGACCGCGTCGCCTACCTCCAGGACGGCATGAAGGTCGTCATCGAAATGCACGAGGACCGTCCCATCGGCCTGTCCCTGCCCGATCAGGTGACCCTGGAAGTCGTCGAGACCGAGCCGACCGTGAAGGGCCAGACCGCCTCTTCGTCCTACAAGCCGGCCATCGCCAACAACGGCGTCCGCATCATGATCCCCCCCTATATGGGCGTGGGCGAGCGGATCGTCGTCGACACCACGACGGGCGAATACGTCCGGCGCGCTGAATAGGTCTTGGTGAGTAGGGCTTAGGGCTTAGTCGTCCGCTTCCAAGCCCTAAGCCCCAAGCCCTACCCCCTTGAACTTCTCCGCCTATCCGGGCCCCAGCGCCTTTTCAGGATAGTCGGACCAGGAGCTTCCCCCATGGCCCTCGCCTCTGCCCTCGTTTCCGTCATGATCGACGCGGTCCGCAAGACCGCCCGCCCGATGCTGCGCGACTTCGGCGAGGTCGCCCAGCTGCAGGTGTCGCGCAAAGGTCCCGGAGACTTCGTCACCGCCGCCGACATCCGGGCCGAGGACACCCTGTACGAACTGCTGATGAAGGCCCGCCCCGGCTACGGCTTCCTGGGCGAGGAGCGCGGCATGATCGAGGGGACCGACAAGTCCCACCTGTGGATCGTCGATCCGATCGACGGCACCACCAACTTCATGCACGCCATGCCCCATTTCGCGATCACGGTGGGCCTGCAGCGCACCGCGCCGGACGGCAGCTCCGAGATCGTGGCGGGCGTGACCTACAACCCCGTCATGAACGAGCTGTTCTGGGCCGAAAAGGGCAAGGGCTGTTATCTGAACGACCAGCGCATCCGCGTCGCCGGCCGCCGCGACCTGTCGGAAAGCCTGATTGCCACCGGCCTGCCCTTCATCGGCAAGACCGGCCACGCCCAGGCCATCAAGGACATCCACGCCATCGGCCAGCGCGTCGCCGGCATCCGCCGCCTCGGCTCCTCGGCCCTCGACCTCGCCTGGGTCGCGGCCGGGCGCTACGACGCCTACTATGAGCGCAACCTCCAGCCCTGGGACGTGGCGGCGGGCATCCTGTTCGTCACCGAGGCCGGCGGCGTGGTCACGACCATCGACGGCGAGGGCCGGCCGGAGACGGGCGCGCAGATCCTGGCCACGAACTCGGACCTGCATCCGCAGTTGCTGAAGGTGTTGCGGGGGTAGGGTCGCCTTCGCTCCCCCCAAACCGCTCATCCCCGCGAACGCGGGGACCCAGTTCTTTGGGCGATGCAGCGGTTCCTGTGATCCTCGAAAGCTGGTCCACAAACACCGGCGTCAAGCTGGACAGCACTGGGTCCCCGCGTTCGCGGGGATGAGCGGAATTCTGGAAAGCTCGACCGCGGTTCAAGGGCAGAGAGTATCGCTTTCCGGACAAAAAATGCCGGCGGCGAACGCGGCGCATCCGTCATCGCCCGCTGAGGGGGTCGCCGTCCCTTCGGGCGGTGGCGGCGACGGGTTTGGCAATGTCAAAGACCAGGCCCGTCGGGCCTTTCACCACTATGCACGGGACTGCGTCAGAAACGGTCGTCACGCCGGTTCCGGGTCGGCGACGGCCCGCGTCGCAGGGTCGAAAGGGGAGGATCACGGTCCTCAAGGGGCGAGAAGACACGGGGCGAGAATACACGCCCGGGCGGAGGGGATACCGCTTTCCGAAGCAGTCCTTGGCGACGGCCATGGCGCGCGCGGGTGCCGAATGTTCGGAAACAAGCGCAATGCCTTTGGCGGGCGCGACCCGTAGCGGACGTCGGCGCTGCCATTCCAAGCCCCCATCGAGGGCAGGAGGCGTCAAGCGGTCCTACTGGAACCTTTGCCCGGAAAGTTCACGAACGAAGGGAACCGCGAGGGCTGGTGAACGCCATCACGGCGGAAGGTCGGCGACATCACCCCCCGCCGTCGCCCGGTCCCCGAGCGATCGGTCGCCAGTCGCGCACGAACTGTTCCAGCAGCCGGACCGCAAAGCCCGCCGAGCCTGGTGCGCTCCAGTCGCCCGAGCCGCTCCAGGCCATGTTGGCGATGTCCAGGTGGGCCCAGGGGATGTCGCGACTGACGAACTCGCCAATGAACCAGGCTCCGGTGCTGGCCCCCGCACCGCCGTCGCTGGTGTTCTTCAGGTCGGCGATGGTGGAGGCCATGTCGGAACCATGCGAAGCATTCAGTGGCAATCGCCACAGACGCTCTCCGGTGGCCTGACCCGCTGCCTGCAACTGGTCCGCCAGTGCGTCGTGCCGGCTGAACAGCCCGGCGTAGTCGTCGCCCAAGGCCCCGCTGACCGCCCCGGTCAGGGTGGCGACGTCCACCACGGCGGCCGGTTCGAGGTTGCGCTCGGCCCAGACCAAGGCATCGGCCAGGACCAGCCGCCCCTCGGCGTCGGTGTTGATGATTTCGATGCTCTTGCCGTTCATGGCTGTCAGAACGTCTCCGGGCCGGATCGCACGGCCGTCGGGCATGTTCTCGGCCAAGGCCGCCACGGCGACGACGTCCACAGGGGCTCTGGATCGTGCGAGAGCCAGGACCGAGGCTGTGACTGCGGCTGCACCCGACATGTCCATCTTCATATTGCCCATGCCGGCAGCGGGCTTGATGGAGATCCCCCCGGTGTCGAAGGTAACCCCCTTGCCAACGAGGGCGACGGGGCCCCCTTCCGGCGCGCCCTGGCCACGATAACGGACCACCAGCAGACGGGGCGGACGCTCCGAACCCTGACCGACCCCCAAGAGCGCCCCCATACCCAGACGCTCCATCGCGGGGACATCCAGCACCTCGATCCGCACGCCGGGGATCCCGGCGAAGGCGGCGCGAGCCCGATCAACGAAGGTTTCGGGGTAGATCACGTTGGCGGGCTCGTTGGACACATCGCGCGCCCAGGCCATGGCCTCTACAAGCGCTGCGCCCCGGTCCTCGAAGCTTGAGCGGGCCGGATCTGCAAAGTCCGAGACGACCGTGACTGGACCACCCGGCGCGCTGGTCCGACGCCCCGCTTGATAGAGATCGGACCGGTAGTGGCCAATCCCCATTCCGGTGGTGAAGGCTGCCACGGTCTCCGCCGGCAGACCCCGCGCCAGAACGGTGATCGGGCTGGGGTCGTTGACGAGGGCGCGCCCAACGACCGCTCCGCTCCACTGGGGGTCGGCCGCTGAGGTTCCGTATCCAACGATGACGATCCGGTCCCAGTCGCCGATGCCCCGGAGTGTGAGAGTCTGGCGCGAACCATAGCGGAATGCGGCCGAGCCCAGGGCGCGTTCGACTGCTTGCCGCGTCGCGTCGTCAAGACCGGCCCCCCGTGTTGTGAGCTCTTCCGACCCGCCGAGCGGGATTACAA
Source organism: Caulobacteraceae bacterium (assembly GCA_965284305.1). Classification (GTDB taxonomy): domain Bacteria; phylum Pseudomonadota; class Alphaproteobacteria; order Caulobacterales; family Caulobacteraceae; genus Brevundimonas. Next base: position 1,295,769 of record OZ260070.1, on the reverse strand, counting down.
GCACACCCACTGCGTCTCCCATACGGTCGCTGAACGTCATCTGACGCGGCGTGACGGTCGAGGCCTCAGCGGGGCGAGACAGTGTCTGGGCGGTGGCCCAGCCTGGAGACATCAGGGCAAGGGCACCCAGCAGGGCGGCGACGGACACAGCGGGCGAGGAGGTGCGAAGGGTCATTTCAATAGTCTCCATCTGTAGGGTCTTGGGGAGTCGAAACGGGAGCGAAAGCAGGATTGTCAGGACGGCCGTCGGGCGCACGACCAAGAGTGTTGTGGAATCATCCGTCAACCCGCTCCACGATCCGAGCCGTGGCGTCGTTGATCTGGAAGAACAGCCCCTTTTCGCCGTTGTCGGCCAGGGTCAGCACCCCGGTCACTTCGAGGCGGTGATAGCCCGCCGGAATGGGTCTGCTCAGGGTGACCTCGATCACCTCATTGGGCTCGGCCGGGGGGTGGAAGAAGCAGACAGGAGTATAGGGCGAGATGAGGAAGTGGCGCGTCCGCAGGTCCGACTCCAAGGGCAGCATATAGCCCTGCAGCGTGATGCGACGCCCGGCCATGTCCCGCACGGCTTGGGAATGGGCCGCCTGGAACAGCTGGGACTGTTCGTCGATGGTGATCCGGGTCTGACGCAGCACCCGCCACATCGGGCCGTCGGCAGTCGGCAGATTGAGCTGCATCGCCCGTTCCTCGGCCAACTCGGAGGCCAAGGGATCATCCTCCGCAGGGGCGTTCTCCTGGGCTTCAGCTGCTCCGGATAGGGGCACATCGATGAATCCGATGCCCGGCTCCAACGCCATCTCCTCCGGCGTGACGGTGGCCGTCGCCTTGTTGGGTGGCTCCTCCGGCGTGACGGTGGCCGTCGCCTTGTTGGGTGGCTCCACCGGTCGACAGGCGGCCGCCAGCAACAGGGACAGGGAGAGTAAGAAGCGAACGACCATCAACCGCCTCCCAAGGTACGGACCACGGGCGTCCGGGCGGTGATCCATCCTGGTGCGAGTGAGCCAAGCAGTCCCAGACCGAGCGCGACCCCCACCAGCGACGCTTCTATCGCGCCGGGCGAAGCCAGGGGGAGAGGATGACCACCCGGCCCGGCCAACGCGACGACTTCGGCCACGGCTCTCGCTCCCAAGGCCCCCAGGGTCCCACCCACGGCACCCAGCAGACTGCCCTCCATCAGGCTCAGCGACATCATGCGACCGGGCGAGGCCCCAAGGGCGCGCAACAGGGCGATCTCACGCCTACGCGCGGCCACGGCCGCGATCAGGGCGATCAGGAAGCCCAGAACGGACAAGACCAGAAGGGCGACGCCCAGCCACGCGATCGCACGAGAGCCCGCACCCACCAGGGCAGCGAGCCGTCGCGCCTCCTCGGGCGGAGCGGCCGGTTGAAGATCAGGCATCCCGGCTATGCGACGCGGCAGGACGACCGCCGCGAGGGGCGAGCGATAGCGGACAAGCACGGCCGTGATCTCGGGGTTGGCGTCAACGCTCGCCTCATCATTCGACGTAGCGTGATCGTGATCATGGTTATGGCGGTCCTCGCCGACAGCGGCCCCGACACTATGGTCGTGCAGCGCCCAGACACTGGTCAGATCGGTCAGGATGAGACGATCGATAACGGCGCCGGTCGGGCTCAGAATTCCGACCACCCGATAAGGTCGATCGGCATGCGCCTCTCCTCCCGTCAGTCCATGCTCGCCCGCGAAGGTGTCGCCGATGGAAAGGGACAAGCGACGTGCGGCCTCCGACCCGAGCACGGCCTCCATGGGGCCATCCCACACCGCACCGCGCTCCAGGTGGGCGTCGTAGAGCCCGAGATAGGCTGCCGTCGTGCCCACGATCCGCGCGCCGGCCACGCTGTCGCCAAGGGACACCGGCACGGCGGCCTCGACGAGGGGGTCTCCTGCGAGCGTTGTCTGGACCGAAATGGGAATGTTGCCGGTCGGCGCATCGACCTGGAATAGGGTCGAGGTGACGAGTTGGAGCGGACTGCCCTTGGCACCCACGACCAGATCGACACCCGCGAGGTCACGTGTCAGCCGCTCCTCGGCCGCGCGCTGCAGGAGGAGCACCGATCCCAGCACGGCGACGGCGACCGCGAGGCCGAGGGCGTGGAAGGCCCAGGTAAAGGGGGCCCGCCGGATCAGGGCCGCGACAAGGCCGACGGCCGTCATGTCGATGCCGCCATATCGACGACCGCGCCGACCCGGCCGCGCAGGCGCTGGTCGTGGGTGGCGATGATCAGGGCCGCCCCGGCTTCGCTCGCCATCGAGAGCAGCAGGTCGGCGATCTTTTCAGCATTGGCGTCATCGAGGCTGGCGGTCGGCTCGTCGGCCAGGATCACCGTAGGCGATAGCAACAGGGCCCGCGCGATCGCGACCCTCTGTGCCTCACCCCGGCTCAGCGTCTCGAAGCGTCGCGCGGCCAGAGGTGCCATCCCGACCCGATCGAGCAAGTGCATCGCCCGCTCGCGGTCCTGGGGGACGCCGACGGCAAAGGCTCCCAGGAGGACATTGGCCAGGACCGACACCCCGGCGACGCCGTGAATGTCTTGAAAGACCAGCCCGATCTGAAGACCACGAAGGCGATCCCGCTGCGTCTGCGTCAGAGCCCCCAGCCGAACGCCGTCCAGCAGCACGTCGCCAGAAACGGGCGGAATCAACCCGGCCAGGGTCATCAGGAGCGTCGTCTTTCCGCACCCGGACGGGCCGAGCAGCAGCCTTGCCTCACCCGCGCCAAAGGCGAGGTTGTGCAGCGCCGTCAGGGCGAGGCCGCCCTGGCCGATGCGCAACGCCACGGTCTGAATCGCGGGGGGCGGAAGCCTCGCCGTCGCCGCGATCGGGTCGACCAGAATGTCGGCTGATCGCTGGATTCTTCTCTCCCGGCCTTGCGTTGAACGTTACGATATAACATATCAAGCGCCGACGTGAAGAGGATGAACGATGGCGGGTGTCTTGCGATCGCGAGGGTTCGACGGCTTGGCGATGTCGCTCTCGGGTCTTTGTCTGCTGCACTGCCTGGCCTTGCCTGTCCTGGCGGTCGCCCTGCCCTTCCTCGGCGTCCTGGCGGAGGCGGAATGGGTCCACTGGCTGTTCGTGGCCCTGGCTGTCCCGGTCTCGACCTATGCGCTCCTGGGTTTGGGCAGGCGACGGTCCGGCTTCCTCATCGTCGGTGCCGTGCTTGGCCTTAGCCTGTTGATCGCGGGCGCGGCGGGTTGGCCGGATCACGAGAGCGAGGCGCTGATGACGATCGCCGGGGGCCTCGTTCTCGCCACGGTCCACGCCCTGAACTGGCGACGGACGCGACAGCCGCATGACCATCCCTGACAAGACCGCTTGCCCATCGCACGGCGACCTGTCGTGGGCCGAACGCACCTGCGCCGAGGCCGGAGGCACGCTCACATCGCCCCGACGGGACGTCCTGTCTCTTCTCTTCGACGCGAAGCAGCCCTTGGCTGCCTATGACCTGATCGCGCGGATGCAGTTGCTGCGGGGACGAGCCCATCCGCCGACCGTCTATCGCGCACTCGAGTTCCTCGAGCGGGTCGGACTGGTCCACCGCATCAGCAGTCGCAAGGCCTACGTTGTCTGCAGGAGCGCTAACCAAAGCCATCGCCCGATCTTCCTGGTCTGCCGGGTCTGCAAGGCAGCGACTGAGGTCAGCCTGCGCGAAGCCGGGACCCTTCTCCAGAACCTGGCGCAGGACTCGGGATTCGAGTGTGAACAGATCGTCCAGGAGGTACAGGGACGATGCCGCACCTGTGTCGAGGCCTCAACCGCCGCGGCCTGATCTCAGAAGGTTCCGCTGACCTTCAGTGTGATCATCGTGCCCTTGCGGGTGCGGCGCTCATCCGTCCCGACGGAAGTGGGGACGAAGTGGGGACACACACCACTTTCTGTCTCGCTCGGCCGAACAACCATGGAAAGTGGTATGTGTGTCCCCACTTCCCCGTCATGGGACTTTATCATTCACCCGATCAGGCTTCTCGCCGCCGCCCGGGCCTCGTCCGTCACCACCGCCCCCGACAGCATGCGCGCGATCTCCTCGCGGCGGGCGTCGTCGTCCAGGGCATCCACCGTCGTCGTGGTCACGCCACCGGCGTCGGCCTTGCGGACCTTCCAGTGGGCGTGGCCGCGGGCGGCGACCTGGGGGCTGTGGGTCACGACCAGGACCTGGGCGCCTTTCGACAGCCGCTCCAGCCGCGCGCCGACGGCGGAGGCCACGGCGCCGCCGACGCCCTGATCGACCTCGTCGAAGATCATCACCGGCTGGCGCTGGTCCTCGCGCCCGGCCAGGGCCGCCTTCATGGCGAGGGCGAAACGGGCCAGTTCGCCGCCCGAGGCAATGGCGTCCAGCGGGCCGAAGGGGGTGCCTGCGTTGGTGGCGATCTCGAAGCGGACCGTCTCGACGCCCAGCGGGCCGCGCCGGCCGTCGGCGACCGGCTCGAAGCCGACACGGAAACGGGCGCGCTCCAGCTTCAGGGGGGCCAGCTCTTCCATCACGGCGGCGGTCAGGCGGTCGGCGGCGGCCTCGCGGGCGGAGGTCAGGAGGATGGCGGCCACGTCATAGGCCTCGCGGGCGGCGGAGGCGGCGCGTTCGGCGGCGCTGATGGCCTCGGCCCCGTCCTCGATCAGCCGCAGCTGTTCGCGGAAGCGGAGGCGCAGGACCGGCAGGCTGTCGACCGAGGTGTTCAGCTTCCGCGCGGCGGCGCGCAGGGCGAACAGCCGCTCCTCGGCCTTGTCGAGGCGGCCGGGTTCGAAGTCGAAGGCATTGGCGGCGGCGTCGACGCAGGCGATGGCCTCTTCGGCCTCGACCATGGTGCGGTCGATGGCCTCGGCGGCGGCGGTCAGCTTCTGCAGCAGGGGGTGTTCAGGGTCCGTGCCCGCCTGCCCCGCCCGCGCCCGCGCATGTTCGACGGCGCGCAGGGCCGCCGAAAGCTTCTGGGACAGCTTGTCCCCGCCCAGGGAGGCCCGGGCGTCGGCGAGGTCCGCAACGGCCTTTTCCGCGGCCCCGAGGATGGCGCGTTCGCCGGCCAGTTCGGTCTCCTCATCGGCGCGCGGGTCGAGGTCGTCGAGGTCGGCGAGATTCTGCGTCAGTTCCTCGGCCCGTGAGGCGGCGTCGGCTGCGGCGGCCCTGAGGTCGGCGACGGTACGTTCGGCGGCCTTGAGCCGGTCGGCCGCGCGGGCCACCCCGTCCAGCTGGGGCTGCAGGCCGCCATAGTTGTCCAGCAGGGCCCGGTGGGTCTTCCAGTCCAGCAGGCCGACGGTCTCATGCTGGCCATGCACCTCGACCAGGGCCTGGCCGATCTCGCGCAGGGCGGTGACGCCCGCCGGCTGGTCATTGACGAAGGCGCGGCTGCGGCCGTCGGCGGCGAGGGTGCGGCGCAGGATCAGCTCCTCGCCCGGCACGACGTCAAAGCCCCGCTCGCTGATCAGGGCGATCAGGGCGGGATCGTCGGGGGCGGTGAAGACGGCGGTGGCGGAGGCCTGTTTCGCGCCGGCCCGCACCAGACCGGCGTCGGCCCGCGCGCCCAGGGCCAGGCCGAGGGCGTCAAGAATGATCGACTTCCCCGCCCCGGTCTCGCCGGTCAGCACGGTCAGGCCGCCGTGCACCTCGAGGTCGAGGGCATCGACCAGCACGATGTCGCGGATGGACAGGGCGGTCAGCATGAACGGCGGCGATTCGGCATCAGCGGCAGTCTAGCAAAGTGCGGACGATCAATCCGTGAAACCGGCGGCCTGTCGCAGGGCCCGGTTGATGCGGGATTGCCAGCCGTCTCCCCCGGCCCGGAAGTAGTCCAGTATCTCTGCGTCCAGCCGAAGTGTGACCTGCTTCTTGGCAGAGGCGGAGCGAGGCCGGCCCGGCGACCGCTTGAACTGCGCCAGCACATATTCCGGGAAAACGTCCCTGGCCGGACGCAGCCGGGCGGCGCGCTCGGCGGTCAGCTCGGGCGTGTCATCGTCGTCATCGACCAGATACTCAACCGGCGCCTCCGAGGCGCCCTTGCCGTTTGGCATGCCGCTTCTCCCGTTCGTTCGCCTTCCGCAGGCTTATCGCGCGAGTCATGTCGTCCCGGACCACGAAGACCAGAACATAAAGCCTGCCGTCCAGATCACCGTAGGCTACCCACCGTCGCTCATCGTAGTCGAACCGGTCATCCGCTTCGACCAACGAGTTCTCGAAAACGAAGTCTCGGGCACGGCTGAGTCACACGCCGTGTTTGGCGATGTTCACCCTGTCCTTTTCGGGATCGAAGACGATCATTTATGTAGCTACATAAATGATCGCGGTCAAGGCGACCTCAGCCCGGAATGATCCGGCGCAGCCAGCTTTCGCGCTGGGCGGTCGGGGCGACCTCGGGCCGGCGGCCGTCTTCGGACAGCAGGGCATAGGCCTCGGCGTACCAGGGGCTGCCCGGATAGTTGAAGCCGAGCACGGCCCCGTTGCGGGTCGCCTCTTCCTTCAGGCCCAGGGTCAGATTGACCTCGACCAGCCGGTACAGGGCCTCGGGCGTGTGTGAGGTCCGCTGATAGGCTTCGTTGTCGATCACCGCCTTGTAGCGGTTGATCGCCGCCAGCGGCTGGCCCGCGCGCTGATAGTAGCGGCCGATGGCCATTTCCTTGCCCGCCAGCTGGTCGTTGACCATGTCGATCTTGACCGTGGCGTCGGTGGCATAGGACGTGCCGGGGTAACGGCGCTGCACATCCTTGAGCCCGTCCAGAGCCGCCTGGGCATAGCCCTGGTCGCGGCCCACGTCGGTGATCTGTTCGAAATTGCACAGGGCCTTCATGTAGAAGGCGTACGGGGCCGACGGATTGCCCGGGAACAGCTGGATGAACCGGTCCGAGGCGGCGATGGCGTCGGCGTAGTTGTTGTTCTGATAGTAGGCGTAGATCTGCATCAGGATCGCGCGGCGCGACCATTCCGAATACGGATGCTGGCGCTCGACCTCCTGGAAATAATCGATCGCATCGGCCCAGCGGCCACGTTCCAGGCGCTGGTAGCCGGTGTTGTAGAGCGCCTCGACCGGCCGCTCCTCATAGGCCAGACGCGGCCGGTCAGTGCGACCGCTGCAGGCCGAGATCGTCAGGGCGGAAACAGCCACGGTGGCCAGGATCAGGCCGGCGCGGAATTGGGATGCAGGCAAGGACGACCTCAACTTGAAATGCCGGCGGGCGCGGACCCGGCGGCGCCCCCCAAAAACGAGACGCGATCTCTACACCAGCGAACCTGCCCACGCCAATGCGCGAAGAAGAGCGCCGAAATGGCGCGCCGCGCCTTGTGGCCGGGCCGTCCGCTGGTATGAAGCGCGCCAACGCTGCGGACGCATTCTCAGCCCGGCGATGACGGCGAAAGGATGACCGGACATGAAACTGCTCTCTGGCAACTCCAACCGCACGCTGTCCCAGGCCATGGCGGCCCACCTCGACATGCCTTTGACCAAGGCCCAGGTAAAACGGTTCGCCGACAATGAGGTGTTCGCGGTCATCGAGGAGAACGTCCGCGGCGAGGACGTCTTCGTGATCCAGTCGACCAGCTATCCGGCCAATGACAATCTCATGGAACTGCTGATCATGACGGACGCCCTGGTCCGGGCGTCCGCCAAGCGGATCACGGCCGTCATGCCCTATTTCGGCTATGCCCGGCAGGACCGCAAGACCGGCGGACGGACCCCCATCTCGGCCAAGCTGGTGGCCAATATGATCACCCGGGCCGGGGCACACCGGGTGCTGACGATGGATCTGCATGCGGGCCAGATCCAGGGCTTCTTCGACATTCCGACCGACAATCTGGTGGCAACACCCGTCCTCGCCCAGGATATCAGGGATCACTATCCACGCGGCGACGACCTGATGATCGTGTCGCCCGACGTCGGCGGTGTCGTACGGGCCCGTTCGCTGGCGTCGCGTCTCAACGCCGATCTCGCCATCGTCGACAAGCGCCGGGCCCGGGCCGGCGAAAGCGAGGTGATGAACATCATCGGTGATGTCCAGGGCCGGCGCTGCATCCTGTTCGATGACATCGTCGATTCCGGCGGCACCCTGGTCAATGCGGCGCAGGCGCTGATGGACAAGGGGGCGACAGAGGTCTCGGCCTATATCAGCCACGGTGTGCTGTCGGGTCCGGCCGTGCAGCGGATCACCGACGGACCGCTGAAAGAACTGGTGATCACGGACTCCATTGAGCAGCCCCACGAAGTTTTGAACTGCGGAAAAATCCGTACGGTTTCCGTGGCACCGTTGATCGGAGAGGCTATCCGGCGGATCGCCAACGAGGAATCCGTGTCCAAACTGTTCGATTAACGGTCGGAAAACGGTTCTCCGCGCGTTATAAGACCCTCGAACTTTCGGCGCGCTGGACGCGCCGTGCGTCCTTGTGGGGATATCGCATGTTTAACGCACTTCCGCGCCGCGGCCTTTCGTTGGCCGTCGCCGCCGCCGTTCTGGCCGGTTGTGCGACGCCGGAGCCGGAACCGGCTCCGCCACCCCCGCCGCCGGCCGTGGTCCATGCCCCGCCGCCGCCCGTCAGCCTGAACGAGGGCGTGGCCCAGGCAGCCTCCATCTATGTCGCCTTCATGCGCGAGGCCGGGACCATCCAGGCCGGCTTCACCAGCGCCGAGGCGATCCAGGCCGCCATCCGCCGGGGGGCCTCGTATGAACCGGCCCAGCTGTCACGCGGCATGATCGCCTATGGCTCGATCCTCGCCCTGCAGTCGCCGGAGTTCGTCCAGGGCGTCCGCGCCCTTGCCGCCGATCCGGCGGTGCGCCGCGATATCATCGCCCGCATTGTCGCCGATCCCGCCTATGCCGCCAGCCTGCCGGGTGCCGATGCCGCCGCCGGCCTGATCGTCGACACCATCGGTCGCGATTCTGCGGCCATGCTGCTTATCGCTGAAGCGGTCGAGCAGGACGCCTACACCATCCAGGCCCGCAACGACCCCCGCCGCCGCTGGGCCACCGCCCATATAACCGATCGCGTCAGGCGACTGGAGGGTGCCAAGGCCCTGTCGGCCGTCCAGATGCTGCCTTCGGCAGAGGAATCGGCCCGTCTGTTCGCCGCCGCCAACTCCGGCTCCGGCCTTTCCCTGAACGCCTCGCGCTCCGGCCCGCCCTATACGCCGGCCGTCGCAAGGTCGCTGGCCATCGCCGCCCTGGCCGCGCTGGGAGCCGGCGGAGAGGACGCCCGGGCCAATACCGAGGCCCTTACGGTCGATCAGAACAGCGAGTTCTGCCTCAACATGTCCAAGCTGATGCTGTTCCAGTGCCTGGCCGCCTCACGCCCCAGCTATGAGGATATGTTCTGCGTCGGCCGCCATGTGGCGCGCGACCTGGCCACCTGCACGGCCCAGAACATCACCCCCACGCCCGTGGAGACGTCAGCGACGACCGTGGCGGGGGGAGCGACTGATTCCGCCCCGGTCCAGACGCCGGTGGCCGAGGCGGCGGCGGCGGCATCCAGCTCCGCGACCTCGGCCCTGAACAGCGGGCGCTGACGCGGGTTTCCATTCCGGCGTCGCAATGACGTCCGGGGCGGTTGCGTCCGCGCCGGTTGGCGTGTAATGACCCGCGCTCTTGAATTCAGGGTCCTTAAGACCCCGCCGCGAGGGCTGACTGATCAGCGCGGCGTTTGTGTTGTTGAGGCGAGGCGATGGCCGAGATCATTCTGAACGTGGACGTCCGTGATGGCGTCGGCACTGGCGGCGCTCGCGCCGCGCGCCGTGCGGGCATGGTCCCGGGCGTGCTGTACGGCGGCGACAAGGCCCCCGTGGCTATCTCGGTGAACGAGAAGGACTTCCGCAAGTCGCTCTACACCGGCAAGCTGCTGGGTCACCTGGTGACGCTGAAGTACGGCACGGAATCGCAGCCGGTCATCGCGCGCGATGTCCAGTTCGACCCGGTCACCGACCGTCCGCTGCATTTCGACCTCATGCGGGTCGATGAAAGCCAGACCATCAAGATCGAGGTCCCGGTCCACTTCATCAACCAGGACAAGTGCGAAGCCTTCCGTCAGGGTGCCGTTCTGGAAGTCGTCCGTCACGCGGTCGAGGTGAAGGTCCGCGCGGACCACATCCCGGAAGACCTGATCGTCGACCTGGCCGGCCACAAGATGGGCGACACCATCCGCTGGGCCGACCTCAAGGCTCCCAAGGACGTCGCGCCCGTCATCACCGACCGTGACTTCGTGATCGCCCTGATCAAGTCGTCCTCGGCCGCCGTCTCGGCCGCTGCCGACGGCACCGATGCCGCCGAAGGCACCGCCGAGGGCTGATCGCCTTCCCGCAAGATGCTACTGGAACGGCCCCATCCGGCGACGGACGGGGCCGTTTCCTTATCCGGACTTCGCCCCATGATCATCATCGCCGGCCTGGGCAATCCGGGGCCCAGATACCAGGGCAACCGCCACAACATCGGCTTCATGGCCGCCGACGAGATCGCGCGGCGCTGGTCGTTCGGACCCGAGCGGGCCAAATTCCAGTCGGTGATCCGCGAGGGCGAGGTCGCCACCGCCGCCGGGCCGGTCAAGATCCTGCTGATGAAGCCCCAGACCTTCATGAACGAGAGCGGCCGGGCCGTGGCCGAGGCGGCGCGCTTCTACAAGGTCCAGCCCGGCGCGGTCATCGTCTTCCATGACGAGATCGACCTGGCCCCCGGCCGGTTCCGCATGAAGACCGGCGGCGGGGCGGCGGGCCAGAACGGCGTGCGCAGCCTGATCAGCCAGCTCGGCCCCGACTTCCGCCGCGCCCGCATGGGCGTCGGCCACCCCGGCGCGCCCGAGCTGGTGCACGGCCATGTGCTGAGTGATTTCCACAAGGCCGACCAGACCTGGCTGGAGCCGATGCTGACCGCCGTCGCCGACGCCCTGCCCTTCGCCCTGGCCGGTGACGACGACCGCTACCAGGCCGAGGTCATGCGCCTGGCTCCCGCCCCGAAATTCAGCCCCCGCCAGGCCGCGCAGAACGCGGCCCGGGGCGAATAGCCGCCCTTCCCTCCCCGCCGCCCCGCCTGTACGGCCGGGACGACATTGTCTGCCGCCGCAAAGACCTGATCCGATGACCCGCACCCCGCTCCTCGCCCTCGCCCTGCTGACCCTGACCGCCTGCAGCCCGGGCGGTGCCGGGTCCGGTGAACCCGCGACGGTCGAGGTCTCGGGAGCCGTCTGCCGCCCGACTCCGGTCGGACGCCAGATGACCGGCTGCTACCTGACCCTGACCAGCGCGACCGCAGACCGGCTGGTCAGCGTCGCCAGCCCCGAGGCCAATCTGGTCCAGATCCACGAGAGCCGGATCGAAAGCGGCATGATGATGATGAAGGAACTGAGGGAGGGCCTGCCCCTGCCCGCTGGCGGGACGGTGGCGCTTCAGCCGGGGGGCAATCATCTGATGCTGCTGGGGGTCAAGGAGCCGCTGGTGGCGGGAGATACGGTCGCCCTGACCCTGACATTCGCCACTTCGGCCCCGGTCGAGGTGATCGCCAGCGTCGGCCAGCCGGCCGCCGGGGATTACGATCACGCGGCCGATCCCGCCGCTCACTGACGCCCGGAAGACGGGTGGTAACGCAGTTTGAGTCTCCGGGTTGGTAGCCGCGCTTGAAACACTCCCCCAAGCACATGTTGCAGACTGAATCGTCGTCGGGCTGGAGAAAGATGGAAGCGGCGTAGCCGGTTGGGCTGCCGCTTATGTCGGTATCTGCGTCGGCGTCCATCCCAACGCCTCGGCCTGAGCGAACGCCTGCTGGTTGGCGCTCTCCAGCTCCCCATAACGCCCGTGCAGGTGGGGCGGCACGAGGTCTTCTGTCGGGTAGGGTATGTAGAACTCCTCGTCCAGCAGACGCGCAAACGCGCTTCCCCGCCGAACCATCGTTTCGGCGTCACGCGGCGAATGGGCCAAGATCACATCGGCGACCTCGATCACCGCCTGATACCGGCCTTGATCCATCAGATGCTCCATCACCGTGGTCGCCATCAGGGCCACGCTTTCCTTGCGGCTCAGGGTCTGGAGGTAGATGCCGCTGGCGACCGCTTGGTCTGTCATCGGCAGTTTCTCGCGATACCACTGGTCGCGAGCGGGCAGAGCGCCGCTCGTCGCTTCCAGATTGGTGACCTTTCCGGCCGCGTCGGTGAACTTAAGGAAAACGTGCAGAGGCGCCGTCGAAAGCGCGACGTTCACGCCCAACCGATCCGCCAGGATCAGGAACAGGATCGGCATGGAGACGCAGTTGCCGCGTCGCGTGGACAGATAGGTCGATAGTAGCTTGCTGCTGAGGTTTTGGCCGTAGGGATCGGCGAGGTCGTAGGCGAAGGGGCGCTGGTCGTTCCAAGAGCCGGGTTGGTAAATCACAGTCCGCACCGCAGCGAGCTTTCTGACATCGTCCGCCCCGGCGCCAGCCAACGCCTGCGCCGCCGCAACCATGAGATCTACCTCTGAGGCAGTCGCGCGCTGGTCGAGCGTCGAATCCACCAATTGATCCAGCGCGAGTTTCGCTATCCCATAGTCAAGCTGCGCTTCAGGCGTAGCCAGCAGGTCACGAATTGAGTCGGCCGGAGAGACGATGAGCGGCGGCTCGCGAGAGCCACGTTCAGGCACGCACCCGGTAAGCGGAAAAGCGGAGGCTGACAGCGAAAGCCAGAGGAATCGACGCCTATTCATTTCATGCGCCGGTTTTAGATTCGCTGACAGCGTAACTCTGAGTAGTCAGTCGCATGTCATTCGAATAACAAGGGCGAAGTTTCTTGGAGGCGTTGAAAAGAAGATCCCGAACATGGATAAACATAGAATGGAAGATACAGGACTATATGGCCCCTTCTAGGGATGTCGTATTTATCTGGCGTTCCCGTAGAAAAGCTCAGTTTGCTATTGGGTGCCACATAAATGTTTGGCTCCTCGCGAAGGAAATCCGCGAACTCGGCGGCACCGTCGGGGGAGTCATTTACCGGCTCTAACGGGTCTGCGACAGTTTCAAAGCTGTCGGTATCGGTCGCGCCTTCATCCGCTAGAATAATAGCTGTAGAAATTCTGGATATATACCGCACCGAAAAACAAACGGCTTGCGACGTGTTGTTCGTGACGGTCAAATCCAAGGCTACAGCCTTGCAGGTGTCGCTACAGCTTATCGCCCGCGCAGAATCAATCTTCAGAGAGACTTGATCACTACCAACAGCCTCAGGCGCAACGCAAGCTGAGAGAAGGGAGGGCAGCGCAAGCAGCATGGCTTTGGTTGGGACACGCATCAAAACCCACCGCAGGATTGCACCATAAGGCACGCCCAATTGTCGGCATTGCGTTTCGCCCCGCGTGGAACTTCTCTTGCATACCACATATCACTCTCAGGCCCGGATACATTGCCGTAGTAGCCATCGGGCCTTAGCCAAGCTCGATCTGCGCCGTATCCAAATATGTGAAGCGGCTCGTGAATCGTCGCGCGCTTGGAATACTCGCTCATCGTGTTTGTGGTGAAGTATCCAGCCCCAAAAGACACCCGGCCGCCAAGAATTATTCCGCCCCCGGATTGACCCGCCGCAAGATAGACATCGTGCTGACCACCGCGGGCGGTGCCGGGATCGCGGAAAAAGCTCTCAAGATTGTTTAGGTTTCTGCCCAAGTTGCCGATGTTCTCGTCACTTAGAGCGCCTTCCCCGAACGCCGACGTCATCGCGCGCGCGAAATTTCGCCCCGCACGGCTATCGGGATTACGTTGCCAAGCAGCCAATCCTGCCCGTGTCGCTGCAATATCGCGAAGACCTTGAGCCTGTTTGCCCATCCATGCGGTGCATTGCGACGAAGAGAGGCCTTCTCGTCTTCCGAGAGATGTGTTGGCGGAGCCAGTGCCGCATCCCGCCAAGCCGGTTGGGTCGGCCTTGTTGACGGGGTCTAGCCCGACATAAAGGTAGAGGTTGGGGTCATCCTTAGTGCCAATAGGATCGGCGCTCAGGAACATCGCGTTGGCCGCAGTGGCGCTCAGCAGCCACACACCCAACAGCGGCAACAGTGCACGCCAGATCGTCTTGAACGACATCGCATCCCCCCAAGGCCACGCTTCACTATCCGTTGAGGAAGCGTAGCCGTCAATCGATCTTCTCAGCTTCTGGTTGCCGCAGCGAGTCGCCTCGCCTCGGCACCGCCGCCCGTCCGGTGGCTCCCCCGACGCGGTTCCATGGCCTCGACCTTGTAGCGAATGGCGATCTCCTCTGTTCGCCACCTACCGCCCCGGCCCCGATCGCCGATATCAACCCTGAGAATCAAACTGCGTCACCACCGGAAGAAGCCCGACCTGACAAACCGGTCGCGACCGGCTAAAGGCTCGCGCTCACGAGGAACCTCCCCAAGACCATGGCCCTGAAAGTCGCGATCGTCGGCCTGCCCAATGTCGGCAAGTCCACCCTGTTCAACGCCCTGACCAAAACGGCAGCGGCGCAGGCCGCCAACTATCCGTTCTGCACCATCGAGCCCAACACGGGCGACGTCGCCGTGCCCGAGCCCCGGCTCGACGTGCTGGCCGCGATCGCCGGATCGAAGGAGATCATCCCCTCGCGGATCACCTTCGTCGACATCGCCGGCCTGGTGCGCGGCGCGTCGAAGGGCGAAGGCCTGGGCAACCAGTTCCTGGCCAACATCCGCGACTGCGACGCCGTGGCCTTCGTCGCCCGCTGTTTTGTCGATGACGACATCACCCACGTCGAGAACCGCATCGACCCGATCTCGGACCTCGAGATCATCGAGACCGAACTGATGCTGGCCGACCTCGAAAGCCTCGAGAAGCGGGTCACGAACGTCGAGAAGAAGGCCAAGGGCGGCGACAAGGAGGCCCAGACCACCCTGCGCCTGATCAACATGGCCCTGACGCCCTTACGCGCCGGCAAGCCCGCCCGGGTGGTCCAGGTCGACAAGGAGGACCAGAAGGCCTGGCACATGCTCCAGCTGCTGACCTCCCTGCCCGCCCTCTATGTGTCCAACGTCGACGAGAACTCGGCCGACAAGGGCAATGAACTGTCCGACGCCGTCGCCGCCCGCGCCGCCCAGGACAATGCCAAGGCCGTGGTCATCTCGGCCAAGATCGATTCCGAACTGGCCGTGCTGGACGAGGCCGAACAGGCCGAATTCCTAGAAAGCCTCGGCCTGGCGGAGCCGGGCCTCAACCGCCTGATCCGCGAGGCCTATGCCCTGCTGGGCCTGCAGTCCTATTTCACCGTCGGACCCAAGGAAGCGCGCGCCTGGACCATCCCGATCGGGGCCACCGCCCCGCAGGCGGCCGGCGTGATCCACACGGACTTCGAAAAGGGCTTCATCCGCGCCGAAACCATCGCCTTCGAGGATTTCGTCACCCTGAAGGGCGAGGCCAAGGCCCGCGAGGCCGGCAAGCTCCGGGCCGAGGGCAAGAGCTATGTCGTTAAGGACGGCGACGTGATGAATTTCCTTTTCAACTGACCATGCCCGGCCTCAAGGGCCTCTATGGCGATCACGAAGTCGGGGTCCGCCTTGCATCTGCCACGAGGTTTTGCGAGCAGGGGCTCAGTGTCGAGAACAAGGGGGCGTCCCGCATGGCTCAGAACACCAATCCGTGGGCGAAACAGATCGATCCGCTGGCGCAGGATATCGCCGCCGTGCTCAGAAGCATGGGCGGTTCGGCCCATCAGCGCGACGTCGTCCAGTGCGTCGCCGCCATGAAGCGTCAGCGCGGCGAGAGCGTCGGGCAGGACCTGGCGAACGCGATCGTCGAGGTCTTCGAACGCTACCGCGACCTGTTCTTCAAACCGTTCGGCGAAGGCTCGATGCGTTGGGCCCTGCAGCCCGGCGTCGCCTGAAGCCAGGGCCGGACGACCTACCGGTCCTTCTCGCGCGCCTCGCCCCCCCGCGACACCAGCGCCGCCTGGGCCGCCGCCAGCCGCGCGATCGGCACGCGGTAGGGTGAGCAGCTGACGTAGTCGAGGCCGACCTCTTCGCAGAAGGCGATCGACGACGGGTCGCCGCCGTGCTCGCCGCAGATACCCATCTTGATGCCCGGACGCGCCGCCCCGCCCCGCTCGGCGGCGATGCGGATCAGGTCGCCGACCCCGTCCTGGTCGAGGCGGACGAAGGGGTCGGTCTCGAAGATGCCCTTGTCCATATAGGCCTGCAGGAACCGGCCGGAGTCGTCGCGGCTGATACCGAAGGTGGTCTGGGTCAGATCGTTGGTGCCGAAGCTGAAGAACTCGGCGTATTCGGCCAGGTCGGCGGCGCGCAGGGCGGCGCGGGGCAGTTCGATCATGGTACCGACGAGGTATTCGACCCGGTCCCCGGCTTCCGCGAACACGGCCTCGGCGGTGCGATCGGTCAGTTCGCGCAGGAATTTCATCTCCAGCCCGAGGGCGACCAGCGGGTGCATGATCTCGGGGATGGGGGCCTCGGCCGCCGTCTGTTTCACCTGCAGCGCCGCCTCGAGGATGGCGCGGACCTGCATCTCGTAGATCTCGGGATAGGCGACGCCCAGCCGGCAACCCCGGTGACCGAGCATGGGGTTGGTTTCGTGCAGCTCCTTCGCCCGCCGCTTCAGCTTGGCGGCGTCGAGGCCTTGCGTCACCGCCAGGGCGTCGATCTCGGCGTCGGTGTGCGGGATGAACTCGTGCAGCGGCGGGTCGAGCAGACGCACCGTCACCGGCAGGCCGGCCATGATGGTGAACAGTTCGACGAAATCGGCCTTCTGGAACGGGGCGATCTTGGCCAGGGCCAGACGGCGGCCGGCCTCGTCGTCGGCCAGGATCATCTCGCGCACGGCCGCGATGCGGGCGTCGTCGAAGAACATGTGCTCGGTGCGGCACAGGCCAATGCCCTCGGCCCCGAAGCCGCGCGCGGTCTTGGCATCCAGCGGCGTCTCGGCATTGGCGCGGACCTTGAGCCGGCGGACCTTGTCGGCCCAGGCCATCAGGGTCTGGAAGTCGCCGGTCAGCTCGGGCTCGATCATGGCCACGGCGCCGTCCAGCACCTCACCTTTCGAGCCGTCGATGGTGATGATCTCGCCGGCCCTGAAGACCCGGCCACGGGCGGTGAAGGTCCCGGCCTTGTCGTCGATGGACAGCTCATTGATGCCGCAGACGCAGGGGCGGCCCATGCCACGGGCGACGACGGCGGCGTGGCTGGTCATGCCGCCGCGGGCCGTGACGATGCCCCGTGCCGCATGCATGCCGTGGATGTCCTCGGGCGAGGTCTCCTCGCGCACAAGGATGACAGCGTCGCCCAACTGGCTCATCCGCTCGGCCTCGTCGGCGTCGAAGACGATCTTGCCGGTGGCCGCGCCGGGCGAGGCCGGCAGGCCGGACGCGACCACGGTGCGGTTGGCCTTGGGGTCCAGCGTCGGGTGCAGCAGCTGGTCCAGCGCCGAGGGTTCAACCCGGGAAATCGCCTCTTCCTGTGAGATCACGCCCTCGGCAGCCAGATCGACCGCGATCTTCAGCGCCGACTTGGCCGTGCGCTTGCCGTTGCGGGTCTGCAGCATCCAGAGCCGGCCCTGTTCGACCGTGAACTCGATGTCCTGCATGTCGCGGTAGTGGCTTTCCAGCCGGCCGACGACATCGACGAATTCGGCGAAGACGACCGGCATGGCCTCTTCCATCGAGGGGGCGGTCTCGCCCATCTCTTCACGGCCCGCCCGGGTCAGGGATTGGGGCGTGCGGATGCCGGCGACGACATCCTCGCCCTGGGCATTGATCAGGAACTCGCCATACAGCCGGGCCTCGCCCGTCGAGGGGTTGCGGGTGAAGGCCACGCCCGTGGCCGAGGTCTCGCCCATGTTGCCGAAGACCATCGACTGCACATTGACCGCCGTGCCCCAGCTCTCGGGGATGTCGTGCATACGGCGATAGAATTTGGCCCGGTCGTTCATCCAGCTGGCGAAGACGGCCGAGACGGCGCCCCAGAGCTGGTCATGCGGGTCCTGCGGGAAGGGCTGGCCCAGCCGGTCCTCGACCACGGCCTTGTAGTCGGCCACGACCTTCTCCCAGTCGCCGGCGGACAGGTCGGTGTCGATGGTGACGCCCAGCCGGTCCTTGTGGTCGTCCAGCACCTCCTCGAAATCGTCATGGCTCAGGCCGAGCACGACGCTGGAGTACATGGTGATGAAGCGGCGATAGCTGTCGAAGGCGAAACGGCGGTCACCGGACAGGGCGGCCAGACCCTCGACCGTCTCATCGTTCAGGCCGAGGTTGAGGACGGTGTCCATCATCCCCGGCATGGAGGCGCGGGCGCCCGAGCGGACCGAGACCAGCAGAGGGTTCTTCGCGTCGCCGAAGGTCTTGCCGACCACGGTCTCGACCGTCTTCAGCCCGGCGGCGACCTGGGCGGCCAGCGCATCGGGATAGGTCTGTCCATTCGAATAATAGTGGACGCAGGCTTCGGTGGTGATGGTGAAGCCGGGGGGCACCGGCAGGCCGAGCGACGACATCTCGGCCAGGTTGGCCCCCTTGCCGCCGAGCAGGTTCTTCATCGACGCATCGCCGTCGGCGGAGCCCCCACCGAAGCCGTACACCCACTGAGTCATCGCCTGGTCCCTGAAGCCTCGTCGTATCCGGTCTGACTAACGTGCTGCGCCCGCGAAGGCGAGGCCGGGGCTGTAACAAACCGTGAGTGGATGTGGCAGTTCTACGGCCCGGTGCGGCACAGTCGGCTCGCGGGCCCTGCGAACTGGACGAACAGGCCTGTCTGCCGCTATGCGCAGGAGGCCGGATCCAGCCTGCGCGACGACGCGATGGACGCCGCCAAGGTCCGCCGAGGAACAGCCTGATGACGCTCTCTGAAACCGAAACGGCGGCCGCAACGGCCCCGGCCACCGGCGCCGGACTGGTCATCCGGCGACCCGACGACTGGCATGTGCATCTGCGCGACGGTGCCATGCTGGCCTCGGTCGTCAACCATACGGCCCGCCAGTTCGCCCGCGCCATCGTCATGCCCAACCTGGCACCACCCGTCACCACCGTAGCCGCAGCCGAAGCCTATCGCGGGCGCATCCTGGCGGCGGTCGAGCCGGGAACGGTCTTCACCCCCCTGATGACCTGCTACCTGACCGACGACATCGACCCGACCGAGGTCGGACGCGGCTTTACCGCCGGCGTCTTCACCGCCTGCAAACTCTATCCGGCCAATGCCACGACCAACTCCAGCCACGGCGTGACCGACTTCCGCCGGATCTATCCGGTTCTCGAGACCATGCAGCAGGTCGGCATGCCGCTGCTGGTCCATGGCGAGGTGACGGACTCCCATGTCGACATCTTCGACCGTGAGGCGGTGTTCATCGACCGCATCCTGACCCGGATCATCGCCGACTTCCCGGCCCTCAAGGTAGTGTTCGAACACATCACCACCGCCGATGCCGTGGCCTTCGTCGAGACCGCCGGGGCCAATGTCGCGGCGACGATCACGCCGCATCACCTCGACTTCAACCGCAACGCCATGTTCCAGGGCGGGA
The DNA here is from genome assembly GCA_965284305.1 of Caulobacteraceae bacterium. Lineage (GTDB taxonomy): Bacteria > Pseudomonadota > Alphaproteobacteria > Caulobacterales > Caulobacteraceae > Brevundimonas. Next base: position 1,276,340 of record OZ260070.1, on the reverse strand, counting down.
TCTGCCCCCATTTCTACTGCCTGCCGGTGGCCAAGCGGGAAGTGCACCGCCTCGCCCTGCGCCGGGCGGCGACCTCCGGTTCGGACCGGTTCTTCCTCGGCACCGACTCCGCCCCCCACGCCGTCGGTGCCAAGGAATCGGCCTGCGGCTGCGCCGGCATCTTCAACGCCCCCTTCGCCATCGAGAGCTATGCCAGGACCTTCGAGGAAGAGGGTGCCCTGCATCACCTCGAGGCCTTCGCCTCGGAGAACGGCCCGCGCTTCTACGGCCTGCCCCTGAACGAGGAGCGGATCCGGATCGAACGGGTCGCGCACCAGGTACCGGAGATGATGGCGGCCGCCGGTACCGAGGTCGTGCCGTTCCATGCCGGTCAAACGCTGGACTGGAAATTCGCGGGCCTGGCCGAGCACTGACAGCCCGCCGCCTGCCGTCCGCTTAAACCGCCCTTAACCGCGATGATTCACCACTCGGACTTCAATCTGTCCGGGGCCGCGTATCCATGTCTGATCTGAAGATCGATGTCGTCATGAGGGGCGACTGCATCGAGGTGCTGCGGTCCCTGCCAGATGCCTGTGTCGACATGGTTTTCGCCGACCCGCCCTATAATCTGCAGCTGGGCGGCGACCTGCTGCGGCCGGACAATTCCAAGGTCGACGCCGTCGACGACGACTGGGACAAGTTCGACAGTTTCGCCGCCTATGACGCCTTCACCCGCGAATGGATGACGGAATGCCGCCGCATCCTGAAGCCCGAGGGCTCAATCTGGGTGATCGGCAGCTATCACAATGTCTTCCGCCTCGGCGTGGCGATTCAGGACCTAGGCTTCTGGGTGCTGAACGACATCATCTGGCGCAAGTCCAACCCCATGCCGAACTTCAAGGGCACGCGGTTCACCAATGCGCATGAGACCCTGATCTGGGCCGCGCGCAGCCGCGACCAGAAGCGCTACACCTTCAACTATGACGCCCTGAAGGCCTTCAACGAGGACGTCCAGATGCGGTCCGACTGGACCTTGGCCCTGTGCACGGGCGAGGAGCGGATCAAGGACGCCGACGGCAAGAAGGCCCATCCGACCCAGAAGCCCGAGGGCCTGCTGCACCGCGTGCTGATGGCGGCGACCCGGCCCGGCGATGTGGTGCTGGACCCCTTCTTCGGCACCGGCACCACCGGGGCGGCGGCCAAGCGGCTGGGCCGTCACTGGATCGGGATCGAGCGCGACGAGACCTATGCCAGGGTCGCCGAGAAACGGATCAAGGCGGTCATTCCCGCCGCGCCCGAGGACCTGGTGGTGATGGGCTCGCGCAAGGCCGAGGTGAAGGTGCCCTTCGGAGCCCTCGTCGAGGCCGGCCTGCTGGCGCCGGGCGACAAGCTGTACTGCCCGCGCGGCACCCGCGAGGCGCGCGTCCGGGCCGACGGCTCGCTGGTCGCCGGAGAGCTGACCGGCTCGATCCACAAGCTCGGCGCCCTGTTCGAGAACGCCCCGGCCTGTAACGGCTGGACCTACTGGCGCTTCAAGACCGATCAGGGCCTGCGCTCGATCGACGCCCTGAGAGCCGAGGTCCGCGCCGGGATGCAGTAGGACTCAGGCCAGTCCACGCTCCAGCGCCTTCCTGAACACCGTCGGCAGGGACGTCAGTGCCTCTTCCGGGTCGGTCCAGATAAAGTCGCCCCTGCCGTCAGCGACCCGCACGGACAGCGTCAGCGAAAAATGGGTGAAGACATGTTCGATCGCCCCCGCCTCGCGCCAGTCGGCGGCGACGGGCGGCGTGGTAGCCGACAGCGCCACGCTCCAGTCCGACGTCGGCAGGCCCAGCATCCCGCCCAGCAGTCCCTTGTCCGGTCGTCGCACCAACGCTACCCGCCCCTGCTCGTCACGCAGCACCCAGGCGACACCGATGCGGTGGGGCCGATCGGCCTTCTTCGTCTTCAGCGGCCAGCGCCCGGGATCGCCGGACGCAAACGCGGCGCACCACGCGGTCAGCGGACAGGCGTCGCACAGTGGTTTTCCGGGGCGGCAGACCGTCGCGCCGAGGTCCATCAGGGCCTGCGGCCAGTCGCCCGGCCGGTCGTCGGCGACCAGCGAACCGGCCAGCCGCTTGAGCTCCGGCTTCGCGGCCGGCAGCGGCGTCTCCACCGCGAACAGCCGCGCCATGACCCGTTCGACATTGCCGTCCACCACATTGGCCGGGCGGCCGAAGGCGATGGCCGCCACGGCGGCGGCGGTATAGGCACCGACCCCCGGCAGGGCCAGCAGGCCGGCCTCCGTGTCGGGAAACACACCGCCATGATCCCGGGCCACGGCACGGGCGCAGGCCAGCAGGTTGCGGGCGCGGGCGTAGTAGCCCAGCCCCGCCCAGGCGGCCATCACGTCACTGTCGTCCGCCGCCGCCAGATCCCCCACTGTCGGCCAGCGGGCGGTGAAGGTCTGGAAATAGGGCGTGGCGTGCGGCGTGGTGGTCTGCTGCAGCATCACCTCGGACAGCCAGACCCTGTAGGGGTCGGGCAGCGGCGTCCCGGGCGGCGCGCGCCAGACCAGCATCCGCCCATGGGCGTCGTACCAGTCCAGCAGGGCGGCGCGGAGAACAGGCACAGGATTGGGGACGGCGGCCATCGTCCGCGCTATAGACCGGAAATGCGCCGCACGCTGCCCACAGACGCCGAGGCCCGCGAAATCCTGTCGCGCCGACGTACGCGTCCGGCGCCGCGCCCGACGCCCAAGGCCGGTCGGGCCTTGCAGGGTCTGATCAAGGAACTGGACGGCAGGTTCGGGCGCGGGGCGGCCGCGCTGGAACCGCGCTGGCGCGAGATCGTCGGCGACCGTCTGGCGCGGGTGACACGCCCGCAGAAGCTGACCAAGGGTCGGGGCGGGGCAGGCGGGACGCTGGAACTGCGCGTGGCCGGGCCCGCCGCCCTGCTGGTCCAGCATCAGTCCGAAGACATACTGGCGCGGGTCAATCTGTTCCTCGGCCCCGGAAGCGTCGACCGGTTGCGGATCGCCCAGGGACCGGTCAAGCCGCCCGCCGACATCGCCGCCGCGCCGAAGCGCCGTCCGGCGGCCCAACCTCTCTCGGCCCATGAAGAGGCTGAACTGAAGGCCGCCATCGCGTCGGCCCCCGAGGCCCTGAAAGGCCCGCTGGAACGGCTGGGACGGGCCGTTCTGGGCGACCCGGAAAAAGGCCGCGACCGTTCGGGCCGTTGACAAAACTTCGCCGTTTCTGTTCTCGAAAGTGCTCAGGCGCGCGTATCAACGGGGAATCGCGCGATGCTCTCCAGAATCCCGCCCCAAGTTGAGGACGACGCCATGAGCGCCCAGACCAAATACGCCGCCATGAGCCGCCGCGCGGCAATGACTGCAGCGGCCCTGGCCGCCATGGCCACCCTGGCCGGTTGCGGCGGTGGCGGCTCTGCTGCGGTTGAAGGCGACATGGCCATGGGGGCTCCCGAGGGTGCCAAGGTCACGGTCATCGAATACGCCTCGGTCACCTGCCATGTCTGCGCCGCCTGGCACAAGGAGAACTGGGCTGCGTTCAAGGCCGCCTATGTCGACACCAACAAGGTTCGCTTCGTCTTCCGCGAACTGCCGACGCCCCCGGTCAATGTCGCCGTGGCCGGCTTCATGATCGCCCGCTGTGCCGGCGACGACAAATATTTCGACGTTGTCCACAATATCATGATGAGCCAGGACGAGTGGCAGGCGGGCGTCAATCCGCGCGACACCCTGTTCCGCATCGGCAACGGGGCCGGGTTGAACAACCAGCAGATCGAGACCTGCATCAAGGATCCGGAGAACATCAAGGCTGCCGACGCCCGCGCCCGCACCTCCCAGGCCGCCGACGTCGACGGCACGCCGACCTTCCTGGTCAACGGCGTCAAGGTCATCTCCCCCGGCTCCCGGAGCGGCACGACCATGGCCGACCTGTCGCGGGCGATCGAAGCCGAATTGGCCAAGGGATGAGTGCGGCCGTGACCACAAGACGGAAAACCCTGCTGACCCTGGCACTGCTGGGGCCCTTTGCTGTGGCCCTGACTGCGGGCGCGTCGCCGGCCGTCGCCCAGGAGCCCGTGGCTCCGGTCACGGCAGCGGATCGCAGCATCGGCCGGGCCGACGCCCCGGTTACGGTGATCGAATACGCCTCCTTCGCCTGCGGGGCCTGCGGGGCCTGGCACGTGGGGGTCTATCCGGCCTTTAAACAGCGGCTCATCGACACCGGACAGGTCCGCTTCGTCTTCCGCAACCTGCCGACCCCTCCGCAAGAGGTATCCCTCCCCGGTGCCGCCTTGGCGCGTTGCGCTGTGCCCGCACGGTTCTTCGACGTCACCTCGGCCCTGATGCGCGGCCAGGCGGCGGTGCTGGCGGGCGGAACGAGGGAGGACTGGTATGCGCCTGCTGTCGCCGTCAGCGGCCGCACCCTGGCGCAACTTCAGGCCTGCGCCGCCACCCCTGCGACCCAGGCCGCCATCACGCGCGACATCGAAAGCGCCCGCGCCGCCGGAGTCCGCAGCACCCCGAGCTTCTTCGTGAACGGCCGCCGGGTGACCGACAGCTCGCTGGCCGGGCTGGAGTCAGCGGTCCAGGCGGCCGCAGCCGACCAGTGACGGCTTAGGGACCGATGCAATTCCAGCGCCTCCGGCTGGTGGGCTTCAAATCCTTTGTCGATCCTGCCGAGGTGCATATCGAGCCGGGCCTGACCGGGGTCGTCGGCCCCAACGGCTGCGGCAAGTCCAATGTGCTCGAAGGCCTGCGCTGGGTCATGGGAGCCAACTCGGCCAAGGCCATGCGCGGCCAGGGCATGGACGACGTCATCTTCGCCGGGGCCGCCGACCGGCCCCCGCGCAACCACGCCGAAGTCCAGCTGACCATCGACAATGCCCAGCGCCGGGCCCCCCAGCCCTTCACCGACAGCCCCATGCTGGAGGTGTCGCGCCGCATCGACCGCGGCCAGGGCTCGACCTATCGCATCAACGGCAAGGAGGTCCGCGCCCGCGACGTCCAGCTGCTGTTCGCCGACGCCTCGACCGGTGCCAACTCCCCGGCCCTCGTCCGCCAGGGCCAGATCAGCGAACTGATCGCCGCCAAGCCGCAGAACCGCCGTCGTATCCTTGAGGAGGCCGGCGGTGTTGCCGGCCTGCACACCCGCAGGCATGAGGCCGAGCTGCGGCTGAAGGCAGCCGAGGCCAACCTCGACCGTCTGGACGACATCGGCCGCGAGCTCGAGACAGCCCTGACCCGGCTGAAGCGCGAGGCGCGGCAGGCCGAACGCTACAAGAAGATCTCCGCCGAGATCCGCGCCCTCCAGGCGGCTCTGCTGTTCGTGCGCTGGAACGACGCCCGCATCGCCGCCGAAGCCGCGGCGCAGGAACTGGCCGACGCCGAACGGGCGGTGGGCGATGCGACGACCGCCTCCAGCCGGGCCCAGACGGCGGCGCTCTCGGCCCAGGAGGCGCTGAAGCCCGCTCGGGAGGAAGACGCCGTGGCCGGTGCCCTGCTGCACCGGGCCAGCCTTGAACGCGACCGGCTCGACATGGCCGAACAGGCCGCCCGCGCCGAGGTCGATCGCCTGACCGCCGAGGCCGCCCGCATCGCCGCCGACATTGAGCGCGAGACGGCCATGGCCGGCGACGCCTCGGAAGAACTGGCCCGGCTCGGCGCGGCGCTGGAGACCCTGACCGCTGGGATCGCCGGTGCCCCGACGCGCGGCCCCGAGCTGGAAGCCGCCCTCGCCGCCGCCGAGGACGCCCGCAAGGCCGCCGACGCCGAGGTCGAGCGCGTCGCCGGTGCTGCGGCCTCGGTCGAGGCCCGGGTCAATGCGGAGAACGCCCGCAAGCGCGACGCCGAGGCCCGTGTCGCCCGGGCGGAGGCCCAGCTGGCCTCGGCCCAGACCGAACGCGCGGCGCTGGGGCCGCTGGAAACGCCCGAGATCGAGGCGGCCAAGACCGCGCTGGAGGCGGCCCAGGCCGATCTGGCGGCCGCCCGCGCGGCGGTCGAGGCCGCCGAAACCGAACGCGGCGACCGCGCCCGCGCCGAGGCCGAGGCCCGCACGGCGGCCCGCGCCGCCGAGGATCGCCTCGGTCGGCTGCAGACCGAGGCCCGCGGCCTCGCCCAGCTGCTGGTGCAGGGCAAACGGGAGTATCCGCCGGCGCTGGACCGGGTGCAGGCCGACAAGGGCTATGAGGCAGCCCTGGCCGCGGCGCTGGGTGATGATCTGGACGCCGCCCTCGACAAGGCCGCTGTCGCTTACTGGGCCGGGGCCGAGGTTCATGCACCCGTCTGGCCTTCCGGCGTCGAGCCGCTGGCGAGCCATGTCTCTGCCCCCGACCAGCTCAAGGCCCGCCTGTCCCTATGCGGCGTGGCACCGGCCGGTGAGATCGAGCGGCTGGCGAAATCCCTGCCCGTCGGAGCCCGACTGGTCACCGTCGCCGGAGACCTGTGGCGCTGGGACGGCTTCGTCCAGCGCGCCGAGGCCCCCCGTCCCGCCGCCGTCCGTCTGGCGCAGCGAACCCGCCTGTCCGAGCTGGAATCGGAGATCGACGCCGGCAAGCCCGCGGTGGAAGCCGCACAGGCGGCCCTCAAGGCGGCCACCGAGGCCTTCCGCGCCGCCGAGGAGACGGTGAAAACCGCCCGCGCCGCCCCCTTCCCGCTCGACAAGGCCGTCACCGCCGCCCGCGACCGGCTCGAGAGCCTCGGCCGCGACCAGGCGCGCAAGGAGGCGCGGGCCCTGGCGCTGGACGAAACCCTGACCCGGCTGACCACCGAGGTCGAGGCCGCACAGGCGGCCCTGGCCGAGGCGCAAGGGTCAGACGCCCCCTCCGAGACCCTCGACGGCCTGCGCGCCGAACTGTCGGCCGCCCGGACGACGGCAGATGCGGCGCGCGGTGCAGCGGCCACGGCCCGGGTCGAGCGCGACGCCGAGGCGCGCGAGGTCGCAGGCCGTCAGGCGCGGCTGGATGGCCTGACCCGCGAACGCGACGGCTGGGCCGCGCGGGCGAAGGACGCCACGGCGCGGATCACGGCGCTGGAAAAGGATGCGACGAAGACCACGGCCCGGCTGACGGCAGCCTCGGCTGCGCCCGAGCAGCTGGCCGCCCAGCGCTCGTCCCTGCTCGACGCCTTGACCGCCGCCGAGACCCGGCGCAAGGCCGCGGGCGACGCCCTGGCACTGGCCGAGGGCGGTGCGGCCGAGGCCGACCGGACCGCGCGGGCGGCGGAAGCCACGGCGTCCTCAGCCCGCGAAGCCCGCGCCGGCCTGGCGGCCCGGGCCGAAGCGGTCGCCGAGCGTCTGGCCGAAGCCGAGGCCAACGTCCGCGAATCCGCCGGGATGTCGCCCGAGGAACTGGGCCAGAAGCTGACCGACGACGCCATCGCCCGCCCGCCCGACGCCGCCGGGGCCGAGAGCCTGCTCTACGGCCTTGAGCGCGAACGCGAATTCCTCGGCGCGGTCAATCTGCTGGCCGAGGAAGAGGCCATCGAATACGGCGACCGGCTGCAGACCATGAAGGTCGAACGGTCGGACCTGACCAGCGCCATCGCCCGGCTGCGCGACGGCATCGACGAGCTCAATGCCGAGGGCCGCGAACGGCTGATCGCCGCCTTCGATGTCATCAACGACAATTTCAAAAGCCTGTTCGAGGCCCTGTTCGGCGGCGGCCAGGCCGAGCTGAAACTGGTCGAGAGCGACGATCCGCTGGAGGCCGGCCTCGAAATCTACGCCTGCCCGCCCGGCAAGCGGCTGGCCGTGATGAGCCTGATGTCGGGCGGCGAACAGGCCCTGACCGCCGCCGCCCTGATCTTCGCCGTCTTCCTCGCCAACCCGGCCCCGGTCTGCGTCCTCGACGAGGTCGACGCCCCGCTGGACGACGCCAACGTCGACCGCTTCTGCCGCATGCTCGACGAGATGCGGAAGCGGACGGACACCCGCTTCATCGTCATCACTCACAACCCGGTGACCATGAGCCGCATGGACCGCCTCTACGGCGTGACCATGCCGGAGCGCGGCGTGAGCCAGCTGGTGAGTGTGGACCTGCAGCAGGCAGAAGAGATCGTGGCGGCCTAGGGTCCAGACTCAATAACTCCATGCAATCCGTCATCCTCGGGCTTGTCCCGAGGACCCATTTGGCTGGCGTACAGGCGGTCGGAGCCTCGCAACTCGCGGGACAGCGTCTCCTGATCGCAGCCTTGAGCCTGCTGTACGATGGGTCCTCGGGACAAGCCCGAGGATCACGGAGTTAAAATGCCAAATAAGCCAATAGCATAGCCCGCATCTGCGCCGAGCCGCAAATGAGTACGGACCCTAGCGCGAGCCGAGGACTTCCGTCCGCACGAACCACCCGAAGATCGCCGGCCCCTCGATCACATAGCGTCGGAACATCCGCCGCGGCTGGCTGAGCAACCGGTGCAGCCATTCCAGAGACAGCCGCTGGAAAATCCGCGGTGCCCTTTGCTGGCGGCCGCTCAGGAAGTCGACCGAGGCCCCGACGCACAGGGTCACCCCCGTCTTCCGCCCCTCAGCCCGCAGGGCGTGGGCGAACAGCTCCTGTTTGGGGAAGGAGACGCAGGCCAGCAGCACGTCCCACTCCGCCCCGGCCGCATGGCCGACAGCAGCGCGCCAGCCGAGGGTGCCGGGCACCAGCATCGGGGCCTCGAGGTATTTCAGGGTCTGGCGCGGATAGCGGGCGGCAAGGTCATTGAAGGCGGCACGGTCCGGCCCGAAAACGGCGATGGTCAGCCCCTCGGCCGCCGGCGAGGCCAGCAGGTCCGCAGTCATGTCCGAGCCCGGATAGACCCGCAGGGTCACGCCCCGCAGCCGCGCGAGATGGCTGAGAATGCGGCTGTCGCAGATCTTCAGATCAGCTTCCGCATAGACCTCGCGCCCGACCCGGCCGTCCATCAGCTTGACCACATGGTCGACATTGGGCGTCACCACATAGCCATAGGCCCCGCGCGCCATCTCCAGCACACGGGCCAGCATCTGCGTCCGGTCGCCGTCGGCGAAATCGAGGGTCATGAAGCGTGTCATGGGGACAAACTACTCCCGTCACGGTCAACGCCCGGTTACGATGGCCGCATGTTTCTGACCCTTCTTTCGCTGCTGGCCGCCCAGCCCGCCCAGCCGCCGCACCGGTTCGTCTTCCTCGGTGCCGACCGGTTCGCCCACTACGCCGACCTGTCCAGCCTTGAGCCGGAGGGATCCGGCGGCCGCATCCGCGTGTTCCAGGTGGTTGAACCCGATTTCCGGGCCGCCGGCACAGCATACTGGGGCGGCTGGTCCTGGTGGTCGTTCGACTGCGCCGTCGGCGGCAAGGTCGACCGGCTGGATTTCGCGGCCGTGCGCGAAGACGGCGCGGAGGGGCCGGCGACACCCGAAAACGCCCCGCCCTATGATCCTGTCCAGGGCGACAAGGCCTTTGAAATGGTGGTCGCCGCCTGCAATCCCGATGACTACGATATCGACGCCACGACGCTTGAGGAGGCCGTGGCCCAGGGCCGCATGAATCTGACCGCCGGCGGCTAGACCACCGCCGCCTCGACCATATCCGCCAGTTCCATGGTCGCATCCGGCAGGGCCGCCGACCGCGCCCCCGCGCTCATGGACGCCAGCCGTGCGGGATCGCCCAGCAGCGCCAACAGCGCCGCCGTCAGCCGCTCGACCGTCACCTCATCCTCCAGCACCATATCCGCCCCGCCGGCCTCGACAAGGCTCAGGGCATTGAAACGCTGGTGGTCGTCCATGGCGATCTTCAGCGGGATCAGCAGCGACGGCAGGGCCGCCACCGCCAGTTCGGAACAGGTCGAGGCCCCGGCCCGGCCGATCACCAGATGGGTCGTCGCCAGCCGCTGCGCCATATCGCGGAAGAAGGGCGCGACCTCGGCCTCGATCCCGGCGGCGGCATAGATGGACTGCGCCGTCTCCAGCATCTCGGGCCGCGACTGCTGCTGCACCCGAAGCCGCTTCCGCAGCGGGGCCGGCAGCGCCGCGAGGGCCTGCGGCACGGCTTCGGACAGGATGCGCGCGCCCTGGCTGCCGCCCGTGACCAGCACATGGATCGGCCTGCGGGCGGTCGGGGCGGCGTACGGCCGGTCGAACAGCGCCCGGATGTCGGGCCGCACCGGATTGCCGATCAGGCTGACCCGCCCCTCGACGCCGGGCGGGACCAGACGCAGGTTCGGAAAGGACGCCGCCACCGCGCCGACATAGGGGCTGAGCCAGCGGTTGGTCCGGCCCAGCACCGAATTCTGCTCATGCAACAGGGTCGGCCGCCCCTGGCTCAGGGCCGCCAGCAGGGCGGGGGCGGACGGATAGCCACCAAAGCCCACCACCACCGCCGCATCCAGCCGCTTCAGCGCCTTGCGCGCCTTGAGCAGGCCGCGCGCGATCGCGACGCCCGCCTTGGCCATGCCGACCGGGCCGCGCCCGGTGGCGGCGTCGAGCGCGATCCGCTCCTCGGCCGGAAAGGCCTGGGCATAGGCCTCGCCCCGGTGATCGGTGGCCAGCACGATCCGCCAGCCGCGCCGGGCCAGCTCGCGCGCCAGCGCCTCGGCCGGGAACATATGCCCACCGGTACCCCCGGCGGCGACGACGCAGACCTTCGACATCGGATTCCTACGGCAAAATCCGCCCGCGATCCGGCAGGCTGGTCCCCGGCTCGTAGGCACCGGGGCGGCGTCGGGTCAAGGCGAGGGCCAGACCCATGGTCAGCCCCATGGCCAGCATCGACGAGCCGCCATAGCTGATGAAGGGCAGGGTCATCCCCTTGGTCGGGATCAGGTTCAGGTTCACCGCGATATTGATACAGGCCTGCAGGCCGATCAGCATGAACAGCCCCGCCGCCGCTGTCTGTTCGAACGGGTCCGTCAGCTTCATCGCCCGCCGCATCCCGCGCACCACGATGAAGGCGTACAGGGCGATCATGGCCAGCGACAGGACGAGGCCGAACTCCTCGGCGCCGACCGAATAGATGAAGTCGGTATGCAGGTCAGGCACCGACCGTTTCATCACCCCCTCGCCGACCCCGCGGCCGACCAGACCCCCGGCGCGGATGGCCTCGGAGGCGCGGTCGATCTGGTGGGTGTCGGTGGTCTCGGGTGACAGGAAGCGGCTCAGGCGATCGCGCATGTGGCTGAAGGCGAAATACAGTCCCACCACTCCGGCCGCGCCCGCTGCGGCGAGGGCGGCGACCCATTTCAGCGGCACCCCGGCCATGAAGAAGACGGCCATGAAGGTGGTGGTGATCAGCAGGGTCTGGCCGATGTCGGGCTGGATCAGCAGCAGGCCGACCGTCAGGGCCCAGGCCCCGAAGGCGATCGACACGCCGGGCACCCCCTGCCCCTTCTGTGCCTCGGAGAACATCCAGGCGGCGAAGACGATCAGGCCGGGCTTGGCGAACTCCGACGGCTGCAGGCTGAACGGCCCCAGATTGACCCAGCGCGCCGCCCCCTTCACCTCATTGCCGATGAACGGCAGGGCGGCCATGACCACGATGGCCCCGAGCAGGGCCAGCAGGGCGATCCGGCGCACGCCGCGCGGCGACAGCAGCGAGATCACCAGCATGGCCGCGGTGCCGCCCGAGGCCCAGACGATCATCCGCCATGAATAGTGGAAGGGATCCGAGATCGACTCATCGGCGAGGATGGCCGCCGGGCTGGAGGCGAAACTGAGAGCCACGCCGAGCCCGACCAGGGTCAGGGCCGCGGCCAGCAGGCCCCGATCGACCGTCCAGAACCATTTGGCGATGGCGCTCTGGTCGTTGCGCGAAAAGGCGGGGCTGTAGTCGTGCGCGGTCATGGTTCGCTAACCATGCCCTGAAGGCGTAGCCCCGAGGTTAAGGACGGCGGCGCGGAACGCCTCGCCCCGCGCCTCGAAGTCCGGATACTGGTCAAAACTGGCGGCGGCGGGGCTGAGCAGCACCACCTCCTCCCGTCCGGTGGCGGCGGCGGCGGCCGCGGCGGCCTGCACGGCCGAGGCCATGTCCCCGCTGATCCGGTGCGGCGTCTCGCCCAGCCGGGCGGCGAACGGTCCCGCCGCCTCGCCGATCAGAAAGGCCTCGACCACGCGCGGGAACAGGTCCTCCAGCTCGTCGATCCCCCCCGCCTTGGCCCGCCCGCCGGCGATCCAGAAGCTGCGCTCATAGGACGACAGCGCCTGCCGCGCGGCATCGGCATTGGTGGCCTTGGAATCGTTGATGAAGCGGACCTTGCCGAGGCGGCCGACCTCTTCCATCCGGTGGGCGAGGCCCGGGAAGGTCATCAGGCCTTCGACGGCGTCGTCGTGCGAGACGCCAACGGCGCGCGCGGCGGCGTAGGCGAAGGCCGCGTTCTGGGCATTGTGGCGGCCCGGAAGGGAGCGGGCGGCGGTGGTGTCTATGGATGGCCCGCCGGCCACCAGCAGGCTGCCGGGCCTGACCCAAATGTTTCCGCTCATCCCGGCGAAAGCCGGGACCCAGTCCTTTGGATGACCGGTCTGCGGATGATCGCTCTGACCGTTCTCCTGAAGCGCCGGCACCTCGCTGGAAAGCACCGGGTCCCGGCTTTCGCCGGGATGAGCGGAGATGAGGGTTCCGTTGCGGCCCTCCGAGGCGAGAGCCGCAGCGATGCTCTTGCCCCAGACCTCATCCACGCCGACCAGCGAAAGACCCGCATGAGCGAAGATCCGCGCCTTCGCCGCGACATACCCCTCCATCCCGCCATGCCGGTCCAGATGATCCGGGCTGATGTTGGTCAGGATCGCCACATCCGGCGCAAAGCTCGTCGTCAGGTCCAGCTGGTAGCTCGATACCTCGATCACATAGACCCCGACCTCGGCCGGCGCCGGCAGGGCCAGCACGCCGATGCCGATGTTGCCGCCGACGGCGACCTTCAGCCCGGCCTGTTTCAGCACCCAGCCGATCAGGGCTGTGGTGGTGGACTTCCCGTTGGTGCCGGTGATGGCGACGACCCTGGGCCTTACCGTCACGGGCGTCCGGCCCATGGCGCGGGCGAACAACTCGATGTCGCCGATGATCTCGACGCCCGCCGCCCTCGCCCTGTCGACGGTCCAGTGCGGTTTCGGATGGGTCAGGGGCGCGCCGGGGGACAGGACCAGGGCGGCGAATTGCGACCAGTCGGCCCGGCTCAGATCCTCGACCGCAAAGCCCTCGGCCTCCGCCTGCATCCGCCCCGAGACACCGTCGTCCCACAGGATGGGGATGGCGCCTCCGGCGTGCAGCGCCCGCGCCGCCGTGGTCCCCGACCGTCCGAGGCCGAAGACGGCGACGCGCCGCCCTTCAAATCCGGGGACGGGGATCATCTCAATATCCCGCTCATCCCCGCGAACGCGGGGACCCGGTTCTTTGGAAGATGTGCGCGTTCGGGTTCAAGCCGCCCGCAATCCCTTGGCACCGGCGTCACACTGGACAGGACTGGGTCCCCGCGTTCGCGGGGATGAGCGGAAACATGGGTCATTACCGCAGCTTCAACGTCGCCAGCCCGATGAGCGCCAGCATGGCCGAGACGATCCAGAACCGGATCACCACCGTCGATTCCGGCCAGCCCATCTTTTCGAAATGGTGGTGGATCGGGGCCATCAGGAAGATGCGCTTCTTGGTGGCCTTGAAATAGGCGACCTGGATCATGACCGAGGCGGCCTCGATGACGAACAGGCCGCCGACGATGCCCAGCACCAGTTCATGCTTGGTCGCCACGGCGATGGCGCCCAGGGCACCGCCGAGGGCCAGCGAACCGGTATCGCCCATGAAGATCTTGGCCGGCGGGGCGTTGTACCAGAGGAAGCCGGTCCCACCACCGATGATGGCCGCCGTGAAGATCGCCAGCTCGCCGGCACCCGGTACATGGTGGACGCCGAGATAGTCCGAGAAGATGAAATTGCCGACCAGATAGCTGATGATGCCGAAGGCGCCGGCCGCCATCATGACCGGCACGATCGCCAGGCCGTCGAGGCCGTCGGTCAGGTTCACGGCATTGGAAAAGCCGACCATGGTGAAGGCGGCGAACAGGACATAGAACCAGCCGATATTCAGCAGCACAGCCTTGAAGAAGGGGAAGGCGATCGAGGTCTCGAGGTTGGGCGAGGTCGGCGACGCCTTCATCCAGATCACGGTCAATATTCCGGCGATGACCGAAATGACCACCTGGGCCAGCAGCTTCTGCCTCGACGTCAGCCCGGCCGAGGTCTGTTTCGACACCTTGGCATAGTCGTCGACAAAGCCCAGCAGGCCGAAGGCCGCCGTCACGCCGGAGACGATCCAGATATAGGGGTTGGTCAGGTCGCCCCACAGGAAGACCGCAACCCCGATCCCCGCCAGGATCATCAGCCCGCCCATGGTGGGGGTGCCGACCTTGGACAGGTGCGAGACCGGGCCGTCCGAGCGGATCGGCTGCCCCTTGCCCTGTTTGACCCGCATCCAGGCGATGAACCGGCTGCCCATGGTGACGGCGACGATCATGGCCGTGGCCATGGCCAGCGCCACCCGCACCGTCTGGTACTGGACCAGATTGAGCAGCGGATAGTCCTGCGCGATGTCGGCGTAGTGGAGATAGAGAAGATAGAACATGTTGTTTTCCCTATCGCTCCGCGCGCGGCGCGTCGCTGCTTGAGGGGGAGCCGAGCGCCGCCAGGGCCTTGGCGACCAGCGACGCCTTCGATCCGTTGGAACCCTTGACCATGACAATGTCCCCCCGGCCGACCAGCATGGCGGCTTCGGCGGCCAGTTCGGCGGCGGTCTCGCGCCACAGGCCCTGACGCGAGCCGGGCAGGTCGTCATAGAGCCGCTTCATCTCCGGCCCGGCGGCATGGACCAGATCGAGGCCGGCGGCATCGATCGGCCCGGCCAGGCCCTCGTGCAGGGCCTCGGACTGGTCGCCCAGCTCCAGCATGTCGGTCAGGACCACGACCCGGCGTCCGCCAGTGGCGGGCAGCGGCCGGGCCCCGAGGCTGCGGAAGCCGGCCGCCATCGACAGCGGATTGGCGTTGTAGCTCTCGTCGATCAGGGTGAAAGCCCCGCCGGGCGCGTTCACAATCTGGGTCTGCCCCCGCCCCGCCAGCGGCTGGAATTCCGACAGGGCCGCCAGGGCCGTATCCAGCGACACATCAAGCGCGTCCAGCATCAGCAGGACGCAGAGGCTGTTCAGACCCCAGTGGAAGCCGGACTGGGCCAGCGGGAAATCGATTGTCCGCCCGAACAGCTCGGCCCGGACCCGCGCGCCCGTGTCATGCGGCTGGAAATCGATCAGCCGCGCGTCGCAGCCGACCGCCGATCCGAAGGTCGCGATCCGCGCTCCGGCCCGCCGCGCACCGGCGTCCAGCACAGCGGCGAAGGCCACATCGGCGTTGAACACGGCCACGCCGTCCTCAACCAGTCCCTCGAAGATCGCCGCCTTTTCCGCCGCCACCCCGGCCTCGCCGTCGGCGAAGGCCTCGATATGCACCGGGCCGACCGTGGTGACGCAGGCCGCGTGCGGCCGGACCATCTTCGACAGCGGCGCGATCTCGCCCGGCGCATTCATGCCGATCTCGAACACGGCCCGCTCGGTCGTGCGCGGCATCCGCGACAGGGTCAGGGGCACGCCGATATGGTTGTTGTAGCTCTTGATCGAGGCATGGGACGGACCTGCCAGATCCAGGCCCGCCTTGATCGCCTGGGTCACGCTGGTCTTGCCGACCGAGCCGGTGACCGCGCCGCGCCGGGCCGGGGTCCGGTCCCGCGCCGCCACGCCCAGGGCCTCGAGTCCCCGCAGGGTATCGGCCACGGCGACCGATGATCCGCCCTCGACCGGGTGTTCGGTGATCGCGCCCGTGGCCCCCGCGGCGAAGGCGGCGGCCGCGAAATCATGCCCGTCCCGCGCGCCCTTCAGCGCCAGGAACAGGTCCCCCGGCACGATCTCGCGGCTGTTGTAGGTGATGCCCGTCGCCTCGAAGGCCGCGCCGGACAGGGTCCCGCCCGTGGCGGCAACGATCTCGGCAGAGGTCCAGAGGGGTCTGTCAGGCATGGATACCCAGGGCTTCAGCGGCTTCGGTGGCGTCGTCGAAGGGATGGGTGACCCCGTCGACGATCTGTCCCTGCTCATGCCCTTTTCCGGCGATGATCACCACATCTCCGTCGCCCATCATCTCGATCGCCTCACGGATGGCGGCGCGGCGGTCGCCGATCTCCCGCGCGGCGGGACAGGCGGCGCGGACCGCCTTGCGGATGGCGGCAGGGTCCTCGGAGCGCGGATTGTCATCGGTGACGATGGCGACATCCGCCAGCCGCCCCGCGATCTCGCCCATCATCGGCCGCTTGGCCCTGTCGCGATCGCCGCCCGCCCCGAAGACGACGATCAGCCGCCCTGTCGCATGCGGCCGCAAGGCCTTCAGCACCGTCTCCAGCCCGTCCGGGGTATGGGCATAGTCGACATAGACCTCGCCCCGACCACTGCCCGGAATCCGTTGCAGCCGCCCCTGGGCCCCGGTGATCTTCTCCAGACCGGCCAGCACCCGCTCGGGTGTCTCGCCCGCGGCGATACACAGGCCCGCGGCGACCAGGGCGTTCGAGGCCTGGAAAGCCCCGGCCAGCGGCAGCAGGACCTCGTGCAGACTGCCCCGCGCATCAATCGTCAACCGCTGGCCCTCGGGCGTCGCCCGGCGCGCGATCAACGACAGGTCCCGCCCCCGCTCGCCCACAGCCATGATGCCCAGCCCCGACATGATCGAGGCGGCGGCGAAGCTGGAATAGGCGTCGCTGTCAGCGTTCAGAACGGCGGTGCGGCCGCGCGGCAGCAGGGTCTCGAACAGCCGCAGCTTGGCGCTCCGATAGCTGGCCATGTCGCCGTGATAGTCGAGGTGGTCCTGGCTCAGATTGGTGAAGGCCGCGGCCTGCAGGGTCACCCCGTCCAGACGGCGCTGGTCGATGCCGTGCGACGAGGCCTCGAGCGCCAGATGGGTGACACCGCTCGCGGCCAGATCGGCCAGCATACGCGCCGCGTCGGCCGCGTCCGGGCTGGTCAGGCCGGGTCCTGTCAACTCGCGGTTAACGTTACCATTTTGCGCCAAAACCCCGAGGGTGCCCATGCTCGCGGCATGCAGGCCGAGGGCGGCCCAGATCTGGCGGCAGAAGGCAGCGACCGAGGTCTTGCCATTGGTACCGGTCACCGCGACACAGGTCGCCGGCTGGGACCCGTAGAAACTGCGCGCAGCGATGGCATAGGCGCGGCGCACATCGCCCGAGGTGATCAGCACCGGGGCCAGGCGCGCGTCCGTGTCGGCCGGGGCCAGCACGGCGGCAGCCCCCTGCGACAGGGCCTGCGGAATGAAGGCACGGCCGTCGGCGGCGCTGCCCGGCAGGGCCACGAACAGCGAGCCCGGCCCGACCTTGCGGCTGTCGGCCGTGACACCCGTGATCATCGGATCGGCCGCCACATCGCGGCGCAGCAGTTCCGACAGTTTGATCGGGGCGGGCCGGGTCGCGCTCATCGCCCGTCCCCTTCCAGGTCCTCGAAGGCCGGAATCCGGTCGCCCAGTGCCGTGCGATAGGGGTCGGCCCGACGGGCCACGCCGAGGAAACCCGCGATCCGATCGGCGATCCGTCCCACAGCGGGCGCGGCCACGAAGCCGCCGGTCCGCGGATAGGTCTGGGGCTCGTCGATCAGCACCAGGATCTGGTAGCGACGGGCATTGACCGGACCGTCGGCCGGGAAGACACCCGCGAAGGTGCCGACCGCATGAGCGGTGCTGTAGCGGCCGTTCACTGACTTGTTGGCCGAGCCGGTCTTGCCCCCGACGCGCAGGCCCGGCGCCTCGGCCCGGCCGCCCGAACCGCGCACGACATTGCGGCGCATCAGGTCCAGCATGGTCAGGGAGGTTTCGGGCGAGACGATCTGGCGGCCCCGGATATCCGGCCGGCCGCCCTTGCGCAGGGTCAGCGGAATGAACCGCCCGCCGTTGGTCAGGGCACCCATGGCCGCCGCCATCTGCATCGGGGTGATCGAGATCCCGTAGCCGAATGACAGCGAGGCCAGGGTCGAATCCGACCATTCACCCGGCAGGATCGGCGCTTCCGACGGAATTTCGAACGGGGCCCGCGACATCATGCCGAAGCGTTCGAAATAGTCGCGCATGACCCGCGGTCCCATCTCGGTCGACAGGCGCGAGGTGCCGATGTTGGACGAGTGCAGATAGACCTCCTCCAGCGTCATCACCTTGTTCTGGGCGTGGAAGTCGGTGATCCGGCGGCTGCCGATCTGCAACGCCTCGGAGGCGTCCAGCAGGGTGTTCATATCGGCCCGGCCGGTGTCGATCGCGGCGGCGACGGTGAAGGTCTTGAACACCGACCCCATTTCATAGGTGGCGGCGGTGGCGAGGTTGCGGGAGTTGGACGCCGGCCAGCTGGCCATGCCCAGAACCTCGCCCGTCTGGACGTCGGTAATGATGCCGACGGCTCCCTTGGCCTCCGTCGCCTCGGCGGCGGCGGCCAGTTCATTTTCCAGGACGCCCTGGACCCGCAGGTCGATCGATATCTGGAAGCTCTCGCCACGCCCGCCGGCGGCCTGGATTTCATCATTGAACGCGCGTTCGGCGGCGGACAGGCCGACTCCGCCGGTGTCGACACTGCCGACCACATGACGCGCAGACTCGCCGAGCGGGTGGACGCGGACGTCCTCCGGCTCGAAACTGACACCGCCCAGCGCCAGATTGTGGACCGCCACCTTCTCGCGCGGTGTCAGACGGTTGACGACCAGCAACCGCCGGTCGCCGTACAGGGCCGCCTCGAGCCGGGTCTTCGAGACCCGCGGAAGGGCGCGCCGGATCTGCGCCGCCGCCGCCCGGCGATCCCAGACCTGGGCCGGATCGATATAGAGGCCGTAGTGCACGATGTTGGTGGCCAGCAGCGCCCCGTTGCGGTCGACCATGTCGGCGCGCACCACTGCGTTCGGATGGGCCGAGGCACCCGGGCCGGAACCGGCCGTCAGCAGGGCCGCATACACGGCACCGAGTGTCAGACAGACGAACACCGCCGAGAATGCCGACAGAATGACGAAGATGCGGACCCGGGTGTCTTCCTCGGGCCGGGCGTTGGCATGAGCCCGGCCAAAGGCGTGCTCGACCCACCACATGGCCTCGGTCAGCCAGCGCCATGACGGCGCATACCGCCGCACGCCCCAGGATCGGGCCGGTCGGGCGGTCGCGTGCGGTTCGTGCGCGCTCATCGCACGACCTCTGCACCGGGCGCGGCGGATGCGGGTGACGTCGGCGCGATCACCACCGGTCGCGGCTCGGGGATCGGGGCCAGGTTCGGCAGGTTGCCGACCGTGGCCTGGCGGTGCACGTCCACCGGCCCCAGGCCCGCGCCGCGCGACAGGGCCTCAAGCCGGTTGGGCTGTTCCAGCCGGGCGACCTCGGCGCGCAGCAGGCGCACCCGCTGACCGTTGTCACTGATCTGCCGCTCGAGGTCGGAGATGCGCGCGCCCTCACGCGCCGCAGCCGCCTTGGCCAGATAGACCGAAAAGACCATGGCCGCGACCAGCAGCACGCCGATGATCTCGACCCAGCGGACGCCGCGGATCTTCCAGGCGAACAGCCGGTTCAGGGTGACCATGGCCGGACTCATGCGGCGGCCCTCCGCCCGGGGACGCCCCAGGGCGCGGCGTCGGTGCGCACCGCGGCGCGCAGCTTGGCCGAACGGGCGCGGGGATTGTCGGCGCGTTCGGCGTCACCGGCCTCGCGCGTCCCCTTGAACGACAGAAGGAAGCTCGGCTTGCGGGTCTCGACCGCCACCGGGGCATGGCGCGAGCCGCCGGGGGCGTTGCCCGTGCGCTCGGTCAGGAAGGCCTTGACGATCCGGTCCTCCAGCGAATGGAAGGTCACCACCGCCAGCCGGCCGCCGGGCGACAGGGCCGCCTCGGCCGCCTCCAGTCCCTGACGCAGTTGGCCCAGTTCGTCGTTCACGGCGATGCGCAGGGCCTGGAACACGCGCGTGGCCGGATGGATCGGCGCGCCGCGACGGCCACCCAGCGCCTTCTCGACCACCTCGGCCAGATCCAGCGTGCGTTCGAACGGCCGCTCGACCCGGCGGCGCAGGATGGCCGTGGCGACCCGGCCCGACTGACGCTCGTCGCCGTACAGTTTGAAGATATGGGCCAGCGGCCCGTGGTCCCAGCCGTTGACGATGTCGGCGGCGGTCTCCCCCTCATCGGACATCCGCATGTCCAGCGGCCCGTCACGCATGAAGGAAAAGCCACGCTCGGCCTGGTCCAGCTGCATTGAGGAGACGCCGATGTCGAATACCACCCCGTCCAGCCGGGCCTCGCCGCTGTCGGCAAAGGCCTCGGCCAGCCCCGAGAAGGGCGTGCGCACCAGCCGGAATTTGCCCGGATAGTCGTTGGCCACGGCCTCGGCGTGCGGCTGAACGGTCGGATCACGGTCCAGGGCGATGACCGTCGCCCCGGTCGCCAGAATGGCGCGGGTATAGCCGCCGGCCCCGAAGGTGGCGTCGATGATGACGTCACCGGCCTGCGGGGCCAGGGCCTCCATCACTTCAGCCAGCAGGACGGGGGCGTGAGGAGAGGTCATCCGCCCTCCCCGTTCATCACCTGCCGGGCCAGGGCGCGGCGGGCGTCGCGGCGGGCGTTCCAGCGCGCGCGGTCCCAGATCTGGAAGCGCGGCCCAAGGCCGACGATGACCACATCCTCGCCCAGACCGGCGTCCTGACACAGGCTTTCCGGCAGGGTGATGCGGCCGCCACCGTCGTAGGAGAGCGGGCGCTGGCCGGCGTAGAAGGTCTCTTCCAGGGCCGTGCGCTTGTCACTGCCGAACGGCAGGGCCTCGATCCGGGCGACATATTCCGCCATCAGCCGGTCTCCACCGGCCTCGAGGCAGTCATCAGCCAGGGCGAAGAAGCAGAAGACGCCGTGCTCGGCACCATTGTCGGCAGTGCGGAACTCCTGCGGAATCAGCAGGCGCCGCTTGCCGTCCAACTGTTTCTCGTAGGTCGAGAGAAACACGCCTGCCCCCAACTCGGACCCTTCGGTCCGCCCCTCTGATCCCCGTGAACGTCACGCGGCGCACACCAACCCCGCGCCAAGCGTCTGGGATAGCATGGGATGAAATGGGTCTCAATGGGATTAGTTGACGCCGGTTAACCTCAATTGCGGCAAACTGAGCTGTAACAGCGTGAACAGAGACAGAACATTCAAGTATAAGCAGGCTGCGGAGCAATCCTGCGCCCCATTGCGGGCCAAGGGGTTAACGCGCAACGGCGCCAGCGAGCGTGCCCGACAGGGTTCCGGCCCCCCCCAGACCGGCGCGTTTTCAGGCCATGCCGAACAAACCCGCCCCGGACCCGACCAAACCCATGTCCCCCCGGGCGGTGGACGGCGCTGTGGTGATCAAGGACCCGCCCGAGACGGCCATGGATCTGACGGCGGATGCGGCGGAAATCTCGGGCCTCCGCCTGATCGACGCCGCCGACAAGGCCCGGAAACGCTACTAGGGCGTCCCCGCGCTCAAGCAGCGAGCCGCCGCGCGGCGACCCTCCGATCAAGTCGGAGGGTGACGACCCGCGCTCAAGCAGCGAGCAACCGCGTTGCGAGCGTTAGCGCCCAAAAACATTTTGTCAGACGGCCTGTAAGCCGGGTTCTGTACCGTCCGGAGACGGTGACGATCATTCCTCTGGACCGCCCGTTGCCGGACGGTTCTCGCGACCTACCCGGACGCCTCGGGCGGTGAACCCTGCGAGCAAGCTCGCGCGACGTCCCTATTCGGTCTTGCTCCAGGCGGGGCTTGCCATGCCGTCCCTGTTACCAGGCACGCGGTGGGCTCTTACCCCACCCTTTCACCCTTCCCTGCCCCGAAGGGCAGGCGGTTTGCTTTCTGTGGCGCTATCCCTCGGGTCGCCCCGGGCGGGTGTTGCCCGCCGCCTCTTCACCGTGGAGCCCGGACTTTCCTCGACGGAGCAAGCCCCGCCGCGACCGCCCGGCCGTCTGACGGGCGGACAGATGGGCCGGATGGCGGCGGGGGTCAACAGGGGCGGGGTGAACCCGGCGCTGGATTGTGCTAGCTTGTCTCCATGCCCCAGCCCGCACCTCGCCTTTTCCCGGACCCATCCGTCGAGACACCGAGCGAGCGCGACGTTCGTCTGGAATGGGAGCGGGCGCGGTTGGCCGAGGCGGATGCGGACTTTGCCGCAGGCCGCTACATTGCGGGCGAGGCGGCGCTTGAATGGCTCGACAGATGGGCTGCTGGCGAGGATCTCGAAGACCCCTCCGTCGAATAGATGGAGGGCTATTCCATTGCCTTCGCCGCCCGCGCGCGGATCGACCTTCTGGCCTTGCGGCGCTGGCTCAGCCAACCTGGCAGCGGCCTGAGGGCTCGACTGAAGATTGCGCGTATCAGTCGAGCGCTGGCCGAACTCCAGTTCTCACCGGAACGTTGGCCGGCAAGTCGACATGAGGGCGCTAGGGAACGGGTCGTCGAAGGCTATCTTATCGTTTACCGGGTCGATGATGATCGGGGACAGGTTCGGATTCTTCGCGTCTTTGGGCCCTATCAAGACCGGTCGCGCCTCTGATGAATCCGGGCGAGGCAAGCTTCGCGGGCGGTTCCTTTTCTTCGAGCCCCGGACCGCACTTGGGAGCACCCGCCTGTTCCCGCTAAACGGGATCAGTCATTCTTCTTTTCAATCGGGGACAGAGATGCGCTTTTTGTCGATGCCTTTCCTCGTGGTCGCGCTGTTGTCGGCTTCCGGTTGCGCGACGCAGATTCCCTGGGATGCAGGAACCACACAGTCGGTGCAGGTCGGCATGACTCGAAGTCAGGTCGAGTCTGCCTTCGGCACACCGACGCGAGTGTTCGTCGATCCTGAGGGCTACACCACCCTGGTTTTCTTGAGAGAGGAAGGAAACACGGCTGCGGCTCGTTCAGAAATCGAATTGGCTGTAAGGCTCTACGAGGACAGAGTGGCAAGCTATTCTCACTCGGTTACCACGACCACCGTCACCCCCAACCCCTAGTTCAACACCCCCGTCACGCTCTCCGCCGTCGCCAACTGGAGCACGCCCATCAGGGTCGCCCGCGTCTCGCCGTCCGCCACCCCGTCCACCTGCCCCGGCCGCCAGTGACGCTGGAAAGCCTCGACGGTCAGCCGGGTCGCCTCGTCATAGGTCCCGCCGGGCGTCAGGGCATAACCCAGCCGGTGCAGGCCGGCGCGCAGGACGATCACCCCCAGCCCCTCGTCGCCGACGCCCAGCGGCACGCCCAGCGCCGCGATCCGCTCCTGGGCCGGTTCGAACCACAGGCCGTGACCGACCGAGGCCAGCCGCTTCCACGGGAAACGCTCGCCGGGATCCTGTTTCCGTTCGGGTGCCAGGTCGGAATGGCCGATGATGCGGGCGTCGGGAATGGTCCAGCGGGTGCGGATGTCGCTGACCAGGCTGATCACGGCGTCGATCTGGGCCTCGGGGAAGTCGCGATAGCCGAACTCATGGCCCGGATTGACGATCTCGATACCGATCGAGGCGGCGTTGCAGTCGGTCTCGCCCTGCCAGCCCCCCTTGCCCGCGTGCCAGGCCCGGCGCGCCTCGGCCACCAGCCGCAGGATCGAGCCGTCCTCGTCCACGACATAGTGGGCCGAGACCTTCGCCTCGGGATCCCGCAGGCGGGCGACCGCCTCATCGGCCGACTTCATGCCGGTATAGTGCAGCACCAGCATGTCGGGCGGACCGCGTCGGGCGTCGAAATTGGGGGACGGGGCGTCCTTGACCGTCAGCACGTCTGGCTTACCGGCCCGGCCGCTCCCAGCCGTAGGCGACCCAGGCGCCGTCGACCTTGCGCGCCTCGATCACGTCGTCGGCCCGGCGGGTCCGGACCACGGCCTTGCGGCGCGCGCCCATGGCCAGGCCGGCGAAGAAGACCAGGACGGCGGCAAACAGGGCGATAACCGCCACCGCGACCGCCGTAAAGACCGCCAGAACGGCGCCGACGGCCATGGCGACGAGGGTCGCGATCACGCCGGCCAGCCACATGACCGGCGCGAGCAGGCCATTCGCCGGACGGCGCGCTGACAGGCCGAAGATCAGACGGTCGGACTGGGTCATCAATTCACCTTCCCGGACGCTGGAAGAGCAGCGTCGAACACTCAATGTCGGTCCACACGGGCGAACGGTCAATGACCGGCCCCTTCACAGGCGAGTGTTCCGCCTCAATAGGGCTGGTCCGCCAGCACCGAAGCGCCCGAAGCACGGGCCCGCTCGGTCTGGATGCGGCGAACGGTCGCCTCGGCGGCCGGGTCGTTCATGACCCCGCCGATCCCGACCAGAACCCGCGCCGCCTCGCCCGAGACGCCGAACGCCTGCGACAGGGCCTCGAACGGTGAGCTGGCTTCCGGATAGCGTTTGAACCGCACCGAATCCCCGGCCGGAATGCGGGCCAGTTCGCGGGCCTTGGCGATGGCCTCTTCCAGTCCGCCCAGCTGGTCGACCAGGCCGATCTGCCGGGCCTGGGCACCGGTCCAGACCCGGCCGCGGGCGATCTCGCGCACCCGGGCCGGCGGCAGGCGGCGACCGGCCGCGACGCGGGCGATGAACTCTTCATAGGTGCGGTCGATCTGGGCCGCATAGGCCGCGCGCTGCGCCGGGCTGAAGTCCTGCGCCGGCGAGAAGGCGTCGGCATAACCGCCGCCGACCGAAAGATTACGCATGTCGACGCCGAACCGGCCCAGGGCGTCGGCCAGCACGAATTTGCCGCCATAGACGCCGATCGAGCCGGTCAGGGTCGAGGGCTGGGCCACGATCCAGTTGGCTTCCGAACTGATCCAGTAGCCGCCCGAGGCGGCATAGTCGCCCATCGACACCACCACCGGCTTGCCCGCCGCCTTGGCCGCGCGCACCGCCGCCAGGATCTGCTCGGACGCCTCGGGCGACCCGCCCGGCGAGGAGACGCGGAAGACGATGGCCTTGACGCTGTCATCCTCAATGGCGGCGTACAGGGCCTCGGCCAGGTCATCCGACAGAATCGACGAGCCGCCGCCGAACGGGTCGGCGCCGCCGCCTGTGCCGGTCATGATGGCACCCTCGCCGCCGACGATGGCGATGGCGTCACGACCCGACCCCAGGCGCGAACCCTGCGCGGCGGAATAGTCGCCGAACGTCATGATTCCTGCATTGCGGCCGGCCCGGCGCTTCGCCTCGGCCTCGGCCTCCTCGACCTGGCCGATCTTGTCGATCAACTTCCTCTGCAGGGCCTCGGTCGACGACCAGGGACCCGCCTCGATGGTCGCCCGCAGCGCCGCAGGCGTCATCTTCCGGTCCTGGGCCGCATTGGCCAGGGCCGAGGTGTAGATGGACGTCATCTAGGCCGACATCGCCTCGCGATGGGCGGGGGTGAAGTCACTCTGGGTGAATTCGTTGACGGCGTTCTTGTACTCGTAACGCTGCTCGAACTCGGCGTTGACGCCGTATCTGTCGAAGGCCCGGCCCAGGAAGACGCTGTCGGACGAGAGGCCCGACAGCTGGAAGCCGGCGGTGTTCTGCATCCAGAGTTCGGAGGCCGACGCCCCGATCATATAGCTGGAGACCGTCGCCCCGACCGGCAGGAAGCCCTGGCTGTGCGCGATCACGACCTTGCCCGAGGCGCGGAAGCGGCGAACCGCCTGGCGAATCTCGTCAGCGGCGGCGGGTGTGATCCCGGCCTCCGGCAGGCGGATCAGCAGAACCTTGACCCGGTCGTCGCCCCCCGCCTGGGCCAGGGTGTCGACGATCTGCAGCGTCGACAGGCCCGAACCCCCGAAGATCGCAAACGGATTGTTGGGGGCCTGATCGGTGACACCTTCGCGCAGGTCCAGCTCCAGCACCGTATTGCGCGGCGTCGGCTCCTCGGACGAGGCTGAGCCGATGGCGGCAACGATGAAGATGAACGGCACCACCACCAGGAAGAGGAACAGTCCGGCGAAGACGCCGAGCATGGTCAGGAAAAACTGCTTCATGGCGAGGGGAGTCGTCCGGAGCACGGGCCGGGTCATGGCCGCATCCAGACCATAGGGCGACAGACGGCGTCGTCAAATGAACGTCACGTAACGCGCGAGCCGCGTCGCAGCATCCGATGCTGCGTCGCAACGACGATCATTGATGGCCGATGGCGAAACCCCTATATGGACGGTCTGCGAGCGGGGGCCGAACGCCCCGCGTCACATCCGGACCGCACTCCCCATGCTGGTCACCCTGATGAAGGCCAAGCTGCACCGCGCGACGGTGACCCAGGCCGACCTGGACTATGAAGGCTCGATCGCCATCGATGCCGACCTGCTGGACGCCGCCGGCATCTTTCCGCACGAACAGGTTGATGTGCTGAACATCACCAACGGCGCGCGCTTCACCACCTATGCCATCGAGGCCCCGCGCGGATCGAAGGTCATCGGCGTCAACGGCGCTGCCGCCCGTCTGGTCCAGAAGAACGACAAGGTCATCGTCGTGACCTACGGCCAGATGCCCGAGGAAGAGGCCCGCCAGTGGTCCCCGACCGTGGTCCTGCTCGACGACGCCAACGAGATCAAGAAGCCGGCTTGACGGCGACGCCGTTCGGGACTCCCTTGCCCGCAGGGAGGACGACCGATGGCGCGCACGCTTCAGGGACTGCAGTGGCTGCTCTATGCCGCCTACGCCGTGGCGGGGGCCGTTGCCCTGCTGTTCGCCACCCCCGCCGGCCTGAAGCTGCTGGGCCAGCCCGACAGCCTGCTGACCTTCCTGCCAGCGAAAATCCTCGGCCTGCCGTGGAGCCTGCCGCTGTGGTTCATGGACGACGGGCCGATCACGGCCCTGGCCGTCCTCGGCATCTGCTACGGCATGAACCTCGGCGTCGGCATGATGCTGGCGCGGATTTCGCGGGGCTGAGCGAGTGATGAGTGGCTGGTGAAGAGTTGCAGGCGGCGGTGACCAATTGACAAGGGTTGCCGTGATTGGCGGTTGGGCCCGCCCGTCACCAATCACCAGCCACCAGCCACCCAGAGACCGCATCAGCGGCTCAGATCATACACCCCCGTGATGTCGATCCGCACGGTCAGCTGCCCCGCCGCGACCGGAGTCGCGCCGCCCGCGTCCATGGCCATTTCCGCGCGGGCGAACATCATCGGCGGCGGGGGCAGATAGCCGCCGCCTTCCGACAGCGAGCGGATGCCGGCCAGTTCCACGCCCAGCGCCTGGGCATAGAGGGTGGCCTTGGCCTGCAGATTGCGCACCGCGATCAGTCGGGCCTGGTTCTCGGCCGCCGACGGGTCTTTCAGCCCGAAGCCGATGCCGTTGATCTGGTTGACGCCCGCCGCGACCACGGCATCGGCGGTCGTTCCGACCTTGGTCAGGTCATTGATGATCACCGTCACCTGGTTAGAGGCCTGATAGCCGCGCAGCCGCGGCGGCTCGTTCTGGACATAGTCATACTGGGCCGACAGGTTCAGGCCCGAGGTCTGGACGTCACGCGCCTCGATCCCGGCGCGCCGCAGGGCGGCCATGACCTGGTTCATCCGCGTGGCGTTCTGGCTCATGGCCTCGGCGGCCGTCGTCGCCTCGGTGACGACGCCGAAGCTGATGGTGGCCATGTCCGGGGCGGTCCTGACCTCGCCATAGGCCGACAGGTTCAGGGCCGGGGGGGCCACCATGGCGTGCATCATCATCGGCGCGCCGCCGGACGGCTGCGACTGGGCCAGGGCGGCCGGGGCGCTCATCGCGACGGCGGCCATCAGGGCACCGCCCAGCATCAGGGCGCGGGTGTTGCGGGTCATTGCGTCAGTCTCCAGTGAACGAGGACGATCCATCCGGTGCCCAGGATTTCAGGCATCCGTGGCCTAACCTTGGCCGTCTGCACCTGAATGAACGCGCGAGCCCGGCTGGCAGGTTCCGTTCATCGGCGTGAATTCGGCGACACCCTGAGAGAAATCGGTCTGGACGTGATCGCGCCCAGACCCGGATTTCGCTCCGGAATCATGCGGGAGCCTGATCGGCTCGATGGCGCTTGGCAAGGCGCGGGCCCGCCTGCTAGGCCGAACCGTCGTCCCGGAGGGCGCGTAGCTCAATGGTTAGAGCCGACCGCTCATAACGGTCTGGTTGGGGGTTCGAGTCCCTCCGCGCCTACCACTTCATGAAAACGGCCCCGACGCGGTGCGCAGGGCCGTCCCCGTTTCGATCCCGACCGTCAGCGGCTGAACAGTCCGCCGCCCCCGCGCCAGCGGTCGTCACCACGGTGGCGCTCGTCGCGGATGTAGCGGCCCTCGCGGGTGTAGTAGCCGACACCACTCTGGTATTCGCGATAGCCTTCCAGCTGATAGCCGTCGTCCTGGTAGGGCAGGCCCAGCATGCCGTCCTCGTCTTCCCACCAGTTCTGCGGATAGGCCCCGTACATGCATTCCCAGCCGTCGCCGCCCCGCCAGTAGGGCTCATAGCGGCCGCGATAGCGGTCGCGGAACTGGGCGCGGCACAGATACTGGGACCAGACCCGGTTGCCCTCGGCTTCGACGTTGGCGCGGCCTTCGGCATAGATGACCTCGCGGACCCCCGCGAAGACATTGTCCGTCACCACCGCATTGCCCGAGGCAGCGGCGACACCGACGGTCGAGGCGCGGATGCGGCTATTCGAGAGGTTCAGCTCACCATTGTACAGGACCACACCCTTGTCGGACCGGCCGACGCGGCTGTTGGTGATGGTCACCGACGCCCCTTCGATGGCCACGCCCTCGACATAGCCAAGGATGGCGGTGTTCTCGATCTCGACGCGTCCGTATTCGCGGCCCGAGCGGACCACAATGCCGATCGACCTTGGCCCAAAGGCGTTCGGCGAGCCGGTGCCCTTCAGGGTCACGGCCGACAGGCGCGAGGTCTGGCCGGCACCGGGCACCAGCTCCAGCCCGGACTGGGCCCCGCTGACCAACAGTTCATGCGCGGTCAGGATCGCGCCGTCGGCGACGATGGCGGGGGCGATGGTCTGGGCATCCATCACGGTGTTGCGGATGTCGACCAGCCCGCCGTCGGCATAGATGGCCGCCTCATCGCCGGCATGACGGAAGCCGACCCGGTTCAGCACGATCTCGGCGCCGTAGCTGACGATACAGGCGGCATCGCCGGCGCGCGGCGAGGCAAAGATCATGTCGCGGATCTCCACCCGCACACCCTGCGACACCGTCATACAGGGCAGGCCGTCCGGGGCCGTCAGGGTCGGCGTCGGATTGCTGGCCCAGTCACGCGGATCAAAGCCGCCCTCGCCGATGATGGTCAGGGGCTTGTCGATATTCAGCCAGCCGACACAGGCACCGCCACGGGCGCGGATCAGCAGGGTGCCGCCGGGCCGGACACGGCGCACCGCGTCCTCGACCGCCCCGGTGCCGGGATTGCCGCCGCAGTCGATCAGTACGATCTCCTCGCCGCCGGGCCGATAGCCACCGGGGCGATAGTCGGGCCGCCAGTCGGGACGATGCCGGCCGTAGTCATAGCGTCTGTGCTGCGAACCGCGACTGCGCGAGCCCCGGGTCGGAGGGTCCAGCAGGACGCCGAAATTCGGGCGGGTCTGGCTCTCGACCTTGGCGGCGACCTGGGCATGGGCAGGGCCGTCGCCCACGGCAAGGGCGGTGACGGCCGCGGCGATGGCGGCGATGCCCCCGATCAGGCCCAGGGAAGTGCGGTGGGTAATCATGCTTCCGCCCTCCTTAGCGGCGCTGCTGCGAACGGGAGACCTGGGCCAGAACCGCCTGAAGACGGCCGGCCGAGGGGCCGAAGCCGGACAGGGCCGAGTCGATGCGGAGGGCCACGGCCTGGGCCTTGTCCTGGTCCGCCACACCCGCGACGCCGAGCGCGAAATAGCTCGACATGGCGAATTTGGCTTCGGGGCTGCCCTGACGCGCGGACTCCTCGAACCATTTGAAGGCGCGGGCATAGTCGGCGGGCAGGCCGATACCCTCCGCGTACATCACCGCCAGCACCAGCTGCGCCTCCGACGAACCGTTGATGGCGGCCATCTGGATAGCGCGGACCCGTTCCAGCCAGGACAGCCGGCCCTCCATCGGATGGCCCAGCATGGCCTCCAGGGTCTCGACCTGACGCTTGGACAGGTCCTCGGGCTTCAGGGCGATGGTTTCGCTCACACCGAGATACCGCAGGGCCCGTCCGACGTGCAGGAACGGCAACTCGCCGGCCATCCGGCCCAGCGCATACTCATAGGCATCGCCGCGCGGACGGCTCTCGTCCGAGAAGGGCACACCCGAGCGCGGCGCTACGTTGGGATAGAATTCGAACGGCGGCGTCCACTGCCGCGCCTTGGTCTCGACGAAGCCCTGGTACTGACCGCGGCTGGGGGCCGAGCGCTCGAAGTCTTTCAGCAGCACATAGGCACCGACGTCGCCGGTCTGCACCGCGAGGTAGTTGTACAGATAGGCATCGACGTCGTTGCGCTGGAACAGATTGGTCGCCGCATAATAGCCGCGGCGATCACGGTCCCGGCTGTTGCCGCCGGCGTTGCGGCCCCAGGCCTCGCGGGCCTCGCGGTTGTCCTCGGGCTCACCGAACGGGCCGTAGAGGCCGTCATGCAGCCGCGCCAGGGTGCGGTAGCCATAGGCGTCCCGGGTCGACAGGATGTAGATGACGCGGTCGCGCACCGCCTCCTGCTCTTCCCGGGTCATCTGCGCCAGCTGGCGATCCAGCCGCTGATAGGCCGTATGGCGCTCCCAGGCCCGGCAGTCGTCGTATCGCGACAGCGGCCGCCAGCCGCCGAAGCCGCCGCGGTCGACCCGGTTGATCGGGGCATAGCCCTCGTCATTGGCCAGCGCCATGGCGTACCAGGTGGCGCTCTCGATCGGGTCCTCGATATTCTTGTCCGTTGCCCGGATCGCCGCATAGCGGCCGCCCAGCTCCAGCTGGGCGAAGAAGTCGCCGCGGAAGGCCGCACGACGCAGGGCGCGCAGGCCGGTCTCCTGGGCGTTGAACTCGGATCCGGTGAGCGAAGCGGGACGCGGGCAGGCGTTGGAGGCCGTGTCGTTGCCCTGCCAGAACTGGACGCCGTTGCCGCCGCCGCCGTTGCCGCACGAGACCATGCCGAGTGCCGTCAGGGCCAGCACCCCGGCGACCGCCGCGATGGCCACGGGACCGCGTCCCCGGCCGAAACGGGAGCCGCCTTCCTGGTTGGATCGACCCTCGCTCATACTCCCCCTCGCAACACTAAAGCGGGCAGCCCCGAGCCCTTTGCGCGTACCAAAGCGCGACCCCGACAGTCCGACCCCGTTAACCTTCTGTCAAGGTAAACGCCGGTTTCCGGTAAAGCGTTGCGGCATCGCGGCCTTTTTGTGACTCCCGCATGGTTTTCCACGGGAATCAGCAGGTTGCGCACTCGCGCGACAGGGGAAAACACCCCCTCGTCAGCCGGGCGGCGGCTCCCTATATGCGTCGTCCGGACCTCTGGAGCACCCCGATGGCCTATGCCGCCCGCGACGATCGACCCGCCGACAAGGCCGCCCGCTATGCCGAGGTCGAGACCGAGATTCTGGCGGTCCTGGACGGCGAGCCGAACCGCACCGCGCGCATGGCCACGGTCGCCTCCATGCTGGCCGACGCCTTTCCCGTCTTCTTCTGGACCGGCTTCTACGTCGTCGACGCGGACAAGACCGACGAACTGGTGGTCGGCCCCTACCAGGGCACGCTCGGCTGCCTGAGAATCGCCTTCGGTCGCGGCGTCTGCGGCACGGCGGCGCGGGACCGGGCGACGCAGATCGTCGACGACGTCCACGCCTTTCCCGGCCACATCGCCTGCGACAGCCGCTCGGCCAGCGAGATCGTGGTTCCGGTGTTCGACGCTTCGGGGGCGCTGATCGCCGTGTTTGATGTCGACGCGACCGAGACGTCCGCCTTTGACGCAGTGGACGCCGAAGCGCTGGAACGGCTACTGGGCCGGGTGTTCCGTTAGGGCGAAGCGCGCGGACTGGCTCCGGCACCGGCTTCGGACTATCTAGGGACGAAGGAGATCACTGATGGCCAATGCCCGTCCCAAGGCCCTGATCGACAAGATCAGCGCGTTGCCGCTGGATCGTATCGCCGAGGTCGAGGACTTCGTCGATTTCATCGGTCAGCGCGAAAAGGATCGCTCGCTTTCGCGAACCGGCGCCGCCGCCAGCGCGCCGGCTTTCGCCGCCGTCTGGAACAATCCCGAGGACGACGCCTACGATGCCCTCTGAGCCGACAGGGTTCGGGTTCGGCGATGTCCTCCTCGTCCCATTTCCATTCACCGATCAAACGGCCGTCAAACGCCGACCAGCGGTCGTGATCAGCGGGTCCGCCTACAACCGCGAGAAGCCGGATGTGATCATCATGGCCGTGACGAGCCAGCTCCGGCCCAGCGCCTCGCGCGGCGAACTCTGGCTGCAGGATTGGTCTGGCACCGGCCTGTTGAAGCCGTCCGCAGTCAAGCCGGCTATCGCTACGCTCGAACAACGGCTGGTCATTCGCACGCTCGGCCGGCTGGCGGCCCGTGACGAGGCGGACCTGCACGACGCCATCAACGAAATCATCGGCTGAACGCGCCAGGCTTGGCGCTCGACCGGCTCCATCATCTCGCACCAATCACTGGGCGTTTCGGATTTGAGGACAATATGACGGATCGGGTGATCGCAATCACCGGCGGCCACGGCGTCCTGGGCCGGGCGGTCGTCGAGGCCGCCCTCGCCGACGGGCTGAAGGTCGCGGTCATCGACCATGCCTCGGGCCAGTCCGCCCCCGATGGCGTCCTCGAACTGGGCGGCGTCGACCTGACCGACCCGGCCTCGGCGAAGACGGCTGTCGACGCTGTGGCGGCGCGTTTCGGCAGACTGGACGCCCTGCTCAACGTAGCCGGCGGCTTCGTCTGGCAGACCACCGACGACGCCGAGCCCGCCTGGGCAAGGATGTTCGCGCTCAACGTCACCACCGCCCTGAACGCCAGCCGCGCGGCCCTGCCCCATCTGAAGGCCTCGGCCGAGGGCCGGATCGTCAATGTCGGGGCCAATGCGGCCCTGAAGAGCGCCGCCGGCATGGGCGCCTACGCCGCCTCCAAGGCCGGGGTCCACCGCCTGACCGAAAGCCTGGCCGAGGAGCTCAAGGACACGACCGTGACCGTCAACGCCGTCCTGCCCTCAATCCTCGACACGGCCCAGAACCGCAAGGACATGCCCGATGCCGACCCGGCGAAATGGGTCGCCCCCGCTGACCTCGCCCGCGTCATGCTGTTCCTCGCCTCGCCCGAAAGCCGCGCCATCACCGGGGCGCTGATCCCGGTGGTCGGCCGCGTATGACCTCCATTGTCCGCTCATCCCCGCGAACGCGGGGATCCGGTCCTGTCCAGCTTGACGCCAGCGTTTCAGGACGGGCCAGCGAGGGCGGCGGGAATGACCTTTCACCCAGAGCACTGGGTCCCCGCGTTCGCGGGGATGAGCGGAGATGGATGAAATGCTGACCCGCTCTGTCCTCTACCTGCCGGCCAGCAACGCAAGAGCGATCGAGAAGGCGCGTGGCCTCAACGCCGACGCTGTCATCCTCGACCTCGAGGACGCCGTCGCGCCCGACGCCAAGGCCGAGGCGCGTCAGGCCGCCGTCGCCGCGCTCAGGGCGGGCGGGTTCAGCGCGCGCGTCGGGGTTCGCATCAACGGCCTCGACACTGTCTGGGGTGCCGACGACCTCGCCGCCCTCGCCGGTCTGAAGCCGGACTTCGTGGTCGCGCCCAAGATCGAGAGCCCGGAGGCCGTCCGCGAGGTGGCCGCCCGCCTGCCCGCCGGCGTCGACCTGTGGATCATGGTCGAGACCCCCCTCTCGGTCCTGCGGCTCGACGCCATCGCCGGCGCGGGCACCCCGCTGGCGGCCCTGATGCTCGGCATCAATGATTTCGGCGAGCGGATGAACCTGGTCCTCGGCCCCGACCGCGAGCCGCTGAAGCCCTGGCTCGCCGCCGTCGTCGCCGCCGCGCGCGGCCATGGGCTTCTGGCCATCGACGGCGTGGTCAATGCCACCGACGACGCTGACCGCCTGCGGACCGAATGCCTGCAGGGCCGCGCCTTCGGCTTCGACGGCAAGAGCCTGATCCACCCGGCCCAGATCAAGGCCGCCAACGCCGCCTTCTCTCCCTCGGCGGAAGAGGTCGCCCGGGCCCGCGAGGTTGTCGCCGCCTTCGCCGCCGCCGACGCCGAAGGCAAGGGCGCGATCCGCGTCGGCTACCGCATGGTCGAGCGCCTCCACCTCGACGCCGCCCACCGCCTGCTGGCCCGCCACGAGGCGGCCTCGACGCGGCCCGGAGACAGGCCTATCTAGTCCGTCCAGAAACAGAACGCGGCCCCTGCCCTCAAGCAGCGAGCGGCCGCGCCGCGAGCGTTAGGGCCCCACGTCTCATGTCTCATGCCGTCATCGCCGCCACCGGCCTGTTCACCCCCGAACAGTCGATCTCCAACGCCGAGCTGGTCGCCGCCTACAATGCCTATGCCGAGCGGTTCAATACCGACCACGCCGCCGAAATCGCCGAGGGGGATGTCGCCGCCCTGACCCCCTCCTCGGTGGAGTTCATCGAGAAGGCCTCGGGCATCAAGTCGCGCTTCGTGCTGGACAAGGCCGGCGTCCTCGACCCCGCTCGCATGGCCCCGAACATCCCCGAGCGCGCCGACGAAGACCTGTCGATCATGGCCGAGATGGCTGTCGCCGCCGCGCGTCAGGCCATCGCCGCCTGGGACAAGCCGGTCAGCGAGATCGGGGCCGTCCTGTGCGCCGCCTCCAACATGCCCCGCCCCTATCCGGCCCTGTCCATCGAGGTACAGCAGGCCCTGGGCATCGACGGCTTCGCCTTCGACATGAATGTCGCCTGCTCCTCGGCCACCTTCGGCATCAAGACCGCCGCCGACTTCATCGCCTCGGGCTCGGTCAAGGCCGTGCTGATGGTCAACCCCGAGGTCTGTTCGGCCCACCTGAACTTCAAGGACCGCGACAGCCATTTCATCTTCGGCGACGTCGCCACGGCGGTGATCGTGGAGGCCTCCGATCAGGCCGGTCCGGGCGGCTGGGACGTGATCGGCACGCGGCTGAAGACCGTCTTCTCCAACAATATCCGCAACAATTTCGGCTTCCTGAACAACGCCGCCCCCGAGGGTATCGGCGCGCCCGACAAGCTGTTCATCCAGCAGGGCCGAAAGGTCTTCAAGGACGTGGTGCCGATGGTCTCCGACATGATCGTGGAGCACGCCCGGGACCTCGGCATCGACCCGGCGACCCTCAAGCGGATGTGGCTGCACCAGGCCAATATCAACATGAACCAGTTCATCGGCCGCAAGGTGCTGGGCCGCGACCCGACGCCGGAAGAGAACGTCATCATCCTCGACGAATACGCCAACACCTCCTCGGCCGGCTCGATCATCGCCTTCCACCTGCGCCAGCAGGACATGGCCCCGGGCGACACCGGCCTGATCTGCAGCTTCGGGGCCGGCTATTCCGCCGGGACCGTCTTCGTGCGGAAGCGCGGCTGAGGCCGGAATAAAGGTCTCCTCCCTGTTCGCGCAGCGAATGGGGAAGGGGACCATCCGGAGCCGCAGGTGAAGGGTGGTGGTGGGGCACCGCGCGGCCTTCTACCCCTCCGTTACGGCGCGAAGACGCGCCGTGCCACCTCCCCATCGCTGCGCAACAGGGAGGAGACGACCGTCAGCGGCCGGACGCCGGCGGATTGGCCGGATGTGTCGCCTTCCACTCCATCGCCATCCGGATCCGGTTCTCGACCGAGGGGTGGCTGTAGAAGAGGAATTCCTCGATCGCCCCCGGCGACGGTGCCCGGTATTCGGCGGTCTTGATCAAGGCCCTGGCCAGGCCGTCCGGTTCATTGGCGTGGACCAGCGAGAACCGGTCGGCGTCGATCTCCATCAGCCGGGTCATGTTCATCTGTACCGGCGTCAGCAGCAGGCCGATCACCGACGCAATCGCTGCGAGGACCGGCAGCCCCGCCGGGTCGGAGATATCCCCCACCCGGTTCGCCCCCAGCAAACGCTTCGCCACCGGAAACAGCCGGTCGATCAGCCAGAAGACCAGCGCCGCCAGCACGATCAGAATACCGGTCGTCCAGAGGGTGTGCCGATGGACATAGTGGCCCATCTCATGGCCCACGACGCCGCGCACCTCGGCCAGATCGGCGCCCTTGGCGAACATGACGTCGCTCATCGCCACCCGCGCCGAGCCGAACAGGCCCGAGACATTGGCGGTATAGCGGTCCGACTGTTTCGAGCCGTCATAGATGTAGATCTTGTCGTCGGGCGTGCCCGTGGCATGGGCCAGCTCGACCACGGCGTCGCGCATCGGCCCGTCCGGCGCCGGCGTATAGGTGTTGAACAGCGGCTCGATCAGGATCGGCGAAACGACCAGCAGGAAGACCACGGCCACGGCCGTCAGTCCCGCGCCCCAGGCCCACCACAGGCGCCGCGCCCGTCGGATGATGAAGTAGAGAGCCACAATCAGCAGTCCCGCGAACACGGTCGAAATGGCCGTCCCCAACGCCGCCTCGCCCAGCCAGCCGGCCAGCGGCTGCTCCGTCAGCCCGTACTGCGTCTCGCGCCACCAGCTCTCGTAGATGGCCCAGGGCAGGGTCAGGACCCAGCTCATGAGCAGATAGACAACCCCGACGACGAGTGAGACCAGCTTTGGCCGCTTGCGCCGGCGTTCCATCCGGTTGCGGATGCCGCTCAGCAGGCCCGTGCGGATGATGAGCCAGGCCACGACGATCGAGACGATCGCCCCCCATAGCAGCAGCCAGTGGCCGCCGCGCGTATAGGCCACGGCCCGTTCCAGATCCTCGGGCGAAATGGTCGCCAGCCAGCGCGCGGTCTCGGCCGCAGGGTCAATGCTCATGACGGTGTCCTCCCCTACGCGGGAAGATGGCGCCGTCCAGAGAAGCTTGTCAGCTTAAATCGTGGTCACGTCAGGAAGCGCGACCGGTCCGCCGGTGCCGGGATCATGCAGACGTCTGTTCGCCCGAAGATGCGGTACCGGTTGCGCGCGATGAGGTCGTACGCCGGGTCACGCAACAGTCGCGGCGCGATCTTCAGCCACCCCAGCGGCCGAGTCGCAACCAGCTGGCCCAGCACGGTCAGCGCGGCGTCCGACTTGAAGAAGATCCGCCCGCCCCACACCACGGCGTTGGTCTGCGGTGCCTCCACATCAATGCCGAACCGCGCCGCCAGCACCCGGCCCGGCCCTGACTGGATGGCCACAAACCTGAACCTGTGTTCGGGGTCCCGGTCGATCACGAACCGCACCCAGCGCGAGCAGAAGACGCACACCCCGTCGAACAGGATCAGGCCGTCGGGCTCATCGGGTGCGGGCTGCGGGGACCAACGGCTCATGGTGCCAGAGTGAGCGGGTTGGCGGCACCGGGCAATGCGACATTCCTCCCCTTCAGGAGAAGAATGGGAACTACGCCGCCGCCACGGCCTCGATCTCGACCCGCCAGGCCGCCTCGAAAAGGCCGGTGACGATCACCGTCAGGGCCGGCTGCCGCCCGGCCAGACGGCGGATGCGGACCGCGCGGTTCTCCAGCGCATAAGCCCGATCCGACAGGAAGGTCGTCACCTTGACCAGATTGTCCAGGGTCATCCCGGCGGCGGCCAGCTGGGTCTCGATGTTCGACCACACCTGTTCGCACTGGCCGGTGAAATCCGCCGCCAGCGAGCCGTCCGGCGCGACCGGGATCTGGCCCGACAGATACAGCCAGCGCGTCGGCCCGGTCACCTCGACCGCCTGTGGATAGGACCCCTCGACCGGCGGCGAGCCGTCGCCGGTCATGGGCCGGATGCTGACCGTCATGGGTGCCCCTCTACTGGCGTGCCGCGTCCGACCGGGCCCGCACCACGGCGAACTCCGACGTCGGCTTCCACGCCGGCCAGTCGCGGCTGTTGGCGAGGTCCAGACCCAGCCGATAGAGCAGGGTCAGGTTCTCGACGGCCGAAGAGAAGTCCAGCTCGGCCGACCATTCGTCCGAGGCCTTGTGATAGTCAGCCGCGAATTTGGCCCGATAGGCGGGCAGGCCGACGGCCGTGCCGCCCTCATCCAGATCGACCCCGTGCCACGGCATGATGGCCGGCACCCCCGCTCGGGCGAAGGGGAAATGGTCAGACCGGTAGTAGTAGTTCTGCTCCGGCTCGCGGTCGTCGGTGACCACCCGGCCCTCGGCGGCGGCGAGGACCTGCAGCCGGTCTTCCAGATCATTCTGCCCCTTGCCGAAGATCGCCAGGTCGCGGGTCGGGGCCGACAGTGGCAGCATGTCGATATTGATGTCGGCGACTGTGGTCTCCAGCGGCCAGACCGGATCGGCCGTATAGCCATAGGCCCCCAGCAGACCCATCTCCTCGGCCGCCATATGGGCGAAGACGATCGAGCGTTTCGGACGCGGGGCGGCGCTCAGCTGACGGGCCATCTCGACCACGCCGACGGTGCCAGAGGCATTGTCCCAGGCCCCGTTGAAGATGTTGTCGCCCTGGACGCCCGGGTGCTGGCCCTCGCCGCCGATATGGTCCCAGTGGGCCGAATAGACGATGGTCTCGTTGGGGCGTTCCGTCCCCGGAATCCGGGCCAGGAGATTGTGGGTAACCAGGGTCTCGATGGTCTCCGACGCCTCGACCGACAGCGTCACGCCGTTCAGGGCGACCGCCTTGAACCGGCCGCTCCCGGCGGGCGGCAACCGGGCCATGTCCAGTCCGGCGGCGGCGGCCCAGGCGGTGGCCGTGTCCTGGTTGATGCCGCCCGAAAACTCCAGGTCGGCGGCCCCCGGTGCCAGGGTGCGGGTGCGACCATTGCCGCGCATCGCGCCCTGCCACATGGGCGAAGAGGCGGCACCGGGCACAAGGGTCAGGACGCCCACCGCACCGCGTCGGAAGGCCTCGTCGGCCTTGGCCGCCGCAGAGCCATGGGCGGTCTGATAGGCCCCGTTGAAGCGCGCGTCCTCCGGCTCGCCCGGCACCACAATCACGATCTTGCCGCGCACATCGACATCGCCGTAGTCGTCCCACTGACGCTCCGGTGCGAATATGCCGTGGCCGACGAAGACCAGGCCGGTGCCACGAACGCTGGCGCGACCGTCATTGGTGGCGGCCCGCACAGCGATGTCCGTTCCGGGCGTCAGGGTGTGAACGATACCGTCCGGTCCGGTCCAGCCGACGGTCGCGCCGGCGACCGGCGTAAAGCGTTTCAACTCGACCGGCTGCAGCCACTGGCCGTCCGGCCCACCCGGCTCCAGCCCCATGGCCTCATACTGGGCCTGCAGCCAGGCCAGGGTCATCCGCTCGCCCTCGGTCCCGGGATACCGGCCCTGGTATTCATCGGCGCTGATGGTGCGGATGCCCTCGCTGAGCCGCGCGGCGGAGAAATCCTGGGCCGAGGCCATGCCGGCGGCCAGCAGCACTGCGGCGACGGCGACACCGCCCATCATCTTGCGAAACATACGAGAGACTCCATCCCCGGATTGATGGCGGGCACTTTAGGGAGGCGTCCGGGCCGCGCCCATTACGTTTTTGTCATGTGGCGAGGCTCTCCCTCCCCCGAAGTGGGGAGGGACGTCGACGCGCAGCGGCGACAGGGTGGGGAATTTCGAAGCCGGGCACCCTTGGTGCGGGGCGGGCCTTCCCCACCCGGTCGCTGCGCGCGCCCCCTCCCCATGAAGGAGAGGGAGAAGACTGCCGCGCCCTAACGCCGCTGGCCGGCGCTCGGTGCGCGGGCCGGGCCGAACTCCGAGCCCGGCATCCATTCCGGCCAGTCACGGCTGTTGGCCAGGTCGCGGCCGATGTTGAAGATCAGCTCCAGATCCTCGACCTGTCCGCGCAGGTCCCAGTCGGGCGACCATTCGTCGTCGGCCTGGTGATAGCGGCGCGCGCCATATTCCGACCTGGCCGCATCACGCGCGGCGATCGGCTCATCGAGGAAGGCCCCGCCGCCATCGACATAGGCCATCGGCACGCCGCGCTTGGCGAGGGGGAAATGGTCCGAGCGGAAATAGCTGCCCGAGGCCGGGTTTCCGTCCGGTCTGGCCGTGCGGCCCTGACTCATCGCCTCGGCGGCGACGAGCGCGTCGAGGTCCGACTGGCCCCAGCCGATGATGTCGACGTCGGCCACCCGGCCATAGACATTCATGGCGTCGATATTGAAGCCTGCGACTGTCGTCTCCAGCGGATAGACCGGATTGGCGGCGTAGAATTCCGAGCCCAGCAGACCGCTCTCCTCGGCCGTGAAACTGATCATCACGATCGACCGATGCGGCCGCGGACCGGCGGCCCAGGCCCGCGCCAGTTCCAGCAGGCCGGCGGTGCCGGTGGCATTGTCGACCGCGCCGTTGAAGATGGCGTCACCGTTGGCATCGGGCGCGCCGACACCGATGTGATCCCAGTGGGCGGTGTAGAGGATGGTCTCGTCCGGATGGGTCGTGCCCGGCAGGCGGGCGAGGACGTTGCGCGTCGTGACCTGGCTGGTCGCCACATCAAACATGCCGCTGAAGCTGGCGCCCGTCAGGGCCACGGGACGGAAATCCCGGCTGCGCGCCGCGACCTTCAGGGCCTCGAAATCAAGACCCGAACGACGGAACAGGTCCACGGCGACATCGCGCTGCAACCAGGCCTCCATCGCGACCCGCTCGGTCGCGGCATTGGCGCGGACAATGTCGAACTGCGGCTGCGACCAGCTGTTCTGCACCGTGGTCCAGCCATAGGAGGCCCCCGTCGTCTCGTGGACGATGATGACCCCGGCGGCACCCTGGCGGGCCGCCTCTTCATATTTGTAGGTCCAACGGCCGTAGTAGGTCATGGCCCGGCCGTTGAAGGTATTCAGCGCCGGCTCCTCGAAATCGGCGTCATTGACCAGCACGACGATGATCTTGCCGCGAACGTCCACACCCTTGAAGTCGTCCCAGTTCCGTTCGGGTGCCTTGATGCCATAGCCGACGAACACCAGCGGCGTGTCGGTCAGCGTCACATGGTTGCCCGGCAGCCGGGTCGAGATGGTGATCTGCTGGCCCTGGGTCAGCGGGATGGCCTCGCCGCCGACGTTCAGCCGGACGCCCCGGAAATTGGAGGCGGTGAAGCGGTTCAGCGCCACGTCCTGGGTCCACGACCCGTTCGCCCCGCCGGGCTGGAAGCCTGCGGCCGCATACTGTTCGCTCAGATAGCGGACGGTCATCTCCTCGGCCGGGGTGGCAATGCCCCGTCCCTGGAAGCTGTCATCCGACAGCACCCGCACATGTTCGGTCAGGCGGGCGGCGTCGAAGGCGGCGGCCGGCACGACGGCGGGGGCGAGGGCGGGAGCGAAGGCGGGAGCGGATGCGCCCTCCCCCAGGCTGGCGCAGCCGGAGATCAGGGCACCGGCGGCGAGCACGGCGGCGGTCGGAAACGGACGCATGGACGAAAAACACCCTCAGCCAGTCACTGGATGACCAGACCCTAGGACACCGTCCGGCGGGTGTCGATGCGCGTGGCCCGACCACGAAAAACCCGCCGGCGCTGGGCACCGGCGGGTCTGTTCGATGTCGGTGTGAACGGCCCTAGTGGGCCACGCCCTTCCAGATCCGGCGGTAGCTCAGATAGGTGATGCCCGCGAACAGGAAGAGGAAGATCAGCACGCCCACGCCGGCCTGTTTGCGCTGGACCGCCCGCGGGTCCGAAGCCCAGGCGATATAGGCGGAAACGTCCTTGGCCATCTGGTCGACCGAGGCGACGGTGTCGTCGTCATAGGTCACCTGACCGTCCGTCAGCGGGTTCGGCATGGCGATGAAGCCGCCCGGCGGCACATGGGCACCCTCGGGCATGAAGGGCGTCAGGTCGCCGGCCATATAGGCGTTGTAGTGCTGACCCGGCATCATCCTCAGGCCCTGTGGAACGGCCGCATAGCCGGTCAGCAGGGAGTAGATGTAGTCGGCACCGCCCTTGCGCGCCTTGGCCATGACCGACAGGTCGGGCGGAAACGCCCCACCGTTGGCTGCGGCCGCAGCCGTGGCGTTCGGATAGGGGTTGGGGAAGCGGTCGGCGGAGGTGCCTTCGCGCATCATCGGCTCGCCGGTCTCGGTGTCGATGTCCGCGATCTGGACTTCCTTGGCCAGTGCCTTGACCCAACGGTTCTCGGCCGGGCTCGCCTGGTGGGGATCATAGAACGGACCGCCCGGCTCGGCCAAGGTGCGGAAATGCATCAGGTTCATGCCGTGGCAGGAGGCGCAGACCTCGCGGTACACCTTGTAGCCACGCTGCAGCTGGTTGCGGTCGAAGCTGCCGAACGGCCCGTCGAAGCTGAAGCCGCCGCTGCGCAGGGGCTTGGATTCACCCCCGGCCGCGAGCGCGGGCTGGGCTGCCAGGGTCAGGCCGACGGCGGCAGCGATCAGGACCAGGGTCTTCTTCATGGCGCGGATATTCGTCTGGAGGATCATGGTCCCGCTCAGCCCTTCTCGGCTTCGCCGCCGAGGACCGGCTCCGAGATCGTCGCCGGGATCGGCAGCGGCGTCTCGCGCAGGCCCACGATGGGCATGATGATCAGGAAGAAGGCGAAATAGTAGGCCGTCGCGAACCGGGTCAGCCACAGATAGCTGTTCAGGTCCCCGTCGATCAGGATGAAGGTCTTGAAGGTCCCGATCACCGGCGCGTCAGGGAGCTGCGCCCCGCACCAGCCGAGGATCATGCTGACGATGACGAAGATGATGAAGAAGGTACGCATCGTCGGGCGGTAGCGCATCGAGCGCACCTTGGACGTATCCAGCCAGGGCAGGATGAACAGCACGCCGATGGCGGCGAACATGGCCACCACACCACCGAACTTGTCCGGGATGGCCCGCAGGATGGCGTAGAACGGCAGCATGTACCATTCGGGCACGATGTGCGCCGGGGTCACCAGCGGGTTGGCGGGGATATAGTTGTCGGCATGGCCCAGAGCTGTCGGCATGAAGAAGACGAACACGGCGAACAGCATCATGAACAGGATGATGGCGAACCCGTCCTTGACCGTGAAATACGGGTGGAAAGGCAGGGTGTCCTTCTTCTCACGGTCCTTCGGGATCAGGATGCCGACCGGGTTGTTCTGGCCCGCCGTGTGCAGCGCCCAGAGGTGCAGCACCACGCAGCCGGCGATGACGAACGGCAGCAGATAGTGCAGCGAGAAGAAGCGGTTCAGCGTGGCGTTGTCGATGGCCGGGCCACCGCGCAGCCAGATCAGCACCGGCTCGCCGATGACCGGGATGGCCCCGATCAGATTGGTGATCACCTCGGCGCCCCAGTAGGACATCTGGCCCCACGGCAGCACATAGCCGAGGAAGGCGGTGGCGATCATCAGGAAGAAGATCAGGCAGCCGACGATCCAGATCATCTCGCGCGGGGCCTTGTACGAGCCGTAGTACAGCCCGCGCAGCATGTGCAGATAGACCGCGATGAAGAACATCGAGGCCCCGTTGGCGTGGACATAGCGGATCAGGTCCCCGCCGTTGACATCCCGCATGATGCGCTCGACCGAGTCGAAGGCCATGGCGGTGTTCGGCACATAGTGCATGGCCAGGATCACGCCGGTGGCGATCTGGGTGACCAGGCAGAGGGCCAGGATGCCGCCGAAGGTCCACCAGTAGTTCAGGTTCCTCGGGGTCGGCAGCGACATATAGTCAGCGCCGAAGCGGACGATCGGCAGACGGGTGTCGAGCCATTTCTCGATGCCGGTCTTGGGGACATAGGTGGATTCGTGATCGCTCATCGGTCTCGCCCTCAGCCGATCTTGATGCGGGTGTCGGAGAGGTAGGCATACTCCGGCACGACGAGGTTCGTAGGTGCGGGGCCCTTACGGATGCGGCCCGAGGTATCGTAGTGCGACCCGTGGCAGGGGCAGAACCAGCCGCCGTAGTCGCCGGTCCCGAAGGTCGGGATACAGCCCAGGTGGGTGCAGTTGCCGAGCACCACCAGATATTTCGAATGGCCTTCCTTGACGCGGTCGGCGTCGGCCTGCGGATCCTTGAGGGCCGACAGGGGCGTCGAGACCGCCTCCTGCAGCTCGCGGGCGGTGCGATAGCGCACAAACACCGGCTTGCCCTGCCATTTAATGACGATCTGCTGGCCTTCCTGGACCTTGGTCATGTCGAATT
The DNA here is from genome assembly GCA_965284305.1 of Caulobacteraceae bacterium. Taxonomy (GTDB): domain Bacteria; phylum Pseudomonadota; class Alphaproteobacteria; order Caulobacterales; family Caulobacteraceae; genus Brevundimonas. The sequence goes on along the minus strand of OZ260070.1, from coordinate 1,232,277 downwards.
CGATCGACGCCAGCGCCAGCGTATCGGCGGCCGGGTTCATCGAATTGATCAAGGGCCAGGCCAGCATGGCCCCGGCACCCACGGCGGCAGCGCCGGCCGCGATATGGATGAAGTCCCGACGGGTGGCGTCGCCGCCTTCACCGTTTTCTGTCCCGACCGATTCGGCCACGTCCTACTCCTCGTGCGCCGCAGCCCGGGGCCGTGAGGGCCCGATCAATCGCGGCATGGATGCTTTAGCGACTTCCCGTTGGTCTGACCCGGCCCGGCGTTGCGGCTCATCGCCGCAAACAGCGCCGCCTCTTTGAGAAACGGTCGCATTTCGAGCCGCGACAAGCCCCCGGGCCGCGCGTATGAGGGCCTTAGAATGCGTCTCACCCTTTTTCAACCGGCCATTCCCCAGAACGTCGGCGCCTGCATCCGATTGAGCGCCTGTTTCGGAGTGGAATTGCACATCATCGAGCCCACCGGTTTCCGTTTCGACGACCGGACGATGAAGCGCGCCGCGCTGGATTACGGCCCGCTGGGCCATATGACGCGGCATCCGGACTGGGACGCCTTCCAGCGCGCCAGACTCGAACAGGATGGGGGCCCGGGACGGCTGATTCTGTTCACGACGAAGGGGGCGACGCCCCTGAACGAATTCGTCTTCCGGCCCGACGACGTTCTGCTGTTCGGCAGCGAACCCTCGGGCGCGCCGGACTTCGTGCATGAGGCGGCCGACGCCCGCGTCGTGATTCCCATCCGGCCGGAGGCCCGGTCGCTGAACCTCTCGGTCAGCGCGGGGATCGCTCTGTGGGAGGGGTTGCGGGCGGCGCGATCCTGATCCTTCTCCCATTGGGAGAAGGTGGCCCGTAGGGCCGGATGTGGGTCGGCTGTTCCATTCGGCGCAAGCCGCTGCTCCGATCGTGCCACGGCTTCGCCGACCGCCGCCGATCGACCCACACCCTTTCGCCTTGCCGATCGCTACGCTCCCGGAGGCTCAAGCCCTCTCCCAGTGGGAGAGGGCTACTCCGGAGCCCCCGTCACCGGCAGTTGCGCGAGGTTCGGCCGCTCCCCCCGCTTGCCCGCCGCCGTGGCCTCGACCGCCCGCATGACCCGCAGCACATTCTCGCCGGCCAGTTTGCGGATGTCCGCCTCGGTCCAGCCCTTGGCCATCAGGGCGGCCAGCAGGCGGGGATAGGCATCCACCCCCTCCAGCCCGACCGGCAGGGCATCCACGCCATCGAAATCGCCGCCGATGCCGACATGATCGATCCCCGCCACATCCCGCACATGCTGCAGATGGGCCACCACATCGGCGATCGTCGCCACGGGGATCGGATTCGCCGCCGTCCAGGCCGCCAGGCCGGCGGTCACCGCCGCCGGGTCACCGGGGTTCAGCGACTTCAGCCAAGCATCCTCGGCCGAGCGGGCACTGTTCCAGCTCCGCACCGTCTCGGAGACAAAACCGGGCACAAAGGTGACCATCACCACCCCGCCGTCCTGCGGCATCTGCCGCAACACGCTGTCGGGCACATTGCGCGCATGACCCGTCACGGCCCGGGCCGAGGAGTGGGAAAAGATCACCGGTGCGTCCGACACCCGCATGGCGTCCAGCATGGTCTCTTCCGAGACATGGCTCAGGTCGACCATCATCCCCAGACGGTTCATCTCGCGCACCACCGCCTCGCCGAACGGCGACAGCCCGCCCCATTTCGGCGCATCGGTGGCGCTGTCGGCCCAGGTGGTGGTCCTGGAGTGGGTCAGGGTGATGTAGCGGGCCCCGGCGTCGAAGAACTCGCGCAGCAGGCCGAGGGAATCGTCGATCGAATAGCCGCCCTCCATGCCGATCAGCGAGGCGATCCGGCCCCGGCGGTGGATGCGTTCGATGTCGGCGGCGGTCGTGGCCAGTTCGAACACGTCCGGATGGGCGGCCACCAGCCGCTTGACCGTGTCGATCTGCTCGAAGGTCGCCACCGCCGCATCGGGCGGGGTCATGGAGGCGGGCACATAGACCGACCAGAACTGGCCGCCCATGCCGCCGGCCCTCAGGCGTGGAATGTCGGTGTGCAGATCCGTCGAGGCGTCCAGATTGGTCGTCAGGTCCACGGCATGGGGGTCGTTGCCGTGTTCCTGCCGCAGCGCCCAGGGCAGGTCATTGTGCCCGTCGATCAGCGGCGTCCGCTCCAGGATCCGCCGCACCTGGGCCTCCCCCGCCGCATCTGCGCTCTGCGCGAGGACCGGACCGGCCATCAGGACAGCGGCGGCGGTGGTCAGAAGAAGGGTACGGATCATGGCGGTCTCCCGGAAGGCAAGGGCGGACAGTGGCAGAGGGGGCTGTGAAGGCAAGCCCGGCGGCACCTCCCGTCTCCTCCCCATCTCTGATGGGGAGGGGGATCGTCCGAAGCCTCGCAGAGGCGGAGGAGGGTGGAGGGGCGCCACCCCCGTCTCCTCCCCATCTGTGATGGGGAGGGGGACCACGCGAAGCGTGGTGGAGGGGTACCGGCCGCACTGCCCTTCCTACCCCTCCACCATCCTTTGCCTGCGGCTCCGGATGGTCCCCCTCCCCATTCGCTACGCGAACAGGGAGGAGACACGAACGGCTGACAATCCGCCGATCGTCAGCATATTCCGACCCGTCAACCCCATGACTTCGCTCGCCTTTCAAAAATTACAGCGCCACCAGCCATCATGGCTGGAACCGCCTCCATAATTCCCCCATCCCGTCGGTGGGGAGGGCGTCGGATCCAGCGCCTCGATGTCGGCGGGCTGTGGTCGAGCGATGAAGCCCGGGGGATGGATACTCCGGGGGTCCTTGCGGAGGTCGATGGATGGCCTCTGCCTGCTCGCCGCGGGCCAATGGAGCGGACTGCTGGCTACGCCATGTCCCTCCCCCGCCGCAGGCAGCAATGTCCGCGACGGATGATCCGGTAAGGCCCGAAGCAAGGGCCGCCAGCCGGATGGCGCGTGGAAAACGGCTGCGCGGGGCAGGTCTGCTTCGTCGAAACGGTAACTCTACAACAGCACCGGGCGAGGCCCGGCCGCCCCGCACCCTCCCCGACCCGCTTCAGCCGAAGCGGCCAAAAGTCATGCGTTGTCGTTCTCCCTCCCCCGAAGTGGGGAGGGTGGTCGCGAAGCGACCGGGTGGGGAGGGCTCGGCAACGCAGGCACCGGCTCTCCCCGCGCCGCGCCCCTCCCGCCCGGCTTCGCCTTCGGCTCAGCCACCCTCCCTCGGGGAGGGAGGGAGCGCACCACACTTCTCCCTTCAGACCAGACCGATTACAGGACGCCCCATGACCCCCTCCGACACCCCCACCCTCGACCAGAAGAAGGCCGAAGCCCGCGCCTGGTTCGAGACCCTGCGCGACCGCATCCACGCCGGCTTCGAGGCGCTCGAGGACGCGGCACCCGCCGATCTGTTTCCCGGCGAGCCGGGCCGCTTCGTCCGCACCCCGTGGGAGCGGCCCGAGGGCGGCGGCGGGGTCATGGGGATGATGCACGGCCGGCTGTTCGAAAAGGTCGGTGTCCATGTCTCGACCGTGCACGGCACCTTCCCCGCCGACTATGCCAAGTCCGTCCCCGGCGCCGCCGAGGACCCGCGCTTCTTCGCCACCGGCATCAGTCTGATCGCCCATCCGGTCAGCCCGCGCGTGCCGGCGGTCCATATGAACACCCGCTTCATCGCCACCACGAAAAGCTGGTTCGGCGGCGGCGGCGACCTGACGCCGGTGCTGGACGTCGACCGGCGGCAGGATCACCCCGACACCCTCGCCTTCCACGCCGCCATGAAGGCCGCCTGTGACGCCCACGACCCGACATGGCACGCGAAGTTCAAGACGTGGTGCGACGAGTATTTCTTCCTGCCCCACCGCAACGAGCCGCGCGGCACGGGCGGCATCTTCTACGACCACCACGACAGCGGCGACTGGAGCCGCGACTTCGCCTTCACCCGCGACGTCGGCGTGAATTTCCTCGATGCCTATTCGGCGATCGTGCGCGGGCGGATGGGCGAGCCGTGGACGGCGGCGGAACGCGAGGAACAGCTGGTCCGGCGCGGCCGCTATGTCGAGTTCAACCTGCTCTACGACCGCGGCACCATGTTCGGCCTCAAGACCGGCGGCAATGTCGAGTCCATCCTCAGCTCGATGCCGCCCGTGGTGAAGTGGCCATAAACACCCCCTTACTCCGCTCATCCCGGCGAAAGCCGGGACCCAGTTCTGTCCAGCTTGACGCCAGTGTTTCAGGATCGGGATCTGCGGATCATCGCCCCCGCTGCATCGCCCAAAGCGCTGGGTCCCGGCTTTCGCCGGGATGAGCGGATCAGGTTTGGGCCGCGATGAACGCCCTGATCCATCCCCCGACGACGCCACGATCGTCCGCCGCCTTCAGACTGTCCACCGCCCGCGCCACCAGGGCCGGATCGATCCGGTCGTGCCGCCCGGCCGTCAGTTCGGTCGCAAAGACCGGCGTGAACTCGGGATGCGGCTGCATCGAGATCGCATCCTCGCCCCAGGCCAGTCCCGCGAACGGCGTGAAGTCGCTGCGCAGCAGAACCCGGGCATCCGACGGTGCCTCGATCACCTGGTCCTGATGCGAGGCGGGAATGGCCACCGCAGAGGCCGCCGGGCTCATCCACGGCTCGTCCGAAACAACCTGATACCGGTGCAGCCCGACGCCCCAGCCGCGCTCCGACTTCTCGACCCGCCCGCCCAGCGCCTGGGCCATGGCCTGATGGCCGAAACAGACGCCGACCAGCTTCGTCCGCCCCTTCGCCGCGCGGATCCAGTCCAGCAGGTCGGCGATCCAGCCGTCGGTCTCATAGACCCCCGCCGAAGAGCCGGTGATGATCGCCGCGTCGAACGCCGCCGGGTCCGGCAAATCCCCCGACTGAACGTCAAAGGTCTCGAAGTCGAAGCCGTCGCCGACCAGATCCCGGAACATCGCCGGATAGTCGCCGTGCGCCGCCTTCAGGGCGGGCGGCGGGGCACCGGTCTCCAGAATCGCGATGCGGGTCATTCGGGGCTCCTTGACACAAAAGATATGGGCGATGGCGCAAGACGGCGGAAGAGCGGTCGGCTATGGGCGCGCCATGACCGAACCTGCTCCCGTCGTCCTGATCAATGTCTACCGCTGCTCGCCGGACAGGCTGGACACGCTGATGGAGTTGCTCGGCGTCATGGTCCGGGTCCAGCGCGAGGCCGACGGCTTCATCTCCGCCACCCTGCACCGCGGCCTGAACGGCAAGGTCGCGGCAGTCCACGCCGTCTGGCAGTCACGCGAGGACTGGAAGGCCATGGCGCGCAGCCCGGCCATCAATGCGGCGATGGAGCCGATCATGGCCATCGCCACCTTCGAACCGCACCTCTATGAGGCGGGCGAGGTCATCGAATAGCCGCTCAGCCCGTCATCCAAACCTCGGACCGCGCACCATCGCCGCCCAGTGTCGCGGCGACCCAATGGCAGACCTCCTGCGCCGCAGCTTCGGCACCCGGCGGCGGGTTCAGCACCACCACCGCGCAGCCGTTCATCTTCATCGGGTCGGTCAGCGGCTTCAGCCGGGCCTCAGCCACCAGCATCCGCTTGATCCCCGCCTGATCCAGCCGGCGCAGGAATCCGTCGAAGGTCTCCATGTCCTTCAGCGGGGTCCAGATGGCCACCATCGCCCGCGGATCGGCCCGCGCGATGGCGGCGGCCGTGTCGGCGGCGCGATTGTAGTCGTCCGGCTGCTCGAACGGCGGATCGATCAGCACGAAGGCACCCGTCGCCTCCGACGCCCAGGTCCGCGCCTGGTCAAAGCCGTCCCCGCCCTGGGCCATGGCCTGCGGAAACGCCTCCAGCGCCTCGGTCAGCAGGTCCAGCACCGGCGGATGCAGTTCGAAGCCGACGTAGCGGTCCTCCCCGCCCAGCCGCCCTGCGATCAGCAGGGGCGAGCCCGGATAGAAGGTCACGCCGCCGTCCGGATTCAGTCGCGCCACCTCGGCCGCCAGCGCCTCGATCAGCGGCGGCCGGCCGGCAGCGGCCATCAGCCGGGCGATCCCGGCCTCAGCCTCCTTCGACCGCGCGGCGTCGCCGGTCAGATCGTACAGGCCGGCTCCGGCATGGGTGTCGATCACGCTCACCGGCCCCTGCACCTGTCGCCGTTCCAGCAGCCAGAGCAGCAGGGCGTGTTTGACGATGTCGGCGAAATTTCCGGCGTGAAAGCTGTGGCGATAGTTCATCGCCCTGCCCTCTCGCGCCCCGGCGCGCGGGTCAAGTGCGGCCCACCGCCTGATCCCTCAGGCCGTCGCCCAGTAGCCGCGGCTGCGGGCGCTGACCGGCGCCTGCGTCGCCTCGACCCGGGCCACAATGAAGGCATGAAAGGCGTCCGCTTCAGCGTCGCCGACCAGCAGCCGCAGGGAGCGGATAATCCGGGTGATGCGCCGGTGGTTGTGGTCGTTGGGCATCAGCCAATCGTGGGTCGTCTGGTAGAAGGCGGCCATGCGATCGGTCGCTGCGCCCATGGCCATTGGCGCCAGTTCGGATATGCGAATGGCCTGGATGTCTTCCGGCGTCAGCACCGGCGACTCCGGTATGGCGGCCGAAGGCTCGGGCAGTGGAAACAGCCACTGGATGAAGTCGTGCGTGCGCTCCAGGGCCACGTCATTCATCGCGAGCACGTCGAATACCGAGCGGCCGCGAGCGTCCGTCCCCTCGCCTTCCAGAAACATCACGACGGGCCGGGCGACCATGGCGGTCGTCTCCTCAGGCCGCCTTGTCCCAGTTGAGCACGACCTTGCCCGACTGGCCGGAACGCATGGCCTCGAAGCCTTCCTCGAAGCGCTCATAGCCCATCTGGTGGGTGATCAGCGGGGTCAGGTCGAGCCCGGCCTTGAGCAGACCCAGCATCTTGCGCCAGGTCGTGAACATCTCGCGGCCGTAGACGCCCTTGATGGTCAGGGCCTTGAGGATGATCGCGCCCCAATCGGTCTCCATCGGCTTTGACGGAATGCCCAGCATGGCCATGCCGCCGCCCATGATCAGGGTGTCGACACACTGTTTGAAGGCGATCGGCGATCCCGACATCTCCAGCGCCACGTCAAAGCCGACCTTGAGGCCGAGCTCGTGCATGACGTCCTTCAGGTCCTCGCGCGTGGTGTTCACGGTGCGGACGCCCGGCGCGACCTTCCGGGCCAGTTCCAGACGGAAGTCGTTGATGTCGGTCAGGACGACGGTGCGGGCACCGGCGTGGCGGGCGACGGCGGCGGCCATCATGCCGATGGGGCCGGCACCCGTGACCAGCACATCCTCGCCCAGCAGGTCGAACTGCTGCGCCGTGTGCACGGCGTTGCCGAACGGATCGAGGATCGAGCCAATCTCCCAGGGCACATCGTCGGGCAGTTCGATGACGTTGAAGGCCGGGGCCACGACGAACTCGGCGAAGGCACCCTGACGGTTCACGCCGATGCCGCGGGTGTCGGGATCGAGGTGGAAATGGCCGGCCCGGGCCGCTTCGGAATTCAGGTCGATGACGTGGCCCTCGGCCGAGACACGCTGGCCGACCTTCAGGCGGCGGTCGACATCCTTGCCGATGGCGACGATTTCACCGGCGAACTCATGGCCGGTGATCATCGGCACGGGGACGTTCTTCTGGGACCACTCGTCCCAGTTCCAGATGTGGATGTCGGTACCGCAGACGGCAGTGCGCTTGACCCTGATAAGCACATCCTCGGGACCGGCGACCGGGATCGGCGCGTCGATCAGCTCCAAGCCGACGCCGGGTTTGGTCTTGGCCAGGGCCTTCATCGTATCGGTCATTGTAACTCCGGGGTAGTTGGCTCAGCCAAGGCTCGGTCTGCGATAAACAGGCGCTCAGTTCGCAAAAAGCAACAGCGCCCCGATCGACCCCAGGACAATCCATGCCGGGTGACCAAGACGGGTCGCGACAGCCCAGTAGACGGCGGCGACAAGAAACGTGAGTCCCATGGTGGCTTCGACATCGACGGATCCGAAAGCCAGACCCAGCAGCAGGGCAGCGATCCCGACGCCAAGGATGGAGACCAGGTGCCACGAGGCCCGAATCGACCACCAACGCCTGGGTTCCAGAAGTTTGAGCGCCGGCTCGCTCCATCTGCCGCCCTCTCGCAGCCTGGCAAAGACCAGTTTCTCGCCGAGGATCGAATGTATGGGAGCCAACAACAGTGCCAATATCCCCGCGAGCGCCAACACTCTGTCCATCAGCTAGATCACTCCCAATTCGCGGCCGGCCATCGTGAACGCCGCGACCGTCTGATCAATCTGTTCGAAGGTGTGCGCCGCCGACATCTGGGTGCGGATGCGGGCCTGGCCGCGCGGCACCACCGGGAACGAAAAGCCGATGACATAGACGCCGAGCTCCAGCGCCCGGGCGGCGAAATCCTGGGCCAGTTTTGCGTCGCCCAGCATGACCGGAATGATCGGATGCTCGCCCGGCAGCAGGGTGAAACCGGCGTCTGTCATGGCGGAGCGATAGCGAACGGCGTTGGCGAACAGCTGCTGGCGCAGGGCGTCGCCCTCCTCGCCGCCTGCGATGCGGATGGCTTCGAGGCTGGAGCCGCAGACCGCCGGGGCCAGGGCGTTGGAGAACAGATACGGCCGCGCCCGCTGCTTCAGCAGCGAAACCACCTCGGACGTCGCACAGATGAAGCCGCCCATGGCCCCGCCCAGCGCCTTGCCGAAGGTGCCGGTCAGGAAGTCGATCTCGACCCCGTGGTGCGCATAGGAGCCGCGTCCCTGCGGGCCGAGGAAGCCCGTGGCATGGCAGTCGTCGACCATGACCAGGGCGTCATACTTGTCGGCGAGCGCCCGGATGTCCTTCAGCTTCGCGATATAGCCGTCCATCGAGAAGACACCGTCGGTGGCGATGACGATCTCGCGCGCGCCGTCCGCCCGGGCCTGTTTGAGCTGGGTCTCGAGGTCGTCCATGTCCGAGTTGGCGAAGCGGTAGCGTTTGGCCTTGCAGAGCCGGACGCCGTCGATGATCGAGGCATGGTTCAGACTGTCCGAGACAATGGCGTCCTCAGCCCCGAACAAGGGCTCGAAGATCCCGCCATTGGCGTCGAAGGCCGCAGCGAACAGGATGGTGTCCTCGAAGCCGAGATAGTCGGCGACAGCCCGCTCGAGCTCCTTGTGGATCTCGAGCGTGCCGCAGATGAAGCGGACCGAGGCGGTGCCGGCTCCCCATGTCTGCTGCGCCGCGATCCCCGCCTGGGTCACCCGCTCGTCGCCGGCGAGGCCGAGATAGTTGTTGGCGCAGAAATTGAGGACGTCGCGGCCACCGACCTTGATCACCGGTCCCTGGCGGGAGGCGATGATGCGTTCGGGCTTGGTCAGGCCCTGGGCGTCGATATCGGCGAGTTCCGCGCGGACGCGGTCGTGGAAACTGGCTGTCATGCGCGCTCCGCTACGCCGTTTCAGGCCGCGTTTGAACCCCCCGGCGTCAAGTCGCGGCGGCATGGGCCGGTTCCGGCACCGGTTCGGCGACCGGACGGAACGGGCTGACCCGGATGCGGCCACCACATGGCGTGAAGGCCTGGGTCAGCGTCACCGGCGAGGTGTCGCCGGGCGCCATCATCCGGATGCGGGCGGCGGAGGGGCAGGTCGTTTCCCCGTTTCCCTCGTTCGGCACGACATTCCAGGTGATGTCGAAGAAGGCCTTGGTCTGGGGTGCCAGTTCGACCGGCGTGGGGGCCTGACCCTGGCGGAAATAGCTGCCGAGGGTCTGGTCGGCGCGAACCGCCGTCAGATTGCGGCCCTGCCGGTCCTGGAGCACCACCGTCGGATAGCCTGTCAGGCTGCAGGCCTGGGTCCCGACGTTCTGGACGCCAAGGATGGAGACACGGTTCCCCGCCCCCGCGTCGCCGCCGTCGGCGGACAGTTTCAGCTGCGGTCCGCGGCAGGGCGCGGCGACGGGGAGTACGCCGCCCGGGGCAGGCTGCTGGCCGGGAATCGGGCCGGGTGCCACGGGGCCGGACGACGGGCGGCTGCACCGCTCCAGCACAGCGACGCCGACATCCTCATTGGGGCCGAGGCGGCTGAGGGTGGCGCTTTCCGAACCGTCGCGGGTGGCGCTCCACCACTCCAGCCCTGTCCCGGCGTAACGGGCTCCGGACGCCGACTGCACCGTGCGCAGGGTATAGCTCTGGCCCCGGTAGGTCAGTTGGGCGGTTGCGGTGTCGGGGTAGGCGACCGTGACCGACTGGCCGCTCTCACAGGCATAGCTGACGGGCGGCGCGGGCATAGCAGCCGTCGTCGGCGACGGCGTGACCGGAGCCGGCGGCGCTTCGGCTTCCGGCGAACAGGCCACCGCTGCGAACAGGGCGAGGACCGAAACGGTGGCGGAAGCTGTGCGGATGCGGCGCATGAAGATGTCCCGTGGTGAGCTGCTTCAACGCCAGCGAACGGCAAAGGCTCCGCTGGCGCAAGTGCAGCGGGTCAGGCCGTGAGAACCCGGGGCAGTTTGAAGGTCACGGTCTCGCGCTCGCCTGCGTCCTCGATCACCTCGGCGTCGAAACGGTCCCGCACGGCATCGACCAGCTCTTCGATCAACCGCTCCGGCGCGGACGCCCCGGCGGTGATCCCGAGTGTCGAGACGCCCTCCATCCAGGACCAGTCGACCTGACCGGCGTCGTCCACCAGCCGCGCCTCGCGAGCCCCGGCGCGCATCGCCACCTCGACCAGCCGTACCGAGTTCGACGAATTCTTCGATCCAACCACCAGCACCAGGTCGCAGCCCTGCCCCAGTCGCTTGACCGCCTCCTGCCGGTTGGTGGTGGCGTAGCAGATGTCTTCCTTGTGCGGGTCCGGCAGCTCCGGAAACCGCCGTTTGAGCGTGGCCAGAATTTCCGCCGTATCATCAACCGACAATGTCGTCTGGGTGGCATAGGCCAGTGGGCCATCGCCCGGCCGCTGGAAGGCCTCGGCCTCTGCGACCGTCTCGATCAGGCTGATGGCTCCCGCGGGCAGCTGGCCCATGGTACCGACGACCTCGGGATGTCCGGCGTGGCCGATCAGGATGATATGGCGGCCGGCGGCGTGATGGCGTTCCGCCTCGACATGAACCTTGGAGACCAGCGGGCAGGTCGCGTCGAGATAAAGCATGTCGCGCGCCCGGGCCGTCGCGGGGACCGACTTGGGCACGCCGTGGGCCGAAAAGACCACCGGCCGGTCGTCCGGACAGTCGTCCAGTTCCTTGACGAACACCGCACCCATGGCCCTCAGCCGTTCAACGACATGGCGGTTGTGGACGATCTCGTGCCGCACATAGACGGGCGCGCCGTATTTTTCGATGGCACGCTCAACGATCTGGATCGCCCGGTCGACCCCGGCACAGAACCCTCGCGGGGTGGCCAGGCGAACGGTAAGGGAAGGTTTCTCGGTCGGCCGGACAGGCGCGTGGACGGTCATACGGGGAACCTAGTCGTTCGAGGCCCTCGCCGCCACCACGCTTTAGGCTCGCGCGGGTTTGCCGCGCCTCGGTTTAGCCGCTATCAGCGACGAGCGTGCGCCCCGCGTCGGGCTGTCGCCGCACCTCCTCGTTTCCGGAAGAATACTCGATGCGTCGCGTCCTCAAGGTTTCCCTGGCCTCGGCCCTCGCCGCCGCAGCCGTGTCGGTTCTGCTCATTCCGACGATCGCCAGCGCCCAATACCCGCAGGGCCAGCAGGGTCGGCCGGGCCAAGGTCAGCGCCCCGGTCAGGGGCAGGAGGCCGGCGAACAGGACAACGCCCAGCGGCCGCCGCGCATCGCCCCCCTTCGCCGCAGCGCCGCCGCCGGTCCCTGCCCCTATGTGAAGGTGCTCTACGACGCTGCCCGCTATGTCGAACTGACCGGCGACCGGGTGACCATGGCCAATGTCGGCTTCACCGGCGAAATTGAGGGTCTGGTTTCGGACTGCGCCTACCAGTCGGACCAGCCGATCACGGTCCGCACCCGGGTCCAGTTCAACTTCGGCCGCGGGCCGCAGGCGCAGGGTGATGGCCGCACCTATCGCTACTGGATCGCCGTCACCGAACGGAACCGGGCGGTTCTGGCCAAGGAATATTTCGACCTGCCCGTCAATTTCGATGGAGCGACCCGCACGACCGTGACCCAGGACCAGACCATCCTCATTCCGCGCGCCCAGGCCACCACCAGCGGCGACCATTTTGAAGTGCTGGTCGGCTTCGACGTCACCCCCGCGATGGCCGAGTTCAATCGCAACGGCAACCGCTTCCGCGCCAATGCCGGGACCGGCGCCGCCCAGCCGCCGGCGCAGTAAATGACCGACCTCAGGACTGTTCTGGGCGAAGCGGTCGGGGCCGCCTTCGCCGCCGAAGGCGTGGACCCCGCCCTGGCCCGGGTCACGACATCGGACCGTCCCGACCTGGCGGACTTCCAGTCCAACGGCGCCCTCGCGGCCGCCAAGGCGCTCAAGGCCAATCCGCGCGAACTGGCGACCCGTGTCGCTGAACGGCTGACGAACGATCCGCGTCTGGCTTCGGTCGAGGTGGCCGGGCCGGGCTTCATCAATCTGAAGCTGGCCGACAGCGCCCTGTCGAGCCGCGCCGCCGAAGTCGCCGCGGACAGCGCCCAAGCCGGGGCCTCGGTGGTCGACACGCCGCGCAAGGTGGTGATCGACTTCGCCGGTCCGAACGTCGCCAAGCCGATGCACGTCGGCCATCTGCGCAGCTCGATCATCGGCGAGAGCCTGAAGCGCATCTTCCGCTTCCGGGGCGACACCGTCTGGGGCGACGCCCATTTCGGCGACTGGGGCTTCCAGATGGGTCTGCTGATCGTCGCCGTCGGCGATGAGGGCAAGGCCGACGGCTTCCTGACCGAGGGCGACGGCCCCTTCCCGGCCAAAAGCCCGGTCTCGCTCGAGGATCTTGAGCGGCTCTATCCCGCCGCGGCCGCCATGGCCAAGGAGGACGCCGGCTTCCGCGACCGTGCCCGCAAGGCGACCGCTGAACTGCAGGGTGGCCGTCCCGGCTATCGCGCCCTCTGGGCCCATTTTGTCGCGGTCAGCCGCACCGCGCTGGAACGCGAGTTCGGTGCCCTCGGCGTGACCTTCGACCTGTGGAACGGCGAGAGCGACGCCGATCCGGTGATGGCCGAGATGATTGCCCATCTGGAGGCGACCGGCCTGCTGGTCGAGGACGACGGTGCCCGCGTGGTCCACGTCGCCAAGCCGGGTGAGACACGCAAACGCAAGCTGGCCGACGGTTCCGTGATCGAGGCACCCAGCCCGCCGCCGCTGCTGGTCATCTCGTCGGAAGGCTCGGCCATGTACGGCACGACCGACCTCGCCACCATCCTGGACCGCCGCAAGGCCATCGACCCCGATCTGATCCTCTACGTCGTCGACGAGCGGCAGGCCGAGCATTTCGAACAGGTGTTCCGCGCGGCGTATCTGGCCGGCTATGCCGTCGAGGGGTCGCTGGACCATCTCGGCTTCGGCACCATGAACGGGCCGGACGGCAAACCCTTCAAGACCCGTGCGGGCGGGGTGCTGAAACTGCACGACCTGATCACCATGGCGGTGGAAAAGGCGCGCGACCGGCTGCACGAAGCGCATCTGGGCGAGGACCTGACCGAGGCCGAGTTCGAGACCATCGCTCACAAGGTGGCCGTAGCAGCGCTGAAATTCGCCGACCTGTCGAACAGCCGAACCACCAGCTACGTCTTCGACCTCGATCGCTTCATGAGCTTCGAGGGCAAGACCGGGCCGTACCTGCTGTACCAGGCCGTCCGCATCAAATCCCTGCTGCGCAAGGGCGCGGACCAGGTCGCGACGCTGGGCCCCATCGTCATCGCCGAACCCGCCGAACGCGACCTGGCCCTGACGCTGGATGCCTTCTCCCAGGCCGTGACCGAGGCCTATGACAAGCGGATGCCGCACGTCATCGCCGAGCACGCCTACCGGCTGGCGCAGGGCTTCTCGAAATTCTACGCCGCCTGCCCGGTGCTGATCGCCCCGGACGAGGCGACCAGGGGGTCGCGCCTGACCTTGTCGAAGGCGGCGCTGGACCAGCTGGAAACAGCGCTGGCCCTGCTCGGGATCGACACGCCGGAGCGGATGTAATGGCTCAGCACCTGCAACGCTGGGCGATGATCGAAGCGCTATTGCGAGGTGTCCTGTCTTCGGCTGGCGGGACCATGAGCTTGGTCGATCGAGCGTTTGTCGAGGAATGGCTCGATCATAATGAGCTTGGACTTGCTGCTGAACGATTGCTGGAGGTTCTTCCGGCCTGTCCGGAAGACCTGAAAGCTGCGCTGCGTCTGCTGAACATCGACACGCCGGACCAGATGTAGGCTAGACTGGGGGCTCGTTTCCGGAGCCGTCCATGTCGCTCGACGCCCATATCGCCGGCCTGCCCAAGGCCGAACTGCACCTGCACATAGAGGGCAGTCTCGAGCCCGAACTGATGTTCGAACTGGCCCAGCGGAACGGCGTGGCCATTCCGTTCGACAGCGTCGAGGCGGTCCGGGCGGCCTATGACTTCTCCAACCTGCAGGACTTCCTCGACATCTATTACGCCGGGGCCAATGTGCTGCTGACCCGGCGAGATTTCGAGGATCTGGCCTTCGCCTATTTCCAGCGCGCCGCGGCGGACAATGTCCGGCACGCGGAGATCTTCTTCGACCCCCAGACCCATACGGACCGTGGCGTGCCGTTCGAGGTCGTAGTCGAGGGGCTGGTCGCCGGCATGGAGCGGGCCAGGACGGAACTGGGCGTCACCTCCGGCCTGATCCTCAGCTTCCTGCGTCACCTCAGCGAGGAAGAGGCCTTCGCCACGCTGGAGGCCGCAACGCCGTACCTGCATCATTTCGTCGGCGTCGGGCTGGATTCATCGGAGGTCGGCCACCCGCCGTCCAAATTCGAGCGGGTCTTCGCCGCCGCCCGCGAACTGGGCCTGAAGCTCTGCGCCCACGCCGGCGAGGAGGGTCCACCGGCCTATGTGCGGGAGGCGCTGGACCTTCTGCACATCGACCGCATGGACCACGGCAACCGATCGATGGAGGACGAAGACCTGATCCGGCGGCTGGCCGCGACGCAGATGACCCTGACCGTCTGCCCCCTGTCGAACCTGAAGCTCTGCGTGGTGAAGGATCTGAAGGACCATCCCGTTCCCGAAATGCTGCGCCGCGGCCTGCACGTCACCCTGAACTCGGACGATCCGGCCTATTTCGGTGGCTATGTGAATGAGAACTACCGCCGGCTGGCCGACACGGTCGGGCTGACCCGGGACCAGCTGACCCTGCTGGCCCGCAACAGCTTCGAGGGGTCCTTCCTGGACGAAGCCGACAAGGCCGCCCGGATCGCCGAAGTCGAGGCCTGGGCCGCCCGTTCCGCTTGACTCACGGCCAGAGTCGGGGCCTAGGTCGCGGCGCTCTCGCGGGAGAGATCGGAGCCCTTTCGGGGGGTCCGGAGCCGAAGGCGCAACCGCCCCGGAAACGCTCAGGCAAACGGACCGCGAGGACATACGGACGCTGGAAAGTCGCTCCCCGTTTTCGGGATCCATGAGCGCGCCGACGGAGCAAGCGGGGAACCGCGGAATCTCTCAGGCTTCAGGACAGCGGGGGCGCGAGGACGGCGGAGCTTTCCGCCCCAGTACGCGACTCTGAAGGCCGACATGACCGACGAAATCCTGAAGACCACGCCCCTCAACGCTGCGCACCGCGCCCTCGGAGCCCGCATGGTGGGCTTCGGTGGCTATGACATGCCGGTCCAGTACGAAGGCGTGCTGGCCGAGCACCGCTGGACCCGCGAGCACGCCGGCCTGTTCGACGTCTCGCACATGGGCCAGTGCAAGATCACTGGCGAGGACGCCACGGCGCAGTTCGAGCGCTTCGTCCCGGGCGACTATGCGATCCTCAAGGCAGGCCGGCAGAAATACAGCCTGCTGCTGAACGCCGAGGGCGGGATCATGGACGACCTGATGGCCGGCCGCCCCGATCACGACGGCCTCTATGTCGTGGTCAACGCCGGCAACAAGGACGCCGACTTCGCCTTCCTCGAAGCCAACCTGGCCGGCGACGCAAAACTGACGGTGCTGGCCGACCGGGCGCTGATCGCCATCCAGGGGCCCGAGGCCGCCGAGGTCATGGCCGCGCATGAGCCGCTGCTGGCGGAAATGGGCTTCATGGATTGCGCCCGGCTTATGCTGTTCGGCTGCGACTGCTTCATTTCCCGCTCGGGCTACACCGGCGAGGACGGCTACGAGATCTCCGTGCCCGCCGACCAGGCCGAGCGCGTCTGGACCACCATCCTCAAGGACGCCCGCGTCAAGCCGATCGGCCTGGGCGCCCGCGACAGCCTGCGTCTCGAAGCCGGCCTGCCGCTGCACGGCCACGACATCGACCCCTCGACCAGCCCGGTCGAAGGCGCCCTGACCTTCGCCCTGTCGAAGTCGCGCAAGGAACGCGCCGACTTCAACGGCGCTGCCCGGATCCTCAAGGAACTGGCCGAGGGCCCGTCGCGGGTCCGCGTCGGCCTCAGCGTCAAGGAGGGCGCTCCGGCCCGTGAAGGCGCCGAGATCGCCGACATGGACGGCAAAGTCATCGGCAATGTCACGTCTGGCGGCCCCTCGCCGACGCTGGGCCGCAACATCGCCATGGGCTATGTCCCGCCGGAATTCGCCGATCTGGGCACGGAGCTGAAGGTCATCGTGCGCGGCAAGCCTGCCGCCGCCGAGGTCGTCGCCATGCCCTTCGTCGCCCAACGCTACTATCGCAAACCGAAAGCCTGAGGATCGGACCGATGCATTTCTCCAAGGATCACGAGTGGGTTCAGTTCGACGGCGACATCGCCACCGTCGGCATCACCAAATTTGCCGCTGACGCCTTGGGCGACGTGGTGTTCGTCGAGACGCCGGACGCCGGCAAGACCGTCTCCAAGGGCGACAGCTTCGCCGTCGTCGAGAGCGTCAAGGCGGCTTCGGACGTCTACGCCCCCGTCGCGGGTGAAGTGATCGAAGGCAACGCCGCCCTCGCCTCTGCCCCGGAAACCGTCAACGCCGATCCCGAAGGCGAAGGCTGGTTCGCGAAGATCAAGGTGTCCGACACCTCGACTGACGGCCTGATGGACCGCGCCGCCTACGACCAGTTCCTTACCACCCTCTGATTTTTACGCCGCTCATCCTCGCGAAAGCGGGGACCCAGTCCTTTGGATGAGCGGTACCGGCCCGTCGGCCACCATCGGATGTCCTGAAACGCCAGCGTCTCGCTGGACAGCACTGGGTCCCCGCTTTCGCGGGGACGAGCGGATTAAAAAATGCGCTATTTGCCTCTCACCCCCGACGACCGCTCCGCCATGCTGGCGGCCATCGGGGCCAAATCGATCGACGACCTGTTCGTGGACGTGCCCGCAGCGGCGCGGCGCGACGGCTTCGTCGACCTGCCCCGCGTGGCAGGTGAGCTGGAGGTCGAGCGGGCGCTGGGGGCCATGGCGGCCAAGAACGCCTCGGCGGGCTCCGTGCCCTTCTTCTGCGGTGCCGGTGCCTACAAGCACCACGTCCCGGCGACGGTGGACCATGTGATCCAGCGGTCGGAGTTCCTGACCAGCTATACGCCCTACCAGCCGGAAATCGCCCAAGGGACCCTGCAGTATCTGTACGAGTTCCAGACCCAGGTCGCGAACCTGACCGGCATGCCCGTGGCCAACGCCAGTCTCTATGACGGCTCGACCGCCATGGCCGAGGGCGTGCTGATGGCCACCCGCGTGACCCGCCGCAACAAGGCGGTGATCTCGGGCGGGGTGCATCCCCACTATGTCCGCGCCACCGAGACCGTGGTCCATGCCGTCGGCGTCGAGACGGAAGTCCTGCCCGCAGCCGTCGACGCCGAAGCGGACGTCATTGCGCAGATCGGACCCGACACCGCCTGCGTGGTCGTCCAGACGCCGAACGTCTTCGGCACGGCGACCGACGTCACGAAGATCGCCGAAGCGGCCCACGCCGCAGGCGCCCTGCTGATCGTCGTCGTCACCGAGGCCGTATCGATGGGCCTGCTGAAGTCGCCCGGCGAGATGGGGGCCGACATCGTCGCCGCCGAAGGTCAGTCGATCGGCAATGCCCTGAATTTCGGCGGACCCTATGTCGGCCTGTTCGCCTGCCGCGAAAAACTGGTCCGCCAGATGCCGGGCCGCCTGACCGGCGAGACGGTCGACGCCGACGGCACGCGCGGCTTCGTCCTGACCCTGTCGACCCGCGAGCAGCACATCCGCCGCGACAAGGCGACGTCGAACATCTGCACCAACTCGGGTCTCTGCACCCTGGCCTTCACCATCCACATGAGCCTGCTGGGCGAGACGGGGCTGCGCAAGATGGCCCTGCTGAACCACGAAAGGGCGCTGGCGACGCGGGACGCGCTGGCTGCGATCCCCGGCGTCCAGGTCCTGACCCCGCGGTTCTTCAACGAGTTCGCCGTGAAGCTGCCGAAGCCGGCGGCCGAAGTCGTGGAGCAGCTGGCCCAGCATCGCATCCTGGCCGGCGTGCCCTACAGCCGCCTGGCCCCCGCAGCCGGCATGGACGACGTCCTGCTGGTCGCGGCGACCGAGATGACGACCGATGCCGACATCAAAATCCTGGCGAGCGCGCTCGCCAAGGTCTGCGCGTAAGGAGCCGGCACCATGAGCACGATGAACACCGTCGGCCGTCCGACCACCCCGAACCGCGTTGAGAGCAAGCCCGCCACCCTGACGGGCGGCCGCGGCCTGCTGCAGAATGAGCACCTGATCTTCGAGGGTGACGGCTGGGGCAAGACCGGCGTCGACCTGCCGGAGCCGAAGTCCGACGGCTCCGACCTCGGCGATCTGGTCCGCAAGGACCCGATCGGCCTGCCGGGCCTCTCCGAGCCCGAGACGATGCGCCACTATGTGCGGCTGTCGCAGAAGAACCACGCCATCGACCTGGCCATCTATCCGCTGGGCTCGTGCACGATGAAGCACAACCCGCGTCTCAATGAAAAAATGGCGCGCCTGCCCGGCTTCTCGGACATCCACCCGCTGCAGCCGACCTCGACGATACAGGGCGCGCTGGAGCTGATGGACACACTGGCGCACTGGCTCAAGACCCTGACCGGCATGCCCGCCGTCGCCCTGTCGCCCAAGGCCGGCGCCCATGGCGAGCTCTGTGGCCTGATGGCCATCCGCGCCGCCCACGAGGCCTCGGGCCAGCATGAGCAGCGCCGCAAGGTGCTGGTGCCGACCTCGGCCCACGGCACCAATCCGGCCACCGCCGCCTTTGTCGGCTACACCGTGGTCGAAGTGGCCCAGACCGAGGACGGCCGCGTCGACGTCGCCGACCTGGCGTCCAAGCTGGGGGACGATGTCGCCGCCATCATGGTGACCAATCCGAACACCTGCGGCCTGTTCGAGCGCGACATCCTCGAGATCAGCCGCCTGACCCACGAGGCCGGAGCCTATTTCTACTGCGACGGCGCGAACTTCAACGCCATCGTCGGCCGGGTCCGCCCGGGTGATCTGGGCGTCGATGCCATGCACATCAACCTGCACAAGACCTTCTCGACGCCGCACGGCGGCGGCGGTCCGGGTGCCGGTCCGGTGGTGCTTTCGGAGGCCCTGGCACCGTTCGCCCCGGCTCCGTGGGTCGTGCACGACGCGGATGGCTATCGCCTGATCGAGCGCGAGGAGGATGAGGCCGCCCAGGCCTTCGGCCGTCTCTGCGCCTTTCAGGGCCAGATGGGGATGTATACCCGGGCCCTCAGCTACATGATGAGCCACGGCTCGGACGGCCTGCGCCAGGTCGCCGAGGATGCAGTCCTGAACGCCAACTATATCAAGGCCCGCTTGTCCGACGTGATGAGCGCCGCCTTCCCCGAGGGTCCGTGCATGCACGAGGCCCTGTTCGACGACGAATGGCTGAAGGGCACCGACATCACCACGCTCGACTTCGCCAAGGCGATGATCGACGAGGGCTTCCACCCGATGACCATGTATTTCCCGCTGGTCGTCCACGGTGCCATGCTGATCGAACCGACCGAGACGGAGTCGAAACAGGAGCTGGACCGCTTCATCCACGCCATGCGGGCGCTGGCCGAGGCGGCCAAGGCCGGCGACGTCGACCGGTTCAAGGGCGCGCCCTTCCATGCGCCGATGAAGCGACTGGACGAGACCCGCGCGGCCCGGACGCCGGTGCTGCGCTGGACCGCGCCCGAGGGGTCGAATATCGCCGCGGAATAGGCGAGGCATCTTGCGCCGGGCGGGTCGGACGCTGACCTGTCCGGCATGACCTCATTCACGCTCAGCGACATCCCCGACCAGACCGGCAGACTGGCCATTGTGACCGGAGCCAACAGCGGCACCGGCTTCGAGACCGCCCGGGCGCTCGCCGCCCGGGGGGCCGAGGTCATCCTCGCCACCCGCAGCGCCGACCGCGCCGCGGCGGCGATCGTCGCGATCCGGCGCACCTTGCCGCAGGCCAGGCTGCGGTTCGAGCCGCTCGACCTGGCGTCCCAGGCCTCGGTTGCCGCCTTCGCCGATCGTCTGCTGGCCGAAGGCCGACCCATCGACATTCTGGTCAACAATGCCGGTGTGATGGCCCTGCCGAAACGGACCGTCACCGCGGACGGGTTCGAGACCCAGCTGGCGACCAACTATCTCGGCCATTTCGCCCTGACGGCGCGATTGCTGCCCCTGTTGCGGCGTGGTCGGGCCAGGGTGGTCCAGCTGTCCAGCATCGTGCACCGGCACGGTCGGATCCAGCTCGACGACCTGCAGTTCGAGGCGGCCTACAAGCCGTGGCCCGCCTATGCCCAGTCGAAGCTGGCCATGCTGATGTTCGGACTGGAGCTGGACCGCCGGAACCGCGCGAACGGCTGGGGTCTGACCAGTGTGACGGCCCATCCGGGCTATGCGCGAACCGGCCTGATCGCCAGTGGGCCGATGAGCCGGTCCGCCGTCGCGAGGATGGTTCTGCGGTTCCTGTACCGGCCGTTCCTTGAGCCGCTCTTCAGCCACTCCGCCGCTGCCGGTGCCTTGCCGATCCTGATGGCGGCGACGGCTCCCGACGTGGTCGGGGGCACCTGTTTCGGGCCGCAGGACATGCGCGAAATGAAGGGCCCGGCCGGCGTGGGCAAGATCGCGAACCGGGCACTCGACCCGGAGGTCGCGTCCGGCCTGTGGGAGGCGTCGGAGACCCTGACCGGGGTCCGGTTCGACGCCTGACCGCGCGCGGGCGGAAGGCCGGCCCTAGTTCAGCCGGGTACCGATCTGGGCGATGGCAGCGTCGAGCAGGGGGTCCGACTTCTGACCAGCCAGGCGGGCGGCGAGAATTTGTTCGGCGGCGCGGGCGGCGAGGTCGGCGGCGGCCGTCTTGACCTCGGCGGTGGCCTGGGCCTCGGCCTGGGCGATGCGGCGCTCGGCAAGGGCCTGGCGGCGGGCCAGGGTTTCCTCGAGCTTGGCCTTGGCCTCGACTTCCATCAGGCGGGCGTCGGCTTCGGCGGCGGCGAGCATTTCAGCGGCCTGGGCCTCGGCCTCGGCCTTCTCGGTGCGGATCTGGGCCAGCAGGGCCTCGGCCTCGGCGCGCAGACGGGCGGCCTCATCGAGCTCGGACTGGATTTTGACGGCCTTGGCGTCGAGCTGACCGGCGACCAGTTTGGGCACGCCGACGAAGACGCAGATGCCGAGGAACAGGAACAGGCCCGCAGCGACCCAGAGTTCCGGGTTGGCGAGGTCGTAGAGGTGCGGGTTGAAGAATTCCATCAGGCGGCACCCTTCACGGCGGCAGTGGCTTCGGCGGCGGTTGCTGCCTTGCCGGTGAGGCGTTCGACGATGGCGGCGGCCGTGTCGGCGGCGATGGTGCTGACATTGGTCATGGCAGCGTCGCGGGTCTTGCCGATGGCCGTTTCGGCCTCGGCGATACGGGCGTTGACCACCGCCTCTTCCTCGGCCGCGCGGGCGTTGGCGGCATCGGTCACGCGGGCCTTGGCAGCCGTGGCCATAGCGCGGGACGAGGCACGGGCGGCCTCAACCTCGGCCTTGGCGGCTTCGGCCTGGCCGGCGGCCTCGGCCTGGACCTTACGGGCCGCCGAGACAGCGTCGGCGATGGTGGTGGCGCGTTGATCGATCACGCCCCGAAGGCGCGGCACGAAGACCTTGGCCATCAGCCAGTAGAGAATGGCGAACAGGAAGATCAGATAGACGATCTGACCGAACCAGTGCTGGAACTCGAACTGCGGCAGGCCGCCCCCGCCACCGCCGTGGGCGGCTTCGGTCGAGGCGTGCGTGTCACCGACGGCGACCGAATGGGGCGCGTCGTGAGTCACTGCGGGTTGAGCGGATGCGGTCATCTGTCGCCTGATGTTTGTGCGGTCGATACGTCAGTCAGAAAACGAGGCGGCGACCCGGCCGAAACCGGGCCGCCCCATCGATCAGAAGGACGAAATCAGCTCGCCGACGTCCAGAGCAGGATGCCGATAACGAACGACAGAATGCCCAGGGCTTCGGCCAGGGCCGCGCCGACGAACAGGTTGCCGATTTGCGAGCCGGCGGCCGACGGGTTGCGCAGGGCACCCGACAGGAAGTTGCCGAAGATGTTGCCGACGCCGATGCCGGCACCGATCATGCCGGTCATGGCCAGGCCGGCGCCGATGGCGTTGCCGGCCGAGACGATGGCGGCGGCGTTGGCGGCGGCGATTTGCGGATCAACCATGGTGTTCAGTCCTGTGAGAGTTGGTTGGTTGGAGAAGGGGGTGGGTTAGTGATGGTCGCCCAGATTGACCACGTCATTCAGATACACGCAGGTCAGGACGGCGAAGACGAAGGCTTGGAGGAAGGCCACGAGGAATTCGAGCGCAGTCAGGGCGGTGACCAGGCTGAGCGAGAGGGCCGCGCCCGGCAGGCCCAGCAGGCCCAGGCCGCCGGCGGCGGCCATGCCGCCCAGCGTCACGACGAAGCCGGCGAACACCTTCAGGGCGACGTGGCCGCCCATCATGTTGCCGAACAGACGAAGGGTGAGGGTCAGGGGGCGCAGCAGGAAAGAGAAGAACTCGATCAGGCCGACCACCGGGCGCATCAGAAGGGGCGCGCCCGTCGGCCAGAACAGGCCGAGGAATTTGAAGCCGTTCTTCCTGATGCCGATGATCACGACCAGCAGGAAGGTGATGACGCCGAAGGTGGCGGTCACGGCCAGCTGGGAGGTGGCGGTGAAGCTGAGGAACATGCCGAGCATGTTCATCGCCAGGATGAAGGTGAAGACGGTGAAGACGAACGGGAAATATTTCCGGCCGTCGTGGCCGATGATCGAATCGGTAATGCCGTCGATCATCCCGAACAGGGTTTCGCCCACGGCCTGGCCCCGCCCGGGAACAACCTTGGCACCCGAGGTCACCAGCTGGAAGAAGCCGACGACCATCAGGAAGGCGATCGTCATGGCAAGGTGGGAGTTGGTGAAGGCCAGATGCACTGTGCCGACGACGGGCAGAGTCACTTCGCCGAAGTCGAGACCCGGCAGCGGCGTAACCTGGAACTGGTGTAGCGGATCGGCCATCGAGCCCTTGGTCCCTAGTCTTTTTCGTCGTCGTCGAAGGGAACCGACTGAGGCTCCCCATACTGTTTCGCTTCGGCCATCAGACGTTGCGCCGTGCGCCACGCCATCCACACCGAAACGGCGAAGCCCAGCAGGACGCCACCGATAATGCCCCACGGCGTCGTATCGGCGAACCGATCGATGCCGAACCCGATCGCCAGACCGACGAAGACGCCGCCGAACAGGTCAGCGAGAATCTTCCACGCCTGTCCCGCCGCCGCCTGACCAGCCGCCTCGTGAGAGATCTGCCGGGCGGTGCGCGCCTCCAGATCGGATGCGCTGGTGTGAAGGCGTTTGATCGCCTCTTCGCGCGATTCCGGTGGCAGGGACATAGGGGCCTCAGCGCCTCTCCGCTGACGTCGAAAGACGGGCGTCGAGGAGGGTCTGAATTCGGCGCGGAACCTATAGGGGCGACCCCCGCAGGTCAAGGCGGTGCGAACGTGCGTCAGGACGTTGTTTTTCCCCATGTTTGTTTCGTGAATTGGGGGGCGTGGCGAACGGTCGCTGGAAGCGGCCCGGATTTCGGGCATGGGTCATCGTCTCTCCGGCATTGCTGCCGGAAGGTGCGGGAAGGGCCGGCGGAGCGCCGGGCGCGAAGCCCGGAGACCGTTGGGAGATGTGTTTCGGCTTCGCGAGGTCGCTCCGCACGGAATGTCTGACCGGGAGCTGTCGGCCTGAATCTCTTCAGGACCAGCGACGCTCTTGACGCCTTGCCGACATAGCCTCCGGCGGGCGGGTCGGAGCCTTGCGAACCCGATCCCCGGAACGGCGCGGGTTCCCTGCCCATCGCCCTTTGTAAGGGGGGCCTAACGCTCGCCGCGCGGCGGCTCGCTGCTTGAGGCCCGAAGGCCTCTGCGATCCGCTGGCGACGAAGGTTCGACCTCCCTCCCGCTCATCCCGTTCCCGCCGCGACAAGATCGCAAGGCCCTGCGCCCCTCCCTGCGACGGAACGGGGGGAGTCTAGGACGGGCCCCAGCTATGGCGGGCTGGCGACGCTGCATTTTTTGAGAGACGAGCGAAATCAGAGATTTGGCGGCGCGGGATATGCTGACAATCGGCGGATTGGTAGCGGCGTTTTCCGTCTCCTCCCTGTTCGCGTAGCGAATGGGGAGGGGGACCATCCGGAGCCGCAGGCGAAGGATGGTGGAGGGGTAAACGAGGGCCGTGCGGCCGGTACCCCTCCACCACGCTACGCGTGGTCCCCCTCCCCATCGGAGATGGGGAGGAGACTCTAGGCCCGGACCGCGCGCGTCGCCTCCACGCCCAGCGCCTGAAGCGCGGCGGCGGCGATGTGGTCGGCGTTGAGGCCTGCGGTGGCGTACATGGCGGCCGGATTGTCCTGGTCCTGGAAGACGTCGGGCAGGCACAGGGTGCGGATCTTCAGGCCCGCGTCGAGCGCGCCCTTGTCGGAGAGCAGCTGGAGCACGAAGGCGCCGAAGCCGCCCATGGCCCCCTCCTCCACCGTGATCAGGCACTCATGCTCACGCGCCAGACGCAGGATCATGTCGGCGTCGAGCGGCTTGGCGAAACGGGCGTCGGCAACGGTGGCCGAGACGCCGCGGGCAGCGAGGGCGTCGGCGGCCTTGAGCGATTCCTGCAGCCGGGTGCCGAGCGAGAGGATGGCGACCGTCGTGCCTTCGCGGACGATGCGGCCCTTGCCGATCTCCAGCGGGGCGGCGAGTTCAGGGATTTCGATCCCGACGCCGTCGCCGCGCGGATAGCGGAAGGCGGAGGGACGATCGTCGATCTCGAGGCTGGTGGCGATCATGGCGGCGAGGTCAGCCTCGTCCGCGGCGGCCATCAGAACCATGCCGGGAAGCGCGCCCATGAAGCCGATGTCGAAGGACCCGGCGTGGGTGCAGCCGTCGGCGCCGACCAGACCGGCGCGGTCCATGGCGAAACGCACCGGCAGCGACTGGATGGCGACGTCGTGGACGACCTGGTCATAGCCGCGCTGGAGGAAGGTCGAATAGATAGCGCAGACCGGCTTCATGCCGTCGGCGGCGAGGCCGGCGGCGAAGGTGACGGCGTGCTGTTCGGCGATGCCGACGTCATAGGTGCGGGTCGGGAAGGCCTGGCCGAACAGGTCCAGCCCGGTGCCCGAGGGCATGGCGGCAGTGATGGCCACGATGGTCGGGTCCAGATGCGCGCGCTTGATCAGCTCGGTCCCGAAGACCTTGGTGTAGCTGGGGGCGTTGGAGGCGGCCTTGGCCTGTTTGCCCAAGATGACATCGAATTTGGCGACGGCGTGCAGCTTGTCGGCGCTGGATTCGGCGGGGGCGTAGCCCTTGCCCTTCTGGGTCACGACATGGACCACCACCGGGCGATCGGTGATGGCGGCGGCGTTCCGGAGGATGGGGACCAGGTTGTCCATGTCGTGGCCGTCGACCGGCCCGACATAGTAGAAGCCGAGCTCCTCGAAGAACGTCCCGCCGACGATCATGCCGCGGGCGTATTCCTCGGCCTTGCGGGCGGCATTCCGGAACGGGCGCGGCAGGTGTTCGGCGACCGATTTCCCGAAGCGGCGGAAATTGCGATAGGCGCCGCCCGAGACCTGTTTGGCCAGATAGGCGCTCATGCCGCCGACCGGCGGGGCGATCGACATGTCGTTGTCGTTGAGGATGACCATCAGCTGGCCGTTGGTCGTCTCGGCCGCGTTGTTCATGGCCTCATAGGCCATGCCGGCGGACATGGAGCCGTCGCCGATGACGGCCACGACGCGGTTCTTCTCGCCCTTCTGGTCACGGGCAGCAGCAAAGCCGAGGGCCGCGCTGATCGAGGTCGAGGCGTGGGCGGCACCGAAGGGGTCGTATTCGCTCTCGGAGCGTTTGGTGAAGCCGGACAGGCCACCCGGCTGGCGCAGGGTACGGATGCGGTCGCGGCGGCCCGTCAGGATCTTGTGCGGATAGCACTGGTGGCCGACGTCCCAGATCAGGATGTCCTTCGGCGTCTCGAACACATGGTGCAGGGCGACGGTCAGCTCGACCACGCCGAGGCCGGCGCCGAGGTGGCCGCCGGTGACCGAGACCGCATCGATGGTCTCGGCCCGGAGCTCGTCGGCCAGTTGCCGGAGCTGGGGAATGTCGAAGCCCCGCGTATCAGCGGGAATGTGGACCTGGTCGAGCAGCGGGGTGTCGGGCATGAAAACTCTAAGTCGGGTGCGGTCTCAGTGGTTCACTATTACCGCGTCATTACAAGGACACGAAACGTGTCAGGACTGGCGCTCTAGCACGAAGTCCACACTGGCCTTGAGGATTTCAGCGTCCGGGCCGAAGACATCGAGGTGTGCCCGGGCCTGATCGGCCAGGTGCGCGACGCGATGCCGCGCTGCCTCGATACCCAGCAGGGTGACGAAATTGGTCTTGCCGCGGGCCGCGTCCTTGTTGGCGGCCTTGCCGAGAATGTCCTCATCCCCCTCGACGTCCAGCAGGTCGTCGACGATCTGGTAGGCGAGGCCGATGTCGTGGGCGAAGCTGGTCAGGGCCTGACGGTGGACCTCGCGGGCGCGGGCGATGATCAGGGGGATTTCGAAGGCGTAGGTGAACAGGGCCCCGGTCTTGAGCCGCTGCATCCGGGCGACGCCGCCGAGATCGTCGCGCACGCCCAGCAGGTCGATCATCTGGCCGCCGGCCATGCCGCGGGCCCCGGACGCCAGCGACAGCCGGGCCGCCAGTTCGCAGCGCACGGCGGGATCATCGTGGGTGTCCTCGTGCAGCAGGATGTCGAAGGCGGCGGTCTGGAGGGCGTCGCCGGCGAGGACGGCGGTGGCCTCGTCATAGGCCTTGTGCACCGTGGGCCGGCCGCGGCGGACGTCGTCGTCGTCCATACAGGGCAGGTCGTCGTGGACCAGGCTGTAGGCGTGGACGCATTCGAGGGCGCAGGCGGCGCGCAGCACCGGCCGCTCCTCGATGTCGAAGAGGTTGGCCGCCTCCAGCGCGAAAAAGGGCCGCAACCGCTTGCCGGGGCCGAGGGCGGCGTAGCGCATGGCCTCGGTCAGGCGGGCCTCGGGGCCATCGGCGCGCGGCAACAGTTCATCCAGGGCGACCGTGACCAGGTCCGCGACCTCGGCGACGCGGTCGATGACGCCCTGCTCCGGCGAATTGGCGGCGAGGACAGGGTTCAGAACAGCCTCCCGCCCAAGGGGAGGTCGCGGTCGACGCCGATCAGGACGACCTCGCCGGCGGCATCGGGAAAGCCGAGGGTCAGGACCTCGGACATGAAGGGGCCGATCTGGCGCGGCGGGAAGTTGACGACGGCGGCGACCTTGCGGCCGAGCAGCTGGTCGCGGCTGTAGTGGACGGTGATCTGGGCGGAGGATTTCTTCACCCCGATGTCGGGGCCGAAATCGATGGTCAGCTTCCAGGCCGGCTTGCGCGCCTCGGGGAAGGGGTCGACGGCCAGCACCTGACCCACGCGGACATCGACCTTCATGAAGTCATCGAAGGTGATCTGTCCGGCGGGGGGCGGCATCAGTTGAACCCGGCCGGTTCGACGCCCTTCGCCTGGCCGTCGGGGCCGACCACGATCTTCTCGACGCGCAGCTGGGCGGCCTTGAGGCGGTTCTCGCAGTGGGCTTTCAGTCGCGCCCCTTCCTCATAGAGGGCGATCGACTCCTCCAGCGGGGCCTGGCCGGACTCGAGTTTGGAGACGATGGCCTCGAGACGCTGGAGGGCGTCCTCGAAGCTGAGGTCGGCGGGGATGGGGGCGGCTTCGGTCATCGCGGGCGACCCTAGAGGGGGCGGAGGCGGGTCTCAAGCGGAGACCGGGGTCGGGGGTCATTTGGCGGAGGCTGGAAGGTTCATCACAGCGGGCACGGCGGGATCACAACGGACACGACGGGACCGGAGAGGCGTCCGGGTCCGTGCTTGCTTCCGCCCGGATTGAGATTGCGGTTTAGCCGCATTGAATCAAAGACCCTGGCCCAGCTCTGACATCTTCTCAGGACCCGCTGTGCCCGTTGTGAGCCTCGTTGTGTCCGTTGTGATGAACCCGATCCGGATCAGGCGGGCGCGCGGCGGGCGGAGACGATGCGGACGCGGGGGTCGAGCATCTGGCCGCGCATGAAGCCTTCGCCCTCGGTCGGGGATTTGGGGGCTGCGAGGATGGCGCGGACCACGTCCATGCCTTCGATCACGCGGCCGAAGACGGCAAAGCCCGGATCGCCGGGGGCGGCGCGGCCGGCGTCGAAGCCGGGCAGATTGCCGACGATGATGAAGAAGTCGCCGTCGGCCGTGCCCGGATCGAACCGCGCCATGGACAGGGCCCCGTCGATGTGGCGCAGGCCGGTCTGGCTGGTCGGCTCATGGGCGATCGGCGGCAGGATGCGGTCGGGGGCGTTGGCGGTCCCGCCCTGGACCACGCCGGTTCCGGCGCCCAGCTCCATGCTGCGGTAGAAGTCGGTGCCGTCGAGCCGGCCCTCGTCGACATAGCGGAGGAAGTTGGCGGCGGTGATCGGGGCACGGGGGTCGGTCTCGACAAGAATATTGCCGGCGGCGGTCTCAAGCAGGACGCGGACCGCGGTCGGTGCCGGCGCTGCATCCTGGGCGAAGGCGGGGGCCGACAGGGCGGCGGCGAGGCAGAGGGCGAGCAGGGACCGTCGGATCATCGCCCTCTCCTGCCCGTCAGCGCTTCTCGTAGCGGCGCTGGGACCAGTATCTGAAGCCCTGGTTGTGGACCAGCGACCAGCCGTCGGCGCGCAGGCGGCGGCCGACCATATGGTTGAAATAGCCGTGGGCGAGGACCAGCACGTCCTGACCGCTTTCGGCGCGGGCGATCAGGGCCTGGGCAGCCTTTTCGGCGCGGCATTCGGCCTGACGGCGGGTTTCCTGGCCCTCGTGGTGGTTGAAGGCATGCCACCAGAAGCGGGCGACGGCGCCCCAGTATTTGGGCGGCAGCTTGAACCAGCTGGGGAAGTGCGGCGGCGGCAGGGGCGCCTCGATGAACAGGGCGTCCGACATGACCTCGCGGCCCGCGGCGATGGCGGCGGCGGTCTCCTGGGCGCGGGGGCGGGTCGAGGCATAGATGGCACCGGCACCCTCGGCCGTGACCAGGAGTTCGGGAGGCGGGGTCTGGCCGGCGCGCAGGCCGCCGACCTCGTATTTCGCCCACCAGTCCCGGTACTGGTCAGAGGTGAGATAGCATTTGCGCGAAAGGGCCGGCTCGCCGTGACGGGCCAGGACGATCGCGCCCGGGCGCACCGAAACCAGGGCGGCGCGGGGCGGCGCGGCGTCTGCCTTCGACGGCGCAGGGGCGTCGGCCATCAGTGAGTCTCTGGCGGGGGCGGGCATGATGTGCGGACGTAAGCGATTGGCGAACCGTCCCTTATTCCTCCCCCAAGGCCTGAACGTGGGCGACCGAAGAACGGCCGAGCCCTTCTAGGTCGTAACCGCCCTCGAGCGAGGACACAACCTTGCCGCCACAGCACGATCGCGCGATCTCAAGCACGGCGCGGGTGGCCCAGGCGAAATCCTCCGCCTCCAGTGACTGGTGGGCGAGCGGATCGCGGCGGTGGGCGTCGAAGCCGGCGGAGATCAGGATCAGGTCGGGGCGGAAGGCCTCGAGCGCCGGCATCAGGCCGCCGGCGAAGGTTGCCCGCCAGGCCTCGCGGGCGGCGTGGGGCGGCACCGGGACGTTGACGATGTTGCCCACGCCGGTTTCCGAGGCCGCGCCTGTGCCCGGATAGAGGGGCATCTGGTGGATCGAGCCGAGGAACAGGCTGTCGTCCGCCTCGAACGCCGCCTGGGTGCCGTTGCCGTGGTGGACGTCGAAATCGATCACGGCGACGCGGGCCATGCCCTCGGCCTGGGCCACGCGGGCGGCGACGGCGACGTTGGAGAACAGGCAGAAGCCCATGCTCTGGATCGGTTCTGCGTGGTGGCCGGGCGGGCGGACAGCGGCGAAGGCGCGGGCGGTCTCGCCGCGGGCGACGGCGCGGACCGCGTCCACCACGGCCCCGGCGGCGAGGCGGGCGGCTCGGACGCTGCCCGGCGACAGGACGGTGTCGGCGTCCAGCTGGCGCAAGCCGCTGTCGGGTGAGGCAGCGAGCAGGCGGGCGACATGGGCGGCGGGGTGCAGGCGTTCGAGGTCAAGGACGGCAGCCTCGGTCGCGGCGCGACGGTCGAGGCCGAGGCCGGCGTCGTCGAGGGCGTCCAGCACGGCCTGCAGCCGCTCGGGGCTCTCGGGATGGCCGACGCCGGGGCGGTGCGCCAGCATGTCGGGGTGGGTGAAGAGGGCGACGCTCATCGGTCGGAGGATAGGGGTCCGCTTCCATATCCCCAACCCCGCTCATCCCCGCGAAAGCGGGGACCCAGTGATCTGGGCGATGGAACAGGATGGGGATGCGCCAAGGCAGTCCTGAAGTGCCGGCGTCACGCTGGACAGGACTGGGTCCCCGCGTTCGCGGGGATGAGCGGAGTTTGGGGGTTGAGTTGGGCGGTCCACCGGGTGAAAGCGGGGCCATGACCGAACCGTTCATCCGCCCTGCCGCAGAAGCCGACGCCGCCGCCCTCGGCGTGTTGGGACGCCAGACGTTCCTCGATACATTCGTGGCGGCGGACGGATTCGCCATCCCCTACCCGGCCCACGATCTGGCGGCCTTTCTGGACGCGAGCTTCAGCGCCGATACTATCCGGGCGAAGCTGCAGGAGCCCGGTGCGGCCTGGTGGGTGGCGGAGCGGGACGGAGACCTGCTGGCCTTTGCCAATACCGGGCCCAACACCCTGCCCCACCCTGACGCCCGGCCCAGCCATGCCGAGCTGCGGCGGCTCTATGTGTCCAAGGCGGCGCAGGGGCTGGGTCTGGGGACGAAACTGCTGGCCGTCGCGCTGGAGTGGATGGAGGCGAACACCGACGGGCCGCTGTGGATCGGGGTGTGGAGCGGGAACCTGAAGGCGCAGAAACTGTATGCGGCGTACGGGTTCGAGATCGCGGGCGAGTATCAGTATCCCGTCGGCGCGTGGATGGATGACGAGTTCATCCTGCGGCGGGGATAGACTATATGGGTCGCATGACCCGCGACGAACTGCTGACCAAGCTGCGCGAACTGAAGCCTTGGCTTGAAGAGCAGGGCATCGTCAACGTGCGCCTGTTCGGCAGCTATGCGCGCGACGAGGCGGGGCCGGACAGCGACGTGGATCTGCTGGTGGATACGAGCAAGCCGCTCGGCTTCCAATTCTTCAGCATAGAACGGGAGCTCAGCGCAAAACTTGGCGCCACGGTCGAGATGGGCAGCGAAGAAGGCATGCATCGGCTGGTGAGGAAGCAGGCGATGCGCGACCTTTTACATGTCTAGCGAGAGAGACCGGCTGTATCTGGCCGAGATGCTGACGGCGGTGACCCGAATCTCTTACAATCTGCGGCCCTTCACATATGACGAATGGGTCGAGATCGAACCGCTGGTCGCCGTGGTCTGCATGAACATGATCGTGCTGGGCGAAGGGGCGAACCAACTCTCGCCGAAGCTAAAGGCGATGGAGTCGCAGGTGCCTTGGGAAGGCATGATCGGGATGCGAAATCGCCTTGCCCATGTTTACCTTCGCGTGAATCTCAAGAGGGTCTGGGAAGCCGCCACCTATCAAGCGCCAAAGCTGGAGAAGCCGCTCAAGCGTCTGCTCGCCTCCCTTGGCCCGGAACCCGACTGATGCTCCTCCCCTTCTTCACCGCCCTGCGCGACGCCAAGGTTCCCGTGTCGATGAAGGAATGGCTCCATCTGATGGAGGCCATGGACAAGGACGTTCTTTGGGATGTGGCCGGCCGGAAGGTCGATGACTTCTACCATCTGTCGCGCGCGGTACTGGTCAAGGACGAGAAACACTACGACCGGTTCGACCAGGTGTTCGGCAAGGTGTTCGCCGGGATAGAGAGCGGCGGCGCGGGCGAGGAGCCGTCGCTGGACGTGCCCGAGGAGTGGCTGAAGCTGCTCAACGAGAAATATCTGACCGATGAGGAGAAGGCGCAGATCGAGGCGCTGGGCGGGTTCGACAAGCTGATGGAGACGCTGAAACAGCGACTCGAGGAGCAGCAGGGCCGGCACGAGGGCGGCAACAAATGGGTCGGCACCGGCGGCACCAGCCCGTTCGGCTACGGCGGCTACAACCCCGAGGGCGTGCGCATCGGCGGGCCCGGCAAGCACGGTCGGGCGGTCAAGGTCTGGGAGAAGCGCGAATACCGGAACCTCGATGACCAGGTCGAACTGGGCACGCGCAACATCAAGGTGGCCCTGCGCCGCCTGCGCCGGTTCGCGCGTCAGGGGGCGCTCGACGAGTTGGACATGGACGCCACCATCGACGGCACGGCGCGTCAGGGCTGGCTGGACATCCACATGCGGGCGGAGCGGCGCAATACGATCAAGGTGCTGCTGTTCCTCGACATCGGCGGCTCGATGGATGCCCATGTGAAGATGTGCGAGGAGCTGTTCTCGGCCGCGAAGACCGAGTTCAAACACCTCGAATTCTTCTACTTCCACAACTGCCTCTACGAGGGCGTGTGGAAGGACAACCGGCGCCGGCACGAGCAGAAGATCCCGACCTGGGAGGTGCTGAACAAATACCCCGGCGACTGGCGTGCCATCTTCGTCGGCGACGCGACCATGAGCCCCTATGAGGTGACCATGCCCGGCGGTTCGGTAGAGCACTGGAACGAGGAGGCGGGGGCCGTCTGGATGAAGCGGGCCACGCAGCAGTGGGACAAGGTGGCGTGGCTGAACCCGTCGCCGGAACGCTACTGGAGCTATTCCGCCTCGGTCGGGATGGTGCGCGAACTCGTCGATGAGCGGATGTATCCGCTGACGCTGGAAGGGCTGGAGAAGGCGATGCGGGCCCTGGCCAAATAGGCTAGGGTTTCACCAGTCGTCCGAGGAGTGCCCCCATGCTCGCCGTCGCCTTTGCCGTCATACTGCAGCAGACCGCCCCCCTCCCCGCCGCAACGGGTCAGGTGGTGTGGGAGACGCCGGTGCCCGTCGAGGCGGCCCAACCAGTCGCGGCCGTCGATC
This sequence comes from Caulobacteraceae bacterium, assembly GCA_965284305.1. Taxonomy (GTDB): domain Bacteria; phylum Pseudomonadota; class Alphaproteobacteria; order Caulobacterales; family Caulobacteraceae; genus Brevundimonas. The sequence continues at coordinate 1,198,769 of OZ260070.1, read as the reverse complement.
TGCCGCCCATTCCCGACTCCGCCCGCGCCGACCCGTATGGCTATGAGCGGGCCGAATGCAGCCCGCTGATCCGCTCACGGCAGGAATCCCTCGAGGCCTGCCAGGCGCGGGTCCGGGTAACGCTGGCCGCACATCTGGGTGCCGCCCTGCCCGCAGGCCTGACTCCCGCGGGCGCGCCGGACGCGTGCCGGCAGGAGGCCGCCGGCGACCGCTACGCCCTTCAGTGCGGAGCCCCCGCCCGGGCCGCCCGAGCCACGGCGGTGCTGGAGGAGCGGAGCTGCGAAACCCGCCCCCGCGCCCAGCCCCAGGGCGGCGTGGCCTGGACCGAGGAATGCCGCCCCGCCAGCGGCCGCCGCGAGGATGAGGGCGGTCTGAGGATCCGGCTGGGCGGCAACGACTAGACACCCCGCGCGCCGGACGACGTCAGGTCTGGAAGGGTGACGGCTGCGCCCTGGCCTGCGCCTCCTGCCCTGGCGGGAGGCCGGCGATGCTGCTGACGATGATGGTGATGATGGTCCAGCTGGCTGCGCCGGCCGGAGAGCCGCAGATCGCGGTGCCGGATTCGGCCCTGCGCGATCCCTACGGTTTCGTCCTGTCGCATTGCAGTCCGCTGGTGCGGCGTTCCAGCGAGTCGCTGGAGGCGTGCGAAGACCGGGTCGGGGCCGCGTTACGGACGCGCCTGCCGGATTTCCTCCCGCGGCCGGCCGCGACGACCGTGGCCTCGGCCTCGAACGATCCCCCGCCTGCGAGCACCGGCACCGCTTTCGGCGGCCGCTGCACGACCCGGCAGGAAAGTCAGCGGAACGAGGACGGGTCTTCATCGTCAGGCACGATTGTCTGCGGCGACCGCGCCGGCGACGCGACCAGGATCCTGGAGGGACTCCTCAGGCCGCAGTGATCGGCACCCTGCCCTGCACCGTCGGCCCGCTGCCGGCGGTCGTGCGAACCGTCGGCAGCACTGGACGCGGCCTAGCGGTTGTCGCCGCGCAGGGTGTCCTTGAGCCCGCCGACGGCGTTCTGAAACTTGCCCGCAACCTGATCGGCCTGGCCTTCGGCCTTGAGTTTCTCGTCGCCGGTCAGCTTGCCGGCCGCTTCTTTGGCCTTGCCGGCGAGGTTCCTTGCGGCGCCGTCGATACGGTCGTGATCTGACATGGGTCCGTCCTCTGTCTGTGCACCATCGGGGGGCGGTGCCTCATGTCAGAACAACGGTTCCGGGCGGCGCGCGTTCCGCCGTGCGTCAAACGCTTCGCAGCCAGACCGCCACGGCCCAGGCGTGCGCGTCATGACGCAGGCGGGCGAGGGCCTCATGCGGGTCCAGCCAGACCAGCTCATGGTCTGACTCGACCTTGGCCCCAGGGTCGAGCGCCAGCAGCCCGGCCGTCCAGAAGCCGCCCGTGTTGTTCAACGGCTCGCCGTCCGACTTGCGGAAATACTGGGACGCTTCGGCGATGCGGATGAGCGGGCGCACCGTCATCCCGGTCTCTTCGATGAACTCGCGGACCAGGGCCTGTTCCTCGGTCTCGTCACCGTCGACGGCACCACCCGGCAGGTCGAAATAGCTGCCCTCGCCGCGATCGACGCGTACGCAGGCGAGGCGGCCCTCAGCGATGACGAGGCCGAAGGCCGTGGCCCGCCACCGGTAGTCGAGGCCGGGTCGGGCGATTCCGAATTGCAGGGGAACGGTGTGGCTCACAGGTCGCAAGCGGGTCGAATGCGGTCGGGACGATGGGCCAGGGTCATTGTCCGGGAGCATTAGCGGGGCATTTCGACCTGTCCAGTCGCGCGCGGGGAGAAACCATCACCGTTCCGAGGAATTAGGGTAATGAATGGGCTCCGTCGGGTTCGGTGGGAGTGTTGCAATGGTTTGGTGGTGGTGGATCGCTCCGGCGGTTGTAGGCCTGATCGGGGCCGGACTGCTGATCCGCGGCCTGACGGCCCTGTTCCGGGGTCGGGTGTTCAGCGGACTGCTGGTCGGCGCAGGCGGCGCCGGCTTCATGGCCGCGGGCGCAATCGCCGCCCTGCTGGCGCTGGACGTCCAGACCTACGGTCGCCTGACCTATGAGCGGCCCGTGGCCACGATCCAGACCCGACAGCTGGGACCACAGTATTTCGAGGCCACGGTGATGCAGCCCGGTATGGGCGAGAATGCCCCGGGGGTCAGCAACCTGTATCCGCTGCACGGCGACGAATGGCGCATCGAGGCGCAGGTGCTGAAATGGAAACCCTGGGCCAATGTGCTGGGGCTGGATACCCAGTACCGGCTGGACCGCCTGTCCGGCCGCTATCAGTCGGTCGAGCAGGAGATCCATGCGACCCGCAGCGTGCATCCCCTCGCCGGCGGAGACGCCGGGCCGGAGTGGTTGCCCTGGCGGATCAGTGCCTGGGATACGGCGCGGAAATACCGGAAATATGTCGACGCGGTCGACACCCTGTACGGCGGCGGGGCCTATATGCCGATGGCTGACGGTGCCAGGTACGAGGTCTGGATCACCCAGTCCGGACTGGTGGCGCGGCCTGCCAATGACGCGGCGCGGAATGCGTCCGCCGGGGGTTGGACGGAAGTGGAGTAGCGCGCCCGACGAGCGCTGGTTCATCACCACGGGCACAACGGGGGCACAACGGACACAACGGGTTCTGAGCCAAGGACCAGTCCCACCTGCTTTGTAATCTTGAATGCGGCGTACGCCGCAATCTTCTACGAAGGTGCGAGAACGCACGGAGTCTGTACACATCCCCGGTCACGTCGTGTCCGTTATGGATCGTTGTGTCCGTTGTGATGAACCTCCCTGGCCGGACACGACCCCGACAGGCGATAGCCTCCGCTCGATGGCCGCCGCTTGCGAGATCGACCTACACTGTCCCGATCGTCCGCAGCCGGGCCCGCGGATGGACCTCGTTCTGGCTCATCACCACCGTCTGCCCCCGGAATCGTTCGATGATCGAGCGGACGTAGGGGCGGATCTGGGGGCCGGTCAGCAGGACCGCGGTCTCGCCGGCCATGGCGGCGCGTTCGAAGACGTCGCGGACGGCGCGGATGAAGTCCTGCAGGCGTGACGGGGCCATGGCCAGCTGGCGGTCCTCGCCCTGGCCGATCAGGGCCTCGGCGAAGGCGGCCTCCCATTCCGGTGACAGGGTGACGATAGGCAGAGCCCCGTCGTCGCCCTTGTGCTGCCAGCACAGCTGGCGGGCCAGTCGGCCACGCACGTGTTCGACCAGGGTGGTGACGGAGCTGGTGTGCGGCGCGGCCTCGGCCAGACCTTCCAGAATGGCGCCCAGATCGCGGATCGACACCTTCTCGCGCAGCAGGGTCTGGAGCACCCGTTGCAGGGTGGTGACGGTGACGACAGACGGGATCAGTTCGTCGACCAGCTTCTTCTCCTCCGCCCCCAGTTCCCTGAGCAGCTTCTGCACCTCGGCATAGGTCAGCAGGTCCGCCATATTCTCCTTGAGGATCTCGGTCAGATGGGTGGTCAGCACCGTCGAGGGATCGACGATCGTGTAGCCACGGAAGGTGGCCTCCTCGCGCAGGCTTTCGTCGATCCAGGTGGCGGGCAGGCCGAAGGCCGGCTCCTTGGTGTGTTCGCCCGGAAGCTCGACCTGGCGGCCGGCCGGGTCCATGGCCATCAGGGAGCCGAGACGGACCTCGCCAGTGCCCGCCTCCATTTCCTTGATCCGGATGGCGTAGCCCTGGGTGCCGAGACGCATGTTGTCGAGGATGCGCACCGACGGCATGACGAAGCCATACTCCTGCGCCAGCGAGCGGCGCAGGGCGCGGACCTGGTCGGTCAGACGCCGACCCTCCAGATCGTTGATCAGGGAGAGCAGGGAATAGCCCAGCTCGATCTTGACCTCATCGATGGTCAGGGCGGTGCCGATGGGCTCCTCGACGTCCTCCTTCGGGCCGGTTGCAGTGGCGGCCAGCTCGGCTTCGGTCGGGGCCGGCTTGAGCCGATTGCGGCCCAGCCGCCAGGCCATGAAACCCGCCCCGAGGGACAGGGCCGCAAACGGCAGCAGCGGCATCCCGGGGATCAGCCCCAACAGGCCGGAGGCGGCCGAGACGACGCCGAGGCTCACCGGGTTGGTGGCCAGCTGGGCGACCAGGGCCTTGTCCGCCGAGCCCTCGACGCCCGCCTTGGAGACCAGGAAGCCGGCGGCGATGGAGATGATGATGGCGGGAACCTGGGTCACCAGGCCGTCGCCGATGGTCAGGGCGATATAGGCGTTGCTCGCATCGCCGATGCTCATGTCGTGCTGCAGCGTGCCGATCAGGATACCGCCGATGGCATTGATGAAGACGATGATCAGTCCCGCCACGGCGTCGCCGCGAACGAATTTCGAGGCACCGTCCATGGCCCCGAAGAAGGTCGATTCCTGCTCCAGTTCCTTGCGGCGCAGCTTGGCCTGGTCCTCGGTGATCAGGCCGGACGACAGGTCGGCGTCGATCGCCATCTGCTTGCCCGGCATGGAGTCCAGGGTGAAACGGGCCGAGACCTCGGCGATGCGGGTCGAGCCCTTGGTGATGACGACAAAGTTCACCACCAGGATGATGGCGAAGATGATGATGCCGATGATGAAACTGCCACCCATCATCAGGGCACCGAAGGCCTCGATGATCTGACCGGCCCCGTCCGGTCCCTCGTGGCCATGGCTGAGGACGAGGCGGGTCGAAGCCAGGTTGAGCCCCAGGCGGAAAAGGGTCGAGACCAGAAGGACGGTCGGGAAGATGGCGAAGTCCAGCGGCTTCTTCATCATCACGGCGGTCATCAGGATCAGCACGCTGGAGACGAGCGACAGCGCCAGCAGCACATCCATCAGGAAGGCCGGGATCGGCAGGATCAGCAGCAGGATGACGCCGATGACGCCGATGGCCATGGCCACCTCGCCGCGCACCACCCAGCCCATCACGTCGCGGCCCGTGGGGCGCGCCATGCCGTCGCGCATCATGGTCGAGGCGGGGACGTCGGTCATTCGGCGGCGCCGTGGCCGAGGGCGGCGAGGGCGATGCGGGTCGCATCGGCGATGACGGCCTCGTTCTGGGCGGAGGTCGAGGCAGAGGTGGCGTGGAAATAGACCGCGATGACGACGGGATCGCCCGAAGGCGGGTAGAGCACGCCGATGTCGTTGGTCGGGCCGTAGCCGCCGGTGCCGGTCTTGTGGGCCACGCGCCAGCCAGCGGGAACGCCCGTCTTGATCCGGCCCATGCCTGTGGGCGTATCGACCATCCAGCGCAACAGCAGGGCCTTGTTTCCGGCGTTGAGCGGCGTGTGAGATGAGACCAGCAGACGCTGGATGTTGGCCACCGACTGAATGGGGGTGATCGTGTCCTTGTCGCCGTCCAACCGGTTCATTTCCGGCTCCAGGCGGTCGACCCGCGTGTCGGTATCGCCGATGCCGCGATAGAAGGCCCGGAGAACCTCCAACCCGCCCATTTCGCGGATCAGGATGTTGGCCGCGGGGTTATCGCTGACCTCGACCGTGCCCTTCATCAGCTGTTCGATCGTCAGCGTGCCGCCAATCGCGGGCTCGGTCACCGGCGCATGGTTGACCATGTCGGCCCGGGTCACCGGCACCGCCCGATCCAGCCGTTCATCACCTGACTGGACGCGCAAAAGGGTGGCGGCGGCCAGGAACATCTTGAAGGTCGAGCAGTAGACGAAGCGTTCGGCCGCGCGCCACTTGACGCGACCTTTGCGCCCGGAAGCGCACAACCCCAGCCGGCCTCCGTGGCGGGCTTCCAGAGCGCTCAGATCAAGGTCCCAGTCCATGAGCGTGACATCGACCTCGCTCGTCGGCGACAGGCCGCAGCCGGCCACGCCCAGCGCGCCGAGGCCGGTCAGGACGCTTCTGCGGTCCGCACCCACGGTCATGATCAGGCGGCCGCGTAGCCGCTGGCGGCGACGCCCGACTGCGGGGCGATGATCTGGACGCCCTCGTCGGCGTATTCGTTCAGCTTGTTGCGCAGGGTGCGGATCGAGATGCCGAGGATGTTAGCCGCGTGGGTGCGGTTGCCGAGGCAGTGCGAAAGGGTGTCGAGGATCAGCGTCTTCTCCATCTGCGCCACCGTCTGGCCGACGTGGGCGCGGGTGACGGCGTCGGCGACATGGGCGGCGCGGGCGGCGGGGCTGTCGTAGCCGGCGGCGCCGTGCGATCCGGCAGCAAGGGGCTGGCCGTCGGGCAGGCGGATGGCCTCGACATCGATCTCGGGTCCGACCGCCAGCAGCACGGCGCGGTGCATGGCGTTTTCCAGCTCACGGACGTTGCCGTTCCAGCGATGCGAGACCAGGGCCAGTCGGGCGGCGGCCGAGATCGGCCGCACCGGCACGCCGTTGGCGGCGGCGTATTTCTTGACGAAATGATCGGCCAGCACGGAGATGTCGCCGGGCCGTTCGCGCAGGGCCGGCAGGCGCAGGTTCACGACGTTGAGGCGGTAGAGCAGGTCTTCCCGGAACGTGCCCTCGGCGACCGACTTGGCGAGGTCGCGGTTCGAGGTGGCGATGATGCGGATGTTGACCGGCACGGGCTTGGTGCCGCCGACGCGGTCGATGACCCGCTCCTGGATGGCGCGCAGCAGCTTGGCCTGCAGGCGGACGTCCATCTCGGAGATTTCGTCGAGCAGCAGGGTGCCGCCGTCGGCTTCCTCGAACTTGCCGATGCGGCGGGCCATGGCCCCGGTGAACGAGCCCTTCTCGTGGCCGAACAGCTCGGATTCCAGCAGATTGTCGGGGATAGCGGCGCAGTTGACGCTGATGAAGGGGCGTTCGGCGCGTTTCGAACCGTTGTGGAGGTAACGGGCCATCACCTCCTTGCCGACGCCGCTTTCGCCGGTGATGAGGATCGAGGCTTCCGAGCGGGCCACCTGGTCGGCCAGCATGATGACCGCTTTCATCGACGGATCGGCCGAGATCAGCGGGCGGTCGTCGTCGGCCACAGCGGACAGGACCGCCGCGATCAGATCGGCCTCCGGCGGCAGGGGGATGAACTCCTTGGCCCCGGCGCGGATGGCGGCGGCCGCGTCGCTGGCGTCGGCGTCGACGCCGCAGGCCACCACCGGGACATGGATCCGCTCGGCTTCGTTGGCCGCGATCAGGCCCGCGATGTCGATGCGATAGTCGACCATCAGCAGGTCAGCGCCCTGCCCTCGCCGGAGCTGTTCCGTCGCCTGATCGCCGCGCTCGACGTGACTGACCTTGGCGCCGTGCGCCATGGCCATCTTCACCGCCGTCGCCAGCTGTCCGCTGAGCCTGCCAACCACCAGAAGCCGCATTGGTCTTCTCCTCTAATCTCTACGCACGATCCGGCCGCCGATCAGGCGCCGGAGTCCTCGGTCTTGATGATTTCCGTCATGGTCACGCCCAGTCGGTCCTCGACGACGACGACCTCGCCGCGGGCGACCAGCCGGTTGTTGACGAAGATGTCGATGGCCTCACCGACCTTGCGGTCGAGCTCCAGCACACTGCCGCGGTTCAGCTTGAGCAGCTGGGCTACGGACATATGGGCCTTGCCCAGCACCGCCGAGATATTGACCGGTACGTCGAAGACGGGCGTCAGATCGTGCGCCGTCTTGTCGCTCGGATCATCGCCGACGGTGATCGCAACGGAGTCCGGAAACTCCTCCAGGGCCATGGTGTCGGACGCCATTACGGCCTCCCTTCCATTGAGATTTCAGGGGTGAGGTTTTCGGCATGCCCGGCCTCGGCGGCGAGGGCGGAATTCAGGGCTTCACTCATGCGGGCGAAGGCTTCGGCGGGGTCGAAGGCGGCGCGGCCGTCGGCCCACTCCAGCTGGAAGGCGGCCGCCGGCATGGTCGGGTCGGTGCGGAAGGCGACAATGCCGGAGAAGCCGGCGTCGGCGCACAGCTGCTGGATCCGCGCATGGGTCGCCTCGGTCAGGTCACCGGTGCGGATGACCAGACGCGGCGAGGCGTCGATCTCCTGGGCCAGGGCTTCCAGTGCGGCCTGCAGTGGTGCCTCGGGGTGCCGGTCGAGGGCGGAGGCGGCTACGACGCGGGCGGCGGCCAGGGCCAGTTCGGCGGCTTGCTGGCGATGGGCCTGGGCGACCTGGGCGAGGGTCGGGGCCGCCGAGGCCAGGGCCTCTCCGATAGCCGAAAGGGCCATGGCCTGGAGGCTGTCTACCTCGGCCAGGGCCGCATTCCGGCCCTCAAGCCGCGCTTGGGCAACCAGGGCGTCAACCTCGGCCGGACCGTAGGCGCGCTTGATCGGCCGGAAGGCGGCGGCGGCGTTCACGACCACGCCCGCGGCGTCGAACTCGGTATCGAAGGCGTAGGGGGTGCTGAGCGGCTGATGGGTCATGTCAGTAGATCAACTCGTCGTCCGTGCCTTGACCGACCAGCATGATCTCGCCCTTGGCGGCGAGATCCTTGGCGACCTGAACCATGGCCATCTGGGCCTGGTCGACGTCCTTGAGCCGGACCGGCCCCATGGACTCCATGTCCTCGCGCATGATCTTGGCGGCACGCTCGGACATGTTGGAGAAGAACAGCTCACGCAGGGATTCCGACGAACCCTTGAGCGCCAGACCCAGGGAATCCTTCTCGACCGCTCGGAGCAGGGTCTGGATGCCGCCGGGGTCGAGCTTGGCCAGGTCCTCGAACACGAACATCAGGGCGCGGATGCGTTCGGCAGCCTCGCGATTGCGCTCCTCAAGGGCCCCGATGAAGCGGGCCTCCGTCTGCCGATCAAAGCTGTTGAAGATGTCGGCCATCATCTCATGGCTGTCGCGCTTGGAGGTGCGCGCCAGGTTGGACATGAACTCGGTGCGCAGGGTCTGTTCGATCTTGTCGAGAATCTCGCGCTGCACCGGTTCCATGCGCAACATGCGCTGGACGCATTCGAGGGCGAAATCCTCGGGAAGGCTGGTCAGGACCCGTGCGGCGTGGTCCGGCTTCACCTTGGACAGGACCACCGCGACCGTCTGGGGGTATTCATTCTTCAGATAGTTGGCGAGGACGGCCTCGTTCACATTGCCGAGTTTGTCCCACATGGTGCGGCCGGCGGGGCCGCGGATTTCCTCCATCAGACCTTCGACCCGGTCGGAGGGCATGAAGGAGGCCAGCAGGCGCTGGGTCTGCTCGAAGCTGCCCATGACGGCGCCCGAGCCGCTCATGCCCGAGACGAATTCGACCAGCAGTTCCTCGACGACCTGGGCGCTGACCGTGCCCAGCGAGGCCATGGCCTGGGAGATTTCCTTGATCTCGTCCTCGTCCAGCCCCTGCCACAGGCGGGTGTGATCCTCGCCGAGAGACAGCAGGATGACGGCGGCCTTTTCAGGCCCCGTCAGCTTCCGGGCGTCCTCGACCGCCGGCTTTTTGTTGGTCAGGCGCGCCATCAGCCCTCGTGGACCCAGCTGCGCAGGATGGAGGTGGATTCGTCAGGATGTTTCTCGACGAAGTCCGCGACCTTCTTGACCGAGGACGCCTTCACCTGGCCCTCGATGCGGGCGATGTCGAGCCGCTGGTCCATCTCCGACGGACCGGACAGCTGGGGCATGACGCCGCCGGCACCGCCCATGATGGTGGTCTGAAGCGAGGTCGCGCCGCCGCCACCCGCCCCCGCGCCGGCGAGCTGAAGCTGGCCGCCGGCCGCACCGCCGCCGGCCGATTTCAGCAGCGGACGCAGGACGAAGAAGATCAGCAGCAGGCCGGTGATCAGCAGCACCAGCAGCTCGACGCCGCGCATGATGTCGTTCTTGGTGAAGTCCAGCAGGGGCGATGCCGCCTCCTCGCCGCCGACCACGGCCAGGTCGCGGTTGAAGCGGACGTTCAGAACCTCGATCTTGTCGCCGCGCGCCGCGTCGATGCCGACGGCGGCCGCGACCAGGGCCTTGATCTGTTCGATCTCTGCGGGCGTGCGGGCGGCATAGGTCGGGGCCGCACCGTTGGCGCCGGGGGTCCATTTGCCGTCGACGGCGACCGAGACGGCCAGCCGCTTGATCTCGCCGGCCTCTTTCACCGTGGTCGTGGTGGTGTTGGAGATTTCGTAGTTGGTGGTCTCGGTCGTAGCCGTATCGCGCGATCCGGCGAGTCCGGCCGCCGGGGCCTCGCCGCCGGGAATGTTGTTGGCCGCCGTGGCACCGCCGTCGGCCGTCGGCGAGGTGTCGGTGGATTCCGTGCCATTGGCCGAGGTCGAGCGGACGACCTGGCCGTCGGGGTCATAGCGCTGCTCCTGGGTGGTGGAGCGGCTGTGGTCGATGTCGGCGGTGACCTGCACCCGCGCGCCGCCGACGCCGACGACGCCCTCGACGATGTCCAGGATCCGCGCCTGGAGCTGGGCTTCGGTCGAGTCCCGCGCATCCTGGGCCGAGGCGGCGCTGAAGCCCTCGGAGTCCGAGCCGGCTGCGAGGGTGCGGTTGGAGGTATCGGTCAGGGTGACCTTCTCGGGCTTCAGATTCGGTACCGAGGAGGCGATGACGTTGCGGATGGCCTGGACCTGGGCCGCTGACAGCTGGCCGCCCGTGACGCCCACGACCGCCGAGGCGGTGGGCTCGGCGGCGTCGGACTGGAACAGCTCGCGACGCGGCAGGGCGATCATGACGCGGGCCGAATTGATGCCGCGCATGGTCAGGATGGTACGGGCCAGCTCGCCCTCGAGGGCGCGCTTTTCGTTGAGGTTCTGCTGGAACTCGGTCTGGCCCAGCACCGACTGGTTGTCGAAGATCTCGTAGCCGACCGAGCCGGAGGTCACGAGGCCCTTGCCGGCGACCAGCATGCGCGCCTCGCCGACCTGGTCACGGCTGACAAAGATGGTCGAGCCGTCGCCTTTCGAAGAGTATTTGATGCCGGCGCTGTCCAGGGCCGTGGTGACCTCGGAGGCCTCCTGCAGGTCGAGATTTGAATACAGCAGGGCGTCCGGTGCCTGGCCGATGCGCAGCATGACGGCGACCAGCACAGCCGCGACGCCGGCAGCGACGCCCAGCACCACGGTCAGCCGACCGATCCCGAATCTCTGCAACGCCGCCGTGAAGCCGCCCACGCGTCCCGCCCCGATTACTCACGGACCCTTACAGACGCCCGCCAGGCAGAAAATGCCGGGCGCATGGTAAATGGCGAGTTAAGACCTTTGGTTGATCAGCGTTTTTTACGCTTCTGCATGACGAAGCCGATGACCTTGGCGGCCGCTTCGAAATGCTCGCGCGGGATGGTTTCGTCGATGCCGACGGCGGCGTAGAGCGCGCGGGCCAGGGGCACGTTCTCGACGATCGGCACATTGTGTTCGCGCCCCACCTCCCGGATGCGCAGGGCGAGGGCGTCGACGCCCTTGGCGACGCAGATCGGCGCCGGATCGCCCTCGCCGGGCTCGTAGCGAAGCGCGACGGAATAGTGGGTCGGGTTGGTGACGATGACCGTGGCGTTCGGCACATTCTGCATCATCCGCTGACGGCTGCGCTGGTTCCGGATCTGCCTCAGCTTGGCCTTGACGTGCGGGTCACCCTCGGACTGTTTGTAGTCCTCCTTCAGCTCTTCCATCGACATCTTCATCCGCTCGGCGAAGCGGTATTTCTGCCAGAGGAAGTCGGCTCCGGCGGCAAGGCCGAGGAAGACGATGGTTGACACCATCAGGGCGATGGCCAGATCGCGCGCCAGCGGCAGGATCGTGGCCGGCGGCATGGCGGCCATGTTCTCGAGTTCGCGCAGGTGCGACTTCAGGACCAGCCAACAGATGAAGCCGACGGCCAGAAGCTTCAGAAACGTCTTCACGAACTGAAACAGGCCGTCCGGACCGAAGATGCGTTTGAAGCCCTTGAGCGGGTTCACCTTGGACCAGTCGGGCTTCAGCTTCTCGCCCGTGAAGATTAGCCCCGACTGGGCCACATTGCCGCCGACCCCGCCGATGATGGTCGCCAACATGACCAGGCCGAGAAAGGGTGCCATGGCCCACAGAGCTGTGGTGCCGATCTCGACCCCGGCCCCGGCTTGCAGGCCGCCCAGCATCGTGTGCGGGGCGGCGATGAAGGGCAGTAACTGCTCGGCCATCGAGGTGGCGAACCAGCCGCCGGACATCAGCACCACGGCGGCGGCACCGGTCAGCGACAGGGCTGCGGCGACGTCCGGAGATTTGGCGACGTCGCCCTTCTGGCGCGCCTCCGCAAGTTTTCGCGGTGTCGCCTCTTCTGTTTTCGACTCGGGATCGGTGCCTTCAGCCACCGGCGTCTCCCGCGAAGATCCGGGCCAGGGCGCGGTAGCGGTCGATGAAGACTGTACCGACCACGCCGAGGCTGAGGGCGAAGACCGACAGGCCCAGCAGGATGCTGAGCGGGGCGGCGGCGAAGAAGACCTGGAACGACGGCATGACCCGGCCGACGAGGCCCGAGGCCAGGTTGAAGATCAGGGCGAAGACGAGCAGCGGTGCCGACAGCTGGACGCCCAGCATGAAGGCGTCGCCGAGGGTGCGGATGGCCAGTTCGACGAAGTCGCCGGTGACCAGCGGTGCCACGGGGCTGATCAGCTCATAGGAGCCGACCAGGCCGGCGATGAACAGGTGATGGGTGTTGGTGGCGAAGATCAGGGCGGTGCCGAGCAGCATCAGGAAGGCACCGATGGTCGAACCCGGCTGCATCTGCATCGGACTGGCGGTCTGGGCGAAGGCCAGGGTGGTCTGCAGGGCGACGATCTCCCCGGCGGTGGCCAAGGCGGTCAGGAAGGAGCGCAGCAGGCCGCCGATCATCAGGCCAACGATCACCTCACGGATGATCCAGCCCGCCATGCCGCCCACCGTCGCCGGCAGGGCCGGCAGGGCGCCGGAGACCACCGGCCAGAGGGCGAGGCTGACGACAAGGGCCAGCGACAGACGGATCCGCGGCGACACATAGCTTTCGCCGATGCCGGGCAGCATCAGCAGCACAGCGCCGATCCGCGAGAAGATCAACGCGCCCTGCCAGACCTGGTCCGATGTCGCCCAGGGCTCCATCCCCTACACCGTCATCCTCGGGCTTGACCCGCGGATCAGACGCGAACGCGACCCCGCATTCAGGTGACGGCCCTCCAACCGGCGATCCGTCGCCTCTGGACGCGCACCGGACAATCCGATCCCCGGGTCGAGCCCGAGGATGACGATGACGCGCGTCGTCATCGTCACATGCCGGCGATGCGCGCCGCGATCGTCCGCATGAAACCGCCCAGAAGCGCTCCCATCAGCGGCAGGAACAGCAGCAGGCTGACGAAGATGGCGATGATCTTGGGCGCGTAGATCAGGGTCTGTTCCTGGATCTGGGTCAGGGCCTGGAACAGGCCGATGACCACGCCGACGACCAGGCCGACCAGCAGAACCGGCGCGCACAGCTGGATCGTCAGCCACAGGGCGTCGCGCCCCACATCCATCACTTCCGCGCCGTTCATTCTACGCTCCACACTCTCCGGACGGCCTGCTTGAGGCCGTACCGGGCAGAAAATGCCGGGAGCGTGGTTAACGAGGGGTTAGTGCGCCCGCGTTCTCCCTCCCCTTCATGGGGAGGGAGAGCTATAGGGCCTGAATGACCAAGCCCCCCGTCTCCCAGTCTGATGCCGAAGCCGCTGTTCGCACCCTGATCGAATGGGCGGGCGACGACCCCGCCCGCGAGGGTCTGCTGGACACGCCGGCGCGGGTGGTCCGGAGCTACAAGGAGCTGTTTGCCGGCTATGATGTCGAGCCGCGCCAGTACCTGGAGCGGACCTTCGAGGAGGTCGGCGGCTATAACCAGCTGGTGGTCCTGAAGGACATCCGGTTCGTCAGCTTCTGCGAACATCACATGCTGCCGGTCGTGGGCGTGGCCCATGTCGGCTATCTGCCGACCGACCGGGTGGTCGGAATCTCCAAACTGGCGCGGGTGGTGCGCGGCTATGCCCGCCGGCTGCAGATCCAGGAGAAGATGACCTCCGAGATCGCCAACGCCATCGACGAAGTTCTGAAGCCCCAGGGCGTCGGTGTGGTCATCGAGGCCGAGCACAGCTGTATGACCCTGCGCGGGGTCGACGTGCCGGGGGCCAGCCTGACCACCAGTGCCCTGCTGGGCGTGGTCCGGGATGATCACCGCACACGGGAAGAATTCCTGCGGCTGGTGCGGGGATGAAGGCCCGGCTGTCCACCGGCCGGCGGGAGTTCACCCCATGGGTCGGCTGATCGAGGAACTGGACTATCGCGCGACCCCGATGGGGCCGCTGATCCTGCGGCGACGCTGGGTGGCGGCCATCGACGCCGATGTCGTCGAGGTCATCCTCGGCGAGGAGCATCTGATGTCGAGCCTGTTCACGGTGGGCGAGACCGAACTGGCCGTGCGCGGTCTCGCGGCGGCGAAGGGTAGGTCGCTGAAGGTTCTCGTGGGCGGTCTGGGGCTGGGCTATACGGCGCGCGCCGCCCTGGCCGATGAGCGGGTGATGTCGGTGGATGTCGTCGACGCCCTGGCGCCGGTGATCGAATGGCATGAGGCCGGGTTGGTGCCGCTCGGCGAAAGCCTCGGCCAGGAGCCGCGCTGTCATCTCAGACTGGGCGACTTCTTCGGCTGGTTTGATACGCCGAGAGCCCCGGCTGAGCGTTACGACGTCGTCCTGCTGGACATCGACCATTCGCCCCGCGCCCTGCTTCACCCCGAACACGCGCGCTTCTATTCGACCGAGGGGCTGGGGCGTATGCGCGCCGGGATCGCCGCAGGCGGAGTCTTCGCCATGTGGTCCGACGAGGGGCCGGACGCGGAATTCATCACCGTGCTCCAGGCCGTGTTCGCGAACGTCCGGGCCGAGGTGGTCGCCTTCGACAATCCCCTGACCGGCGGGGCATCGGCCTGCACGATCTACATTTGCGACCGGGATTGAAAACGCCGCCCTGACGGCCCGCTCCTTGCGGAATTCGCCTCCGAAGAGGTGAATTCCATGGCCTGGACCGCGATTTCGACCCGAAATGAGACACCGCCCATCGTGCGCGGCGGTTGGCTGGACGCCCTGCGTTTCATTGTGGCCGCCCTGATCATCCTGCATCATTTCCAGGGGGCCGGACCGATGGTCCTGGCCGAGGGGCTGCATCCGGTGTTCGAACGGGGCGGATTCCTGCTGACCAACTTCTTCCTGATCGACAGCGGCTATGTGCTGATGCGGGTCTATGGCGCGTCCGTGGCCAAGGGGTCGATGTCGGCGGGCGACTTCTTCGCCAAACGCTTCCTGCGGGTCTGGCCCGCCCACATCATCATGGGGCTGAGCCTCGTCGCCCTGGTGGTCGGTGGCACGGCCATCGGCGTCGGACCGCGGGCACCGGAATGGTTCGCCTGGGACCAGCTCTGGGCCCAGCTGGGTCTGGTGCAGGCGTTCGGCATTCCGGGCGGCTATGGCTGGAACGCGCCCAGCTGGTCGATCTCGGCCCTGATCGGCTGCTACCTCGCCTTCCCGTGGATCCTGAAGGGTCTGGTCCGGCTGGGGCCGTGGAGCGTTCTGGCCCTGGGCGTCGGCCTGTATCTGGTCGCCAACCAGCTGACCTGGAGCCTGTTGGGATACCCCGTCTACCAGATGCCGATGGGCTACGGCTTCATCCGCGCCCTGCCCCTGTTCTTCCTCGGCATGGCCCTGGCCTGGTTCGCGCAAAAGGTCTGGATCGCGCCGAAACTGGCGGGCTGGGCCGGGATCGGCGCGGCCCTGATGCTGGCCTTCGTGCAGTATTTCGACAAACACGCCCTGATCTCGCTGGTCTGTATCTCGACCATCATCCTCGCGGCCGGTGCCGTGCCCACGCCGCGGCCCTCGAAATGGGTGGAGAAGGCGGCGCAGGTCTCGTTCGCGATGTTCATCACCAATGAGGTGGTGCGGATCGCCTGGTTCGGCGTGGTCAATGTGATGATCGCGAAATTCGCCCTGCCCGTCGCCGCCCAGTGGGCCTTGTGGGGAATGGGCGTGATGGCGGCCTTCGTCTTCGCCTTCCTCTTCCATGTGCTGATCGACACCCCGATCCAGGACCGTATCCGCGCCTGGCTGAAGGGCCGATCACGGTCGCGTCCGATGGTGGCGGCCCAGCCGGTCGTGTCGCTGGAAGGCTGAGACCGGCCCCGGCGGATTCAGACCCGGGACGCTATGGGACAGCCGCCGTCAGATCGGCATCCGCATGATCTCCTGATAGGCGGAGATGACCTGATCGCGCACCGCCATGACGGTTTCCAGTGAGGCCTCGGCCGAGGAGACGGCCGTGACCACGTCGATCAGACTGCCCTGGCCCTGGACAGCCGAGGCCATCCGGGTTTCGGCGGCGCGCGAACTGGCGGTCATGTCGCCCATGACGCTGGTCAGCATGTCGGCGAAGCCGGACTGACCCACGCCGCCGGTGGACGACGCCGGCATCTCCGTGCCCTGGATCGCCGAATAGGCGCGTGCTGCGGCCAAGGGGTTCATCGGTCAGTCCCTATCTTTTCAGCAGGTCGAGAGTGCGGGCATCCATCGCCCGCGCCGTCTCGATGATATTGAGGTTGGCTTCATAGGCGCGCTGGGCCTCGCGCATGTCCATGGCCTCGACCAGGGTGTCGACATTGGGCCGCAGCACATAGCCCTCGGCATTGGCCGCCGGATGGGACGGGTCATACTCGGTCTTGAAGTCGCCCATGTCGGGCCGGACCTCGGCCAGGGCGACGCCCGTGACACCGTTGATCTCGCGCGCCTGGAAGACGGGAATTTGACGGCGATAGGGCTGGCCGCCGGCAACCGGGGCGGTCGACTGCGCATTGGCGATGTTCTCGGCGATGATCCGCATACGCGACTGCTGCGCCTGCAGCGCGCTG
Organism: Caulobacteraceae bacterium; assembly: GCA_965284305.1. Lineage (GTDB taxonomy): Bacteria > Pseudomonadota > Alphaproteobacteria > Caulobacterales > Caulobacteraceae > Brevundimonas. Next base: position 1,182,029 of record OZ260070.1, on the reverse strand, counting down.
GCAGCCACGGCCATGGCCGAGTTACGGGGCGGGATCGGGTCAGGCATCGGCTATTCCTCGATCAGCGGCCGGGCGGCCGGGCGGCCGTGCGCAGCATCTGCATGGACTTCTGGTAGAAGCCGATGGCCGCGTCATAGGCCATGCGGCTCTCGGCCATCTTGAGCATCTGTTCCTCGACCACGACCGAATTGCCGTCGAGGGTGGTTTCCGAATCAGGTGCGGCCCGGCTTTCGAACCGGGCCGATGCACCGGCGGGTGAGATGTGCATGGCGCTGGTGCGGACCATGCGGACCCCGCCGCCCTCGGCCAGGGCGCGGGCGAAATCGGTCGGCTGATTCAGGTCACGGCTGACGTAGCCGGGCGTGTCCGCATTGGCGACGTTCTGGGCGATGACGCGCTGGCGCTCGTCCAGCCAGGACAGGCGGCCCTTGATCTGGCTGAGCAGCGGCAGGTCGGTGAAGCCCACGGGAGCCTCCTCAGGCGCGGATCGCCCGCATTGAGATGGGCAGAAAATGCCGCCTGCATGGTTAACGGGGGGTTATCTCAATGCGGCGTTAACCATGATCGCCGATGGCTGGGGGCATGAATTTTTTCCTCGACCTCGCCAGGGGGATATTCGCCCTCGCCTTCACCCTGGGCATCATCGGCCTGGCCGCCTGGGCCTCGCGGCGATACCTGCCGCAGCTGCTGGCCCGGGTCAGCGCCGAGCGCGGCGAGCGACGCATGGCCGTGGTCGAGACCCTGGTGCTGGACCCCGCGCGGCGGCTGGTTCTGGTCCGGATCGATGATGAGGAGCGGCTGCTGATTCTCGGCGATGGCCGCGAATTGATCGAGCCGCGCGGACCGGAGGCCGGGAAGTGAAGGGCGCTGACGTTCTCCCTCCCCCTCCGGGGGAGGGGCGTCGGCGCGAAGCGGCGACGGGGTGGGGACGCTTCGGCAAACCAGCCGCCGGTGTCCGCGTCGCCAAGCCCTCCCCACCCGGTCGCTCCGCGACCACCCTCCCCCGGAGGGGGAGGGAGAAGATATTTGCACTCCCCACCCGCGCCGAGCTGAAGCGCGCGGCCTTCCTCTCGCTGATCACCACCGGCTTCTGCCTGCTGTGGCCGCTGGCGGCCCTGGCCCAGGACATCGCGGCGGCGGGCGGCCCCGGCGCGGCGATCAATGTCGACCTCGGCACCGGCTCTGGCCTGACCGAACGGGTCGTGCAGCTGGTCGGACTGATGACCGTGCTGTCGCTGGCACCGTCGATCGTGATCATGACGACCAGCTTCGTCCGGATCATCGTGGTGCTGTCGTTGTTGCGCACGGCGCTGGGCATGCAGCAGTCGCCGCCGAACGCGGTTCTGGTGTCCCTGGCCCTGTTCCTGAGCGCCATCATCATGGCCCCGACCTGGCAGGACGCCTATGATTCGGGCATCCGTCCCCTGCTGGATCAGCAGATGGAGCTGCCCCAGGCCTTCGACGCGGCATCGGAACCTGTGAAGACTTTCATGCTGGGTCAGGTGGACCAGGACGACCTCGCGCTGTTCGTGCGGCTGTCCCAACTGGAGGCCCCGACAGCCGCTGCGGACCTGCCCCTCAGGGTGGTCACGCCGGCCTTCATGATCAGCGAGCTGAAGCGGGCCTTCGAGATCGGATTTCTTCTTTTTGTTCCGTTCCTTGTGATCGATCTGGTGGTCGCCAGCGTGCTCATGTCCATGGGTATGATGATGCTGCCGCCGGTGGTCATTTCCCTGCCGTTCAAGCTGATCTTTTTCGTGCTCGTGGACGGCTGGAGACTGGTCGCCGGAAGCCTGGTCGAGAGCTTCCAGCGAGCGTCCGGTAGCGGATAAATCCCCACCCCGTGGGGGTTACAGCGGCGAAGTCGCTTGCCAAGGGAAGAAAAAGCGGCGTCAATCCGCCCGTCATCGCCCCTGAATCGGGACGAGCTCACATCGGGAAACGACCCATATGACCACCCAAGCAGAACTCATCGCCGCCGTCGCCAAGGACGCCGGTGTCAGCCAGGCCGACGCCGGCCGCATGCTCGACGCTCTCGTCAAGAACATCCACAAGTCGCTGACCGGCGGCGGCGACGTCCGCATCTCCAACCTCGGCGTGTTCGACACCGCCGCCCGCGCTGCCCGTGAAGGCCGCAACCCGGCCACCGGCGCGACCATCAAGATCGCCGCCTCGAAGGCCGTGCGCTTCCGCGTGTCGAAGCCGCTCAAGGATGCGGTGAACAAGTAAGTTCTCCATCCCCATAAAGGGGAGGGAGACTAGGACGCAGGACGGGCGGGTGCCGCGGGTCGGTTCCCGCCCGTTTTCGTCCTGAGCTCGGCCTTCATGGCCCCGACCCAGCCGGCGAAGGTGTCGGCCGAGGCGGCCAGGCCGGCGAAATCACCGGGCGAGGCACCGCCGCCCACGCCGTCGTCCAGGGCGATCGACAGGGCGGTCTTCGCCCGCGCCCCGGCCACGAAAGGTCGATAGTTGCCGGACAGGCGGGTCAGTGCCGCGTTGTCATTGCCCAGCGAGAAGCCGACCCCGGCACGGATCAGCCGGGCCTCCTCGACGACCGTCAGGGCCGCGGGATTGCGGAAACGGTCGCCCAGCAGGCCCTCATAGAGGGCGGCGGCCGGAGCCCAGTTGCGCTGTTTCCAGAAAATCTCGGCGCGAACCTCGCGGGCCTCAGGCGTGGTGTCGGCACCCAGCACCTCCAGAGCATGGTCGAAGCGGCCGAGGTCCATCAGGGCGCGAGCCTCAAGGGCGCGGCGCTCGGTGTTCAGGGCCAGCGGCAGGATGGTGGTGCGCGAGTTCCAGATGGCCTGCAGCGCCGGCTCGGGCTGGCGGTCCATCAGATAGACGGCGGCGAGATCGGTCGCGACCTGGGCCTTGGCCACGCCCTCCAGCCGGTTTTCGACCTGGTATTTCAGCAGTTCGGCGGCCTGGTCCAGCAGGTCGACATCGACCAGGCGGCGCGACAGGCGGCGGACCATCTCGTCGCCGTCGGCGCCGATGGGGGTCAGTTCGCGGAAGTCATAGAACAGGCCGAGCGCCTGCACGGGCTGGAGGCCGTCAGCCCCGCCCTCGAGGAACAGCATGCGGAAAGCAGCGCCGAGATCGGCCTGGATTTCGGCGGCACCCTCGAGCCGGTTCAGATTGGGCCCGGCCCCCTTCAGGGCGGTCAGGGCCTCGCGATACAGGCCCTGCGACAGATAAAGCTGGCCCAGTTGGCGGATGACGGCCAGTTCGGTGGCGTCGCCGCGCCAGCGCCAGCGCAGGCCCTCCAGCTCCCGGGCCGCCGCATCCGCCTTCATCGTCCCCTTGGCCAGCGACAGGCGGACGACGCCCAGTTTGGCAGGCACCGAGACGGCGTCCAGAGGCGCGCGGCCGATGGCCATATAGACAGCCAGCGCCCGGTCGGACTGTCCGTCCAGCTCGAACAGCCTGGCCTGCACCAGACGGGCGGTCAGCTGATCCGCCGCAGGGGCGTTCTGGCTGAAGCTGTAGGCCAGCAGGGAGCGGGCGGCATCCAGGTCACCCGTCTCGAGCGCCGCCATGGCATGGGCGGCCCCGAAGCGTGCGCGCCACGGAGGCGGAAAGTCGTCCACCGCCGCCGCCCCGGCCGCAAAGGCCTGTCGGGCCGACTCCCAGTCGCCCTGGGTCGAGGCGATATAGCCGCGCCAGACCGCCGAGGCGGGATCCGAGGCGACGGCGGCGGAGGCGAAATCGCCCTGGGCCTCTTCCATCCGGCCGATGGAGGCGCGCGCCGCGCCGCGCAGGCCGCGCAGCTCAGGTTCGCCGGCCATGTTGGGGGCCTGGACGACGATGCTGTTGAGAACGCCGACGGCCTCATAGCCCAGGCCGGAACCGACGAGGAAGCGGGCGAGGGCGAAACGGGCCTCGGCCGGGGCGCGGGGATCGTCCCCGGCGGCCATGGACTCGCGGGCTGCCGCGTCCTGCAGCAAGCGATAGCGGGCGGAAAAACCTTCGTCACCGACCTCGGCCCATTCGGCCAGGATCAGGGCGGGATGTTTGGCCCGCTTCGGCGCGCCGTCCCCGGCCGAGGCGGCGTCGAGGGCCGCAGAGGGCGGCGACAGGATCAGGCCACCCGGCCGGCTGAGGGTGACCAGATCGCCGTCGGCCTGGATGGCGAGGTCGCTGGCCAGCGTTTCCACGGCCAGACCGTGAACGGTCGGCAGCAGGGCCAGATCCACGGTGCGACGCCGGTCGGCGAATCCCTTGCCGGGGGCCAGAGCGGTGACGGCGGCGAAGCGGTCTCCGGCCAGGGGGTCTGTCAGCCAGACAGCGCGGGTGGCCCCGGCCATGCGGGCGACGAGCGCCGGTTCACCGTCATCCTGGCGGTCGATAGCCACGCCTTCGACGGCGACAGCCTGACCGCCAATGGTCACCGTCCAGGTGGAGCCCTGCGCGGCCGCCGAAACGGCGAGGCCTTCGGGCGCGGCGATGCGGATCGCGACGTGGTCCGGACCGGCGGTCCAGCGGGCGCCTGTGACGGGGCCGAGCTGACCCGTGCCGGGCATGTCGAGGCGGGCGGTCGTATCGAACACCACCCAGACGGCCTCGCCCCGGCGGAAGACGGCGGCCCCGACCGGCGTGGCCCAGGCGAAGGACAGGCTGACCTTGGCGGGCGTCGCCACGGCCGTCACGGGGATGGACTGAACCGCAGCTGCGGACGTCTCGACCGGGGCGGCCTCCGGGGGCGTGGCGTAGAGGTTCAACCAGACCGCGCCATCGGCCGTGCCGGTGCGGGCGTCAGCACCCTCGGCGAGGGTCAGGACCAGTTCGGTGGCACCCCGGACCGCCCTGGTCTCGACCTTGTCCACGCCGCGCGGCGGATTGACCTTGAGGCGCGAGACGTCAGGGGCGGCGGTCGAACCGATGCGGACGATGACATCGCGGCCGTCGCGGCGCACCTGCGACCGGGCACCGATGACGCCCGCGAACTCGATACGAGTGAACTCGGTATTGGAGCCGATGCGGATCGAGATCGGATCCAGCGGCGCGCCGACCTCCTGGGCCAGCGGCGTCATGGGGGCGAACAGCACCGCGCCCGCCGCGGCGGCGGCCACGGAGGTCTTGAGAATGCGCTTTCTGGCAGAGGCCCCGGACATACGCGCGCACACTCGCGCGAACGGCCTTTCAGCGCAGTTAACGGATGGTGACTGCCCATCCTGGCACCCGCGACATCACAGCAGGTTGCGGCGGGGCACCCGCGGGCCGACATGCGGTGCGGCCTTCCTGTCAGGAACCGAACGTGACCCAGTCCCGACCCGAACCTCAGTACCCCCGTCTGGGTACCCTATCCACCGGCCTCCGCTGCCGCTGCCCGCGCTGCGGCCAGGGGCCTTTGCTGACGGGCTTCCTGACCATCCGCGACGCCTGCCCTGCCTGTGGCCTGGACTACAGTTTCGCCGAGCCGGCGGACGGCCCGGCCTTCTTCGGCATGAGCGCGGTGGGGATCGTGGGCATGGCCCTGTTCATGTGGTTCGAGTTCACCGTCCATCCGCCGATCTGGGTTCATATGGTGGTGACCATGCCCCTGCTGGTCCTCGGCTGCCTCGGTGTGCTGCGGCCGCTGAAGGGCTGGCTGGTGTCGGAACAGTTTGTCCACAAGGCGGCGCCGCCCGTGTTCGAGAGCAATGGCAAGCACGGCGAAGGCTCGAAATGGCGCTAGGTGCCGAGTAGCAGGCCGAAAATCGTCTCGCCGAACATCGCTGTGGACCCGTCCGGAGCCCTTGACTACGCTGCCGGCTCAGTCGGCCGAGGGATGGGTACAGATGGATCAGAACACTGGCCCGGTCGCCCCGAACGGCCCGGGACATCGCCTGTCCCGCAGGAGGCTGTTCGGCCTGTCGGCGGCCTCGGCCGCAGTCTGGATGGGCTTCCCGGGCTCGACACCCGCCCGCGTTCCGGTCGACCCCGTCACCGTCATGGCCGCGACCAACGCCGCCATCTCGCTGATGCGATCCTTCTCCTCGCCCGGAAACGGGCTGGAGGCGATGATGCAGGCGCAAAACGCCAAGCTGAACCTGATCATCACCCAGCTGGGCGATATCCAGACGTCGCTGGTCAGGCTGAAGATCGACGTGGCCCAGTTGCCGACGATCGTCACCGGCCTGCTGCGCTATCAGTACAGGGATCAGCTGATCTCGAACATCACCGGGGCGGCAGGCCGTTTCGCGACCCTGAGCCGGGCCCGGATCGCCGATCCGGCCTACATCGCCACCGCGAACGCCCGCAACGAGCTTTCGGACATCCTGAACACCGCCACCCAGAACCGTTCGACCCTGTCGTTCCTTCCCGAGGGCCGTGGCCCCGAGGCCGCCGGCATCGCCGCGCTGGGCCTGGGTCTGGAGGTCGCCACACTGGGCCTGCTGGGCAATGGGCGAGCGCGGATTCTGGCGGCGCTGGACGACTATGCTGCATGGATCAAGGCGATGCGGTCGCAGGACGCCGGATCGATCTGGACGACCATCACCGATTGCGTGACCCGGCACGACGCTATCATCGACGATCTGAAATCCAGCGAGATCGGCCGGCAGCTGCGCCTGGACAACGCCAGGATGGGTTCGGCCGCGACAGAGATTCCGGGGCGGGCCCGTGATCCCTGTAACCTGATCTGCTCTCACCCGATTTCCGGATCCAACCCGACATATATAGCCAACGCCCAGGCCGCCAGCAGCCTGAGAGTCTTCTGTCCGGTCGGCTGGGGCGTGGAGCGCGAGCTCGCTCTGGTCCCTGACCCTGCACTTGGCGTCAATCTGCTGACCTACCGCGCAAGATGGGAAGGCGTAGTCGGGCCGTGGGAAGGCGATGTCTGCACGACTCAAGTTGCCTCTCCCTCGTCCAACAGTTTGCTCAACGACTTTCTCGATAACAGGCTCAGCGAGACCGCAATCAAGAACCAGACCCTTCCCTCCCATGGCCGGTTCGACGCCCGACGGGCCGCCTTTCTCGAGATGATCGACAAGGCCAACTACTATCGCGGCCGCGCAGGTCAGTGCGCTGCGGCCCTCGCCACGCTGGACGATGTCGACGCCCAGATGCACCTCTACCGGAGCCTGGTCTCTTGAGACGGTTCCTCGCCTGCGGTGCCCTCGCCTTCCTGCTGGCCACCGGTTCCGCCACAGCGCAGGTTGGCAATATCCTGCACAATCCCGAGGCCATGGAGGACCTGCTGGACGTCCTGGTTTCGATCCAGGACGGGATCGTCGAGAATTCGTTCGAGCGCCGTGTCGATGGCGAACTGGAGGCGATGCGGAACGAGATCCGCACCGACCTCACCTGGACCGGGCAGAACGGGTATCTGCTGGTCGTGCGGGCCTTCGTGAACGCCGAGGGACAGGTGCGCATGTTGTCCAGTCCCGGCCGATGCGGTTCCGCCATGACGCCGGCGGACGCCCTCACCCTGTGCCTCGCCAACGGTGTCATTCAGCAGGATGCGCCGCAGGGCCTGACCTATTCGTCCTCGAAATCCTACGTCGTCTGGGCCTCGAAGCACCGGCCGTTCATGGGCTTGGGTCAGGACCGCATCAGGTTCGGCATCATCCCCGGAGACCTGTCCGGCCAGTTGTGGCGCGACACGGCGACCACGCTCGCTTCGCAGACGGTGGTCTCCGAAGTGCGCGCGGCCCGGGACCGCGAGGCGATCAACAGCGCCATCACCCGGCTGAGAACCCGGATGGAGACCAGCCAGGAGCGCGCGCTTCTGGCCCAACATCAGGACACGATGAACCGCCAGCAGACCGAGGCGCGGCGCATCGACCGGGACCTCTCGGCGAAACTGGCGAGGATCGAGCGCGCGAACGGCATGATGCGGCAGCTCGACATGCTGCAGGGGGTGCTCAGCGTTTCCAGCACTGTGGCGACCATCCGGGGTATGATGGGACCGGGCGAAGATACATCCGGGCTCGACAATCTCGGCTCGACGGCGGCGGCGAGGACGTGGCTTTCTGCCTATTCGACGCGGCTGGACACGGAGAGCCAGGCCATGGTCGGCGAGCTTCAGAGGGCGCAGCGCCAGGCGCGGGAATCCCAGGACGCCGTCCTGCGGTTCCTCGATACCTACGGCGCCCCGCCGATCATCAGACTTCATTAGGCCGGAGGGCTCGGTCCGTCGGCCGGTTTGCACTATGCAGGTGAACCGGGACCTTGGCCGGACGGCCATTTGGCCGTCGTGCCTCCGTGCCAGGGAGGCCCTCCATGGACGTCACCCGGATCCTGTCGTGGCTGCTGATCCTCGTACCCGCCGTCATCCTGGTGATGGCGATGGTGATGATCATAAAGCGCAAGCGGTGAGTGGCGACCCCGGAGGGCGAAGCCTAGCGCTGGCCGATCAACAAGTTAGGCTGTCAAACCAGCTCTCAACAACATTAACGAAAACAATATGTTATATTGTTTTGTCAAACCGCTCAGCCCCCGGTCGACAAACACTGAAAAAATGGTCATCTTGACCTTCTGAGTGGATTTTGAGGGCAGGATGACCGCGGCAACGATGCAGCATTCGGCTACCGTGGTGGACCTCTTCAGTGGCTGCGGCGGATTTTCGTTGGGCGCCGAGCTTGCGGGGTTTCGGTCCCTAGCCGCCATCGATATCGATTCAACGCTTCAGTCCGCATATCGACGCAACTTCCGTCAGAGCCGAGCAATCCAGGCGAGCGTCTGTGATCTTGAGGGATCCGATTGGGCAAACCTTATAGGCAGCGTACGCCCCGACGCCGTGATCGGCGGCCCCCCCTGCCAAGGCTTCAGTTGGATTGGCAAACGCCAGAAAGACGATCCGAGAAATAGCCTGCTGCACCACTTCTACCGGCAGATCTCCATCCTGCGTCCGAAATTCTTTGTGATGGAAAACGTCGAAGGGTTGCTTGCCGAGGGCAATATTGACCTGCTTCAGGACGCGATCCAGACGGTAGCAGCCCGATATGTCGTCCTCGATCCGATCGTCGTTACCGCATCAGACTACGGCGCGCCGACGACCCGTCGGCGTGTGGTCGTGATTGGCTATGACCCGGCCGAATATGACGGCATCACAGCGGCGGACATTCTGACCCCGTCTCACACTACAAAAATCACAGTACGAGATGCGATTTCCGACCTTCCCGATCCAGTTTCAGAGATCAAGGGGGAGTTTGGTTGGGGAAAATATCCTGCCCGAGAACTCACAGAACTCTCCAACTACGCACGAGCGATGAGAAGGCTCGCCCCGGTGGGTTTGGGTTCAGAAGAAGCAAATCTCAGGCACGCCACAGGATGTGTGTCCGGCATGACAGTGACAAAACATTCTAAGGACATCGCAAAACGATACGCCAGCATCGCGGGAGGTAAAGCGGACCCGATCACCAAATCGTATCGTCTAGAATGGTCTGGACAATGCCCTACGCTTCGCGCCGGCACTGGTGCCGACAAAGGGGCGTTCCAAGCGGTTCGCCCGCTGCACCCAGGATTGGGAAGGGTGATCACCGTACGAGAGGCAGCGAGGCTTCAAGGGTTTCCGGACTGGTTCACCTTCCACCCCACCAAGTGGCACAGCTTCCGGATGATTGGAAACAGCGTCTCTCCTTGCGTATCGCACGCCATTCTTTCTCGATTGGGCGCGCGATTGCAGCTTCCACTTGCAGCCTAGCCGTTGATCGTCCAGCCTCCCCATCCGCGGGCTGGGGAAGAGAATGGTCGCCAAAGGCAAAGCGTTTACGGTCGACACCCATCCAACCAAACGCGTCGTTGTTGAAAGCCTGACCCGCGACGCCACGGTGCGGGCCTGCATCTTCGACCTAATCGACAATTCAATCGATGCAGCTCGAGACCGCATATTTGAAGGCTTGTCACCAGATGCGCCTCGCGATCTACCCGACTCATTCGCCGGCTTTCGAGTTGCTCTCACGATAAACGGTACCGGGTTCAAGATCGAAGACAACTGCGGTGGAATCCCGGTCGACGCCCTTCGCGACATGGTCTTGCGGTTTGGGCGTGTGTCCGATCACCAGCTGGGCATCGGCGTCTTTGGGGTCGGCCTGAACAGAGCTCTGTTCAAGCTGGGTAAGGTCAGCCACCTGAAAACTGACACCGGCCAACAGCGCGCCGAACTCATCCTACGGACTGAGGACTACCTAGCCGACGATACGGATTGGGGACTACCGGCCGAGGAGTTCGCGTCAACAGGAGTGGTCGGGACCGAAATCGAAATCCGGCAACCGACGGCCGACATTGCGCAAGACTTCAGCAGTGAGGAGTGGGTCCGCGGACTGTCCGACGAAGTTGGGCGGCGGTATAGCCGTTTCATCGCCCGCGCGTTCGAGATCAAGATCAATGGGGTAGCATCTAAAGATCACGAGGTGCCTCTGCGCGAGAACGGTCCGTTTCCGATTGAGCACCGCTACTACAAGACTGCTAATGGAGTCGCCGTTTACATCCAGTGTGGTGAGCATGCGGATCACCTGTTCAAAGATGAACCCGGACACGACGCACATGCCAACCGGGATTTAACCCCGTTTTACGGTTGGACGGTGCTCTGCAACGACCGTGCGATCGTGACGTCTGACACGACGTGGAAGACTGGCTGGGATACGAAATTTCACTCCGAGTTCTATGGGTTCGTAGGAACGGTCAGTTTCGTCGCGGCGAACCCGTCCATTCTGCCGTGGAACACCACTAAAACCGACGTGGATCTGGGAAATCACGCCTACCATATGGCGCTTGAGGACATGCGAAAGTTCGCGGAGAGCTGGCGGAAGTTCCAGCGGCTTCGGCTCCAGAGCAAAAAATCCGGGCAGCCGCTAGGAGCGATCCCCCCGGCAGCACCAGCGCCAACCCCGCTGAGCCCTCCAACATCCACTCAGCCGCTGGCCTTGGCAAAGCCTGCCACCGCAAAGAAGCCGAAAACCAAGGAGGATCACAACTCCCTTCGCTATGTGCTCCCGGCCGACGTCGAAGAACTGCACTGCCCCGACAAGCTATTGGCACTTGTCCACGAAGCGAAACTGCTCGACCTGGGCACGCACTCGTACACCGGGATCGTCTTGGTGCGGATGTTGTTTGAGGTGGCGCTGGCCACCTACCTGGTCCGTCACGGACACAGCGAAGCCTTGGACACGTTTGCCAAGGCGCGCCGAGAAAAGGCTGTCGGCAAGCCGCTCGCCGCTGCCCACCTCAAGAACTTCCTGCCCAAAGTGGATGAGATGCTCGCGTTTCTGGAGGCTACCCCCGCCGTGTGGGGCGGGCCGTCACATGCCGGCTACTTGAAGCACAGCTTGGGTAGGCTAGCGGGTCACCAGGGCATGATGAATGGTGCCGCGCACGCGCCATTCCAGACAATTCATCGATCGATTGCCTTCCAGATTCGCGACGATGCCCTGCCGATATTGCGACATCTGATTGAAACTTGATGGCTGCCGAAAGGCGTCCGTCCACGCCCATGTCAAACCCATCAGTGTCAAACCTTCATCAACCCATTGTTTTTAAACAATAAAAACAAGGTGAGTGGCGACCCCGGAGGGACTCGAACCCCCGACCTCTGCTTTAGGAAAGCCTTGCTCTATCCGGCTGAGCTACGGGGTCACGCAGGCTGACCTAGCGGGTCATCGCGCAGCGGGGAAGCGTCTGCGCGCGCCATCCTTTCCGATTTTCTCATCCGGCCGCTTCCGACGCTGGAACACGATGGTTCTGGATTGTGGTTAATCCGTCTTAAGATACAATATGTTGGGGTGAACAAACCCCGAATCGGGCCGTGTCGGTGATTCGGTCCTGATTCGTTTCGCCCCTGTTCCGCAATCCCGCGTCCGGCCGTTAAGGCCGCCTCAGACCGGCAACAGGATCAGCAGGACCGGCACGACGACGCCGGTGGCCAGCATCCAGCGCGCGCTGACCTTCCACCGGCTGACCACGGCCCCCATCCAGATGCCCAGCAGGGTGGAGACGACCAGGCCGACGGACACCAGGGTGAAGAACCACTGCAGCAGCTGCTTCGACAGGGTCGGACCCGGGCGCGGAGTCTCGGCCCGGGCGGCGACGGCCGGTTGGGCGGGAGCCGGCGCGGGACGCTTCGTTTCCGGGGCGAAGACCTGGTCCTTGTGCAGCCGGCCCATCCGCTCGATCACCGCAGGGGGCGTGTAGCCCGTATGGCTCTCCTGCAGACGGAATATCTGCAGGGCACCGCTGAAGCTGAACATCAACAGGCTGGGCGCGATCAGCATCCCCAGCCAGAGATGTCCCTGCCGGATCAGCATGGGCCATGCGATCGGACGGCGGGTCGGCGAGGCGGCGACAGTCATGGTGAAATCTCCGGCTGGGGTCTTCACCGTCGGCCCGCGCAACGCGCGTAGCAACCTGGTAGTGTTCCGCTTGAGGAATCCCGGGCGAAGCACCATGTTCGGAGCACAATGAGCGACCGCAGCCCTGGTCTGGCCCCCTCGCGCGTCGTCGCGGTTCTGGGCCCCACCAACACCGGCAAGACCCATCTGGCGGTCGAGCGGATGCTGGGCCACGCCTCGGGCATGATCGGCCTGCCGCTGCGGCTGCTGGCGCGCGAGATCTATGACCGGATCGTCAAGCGGCGCGGGGCGGCCGCCGTGGCCTTGGTGACCGGCGAGGAGAAGATCGTCCCGCCGCGGGCCCACTATTTCGTCTGCACCGTCGAGGCCATGCCGCTGGAGCGGTCGGTCGAGTTCCTCGCCGTCGACGAGATCCAGCTGGTGGCCGATCCCGAGCGGGGCCACGTCTTTACCCAGCGGCTGCTGCATGCCCGCGGCCGGTTCGAGACCATGTTCCTCGGCGCCGGCACCATGGGGCCGCTGATCCGGTCGCTGGTGGCCGATGTCGAGATCGTGTCGCGCGAGCGGCTGTCGACCCTGAGCTATGCCGGGTCCAAGAAGCTGACCCGCCTGCCCGCCCGCAGCGCCATCGTCGCCTTCTCGACGGACCAAGTCTACGCCATCGCCGAACTGATCCGGCGCCAGCGCGGCGGGGCGGCCGTGGTCATGGGGTCGCTGAGCCCGCGCACCCGCAACGCCCAGGTCGAGCTGTTCCAGTCCGGCGAGGTGGATTTTCTGGTGGCCACCGACGCCATCGGCATGGGGCTGAACATGGAGGTCGACCATGTCGCCTTCGCCGGCCTGCGGAAGTTCGACGGGCGACGGACGCGCTGGCTGCATGCGCATGAGATCGGCCAGATCGCGGGCCGCGCCGGGCGCCATCTTCGCGACGGCACCTTCGGGGTCACAGGCGAGGCGACGGAACTGGATCAGGACCTGGTAGAACAGGTGGTCGAGCACCGGTTCGATCCGGTCGAGGGGGCCGAGTGGCGCAATGCGCGGCTGGATTTCGACACCCTGCCCGACCTGTTGCGCTCGCTGACGGTCACGCCGGGCGTGCGCGGTCTGAACCTGACCCAGCCGGCGCTTGACGAGACGCTGCTGCGCCGGCTGATCAAGGACGAGGATGTGGCCCGCGTCGGCCGGTCGCGCGGGGCCATCATGCGGCTTTGGGAGGCGTGCCAGCTGCCCGACTTCCAGAAGACGACGCTGGACGAGCACGGGCGGCTGTCGAAGGAGATCTTCCAGGCCCTGACCGGCAGGCGCGGACGGCTGACAGCCGACTGGTTCGCGCCGCGCTTCGCCGAGTTGGACCGCGACGACGGCCAGATCGACCAGCTGTCGGCGCGGCTGAGCGGGGTGCGGACCCTGAGCTATATCGCCAACCGGCCCGACTGGCTGGATCAGGCGCAAGGCTGGCGGGACAAGGCGAAGGCGCTCGAGGAACGTCTGTCCGATGTGCTGCATGAGCGGCTGACGGCGCGGTTCGTGGACCGGCGCACCACCGCCCTGATGCGGGCCCTGAATGTGACCGAGGACGCAGTCGCCGAGGTCGAGGCGGACGGCGCGGTGATCGTAGAGGGTCATGCGGTCGGGCAGCTGACCGGGGTGGAGTTCCGGATCGACAAGGGGTCCTCGGCGCTCGAGGACCGGGCGCTGCGCCACGCGGCGCGACAGGCGGTGACGCCAGAGATCGCGCGGCGGCTGGGACGGCTGGCGGCGGACGAGGATGAGGCCTTCGCCGTGACGCCCGACGGGGCTGTGCTGTGGCGCGGCGTGGCGGCGGGACAGGTGACGGGCGGCGACTGGTTCGCGCCCCGGGTCCGGCTGCCGGGCGAGCTGGGGCCGGCGGCGGAGCGCGAGCGGGCGCAACGGCGGCTGGAGGCCTGGCTGGCCGCCGAGGCCGGGCGGGCGCTGAAGCCGTTGGCGCGGCTGAAGGGCGCGGTCGAGAGCGGGGCGCTGAAGGGTCTGCCGCGCGGCATCGCCTTTCGCCTGATCGAGGCGGGCGGGGTGATCGACCGGCGCGCGGTCGAGCGCGATCTGGCGGCCCTGAGCCAGGTCGAGCGGCGCACCCTGCGGACCTTTGCCGTACGAATGGGGGTCCATTCGGTGTGGCTGCCCGGACTGTTGAAACCTCGGGCGCGGGCCCTGGCCCAGGCCTTTGTCGCCCGGGAAGCCTTCCGTCCGGGCACGACGGCCCTGACCGCCCTGCCCGCGACACCGCCCTCACCGCGCCTGTTGTCGGCCTTCGGTCTGCGCGTCGTCGACCGGTCTGTGGCCGCAGTGGAGATGCTGGAGTCGCTCGCCGAACGGCAGGCCGCCGGCAAGGGTGTTCTGACGGAGGCCGATCTGGCGGCGCTCGGCGTCTCGCTCGAGGAAGCGAAGATCCTGACCGCGACACTGAAATCTTCGCGCGCGCAGAAGCCGGATCGGGATGACCGGCCGAAGACAGTGAAGGACTCGCCGTTCGCCGCCCTGGCCTCGCTGAAACAGCCGGCTGCGCCGTTACGGCGGAGACGGCGATCCCGGCGGAGCGCCAATTGATTTCTCTCGTCCGCTCATCCCGGCGAAAGCCGGGACCCAGTCCTGTCCAGCGGGACGCCGGCGCATCGGGACAATCCGCCTGCTCAGGATCCATGCCGGTCCGTCACCCAAAGCACTGGGTCCCGGCTTTCGCCGCGATGAGCGGAATATGGAAATGAGCGAGTCCGGCTGCCGCATCGATGTCTGGCTGTGGCGGGCGCGGTTCGCGAAGACCCGGACCCTGGCAGCGGCCATGGTCGAGCGCGGCGCGGTGCGTCTGACGCACCACGGGGTCCAGACCCGGCTCGACAAGCCCGGCCGCACCGTCCACGTCGGCGACACGCTGGTATTCGCAGTCGGAGGGCGGCTGGTTGAACTGACGGTCGAGGGGTTTGGCGAAAGGCGCGGTCCGGCGGAAGAGGCGCGCGCCCTCTACAGTCTGCGGCAACCCCTCGGTTGACAGCGTCCCCCGGCGGGGCCATTTGCCCTGCCCGTTCCTCCCGCCAGCCGACAGCGCCCCAGACCGCCCCATGACCTACATCGTCACCGACGCCTGCGTGAAATGTAAGTTCATGGACTGCGTCGAGGTGTGCCCGGTCGACTGTTTCTATGAGGGCGAGAATTTCCTGGTCATCGCCCCGGACGAATGCATCGACTGCGGCGTGTGCGAGCCGGAATGCCCGGTCGACGCCATCAAGCCCGACACCGAGGACGAGCCCGACGGCAAATGGCTGATCGTCAACTCGGAATACGCCAAGGTCTGGCCGAACATCACGGTCAAGGGCACGCCGCCCGCCGACGCCGAAAAGTTCGAACGCGAGACCGGCAAGTTCGAGAAATATTTCTCGCAAAAGCCCGGCAAGGGTTCCTGAGCCGGTCAGCGCTGCACCAGCCGCGCGCCTGCTCTGATCCGGCGCGGATTTGCGACGCTGCGTCCCCTTACGCCGTGGACGTTTTGAAATTCCGCAATTTTGTGATAGGTTCCTGTCATTGGGTCGGGCGGTAAGCGATTTTCTCGCGCCGCCCGCGTTTGCGACAGAACTCCGCCCACGAAGGCGGGGTCGGCCAGAGGTTTGGTGATCCGTTTCCGCAGTTGAAGCCTGAAATTGCCGCGCCGCCGACGGGATACCGTCTTCGGAGAGCGCACAGGTGTCTTCGGTGTTTACGTCCCGCCCTCCCTGCGCCGGGAAAGGAATGACATGACGAACAAGACCGGACTGGAATTCAAGGTTGGCGACGCGGTCGTCTATCCGGCGCACGGCGTCGGCAAGGTCGCGGCCGTTGAGGTCCAGGAAGTCGCCGGCATGTCGCTGGAAGTTTATGTGGTCACCTTCGACCACGAGAAGATGACCCTGCGCGTCCCCACCAAGAAGGCCAAGACGGCCGGTCTGCGCTCGCTGGCCGCCGACGACGTCGTGACCAAGGCGCTGACGACCCTGAAGGGCCGCGCCCGCATCAAGCGCACCATGTGGTCGCGTCGCGCCCAGGAATATGAAGCCAAGATCAACTCGGGCGACCTGATCTCGATCGCCGAGGTGGTCCGTGACCTGCACCGCGCCGACAGCCAGCCGGAACAGTCCTATTCGGAGCGCCAGCTCTATGAATCGGCCCTGGACCGCATGGCCCGCGAAGTCGCCGCCGCCAACCGCATCGACAAGGACGCCGCCGTCCAGCTGCTGTCCAAGTCGCTGAGCGCCAAGAAGGCGGTCATCGCGGCAGCGGAAGCGGCGGAAGATGCGGCCGAAGAGGCCGAAGCCGCCTGATCCGGCGATATCGCTGAACAGATCGGAAGGCCCGGGATCGCTCCCGGGCCTTCTGCGTTTCGGGCGCTTTCGCTCAGGACGGTCCGGCGAACAGCAGGGGGCCGTCCTCATCGGCCGGTCTGGCCGCCTCGACCGGACGGGGTTCCGCCTCCCGTCGGCGACGGGAGAAGACGATCAGGCTGAGGCAATAGCCGACGACGGCGCTGCCGCCATATCCGACCACCGGGGTTGGATAGTTGCCCAGGGCCGCCGCCGCGATGATCGCCGCCCAGACGGCTCCGAAGGTGGCCCAGGCGGATGGCTCAACGTCCTTCACCCGGACAGCGGCCAGGGCCGGCACCACCAGCAGCGCCGAGCCGAGGAGCACGGCTGCGCCCGCCAGCGGGTGGATGCCGAAGGCAGTGTAGAGGATGCGGTCCACAAACGGCACGGCCGGCGACGGGTCCGCCTGCACCAGCGCCGCGACGAGGCCGGTGACGGACAGGCCCGCCGCGACCAGGGTCCGCCGGTCCGTCCGGGTCAGGGCCAGCACCGCAAGACCGGCGGCGAGCGCCCCGGCCATGCCGCGGTCGGGCTGCAGGGCGAGCGCCAGCGCGGCAAGGGCGACCCCGCCCAGCGACAGGAGATCGCGCGAGCGGGCAAACAGCACGGCCATCAAGGGCACGATCATCAGGCTGGGCTGGATGGCCAGGGGCCCGAGAGCCACCCATCGCGTAACGCCGTCGGCGGTGACCCCCCAAAGGCTGACCCCCATCAGGATCAGGCCCAGCAGAAGGTTGATCGGACCGGGGGGCAGATGCGCCCGCCGGTCGGCCAGGGCCAGAACGCCCAGGGTGACCAGGCCGAAGGCCAGGGCCGCCACATTCATCAACAGATAGGACGCCGGTGCGCCGCCCGCTGCCATATAGGCCAGGCCGAGGCCGGTCGCCCCGATCCCGCAGCCGATGGCCACACCGCGCGGCCCGTACAGGTCGCCGGGATTCATTGTGTCCTCCCCTCTTGAGCTCAATTTCGAAAACCGGAACCGGATCGCTTCCCCGAGCGCCCATGACAGGCAGCCGAGCAGGAACGTCAGGGCCTCGCCGGGCCGGTCCAGGCTGCGGGCCTCCGCGATCGCGGCCTCGCCCCATGGCTGCAATGAGGGTGGCAGAAGGCGGCGGATGAGGCCGGAGACCAGATCCTCGCCGGTCATCGGGCCGGCGCGACTTCGGGGGCCCCGTCGCCTGCCACTGGCACCACAGGATGGGCGTCGGCGAGACGGCAGCCCGCCGCGGTCAGCCTGTAGACGTGCCGCGGCGGTCGACCCGGGACCTCTGAGGCCTGCCAGTCGGCCGCCAGATAGCCCTGGGCCTCCAGACGGGTCAGCAGCGGGTACAGGGTGCCGGACTTGATCTGCGCTTCGCGGCACAGGTCGTAACCATGCTGCCCCCGGGTCCCGGCCCGAACGAGGGCCGCGAGTACCCGGCGGGCGGCAGGCGAGAGTGAACGGGTGCGGGTCATGGACGTATGAAATCTACATATGTAGATTTAAGTCAAGCCGGGCTGGAAAATGGAACGGAATCGTCTCCGCCCGGCCCGGCGTTCAGCCCCCCGGGCCGGTTCCGGAGACGCTTTCGAGATAAGCAATCAGGTCCGCGATCTCGCCCGGCTGGAGTTCAAAGGCTGGCATGGCAGGGTGGGTGGTGACCAGGCCCTCGGCGAAGGCCTCCTGAAGATCCCTTACGGGGTACCTGACCCCCATGGTGCGGAACGGCGGTGCCGAGGCCAGCGGACTGTCGCCGGTCCGCTCCACGGCATGGCAGCCCGCGCATTTATCGCGCACGAGCACGCCGCCGCGATCGGCGGATCCCATGACGACGGGCTCGGTCCCGTTCTGACGGACCGCCTCACCGGCGCAGCCGCCGAGCGACAGGGCCGCCAGGGCGGCGATCATTCGACCTGTCATGTCCTGACCCTCCGGACGAGCGTCATCCAAGGGATGACCTGCGCCTGCCTGGACCGCAAATGCGTTCAAGGCGTTGTTCCATAACAAAGCGGGTTCGACCCTGTTCCGGCAAGGGTCGGAATGGAAGCCTGTCCAATGAGAGCGACGCGATGACCCAGTTCCACCATATCCGTCTCGAACTCGCCCGCGAGCCCGGTCACCCCGCCGGCGCGCCCGACGAGGGCTATGACATCGTGGCCCCGCTGGACGCCGACGGCCGACTGGACGGGGACGCCCAGCGCGCAGAGCCGGGCCGCGGCCATGTCCGCCGCTTCTCGGGCAACCAGACCGTCAGCAAGGGACATCTCCGCCACGGTCCGGGCGGACGGTGGCTGCTGGACATGGATGAGGGCGAGGCGGATGACGCCATCGGCTTCCGGTTCGGCGAGGAGCGGTTCGCCGCCGGCGAATACGTCAGCCTGTCCCTGCCCTCGGGCGAGCAGCACACCTATGTGGTGGCGCGGGTCGTCGAGGTCTGAGCTTCAGAAATACTCGGCATTGGCCGGGCACTGGGCTGAGATTCGGCGGGCCGTGATACTGGCCGGGATATAGGGTGTGCCGCGTGCGAGCTGGGCCCCGCCGGTGAAGCGGAAATTCTCCGGGGCATAGGGCCCCCGCAGCCGGACATTGACCCGGCGGCCCTTGCGGTCCTGGCAGGTGCCCTCGAACCGGGCGTTGCCGTTGCCGACCACGCGGACCGGATAGGTGCACTGCCAGCGGCGCGTCGAAAGCCCGCCGAAGAAGCGGTTGATCTCGCTGGGCCGAACGCATTTGGTCTCGGTGTCACGCACGCCGAGCGCACTGGTGGTGTACTCCCAGTAGCCGGGCAGCACGCTGTCGGCCGGGGCCTGCGGAACCATGGCGGCGGTGCTGGTGGCGGCCGGCGCAAGCAGGGCGGCTCCGGCGAGCGCAGCAGCAGCGAACAGGCGTTTGGTGATCATGACGTCCCCGGAAAGGCGAGTGTTCTGTTTAGCGTCGATATATGGCCGGAATTGAACGGCGGCTGAACGGCCGTCGAGCCTTGACGAAACGCGTCCGTCTCCTCTATACGCCCCCCTCTCGCGCAGGAGGCTCCTCGCGCGAACCTGTTTCATGCGTCCGCCGTTCTGCGGACCGCACCCGAAGGATAGTCCCATGTCGCGTCGCTGCGAACTCACCGGTATCGGCCCGATGGTCGGCCACAGCGTGAGCCACTCGAACGTCAAGACCAAGCGCCGCTTCCTGCCGTCGCTGAAGACGGTCAAGGTCGCCTCGGAGGCCCTGGGCCAGACCTTCAGCCTGCGGATCTCGAACGCCGCCCTGCGCACCCTCGACTTCAAGGGCGGCCTGGACCCGTTCATCGTCAAGGCCAAGGACGAGCAGCTGTCGCTGGCCGCCCAGCGCATCAAGCGTCAGGTCAAGGCCAAGATCGCCGAGCAAGCCGCCGCCGCCTGATCGGGCGACCGCATTGAGATTTGAAAGGGCCGGTGGAAACACCGGCCTTTTTGTTTGCGCGATCCGCACCCGTCATTAGGCTGCCTCCGTCGCCCCGGGGAGCTGTCCGTGTCCATCAAAGCCTGCCGCGCCGCCCTGATAGGTGCCTCCATGCTGATGCTCCCCGCCTGCGTCTCTGTGGCGGTGACACACGAGGCGCAAACCGTTGCCGTTGCAGGCCAGCCCGCCGCCATTGTCACGCCCGTCCGCGAATCGACCGCCTTCACCCTCGGCACCGATCAGCCGCGGACGCCTGAGCAACTGGCCATGTCGTTCGACAAGGCCGACCTGTCGATCAGGGTGATGCCGGAGACGAAGACCATCGACGCCGTCGCCGTGCTGGACTTCACCGCCACCGCGCCGCTGGCCGCCGTGGTGGTCGAGCTGGATACCCTGCTGGCCATCTCGTCCGTTCAGGTGGACGGACGAGAGATCCCCGCTGGAGACGGTGGCTGGAGAAATCCCGAGGGGCGGATGACCATTCCGCTGGCCGAGCCACTGACCGCCGGCGGGACGGTGTCGGTGCGGATCGCCTATGCCGGGGCACCGCGGGTGGCGCCGAACGCACCTTGGGACGGGGGCTTCGCCTGGGCCACGACGGCGGACGGATCGCCGTGGATCGCCACCGCCGTCCAGCCCGATGGTTGCGACCTCTTCTGGCCCTGTATCGACCATCCGCTGGCCGAGCCGAAGCGGGTGGACCTGCACATCACCGTGCCGTCGAACCTCGCCGCCCCCTCGAACGGGCGGTTCATGGGCACGGTCGACCATGGCGACGGCTGGACCACCTGGAACTGGAGCGCAGCCAATCCCAACACCTATGCCATCGCCCTGAACATCGGGCCGTATGACGAGGTGCGCAGCGACTATCGGAGCCGGTTCGGCAATGTGATCCCGATGTCCTACTGGCACCTGCGCTCCGACGACCCGGCCAGGGTCGCGGCCCTGTTCGCCCAGTTCGCGCCGATGATGGATTTCTACGAATCCACTGTCGGGCCCTACCCGTTCGGCGACGAGAAGATGGGGGTGGTCGAGACGCCGCATCTGGGCATGGAGCACCAGACCATCAACGCCTATGGCAACGCCTACCGCCTCGACGGCAAGGGCTATGACTGGCTGCTGCACCATGAGCTGGCCCATGAGTGGTTCGGCAACCAGATGACCAACCGCAACGCCGACGACATGTGGCTGCATGAGGGGTTGGGCAGCTATATGCAGCCGCTCTACCTGCGCTGGCTGAACGGCGAACGCTATATGCAGGCCGAGCTACAGGAGCAGCGCCGCGACCTGATCAACCGCTTCCCGGTGGTCGCGGGTACCGACCGGTCCGAGGACGAGGTCTACAAGAGCGACATCGGCCCGGGGCTGGACCTGTACAACAAGGGCTCGCTGATCGCCCATTCGCTGCGCATGCTGATCGGGGACGAGGCGTTCTTCCGGTCGATGACGCGGCTGGTCTACGGCACGGCCGACCCCCGGCCCGGGAATTTCACGACCCGCTACGGGACCACCGATGAGTTCCGCGCCATCGCCAGCGAGGAGTCCGGGCAGGACCTGACCTGGTTCTTCCGCGGCTACCTCTATCAGGCCGCCCTGCCCGACCTGCGCCAGACCCGCGAGGATGGCCAACTGTCGCTGGAATGGGTCACGGGCGATGGCGGGGTCTTCCCCATGCCGGTCGAGATCGAGATCGACGGCCACCGCCAGACTGTGGCCATGACAGGGGGGCGCGGCCGGATCGCGGTTCCGGCCGGTGCCCATGTGCTGATCGACCCGGACAACAAGGTGCTGCGGCGGGAGGTCTTCATCGAGGAATGGAAGGCCGCAGGCGGCCGCTGACTCAGATCGCCTCGGCCCGAACCGACTGGCGCACCAGCTGGCACGATCCCTGGGTGGTCAGGAAGGCGATGTCGGCGGCGTCGCGGCCGCAGGCGATGCGGACCAGACCCTCGACCGGGGCCAGTCCTGTCGGATCGACCAGCCACCAGCCGTTGGACAGCCAGACCTCGAAGATGGCGTGGAAATCCGGCGGGTTCAGCTGGTGCGCGAAGGCGCTGACCGCTCGGGCGGGAATGCCCGAGGCGCGGCACAGGGTGATGCCCATATGGGTGAAGTCGCGACAGACCCCGGCGCGGTCGATGAAGGTCCTCGCCGCCGTGGTCTCGCTGTCCGAGGAGCCGGGCTCATAGTCGATCTCGGCCTTGATCCAGTCGAGGATCTTCAGCACCCGGTCGCCGCCGACGGTGCCGCCGAAGGTTCGTTCCGCGAACCGTCCGAACTGGTCCGAGGGGCAGTAGCGGCTGGGCCAGAGATAGGTCAGGACCTCGGCCGGAAGGTCGCCCCAGTCGTGCTGGACGGTGACCGGCGGCAGGCCCTTGAGCACGCCGTTGTCGACCACCGCCCGATAGATCAGGGCCACCTCGCCGGCCAGATGGCCGCGCAGGGTGCGGGCACCGAACTCCTCGTCCTCATCCTGAACGAAATCGATCGAAGGGTTGGTCTCGAGGCTTTCCTCGAGAATGGTCTGACCCGGCCAGTGGGCGACCTGAATCTTGTAGATGGCGTCGGTCGGAGGATCGAAGCGATAGACCAGTTCGGCACTGACGCGGATTTTCATCTGTGTCCGCTAGCGCGAACCAATTCCAAAGCCAAGGAACAGTTGCGGCCCAATGCCCGCTGCAGCGCCGACCGCCCGAACCGGCACCAGGACCAGGTGTCCCGTCCCGGAGTGCGGCGGAAGATCACAACTGTCTGAAGGGCTTGGCCCGACGGGTCAGTGCGCTCCGGGCTGGCTCGGCGCGAAGGCCTCCATCACCTCAAGCAGCTTGGTCACCAGCACCCGCTCCTCCTCGTCGAGCTCGGGACGCCAGATGTCGAAAATCAGCACCACGCGGGTTCGGTCGCTGTCGTTCCGGGCTTCGTGCTCAATGGTGTCGTCGAACACCCAGGCCTTGCCCTTCTCCCATTGGCGCAGGTCATTGCCGACACGGAAGTAACAGCCGGGGGGCACGACAAGCGGGACGTGGCAGACCAGCCGCGTGTTCACCACGCCTGAATGCGGCCAGATATGCGCTCCGGGTCGCAGCTGCGAGAACATCACGTCCGGCGACCAGCCCTTGACCCTGCAAAGCGGCGCTTGCGCCAGCGCAGCCATGGTCCGCGGACAGCGAGCGGCGACCGGGGTCTCCTCGCCATTTCTGATCAGAAAGCTCGCGCTCCAGTCCATACTGTCGATCAACCCGTAGTCGGGGCGTGAAGGGACGTTGGGCGTAGGCTTCAGATAGGGCGTGAAGGTCGTGTCATCCTGGAGTATCCCTTCCAGCTCCTGGATCATCGCCTCGGTATTCGCTTCCAGGGCATCCAGCCACGGGAACTGCTCGCGTGGATAGAACTGGATATTAGGAAGCTCGGGATAATAGAATCGCGTCGGCTGCTGAAAATAGGGCTGTTTGCGGCCCGTCAGCACGTCAAGGGCGAGGGTGAAACGAGGGGCGGAGCCAGACTCGGAATAGCCTGCAGTCCTCAACTCGTCCTGAACCGCGACCAGCATATCGGCCTGTAGCCGCCCTCGCGCTTCCCGGGCCCTCGCCACGCCTTGGGCCAGGTCCGGCGGCAGGTTGCTGGTCGTGGCCGCAATTTCCAGCGCCAGGCCATTGTAGAAATTGGCCCCTCGCGGATTGCCCTCGCCGGTCAACAGCGCCGCCTTGACAAGCACGCCACGCAGATTGCGCGGCTGGAGGGTCACCGCCCTCTCGGCCGCAACGTGGGCCGCAGAGGAGTCGTCGAGATGGAAACAGGCCGCAG
Organism: Caulobacteraceae bacterium; assembly: GCA_965284305.1. Taxonomy (GTDB): domain Bacteria; phylum Pseudomonadota; class Alphaproteobacteria; order Caulobacterales; family Caulobacteraceae; genus Brevundimonas. Next base: position 1,158,171 of record OZ260070.1, on the reverse strand, counting down.
CCAGCATGGCCAAACCCTCGGCGTCCAGACGGCCCGCCGCAGAAAGCGCCTCGAACCCGACCCGCGCCTCACTCCAGTCGCCGGCCCGGAAGGCGGCGAGCGCATCGCGGTTCATCGGCTGCATCCATTCCATACGGCGACACGCTGTTTCGCCTGCTGCGCGCCAACATAGGCGGTTGCCCTCGTTGGGAGCAACCGGGGTTCGACACCGGGCGCGGGCCGGGGGGCGCGCGAGCCGCCCCCTAAGGCTCCAGCTCGATGTCCCAGTAGAGGTAGTCCAGCCAGCTCTGGTGCAGATAGTGCGGCGGGAAGCGACGGCCGAACTCCTGCAACTGCCAGGCACTGGGGCGGTGGGGGGCGCGGCGGACCGGCATGCCGGCCTGTTGCGGGGTGCGTCCGCCCTTGCGGAGATTGCAGGGCGAACAGGCGGCGACGATGTTTTCCCAGGTCGTACGGCCGCCGCGCGAGCGCGGGATCACATGGTCGAAGGTCAGTTCGGCGGTGGCGCTGCAGTACTGGCAGGTGAAGCCGTCGCGCAGGAAGACGTTGAAGCGGGTGAAGGCGGGCTGGCGATCCTGGTCGACATAGTTCTTCAGCGCGATCACGCTGGGCAGGACCATTTCCATCGAGGGGCTGCGGACAACTTTGTCGTAGGTGGAGACGACGTCGACGCGGTCCTGATAGACCGCCTTGATCACTTCCTCCCATGGCCAGATCGACAGCGGGTAGTAGGAGAGCGGGCGAAAGTCGGCGTTCAGCACCAGCGCGGGCCAGCCGGACGGGGGACGGCTCTGGACCTGCATCAGGCCCTCGCCGTTCGGGGAAGGATCATCGACGCGACCGGACTGAAGACACGTCTCCTTCCGTGGTTGTGGGCAAAGCCTAGACCTGATTCGACCGCTTGACGATGACGACGGGACGACAGATCCACAACGCTCAGCCGCGCGTGGGGGTCCCCGGGAAGGCGGGCAGGCTCCAGCCCCAGACCAGGGCTCCGGCACGAAGGGCGAAGCCGCAGGGGGCTGCGATCAGGGCCGCCGGCCAGGCGTCGAGGCCGATTGCGCGCGCAGCGACGAAGACGGTGGCGGCCAGCAGGGCGGCCGAGACGGTGATCTCGCGCCGCAGCAGGATGGACGGCTGGCCAGCAAGCAGGTCGCGCACCACCCCGCCGAAACAGGCGGTCAGGGCCCCCATGACGATGCAGATCAACGGCGCGACCTCGAAGGCCTCGGCCTTGGCCGCGCCCATGACGCCATAGGCGGCCAGGCCAATGGCATCGAGCCACAGCAGGGCCCGGAACCGCCAGGGCCGGGCCCCGACCATCCAGACCGCCAGCGAGGCCAGCAGGCAGACGGCGATATAGCGCCAGTCCTGCACCCAGAAGACCGGTGCTCCGATCAGCAGGTCCCGCAGGGTGCCGCCGCCGACCCCGGTGATGGCACCGAAGAAGGCGAAGGTGACCAGATCATGCCGCTGCTGCGCCGCCGCCAGGGCTCCGGTGGCGGCGAAGACGGCCACGCCGGCGAAGTCGAGCGCACCGAGGACGGTTTCGGGATTCGTCAGGGCCGGATCGACGATGGGGCTCACTTTTTCTCTTCCCTGTCGTCTCGCGCGCGTCGCTCGACTGTTTGAGCGCGGAGGGCATCCTCCAGCACGACCTCGCCGCGCCTGACCGCTCCATACCATCCCCAGAGAAGATGCGCCGCCACACTGCGATGGGGCCGCCAGACTTCGGCACGGGTCCAGGCCTGTTTTTCAGTCGGCCGCAGGGTCGCGCCGTCCGCCCAGCGGATGGCCTCCTGCAGGGCGATGTCGCCGCCGGGGAAGACGTCCTGACGGCCCTCGCAGAACATCAGGAAGGTCTCGGCGGTCCATCTGCCGACGCCCTTGATCGCGACCAGTCGCGCGATCGCTTCCTCGTCCGACAATCCCTCAAGATGATCAAAGTCGATCCGGCCATCGACCTGGGCCCGGGCGATCTCGTGGCCGTAGTTCGCCTTCTGCCCCGACAGGCCAAAGCTGCGCAGCCGCTCCGGGTCGCATGCCAGAACGGACTGTGGCGAGACCACGCCGTCGAGACCTTCGACCACACGCTTCCAGATCGCTGCGGCCGCCGCGACCGAAACCTGCTGATCCACGATCATGTGGAACAGGCCTTCATAGCCGCCGGGTCGCTGTCGCCACTCGAATGCCGGCGTCTGGGCATGAGCACGGCCAAGTGCCGGGTCCTGGAGGGCGAGCGCCTCGCGGGCCATGGCGATCTGGACGGGAGAGGGTGCCGAGGGCATGGGCGAGCCTAACGCAGTCCGGCCCCGGGACAAGGCGACCGTGACGACGAGGGCCGAATGCCGCTAGGGTTTCGCCATGCTCACCACCCGTTTCGCGCCGTCGCCGACCGGCCGGCTGCATCGCGGCCACGCCTTCTCCGCCCTGACCGCCTGGCGGGCCGCGCGCGCAGTGGGTGGCCGCTTTCTGCTTCGCATCGAGGACATCGATCCGACCCGCTGCAAGCCGGAGTTCGAGACCGCCATCCTCGAGGATCTGAGCTGGCTGGGTCTGGATTGGGACGGACCGGTGCGCCGCCAGTCCGAACATCTGTCTGACTATTCTGCCGTGACAGACGCCCTGAACGGGCGAGGCCTGCTCTATCGCTGCTTCCGGACGCGCAGGGACATCCTCGACGGTATCGGCGACGCGCCGCACGGGCCGGTCGAGGCGGCGCGGCCAGGTCCCCATCCGGCGGACGAGGAAGTCGCGCTCCTGGCGGAAGGACGGCCATTCGCCTGGCGGCTGTCGCTGGCCCGCGCGCGAGAAGCGCTGGGTGAATGGTCATGGGACGCACTGGCCTTCGTCGAGGAAGGCGGGGGTCCGAACGGCGAACACGGCCTGATCCAGGCCCGGCCGGAGACGGCCGGCGATGTTGTGCTGGCCCGCAAGGACGCCGGGGCGGCCTATCATGTCGCCGTCACCCACGACGACGCCGTGCAGGGGGTGAGCCAGGTCATCCGTGGCGAGGATCTGTTCGAGGCGACGCATGTGCAGGTGCTGATCCAGGCGTTGATGGGCTGGCCGACCCCCGTCTATCGTCACCACCGGCTGCTGGTCGGCGAAGACGGCCGGCGCTATGCCAAGCGCGACCGGTCGGTGACGCTGGCGGAGCTGAGGGCCGGCGGTCTGGACGCCGGGACCCTGCGCGCCGAACTGGGCTTCTGATCAGGGGGCCAGGCGGCCCTTCGCCTTCGAGGCCGGAAACACCACATCGGCGTCAGGGTCGTCCGACGCGGCTCCGGGACCGCCGATGGACTTCAGGATGTGGCGGATGATGTTGAGGCGGGCCGTCTTCTTGTCGTCGGTGGCCACGACCGTCCAGGGCGCGTGGTTGTGGTCGGTCTCGTCCAGCATCCGGTCGCGGGCGGCGCTGTAGTCCTTCCAGCGGGCCTGAGCTTCCGCATCCAGCGGCGAGACCTTGAAGCGTTTGAGCGGATCCTCGAGCCGTTCGGCCAGTCGGCGCGCCTGTTCGGCCTTGGAGATGTCGAGCCAGAGCTTGACCAGGGTGATCCCGTCGTCGGCCAGGATGCGTTCGAACATGGGCGCATCGGAAAGAAATTGGACGTGCTGCTCCGGCTTGCAGAAGCCCATCACCGGCTCGACCCCCGCCCGGTTGTACCAGGAGCGGTTGAACAGCACCGTCTCGCTGTCGGCCGGCAGGTGCGGGACATAGCGCTGGAAATACCACTGGCTGGTCTCGCGCTCGGTCGGTTTGGGCAGGGCGACGACCCGGGTCTGGCGCGGCGACATATACTCGGTGATGCGCTTGATCGCGCCATCCTTGCCGGCGGAGTCGCGGCCCTCGAAGATGATCAGGGTCTTGCGCCCCTGTTCGATGGTCCAGTGCTGGGTCTCGACCAGCAGGATCTGGAGCCGCTCGAGTTCGGCGGCGTATCTGTCCGTCTTCTTGCTCATGGGCCGAGGATGCGCTGCGCCCGTGCGCGGAGCAATGTTGCAACCCGATTTTCCGCCGGCTACACGCAAGTCGGGCACCCGGCACGAACCTGTCGGCATTCTCATGTGCGGAGCGGGTGCCGGTCAGCTAGACTGGCCGGGACTGAGATGGAGCTTCCCATGTTCGCCACCCGCCGCGCCCTGCTGGGCGGATTCGCCGCCCTTCCCGTCGTCGGTGCCTTCCCGGCCCCGGCCCGCGCCCGTCGGGACGACGCGGCGGCCGAGGCAGCGCTGGACGCCGTCTTCGCCGAGGCCGCGCCGCCCGCACTCGCCGCCGGGATCGTGACCCGCGAGGGCCTCGGCTGGGCCGGGGTGCGGGGCGTAAGGCGCGCGGAGCATGAGGCCCTGGCGACCACCGGCGACCGCTGGCACCTGGGCTCGAACACCAAGGCCATGACGGCCGCCGTCTTCGGCCGGCTGGTCGACCAGGGTCGCGCGCGGTGGGCCATGCCGCTGGCGGAGGCCCTGCCCGCCCTGACCCTGCATCCGGCCTGGGCCGGCATCACGCTCGACGACCTGATGCATCACCGCGCCGGCCTGCTGGATGCCGGCCTGCTGGATCAGGCCTGGCTGATCGCGGCCCACGGCGACCCGCAGCCCCTGCCCGAACAGCGGGCGGCGTTCGCGGCGCGGGCACTGGCGGCGGCCCCCGCCGGGCCTGTGGGTGCCTTCGCCTATGGCAACGGCAACTACATCGTCCTCGGCGCGGCCATGGAGGCGATCACCGGCCAGCCGTGGGAGGCGGTGATGCAGGCTCAGCTGTTCGCGCCGCTGGGCCTGACCAGCGCCGGCTTCGGCGCGCCGCAGGGTGAGGCACCCTGGGGCCACCGGGGCGGCGTCGGCGTCGATCCGGCGGGCTTTGCGGACAATCCCCGGGCGCTGGGGCCCGCCGGGACGGCGCATATGAGCCTGGCCGACTATGGCCGGTTCGTCGCCGCCATGATGGGAGGCAGCCCCGACTGGCTCAGCGAGGCCTCGCGGGCGCAGCTGCTGACCGCCGCGGCCGGTGCGCCGCCGGCCTATGCCGCCGGCTGGGCCGTCGGCACCACGCCATGGGCCGGTAACGGCGGACCGGGCCTGACCATCACTCACAACGGCTCCAATACGATGTGGTTCGCCGTAGTCATGGCGGCGCCCGAGCGGGGCCTCGGCTTCATCGCCCTGTCCAACGACGGGGTCGCGGGACAGCGGGCCTGCGGGGCGCTGGTCCGGCGGCTGGCCCAGGACAGCCGGGCGGCGTAAGCCTGTGGTGACATGCAGCGCGACTTCGCCGATTTCTGGAACCTGCTGTGGGAGCTGGCGCTCGGCGTCTGCGCCGCTTTCGCCCTGCTCAACCTGTTCGCGCCGCAGCAGGACCTGCCGTGGAAGCCGCTGGATCTGAGCCGGCCGATCGGCACGGCGACGGCGGCCAAGGTGGCCGATTTCGAGCTCCCGCCCGCCGCCGCTCCCGAGGAGACCGCCGCCGTCACCGAGGCCTGTATGCAGGTGCTGCGCGAGGCCGGGGTCGAGGTCGAGCGGGCGGAGGACCGGGACGACGGCGGCTTCTGCGTCGTGCGCGGGGCGGTGCGGATCACCGGCGGCGCGGTCACCCCCCTGCCCGGAAATCCGGTCCTGCAGTGCCCGCTGGCGGTGCGATACGTCATCTGGGAGCGCCAGGTGCTGCAGCCCGCGGCCAAGGAGGCGTTCGGTAGCCGGGTCGCCGGCCTGAACGATGTCGGCACCTATGCCTGCCGCCGCATCTATGGCCAGACAGACCCGGTGGCGCGGCCCAGCGAACATGCCCGGGCCAATGCCCTGGACATCGGCGGGGTGACGCTGGAGGACGGGCGGCGGGTCTCGGTGCTGGAGGACTGGCCCGGTGACGGTCCGCGCGGGCCCGAGGGGGCGCGCTTCCTGCGGCGTATCCGGGACGGGGCCTGCCGGGTGTTCTCGACCGTGCTGACGCCGGACTACAATGACGCCCACGCCAACCACCTGCACCTGGACGGCGCGCCGCGCTCACTGTGCGCCACCGGGCCGTCGCGCGCCCGCCTCGCCGAAACGGCGGCCAAAGCGGGTTGACCGCTCGCCAAATGCGCGAGAAAAAGTCGCCGCAGTCCGGATTTCGCGCGGCCTCCACACCCGTGCTCGCTCCTTCGCTGAATGAGCTCGTCCAGTTGGGCTGACGGGCGTCCCTTGAGGGGCGTCTGCCTGGAAAGCGCGTTCAGGAGACGCATTATGGCGACCGGCACGGTCAAGTGGTTCAACCCGACGAAGGGTTTCGGCTTCATCCAGCCCGATGGCGGCGGTCAGGACGTTTTCGTCCACATCACCGCAGTCCAGAAGGCGGGCCTGCAAGGGCTCGATGAAAACGCCAAGGTCGAATACGAGCTGGAATCCCAGCGCGGCAAGACCTCGGCGATCGACCTGAAAATCCTCTAGGTCTACGACTGACCCCATCATGAGACGGGCGCGGCGGCTTCGGCCTCCGCGTCCGTTTTCGTTTTGGCCGACCCTCCCGATCCGCTCATCCCCGCGAACGCGGGGACCCGGTGTTTTGGGTGACGCAGGCGGAAGTTCCGGCGCTGACCGCCGTCCTGACTCTCCGGCGTCAAGCTGGACAGGACTGGGTCCCCGCGTTCGCGGGGATGAGCGGAGGGTGGGGATTTCCCGGCTGAACTCCACTGCGCCAGCACGATCGCCCCCAGCACCACCCCGCCGCCGATGGCCTGCACCAGGGTCAGGGTCTCGGCGAAGAGGAGCCAGCCGAGGAGGGCGGCGACGACGGGCTGGATCAGGACGGTCACGGCGGTGAGCGCCGCGGGCAGCCGGCCCAGCGACCAGGCGACGCCGCCCTGTCCCACGACGTGCATCAGGCCGAGGCCCGCGCAGGCGGCCCAGCCGCCCCATGAGCCGGGCAGGACCTGCTCGCCGAGCAGCAGGGCCGCCAGCAGCAGGCCCGGCGCGGCGATGGCCGTCGACCACAGCATGACCCGCCCGGCCGAGTGGCGGTCGCGCGCGCCCTTCACGGCGATGAAATAGCCCGCGTACCAGAGGGCGGTGACGGCGGCGAAGACGTCGCCCAGCGGCGGATTGGCCCCCTGTCCGCCGTCGGCGCCCAGGGACATGGTCACCGCCCCGGCGATGGCGGCGGCGAGGGCGACGACGAACAGCGCCTTCGGCCGCTCGCGGAACAACCACCAGCCGACCAGGGTCACCACGACCGGCGTGAGGTTGGTCAGGGTGGTGGCGTTGGCGACCGAGGTCAGGGCGATGCTGTAGTGCCAGAAGCTGAGATCGAGCACGAGCATGCCGCCGGCCAGCATCATCCAGCCGGAGGGCCGGCCGATGCCCTCGCCGCCGGATCGGGCCGTCATCAGCAGCAGCCAGGGCAGGGCAAAGGCGAAGCGCCAGAAGCCTGCGGCGGCCGGTCCGGCGTCGGAGAGGCGCACGAGGATGGGCGCGAAGCCCAGCACGGCCGCGGCGAGGATCAGCACGGTCAGGGCGGCGGCGCGGGTGGGCATGGGAGGCGTATAGCGGGGTGAGACGCGGATTTCTCCCTCCCCGCCGGGGGAGGGTGGCCGAGCCGAAGGCGAGGGCGGGTGGGGAGGGCTCGGCGAGACAGACGCCGGCGCTCTGCGTCGCCGAGCCCCTCCCACCCTGTCGTCGCTGCGCGCCGACATCCCTCCCCCGGAGGGGGAGGGAGAGGTGCGGAATGACACTCCCCACGAAAAATCGCTCAAAGCTGTCATCCCTCCCCTTTCGCCCCCTCTTCCGCTGCAGCGCGCACGGCCGCCAGCCGGGCGAGTTCCACCTTCAGGTCCTCGTATTCGGGCGGCAGGTCGCGGCCGGCCATCAGGTCCTGGGCGAGGGTCAGGGCGCGTTCGCGCAGGAACATCCGCATCATCGCCTGACCGGCCTCGAACCGTTCGTCGGACTCGGCCGGGTCCTCCTCGGCCCACTGCAGGACGTCGTTGAGACGGGCGATCTCGGTGGCGGCGCGGGCGAGGCGGACGGCGTTCAGCCCCTCGCCGGTCTTCAGCGCATGGGCGGCGCCGGCCAGGGCCCGGCGGGCGAGGTCGTCGGGCCGGATGTGCAGGGGCGCGCGCCAGGCCGCCAGCACCGCCGCCTCGTCGGGCGGACCGTCAGCGGGGGCGGCGGGCGCGGGTACGGCAGGCGGCGCCGACCGCGCCTGCGCCTGCCGCGCGGCGAAGGCCCGTTTGGTCCAGCCCTCCCTGGCCGCATGTTTGCGCAGGGCCGTCACCGACACCCCGAACCGCGCCGCCACCGTCGGCGCCGACAGGCCCGACAGATAGGCCCCCCGGATCAGCCCCCAGGTCTCCGCCGCCACGGTGACATAGCGGGTCTTGGGCAGGGCCTTCATCGACGCTCTCTCGCCTGATCGCGCTTCAGCGCCGCCACCGCCCGGTCCATCGCCGCCATGGCCGCGTCCTGGACCGCGTCGAGCGTCGGGGTTCCGGTCGGCATGGACGCCACCGCCCGCGCCTCGCGGGCAAGGCGTTCGACGGCCTCCATGCGCCGGATCGCGCGGTCGAGGGCGTCGGGTTTTCTGGTTGGCTTCTTCATGATCTCCGCTCCGTGTTGAGGCGGCGGAGTCTGCGGCGGGCGGCAACTATGGCGGGCTGAAAGGGGCGGAAAGGCAGGGCACGGGGCGCAAGGGGTTGAAAGGATTGGGGTCGGGAGGGGACGGTGGGTTCGAGATTGTGCTGACAATCGGCGGATTGTGAGCGGTCCTCCCTCTCCCATTGGGAGAGGGCTTGAGCGCACGGCGGCGCAGCCGTCGTCCTTGCGCGAAAGGGTGAGGGTCGAACGCCGGGGGGCGGCTTCGCCGCTCCAACCAGCCGACCCACATCCGCCCCTCCGGGGCACCTTCTCCCAATGGGAGAAGGGACGCGCTGGATCATTTGTGATACATCTGGCGGATGACCGAGCCGAACTTCCGTGACCTTTCCGGGTTCAGCAGCCTGGACGACTTCCTCGACGAGGACGGCATCCGGGAAGAGGTCACCCTGCGCGCGATCAAGAGCGTGATCGCGCTCCAGCTGCGTCAGGCCATCACCGAGCGGAAGATGACCCTGTCCGCCATGGCCGCCGAAATGGACACCAGCCGGGCGCAGCTGAACCGGGTGCTGGACCCGGAGGAATTCAACGTAACGCTGGAGACACTGAGCCGAGCCGCCAAGGTGGTGGGGCGGGGGCTGAAGGTGGAGCTGGTTTAGGGCATATCGCCGACACGGCTGTTGTAAACACGGTCTCCAACAACAGCGCAAACTCGCGCGTTGCGGAAAAATCCGCGCCCGTAGGGTACCCAAACAGGCTCGTGGGTGTGGTCGTCGTGACGACATCCTGAAGGCCCCAACAAGAGGTACTCAGATGGACAATCCCTACTTTTTCGCTGGAGTGGCCACCGTCATCGCGGCACTCGGTTCCGCCATAGCGACGGTAATCCGGGCATGGCGCAAAAGGCCATGACGCTTCGGCTAAGAACGCCGGTACGTCCCTCGCTTGTCCCCGAAGGCCAGCCACCCTCGGTCCCTCAGCACTTGCAGTTGCTGCCTGATCTTGGGGCGGACGTTGTTGTTGCCCGGATAGAGCGCCGCTAGCGTGGCCTCCTGAGCATAGACGTCCTCAATGGTGAACTCGTCCCGGCCCACTGCCTCGACCGCCTTCATCACCGCCGCCAGCCAGCCGCGCGCCGGAGCGGCGGCGTCGCGCAGGAACAGGGTAGAACGCCAGCGGTCGCGGACCTCGACCTGCGGAACCTGGACGCCGGACCGGATCAGCGGGATGCGGCCCGCATCGGGGACGAGGCCGATCAGGATGGTCGAGCCTACCCATTCCGCGCTGCGGCCCTTGGGCCAAGTCGGATTCTTCGGGCGCACGATGGCCGCCGTGAAGAAATACCGGGGGACGACGATCAGATCGGTGACGCCATTCGCGACGGTGTCATACCGCATCACGAACAGGTTGGGATTGTTGGCGGCCGCCAGTCGCTTCTGCATCACGCTCCACGCGCCGGCTTGCAGGCTCGAGCCGAGGGCACCCTGCTTGGCCTTCAGTTCATATTCCTCGGCACAGACGGCGCAGCGAAAGTCGCCGACCGGCGAGTTGTTGGGCAGGGCGGGCAGGCGGTCGGCGTCGCAGTTCGGGCAGAAGCCGTGCTCGGCCATCCAGCCTTCGGTGAGGTGTCGGGCCTTCTGGGTCCCACTCTTGTAGACGGCGGTCGGCTCGGCAAAGCCGAGACTGCACCAGTGATTGTCGTCCTGCCCCATCCACCCACCGTAGCGGGTGGTGGGTCAGTGCGTTAGTCCCCGAAAGGCGGGTGGGGTCGGATCAGCCCTTGCCGCGTGTGTAGCCGTCGATGTCGTCACCGTTCTTGTCGATGGCCGACATGCGGACGGCGTCGAACTCGACCACATCGCCCTGCTTCCATTTGACCTCGATATGACCGCCATAGACGAGATCAACCGCCTCCTCAGCGGTCCGGGCTCTCACCTCGCAGGTGTAATCAACGTAGGCATCGACGCGGGAAAGGATGGTGAATTTGGGCATGAAAGACCTCCGGTGAAATGACCAATCACCATACGGACAACACAACCTTAGATCTCTGTTTTGCTACTTCCGCGAGCTCAATCGAGTTGTTCGCGCGCGGCGAGCGGCTTGGCTGTGACGCGGAAAATGGGGACACAGACCAGTTTGGCCCCTCACCCCAACCGCCCTGGCAAATCCATGCCGTCGTGCAGCAAATGCACGATCTCCACCTTCGACTCGTCGAAGCGGAAGGCGATGACGTGTCTCGGCTGGCCGACGCGCTCTTCCCGTGGGACGCGCGCGCGGCTGTGGCGGATCGGATAGAGGCGGATGTCGGCGGGAAGGTCTGAGAGCGCGCTGACGCCCGGGCGCATTGGATCGCTGACAAGGTCGCGATAGGCGGTTTCGATCAGCAGACGGTATCGCGCACGCGCCAGAGGGCCGAATTTTCTTCGGCTCTCAAGCAGGACGGCGCGGACGTCGCCGCGCGCATCCGGCGTGATGACGAGGCGTCTCACGCGCGGGGTTGGGTAAACTCGGCCTCCACCTCGGCCTCGATCTCATCGAAATGGGCTGTGATGTCCGTGATCTCGATCCCCTCGCCGCGATCCAAGCTGTCGATGGCCTTCTGCAGCTTGGCGTTCAGCCGGGCCAGTTTGACGTCGTCGTCCTCATCGGCCGCAGCGTGATCGCGGAGCAACTGCACGGCGTCCGTGATGACGGCCTGACGGTCGCGGTAGGCACCGGTGCGGACCTGGTCGTCGACGAAGGCGTCGAGCGCGGGCGGAAGGGTCAGGGCGGGCTGGGCCATGGGTTGAGAATACCATATCCGTGCGGCGGTCAGAACCCCTCCACCACCCTTCGGGTGGTCCCCCTCCCCCCGCCTGCGGCGCGGGGAGGAGACGGCCAGCCCCTCACCGCCCCTTCCGGAACGCCTCCGCCTTCTCCGCCGCCGCCTCGGCCCGCCACCGCTTCGGCGCGGCCTTGTCGACCTGCTCCCCCTCGGCGGTCAGGACCTCATTGGCGAACTCCAGGTCCATCAGCTTCATCCGCTTGATCTCGTCGCGGAGCCGCGCCGCCTCCTCGAATTCGAGGTTGGCGGCGGCGTTGCGCATGCGGCCCTCGATGTCCTTGAGGGCGGCCTGGAAGTTGGAGCCGGTGAAGGGTTTGGCCTCCTCCTTCATGCCGGGGGCGGTCAGCTTGTCGAGGGCGCGGCTCTCGTAAGGGCTGGCCATGATCTCGCGGATGTCGCGCTTGACCGACTCCGGGGTGATGCCGTGTTCGGCGTTCCAGGCCTCCTGCTTTTCGCGGCGGCGGTTGGTCTCGGCGATGGCGCGCTCCATCGAGCCGGTCATGCGGTCGGCGTAGAGGATCACGCGGCCGTCGACGTTGCGGGCGGCGCGGCCGATGGTCTGGATGAGGGAGGTCTCGGAGCGCAGGAAGCCCTCCTTGTCGGCGTCGAGGATGGCGACCAGGCCGCACTCGGGGATGTCGAGGCCCTCACGCAGCAGGTTGATGCCGATCAGGACGTCGAAGGAGCCGACGCGCAGGTCGCGCAGGATCTCGATCCGCTCCAGGGTGTCGACGTCGGAGTGCATGTAGCGGACGCGGACGCCCTGTTCGTGCATGTATTCGGTCAGGTCCTCGGCCATCTTCTTGGTCAGGACGGTGACCAGGGAGCGGTAGCCGGCGCGGGCGACGGCCTTGACCTCATCGATGACGTCGTCGACCTGGTTGCGGGTCTGGCCGGAGACCGGGCGGATCTCGACCGGGGGGTCGATCAGGCCGGTGGGGCGGATGACCTGTTCGGTGAAGACGCCGCCGGTGCGCTCCATCTCCCAGTCGCCGGGGGTGGCGGTGACGAACAGGGTCTGGGGCCGCATGGCGTCCCATTCGTCGAATTTGAGCGGGCGGTTGTCGATACAGCTGGGCAGGCGGAAGCCGTATTCGGCCAGGGTGGATTTGCGGCGGTAGTCGCCGCGGTACATGCCGCTGATCTGGCCGACGGTGACGTGGCTCTCGTCGACGAACAGCAGGGCGTTGTCGGGGATGTATTCGAAGAAGGTGGGCGGCGGCTCGCCGGGGCTGCGGCCGGTCAGCCAGCGGCTGTAGTTCTCGATGCCGGCGCAGGAGCCGGTGGCCTCCATCATCTCCAGGTCGAAGCGGACGCGCTGTTCGAGGCGCTGGGCCTCCAGCAGCTTGCCGTTCTCGACCATCCAGTCGAGCGTCTCCTTCAGCTCGGCCTTGATGCCGGTGATGGCCTGGTTCAGCGACGGGCGCGGGGTGACGTAGTGGCTGGCGGCGTAGACGGTGATCTCGGTGAGGTCGGCGGTCTTCTTGCCCGTCAGGGGGTCGAACTCCTGGATGGATTCCAGCTCGTCGCCGAACAGCTGAACGCGCCAGGCGCGGTCCTCCATGTGGACGGGGAAGATCTCCAGCACATCGCCGCGCTTGCGGAACATGCCGCGGTCGAAATTCAGGTCGTTGCGCTTGTACTGCAGCGCGATCAGGTCGGCGCGGAGCTTGGACTCGTCGATCTGGTCGCCGACCTTCAGGGTGAAGGTCATGGCGGTATAGGTCTCGACCGAGCCGATGCCGTAGATGCAGCTGACCGAGGCGACGACGATGACGTCGTCCCGCTCGAGGATCGCCCGCGTCGCCGAGTGGCGCATGCGGTCGATCTGCTCGTTTATGGACGAGTCCTTCTCGATGTAAGTGTCTGATTTCGGGACATAAGCTTCCGGCTGATAGTAGTCGTAGTAGGAGACGAAATACTCGACGGCGTTGTCCGGGAAGAAGCTCTTGAACTCGGAATAGAGCTGGGCGGCGAGGGTCTTGTTGGGGGCCAGGATCAGGGCCGGGCGCTGGGTCGCCTCGATGACCTTGGCCATGGTGAAGGTCTTGCCCGAGCCGGTGACGCCGAGCAGGACCTGGTCGCGCTCGCCGGTGGCGGCCGTGGCGACGAGTTCCTTGATGGCGGCGGGCTGGTCGCCGGCGGGGGTGTATTTGGTCTCGAGCCGGAAGGGGATGTGTTTGCGGCCCTCAGGCCGGTCGGGGCGGTGCGGGGTCCAGTCGGACGGCTTGCCGGGGGCCTCCTCCGGCGTCAGGCGCGGGCCGGTGACGGGGGCGAACATGGGCATACGGTTGGTCGCCGTCGCCGGATCGAAGACGAAGGGGGCGGTGGCCTCGGACAGGCCGGCGGACTGGCCGGGGATGTGGGTCGGCTTGCCGGATTTTGAGGGGGAACGGGCCATGAACAACAAGGTAGGGCGCGGGCAGCCGCGCGGCTAGGGGGCGGATGCCGCGGGCCGCTGCTAAAGCCTGCTCCGGTCCGGAAACCGCGAGACGGCAGCGCACCGGCGCGGCAGTATCGGGGCCGACAAGGAGACCCGCTCATGACCCCCTTCCATGCCCTGCACGCCGCCGACGCCCCCGGGGGTCTGCTGATCCTGCCCAATGCCTGGGATGCGGCCTCGGCGGCGCTGGCGGTGGCGGCGGGGGCGAGGGCCGTGGCAACGACCAGTGCGGGCGTGGCCTGGGCGCTGGGCTGGCCGGACGGGGCCCAGCCGCCGGAAGCCGAATTGCTGGGCGCGCTGGCGCGGATGGTGCGGATGGCCCGCGCCACCCCGGTCAGCGCCGACTGCGAGGCCGGCTTTTCCGACACCCCGACCGGGGCTGCGGCCTTCGTCCGGCGGGTGGTCGAGACCGGGACGGCGGGGATCAATATCGAGGACGGCTCAGACGCGCCGGAGCTGCTGGCCGACAAGATCGCGGCCATCCGCGCGGCGGTAGGGCCGGACCTGTTCATCAACGCCCGCTGCGACCTGTGGCTGAGAGGGATCGGACCGGTCGAGGGGCGGCTGGAGGCGGCGGAGGCGCGGGCGGCCCTGTATCGCGCGGCGGGGGCCGACGGTCTGTTCATGCCGGGGGTCACCGATCCGGAGACGATCCGGGTGCTGGTCGGATGGGGCCTGCCGCTGAACCTGCTGGCGCGGCCGGGTCTGGCCGATGCGGCCGGGCTGGAGGCGCTGGGCGTGCGCCGGTTGAGCGCCGGGTCGAACATGGCGGCGGCGGCCTATCAGACCGCCGATGAACTGACGCGCGGCTTTCTGGCGGACGGCCGGTCCGAGGCCCAGATCGCGGCGGCGATGGACTATGGGGCGCTCAACGCCCTGATGACCGGGGCGCGATGAACGGGGTGCCCGACCAACTGACGCTGTCCCGCCTCGACAGTCCGATCGGGCCGTTGGCGCTGGCGTGTGATGCCGACGGCGCGGTGCGGGGGCTGTCGTTCGGGGACGGGCTGATCGGGGCGATGCGGCGGGAGTATCCGGGCGCGGGCCTCTGCGAGGGCGCGGCGCCGGCGACGGTGGCGCGGGAGATCGCCGCCTATTTCGACGGGGACCGCGCGGCGTTGACGCGGGTGCCATGGTCGCTGGACGGCGCGGCCGCCGGGGATGGCTTCCAGGCGCGGGTCTGGCGGGCGCTGGCTGCGGTGCCGGCGGGGGTGACCATCAGCTATGGCGAGATGGCGAGGCGGGCGGGTGAGCTGGTCCCCGGGTCAAGCCCGAGGATGACGGCGGCCCAGGCGGCGGGGACGGCGCTGAACCGCAATCCCATACCGCTGGTCCTGGCCTGCCACCGGGTGATCGGGGCGGACGGTTCGCTGACCGGCTTCGGCGGCGGGCTGGAGCGGAAGGGGTGGCTGCTCCGGCACGAGGGGGCGTTGTTGATCTAGGAGGCTTGACTTCGTGTAACCCATAGGTGACATGTAACCTTGAGGTGACAAGCGCGGAGGATGCAGATGTCGAACACAGGTGATCGCAGCGACGGCCGGCCAGTCCGGGGTCGCGGCTGGAAATTCATGGCCGCCCTGGTCCTGTCGGGCCTCGGACTCGGCGTGGCGGTGGTGGGCCTGAACTCGGGCGCGACGGGTCCGGGCGAGGTCTTTTCCGATGCCGATGCGGGGATTTTGACCGGTATCGGCATCGGCACCTTTGTGGTCGGGCTGATGATCGCCTGGAAGGTGCGGCCGAACGGCGCGGCCTCGCGCCCCGAGGACGAACCCGGCAAGCGTGAGCGGATGCAGTCCGAGCGGTCCATGCTGCTATGGCTGTTTCCGATCATCACCCTGCTGTTTCTGTACCAGTCGATCCGGGCCGTCGGACCGGTCCTGGCCGGTGAAGCCGACTGGAGCGACTATCTCAGTATCGGGCTGCCGGTCCTCTACGCCTGGCTGGCAGTCGCCTTCACCATGGGGTGGGACGTCAATTCGCGGAGGAACCGCCGCTACCTTGAGGACGAACTGACCGTGGTGCTGCGCGCCCGGGCGATGGTCTGGGCCTTCCTCGTGCTGATGTCGGGGACGACCATCGCCCTGGGCCTGGCGCTGTGGCGTCCCGAGACCGGCATTGTCGCCATCCCGTTCGCCCTGGCAGCGGCGGGGGCGACGGCGGGCCTGCGCTTCGCCTGGCTGGACCGTCAGGCCGGGCGCGACGATGGGTGATCCGCGTCTGGCGTCGCGGCTGAAAGAATACCGCATGGCCGCCGGCCTGACCCAGGCCGAGCTGGCCGAGCGGGCCGGCGTATCGCGCAAGACCGTGAACACCGTCGAGAACGGCGTCTTCGTACCCTCGACCATCCTCGCCCTGACCCTCGCCCGGGCGCTGGGCACGACGGTGGAGACCCTGTACTGGCTGACGGACTGAGTGGCTGGTGGCTGGTGTCGCCGTCGAGCGGGGTCGCTGCGCTAGAACTGACCGCTGACGATGGGCAGGACGAGTGCGCGGGCGATGCGGTCGCGGGCGGCGATCACATCGGGCCGGGCGAAGGCCTGCGACAGGACATCGGCGGTGCGCCGGTCGTAGTCCGTGGCGTTCTGCTCAATCTGATAGGTGTGCAGGGCGGCCACGGCGCGATCGGACAGGTCCTCGTCCGCCAGGATGAGCAGCAGGGTGTCCGCGGCCCCGTCCGCGTCACCGCGGCAGGCCTGGGCCTTGACCGAGGTCAGGGGCGCGTCGCGCCAGTTCTGTTCCATATGGGCGAACGCCAGTCCGGCAGCGCCCGCATTGCCCAGCGCGATGCCGGCGCAGGCGCGGACATGCATTGCCTGCATCACACCGAACGGCGAGGCCGTGCCCGGCTCAAGCGACTTGACGGCTTCGATCGCCTGCGCGTTGCGGCCGGCCCGGAGGTAGAACCAGCCGAGATTGATGGTCTGGCTGACATTGACGCCGGCACCTTCGTCCCGCTTGGCCGCGATCTCCATCTGGGCGATCGCCTCGTCGGGGCGACCGAGCTCCATCAGCTGGCGGGCCCGACCGTCCATCGTCCAGGTGAGCGAGCGATCGTCTTCGGAGTCCGGCGCAGGCGCGGGCAACGCCAGGGTGGCGTCGCTGACGGCAAGCGCCTCTTCGAACCGGCCGCGGTCAAACAGGCTCGTCGCCCAGGCGTTGCGGGCCTCGAACTCGGCGCCGGGTGCCTCGGCCTCCGCGCGCTGCGCAACCAATTCCGCGTCGAGGACGGCGGCGATGTCCAGCTCGGGCATGGCGGCGGCCGCGCGCAGGGCGTCGTAGCGCCGCATCGCATGCAGGCGGATCAGCGCGCTCGGGTCGCTGACCCGCGCGGCCAGGGGCGCGGCCTCGTCCAGCCGGTCGCGCTGGATGAGGTCGTCGATCAGCCTGATCCAGATCCAGTTGTCATAGCGGTCGCGCCAGCCGGCGTCGCGCAGGGCGAGGCGCAGTTCGAACCGGGCCCCGGCATCGACGTCCGGGTCCTGCTCCAGCTGCAGGACGAAGGTGGTCGACAGGGTCTCCATCTCGTCGGGGTATCGCGGAAGAAACCGGGTCAGGGCGCGCGCGGCCGCTGTGCGGTCGCCCGTTCTCGCATGCGAGGTGATGCGGGTCAGCCAGATGTCCGGCGTGGCTCCCGGCCGCTCCGAAGCCTCGATCAGATAAGGCAGGGCGGCGGCGTCCTGGCCTTCGTTGGCGTACAACAGGCCAAGAAGGATCGTCGCGGCGTTTCGTCGTTCGACCGGTTGGGCCGCGTAGTCCGGGTGTTCGGCGAAGGCCTTGGTGAGGACCAGGGCAGTCCCGTAGTCGTCGGCCTGGATCGCCATGCCCAGTTCGGTCCAGAGGCCGTCGATCGTCTTGGCGGGAGCGACCTGAACGCGCGGTGCGACAGGGGCCTGATCGAATTCGCCCGACGCGCCGGGCGCAATCCCCGACGCCATGGTCGACGCCATAAGCCACGCAATAATCATGAAGTTCTCCCCCCGGATCGCGACCCTAGCGGGTAGCGGGAGCGCGGAACAGGGGGGGGGGGATAGAGCGAAACCCGTCAGCGGAGGTTGAACCGCTGACGGGCGAAGGCGCGCCGTGACGTCCGGCTGCCTAGCGGATCCGGACCCGCGCCTCGAGGTCCGCCCAGCGGCGGGTCAGGTCGGCCAGTTCGGTGCGCAGACGGCTCGCCTCGGCGCGGCTGATCGAGCCGTTGCGCTCGCCGGCGGTGATGCGGGCCTCGATCTGGACCGCGCGCGGATCGGCGCCGTAGCCGTAGCCGCCGCCGTTGCCGGGGACCCAGCCGTCGCCGACGCGGCGGTTCAGATCGGCGTAGCGGGTCTCCAGATCCTGCTGCTCGCGATCGCTGAGGCCGTCGCGCTCATACTGGGCCTCCAGCCGCACCAGGGCCTGGAAGTTGCTGCGCAGCCGGGTCGATTCCGTGCGGGTGATCTCGCGGGCGCGCAGGGCGGCGGCCACGCGGGCGTCAAAGGCGGCGCTCTGGTCCGCCAGACGGTACCAGCCGCCATAGCCGCCGCCGTTGTCATCATCGTCTTCGAGCGCGTCGAGACGGCGGGTCAGGTCGCTGTAGCGGTTGTTCAGATCGCTCCGTTCGGCGGTGCTGAACCGGCCGTCGGCGGCATAGCGGGTCTCCAGCGCGACCAGATCGGCATAGTCGCCGCTGAGCCGCTCGGCCTGGCGGCGCGTCAGCGAGCCGTCCCGCGCCCCGGCATCGACCCGCGCCTCGAACTGGGCGCGCTGGTCGAACAGAGGCCGACGCCCGCGGCTCCATTCGCTGTCCAGCGAGGTCTGGCCCTGGCCGAACAGGGCCCCGAGGATCGCCTCCAGCACCCGCCCGCCCTGCGACGGCTGGCTGTATGGGGCCACGTAATACGGCGTCTGCGCCGAGGCGACCCCGGCGGCGGCGAGGGTCAGGGCGGCGGCGGCGGCGGCGGCGGCCGTGAGGGTCTTGAGGACGGTCATGGGGGGTTCTTTCCGGGGCGGGGGATTTCCCTGTGCGGAGAGAACGGTGGTGGGCGGGGAAGGTTGCGGGGGGGTAGCCCAAACCTCCACCGCCGTTCTGGCGCTCCCCCTCCCCCTGAGGGGGAGGAATGGCTATCCCTGCTCCATGACCGCTCTCCCCCTCCCCGACCTGCTCCTCCTGCTCGCGGCCCTCACGGCCGCCGGGCTGATCGGCGGCCTCGTCGCCGGGCTGTTCGGGGTCGGGGGCGGGACGGTGATTGTGCCGGCGGTCTTCTATGCCTTTGAGGTGCTGGGGGTCGGGGGCGAGGGGAATCTGCATACGGCGATCGGGACCTCGTTGCTGACCATTGTCGCGACCTCGTGGCGGTCGCTGCGGGCGCATCGGGCGCACGGGGCGGTGGACGAAGCGGTGCTGAAGACCTGGACGCCGTGGGTGGCGGCGGGGGCGCTGGTCGGGGCGGGGGTAGCGGGGGTCACCTCGATGCAGGGGCTGGCCATTGTCTATGGCGTCTGCCTGCTGGTGGTGGCGGCGCAGATGGGGCTGTTGCCGGAGCGGGTGACACTGCGACGCGACCTGCCGGAGGGCTGGGGGCGGCGGGTGACGGGAACGGTGATCGGCGGACTGTCGGCCATGATGGGGATCGGCGGCGGCAGTTTCGGCGGGATGATGATGACCCTGTGCGGGCGGCCGATCCATCAGGCGGTGGCGACGGCCTCGGGCTTCGGCCTGGCCATCGGGGCGGCGGCGACCCTGGGGTTTGTGGTGTTCGGCTGGGACGCGGGCGGGCGGCCGCCGTTGTCGCTGGGCTATGTCAATGTGCCCGGGGCGGTGGTGATGGCGGTGCTGACCACGGCGGTGGCACCCTGGGGGGCGAAGCTGGCGCATTCGCTGGACCGGGCCGTGTTGCGGCGGGCGTTTGCGGTGTGGCTGCTGGTGACGGCGGGGGCGGTGGTTTGGAAGGCGCTGTAGGGGATGGGGTGTGGGGTGTGGGGTGTGGGGGATGGGGTGTGGCGTCATGGGTCAGAGCGCGGCCTTTTCCTGATCACCACACCCCATACCCCACACCCCACACCCCCTCACGGCCGCAGCGTGATCTCCGCCGGCGTCGCGCTGAACGAGGAGAGGCGGCCGAGGTAGCTCATGCCGAGCAGGCTGTGGGGCAGGCCGCGCTGGACGACCAGGGCCTCGACCTGTTCGACGCGGGTGCCGGCGACCGCGACGGTCCGGAGGGCGACGCGCGCGGCGGGGACGGGGCCGGAGGCGGTGATGACGGTGGCGGAGAAGTCGCCGGACGTGAGCCTCAGACCCAGACGGGCGGCATCGGCGGGGGTCAGGACCACGACGCTGGCACCGGTATCGACCATGACGCGCACGGCCCGGGGTCCGTTCCGGCCGTCGATCAGGGCGTCGGCCCAGTAGTGGCCGTCGGCGGCTTTCAGCACCTGGGCCGGAGCGCCGGCGGCGGGCGCATGAACGGCGGCCGGCGTGGCGGCCTGGGCCTGGCCGCGCGCATCGGCGTGGTTCAGCCACCAGGCGGCGCTGAGGGCGGAGGCCACGGCCAGGGCCATGACTCCGGCGGAAGAGAGATCAAAACGCATACGCCGTCCGTCGTGAACACGCCGCTTCTGCAGCCCCTCCCCTGTCGCACACGGCGGTTGGGATGCGGTGAAGGGGCGTGGTTTGCGGGGGGTTAAGGGGGTGGGTGTGGGGGTTGGGGTGTAGGGTGTGAAACGAGGCAAGGCCTCGTCCGTGCCGGGCGCTAACTCACCCCCCCACACCCCACTCCCTACACCCCTCCAGCGCGCGCTTCGCGCGCGGGCAGCGCCGCCATGATCGCCGCCCGTTCCGCGTCGGTGAAGCCGCTCCAGCCCCCGATCTCGGACAGGGTGCGCCAGCAGCCGAGGCAGAGGCTGGTGGCGCCGTCGACGACGCAGACCTTGACGCAGGGGGTGGCGATGCTGCGCAGGGCGGTGGGGGGAGTCGGAGACATCGATGACATGAATGCGAAATATGGTCCGGCTGCGGAGTAAAACTTGTTGCTTTTTTCAGACAGCAGGGTTAGCCTGACCCTGACGCGAAACGACTATGACGGTGAGATTCCCGAAAAGCACGACGTGTCTCTTTTCATCATTCACTCGAAAGGAGACGCCAGATGAAAGACAGAGATCGCAATCTGCAGCACGCCATGATGTCCTTCGCCCTGTGGGGCGGGATGCTGGTCAATACGAAGAACGGCTATGGGGCCGGCGACCGCGTGGTCAGCCACCCGTCCAACTTCGTGCCCATCAAGCTTCGCAAGCGCGACTAGACATCCCGCCGCCACGCAGATGTTCCAGCCCCGGTCCGCAAGGTCCGGGGCTTTGCAATTCCACCATCAGGGTTGATCAGTCGCGCATCGCCGCGACCTGTGCCAGTGTCCGCGCCTGAAGGGTGTGCACCATGTTCAGGCTGAAGGCGACGCTGGTTGCCACGACGCGCTTGCGACCGTGGCGCACCGGCTGGTCGGTGGATCGCGGGGTGGATTTTTCGCTGGCTGCGGCCGCGCGACCGGTGACTGCCCTGCCTGTGGCGTGTGCCGTGAGGTCCGCCGCCGAACCGGTCAGTTTCATCGACGAGGACGGGGTCCTGCCGCCGCGGACCACGGCGGGGCGCCGCTTCGCCGGCCCGGCTGCGGGCGAGGCGGCACTCGAGGCCCCTGCGGAGGATGCCCCCGACACCACCGGACTGCGGGCCTGGTGGTCGCTGTCGGGCAAGCCCTAGAGACCCGGACCCCCGGCCGACATTGCGGCCGGGCCGCGCGTGCGGCACATCGGGCGCATGACCCTGATCCGCCGAGACCGCCGCGACCATATCGAGCTCTGGACCCTGGACCGGCCCGACCGGCTCAACGCCCTGCCCGACATCGAGGACGGCGAAGCCTTCGCGGCGGCGTGCGAGGCGGTGAATGCGGACCCGCAGGTGCGCTGCGTGATCCTGACCGGGGCCGGGCGGGCCTTTTCGGCGGGCGGCGATCTGAAGGCGATGAAGGACCGGCGCGACATGTTCGCCGGCACGGGCACCGAGATCCGCGAACGCTATCGCCGCGTGGTGCACCGGATCGTGCGCTCGCTTTACGGGCTGGAGGTGCCGCTGATCGCAGCGGTGAACGGGCCGGCCATGGGACTGGGCTGCGACATCGCCGGACTGGCGGACATCCGCATCGCCTCGGAGACCGCCAGCTTCGGCGTGCCCTTCCTGAAACTGGGCATATTGCCGGGCGATGGCGGAGCCTGGCTGATGCCGCGCAACATCGGCTATGCGCGGGCCGCCGAAATGCTGTTCACCGCCCGGGTGCTGGACGCGCAGACGGCCATGGACTGGGGGCTGGTCAGCCGGGTGGTCGCGCCTGAACGGCTGATGGATGAGGCCATGGCGATCGCGGAAGACGTGGCGTCCCGCGCGCCCCAGGCGCTGCGCATGACCAAGGCCCTGCTGCGTCAGGGCCGCGACGCGACCTTCGACCAGATCCTGGAGATGACGGCGTCGATGCAGGCGCTGGCGCATCTGTCGGACGACCACCTGGAGGGGGTGACGGCGGCGTTGGAGAAGCGGGTGGCGGTGTTTGAGGGGAGATGAGTGGTTAGTGGTTAGTGGTTAGTGGCTGGTGGCTGGCAGCCGCCGGTGCGGGAGCGCGAACAGCGCCGCCCTTCCGCGGGCAGTGGAGCGGCAATCACTAACCACTAGCCACTAACCACGAACGGCTCCGCCTCCACCCAGCCGCCGTACCACCTCGGCCCGGTCGGCGGCGGACAGGTCCATGCGGGCGGCCTCGGTGTATTTCTCGCGGGCCTGATCGCGCTTGCCCTGCGCCTCCAGCGCCCGGCCCCAGGCCAGGTGCAGGGCCCCCCACTGCGGAGCACGATCGGCGGCGGCGCGGTATTTGCGGATCGCCCCGGCCTCGTCGCCCCGGGCCGCCAACGCGTCACCCCAGAACTTCTGCGGATCGGCCCAGCGGGGGCCGCGCTCGACGGCCTGTTCATAGAAGGCGATGGCCCCGGCGGGGTCGCCGCGCGCCATCAGCATCTGGCCCCGCTCCGCAAAAGCGAACGGCAGGGACGGCCCCTGACGCCGCGCCTCGGCCGACCAGCGGTCGGCGGCGGCCCGATCCCCGGCCAGTTCCGCGATCCGGGCGCGTTCACGCACACAGAGGTAACAGTCCAGCGGTGTCGCGGCGATCATGGTCTGGGCCCCGGCCAGATCACCGGTCCGGGCCCGGGCATAGGCGAGTTGTGGCCAAACCTGGGTCTGCCGGACAGGAGCGAAACGCGGGGCCAAGGTCGGGGCCACATCCACCTCCCAGGCCTCCAGAAGTGCCAAGGCCTGGGGCCACTGGTCAAGGGCCGCCGCCACCCGGACTCGGAAAGCGAGAAATGAATCCCCAGGGCCCGGACGGCCCGACGCCCTGAGTGCCTGATCCTCAATCAAGCGAGAAAGCGCCGAAGGCTGGTGCAGGGCGATCAGGGCGTTCACCCGGTCATCGCGAAACGTCGAAGCGGCCGGATCATCGCTATTCAAGAAGCGGGTGTAGAGCTCCAGCACGTGCAGCCAATCCCCTCGAAGCTCCGCCACAAGGGCGGGGAAAAGGAGCTGGTAGATTTGCTGCCTGTCTTCGGCGACCTTGGCCCGGTTGCGCGGGTTGCGCACGGAGGCCGCCGCGCGCTGCGTATAGCCAAGCGACGCCTCGGCATGACCGAGTACACTCGAATCGTCAGCCAGGTTGCCCAGAATAACGGGATGCTCCGTATCGATCTCGAGGGCGGCCTCCAGCAACAGGATCCCGTCCTGCACTAGCGTGTCAGGGGCCCGTGACAGACCGTTGTAGCCCCAGAGCCGTTCTGTCTGCGACGGACTGTCCAGAAGTTTGGTCAGGATGGTCCGCCTGCTGTCATAATCTTCCTCCCGCTCCGGGCCAGCGGGCTTTGCAGCACCGCGCTGCCCGAGATAAGTCGCATAGCGATAGGGCTGGGTCTGTTCATAGACCCGCTCGGCCGCAAGCCGCATCAGGGCGTCCGGACGATCAGCGGGGTCCCCCTCCACTCTAACCGCCGTGCCATCGCTGGTGCGGACCACAAGTTCCAGTCCGGCCGGGGTCCGGCTGAGACCGCCGCTGATGAAGGTCTCCTTGCCCAGCCAGCGGACAAGGGCGCGATAGCTATCGGTCAGCGACAGGCCGCCCGCCTCGACCTCGACCGTGATGGCCCCGCTCCAGTCGTTGCGGAAACTGGCGGGCGGGCGGGCCGAAACGGTCGCCTCTTCCAGCCGGATCAGTTCGTCCTGGAACAGGGCGGCGACGGCGCGGCCGTCCAGTCCGTCTTCCACCAGTTCCGGCGGCACCGAGAAGGGCTGGATCACCAGCCCGGTCGTGCGGCTGGCGCTCCATAGTGCCGTTCCCCCGGCGACCAGCAGGGCGACGACCACGGCGGCGAGGGCGATGTCGCGGATGGTCTTGATGCGATTGCGGAAGATCTCGTTGCGGGCCAGCACCCCCTGATGCGTCATCAGCGCGGCATTGGCGTGAAGCACCGCCATGGCCGCATCCGCCGGCGTCTTGCCTGTGGCGGCGATCTCCATGGCGATCTCGACCGGATCGGGCGTGGTCGGGGCCGCTGTGCCTTTACGACGGCTGCGCGCCTTCGGTTCGTCCATGGTCACGTCGCCCCCGCCTATGGGCGCTAGAGGTCGCCCAAACGACGCGCGACGTCAAATCCGGAAGCCGGGGCGCGCCCGGCAGGGCGCGGACGTCAGGTCAGAGGCGACCTGACCCCGTCCCCGGCCCGCCCGTCCCTACCCCGCCTGCGCCGGTTCGCGCATCGCCCGGCCGGCGGGGACGCCGGTGGCGACGGCGCGCGGGGCGCCGGCGGTTTCGCCGGGCTTCATGAATTTCACCAGCACGCGCTGGCCGATCAGAAGCGGGGCGTCGCCGGCGCTGACCACGACCTCGATCACCCGTTCGTCCGAGCGTTGCGAGGGATCATCCGAAGCCAGCTTGCGGGCCCCGAAGACGGCGGCACGGCGCAGGACGGTGCCGACATAGACCTTGGACGGGTCGCCCTCGGGGGTGATTTCGACCGCCTGGCCGGCGCTGATGTTCGGGATGTCGCTCTCGACGATCTCGGCGCGCGCGATGCGGGGGGCGTCGGGCTCGAGGTCGAACATGTTGGACACGTTCAGGGTCGAGGCGCCGGCGCCGGGGTTGGCGTAGCGGCGCACGATGCGGCCCGACTGGGGCGCGCGGATGACCGTGAGTTCGACATTGTAGGCGGCCTGGTCGCGGCGGGCGCGGGCGGTCTGGACGCTGGCCTGCTGCGAGCCGAGCCTGGCCTGGGCCTGGGCGATGGCGTCACGGGCCTGGTCCATGCGCGAGGCGGCGACGAAGTTGGACTCGACCAGCCGGGCGAGACGATCGTGCTCGCGCTGGGCGGTACGGATCTCGACCTGGATCAGGCGGAGCTGGCTTTCGGCCTGGGCGACGTCGGCATTGGCGCTCTGCAGGGCCAGGCGAGGCTCGTCGTCCTCCTGACGGGCGAGGATCTGGCCGGCGACGACGCGGTCGCCTTCCTGGACCAGAACTTCACGAACGACGCCGCCGCGGCGTGCCGCGATCTGGATGATGCCGCCCTCGACATCGACCTTGCCGTTGGCGATAGCCGCATAGGGGCTCTCGACCCTGGTGGCCGCCGCCTTCTCTTCCTCGGCCTTCTTCGCCTTGCCGGCGTTCTGCATGAAGGTGAAGCCGACGACGATGGCGGCGATCAGCACCAGGCCGATCCAGAGCCATTTGTTCTTGAGGAAGGCGGGCATGACGGAGTTCCTGAGGCGGTTCAGTGCGACGCGAGCGTGGCGTCGGGATTGGGGGTACGGCGTTCGTCGGAGATGATGATGCCGTCTTCGATCTTGATGACCCGGTCGGCCCATTCCTCAAGGCGAGGATCGTGGGTGACGCAGATGACGGCGGCGCCGTGTTCGGTGGCGGCGCGGCGCAGCAGCCGGATGACGATCTGGCCGTTCTCGCCGTCGAGGGCGGAGGTGGGTTCGTCGGCGAACAGGATCTGCGGGTTCTTGGCGAGACAGCGGGCAATGGCGACGCGCTGCTTCTCGCCGCCTGACAGGGCCGAGGGCCGCTGGTTCAGGCGCTTGCCGAGCCCGACTTCCTCCAGGGTGGCGGCCGCCTGACGGCGGGCGTCGGCCTTGGACAGGCCCTGGAATTTCAGCACCACCTCGACCTGTTGCAGGGCGGTCAGGGCGGGGAAGAGGTTGAAGCCCTGGAAGATGAAGCCGCAGTTGTCGAGACGGAATTTGTCGATCCGGCCCGACGACAGTTTCCACAGATCATCGATGTCGAGCGTATCGACCCGACCCTCTTCCGGCCGCAGCAGGCCCGACAGGGCGGCGATCAGGGTCGATTTGCCCGAGCCGGACGGGCCCATGACCATGGTCAGGTCGCCGTGGCGGGCGTCGAAATCCACGCCCTTCAGCACCTCGATGAAGGCCTTGCCGGACTTGAACCGCTTGACCAGGCCCTTGGCCTCGATGGCGAAGTCGCCGTGTTTTCCGTGCGCCTTGGTGTGAGCGGTCATCGCAGCAGATCCGCAGGCTGGCTGTTCTTGAGGATGCCGAGCGACAGGGCACCGGACATGATTGAGATGGCGACCAGTCCGCCACCGACGACGATCAACAGGATCGGCGGCAGGGCGATGATCACCGCATTGGCCATGGCCAGCATCTGCACCAGGAAGGTCAGGCCGATGGCGGCGGCGACGCCGACCAGACCGACCCAGAAGCTGAGCTCCATGACGATCAGGTTCAGCGACCCCATGCCGACACCGAGCGCCCGCAACGAGGCGAATTCCTTGATGTTGGCCATGATGGCGCCGCGCAGCGTCTGCCAGGTGATGGCCACACCGATGATGGTGCCGAGCACCACGCAGCCGCCGATGATGATGACGAGGATGCCCTCCTCGAACATGGCCCCGGCATTGGCATCGGCCAGTTCCTGACGGGTCCAGGCCTTCCATTGGCCGTCGCCGAGGGTGTTCAGCTGGGCCGCCACGAGCGAAGCCTGGGCCGGGTCGCGGAGCTTGATCATCAGGGGTCCGACGCGGGGACCGGTGTCGGCCTGGCCGAGCATTCTCAGGGTGTCGCGGGACATGACGATCGTCGACGACATCATATTGGGGTAGCCGCGGGTCACGCCGACCACGGTCACCGTCTGGCCGTTGTACAGGGCCTTGTCGCCAAGCTTGACGCCCAGTTTGGTCAGGGCCGTCTCGTCGATCGCCACGGTGTAGGGCTGACGCAGGGCGTCGACCAGTTCCTCGGAATAGTCAGTCGGTATGGTGACCGCCCCCGGGGTGGTGTCGATGATACTGGCCTGGACGAACTCCTGTTTGGGAGCGCCCTGGCGGGCACGATCGGCCTGGGACATGGTCGGATCGACGTTCTTCACGGACTGGAATGAGCCGCCGGCCCCGTCCAGTGGTTGAACCTCGACGACCTGCGGGTTGCGATAGGCCAGCGGAATGAAGCGGCGCGGCACACCGGACGGCCCGCCCATCAGGCTGGTGGCACCCGGCTGCATGATGATGATGTCGGCGCTGGACCGCTCGATGGTGGCGGTGAATCCCTTGCCGATGCCGATGAAGACACCGGTCATGGCGAGGACCAGCAGGCCCGACAGGGCCAGGGCCATGACGGCGGCCATGTAGCGCCGCCACTCGAAGAGAAGGGTTGAAAGTGCAAGCGACATGGAAACGGAAAGACCCCTGACGTTGACCGCTATCTGACGGTGCAAGGGAGCGGGGCCAAGTTAAATCGGGGTAAGGCGGTCACCCTAACGGATTTGTAAGCCTGGGCGCGTAGCGGTGGACTGAAACCGTCCACCGCGCCTATGCAGGTGGCGACGAACGGCGACACCCGCCGACACCCAGGGAGAATTCGCAGAATGATGCTTCGTTCGCTCCGCGCCGCCGTTTCGGCGACCGCCTCGATTGCCGCTGTCGCCGGCGTTCTGGCCATGATGGCCACCCCGTCCACCGCCCGCGCCGACGAAGGCATGTGGACGTTCGACAATTTCCCGATCCAGACGGTGAACGACAAATACGGCACCCGGATCGACCAGGCGTGGCTGGACCGGGTCCGCAATGCCGCCGTCCGCATCCAGGGCTGTTCAGCGTCCTTCGTGTCGGATGAAGGCCTGATCCTGACCAACTGGCACTGCGTTGTCGGCTGTGTGCAGGAACTGTCCTCACCCGAGCAGGACTATGTGAAGAACGGCTTCCTGACCGCCAACCGCGCGGAAGAGAAGCGTTGCGCCGGCCAGACCGCCGAGGTGCTGGTCGACATCGTCGATGTGACCGACCGGGTTCTGGCGGCCGGTGCCGGGCTGGAAGGCGCCGCCTTCAACGCCGCCCGGACCGCCGAGGCCAACGCCATCCAGACCGAGGCCTGCGCCGCCGATCCGAAATTCAACTGCCAGGTCATCAGCTTCTACCGCGGCGGACGGTACGCCCTGTACAAATTCCGCCGCTATGAAGACGTCCGCCTGGTGTTTGCACCGGAAAACCAGGCCGCCTTCTTCGGTGGCGACCCCGACAATTTCAACTTCCCGCGCTACGCCCTCGATGCCGGCTTCCTGCGCGCCTATGAGGACGGCCGTCCGGTCGAGAGCCCCGGCTTCCTCCGCTGGAACCCGAATCCCCCGGCCGAAGGTGACCCGGTCTTTGTGGCCGGCAACCCCGGCTCGACCTCGCGCCTGCTGACCATGAGCCAGCTTGAGCGGCTGCGCGACCAGCAGCTGCCACTGACCCTGATCCAGAACTCGGAACTGCGTGGGCGCCTGCTCGAGTATTCGCTGACCGGCGACGAGGCCAAGCGACTGTCGTTTGACCCCATCTTCAGCCTCGAGAATACTTTCAAGGCCCAGTTCGGCCAGCATCAGTCGCTGCTGGACCCCGCCTTCCTCGGCGCCCGGCGCGACGCCGAGACCGAGCTGCGCGCCGGCGTGGCGGCCGACCCGGCCCTCGTTGCCCGCATTGGCGACCCGTGGGGTGACCTTGAGCGGGTTCAGTCGACGGCGCGGGAACTGTATCTGCCCTTCCGCCAGCTCGAACAGTCGGCGGGTGGCGGCTCGACCCTGTATCAGATGGCCCGGGGCATAGTGCGGGCGTCGAAGAATGCTTCGATGACCGAGGCGCAGCGCGCGCGCATGATCGCCGCCGTGGGTGCCGAAACGCCGATCGCCATGGAGATGGAGGAAATCCGTCTGCGCTACTGGCTGTCCAAGACCCGCGAATATCTGACGGTCGACAATGCCGAGGTGAAGGCGATGCTGGGCCGCGAGAGCCCCGAGGCCCTCGCCGACCGGCTGATCTCGGGCACACGGATGGGCGACGCCGCCTTCCGCGCCCAGGCGGCGGCGATGACGACGGAACAGATGGCCGCCGCCGACCCGCTTCTGGCCTTCATCATCGCCAATGACGCCGCCGCCTCGGCGATCGGCGCGCGCTGGGCCGCCGAGGTCAACGCCCCGACCGCCCGCGCGGCTGAAAAGGTCGCCCAGGCCCGGTTCGCGGTCTACGGCACCAACCAGTATCCGGACGCCACCTTCTCGCTGCGCCTGTCGTATGGCGCGGTCGAAGGCTGGACCTATCGCGGCGTCACCGTCCCGGCCTTCACCTATATGGGCGGCCTGTACGAGCGGGCCACCGGGGCCGAGCCGTTCAATGCGGCCCAGGCCTTCCTCGACAACCAGAGCCGGGTCAACGGAAGCACGGTCTACAACTTCTCCTCGACCAACGACATCATCGGCGGCAATTCGGGTTCGCCCGTGATCAACGCCGCCGGCGAAGTCATCGGCGCAGCCTTCGACGGCAACATCCACTCGCTGGGCGGTGCCTATGGCTATGACGGTGCCCTGAACCGGACGGTGTCGGTCTCGACGGCGGCGGTTACGGAGGCGCTGCGCAACATCTATCCGAGCCCGAACCTGCTGGAAGAGCTGGGGGTGGAATAGTCCCCTTCTCCCCTTGCGGGAGAAGGTGTCAGGCGTAGCCTGACGGATGAGGGGTGAAACTCGACGGTCAGAGATGACTTGCGCGTTTCACCCCTCACGTCTTTCATGGGTGTCTCACCCCTCATCCGACCCGCTGTGCGGGCCACCTTCTCCCTCAAGGGGAGAAGGAAGGAGTAAGCCATGCGCCTCACCCCCGCCCTCGCCGCCGCCCTTCTGACCCTCGCCGCCGGTTCCGCCGCGCGCGCGGAAGAAGGCATGTGGACCTTCGACAACTTCCCCATCGCGCGGGCCAACGCCACCCTGGGGACGAATATCGACCAGGCCTGGCTGGACCGGGTGCGGCTGAGTTCGGTCAAGTTCGGCGGCTGTTCGGCGGGCGTCGTCTCGGCCGAGGGGCTGGTGATGACCAACAACCACTGCGTCGCCACCTGCGTGGCCAATCTGTCGACCCGGGCGGTCAACTACGCCGAGACCGGCTTCACCCCGCGCACCCGCGAGGAGGAGCGCAAATGTCCGGGCGGGTCGGCGGAGATCCTGACCGACATCTCGGACGTCACCGAACGCATGCATGCGGCGGGTGCCGGGCTGGAAGGCCAGGCCTTCACCCGGGCGCGCGACGCCGAGGCGGGCCGGATCGAGCAGGAGGCCTGCGCCGGAGACACGGCCCGGCGCTGTCAGGTGGTCAGCCTGTACCGGGGCGGCCAGTTCAAACTCTATACCTACAAACGCTACACCGACGTGCGGCTGGCGTGGGCCCCGGAGGACAGGGCCGCGACCTTCGGCGGCGACCTGGACAATTTCAGCTTCCCCCGCTTCGCCATCGATGCGGCCTTCATCCGCCTGTACGAGAATGACGCCCCGGCAGCGACCCCGATCCATTTCGTGTGGAACGCCGCCGGGCCGGTCCAGGGGGCACCGGTATTCCTGTCAGGCAGCCCCGGGGCGACCCAGCGGCTGCTGACCCAGGACCAGCTGATGACCATCCGTGATGTGGTCCTGCCGATGGACCAGCTGCTGGCCAGCGAACTGCGCGGACGTCTGATCCGCTATTCCCAGGAGGGTGAGCGTCAGGCGTTCGAGGCCATGGACCCGGTCGTGAGCCTTGAGAACACCTACAAGCGCGGTCGGGGGCGGATGGCGGCGCTGATCGACCCTGCCTTCATGGCCGCACGGGCCGATGCCGAGGCCGACTTCCGCGGTCGGGCCGAGGGCGGCGCCGGCGAAGCCAATCCCTGGACCACGCTGAGCGCCGCCCAGCCGGTCGTGCGCGAACTGTATCCCGCCATGGCGTTGCTGGAGGGCGGGACGGGCATGGGGACCACGCCGGTCGCCGGCGGTTCGCAGCTGTTCAGCTGGGCGCGGACGCTGGTGCGGGGCGCACAGGAGCGGGCGAAGTCATCGGCCGAGCGGCTTCCGGAATATGCCGACAGCCGCCTGTCGGGCGTCCAGTCCGGTCTGTTCGCCGAACGGCCGGTCTATCCGGGCCTCGAGCAGGTCCGGATGGAATGGTGGCTGTCCAAGACCCGCGAGTGGCTGACCGTCGATGATCCCCGCGTCCGCGGCCTGCTGGGACGGGAGTCGCCCGAGCAGCTGTCGGCACGGCTGGTCGAGGGCACGACCCTGGCGGATCCCGCCGTGCGCCGCGCCCTGTGGGAAGGCGGCTTGGCGGCCGTTGAGGCCTCGCAGGATCCGCTGATCCAGTATCTGCTGTCGATACAGGACGAGACCCGCGCCATCCGCTCGGACTGGGAGGCCCGGGTTCAGGCGCCGACCGACCGGGCCTCGGAGCGCCTCGCCGCCCTGCGCTTCCAGACCTATGGCGACGCCGTCTATCCGGACGCGACCGGCACGCTGAGGCTGACCTATGGCCGGATCGAGGGCTCGGATGTTCCGGGCCAGCGCATCGGACCCTTCACGACATTCAACGGTCTGTGGGACCGGGCGACCGGCTCGGCCCCGTTCGATCTGGCCCCGAAACTGGCCAGCTCGCGTGGACGGATTGACGGCGACACGGTGCTGAACATGGTGCTGTCCACCGACACCATCGGTGGCTCATCCGGAAGTCCGGTGGTGAATGCCGCCGGCGAGATGATCGGAGCCAATTTCGACTCCACCGTCCTGACCCAGCGCAACGCCTACGGCTATGACGTCCGGGTCAACCGCTCGGTGATCGTGACCACCGGCGCGGTGACCACGGCGCTGAGGGATGTGTACGGGATGGACGGACTGGTGCGGGAGTTGGGGGTGCGGTGAGCCCCCATAGCCTCTCCCTCCCCCGGAAGGGGAGGGTCGGCGGCGCGGAGCGACGGCGGGGTGGGGACGGTTCGGCGCTACAGGCACCGGCGCTCTCGTCGCCGAGCCCCTCCCACCCGGCTTCGCCTTCGGCTCAGCCACCCTCCCCCGGAGGGGGAGAGAGACGTTCTGCGAGTCCCTAGATCTGGCTCATCTTCTGCTGCGCCTTGGCGAAATACTGCCAGCCGGTCCAGACGGTGACGATGGCAGCCAGCCAGATCAGGACATAGGCGAAGGTCTGGAAATGGGGCTGCCATTCCAGCGGCAGGCCGAAGCCGTCCCACAGCAGCACCAGCTGCAGGGCACCGAGGGCGACCATCTGCAGGACGGTCTTCCACTTGGCCAGCAGGGTGACCGGCAGCTTGACCTTGCCGGCGACGGTCTCGCGCAGGGCCGAGACGGCGAACTCACGGAACAGGATCAGGCCGCAGGGAATGGCGATCTGTGGCAGGGCCCCCCAGGCCAGGACGCCCAGGACGGCCCCTGTGACCAGGATCTTGTCGGCGATCGGATCGAGGATGGCTCCCCAGCGGGTGGTGGAGTGCCAACGCCGCGCCAGATAGCCGTCGATCCAGTCACTCGAGGCCGCGACTACAAAGATGACGAAGGCTGTGCGACCGAAGCGAAACTGGTCGTCCGGGCTCAGATAGTCGGACATGAACGGAATGCCCTGCGGTGCCGCGCCGGCCAGGATCAGGAACATGATCACCCCCGCGATCAGGCGCAGGCCGGTGATGATGTTCGGAATGGGGTTGGCGTGGGGATTGGGGGTCATGGGGCGCTCCGATACCTCAGACGCGATCTGCCACGCTTCGCGCCCGGAAGCGAGCCGTCCGGTCTCGCGAACCTAGTCCATGATCTCGAACCGACCCGGCCCCTCCAGGGACCGCAGGACCCCGTCGGCGATACCGAAATGGAGGCCACTGAGGGCCAGGGTCCCCGCAGCCTCGCGCTCGGCGATCCAGGGAAAGGTCCGCAGATTCTGCAGGGACAGGCGGACCACGGCCTCTTCCGAAAGCTGTTCGATGTCTTCGGGCGAGCACTCTTCACAGACGCGACGCACGACCGGCGCGCCCTGCTGCACCCAGGGCGCGACAAAGTCCTGGCAGTCGGCCGGGGCCCCGGTGACCATGGCGGCAACCCCGCCGCAGCGGGCATGGCCCATGACCATGATGCGCCGGACGTTGAGCACCTTGACCCCGAACTCCAGCGCCGCCGAGACGCCGTGCAGGAGGCCGTCGGGCTCATAAGGGGGGACCAGATTGGCGACATTGCGGACCACGAACAGCTGGCCCGGGGCGGCGTCGAAGATCAGGGCCGGGTCGGCGCGGCTGTCGGAACAGGCGACCACAAGGGTGTGGGGCCTCTGGCCGTCTGCGGCGAGCGCCTCATACTGGGCCTTCGCCTGGGGCCAGTGGCTGTCGCGGAAGCGGTGATAGCCCGAA
This sequence comes from Caulobacteraceae bacterium, assembly GCA_965284305.1. Lineage (GTDB taxonomy): Bacteria > Pseudomonadota > Alphaproteobacteria > Caulobacterales > Caulobacteraceae > Brevundimonas. Next base: position 1,124,589 of record OZ260070.1, on the reverse strand, counting down.
AGCAGGGCGGCACGGGAATGTTGGGGCATCGGGTCGGTATAGGCATTCCCGTCGCCGCTGGGGAGAGGGGGCGAAGCCGGTCATGCGTTTGCTCCCCCGTTACATCATCCCGTCTTGGATTGGGCGCCGGCGTGTGCGACGTGGTCGTGCCAATTTGCACGATCACGGTTGAGGACAGTTGCGTATGAGAGCCTTTGGTTTGGCGGCGATCGTTCTGGCGGCGCTACTCGGTTCATCCTGTTCGGACGCCGATGCCCGGGCGACCCAACCACAGACCGCCCCGGCCGACGGATCCCCCTATGTGCTCCAGGGCACCCAGGTCTGGGCGGTTCCCGACCCGGTCTCCGGTCGCGACTATGAGGTCTTCATCAGCCTGCCCGCCAGCTACGCGACCAGCCCCGATCGCCGGTATCCGGTGCTCTACGTCACCGACGCCGACTATGCCTTTCCGATCATCCGCCAGATCGCCCGCCGGGTGAACCTGAACGGGCCCGTGATCGAGGAGTTCATTCTGGTCGGCCTGTCGTATTCCCGCGGCGACAACCCGGTGGCCAGCCGCAACCGCGACTATACGCCAACGCCGCGCGGGCCCCGGAGCGCCAGCTCGATGATCCATGGCGAAGGCCCGGCCTATCAGGCCTATCTCAAGAGCCAGGCCATTCCCTTCATCGAAGATCGCTTCCGCGCGGACCCGGCGCGCCGGGTTTTGCTGGGTCATTCCTACGGAGGGCTGCTGGGTGCCCAGATCATGTTCACCGACCCCGGCCTGTTCAGGGCCTATGTCCTGGGCAGCCCCTCCTTCTGGTTCGACAGGCACCACATCATGACGATGGAGGCGGCCTATGCCCGCACCCACCGCGACCTGGCTGCCGACGTCTTCATGTACATCGGTGCCTTTGAGGTTCCGGGCGACAGTCCGCGCAACACCGAGGTGGACATGGTCGGCGACCTGCGCACCATGGAACGGGTTCTGACTTCGCGAAACTACCCCGGCCTGCGGGTCCGCTCGACGGTGCTCGAGGATGAGGATCACCTGACGGTCGCGCCCGTCGGCTTCACGCGGGCGCTGATGGCTGTCTTGCCGGCGCGGCGGTAAGGCCGCGGGCCGGCTGCGACTCAGGATCGACCGGGTCCTTTCCCGTCGACCAGAACAGCCTGTTGCCACGGGCTGGGTGCCTTGTCGGTGCGATGGATACAGCCCGCCCAGCAGCAGGGGCGCTTCTGACCCTCCCGCAGTTCCTCGGTCGTGCGCTGGATGCGGCGCTGGCGGGTGGCGGGCTGTCTGGCGTCCTCGACCCAGCAGATGAACTCGTTTCGGCCCAGCGGTGTCAGGCCCTGCCAGAGCGCCAGCACGTCCGGATCGGACTGCAGGGCGGACTGAAGATCGGGGCCCGCGACATGGACCGTACCCTGTGCGAAATCGTTCACGCCTGAGCCTCCACGCTCAACACACTACCCCTGCGGCCCGGGTTGGAAGAAGCCGTAGATCCGCTCCGCCGGCGGCTGGTTGATGCCCTCGACCTTGACCAGATCGGCCGCCGCTGCGCGGGAGACCGACCTGGCTGAACCGAAAGCGTGACGCATGGCCGCCTTGCGCCCCGGGGGCCGATACCCCCGGTGTCATCGAAGAGATTCCCGGGGCTGTCCATCAAGCGGCGGGTGGCGTGGGCCCCGCTGGCGAGGCGGTCGGCCGGGCCGCGCAGACCGGTGATGTGTTGGTGGACCCCGGACTTCAGCAACGGCATGAAACGGAGGCGGCCCAGCCCTACATCCGGGCCAATTCCTCGGCGAGAATTGTCTGGACCATGCGAATCCTGGGGCTGGACTGAAGTTCCTCATGTGTGACCAGCCAGATCGGGACGGGAATCGGTGCCATGTCCGGCAGGATATTGACCACGCCGGACGTCCGCTCGGCGACTTCGCGCATCGCTACGGCCACACCCATCCCGCGTTTGACCATTTCCCAGATCACAAGCGACGATTCCGACACGAGCCGTAAATCCTCGGTGGCGATGGGGATGCCGATCTCACGCAGGAAGCCGGAGAACCGGGGGTCGTCGAAGCCCATCAGACCCGCCACGGCCAGATCGGCAGGACCCTTGGGCAGGCCCTTGCGGGCAATCCAGTCCTCGGATGCATAGAAGCCGGCCTCGGTATCACGAATGTGCCGGCCGACCAGACCGGACCGATCAGGGCGCACATGGCGAATGGCGATGTCCGCTTCCCCGCGGTGCAGATCGCTGATCTCGTTGGATGCGACGATCGCGATCGTGATCTGCGGCGCTTCTGATCTGATGCGCGCCAGAATCTCGGGAAGGATACAGGCCGCAACGATATCGGTGGCAGAGATGCAGACCCGACCGCCAATCTCCTTCGCGCGTCCACTGGCGGCGAGAACCAGCGTGTCCGCCGCCTCTCCCATGATGCGAATGTGATCGAGCAACTCGGCTCCCGTCGGGGTCAGGACCAGCTTTCGGCCCCGCCTTTCAAACAGGGTCACACCCAGATCAGCCTCGAGCGCCAGGACCTGTCGGGACAATGTGGGTTGGGTCAGGCCCAGATGGCGCGCCGCCGCCGACAGGGATCCGGCGACGGCCGTCGCATGAAATCCGCGGATAAGGTTCCAGTCGATCTGGCTCATGCGTTCACGTATATCATGGCTACGAATTTCGGCAATTTACCCGATGTACGCATATGATAGTCGGCGTTGCACAGGAGTGCATCACCATGCGTATCGGCGGCAACATCCGGTTCCGGGACAGGAATTGGCGGAACATTGCCGACCCGGGCGGCAGTGAGCGCACCCCGGGGCCGGACCCGTCACCCGCTCAGACAGGTCGAGGAGGTACCGTCACCGTGCTGCGGGACCGGACCCACCATACCGCAACGGGCAGGGTGTGTGCAGGACCGGCTGGCGACGGACCTTTCCGCCGGCGTGCAGGCCGTGGCCCGGGAGAAGCCGTTGGCCGCTGAAAACCTGACGCACGTCTTCCGGATCGCGACCGGGGAGGCATCGGTCAGGAAGTTCAACAGGGTGCCTGAATTTGACAGCCGCAGCAGCGTCCGGGGCGCAATGGACAGTCACTGCAGACTATTGATGTTGATGGAGCGATACGCATGAAAATAAGAAAAGAAGGGAAACTCCCACTTGAAGATCCCAGAACCAGCGTGAAACTGAAGATTGCCGCAATCTGGACAAGCTTCATGTTACTTTACATATATGTCGATTACTTCCACCTTTACATGCCTGGTTCACTTAAGGAAATTCTGGCGGGCAAGGTATTCGTGTTTGACATTAGCCAGGCATTTCTTCTCGCCGGTCTTGTATCTGTAACAATTCCAGCCCTGATGATTTTTCTGTCCGCAACACTGACGGCGAACGTGAATCGTTGGACCAACATTGTGGTTGCTACAATCTATGCTCCATACACATTATTCAATGTCGTAGGCGAAAGTTACATTCACATATTTTTTGGCGCAGCCGTTGAAGTCATTCTTCTTCTTATGATCATATTTCTTGCATGGAAGTGGCCCCGCGTTGTCAGTTAGTGTAAACGCGTGGACATTGTCGATTAATTTAGCTCCGAAAATCAAACTTACGTTGCTTTCCACCTCGTTTGACGACTATGCTAGTAACGTTTCTCGTGCGGTTCTGACAGTAATCTTTCTCTTGCTGGTTATCCGCCTGTGCATTGAAATGGCCGCGTCCCGCATTGATATGTGATGAACCTTGTGGGCCAGCAACCTGCTGAAAATTCCGTTCGGTTTCGTTGCAGCGACAACGGGTAGTTGACGGACATCATCACCACCAGGCGGATCACCTCCGGCGAACCGTCAAGATTGCTGCAAGGGTTGCCCGATCCGGCCCACGCGAAGCGCGCCAGCCGGGTCTGTCTGCCGCACAGGACCCGGCTGGCGAACCGCCTCCAACAGGTACCGGGTGTCGGCGGTCGCCTGGAATGCGCAACCCTGGCTCCGCCCCATCATCGTTATGCATATTCGTATATCAGTACCACATAATTCGCCAATTTACCCGCCATGCGCATATGATATTGGGCGTCGCACAGGAGCGCACCACCATGAGCACAGCCAGCGACGCCCGGTTCTGGGACAGGATTTCGCGGAAATATGCGAAGGACGCCATCGCCGATCAGGCGGGCTATGAGCGCACCCTCGACCGGACCCGGAACCTCCTCAAGCCGGACGACCGGGTGCTGGAACTGGGGTGCGGAACAGGAACAACGGCCCTGCGACTGGCCGGCGGTGTGAGCCGCTATCTGGCGACGGATATTTCCGCCGGAATGATCGCCATCGCCAGGGAAAAGCAGTCCGCCGCCACCCCCCCGACGCTCGTCTTCGAGATCGCGACCGCAGAGGCATCCATACTCGAGGCCGGGCGGTTCAATGCGGTGCTGGGATTCAACTATCTCCATATGGTCCGCGACGTACCGGCCACGCTGGGTCGCATCCACAGCTTGCTGGCGGCGGATGGCCTGTTCATATCCAAGACGCCCTGCCTCGGGGATATGAACCCGCTCATCCGCCATGTCCTGCTGCCCGCGATGCGCGCGATCGGCAAGGCACCCCACGTCAGCGTCTTCCGGCAGGCCGAGATTTGCCGGCTTGTCAGCGCCGCCGGCTTCGACATCCTCGCTACAGAAAACCACGCCACCAGCGGCAACGACCGCCGTCCCTTCATCGCGGCCCGCAAGCGGTGACCTGAGCCGCAGAAATTTGCGGCAAGGCCGGCTATCGCTGCTCCCCGGGATGGAAAAACCCGTAAATCCGTTCCGCCAGCGACTGGTTGATCCCGTCGACCTTGACCAGATCGGCGACGGAGGCGCGGCCGACGCCCTTGGCGGAGCCAAAGGCGTGCAGCAGGGCCTTCTTGCGGCCCGGGCCGACGCCCTCGATCTCGTCGAGCGGATTCTTCTTGATGTCCATCGAACGGCGGGTGCGGTGGGCGCCGTTGGCGAAACGGTGGGCCTCGTCGCGCAGGCGCTGGATGTAGTAGAGGGCCGGCGACTTGAGCGGCAGCATGAAGGGCGGGCGGCCCGGCATGAAGAAATGCTCCTTGCCGGCGTCGCGGTCCGGCCCCTTGGCCACGCCGACGGCAAGGATGTCGTCCAGCCCCAGATCGGCCAGCACGGCCAGAACCTCGGCCAGCTGGCCGGCACCGCCGTCGATCAGCAGCAGGTCGGGGCGGACCACCTCTTCCCCCGCGTCCTCGTCCTTCACCAGACGCCCGAAGCGGCGGCGCATGACCTCGCGCATCATCCCGTAATCGTCGCCAGGGGTCAGGTCCTCGCCCTTGATGTTGAACTTGCGGTACTGCGACTTCTGGAAGCCCTCGGGACCGGCCACGACCATGCCGCCGACGGCGTTGGTCCCCTGGATATGGGCGTTGTCGTAGATCTCGACCCGCTCGGGCCGGCTGTCCAGACCGAAGGCCTCGCAGACCTCATCGAGGATTTTGCCCTGGGCAGACCCTTCCGCCATCTTGCGGCCCAGCGCCTCGCGGGCGTTGGTCAGGGCGTGGTCGACGAGGGCGGCCTTGTCGCCGCGGATGGGCCGGGCGATCTCGACCTTGCGGTCGGCCTTCATGGCGAAGGCCTCTTCCAGCAGTTCCAGCTCATGTGGGCGCACATTGGACAGGATCAGGCGCGGGACCGGCCTGTCCTCATAGAACTGGCCGAGGAAGGCGGCGAGGATCTCCGGGTCGGTGTCGGCCTTGTCGACGCGCGGGAAATAGGCGCGGCCGCCCCAGTTCTGGCCACCGCGATAGAAGAAGACCTGGACGCAGGCCTGCCCGCCTTCGGAGAACAGGGCGAAGACGTCGGCCTCGGCCACCCCGTCGGCGCTGACGGAATTCTCCATAGAAATGGCCGACAGGGCGCGGATGCGGTCGCGGACGCGGGCGGCCTGTTCGTAGTCCATGGCCTCGGCGGCGGCGCTCATCTCGTCCGACAGGCGGGCGATGACGGCGCGCGACTTGCCCTTCAGGAAGGCCGAGGCCTCATCGACCAGACCGGCATAGTCCTCCAGCGAGACCAGGCCGGTGCAGGGTGCCGAGCAGCGCTTGATCTGATGCAGCATGCAGGGCCGGGTGCGGCTCTCATAGACGCTGTCCGAGCAGGAGCGCAGGAGGAAGGCCTTCTGCAGGGTGTTCAGGGTCCGGTTCACCGCCCAGGTCGAGGCGAAGGGGCCGAAATAGTCGCCGGGTGTGGTGTGGGCTCCGCGGTGTTTGCGGACCTGGGGGGCGCGGTGATCCTTGCGGATCATCAGTTCGGCGAACGACTTGTCGTCGCGCAGCACCACGTTGAAACGGGGCTTCAGTTGTTTGATGAAGCTCGATTCGAGCAACAGGGCCTCAGTCTCGGAGGCGGTGATAACCAACTCCATGGAGCGGGTCAGGGAGACCATCAGGCCGATGCGCTGGGTGTGGAAACGGCCCTGCGCATACTGGAGGATGCGCTTCCTGATCGACTTCGCCTTGCCGACATAGAGGCAGGTCCCGTCCTCGCCATACATGCGATAGACGCCCGGCTTGTCGGGCGCGCGCCGGGCCTCGTCGCGGATCAGGTCGGCGGCGACGAGAGGCAGCGGCGAATCGGGGGCGGCAGCGACTTCCTTCATGTCGGCAATATAGGGCCGCAAGCCTCGAGGCGCAGCGCCGACAGGCCTCACCGCATTACGATAGGTTAACTTGCAAGGCCCGGGCCTGAAGGGCGTTCTCTTCGATCATGAAACACGCAGTATCGACGGCGTTGTTCGCGCTGACGCTCGTCAGCCCGGTTCAAGCCCAGACCGCCACGGCACCGGACGCTCGCGATTGGCCTGCCACGACCCGTCAGGATGTCGAGGCCGCCTACACGCTTCTGCGCGACAATCATCCCGGTGCCCTGCCCGCCTTCGGTGACACCGATTTCCGGGCGCGATTGGAGAACGCTCATGATCGGGCGCTCGGTCAGGCAGATCATGTCACGACGACGGGCGGGCATCGCGCTGTTCTGAGCGCCTTTGCCCTGGGCATGGGCGATGCTCACATCCGGTTTCAGCCGAACACGAACACAGTCTGGCGGTGGTCAGAGCTTCTGTTCCGCGCGGACTCCGACGCCTGGCGTGTCGCCGCCCATGTGCGCCACGGTGACGAGGTCGATCTGCAGGGCTCCGAACTTCTGGACTGCGACGGCAAGCCCGCCGGGGAGATCGCCCGTGAATGGCTCGGCGGCTACAAGGCGGACTGGAGCGTCAAGGCCGAACAGCGGCTGAAGGGTCTGTTCCTTCTGCTGAACGACGACAATCCGTTCCTGACGGAGCCGGCCAGCTGCCGTTTCCAGGTCGGCGACGTGGTCGTCGAGCACGCCATGAAATGGCAGGAGGCCAGCGTGGACGCCCTGCAGACCGCTGTGAATTCGGTTATGACCTACCGGGCGGCCGGCATGGGCGTGCGAACATTCGCGGGCGGCGGCTGGATCGCATTGGGCAGCCTGGGCGACGGGGCTCCCGCCGTGGTCGAAGAGGTCCGTGCCAGAGCCTCAGAGTTGCGGGGGTATCCGGTCGTGGTGCTGGACATGCGTGGCAACGGCGGCGGCGCGTCGAGCCTGGGCATGGACATCGCCGAAGCGCTGATGGGCGGAGCCTTTGTCTCATCGAGAGTGGGCCGAACGGGGCCCTGTGACTCCGTCTGGCGCGCCACGCCCGGCAATCTGGAGGCCGTCCGCAGCTGGAGCCGAAACGATCGCGGCCCTGAATTCCTGGCCTGGGTCGATCAGACCGTCTCGGACCTCGAAACCGCCCTCGCCGAGGGTCGTGAGACCGACAAGCCGGTTCCGACCTGCCCGGCCAATGTCACAGCCCCGGGGACCGCAGCTGTTTCGCCCTCGCTGTTCACGGGGCAGCTGGTCCTGATCACGGACGAGGTCTGCTTCAGTTCCTGCCTGCTGGTCACGGACGCCTTCCGCAAGCTTGGAGCACTGCACATGGGTCACGAGACCCAGCGCGCGACCCGTTACACCGAAGTGCGCAGTGCGCCTCTGCCATCCGGTCTGGGTTCGTTCACAACCATGCAGCGCGCCATGATCGGCGATCCGCACATAGGCCCCTTCACACCCGAGATCATCCACGCCGGACCCATGCTGGATGACGCGGCGCTGGAGACATGGCTCATGGACAGGCTGGAAGCGAGGCGGGCTGCGGGCCAGCATTGAAGCCTCCACGGGCGGCGCGAGGCGGTGGGGAGGAGCCGGTCATCGGCCGGTGATCCGCTCGCGTGCATCCAGCGCCAGGAAGACGCAGATGGCCAGCAGGCCGATGTCCTTGGCGAGGAACTGGCCGGTCGAGCCGAGGGCGGGGAAGGCATGGCCGGGCTCGACGATCGGAACGCCGAGGGCGAAGCTGAGGGTCACGACGAAGGTCGCCACCCCCATCAGGGCCCCGGCCAGCCCCAGTCGCGGAAGGAGGCCGCCCAGCGCGATCAAGACGCCGGCGGTCAGTTCCAGTAAGCCGATGACCATGGAGGTGCCGGCCACCCCGACCAGCGGATACAGCCAGCCGAACAGCCAGTAGTCGCGGGCGATCCCGGCGACGCCCTCGGCCTCATAGGGCAGGAATTTCATGTAGCCGAAGACGAGAAAGATCAGGACGATGCCGAGCCGCAGGGCGGCACGGCCGTCGAGCTCGGTCAGGCGGGCGGCGGGGGACGGGATCATGGGCGGGCTCCGGTTTCGCAGCCCAGTTCGCCCGCCGCGCGGCCTGGGTTACAAACCCCTAGAAGCGGCGGACCATCAGGACGCCGACGAGCACCAGTGAGATTCCGGCGACACGGCCGAGGCTGACCGGGTGCTGTGGGGCACCGAAGGCACCGAAATGGTCGAGGACCAGGCCGACCAGCAGCTGACCGGCGACCATCAGGGTGATGGTCAGGGCGACGCCGAGGCGGGGCACGCCCCAGGCCGCAGCCACCACGAAGATCGCGCCATAGAGGCCGCCGATCCAGACATACCAGGGCAGGCCGCGCGCCGCCGCCACATCCGGCTTCGACTGCAGGATCATGGCGATGATCCCGAGGGCCGCCGTGCCGATGGCGAAGGAGACGAAGGCGGCGTTCACGGGGGAACCGACGGCACCCATGAGTTTGGCGTTGGTCGGGGCCTGCAGGGCGGTGGCCCCGCCCGCGAGAGCGACGGCGATCATGGCGAAGAGATTGGGGTTCATGCCGGCACGCTAGCCGATCCGGGCCGCTGACAGAACCGGGTCAGTAGACGTTCAGCCTCATCCGGCCGTTGTACCAGGTGGCCATGATGACCCGATCCGGCGCATCTCCCTTTCCTGGCCCGCCGATAACGAGTTCGTCAGCGCCTGAACTGCACGTGAAACTGAGGTCAGCGATCACCCAGATCGGCTCAAGGGCCTCGTTGAGCCGGGCGAGGTCCTCCGCAGACGCCTCTCCGGAGGAGCCGGCAAAGGACTGTATCCTGATGCGATCCCACTGCGTCTCAATACTGTATCGGACCTGCCGGTCTTGAGGACAGGTCCACGTCGCCTCGATCACGCCGCTGGCCGGCTGGTAGGTATGGATGATCGGTGGCGGCGGCTACTGGGACAGGACCGCCGCGGTCACCATGAAGATCGACATCAAGGACATGAGGACCCCGGGTTGTAACAGATCCTTGATCTCTGTCCCCCTGTCGTGAGTTGGAGGTGTTGTCTGCGTAGTCGTATGCCCGAACGGGTCCCCGGTCAGAAAAGAAGCTCTGGACATTCAGGAGCCGCCGGAGAGGACGACGTCTATCCTGGCGAAGAGGGTCGGGTTCATGGCACGTCGTTGTCACGCGGTGGCGACCGAACGAGCGATTTCAATGACGGTCAGCGACCTGCCGCCAGCGCCTCAGTCAAGGGAGGCTGCCGCTTCCTGCGCACTCAGCGTGATTTGCTCTCCTACCCGCGACACGGACACATCATGCTCGACCACAAAGCCGCGCAGGACCCAAGTGATGTGATCGCCATGCGGCTCCGCGAACAGCAGATGTACATACAGGCCGCGTTCCTGCGTACGGCAAAGCAAAAACGCTCGCGCGACATGGCGATTCCCGCCTGCCGTTTCCAAGGGAAAGATGTCGTTAGTAACGAAGCGCCGACTGGACCCAATGCCGACTTCCAAAGTCTCCGCCGCGCCGTTCACAGAAACGAAAACGCGAGCGTCTCCGCATTGTCCTGCCGTTGTAACGACCTGATCCACGGCCGGAAGATCCCGCCGACTGGTTACGACTACGGGATCCTGGGCGACAGAAGCGGCCAAAATGCCGGCAACAAGATACGGTCCAATCAACTCAATCCTCCACACGGAGTGACGTTCTTGCCGCGCGATCCTTCACGGTCATTCCCATCGAACTCCAAAAGCCGGTCAAGTTCATTGTCGATCAAATAAGTCATCAACGCACTGTCAACAGTGAACCGGCCATTCGCATTGTCTCGCATCGTGCGGCCCGCACCGGCGTCCCGGTCACTCATATAGTCCTGACTGATCGTGCCCGAAGTCGCCGGATGAGAGTGAACCCAGGCTACGATATGTGCACCGTTGGGAATATAGCCGGGATTGGAGTAGTTGAACCCGATACTGTCTTCCTGCATCTGGGTTACGACTCCCGTGGAGAAGAGCTGGCCGTTCAGGACATAGATGATCGCGCCCCACTCCCACGCGTCGTTTCGGGCGGCAATGTCACGGGCAACTTCCCGCGCCTTGTCGCGAATGTCGTCTACGTCCACGCCAGCAGGCGTGGGGCCGTCAGGTGGCGGCCCACAATCATCGTCGTCTTCATCGACTGGGTCGAAGACGCCGCCACCACCAACATCGCCTCCCACCGGCTGTTCGACATCCCCTATCGTAACCTGCACGGCTGTCGGGAACCTCACAATACGGCTTCCGGTGACGACGACCTCGTCGAGTTCGTGCGCCCCGTCGTCATCGCCGCCGCCCTCGCCCTCAACGAACATCGGGCCGAAATCTTCGAGGTCGCCCTTGGGTTGGGTTTCGAACAGCCAGGTCTCGAAATCGTCCACCGGCTCGTGCGAAAACCAGTCTGCGGCACCCGGGTCGGGCGACCCGGGCTGCTCGGACAAGGTCAGGGATAGCGGGTCAGGACCCGGCTCAAACATCCAGTCGTGCATCGCTCACCCCTTCATGTTGACCACCGGATCACAACATGAATCCCCCCTCCGGCGCAAGTCAGGATTATACACCAACACCCGCCCTGGTTCACCATGCCGTGCTCGGCTCTACGCCTCCGAACACCTCCTCCAGCCGCGCCCGCGTCGCCCGGTGGGTGTCTTCCGGCAGGGCGGCCGGGTCGAACCAGCCGATCTCCGCGATCTCGCCGTGGCTGGTGCGCTCGGTCATCGAGAAGCGGTCGATCCGGTAGACCAGCACATGGTCGCCGCGGAAGAAGCGCTCATTGGAATGCACACTGATCAGGACCGGGCGGCCCTCGACGATGACGCCGGCCTCCTCGCACAGCTCGCGGATCAGGGCGTCCTCGCAGGTCTGGCCGCGCTCGACGCCGCCGCCCGGCAGCCACCAGCCGTGCAGATAGGTGTGTTTGACCAGCAGGACACGACCTTCGGAATCGATGGCCAGGCCACGGACGCCCAGGGTCATGCTGCGGCTCATCCGCGACCAGGCGAAGAACAGCGGACGGGTGAAGGGCTCGATGCGGGTACGCCACGTCGTCATGGGGCGACGATAGGCCGTCATGCGTTCTTGAACAGCAGGGCGCGGGGCTTTATTGCGGGCGCGCTAAAGGAGCGTTTCCATGCTGGCCCTCTACATCATCCTCGGCTTCGTCGCCGTTCTCGCCCTGATCAATTTCGTCGAGTTCGGCCGGGTTGACTGAGGCTGCGGCCCCGGGCCGGCCAAGGGGCGGTGCCGCCCTGGTCACCGGCGGGGCGAAGCGCATCGGCCGGGCGATCTGTCTTGAGCTGGCCGCCGCCGGTTTCGACCTGGCGATCCACCATCGCGATTCGGGCGACCAGGCCGCGCGGCTGGCCGACGAGATTCGCGCCATGGGCCGGCTTGCCGTCTGCCTGTCGGCGGACCTTGCCGACGCCGAAGCGACCGGGGCCCTGATCGGCCGCGCCGTCGAGGCGCTGGGTCCACTGTCGGTGCTGGTCAACAACGCCTCGGTGTTCGCCGACGACCGGCTGGACAGCCTCACCGGCGAGAGCTGGTCCTCGCATATGGACGTCAATCTGCGCGCGCCGGTCCTGCTGGCCCAGGCCTTCGCGGCCCAGGCGCCGGACGGCTCGGTCATCATCAATATTCTGGATCAGCGGGTGCTGAAGCCCGATCCGCGCTTCTTCTCCTACGGCCTGTCCAAATCCGCCCTTTGGGTCGCGACCCGGACCATGGCGCAGGCGCTGGCACCGCACATCCGCGTCAACGGTGTCGGGCCCGGACCGACCCTGCCGTCGGTGCATCAGGCGGCCGGTGAGTTCGAGGCCGAGGCGCGGGCCACGCCGCTGCAACGCCCCGGCAGTCCCGAGGCGGTGGCACAGGCCGTACGCTGGCTGGTGGACGCCGGCCAGGTGACCGGCCAGATGATCGCCGTAGACGGGGGCCAGCATCTGGCGTGGCAGACCCCGGACATTGTGGAGTAGGCCTTGACCGTTTCCCCCCTACCCTTCCCCGCCGCCCAGGTTTCTGGCGACGCCCCCCATCGCGAGGGCCTGACTGTGTTCGTGCGTGGCCTGCGGGTCGAGGCGGGCATCGGCGTGCACGACCACGAACAGGGCCGGCTGCAGCCCCTGATCATCGACGTGACGCTGGCGCTGGCACCCGCGCCGGTCGAACGACTGGCGGACACCATCAACTATGAGACCGTGGCCCAGGCGGCCCGCGCCATCGTCGCCGAGGGGCATGTCGGACTGGTCGAGACCTTCGCGGAACGGTTGGCCACAGCCTGTCTGAATGACGGGCGGGTGCGGCGCTGCACCGTGCGGATCGAGAAGCCGGGCGCGCTGGAGGCCGCCGCCGCCGCCGGCTGCGAGGTGGTGCTGGCGCGCTGATCGCTCGCCCTCGGCGGTTGCGCCGGACGCGAGGCGCGGTCATTACTTGGACCGGACTGAAGGATATCCGATGGCCGAACCCGGCGATCTTCCCCCCATGGACGCCCCGGTGAACAACCCTGCGGACGACCACGACGACGACCTGATCGGCTTCGCCACGCCGGCGTCGCTGGAAGGCCGTTTGCGCATGGCTGAGCCGGAGCCGGAACCCGAGCCGGAGCCGGAGCCGGATCCGGAACCGGATGAGGGTCTGTTCGATGATCCGCCGCTTCCATCCGAGCCCGAGCCGGCTCCGCCGCCGGTCGAGGCCGGGGCGATCTTTGCGCCGTCGCGGGACTTCTCTACCCGCCGGCGCCGGCGCGACGAGGGCGCAGCCATCCCCGGCGGCGGACTCGGCCTTTACGCCGTCTACGCCCTGATCCTTTTTGCCGTGCCGACTGTGGGTGTCTCGGCGGTGATCGGCCTGTTCGCTGTCACCGGACGGGCCGGGCCGGACGACGACCTGTCCGCCTCGCACTTCATCTACCAGCGCCGCACCCTCTGGGCGGCTGCGGTGGCGGCGGTGGCAGGGGTGATCCTGCTGGCCGCGCCCTTTGCCCTGGGCGTGCCGATCCTGTTCGCCCTCGCGATCTGGATGGTGGTTCGCGGTGCCTCGGGCGTCTGGGCCCTGAAGTCCGGTCGCGAAATCGCTGATCCGCGCGGCTGGTGGATCTGACGGAGAGACGCCGTGACCGAGGCCCTGCCCGACACCCAGAGGGAGCCGCGCTTCAGCCCCGGCCATGAATCAGAGGGCAAGCCGGCGGCGCTGATCGCCTGGGGCCTGTACATCCTCTCCCTGCCCAGCGCCAACCTGCTGGTCATCGTCGGCCTGATCGTCGCCTATGCCGGGCGCGGCGGGTCGGACGGCCTGTCGCGGGCCCATATCGACGCCCAGATCCGCCTGTTCTGGTCGGTCTTCTGGTGGACCATCCTGCTGTGGATCGGCATCGGGGCCTGGCTTGTGTCCGTCTTCATCGAGCCGGCGATGGGCCTGGTCCTGGCCCCGGTCGCCCTGCTGCTGGGACTCGGCCTGCTGGCGCTGACCATCTGGTTCACGATCAGGAGCCTGATCGGCCTGTTCCGCCTGCTCGGCGACAAGGCTCCCTGACGCCACATCGCGCCCGGAGCGGGGTGGCGATCAAGCCGCCTCGCCGCGGGCCTCGAGCCGAGCCTCGGCCTCGCGCACGGCGTCCACGGCGCGGTCCACCACTTCGAGACCGGCAACGGCCACGATGGAGTCCACCGTCAGGATGCGGCGGAAGGCACGGGCACCGGGGCGGCCGTGCATCAGGCCGAGCATGTGCCGGGTCATGGCCGGCAAGGCGACGCCCTCCTCCAGCCGCGCAGCCAGATAGGAGCGATAGCGGTCGAGGGCGGCGAAGGCGTCGACATCGGGCATCGCGGCACTGAACAGGCGGCGGTCGGCCTGACCCAGGATGGCCGGCTCATGATAGGCGGCGCGGCCCATCATGACGCCGTCCAGTTGAACGCCATCACTGTCGTCCAGATGGGCCTCGGCCGCGTCCAGTGAGGTGATACCGCCGTTGATCGAGATCGACAGATGCGGCCGCTCGCGTTTCAGACGCCGCACCAGACCGTAGTCGAGCGGCGGCACGTCGCGGTTCTCTTTCGGCGACAGGCCCTTCAGCCAGGCCATGCGAGCATGGACGATGAAGACCTCGATCCCCACGGCGGCACAGGCATCCACGGTGGCGAAGAGCGAGACCTGCGGGTCCTGGTCATCGACCCCGATCCGGCATTTGACGGTGGCGGGGACCGAGACGGCCTCCTTGATGGCGGCCATGCAGTCGGCGACCAGTTCGGGCTCGCGCATCAGACAGGCGCCGAAGCGGCCGGACTGGACCCGGTCGGACGGGCAGCCGACGTTCAGATTGATCTCGTCATAGCCGAAGGCCTCGCCGATCCGCGCCGCCTCGGCCAGCTGGACCGGGTCCGAGCCGCCCAGCTGCAGGGCGACCGGATGTTCGACGGCGTCGAAGCCCAGCAGCCGCTGCCGGTCGCCATGCAGCACCGCCGGGGCGGTGACCATCTCGGTATAGAGCAGGGCCTTGGCCGTCAGGGCGCGATGGAACGCCCGGCAATGCCGGTCGGTCCAGTCCATCATGGGCGCGATCGAGAGACGGCGGTTCATCGGGCCGCGTCCTTACACTGAAGCGGACGCGGGCGCGACTGTCAGGCGTCGAGCTTCCGGTGCCCGGCCTCCCGCCCCACCGGCTGACAGGCCGCGGGTCCCCCCGCGATACGCCGACATGGGCAAGTCCGGCGACAAACGCTAAACGACGCACAGGGAGGCGAGGCCATGACATCTGCACTGACCGCCGGGCTTTCGGGCGGCTTTACTGCGCTTGTGGGGCTACTCGGCCTGCTGGCCTTTCGCGATGCCCGCGCGACCCTTGCCGGGCGGCTACTGGCAGGGCTGTGCGCCTCGGTCGCCGCCCTGGAGCTGACGACGGGTCCGATCGGTGATTCCCTTCCGGCCGGTCTCTGGACACCGTTGCGGGTGATCGGCGGTTTCAACGTCTCCCTGCTATGGCTGTTCTGCCTGGCGGTTCTGCGCGACGGTTTCCGGATCCGGCGGCTGGAACAGATCGGACTCGTCCTGTTCAGCCTTGGCCCCCTGGCCACGATGATTGACTGGGGTGCAACGCCGGGGTCGGGCGTCCGGGCATCACTGATTGGGGTCGCGCCCCTTCTGGCGATCGGCCACATCGCCTGGGTGGCCCTCTCGGAGCGGGGCGGCGACCTGGTGGCAGGGCGCCACAGGGGACGGGTCTGGCTCGTCGGCCTGCTGGCGACCGCCGCCCTGGTTTCGGTCGTGTCTGAAAACCTGAGCGATTCCGGCACCGCCACCCTGGTGCGGATTGCCCTTGCCGGTATTCCCACCCTGATCGTCTCATGCTTCTGGCTGACCGCACTCGAACCGAAGCGACTGCTGTTCGAGTCCCCGGCCGCGACCGCGATCCCGTCCAGGGTCGATCCACGCGATCAGTCCATGCTGGTGGCCCTGGTCGAGACCATGGACGCGGGCCTCTATCGCGAACCGGGACTGACGATCGAACGCCTGGCCGAAACGCTGCGGACGCCGGCACACCGGCTGCGCGTCGTCATCAATCAAGGCCTCGGTCATCGCAATTTCGCGGCCTTTGTGAACGGCTATCGGCTGACCTATGCCAAGGCAGCCCTCGCGGACCCTGCACGCGGACGCGAGACGGTGCTGGCGATCGCCTATGAGTCCGGTTTCGCGGCCCTGCAGTCGTTCAATCGTGTGTTCAAGGATGCCGAGGGCGAGACCCCGACGGGCTTTCGGGACAGGCGTCTGCGCGAGGCTGCCCAGAACCAAATGATGCCGCCCAATTCCGGAATCGAGTAGCAATTTTCGACCCTGGGAGGACGCCAGCCCCCGCCCCGACGCATCAATCCGGCCACCAACAACAGGAGGTCACCATGCGTCATCATCTTCTTCCCATCGTCTTCGTACTCGCCGGTCTCACAGCCTCATGCGCGGCCAGCCCGGCGCTGCAATCGCCGCCAATATTGGCCGAGGCGGCCGTCGCCCGGGCTGGAACCCTGGTGCGTTTCGAACCGATCGATCAGCTGGACCAGGCCAGACTGCAGACGATTGCCGCCGAACTGCCGGGTGCCATCACGGTGCAGAACGGCGTCCGCCTCTACCGGCTGGTCTATCGCTCGCAGATACGGGGTCAGGCCATTGACGCCTCGGCCCTGGTTGCGGTTCCCGACACACCGGAAGCCCCGCGCGGCGTGGCCGTGTATCTGCGCGGTTCTGACATCCCCCGCGACGCGGCCCCGACGACGCCGAATGCGATCTGGACCACCGAAGCGGCCGTGTTTGGCGGCAACGGCTTTGCGACGGTCATCCCGGACTACATCGGCTTCGGGGCCTCACCCTCGCCCCAGGCCTTCCTGCTGACCGACGAGAATGTCGCCGATTTCCGGGCGGCCCTGACAGCTGCGCGGGCGGCCCTGGATCTTGAAGGGCGAACGCCGCTTTTGTTGACCGGCTTCTCGCAAGGCGGGCAGTTGAGTGCCGCGCTGCACCGCGATCTGGAGGCCCGTCCGCTGAACGGCTACAGCTTACGCGGCACGGTCTCGGTGGCCGGGCCGCATGAACTGGTCCGGTCCTTCGCTGCGCGCATCGAGGAGCCGCTGGCCCGCAATCCCGTCGCCATCGGCTATGTCGCCTGGGCCGCCTATACCTTCGCCTGGCGGGCGGGCCGCCCGCTGGAGGAGGTCTTTGCGCCCGCCTATGTCGACCGGGTACCGCTGTGGTTCGGCGGGTCCATGTCGATCCGTGCCCTGATGGGGGAGGCACCCCGGCATGTCGCCGAACTGTTTCGCCCCGAATTCCTGAACTCGATGCGGATGGATCGGGATTTCTGGTTCAACCGGATGGTACGGGACAGCGAGACTTGGGACTGGTCCCCGCGCCTGCCGCTGCAGGTCATCGTCGGGACGGCTGACACCAATGTGGACCCGGCATCAACGCGCATGCTCCACGATCAGGCGAAGGCGCGGGGCGGCAATGTGTCGATGATCGAACTGCCGGGCCTGGACCACATGCAGACCGGCGCAGCCGCCTATGCGCTCACCCTGGCCCGGTTCGAGGCCTTGATGGCGGCCCGCGGCTGAAGCGGGAGATGACGTCGTCGGCGGCCGTCGACGACGTCATCCTCGCCCCGGCGCTGGGACGGCCGGATCTGATCGCGGGGGGCCGGGTCAGGCCCCGTCCTTCTCCCGCCCGTTCTCGCCGTCCAGCAGCCCGGCGGCCTCTTCGTTGAGGGCCTGGCCCTCGCGGCGGGGTTTGACGTAGGGGGCGGGCTGGGGCGTGGCCACATTGCCGCGCATCAGGGACCGCCCGGCCTGGAGCCCGCCGGAGAGCTGCAGGGTGAAGCGCTCCTCGTCGCGGCGGCGGACCTCCTCGATGGTCTCGCGCGCCTCCGCGTCGGAGAAGCCGAGGTCGATCAGCACCTGATGGCCGAACACCAGGGCGCTCTCGAAGGTCTCACGCAGCTGGTACTCGACGCCGGCCTCGACCAGCCGCATGGAATGGCCGCGGTCGAAGGCGCGGACGAACAGCTTGGTCAGTGGGAATTCGGCCTTGACCAGTTCGACGATACGATCGGCCACTTCAGGCTTGTCGACACAGACCAGGATGGTCTCGGCCCGGTCGGCCCCGGACGCCCGCAAGACGTCCAGACGCGAGCCGTCGCCATAGTAGACCTTGAAGCCGAAATTGCCGGCGGCCCGGATCATTTCGACGTCGTGGTCGATGATCGAGACATCGATATCGCGGGTCAGCAATGGTTGGGACACGACCTGGGCAAAGCGGCCGAAGCCGATGATCAGCACCCGCTCGCGCAGGTCGGCGGCATGGTCGATGCCGTCCATCGAGACGGCCTCCTTCGGCCGCAGCCGGTCGGCCAGCATGACCCTGAGCGGGGTCAGGGCCATGGACAGGATGACGATGGCCGAGAGGATGGCGGCGGTCCGGGCATCGAACAGGCCGGCGGCGAAGGCCGTGGAATAGAGGACGAAGGCGAACTCGCCCCCCTCACCCATCAGCGCCGCGCGCAACAGGCCCTCGCCGTGTTTCTGGCGGATGCGGGCGACGGCATAGACCGCGACCATCTTGGCGGACATGAAGGCGGCCAGCCCGCCCAGAACCCAGGCCCAGTCGGCGACCACCACCCGCAGATCCAGCGACATGCCGACGCTGAGGAAGAACAGGCCGAGCAGCAGGCCGCGGAAGGGTTCGACGTCGGCCTCGAGCTGGTGCCGGAAGGTCGATTCCGACAGAAGCACCCCGGCCAGAAAGGCCCCCATGGCCATCGACAGCCCTCCGAGGTCCATGGCCCAGGCGGCGCCCAGCACGACCAGAAGCGCCCCCATGGTCATGACCTCGCGACCGCCGTACTGCGCCAGCAGGCGGAAGAACGGGTTCACCACCCAGCGGCCGGCGACATAGACCAGGGCCACGGCACCGATAGCGAGGCCGATGGTCATCCAGACCGGATAGCCGGTCTCGATCGACGCGCCGTAGCTCCCGGCCAGGACGGCCACGAGCGCCAGCAGCGGCACGATGGCGAGGTCCTCGAACAGCAGGATGGAGACCACGCGCTGGCCGGGCGGGTCGGCATTCTCGTTCCGCTCTTCCAGCAGCTGCATGACGATGGCGGTGGACGACAGGGCAAAGCCGAAGCCGGCGATCAGGGCCGCGTACCAGGCCAGTCCCGCAATCAGGGCGATGCCGCTCAGCAGCAGGGCACAGGCCAGCACCTGGACCGCCCCGAGGCCGAAGATTTCCCGGCGCAGGCTCCACAGACGCGCCGGTCGCATCTCCAGGCCGATGATGAACAGGAACATGACCACGCCGAGCTCGGCGACGTGCAGGACGGACTGGGGATCGCTCACCACGCCGAGCGCGGACGGGCCGATCAGCAGGCCGGCGGCCAGATAGCCGAGCACGGCACCGAGGCCGAACCGGCGGAACAGGGTGGCGGCGACGACCATGGCCGCCAGCAGCGCCACCGCGTGGCCCAGTCCCATACTGGTCGTCTCGTGCATCGCGCGTCCCCTGCAAGCGTGGCTGGATATTGGGGGGTGATGCGACGATGCGCCACCCCGGGTGCCCTGATCGGCCGTCAGGCTTCGTCAGAACCGCGCGCCACAGTTTCGCCCGAGGCCGGGCTGCCTCATGGTGCCACACACCCAAGGGGAGACGCGCCGATGACCACGCTTCCACTGAAACAGGCTATCGTCGGAGCACTGAGCCTCGCCCTGACCGCGCCCATGGCCCCCCTGCCGAGTCGTGCCCAGAGTTTCGATCCCGACAAGCCGTCCGACGGTGTGGTCTCACCCGCCGCCTGCCGGGTTTTCGGCTTCACCCTGCCTGAAGAGCGGTTCGCGCCGCCGAGGCCGGTTCCGCCGCCGGTGAACGTGCCGATCGAACCCACGAAAAAGGAGGACCGGCGCGCCCATGTCTCGCCACCGGCGCCCCCTCCGGCACCCCCGCCGCCACCGCCTCCGCCGCCTCCGCCGCCTCCGCCGGTCGCCGGCAATGTATCGGCAGCCAACGCGCCGGCGCTTGAGTCGGTCGTCGTCACCGGATCACGCATCCGGATGCCGCCCGGCTTCGTCTCCGGCCCGGGCCCATCGGTGATCCCCGACACCGAACGCTACCCCGACGCCACGCCCAACCCGGTGAGCCGCGTGGCTGACGAGCCGGTCTCGACCTTCTCGATCGACGTCGACACGGCCAGCTATGCCAATGTCCGCCGCTTCATCGACGAGGGTCGCAGCCCACCGGCCGACGCCGTGCGGGTCGAGGAGCTGATCAACTATTTTGACTATGGCTATGACCGGCCGACCTCGGCGGCGCAGCCCTTTGCCGTCACCACGGCGGTGACCGGGTCGCCTTGGGCACCCGGGCGGCAGATCGTCCATGTCGCGCTGCAGGGCTATGAACTGCCCGAGGCCGAGCGTCGGCCGCTCAACCTGACCTTCCTCGTCGATGTCTCGGGCTCGATGAACAGCCCGGACAAGCTGGCCCTGGCGCAGAAGTCGATGAACCTGATCATCGACCGGCTGCGGCCGCAGGACACGGCGGCGGTGACCTTCTACGCCGAGGGGGCGGGTACGCGGCTGGCGCCGACGCCGGGCGACCAGAAGCTGAAGCTGCGCTGCGCCGTGGCCAGCCTGTATGCCTCGGGCGGCACGGCCGGCGCGACCGGCATGACCAATGCCTATGACCAGGCCCAGGCCCAATTCGCCCGCGACCGGGTCAACCGCATCCTGATGTTCACCGACGGCGACTTCAACGTCGGCGTGACCGACAATCTGCGGCTGGAGGACTATGTCGAGGCGAAGCGGGAAACCGGCATCTATCTGTCGGTCTACGGCTTCGGGCGCGGCAACTATCAGGACGCCCGGATGCAGACGATCGCCCAGGCCGGCAACGGGACGGCGGCCTATGTCGACGACCTGAACGAGGCGCGGCGGCTGTTCGGTCCGGCGTTTGACCGGGGGGCCTTTCCCATCGCCGACGACGTCAAGATCCAGGTCGAGTTCAACCCGGCGCGGGTCAGCGAATACCGGCTGATCGGCTATGAGACCCGGCTGCTGAGCGAGGCCGACTTCAACAACGACCGCGTCGATGCGGGTGAGGTCGGCTCAGGTGCCTCGGTGACGGCCCTGTACGAGATCACCCCGGTGGGCGGTCCCGGCCAGATGGGTGAGCGCCGCTATCCGGAGAACCGCAACAGCTTGGGAACCGGCGGCGGCGATCCGGACGGCGAGGTCGGCTTTGTGCAGGTCCGCTTCAAACTGCCGGGCGAGCGGGACTCGCGGCTGATGCAGCGGGTGGTGGCCAATGCGGGGGGCGAGCGGGTCGGCGCCCGACCGCCGGAGAGCACGCGCTGGGCCATCGCCGTCGCCGCCTTCGGCCAGAAACTGCGGGGCGACCCCTGGCTGGGTGACGGCTTCGAATGGGAGGCCGTACTGGAACAGGCGCAGGGCGCGCGGGGAGACGACCCCTGGGGCGAACGCTCCGAGTTCGTGCAGATGATCCGGGCGGCGCAGGGATTGCCGCCAAGGACGGCGCCCTGACCGACGAATTCGACTAGGCGAGGTCGTCGAATTTCGGCGATTTCGACCACTGGAGGCCGGGACAACCGAGACATTCCGGCGTGACATCGGGGATAATCGCCCGGGATATGCGGGACATTCCGGCGGGACATCCGCGACATTCGGCCTTCACATCCGGGACAGGCGGGACATCGGCTGCGCAAGGGCTGCCTCCGGGACGCGCTCGTAGTAGACAGTCCGAATGACGCTCGACCTTCACGGCGGCCCGGCAGGGTGACCGAGGCCCTCTCCCCCAGGACCGCCCGCCGCATCGCCCTGGCCGCCCAGGGGTTCGGGCGCGCGCAACCCGGCGCCCCCGGGCGCAGCCATGTCCGGGACGTCGCCCGCAAGCTGGGCGTGATCCAGATCGACAGCGTCAACGTCGTCACCCGCACCCACTATCTGCCGGGCTTCTCGCGGCTGGGGGACTATCCGCGCGAGGCGCTGGAAACGGAGGCCTGGGGCACGCGGCGCGGGCTGTTCGAATACTGGGGGCACGAGGCGTCGCTGTTGCCCCTGGAGATGCAGCCGCTGCTGCGCTGGCGGATGGACCGGGCCAAGGATGGGGCCATGTGGACCGGTCTGTCGCGGTTCGGGCGCGAGAAGGCCGACTATATCGAGGGGGTGCTGGCCGAGATCGAACGGCGCGGGCCGGTGACCGGCGGCGACTTCGCGACCGGACCGCGGGGGGCACCGGGCTGGTGGTCATGGTCGGACGGCAAGCGGGCGCTGGAGTGGCTGTTCTGGGCCGGGCTGATCACCACGAAGACGCGCAACGGCTTCGAGCGCGTCTACGACCTGACCGAACGCGCCCTGCCCGCGCGGATCGTCGACCTGCCGACGCCGACCGAGGCCGATGCGCAGCGGGAACTGGTGCGGATCTCGGCGCGGGCCATGGGCGTGGCGACGGCGGCGGACCTGCGTGACTATTTCCGCCTGCCGTTGGCCGATGCGCGGGACCGGGTGGCGGAACTGGTCGAGGCGGGAGAGCTGACCCCGGTGGCGGTCAAGGACTGGCGGCAGCCGGCGTATCTGGCGGCCGGGGCGAAGGCTCCGCGCAAGGTAACGGGCGCCGCCCTGTTGTCGCCGTTCGACAATCTGATCTGGACCCGCGACCGGACTGAGCGGCTGTTCGGGGTCAGGGTACGGCTGGAGATCTACACGCCCGCCCACAAGCGGGCCCACGGCTATTACGTCCTGCCCTTCCTCGAGGACGAGGCGATCACGGCGCGGGTCGATCTGAAGGCGGACCGCAAGGCCGGCACCCTGCTGGTTCAGGCGGCTTGGCGCGAGCCGGATGAGACGCCGGAAACGGCCGCGCGGCTGGCGGCGGAACTGCGGCGGATGGCCGGGTGGCTGGGGCTGGCGGACGTCGAGGTGGTGGGGAAGGGGGACTTGGCGGAGGCGCTGGGGGAGGCGTTGGCTATCGACCGGCGTGTGTCAGACGCCTGAAAGCGGACCCGCCAAATGTCAGTTGAGGGTGAAGCGGACTCTCCCAAACACAGGGGGGGGCTATTGCGCCGAACGACGTTCCCTCCTCATCGTTGCCTATGGTTGGACTTCTGCGAACTCTAGGCAGCCCGCTTTCGTCGAAGCTGGCGGGCAAACTGCAGGTCATTGAAGCGACGGCCCTATTCCTTGCGCTGGGGATCCTGAACGACAGCGTCCTGTCGTGGCTACGGATTGATTCCGTGGCGTCCGCGGCTTGGCGTTGGCCTGTGTTCTGGTTGTTGTCGCTTATCGCGCTAACCCTGCTCGCCCGAGACATCGCCGAAAGACAGCATCTCGCCGCTCGACAGAAAGAGCAGCGACGAAAGCGCAGTGCCTTGGAGCGTCTCCAGTTCTGAACGCGGCCAGTCGGCGTCGACACGCAAGAGTCCGAAACGGGTCGAGAGGGGACCGTCGCCTGAGGGCAGGGAGCGGACCTTGCCCGGATCGCGTCATGGAAGGTTTTCAACCCCTCCATCCGCCGTCAGTCGGAATCGCCCACCCCCGTATCCAGTGGCTCCAGCTACGGCGGAGACTTCATAGACGACACCCGGCGTTAGTTGTTTGGCGGCGACCTCATATGCTTCCTCTTCCGGCATTCTCGTGTCCCCAGCCAAGGGAGCCCCATAGACAACTGGGAAGCGGGTCTTGCAGTCGTATCCCACGCTGTTCCACCAGAGGACATGTGTGCCGAGCCGTTGAAGGCCTTCGCCCGGCCCGGTCTCCTCTCGGACTTGGGGTTCCCGTGCCGTCACGGTGATCGTTGTCAGGCAGGACGACGGTTTGGAGCGGGAGTTTGGATCAACGATGAACGTCAACCGACCGTCGATCATTGTAGCCAGTATGTCGTATTTGTAGGAGCACCCACCCAGAAGCAGGACGCTTGCGATGACGAGGGCGCGAACCAAATGCATTCCGCGAGAATGGACGCGCGGTCCGGCGTTGCCAACGTCAATCTAAAGTCCGCAACGGGTCGTGAGCCGGCTATCACCTGAAGACGGAAAGCGGTCATTCGGCAGCGGACATGTGGCCGCTCAACAGGAGCGAGAGAACAGGTGTCCCGCCAGTTTCGACCCTTCGAAAGTTCACAAACGCCGCGCACTCGATCAGCGCGGTGAACTGCTCCGGGCATCGCTTGGCGAAGTCGTCGGCCTCATTGATCTGCAGCGTCATCAACTGCCCCGCCGCAACCGCTTCCCGCACCATTCCAGTGTCGGGGGCGTCCGCATCAGTCATGCAGTCGATCCATGCGTTCATGTTGCGTCCGTAGAACGCCGGAAAGCCAAGCACCTCCGCGAAGACGTCGTGAAAGGTTGCCCAATCCACGATGCGCTTGACCGGGACTCCAATGAGAGTGGTCTTCATGGAGCGAACATACTGCTTCATGGGGAAGGTCCGCTATGGTCGGGAGCCGACAGTCGCTTGACGGCGGTTATCTGACCTTGGGCGGCAATTTCCGAACCTTTGTTCGCCACCTCATCGTTGACCATAGCCCCAAGCGGGCGCGGTCCGGCTTGGATTGCTCGATGACGACAATCGCGCCCTGTTCCGCGAGGAACCGGCGCATTCGCTTGCCATTCCGACGGCCCCAAACTCCAACGTAACAGGTCCAGAGACCGCGCCGGTAAAAGACCGCGCCGCTGAACGTCCTGTGCAGTTCCCTAACGGTGATGAACTTCGAAAGGGCGCGCCTCTCGACTACGCAGACGTGCGTCTCCCCATCGGGGCTAAAGCTGGCATCGCGAAAAGCGTAAGCAGTCAAGGAGCGCATGCCGACAGAGTGCCGGACAAGAGCGAAGGTCCGCAATCAGTCGGGAACGGTCTTTCGCTCGGGGTCTCAAAGCCGCCCCGGAAAGACCGCCTCACACCTCGAACTTCACCCCCTGCGCCAGCGGCAGGCTGGTCGAGAAATTCACCGTCTGGGTCTGGCGGCGCATATAGGCCTTCCAGGCGTCGGAGCCGGATTCGCGGCCGCCGCCGGTTTCCTTTTCGCCGCCGAAGGCTCCGCCGATCTCGGCGCCCGAGGGGCCGATGTTGACGTTGGCGATGCCGCAGTCGGAGCCCCAGGCGGAGAGGAAGGCCTCGGCCTCGCGGACGCTGTCGGTGAAGACGCAGGACGACAGGCCCTGGGGCACGGCGTTCTGCATGGCCACGGCCGCGTCGAAGTCTGACCAGGTCAGGACGTAGAGGATAGGGGCGAAGGTCTCGTGCTGGACCACCGCGCTCTGGGCTGGCATGCGGACGATGGCGGGGCGGACGTAGACGCCCTCACGATCGACCCGGTCGCCGCCGACGACGATCCGGCCGCCCTGTTCGACCGCCTGCGCCAGCGCCGTCTCGAAGCCTTGCGCCGAGGCCTCGTCGATCAGGGGGCCGACCAGGACGCCGTCTACCCGCGGGTCGCCGACCGGGAAGGTCTCATAGGCGGCCTTGAGGCGGGCAACGAGGGCTTCGGCGATGCTCTCATGCACCAGCAGGCGACGCAGGGTGGTGCAGCGCTGGCCGGCGGTACCGACCGCCGAGAAGGCGATGGCGCGGACGGCCATGTCGAGGTCGGCGCTGGGCGTCACGATCATGGCGTTGTTGCCGCCGAGTTCGAGCAGGCTGCGGCCGAGACGGGCGGCGACGGTCTGCGCCACGGCGCGGCCCATGCGGGTCGAGCCGGTGGCGGAGACCAGCGGGATGCGCGGGTCGGCGGCCAGCGCCTCCCCGGCTTCGCGGCCGCCGATGACCAACTGGGACAGGCCTTCGGGGGCGTCTCCGAACCGGGCGATGGCCCGCTCGAGGATGGCGTGGGTCGCCAGAGCGGTCAGCGGGGTCTTTTCCGACGGCTTCCAGATCACCGGGTCGCCGCAGACGAGGGCGAGGCAGGCGTTCCAGGCCCAGACGGCGACAGGGAAGTTGAAGGCGGAGATGACCAGAACCGGGCCGAGCGGCTGGTACGTCTCGCGCATGTGGTGGCCGGGGCGTTCGGAGGCGATGGTGAGGCCGTAGATCTGACGCGACAGGCCGACGGCGAAGTCGCAGATGTCGATCATCTCCTGCACCTCGCCGAGACCTTCGGAGACGATCTTGCCGGCTTCGAGGGTGACGAGGCGGGCGAGGTCGTCCTTCGAGGCGCGCAGTTCCTCGCCCAGCAGGCGGACCAGTTCGCCACGGCGGGGGGCGGGGAGGCGCTTCCATTGGTGGAAGGCCGCGGTCGCGCGGGCGGTGACGGCGTCGAGGTCCGGCGTTTCGCCGACCCGGCCGGCGACCGAGCCGTCAATCGGCGAGCGGGCCTCGAAGCCGTCGGAGCTCCAGACCGAGGCGGGCACGCCCAGCCGTTGAAGAATGGCCTTCGCCTCGTTCGCCGCCGTCATCGTCTTGCTCCGTCTTCCAAGCGGGGCGTTTACCCGCGCTTCACCCTTTCGCCAAACCGGGTGTTCACATGACCGTGACAGGCTGCGCCGAACACCGGAGAATCCGATGGCGCGTGCACAGTTCCAGAAGGGACAAAAGGTCTGGGTCGAATGCGTCGGCGCATGGGCCCAGATCGAGAAGGTCCAGCCCGTTTGGGCCAAGGGCTTCGAGGAGCCCGTGCGCGTCACCTATGACGTCGGACTGGGCCGCGAGTTCCTCGGTCACGAACTGCTGCTGCCGAGCGAGGATCCGGCCGCGAATGCCGGTGAAAACTGGCGACTGATGCGGGCACGCAACAAGTGGCAGACGGCCGAAGACTGTCCGCACCATCCCTTTCCCGGCACCTACCCCGTGGTGGTGACCGACAAGGCGGACTGGGGCGGCTGGCGGGTGCCCGGCGCGGAATACGACCGCGACCCCGACCAGATCGAGTTCCAGGCCCGGCTGATCGCCGCAGCACCGCGACTGATGGCCCTTGCCGAGCGTCTGAGCGCGTCGGTCGACGAGGCACCGGACGACGCGCCGCCGGAAATGCTGATACTGGCCCGCGAAGCGCGCTCGGTGCTGAAGTCGGTCACCGACGTGCTGTCGGCGCCGGCCGACGGAGTCGCCGCTGCGCCACGGGAATCGCGGGCGGCCTGAAGCGCGGCGACGCGACAAATGGTTGATGGTTTCTAACCAAGCCTCGACAGGAATCCGCGACGCAGCCTAGATTCGCCGTTCAACGTCGAATCCTTGGGGAGAGCGCCTTGCGGGGTGAAGAGCGCCGCGTAACCAGCGAGGGGCGGCGCGCAACCGATCGTGATCGGGGACCGCCCCGCTGGATTCGCATCGCCATACTGACGCTCGCCCTGGCGATCGCTGCGCATGTCCTGCTGGTCGCGCGATCCCTGCAAGGTCCGGAGGCGGCGAGTCCGCTGAGCGGGTTCAGCTGGGGCGATCTGTGGGTCCTGGGCCCGCCGATCGCCATCGGCCTGTTCACCCTCGCCCTCGTCCTTCATCTGCAAGGCCGCCAGCAAGGCATCAGCCGGGCCTGGGCGGCGTCCGAGCGGCGTTTCCGCGGTGCCGTCGAGGCCGCCCGCTGCGGCGTCTGGGAATGGGATACGGAGGCGGAACAGGTCACCGTCTCGGACTATATGGCCGAACTGATGGGACTGGACCGCAGCGGGTCCATACCGTCCGACGAGATCATGGCCCGGATCCATCCGCGTTATCATGATGCCGTGCTGCACGCCCTGCGCCAGGCCCAGACGTTCGGCGCGTTTGACGTCACCTTCCCGGTGGCCGACGCCCAAGGCAAGGCGCGCTGGATCGATGCCCGGGGTCAGGCCCGCGGTGACCGCGGCGAAGAGGGCTTCACCAGCGTCCTGGGCGTGGCGCTGGACACCACCGAGGCCCGTCGCGCCAAGGCCCAGGCCCAGGCCACCGAGAGCCGGCTGCGCGACGGCATCGAGAGCGTGTCGGACGCCTTCGTCCTGTTCGACAAGAATGGCCGGCTGATCCTGTCGAACCAGGCGTTCCAGGACGCCTTCGCCTTCGACCCCGGCGTCTTGCGGCGCGGCGTGTTCAAACAGGATCTGAACCAGATCGCTGCCCTCGCCATCAAGTCGGACCAGCCGGCTGCGGGCGGGCGGGCCGGGGCGCGGGAGATCGAGCTGCATGACGGGCGCTGGCTGCAGCTGATCGAGCGCTTCACCTCGGACGGTGGCTCGGTCGTGACGGCGGCCGACATCACCGCCATCAAGCAGAAGGAGGCGGAACGACAGCGCGCCACCGAACGGCTGCATGTCACCATCACCGAACTGGAGGACCGCGAGGAGAAGCTGTCGCAGCTGGCGCGGAAATATGAGGTGGCCATGACCCGGGCGGAGGCGGCCAACCAGGCCAAGTCCGAATTCCTGGCCAATATGAGCCACGAGCTGCGTACGCCACTGAACGCCATCAACGGCTTCTCCGAGATCATGGCCGGCGAGATGTTCGGCCCGCTGGGCGATCCGAAATACAAGGGCTACGCCGCCGACATCCTGAAGTCGGGCCAGCACCTGCTGTCGCTGATCAATGACGTGCTGGACATGGCCAAGATCGAGGCCGGCAAGCTGACGCTGCACTATGAGACCGTGTCGCTGAAGGAGGTGGTCGACGACGCCGCCCGGTTGATGCGCGGCAAGATCGAGGAGGCGGGCCTGAACCTGCTGGTCGATGCGCCGGACCTGCCCGAGATCGACGCCGACTATCGCGGGCTGAAGCAGGTGGTCCTGAACCTGATCTCGAACGCCGTGAAGTTCACGCCGGCGGGCGGGCATGTTGTTGTGGCCATTTCACGCGAGGACCACGAGCGGCTGAGGGTAGCCGTCACCGACACCGGAATCGGCATCGCCGCCGAGGATCTGGCCCGGCTGGCGCGGCCGTTCGAACAGGTCGAGGGGCAGCACTCCAAGACGACGCAGGGCACCGGCCTGGGGCTGGCCCTGACCAAGTCGCTGATCGAGCTGCACGGCGGCACGATGAGCATAGAGAGCGAGCCGGGTCGGGGCACCTCCGTCAGTTTCGACCTGCCGGTCCGTCGCCCGGGCCAGCCGGTGGCGGAACAGTCCGCTCCGTTCCAGGCGCGCGCGGCCTGACGGTCAGGCCGGGGGCGTCGCCCTGTCACCGGATGGCCGAGGGTCGCGACCGCCATAGTCGCGGCCTGACACCCGGCCCCGCCGGGCGAGGATCTCCGAAAGCGCCCGCCGGTCGTCTGGCTCGAGAGTCGCCAGCAGGGCGACAGCGTCGGCCTCCAGCCGTGCCCGGCCGCGGATTTCTGCTTCACGGGATTCTTCCAGCAGCGCCAGGACCCGGGCGGAATCGAAGGTCGCGGACCGACCCATCTCGATGGCCTGACGCCGCTTCAGTCGCGACTCCTCGAAATCCGGGCGGGCCGCCAGTGCTGAGGCCCTCATCGTATGGCGCGCGCGCTCGCGGACCGTCGGATCCAGCTGGTTGATCAGCCGCATGGGAGAGCCTGTCCGAGTGGGACGGTGCTGGGCCTCGATCCGCTGGTTTTCCCGGGACAGGCCGACCCACAGGCTGGCACCGCCCACAAGCACGAACAGGTTGAGCGCGACCGAACCGGCGAGGGCAATCCTGAGGACCTTGGGACTCATCCCAGCACCTCCGCATCGTCCACACTCAACAGCGATGCCTGATAGAGGATGGCATCAGCCTGGGCGTCGGCCGTCAGATAGCCGGTCATCATGACGCCCGCTATCACGCCGGCGCAGGCGGCGGTGGCCCAACCGGCACCGAGCGTCAGGGCCAGCCGGTCCAGCCAACGACGGCCCTCGCGCCGCGCCCTCAAACCGGTCCCGGCAGCTGAGGCCATGACGCGGTCGCGCAAGGCCATGGACGGGGGAGCGACGCGCGAGGCGTGCAGCAGGGCATCAGCCGCATCCGCCTCGGCGAGCAGCGGGGCGGATGCGACAGGGTCAGCGGCGATGAAGGCGGTGGCCGCCGCGCGCTCGGCCTCGGGCCAGCGCCGTGCGTCGGCACCATAGGCCGCGACCAGGGCGAGGAACCGTTCCGACGTCATCACACTCATGCTCCTTCAGCTCCCGGCCGGATGTCGGCCAGGGCCTGTCTCAACGCCCGTCGTCCACGCGACAAAAGGCTCTCCAGCGCGTCCACGCTGACCGCCATCAGGGCCGCGGCCTCGATATTGGTCAGCTCCTGATAGTGACACAGGACAATGGCCTCGCGCTGGCGGTCCGGCAGGCGCGCCAGCGCCGCATCGACCCGCACACCCACGTCCGCCGCCAGCAGTCCGCGATCCGGCGCGGGGCCGGTGTCGGGCCGGTCCGGCAGCGTCGCCGTAACCGTCTCTCGCCGTCGCCGCAGCCGGTCGTAGCAGAGGTTCAGCCCGACCCGGTGCAGCCAGGTGTCGAATTTGGCCTGACCCGGAGTCCAGCGTGGAGCCTGTTTCCAGGCACGCAGCATGGCCTCCTGGGCCACGTCCTCGGCCTCGGCCGAATCGCCGAGCATCCGTTGGGCGAGCGCCAGCATGCGCGGCAGCTTGCGCGCCACCATGGCCTGGATCGCCGCCGGGTCTCCCTGACCCACGCGGCGCACCAGTTCCTCGTCGGGGTCGGCGATCAGCGCCAATCCGGCCCTCTTCCGTTGCTACCGAAAGGGTCGCCCGGTTCATGACCGCCGTCCCCGTCATCGTCATTACTCCGAAGCAGATGCCTGAGGCGACGCCAGACGCGAGGCGCGGCGCTGGGTCATGCGCTCGCGGCGGAGCTCGCGCATGGCCTGACGGCCGGCACGCCCCTCGGCGGCGGTGACAAAGCCATCCTGGTCGGCGTCGAGACGGGTAAAGGCCTGTTCGGCCCGGGCCCGGACATCGGCGATGACGATCGGGCCGCGAGCCTCCATGCGGGCCATTCCGCCGAGGCCGCGCCCGTGGCCGCGATGGGCACGCATCGGACGGGGACCGCGATCGGCGCGGGCTTCGCGACTGGCTTCGCGGGCGGCGGCGAACTCGGCGCGGCTGATGGAGCCGTCGTCGTCGGCGTCCAGGCGGTCAAAGCGGGCATCGGCACGACCGGCCATACGGGTCTGCATCGCAGCGCGACGCTCATCGCCGGTGATCGAGCCGTCCCGGTCGGCATCGATGACGGTCAGGCGCTGGACGCGTTGCCCAACGAACTCGGCCTGGCTGAGCCGGCGGTCGCCATCGGTGTCGGCGCGCATGGTCCGGGCCGGATCCTGCTGGGCGGCGGCAGTGCCGGCCGAGCCCAGCAGAAGGGCGGCAAGGCCGCCGACGAGAAGGGTCTTGTGCATCTTTATGATCTCCATGGCCGCCCTGCGCGGCCGCATTCCCTGTCCGGGGAGTGAAACGGCCTTGCCGTCAGTCTCCGTCGCGCGCTGGCGGCAGAACCGCCTCGAAGGCCGCGCGGGCGGCCGTTCGGGCCTGGGCCAGCCGGGCATTCAGGGTCTCGAAATCGGCCACGCCCGCTGCCTCGGCGAGACGGCGGCGGAAGCCCTCCGGCTCCTGTTCAGGGTCCGGCCTGTCGTCGAAGGCCGCGCTGAAGACCTGACCCAGAGCCTGCTGCAGCCGCCAGGCCTCGGCCAGGGCGGGTTCGGCCGCGAGCGCCTCCAGGGTCGAGACGGTCAGGAGGCCGCCTGTGGCAGCGGCCTCAAGTTGATGCACCTGGGCGACGAACTCGGCGTCGACCTGACCGCCGGGGGCCAGCTTGAGGTCCCACGCCCCCTGCCCCGGCCGCTCGCGCGCCATCAGATCGCGCATCCGGCGGGCATCGGCGGCGACATCCACGCCCGGCCGGGGTCGCCGCAGGATGGCCTCCAGGGCCGCCGTCGCCCGCGCCCCGAACGCCGGATCATCGGTCCAGACCACCCGCGCCCGGGTCAGGGCCATAAACTCCCAGGTGTCGGCCTCGGTCGCATAATAGTCCTCGACCGCCGACAGCCGCAGCGACACCGGTCCCTTGGCCGCCCCGGGCCGCAGCCGCATGTCGACCTCATAGAGGCCGCCCTCGGCCGTATGCGCCGACAGGGCCGCGATCAGCCGTTGGGTGAAGCGGGAATAGAAGACGCCGGCGGCCCAGCCCTTGCGGTCTGACACGGTCTCGGGCGGGCTGTCGTAGACGGTCATCAGGTCGAGGTCAGACCCTGCGGTCATCTCGCGCGAGCCGGCCTTGCCCAGGGCGATCACAGCGACCGCACCACCGGGCAGAACCCCGCCCTGCCGGACCGCCTCGGCCATAGCCACGGGGCCCAGGGCGTCCATGACGGCGTCGGCGAGGTCCGTATAGGCGCGTCCGGCGGCTTCGGGTCCGGCGTGGCCCGTCAGGGTCTGGATGCCGATGCGGAACATCTGTTCGCGATGCACCCGGCGGGCGATATCCAGAGCCGTCTCGAAGTCAGGTGCCGCAGCGGCGTCGGCCGTCATCTGGCCGACGAGCCCTGAATCCTCGTCGATGTCACGACTGAAACGGGCGTCCAGCATACTGTCCAGCGCTGCCGGATAGCGGCCGAGGGTGCGGGCCAGCCGGGGGGCGAAAGCCATGACGCCGACAACG
This sequence comes from Caulobacteraceae bacterium, assembly GCA_965284305.1. Taxonomy (GTDB): domain Bacteria; phylum Pseudomonadota; class Alphaproteobacteria; order Caulobacterales; family Caulobacteraceae; genus Brevundimonas. The sequence continues at coordinate 1,091,860 of OZ260070.1, read as the reverse complement.
AGCTCGAACAGCTTCGGCTGGGCGAGGAAGAGGGCCTGGACCTGCACACCGCTGTTGAGGCCGGCGAAGAAGACGGCGAACCGGCGGAAGGCGGCATCGGCCGCACCGGTGTCCGCCAGCGCGGTCAGCAGGCGCGGTGCCAGCCGGGTGAACAGTTCGCGGCCACGGGCCGACCGGGTGGCGGGAATGCGGCCGTGGTGCCAGCTGCGGATCGTATCGGCCACGCCCGCAGGTTCCGTGAAACCCATGCGCCCGAGTGTCGCCAGGGTCTCGGGATCGTTCTCGACACCCGTGAAGACCAGCGAGCCATAGGGGGAGGACAGCGCCTCCTCGCCCTCGAACAGTTCGCCATAGGTGCGGTTGACCCCAACCAGCAAGGCTTCGACCCCGTGATCGAAAACAGCCAGATCGCCCTCACCTGCCAGTGCCGCAACCGCCGCGCGCCGCGTCGGTTCGGTCGGCAGGATGTGGGTCTGTTCGTCGTCGAGCATCTGCACCCGGTGCTCGAGGCCGCGCAGGGCGGCGTAGGCGGCGGTCAGATCGGCGCAGACTTCGGGGCTGACGTGACCGGCGTCACGCAGGGCGGCGAGGGCGTCGACGGTGCGGGGACTGCGCAGGCCGGGGTCGCGGCCGCCGAGGATCAGCTGCTGGGTCTGGGCGAAGAATTCGATCTCGCGGATGCCACCCCGGCCCAGTTTCAGATTGGCTCCGGCGGCGTCCATGGCCTCGCCGGTCTTGTGGACGTGGATCTGGCGCTTGATCGACTGGATGTCGAGGATGGCCGGATAGTCGAGGCTGCGGCGCCAGATGAAGGGCCTCAGCGCCTTGACGAAGTCGGCGCCGGCGGCGAGGTCGCCCAGCATGGCGCGCGCCTTGATGAAGGCCGCCCGCTCCCAGTTCTGGCCGACGCCTTCATAATAGGACAGGGCGAACGGAACGGCGACAACGGGCGGGGTCGAGGACGGGTCGGGCCGCAGCCTCAGGTCGAAGCGGAAGACATAGCCGTCGCCGGTTCGCTCCTGCATCAGCGACGCCAGCGCATGGGCGACGCGGTCGCAGAATTTCTGCGGCTCGACGCCCTCGGCGAGGGCGCTCTCCAGCGTCTCCGGCTCCCAGAACAGGCTGATGTCGATGTCGGAGGAATAGTTGAGCTCGAAGGCGCCGTGCTTGCCCATGGCGAGGCCGAACAGGCCGGGGATGGGACCGCGCGGGTCGTCAGCGGCCGAGACCAGCTTGCCCCGCTCGCGCTGGTCGTGGGCCACGGCCCGCAGAGCGGACCGGGTCGAGGCGTCGGCGAAGCGGCTGAGGGCGTTCGTGACGGCGTCCAGATCCCAGACGCCGCCGAGATCGCACAGGGCGGTCAGCAGATGCAGTTCCGCCTTGAACCAGCGCAGCGGCGCGCGGACCTCGTCGGCACCGCCGGTCAGGGCCTCGGTGGCGGAGAGGATGGCCGCCAGCCGGTCCTCGGGTGCCGTCTCCAGCGTCAGCCGCAGCCGCTCGGGCCAGCGCCGCGCCAGCCCGCCGAGATAGGGTGAGGCGGCGAAGACGGGGACCAGCGCCGGCCAGGCGATCTCCAGTGCATCGGTCCAGCCGCCCTCGCGCGCGGCTTCGGACAGGCGCTCATGGACCCGACCGGCCGCAACCGCATCGACGACCGGACCGCAGGCGGCGAGGCGGGAACCGAGCAGGCCGCTCATTCCGCCGCCGGCAGGACCAGGGCCACGCGCAGGCCGGGACCGAAGCCACCGTATTCACCGGGGCCTTCATCCAGCAGGATGCGGCCGCCGTGGGCCTCCATCACCGCCCCGACCAGGGCCAGACCAAGGCCGGAGCCGGCCTCGGTCCGGCTGTTGTCGAGGCGCACGAACCGTTCGATAACCCGCTCCCGGTCACCTTCCGGCACGCCCGGTCCGGTGTCGGTGACGGAATACTCGATCTCGCCCGACGACCGCCGCCGCGCCCGCAGCATCACCGCGCCGCCGGCCGGCGTGTATTTGATCGCATTGTCGATGATGTTGGCCAGGGCCTGGGCGAGGAAGGGCTGATTGCCCTGGATCATCAGGCCGCGTTCGATCTCGACCGAGAACTCCAGCCCCTTGTCCTCGCTGGCGGGCTCGTACAGTTCGGCCATGTCGGCGGCGAGGTCTGCGGCGTCGAACACCTTCGGATCGGGTGTGCGGCCCGCCGCCGCCTGCAGCCGGGCGATGGCCAGGACGGTGTTGAAGGTCTTCAGCAGGTTGTCGGCCTCGTCGATGCGCCAGCTGAACCGCATCGACGCCGTCGATCTTGCCAGCCTCGGCGTCCATCAGCGCCACCTCCAGCTTGGCCCGCATCCGGGTCAGGGGCGAGCGCAGATCGTGGGCGATGGCGTCGCCGGCGTGGCGGATCGAGGCCATGGACCCTTCCAGCCGATCCAGCATGGTGTTCAGCCCGGCACCCAGTTCATCGAACTCGTCGCCGGAGTTGCGAACCTCGGCCCGGGCCTTGAGATCGCCCTCCTGTACCGCCGTGACGACCTTTCCAAGCCGACCCATGGCGTGTTCGAGATTGCGGCTGACCAGAATTCCGCCGACGAGACCGAGCAGCAGCACGATACCCATGGCCGTCCACAGGGCCTGGGTCAGGCGAGCCAGATAGGCTTCGGTGTCGCTGAGCGAAGCGCCGACCAGGAGCATCTCTCCGCCCGCCAGCCGCACCTGAACGCCACGCGCCCGGGGTCGCGTGACCCGCCCCTCCACATCTGTGTCAGTGAAGGGGAAGGTGATCCACTGTTGCGCCTCCTCCATCCTGTCGATCGGGAAGTCGGTGAGACTGCCGGTGACCTGGCTGCCGTCGGGGTTCTTGAGCAGATAGAGGAAGGCGTTGTCGCGCAGGGTGCGGTCGATCAGGGCCCGGTTGAGGGCGTCGAAGCCGCGCTCCTTGTAGATGCCGGTCAGCACCTGCATCTCGCCGCGCACGTCCCGCTCGGCCTTGGTCCGGGCCTCGGAGGCCGAGGCGAAATAGACCCAGGCCAGGATGGCGCTGGCCGCCGCCGCGAACAGGGCGAGGAACAGCAGCGTCAGCCGGAAGGGCGTGCGCCTTAGAATAGAAGGCAACTTCATTCTCCCTCCCCCTGCGGGGGAGGGTGGTCGGCGCGCAGCGACGACGGGGTGGGGAGGGCAAGGCAACGCATCCGCACGTCTCGTATGACCTCCTCCACCCTCTCTTTCACGTCTCCGTTGGAGACCCGCATGGTCACGAACCCTTCCCGGCCGAGCACGACATCCCGCACCCTGTCCTTCCGGGCGCGATCCGGATCAAGGTGCGAGCTCCCGTCGACCTCGACAATCAGTCCTCGGGCCAGGCACACAAAGTCCAGAAAATAGCCTCGCTCGGGGTGTTGACGACGGAAATGAAGTCCCTCGCTCCGAAGCTCACGTAAACGAACCCAAAGACGCGCTTCCGCGGGGGTCATCCTCTTTCGGAGATTTCTCGCCTTGGCTATCGCGCCCATGTCGCCGAGCCCTCCCCACCCGGTCGCTTCGCGACCACCCTCCCCCGGAGGGGGAGGGAGAACGTCTGCGCTCTAAGGCTCCAGCCGGTAACCCGCCCCGCGCACCGTCTGCAGCATGGCGTGGTCGAAGCCCTTGTCGATCTTGGCGCGCAGGCGGCTGATGTGGACGTCGATGACATTGGTCTGGGGGTCGAAATGATATTCCCAGACCTTCTCCAGCAGCATGGTGCGGGTCACGGACTGGCCGGCATGGCGCATCAGGAACTCCAGCAGCTGGAATTCGCGCGGCTGCAGGTCGATCTCCTGGCCCGAACGGCGCACGACGCGCGAAATCAGGTTCATCTCCAGATCACCGACCTTCAGCATGGTCGCGACCGAGCCGGTCTCGCGTCGGCGCGACAGGGCCTCGACCCGGGCGACCAGTTCGGAAAACGCGTAGGGCTTGACCAGATAGTCGTCGGCCCCCGCCTTCAGGCCCGTGACGCGGTCCTCGACCTCGCCCAGCGCCGACAGGAACAGGACGGGGGTCTGGTCTCCGTCCTTGCGCAGGGTCTCGACCATGCCGATGCCGTCGAGGCGCGGCATCATCCGGTCCACGACATAGACGTCATAGCCGCCCTTCTGCGCCTCCAGCAGGCCGAAGGCCCCGTCGACGGCGTGGGTCGGCTCGTGCCCGGCTTCGGTCAGTCCCCGGACCATGGCGGTCGCGGCTTCAGCGTCGTCCTCGACCACCAGAATGCGCATGGAATCAGCCCCTCGAACGTGAATCGCCGCCGATGTTAGCGCATCGGCGGCGATGGGGGCAGTTAAGGCTTGTTCAGGATCGGGCGGGTCACTCCGCCAGGAGGTCAACCACCAGCGGCGATGAACCGTTCGCGGTCCCTACCAGCAGCAGCACCTTCTCTCGACCGGCGCGCCGCGCAGCCTGCACGGCGGCCCGGACCTCCGAAACCGATGCCACCGGGTTGCCGTTTACCGCCAGAATGAGCATTCCGGGCGCGACGCCGGCGTCGGATGCTTCAGAGGGCGCGACAGCAACTACCACCGGACCGACGAAGCGATCCGCGATACCGGCCGCCTTGCGAAACGGCTCGCTCGAATCGGCGAGAGAAAGGCCGAGAACGGATTCTCCGAGGCTTCGCAGACCTCGCAACGCCGGGCGCTGCGCGAACGCTGCACCCTGACTGGTTGTCAGATCGGCCTGCGACGGACGGAGGACCGGCGACAGGGTGACGACCGACTCGCGGCCGTCCCTGACAACCGTGAGCCGGGTGCGGCCACCGGGACGAACCAAGGCGATGGCGCGGGTCAACTCGGTGCTGTTCGCGACGGGGCGACCGTCGATCTTCGTCACCACGTCACCAAACCGGAGCCCCGCGCGCTGCGCCGGGGCGTCCGGCGTGTAGTCCACGACCAGGGCACCAACATCATCTGTCATTCCCAGTGCCGCCGCGATATCGGCGCTGACCGGAGCGATCGTGACGCCGACATAGCCGCGCTCGACCGACTCGCCGCGCATGAGTTGATCCGTGATCGGCTTGGCCACCGAGGCCGGGATGGCGAAGCCGATGCCGACCGAGCCGCCCGTTGGCGAATAGATGGCCGAGTTCACGCCGATGACCCGACCATAGATGTCGAAGGTCGGGCCGCCCGAGTTGCCGCGATTGATCGCCGCGTCGATCTGCAGGAAGTCGACATAGCTGGCGGTCGGGTCCGGAATGCTGCGCCCCTGCGCCGAGACGATGCCCGCCGTGGCGGTGCCGCCGAGGCCGAACGGGTTGCCGACGGCGATGACCCAGTCGCCCACGCGAGGCTGGGCAGATTCCTCGAAATTGACGAAGGGGAAGCCGGTCCCCTCGACCTTGATGACGGCCAGGTCGGTGCTCTCGTCGCGGCCGATGAGGCGCGCTTCCAGCTCGCGTCCATCAGCCAGCTTGACCATGATCTCGGTCGCGTCGGCGACCACGTGGTTGTTGGTGACGATGAAGCCGTTGGCGGCGATGAAGAAGCCGGAGCCCGCACCCATGGCGGTCGCGCCTTCGCCGTCCTCGCCTTCCTCGCCCTCTTCCCCGCCGTTCGGATTGGGGATGGCGAAGGGCGTGCCGGGAACCTGGATCATGCTGGGCCGACGCACCCGGGTCTTCACATCGATCTGCACCACCGCCGGCGCGACCTGGGCGAAGATATCGGCGAAGCTGAGGGGCGCGCCCTGCGGCGGGGCGAAGGCGAGGCCGGAGGCACCGGCCGTGGGTGCCAGACGGCCGGTGAAGCCCGCCACCGGGCCCGCATTGGCCGAGGGCCAGTCAATGACGCCGCCGGCAGTCGCCGCAGCGGCGAAGGTCAGGCCAGCGATGGCCCCCAGCATGAATTCCTTGCGCTTCATCATAGGCGTGTCTTGCAATCCTCTGGTCGGGCGGTGCACGCCCGTTCGGTCTTGTCATATAGAGCTGCGGCCAGTTTCACCAACGCCGCAGGGCGATGGGGGGGTCCGCAGTCCCTGCGAGCCTGATTCACACTCTCGACGGAACCGCGACGCGATTCCTCCTCAAACGATCAGGCTCGTGCCTAGTGGTCAGACGGCTTTGCGTCAGCATCGGGGCGAACCGCCTGATCGGCGAGTATCCGGGCCAGATCCGCCTCCTCGGCGGCCGACAGCACCGGGGCCTCGGCCGGGCGACGGCGTGCCATGACCAGCAGGCCCACTCCGGCCGCCAGCAAGGCGGCGAGCGGACCGAACCACAACAGCCAGGTCCCACCCCGCAGCGGCGGCGTGAACAGAACAAAGTCGCCATAGCGGCGCACCAGATCGTCGCGGACCTGTTCGTCGCTGCGCCCGGCGGCGATCTCTTCCCGGACCAGGACCCGCATGTCGGCGGCGATGCCGGCGGGGCTGTCGGCGATGGCCTCATGCTGGCAGACGACGCAGCGGATATCGTTGAACAGGGCCTGTGCGCGGGCCTCCTGGGCGGGATCGGCCAGCGGCCGGTCAGGCGCGGGAGGGGGCTCCTGGGCTGTGACCGGCATGGCGACCAGCGCCAGCGCAGCCGCGATCAGCAGGGCGCGCCTCATGACGACCTCTTCCGCCGGTTCACGCCCAGCCGTAACCGGCGATCCAGCAGCGACAGCAAGCCACCCAAGGCCATGATCGCCGGTCCAAGAAAGATCAGACGGGCCCAGGGGTTCCACCAGACGCGCACCGTCCATGCGGGTGCCCCGGCCTCGTTCTGCCCCCGCTCACCCAGCACCACATAGACGTCGTCCAGCCCCCGGAAATCGAGTCCGACCTCGGTCGTGGTCTGGCCCCCGGCCGGGAAGAAGCGGCGCTCGGCGGTGACGGTCTTCGGGGCTTCGCCATCGCGGAGGGTCACGGTCAGCCGGCCCTGTTCCGCAAGATAGTTCGGCCCCTCAACCACGCGCACGGAGTCGAGCCGCACGGCCCATTTGCCGGCCTCGATGCTCTGACCGGGCGCAAGGGCGCGGGCGGCCTCGACGCGATAGCCGGTCTCGACCACCGCACCGAGGACGAAGACCCCCAGCCCGGCATGGGCCAGGGTCGTGCCCCAGGCACCGAGCGGAAGGCCCCGCGCCCGGCGCAGGCTCTCGGCCGGCGGCGCGCGGAACAGGCGGATCCGCTCCGTGACTTCAGCCAGGGTTCCGAGGATCAGCCAGCCCCCGAGGCCGATCCCGGCCGCAGACAAGGCCTTCTTCGGCTCAAACGCCATCCAGCCCAACAGCGCAATCACGATCGCCAGGCCCGCAGCCACCACGAGCCGTTGGCCGACACCCTTCAGGTCGCTCCGTTTCCACACCAGCAGGGGTCCCGCAGGCAGGATCAACAAGGCCGCAGCCATCAGGGGGACGAAGGTCAGGGCGAAATAGGGCGGGCCGACCGAAATCGTCGCGCCGTTGGCCGCCTCAAGGATGAGCGGATAGAGGGTGCCGAGCAGGACGGTGGCGCAGGCCGCCGTCAGGAAGACGTTGTTCAGTACCAACGCGCCCTCGCGGCTGACCGGAGCGAACATCCCCCCTCCCTTGAGCTGCGGTGCCCGCCAGGCGAACAGGGCAAAGGCCACGCCCGATGTCGCGCCGAGGATGGCCAGCAGCATCAGGCCGCGTTCGGGATCGACGGCGAAGGCATGGACGCTGGTCAGGACGCCCGAACGGACGAGGAAGGCACCCAGCATGGAGAAGCTGAAGGCCAGCAAGGCCAGAAAGGTCGTCCAGCCCGCCAGCGCCCCGCGCCGCTCAGTGACCACGGCGGAGTGGAGCAGTGCGGTGCCGGCCAGCCACGGCAGGAAGCTGGCGTTCTCGACGGGGTCCCAGAACCACCAGCCGCCCCAGCCGAGCTCATAGTAGGCCCAGAAGGCACCGAGGGTGATGCCAACGGTCAGGAAAGCCCAGCTGGCGAGGGCCCACGGCCGGACCCAGCGGGCCCAGGCCGGCCAGAAGCTGGAGTTGGCCCGGCCCTCGATCAGGGCCGCCACGGCCAGCGAGAAACAGACCGAAAGCCCGACGTAGCCCGCGTAGAGCATCGGCGGATGGAAGGCGAGCGCCGGATCCTGAAGCAGGGGATTCAGCGAATTGCCCTGGAAAGGGGCCGGGTCCAGCCGCTCGAACGGGCTGGAGGTGAAGACGGCGAAGGCGAGAAACAGCACGCCGAGCACACCCTGGGTGGCCACCGCCGAAGTCTTGAGCCCGAACGGCAGGCCGCGCGCGCGCGTCAGCACCGCGCCGAAACCCGTCAGCACAAGACACCACAATACCAGCGATCCCTCGTGGCTGCCCCAGGCCGCCGAGACCTTGTAGAGCATCGGCTTGTCGGTGTGGCTGTTGGCCGCAACATTGGCCACCGAGAAGTCAGAGACCGCGAAGGCCTGGATCAGGACGGCGAAGGACACGGCCACGGCGACCGCGCAGGCGACGGCCGCGCCCTCGGCAGCTCCAGCCAGGACCGGGCTGCGACGCAGGCGACCGGCCGTGGCCATGCCGGTCTGCAGCACCGCCAGCACCAGGGCGAGGATCAGGGCGAAGGCACCCAGTTCAACTATCACCGCGAAACGGCTCCGGAGGCCGGCGCGCCGCCCTCAGGCCGCCACTCGCCCTTGGCCTTGAGACGGTCGGCGACTTCGCGCGGCATATAATTCTCATCATGCTTGGCCAACACCTGGGTGGCGCGGAAGCTGCGATCGGGAAGGAAGGCACCCTGGGTCACGATCCCCTGTCCCTCGCGAAAGAGGTCAGGCAGGTCGCCCTGGTAGACAATACGGGCCGTGGCGGCATTGTCCGTAATGCTGAAGGCGACCTCGCCATTCGGGCTGTGGACGACGCTGCCGGCCTCGACCAGTCCGCCGAGGCGAACGACCCGACCGGCAGGAGCGTTCTGGGCATTGGCCTCCGACGGGGAGAAGAAAAAGGTGACGTTGTCGCGCATGGCATAGAGCGACAGGCCGACGGCCAGCGCCAGGACCGGCGCAACCACAGCCACGACCCAAAGCCGACGTCGGGCTTTCGGAGATTTCGGCAACCAGCTCATCGGACAGCGTCCCCCGGCATCCTCTGGAGCAGGTCGGCCCGACGTGGATCCGCAGGGTCGAGGGCGGCGATCAGCGGGCCCCACATGGCCCGAACCATGGCCGGCTCCCCACGCGCCAGCGCCGCCTCGCCAAGGAAATAGCGCGCGCCCAGCTGACCGGGATCCCTGCGCAGGGCCTGGGCGAAGGCGGCTTCGGCGTCACCGCCAACCACGCCGGAATTGGCCCGCGTCAGGCTCTCGCCCAGCCGCGACCAGTTTTGCGCGTCGTCCGGTTGCAGCGCCAACGCCCGACGGAAGGCCGAAGCCGCGCCGATCGGATCGCCGGCCTCGAATCGGGCAGCGCCCAGCATGGTGAGGGCCTGATGATCGTTCGGCCGGTCACTGACCACCCGGGCGGCCACAGCGGCCAGTTGCGGTGGTGCCAGCGTTTCGAGTTCGGTCGCCCACTGGTCAACACGATCCTCATAAGCCTGATCCGGCAGGCCGGGTGCCCCGACCACGACATAGAGGGCGAGGGTCGCCGGGGCCAAGGCCGTCAATCCGGCCAGAACCCAAAGCCGGTCCCTGGTCCCGGCCATGACCGGGGCGGTCTCGCGGTCTGAGACAAGGATGCGGCGACCGGCCTCGGCGCGTGCAGCCGTCCAGCCCGCCTCGTCAAGCAAGCCGCGCGCCTTCAGCCGATCCAGTTCGGCCAGCTCGGCGGCGGCTGAGACGGTCTCATCGCCGTCGGCCCCACGGCGCGCGCCTGCCAGGGCGCACAAACCCGCGAGTGCCGTGAGCAGAGCCGCCATGATCCAGAAAACCACCATCACCGGCCATGTAGCCGATCAGGCGGCCCGCGACGAGGCCTGCTCGGCCTTCGGAGAGGCTCCCGCGACCGCGGCCCGACGCCGCACCGTGCGAGCGGGGTCGTTGGCGTCGATGTGATCGAGGCAGAGGGCGGACAGTTCAACCAGGCCCAGGGCGTGGGCCTCGTCTTCAGCCTCGCCGTCATTGATCATCCGCAGTGTCTGGTCAGCATGATCCGACAACCGGTCGGTCAGGGCATCGACCAGGGCCTTGCGGTCGGCCTCGCAGCCAAAGGTCGAGGCAGGGCCGCGCGCCGATCCGACCAGTTTCAGCAGGCTGAGGGCGGCCTCGACCGTGGGACCCTCGACCGGGGCCGAGAGCCGGGGTGCCTTGCGGGTCATGCGACCCGCGATCTGAACCCGCTCCAGCGGCAGGGCTTCGTCCACTGCATGGTCGGCCGCGCGCAAGAGGCCGCTCAGACGCCGGGCGATGGCGACGCGGGCGTCCCGCACCGACTTGCCCCATACGCTCTGCGGATTGAGGGTCAGGGTCACGTCCAGTTCGCCGAGCACACCGGCGCTCCAGTTGAGGTCGGCGATGACCTTGTCGACAAGGTCCAGATCAGAGCTTGGCTTGAAGGCCTCGATCTTGCGGGCGCGGGCGTCGACGCCGGCGATCAGCCGGTCGACGAAGCCGGCCAGTTCCGATTCGCTGAGGAAGCCCTCGCGTCCGGCGGCCAGCGAGGTCTGGATGACGATTCGCAGGATCAGGACGGCGTCGTCCAGATGGGCGAACAGCATCTCCAGCACGCGCTGCGCACCGTCGACATGCACGCCGGCGCAATCCTTGAGCAGCAGCCTCAGCTCCGCGATCTGGTCGCCATCCGGACGCTTCAGCCAGACCTCCAGCGAGCGCAGGCCGCGCCGCGCCAGATGGGCCAGATCGAGGCAGGCCGCGAGGTCAGCGAGGCCGGCCTGACGCGCCGCCTCATCGCCGCCCGGAGGCCAGACCAGATCGGGCTGGTCCCGCGTGACAAGGGCCGCCGCCTGGCAGAAGCGATCAGCCACGGCCGTGGGATCATCCTCGTCCAGATGGACCAGAAGGTCAGGGTCTCGCTCGCTGGCGGCGCGCCACAGGCGCGGCAGGACATGAGACGGGAAGGTCAGGGCGACGACGCCATCGACGCGGGCGCGGAACATGGGGACCAGGGGGGCCAAAGCCTTGGCGCGACGCACCCGGTCACGGGCTTCATCGGCGATGAGCACTCGCAGTTCGGCCGCCCGACTGCCACCCATGGTTGCCACAGCGGCGGACACGGATGCGAGCGCGACTTCGGGGCACCGTGCCAGCAGGGCGGTCAGTGCGACGCGATGTGCGACAGCGATCCCTGCCATACGAAAATCCCGCACCGGATCCAGCCCGGCTTTCCCGACTATGGTTCCTCAGGGTTAACAACCGCTATCTGGACGGACACAATCAGGCCTCGGCCGACGGCAGTTCGAGCAACACCTTCAGGCCGCCGAGATCGCTGTCAGCCAGGGTGATCTTGCCGCCATAGGCGCGCGTCAGTTCGACCACGATGGAGAGGCCAAGGCCGGAGCCCGGCGTGGTCTCGTCCAGGCGGGCACCGCGCTCCAAGGCCGCATCACGCTGGTCGGCCGGCAAGCCGGGGCCGTCGTCTTCGACCACCACCACCATCTGGCCCAGGCCGGTCGCGCCGGCACTGATGCGGACGCGGCGTTTCGCCCATTTGCAGGCGTTTTCCATCAGATTGCCGAGGATCTCCTGCAGGTCCTGACGCTCGCCCCGGAAGCCCAGCTCATCGGGCGCGCGCCAGTCGATCTCGACGCCCTTCTCCTCGAACACACGCTCCAGCATGACCGCCATCTCGTCCAGCACCTCGGCGATGGGGGTGCGTTCCCCCAGCAGCTGGGCGCGGGCGGCGGCGCGGGCGCGGCGCAGGTGGTGGTCGACCTGGGCCTTCATCACCTCGGTCTGTTTGCGCACCATGTCGGGCAGCTCGCCCTTCTGCGAGCCGGCCTCGGCCAGCATGACCGAGAGCGGCGTCTTCAGCGCATGGGCGAGGTTGCCGACATGGGTGCGCTGACGCTCGACCGTTTCCTGATTGTGGTCCAGCAGGCGGTTGACCTGTTCGGCCAGCGGCTGGATTTCCATTGGATAGCTGCGGGCGATGCGGGCGGCCTTGCCCTTGCGGACGTCGGCGATCTCGTTCCTGAGACTGAACAGCGGGCGCAGGCCGATCTGCACCTGCAGGAAGACGGCTATGACCAGGCCCAGACCGAGGATCAGCAGCGCCGTCCAGGTAAAGGTGGCGAACTGGCGAGTGTCATTCTCGATGTCGGTCGTATCGACGGCCGCCATGAAGACCAGCGGTTCGCTGCGGCCCGGCAGGGACTTCAGGCTCGCCGCGATCCTCAACGGCTGGCGCAGCGGCGGCCGCAGAAAGCCCGGATCGGGGTAGCTGATGGTGCCGCCGGCCGCGTCGCGCAGTCGGGCGGGCAGATCGCGCGGCACGGCCAGCCGTTCCCCGGCCAGGGACGGCGAGCCGGCAATGAAACGCATACCGCCCGCGCCGTTCAGTTCGGCCACAGCCCAGTACTTTCCGGACAGGGCGCGGTCGGTCTGGGCGTCCCGGATCTCGGCCACCACGATGCCGTCCGGCCCGGCATTGGTCGCGATCACCACCTCGTCGATGGTGTCGAGCAGCACGTTGCCCAGCCGTCTGAGGGCGGATTCCTGATACTGGCTGGTCAGGGCCCAGCCGGTGACCACGAGGGCCAGCACGATCCAGGCGGACGCCAGCCACATCAGCCGGCGGGTCAGGCTGCGTCCCGGTCGACCGAACCAACGGCCCCAGGACCTGTCGTCGGCCGGAACCGCTTCGCCCCCCGCCCCCTCGGTCACGCCCCGTCGGACTCCCCGGCCAGCGGTGTCAGGCGGTAGCCCAGACCACGCACCGTCTCGATCCGGTCAGCCCCGATTTTCTTGCGCAGACGGCCGACGAAGACCTCGATGGTGTTGGAATCCCGGTCGAAATCCTGATCGTACAGGTGCTCGACCAGCTCGGTGCGACTGATCACCCGGCCCTGGTGCATCATCACATAGTGCAGCAGCCGGTACTCCAGCGAGGTCAGCCGCAGCGGCTCGCCATTGACGGTGGCGCGGGCGGCCCTCGGGTCGAGGCGCAGACCGCCGCATGACAGGGTCGCCGAGGCGATGCCCGCCGAACGCCGCAGCAGCGCCCGCAGACGCGCCAGCAGTTCCTCGGTGTGGAAGGGCTTGGTCAGATAGTCATCGGCCCCGGCGTCAAAGCCCGACACCTTGTCGGACCAGGCCCCGCGCGCCGTCAGGATCAGCACCGGCGTGGTCTTGCCGTCACGGCGCCAGCGTTCCAGCACCGAGACCCCGTCGATCTTGGGCAGGCCGAGGTCGAGCACCACAACGTCATAGGGCTCGGTGTCGCCGAGGAAATGGGCCTCCTCGCCATCTGCGGCATGATCCACGGCATAGCCGGCGTCGCCCAGGGCCAGTTTCAGCTGGCGCGACAGGTCAACGTCATCCTCGACAAGCAAGATTCGCATTCAGCGCTCTCCCACGACCCGACCGGTGCGGGCGTCCACCATGATGTCGGCGACCCGGCCACCGGGATACTCCCAGCGAACGACGATGGTGTCGCCGCGGTTGCTGGCCCCGAGGAAACGGCCCGGGCGGCCCGAGGACGCGCGCTGGACCGCCTCCCCGACACTGACCCGGGGCTGATCATCCTGCTGCTGGCGATCCGCACGGTCGCCACGCAGGCCACGATCCTGCGCAGCCGCCTGCGACAGGGGCGCGGCAGCGATCAGGACTGCGAGCAATATGGCGGACGGATGGTTCATGAAGAGCGGTCTAGACCCCGGGCTCTGAACGACGGCTGAACGACAACTGTAGACATATTTCACCCTTTGCGCCGCCCCCCTCGCGCGCGCGGCGAGGATTTGTCGTCCGACCCGCGCCGGGACGCCGTGACGGCGAATTCAGGCTGATGAATGGAAGCTGACATGTGCCGTTCAGATCGCGCTCAGCCGGGGAATGGTCTTCTCAACTCAACGCTGGCCACCCGGTCTGCGTGGAACGCTCAAGGAGAAGTCCGATGATGAAGAAGTTTCTCATCCCCGCCCTCGCCCTGGCTGCGGCTTCCGTCGCGGTCCCCGCCATGGCCCAGTCCTATGGCCCGCGTCATCATGATGATCGCGGTGGCCGTTACGAACAGGACCGGGGTGGACGCTGGGACAATGACCGTGGCGGTCGCTGGGAGAACATCAGCCAACGCAAATACAACCTCGACCGCCGCATTGATCGCGGGGAACGAAACGGGTCGCTCAGCCGGCGGGAAGCAAGCCGGCTGCGCCGGGAACTGAATGACCTCGTCTACCTGGAGCGCAGCTACCTGCGCGGCGGCCTGTCGTTCCGCGAACGGGCCGAGCTCGACCACCGCTATGACCGACTGTCGTACCAGATCCGGGAAGAACGCCGCGACCGCGACGACCGCCGCTGGTAGGGCCTGACCTTCCTCCCCGAGGGTCCGGGGGCGCGATCCGCAAGGGTCGCGCCCCCTTCCCGTTTCAGAGCCTCAACCGGCTCTCGATCACGGTCACGGCCTGTCCACGCAGCAGCACCCGGTCGCCGCGGGTTTCGGTTTCGATATCGCCGCCCCGGCCCGGGAAGACCTGCCGGAACCGCACCGTCGCCCGGCCGAGCTTGTCGGCGTACAGGGGCCCGAGGATGCAGTGGGCCGAGCCGGTCGCCGGATCCTCATCGACGCCGCAGCCCGGCGCGAAGAACCGGTCGACCACATCGACGTCGTCCCCGGCATCCGCTGCGGCACAGACGATCACCTGACCGACCTCGCCGGCCTCGCCCTGAATTAAGGCGAGCGCGCGGATGTTCGGGGCGACCGCCCGCACCGCCGCCGCATCGGCCAGGACGGCGACCAGATAGCGCCCGGCCCAAACCTCGACGGGAGCCAGGCCCAGCGCCTCGGCCAGACCGTCCGGGGTCCCCGTCCGGCGTGGCGGGTCGCCGGGAAAGTCCATCTCATAGCCCTCGCCCGCCCGGCGCACGATCAGCGGCCCGGAGCGGGTGTCGAAGGTCAGGGCCGGTGCCTCCAGCCCCAGCTCGGCCAGCAGGACATGGGCCGAGGCCAGGGTGGCGTGGCCGCACAGATCGACCTCCATCCCCGGCGTGAACCAGCGCAGGTCGAATCGCACGGGATCGTCGGTGCGAAGCAGGAAGGCCGTCTCCGCCTGATTGTTCTCCTTCGCCAGCGCCTGCATCCAGTCGTCGGCCGGCCACTGGTCGAAGGGCTCGACCACACAGGCGGGGTTGCCCTTGAACGGGGCTGAGGCGAAGGCGTCGACGGTCCACTGTTTCATGGGGTGTCGGCCCCGGCCCGGGACGCTTCAACACGCCGTCGCAACGTTCCGGATACCGTGGACCATTCTCCTTCGATTTCAGGCAGGTTCGGCGTGCCGTCCCGGCACACCGCTTCTGCGATGACGGCCATCGCCGTGTTCGCCTGTATCGCTGCCGGAACGGGCGTCGGACGGGACAGCGGCGGGCCGTCGGAGGGCGTCCAGCGCCGTGGCGGCGGGTCGGTCTCGCCGAATCCAGTCCGCGCCTGTGTGCCGGCGGCGCAGTCGAGCGCGTGCACAAAAAAGGCCTGCGACAGCGCGGCTGGCTCGCCCGGCGACCCGGCGGCCCAGGCGGTGGTTATCAGCACGACCTCGCGGGCATCGGCGGATCGGGCCGTCGGCAGGAAGGCGACGGCCCCGCCGGGCCCTTCCATGGCCACCCGCCAGCGCCGGCTGCCGGAGACATCGGCCTCGATGAGATCCTGCCCGGCAAGGAGAAGCGTCAGGGCGGCGGTCGCTGCAATCACGTCACAACCCTCAACTCCGGCCACCGGGCCCGGGCCCGCTCGACCACGCGTGGCCAGTCTTTCGCCCGGGTGCGGTTCGGGTTGGGCCGCAGGGTCAGGGCGAAGACGTCCTCCAGCCCCAGCGGCGCCGCCACGCTGATCGCATCGTCCGCCTCGAGCCGCACGCCGATCGCAAAGGCCGGGGCCACAAAGCGTTCGAGGGCCTCATCCGTCCCCGACAACGGATCATAGGGCTCGCCGAAATGGGCCGGAAACCAGATCGGCACGCGCGCCTGGTTGCGGACCTCGACGGTGCTGCGGAACGGTTCGTCGAAGGCGGCGGCGACGCGCTTGATGATCACGTCCTCGGCGTCCCAACTGGTGTCGGGATCGAAATAGCCGACGTCATAGTCCCGCACACCATAGCCCGCTGGGCGCCCGGTCAGGGCATTCCAGACGCTCTGGTAGACCGCACCCGAGAAGATGCGCCAGTCCGGCAGGCCCTGATCCCGGACGCCCTTCAGGACGTGCATCAGGCCGGGGTCGGCGCGGACGATTTCTACAAGGCGTGCCTGGAGCTCGCTCATGCGTCTCGCCTCAACGGCCAGCCATGGCCCAGCGGCCCATGACCGCCGCCCAGCCCCGGGGCCCGGCGGATGGCCTCGGCGACATAGGCCCAGGCTTGGGCCACGGCAGCCTCCAGCGGCAAACCCTTCGCCAGCCCCGCCGCGCAGGCGCTGGCCAGGGTGCAGCCGGTGCCGTGGGTGTTACGGGTCTCGAACCGCTCGCCTTCGAGCAGGGTCTCGCCGGTCGGGGTCAGCAGCAGGTCCACGACCGTCGCCCCCGGCACATGGCCGCCTTTCATCAGCACCGCACGCGCGCCCAGGGCCAGCAGGGCCTCGCCGGCGCGGCGCTGGCCGTCAAGGTCGGCGACGGCGATACCGGTCAGGGCCTCGGCCTCGGGGGCATTGGGGGTCAGCAGGGCCGCGCGGGGAATCATCAGCGACCGGACGGCGGCCACGGCGTCATCCGCCAGCAGGGCCGCACCGCCCTTGGCGATCATGACCGGATCGATCACCGCCGGGGCGTCGGATGTGTCGAGGATGGCCGCCACCCGCTCGACCACGGCCGTCGAGCCCAACATGCCGGTCTTGATGGCATCCGCACCGATGTCGTCCAGCACCGCCCGCGCCTGGGCCTCGATCAGGTCGAGCGGCAGGGGGTGCACGCCGTGGACGCCGAGCGTGTTCTGGACGGTGATCGCCGTGATCGCCGTGGCGGCGTATCCGCCGAGCATGGTCACGGCCTTGATGTCCGCCTGGATCCCGGCCCCGCCGCCGGAGTCCGAACCGGCGATGATCAGGACGCGGCCGGCTCCAGGCGGTACCGGTCCGTCCCCGCCCTCAGAGAACACCTCGCAGTTCGCCACATCACGCCCCGGAAAACCGCTATCGCCAGCGGACTGAGCCCTTCATAGCCGGAATGAACCCAACGAAAACAGGTGTCGAACCAAACCCGCTGCGTTGCGCCAGCCACAGGTCGCCACCGGCTGGATACTCTTGAAGAACGTCGACTTTCCCTTAGTGTTAGCTATTGGTTGAGGGAAGGCGATCATGACAGGTCTGGCGGGTATTCGTTCCTTGGCTGCGGCCGTTTCCGTGTGTGCTCTCATCGTGGGCGCTGCAGGGTGTTCCGGGCGGGCATCGGCGGCGCAAGACGCGGGGACCGTTGTTTCCGGTCCAGCCTCCCTGGTCGAACAGGCCGAGCGCGGCGGTTCAAAAATCTTTCGCTGGAGCCCGTTCACGCTGACGAACTCTCACGGTGACAGCGCGTCCGCGGTCACAAATTTCACCGTCACGCTTATCTCCGAACCCGGTCAGCCCCCGCGTACGATGGCGGTCGTCAACTATGACATCTACGCCTATTCCCAGAACGACAAGGGCGGCGGAGTCACCTTTTCGATCGAGCTGCTGGATCAGGGCGGCAATGTCATCCTGAGAGACGCCGTAGAAGGTCAGTTCATGCGGGATCACTGCACCTATGGCGGCCCGGAGCACTATACTCTTGGACCCACGGTCGTGCCTCGGAACTTCTTCGACTCTGTCGAATCTGCCCGGCTGCGGTGGCGCTACTCGTCACATTACGAGGGACGTTGCTGATCCGGAGGCGTCTCTCCCGGAACCATAGCCGCCTGAACCGCCAGCGCCTGAACCGTCTGGCGCACATCGTGGACCCGGATAATCGAGGCCCCTCCCCGCGCGGCTTCAAGCGCCAGCGCCAGCGAACCACCAAGCCGGTCCGCCGGGTCCGTCGCCGTCGGATCGACGGACTGGATCACCCGCTTGCGACTGGCCCCATAAAGCACCGGAAATCCGAGCACGGCCAGCCGGTCCAGATATGCCGTCAGGGTCAGGTTGTGCGCCGCCGTCTTGCCGAAGCCGATCCCGGGATCGAGCCAGATCCGGCCCCGCCCTACCCCTGCCGCCATCGCCGTGTCCGCCCGGCCGACGAGCCAGTCCGCGACCTCGGCGACAACATCACCGTACTGCGGATCAGCCTGCATGGTGCGCGGCTCGCCCCGCATATGCATCAGCACCACGTCGCAGCCGAGCTCGGCGGCCGTCGCGAGGCTGTCGGGCGCAAAGCCGAGCGCCGTCACGTCGTTCCACATCGACGCCCCGGCGGCGACGGCGGCGCGGGCGACGGCGGGCTTCATCGTGTCGATGCTGATCGGGCCGGGCCAGCGGGCGCGCAGGCCCTCGATGACCGGAACCACCCGGGCGATCTCCTCGGCTTCGGCGACGGGCGCGGCGCCGGGACGGGTGCTCTCGCCGCCGATGTCGAGAATGTCCGCCCCCTGTTCGACCAGCCGCAGGCCGTGGGCCACCGCGGCCTCGACCGAAGTCAGCCGGCCCCCGTCGGAGAAGCTGTCGGGCGTGACGTTGACGATGCCCATGACGGTGGGGGACATGAGTTCAATCACGGCTGCGACGGCGGGGCGCCGATGATCGACTCGGCAAGGGTGCGCATGACGACGAAGCCGTCCTGGTTGACGGTCACCCCGGCCACAGCGACTCCCGTGTCTGGCGCATAGAGGGCAATGGTGCCCCAGAATCCGCTGTGCCAGTAGAAGGTCCGTCCGTTCACCTCACTCACGAAGATGCCCAGACGATAGTGATCGGCGCGGCGGTGATCGCCCTGCCAGAGCATGGCCTCCAGGGTTTCGGGTCGGTCGAAGATCCGGCCCTCGAACAGGGCGGCGAAAAACGCCGCCAGGTCGCGCGTCGACATGACCAGTCCGCCGCCGCCGTAGAGGTCCATCGAGGCATGCCAGTCCGCAGCGTTGATGCTTCCGAGGCTTTGAGGCGCGCGGATGAGGCCGGGCGGCGCCGGTTCCATGATTTCCCACCATGTCGACTTCAAGCCCAGCCGATCGAGCCGCAGTTCCTCACGGACCGCAACGCCGAGCGTCCGACCCGTGATGCGCTCGACGATGTCGCCCAGCAAAATGTAGCCGGTATCGGAATAGCGAAAGGCCACACCGGGATCGCTTTGAGGATCGGCATAGGCCATCGACAGCCCCACCAGTTCCTCGCGCGTCCAGTAGTGGCCGGGGTCAGCCATGACTGCTTCGACGAAACGTTGGTCGCCGCCATGATCATAGAGACCGCTGCTGTGGCTGAGCAGATGACGCACGGTGATGGCGGCGGTGTCATAGCCGTCGGCGGTCAGCAAGGCATTGAGCGACGAGCTCAATAGGGGTCCGATCGGGGCGTCGAGATCAATCCGACCCGTCTCCCAGAGCCTCAGCACCGTGGCCGCGGTGAAGGTCTTGGTATTGCTGGCGATGCGGAGCGGCGTATCGACCGTAATCGGCCCGCTGATGTCCGGATAGGCAATGCCCGCCGCTGCACCCCAAGGCTCAGCCGTACCCCGGCCCGCAACATAGATCGCCGCTGGACGGGACAGGCCTTCGACCGCCACCTGAAGCCCCGCCGGGTTCGAGACCTGGGCAAGCGCCGGACTCACCCCGATCACGGCGAGCATAAGCGCCACAATAACCGTCCCGAACTTCATCGATCTCTCCACGCTTCGTGGGAGGAGCTTAGGGTGTGAACCGGGCCGGGGGCCAGCCCCGGCCCATCAGTCCCTGCCGCCGATCAGACTGCCGATGGCGTCCAGATAGGCCCCGAAGGCCTTTCGGCCCGCGGGCGTGATCGACACCCGGGTCAGGGGTTTGTTGTCCTTGAAGCTCTTGGCGATGGCAATGAAGCCCGCCTCTTCCAGCTTCTTCAGATGGACCGAGAGATTGCCCTGGGTCGCCTCGAGCACGGTCTTCAGCTCGGTGAAGTCGGCGCTGTCAGCGTCGGACAGATAGACCATGATCCCCAGCCGCATGCGGCCGTGGATGACCTCATCGATCCGTCCGAGATCGGCCAGACCCATGGCGCGCTCAGCCCCCCTTCGGGGCGGAGCGGGCGTCGCGGAACAGGATCCAGCCCGGCAGGGCGAACAGCAGGAACAGGGCGACAGTGCAGACCCCGAGATACCACAGGGGCTCGCGCACCAGCACGCCAAGCGCCACGGCCGTCACCCAGCCGCCCAGCGCCGTGGCCAGCATCCAGCCCTTCCGCTTCAGCGTCCAGGCCATGTACCAGGCGGCGGCCTGGAGGGCGAAGACAATTGCCGCATAGTAGAGCCAGATGGCGAAATCCTGGTCCCGGTACGCGCCCACGCCGAAGACGATCATGACGGCGCAGTTGGCCATGCCGGTGGCACTGAAGGCCGCAGTGAGCGTGCGGCTGGCCATTGGACCGCGGCCAGCGCCGCCGTCCTTGCGATCCCTGAGGATCGCCCAGGCCAGTATCGACAGAAAGGCGACGCTGATGCCGACGATGAAGACCAGGCTGGCCAGGTCGGGCCAGCGGATCAGACCGGTCGCCTGGCCCACGTGGAACAGACACTGCAGGCCGTACAGCAGCCCGCCCGCCAGATAGCAGATCGCCAGCGTCATCGGCGGGCGGCCACCGCCCTCTACGATCGACCGCATGAAGGCCAGATCGTCTTCGGGCGAATGCAGACGGGGCTTGGCGGGCATGACGATTCTCCAGGGCCGACTCGCCCTTGGGTTGGACGAGCCGGCTGGTCTTGGCAAGCTATTCGGCAGGCGAGAGCTCAGGGTCCCGCTGACGGCGCCACGGGATGCGGCGGCCGTTCAGCCAGCCGCCGACGAAGCTGTGGCGGACCAGAAGCTCGTAGGTGATCAGGCTGAGGGCCATGGACCCGCCGATGACGGTGCCGAACTTTACGAACCAGGGCCAGGTCAGGTTCACCACCAGGATCTGGCCGACCATGACCAGAGGCAGGTGGATGATGTAGACCCAGTAGGAGGAGTCAGCGAGGTAGCGGCGCACGGCGCTGTATCCCGAGGCGAAGCGCAGGGCCAGGGACACCACCGCGAAGGTCGAGGCGAAGACAGCAAAGGCCATGAACACGGCCAGCAGGGCCTTCTGGTCAGGATCGGTGACGGGCGCCAGTTCGGGGACCGGCCCGCCAACCATGACCAGGGCCGCCGTTCCGACGCCCAGGGCCACGACCGTGAACACCGGCCACAGCTGCTCTATACGAACCAGAAGGTCCCGGCGGCGATCGAGCAGGAAGCCGAGGCCAAAGGCGGTCCCGAAGGCCGTCAGAGCCGTGAAATTGGGGACCAGTCCCGTGTCGGGCGTCGGGATGCCGAAGAAGGGCAGCCAGTTGGGCGTCAGCCAGAAGGCGACCGCCAGTGGTGCCGCCATCACAACGGGCGTCCACGGCCCGATCAGGGCACCGGTGACCCGGTCAACGAACCGACCCCAGCCGCCGTCCCGATCCAGCAGTGCGAACGGCGCGCGCAGGACCATCATGGCGGCGTAGAGGACCAGCAGGACATACAGGAACCAGAGATGGGTCAGGGGGAAGGTCTCGACCGTCAGCGGAGCCGGGGGCGGTCCGTCGGTGGGAATGGTTCCGCCGTTGCGGATCGCCGCCATCCAGACCAGGCCCGCAATGATGGCCGCGAGGACCGGGGTCCAGAAGATCGCGAGCGGTCCGGCGATGCGGATCACACGGTCCTTGATGAAGCCGAGGGTTCCACGCCGCCCGAGCATCATATGGGCGAACAGTCCGGCGATCAGGAAGAAGGTGGTCATCCGGAACAGGTGGATGGCGAAGAAGATCGCGCTGGCCACCGGCGAGTTGTCGGTGTCCGACACGATCCAGATCGGAACCGGAAAATAGGTCATGGAGGCATGCAGGACGATGCCCAGCAGCAGGGCGGTGCCGCGCAGGGCGTCAAGGCCGTGCAGGCGATCGGTCGGACGGGCTTCGGAATGGGTCATCGAACCAGTCTCCTTCACAGACGGCGGTCGGGGGAGTTGAGGGCCGCGAGAAGCCGGCGGACGGCGTCGGACACCACCTGCGGCTCATCCAGCGGAATCACATGGCCGCTGTTTTCAGCGACGATCAGCACGCTGTTCCGGGACAGGGTCGCCAGGCTCTCCTGGTTCTGACGATGATCCAGATCGGCCTGGCTCGGCGGGGACATCGTTCTCCCCCGGCGGATGACGATCAGCGGCAGATCGCCCAGCGCGCCCGGGGCACCCGGTGGCAGGGTGGCGGCGTCAAGCAGGGCCAGGGCCTCGAACTCGGCCTTCACCCCTCGCAGAACCTCTGGCGTGAACGCCATCTGCACTTCTGCGGAGGTCCCTGCCGGCATGCCGATGATGGGGACCCCCGGTCGCGAGACGGCCAGTGCCGCATCGATCTGTGAGATGGTCGGCCCTCGGGCAGCCTCGAATTCGGGGAGATCGCGTTCCGAACTGGCGTCCACCAGCACCAGACCCGCCACCTGACCGGGCCAGGCGTCGGCGTAGGCGCGGATCAGAAGCCCGCCGAGCGAATGGCCGACCAGGACAAAGGGACCCTCCAGCCCGGCGGCCTGAAGCAGGGCGTGCAAGTCCCGTGTCCTGTCGGCATAGGTCGAGCCTTCGGGGGTCGGGTCGCTCCAGCCCATCCCGCTGCGGTCATAGGTGCAGACCCGGGCGAAGCCGGCGATGGCATCCTGGGCCGCCGCCAGGCTGGAATTGGCGGTGTACTGCGACAGTCCGGCCTCGAAGATCACCGTCGGGCCGGTCCCCTCGCCCTTGCAGAAGATGTGCAGCCGACGGTCTGCGGCTACGGCGACGAGTCGGCCGGGTGCCGCGGGACGGACATAGCCGCCAGGCCCGGCGGGGGCCTGATCGGCTGCGGTCGGGTTCGATGGGCTCTGTGCCATCACTGGCGCGGCCACGCCGAAGGCCAGCAGGCTCACCGCCACGGCACCGGCCTTCAGCGCGGTCCGTCGCAAGGCGTCGAGGCCGTGCAGGCGCGCGGACGGTTCGATTTCGTATGAAGACATGAACGGGCTCCCTCTTGATGGGGTCCATATGTCATAGACTTGTTTATAATGCAAACAGGTTCATCAGAAAGAACCCGCCGCGAGCCTGGCCCACAGCGGGTC
The DNA here is from genome assembly GCA_965284305.1 of Caulobacteraceae bacterium. Lineage (GTDB taxonomy): Bacteria > Pseudomonadota > Alphaproteobacteria > Caulobacterales > Caulobacteraceae > Brevundimonas. Next base: position 1,068,588 of record OZ260070.1, on the reverse strand, counting down.
CTGTCGTTTCAGCCGGTCAGTGGACGGTCTGGACCTCGGCCGGGGCACCATCCGATACCGGGGTGATCGGCACGGAGACCGAGGGACCGGCATTGGGGAAGTTGCTCTCGTCGCGGTTCGGGGCGATGCCCTTCTCCAGCAGGTCCTTGATCTCCTGGCCGGACAGGGTCTCGTATTCGAGCAGGGCCTGGGCCAGGGTCTCCAGATCGGCCGCCTTGTCGGTCAGGATCTGCCGTGCCTCGTCCCAGCCGGCGCCGACGATGCGCTTGACCTCGGAATCGATGATCCGCGACGTCTCTTCCGAGACATTCTGGCTGCGGGCGACCGAGTGGCCGAGGAAGACCTCCTGCTCGTTCTCGCCATAGGCGACGGTGCCGAGGATGTCCGAGAAGCCCCACTGGGTGACCATGCGGCGGGCCAGTTTGGACGCCTGCTGGATGTCCGACGACGCACCCGAGGTGATGTTCTCCTTGCCGAAGATCAGCTCTTCGGCCACGCGGCCGCCGGCCATGATGGCGATGCGGTCGACCATCTGCTGGTACTTCATCGAATAGCGGTCGCCTTCCGGCAGTTGCATCACCATGCCGAGCGCCTGGCCGCGCGGGACGATGGTCGCCTTGTGCACGGGATCGGCCATCTTGACGTTCATGGCCACGATGGCGTGGCCGCCTTCGTGATAGGCGGTCAGGCGGCGCTCTTCCTCGTTCATGGCCATGGATTTGCGCTCGGCACCCATCATGACCTTGTCCTTGGCGTCCTCAAAGTCGCGGTGGGTGACCATGCGACGGTCCTTGCGGGCCGCCATCAGGGCCGCCTCATTGACCAGATTGGCCAGGTCGGCCCCGGAGAAACCTGGCGTACCGCGGGCAATGGTCTTGACCATGACATCCGAGGCCAGGGGCACGTCCTTCATGTGGACGCGCAGGATCTTCTCGCGGCCGTTCACGTCCGGGTTCGGCACCACGACCTGACGGTCGAAACGGCCCGGACGCAGCAGGGCCGGGTCCAGGACGTCGGGACGGTTGGTGGCGGCGATCAGGATGATGCCCTCATTGGCCTCGAAGCCGTCCATCTCGACCAGCAGCTGGTTCAGCGTCTGTTCGCGCTCGTCATTGCCGCCGCCCAGGCCGGCGCCGCGATGGCGGCCGACGGCGTCGATCTCGTCGATGAAGATGATGCAGGGGGCGTTCTTCTTGGCCTGTTCGAACATGTCGCGCACGCGGCTGGCGCCGACGCCGACGAACATCTCGACGAAATCAGAACCGGAGATGGAGAAGAAGGGTACGCCCGCCTCGCCCGCCACGGCACGGGCCAGCAGGGTCTTGCCGGTGCCGGGAGGGCCGACCAGCAGGGCACCCTTGGGAATCTTGCCGCCCAGACGCTGGAATTTGGCAGGGTCCTTGAGGAAGTCGACGACCTCCTGAAGCTCCTCCTTGGCCTCATCCACGCCGGCGACGTCCTCGAACATCTTGCGCCCCTTGTGCTCGGTCAGCAGCTTGGCCTTGGACTTGCCGAAGCCCATGGCCCCGCGCGCGCCGCCCTGCATCTGGCGCATGATCAGGATCCACAGGCCGATGATCAGCACGAACGGCAGCAGGCCGATCAGGGCGCTGACCCAGATCGACTGGCGTGTGCTCTTGGGATCGACGACCGCGCCTGTGGCTACGATGGTGTCGAGGAAGGGCCCGTTGGGCATGTAGGTGGTGACGGTGACGACCCGATTGTCCTTCAGGGTGACCTTCAGATTCTCGCCCCGCGCCTCGACCCGGGCGATGTCGCCGGCGTCGCGCGCCTTGATCAGTTCGGAATAGGTCATGACCTGTGGCCGCTCGGCAGCGGCCTTGGCTCCGGGAGGCGCGGCGAGGCCGCCCGGGCGGCTGGCGGCGACATAGAAGGCCATGGCCCCCAGGATGATCACGCCCCAGATGGCCAGATTGCGCAGATTCATTCTCGTCTCGGTCCTTGGGTGCGCCGAAGCGCCCGGTCGTCAGTGATGTCCGCCCGAAAATAGGGGGTTCCGGAGCGTTACGCCATGGACGGCGTGGCCAAGGTCCCGTTCGTGCGTCATTCGGTCCAGCGCCAACGCCAGTCTTTCCTCGACCAACCCCGCCGCCCTGCCCACCTTCCCTGCAAGAACCGGGGCAGTCGCATCGTTCCGGATCAGCACAGGCACAGACCCGCGTCCGGCCGGCGGCAGGGCCTTGAGCACGGCCCGATCGGCCTCAGACAGGGCCGTCATGCGGCCTGCGGCGGGGATGACGGACCAGCCGGATGAGTCGACGGCGATCGCCCAGCGCCCGTCCCAGACGGTCTCCACGCCGGGGGACAGTGACAGCGGCGCGCGGGGCCTGCGGGCGAATTCGCCGGCCTCGCGGGTCACGCGGACGGAGTCGCCCCGGGCCTCGATCCGGGCGCCGGACAGGGTGGCGGTGAAATCCTCCCCGCCGCGCAGGCGAGTGTGGATCGCGGAGAGCCGATCGCCGCGCGGAAGCCGGTCCCCGCCCCCGGCACAGACGAGGACGGCGGAGAGGGTTGGGGCGTCGACGTCCCGGCTCACCGTCAGCGATCCCTCTCCCGATGGGAGAGGGCTTGAGCGCACGGCGGCGCAGCTGTCGTCCTTGCGCTCAAGGGTGAGGGGCGACTGTCCGGGGGCGGCTTCGCCATTCGACGGGCCGCCTCTCATCCGGCCCTCCGGGCCACCCGTCGTCGGCTCGCGATGCGAGCCTCCTCCACCCACAGGGAGAAGGGACGCCCGCGCGCGGCTACGGGCGTATCTCAGATCCGTATTCCCCGGATCATCGATCCAGTCCGCCCCCTGCCCTTTCAGCCAGTCGCGCACCTCCGCCCGCCCCGCCCCCAGCATCGGGCGCAGCAGCATCAGCCCACGCCCTTCCGGCCAGGCGGGGGACGGCGACCAGTCGCGCAACCGGCCGAGTGTCGAGCCTTCGGCGCGCATGACCTCACCCTCGGCAATGTCGTCGGCGGTGTGGGCCAGCAGGACGACCCGCGCCCCGGCCGCGCGCGCGGCGTCGGCGATCAGGCGGTGGCGGGCCATGCGGGCGGCGGCGGGCAGGCCGGTCGCAGGCTTCGGGCCGGTCCAGTGCAGGCCGAACCAGTCGGCACCGACCGCATGGGCGGCACGCGCTGCGAAGGCGGTCCAGTCGGCGCTGTCGGTGCTCAGCCCGTGATCGACAGTCAGGGCCAGCAGGCGTCTGCCATTCTCGCGCGCCCAGTCGGCAACCACCCGCAGCAGGGCGACGGAGTCGCCACCGCCGGACAGGGCCAGGGCCAGCGGGCGGTCGACCTGGGCTTCCAGACGCGCTGACAGCGCGGCGCGCGCGGGCCCGGTCCAGTCGGCGAGGTCTGGGGTCAGCCCGGTCTCCGGGCCGGCGGCGCGGCCGCTGGCGCAGGGCAGCCGATACGGGTGCGGGCCTCGGTCGCGCGGGCGCGCACAGCGGCGCTGGCGGCCTCGGCGTAGCGGCGGGTAAACTCGGTCAGGGCGGTGCAGGCCTGGGTCTTCCGATCTGTGGCATTGAGAGCGTTGGCCAGTTCCAGCGTCGTGGCGGCGGCCCAGGGTGCGGTCGGCCAGCCTTGCAATGCCGTGGCATAAGCGGAGACGGCACCCGAATTGTCCCCGGCCGAGACGCGCAGGTCGCCGAGACGGCTCGAGGCCTCACGGGCCTGGGGCGTATCGGGCCAGGCGAGCATGACGGTTTGCAGCGCGCGGTCGCCGCGCTGCGGGTCCGTGGCCGCCAGCCGCGCTGCGGCAGTCAGGTCGCGCACTGCGTCGCCGGTCGGCGAGTTGGTCGGGATGGGTGAGTTCAGCTCGGCCTCGCGCGCCGCAGCAGCTTCCATCGCACGGATGCGGCCTTCGGCGTCGCGCAGGCGCGTTCCGAGGGCTGTGTTGTCCCGTCCGGCCTCATCCAGCTGGAAGGTCAGGCGTTCGATGTCGCCGTTCACGCGCTGGACCGTCGCCTCCATGTCGGCGAGCCGGCGGTCCATCAGGCTGACCCGGCCCTGCAGGGCGATGACTTCAGGGTCGGATTCGATGATCACCGGCTGTCCTGCGGCGTTGCGCTGGGTCACGGCACGCTCGAGGCGGCGGACGTTGCGGTCCAGCTGCTCCAGTCTCCGCTTGTCCCACTGCACCGGCTCCAGCGGCGCGGTCTGGGCCACGACCGTGGTCGTGCCCGCGATCAGGACAATGCCCAGGACCGAGATCAGGGCATTGCGCGAACGGAGGGCGGCGGGAAATTTCAGCATGGTCGTTGTCGTCCCACCGATTTGAGGCCGGTTCAAGACAAGGGAGGCTGGACGAGGGACTGGCGGACCACCCCCTCGTCCTGTTCTGTCCTAGCGCGCGGCGCCCGAAACGATGGCGGTGTGGGCGTTGCGGTTGCGGGCCCAGGACTCTTCATTCGAGCCGGCCGCGATCGGCCGTTCCTTGCCGTAGCTGATGGTGTCGATACGGCCCGCGTTCACGCCGCGCTCGACCAGATAGGTGCGGACCGATTCAGCGCGGCGGGCACCGAGAGCCAGATTGTATTCCCGGGTGCCGCGTTCGTCGGCATTGCCCTCGATCCGGATGGTCACGCCCGGATAGCGCTGCAACCAGGCCACCTGGGCGTCCATGCGCGGATAGGCCTCGGGGCGGATCGCATAGCTGTCCAGGTCGAAATAGACCCGGTCGCCGACATTGACGACGAAATCCTGTTCCGAGCCGGGCGCGGCGGCACCCAGGTTACCACCCGAGATCGGGCCGGGGGCGTTGCCAGCGTATCGGTCGTTGCCGGCGGGCGGGACACTGTTGCCGGCGCCGGTGTCGGCCGGGGTGCGCGGGGTGCAGGCGGCGATCGCGGTCACGGCCAGGCCGACGGCGGCCAGGCGGACGAGGGTCGAGGGCTTCATCATCGGTCGTCTCCTTGGAGCGGGGGCTGGAGCCTCCAGCTAGGCTGTAAAGGGTTGCTACTGACGCGCCAGCAATTTCGCCAGTCGCGATAATGGGGGTTTGCGCCGAACGGCTCGTTTGTGATCAGGCGGGGCAGCCGTCCGGGCCGCCGCCGCCGAGGTTGGCGGGTTGGTCGTCAAGAAGGGGCGACCAGGCCGGATCCGTGCCCCGCCCGGCATAGCCGGCCTGGGAGATGACCCGGCCCGACAGGTCCACGGTCCACAACCGGGTGTCGCCGCCGGGCGACTGCCGCGCGAACATGATGTAGCGGCCGTTGGGGGCCCAGGACGGACCTTCCTCGAAATAGCTGGACGACAGGATTCGCTCGCCGGAGCCGTCGGGGTTCATGACCCCGGTCGAGAACCGGCCGCCGCCCTGTTTGGTGAAGGCGATCAGATCGCCGCGCGGGCTCCAGTTGGGGGCGGTGTAGAGGCCGCCGCCGCGTGAGATCGGGCGCTGTCCCGAGCCGTCGGCCCGCATCGTGTAGAGCCGGGCGCTGCCCGACCGGTCCGAGGTGAAGACGATCTGGCTGTTGTCCGGGCTGAAGGACGGCGAGGTGTCGATGGCCGGGTCGCTGGTCAGGCGGCGCAGATTGCGGCTGGCCAGGTCCATCACATAGACGTCGGTATTGCCGCCCCGGATGATCGAGAAGGCCATCTTCGTCCCGTCGTTCGAGAAACGGGGGGCCAGCACCTGGCCGTCGAACTCGCCCAGGGATTCCTTGCGGCCCGTCGACAGGTTGTGAAGGTAGATCCGGCTGTAGTCCCGGCCCAGCGCCACATAGGTGATCTCATTGGGGTCGTTCAGCGAGAAGCGGGGCGACATGATCACCTCGTCGCCCAGGGTCAGATACTGCGGATTGTAGCCGTCCTGATCCGAGAGGGTCAGGCGCGATACCCGGTTCAGCTGCGTGCCGCTCTCGGACACGAACAGAACCCTGCTGTCGAACAGGCCCGACTCGCCCGTCATGCGCTGGTAGATCAGGTCGGCGATCTTGTGCCCGATCCGCCGCCATTGCTCCGGCGTGGCGGTGAACTGATACGAGGCCAGCTGGCACTGGCGGTAAGGGTCGTAAAGCCGGAAGCCGAAGTCGTTGCGGCCGTCCGGCCGCGGCGTCACCGCGCCGTACAGCACCGCCTGGGCACCGATCGAGGTCCATTGCGGAAAGTTGGGGGCATTCGCCAGCGTCAGCCCGGTCTCGACGAAGCTGGCGGGATCCATGGGCTCAAAATAGCCCGAGCGGCGCAGGTTGGCGCGGATGACACCGCCCAGATCGGCACCGTTCTGACCGTTGAAATTGACCACGGCGATGGGAAGGGCGCGCAACACTCCCTGATCAACGACGATCTCTTCCTGCTGCGCCGCAGGTGTCTGGGCCGAAACCGTGTCGTTAAGGCCGATAGCCGCGAGGGCGACGGTTGCGAGTACGGTCCTCAGACGCATGATAGTCTCCAGATCGATGCGGGCGGAGGCGACCAGTATTTCCGCGTCCGTTCCAGCCGCCAGCTTGGGCTTGAATGCGGCGACATTCAGTCAGAAGCCACAGACTTGGTCGGAATTTGAACCAGGGCTCGGGCTCCACCTTCTACGGCACGCGGCGAAAGCCGTCGATCAAGCGTCGCCAGCTTTCCGCCCTTGCTGACGGCGAGAGCAAGCAGATAGGTGTCGGTCAGCTGTGCGGCGCTGGTCAGCTTGTCCCTGTGAATGTCAGGACTGGTCAGAAGGCTGAAGTCCTCGGCCCAGAACTCATGCCCTTCCGCTCCAGTGAACTGGGTCAGATTGGCCATCAGTCGCGCCATCGGCACGGCCGCCGGGCCGTAGCGAGCGGAACCGACGATGCGGAGAAAGCCGTTCTCGACGATGGCGCTGGTCGCCCACCCCGTCTTGCCGACTGCATCGAACCATTCATGGGCGTCATCATGGGCGATATGCTCGGCATCGAGCAGCGCGATCAATACATTCACGTCCAGCAGGTGGATCAAGGCAGTTCGTCGCGCAGCCTGTTGACCCGTTCAAGCGTTACCCGAGGCCCGCCCCTGCGCGGCAGAACGGGAATACCGTTTCGATACTGCTGGGGTTCCGGCGGATGGGCCAGAGCCTTTCGCATCAGGGCGGACACGACCGCGCCCAACGGGCGGTTCTGGCGGTCGGCCAGGGCGCGGGCCTCGTCGAGGACGTCGTCGTCAATACTCAAGGTGGTGCGCATGGCCTCACGCTATCGCATCACGCATCACGCATCAATCGCCGGGGCAGCGGCCCTCGGTCCGAAACGAGAACGTCAGTTCCTGTTGCGTGTAGTCAGCCGGCATAGTGAAGGGTGCGGTGGCCCGGATCGCTCGCTCGATGCCGTCAGCGACGGCGCGATTGGAGTGGATGGCGCGGGCAGAGCCTACAAGCCGACCCTGCTCGTCCAGGGTCACGACCGCCCGAATGGTGGCGTTGCGGCCGCCGGGCAACGAGCAGGGGAGGTCCCAGTTGGGGATGACCTGGGCACCTAACGCCTGGAGCGAGGCCCGTCCCACTGCGCGCGGAGCGGACCCCTGGCCCTGCTGCCCGGTCGGTGCGCGCGGTCCGGGGCGCGGGCCCGGGCGGGGCGGGCCGGCAAGGGAATCGAGATCCAGCGTGGGCTCGCGCGGCGGGATCGGTCGCGGCGGCTGGGGCCGGGGCGGCGGTGTCACGCGCGGCGGGGTTGGACGCGGCGGCGTCGCCTTCCTGACCGGCGTGGGCGGCGGCGTAACAGGCTCGGGCGGGACGGGTTCGGGCAGCGGCGGCGGCGGGGCCGCCGGGGCCGTGGCCGCGTCTTCACTGACCAGTTCCTCACTCGGATTGTCGGCGGCGGCGGCCTCGATGATGGTGTCGGAGACGATCGAAACCGGCACGGCCATCTCCGCCTTCACCGGCTCGCGCGTGAAACCGAGCAGGCCGTAGAACACCACACCGAGGATCACCGCCGCATGGACGGCGATGGATGCGACCAGGGAGGAACCGGGCCTCTCCAAGTCGTCAGCCCTCCTCGACCGTCGGAGCGCCGGCAGCGGTGTCGGTGATCAGGTTCAGCCGGGTGAAGCCGGCCGAGGACAGGCGCGCCATGACGCGGGCCACAGCCTGGTAGGGGGCCCGACCGTCGCCTCGGACGGACACGGGCTTCTCGCGACCGTCCGGTCCTGCGGCCTCGGCCACGGTCAGCACCAGACGATCGAAAGTGACCTCGCTCTCGCCGACATGGATGGCACCGTCGCGCTTGATCGAAATGACCACCGGATCGTCCGAGGCATCGACCGCGCTGGCGTCCGTCTTCGGCAGTTCGACCGGCACGGCCACGTTCAGCAGCGGTGCCGAGATCATGAAGATGATCAGCAGCACCAGCATCACATCGACCAGCGGCGTGACGTTGATCTCGCTGAGCGGCCGTTTGCGCGGCCGTCTGCGGCCCCGAACGTGTCCGCCGCCGCCGCCGCCTGCGAGGGCCATGCTCAGAGCTCCCGGCGGCTGAAGTCAGCCGAAGCCGGCTGCGGCGCGGGGCTCGACGGTCCGCCGAGGCGGCGCGCCACGGCAGCCTGCAGATCGTCGGCGAAACTCTCCAGCCGTCCCGTGAACTTGCCCGCATCGATCGAGAATTTATTGTAGGCGATATAGGCCGGAATGGCCGCAGCGAGGCCGATGGCGGTGGCGAACAGGGCCTCGGCGATGGCCGGGGCTACCGTGGTCAGGTTGGTGTTGCCCGCCGTCGCGATGGCCCCGAACGCATTCATGATGCCCCAGACCGTGCCGAACAGGCCGATGAAGGGCGAGGCGGTCGCCACCACCGACAGGACGCCGAGGCCGTTCTCGACCCGCTGGCCCTCGCGGGCGATCAGGCTGTCGAGCGCGCGGTCAATGCGCGACATCAACAGATTGGCCTGGTTCTCGGTCAGGGGCCCGCGCGTGCGCGCCTCGCGCCAGTCGGCCAGGGCTATGACCAGCATACGCGGCAGCGGATGCACCGGATTGGGGCCGGCCTGGGCGGCGATATCCTCCAGCGACCGCCCCGAGCCGACGGCGGCCTCGAAGGCATTGGCCTGACTGTTGAGCGAGGCAAAGCGCATCGCCTTGTCGATGATCACGGCCCACGACCACAGCGAGGCGACGGCGAGACCGATCATGATCGCCTTCACGACGACATCGGCCTCCATGAACAGGTGCACGGGGTTTAGCATCGAGGCGTCGGCGGCGAGGGTCATGCAAGGCGTCCCTGAAGTCTGTCGTCCCTGTCCACCGGACAGGCGTGGCGGTTGTGTGGCCTATTCCGCCGGGTCTAGCGAGGTGTGGCCGCGGCGTCACCTGTCTGCACGTGACAGGCGGGCGAAAATGGTCAGGCTTCGCGCGCCAGCCACGGTCCGACCTTTTCGTGCAAGGCCGGGGTCGGCCGGCGCGGCCGTCCGTCCATATGGATGCAGACGACCTCGACCTCGGCCCGGCACAGGATGTCGTCGCCCCGCGTGATGGCCTGTGAGATCAGCAGGCGCGGTCCCTTGATGGCGTCATAGTGGGTGCGCACCAACAACTGGTCGTCGATCCGCGCGGGCCTGAGGAAATGCAGCCCCATCTTTGAGACCACGAAGGCCATCGGCCTGTCGCCGTCCAGCAGTTCGGCGTGGCCGATCCCCATCAGCCGCAGGCAGTCGGACCGCCCGCGCTCGAAATAGCGGACATAGTTGGCGTGATAGACCAGGCCGGTGAAATCGGTGTCCTCATAGTAGACCCGGACCGGCAGGCGATGCTCGCGGCCCTCGAAACGGCCGGCAGTGGGGGTATCGATCGATGTCATGGGACCACGCGCATGGCCGGCGGCTCGGGAAAGCCGGGGCAATCCGCAGCGATCATGGCGCGGAATTCTCCGTTCAGGGGATCCTCGCTCAGCAGCATCCGGTTGGGGCGGGAGATGAAGCCCACGGCCCGGCCGCCGCGTTCGGCCGAGATATAGCCGCAGACCACCCGGCCCCGGCCCGGTTCGATCAACTGGACCTCGGCCGTCCGACCCAGCTGCTCGCGGGCCTGTCGCAGCACGCGGCGCGAGGCCGGCTCCTCGGTGAAGCCACCGCCCGATCCCTGGGTGACAAACCACATGGCGAGCGCGCCGAGCAAGATCACTGCCACGCCCAGCACGGCGATCAGTCTGTCGGTTCGTATCGCCCGGCGCACCATAGGGCCTCCCTGAGCCGCAACCATGCCGGGGTTCGGGCGGCAGGTGAAGGGCTCACTTGCCGCCGAACAGACCGCCTTGATCCACCGGCTTCGGCGGTTCTGTCAGGCCAAGATGGGCATAGGCGCGGGCACAAGCCATGCGGCCGCGCGGTGTGCGCTGGATGAAGCCCTGCTGCAGCAGATAGGGTTCAATCACATCCTCGACCGCATCGCGCGCCTCGGCAATCGCTGCCGCCAGGGTGTCCATGCCGACCGGCCCGCCGCCGTAGTTCTCGATCAGGGCCTTGAGGAAGCGGCGGTCGAGGCTGTCGAGCCCCGCCTCGTCGACCTCAAGTCGGCTCAAGGCACGCGCCGCCGCCAGCCGGTCGATGACCGGCGAACCCTCGGCCTCGGCGAAGTCGCGCACCCGGCGCAGCAGCCGCCCGGCCACGCGCGGCGTGCCCCGCGACCGGCTGGCGATCTCGCGCGCGCCCTCGTCATTGATGCCGACACCCAGCTTGCGCGCCGCCCCGGTGATCACCCTGACCAGTTCCTCGGGCGTGTAGAATTCGAGCCGCAGCGGAATGCCGAACCGGTCCCTCAGCGGCGTCGCCAGCAGCCCCGCCCGCGTTGTCGCCCCGACCAGGGTGAAGGGTGCCAGATCGATCCGCACCGACCGCGCCGACGGCCCCTCGCCGATGATCAGGTCCAGCACATGGTCTTCCATGGCCGGATAGAGGATCTCCTCGACCGTCGGTGCCAGCCGGTGAATCTCGTCGATGAACAGCACGTCGCGCGGTTCGAGATTGGTCAGGATGGCCGCCAGATCGCCGGCCTTGGCCAGGATCGGCCCCGAGGTGGCCCGGAAGCCGACGCCCAGTTCGCGCGCGACGATCTGCGCCAGGGTGGTCTTGCCCAGTCCGGGCGGGCCGAACAGCAGGACATGGTCCAGCGACTCGCCCCGGCCCCGCGCGGCGTCGATGAAGACCTTCAGATTGCCCTTGGCCTGCTCCTGGCCGACGAATTCCGACAGGGTCTGGGGCCGCAGGGCGCGGTCGTGGGTCTCGCCGGGGGCGGGGGCGGCATCCACCAGCCTGTCCTCAGTCATGCTCAACCCCGCCCTTTCCGGCGAAGCCGGAGAATGATGGGTTCGTCACAACGAACACGACGGAAGGCACAACGGTCACGGCGGGGCCGAAGCCAGGCGTAATTCTCGTTGTGTTCGCTGTGAATTCGTTGTGCCCGTTGTGATGAACCTGCTTCGCAGGTTGGAAGATCGCCCTCACCGCCCCAGCTCCTGCAGGGCCGCGCGGATGACCGCCGACAAATCCGCCTCATCGCCCAGCCGGATCAGGGCCTGATCGACCGCGCGGCGGGCGTTGACCTCGGCCACGCCCAGCCCCAACAGGGCCGACACGGCCTCGCCCGTGACGCTCGGCGTCGGCGGAGCGATCTCGGAATGAACGCCGGCCGCGCTCGGCGTGAAGGACGCATCCCCCAGCGGCTTGCCCTTCAGCTCGGTGACGATGCGCAGGGCCAGTTTCGGCCCGACGCCATTGGCCCGCGCCACCGCCGCCTTGTCCTCGCGCGCGACCGCGGCCGCCAGCTCTCCGGGCGGCAGGACATCCAGCACGGACAGCGCCGCCTTGGGGCCAACGCCCTGGATGGCCGTCAGGGTCGTGAAGGCCCGCCGCTCATCGCGGGTCAGGAAGCCGTAAAGCCGCGGTCCGCTCTCGGCGTTCCAGTTCGATTCGATGTGCAGGGTCGCCTCGTCGCCCGGGGCCGGCAGACGGCCCAGCGTCCGCGCCCCGCAGGCCACCACATAGCCCACGCCGGCGCAGTCGATCAGGCAGTGATCCGCCTCGACCTCGGCCAGAACGCCTCTCAGACGGCCGATCACGCGGCGCCTCGCAAGGTCGTCAGCAGCGCCCGCTTGCGCATCTGCGCATGGGTGATGGCCACGGCCAGCGCATCGGCGGCGTCGGCCTTCACATCCCCTGCGGCCGGCAGCAGCCGCTTCACCATGAAGGCGATCTGGGTCTTGTCGGCATGGCCGGCCCCGACCACCGCCTTTTTGATCAGGTTCGGCGAATATTCCGCCACGCTCAGCCCGTGCCGCGCCGGGGCCAGCATCACCGCCGCCCGGGCGTGACCCAGCTTCAGCGTCGAGACCGGGTTCATATTGACGAACACCTCCTCGATCGCCGCCTCGTCGCAGTCATGGGCGGCGCAGACCTCGCCCACGGCCTCGAGCAGGAACAACAGCCGCTCGCTGAACGGCGCGGTCTCCGGCGGGGCGACGACACCATGCGCGATCCAGCGCAGACGCGACCCTTCGGCCGCCACCACGCCCCAGCCCGTGCGGCGCAGGCCGGGGTCCAGTCCCAGGATTCGAGTCGTTTCGTTCGTCATTCGTTCCATTCATGCCTCAAACGAGGTTGACGAACAATGACCGGCGTGGCCGCCGCCTATTCGGTGGTCTTGCCGTCGAAATGCTCTTCCTTCGCCTCGGCTTCGGCCCGGGTGGCCCGGACGACACCGTCGCGGTGTTCGGGCGGGCCGTAGAGGGTGTAGAGGGTCAACGGCGCGTCGCCGGTGTTGAAGACATTGTGACGGGCACCGGCGGGCACGATGATGGCGTCATCGTCCTTGATCCGAGTGCGTTTGCCGTCAATCAGGACCTCCCCCGAACCGGATTCAATGCGGAAAAACTGGTCGTGGTCCTCGTGAACCTCCTCGCCGATCGCCTCGCCCGGCTTCAGCGCCATCAGCACCAGCTGCAGATACTTGCCGGTGTAGAGTACGCGCCGGAAGTCGGTGTTTTCGGTGGTCAGGGTCTCGATGTTGTCGACGAAGCCTTGCATGAGGAAACCCTTCTGGGGGAGACGGCGCGCCGTCCGTGAGATGGGCGGTCCACCACCCAGCGGGCTTTGGCTCGCCAGCCAATATAGGCTCCATGCAGCAGTAACGGCCGTACGGGCGGGCTGTTCCGCTGCGGCGACCAGGATCTCGCGCCGTCAATGGTGAGCGATACGCTCGACAGGGTCTGCGAAGGTCCCACAAATCCGCATCAACGCAGCCGCCTGCGCCGCCTTTTGGGTGAGCCGGAACTGGACGCGGTCACGTCCGGCCCGATTCCCCCTGGCCGGTCTCAGCCGACGATGGACTGGACGGACCTCTGTGCCTCGGCCGGGGCAGACCGTCCGGTCCGCTCGCGTCGCGCGGACTCAAGCGCCGCCGCCGACATGGCTGCCTCGGCGCGTGCCCCTTCCAGCTCGGCGCGCAAGGCCGCTGTCTGCTGGATCAGCGCGGCAGTCTCGGCCTGGTGGCTGTCCTGGGCGGAGGCCAGCTGGGCCTGGATCTTCAGCATCCGGTCCTCGGCCCGCGCGATAGCCTTGTCATGGGCCGCAGCCGCCTTGGTCAGGGTTTCAGCACGATCCACCGCCGCGAGGCGGGCGACCTCCAGCCCGGCGAGACGCTGACGGGACTCCTCGACCTCGGTCTCCAGGCTACGGATCCGCTCGATCCCACGATCCACAGTGACCTGCAGGGCCTCGGCTCGACGCTCGACGCTGTGCATGCCCGATTGCAACTCGCTGAGGCGCGAGGCCTGTTCGGTGTTCAGCACCTCCAGCCCGTTGGCGCGGGCCGTGGCGGTATCGAGCCGGGCGCTGAGCGAGTCGATCGTCGCGCGGGCCGAGTCCGTCTGATTTTCCAGGGCCCGCATCGCCCGGGCCGTCTCGCTCTGTTCGGAGGCGGCACGGGCCCGCTCGGTGGCCAGCAGGCCTTCATTGGCGGCAGATGCGCGGGCCAGGGCGGCAATCTCGACGCCGACCTCGTCCATCCGGCGTCGCAGGACGGTATTCTCCTCGAGGACGAGGGCGTGGTCACGCTGCGCCTGGGCGCGGCCGTTCTCGGACTCAGTACGCAGGGTCTCGGCCTGTTTCAGCTGCGCGCGAACCGCCTCCTGATCCTGTTCCAGCTCCTTGATCCGCTGCGTGGCCGACCGCCCGGCGGCTTCCAACCCCTCAGCACGGGCCCTGACCTCGGAAAGTTCGCCGCGAAGCCGATCCGTCTCGATATGTGCGTCCTGCAAGCCGGACACCTGTTCGCTGTGCCGGGCCGAAAGCTCTTCGCCGCGCGCCTCGGCCTCGGCCAGGGAAGCAGCCAGTTTGCGGGACTCGGTGTTAAGCGCCTCAAGGCGTCCGCTGATCTCGGTGTTGGCGGCACGCAGGTTGATCAGTTCGACATGACTGTCGCGCCGCGACTTGAACTCGGCTTCCAGCGGCTCGCGAAGCTCTCCCAGCAGGGATTCAAACGTGCCGAACCGACGCGCCATCTCCGTGAGCTGGTCCAGGCTGTCCTGGATCGTCTCGAAGCGCTCACCGATGACCCCGGCGGCGTCACCGCCGGCAGAGGGAGCATCGGAAGCGCTGGACGGCGAGCCATTTCCGGCCTTGCCGTTGCGGGACAAAACCCGATCTAACCTGGACAACATTCTGGTCTTGCTCCCGCATTCCGGTCGGATGGAGCCTGACAGCCACAGCCTCGAATCGAGGCCTTCCCCCACACCTTTTCGAAAGGTTAACCGTCGGCAGGCCGGGTGTCGATACGGGCCCTTCCGTCCGATGGCAGGTCTAGCCCGCGTATTTCTCCATGTCCTCGTCCGAAATGTCCTCGTTCGAATAGACGTTCTGCACGTCGTCCTCGGCGTCCAGGGCGTCGAGCAGTTTCATCAGGGTGCCGACCGCCTCGCCGGTGACCGCGACCTCGTTCTGCGGACGCCAGACAAGGGCCGTGGACTTGGCGTCGCCGAGGATTTTCGACAGGGCCTCGGCCACGTCATTGAGGTCCTCGAAGGTCGTCCAGATGGTGTGGCCCGGGGCATCCTCATAGATGTCGGGCTTGACCAGGTCGCTCTCGACGTCCTGGGCACCCGCCTCGATGGCAGCCTCCATGACGGCGTCCTCGCTGCCGGCCTCGGCGGGATAGATGATCCGGCCCACGCGGTTCCACATGAAGGCGACCGAGTTCATCTCGCTCAGCGCCCCGCCATTCTTCTTGAACGCCGCGCCGATGTTGGAGGCGGCGCGATTACGGTTGTCCGTCAGGGCCTCGACGATGATGCCGACGCCGCCGGGGCCCCGACCCTCGTAGCGGACCTCTTCCATCGTATCGACGTCGCCGCCGGAGGCCTTGTTGATGGCCCGCTGGATCACGTCGCGCGGCAGGCTCTCGGCCTTGGCGTTGTTCACGGCCAGACGCAGGCGCGGGTTCATCGCCGGATCGGGCATGCCCAGTTTGGCGGCGACGGTGATGTCGCGGGACAGTTTCGAGAACAGTTTGGACCGCTGCGCATCGGCGCGCCCCTTGCGGTGCATGATGTTCTTGAATTTGGAATGGCCGGCCATGGATTGGGTCTCATCAGTATGGGCGCTAACGCTCGCGGCGCGGCCGCTCGCTGCGTGAGCACGAGGCCGCGGTCGTGACCGGCGCATCTAGCGGATGGCGGCGGCGGTGTCACGGTTCAGGAACCTCTGCTGCGCTACAGCTTTTCCAAACCGGAAGACGGAGCCCCGCCATGATCGCCGAAGACGCCATCTATCACGCCGAAGCCTATGCCGAAGACGACCTCGACGAGGCCGATATCGTGGAATGGTACGAGACCCGTCCCGTCACCGTCCCGACCGCCGTCGCGACCGGGGCCATCGTCGCCGCCTTCGCCCTCGGCGTCCTCACGGCCGTAGGGGCCATGGCGCTGATGGGGCGGCTGGACGACTAGGCTTTCAAACTCTCCAGAAAGCCCCGCATTTTCTCGTCCACCGGCACGGGGCGCTTCGACTCCCGATCGACATAGACGTGGACGAAATAGCCGACGGCCGCCGCCTCCTGCTCCTTGTTGCGGAACAGGCCGATCTCGTAGCGGACCGAGGAGGTGCCGACATGGGCCACGCGCACCCCGGCCTCGATCTCGTCGGGGAAGGCGGTCGGCGAGAAATAGCGGCAGCCCGTCTCGACCACCAGTCCGATGGTCCTGCCCTCGTGGATGTCGATGATGCCATTGACGACCAGCAGCCGGTTCACCGCCGTGTCGAACCAGGAATAATAGACCACATTGTTCACATGGCCGTAGACGTCATTGTCCATCCAGCGCGTGGATATGGCCTGGAACCGGCGATAGTCGCCCCGCTTCGTCCGTTCGATGGTTCCGGTCACGTCGTTCCCTTTTGGTTGGCGCTAACGCTCGGCGCGCGGCGCCTCGCTGCTTGAGCGCGATTTGATTCCGCGCGTCTTGGCGCGCCTGTTGTCAGCCTTGGGCTTGGCGGACGCGGCGTCAAGCGCCTAGCCTCCGCGTCATGCAGACCCTCGCCGCCGTTCTCAGAGCCACGGGTGCCGCCCGCCCCTATGCCGACAGCCGCCCGCTGTCGCTGGAGACGGTGACGCTGGATCCGCCCGGCCGGGACGAGGTCCTCGTCGCCATCAAGGCCGCCGGCCTCTGCCATTCGGATCTCAGCGTCATCAACGGCGACCGGCCACGGCCCCTGCCGATGGCGCTGGGCCATGAGGCGGCCGGCGTGGTCGAGGCGCTCGGCCCCGGCGTGACCGATCTGGAGATCGGCGACCATGTCGTCATGGTCTTCATGCCCAGCTGCGGCCACTGCGATCCCTGCGCCGGCGGTCGTCCGGCCCTGTGCGAGCCCGGTGCAGCCGCCAACGGCAAGGGCGAGCTGCTGGCCGGCGGGCGGCGCATCCATGACGCGGCGGGCGCGCTCAACCATCATCTCGGCTGCTCCGCCTTTGCGGCCCATGCGGTGGTGTCGCGGCGGTCGCTGGTGAAGGTCGATCGCGATCTGCCGTTCGAGCACGCAGCCCTGTTCGGCTGTGCCGTCCTGACCGGGGTCGGGGCGGTGGTGAATACGGCGCAGGTCCGGGCCGGCCAGTCCGTGGCCGTCGTCGGCCTCGGCGGGGTCGGCCTGTCCTCGGTGCTGGGGACCCTGGCGGCGGGGGCCAGCCCGGTGATCGCCGTGGATATCAGCGAGGACAAGCTGGCCCTGGCCCGCTCGCTCGGCCCGGTCCAGACGGTCAAGGCCGCCGATCCCGACGCCGTCGAACAGGTGCGCGCACTCACCGGCGGCGGGGCCGATTTCGTCTTCGAGATGGCCGGCTCGGCCGCCGCCCTCGAGGCCGCCTGGCGGATGACCCGGCGCGGCGGCACCACGGTGACGGCGGGCCTGCCCCCGCCGGAGGCGGCGCTGGCCGTCAATATCGTCCAGCTGGTGGCCGAGGAGCGGACCCTCAAGGGCTCGTACATCGGCACCTGCGTCCCCGCCCGCGACATCCCGCGATACGTCGCCCTGTTCCGGCAGGGGCGGCTGCCGGTCGACCGGCTGCTGAGCGGCGTCATCGAACTGGACGGGATCAATGCCGCCTTCGACGATCTGGCCGACGGCCGGGCGGTGCGGACTGTGGTACGGTTCTGAGCCATGCCCCAGCCCCTCCCCCTGCGCCGCCTGCTCGACCTGCCCGGCATCGACGATCTGGAGCTGAAGGCGCTGATGAAGCCGCGCATCGCCGATCCGGACGAGCTGTATGACTTCCCCGAGATCGCCGAGGCCATCGACGAGACCGCCCGCGCCGCCTTCGGCCTGACCCCGGACGAGGCCGCCGCCGTCCCTCTGCCCGCCGACTGGGACGGCATCGAACGGCTGGACCCCGCCGACATGGTCGAGGCCTTTGCCGCCGAGGGCTGGGACGTGCTGGACACGCGCCGCAAGCCCCTGCGTATGCTGGGATGGTGGGCCCTGCCGCTGGCCCTGGCGATGCGCGGCGTCGCCGGCGCCCTGCCCTTCCACGCCGAGCCCGACCGCCCGGTCACCGACTGGGGCTCGACCCTGAAGGCGGAGGCGACGCGGTTCCGGAAAAGATGAGGTTGGGCCGCGGTCACAGGGCTCCGCCCGGTCGACCCGACGCGGCCTCGGTGCCCTCCGCCGCGATATCCTCATCCGTCAGCTCGCCCCAGCGCGCGGTCTCCTCTTCCGCCGCCCGGCCCGCCTCGGTAATCTCGACCGTGCCGCCGGCCTCCTGCGCGATCCGCTCGGCATTCCAGACACGCCGCATCAAGGCCATCTGGGTCTTGCGGGCGGCGGTCATCAACTGACGGCGGTGCTCCCAGTAGGCCGACTTCACCGCCCGGTCCGGATCGTCCCCCTCCTTCACCCAGAAGCGCTCGCGGATAATGTCCTGATCGCAGTTCATGGCCTCGAACAGCAGTTTCAGATCCATGGTCTCGACGGTCAGCTCGGCCCGTTTCGACCGCTCGCCCAGCCGCGCATAGCTCTCGGCCAGCCCGGCCAGAGCCCTGGCCTCATTCCACAACCGCCCCTTCATCGCCCGCCCCGACGCCAGGGTCGCCGCCCGCGCCAGGGCGGCGGGATCGGCCGCCTCGGGGTCGCCGACAGGGGCCGGGGCGAAGAGGTCGATCCGTTCGGGTGGCTGTTCGGGGATGGGGCGGGCGTCGGGTCGAGGTTTCGGTTTCATTGGGCGGTCTCCCGGTTCTCCCTCCCCCGCCGGGGGAGGGTGGTCGCGCAGCGACCGGGTGGGGGCGGTTCGGCGAGGGGAGAGCCGGTGGATGGGTCGCCGAGTCCCTCCCACCCTGTCGTCGCTTCGCGCCGACGATGTCGTCAGGTCGGCTCCGCCGACCCTTCCTCCACCCCCGCAGGGGGAGGGAGAGGTTTGGCGCATGACTCTTCGCCGCTTGCGGACAAGCGGGTGGGGAGGGCGCGGGGCGGCCGGGCCTCGCCCGGTGCATGTTTCACATACCGTTTCGACGAAGCAGACCTGCCCCGCGCGGCCGTTTTCCACGCGCCCTCCGGCTGGCGGCCCTTGCTTCGGGCCTTACCGGATCACCCCGCCGCCCTTGCGGACGACGAAGCGCAGCGGACATGACGGCCAGCGTCGGCGGTCCGCACAGAAGGCGCGCGACGAGCAGGCGGAGGCCATCCATCGACCTCCGCAAGGTCCCCCGGAGTATCCATCCCCCGGGCTTCTTCGCTCGACCACAGCCCGCCGACATCGAGGCGTTGGATCCGACGCCCTCCCCACCGACGGGTTGAGCCCATTATGGCGGCGGGCGCAGGGCGACCATGAATAGAGTTTGAGAAAGTGGCAGGGCGTTGGAAGGGCGGGGGATTTTTGGGCGAACCCGACCAGGAGTTCGCGGATTGTAAGCGGAGCGTCATGGCCCTTCCGTCTTCTCCCTGTTCGCGCAGCGAATGGGGAGGTGGCGCGGCGCGCCTTCGCGCCGTGACGGAGGGGGAGGGAACCGCAGGGATTGCATCGTTCGACCTCACCCCTCCACCACGCTTCGCGTGGTCCCCCTCCCCATTGCTTCGCAACAGGGAGGAGACAGATGCCATCGGTTAGCGCCCAGCTACCCTCCGCGCACTCTCCGGTTAAAGGGAAATACGCGAGCTCTCTACCCACAGGCGAAGAGGGTAAAACGTATGCTAGGCTGCTGCACCACATAATCTCGGAGACGTTCCAGATGACGACCTTGGCCGACTTTGCCGGCATGTCGGATGCAGAAGCTGGTGAGTCCCTCGGCTTCGAAGTGTCGCGAAAGAGCTCGAGCAGAGGGAGCGCGGCCAAGGCCTTCGTCGACAGCATCCAAGCATTAGCGGAAGGCGAGCTGCTGGACCTTCATGATGTGAAATCGCCGACTGACAAGGAGGCCTTGGATCGGCTGTTCGAGAACTTCCCGGACCTGATCGGATATACCGAGGGCTATCTCCCCCGAACGGACGCCGTGATGGCAATCGTAAGTCACCGCCTCCAAGCCGAGATCAGCTCGCAGAACTTGGCCCTTGCGAATGAGTGCTGCTCAGCGCTCGTCACGGAAGCGATGGCACCCCGGTTGAGACGCTTCATACGAGAGACGCTTGCTGGGGACGGCGGGGTCAGTCCTCTAAACGAGGATGAACTTGTCGCGTTTTTGACCGGTCCCTACGATCAGTATGCCAAGTCTGTCTCGGCAGGCTTAGTGTCACGCGCGGGTACTTTAAATGAAGGCCTCGTTCGCGAAGCATTGAAGGCCGAGCAAGTGACGGCCCTAAAGACCGGCACGGAAGGCAACGCCGACGTCCAAATCGTTGCCGCCGACGTGAACCCGCCCCAAACCCTAAACGTGGAGATCAAGAGTTACGGAGCCCGAGAGCGACTGCTTCGAGGCCTTCAAGACTGCAACACGCCAAAGGTCGGAGTTGGGTTCTTCAACCGGGCCTCGGAATTCAGCGCCCGGCGAACAAGCCAGCTGCTCGGAACGAACGCCTCGGCCATCTACCTACCTGAGCCTACGTACGCTCAACTCGATCAGATCACCCAAGCCCGCCAGAACGCGCAAGGCGGCGTATTCTATCGACCACTCGGCAGGTTCGGGGCTGACATGAAAACGTTCTCGCGGTCCGGAGTGAGGGCGTTTGGCTAGCAGTCTGGTCGACTGGATATGCAGATTTCAGGACGCGCTCTTCGGAGCCAATCAACAAGCTCGTCAGTCACGGCGGCAAGTGTCTTCTTTTCACGTCCCTTCAGTGCGCATTCCCAAACGACGCCGACGCGCCACCCGGTAGCTAGTAGAGAATCCTCCGCAGCTCGATCCACCTCCCTGTTCCGTCCGATCTTCGCCCGCCAGAACTCCGGCCGCGTGCTCGGCCATTTGAACAGATGGCATCCATGCCCGTGCCAGAAGTAGCCGTGGACGAAGATCACCGCCCGGTGCTTCGGCAGGCAGATGTCCGGCTTGCCCGGCAGATCGCAGTGCAGCCGGTAGCGGAAACCCCGTGCGTGCAGCGCCTTGCGGATCAGCAGTTCCGGCCTGGTGTTCTTGCCCCGGATGCCGGACATCATCCGGCTGCGGGTCGCCGGATCTACGACGTCAGCCAAGCCCGGCCTTCGGCCGTTTCCCGAGCGCAGCGAAGAGGTGCGGCTTCATATGTTCGGCGACGGCTTTCACGGCCGGCACCACAACAGAATTGCCGAACTGGCGATAGGCCTGGGTGTCCGACACCGGGATGATGAACTCGGCGCCCCGCGGCGAGTCGAACCCCATGAGCCGGGCGCATTCGCGCGGCGTCAGGCGACGCGGAACCTTGCCGTCCTGTTTGATCAGGATCTCCGACCCGTCCTTGTGATAGCGGGCGGACAGGGTCCGGGCGACGTCCTCCGGACCGACCAGGCCGAAGCCGAAGCCGTTTCCGGCGGCCCGATGCTTTTCCTTGTAGCGCTGGAGATAGGCCCAGAGATTGTCGGTCAGGGTATATTTGTCGGCGACCCGGCCTGAGTTCCCCACCGTGAAGCGCTGGTCCGGGATTTCGGATTCGTCGCCCTCGCGATGGAGTATCTCCGCCAGCTTCGGTGCCGCGTCAGGCAGCTTCATGTTTGCGAACTTGAAGCCCTGCTCCTCCCGGAATCCGACGATGAAAATCCGCTCGCGATGCTGCGGCGTCCAGTACCGTCCGTCGATCACCCGGAAGTCGATCTTGTAGCCGAGTTCCTCGGTCAGGACGTCCTTGATGGTCTGGAATGTCTTCCCTTTGTCGTGACTGACCAGGTTGCGGACGTTCTCCAGCAGGAAGGCCGCCGGGCGATGGTGGGCAATGATCCGCGCCACGTCGAAAAACAGGGTGCCCTGGGTCTTGTCCTCGAAACCGTGCGCGCGGCCGAGGGCGTTCTTCTTTGACACGCCCGCGATGGAGAAGGGCTGGCACGGGAAGCCGGCCAGCAGGACGTCGTGCGCCGGGATGTCGGCGACATCGACCTTGGTGATGTCGCCGTTGATCTCATGATCATCGTCGGGGAAGTTCGCCGCGTAGGTCTTCTGGCTGAACTTGTCCCACTCGGAGGTGAACACGCACTGTCCACCGATGGACTCAAAACCCCGGCGCAGGCCGCCGATTCCCGCGAACAGGTCGATGAAGGTGAAATCAGCGGGCGGCTCGTCCTTGCCCCCGCGCAGCAGTTTCAGCTTGGGTTGCGGGGCCGTAGTCGGGACCGGACCGTCAATCCAGCCCTGGCTCACCGCCTCATCGGCAGTCGCCTTTCCGGCCTGCTTCACCATCAGGGCATACTCCGACACGGCGATTCCGCTTGTTGAGGGTGGCAGACTGGGGAGATTCTGCCAGGAGAACAAGTCAGGAACAAGGACTTACCAACCACAGGCTGATGCCTTTCGCCGCTTCCACCGCCCTACCCTCATCCCAGCCCAGGTTTCAAACCGCAGACGGCGCGGGCGACCCGGATGGGCTGGACCATGGGGGGGCTGGAAGTCATCGCGCAGGGGCGCTGCATCACGCCGGTGCGTTCGCGGGCCGACCCCATGCCGCTGGACCCGGCCCTTGGGTGGGGGCGACGACCTAAGGGGCCGGCGTTTGCCCCAGCACGGCCTTGATCCGGGCGGGGCCCATCATCAGCCCCTTGCCGCCGGCCGGGTTGAG
This sequence comes from Caulobacteraceae bacterium, assembly GCA_965284305.1. GTDB lineage: Bacteria > Pseudomonadota > Alphaproteobacteria > Caulobacterales > Caulobacteraceae > Brevundimonas. The sequence continues at coordinate 1,045,989 of OZ260070.1, read as the reverse complement.
CAGGATCACCGTGTCCTGGACCAGTTCCAACAGGTGGCGGCCCTTCATGACGATCACCCGGGCGTCGTCGCCGAACATCCGGGCGGCGCGGCGCGGGTCGGTGAACAGGGTCAGGGTGTTGCGGCCGTCCTTGAGGACGATGCCGCGCAGGGCCAGTTGCTCGCCCGGACGCAGCACCCCGGCGCCGTCGTCGCCCGGCGTGCTGCCGCGGCTGCCGTCCTCGGGCACGGCAAAGAGGTCGGCCTCGAGCATCCGCTGCTCGAAGGCGCCCATCCGGGCCGGATCGGCCAGGCCCTCATAGAGCAGCTCCTCCAGCGGGTTCAACGGATTGTCGGTGAAGGTCATGGGGGTGGCGGCGGGCGCGGCGTCGGTCATGGGGCGGGCTCGAAATCGAAGGGTCGGTCACAAGAGGGGAGCGGGGGCGTGGCGTCAATCGGTGGCGGGCAGCCCGCGAGCCGTCAGGATCGCAATTCGATCAGCCTGTCGCCGTCGGAAGGGGAGCGTGATCGACCTCGCGCGCGGCATAGGCGAGGCAGGCGCTGATGTCGGCCGGTTCGAGGTCCGGATGATGTTCCAGGATCGACGCCGCGCTCTCGCCGGCCGCCAGCATGCCCAGCACGTCGCTGACCCTCATCCGCATGGCGCGGGTACAGGGGCGACCGCCACACTGGTCGGGCCGGATGGTAATGCGCGTCAGAAGCTCGCTCATGGAGACAGTCCAGCGCAAATGCGGCCTGGGCGAAATCGCGAGCCGATCTACAGCGCAGCGATGAAGGCCCAGGCGTGCCCCCTTGGCCCCGCCGTCGCTCGCGGCTAGGTTGCTGATCAGGAGGCGGAGGGTATTCCAGATGGTCACGACACGACAGGTCTTCCGGGGCGCGGGGCGCGCCATGCGGGCGATCGACCGGGAGGCCAGGCGGTCACAGGCGCGGCGTGTCGCCTACGAACGGTCCGCCCAGAAGATCGCGCTGCTCGAAGAGGCGGCGGACGCGGCCGACGAGTACCAGGAGATGATCGACCAGCTGGTCGGGGCCCATCGCATCGCCTTCAGACCGATCGATTGGGCCGCGTTGGCTCAACGCCCTTTCCTTCCCACGCCCGAACGGACCTCCACGCATGAGGACGCGGCGCGACGGGCGCTGACCGACTACCGGCCCAACTGGTTCGAACGCACCTTCGGGCTTGCCGTGGGCAAGGTGAGGAAGCTGGAGGCGGCGGCGGCATCCGCCGCCATTCATGATGAGGCCTTGCATCGCGCCGCTTGCGGGGAGGTGAAGTCCGTCAATGACGAGCTCGACCTCGCCCGAAAGCTGGTCGCCTTCGATCGGGACGCCACCGTCAAGGTCGTGAACGAGCGGAGCGGGCTGGGCGATCTCCCGTTCTGCGTCGAGGCGCTTGATCTCTATTTCGGTACAGGCGGCCAGATGACCGCCCGCATCGACGGCCTCGATCTGGATGACATGCCGACGCAGTCGGTGACCCTGCTCCAGTCCGGCAAGGCCTCGGTCAAGACGCTGAGCCCGGCGAAGATTCAGGAACTGCACCGCGCCAACATCTGTGCATCAGCCCTGCGCATCGCCGTTGAACTGCTTCAGGTCGTTCCGGTCCCGATGGTTGAGGTGGTGATGGAAACCGACCTGCTGGATCCCGGCACTGGCCACATCGAACCGAAGCCGGTTCTGATCGTGAAGGTCTCGCGGCAAGCCATCGCGACGCTGGCGCTGGAGCGGACGGAAGCGCCGGTGGTGGTAGAGCGGCTGGGCGGGGAGATGGACTGGAATAGCCGGCGCGGGTTTGCGGCGATTGCGGATGGGTAGCGGGTCTACGCTGCGCCCCGGTCCAGCAGGGTACCGCGATGCAGGCGGAAGCGGTAGCCGAGGGCGTGGATCAGGCGGCGGACGGTGAGCTCGGGGCCGGTGTTCTTGCCGCGAACGCGGGACATGCGTTCGGAGCGGGCGGTGCCCAATAGAGGGTCCATCCGCTTGCCCTCAGAAATCAACTGTCGGTGGAATCAGCGAGGCACCCTCCCCCGCAGCTAGTCAGCCAACTCTCGTTCAAGAAATTCTTTGTGGGCCGCTTGAGAAACGAAGAACACAGATCGGCCGGGATGCTTCAGAACTTCCTTCTTGTAGCTGTAAAGGATATGAGAACGTCCGGATTTTTTTGTAATGTTTACTCGCGACCAAGGAAATGGTCGTTGTTCGTATATTGCTCCAGCACGTTCAATTTCATTGAAAATGCTGCGCCTGCTCGTGCCCGATATATCAAATCGAGGGAACTCACGCATATCGATAATAATGCTTGGCGCAAGCGTTCGGATATAATCCAAAATTTCCAGACCGTGCATCTCATCTAAGGGCAACACTAAAACGGCACTGGACTGGCCTGCGCCCAACATACCAAGTGGGAGCTCAAGCTGAAACGCGTCGGCATGCCGCTTTCTCGCGCTGGAGCGCCAGAAATTGTCATTCACTGATCTTCGTAAGAAGCTCATATTCCCATTGAAAGCTTGGCTTCCAGTTCCGGGTAACCCACTTTGAACGACGAAAACTCATCGCCCCATTCGGGATCCTGGATCTTGATGTCGCCCCTGGCCTTGTCCTTCAGCTGCCGCGTCTGCTCGAAGGCCTTAATATACAGTCGAGGAGCCACCCCGACAAAGGGGTGAAATAGGACCTTGCCCTCCACAAGGGGAGTCTCTGCATCGCTGACGGCGGTAACTTCTTGGGGAAAAGGAGGGTGCCAGTTCGCTGGGACGGTCTCGATCGCATCGGAATGCAGCCTTAACGCCAAACTCTTTGGGTAAGGCTCGATGTATTGGACTTCATACACGCCGGCGCTAACCACATGCCGCGCGCAATAGTGGCACGGAAAAGTTGTCACAAACAGCTTGGTTCCGGTGGTGCTAACCCCGGTTCGAGCTGCGGAGACGAGTGCATCCATCTCAGCATGGACGGCCCGGCTGAACTCAACCAACTGACCCAACCGCGTCCGCTTTATCTTGGCGACCAGGTCGCCCTTGGGCTCGATCAGTTCCAACTCTGGAATCGCTGCGATCAGCTCGTCGATGATCGCGTTTTGCTGACGTGTGCTGCGGCAGAACCGGCCTTCCGCGTGAAAAGCACACCGATGATCTACATCGTCACCGTAAGACTCGCCGTAGACGCCTCCACCCGCTTTGGGAGCCTCGTTGGTTCCCGTTGCAACGACGGTTCCATCGGATTGGACCAACGCTGCTCCAACCTGGCGGGAAAGGCAGGCGCTTCTCACCCTTGCGGAATGGGCGTGATGCATCGCCGTTTCGGCGATGGTCGGTCGTACAATCTTGCTGTGAGTTATGATGTCTAGAAGGCGACCGATGTCATCGACGATTTTTTGCTGCCGAGGCGTGTCCGCTTCTGCTGTGTTGTCTACAAAGAAGTCAGCCTGATGAAATACATCAGTGACATGTTGACCATGTTTTACGCCACCGTCGTCAGCATCACGGGCAATAAATAAGTCGACTTCCTTACCTGCCTCTTCGTCTCCCCAGCGCTCCTTGAGGAAATGCTTCTCCAGAAGTCGTTGCCGCCTCGTTCCTTCCTCACAAACTACGCCGACAAGCGCAAATGAGTTTGCATATGCTCGCCTAAGGAGCTGGACCTCCGCTGGATGCCGGAGTGAGTCGATTATGAAAGCTCGACGCTGTTCGTCGGGTTCGACCGCTTGGCCCTCGATGTAAGGCTTGCCCATAAGACGGGCCCGCTCTTCGGCTATTTGGCTAAGCGCCAGCCGTGCCAAAGATGCGCTGTCGGAACTTCGTATTTCATCACCCAAGTCCTGCATCGCAATGACGTTTTCAAGGGTCTTTGGTGATTTCGGGGTGCTTTGCGGAGGAACGAGCAGGCCGCACTCAGCCGCCGCAGTCCTGATACAGTGACTTAGTTTTATCGGTATCGGCTGATAGCCTGCGGCGTCTGCCGCTTTTGCAAGAAATTCTGCGATCTTGCTGCTGCCGGAGCCAACGGGGCCAACTACCGCGAGGAATATCTCATTCGAACGGCTACTCGCGAGCAATGACCTCGCGTCTTCCCCAGCGTTGCGCACGGCCTGAGCCGGACGTCTCACGATCTGTGTCACTGCCAATTCTATTCCTCCGACAAAGCCCCTTCAACTTATGGACGACTTTCGGTGGAAGGCGTCAATCATCATCCATCTTCAGCGCCGCGATGAAGGCTTCCTGCGGGATCTCCACCTTCCCGAACTGCCGCATCCGCTTCTTGCCGGCCTTCTGCTTCTCCAGCAGCTTCTTCTTGCGGGTGGCGTCGCCGCCGTAGCATTTCGAGGTCACGTCCTTGCGCAGGGCGCGGACGGTTTCGCGGGCGATGATCTTGCCGCCGATGGCCGCCTGGATCGGGATGACGAACAGATGGGGCGGGATCAGCTCCTTCATCTTCTCGACCATGCTGCGGCCGCGCATCTCGGCCCGGCCGCGGTGGACCAGCATGGACAGGGCGTCGACCGGCTCGGCATTGACGAGGATGTTCATCTTCACAAGGTCGCCGACCTTGTAGCCCGAGAGCTCATAGTCGAACGAGGCATAGCCCTTGGAGATGGATTTAAGGCGGTCGTAGAAGTCGAACACGACCTCGTTCAGCGGCAGCTCATAGACCACCAGGGCGCGGGAGCCGACGTAGGACAGTTCGACCTGGGAGCCGCGGCGGTCCTGGCAGAGCTTGATGACGCCGCCGAGGTATTCGTCGGGGGTCAGGATGGTGGCCTTGATCCACGGCTCCTGGATTTCCATGATCTGCATGACGTCGGGCAGGTCGGCGGGGTTGTGCAGCTCCATCTCCGAGCCGTCGCGCAGGCCTACATGATAGACCACCGAGGGGGCGGTCGCGATCAGGTCGAGGTTGAACTCGCGGGACAGGCGCTCCTGGATGATCTCCAGATGCAGCAGGCCGAGGAAGCCGCAGCGGAAGCCGAAGCCGAGGGCGGCGCTGGATTCCATCTCATAGGTGAAGCTGGCGTCGTTCAGGCGCAGGCGGCCGATGGCGGCGCGCAGGTCCTCGAAATCGGCGGCGTCGACGGGGAAGAGGCCGCAGAAGACCACCGACTGCACCTCCTTGAACCCCTTGAGCGGTTCGGCGGTGGGCTTCTTCTCGTCGGTGATGGTGTCGCCGACGGCGGCCTGGGCGACTTCCTTGATCTGGGCGGTGATGAAGCCGACCTCGCCCGCCGACAGCTGGTCGACCGGGGTGTTCTTGGGCAGGAAGACGCCGACGCGGTCGACCAGATGGGTGGTGCCGTGCTGCATCATCTTGATGCGCTGGCCGGCCCTGAGCACGCCGTCGAAGACGCGGACCAGAAGGACGACGCCGAGATAGGGGTCGTACCAGGCGTCGACCAGCATGGCCTTGAGCGGGGCATTGGGGTCGCCCTTGGGCGGCGGCAGGCGGGTGACGATGGCCTCCAGCACCTCCTCGATGCCGATGCCGGACTTGGCGCTGCAAAGGACGGCGTCGGAGGCGTCCAGGCCGATGACATCCTCGATCTGCTCGCGCACCCGCTCGGGCTCGGCCGCCGGCAGGTCGATCTTGTTCAGGACCGGGACGATCTCGTGATTGTTGTCGATGGCCTGGTAGACATTGGCCAGGGTCTGGGCCTCGACCCCCTGGGAGGCATCGACCACCAGCAGGCTGCCTTCGCAGGCGGCCAGAGAGCGCGAGACCTCATAGGCGAAGTCGACGTGGCCGGGCGTGTCCATCAGGTTGAGGACGTAGTCGAGCCCGTCCTTCGCCCTGTAGTTCAGGCGCACGGTCTGCGCCTTGATGGTGATGCCGCGCTCTTTCTCGATATCCATGTTGTCGAGCACCTGGGCCGACATTTCGCGCGCGGACAGGCCGCCGGTCACCTGGATCAGGCGGTCGGACAGGGTGGATTTGCCGTGGTCAATGTGGGCCACCACACTGAAATTGCGGATGCGTTCGATAGGAGGGGTCGTCATGGCCGCGCCGGTAGCACGGCGGGGCGGAATCGCCAAAGCGGACGGCCCTTGCGGCCTTGTCGCAGGCGCGCCCCTTGAGGTTGGCAGCCGGCGCATTACTTCGGCGTAAGGGCGGCGCTTCCGTTTGAGAACGTGGCGAGAACACGCTAAGAGCGGCCCCTGAATTGAGCGTCCGTCCGCGGACGCAGGCGACCGGTCCGGCGCTCCCCCGCCCGACCTGACTGGGGATAGTGACCGTGACGATTTCGACTCGACCGGCCCGGATGGGCATGGCTCTCGTCGCCCTCCTGGCCGTGGCGGCCTGCGGTGGCGGTGGTGACGACGGCAAGGCGAAGGCCGACGCCGCGCGCGCGGCCGGTCAGACGGTGACGGCGGCGACGGCGACCCTGATCAACCAGCCGCGCATGGTCACGGCTTCGGGCAGTGTCTCGGCCTGGGAAGAAGTACCGGTGGGTGCGGAGACCGGCGGCCTGACAGCCATCGGCGTCTATGTCGACGAAGGCAGCTACGTCCGGCAGGGGCAGCTGCTGGTCAAGCTGAACGACGATGTGCTGCAGGCCCAGCTGCGCCAGCAGCAGGCCGGGGTGGCCAGCGCCGAGGCCAATGCGTCGCGTGAGGACGCGGCCCTGGCCCGGGCCGAGGAACTTCGCGGACGGGGCTTCCTGAGCCAGGCCTCGCTCGACACGGCCATCGCCAACCAGCGCTCGGCGCGGGCGCAGCTGTCGTCCGCCCAGGCTGCGCTCAGTGAGACCCGGACCCGTCTGAACCAGACGAGTATCCGGGCACCGGTGGCCGGCCTGATCAGCAGCCGCAGCGTCACCCGGGGCCAGATCGTCCAGCCGGGCACCGAACTGTTCCGCATGGTGCGTGACGGGCGACTGGAGCTGGACGCCGAAATCCCCGAGGCCGAACTGCGGCTGGTACGGTCCGGCATGTCCGCAACCATCGCCTCCGACCAGGCCGAGGGTGCGACCGGGCGCGTGCGGATCGTGACCCCCGAGGTCAATGCCCAGACCCGCCTCGGCATCGCGCGCATTTCCCTGGCTCCCGGCAGTGGCCTGCGCCCCGGCATGTTTGCCCGCGCGTCGATCGACGTGGGGGCCCAGCCCGCCGTGGTGGTGCCGTCCGACGCCGTGGTGTTCCGTGAGGGCAAGGCCGGCGTCTATACGATCGGTGCCGGCAACGCCGTGCGTTTCAACCCGGTCACCACCGGGGCCCGGAACGGCACGCAAATCCAGATCGTCAGCGGTCTGGACGCCAACCAGCGCGTTGTCGTCCAGGGGGCCGGCTTCCTCGGTGAAGGCGATGTCGTGACGGTGGTTGAGGCCCGGGCTGCCCCAGCGGCCGCGCCTGCCGGGACTTCCGGCCGATGAATTTCAACAACATCTCGTCATGGTCGATCCGGAATCCGATTCCGATCGTCCTGTTGTTCGTGGTCCTGACGATCGCGGGCATCAGCAGCTATTTCAACCTGCGCACCAATAATTTCCCTGACGTCGACCTGCCGATCGTGGCGGTCACCGTGGTTCAGCCCGGGGCCGCTCCGACCGAGCTGGAGACCCAGGTGACGCGACTGGTTGAGGACTCCCTCGCCGGTCTCGGGCGGGTGAGAAAGATCAGCTCCACCGTCACGGACAGCGCCTCGACCACACTGGTCGAGTTCGAGCTGGGCGTGGATCTGGAGAAGGCCACCAACGATGTGCGCAACGCCGTCGCCGCTGTGCGTCAGGACCTGCCCGCCGATGTGCAGGAACCCATTGTCCAGCGGATCGAGTTCACCGGTCTGCCCATCCTGAACTATGTGGTGCGCGCGCCCGGCATGAGTCCGGAGGAGCTGAGCTGGTTCGTCGACAATACGGTTTCCAAACGCCTGTTGCAGGTCAAGGGCGTCAGCCAGATCAACCGCGACGGCGGCGTCAGCCGTGAGATCCGCATCAAGCTGGACCCGGGCAAATTGGCCGCCCAAGGGGTGACTGCCGCGGCGGTGTCGCAGCAACTTCGGGCCTCCAATGCCAACCTTCCCGGCGGTCGGGGCGAGATCGGCGGCGAGGAACAGGCGATCCGCACCGTCGGTTCGGCCCTGACGGTCGAGGCCCTGGCCGACACCTTGATCCCCGTCAATGGACGGGCGGTCCGCCTGGGCGATCTGGGCGAGGTCGTGGACGAATGGTCCGAGCAGCGCGGCCGGGCCCGTTTCAACGGCCAGGAGGTCGTCGGGTTCGGTGTCGTGCGTTCCATCGGTTCGTCCGAGGTCGACGTCTATCACCAGTCCATCGAGGCGATCGAGGCGCTGGACGCAGAGCGCGCCGACGTCACCTTCGAGAAGGTGTCGGACGTCACCTCCGATGTGATCAATAATTTCCACGCCTCGGTCGAGGCCCTGCTGCTGGGCGCGCTGCTGGCCATCGCCGTGGTGTTCATCTTCCTGCGGGACTGGCGCGCGACCTTCATCACTGCGGTGGCCATGCCGCTGTCCCTGATTCCGACCTTCTGGGTCATGGACCTGACCAACCAGTCGCTGAATGTCGTGACCCTGCTGGCCCTGTCGCTGACGGTGGGCATTCTGGTCGATGACGCCATCGTCGAGATCGAGAACATCGTCCGCCACATCCGCGACGGCAAGGCACCCTATCCCGCCGCCATGGAGGCTGCGGACGAGATCGGCCTGGCCGTGATCGCCACGACGGCGACCCTGGTCGCCGTGTTCGCGCCGACCGGCTTCATGCCCGGCGTGGTCGGCCAGTTCTTCAAATCCTTCGCCATCGCCACCTGCGTCAGCGTCGGCTTCTCCCTGGTGGTCGCCCGAACGATCACGCCCCTGATGGGGGCCTATCTGCTCAAGCGCGACCAGGGCAAGGAGCACGCCGACCCCAAATGGATGAAGCCCTTCCTCGGGGCGCTGAGCTGGTGCCTGTCGTCGTCGACCGATCCCCGGCTGGTCGCTGACCGGGCGGCGGGCCGCGGCGGCTGGTTCCGGCGGCGGGTCATCTTCCGGCTCAAGGACCACCGTCTGTGGGTCATGGGTATGGGTCTGGCCTTCTTCATCGGCTCCCTGGCTCTGGCGTCCCAGCTGCCCGGCGAGTTCATTCCGGCGGAGGACATCTCGCGCTCCAGTGCGACGGTCGAGCTGGCACCGGGCACGACCCTGGAGCAAACCGATGAGGCCGTGCGTCAGGTGACGGAAATTCTTCGGGCCCGGCCCGAGGTCGCTTCGGTCTTTTCGTCCATCGGCTCGGCCACGGTCAGTTTCGGACCCGGCGGCGGCGGCGGGGCGGCAGAGGTCCGCCGGGCGAACATGACCATCAATCTGGTCAGCCGCTGGGACCGAAAGCTCAGCCAGCAGGAATTCGAGCGCGAGATCGGCCGTGAGTTGAAGGCTATCCCGGGTGCCCGGATCCAGTTCGGAGCCGGGGGTGACGGAAGCGGTCTGATGAGTATCGCCCTGGTCAGCGACAATCCACGGCAGCTGGAGATCGCGGCGGCCCGGGTGGAGCGCGAAATGCGCGCCCTGCCCGAGCTCGCCAATGTCGCATCGTCCTCGGCCCTGGTCCGCCCGGAAATCCTGATCACGCCCAAGCCGGACGTGGCGGCGCTTCAGGGCGTGTCAGCGGGGGCGATCAGCCAGGCGGCCCGCGTCGCCACCCTCGGTGATGCCGATCAGCTATTGCCCAAATTCAACCTCGGCGACCGTCAGATCCCGATCCGGGTCATGCTGGCCGAGGAGGCCCGCAGCCAGCTGGGGGTAATCGAGAACCTGCAGGTGCCGACGGCGTCCGGCGGGACCGTTCCCCTGTCCGCCGTGGCGGATATCAGCTTCGGGGCCGGCCCGAACCAGATCGAACGATTGGACCGCCGCCGGGTGGCCACGATTTCGGCTGAACTGGCCGGCGTACCGCTCAGCGTCGCGACCGAGGCGGTCGATGCCCTGCCGACGATGAACAACCTGCCGGACGGGGTGTTCCAGCAGCTGACCGGCGACGCTGAAAGCAATCAGGAACTGGCGACCGGTTTCGGCTTCGCCATCATCACCGGCATCCTGCTGATGTATGTGGTGCTGGTGCTGCTGTTCGGCAGCTTCTTCCATCCGGTCGTCATCCTCGCGGCCCTTCCGGTGTCGTTCGGCGGTGCCTTCCTGGCCCTGCTGGTCACCGGCAAATCCCTGTCGATGCCGGCCCTGATCGGCATCATCATGCTGACCGGGATCGCGGCCAAGAACTCCATCCTGCTGGTCGACTATGCGATCATCGCCATGAAGCAGGGCATGAACCGTCGGGATGCCCTGATGGACGCCGCCCACAAGCGGGCGCGGCCGATCATCATGACGACCATGGCCATGGGGCTGGGCATGTTGCCGATCGCCGCGGCCATCGGCGAGGGCACCGCCTTCCGTTCGCCCATGGCCGTGGCGGTGATCGGGGGACTGATCACCTCCACCGGTCTCAGCCTGCTGTTCGTGCCGGTGGTGTTCAGCCTGGTCGACGGTGTGAAGACCCGGCTGGAACGCCGCCTGGCCCGCATGTTCCACGGGCAACGCGACATGGACGAGGCCGGGAAGCAGCCGGCGGAGTAGCGGTCCCGGAGGCCGGATCGAGCGATCGACGAAGGGGGCGACGGCTGTGAAGTCGCCGCCCCTTTTCCGTGGCCGGCAGCGCCGCATGGCCTGAAGGCGGCGCCCGCCGGGTTGAACTGCCAATCGCGGTGCGCTTTCGCGCAGGACGCGGCGGCCGGAAGGCTCATCACAACGGGCACAACGAAGGCCACAACGGACACGACGGGACCGGAGCCGTGTCGGCGTCGATATCTTGCCGGGCTCTTCTGAGATCGCGGCGTACGCCGCATTGATCGGAGCCTAAGGGGAGAGGGGGTCCGTCTGGACCTCCTCACAGGACCCGTTGTGTTCGTTGTGGCCTTCGTTGTGCCCGTTGTGATGAACCATCCTTCGTCGGGGAGGGATCCGACGGCCCGGCCACCCAGGCGACGAACGGTGTGGTCGGTCGCGGCTCCTGATCGCCGGTTGCGGGGCGTCCGGGAGGGCAAGGCGAACTGCAAGCACCACCCAAAACAAAACCGGCCGGGGTTTCCCCCGGCCGGCTGGTTCGACCCGCCTTGCGGCGAGACGGTTCTAGTATTTGAAGCGCAGGGTCGCGCCCCAGGTGCGCGGGGCCCCCAGGAAGGCGTTGTAGGTCAGGGTGTCGGCCGCCGGATTGTAGAAGGTTCCGTTCGGCTGGACCGTGGAGGTGAACGCGTTGCCCTGCAGGAAGGCGTTGAAGGCGACCTGGGTGTACTGCTCGTTCGTCAGGTTCTGGACCCAGAACTCGCCGGTCCAGCGCTCGTCTTCCGTACCGACCTTGATGCGGCCGTTGATCGTGGCGAAGGCGTCCTGCAGCTTGAACGGAAGCAGGTCGGAGCCGGTGTTGTACTCGGTCATATATTTGCCGGCGAGGCTGAAGCCGGCGACCAGGCCATTGCCGACGTTGCGCTCGAAGTTGACCGAAAGCGAGGCCGACCATTCCGGAGCGAAAGAGGCCGTGGCACCCGGCAGCAGCGAAAGCTGCGGGAAGTTGCCCGGCGAGGTCATGTCAGCGGCCGTGAAGTTGCCGTACTCGGCCTTGGTGTAGGTGACGCCGCCCTGGAAGCTCAGGCCCTCGACCGGCGTGAACCACAGCATGTCGGCGTCGATACCACGCGAGGTCAGCTCGGGGATCGATTCCACCACGAAGGCGGTGCCGAGGAAGGTGTTGAGCTGGAAGTCGGTGAACGTCTGGTCGAAATAGGTGGCGTTCAGCAGCAGGGTGCGGTCCAGCAGCGTCATCTTCACGCCGGCCTCATAGCTGTCGACGACTTCCGACGGGAACAGCAGGGAGGCGTTCGGCGTGATGCCGGTCTGCACGCGATCCAGGTTGTAGCCGAAGCTCTTGTAGCCGCGGGCGTAGGACACATAGGTCAGGACCGACGGGTTCAGGCGATAGGAGGCCTTGATCGTGCCGCTCAGTTCGCCGTCGTCGAAGCTCTCGGAGATGTTGCGGTTGTTGTAGGCCGAGTTGACCCACGGCAGGCAGAAGCGGCCGAGAATGGACGAGGTGGCGGCTCCGAGGGCACCACCGATGGCGGCCGCGTTGCCGAGGGCCGCGTTACAGGTCGCGCCGTTACCGTTCAGGTTCCGCTGCTGACCTTCGAGGCTCTTGTCATCCAGGGTGTAGCGGAGGCCCAGGGTGATGTCGAAGGCATCGGTCACGTGGATGGTGTTATTGGTGAAGATCGCGAAGGAGGTCGATTCCTGGACGTAGTTGTCCTCCATGGTCTGACCCACCGTGAAACCGGGTCCCGTGGCCGTAAACAGCGGGTTCACCGGGCCCACCCCTGGGGTCGCCTGGCCCGTTCCGTCAGTTCCCAGGCAACCAACGAAGCCGGCCGTGGTCTGGCCAGCGCGGGTGAAGCACCCCAGCGACGAGGCGTTCGGCGTCGGATCGCCTATGCCCGAGGTCAGCAGGAAGGACAGCAGCGGGTTGTAATCAGCGCCGAGGTAGAAGCTGTCGCCGCGCTCGATGTCTTCCTTGGTCGCGAACACGCCGACCAGCCAGTCGACGCGGTCGTTGGAGCCGGCCAGGCGGAATTCCTGGGTCAGGTTATCGACCGCAAAGCCGAAATCGCCGTCTTCAACCCGGTAGGCGAAGTCCGCGCCGGTGAAGTCCGAGTCCTGGCCGTTGGAGGTGGTCCAGCGGCGGGCCGAGGTGACCGAGGTCAGGGTCGCGCCACCGAACAGCGACGGCATGTCGAAGTTGGCCTCGATCGAGATGCCCTTGTCCTCGATCTCCTGGGCGGTCGAACGGTTGGCAAAGGCCGGACGCGAGAACGGCAGCACGCCGAAGCCGGCGGCCGGCGGACGCTGGCCCGTGCCGGTCGAGAGACCGTCCACGAAGGGGAAGGTCGGGCCGGTGCGGATCTGCGTACCGACGCAGCAGTATTCGTCACGCCGGGAATAGTCGGCAATCATGCGCACGGAGGTGTTGTCGTTCGGCAGCCACAGCAGCTGGCCGCGGACCGTGCCGAAATCCTGATTGTTGTCGTCCGTCTCGGCCCGCGGGCCGTCGCCGGTGTTGATGTCCGAGAAGCCGTCGCGGACGGCGCGTCCGGCGTACAGGCGGAAGGCGAGGGTGTCGCTGAGCGGGCCGGTGACCGAACCTGCGGCACGCATGGCACCGTAGTTGCCCGCCGTCAGTTCGGCGCTGAAGCCCGGCGTGAAGGACGGAGCCTCGGTGATGATGTTGATGACGCCGGCCGAGGTGTTCTTGCCGAACAGCGTGCCTTGCGGGCCCTTCAGGACCTCGATGCGCTGCAGTTCGCCGAGATCGCCGAAACCGACCGAGTTGCGCGAGCGATACACGCCGTCGATGACCACGCCGACCGAGCTTTCCAGGCCGGGGTTGTCACCGACCGTGCCGACGCCGCGGATGCGAACGGTAGTCGAGGCTTCCGACGCCGTCGAGGTGACGGTCATGCCGGGGGTCAGGATCTGCAGGTCCTTGATGTCGCGCACACCGGCGTCCTCCAGCGTCTCTTGCGAGAGGCTGGTGACCACGATCGGCACGTCCTGAAGGTTCTGTTCACGCTTCTGGGCGGTGACGATGATGTCGTCGATGGTCTGCGGGCCGTCCTGGGCCCCGTCCTGGGCAGAGGCGACACCGGCGAAGCCGAAGGCGCAGACCCCGACCACGGCGGCCGACACGGTGGTGCGAAGAAGGTTGGTAAGGCGCATGGTGGTTCCCCGACATGGGCCGGGCCACCGTCCTGGACAGCGACCGCAGCGTTTCCTGATCCCTGGACCGCGCCCTTCTGTGGAGCACGGTGAGTCCAGTCTTTTCGGTACTGCAAGCCGGACTCAGCGACAAGGAGCGGCGGCCTCCGGTGCCTTCTTTCAGCCACGGCGGAAGCCCGACTGTGACGCAAAAGCGACAGAAACTGATGACCCTAGGTCAATATTCGCCTAGCTGGCGTGAGTATCCGTAGCCGCTTCGGCCAAAATCTTGCGCCGTCGGGTCGCTACGGCAAGCACCGCGGCGCCCATGACGGCCGACAGGAATGACCCCGCCAGCACGCCCAGTTTGACCTCGACCTGCTCGACCGAGTCGACCGCACCCGGGAAGGCGAGGATCCCGACAAACAGGCTCATGGTGAACCCGACGCCGCAAAGCAGGCTGACACCATAGAGCTCCAGCCAGGTCGAATCCGTGGGGCGCCGGCCGATCCTGAGGGCCGAAGCCAGCCATGCAGCGCCGAACACGCCGATCTGTTTGCCAACGAACAGGCCCAGGGCGATGCCCAGCACCAGAGGCGCGAAGGCCTGTTCGAGAGACAGGCCGGCGAAGGAGACGCCGGCCTTGGCGAAGGCGAACAGCGGCAGGACCAGATAGGCGACCCAGGGGTGGAGGTCGTGCATCGCCTCCTTCAGCGGGCTCTGCCGGTCGTCGCTGCGATCGGCGACCGGCACGATCAGGGCGAAGGCCACCGCCGTCAGGGAAGTGGAAAGGCCGGCGAGGACGGTGAGGTACCAGACCAGGCCGAAGCCCAGCACCCAGAAGGGCGCGGCCACGCGGCGGCGCGACGCGAAAAGAGCGCCGACCGTCAGCAGACCCGCGACCCAGGCCAGCGGGACCCAGTCGACGCCGCTCGAGAACAGGACGGCGATCAGGGCGATGGCCCCGAGATCGTCAACGATGGCCAGGGTGAGCAGGAAGACCCGCAGCGAGGACGGCAGGCCGCGCGCGGCGACGGCGAAGACCGCCAGGGCGAAGGCGATGTCGGTCGCCAGGGGGATCGGCCAGCCGCCGTGCGGCCCGCTGAGCAATCCTGAAACGGCCAGATAGACGAGCGCCGGCGCGACCATGCCGCCGAGCGCCGCCAGCACCGGCGTTGCCAGTTTGCGCGGGTCGCTGAGCTCGCCCTTGAGGATCTCGTATTTGATCTCCAGCCCGACCACGAGGAAGAAGACCGCCATCAGGCCTTCCTTGATCCACTCCGAGATCGTCAGCTCCAGCAGCAGCGGGCCGATCTGCAGGACGTGCTCGCTCTTCAGCCAACCGAAATAGGCGGGGGCCAGCGGCGAGTTGGCGACGATCAGGGCGGCCAAGGCCGCCAGGCCCAGCACCATGCCGGAGGCGGCCTCGGTCTTGAGGAAGTCGAGAGTGATCTTGCGCGCCACGGCGGGCCTCCGGATTTCTGGAAGGGACTGTCGTGGCGTCAGGTTATCGACGGACGCCGGACCGGATTCGCGCCGCCTGAGCGTACGCGCCAGCCTGACCGGCAACCCGGCCTGATGTCTGCGAACCATAATACGCGAGCCGGCGGGGGGTTCAACCGCGATCGGCGGTTGCGCCCGCGGACCGGAGACCGCATCTGCGCCGGATGCCCGTCTCGCCCGCCTATACCCCCGATCCCCGCTTCTTCGGCCTGGGAGAAGACTACGGCGACGCGGTCCGGGCGGCGGACTTTCCTCAAACCCTCCTGCGTTTCCGCAACGACCGCGCCGCCGCGACCGTGGGCCTGGAGGCCCTGACCGACGCGGAATGGATCGCCCGGTTCGGCCGGTTCGAGCCCCTGCCCGGCCAGCCCGGCCCCGTCGCCATGCGTTATCACGGGCATCAGTTCCGCACCTACAACCCCGATCTCGGCGACGGGCGCGGCTTTCTGGCGGCCCAGATGCGGGAGACCCCCGTCGGCGCTCAAGCAGTGAGCGGCCGCGCCGCGAGCGATAGCGCCACCCCGGGTCGACTTCTCGACCTCGGGACAAAAGGATCCGGCCAGACGCCGTGGTCACGGTCCGGGGACGGACGGCTGACGCTGAAGGGTGGGGTCCGCGAGGTGCTGGCGGCGGAGATGCTGGAGGCGCAGGGCGTGCCGACCAGCCGGGCCTTTTCCCTGATCGAGACGGGCGAGGATCTGGAGCGCGGCGATGAGCCGTCGCCGACGCGGTCGGCGGTGCTGGTGCGGCTGTCACACAGCCATATCCGCTTCGGGACCTTTCAGAGGGCGGCGTATCTGGGCCGGACGGACATGGTCGAGGCGCTGGTCGAACACGCCCGGTCGCTCTACCACCCGACGGTCGCATCGGGGGATACGCCCGGCTTCCTGCGCGCCGTGGTCGAGGCCTCGGCCCGGCTGACGGCGCGGTGGATCGCGGCGGGCTTCGTCCACGGGGTGCTGAACACCGACAATCTGAACGTCACGGGCGAGAGCTTCGACTACGGCCCCTGGCGCTTCCTGCCGCACTACGAACCGGGCTTCACCGCCGCCTATTTCGACCGGACAGGCCTGTATGCCTTCGCCCGCCAGCCCGAGGCGGTGTTCTGGGCCCTGACCCAGCTGGGCGGGGCGCTGAAGACGGTGGCCGACGCCGAGCCCCTGACCGAGGCGCTGAACGGGTTCGGCCCGGCCTATATCCGCGAACTGCGGGCGGCTTTTTTGGCGCGGCTGGGGGTGCAATCCCTCGGCGAGGCGGCGGACCAGAGGCTGCTGGACGCGACCCTGGCGCTGCTGCGCGAAGGGGGCGAGGCGCTGCGCTGGGAGCCGCTGTTCTTCGACTGGTTCGGCGGCTTCGCCTCCTCGGCGCGCGCGCTGCAGGGGCCGCGCGGGAAACTGTACCAGGGCGAGGCCTTCGACGCCTTCCGCTTCGCCCTGTTCGAACACGCGCCGGACCGGCCGGAGCGGCTGGAGGCACCGATGTTCGCCGCCGCCGAACCCGAGGAGATGCTGATCGACGAGGTCGAGGCGATCTGGGCCGCGATCGAGGCCGACGACGACTGGGGTCCGTTCGAGGCCAAGATTCGCCGCCTGCGCGAGACCGGGCAAGCGCGGGGCTGAACTGGGGGGCGTGGAGACTGACCTTGTCATCCCTGTGTATTGGCGCGGCCTGATGCGGCAAGCTGAGGGCGGGCGGCCGTAGCGCGTTGTCATCCCTGGTCCCTGGACCGTCGTTCCGGCGAGCGTGCGGCCGCCCTTGTGTTGTGGTCCGAACAGTCGCTTGGGCCGAGCGCCGTTCTGTCGTTCGAGCCCGTACACAGGAGAGGGACAATGACGACGATGGCGTGCGCGGCCGGCGTGGATGTTGGCCGGGACTGGCTTGATGTGGCGGTGGCCCCGGCGGGCCGGGCGTTCCGTGCGCCCAATGCGCCGGCTGGCCTGGCGGTGGTGACGGCGCGGCTTAAACGGGCCGGTGTGACGCGGGTGGTGCTGGAGAGCATCGGAACCTATGGGACGCCGCTGGTGCGGGCGTTGGCGCGGGCGGGCTTTCAGGTCGGGGTGGTCGATCCCCGCCGTGTGAAGGCCTTGCGGCTGGCGGAGGGCCGTCGGGCCAAGACCGACAGGCTGGACGCGGCCCTGATCGCGCGCTTCGCTCTCATCATGACCGACGTCGCCCGACCCCTGCCCAGTGCCGAAGCCATGGAGATCCGCGCCCTGTCCACCCGCCGACGGCAGGTGGTGGACCTGGCGGCGGCCGAGAAGACCCGGCTCAAACAGGCCCTGGACGAAGACATCGCCGCCAGCTGCCGGCGCCTCATCGCCGGGCTGGAGGCCGAACGCGCCCGGGTGGAGACTCTGCTGGAGACCAGGCTCGCCGCCGACCCCGCCAACCGGCACCGGGCCGAACTGCTGCGGACCATCCCCGGCGTAGGCCCGGCAGTGATCACCACCCTGCTGGCTGACCTGCCGGAGTTGGGAACCCTCGATCGCCGCTCGGTGGCCAGTCTGACGGGCCTGGCACCGCATCCCGACCAGAGCGGAACCCGCACCGGACGCGCCCATATCGGTGGCGGCCGGTCCTGCGTGCGCACTGCCCTCTACATGGCCGCGCTCAGCGCCTCCCGCTCCGACCGGGGCCTGAAGCGTGAATACAAGGCCCTGCGCGAAGCCGGCAAACCCGCCAAGGTCGCGCTTACCGCCATCGCACGCCGCCTCGCGGTCGCCGCCAACAGCATGATCAAGGCCGATCAGCCCTGGAACCACGCTTGACTTCCAATACAGTCGCCGGACGCCGCGCAGCGGCGAGCCGGGACGGTGGACCCAACCCCACGACCGTCCCGGAAGCGGCGTCAGCCGCTATCCGGGGCAAGGGTCAGGAGGACGAGTTGGTCGCCGCCCTGCTCCCGGCTCAGCCCTGCGGGCTGTCCGGGAGGATGGAGGGGTGGAGTGCTGCGTCCCGTCCCGGATCGCCGCTTGCGCGGCGTCCGGGATGACAAGGGGGTGCAGCCCCCTCCCCAACCCCGGCCTTAACCCGACTGCAACGCCGCTCGCATTACAGAGATGTATGCAAACGGCCACGCTTCGGCCCCGTAGCTCTCGCAGAAGGCGGTCACGGATGGTTACGCTCTCGCTTCGCGCCCTTGCGGGACGGCTCGCGCGATCCGACATCGCGACTGTTGCAAATCAAGAGAACGCCCTCCCCGGCGTGACGAAAATGCCCTGCCAGACCCTTACGCCTGCCCGCGCCCGCCTGAACCGGAGCTACCGCAACCTGACCCTCTGGACGCTCCAGGGGTGGATCGCGATGTTCTTCGTCGCTGCCGGCTACGCCAAGCTCAGCGAGCCGATGGCAAACCTGGTCGACCTGATGCGCTGGCCTGCCCTGGTGCCGCCGAACCTGGTCCGCGGCCTCGGCATCGCCGAAATCATCCTCGCGGTTCTGGTGCTGGCCCCGCTGGTGTCGT
This sequence comes from Caulobacteraceae bacterium, assembly GCA_965284305.1. GTDB lineage: Bacteria > Pseudomonadota > Alphaproteobacteria > Caulobacterales > Caulobacteraceae > Brevundimonas. The sequence continues at coordinate 1,027,299 of OZ260070.1, read as the reverse complement.
GGAAACAGGGCCGGCCGCTGCTGGTCATGGCGGCGAGCGGCCTGCTGGCGCTGGAGACGGTGATGCTGGCCGTCCATGCGACCGGCGGCGACGTCGGCCCGGCGGTGACCAATCTGGTCCTGATCGCCATGACCGTCACGGTCCTGTGGAAACGGGCCCGCGAGGTTCGCTGAGGGTGAGCCGCTGAGGCACCGCCCCGGCATGGTCCGCCTGCGATGAGCGGACATTCCGGATGGCGGCTTTGGTTGGGTTGCCTACCTTGCAGAAGCTTGGCTAGACGCTGTTCGCTCGCTCAGGGCGGAATTTGCGTGAGGTGATCAATGCCGCGCCGGCTGGTTTATGACGTTGCAGTCTCTGCGGACGGGTTCATTGCCGGGTCCGATGGAGATGTGTCGGGGTTCCTGCACGAAGGGGATCACGTCGTGGCTTATCAGGAGCGGCTCGCGGCCTATGACACCGTGGTCATGGGTCGCGGCACCTATGAGTTTGGCTACAGATATGGCCTGACACCCGGCGACGCCCCATACCCGCACATGCGGCATCTCGTGTTTTCGCGCTCCTTGCAACTGCCGGACAGAAGCCTCGTGGAAGTCATTCGTGAGGACAGCCGGTGTGTGATCGATAGACTGAAAGCGGCGGACGGGAATGATGTTTATGTTTGTGGAGGCGGAGCCTTCGCTGGCTGGCTCCTGAAAGAAGGTCGCCTGGATATTGTGATCCTCAAGATCAACCCGGTGCTGCTAGGTTCCGGCACTCCACTCTTCGGCGGACGCGCTGCTGGTCTCCGCCTGATTGAAGCAAGGCCTTACGAGTCAGGCGTAATCCTGGCGCAGTATCAAGTTGAGCCATAGCATCCAAGCTGGATCGACGGGGCCTTCCCCAATGGCGGACCCAAGGAAAAGAGCCGCGCCATGAGAACGGCCGGCTGCAGACGACGCAGGTCTTTTGCGGCAGGTCGCGTTTGTCGGGGGCGCGGCCGAGATTGACGTGTTTGCGGGCCATGACGACCTAAAGGCTTCCCTTTACGTGCACGTCAAGTTATGACTCGACCATGGCGACCGCCGACGATCACCGTACCTATTCCATCCGCCAGCTCTGCCGGGAGTTCGGGGCGACGGCGCGCGCCCTGAGATTCTATGAGGACAAGGGCCTGCTGACCCCGGCCCGCAAGGGTCAGACCCGGGTCTATGACGCGCGCGACCGGGCCCGGCTGAAGCTGATCCTGCGCGGACGGCGCATCGGTTTCAGCCTGCTCGAGATCCAGGAGATGCTGGATCTGTACGACCACACAGACCACAACGCCCACCAGATGTCGGTCGCCCTGCGCCGGCACCGGGCCCAGATCGCGGCGCTGAAACAGCAGCGCGAGGACCTCGACGCCGCCATCGAAACGGCCGAGGAAGCCTGCGCCGTCATGGAGCGGAAACTGGGTGAGTTCCGACCGGACCTGCTGCCCGGCGCTGACGAATACGCCAATCTTCTGAAGTCGCGGCTGAGTCCCGACTCCCTCCACCAGCCCTTCAAAGCGAGAGCGTAATCCCATGGCCTACAAGGCGCCTGTCCGCGACCTGACGTTCGTCCTGAACGAGGTGCTGGAGATCGACCGCTATTCCAACCAGCCCGGTTTCGCCGACGTCTCGTCGGACCTGGTCGGCCAGATCCTCGAGGAAGGCGCGAAATTCGCCGAGGAGGTCATCGCCCCCCTGAACCGCATCGGCGACCAGGAAGGCTGTAAATGGGACAATGGCAAGGTCACCGGCCCGACCGGCTGGAAGGAAGCCTATCACGCCATGGTCGAGGCCGGCTGGCCCGCCCTGTCGGCCCTGCCCGAGCATGGTGGCCAGGGGATGCCGGCCGTGGTGGCCATGGCCTTCGGCCAGATGACCGCCGCCGCCAGCGCCGCCTTCTCCATGTATCCGGGCCTGACCGCCGGTGCCTACTGGGGCCTAAACGCCAATGGCTCGCCCGAGCAGAAGGCGATGTATCTGCCCAAGATGGCCTCGGGCGAATGGGGCGGGACCATGAACCTGACCGAGCCGCAGTGCGGCACGGACCTGGGCCTGATCCGCACCAAGGCGGTCCCCAACGGCGACGGCAGCTACAACATCACCGGCCAGAAGATCTGGATCAGTTCGGGCGAGCACGATTTCACCGACAACATCATCCACCTGGTGCTGGCCCGGATCGAGGGCGCGCCGGAAGGGATCAAGGGGATCAGCCTGTTCGTCGTGCCCAAGGTCTTCGTCAATGAGGACGGATCGCTGGGCGAGCGCAACGTCGGCGCGGCCTGCGCCGGCCTCGAGCACAAGATGGGCATTCACGGCAACGCCACCTGCGTCATGGCCTATGACAACGCCAGGGGCTGGCTGGTCGGGACCGAGAACAAGGGCATGGCGGCGATGTTCGTCATGATGAACGAGGCCCGCCTCGGCACCGGGTTGCAGGGCCTGTCGATCGCCACCGCCGCCTATCAGGCCGCCGTCGAATTCGCCCATGACCGCCTGCAGGGCCGTTCGCTGACCGGGCCGAAGACGCCGGAGCTGCCGGCCGATTCCATCATGGTCCATCCGGACGTGCGCCGCATGCTGCTGGAGTCCAAGGCCTTCATCGAAGGCGGCCAGGCCTTCACCCTGTGGACCGCGCTGCAGGCCGATCTTCAGCACTCGGACGATGCCGCCGAGGCGCAGAAGGCCCATGACTATATGGGTCTGATCACCCCCGTGCTGAAAGCCTATCTGACCGACAAGGGCTTCCATGTCGCCAGCCTGGCCATGCAGGTGCATGGCGGCTCGGGGTATACGGAGCATTTCATGGCGTCGCAGTATCTGCGCGATGCCCGGATCACCATGATCTACGAGGGCGCCAACGGCATCCAGGCGCTGGATCTGGTGGGGCGCAAACTGCCCGCCAACGGCGGCCGGGCGATCATGAGCTGGTTCGCCGACATCGATGCCTTCGTGGCCGAGAACGGCGGCGAGGGTCCGATCAAGCCCTATGTCGACGGCCTGGCCGACGCCAGGAAGAAGCTGCAGGAAGGCACGATGTGGCTGATGCAGAACGGTATGCAGAACCCGGACAATGCCGGGGCGGCCTCGACCGACTATCTGAACATCTTCGGCCTGACGGCCCTGGCCTATATGTGGGCCCAGATGGCCAAGGCGGCGCAGGCCCAGGTCGATGCCGGCACCAGCGATCCCTACTATGCCAACAAGCTGATGACCGGCCGCTATTTCGTTGAGCGGATCCTGCCGGACACGGCGGCGCATCTGGTCAAGATGAAGACCGGCGCCGACGTGCTGATGCAGATGCCGGCGGAGGCGTTCTAACGACGCACTGACTTTCTCCCTCCCCCGCCGGGGGAGGGTCGTCGGCGAAGCCGACGGGGTGGGGAGGGCTCGGCAATCCAGCCGCAGCGCCCTCGTCGCCCGGCCCCTCCCACCCGGCCGCTTCGCGGCCACCCTCCCTCGGAGAGGGAGGGAGAAGCCGAGTCACCCCATGAACGTCCTCAACGTCCCCGAACCCGATTTCATGCAGGAAGAGGAGATCACCCTCTTCTCCGACTCCGTCGGCAAATGGATCGACGAGCATGCCGCCCCCGAGGCGGTGCAGTCGTGGCTGGCCAATTCATCGGTGCCGCGCGAACTGTGGAACGCGTCGGGCGACGCGGGCCTGCTGGGCCTGTCCATGCCCGAGGAAGACGGCGGCATGGGCGGGGACTACCGGCATGAGGTGGTGCTGATGCGCCAGCTCGGCTGGAAGGGCGCGGACCATTTCGGCATCTCGCTGCACAATGCGATCGTCATGCCCTACATCTGGCACTACGGCACCGCCGAGCAGAAGGCGCGCTGGTTGCCGCGGCTGCAGTCGGGCGAACTGGTCGGCGCCATCGCCATGACCGAGCCGGGCACCGGGTCCGACCTGCAGGGGGTCAAGACCACCGCCATCAAGACCGGCAACCAGTATGTGGTGAACGGGTCCAAGACCTTCATCACCAACGGCCAGCTGGCCAATTTCATCATCGTCGTGGCCAAGACGGACCCGTCGGAAGGTGCCAAGGGCACCTCGCTGATCGTGGTGGAGACCGACGGGGCGGAAGGCTTCGAGCGCGGGCGGAACCTGCACAAGATCGGCATGGAGGGGAATGACACCTCCGAACTGTTCTTCAACGATGTGAAGGTGCCGGGCGAGAACATCATCGGCGGCGGCGAGGGCCAGGGCTTCATCCAGCTGATGCAGCAGCTGCCGCAGGAGCGGTTGAACATCGCCGTCGGGGGACTGGCGGCGGCGGAACGCGGGCTGCGGGAAACGATCGCCTATGTGAAGGAGCGCAAGGCGTTCGGGAAACGGGTCATCGACTTCCAGAACACCCAGTTCAAACTGGCCGAGGTGAAGACCAAGCTGACGGTCGCCAAGGTGTTCGTCGACCATTGCCTGGGGCGGCATCTGAAGGGCGATCTCGACGCCGTCACGGCCTCCATGGCCAAATACTGGGTCAGCGACATCCAGGGCGAGGTCATCGACGAGATGCTGCAGCTGCACGGCGGCTACGGCTATATGAACGAATACCCGATCGCCCAGCTGTACAAGGATGCCCGGGTGCAGCGGATCTATGGTGGGACGAACGAGATCATGAAACTGCTGATCGCGCGGACGCTTTAGGGAGCGCGCTTACCCCTTGTCATCCCGGTCGAAGCGAAGCGGAGAGCCGGGACGGGACCGACCATAATTTTATGGGCCCGGTCGGCCTGCCGAACCGGGCCAAAGCCTGACCGACCCGCTGGCGACCGGATACACTCAGAGGTGCCTGGACCTGGCCTTCTCCCGGCTCGACCCTTACGGGCCGTCCGGGAGGGTAAGAAATTCGGCGCGCGAGCGTCCCCGATCTCGCTTCGCTCGTCGGGGATGACAAGCTAAACCTGCCCCATGATCCGCCTCCACGTCCCCACGCCCCTGTCCGCCGACGCCGCCGTCCTGCCGACGCTGGACCAGTCGCGTTACCTGACCCAGGTGATGCGGCTGAAGCTCGGGGACAGCCTGCTGGTGTTCAACGGGCGCGACGGGGCGTGGCGCTGCGTCATCGCCGAGACCCTCAAGAAGGGCGTGGTGCTGAAGGCCGAGGAAATGATGCGTCCGCAGGCCATGGGGCCGGACGTTCAGCTGCTGATCGCGGTGGTGAAGAAGTCCGCGCTGGAGTTCGCCGTCGAGAAGGCCACTGAACTGGGGGCGCGACGGGTCGGGCTGGTGGTCACCCAGCGGACCCAGGTCCAGCATGTGCGCATGGACCGGCTGGACGCCATCGCCATCGAGGCGGCCGAACAGACCGGCCGGCTGGATGTGCCTATGATCGACGAGCCGGTGAAGCTGGGTGAGCTGCTGGACGGCTGGGAGGCCGGCACGGACTCCGGGCGGCGGCTGATGTTCTGCGACGAAACGGGCGGGGCGCCGGCGATGGCGGCGCTGGCGGACGCCGGGGGCGGGCCCTGGGCCATTCTCATCGGCCCCGAGGGCGGATTCTCGCCCGAAGAGCGCGAGCGGCTGCGGGCCCTGCCCTTCACCACCGCCGTGTCGCTGGGGCCCCGGATCCTGCGGGCGGACACCGCGGCGGTCGCCGCCCTGACGCTGTGGCAGGCGGCCTTGGGCGATTGGGAGCGATAGCCCCTTGAGCGGGAGGGATTTCCCTCCCATCTAGCCGCGACAAGAGGGCTGAACTCATGACCGACGCCGCGCCGCTTTCCCGGGAAGACCTGATCGGTGCCATGTCGAAGGGCGCCAAGCCGAAGGCGCAGTGGCGCATCGGTGCCGAGCACGAGAAATTCGGCTTCGACCGCTCGACCCTGCGGCGCCCGGCCTATGAGGGCGAAGGCGGCATCCTGGCCATGCTGACCGGCCTGCAACGCTTCGGCTGGAGCCCTGTCGAGGAGGCCGGCCATGTCATCGCCCTGGAGCGGAAGAACGACGAGGGGATGACCGCCTCGATCTCGCTGGAGCCGGGCGGGCAGTTCGAACTGTCGGGCGCGCCGCTGAAGGATGTGCACGACATCTGCAATGAGACCGGCCAGCATCTGATGGAGGTCAAACAGGTCGCCGACCAGTTGAACCTGGGCTTCCTCGGGGCGGGCTTTGATCCGATGTGGCGGCGCGAGGACGTGCCGGTCATGCCCAAGGGCCGCTACGTCATCATGCGCAACTACATGCCGAAGAAGGGCAACCTCGGCCTCGACATGATGCTGCGCACCTGCACCATCCAGTCGAACCTGGACTTCTCGGACGAGGCCGACATGGTGGCCAAATTCCGCACCTCCTTGGCCCTGCAGCCGATCGCCACCGCCCTGTTCGCCTGTAGTCCGTTCACGGAAGGAAAGCCCAACGGCTTTCTGAGCGCCCGCGCCAATGTCTGGACCGACACCGATCCCGACCGGACGGGGATGCTGGACTTCGTCTTCCGGGACGGCTTCGGCTTTGAGCGCTACGCCGACTATGCGCTGGATGTGCCGATGTATTTCGCCAAGCGCGGCGACACCTATGTCGACCTGTCGGGCCAGTCATTCCGCAGCTTCATGACCGACGGCCTGCCCGCCCTGCCCGGCGAACGGGCGACGAAGAAGGACTGGAACGACCATCTGACCACCCTCTTCCCCGAGGTGCGGCTGAAGTCCTATCTGGAGATGCGCGGGGCCGACGGCGGGCCGTGGAGCCGTATCTGCGCCCTGCAGGCCCTGTGGGCCGGGGTGCTGTACGACGGGGCGGCGCTGGCGGCGGCCTGGGACCTGGTCAAGGACTGGGACATCGCCGACCACGAGCGGCTGCGCCGCGACGTGACCCGGCTGGGCCTGAAGGCCGAGGTCGCGGGCCGGTCGGTGCGCGACATCGCCGTCGACATGGTCGCCATCGCCAAACAGGGGCTCAAGAACCGTGCCCGGATCAGTGGCGGCATGGTCGACGAGCGTGGCTATCTGTCGGAGCTGGAAGACATCGCCGACAGCGGCGTGACCCCGGCCGAACGGCTGCTGGCGCTGTATCACGGCGAGTGGCAGGGCGACCTGACGCGGATGTATCGCGACTTCGCCTATTGAGGCCTTGATCGCCGGCCGCAACAGGCACAGGCTTGGCTGTGACAGCGGGAGGCTTTTCATGAATGTTCCGGGCGTTGTCGCGGTTCTGGCTGCAATGGGGATCGCAGGATGCCGGGAGGCCCCGGCCGTCGCCGCGCCTGAGCCCTCTCCGACGGCTCCGACGGGCCTGCAGACATCCGGAGCGCTCGGCGTCGCCTTTGACCATGCTGCCGGTCTGCAGACGCGGCCGTGTGACGACTCCATGCCGCGCTGCATCGTGCTGTTCGATCCGGCCGCGGAGGAATTCCTGCGCGACCTCCTCACGGTGCAGGTCTTCGCCGGCCCGCTGGAGGCCGTCGCGGCGGCGGAGGGCGGCTTTGAGCGCAACGCCGAGGGCCGGTTGATGACCACCTATGGGCGGTTCGAGCCGGTCGCGGTCGAGGCGTTCGAGGTGAACGGTCGGTCCGGCCTGCGCGCCACCATCACCTGCGGCGTCAGCGAACCCGAGACCGGCTTCCACGCCGCTGCGGGGGAATGCCTGTGGGCCGTCGTAAGCGACGGGGCCCAGTCCGTGGTGATCTCGTCCAGCGGTTTCGGCAACGGGCTGGACGCCGCCGGGCCGGTGGTGAGTTCGATCCGCTTCACCACGGATTGACAAGGTTTGCCAACAAGTGGACCTTTGATGTCAAAGGAGCTTGCCGATGGCCACGATGAACATCTCCCTGCCCGACCAGATGAAGGCCTGGGTCGAGGAGCAGACCCGCAGCGGCCGCTACGGCAACTCCAGCGATGTCGTTCGCGACCTGATCCGGCGAGAGCAGGTGAAGGCCGAGAAGATCGCCAATATGCAGCGCCTTGTGGACGAAGGGCGCGCGAGTGGACTCAGCGACAGAACACCCCGCGAGATCATCGAGGCCGCGCGCGCCGAACTTCGCAAACGCGCCTGACCTTGGCTCGCCTGACGGTCAGCGAAGAAGCCGATCGCGACCTCGACGCCCTCTACCGTCAGGGTGTCGAGATGTTCGGCGTTGGCAAGGCTGATCGATACATCGAAGGATTGCTCAACGCGCTCGACCGGATCGCGGACTTTCCCGCCGCCGCCCGCTTGCGGACCGAACTGCAGCCGCCGATCCGGGCCTATCCGTACAAGTCACATCTGATTCTCTACGACCTCGACGCGACAGGCGACGTGCTCGTCGTGCGCATCCGTCACGGACATGAAGACTGGGCCGGGCAGGGCGGGGACAATTCGGACTGACGTCGCGACGGCGCGGGGAGCGTGTTGACGCCGGAGTCCGGACTCCGCCACATCGGGTTTCCCCCGCCCGGCGCGCGCGGCTAGAACCGCGCCATGCCGACTGAAAACGAGCGCAAATACGTCCTGTCCGATCCGGCGGCGGTGCTGGCCCTTTGGGACCGGTCGGAGTGGAGCGAGATCCGCCAGGGCTACCTTCCGGGCGACGGCCGTATCCGGCGGCAGACGCGGGACGGGGCGGCGCACGACAGTTTCACATACAAGATCACGGCGGGTGGCCGGCTGATCGAGATCGAGGCGGCGCTGGCCGAGCCGCGCGACTTCGACGACCTGTGGCCGCTGACCGACCGGCGCATCCACAAACTGCGGCGCAGCGAGACCGACCGGCACGGCCTGCACTGGGATATCGACCTGCTGCTGGACGCCGACGGCACCTGCTATTTCGCCATGGCCGAATGCGAGATGCCCGAGCCCATGGACGCGCCGCCCGAGGTCCTGCCCGCGCTCGCTCCCTTCATCGCCTATGCCGTGCCGCGCGACCGGCAGGGCGAGTTCCTCAATTCCCGGCTGGCCGATCCCGGCTATGCAGCGTCGCTGCGCTGGTGATCCGAGCGGGCGTTTGATCAGGGTCGTTCCACGGTCGAAGGGCTGTCCGGCCCGCCTAGACGCCTTCGGGCTTCACCAGGTCGCAGAAGCCGGCGGATCCATGCTCGGCCCAGGCCGTGCGCATGAACGCCCCCTGGTACCAGCCGTAGGCCATGGGGTCCTCGCCGAGCGCCTCGTAGTTTTCCTGGAAATACGCCCTCGGGTCCTGCCCCGCAGGCACGGGATTCGGCAGGGTGCCCAGGAAGCGCACGTAGTTTTCAACCCGATCGGCCAGCGGCCGGCCCGGCTCGGCATCCATCGCCCAGAAGGCCAGGGCGATCCGGTTGGCCTGGACCTCATTGGTCCAGAAGTCCTGGGTGCGGAAACGCCCGTCCATCATGGCCACATAGTGCCCCAGCTCATGCGGGATCAGCAGGCTGTTGAAGATCTCGGCGAAATGCTCTTCGGGGGCCAGGCCGAGGGTTCCACCTCCGGCCCAGGCCTGCATGAGACCCTGGACCGGCGGCGGCATCTCCGACCAGCGCGACAGGTGGACCGACCGGTCACGGTCATAGAAGGAGATCATGCTCGGCTCGGAGTCGATCACGATGCCGGGGAGATAGTCGGGCTCTACGCCGCAGGCACGCAGGGCGGTGTCGAAACGGCCGATGATCGCTGCAGCCTTGTCCCTGACCGGGTCCGGCGTGTCCGCAGCGGCCGGACCGACCAGCGCCATGGCCGCGGCGGCCATGGCCGCCATCCGCGTCAGAAAAACAATGCGCAAAACCATTCCCCCGGTGCAGCTTGAATGAACGCTGTTTACCTAGAGAAGACCGCAGGGCTCGTCCATCGGCTCCCTTGCATCCGGACCCGACTGGCGGCACGTCCGGGATGATGGAGGTGATGATGAACGGCAAAATTCGCATCGGCATCGGCGGCTGGACCTATGAGCCGTGGCGCGGGGTCTTCTATCCGGACAAGCTGAGCCAGAAGAAGGAGCTCGAGTACGCCAGCTCGAAGCTGACCTCGATCGAGATCAACGGCACCTACTATTCGACCTTCAAGCCGGACAGCTGGATGAAGTGGCGGGACGAGACGCCCGACGATTTCGTCTTCGCGGTGAAGGCCAGCCGCTACTGCACCAATCGCAAGATCCTGTCCGGGATGGGCGAGTCGATGGAGCGGTTCCTCGGCCAGGGCCTGAGCGCCCTGGGCGACAAGCTGGGGCCGATCAACTGGCAGTTCATGGCCACCAAGAAATTCGATCCCGTTGACTTCGAAGGCTTCCTGAAGCTGCTGCGGAAGGAGCAGGACGGGGTGCGGCTGCGGCATGCGCTGGAGGTGCGGAACCCGACGTTCGACACGCCGCAGTTTTACGATCTGGCCGCGAAATACGGCGCGGCCATCGTCTACGCCGTCGATGACGAGGCGCCCGAATGGCCGCGCATTGATCAGCCGACCGCCGACTTCACATACGCCCGGTTGATGTCCAGCCGCGAGGACGAACCGACCGGCATGACCGGCGCCGAGCTGGACGCCATCGCCAAACATACGAAGGACTGGGCTGAGCGCGGCGACGTCTTCGCCTATTTCATCGCCGGGGCGAAGGTCCGGAACCCGGCGGCGGCCCAGGCGCTGATCGCCAGACTGGCCTGACCCGGTTGCGCCGGACGCCCGGTGCGCTCACTTGAGACCTGCCCTCCAGGAGCCTCCCCATGCCCATCGCCACCCGCGCCTTCGCCGCCACGTCCAGCACCGCCCCGCTGTCGCCCTATGACTTCGACCGGCGCGATCCGGGTCCGGACGATGTGGCCATCGAGATCAAATTCGCGGGGGTCTGCCACTCCGACCTGCACGTGGTGAAGAACGACCTGGGCAATACGACCTATCCGATCGTGCCGGGGCACGAGATCGCCGGCGTGGTGACGGCGGTGGGCGGCAATGTCGCCCGTTTCAGGGTCGGGGACCGCGTCGGTGTCGGCTGCATGGTCGACAGCTGCCGCCAGTGCGCGCCCTGCCTCGAAGGCGAGGAGCAGTATTGCGTGCCCGGCATGACGCAGACCTATGGCTCGCCGGATGCCCACGCGGCCGAGACCGGCCAGAAGATCACCCAGGGCGGCTATTCCACCGCCATTGTGGTCGACCAGAACTATGTCGTGACCATCCCCGACAGCATCCCGCTGGATGCGGCCGCGCCCCTGCTGTGCGCCGGGATCACCACCTATTCGCCCCTGCGCCACTGGAAGGTCGGTCCCGGCTCGAAGGTTCTGGTGGTCGGCCTGGGCGGCCTCGGCCATATGGCGGTCAAACAGGCGGCGGCCATGGGGGCCGAGGTGACCGTCCTGTCGACCTCGGACCGCAAGAAGGCCGACGCCGAACGGATGGGGGCGAAGCATTTCCTGATCAATTCGGACAAGGCGGCGATGAAGGCGGCCGGCGAAAGCTTTGACCTGATCATCAACACCGTCTCGGCCACCCATGAGATCGCCAGCCATGTGAACCTGCTGGCCAGGGACGGCACCATGGTCATGCTGGGCCTGACCACCGAGGGTCTGCCGGTCTATGCGATGGGCCTGCTGTGGCGGCGCCGGTCGGTGGCCGGCTCTCTGATCGGCGGCATCCGCGAGACCCAGGAGATGCTCGACTTCTGTGCCGAACACGGTCTGGCCTGCGACATCGAGTTGATCGCCCCCGACCAGATCAACGAGGCCTATGCGCGGCTGGAGAAGTCGGACGTGCGGTACCGGTTTGTGCTGGATATGGCGCGGATCTAGGGGCGAGGGGCGAGGGGCGAGGGTCGAGGGAAAGGCAGGTCCGGAAGCCGGCGTTCTCTTGCTTCGACCCTCGCCCCTCGACCCTCGACCCTCGCGCGGCTACACCTGTTGACGAAGGCCCTCCGCCAGTGAGGGCCATGCAGGGAACAAGGAAACGCACATGGCTCGAGTGGCTCTGGTCACGGGTGGAACCCGCGGCATCGGCAAGGCGATCGTTCAGCGGCTGAAGGAAGACGGAATGCTCGTCGCCGCCGGCTATTCCGGCAATGTCGAGGCCGCCGAGGCGACCGCGAAGGAGCTGGGTGTCATGGTGGTGAAGGGCAATGTCGGTTCCTATGACGACTGCGCCCGGGCCGTGCAGGAGGTCGAGGCCCAGCTGGGGCCCATCGACATTCTGGTCAACAATGCCGGCATCACCCGCGACGGCTTCTTCCACAAGATGACCTCGGACCAGTGGTCCGACGTGATCCGTGTGAACATGGACAGCGTGTTCAACATGACCCGCCAGGTCATCAACGGTATGCGCGACCGCGGCTTCGGCCGGATCGTCAACATCAGCTCGATCAACGGCCAGAAGGGCCAGATCGGCCAGGCCAACTATTCCGCGGCCAAGGCCGGGATGATCGGCTTCACCAAGGCGCTGGCGCTGGAGAATGCCCGCAAGGGCGTGACGGTGAACTGTATCGCGCCGGGCTATATCGACACGGAAATGGTCGGGGCCATGGACGAAAAGGTCCTGGCCGGGATCATCGCCCAGATTCCGGTTGGAAGACTCGGAAAAGGCGAGGAAATCGCCGACATGGTGTCCTGGCTGGCCGGGGAACGTGCCGGATATGTCACAGGCTGCACCCTGTCCCTGAACGGCGGGCAGTATCTGGTCGGCTGAGGCGGTCCTGCCCAAAATCCGCCGCGCCGCGATTCCACCACTCGCCGCCATGGAGTGGATGGCAAGGGTCAGAACGGCGCGAACGCCGCTTCCGGCCGCGATGGCGATTGGCCTCGCGGCGGCGGCACTGTCGCTGCTGCCCCTCGCCTCCCGGGCCCAGGCGCAGAACCAGGGCAATGCCCAGGCCGAGCAGAGCCAGGCCCTGCGCGAGCGCAATGCAGCGGCCGCGCGCGCCGCTCCGCCGACCGGCCGCTATGTCGCCGAGTCGGGCGAGGCCTTCATCCTCGACAGGTCAGGCCAGCGGCCCCTGCTGCGTTTCGACCGCCGCGACGAGACCTGGGTGCTGCGGCCCACCGCCGCCCCGCGCGGCGACGTCATCTATCGGAATGACGCGGGCGACCAGCTGCTGCGGGTGACCCCGGGCGGCGGCATGACCGTCTATACGCCCCGCGCGCCCGGCGGCTCCCCCGCCTCCTTCGCCGGCCCCGGCCAGAGCCTGACGCCGCCGACCCTGGGACCGACCCAGCTGTTCCAGCTGATGGCCCGACGCAGCCATATGCTGAGCCAGGCCATGGGCCGGCTGATCGAGATCAATCTCGTTACCGGTGAGCAGGCGGAAGGCCTCTCTGTCGAGGCCCTGATCCTGTCTACCGACGCCGTGCTGCGGATCGCCCGCTCCCCGACGGCCCGGTCTTCGCTGGACCGACTGCGCAGCATCACCATCGTCGAGGGCCAGCGCGCCTCGGCCACCTATGCGCGCGGCGACCTGAGAATCGTCGTGGCGCCGGTGCAGGGCGTGGCCGGCCGTCCGTCTTCGGCCCGCGTGATCCAGGCCTTCCTGGCCACGCCGGAACCGGCCCGGCGCTAGAAGACGTCCTTGGCTGCGCGGACGGCCGCGAAAGCCTCGGCGGAACCCGCGCGCACAAAGGGATTGAAGGCCTTTTCCGCCCCGATGGTGGTCGGGACCGTCGCCTCACCCCGCTCCCGCATCGCGAAAATCTCCGCCGCACGCGCCGCCATTTCCGGCCGGTCATCGACGCTGAGCGCGAAGCGGGCGTTGGCCGCCGTATACTCATGCGCGCACCAGATGACGGTCTCATCGGGCCAGGCGGCGAGGATCTGCAGGCTGTTCCACATCTGCGCCGGCGTGCCCTCGAACAGACGGCCACAGCCGAGGGTGAACAGGACATCGCCGACGAAGGCCTGGGCGTCGCCGACGGACCGATAGACGATGTGACCCAGCGTATGGCCGGGCGCGTCCGTCACTTCCAGCGCGGTGGCGCCCAGCATGACCGTGTCGCCGCCCCGCACGATCCGGTCGATCGGCGCGGCCTTTCGGACCTCTTCGGGCCCGACGATCTCGCAGCCGGTCTCGGCCTTCAGCCGGGCATTGCCCTGGGTGTGGTCGGGGTGCCAGTGGGTGTTGAGGATCAGGTCCAGCCGGCCCCAGCCGCTGGCCTCCAGATCGGCCAGAATCGCGTCGGCGTCGGGGGTATCGACGGTCGCAACCACGCCCGTCTCCCGATCCCGAAGCAGAAGACCGTAGTTGTCGTTGAGACAGGGAAACAGGCGCACATCGAGGGTCATACGGGTCTTCTAGCAGCCGCCCCCGACGCGGCCTATGGTGGCGACATGCGGCGCAGTATCGAGGAACTCCGGACCTTCTACGGCGAGCCCACGGGTGCGCTCGCCCGGCGGCTGCTCGCGCGGCGACTGGAGGACGCATGGGGCGAGGCGGCGAACAACGACGTTCTGGGAATCGGCTATGCCACACCCTGGCTGGACGCCTTTGTCGGGGCCCGGCGGGTGGTGGCGGCCATGCCGGGCGGTCAGGGGGTCGAGGCCTGGCCGTCGGTCGGCAAGAACCGCAGCCTTCTGGTCGATGACCGCCACCTGCCCTTCGCCGCCGGATCATTCGACCGCATCCTGCTGATCCACGCCCTCGAGGAGGCCGACGACGCCCAGGGACTGATGAACGAAGCCGTGCGCGCCCTGTCGCCGGCGGGGCGGATCATTCTCGTGGCGGCGGCGCGCGGCGGGATGTGGGCGCGCTCCGAGGCGACCCCCTTCGGCCACGGACGCCCCTTCACGCGCCGCCAGCTGGAGCGGCTGGTGCGCGGCGCGGGCCTTGAGCCCACCGCCTGGTCCCAGACCCTCTATGTGCCGCCCTGGGGGCCGCTGCTGCCGCTGGCCGACGGCTTCGAACAGGTCGGAAGACGGCTCATGCCGGGAGCCGCCGGCGTCATCCTGCTGGAGGCGACGCGGCAGGCCTATGCCCGCATCCGGCCAGGCGGGGCGGTCGCCACCGCGCCGGTGATGACACCCGCGATGCAGCCCCAGCCGGCATCGCGATCAACGCGCGATCGGCCCGATCATGATCTGGCGGGAAGCGGCGAACGCCCTTAAAGCCCTGCCCATGCAACGACTGATCCTGATGCGTCACGCCGAGGCGGAACGGGCGGCCGGTTCCGGTCGGGACCGCGACCGTGCGCTCTCGGCGCGGGGCCGCAGGGACGCCGCCGCCATGGGTCGGGTGCTGGCCGGACGCGGGATGCGGCCCGATCTGGCACTGGTCTCGCCGGCCGCCCGGACGCACCAGACCTGGGACCTTCTGCATGACGCCTTCGGCGACGTTCAGGTGCGCGAGGACGAGGCGCTGTACAACGGCGGCTCCGGCATCCTGCGCCGGTTCGTTGAGGCGGCGGAGGACGAGGCCGGCTGCCTGATGGTCGTGGCCCACAATCCGGGGATCCACCTGCTGGCGGTCGAATATCTGGTCGAGAGCGCGGCCTCGCCCTCCATTCTCGACCGGATGAGCGGCGGCTTTCCGCCGGGAGCCGCGGCCATCTTCACCGTCGACGTAGCCGGCCGCTGCACCTTCGAGGGCTTCATCCAGCCCCGCGATCCGGGCGGCGAATGAGCCCGGTCGCCTACAAGCTGGTCGACCGGGCCGAGTGGACGGCGGCGCTGGCCGTCGGCACCTATGCGGGCTCGGCCGTCGACCTGGCCGACGGCTATATCCATATGTCGACGGCGGCGCAGCTGGCCGAGACGGCACGACGGCACTACGCCGGGAAGCGCGACCTGGTGCTGGTCGAGGTCGCCCTGGCACCCCTCGGCGAGGCGCTGAAATGGGAGGCGTCGCGCGGCGGCGACCTGTTCCCGCACCTGTTCGCACCCCTGCCCGCCAGCGCCGACGCGCCGCAGCGCGCGCTGTCGGTCGATGCGGACGGCGTCATGCGGTTTGAGGATGGGGCCGTCGGATGGCCGTAACCGACATCGGCGCCGCCCTGCTGCGTACGCTCGATCCCGAGACCGCCCATGGTCTGGCGATCCGGGCCCTGCAAATGGTGCCTCTGCCCCCCGCGCAGGCTGATGATCCCATCCTGACGACTACGGTGGCCGGTCTTCGGCTGACCAATCCGGTCGGTCTGGCCGCCGGTCTGGACAAGAACGGTGAGGCGCTGCACGGCCTGTCGCGGCTCGGCTTCGGCTTTGTGGAGTGCGGATCGGTCACCCCGCTGGCCCAGCCGGGCAGTCCGAAGCCGCGCCTGTTCCGCCTCAGCGAGGACCGGGCGATCATCAACCGGATGGGGTTCAACAACGCCGGTCTGGAGGCCTTCGCCGGCCGGCTGGCCGAAAGGCCCCGTGACGCCGTCGTCGGGGCCAATCTGGGGGCCAACAAGGATACCGAAGACAAGGCGGCGGACTATGTCGCCGGACTGGTCCGCCTCAAGGGTCTGGCCGACTATGTGACGGTCAATGTTTCCTCGCCCAATACGCCGGGCCTGCGCGCCTTGCAGGGGCGGGCGGCGCTGGACGACCTGCTGGGCCGGCTGGCCGAGGCGCGGGGCGATGATCCGACGCCGGTCTTCCTCAAGATCGCGCCCGACCTGACCCCCGCCGAGATCGCCCTGATCGTCGAGGCCAGTCTGGATCACGGGCTCGACGCCCTGATCGTGTCCAACACCACCCTGGACCGGCCCGACAGCCTGCGCGCGCGCGACCGGTCCGAGGCCGGGGGTCTGTCGGGCGCGCCTCTGAAGGCGCGGGCCGGTGCCGCCCTGCGCGCCGCAGCCGAGGCCGGGAACGGCCGCCTGCCCCTGATCGCGGCGGGCGGAATCGACAGCGGGGCCGAGGCCTATGCCCGTATCCGCGCTGGCGCGTCGGCCGTCCAGCTCTATTCCGCCCTGATCTATGAGGGCCCGGGACTGATCGGACGGATCAAGCGCGATCTCGCCGCACGCCTGCGTTCCGACGGGTTTTCCACAGTCGCCGAGGCGGTTTCTACCGCCCGTTGACGGAGCGTTAGGGCAAGCCGGTCATGATCACGGGACGGGCCAGAGCGCCCAATTCCGGGGAGCCGCATGGCGATTGCCAAAGCCGACAGGCCTGCTGACGCTGCGGTCGCCGATTCCGGCGACTGGGCCGGCGCGATCCGTCAGCGGCGCAAGGCGCTGCTACAACGGCTCGGCCTCGGCTCGGCCAGTGCCCTGATCTTCGGCCCGATTATCGGCTGGCCGATGAGCTTCACCTGGGTGATCGGCTATTTCATCGTCCAGTTGCTGGACCTGTGGGTTTTCGGGCCGATCGTCAGCGGCAAGGCCGAGCATTTGCAGGGGCCGCGCCGCGTGGCCGGCTGGGCCATGCTGGCCCTGAACGCCGCCTACTTCGGCAGCCTGTCGGTGCCCCTGTGGCTGGTCGGGGGACCCATGGGCGGCATCTGCGCCGTCATGCTGCTGACGGCGGCCGCCAACTATGCCGTGGTCAACGCCCCGAGGTCGACCTCGGTCATGCTGGTGACCGCCTCGATCCAGTTTCTGTATCTGGCGGCAACACCCGTGTTCATGGCCCTGCACGGAGCCACGCCGGGCTTCGTCACGGCCGCCGCCATCGCCGTCGGTGTCTTTGTCGCCTACTGCCTGTCGACCTGGCAGCGGATGAACAAGGCGCAGTTGGCCGAGAGCGCAGCGCGTATCGAGGCCGATCAGAAGCGGCTGGATGCCGAGCGTATCATGGCCGGCCGCAGTGCCTTCCTCGCCGCGATCGGCCACGACCTGCGCACGCCGATCAGCGCCATCCTGACCGGCGCGGCGGAGCTGGAGCGCGGCGCGACCGACGCCGCCGCCCGTTCGCAGGCCCATCTGATCACCGATGCGGGCTTCATGATGAAGGCCATGCTCGACGACCTGCTGGACCACGCCAAGCTGGACGCCGGCCACATGACGGTCGACCAGGTCGACTTCAACCTGCGCGAAATGCTGAACCAGACCACGCGGCTGTGGCGCGGACCGGCCCGGGCCAAGGGGCTGAAGCTGCGGGTCGAGGGTGCCGCCTCGATCCCGGCGGCTGTCCGCGGCGACCCGATGCGGGTCCGTCAGGTGCTCAACAACCTGATCTCGAACGCCATGAAATTCACCGAGACGGGGTCGATCACCCTGCGTCTCAGAGCCTGGAGCGAGGAGCCCGGCGGCCACGCCGTGCTGATCGCCGTCGAGGACACCGGACCCGGCATGACCACCGAACAGGTGGCGCGCCTGTTCACCCCCTTCGACCAGACCATGGCGGGCGTCAGCGCCCAGTTCGGCGGCACCGGCCTCGGCCTGGCCATCAGCCGGCAGCTTGCGGAGTTGATGGGCGGGCGGGTGACCGTGCGGACACGTCCCGGCGACGGTGCCAGCTTCACCCTGGCCCTGTCCCTGCTGCCGGGCGAGGCCGTCGCGGCCGCGCCCCGCGCGCTGGATCAGGAGAGCCGCGACGCCGTCGCCCGCGCCCTGTCCGGCCGCATGACCAGTTCTTCCACTCCAGCCCCGGGCGCGCAGTCCCTGACGCCGGCGTCACGTCCGGTCGCGGTCGCGCCTGTTGCGACCCCGGTAGCCGACGCCCAAGCCTCTGACGATATGTCCGCCGAAGCGATCGCCGCCCGCATCCTCGGGGACGTGGCCACGCCGGTGGACGCCACCCTCACGCCCCCGGTCCAGCCCGAGCCCGTCACCGTGGACAGCGACGAGGGTGAGGACCGGCCGATGCGGGTGCTGGTGGTCGACGACCACGACATCAACCGCCGCGCCATCCAGCTGATCCTGCAGCCGCTGGGCTGCGACATCTCCACCGCTGCCGACGGCGTGGCTGCGCTGAAGATCTGTGAGCAGGCGGCCTTCGACCTGATCTTCATGGATGTGCGGATGCCCGAGATGGACGGGCGCGAGGCCACCCGACGGATTCGTGCAGGCAACGGCCCCAATGCCGGCGTGCCGATCATCGCCGTGACCGCTGACACCGCGCCTGACGACATTGCCGCCTGCACCGACGCCGGCATGACCTATTTCGTGCCCAAGCCGATCACCCCGCCGATGCTTCTGGGTGCCATCACCCATGTGATGACCCTGGCCCAGTCGGACGAGGTCTCCGGCGCGGAAACCGTGGCGGCCTGAGCAAGGCGGTTCGCCGCCTGGGTTGAGATGCCGTCCGGGTCCGTTCCCGGCGATGGCTGGTTCATCACAAAGGACACGAAGAAGGTCACAAAGGACACAAAGGGTCCTGCGGGACGAAGGCCCGATACAGCCAGGAAGCCGAGGATCAATGCGGCGTACGCCGCGATCCCAAAGAAGCCAAACAGGACACCGACCTCGACATGGCTCCGGTCCCGTCGTGTCCTTTGTGACCTTCTTCGTGTCCTTTGTGATGAACCTGCATGCCGCCGCACCTCAACCGAGGCAGCGGCGGCGTCACAAGCGGTAGCCCCTAGAGCTGAGCGAGCAGATGCTCGGCGGAGGAGACGCGGAATTCGCCGGGCTGTTCGACGTTCAGCTGGCTGACCACGCCGTCCTTGACGATCATGGAATAGCGCTGCGAGCGCTCGCCCATGCCGAAGCCCTTGGCGTCCATGGACAGACCCAGCTGGCGCGTCAGGTCGCCGTTGCCGTCGCCCAGCATGAGGATCTCGTCCTTGCCGATGCCCTGGCTGTCGGCCCAGGCGCCCATGACGAAGGCGTCATTGACCGAGATGCAGGCGATGGTGTCGACGCCCTTGGCAGTCATCTCGCCGCGCAGGTCCTTGAAGCCCGGCAGGTGGCGGGCCGAGCAGGTCGGGGTGAAGGCACCGGGGACGGCGAACAGGGCGACGGTCTTGCCGGCGAAGATGTCGTCGGTGGTGACGGGCTTGGGGCCGTCGTCGGTGGCGCGGGTCAGGTTGGCCGAGGGGATGCGGTCGCCGATCTGGACGGTCATGGCAGGCTCCGAAATGTGTGAGGACGCAACGTCCCTGCCCAGATAGGGGTTGCGGCGCGAGACGCCAACCGGATCGTGTCGATCCGCCGCCTTGCGCCCGCGGCCCGGCGTCCCGATGATAGGATCATGGACGATTTCCAATCCCTGGTCGGGCGGCTGCTGGTGGCCATGCCGGGCATCAGCGACAGCCGGTTCGAGCACGCCGTCATCCTGATCTGCGCCCACCGCCCGGACCACGCCATGGGCCTGCGGCTGGACCGGCCGGCACCGGGGGTGAACCTGAAGAAGGTGCTGGCGAAGCTGGCGACCGAGGCCCCCGAGGCCGCGGCGGAGCGGCGGGTACTGATCGGCGGCCCGGTGGAGCGCGAGCGCGGCTTCGTGCTGCACACCGACGACTGGCTGATCGACGACGCCTCGGTGGCCTTTGCCGAGGGTCTGGCCATGACCGGCACGCGCGAGGCCCTGCTGGCCATGGTCGACCCGGCCGCGGGACCGAACCGGTCGGTGCTGCTGCTGGGCTACGCCGGCTGGGGCGAAGGCCAGCTGGAGGACGAACTGGGCGAGAACGTCTGGCTGACCGCCGACGCCGATCCGGAGCTGATCTTCGACCCCGACTACGACGGCAAATGGGCCAAGGCGCTGGCGGGGCTGGGCGTCGATCCGGCGCAGCTGTCGGGGCAGAGCGGGCGGGCCTGAGCGCAAGACCGCCTATCATCTCGGAGGGCCTGCTGGCACAGTCCTTAAGTGGTCCTTGGCGGCAGCTTTCGAATGCGGTGGGGCAGATGTTCGGATTCAACAAGGACCAGAAGAGAGATTTCTGGCGCTGGCTATCCGCCCATC
Organism: Caulobacteraceae bacterium; assembly: GCA_965284305.1. Classification (GTDB taxonomy): domain Bacteria; phylum Pseudomonadota; class Alphaproteobacteria; order Caulobacterales; family Caulobacteraceae; genus Brevundimonas. The sequence goes on along the minus strand of OZ260070.1, from coordinate 1,006,677 downwards.
GCGCTCAAATCCATGCCGAAATCAAGGGACCGGGTGCGCCGACGGACCATAGCTGGTCGATCAAAGAGTTGGGCCGTCGCCTCCAACTCGTGGATGGCGGATTGGTGCATGAAATCGGGATGGCCGATGATTCCACCATCGAACTGATCATCTCCGCCGATGGGATCACGGAAGCTTTTCCGGCTGTCATCGAGCTGGTGAAGTCAGCACCTCAACTGAATGGCTTCAAGATCACGGCCTTCAGGCCCCGCTGGCCGGACGATGGCCTTCAGTTGCAGGTGGCAGGGCAAACCATAACGGATGAGTTGCTGACGTACCGGCTGACCGCTGATGGCGAGCTGCTCGGATTGGAGCTCTTCTTAGACTGCGACCTCGATCACGAAGCTCGGACCATGGTTGGCTTCCTGAGCTTGGATCAGAGGCTCGGCGAGTATGACGTCGCAACCGGCCTGCGGTGGATCGAGTTTTCGGCTGGTTGTCCGGACGATGCCTTGCCAATCACTCAGCTCGCCGGTGATTTCGATGCGCGGAGAGCCGCCGTCGCCCATTAGCGACTAACCTCGCTTACGCCGACCGAGCCTTGATCGGCGCCGTCCCGTCCGCCAGCGACTCGTTCAGATAGACCTCGGCCTCCTGGGCCGGCAGGGCCTGGGCGTAGCCGAAGCCCTGGCCGTAGTGGCACTGGGCGTCGAGCAGGAGTTTGGCGAGGCCGGCGTTCTCGACGCCCTCGGCAACGACTTCCAGCGACAGGTCGCGGCCGAGGTTGACCACCGACTTGACGATCTTGGCCGAGCCCTCGTCCTTGTCCATGGTCAGAACGAAATAGCGGTCGATCTTCAGCGTATCGAACGGCAGCTTGGCCAGCCAGGTCAGGGAGCTGAAGCCGGTGCCGAAGTCGTCGAGCGCCAGGGAGGCCCCGGCCGCGCGCAGCCGGGTCAGGGTCTCGGCGGCGCGGGTGGTGTCGCGCATGATGTCGCCCTCGGTCACCTCCAGCTTCAGCGCGCCCTTGGGCAGGCCGGCGTCAGCGATGATCCGGGAGACGTCCTCGACCAGATTGGGCCGTTCGATCTCGCCGACCGACAGGTTGACGCTGCAGAACAGCTTGCCGGCCGAAGGGTGACGACCCAGCCATTCGGCCAGCTGGCGCGAGGCCGAGGTCATCATCAGCAGGCCGAGGTCGTTCATCAGACCCATTTCGTCGGCCAGACCCAGGAACTCGTCGGGCGGGACCAGGCCGCGCTTGGGGTGGCGCCAGCGGGCCAGGGCCTCGAACCCGGCCACGGCGCCGGTCAGCAAGTTGACGATCGGCTGATAGAAGGGCTCGATCTCGCCGCGCACGAAGGCGTTGCGCAGGTCGGCTTCCAGCGCCAGCCGGGACAGGCTGTCGCTCTCCAGCGCCCGGCCATAGGCGGCCACGCCGCCGCGGCCGGCGGTCTTGGCCTGTTCGACGGCCAATTCGACCCGGCGCAGCAGCTCGGCTGGATCCGGCGCGTCCGGCCCGCCCTCGGCCTGGGCGGAGCCGATCGAGACGGTGGGATAGATGTCGAAGCCGGCGACCCGGAGCGGCTGTTCCAACGCCTCGCGCACCCGTTCGGCGACCGTGCCGCTCCCGCGCGGGGCGAGGACCGCGAACTCGTCTTCGCCGATGCGGGCGGCGTGGGCGTCCCGGGCGAAGGCCGCGTTCAGGCGCGAACCGAGGGCGGCCAGCACAAGGTCGGTGCGCTCATGCCCCAGCGCCTCGTTGAGGCGGCGCAGCCGGTCGACGTCGGCGACGACCAGCTCGAAATCGCCGGGCTGGGTCAGTTGCTCGCCCGCCCGGACGAGGAAGGTGCGGCGGTCGAGCAGGCCGGTCAGATGGTCGAGATGCGAGGCCGCGAACTTGGTCTCCAGGGCCACCACGCCGGCGGCGCGCAGGCCGTCCTCGAGCCAGACGCCCCGCCAGATGCAGGTCTCGGAATCGCGCATGCGCAGGCGGACGGCGACCTCGGTCCCCTCGGCCTGCGGCTTGAGTATCTTTTCGGCCAGGGACCGGTCCTGGGGAATGGCCACGGCGGTGAAGGCGGCGCCGGAGCATTCGGGGGCCAGCGGACCGAGACCCAGGGCCCGGGTCGCGCCGGTGAACCGCATCTGGTCGTTGGACGGAGTCCAGATCCACAGGGCGGTGTCCGCGGCGGCCAGCGCCTCGATGGCGGTCGTCGCGTCCCAGGCCAGACTTCTGGAGCGAGTGTTCAAACGCCAATGGGTCCCGACAGGACGGCCGGAATCAGCCGCCGCGCCCGGCCCCGTCGTTAACGACGCCGAACAGGAGATGATCTGCCCAATCGCCGTTAATTTTGAGATAAGCCCGGGCCTTTCCCTCAAGCTGGAAGCCGGTCTTTTCGAGCACGCGCCGGGAGGCGACGTTGTCCGGCACACAGGCCGCCTCGACCCGATGCAGGTTCAGGTCGTCGAAGGCATAGCCCAGCATCGCCCGGACCGCTTCGGTGCCATATCCGCGACCGGCGAACCGGCGACCGATCCAGTAGCCCAGCGTCCCCGTTTCGGCGACGCCGCGGCGGACATTGGACAGGGTGATGGCACCAACCAGCGACTGGTCGGAATCCGCGAAGATGAAGAAGGGCCAGGCGTTCCCGGCCTCCATCTCGCGCCCGTAGATCGAGAGGCGGCGTTTGAAGGCCGCGCGGCTCAGGTCGTCCTCGGGCCAGATCGGCTCCCACGGCTGGAGATACGCGTGCGACGCCAACCGCTCTGCCGCCCAGGCCTCGTGATCGGAGGCGCGGGGCGGACGCAGGGTGACGCCGTGGCCCTTCACCACCGGTCCGGTCGTGTCATTGATCCAGTCCAGCAGGGCCATGGGATGGTTTTAGCGCAGTGTTCGGGCCGGGTGAACCACCTCCACCCGTCATCCTCGGGCTTGACCCGAGGATCAGAAGGGGGAGCGGGCTGTGCGGTCGGGACGGCCCCGCGTCCGCGCCCGTTCAATCCCTGACGCGGCACCGGAACGTCTGACCCTCGGGTCAAGCCCGAGGGTGACGGCTTCAAAATCTACCCGAACAGGGCTTCGCGGAAGGCCGCGCCCGCAGGGGCGGCGGCCTTCGGGCCCAGCACTGCCGTGGCACAGCGGCCGGCGGCCAGCGCGGCGGCGGCGGCGCTTCGCACCGTATCGACCGTTTGGGCCAGGGTCCGTTCCGACATGGTCAGGGACGGAATCAGGGTTCCGAAGATCAGCACCTGCGCCGCGGCGCGGCCGGCGCGGGCTGCGGGGCTTTCGTCCGACATCCACAGGCCGGCGTTGAGCACGGCCTTGGCGCGGGACAGTTCGGCGGCGGTCGGACCGGTTTCGGCCAGGGCCTTCAGCTCGGCGGCGCATACCTGCGCCAGTTCGACGGCGCGGTCAGCGGCAGCCCCGGCGTAGATGCCCAGCAGGCCGGCGTCCTCATAGGGCTCATGATAAGCGTCGATGGCATAGGCGAGGCCGCGCTCCTCGCGGGCGCTCTGGAACAGGCGCGAGGCCATGCCGCCGCCGAGGATCTCGGTCATCAACCGGGTGGCGGCATAGGCGGGGTCATTGGCCGAGGGTGCCGGCAGCTGGAAGACGACATTGGCCTGTTCGATCCGGCGGGTGAGAGCCGCGTCACCGCCGGTGAAACGGGGCACGGCCGGGGCCTCGGCGGCGGTCGAGGCCTCGCCGCCGAACCAGCGCTCCGCCAGGGCCAGCAGTTCGGTCTCGTCCACGGCGCCCGATACGGCGACGACCATCCGGTCCGGTGAATACAGGCGGGCGCGCCAGTCGCCGATGGAGGCGCGGGTGATGGGCTTGAGGCTCTTCACCGACCCCAGGATCGGCCGCCCGAGCGGCTGGCCCTCGAAGGCGCGGGTCTGGGCCATTTCGAAGACGTGGTCGTCGGGGGTGTCGAAGGCCTCGGCGATCTCCTGGGCCACCACATCCTTTTCGCGCTCGATCTCGGCGGGGTCGAGGGTCGGGCGGAAGACCAGGTCGGAGACCACCTGCATGGCCAGCGGCAGGGAGCCGTGCAGGGCGCGGACCTCGAAACTGGTGCGCTCATAGCCGGTGGAGGCGTTCAGGGACCCGCCCTCGGCCTCGATCCGCTCGACGATCTCGCGCGCGCCCATGTCGCCGGCACCCTTGAAGACCAGATGTTCGAGACAGTGGGACCAGCCGGACGTGGCCTCCGTCTCCCATTTCGCCCCGCCGCGCACGGCGACGGTCAGGGCCAGGGTGCGCAGGCCCGGCATGGGATCACAGACGACACGGACGCCGTTGGACAGGGTATGGAGCGTGGCGGTCAGGAGGACTCTTCTTTCCCTATCGCCTCGCTCGCGGAGCGAGGCTGCTTGAGGGTCTTGCGAAGCAGCACGATGTAGAAACCGACCAGCGCCAGCGCCAGCCCGAACCAGGTCAACGCATAGCCGAGATGGTTGTTCGAGAAGGCGGCGGGCGGGGCGGACGGCTGGAGCGCCGGCCACTCGGGATTGGAGGAGGTGGTGGCGAAGATCATCGGGGCGGCGAGCCATTCCCGGACCCCGAGCGCCCGGGCCATGGTCTGGTGGTCCCGCGCGTAGAAGACATTGCCTTCCGGCGGCGGGACGAACGACGACGGCTCTGGCGGCATCCGCAGCTGTCCGATGATCCGTACCGGGGCCGTCGACGGCGTAACCGGCGGCCGGGACGAAATGGCTTCGGAGACGAAGCCCCGGTCGACCAGGGTCACGAACCGCGTGCTGGGCAGGGCGCAGGCAGAGATCAGACGGACGCCGACCTCGCCCTTCTCGATCGTGTGCATCTCGACGAATGGCGCGGTGGCCAGGCCGGGGCAGTCGATGATGACGCTGCGGAATTCGTTGGCGGGCCGATAGACCTGCATCACCGGAACCGGCGGATGGGTCGCGGCAGCCTCCGCCTGGTCGATCAGGTCGTTCTTCCACTGCATCCGCTGGACCTGCCAGACGCCGAGGCCGCATAGCAGGGAGAAGGCCAGAAGGGCGGCGAGGGTCAGGCCGAACGGAAAGCGGGCGCGCATCTATTCCTCCCCTTTCAGGGGAGGGGGACCATCCGCAGGATGGTGGAGGGGCGTCGGCTCCGGGAGCTGTGCAGAGGCCGACACCCCTCCACCGCTTCGCGGTCCTCCTCCCCCGGTGGGGGAGGAACGCATCTGCAGGGCGATCATCACCCCCTTGCCGGGTCGCATCAATCCCAGCGAAAGGCCGGCGACCATCGGCAGGGCGACGATCAGCATGGCCCAGATGGGCGGGTTGTACGCCACCTGCACGAACAGGGCGCCGAAGACCACGATGCCGCCGGCGATCTGCATGATGAAGATGGCGGCCCCGTCGCCGGTGTTCAGCCGGGTGAAGTCGAAGCCGCAGACGGCGCAGCGGTCGACCACCTTGAGAAAGCCCGTGAACAGCGGGCCCTTGCCGCAGTTGGGACAGCGACAAAGAAGACCGGCGCGGACAGGATTTACCCCACTCATCCGCTCATCCCGGCGAAAGCCGGGACCCGGTTCTGTCCAGCTTGACGCCTGCGCATCAGGACCGGCGTTCCGCCCGTCGTCCCGCACCGATCACCCAAAGCGCTGGGTCCCGGCTTTCGCCGGGATGAGCGGAGCGAGAATGGGATCACCCGAAGGTGACGTAGACGAAGGCGAAGAGGAACAGCCAGACCACGTCCACGAAATGCCAGTACCAGGCCGCCGCCTCGAAGCCGAAATGCTTCTGCGGGGTCATCTGGCCGGCCATCAAACGCAGCAGGCAGACCAGCAGGAAGATGGTGCCGAGCAGGACGTGGAAGCCGTGGAAGCCCGTCGCCATGAAGAAGATCGAGCCGTACAGCCCCGAGTTCGCGGCCTCTTCGTTGAAGAACAGGTTCTCGTGCAGAATGTGCTGGTACTCATAGACCTGCACCGCGGTGAACAGGACACCGAGCAGGACCGTGATGATCAGGCCGGTCCGGGCCGCCTTGCGGTCACCGACCTGAAGGGCGTGGTGGGCCCAGGTCACCGTCGTGCCGCTGAGCAGCAGGATGACGGTGTTCAGCAGGGGCAGGTGCCAGGCGTCGAGGGTCTCGACACCCTTGGGCGGCCAGGTCGACCAGGCAGCGGCAGTCTCGGCCCAGGTGCTGACTTCCGGGATATGGGCGCGGGCCTCGTTGAAGACCGCCATCTCGAAGAAGATCCAGAAGAAGGCCGCAAAGAACATCACCTCGGAGGCGATGAACATGATCATGCCGTAGCGCAGGCCGATCGAGACCACCGGGGTGTGGTCGCCGGCCTTGCTTTCCTTGATCACGTCCGCCCACCAGGCGACCGCAGACAGCAACACGCCGGCCAGACCCGCGAAGAACAGCGCCGTCTTGCCCTCGGACAGCAGGGCCGTCGCGATCGGGCCGGCGTCGGGTCCCACGATGCCCTTCATCCACACCACCGCCCCGACCATCATGATCGTGGTCGCGATCGAGGCGATCAGCGGCCAGGGGCTGGGATTCACCAGGTGATAGTCGTGATGCGGAGTGGCGTGTGCGTCGGCCATCTGGGTCTCTTGCAACAGTCGAGAGTCGTGTGACGCAGGCTATAGCGTCGGCTATCCTGCCGCGCCAGTGGGGGAACCCGCGATTGCGGCCTGATCGAACCCCTGGGTGGGGTAGAAGGTGTAGCTGAGGGTGATCTCCTGCACCCCGCGGCTCTCGCGATCGGTCGCCATTTCGGGCGCAACGAAATACTGGACGGGGAATTTCATCGTCTGGCCGGGCTGGATGGTCTGGCCCTCGAAGCAGAAACACTGAAGCTTCTGGAAATAGGGTCCGGCCCGCTCTGGCACGACATTGTAGGACGCCGTCGCCTGGATGGGGACATCAGAGGTGTTGGTCACGTCGAAATAGGCCAGGCCGGTCTCGCCGATCCGCACCCGCTGGGTGACCTGTTCGGCGCGGAAGGTCATGGGCAGGCCCCGCACATTGGTGTCGAAACGAATCAGCACCGTCTGATCCAGCTGCACGTCGGGAGCCTTGTCCGCCTTTCGGACCGTGCCGTCGAAGCCCGTCACCTGGCAGAACATCCGATAGAGCGGGACGGCGGCGAAGGCCGCGCCGGTCATGAACATGACCCCACCAGCACAGGCCATGGCCGCAATGGCGTTGGCGGTCGGCTTCTTCATCGGGCGTATTCCACCGGCTGGCCGCTCGCGAGCGCTTCCTTGCGGTCGTCGATATTGCGCTTCAGGTTCAGCACGGTGACGGCGAACACCAGCACGATGAAGGCCACCAGGGCCCCGGCGATGGCGAGGTTACGCCTGTTGCGGGCGGACAGTTCATCAGGAGTCAGGCGGCGCATGGTCTTTACAGTCCGGTAAGGGCGGTCAGGCTCTCGACCAGCAGAGCGGCGAACAGGGCCATCAGATACAGGATCGAGAAGGCGAAAAGGTTGCGCGCCGGTTTGGCCTCAACGCGCACATCATACAATGCGGCCTCTCGTCCCACGGCCTCGGCCTTGTCGGGCTGATCGCCGGCGCGGCTGCGCCACAGGCGGACCGCGAGGAACAGGAAGCCGAGGCCGCCGATCCCCGACACCGCCAGATACAGGTATCCACCGAGACCCACCAGGCCGGGCGCGACGGCCACAGGCACGAACACCAGGCTGTAGATCAGGATCTGCAGACGCGTGCTCTTCGCCCCGCGCGCCACCGGCATCATGGGAATGCCCGCGCGGGCGTAGTCGCCGGCCGAATACAGGGCCAGAGCCCAGCTATGCGGCGGGGTCCACAGGAAGATGATCAGGAACAGCAGCCAGGCCTGCCAGGGCGCGTCACCCGTCGCGGCGGCCCAGCCGATCACCGGCGGAAACGCCCCCGCAGCCCCGCCGATGACGATGTTCTGGGGCGTCCGGCGCTTCAGCAGCAGGGTGTAGAAGACGGCATAGTAGAGGATGGTCATCAACAGCAGGCCACCGGCCAGCCAGTTGGTGGTCATGCCCAGCAGCATGACCGAAAAGACCGACAGGATGACGCCGAAGGTCATGGCGTCGTTCTTGTTGACCCGTCCGGCCGCCACGGGACGCCCGCGGGTGCGCCGCATCAGGGCATCGGTCTCGCCCTCCAGCGCCATGTTCAGCGCGCCGGCCGCGCCGGCACCCACGGCAATGCACAGGATGGCGATGGCCGAGGACAGCCAGTCGAGGTCGCCGCGCGCGACGACCAGGCCGGTCACAGCGGTGAAGATGACCAGCGACATCACGCGCGGCTTCAGCAGCTGGAAGAAGTCATCCGGCTGAGCCAACGAAACTGCGGGCGGTGGGGCGGCTTGGGTCATCGCGCTTTCAAAAACCTGAGGCCGCCCCTTCGACTGAAAGAGCGGCCCCCTGTGTCAGTTCCGGTATGGCCGGACCTAGTGCTGGTCGTCCTTGACCACCGGCAGTTCGTTGAACTGGTGGTGGGGCGGGGGCGAGGACAGGGTCCACTCCAGGGTGGTGGCGCCTTCGCCCCACGGATTGGCGACGCCCGGACGCCGGCGGATGGCCGCTTCAGCCAGCATGATCAGGAAGACCAGCACGCCGATGGCTGTGATGACGTAGCCCCAGGACGAGACCAGGTTCCAGTAGGCATAGCCGTCGGAGTAGTCGACGTAGCGCCGGGGCATGCCCTGCAGGCCGAGGAAATGCTGCGGGAAGAACACCAGGTTCACCCCGACGAACATGATCCAGAAATGCAGGCAGCCGAGGAACTCGTTGTACTTCACGCCGAACATCTTCTCGAACCAGTAGTAGAAGCCCGCGAAGATGGCGAAGACGGCACCCAGCGACAGCACATAGTGGAAATGGGCCACGACGTAATAGGTGTCGTGCAGGGTGTAATCGATACCCGCATTGGACAGGACCACGCCGGTGACGCCGCCGATGGTGAACAGGAAGATGAAGCCGATCGCCCACAGCATGGGCGTCTTGAAGCTGATGGAGCCGCCCCACATGGTGGCGATCCAGCTGAAGATCTTCACGCCCGTGGGCACGGCGATGATCATGGTCGCGGCGATGAAATAGGCGCGCAGGTTCACGCCCATGCCCACAGTGTACATGTGGTGCGCCCAGACGATGAAGCCGACGAAGCCGATGGCGACCATGGCGTAGGCCATGGCGAGGTAGCCGAAGATCGGCTTCTTCGAGAAGGTCGAGACGATGTGGCTGATGATGCCGAAGCCCGGCAGGATCAGGATGTAGACCTCGGGGTGGCCGAAGAACCAGAACAGGTGCTGGAACATGACGGGGTCCCCGCCGCCGGCGGGGTCGAAGAAGCTGGTGCCGAAGTTGCGGTCGGCCAGCAGCATGGTGATGGCGCCGGCCAGGACGGGCAGCGACAGCAGCAGCAGGAAGGCGGTGATCAGCACCGACCAGGCGAACAGCGGCATCCGGTGGATGGTCATGCCGGGGGCGCGCATGTTGAAGATGGTGGTGATGAAGTTGATGGCACCGAGGATGGAGCTGGCACCCGCGACGTGCAGCGAGAAGATGGCCAGGTCCATGGCCGGCCCGGGATGCCCACTGGTCGACAGGGGCGGATAGATGGTCCAGCCGCCGCCGAAGCCCAGCCCGCCGCCGGGCTCGCCCGGCACGAACATCGAGATGATCAGCAGCACCCAGGCCGCGACCAGCAGCCAGAAGGAGATGTTGTTCATGCGCGGGAAGGCCATGTCCGGCGCGCCGATCATGATCGGCACGAACCAGTTGCCGAAACCGCCGATCATCGCCGGCATGACCATGAAGAAGATCATGATCAGGGCGTGGCCGGTGACCACGACATTGTAGCCGTGCTTGGTCGCCTCGATCACCCCGATCTGGTCAAGCAACGAGCCCTGGGTAAACACCTGGATGCCCGGCTCGGCCAGTTCCCAGCGGATCAGACCCGACAGGGCACCGCCGACAATGCCCGCCATGATGGCGAACAGCAGGTACAGCGTCCCGATGTCCTTGTGGTTGGTCGACAGGAACCAGCGGGTGAAGAAACCCGGCTTGTGGTCATGATGCCCGTCGTGATCGTGGGCAAGGTTCTCGGCTGCGGTGGCCATAGCTGTGGGGCTCTCGCGGTTCGTTACTGGGCGGCCGGAGCGACGGCGGGAGCCGTAGCGGGCGCAGCGGGTTGAGCGGGGGCGGCGACGGGAACCGCCGCTTCGGTGGCGGCCGGGGCACCGGTGGTGCCGGCGGCGACCTGGGCGACGGTGCCGCCCGGAGCCTGATCGGCGGTGCGCGGCGTCATCGAGCCGCCCTTGGAGGCGACCCAGGCGGCGAACTCGGCCTCGGTGACGACATTGATCTGGATCGGCATGAAGGCGTGGTCGACGCCGCACAGTTCCGAACACTGGCCATAGAAGACACCGGTCCGGTCCGCGCGGAACCAGGTCTCGTTGATCCGGCCGGGGACGGCGTCGGTCTTCAGGCCGAAGGCCGGCAGGGCGAAGGCATGGATCACGTCAGTGGCGGTGACCAGCACCCGCACCGTCTTGCCGACCGGCACGACGATGGGCTCGTCAGCGGCCAGGCGATACAGGCTGTGGGGCATGCCGCGGGCGGCGATCTCGTCTTCCGGGAGCATGCTGGAGACATATTCCCCGATACCCTGGTCCGGATATTCGTAGGACCAGTTCCACTGGTTGCCCGTGGCCTTCACCGTCAGGTCCGGCGTCGGCATGTCGTGATAGGCGAACAGCAGGCGGAACGAGAAGAGCGAGATGCCCACCAGAATCAGCACCGGCAGCACTGTCCAGACGACCTCGACCAGGGTGTTGTGGCTCCATTTGGCCGGAACCGGGTTGGTCTTCTTGTTGTAGCGGACGCAGATCCACACGAGCAGGCCCAGCACCAGCAGGGAAATGAAGGTGATCACCGGCATCAGGATGATGTTGTGGAAGAAGGTCGCCTGTTCCTTCAGCGGTGACGCCGACGGCTGCAGACCCAGTGCGCCGTCAGTCGGCTGACCGACCAGCGGGCGCGCCCACGTCGGCGTAGCGAAGAAAACGGCCAGGCTCACGGCGGTGATGCCACCGCCGACGATCGCCCGGGCCCGCGTGCCCATCCCCATGCGAGATATCCTCATGAAACCGTTTCGCCGCAAACACTTGCGAGTTAGTCGCAAACAGTCGCCGGGACCCGGCGGCCCACAGCGGTACTTCGCGCGGTCCATATCGCCCCCTCCGGCGCTTGCCAAGCGATTGCCGACGGATTGAACGACGCAGGGCCTCCCGTCCCCGGATTAATTCTCCGTCATGTTATGACAGCTACCTTGCGTGACCAGATACCGTGCGATACGTCTCGATCATCACCAGGAGGGCCCGAAGTGCCTGAAACCATCGAGATACAGCTGAAGAAGGGGGTGCTGACGCTTTGCGTCCTGGCCTTGCTGAACCGGCACGACAGCTATGCCTATGAGATCGCGTCGACACTCTCTGACGCGATCGACATGGGGGAGGGCACCATCTACCCGCTGATGCGGCGGATGCAGTCCGACGAACAGGTTGAGACCTATCTGGTCGAATCACCGTCCGGGCCGTCGCGCAAATATTATCGCCTGACCGATGCCGGCCGCCGGGCGCTTGAAGCCCAGACGACCGAGTGGCGCGCCTTCGCCCGCGCGGTCGAGTCCATCCTGGCTGCGCCGGCGGAACCCGCCGTGGTCGCCCGGGCCGCAGACGACGACACTGCCGAAAGGGGAGCTGAACAATGACCCGCGCCGAATTCATGGGCCGGTTGAGGCGAGGACTGGTCGGCATGCCGGCCGCCGCCGCCGACGACATCGCCGCCGACTACGAGATCCATTTCGAGGACGGGGCCGCCGCCGGTCGTTCCGAGGCCGAGGTGGCCGCGGCGCTCGGCGATCCGGATCGCCTGTCCCGCGAACTGCGCGCCGAAGCCGGCGCCCAGCGCTGGCATCAGGAAAAGAACCCGTCCGCGGCCGTGGCTGCCATCTTTGCGGTCCTGGGGCTGGGTGCGATCAGTATCCTGTTCCTGCTGCCGATCCTGATGAGCGTGGCCATGTCGCTGTTCGGCATGTTCCTGGCCTCGATCGCCCTGTTCATCGGTGGCGGCGCCGTCATGGTCGCCGGACCCTTCGGCGGCTTCCCGGGCGGTCCGGTTGCCGCCATCCTGGCCGGACTGGGCCTGATGGCCGGTTCCACAGCCCTGGCGGCCCTGACCGCCATCCTGACCATCTGGCTGGTCAATGGCGTCGTCTGGTTCGCTCGCCTGCACTACCGGCTGCTCAAGCCGGCGCTGAACACCCCATCACAAGATGCGGCCCGGGAGAGCTGAAGATGATCAAGACACTTTTCATCATCGCGGGAGCCAGCGTTGTGCTGGCGACAGGCTCCCTCGTCGGGGCTGCGGCCCTGGCCGGGGGCGACCTCCGGCACAATGACTGGACCTGGTCCCTGGTGGACAATGACGGCGGCAGCGACGATTTTCGGATGCAGCGCGGCCCTGGCGAGCCCGACGTCACCCGCAACCTGACCTGGGCCGGCGGCGAACGGCTGCAGATCGAGGTTCCCGGAGATGTCGTCTATGTCCAGGGCGCAGTCCCGGGGGTCCGGGTGACCGGACCCAAGGACCTCGCCGAGCGCATCCGAATCGTTGGCGACCGTCTGACGCTCGACGACGACGACCGGAGCAAGCATGGCTACATCCGCTGGAGCGGCAGCGGAATTCACGTCTGGAGCGCCGACGACGGGCTGAAGATCACGGTCACGGCCCCGGCCGTCACCAGTTTCGATCTGGTCAGTTCCGCAGACCTGATGATCCGCGACTATGACCAGCCGCGGCTGAACCTGATCCTGTCGGGCTCGGGCGATGTCACGGCACGCGGGGTCGCCCGCACGGTCCAGGTCGATGTCTCCGGCTCTGGCGACGTCGATCTGGCGGCCCTGAACACCGTCGACGCCGATGTGCAGGTTTCGGGCTCCGGCGATGTCCGGATCGGTCCGACCGGCAAGGCGGTGGTGGACATCTCGGGTTCCGGCGACGTCGATCTGACGCGGCGGGCGACAGAGGTCCGCCGCACCCTCTCGGGCTCGGGCGACATCAGCGAAAACTGACCCGGTGACGCGGGGAAGTTCAGCCCCTACTTAGGCTCCATGACCGTCCCCGTTTCCCTTCCCGCGATTCTCGATTCCGCCGACGTCGGTGCCGATGAGGCCCTGTCCATCCTGCAGGAGGCCCTGACCGGGGCGGACGACGGCGAACTGTTCCTTGAGCGGTCCGAGCTCGAATCCCTGGTGTTTGACGACGGCCGGCTGAAGTCCGCCGCCTATGACGCCTCGGAAGGCTTCGGTCTTCGGGTGGTGGCCGGCGAGACCGCCGGCTACGCCCACGCCAATGAGATCAGCGGCCCCGCCATCCGCCGCGCCGCCGACAGCGCGGGTCTGGCGCGCGCCGGCCATGCCGGCGTCATTGCCGAGGCACCCCGCGCCACCAACCAGCAACTCTATTCGCCGGTCGATCCCCTCGCCTCCCCGGCCTTCTCGGACAAGATCGCCCTGCTGGCCGAGATCGACGCCTGGGCCCGCGCCCGTGATCCGCGCGTGGTGCAGGTTTCCGCCAGCATGGTCGGCGAGCGTCGCCATATCGAAATCCTGCGCGGCGACGGCCGGCGCGTCACCGACATCCGCCCGCTGGTCCGGCTGAACGTCTCGGTCACCGTCGAGAAGGACGGCAGGCGCGAGAGCGCCTCGTCCGGCGCCGGCGGCCGGGCCGGGTTCGAGACCTGGATCGCGCCGGAACGCTGGCAGGGACAGGTCGACGAGGCCCTGCGTCAGGCCCTGGTCAATCTCGAGGCGGTCGACTGCCCCGCCGGCGAGATGGACGTGGTGCTGGGCGCCGGCTGGCCGGGGGTGCTGCTGCATGAAGCCATCGGCCACGGCTTCGAGGGCGATTTCCACCGCAAGGGCAGTTCGGTCTTCACTGGAATGATGGGCAAGCGGGTCGCCGCCCCGGGCGTGACCGTGGTCGACGACGGCTCCATCGCGGGCCGCCGCGGCTCCCTGTCGGTCGATGACGAGGGCACGCCGACCTCGCGCACGGTCCTGATCGAGGACGGCATCATGGTCGGGCTGATGCACGACCGTCTGTCGGCGCGCCAGCTGGGCGCCCGCGCCACCGGCAACGGCCGCCGCCAGTCCTTCGCCCACATGCCGATGCCGCGCATGACCAACACCTTCATGGAGGGCGGCAAGGACTCGCAGGCGGACATGATCGCCTCGACGAAGCGCGGCCTCTACGCCGCCAATTTCGGCGGCGGCCAGGTCGATATCACCAACGGCAAATTCGTCTTCCAGTGCACCGAGGCCTACCTCATCGAGGACGGGAAGATCACCGCCCCGGTGCGCGGCGCGACCCTGATCGGCGACGGCGCCACGGCCCTTCAGCATGTTCAGATGATCGGCGACGACTTCGCCTTCGACCCCGGCGTCGGCGTCTGCGGCAAGGGCGGCCAGGGCGTGCCCGTCGGCATCGGCCAGCCGTCGCTGAAGATCGCGGGGCTGACGGTGGGAGGGACGGCGGTCTAGGGGATGGGGTATGGGGTGTGGGGGATGGGGTGTGCGCACCCGCCAACCTCTTCCCTAATCCCTAATCCCCAGACCCTGTTCCCCATACCCCATACCCCATCCCCCAATCCCTACTTCCACTCCGGTCCGACCACCTCGAAGCCCCGCGCCTCCAACCCATCCAGCACGCCGCCTTCCTCGGCCAGCAGCCGGATCGGGGCCACGCCCATGGTCACGCCGGGCGAGACCATCGCCGTCTCGATCGCTGCGGCCCACTGCTGGCGCAGTTGCGGCGCGATCTCCGGATCGCCCCACGGCCAACACTGGTTCAGCGCCCGGTCGATGGGCGAGGCGACCACGTCGGCGACGCGCAGGGCGCGCCAGTCCTCGGCCCGCTCGCGCGCGGCGTCCGGCCCCTGTTCGGCGGCGGCGATCGCCGCCTCGGCACAGGGGACATGGGCGGTCTGGGGGGCAGTGATCAAACTGTCGATCAGTTCGTCGCCGCGCACCGTGCCGACCGGCCGTATGGTGATGTCCGCGCGCCGGGCCGCGCGCCGGATCACGTCCATGGCGTCGTCACCGCCGCGGCGACCGGAGTAGCCAGCCTTCTCCTGCATCAGGTCAAAGCCGAGAATCAGCAGGCTCCGGGTGCGCCAGTCCCCATTACGCTCGTCGGCCATGACGGTCTCGAGCCGCGCCTGCCATTCAGGCGTCAGATAGTCGGCGCTGGTCTGCCCGGTCGGCATACGGGCGATGGTGCGGATTCGCCACAGGACGCGAAACAGGTCGCTGAATGAGGCCCGTCCCACCTGCGGCGTCAGTATCTGCTGCGAGCGCGCCGCCGCCGCTTCGAGGTCTTCGGGACGCCAGCGCAGGTCGCGCGGAATGCCGGTGATGGCCCCGACGAGGATCAGGGTGCTGTCGCCGCGGATCACGGTCCACATCGGCGCGCCGGAGCGGCGGGCCTGGACCACGATGTCGTCCAGCTGGGCCACGGGTTCGGGCGTCTGGGCCCATACAGGCGGTGCGAAGATCGCCCCCGCGACCAGAGTGACGAGACCGGCAACAACGGCGACGAATGATCTCACGTCTATACAATCCCCAAGCGGTCAACACTCAGCAACGCACGGCCCCTTTTAGAACACACTCATTACAAGTGCGTAATCTGTCGGAGATTTAATCCACCTGTCTGCCTTTTAACTGGAGAGCAGGACGACGCGACGACACTGCTTCGTCACACGGTGAGGGGAATCCTGCAATGACCAAGACCATCCTGCTGGCGACCGCGGCCATTCTGTCGGCCACCGGTGCGGCCTCGGCCCGGACTCCCCCGCCCGCTCCCGTGCCGCAGGCTGACTCCGACCGGCAGGGCGTCCTGGTCTTCACTCCCGACTTCTTCGTCGGCCAGCGCCCGAACACGGCGCTCGACATGGTCAGCCGGATTCCCGGCTTCTCGGCCCAGGACGGCGACGGCTCGCGCGGATTCGAGGGCGCGGTCGGCAATATCCTGATCAACGGCTCGCGGCCGGCGTCCAAGAACGACACCGGCTCATCGGTCCTGTCGCGGACCCTGGTCCCCCAGGTCGAGCGCATTGAGCTGATCCGTGGCGGGGCACCCGGCATCGACATGCAGGGCTATGCCGTCGTCGTGAATGTCATCACCCGCAGCCAGGCCAGCACCGAACAGATTCTGACGGCCAATATGGCCTTCTTCGAAGGCGGCACCGATCGCGGCTTCGGCACCTACCAGTTCACCCGCCGAGACGGCGACCGCGTCTGGGGCTTCACCGTGGCCGACGGTGTGTCCATCAACGATTCCAACGGCGTGGGTCGGGTTGTCAGACGGGATGCCAACGGCGTCGTCACCCGCGACGAGGGCTATTACGACGACCAGACCGGCGGCGGTCAGGCGGTGCGTGTCAACTTCGCCGATGCCGTCCTGGGCGGCAAGATCGACCTGACCGCCCGGATCGGCCGTAACGACTACAGCCAGTTCAGCCTGCAGGACGGACCCGGCATCCTGCGCGACAATCGCTATGCCGAGGAGGGTACCAGCGGCGAGGTCGGCGCGGTCTTCACCCGTCCCATGGGCGCGGGCCTGTCGTCGGAGACCCGTTTCATTCGGGAGTGGAGCGAGGAGGACGGCGCATCGACCTCCAGGAACACCGTCGGCGGCGTGCCCAGCCCCGAGCAGCGTTTCGAATCCGTCGAAGAGGCCTCAGAGACCATCCTGCGCTCACTCCTGCGCTGGGAGCGGTCGTCTTCGGTCACACTCGAGGCGGGCGGCGAGGTCGCCTACAACATGCTCGAAGTCGACCAGGCCCTGACCGTCGGCGGCGTGGCCATCCCCCTGCCGTCCGACCAGATCAAGGTCGAGGAGACCCGCGGAGAACTGTTCGGCAAGGCGACCTGGCGCCTGCGTCCCGACCTGACGGTCGAAGGCGGGCTGCGACTTGAGGCTTCGACCATCACCCAGTCCGGTGACGCCGATCAGGAGAAGAGCTTCTATTTCGCCAAACCGCGTCTGCAGCTGACCTGGACGCCCCGTCCCCAGAACCAGGTCCGCTTCCGCTTCGAGCGCGACGTGGGCCAGCTGGATTTCGGTGATTTCGCGGCGGGCGCGGACCTGAAGGACGAACAGCTGTTCGGCGGCAATGTGGACCTCGAGCCCGAGGAGCGCTGGATCTCCGAACTCACCTATGAGCGCCGGTTCCTTGGCGACGGCATCCTGTCCATCGGGTACCGCCACGACGAGATCATCGGCGTCATCGACCGCCTGCCCCTGCCGATGGGCCTCTCGGCCGTCGGCAACATCGGCGACGGGACGCTGGATCAGCTGGCCGTCAACTTTGTCCTGCCGCTGGACTGGACCGGCTTCTCCGGCGGCCAGTTCCAGTTCCGGAACACCTGGAACAACACCGCGGTCGAAGACCCGACCTCTGGACAGGAGCGCCCCATCTCGGGCGTCCGGCCTTCGCAGCCCGCCTTCACCATCTCGCAGGACATCACCACCTGGAAGATCAGCTGGGCGGTGACCTACCTCGAGAGCCTGCGCCAGTTCAACTATGCCCCGGACCAGGTCTCGGGCTTCACCGGCAGCGACTATTTCGAGGCCAATATCGAATACAAGCCGACGCCGACGCTTGCTATCCGCGCCCAGGTCAACGTCTGGAACGACTTCCAGGTTGAGCGCACGGTCTTCGCCGACCGGTCGCTGGCCCGCCCCATCGCCTTCACGGAACTGCGCCCCTCGGACCCGCGCACCTTCTGGCAGATCCGGGTGCGCAAGACCTTCTGAGGATGCGCCTCCGGATCGCCCGAAGTCTGACGGCGATTTAATCCACCTGTCCCGCTTGTAACTGTATGCGCGGCCGGTCGCCGGGCACCGTTCGCCCAACAGGGAGAGGGACGTATGACCAAGGCGATCTGGCTGGCCGGGGCGGCTGCGTGCGCGCTGTTGAGCAGCCCGGCCATGGCGCAGACCGCGCCCGGCGCGCCGGTTGCCGACGCGGCCCGGCAGGGGGTGCTGGTCTTCGAGCCCGCCTTCTTCGCCGACGCCCGGCCCGACACGGCGCTGGACATGATCGCACGCCTGCCCGGCTTCGCCTTCGAGTCCGGTGACAGCGGCACGCGCGGCCTGGCGGGCACTTCGGGCAACGTCCTGATCGACGGCCGCCGTCCCTCGACCAAGAGCGACAACCTCGACCAGATCCTGCGCCGCATCTCGGCCGCCGGCGTCGCCCGCGTCGAACTGATCCGCGGCGGCGCGCCCGGCATCGACATGCAGGGCCGGTCGGTGGTCGCCAACGTCATCCTGATCCGCACCGTGACCACCGAGCGGGTGGTCGAGTCCAACACCTATGTCTATCCCGACGGCCACCTCGGCCCGGTCCTTTCGGCGCGCTGGTCGCGGCGCGAGGGCGACGACCAGATCGAGGGCTCGATCAGCGGCTTCTCTGACCGCACCGACGGCACCGGGGATGGCTTCCGCCGCCGCTACGACCCGGCCGGAAACCTGATCCAGGACGCCGATCTGGTGCTGTGGGACCGGATCCGGAACCTGCGCGCCACCGGCGCCGTCCAGCGTCGCGTCGGCGGCGGACTGCTGCGCGTCAACGGCCTGCTGGGCTGGTTCGGCAACGAGAATTCGCAGGACCTGCTGATCCGTTCGGGCGCCGGCGTCGACAGCTTCAACGACGAGGAATCAAACGACGTCGACGGCGAACTGGGCGTCAACTGGACCCGCGACCTCGGGCCCCGCACCGGCCTCGAGCTGACCGGTCTGCAGCGCTATTCGACCGAGGACTACACCGGCGTCTCGGAAAGCAGCGGCGACAGCTCGACCTTCACCGCCGATTCGACCTCGGGCGAGTCCATCGGTCGCGCCATCGTGCGCTTCCGCCCCAATGACCGCTGGTCGTTCGAGACCGGCGGCGAGGTGGCCTACAACTTCCTCGACAGCGCCACCGCCTATTCCGAAAACGGCGTGCCGATCCCCCTGCCGTCGTCCGCGGTCAAGGTCGAGGAACTGCGCGGCGAAGTCTTCGGCCAGGCGACCTGGCGACCGGCCCCGACCTTGACCATCGAAGGTGGGATGCGCGTCGAGGTATCGGAGATCAGCCAGTCCGGCGACAGCGACCAGACCAAGTCCTTCGTCTATCCCAAGCCCCGCATCCAGGCGACCTGGACGCCCTGGACCGGCCACCAGTTCCGCTTCCGCGCCGAGCGCGAGGTGGGCCAGCTGGACTTCGGCGACTTCATCGCCTCGGCCGATATCGATATCGGCCAGGTCGAGGGCGGCAATCCCGACCTGGAGCCTCAGAAGCAGACGGTCATCGAAGCGATCTATGAGCGCCGCTTCTGGGGCGAGGGCGTGTTCGACGCCACCTACCAGTATGCCGAGGTCGAGGATGTCGTGGACGTCATCCCCCTGACTGGCGGCTTCGATGGGGTCGGCAATATCGGCGACGGAACCGCCCGCTTCTTCCAGCTGCGTCTGACCCTGCCGACCGACCGGCTGGGCATTCCCAATGGCCGCTTCCAGACGCGCGGCAGCTGGTCCTCGACCTCGGTGATTGATCCGGTCACGGGCGAGGAGCGCCGGTTCCAGGGCAACCAGGCCTTCGGCTGCGGCGTCTCGTTCAATCAGGATCTGATGGGCGGGCGCTGGTCCTGGGGTTTCGATCACGGCTGCAATATCGACAAGGGTCGCGCCTTCAGGGTGCGCGAGGTGCGCGCCTTCCTCACGGAGCCCCGGGTCGGCATCTTCGGCCAGTGGAAGCCCCGCGCCGACCTGACCGTGCGCGCCGATCTGAACAACATCACTGACCGCGAGCAAGGCTATGATCGCGAGATCTATTCGGGCCCTCGCGACAGCGCCCCGCTGGCCTTCCGCGAGGTGCGCCGCATCCGGACGAGCCCCTTCCTCTACCTCCAGATAAGAAAGACCTTCTGAAGAAGGCGTCCCCACACCCCCAAAACTGACGGCGCGCCGACCCTCGCGCGCCAAAAAGGGCGGAACCTTGCGGTTCCGCCCTTCCTGTATTCAGCCTGTGGCCGGGCTACCGGACGCCGGACATGCCCTTCTTGAGAAGGGGCGACAGGACCAGCAGCACCACGCCGACGCCGACGCCGGTCCAGCCGATGGTGCCGAAGATCGAACCATAGGTCTGGAGCGCCAGGGCCGGATTGGTCACCACGCCCGCGACGGTCTCGGTCGCGGTCGCCTGGGCGATCACGCCGGCGGCGATGTGCGCCACCGAACTGGACAGGAACCAGACCCCCATCATCATGCCCACCAGACGGTCGACCGACAGCTTGGTGATCATCGACAGGCCCACCGGCGACAGGCAGAGCTCGCCCATGGTGTGGAAGAAGTAGGTCAGGAACAGGAAGAACAGCGGGACGCGGAAATCGACCCCGCCCTGCGTCGCCGCCGCCCAGGCCAGAACCAGGAAGCCGATCCCGACGAACATCAGCCCGAAGGAGAATTTGACCGGGGTCGAAGGCTCCTTGTTCCGCTTGGCCAGCCAGACCCACAGAGCCGCGAAGATCGGCCCGAAGATCACGATGATGCCCGGGTTGAACATCTGGGTGTAGCCGGCGTTGAACCAGCCGGGCATGTCCGTGGACTGGTCAGCGAACAGGGTGAGGGACGAGCCCGCCTGTTCGAACAGGGCCCAGAACAGCACCGAGAAGAAGATCAGCACCTGGGCGACGAGCATGCGGTTGCGCTCGGCTCCCTTCAGCTGGGTCACGGTGTAGCCAACCACCAGGGTGAAGATGATACCGGCCAGCCAGGGCAGGCTGGCGGAGATGATCTCGTGACGTTGCATCAGCAGCCAGACCGGGAACACGGCGATGAGTCCGAGGATCCAGAAGGTCGCTTCCAGCGGAATGCCCAGAACCTTGGTGCCGGCCAGTTTCTCAGGGTTCGGCGGACCCCCGCGTCCCTCGAGCCACGACTGGCCCAGCAGGAAGGTCATCAGGCCCAGCAGCATGCCGAAGCCCGCCAGACCGAAGCCATAGGCCCAGCCGTAGGTGAAGCCCAGGTAGGAGCACAGTCCCGTTGCCAGCACCGAACCCAGGTTGATGCCGACGTAGAACAGGGTGAAGCCCCCGTCGCGGCGAGGGTCGTTTTCCTCGTACAGATGGCCGACGACGGTCGAGATGTTGGCCTTCAGGAAGCCAACGCCGACGATGATGAGGGACAGAGCGAGGAACAGCGTCATTTCGCCGGAAGGATCCCGCACCGTTCGGGTTGTGTAGCCGTCCGCAGCGACCGTGGACGGGAAGGTCGCGGCTGTCGCAGCCGCCGCCCCCGAGCCTGCGGGTTGCCCGGCCACATCGACCACATTGACGCCTTCAGGCGTAATGGCGATCGGCACCCGACCCGCATCCGTCACGGCGTAGAGCTGACGATCCGTGTTCCGGCCCTCGACCTCGACCGCATATTCGGTGCCGCCGATGGTGAGGAACTCACGTGCGCCGGAGCCCTCAAAGGCCATGGTGAAGTGACCGGCAACCAGCAGGACCGCGCCGATGATCACGGCCTTTCTCGATCCCAGATATTTGTCAGCGATCAGACCGCCGACGACCGGCAGCAGATACACCAGGGCTCCGTAGGCGGCATAGATGCCCTGTGCTTCGACCGGTCCGAACAGGAAGTGCTGGATCAGATAGAGCGTCAGCATGGCCCGCATTCCGTAGAACGAGAACCGCTCCCACATCTCGGTGAAAAACAGGACGACCAGCCCCCGCGGATGTCCCAGAAACGTCTTGCGAGGCCCGGCTGTAACCGCCCCCCCCTTGTCCGTCGTACTCAACGGCTCACTCCCATGTTGTTGCGCCCCACCTGACGCGCGAGGCCGCATAAGCAGCACGGGGCGCAAGACCGGACAAGGGTTAAGGGTAAATTGGCTGTGGGGTGGCAGTTGGACGGGGCAAACGGCAGGATGGACGGAATGAAACGGGACGGGCCGGAATGACGACGACGCGGCGGGCGGCGCTGATCGGGGCAGGCACGGCCTTCACGCTTGCGGCCTGCGGCCCCGCCTCGCCCGGCGCGGCCGGAGACGTGATCGCAGCGGGCCAGCCGGCGGCCCTGCTGATCTGGGCCGTGGCGCGCCGGCGGCTGGCCGGCTGGCCGCGCAAGCCGTCGGGCGCGGCCCTGGCGGCCCTGCCGTCCCTGGCCGCAGACCTGCCCGAACTGGGTGCCCTGGCGAGTGGCGGGCGGCCCGCGAACCTGGAGGCCATGGCGGCGCTCAGGCCGCAGCTGGTGATCGACTATGGCGACACCGATCCCGAACACCATGCCCTCGCCGACCGAATCAAGACGCGGCTGGGCGTCGACTGGCGGCTGGTAGACGGGGCCCTGACGAAAATCCCCGAGGCCATCCGCGAGACCGCCGTCCTGCTGGATGCCGGTCGGGCCGCCGCAAGCCTGGCCGATGAGGCGGCCCGGGTGCTGGACCGGTGGCGACGTGCGCAGGGCGGATCGTCCTTCTACTATGCCCGCGGTGCCGACGGTCTGGAGACCGGCTTTCGTGACTCCCTGGCCACGGAGGTGCTGGAGGGGGCCGGCTGGACCAATGTCGCCGGGGCGTCGCACGACATCGGCCGCGTCACCCGCGAACAGGTCGTCGCCTGGGATCCCGAGACCCTGGTCACCCTCAGTCCCGCCTTCGCCGCCGCCGTTCGCAATGACCCTGTCTGGCGCGCCCGGCGGGACGGCCGGCGGCGGCGGCTTTTGCTGGTGCCTGAGCAGCCGTTCGGCTGGATCGACCGGCCGCCGTCGCTGAATCGCCTGCTGGCCTGCGCCTGGCTGGCCGACCCCGCCGGGTCGCAGGCGACCATCGCCGAGCTGAGCCGCCGTCTGTACGGCATGGCCCCGGCCGGAGTGGCGATGCCGCAGTGGATCCCGTGAACCGTCTGAGGGCGGCCCTGCTGCCGGCCGGTCTGGTCCTGCTGTCGCTGGTCGGGGCACTGGCGGTCATGGCCACGGGGCCCCTGGCCGTGGCACCCGGTGACCTTCTGGCAGCCGTCATCGGAACCGGCGCGCCCGAGGCGGAGCTGGCGCTGGCCCTGCGCGGTCCTCGGCTGCTGGCGGCCCTGACCTGCGGCGCGGCCCTGGCCGGAGCGGGAGCCGGGTTCCAGATCCTGTTCCGCAATCCACTGGCGGCACCCGACCTGCTGGGCGTCTCATCCGGGGCCGGTCTGGGCGCGGCCCTGGCCCTGCTGCTGGGCGCGGGCGCGGCACTCGTGCAGGGCGCGGCCTTCGCAGGCGGACTGGCCGCCGGCGCCCTGGCCCTCGCCTGCGCCGCCCTGACCCGCAGCGGCGACGGCCGCCTCGCCCTGATCCTCTGCGGCGTCGTCGCCGGCGCCCTCGCCTCGGCCGGGCTCGGCCTGGTGGTGGTCGTGGCGGAGCCCTATTCGCAGCTGCCGTCGATCACCTACTGGCTGCTGGGGTCCTTCACCCGGGCGACCCTGCCGGAAGCGGTCGGGGCCCTGCTCCCGGTCGCCCTCGGTGCGGGGGTGCTGATCTGGCTGGGTTTCCGGCTCGACATTCTCTCACTGGGTGATGAGCAGGCCCGGTCGCTGGGTCTCCCCGCACGCCCCTTGCGCCTGCTGGCCCTCGCCGCCACCGCCCTGATGACCTCCTCGGCCGTGGCCGTGGCGGGGGTGGTCGGCTGGATCGGCCTGCTGGCCCCCCATGCGGCGCGGTTGATCGTCGGCGAGCGGGCCGGGCGGCTGATCCCGGCCTCGATGGCCATCGGGGCCCTGTTCGCCCTGCTGATCGACCGGCTGGCCACGGCCTTCGGCCCGGCGGAGGTTCCCGTCGGCCTGTTGTCAGCGGCCATCGGCGCGCCCGCCTTCCTGATCCTGTTCGTCGTCACATCGAGGCGGTCATGAGCGGTCTGCGGCTCGGGGGCCTGATAGCCGGACGGGGCAAGGACTTCCGCCTGCCGCCGATCAACCTGACCGTCGAGGCCGGTGAGGTCCTCGCCCTGATCGGTCCCAACGGCGCCGGCAAGACCACCCTGCTGAAGACCCTCGCCGGCCTGTTGCCACCGCTGTCCGGCACGATCGTCGATACCGGCGGCCCGGCCTATCTGCCGCCGCCGGGCGCGGTGTCCGCCGGTTTCTCCGCCCTGCACCTGACCGCCCTGGGCCGCGCCCGGCTGCGCCGCTGGTCGCCGGGCCTGATGCCGGACGACCTCGACGCCGCCCGCGGCGCGCTCGACCGGCTGGAGGTGGGCCACCTCGCCGACCGCCCGTTCGACCGGCTGTCCAGCGGCCAGCAGCAGCTGGTGCTGATCGCCCGCCTGTTCGTGCAGGACGCGCCCGTCTGTCTGCTGGACGAGCCGCTGGCCCTGCTCGATCCGGCCCACGCCCGGGCCGTCGAGGCGGCGATCCGCGCCCTGGCGGCCGAGGGGCGGATGGTCATCGCCTCGACCCACCACCTGCCCTTCGCCGCCCGCGCCGACCGGGTGCTGGCAATCGGTCCCGACGGGATGGAGGTCGGAACGCCCGCCGGGGCGCTGGATCCCGACCGCATCCGCGCCTTGTTCGGCGTGGAGGTCGCCGGCTGCCCCTGCTGCGGTCAGGCCTTGAGTTGAGCCTCCGCTTGGCCGACGCTGGCGGCCTCGTTTCCGGAAGGCCGACCATGTTCCGTCCCCGACTGACCCTCGCCGCAGCCGCTCTCGCCCTGCTCGCCGCGCCCGCCGCCGCACAGGAGGCACCGCGCTGGTCCTTCGCCATCCACGGCGGCGCCGGCGTCATCGAGCGCGCCAGCCTGACGCCGGAACAGGACGCCGCCTATCGCGCCGCCCTGCACCGGGCGCTGGAAGCCGGGTCGGCGGTGTTGGCCGCCGGTGGCTCATCGCTCGACGCCGTGCAGGCGGCGATCGAGCTGATGGAGGACGATCCGCTGTTCAACGCCGGGCGAGGCGCGGTCTTCACCGCCACCGGGCGCAACGAGCTGGACGCCGCCGTGATGAACGGCTCGGACCTGACCGCCGGCGCCGTCGCCGGCCTGACCACCACCCGCCACCCGATCGCCGCCGCCCGCGCGGTGATGGAGCGGTCGCCGCACGTCATGCTGATCGGCGAGGGCGCGGATACCTTCGCCGCCTCGGTCGGGCTGGAGCAGGTCGACCCGGCCTTCTTCTTCACCGAGCGGCGCTGGCGCGGGCTGGAGACGGCGCTGCGGGCGCAGAACCTGCCGATCCCGGAACGGCCCGCCGGGGCACCGGGGCCGATGGCCGAGAATACCGCCCTGCCCGCCCCGCCGCTGAACGAGCGGAAATTCGGCACGGTCGGTGCCGTGGCGCTGGACAGCCAGGGCCGGCTCGCGGCCGGCACCTCGACCGGCGGCATGACCGCCAAACGCTGGGGCCGGGTCGGGGATGTGCCGGTGATCGGGGCGGGGACCTATGCGTCGAACGCCGAGGGGTGCGCCGTCTCGGCGACGGGGGACGGCGAGTTCTACATTCGCGCCAGCGTGGCCCGCGACATCTGCGCCCGCATCGCCGACGGATCGGCCACCCAGGCGGCGGCCCAGGCCGAGGTCGATGACGCCCTGTCGCTCGGAGGGTCCGGCGGCGTCATCGTCATGGACCTGCAGGGACAGCCCAGCTTCGCCATGACCAGTTCCGGCATGTATCGCGGGGCCGTCTCCGTGGGGGGGCCGGCCGCCGTGGCCATCTATGGCGACGAGGCTCTGCGTCCGTGACCCCGCGCACCGCCGTCTCCACCTTCACCGCCCCGCAGGGACAGACGATCTGATGAGCAAGCCTGACACCCCCGGCGTGATCGCCCCGCCGCCGCTGATCTATCTCGGCTCCCTGTTCGTCGGCTGGGGCCTGGCGGAGATCGGCACCCGGCCCGAGGCGGTCGAGGCCGGTTTCGGCTGGCTCGCAGCGGGCTTCAACCTCGAGGTGGACGTCCGGCGCGGTGCCGCCCTGACCCTGATCATCGGCGGCCTTCTGCTGGACGGGATGGCGGCCGGGCTCTTCCGCCGGCGAGGGACGGCCGTTGAGCCCTGGAAGCCGTCCACTGTCCTGATCAAGGACGGCCTCTATCGTTTCAGCAGAAACCCGATCTACCTCGGCTTCGCCATCACCTATGTCGGCTTCGCCATCGCCATGGACAGCTGGATCACCCTTCTACTGCTGCTGCCCTGTCTGGCGGTGGTCGACCAGTTCGTGATCCGGCGCGAGGAGCGCTATCTGTCGGCCAAATTCGGCACCGATTACGACGCCTGGTGCCAGAAGGTGCGCCGGTGGCTGTGACGGACGATGAACTCTCGGCCATGGCCATCGAGGAGCTGGACCAGGCCTGCAGCCTGATCTGGCCGGAGCTGGTCAAGATCACGCCCTGGGGCGACAGCTTCACCGGCATCGCGCCGTCCGGCCGCGAGGTCGAGGTCGAGCGCCGCTATCTCTGGGCCCATGAGCCGGAAGGGGCCGTGGCTGTCGAGATCGAGGTCCGCGACATCGGTGCCCGGACCGGGGCCGAGGCGCGGGCCCTGATCACCCCGCCGCGCTGAGGGCACGGAAGGCGCTCGCCTCCTGCGGGAATCCGTCGCGCCATTAACCTTTGTCGTTGCCAAGCGGAGCGGCGGGGGCAAGATGCACCCCGAACACGGACTTCAATCCAGGGGAGCAGCATGTCCTACGGCGCAGACTTCGCCAATGCCGACCCGGCCAATGCGCCTCTGGACGGGCCACTGTTCATCGG
The DNA here is from genome assembly GCA_965284305.1 of Caulobacteraceae bacterium. GTDB lineage: Bacteria > Pseudomonadota > Alphaproteobacteria > Caulobacterales > Caulobacteraceae > Brevundimonas. The sequence goes on along the minus strand of OZ260070.1, from coordinate 979,904 downwards.
TGCCGACCCTTTCTTCTGGTGGGCCATTGTGCTGGGGCTGGTCGCCGCACTGCTGCTGGGCTGGTATCTCGGTGCCCGGTCAAACCACAGCCGGGCCGATGCCGCCCAGTCGATCTGGAAGGCCATCCATGACGCGACCCGCTCCGCCATGGGGGCCGATGACAACGCCCTGAAGGGGAAGGCCGAAAACCTGTTGAAGGTCATCGACAGCCGACTCGGCAAGACCCTGGGGCTGGTCAATGGCATGTCCAGCCAGATCGGCAATCTCAAAAAGGCGGTCAAGGGCGAGGCCCGGGCGGAAGCCCACGGCCATGGTGGGGGCCATGGGCACGGCGGCGGCCATGGCGCAGGACACGGCGCAGGACATGGTGGGGACCACGGCGCTCACGGCCCCGCTCATGACGCCCACGCGTCCCATGAGGTCCATGCCGCCCCTGCGGTCACCATCGTCAACGTCAACGCCGGGGCGACGGCCCATTCGGCTGCCCACCCCCCGGCCGACCACCATCCGCCGGCCCATGACCACAAGCCGGAAACGCGCACCCTGAACCATCGCGAACAGACCGACGCCCTGCGTCTGGCCGTCGCCGCCTTCAACCAGCACTGGCGGGATGAAGGCGCGAGGGTCGGCGAACTTCGTGCCGCCCATGCCGAATTGTCGAATCCCGGCCCGGCGCACAAATCGTCCGGCCACGGCAAGGTCTCTCACGGCGGACACTGAAAACCCGGTTTCGCACGTCCGAGAAACCGCCTAAGCCTTGAGCCATGAAACTCGCCTCGCTCAAACACGGCCGCGACGGTCGCCTCGTTATCGTCTCCAGCGACCTCGCCTGGTTCACCGACGCCTTCCTGATCGCCCCGACCCTGCAGGCGGCGCTGGATGACTGGGACCGGGTCGAGCCCGACCTGCGGGCCCTGGCCGAAAGCCTCGAACACGGCGGCGTACCGCGCGGCCGGTTCCACGAGCGCGAGGCTGCGGCACCCCTGCCCCGCGCCTACCAGTGGGCCGACGGCTCGGCCTATGTGAACCACGTCGCCCTGGTGCGTCAGGCGCGCGGCGCCGAAATGCCCGACAGTTTCTGGACCGACCCCCTGATGTACCAGGGCGGGTCCGACGGCTTCCTTGCCCCGCGCGATCCGATCCCCCTGGCCGACGAAAGCTGGGGCTGCGACCTCGAGGCCGAGGTGGTGGTCGTCACCGGCGACGTGCCCCAGGGCGTGACGCGCGAGGCGGCGCTGGACCACATCCGCCTGGTCGGCCTCGTCAACGATGTCTCCCTGCGCAACCTGATCCCGGCCGAACTGGCCAAGGGGTTCGGCTTCGTCCAGTCCAAGCCCGCCTCGGCCCTGTCGCCGGTCTTCGTCACCCCGCGCGCGCTCGGCGACCGCTGGGTCGACGGCAAGCTGAAGGGCGCATTGAACGTCCAGCTGAACGGCGCCGATTTCGGCAAGGCCGACGCCGGTGTCGACATGACCTTCGACTTCGGCACCCTGATCGCCCATCTGGCAAAGACGCGGGCGTTGTGCGCCGGGACGATCATCGGCTCGGGCACGGTCTCGAACCGCGACGCCGACGGCGGCCCGGGCAAGCCGGTCAGCGAGGGCGGCCTCGGCTACTCCTGCATCGCCGAGGTCCGCACCGTCGAGACCATCCTGCGCGGCAAGGCCGAGACGCCCTTCCTCAAGGCCGGCGACACCGTCCGGATCGAGATGCTGGACGACCAGCACCACTCGATCTTCGGGGCCATCGAACAGACGGTCGCGGGGGCATAGGCCTCGCGCGCCAGCACGGCCGCCGGTCCCTGACAGGACAGGACCAGGCCGCTCAGGGCGATCACCAGCCAACGTCTCATCGCGCGCATCCTCCGGTTTCCCGGACCAGAGGCCGCGCCGCCGCTTTACGGATGCGCGGGACGGATTAAGCTTCGGCCACGTCTGCGGCCCGAGGGGGGCAAGCAGGGCGGTGTCGGGACGTTCAATGCTGGATATGTCGCCTCAGGTTCTCGGACCCCTGATCGGGCTGGCCATCGCCCTGCCGCTGATCTTCCTGCGCAACCGCAAGCCCCGGACCCTGACGCCGCAACGGATGTGGATCATGCCGGCGATCATCGTCCCCATGATGGGCCTCGCCCTCTGGGGAACCAGCATGGACCCGACGATGCCCCACGTGGCCTTCGACGGCCTGGCCTGGGCCGTACTGGCGGTCGGTCTGATCCTCGGCGGCACCTTCGGCTGGTGGCGCGGCAAGATGACCACGATCGAGAAACACGCCGACGGCACGCTGAAGGCGCAGGCCTCGCCCATCGGCCTCATCCTGATCATCGCCGTCATGCTCGGCCGTCGCGCCCTGGGTAGCTTCCTTGAGCCGCACGCCGCGGAATGGGGGCTGAATGCGCTGGCCATCACCGACGCCTTCCTCCTCTTCGTCGTCGGCATGATCGTCATGCAGCGCGTCGAGATGTTCATCCGCGCCCGCCGCATCCAGGCCGGTGCGGGCGACAGCCATGTCGCGACGGTCGCATGAAGCGATTCGTCCTCCTCGTATGGGCCCTTCTGATCGGGCTCGCCGCCGCATCGCCCACCCTTGCCCAGGATGCGGCGGAGGACTGGGACCTCACCGTCGATCCCGCCCAGGAGCTGACGCTGGCCAGTCTCGACTTCGGCGACAATGTCCTGGCCCTTCGCTGCAAGGCCGGCGTGCTGGATTTTCTGCTAACCGGAACGCCGGTGTCGACGGAAGCCGTCAGGACCGTCCGGCTTACAGCCGGCGGAATCTCGGATGAGCGGCATGCCTGGCAGACCCTGCCGGGACTGCCCGTCCTGTCGGCGTCCGAACCGGACCGGCTGGCCCGGCAGCTACGCGCGGGTGGCGATCTGGACGTCCGGATCGAACCGGTCGCGACGGGTGAGCGGGCCCTGCGCTTCCGCCTGACCTTGCCGGCGTCCGCCGCATCGGTGGACCGCGTGCTTTCCGCCTGTGGCGCGTCACTGACCGATGAATGGGATCTGCGGCCAAGGGCAGGCGGAACCGTTACCTGGGCCCATCAGGTCCCCCCTGAGTACCCGGAGGCCGGGGCCATGAGGAATATCGGGCTCGCGTCCGTCAGGGTGGCCTGCATCATTCCGCCCAGCGGCAGCTTTCAGGAATGCCGCATCCTGTACGAAGCGCCCGAAGACCTTGGCTTTGGCCGCAACGCCCTGGTTGCTGCGCGACGTTCGAGTGTCGCACTGCCGCCCGGCGACCTCAGCGATGTCGGCAAGGTCGTCCAGTTCACGATGCGCTTCCGGATGCCCGAAAACTAACCGCCAAGGTTGACGACCACGACCATGCCGTCGGCGGCTTCCAGACGCGCGGGCACCTGACCCGTCAGCGTGACGCCGCCGATCCCGATTGACCTGATCGGACCGCGCGAGCTACCAAGCGCGCCTGCCGAAGCGAGCAACCGGCCTGTGCGGGCGTGGTGGAACTGGTAGACGCGCCGGACTCAAAATCCGGTTCCGAAAGGAGTGCCGGTTCGACCCCGGCCGCCCGCACCATCTCTTTGTTTGGCCTATCGCGCAGTCGCGCTGCTTGAGGCCGGCTCAGACCACCTGTCCGTCTTCCTTGACGAACCGCTCCGGCGTTCGCTCCAGCAGATCGAACACCTTCTCGGAAGGCCGGCACAGGGCGGTGCCCCTGGGCGTCCGCACGATCGGGCGCTCCACCAGCACCGGATGTTCGACCATGGCCGCAAGGAGGGCGGCGTCGGACGCGCCGGGCTCCAGCAGGCCCAGCTCCGCGGCGAGGCTCCCCTTTGCCCGCAGGGCCTCGCGCGGGGTCATCCCGGCATCGGCGAACAGGGCGCCCAGCTGATCCGGGGTCCAGCCGGCTTCCAGATAATAGACCACCTCGGGCCGGTAGCCGGCGGCCTCGACCATGGCCACGACATTGCGCGAGGTGCCGCAGGCCGGGTTGTGGAAGATGGTGACGGGGAAGTCGGTCATGTCAGCGCTCCTTCTGGGCGTTGCGGCGGACGGCGGTCCCGGCCTCGTACCAGCCCTTCGAACGATTCACGATCCACACCACCGACAGCATCACCGGCACCTCGATCAGGACACCGACGACGGTCGCGAGGGCCGCGCCGGAGTGGATGCCGAACAGGCTGATCGCCGCGGCTACCGCCAGTTCGAAGAAGTTCGACGCGCCGATCAGGGCCGAGGGTCCGGCCACGCAGTGCGCCTCGCCGGTCGTCCGGTTCAGCCAGTAGGCGAGGCCGGAGTTGAAATAGACCTGGATCAGGATCGGGACGGCGAGGATGCCGATGACCAGCGGCTGGGCCAGGATCTGTCCGCCCTGGAAGCCGAACAGCAGGATCAGGGTCGCCAGCAGGGCGGTGATCGACATCGGGCCGAGCCGCGCCAGGAGCCGCTCCAGCCCCGCCTCGCCCGACCGCGTCAGCACCATCCGCCGCACCCCCTGGGCCACGATGACCGGCAGGATGATGTAGAGGCCGACCGAGATCAGCAGCGTCGTCCATGGCACGGTGATCGCCGCCAGCCCCAGCAGCAGGCCGACGATCGGGGCGAAGGCGACGATCATGATGGCGTCGTTGAGCGCCACCTGGCTGAGGGTGAAGTTGGGCTCGCCGTTGGTCAGCCGGCTCCACACGAAGACCATGGCGGTGCAGGGCGCGGCGGCGAGGATGATCAGGCCGGCGATATAGCTGTCGATCTGGTCGCCGGGCAGCCAGGGCCGGAAGAGGATAGCGATGAACAGCCAGGCCAGCAGCGCCATCGAGAAGGGCTTGACCGCCCAGTTGACGAACAGGGTCACGCCGATGCCACGCCAGAACCGTCCCACCTGCCCCAGGGCGGCGAAGTCGACGCGCAACAGCATGGGGGTGATCATCAGCCAGATCAGGCCGGCGACCGGCAGATTGACCCGGGCGACCTCGGCCCGGGCGATCAGGGCGAAGACGTCGGGTGCCAGCCAGCCAAGGCCGATGCCGACCACGATACAGAGGAAGACCCAGAGGCTGAGCCAGCGTTCGAACAGGGACATGGGCGTCAGGCTCCGGCGGGCAGGCACTGTGACCGGGCCGTGGCCGCTGCCATGGGCGCGCAGACCTCGGCCGCCCCGCCGCAGCAGTCCGCCGCCAGGAAGACCATCAAGGCTCCCATACGGTCGAACCGCGCCGAATAGAGGATCGAACGACCGTCCCGGCGGGACTGCGCCAGCCCGGCATGGACCAGCAGGCTGAGATTGGCCGACAGGGTGTTGGGCGGCGTCCCGAGCCGACGCGCGATCTCGCCCGCAGCCAGACCTGCAGGCCCGGCGGACACAAGCAGGCGAAAGGCCTTGAGCCGGCCCTCATGGGCCAGGGCGGACAGGCTCTCGACGGCACTTGTCATTTCCATATTTCCAGAATATCCGAAATATATGACCGATCAACCCGTCTTCGACGACCGCTTTCTCGACGCACCCGACCCGACCCTGCTGGAACCTGCAGTCCGGCGGGATCACCCCCCACGCATCCTCCTGCTCTATGGCTCGTTGCGGGAGCGGTCCTTCAGCCGGTTCGCGACGGAAGAGGCCGCCAGAATCCTGCAGCTCCTCGACTGCGAGACCCGCATCTTCGACCCCCGCGACCTCCCCCTGCCCGATGCCGTCGCGGACGACCATCCCAAGGTGCGGGAGCTGCGGGAGCTCTCGAACTGGTCCGAGGGGCAGGTGTGGTGCAGTCCCGAGCGCCACGGAACCTTCACCGGGGTGATGAAGAGCCAGATCGACTGGTTGCCCCTGAACAGCGGCGGTGTCCGGCCGACGCAGGGACGAACCCTGGCGGTGATGCAGGTCTCGGGCGGGTCCCAGTCCTTCAACGCCGTCAACGGCCTTCGCCTGCTTGGCCGCTGGATGCGGATGATCACCATTCCCAACCAGTCCTCGGTGGCCAAGGCCTGGCAGGAGTTCGACGATGCGGGACGGATGAAGCCCTCAGACTACTATGACCGCATCGTCGATGTGATGGAGGAACTGGTGAAATTCACCCTCCTGACCCGCGACCGGTCGGACTATCTGGTGGATCGCTATAGCGAGCGACGCGCCTCCGGCCGCACCACCAGCGCCCATCGCATTGCCGCAGCAGCGCTCAAATCAGCCAGCTGACCGCCGCATCCTGTGGTTTCCCGACGGCAGCCGCCGCTCGCCCGGTTGGGCCCGGTTGCGCCCGGCCGCGATAGCCTGCATCTGGCCGCCGATGCGACCTTCAACCTCCGACCCAGCGACGCCTGCCGCCAAGGGGCCCGGCTTTCCCGAGTTTGTGGCCCTGATCGCCATGATGATGGCGCTCAACGCCCTCGCTATCGACTCCATGCTGCCCGCCCTGCCGGCCATCGGCGAGGCGCTGGGCGTGACCTCGGAGAATAGTCGGCAGTGGGTCATCACCGCCTATCTGCTCGGCTTCGGCGTGACCCAGATCATCTACGGCCCGCTGGCGGACCGTTATGGGCGGAAGCCGATCCTGATGATCGGGCTGGGCCTCTATGTCGTGTTCAGCGTGCTGGCAGCGTTCTCGACGAGCTTCGAACTGCTGATCGCTGCGCGGGTGGGAACCGGGATCGGTGCGGCGGCCCTGCGGGTGCTGGCCGTCTCGATCGTACGCGACCGCTATTCGGGTCGGACCATGGCGCGGGTCATGTCGCTGAGCTTTCTGGTCTTTCTCGGCGTGCCCATCCTTGCGCCGGCGCTGGGCCAGCTGATCCTGACCGTCGCCCCCTGGCCGTGGGTGTTCGGCGTGCTCGCTGTCGGCGGGGCAGCCTTCGCGCTGTGGGCCGCCATCCGCCTGCCCGAGACCCTGCATCCCGAGGACCGGATGCCGATCCAGGTCGACCGCATCGTTGCGGCCTTTCGCGAGGCCCTGACCAGCCGGCGGTCGATGGGCTACACCTTGGCCATCACCGCCATCTCGGGGGCCCTGTTCGGCTTCATCAACTCCAGCCAGCAGATCTTCTTTGACGTCTTCCATGAGCCGGAACTGTTCACTGTGGTTTTCGGCGCGGTCGCCGGCGGGATCGCGGTCGCGTCGCTGCTGAACGCGCGACTGGTCGAGCGGCTGGGATCGCGGCTGATCTCGCATACCGCCCTGCTGGGCTTCATCACCTTCTCGGCCATCCATGCGGCGGTGGCGATCAGCGGCCATGAGACGATCTGGACCTTCGCGGTCCTGCAGGCCCTGACCATGTTCTGCTTCGGCTTCATCGCCGGTAATTTCGGAGCCATGGCGATGGAGCCGATGGGCCATATCGCGGGCACGGCCTCCTCGGCCCAGGGCTTCATCTCGACCACAGGCGGGGCGACCCTCGGGTTTGCGATCGGCCAGCAGTTCAACGGCTCAACAGTGCCGATGACGACCGGCTTCGTCCTGCTGGGCCTGACGGCGCTGGCCAGTGTCCTGTTCGCCGAGCGCGGACGGTTGTTCAGGGCGCGGAACCTGCCGCCGGTTCCGGCCGCCTCTTGATCTTTTCTGTCCGCCGGGGCGTTGTCCCGGCAGGAAGCAAACCCGTTACGATGACCGCGCAAGGTCGACGGGATTTTTTGGTCAGGGACATTCAATGATCCGCAAATCTGGACTGGTCTCCGCAATGGTGATCGCGACGGCCCTGGGCGGTTGCGCCATGATTCCCGGCTTCGGCCCGGGGACCGAACGCGCGACAGCCCCGGCCGCCGTGCCCGCGCCGGTCGAATATGTGCGTGACGTCCACTCCCATGCCCGGCCGGAGATCGCCCGGGTCAAACACGTCTCCCTCGACCTGACCACCGACTTCGCGACCGGGACACTCTCGGGCACGGCCGCGCTGGACATCACCGCCGAGCCGGGGGCGGAAGAGATCATTCTCGATGTCCGCAATCTGGACATCCAGTCGGTTCGCGACGCGTCGGGTGCCGCCCTGCCGTTCACGACCGGCACCAATGACCCCATCATGGGTCAGTCCCTGGCCGTTCGCTTTCCCGCCTTCGCCGCCGGCGAGCAGCGCCGCATTGTCATTCGCTATGCCACCCGACCCGACGCTGCGGCCCTTCAGTGGCTGACCCCGGCCCAGACCGCAGGCGGCCGGCAGCCCTATATGTTCAGCCAGGGCCAGGCGATCCTGACCCGGACCTGGATCCCGACCCAGGACAGCCCCGGCATCCGTCAGACCTGGGACGCCCGCATCACCGCCCCGTCCGGGCTCAAGGTGGTGATGAGCGCCGAAGGCCTGACCGCCAGCGGCGAACCCGTCAGCGGCAGCCAGAGTGCCTGGCGCTTCCGCATGACCAATCCGGTGCCGCCCTATCTGATCGCCATCGGCGTCGGCGACGTCGCCTTCCAGGCCATCGACGAGCGCACCGGGGTCTGGACCGAGCCGTCGATGCTGGCCGGCGCTCACGCCGAAATGGTCCCGACCGCCGAGATGGTGGATGCGGCCGAGGCGCTCTACGGCCCCTATCTCTGGGGTCGCTACGATCTGCTGATCCTGCCGCCCAGCTTCCCCTTCGGTGGCATGGAAAACCCGCGCCTGACCTTCGCCACCCCGACCATCATCGCGGGCGACCAGTCGCTGGTCAGTCTGGTGGCGCACGAACTGGCGCACAGCTGGTCGGGCAATCTGGTCACCAATGCCACCTGGGACGATTTCTGGCTGAATGAGGGTTTTACCGTCTATTTCGAGAACCGGATCATGGAGGCCGTCTACGGTCGCGACCGCGCCCTGATGCTGCAGTCGCTGGGCTGGGGCGACCTGCAGTCGACGCTGGCCGACCTGCCCCCCGCCGACACCCGGCTCAAACTCCAGCTGGTCGGCCGCGATCCCGACGAGGGCCTGACCGACGTCGCCTATGAGAAGGGTGCGGCCTTCCTGCACACCATTGAGCGCACCGTCGGCCGGGAGCGGTTCGACGCCTGGCTGAAGGGCTATTTCGAGCGCAACGCCTTCCGGCCGATGACCACGGAGATGTTCCTCGCCGACATCCGCACCCATCTGGTCACGACCCGCGCCCTGGAAGACCAGCTGATGATGGAAGCCTGGATCTATCAGCCGGGTATGCCGTCGAACTGGGTGCCGCCGGTGTCGGGCGCCTTTGCGCCGGTGGATGCGGCTGCCCGATCCTTCCATGCCGGTGGCCCGGCCGCTGCGGTGCCCTGGACCGGCTGGTCGACCCAGGAGCGCCAGCGCTTCCTGGCCTGGCGTCCCGAGGGCCGCGCCGCCGGGGCCGACTGGCTGACCCCGGCCCAGCTGGCCGATCTGGAGGCGACGCTGACGCTGCGCGAGGAAGGCAATGCCGAGGTGGTCTTCGCCTGGCTGCAGATCGCGGTCCAGCACCGCTACCAGCCTGCCGTGCCGACGCTGGAGCATTTCCTGACCACCATGGGCCGGCGCAAATTCGTCCTGCCGCTGTTCACCAGCCTGTGGGCCGAGGAAGACTGGGGCCGTGGCATCGCCACACCGCTCTATGCGCGCGCCCGTCCCGGCTATCACCCGGTGACGACCAATTCGGTTGATGCGGTGGTGGGTCGGCCCAACTAACCGGGACGGCCGGTTGGTTCATCACGAAGGACACGAAGAAGGGCACGAAGGACACGAAGGAGCGAGCTTCTGTCAGCTCGCGTGATCAGCCTTCACCGTTGGGGATTCATTTGGGCCGAAGGCCCGATATCGACTCCTGGACCAGCGAAACTTCCACAGGGATGCGCTCAGGCCCCTTCGTGTCCTTCGTGCCCTTCTTCGTGTCCTTTGTGATGAACCCATGCCTCTCCGGCCTGCTCCCCTCTCTGTGACCGCCCCCAGCCTTGGCTTCCGCCCTTCAGGCCACTAGGTTCCGCCCGACAAACGGCGGCCAACGCCGACCCGCGCTTTCAGGAGCCCTCCATGCACGACGCCCCCCAAACCGACGCGGCCGCCCGCCTCGACATGGAAAATCCGCTCGGCGTCGACGGCTTCGAGTTCGTCGAGTTCACCGGCCCGGATCCGGCGGCCATGGTCGCGCGGCTGGAGCTGATGGGCTTCACCGCCACCCATGTGAACCCGGCCAATGATGTGGTGCGGCTGAAACAGGGCGACATCACCATGCTGGTCCACCGCTCGCCCAGTGGGCAGGCGGCCGCGTTCGCCGGTGAGCATGGCCCCTCGGCCAACGGCATGGCCTTCCGCGTGCGCGACGCCAAGGCGGCCTTCGAGGGCGCCGTGTCGCGCGGCGCCAAGCCGGCCGAAGGTCACGAGGGCGGGGCCCTGGCCGGCGGCTATCCCTATGTGCTGCAGGGGATCGGCGGCTCGCTGCTCTACATCATCGACGCCTATGGCGACGCTGGCTCGCTCTATGACGGCTGGGACGAGGTCGAGGGCTGGGAAGAGGCCGAGCGCAAGAACAATGTCGGCCTGCATCTGCTCGACCACCTGACCCACAACGTCCGGCGCGGCCAGATGCGCACCTGGTCCGGCTTCTACGGCGATGTCTTCGCCTTCGAGGAGCAGAAATATTTCAACATCAAGGGCAAGGCGACCGGCCTGCTGTCCCAGGCGATGATCGCCCCCGACCGCGCCATTCGCATCCCCCTGAACGAGAGCCAGGACGAGAACAGCCAGATCGAGGAATTCCTGCGCCGCTACAATGGCGAAGGCATCCAGCATATCGCCCTGGCCACCGACAACATTTTCGAGACGGTGGAAGAGCTGAAGCGTCGTGGCATCCCCTTCCAAGATACGATCGAGACCTATTTCGACCTGATCGACAAACGCCTGCCCAACCACGGCGAGGACGTGGCCCGGATGCGGCTGAACCGCATCCTGATCGACGGCTCGGACGAGGACGGCCTGCTGCTGCAGATCTTCACCCAGGACACCTTCGGTCCGATCTTCTTCGAGATCATCCAGCGCAAGGGCAACCAGGCTTTCGGCGAGGGCAATTTCCAGGCCCTGTTCGACTCCATCGAGCTGGACCAGATCCGGCGCGGCGTCATCAAGGTGGATGCCTAAGCCCCCGTACTGGCTGCCCTGGCTCGGCCCGCTGCTCGCGGCCGGAGTCGGGGCCGCGGTCGGCGAATACGGCCTCGGCGGCGGCTTCTGGACGGTGCTGATCGCGGCGCTGGTGTGCGGGTTCGCGCCGATCGTGGGGTATCGCGTCTGGGTGTGGCGGAGTCGGCGGCGGGGGTAGGGGCGCCTCTCCCCAAGTCCGGCTTAGGGTGTTTCGCAGACCTTGCCGGGCTAGGCTGGAACCTTAGCGGGAGATTCGTGATGCGAGGACGGCAGGTTCTCAAGTGGACGGGCATAGCGGCGGCCGGAGGTCTCTCCGTCGTTGCAGCATGGAAGTTTGTCGAGCACCCTTATTATGGGCTGATGCTGATGGACCCGTTGGTGATGATCGTCTTCTACCTCGCCTACTACGGCGGCGGCTTGGCTATACTGGTCGGGCTTGGCATGGCCGCGCGCGAGATCGCGAGAAGGTAGGAAGACCCGCAATAGGTCGAAAGCAGGCTAGACTCAGCCGGCAAAATCTAGCGGTGGCGTCCCATCGAACGCCTTGTCATCCCTGTGTATTGGCGCGGCCTGATGCGGCAAGCTGAGGGCGGGCGGCCGTAGCGCGTTGTCATCCCTGGTCCCTGGACCGTCGTTCCGGCGAGCGTGCGGCCGCCCTTGTGTTGTGGTCCGAACAGTCGCTTGGGCCGAGCGCCGTTCTGTCGTTCGAGCCCGTACACAGGAGAGGGACAATGACGACGATGGCGTGCGCGGCCGGCGTGGATGTTGGCCGGGACTGGCTTGATGTGGCGGTGGCCCCGGCGGGCCGGGCGTTCCGTGCGCCCAATGCGCCGGCTGGCCTGGCGGTGGTGACGGCGCGGCTTAAACGGGCCGGTGTGACGCGGGTGGTGCTGGAGAGCATCGGAACCTATGGGACGCCGCTGGTGCGGGCGTTGGCGCGGGCGGGCTTTCAGGTCGGGGTGGTCGATCCCCGCCGTGTGAAGGCCTTGCGGCTGGCGGAGGGCCGTCGGGCCAAGACCGACAGGCTGGACGCGGCCCTGATCGCGCGCTTCGCTCTCATCATGACCGACGTCGCCCGACCCCTGCCCAGTGCCGAAGCCATGGAGATCCGCGCCCTGTCCACCCGCCGACGGCAGGTGGTGGACCTGGCGGCGGCCGAGAAGACCCGGCTCAAACAGGCCCTGGACGAAGACATCGCCGCCAGCTGCCGGCGCCTCATCGCCGGGCTGGAGGCCGAACGCGCCCGGGTGGAGACTCTGCTGGAGACCAGGCTCGCCGCCGACCCCGCCAACCGGCACCGGGCCGAACTGCTGCGGACCATCCCCGGCGTAGGCCCGGCAGTGATCACCACCCTGCTGGCTGACCTGCCGGAGTTGGGAACCCTCGATCGCCGCTCGGTGGCCAGTCTGACGGGCCTGGCACCGCATCCCGACCAGAGCGGAACCCGCACCGGACGCGCCCATATCGGTGGCGGCCGGTCCTGCGTGCGCACTGCCCTCTACATGGCCGCGCTCAGCGCCTCCCGCTCCGACCGGGGCCTGAAGCGTGAATACAAGGCCCTGCGCGAAGCCGGCAAACCCGCCAAGGTCGCGCTTACCGCCATCGCACGCCGCCTCGCGGTCGCCGCCAACAGCATGATCAAGGCCGATCAGCCCTGGAACCACGCTTGACTTCCAATACAGTCGCCGGACGCCGCGCAGCGGCGAGCCGGGACGCTCGGACCCACACTATTTCCCCCTCCCGGACGCTGCGCCAGCAGCGAGCCGGGAGACGGGTCAGGCCCGGCGCGGCGCCCACCCTTCTCCCGGCTCAGCCCTGCGGGCTGTCCGGGAGGTGCGACAAGGAGCGTTCCCCCGTCCCCGCTCTCCCCCCGGCCTTCGCCGGGGTTCGGCGGGGATGACAAGCGCATCACCCCCCTCAGTGAAAATCCCGCGACCCCGGCAGCACCTGCACATCCCTGGGATGCCGTCCCCGCGCCGGCGCGTGCCCTGACCCCGGTGCGCTGTCCGGCGTCAGGTCCCCCAGCATCGGCGTCCAGTCCTCCAGATGGTCGACCACCAGATGGGTCACGCCCTCGGCGGTCTGGACCTTGCCCCGGGCCAGCACCATCCGCGCGCCCATGGCGACCGGCCGGAACCGTTCGAACAGGTCGGGCCAGATGACCAGATTGGCCACGCCGGTCTCATCCTCGAGGGTCATGAAACAGACCCCCTTGGCCGTACCGGGCCGCTGGCGGACCAGCACCACCCCGCCGACCGCGACCCTCCGGCCGTTGGGCCGCGCCGGATAGTCGCGCGCCGGCAGCGCCCCGGCCTGCGTCAGCCGTTCGCGCAGGAAGGCGACCGGATGGCCCTTCAGCGACAGGCGGATGGTCTGGTAGTCGCCGACCACCTCCTCCGACGGGGCCAGCAGCGGCAGGGCCGCGGGCGGGCGGCCGTCGGCCTCGTTCAGCCCCATGGCCTCGAACAGTGGCGCTGACGACGCCGGGGCCGCGCCCTTGGCCGCCCACACCCCCTGCCGCCGCGTCAGGTCCAGCGAGCCATATGCATCGGCCTCGGCCAGCCGGTCCAGCGCCGGGGGCGTCAGGGCGGCGCGGCGGCGCAGGTCGTCGAGGTCGAGGAAGGGGCCGTCGGCGCGGGCAGCCATGATCGCCTCGGCCCAGTCCCGGCGGAAGCCGTCGATCGACCGCATCCCCAGCCGCAGGGCATGCCGCCGTCGGCGCGGGCGCGGCTCCAGCGTCGCGTCCCAGTCGCTGGCGTTCACATCCGGGTGCCGCACCTCGACCCCGTGTTCGCGCGCATCGCGGACGATCTGGGCCGGGGCGTAGAAGCCCATCGGCTGGCTGTTCAGCAGACAGGCGGCGAAGACGTCGGGATACAGCCACTTCACCCAGGCCGAGACATAGACCAGATGGGCGAAGGAACAGGCGTGGCTCTCGGGGAAGCCATATTCGCCGAAACCCTTGATCTGGTTGAAACAGTTCTGCGCGAATTCGGCGTCATAGCCGCGCGCGATCATCCGCCCGACCATCTTCTCCTCGAAATTGCCGATGGTGCCGTTGTGCCGGAAGGTGGCCATGGCCCGGCGCAGGCCGTTGGCCTCCTCGCCGGTGAATTCCGCCGCGACCATGGCGATCTTCATCGCCTGTTCCTGGAACAGGGGCACACCCAGGGTCTTGCGCAGCACATTGGCCAGTTCGTCCGGATCGGCGGCCGAGCCCGGCATGGAGAAGCGGTAGCTGCCGGGGCCATGCTTCTCCTCATGCAGCCGCCGCTCCAGCCGCCGCTTCAGATAGGGGTGCACCATCTTGCCCTGGATCGGGCCGGGCCGGACGATGGCGACCTGCACCACCAGATCGTAGAACTCGACCGGCCGCAGGCGGGGCAGCATCGACATCTGCGCCCGGCTCTCGACCTGGAAGACGCCCACCGAATCCGCCCGGCACAGCATCCGGTAGACCCCGCGCCGCTCAACCGGCACGGCGGCGGTGTCGGGCAGGGGCCGGCCATAGGTGGTTTCGATCATGCGGAACGCCCGCTTCATCGCCGTCAGCATGCCCAGCGCCAGCACATCGACCTTCATCAGCTTGAGGAAATCGATGTCGTCCTTGTCCCATTCGATGAAGGTGCGGTCGGCCATGGCCGCATTGCCGATGGGCACGATCTCGATCAGCGGCGTCTGGCTGAGCACGAAGCCGCCGACGTGCTGGCTCAGATGGCGGGGAAATTGGATCAGTTCGGCGGTCAGTTCGAGGGCCAGCTTCATGCGGACGTCGTCGCGGCTCAGTCCGGTCCGGTCGACATGGGCTTCATCGACCTTCGAGCCCCACGAGCCCCAGACGGTGTCGGCCATCCGGGCGGTGACGTCCTCGGTCAGCCCCAGCGCCTTGCCCACGTCCCGGATGGCCGAGCGCGGCCGGTAGTGGATGATGGTCGCCACGATCCCCGCCCGGTCGCGGCCGTAGCGCTGATAGACGTACTGCATCACCTGTTCGCGCCGCTCATGCTCGAAATCGACGTCGATGTCGGGTGGTTCGGACCGGTTCGAGGAGATGAACCGCTCGATCAGCACCTCCTGTCGGGTCGGATCGACATTGGTGATCCCCAGACAGAAGCAGATCACCGAATTCGCCGCCGACCCCCGGCCCTGGCACAGGATCGGATCGGGCCGGGCGCGGGCCCAGGCGACGATGTCGTGGACGGTCAGGAAATAGGGGGCGTATTTCAGCTCCCGGACCAGCCGGAGCTCCTTCAGAATAATGGCGCGGATCGGCTTCGGCGTACCTTTGGGCCACCGCTCACGCGCACCCTTCAACGTCAGCCGGGCCAGCCAGCCCTGGGCGGAATAGCCCGCCGGGACCGGTTCGTCCGGGTACTGATAACTGAGCTCCCGCAGCGAAAAGGTGCAGGCCCGCGCCACCGCCATGGTCCGCGCCAGCGCCGCCTCATGCTCCCGGAACAGCCGCGCCATCTGCGCCGGCGGCTTCAGATGGCGTTCGGCATTGGCCTGCAACCGCCGGCCCGCCTTGTCGATGGTGGTGCCCTCGCGGATGCAGGTCAGGACGTCCTGCAGCGTCCGCCGCTCGGGGTGGTGATACAGCACCGCATTGGTGGCGATCATCGGAGCGCCCGTGCGATGCGCCATCGACGCCAGCCGGTTCAGCCGCTTCCGATCATCGCCCCGCCACAGCGGCGCCGCCGCCAGATACAGCTCGTCCGGCCAGCGCCTTCGCCACGCCGCCAGCCGCGCCTCGAAGGCCGCGTCGGGGCGTTCCGGCGCGGGGGCGAGCGCGATCATCCCCTCGCCCATGGCCGCCGCCTGTTCGAACGTCAGCCGCGTCTCGGCTTTTGCGATCCGCTCGGCGTCGGGATCGGCGCCCTCCTGGGGCACGGCCTCGCTCTTGCCCAGCGACAGCAACCGGCACAGCCGCCCATAGGCGGCGCGATCGCGCGGGAAGACGATCAGTTCGGTCCCGTCGGTGAAGCCCAGTCGTGATCCGACGACCAGCGGGATATCGACGTCCTCCGCCCCCATCAGCGCCCGGACCATCCCCGCCAGGGTATTGCGGTCCGCCACCCCGACTGCGGCCAGCCCCAGGGCCTTGGCCTGCATAGCCATCTCGCCCGGATGCGACGCCCCCTCCAGAAAGCTGAAATTGGTCATGGCCCCGAGCTCGGCATACTCCCCGTCCCAGCCGTTCACGGCAGCACCCCGTGCATCCACCAGGACGGCGCCCGCTCCCCGGCATCGCCGGAGAACTCGCGGCCATACAGCCCCTCGCGGAACAGCCAGTAGCGGCCGCCGGCGTCGTCCTCGACGCGATAGTAGTCGCGGGTGCGCACCTGCCGGTCGTCGGGGCGGGGCCGCCACCATTCGGGCGACAGACGCTCGGGCCCGTCGGCGCGGGTCACCCGCCGGGACAGCCTGCGCCAGGTGAAGCGGGCCGGGGCGCCGTCGGGCAGTTCGGCGATGGCCTCCACCGGCTCGGGCGGGTCCAGCAACAGGATAGGCCGGCGTCCCGTGTCGCCGCTCGCCGCCGCCGGCGACCGCCCCAGCGCCGGCCGCCACCGCTCGGCCCGTTCCGGAATCCAGCTGTCCACCGGCTCGGGTGTCAGCACCCGGTCCTCGCCCAGCCGCGCCGTCAGCCGGTCGATCAGGGCGGCCAGGCTCTCGGCCTGTTTCGCCTCGGCCTCGCTCTCCAGCACCCCTTGCCGCGCCGTCATCGCCTCGACCGCATCAGCGGTCAGCATCAGGGCGTCGAGGCCGAAGCCCAGCTCCAGCCGCCCCAGCCCCGCCTCGCGGAACAGGCGCAGCCAGATGGCCGCGTCCCGCCCCGGCCGGCCCATCCGAACCGACAGGCTTGTGGTCCCGCCGTCAGAGCGGAAGCCGATCAGGGTCAGGGCCCTGGCCCCCTGCCCGTCGCGCACCAGGGGCGCGGACAGGTCGGCGGCCAGTTCCGCCAGCCGCGCCTCCACGCCCCCGATATCCTCGACCGGCTCCATCCAGGTCCGCCACGCCCGGTATTTCGGCGGCGGCCGCACCGGGGTCAGGGCCTCGCCGGCGAACCCCAGCGCCTGATCCAGCCGCTGGACCAGCCCCACGCCCGCCCCGTCGCGGAACCGCCGCGCCAGCCCCGCCCGCGGCATGGGATAGAGGTCGCCGATCCGCTTCAGCCCGAACCGCCGCGCCTGCGTCAGGGTCCGGTCGTCGATCCGCAGGGCCTCGACCGGCAGGGGCGCCAACAGGTCCCGGACCGTCTCCTCGTCCGCGATCGCCCCCTCGCTCCCGGCCTCACCCCAGCGGGCGAGGGCCCATGCCGCGCCCGGCGTCGGGGCCACAGCCACCCGCGCCCGCGCGCCGGCCTCCGCCAGCCGGTCCCGGATATGGGCCAGCAGCGCCGCCTCGCCGCCGAACAGATGGGTCGCGCCGGTGACGTCGAGGAACAGGCCCTCCAGCCCCTTTCCCGCCGGATCGAGACTGACCGACGGCGACCAGCGCTCGGCCCAGACCGCCAGGGTCGTCAGGGCGCGGGCGTCGGCCTCGGGGTCGGCGGGCTTGCAGATCAGCTGCGGGATCATGGCCCGGGCGTCGGCCTGGGTCTGGCCCCGGCGCAGTCCGGCCCGGCGCGCGGCCGGATTGAGCGCATACAGGACCGCCGCGCCCCGGCTGTTCCTGAGGATCAGGGCGAAAGGGGTCTGCGGATCAAGGGCGGGGTCAGGCGGCGAGGCCGGACGGCGCGCCCGCATGGCCGATCGCCGCCAGACCGTCACCGGCCAGTCGATCAGCCAGACGGAGACGATGCGTCTCATCATCCTGCTCCAGCATCCAGGCCCCGGGCCGTTCGCCCCGGCCGCGGACCAGTTCGGCGATCAGTCGCGCCGGGCCGGGGGCCCGGGCATCGTCGGGGTCCGTCGCGCTTCCGAAGGTCGAGATGCGCCAGCGCCGCCGCGCCGCGCTCAACCCGTCCAGCTTTCGGGGCAGGACCAGCCCCACCGCCTCGCCCTGTTTCGCCGCGAAATCCAGCCGCCGCGTCTGGGCCAGGCTGGCCCCGTCCACCGCCCCCAGCGCCAGGGCCACGGCCCCGGACCGCAGGGCCTGTTCGAGAGTCCACAGCGCCTCGGCCGCCGTCGTGGTCGGGGCCAGGATCAGCGGAACGCCCGCCGCGCCGGGTCCGTAGGGCCGTCCATGCTCGGCGAACCAGACCCGCGGCGCGGTCACCAGAACCGGCCGCCGGTCGTCCCCGATCCGCCGCGACAGGGCGAACAGCAGCAGGGCCGCCATATCCCGCGGCCCGGCCGCGCACGCCTCCTCCAGCGGCGCGGGCCGCTCGGGCCAGGGGTCTGAAGAAGGCGGGTGAGCGGGGGTCATGGGAGTCCGGAAAACAGATTGTTCACTCTTTGTTTCAAACCCTCCGGGAGTCAAACCTGAATCCTGTCGTTACGTTTTTGTGTCTGACTGGCCCGGCGGATGCAGCGCAGGTCTCCATGGGGCGACGGTCGCTCCATAACGAGACGCGTGCCCGCCATGACCAGCCGTCCAACCACCGAAACGGACTTTCCCGCTCTCCAGGCGTTGCACCGCCATGTGGGCTGGCCCGAACGGTCGTTGGAGGGCTGGCGATGGCTGCACGCCAATCCGGCCCGCCTCAGCGCGGGCGCGCCCGCGGGCTGGGTCGTCGACGGTCCCGACGGCCGGCCGGCCGCGCATGTCGGCAATCTGGTCCAGCAGTTCTGGCTGAAGGATCAGCCCATGCACGGTGCCACGGGCTTCTCGATCATCGTCACCCCGCCGGTTCGCGGGGCCAGCAAGGCCATGCTCGCCGCCTTCGCCGGCCAGCCCGGAATGTTCGCCACCTGGGTCTTCAACGCCAACAGCAGGTCCCAGCCCCTCTACGCCCGTCACGGCATGCAGGCCTGGCCCGGGCAGACCCATGCCTTGAAGCTGAGCTGGATCATCCATCCCGTGACCCTAGCCTGCGGACGGTTCTACCGCCTGGCCCACCGGCTGGCACCCGAAATCGTGTCCCGCTGGGGCGAGCGGCTGATGAACCGCCGCCTGTCGACAAGGCCCCGGCTGGACCTGCCCCAGGGCGTCACGGTGCTGGGCGATTTCCGGGATCAGTCGCGCTATGCCGAATTCTGGACGGCCCTGCGCGCCGAAGGCCGGCTGCTGGCTGACCGGAGCCCGGAAGCCATCCGCTGGCGTCTGGCCGATCCGGACCTGACCGATCCGCCGCTGGTGCTCGCCTTCAACCGGGGAGCCGGTATCACCGGCTACGCCATGGCCATGATGGCCAAGTCCAACATCCTCGAGCCGCCGGTTCTGGAAATCCTCGACATCGAGGCCCTGGCCGACGACGTCACGGCCATTCCTGCCCTGATGGACGCCCTGAAGGACAGCGCCCGCCGGATGGGTGCCGCCAAGCTGCGTATCCAGATGGTCAGCCCGCACCTGCTGGAGCGCCTGGGCGACCACGTCCGGGGCACGCGGCGCGAGGGCGGATGGGGGCATTGCCATGCGCGGTTCGCGCCCGGCAGTCCCGATCCCCTGCTGTGGTCGCCGACCCCCTATGACGGCGACTACGCCATGTGCCTCAGGCCCGTGCCGGCAAGGGCGCAGGCAACCGTCCGCGCGCCTTCGGAGCCTCACATGGCGGCGACGGCCGCGTGAAAGGGTTCTAGGCCCGCGGCCGGGCCTTCAGCTCGTCGCGGATCTCGGCCAGCAGGGCCTCGGTCGCGGTCGGTGCGGCGGGTGCCTCGGGCTCCGCCGCCTTCTCGCGGCGCAGCTTGTTGATCGCCTTGACCATCAGGAAGATCACGAAGGCGACGATGGCGAACTGGATCAGGGTGTTGATGAAGGCGCCGTACTGGATGGCCACTTCCTCGATGGCCTCGGTCGCCGGATCCTCAGGCGACAGCACCCATTTCAGGTTCGAGAAATCGACCTTGCCCAGCAGCAGGCCGATCGGCGGCATGACCACCTGTTCGACCAGGCTGGTGACGATCTTGCCGAAGGCTGCGCCGATGATGACGCCGACCGCCAGGTCGATGACATTGCCGCGCGAAATGAAGTCTTTGAATTCGTTAACGATTCCCATGGCGAGATCAGGCGTCCCCGGCGTTCAGTCGCTCGCGCAGCTCCTTGCCGCTCTTGAAAAAGGGCACCGCCTTGGCGGGCACATCGACGGTCTCGCCGGTCCGCGGATTGCGCCCGGCCCGCGCCGGACGGCCGCGCACCGAAAAGGCACCGAAGCCGCGCAGTTCGACACGACCGCCGTCGCCCAGCGAATCCACCATCCGGCCAAGGACGATATTGACCACCCGCTCGACCTCGGCGTGGGTCAGATGGGTGTTCTCGGCTGCGAGCTTCTCGATCAGCTCTGACTTGATCATATGGTCAGGCCCCCGCCCTGTTTCACGCGTTCGGGACGCATACGCGCGCATCCGAACGCAGGATGCAACCCCACCCTAGCCTTCACCTGTCGGGGGAAAAAGGCCCCCGGGGCGGATTCAGCGCGGAAATGTCGGCTAACGGGCACAGAGCGGATGGGTGCCGTCAATGGGGTACGGCTCACGGCCACGAAAAAGGCGGCCGGATTGCTCCGGCCGCCTTCTGTCTCATGGCCTGCGCTCGCGACAGGGTCGCTCGCGGCTTGAGGCCTATTCCTTGGAGCCGGCCTTCTCGCGAAGGGCCGCGCCGAGGATGTCGCCCAGCGAGGCGCCCGAGTCCGACGAACCGAACTGTTCGATCGCGGCGGTCTCGTCCTTCATCTCCAGGGCCTTGATCGACACCGAGACGCGGCGCGAGGCCTTGTCGATGCCGGTGACCATGGCGTCGACGCGATCGCCGACCGAATAGCGCTCGGTGCGCTGATCGGCGCGGTCGCGCGACAGGTCGGACTTGCGGATGAAGGCGGTCGCCGGGGCGTCCTCTTCACCGAACTTGACCTCGATGCCGCCGGTTTCGATCGACGTCACGGTGACGGTGACCTGCTGGCCCTTCTTGAAGGTGTCGCCCTCCATCGGATCGCCGCCCAGCTGCTTGATGCCGAGCGAGACGCGTTCCTTCTCGACGTCGACGTCCAGCACCTTGGCCTTGACGGTTTCGCCCTTGCGGTAGCGCTGGATGGCTTCCTCGCCGGAGACGTTCCAGTCCAGGTCGGACAGGTGCACCATGCCGTCGATGTCGTTGTCCAGGCCGATGAACAGGCCGAATTCGGTGGCGTTCTTGACCTCGCCCTCGACCGTCGAACCGATCGGGTTGGCGGCCACGAAGGCATCCCACGGATTGTCCTGGGCCTGCTTGAGGCCCAGCGAGATGCGGCGCTTGGAGGCGTCGACATCCAGCACGACGACATCGACTTCCTGCGAGGTCGAGACGATCTTGCCGGGGTGGACGTTCTTCTTGGTCCAGGACATTTCCGAGACGTGGACCAGGCCTTCAACGCCGGCTTCCAGCTCAACAAACGCGCCGTAGTCGGTGATGTTGGTGATGCGGCCGGTCATCTTGGCGCCGACCGGATACTTGGCTTCGACGCCGTCCCACGGATCGGTCTGCAGCTGCTTCATGCCGAGGCTGATGCGCTGGGTGTCCGGGTTGATCTTGACGATCTGGACCTTGACGGTGTCGCCGACGGCGAGGACCTGCGAGGGGTGCGAGACGCGCTTCCACGACATGTCGGTGACGTGCAGCAGGCCGTCGATGCCACCCAGGTCCACGAACGCACCGTAGTCGGTGATGTTCTTGACCACGCCTTCGCGGACTTCGCCTTCCAGCAGCTGGCCGACCAGTTCAGTGCGCTGTTCGGCGCGGGCTTCTTCCAGGATGGCGCGACGCGAAACGACGATGTTGCCGCGCGGACGGTCCATTTTCAGGATGGCGAAGGGCTGTTCCTTGCCCATCAGCGGACCGACGTCGCGCACCGGGCGGATGTCGACCTGCGAACCGGGCAGGAAGGCCGAGGCGCCGCCGAGGTCGACCGTGAAGCCGCCCTTGACGCGGCCGACGATGGCGCCGTTGACCGGCTGGCCTTCGGCGAACACGACTTCCAGACGGGTCCAGGCTTCTTCGCGGCGCGCCTTGTCGCGGCTGATGACGGCTTCACCCAGGGCGTTCTCGACGCGCTCGAGATAGACTTCGACATTGTCGCCCACCTTCGGGATGACAGCGCCTTCGCCGATGCCGAACTCGCGGGCCGGGATGCGGCCTTCGGTCTTCAGACCGACGTCGATGATCAGGATGTCCTTTTCGATGCCGACGACGCGGCCGTGAACAACCTGGCCTTCGCCGAGGTCACGGCCCTGAAGGGTTTCGTCGAGCAGGGCGGCGAAATCGTCGCGCGAGGGAGAGAAGCTGGTGTCAGTCATGCGTTGGTTGGGTTTCTAACGGTTAAGGCGCGCGACCGAAGGGCCCCGCGCGAGGTGAGTAAAACGTGAGATCAGGTCGTCGGGATGCGAGGCCGGTAAAGGTCAGGACGCCCGCGGAAGCCGAGGATGACGCGCTGGATTTGCCTTAAGGTCCCTGAAGACCGTTCCGGACACGCGCCGCCTCGACGATACGGCGGGCCGCATCGAAGGCGGTCTCTATATCCATATCAGTCGTATCCAGCAAGACGGCGTCTTTGGCCTGGACCATCGGGGCGGCCCCCCGGCCGGCGTCGCGTTCGTCGCGGCGCATGATGTCGGCCAGCATGGCCTCATAGGCGATGACGTCGCCGCGGCCGGTCAACTGTTTCCAGCGGCGCAAGGCCCGGACCTCGGGCGTCGCCGTGATGAACAGCTTGGCCATGGCGTCCGGGGCGATGACGGTGCCGATGTCACGCCCGTCCAGCACCGCCCCGCCCGGTCGGGCGGCAAAGGCGCGCTGGAATTCCAGCAGGGCGGCCCGCACGCCGGGGTAGCCGGCGACCCGGCTGGCCGCCTCGCCGGCCGCACCGCTGGTCAGGCGCTCGGCGTCGGTCAGGTTCTCTGCCTTCAGCTCCCGGGCCACGACCTCGGCCGTCGAGGCGTCGTCCAGCGATCCGCCGGAATCCAGCACGCCGAGCCCCACGGCGCGGTACAGCAGGCCGGTATCGAGGAACGGCAGACCAAAGGTCCGCGCCAGCCGGGCGGCGATGGTGCCCTTGCCCGAGGCGGCGGGTCCGTCGACGGCGATGATGAGGGATGTCATTCGGAACCCTTGCCCGTCATCTGCATGCCCAGCCCTCCCAGCGCGAACGTGAATGCGCCAGTTACGAGCATAATGGCCACGATCCCGTAGTTGCCTATTAGGCCCGCTTTAAACATGCCGGGGTCGTCGCTGAAGCGCACCACTCCGGAACGCCTCATCCTTATCTCGCCATCCTGGGCATCGAGCCATGCGGCCCCGCACGCTGCTACTGCCCAGCCAAGGCACATCAACGCAATCTTGAACATGCCTCCAGCGGTCGCGAGGGGATTAGCCAATCTCACCCCCGAGGCCGCGCATCAGCTCCACAAACCCCGGAAAGCTCGTCGCGATCATCTCCGGCTCGTCCACGGTCACGGCGGCGTCGGCCGCCAGACCCAGCACCAGATGGCTCATGGCGATGCGGTGGTCGCCGTGGGTGGTCACGGTCGCGCCGCCGCGCACCGGCCCACCGAAGACGGTGAAGCCCTCCGGCTCCTCCTCGACCCGGACGCCGCAGGCGGTCAGGCCCGCCGCCATCAGGGCGATGCGGTCGCTCTCCTTGACCCGCATCTCGCCGATGCCGCGCATCACCGTCGCCCCCTCCGCAAAGGCAGCGGTCGCTGCCAGCACCGGATATTCGTCGATCATCGAGGCCGCCCGCTCCGGCGGCACGATCACGCCCTTGAGCGCCGAATACCCGGCGGTGATGTCGCCGACCTCCTCGCCCCCGGCCATGCGCCGGTTCGAGATCGTCAGATCCGCCCCCATCTCGCGCCAGGTCTCGAACAGGCCGGTGCGCAGCGGGTTCAGCATGACACCCTCGACCGTCACTCCGGCCCCCGGGACGACCAGCCCGGCGGCCAGCGGGAAGGCTGCCGAAGATGGGTCACCGGGCACGGCGACGGCGGTTCCCGACATTGGCTGGCCGCCACGCAGGCTCACGCGCCAGCCCTCGCCGTACGGCGCGACGCCGACCTCCACGCCGAAGGCCCTCAGCATACGCTCGGTATGATCCCGGCTGGGCTCGGCCTCGGTCACCGTGGTGACGCGGTCGGCATTCAGCCCCGCCAGCAGGATCGCCGACTTGATCTGGGCCGAGGCGACCGTCTGGACATAGTCGATGGCCGACAGTCCGCCGCCGATGACCGCGACCGGCAGCCGGTCCTCGGCGTCCTGCCAGTCGAACCGCGCGCCCATGTCGGCCAGCGGCCCCGTCACCCGCTTCATCGGCCGCTTGCGCAGCGAGGCGTCGCCGTCGAAGGTCGTGGTGATCGGATAGCCCGCCGCCGCTCCCATCAGCAGCCGCACGCCCGTCCCGGCGTTCCCGCAGTCGATGACGCCCGCCGGCTGTGTGAACCTGCCCTGTCCCGTCACCCGCCATCGGCCTGGGCCCAGCCGCTCGACCGTCGCGCCGAACGCCTCGACCGCCCGCGCCGTGGCCAGGATGTCGTCGCCTTCCAGCAGGCCTTCGATTTCGGTGACGCCCGTCGCCATGGCCCCGAGGATCAGGGCGCGGTGGGAGATTGACTTGTCGCCCGGCGCCCGCACCCGGCCGGACAGCGCGGGGCTGCGGCGGGCGGTCAGATGGGTAGGAATCGACACCCGGCGGTCTCCGGAAAGGCTCAGGAAGCGCGGGCGCGCAGAGATGGCTTTTGACAGCGGCGTCAGGGGGTGGCAAGGGAGCCGCCCCATTTCCCCACTCCCGCCAAAGGTCTTCAACCGTGGCCAAACCCGAACTGGGCCAGAAGCAGGTCTGCCCGAACTGCCAGGCCAAATTCTACGACCTGGGCCGTCGCCCCGCCCACTGCCCCAAATGCGGCACCGACTTCGATCCGGAGGAGGCGCTGAAGCTGCGCAACCGCCGCGGCCGTCCGGCCGGCTATGCCGCCGACGACTCTGATGAAGATCAGGTCAAGGACAAGAAGGTCGACGGCGACGAAGACGAGGAGGAAGAAGCGGTTGCGACGCCCGAAATCGATCAGGAAGGCCACGAGCCGATCCTGACGCCGGACGACGACGACGACGCCCCCGTCGATCCGACCGAAGAGCCCGGCATGGGCGAAGCGGTCGAGGACGACGACGTCCTGGCTGACGACGACGACGATTCCGTCCCCTTCATCGAGGACGAGGACGACGACAGCTTCGAGGACGAGATCAAGGCACCGAAGGACGACGAATAGGCCATTTTTCGACCTCCGCCGGACGGTTCCTGAGCGGTTCGGCGGAGGCGAAAATAAATCCCGGAACCGGGCTTGATCGTGATCAGGCCCTGACATAGGTTCCGCCGCCTCGCAGCAGGGCCTCCGGGCCCCCATGCGATCCGACTGAAAGGCCTGACGGCCTGAAGTTCGGGGCTTTAGCTCAGCTGGTAGAGCGCTTGCATGGCATGCAAGAGGTCAGCGGTTCGACTCCGCTAAGCTCCACCATCGAAGGCCCTGCGGGAAACCGCGGGGCCTTCGTCCATTTCGGGACCGTATTCGGGGAAGACCGTATTCGGGGAAGAATGACCCGGTACAGATTCCGGGTGTCCTCGTGTGCATCCAAACGCGAGGCTTGGAGCCTCTCTGATGGCGATACCCATCGGAGTGGAACCCCATGATGACCCATGAACCCAAGTCGTCGATTTTCGCTGCCTGTGCCGCAGCGCTCGCCCTTGCCCTGATCCCGGGCGTCGCCCTGGGCCAGCCGCAACAGCGTCCGGACCCCGCCGCCGTAACGGTGAGCGCCGATGAGAACCGGGCGGTGATCCTGGCGCTGGCCCAGACCCTGCGCGAACGCTTCGCCTTCCGCGAACGCGGTATCGCTGCGGCGAACGAGATCGAGGCCATGGAGCGGCGCGGGGAGTTCCGGGGCGCGCGGACCGGCGCGGAGTTGATGGCCCTGATCGACAGCAAGATCACTCCCATCGTCAACGACCAGCATTTCCGCGTCCGCTACTTCGGGCCGGAAGCCGTCGCCGGCTTCACCGACGCGCCGCCGACGGCGGAAGAGCTGGCTGAGTTCCACGAGGAGGTGCGCCTGCGCGGCAGCGAGATCCCGGAGGTCCGGTGGCTGGCAGGCAATGTGGGATATCTCCGCCTCACCCTGCTTCTCGACACGCCGCCCGGTGTTGAAAAGCTGGCAGCCGCCATGGGCCTGCTGGCCGACACCGGTGCGCTGATCATCGACGTGCGCGGAACACCGGGTGGCGAGCCGGCCGGCGTGGCCAATGTGATCGGCCACCTCGTCTCGGAGCGCACGGCCACGGTCCGTCTTGAGGTGGTGTCTGACCCGTCACAGAGCAGGATCTTCCATGCAGAGCCCAGGACCCCGGGGTTCGCGGGCAAGCCCGTCTATGTGCTGACTGACGAAGGCACCGGTTCGGGGGCGGAGGAGTTCGCCTACGATCTGAAAGCGATGGGACGGGCGACCCTGGTCGGTCAGACAACCTCCGGCGCGGCGACTCCGGGGGGCTACCGACCGCTCAGCGGCGGGTTTGTCGCCTTCATCCCGATGGGAATCGTCAGCAACGTCATGACCGGGACAAACTGGGAGGGCGTGGGCGTTCCGCCAGACGTCGAGGTTCCCGCCGACGAGGCCCTGACGCACGCCCATCGCCTGGCCCTTGAAGCGATCCTGAAGGACGCCACGGGTGTGCGACGGGCCATTGCGGAGGAGGGCCTGGCCTCACTGGATCAGCCGCAGGACTGAGGGCTCCTGCAGGGCCGCCGGCGCGGTCTGCTGGCGTCGGCGGCCCTGCAGGAATTTGGCCCCGGGGGGACGGCCTGCGTTGATCTCTCTGCAATCCCGCCCCATCTAGGTTGCGGAGCCGACGCCTCGCCGATGACGGGGGGCGCAGACGGCCCAAGGCCTGCTTCGGGGGCGAGAGACGATGACCACGCGCACCATACTGTTCGACAGCCCCTTCCTGCTCGGATTCGACCATACCCGTGCCCTGATCGACCGCGCCGCCCGCGCAGCGGCGGACAGCTATCCGCCCTACAATGTCGAGCAGCGCGGTGAACACTCCGTGCGCATCTCGCTGGCCGTCGCCGGCTTCGGGCCGGACGATCTGGTGATTACCCTCGAAGGCCGCCAGCTGATCATCGCCGGCAAGCGCGAGCCGGCCCCCGAACAGGCCGACCAGGCCTTTCTGCATCGCGGCATCGCCGGACGCGGCTTCGTCCGCAGTTTCGTTCTCGCCGACGGGCTGGACGTCGATTCGGCCCGGCTGGAGCATGGTCTGCTGCACGTTGACATGAGCCGCCCCGAGGACCTGCCCGCGATCCGGCGGATCCCCATCACCCCGGGCTGAGGCCCGTGTTTTCCGGTCGCCGTCGTCGGGGCCGGACCCCAAGGCCCGTTCCGGGCGTTCGTACAGTACAAGGAGGCGGTCTCGATGACGCCCACCACGATCATGACCAGGGAAGACTTCAGGGGACTGGGCGCGCCCGACCTCGTCTATGTGCGCGAGATCCGCGCCTCCGATGTCATGGCGGATGTCGCCGCCAGGGCCACCAAGGGCCTGTCCGTTGATCCGCAAGCCGTCCTCTACGCCGTGCACAGCGCCGACGGCGAGCGGCTGGCCGTGATGCTGGACCGCGAGGCCGCCTTTGCGGCCGCCGTGGCCCACGAACTGGAGCCGGTCTCCGTTCACTAGGGAATCCCGCAGCCCCGGCGTCGAGAGGCTCGAGCGCAGTGCGGCGGTGGGCAGGGTCATCACCGAGGGCACAAAGGACCACAAAGAACACGAAGCGACCGGTGTGATCCCCGGTGCGTGGCTGCTGCGGTCTGGATTGGAAATGCGGCCCTCGCCGCCTTCATCCGATCGAGGCCTGGCCTCGATCAGGCGTCCGCACTGCGTCGGCCCTTTAGCGCGATCCTGTCAGCCCCTCAGGACCCTTGGTGTCCTTTGTGCCCTTGGTGATGAACCAGCTTTCGTCGGGGCAAGGGCGCGGAAGGCTAGGCCGCCGTCGCCGGAGCCTGATCCCTGACGAACAGGGCGCGGATCGCATCGACCGTTCGCGCCTGACGCAGTTGCTCGCGCGTTTCGGGCGAGCGCAGGGCGCGCGAGACCGCGGCCAGGGCGCGCAGATGCTCGGCACCGTCACATGGCGGCGCGAACAGGGCGAACAACAGGTCCACGGGCCGGTCATCGACTGCACCATAGGCGACGGGAGTTTCCAGCCGTACGAATACGGCGGTCACCCGCGACACACCGTCCAGCCGGGCATGGGGAACCGCAACCCCCGAACCGAGGCCGGTCGAGCCCAGGGCCTCGCGTTCGAGCAAGGCCTCCATGATCCGGTTTTCCGGCAGGCCGAGCGCCTGGGCGGCGGCCTCAGCCACCGTATGCAAGGCCTGGCGCTTCGACGAGGCACCGCTGCGCAGGACGACACCGCCGTCCGCCAGCAAATCACCGATGTCCATGAGGGGTTCCCGACTCTGCCCGTCCATCCCGAATGGGCGGGGGCCGTTTAGACCACCCGCCTCTGTTGGGGAAGACTATACGTCGCGACCCTTTACCGAACCGTGTC
Source organism: Caulobacteraceae bacterium (assembly GCA_965284305.1). GTDB lineage: Bacteria > Pseudomonadota > Alphaproteobacteria > Caulobacterales > Caulobacteraceae > Brevundimonas. The sequence continues at coordinate 951,252 of OZ260070.1, read as the reverse complement.
CATTGATCGACTTCACCGTTCGCTCGGGATCGATCCAGCCCACATTGCCGTCGGGACGGCGGTAGACGACCGAGATGCCGCCGTGGGCCGCATTGCGGAACAGCACGAGCGGATAGCCGGTCATGTCCAGCTCCAGCACGGCCCGGCCGACGGTGATGGTGCGGATTTCAGCCACGGTCTCGGCGATGACCATGCCGACCGGCGGCGGCTCGTCCGGCGCGCCGGCGTCGCCGAAGGCCTCGTCCTCGACGGCGTCGGGGCTGCGCAGGACCATGCTGCGGGCCACATCGCGGGCGGCGTTCTCGGTCTTTTCGGGCGACAGGCCGCGCGGGCCGGCCTTGTGGTTCTTGAGCCGGCGCTTGTAGCGCCGCACGCGCTTCTCAAGCTTCTCGAGCGAATCGGAGAAGGCACCGTGGGCGTCGCCGCCGAGGCCGCTGGTGACGATGGCCTCTCCCGAGGCGAGGCGGACCCAGCAGTCCACCTTGAAGCCGTGGCCGTCCTTGGACACCACCACCTCGGCCTCCTGCGCCCCTCGCTCGAAATATTTGCCGATCCCGTCTTCGAGTTCCTGGGAGATGCGCGAGCCTAACGCGTCGCCGACATCCACGTGTTTGCCACTGACTTGAACTTGCATGGCGATAGAACGCGACCGTTCCCGGATGGTGTCAACGCCGATCACCGAAATGTGGTGAAGGTTGTCGGGTCGGTTCTCCCTCCCCCGAAGTGGGGAGGGTGGTCACGCAGCGACCGGGTGGGGAATTTCCAAGCCTGGCGCCGCCGGTGCGGGACTGGCGTGCCCCACCCGGGCTCGGCTGCGCCTCGCCGTCCCTCCCCATGAAGGGGAGGGAGAACGCAACACGCCTACCCCGTTCTCAGCATCCGCTTGCGCTCGACCGAGGACGGGATCCGCAGGGCCTCGCGGTATTTGGCCACGGTGCGGCGGGCGATATCGATGCCCGTCTCCTTAAGGATCTCCACGATCCGGTCGTCGCTCAGCACATCGCCGTCGCGGCCCTCGCCGTCGATCATGGCCTTGATCCGGTGGCGCACCGCCTCGGCCGAATGGGTCGCCCCGCCGTCCGAGGACTGGATCGCCGCCGTGAAGAAGAATTTCAGCTCGAACACGCCGCGCGGGGTCGAGACGTATTTGTTCGAGGTCACCCGGCTGACCGTCGATTCATGCATGCCGATGGCGTCCGCCACGGTCTTCAGGTTCAGCGGGCGCAGGAATTCGACGCCGAAGGCCAGGAAGGCGTCCTGCTGGCGCACGATCTCGGACGACACCTTCAGAATGGTCTTCGCCCGCTGGTCCAGCGACTTGACCAGCCAGCTGGCCTGGGCCGCGCACTCGGCGACGAAGGTCTTCTCCACGTCCGAGCGCGAACCCGCCGCCACCACCCCGTGATAGCGCTTGTCCATGATCAGCCGCGGCAGGGTGTCGGCGTTCAGTTCAACCTTCCAGCCGCCCGCCGGATCGGACCGCACATGCACGTCGGGGATCACCGTCTGGGCCGGCTCGCCGCCGAAGCCCGCGCCCGGCCGGGGCGTCAGCGCCTTCAGCTCGGCGATCATCTCGGCCATGTCCTCGGCGTCGACGCCGCAGACCCGGCGCAGCCCCGACAGGTCCCGCTTGGCCAGCAGGTCCAGATTGTCGAGCAGACAGCCCATGGCCGGGTCGAACCGGTTGCGCTCGATCAGCTGCAGCTTCAGGCATTCCGGCACCGAGCGGGCCATGACGCCGGTGGGCTCAAACCCGTGGCACACCGCCAGCACGCCCTCGACCCGTTCCAAGGCGATGCCCAGCCGGTCGGCGATCTCGGCCAGTTCGCCGCGCAGATAGCCGCCCTCGTCGACGCTATCGATCAGGGTCAGGGCGATGGCGTGATCGGAGGGTGAGAAACCTGCCTGCGAGGCCTGGGCCTGCAGATGCTCCCACAGGGTCATCTCGCGGCTGTCGGGCTGTTCCCGGCCCTCGCCGTCGGGCAGACCGCCGCCCGAGCCGGCGCGCGACCAGTCGTTCAGCCCGACCTGGGCCTCGCCGACGCCGACATCCTCCATCCGGTCCGAGGTGCGCTCGCCGGGGCTGGCGTCGCCATAGACATCGTCGGAGCGCGCATCGAGCGTGCGGTCCGCATCCGTCACCCGCCCCTCGTCGAAACTCATTTCGGCTGCGTCATGGCTCTCCACCGCCACCGGGGCGTCGATCTCGCCGCCGGGCTCGGCGTCCTCGCGCTGCAGCAGCGGGTTCTTCTCGAGCTCGGCCTCGACGAAGGCCTCCAGCTCGAGGTTGGACAGTTGCAGCAGCTTGATCGCCTGCTGCAGCTGGGGCGTGATGACCAGACCCTGGCCCTGCCGAATCTCCAGCCTTTGTCCGAGCAACGTAGTTTTCCCCTGCCCCCAAGGCCGACGCAGCGCGTGGCCCGAAACTTGCTGCGGCCACCTTGTGGCCTGACCGGTTAACGGCGTTCTAAACGGCGAAGGTGGATGGTTCGGGACCGGCTGTGGTCTTGCTGCGCAAGGGAGGCTATGCCGCCGTCCTGTCGCAAAGCTTACGCTCGTAAGGTCTGCTCAGGGCGGGGAGCAGACCTCGAACCGCTATGATATGCGGGTTGTTATGGCCCAGCGATTCACTCCAAATGTCCCTGCCCAACTTAGTGACGCCTTGGGTCATTCGGTTCGCACGGGCGTAGCAATCGCGCTGGGCATGTTTGCTTGGATAGCCGTATTCATGGTCGTCTTGGACGAGGGTTCGCCTCTCCTTGATCAAAACTTTCCTCGGGTTTTCTGGCCAGAGGCGAGCCTCGCCATCCGCGTGGTGCGACAAGTCCTCCTCGCACCGGTTCTTGAAACAGTTGCCATGCTCATCGCCTTTGTGTCGCTTCGCTGGGCGATGGATTTGGTGTCCAAGACGAGTTGGCTTTCAGCCACGTATGTCCTGATCTGGGGCTTAGTGGGTTGGACGGGCCACGGAGCCAATGTCCTCACCGTTGGGCATGGGGTGGGCTTTGTGGTGCTGGCCCTATTGGCCCTCCGACTGATCAGAGAATGGCCACTATTGATCTCATTTGGTTGCGTTTGCTTGTCGCACATCACTTGGAACGCTTTAGCAATGGCGGTCTATATTATGGCCGATGCTCTATCCCGTCTCTGACCAGCGTGCGGCGGTCCAGACTTCCGGTTGGGGTCGGGTGCAGACGGTCACCTAAGAGTGGTGGGCTCAACCGGTGAACGCAACACGCTAACTTTTCTTCGGAGATGGAGCGTGGGTCATGAAGCAGCGGCGTCGCATCTACTACTCGGCGGCCCAACGGGCTGAAATCTGGGATCGCTGGAAGGCCGGCGAGTCGATGAGTTCGATCGGACGGCGGTTCGATCGGGAGTCCTCGTCGGTGTTCTCGGTGCTATCGCCGACGGGCGGCATCCGGCCGCCGGACCGCAAGCGGGCTTCGAGGGCGCTCAGCCTCGGTGAGCGCGAGGAGATATCCCGGGGGCTGAGCACCCGTTGCTCGCTGCGTGGGATCGCCCGGTTGCTGGGTCGAGCGCCATCGACGATCAGTCGCGAGGTCCAGCGCAACGGCGGGGCGGAACGGTATCGAGCGACAGGCTCCGATCGGGCGGCGTGGGACCGGGCGCGGCGCCCCAAACACTGCAAGCTGGCTTGCCGACCGGCTCTGGCCCGGACAGTATCGGCCAAGCTGCGGCGGAACTGGTCGCCCGAGCAGATCGCCGGCTGGCTCAAGCGCACCTGGCCCGGGGAGCCGCACAATCAGGTGTCGCACGAAACCATCTATCGCAGCCTGTTCATCCAGACCCGTGGGGTGCTGAAGAAGGAACTGCTGGATCACCTCAGGGCCCGGCGGACCATCCGGCGCTCAAGGCACGCCACCCTGAAGCGGAATGGCCTGGGCCAGATCAGGGACGCCGTCTCGATCAGCGAACGGCCCGCGTCCGTCGAGGATCGCGCCGTCCCCGGCCACTGGGAAGGCGACCTGATCGGCGGATCCGGCAACAGCTACGTCGCGACGCTCGTCGAGCGCCACTCGCGTTACGTGATGCTGGTCAAGGTCGCCAACAAGGACACCGAAAGCGTCGTCACCGCCCTGATCAAGCAGTCGAGGAAGTTGCCCGGCGAACTCTACCGGTCCCTGACCTGGGACCGCGGCAAGGAGCTGGCTGATCACAAGCGGCTGGCCCTGGCCTCCGACGTCGAGGTCTACTTCTGCGATCCCCGGTCACCGTGGCAGCGCGGCTCGAACGAGAACACCAACCGGCTGCTGCGTCAGTATCTGCCCCACGGGACCGACCTGTCCCTGCACAGTCAGGCCCAGCTCAGCGCCATCGCCCGACAGCTCAACGAACGGCCCAGAAAGACCTTGCTCTACCGGACGCCAGCGGAGACCTTCGCCGAGTGTGTTGCGGCGATCAGTTGAGCCCACCGTGGTCAGCGGACATTGGCGAGCTTCGCTGCGGATGGTAGGTTCGCACCATGTCCGAAATGACTTGGACAAGAGGATACACAGCGCCTGAACTCGAAAGAGCGCAGTCGCGGTTCAGTCTCACCTTCCCGTCCGAACTCATCGAACTCCTGCTTGACCGACGCCCGGTGGGTGGGACCGATTGGAACAACGAGGAGATGGTGCGCTCTCAACTGGCTTGGCCGTTTGAGGGACTTCTCTTTGATGTGGAAGGGAATGGGCTCTGGTGGCCTGAATGGGGAGATAGGCCCGCCAAGGAAGAGGATCGCGCCGAGGTTTTCAGAGCCGTCCGGCGTCGTGCACCCAAGCTCATTCCGATCTTCGGCCACCGGTATCTGCCTGCTACTCCATGCCGAGCAGGAAATCCGGTCTTCTCGGTATACCAGTCAGACATCATCCATTTCGGCGCGGACCTCCTCGACTACATTGATCGGGAATAGAACGGATGGGGGTCTGAGGGTTGGGACAGGGGCCTCCGGGAAATCGACTTCTGGTCCGAGATGGTTCGTCGCAACGGCTGTTAAGGGTCGGGACCTGCGGATTGCCTGCGGTCAGTGAGCGGACGCCCACCTCCCTCGGTCCTTGTCATACCGGACGGCGCGAACCGCCGATTCGGGACGGGACTGACGCACGCAAAAGAGCCCTCCCCCTCGACGGGGGAGGGTTGGGTGGGGGTGCGCGCTCAAACCTTGGTGATGAGCCACAACAGGCACCGGTGCCTTCGGGGTCCGTCAGGACAGACCGGGGCACCACCCCCATCCCCGACCCTTCCCCCATCGAGGGGGAAGGGAGAGGTGATGAGCCCGGTCCCCGCGCGCGTCCTTTACTCCGACCCCAGCATCGGCAAGCCTCAGCACTCCTGAGAGATAAAACCCATGCGCCCCATCCTTGCCGCCCTGCTGCTCATGGCCCTGCCCGGCGCCGCCTTCGCCCAGTCAACCTTCGCGCCGGTCATCGACCCCGCCGAACAGACGATGGTGCAGACAGTCACCGCTGAGCATGACCGCCACATCGCCCTGCTGGAGCGGATGGTGAACCAGAACAGCGGCACCCTGAACCTGCCCGGTGTCCGCATCGTCGGCGACATGGTCCGCGCCGAGCTGGAGCCGCTGGGCTTCACGGTCCGCTGGGTCGACATGGCCGAAACCGGCCGCGCCGGCCACCTGATCGCCACCCATGAAGGTCCGGGCCGCAACGTCCTGCTGATCGGCCACCTCGACACCGTCTTCGAGGCCGACAACCCCTTCCAGCGCTTCGAACGGACCGGCGGGCGGGCCACAGGCCCCGGCGTCGGCGACGACAAGGGTGGGGTCGTGGTCATCATTGCCGCCCTGCGCGCCATGCAGGCGGCGGGGACGCTGGACGACGCCAACATCACCGTCTTCCTGACCGGTGACGAGGAGCGGATCGGATCACCCGCCGCGATCGCCCGCCGCGACCTGATCGAGGCCGGCCGCGCGGCCGCCTTCGCCCTGGAGTTCGAGAATCTGGCGGTCGAGGACGAGGCCGATTTCGGCACCGTCGCCCGGCGCAGCTCCTCCAACTGGACCCTGACCACGACGGGGCGCACCGGACACTCCAGCGGCGTGTTCAACGATACGCTGGGCTACGGTGCCATCTATGAACTGGCCCGCATCCTCGACGGCTTCCGCCGCGACCTGCCGGAGCCGAACCTGACCTACAATGTCGGGGTGGTCGCCGGGGGCACGCCCGCCGCCATCGACGCCGAGGGCTTCAATGTCACCGCCTCGGGCAAGACCAATATCGTCGCCTCGACCGCCATCGCCCGCGGCGACCTGCGCACCCTGACCCGCGAACAGGACGAACGCGTCCGCGGCCGGATGCAGGCCATCGTCGACGACCACCTGCCCCGGACCGACGCCGAACTGGTCTTCGCCGAGGGCGGCTATCCGCCCATGGCCCCGACCGAGGGCAACCGCGCGCTTCTGGCCCGGCTGAACGCCGTCAACCGCGACCTCGGACTGCCCGAGATGGCCGAATACGATCCCGCCCGCCGCGGGGCCGCCGACAGCGGCTTTGTGGCCGCGGATGTCGACACCCTGGGCGGCCTCGGCATGGCCGGCGGCAATGCCCACGCGGACGGGGAATGGGTCGATCTGGACAGTCTGGTGCGTCAGGCCCAACGGGCGGCGGTGCTGATCAGCCGGCTGAGTCTGGGCCAACCCTGACCTCTTCCGCAGGCGGGGACGTGTCCGGACAGGCTATTGCCATGTCCGGACAGAAAACGGTTTGTACCGGTGCGTCCGGGCAGGCCTGCTGCGGCCATGACCAACACCCCTGTGAGCCCAACCCGCCCCGACGCTCCCACCCAGCGTGAGCAGCCATCCGCTGCACGGGAAGTCTTTGACATGTTCCGCACGGTCGGAACCGCCCTGCTCCTGGCCATCGGCATCCAGTCGGTGGCCTTTCAGCCCTACACGATCCCATCGTCATCAATGGAGCCGGGGCTGGTCACCGGCGACTATGTGGTCGCATCCAAATATCGCTACGGCTGGAGCCGGGCGTCCCTGCCCTTCGATCCGCCCCTTGGGTCCGGGCGCCTGTTCGGTCGCGATCCTGCACGCGGCGATGTGGTCCTGTTCCGACTGCCCCGCGACCGGCAGCAGGTCTGGGTGAAGCGGCTGATCGGCCTGCCCGGAGACCGGGTGCAGGTTCGCGACGGCCAGATCTTCGTCAACGGGCGGGCCGTTCCCCGGGCGGACGCCGGCACGGTCCAGGACCACGACGATCCCATCTGGCGGGTGATGCAGGTGCGCGAGGCCCTGCCGGACGGGCGGAGCTGGCTGACCTATGACCGCGGCCCGGGGTCACCGGGCGACGACACGCCGGTCCTCGTCGTGCCCGCCGGCAACTATCTGATGATGGGCGACAACCGGGACAATTCGCTGGACGGGCGCTTCTCGCCTGACCTCGGTGTCGGCTTCCTGCCCGCGGACCATGTCATCGGTCGGGCCGAGATCGTGGTGGCGTCATGGCGTCCAGGCGCGAGCCTGTGGAAGCCCTGGACATGGTTCAACCTGCAGCCCGGCCGGTTCTTCAAACAGGTCCGTTAGCGGCGCTCGAACTCGGCGAGACTGAGCGCGCCGTCATGGTTTCGATCAAGCCGCGCGAAGGCGGCCTCATCCGGCGTGGCGGTTCGCGCCAGCGACGGAGCGGCGACCGCTCCGAGCGCCAGGCCGACCGTGGCCGCCACCAGCGCCTGCCACAGGCGGGTGCGCCGGGCGCGACGTCGCTCCCCCAGCTCCGTCTCGATAAAGCCACGCACCGCTTCGCTGGCCGTCTGCCCGTCATTGCGGCATCGCGTCATGAAGGCGAGCTTGGTCTGGTAGGGGAGCCGGACCTCAAGGGTCTCGCTCTTTTTCGGAGGCTTTGGCTTGATCATGCCCTGACATCCTTTTCCATCGACGCGATGAAGCCCCGCCGGCGCGCGGTCCGCCAGTGAATAATCGGCAAGGAGAGGCAGCCTCAGCCGTACATGTCGCCCAGATAGACCCGGCGCACTTCCGGATCGCGGATCACGTCCTCGGCCTTGCCCTCGAACAGCACGGCCCCGCCCGAGATGATCGAGGCGTGGTCGATAATTTCCAGCGTCTCGCGGACATTGTGGTCGGTGATCAGGACGCCGATGCCCTGACCGGCCAGATAGCGGATCACCTGGCGGATGTCGGCGATGGCCAGGGGGTCGATACCGGCGAAGGGTTCGTCCAGCAGCATGAAGCTGGGCTTGCCCGCCAGCGCCCGGGCGATCTCGCAACGCCGCCGCTCACCGCCCGACAGGCCCGAGGCCGGGGCGTGGCGCAGATGGTCGATGCGGAGTTCCGCCAGCAGCCGGCTGGTCTCCTCGGCGATGGCGGCGTGTCCGCTGTGGTGCAGTTCGACCACCGCGCGGACGTTCTGCTCGACGGTCATGCCGCGGAAGATCGAGGCCTCCTGCGCCAGATAGCCCAGACCCATGCGGGCGCGCTGGTACATCGGCTGGGCCGTGATGTCCTCGCCGTCCAGCCAGATGGTGCCGCTGTCCGGCGGGATCAGGCCGGTGATCATGTAGAAGCAGGTGGTCTTGCCGGCGCCGTTGGGGCCCAGCAGGCCGGCGACCTGTCCGCGCTCGACGTGCAGGGAGACGTCGCGCACCACCTGCCGCTGGCCGAACGAGCGGGCGATATGGTCGACCCGCAGGCCCGTCGGGCGCGCGGACTCAGCCGCCGGGGTTGCCGGGGCCTCGATCACATTGAGGGCTGAGAGTTCCTTGCGCGCCAATGGTCAGACCGGGCCGGGGCTCAGTTGCCGCTGTTCTGGGGGTAGAAGACCCCGCGAATGCGCCCGCCGTTCGATCCCGCACCGCCGGCCATGGTGACCGCCTGGGTCTCGGTATTGTAGGTCAGCCGGCCGCCCGTCATGACATTCTGGCCCTGGGTCACGATGACGTCACCCGTCATGACCACCAGATTGTCTCCCGGCGTATAGACGGCCCGGTCGCCGCGAATGGTCTGGTCAGGCGTGACGAAATAGACGTTCCCGATGGCCTCGATCCGCTCGATTCCGCTGCTGACACCCGACCCGTTGATGGCGTCGGCGCGGAGGCGGTTCTGGCCCTGGATGACTTCAGCGCGCCCGCGCAGGGACAGGCTGTTCGGCGTGGCTTCGCCGGCGTCAGCGCCATAGGAGATGGCCTCGTTACCCAGTCGGGGAGCCGTCTGTGCGTCGCCCATGGTCGGCAGGGCCAACAGCGCCAGCGTCGTCGCCGCGATGGTCAGCACTCTGGTCTTGGTCATCGGTTGGAACCTCCGGCGTTGATCGTGCCGACTATCTTGTTTTCGCCGGAGCCCCGAAACTCGACGCGCGCCCCTTGTTCCCGGATCACATAGGACGAAGCGGTGATGGTTCCAAGCGGACCGGACCCCTGAACGCCCTTGTTCCCGGTCACGATACCGGTCGCGGTGTCGACCACCGCCTCGGGCGTCACCAGGGTAAAGCCCGAGCCGCCGTCGGAAATCCGCACATTCGGGCCGATGGTCACCGTCTTGCCGGCCTCGTCATAGACCCCGCCGTCGGCGGTCAGGGTGGTGACCTTCCGGCCCCCCAGATTCAGCCGCAGGGCCGGGCCGACCAGTCGATAGCGGCCGGTGCCGGGATCCCGCACGGCCCCCTCGGCACCGATGACAAAGCTGCGACCCGCAGCGTCCTGACCATGGAACCGGAGTGCATCCATACGGACCTCGCGGCTGGTCCCGGCCTTGCGCTCGACGTCGGACATGACGCTGCGCAGCACGATCCAGCTGAGCGTGCCGCCGGCCAGGACGATGATCGCCACCGGCAGGACCCGGCGCAACAGCTGCACCCGCCGTGAGCGCGTGCGGAAGGCCCTGGCCGTCGCGGCGACGCGGGCCTCGTCCTGATCGGTATGGCTGTCGGCGGGATCGGTCATCAGCTATGCGCGAACACGTCCATCTCGTCCCAGCCCGCCAGATCCAGCGCCGCCCGGGTGGGCAGGAAGTCGAAACATTTGCGGGCCAGCTCGGCCCGACCCTCGCGCGCCAGCATCTCGTCCAGCCGGACCCTGGCCGCGTGCAGGTACAGGACGTCCGACGCGGCATACTCCAGCTGGGCGGGCGACAGCTCGGCCGCCCCCCAGTCGCTGGACTGCTGCGCCTTGGACAGATCGACGCCCACCAGTTCGCGCACCACATCCTTCAGGCCGTGACGGTCGGTGTAGGTGCGGGCCAGTTTGGAGGCGATCTTGGTGCAATAGACCGGGCGGGTCTCGACGCCGAGGTGCAGCTGGAACATGGCGATGTCGAACCGGCCGAAATGGAACAGCTTCAGCACCTTCGGATCGGTCAGCAGCCGCTTCAGGTTCGGGCAGTCATAGCCAGGGCGGTTCATGCGCACGACATGGGCGTCCCCGTCTCCGGCCGACAGCTGCACCACGCACAGGGGATCGCGACGGAAGCGCAGCCCCATGGTCTCGGAATCGATCGCGACCTCGGGGCCCAGATCGAGGCCGTCGGGCAGGTCGCCTTCGTGGAAATGGACGGTCATGCGGTTCAGGGACCCGTTCGGCGAAAGAATGCGTCGCCCTCAACTAGCCGAGCGCCGCGCGTGAGGCGATAGGGCGCACACATGCGCCCAAAACCAAAACGGCGCCGCACCGAAGTGCGACGCCGTCTGAAAATTGGTGCCCAGGAGAGGACTCGAACCTCCACGACATTTCTATCACTGGCACCTGAAGCCAGCGCGTCTACCAATTCCGCCACCTGGGCCCAGACGTTTCGCGCTTGCACGCATATCCGTCCGGAAGGCGCGGACCCTTAAGGCAGGGTCCGGGGCCGGTCAACAGGGATTTGCGGCCTTTGCGTTGCGAGCATCGCGGCCATCGTCTAATCCCCGGCGCGTCGAGGGTTTCCCGTCCTCGCGCCGTCGCCCATCGGAGCCTGTCATGAACGAAGTCGCCCCCGGCCTTGTCACCGTCTTCGGCGGTTCCGGTTTCGTCGGCAGCCAGGTCGTCCAGGCCCTGGCCAAACGCGGCTGGCGCGTTCGCATCGCCTGCCGCCGTCCGGACCGCGCCTGGAAGCTCCAGACCTCCGGCACAGTCGGCCAGCTCCAGTCCGTCCGCTGCGACGTCACCCGGCGTGAAGACGTGGACGCGGCCCTGCGCGGCGCTGACGCGGCGATCAATCTGGTCGGCATTCTCTACGAGTCGGGCCGTCAGACCTTCCAGGCCCTGCACGTCGAGGCATCGCGCACCATCGCCGAGGCCTGCGCCGCCGGCGGCGTCGGCCGTCTGGTGCAGGTTTCGGCCATCGGTGCCAGTCCCGAGAGCGCGTCCGACTACGCCCTCTCCAAGGCCGCGGCCGAGATGGCCGTGCGCGAGGTCAAGCCGGACACGGTGGTGATCCGGCCGTCGATCGTCTTCGGTGCCGGCGATGACTTCCTCAACCGGTTCGCCGCCCTGGCCTCCATGGCCCCGGCCCTGCCGCTGATCGGTGGGGGCCAGACGAAATTCCAGCCGGTCTATGTCGCCGACGTGGCCGAGGCCATCGCGCGCGCGACGGTCTCTCCGGAGGCGGCGGGCCGCACCTTCGAACTGGGCGGACCGGCGGTGATGACCTTTGAGGACGTGCTGAAACTGATCCGGCGCGAGACCTATCGCCGCTTCGGCCTGATCCCCCTGCCCTTCTTCCTGGCGCGCGCCATCGGCTCCATGGCCCAGTTGACCGCCATGGTCGGGATCGCCCCGGTCCTGACCCGCGATCAGGTCGTGCTGCTGCAGAGCGACAATGTCGTCGCCGACGGGGCTGACGGGCTTGCCGCCCTGGGCATCGAGCCCACCGGCATCGAGGCCATCGCCCCGTCCTACCTCTGGCGCTATCGCCGCGGCGGCCAGTTCGCAGAGGCTCCGGCGACCTGAGCCCCTGCGCTGGCGACAGCTGGTTCGCCACAACGAACACAACGGATCACGACGGACACAAAGGGTTCCGAGAGGCTGACAGAGCCGAACTCATCGCCAATCGAATAAAGGCGGCGAACGCCGCAATTTCAGGACGCACGGAAGAAGACACGAACCTGGGAGCATCCCCGGTCCCGTCGTGTCCTTTGTGACCTCGTTGTGCCCGTTGTGATGAACCTTCCAGCCGCCGCACGCCGCCCCGAACGGCACCGCGACCTGAAGGCTCAGTAGAGCCAGATCGCCAGCAGGCCGACGGTCCCCACCAGGATGCGCCAGGCAGAGAAGGGGGCGAAGCCGTAGCGGCCCACGAAATCGACCAGGAAGCGGACAACGAACAGTCCGCTGATGAAGGACACCACAAAGCCGATCGCGATCAGGCCCGCGACCTCGTTGGTGATCAGGGCACGGCTCTCCCAGAAGTCGAGGGTAAAGGCCCCGACCATGGTCGGGATGGCCAGGAAGAACGAGAACTCGGCCGCCGCCTTCTTGTCGACGCCCAGCAGCAGGCCGCCGACGATCGTTGCGCCGCTGCGCGACACCCCCGGAATGATCGACAGACACTGCCACAGGCCGATGCCCAGCGCCGTCTTCCATGACAGCTTCATCGCGTCTTCGGTCAGCTCGCGCTGCTCCAGTGTCACGACCCCGTCCTTGACCCGGCGCCGCAGGCCCATCGCCCCTGCATCAGACCAGCGCTCCAGCACGATCAGGGCGATGCCGCCGATGATCAGGGTGACGCAGACGATGGTGGTGTTGAACAGCACATTCTTGATGAAGTCGTGGAACAACAGGCCCAGGACGGCTGACGGGAAGAAGGCCAGCAGCACCGAGATGGCGAACCGCCTCGCCGCCGGGTCCTTGCCCGGCAGGCCCAGCAACACCTTCCACAGCCGGGCGAAATAGACCGCCACCACCGCCAGGATGGCACCCAGCTGGATCATGACGATGAAGGTGTCCCAGGGCGTATTGGACAGGCCCAGGGCTTCCTTGGCCAGCAGCAGATGTCCTGTCGAGGACACCGGGATGAACTCGGTCAGGCCTTCAACCAGACCCAGAATAATCGCCGCAATCCAGTCCTGCACGCACGCCCCCGAAGCCTGTGGGCCGTCAATGCGTACCCGGTTCGGGTCCCACATAGCGCAGCCGTGCCCGAATAGGCGAGCCATTCGTCGACTGATCCAGCGCATGGCCCAGCAACCCGGCCAGACGGCCCAGCAACAGCAGGTCTCCGGCGGCATCGCGTGGCAGTTCCAGACGCCGCGCGATGACCGCCAGCGCGAGGCTGAAATTCGCCGGCCGCCCGGTCGCCGCCTCACCCTCCTGCACCGCCCTGGACAGGTCGGATGGCAGGTCAGCCGCAGTCATCAGGGCGGCGGCCCGCGGATCACCGGTCGGATAGTCGGCGCTGCCGAAGCCGGCCAGTCCCCCTGCCGCATGGGCTCGTCGCGCCGCGTCGGTGGCCTGACGGCGCACCGCGACGACCCAGTCAGAGGCCCGGGTCAGCTCGGCCATCGCATCGGATCCGGTCAGGGTCAGGAGGCCGGCGAAGGCCGCTGCCGCAGGGGCTGCGCCGCCGTCCGCCGCTGCCCGCGTGGCCAGGACCGCCGCGTTCATCTCATTGTCCGCCGCCAGCACCAGCGCCCGACGGATCAGGTGGGCGTCGCGGTCCGGCGTCTTCCACGATCGCGCCAGTCGCTGGTGCAGGAACAGGCGCGGGCCCGATCCGGCGGCGGCGTCCACCGCCTCATCCAGCACCCGGGCGCACTCCAGCCGCAGACTCTCGGCGGTGCGTGGCTTGGGATCGGCGTCCTCCTCGGCCCGGCGGGCGAGGGCCGCGAACAGCCGGGCACGAATCGAGCCACCGGGGACGGCACCGACGCGCGGGCGAATATGGGCAAAAGGATTGACGTCCCGGGCATCCCAGAGCCGGCGGGCCACATCTTCGAGGGTTGCTGTCTCGGCCAGCTGGACCGCGTCCAGTCCCCGATAGAACAGTCGGTCACCGGCGATCACTGTCAGGGACGACGAGACCTCGGCCTCGCCCCGACTGGCAACGCGCGGAATACGCCGTTGCGCCGCCTGCTCGTCGTCATCCACCGTCTCGCCGCTCAGCCGGGCGATGTCCTGGACGGCGTAGAGACTCCGCCGCGGGTCCGACGGGTCGGGCCGGGCGGCGATCCGGCCCCGGCTGACGTAGGCATAGAGGGTCTGGGTCTTGACCCCGAGCCGGGCCAGGGCCTCGCCACGTCCGATCCAGCGGACGGTCTCCATGGCTGTGTCCGCAGGTTCCAGGTCGCGACCTCCGCGAGGAGCACGGGCTCCTGCTGCTATCCGGCTCCCAATATGGGACGGTTTCGTGACGATCCCGCTAACAGGCTGATCGGACTGGCCTTGGCAGGGAGCAGGCTTTCCGCGACAAGGCGTCGATGACGTCCGCCGCCCCTGCCAACGATATCCACGCCGACGGCCATGCAGCGACCCGCGCCGTGACCCGTCTTTCGGTCGGGGTTGCGGTGGTGCTGATCGCGCTCAAGGCCTTTGCCCTCGGCGCCTCCGGTTCGGTGTCGATCCTGGCCTCTCTGGCGGATTCGGCCCTGGACCTCGTCGCCTCGCTGGGCGTCTTCTTCGCCGTGCGCTGGGCCGCCACGCCCTCCGACGAGGATCACCGCTACGGTCACGGCAAGGGCGAGGCCCTGGCCGCCCTGGTCCAGGCCGGTCTGGTCTTCGCCTCCGCCCTGTTCATCGGCTGGGAGGCGGTGCAGCGCATGTTCGATCCCCGGCCCGTCACCTCGGGATACTGGGGCGTTCTGGTCATCCTGATCTCGATCGCCCTGACCGGCTGGCTGGTCTGGATGCAGGGCCGGGCCGTGCGCCAGAGCGGCTCCATGGCGGTCGCCGCCGACCGCGCCCACTACGCCGGCGACCTGGCGGCCAATGGCGTGGTCCTGATCGGTGTGATTTCCGGGACCTTCCTGGCGGCCCCCGGACTGGACGCGGCGGCAGGCCTGATCGTCGCGGTCTGGCTGTTCTGGGGCGCGCTCGCGGTTCTGAGGACCGCGGCCGACCATCTGGTCGACAAGGCCGTGCCCGACGCCGACCGCATCGCCATCACCACCGCCGTCCTCGCCGATCCGCGCATCTCGGGCGTGCACCAGCTGCGCACCCGCATGGCCGGCGCGTCGATGATGATCCAGATGCACATCGACCTGGATCCGGCCCTGACCCTCGACGCCGCCCACGCCATCGTGGTCGAGGCCGAAAATCGCCTTCTGGCCGCCTTTCCGCGCGCCGACATCCTGATCCACCCCGACCCCCGCGGCCGAGCCGAAGCCCACGGCGGCGCGTTCGGCGAAACGGCGGACGGCCCCGACTAGATTGGGCCCCGGTCTGCTCCTCCGCCCTGCCGAGGGGTGGTTCATCACAGCGGGCACAACGGGGTCACAGCGGACACAACGGGTCCTGAGAGGCTGACAGAGCGCAGCGCCCCGTCGATCGAACCAATGCGGCGAACGCCGCAATTTTGCGATGCGGCACCTCACACAAGCCCGTCCACGTCACCGGTCCCGTTGTGCCCGCTGTGACCCCGTTGTGCCCGTTGTGATGAACCTTCCAGCTGCCGCCCGAGGGCCCAAGGATTGCGGGCCAGACAACAACACAGCTAACGCGGACTTAACGCCCTCGCGTGCAAGACAGCCTCATGTCGGCCTGCGTCCTCTACCATTTCGCCTTCGATCCCGGCTCGCGCGCCGTGCGGCTGGCGCTGGGCGAAGCGCGGCTCGACTTCTCCGAAACCCCCGTCCGCCCATGGGAAGACGGCTGTCCGGTCGCGACGCTGAACCCCTCGGGCATGCCGCCCGTTCTCCAGATTGCCGATTCCGTCGGAAGCCCCCTGACCCTGTGCGAACCCGCCGCCATCCTGGGCTGGCTCGAGGAGCGGACGTCCGAACCCCTCCTGCTGCCCGCCGACGCCGCCGAACGGGCCGAGGTGCGCCGCCTGCTGGCCTGGTTTGACCGGCGCTTCACCGACGAGGTCAACGCCGTCCTGCTGCATGAGCGGATGGAGAAACCCCTGCTCCGCCTCGGCCCGCCCGAGGCCCGCGCCCTGCGCGCCGGCCGTGAGGCGCTGAAATCCCATCTGGCGATGATGGAGGGCCTGCTGGCCCGGCGCGACGCCCTGGCCGGTCGCCGCATCAGCCAGGCCGACATCGTCGCCGCCGCCCATCTCTCGGTGCTGGACTATTTCGGCGAGGTCTCCTGGGCGGCGTATCCGGGCCTCAAGACCTGGTACATGAAGCTCAAGTCGCGACCCTGCTTCCGCCCGCTGCTGGCCGACCGCTTCCCCGGCGTCGCCGCCTCGGCCTGGTACGCCGATCTGGATTTCTGATTTCACCGGACCGGGCGGTATGGGAGAGAAGGCCATGCTGGCCGACCCCCGTGACATCATCCGCAACAGCGCCACGGCCCTCGGCTTCGACGTCTGCCGCTTCGCCTCGGCCTCCGAGCCGTGGAGTGCCGGCGAACGGCTGGCGCATTTCGTCGAGGCCGGACGGCACGGCGACATGGGCTGGATGGAGACCACGCTGGAACGCCGCGCCCATCCCACCGCCATGTGGGACGGTGCCCGCACCGCGGTGGTTATCGGCCTCAACTACGGCCCCGACCACGATCCCCTGCCAGAGATGGAAGACCGCTCGGCCGGCTACATCTCCGTCTACGCGCGCGGCGACGACTATCACGAGGTCATCAAGGGCCGGCTGAAGACGCTGGCGGGCCAGATCGCCGCCCGCACCGGCGAGGACGTCAAGGTCTTCGTCGACACCGCCCCCCTGATGGAAAAGCCGCTGGCACAGCGCGCCGGCCTCGGCTGGCAGGGCAAACACACCAATCTTCTGAGCCGCAGCCACGGCAACTGGCTGTTCCTCGGTGTCATCCTCAGCGCGGCCGAGTTTGAGGCCGACCCGCCCGAGGGCGAGCACTGCGGCACCTGCACCGCCTGTCTCGACATCTGCCCGACCCGGGCCTTCCCCGCCCCCTTCCAGCTGGATGCGCGCCGCTGCCTGTCCTATCTGACCATAGAGTTCGCGGGGCCCTGGCCGGACGAGTTCCGCCTCGCGACCGGCAGCCGCATCTACGGCTGCGACGACTGCCTCGCCGTCTGTCCGTGGAACAAATTCGCCGCCGCCTCGCAGGAGGCGCGGGTGCAGGCGCGTGAAGCCCTGGTCTCGCCCCGGCTGGCCGACCTCGCCGCCCTCGACGACGCCGCCTTCCGCACCCTGTTCTCGAAAAGCCCGGTCAAGCGGATCGGCCGCGACCGGTTCGTGCGCAACGTCCTCTACGCCATCGGCAACAGCGGCGACGCGGCGCTGATCCCCTCCGCCGAGGGGTTGCTGGACGATCCGGACCCGGTGGTCCGGGATGCGGCGGAGTGGGCGGTCGGGCGGCTTAAAGGCGCGGCATAGAGCGCGGTTCTCCCTCCCCCGAAGTGGGGAGGGACGGCGAAGCGAAGCGGAGCCCGGGTGGGGAACGCCAGTCCCGGACCGCCGGCGCCAAGCTTCCGATTTCCCCACCCTGTCGTCGCTACGCGCCGACATCCCTCCCCATGAAGGGGAGGGAGAACGTGACTCAGATCACCCCTGGACGATCGCCCCGCCACGCTCGCCGCCCGGCACAGACGCCACCTCCAGCAGCTTCAGCCGGAACACCATCACCGCGTTCGGCGGAATGCCCGGCCGGCCCTCTTCGCCATAGCCCAGCGCGGGCGGCAGATAGACCACCCACTCATCCCCGACCCGCATCTGTTGCAGGATCTCTGTCCAGCCCGGCACCACGTCGCTGACGGTGAACACCGCCGGCTGGCCGGCCTGGTATGAGCTGTCGAACACCGTCCCATCGGTCAGGGTGCCCTCATAGTCGACGCGGACCAGGTCGTTGCGGTCCGGATGCTCGCCGCCCGCCGGGCCAGAGCGCACCACCTTGTACTGGACGCCCGACGGCAGGGTCCGCACGCCCTCGACACGGCCGTTCGAGGTCAGGAAGAACTCGGCCGCGCGCAGGTTCTGCGCCGCCGTCTCGTCGGGCGCCGCCGGCGCGCGATTGCAGGCGGCCAGCGGCCCGGCGAGGACCGCGATCATCGCCAGCGCCTTTGCGCCCCTAGCCCATCCGTAATTCATATCCTGCCTCTTCCAGTCCAAGTCTGATTTCGTTGGCGTGTGCCTCGCCGCGGGTCTCGACCATGATGTCGAACTCTGCGCCCTTGGCCGGCACGTCCAGCGCCAGGCGGTTGTGCACCACGTCGATGATATTGCCGCCCAGTCCGCCGATGACGGCGCTCATCTTGGACAGCATGCCGGGCCGGTCATCGCCCAGGATGCGATAGACGATCATCTTCTTCTCGCGCACCAGCTCGCGGTTCAGGACCACGGCCAGCATCCGTGCGTCGATATTGCCGCCGCAAAGCACCAGCCCGACCTTCATCCCCCTGAATTTGTCCGGATAGGCCAGAAGCGCCGCCAGCCCGCCCGCGCCGGCACCCTCGGACACGGTTTTCTCCAGGGTGGCATAGAAGGACACGGCGGTCTCGAAATCGGCTTCCTGGCAGACCAGGACTTCCTCGATAAGGGGGTCGGCGATGGCGAAGGGGATGTCGCCCACGGCCTTGATGGCGATGCCCTCCGCGATGGTCTGGCCACCGCATTTCGGCGTCTCGCCCCGGCGTTTGGCGCTGAACGAGGGATACATGGCCGCCTCGACGCCGAAGATGCGGATGTCCGGCTTCATCGCCCTGGCCGCCACCGAACAGCCCGCGATCAGCCCGCCCCCGCCGATCGGGATGATGAGACAGTCCAGATCCGGCGCGTCCTCGAGGAACTCCACTGCACAGACGCCCTGGCCCGTGACGATCCCCTCGTCATCGAAGGCCGAGACGAAGACGTAACCCTTCTCGTCGCGCAGCCGGTGGGCCTCTTCGGTCGAGCCGGAGAAATCCAGCCCCTTGATGACCACCGTCGCGCCGTGCGCCCGGGTGCCGTCGGCCTTCACGAAGGGCGTGCCCTCGGGCATCACAATGGTCACCGGCACGCCCAGCCGGGCACCGTGATAGGCCAGCGCCTGGGCGTGGTTGCCGGCGCTGGCGGCGACCACGCCGCGCTTGCGCTCGTCCGGCGTCAGCTGCAGCAGCCGGTTCAGGGCCCCCCGTTCCTTGAAACTGCCGGTGAAATGCAGGTTGTCGAACTTGACCCAGACCTCGGCCCCGGTCAGCTGCGACAGGCGGCGGGAGTAGCGCACGGGCGTGCGGTCGACCTGGCCGGCGATGCGGTCGCGCGCCGCCAGAATGTCGTCAAACGTGACTGTCATGGATCGTCCCTATAGCCGGTCTTTCGCTGGCTTGATGCGCGCTTTTGGCCCACGGCCCGACGCGCCGCAACCTTGACCTTATGGCGGCGTTGAGCGTCTGATCGGGACGTTCGACCCGCACCCTCGACGGAGAGAGCCTTCATGTCCGCCCGCCACCTGATCGCCGTCGCCGCGGTTGCCGCCGCCCTGGCCGCCTGCGAGACCGTTCCCATGGGCGATCCGCGCCCCTTGTCATCGGCCTTCAGCGCCGAAGACTTCGCCTGGTCGGCTGGATCGGGGCGCGGCTCCATCGACGGCCGCGTCGCCTTCAGCCGTGATGGCCAAGCCTTTGCCTGCACCGGCTCGGTCGCCCTGACGCCCGACACCCCCTACACCCGCGCCCGGTTCCAGACCCTCTATGGATCCACCGACCGGGCGGCCACTCCGGAGGCTGTGGTGCGCGCCCGCACCGTGCCCGACCCCAATGCCGACTATCGTTCCTTCGTCCGCTCGACCACCTGCCAGAACGGCCGGTTCGAATTCTCGGGACTCCCGGACGGAGACTGGTTCATCATCATGCCCGTCAGCGCCGGTGGCGATCGCATCGTTCTGATGCGGCGGATCGGCACACGCGGCGGACGTGTGTCCGTCACCCTGTAAGAGCCTTGCCTGCCTGTGCCTGTTGTCTTTGGGGCCGCGTATCTGGCCGCTTCGGAGAGTTAACCATGATCCGTCTCGCCCTGATCGCCGCCGCCGGCCTGAGCCTGTTCGCCCTTCCGGCCAGCGCCCAGTCCTGGGGCGGAACCTATGACAGCGGCTACCGGAGCGGCGACGGTTACCGGTCCTACGACAGCGGGTACGGCCAGCGGTCCTATGACAGCGGCTACAGCCCCCGTCGCTCCAACGCCGTCCCGTCGAATTTCGACTGGCGCAGCCAGCTGGACCGGCCGGGTGACTATCGCTGCGACCAGTTCCAGGATGCGAACCGCGACGACTGCGGTGCCCGCTGGCGCGACCAGCGTCGTCAGGCCAGCCCACAGGCCCGGCGCGACTATCGCGAGCTGGCCGGCTATGGCGGCGGTTACGGCCACAGCCGATATGGTAACCGGCGAGGCTATGGCTCGGCCAACTATGGCCATGCGCAGGGGTCAACGACGTATCACGGTGCCTATGGCCGGCCCGATCACGTCTATCCGGGCGGTGGCGTGAGCTACGGGGGCGGATACAACAGCGGCTACGGGTCGCGGTCCGACTGGTGCCGGGCCAACTACCGCTCCTACGACCCCCGCACCGGCTACTACCGCGCCTACAGCGGCCGGCTGGTCTACTGCGGCTGACGCGCTCAAGCAGCGAGACGCCGCGCGTCGAGCGATAGTGCCAGAAAACCCGCGCTCAAGCAGCGAGCGACCGGGTCGCGAGCGATAGTACCCGCCCGACACCGCTCATCCGATCACGGATCAGTGGATAACCGCTGTTCGCCATTGTTTGGCCTTGTCTGACCCGCTTCGGTGCCCGTGTCCCGCAAGGGGCGGTGGATCAGGGAGCGCGTACATGTCCCAGCACAATATTTCCGGTTCGGAAGTCTTCGGACCCAAGCCCGGCGTCATGCTGCGATCAGTGAAAACCAGCGGCCTGCGGCGCCAGCGCGCCGCCCGCACCTGGGCGGCCTTCATCGCCGGTGCGATCGTCGCCGTCGCCGGCGGCGCCATCGCCATGGCGGCGATTTTCGGACCCACGCTGTTCGGCTAGAGAGCAGTGGTTCTCCCTCCCCTTCATGGGGAGGGACGGCGAGGCGCAGCCGAGCCCGGGTGGGGAACGCCAGTCCCGCACCGACCGCGCCCGGCTTCAGACTTCCCCACCCTGTCGTCGCTTCGCGCCGACATCCCTCCCCACTTCGGGGGAGGGAGACGCCCGCGCGAAGCGCCAGGCCGCGTCGGGTCGACAAGGCGGAGCCTTGTGACCGCGGCCCACCAACTAGGCCAGCCACACCATCCGCCGGGTCGCTGCCTCCGCCCCCCTTGCCCGGCTGAAGCCCGTGCGGACCTCGCCCGTATAGAGAAAGCCGGCCTTTTCCAGCACCCGGCCTGACGCCGGATTGTCGCTGAAATGCCCGGCCATCAGGGCACGGCGCTTCCACGCCTTCGACGCCCAGACCGTCGCCGCCTGCAGGGCCTCGGTCGCAAAGCCCCGGCCCCAGAAGGGGCGGGCGATCCAGTAGCCGACCTCGGGCGCGGGATCGCCATCCTCGAACAGGCCGATGACCCCGACCGGCCCATGGTCCTCGTGCTCGATCAGGAAGGTCCGCGCCCGCGCCGGATCCTGCACTGCCACCTTCAGCACGAACTCCTCGGCGTCCGCGAGACCGTAGGGATGCGGCATGCGCAGGGTCATGCGGGCAATGGCCGGATCGTTGGCGAAGGCGGCAATCCGGGACACATCCTGGGCCCCGGGGGCACGCAGGACCAGACGCCGGGTCTCGACGACGGGAGAGGGTTCGATCAGGCACATCACGCAAGCCTCGTTCGATCTGCCGCCTCCTTGGAGGGCTCGGGCGGCTTCGAGGCGGGGAAACGCAAACGGGGAGCCTGGTGATCCAGACTCCCCGCGGAAACTTGTCCCTGGTCCGGATCGCGGCTCTCGAGCCTTGCGCGATCCGGGTGCTAGTCGGTCTTCGCGCTACTCGGCGGCCATGGCCTGTTCGGTGGCCGGAAGAATCGACACGTAACAACGGCCGTTCGCCTTCTTGGTGAACTTCACAGCACCGTGGGCGGTCGCGAACAGCGTGTGGTCGCGGCCGAGGCCGACGTTGTCGCCCGGGTGGAAGGTGGTGCCGCGCTGGCGCACGAGGATGTTGCCGGCCAGGACGTTCTCGCCGCCGAACTTCTTCACGCCGAGGCGCTTGGAGTGAGAGTCGCGACCGTTACGCGACGAACCACCGGATTTCTTGTGAGCCATAGGTCTGCTCCCTGTCTCTAACTGTTCTTACGCTTCGTCGGTGGAGGCGGTCTTGGCCTTGGGCGCAGCCTTCTTGGCCGGAGCCTTTTTGGCGGCGGCTTCAGCCTTCGGAGCGGCGGCGGCCTTTGCGGCCTTGGCCGGCTTGGCTTCAGTCGCTTCAACGCGCGGGGCCAGGCCGCGGGCGCGCAGGTTCATCTCGGCCTTGGTCATCAGCGAGGTTTCGCCGTCCCACTTGGCCTTCTCGCCGGCACCGTCGATGCCGGTGATGCGCAGGACCGATTCCATCTGGCGATGGCCGTTGGTACGGCGATAGCCCTGACGGCGGGTCTTCTTGAAGATCTTGATCTTCTCACCCTTGCGGGTCTCGACCAGGGTCGCGGCGACCGCAGCACCCGCGATCAGCGGGGCGCCCAGGGTCACGCCCTTGTCGCCGCCCAGCATCAGGACGTCGCCGAACGAAACGTTCGAGCCGGCCTCGCCGTCGAGCTTCTCGACCACAATGACGTCGCCCGGTTGAACCCGGTACTGCTTGCCGCCGGTCTTGATCACCGCGTACATGTTGAAGCCTCAGCGAAACGCAAAAAGAATAAGCCCGACGGGGGACCCCCTCGGGCGAAGAGCGGCGACATAGACGCAGAGGGGTGTCCGAGTCAACGCGGACGGGCGAAAAAACGGGCCCCGGCCGATCAGGCAGTCTGAATGACGCACCGCTCTGGACTGTTATAAAATAACACTCTATGTGGTCCGACGATGACGCCGTCCGACCTCCAGCAACCTGTCCTGCTATCCCTGCTGGGCGCAGGCTTCGTCACGGCCTTCCTGCACGCCGCCCTGCCGACCCACTGGCTGCCCTTCGTCCTCGTCGGCCGGGGCCAGCGCTGGAGCCTGGGCCAGATCCTCGGTACCGTGACCGCGGCCGGCCTCGCCCATATCGTCACCACCGCCGTCGTCGGCGGCCTGATCGTGGCGGCCGGCCTGGTCATGGAACAATGGGTCGCCGGCCTGCTGCCCTGGCTGTCCGCCGCGATGCTGTTCCTGTTCGGTGCCTTCTATCTGGGGCGCGCCCTCCTGCGCCCGGCGATCATGGCCGGCGGACCGTCTTTGGCCCTGTCCGAGCCCACTGTATCCCACGCCGCCGCCTTCTGGGGGCTGGTCGCCATGATGGCGGCGTCGCCCGGCGAGGTGCTGTTGCCCTTCTATCTGGCCCAGGCCACCGCGGGGCCGCTGGTGCTGGCCGCCCTGACCCTGGCCTTCGCCGCCGGTACGGTTCTGGGTATGACCGTGTTCACCGTCCTGGCCCGTGCCGGATGGTCGCTGCTGCGGCTGGAACGCTGGGCGCGCTATGAAGGTGTCATCCTGGGCCTCGCCCTGATCCTGATCGGGCTTCTCGTGGTCCAGCACCAGCACTAGGGTCCGGCCCATGGCGCACACCCACGACTCGCACGGCCACGACCACGACCACGACCACGGGCACGCCCACGGTCCCGGCGGTCACCACCATGGCCCGGTCGATACCGGCGACTGGCGCTACGCCGTCGGTCTGATCGTCAACCTGGCCTTCGTCGGCGTCGAGTTTGGGGCCGGGATATACAGCGGCTCCACCGCCCTGATGGCCGATGCGGGCCACAATCTTTCGGACGTGCTGGGCCTGGCCATGGCCGGCGGCGCGGCCTGGCTGGCGCGGCGCGCAAGCGGACCGGGCAAGACCTATGGTTACGGCAAGGCCACGGTGCTGGCCGCCCTCGCCAACGCCCTGCTGCTGATCTTCGCCTGCGGGGCCATCGCCTTCGAGGCCGTGCGCCGGCTGGCCGAACCCGCGCCGGTCATGTCCGGCCTGATCATGGGCGTGGCGGCGATCGGTTTCGTCATCAACCTGGGCACCGCCCTGCTGTTCATGCGCGACCAGCACAGCGACCTGAACGCCCGCGGTGCCTACCTCCACATGATGGCCGACGCCGCCGTCTCGATCGGCGTGGTCATCGCCGGCGGAGCGATCATGTTCACGGGCTGGTCGATCATCGACCCGCTGGTCAGCATCGTCATCGTCGCCGTCATCCTGATCGGCACCTGGGGCCTGCTCAAGGACTCGGTCAATCTGGCGCTGGACGCCGCCCCGCGCGGCGTCGACGTCGACGCCATCCGCGCTGCCTTCCTGTCCCTGCCCGGCGTCACCGCCGTCCACGACCTGCACGTCTGGGGCCTGTCGACCACCGAGACCGCCCTGACCGCCCACCTGTGCCACGACCGCCCCGACGCCGACGCGCTTCTGGTCGAGGCGCAGGCGCTGGCCCGCGGCCGGTTTCGCATCGGCCACACCACGCTTCAGCTGGAAGCCGCTCCGTTGGCGGACTGCCCTGCTTGCTAAGCCTGCGCTGGCCCTGCGTCAGACGGTTCTTCACAAAGGGCACAAAGGGATCACGAAGGACACAAAGAGATCGTGCGGCGACTATGACGCGGCACGCGTCGATCCTCTCCAGAGGCCTTGGCTCCCTGCCTGAGACACTCCCGGCCCCTTCGTGTTCTTCGTGCCTTCTTCGTGTCCTTTGTGATGAACCAACCGGCACGACCGATCGACAGCGCCTGTGGGCGCATGGAGCGATCTCACTGGCGCCACGCGCCCGCCGCCCCTAGATGAGCGCCATGACCGACAAGATCCCCGTCACCGTCCTCACCGGCTATCTCGGCGCCGGCAAGACCACCCTGCTGAACCGGATCCTCACCGAGGACCACGGCAAGCGTTACGCCGTCATCGTCAATGAGTTCGGCGAGATCGGGATCGACAACGACCTCGTGGTCGGCGCCGACGAAGACGTGTTCGAGATGAACAACGGCTGCGTCTGCTGCACGGTGCGCGGCGACCTGATCCGCATCCTGGCCGGACTGATGAAGCGCCAGCGGCCCGGAAAGCCGGCCTTCGACGCCATCATCGTCGAGACCACCGGCCTCGCCGACCCCGGCCCGGTGGCCCAGACCTTCTTCGTCGACGAGGACGTCAAGGCGAAGACGCAGCTCGACAGCGTCACCGCCCTGGTCGACGCCAAACACGTCATGGCCCGGCTGGACGACTCGAAGGAGGCGCGCGAACAGGTCGCCTTCGCCGACCGCATCATTCTCAACAAGACCGACCTCGTCACCGAGGCGGAGCTGGTCGAGGTCGAACGCCGCCTGCGCAAGCTCAACCCGCTGGCTCCCATCACCCGCGCCGAGCGCGCCAACGTCCCGCTGGACCAGGTGCTGGGCCTCGGCGGCTTCGACCTCGGCCGGATCCTCGACATCAACCCCGAGTTCGCGAGTGCCAATTCTGGCCCGGCCCATGGCGAGCCCGGCCACGTCCACGACGAACACTGCGGCCACGACCACCACGATCACGATCATGATCACGCGCACGGCCAAGCGCATCATGACCACGACCACGGCCATTCCCATGGTGCCCGCGGCCATGCCCACGAGGACGACATCAAGGGCATTTCCCTGTCCCTCGACCGGCCGATGGACGGGACCAAATTCACCGCCTGGCTCGACCGGCTGCTGGGCGAGCAGGGTCAGAACATCCTGCGCGCCAAGGGCATCATAAATCTCGCCGGCGAGGACCGCCGGCTGGTCTTCCAGGCCGTGCACATGATCCTGGAGGGTGACCTGCAACGCGAATGGGGCGTCAAGGAACGCCGCTGGTCCCGCGCCGTCTTCATCGGCCGCGACCTCGACGAGGCGGCGCTGAAGGCCGGGTTCGAGGCCTGCGCGGCTTGAATGTAAGGCATCATTGCCTTACATTCTCCGTGTGCCCGAACTGACTGTCACATCCAAAGGCCAGATCACCATCAAGAAGGCGCTTCTTGACGGGCTCGGCGTTCGACCGGGTGACAAGCTGCATGTTGACGTTCGGCCCGACGGCGGTCTGGTGATTCCGCCAGCTCGGCGAGCCAGGACTTTCGCCGACCTCGCGGGCAGCATGGTCCCGCCGACGGGCGTGTCACTCACGATCGACGAGATCAACGACGCCATTGCCGAGGCGGGGGCCGCCGCCGGCATGAAAGGCGTGACAAGGCGTTGAGGCTCGCGGTCGACACGAACGTCATTCTGCGCCTCATGGTTCGGGACGATCCTCGCCAGACCGCTCTTGCTGCCCGTGAGCTTGAGCGGGCTGAAGCAGTGATCCTGTCCCTTGTCACCTTGTGCGAAGCGGCAAGGGTCATGGAGCGGACCTATCGCTTTTCCCGTGCCGCCATCGCTGAGAACCTTCGAGCCTTGTTGGCGGTGCCTTCCCTCGAATATGACCGACCCGAAGTCGAAGCGGGGCTGGCCATTCTGGAACTGGGCGGCGACTTCGCCGATGGCGTCATCGCGCGCCAGGGTCGAGCGAGGCGCGCCGAGGTGTTTGTCTCGTTCGACCAGAAGGCCGTCAAACATCTGGTAGCTCTGGGTGAGAACGCCCGGCTTCCCGACTAACCCACGTCCAATTCTGACGCAGGCATATGCCAGCCTCAGGGCATGACCGACCCCTACCGCATCCGAACCGACGAAACCTGGGCCGATGCGCGCGCCGACTATCTCACCGGCTTCACCGCCGAGGAGGTCTGCCGCCGCCACGACATCGGCCTGTCCGCCCTGCGTCAGCGCGCGCGCCGCGAGGGCTGGCGGCGCCACGACCAGGCCGACCCCACACCCGAAGACGATTTCGACGTCTTTGACGACCTCGAACCGCCCGAGCTGGTCGAGATGGCCTGGCGTCGGCTGGCCGCGGCCATCGCCCGCGGCCGGGGCGCAGACGCCGCCCGCTGGCAGCGCATCCACGCCACCTTGCACGCCCGCGCCCAGGCCGAGGCCGACGAGGACCACCGCGACGGCCTCAACGCCGCGCGTGAAGCCGCCCAGCCCCGGGAGCAGCGGCCCGCCGCCTGGCCTCGCCTTCGCGTCACCGGCGAAAATGTGCACGATGTGCACTCGAATTCTTCCGACGACGACGACGACGCCGATCTTTCCCGCGCCGAACGCCGTCGCCGGCTGCGCGAGACCCGCCGCCGAAGTTGACGCGCGGCGCGCGGCCACTAAACGGACCCCATGCCCACCTCTTTCGACGCCCAGATCACCGCCATCGTCTTCGACGCCGAGGGCGCGATCTTCGCCCTGGGCGACGGCTCGGTCCGGTTCGAGGACGGTGCCTTCAGCGCCGCCCATGACGGCGCCATCCTTTGCGCCGTCACCCATCCGTCCGGGAACGGGGTGATCACAGGCGGCGACGACGGTCGCCTGATCTGGCACCGCCGCGCCGACGCCGGCGTCCTCGCCACCAGCGCCCGGGGCCAGTGGATCGACGCCGTCGACGCCTCGGCCGAGAGCGGCCTGATCGCCTTCTCTGCCGGCAAGACCCTGACTGTCCTCGATGCGAAAGACGCCGGCTTCCGGCGTGATTTCCAGCACGAGCGCACCGTCTCCGGCGTGGCCTTCGAGCCCAAGGGCCGGCGCATCGCGACCTCGACCTATGGCGGGGCCGCCCTGTGGTTCGCCCGCATCGCCGAACAGAAGCCGACCTTCCTCAAATGGGCCGGTTCGCACACTGCGGTGGCCTTCTCGCCCGACGGTGCCTTCGTGGTCACCGCCATGCAGGACGCCCAGCTGCACGGCTGGCGGCTGAAGGATCAGAAGAACATGCGAATGGGCGGCTACCCGTCCAAGGTCCGGGCCTTCAGCTTCCTGTCCAACGGCCAGCTGCTGGCCACCTCGGGCGCCCAGGGCGCCGTGCTCTGGCCCTTCGTCGGCACCAACGGGCCCATGGGCCGCGAGGCCACGGAGATCGGCTTTGACGAGGGGAGCCTGGTCGCCCTCGTCGCCTCGCAGCCGAAACATGGCCTGCTGGCCGCCGGTCTCAGCGACGGCCGCGTCTGGCTGGCCGATCCGGCGGGTCAGGGCCTGAATTTCCTCAAGGCCGAGAAGGGCTCGCCGATCACCGCCCTGGCCATGAGCGCCGACGCCCGCCGCGTCGCCTGGGCCGACGAGGACGGCAACGCGGGGGTTTCGACCCTCTAGCTATCGTCATCCTCCGGCGAGCGCAGCGAGACCGGGGGATCCAGCGGCGCCGAAGGCGACCTGTTGAGCCTTGCTCCCGGCAGGTTCGCGCTCTCGCGCACCGCTGGGTCCCCCGGTCTGCGCGGCTGCGCCGCTTGCCGGAGGATGACGAAAGCATCGAGCACGAACGCTGCCCTTGCCCCCCACCGCTGCCCGCGCCACCATCCCCCCATGTCAGGGGTGATCAAAGGCGCGAAGAAGAGTCGACCGGTCCTGACGGTCGTTCTGCTGCTGATCCTGCTCGGCACCAGCACCATCGTCATCCAGCGCTGGGTCGCGCCTCCGGCCACCTTCCTGATGGTCAGCCGTGCGGTCGAGGGCGAGGGCCTGTCCTACCGCTGGCGCGCACTGGACGACATCTCCCCCCGCCTGGTCCAGGCCGTGATCGCCTCGGAGGATTCGACCTTCTGCGCCCACAACGGCTTTGACATGAAATCCATCGAACGCGCCCTCAAGGCCAACGCCCGGGCGGAGAAGCGCGGCTCGGGCCGCATCCGCGGCGGTTCGACCATCAGCCAGCAGACCGCCAAGAACGCCTTCCTCTGGCCGGGCCGGGACTGGATCCGCAAGGGGCTCGAGGCCGGCTATACCGTCGCGATCGAGGTCCTCTGGGGCAAGCGGCGGATCATGGAGGTCTACCTCAACATCGCCGAATGGGCCCCGGGCGTCTACGGTGCCGAGGCCGCTGCACAGCACTGGTTCGGCAAGTCGGCGGACGACCTGACCGCGCGCGAAGCCGCGCGCCTCGCCGCCATCCTGCCCTCGCCGCGACGCTACAGCGCCTCCTCGCCCGGCCCCTACGTCCGCCGCCGCGCCTCGCGAATCCAGGCCGCCATGGGCACGGTGAGGGAGCAGGGCCTGGCGGCGTGCGTGGTCCGATAGACAGCCCCGCTTGACGCATCGGCTCCGCTCCCTTCACCTGCCGGTCCAACGGCGCGGCGGCAGACCGCGCAAGGAGGAAATGTCCATGAAACGCACCCTGATGACGGCTGCGGCCGCCTGCGCCCTGACCCTGGTGGCCGGTTGCGCCGGTCTGGGCATGAACGGTGCCGGCCAGGCCGCAGAAGCCGTCCCCGTCCCCATGTCGGCCAGACCGCCCGCGACGCCCGAGTTCGCCGCCGCCTTCGTGGCCAATGCCGAGACCCGCCTCGCCGCCCTGAGCGAGGAGGCTGCCCGCATCCAGTGGGCCCGCGCCACCAACATCACCCACGACACCATGTGGCTGGAGAGCCGGGTCAACGCCCGGTACACCGAGTTGCAGGTCGAACTGGCCAATGGCGCGGCTGAGTTCAACGACATTGAGGTTCCGGCCGACGTGCGCCGCAAGCTGAACCTGCTGCGCCTCGGCATCGTCCTGCCCGCCCCGAACCGCATTGGTGCCGCCGACGAACTGGCCGGGATCACCACCCGGCTGGATTCTACCTACGCCACCGGAAAGTTCGAATACCAGGGTCGCCAGATCACCCTTGAAGAGGCCTCCGCCCTGCTGGCCACGACCCGCGATCCGGCCGAGGCCCGCGCCCTGTACGAGGGCTGGCGCACCATCTCCCCGGTCATGGCGGCCGACTACGCCCGCATGGTCGCGATCGCCAATGAGGGGGCGACCCAACTGGGCTTCGCCGACACCGGGGCCATGTGGCGTGCCGGCTATGACATGGAGCCGGACGCCTTCGCCGCCGAGACCGACCGGCTGTGGGCCCAGGTCAAGCCGTTCTACGAAAACCTGCACTGCTATGTCCGCAACCGGCTGAACGAGAAATATGGCGATGCCGTCCAGCCCGACAGCGGCCCGATCCGCGCCGATCTGCTGGGCAATATGTGGTCGCAGCAGTGGGGCAATATCTATGACGTCGTGGCCCCGACCACCGGTGGTGCCTCCAGCTATGACATGACCGAGCGGCTGCTCGCCTCGGGCTATGACGCCCGCAAGATGGTCGAGACCGGCGAGGGCTTCTACGTCTCCATGGGTCTGGCCGAACTGCCCGGGACCTTCTGGGAACGCAGCCAGATCACCCGCCCGCGCGACCGCGAGGTGGTCTGCCACGCCTCCGCCTGGAACCTCGACAACCTCGAGGACATCCGCATCAAGATGTGCACCGAGGTCAATGCCGAGGACTTCTATACGGTCCACCACGAACTGGGGCACAACTACTATCAGCGCGCCTACAAGGATCAGCCCTTCCTGTTCAGGAACGGGGCAAACGACGGCTTCCACGAGGCTATCGGCGACTTTGTCGGCCTGTCGGCGCTGACACCCACCTATCTCAACCAGATCGGCCTGCTGCAAAGCGTGCCGGGCGAGGCCGAGGACATCCCCTTCCTGCTCAAGATGGCGCTCGACAAGATCGCCTTCATGCCCTTCGGCCTGATGGTCGACCGCTGGCGCTGGGGCGTCTTCAGCGGCGATACCAGCCCGGCCGAATACAATGACGCCTGGTCGGCCAACATGCTGAAATACCAGGGCCTGGTCCCTCCCGGACCACGTCCTGCGAACGCCTTCGACCCCGGCGCCAAATATCACATCCCCGGCAACACGCCCTACACCCGCTACTTCCTGGCCCACATCTACCAGTTCCAGTTCCACCGCGCCGCCTGCCAGCAGGCGGGCTGGACCGGGCCGCTGCACCGCTGCTCCGTGTACGGAAACGAGGAGGTCGGGGCGCGCTTCAACGCCATGATGGAGATGGGCCAGTCCCGGCCCTGGCCCGAGGCCATGCAGGCCTTCACCGGCCAGCGCGAGAACGACGCCTCGGCCGTGGCCGACTATTTCGCCCCGCTGAACACCTGGCTGACGGCGCAGAACCGCGGCCGGGACTGCGGCTGGGAGGCCTGACGTCCGTCTCCTCCCCCTCCAGGGGGACGGGGACCATCCGAAGGGTGGGGGAAGGGGCAGCCGCACACCGCTCCATTAACCTACGCCATTGGGACTTCTCTTAACCGGATTGGTTCATTTTCGCCGTGATGAGCGTGGGCGGATCGCGCCTGCAACCGACGGCGGATACGGCGATGGGCCTCAGAATCTGGATTGACGGCATCGGTCGCGGCTTGCGGGCCTTCACGCACCGCATGGCCGATGACGCGCGCGGCAATGTCGCCATGCTGTTCGGCCTCAGCCTCCCGGTCCTGATCCTGATGACGGTGGGCGGGGTCGATATCCACCGTGCCTCGACCGTGCGGGTTAACCTGCAGGATGCGCTTGACGCCGCCGCCCTTGCCGCCGCCCGTTCGCCCTTTACAGCCAACACCGACCTTCAGCGCGTCGGCCTGGCGTCGCTACGCGCCAATCTGAAGGCCTATCCCGAGATCACCCTCCGCGAGGCCGACACCAGTTTCGTCCTGAACGCGGACGACGTGGTCGTCGCCAGATCCAGGGTCGATGTGAAGACCCTGGTCGCCAACATCTTCCTGCCGCCCTACGGCAAATTCATGGACGACTACCTGCCGGTCGGAGCCCGTTCCGAGGTCGACCGGTCGTCCCGGAACATCGAGGTCGCCATGGTCCTTGACCTGTCCGGTTCGATGGGCGGGCAGAAGCTGACGGACCTGAAGAATGCGGCCAAGGACCTGGTCGATCTGATCGTCCAGCCGGTCCAGACGCCCTACTATTCGAAGGTCGCCCTGGTGCCGTGGTCCTATTCGGTCAACCCGGGCAGCTATCTGAACTCGGTCCGGGGGACGGTCACCGGCTCGACCAACATCACTGGAGCCGTCATCAATCTGACCGGCACCCAGAGAACCATTACCGCTGCGACCAAGGCGCGTCCGGTCGTGATCACCTCGAACGGGCACGGCTTCGTCAACAATGACGTGGTCTGGATTTCGGGCGTCTCGGGCATGACCCAGCTCAACAACAAGCCCTATCTGGTCAAGAACAGGACGGCCAATACGTTCGAGCTCTACACCCTCGGTGGCAGCCGGGTGGACGGCCGGAACTACAGCACCCATTCGGGCAGCACCGGTCGCGTTCAAAAATGCCAGAACAACGACTGCTCGATCACCATCACCTCAGCCAATCACGGCCTGAACAACAACGACTACGTCTATATCACCGGCGTCGCTGGCATGACCCAGATCAATGACCAGACCCATCTGGTCGGCAACGCCACGACCAACACCTATACGATCGACCTGACGTCGTCCTCTCTCTCGACCTACAGCTCTGGCGGCCTGTCCTGGTGCGCCCAACCGGGTTGCACCTACTACGCCTTCGAGAACGAGGACCAGGATCTGGCGACACACAGGATCAGCAACTGCGTCACCGAACGGACCGGTGCCCAGGCCTATACCGATGCGGCAGCGACCAGCGGTGCCCGGGTCGGACGCCACTATCCCGATATGAGCGGCAGCTGCCTCGGAAGCACGATCGAGCCGTTGTCGAGCAGCATCTCCGGCATCAAGGCCGACATCGATGCCTTCTCGGTCAGCGGCTCGACCGCCGGCCAGATCGGCATCGCCTGGGGCTGGTATATGGTGTCGCCGAACTTCAGCTCGCTGTGGCCGTCCTCGGGCGGGGCCGCATACAACACGGCCGAAACGCTGAAGGCCGTGATCATCATGACGGACGGCGAGTTCAACGCCCCCTACTGCAACGGGGTAACCGCGCGCTACTACAATGCCGCCAGCTCCGAGAGCAACAACTGCGACCCCGACAACGGCGAACCCTACGCCCAGAGCCGGGCCCTGTGCGACGCCATGAAGGCCCGGGGGATCATGGTCTACACGGTCGGCTTCCAGATCCCCGACGGCGGCGGTGCCGAAGCCCTGCTGGAGTATTGCGCCTCCACCGCCAGCGGCTTCTACAACGCCGGCAGCGGGACAGAGCTCTCCGAGGCCTTCAACGCCATCGGCCGGGACATCACCCAGCTACGGATTTCCAAATAGGCCCTGCGCTCAAGCAGCAAGCCCGGCATCCCGGCGCAGGCCGGGACGCGCGGCGAGCGACAGCGCCCTCAAATGAGCCGGATTTCCTTCAACCGTTCGGTCAGGAAATCCTCGGCCATGATCGCCTTGCCGGCGTAGCGGTCAGGGTTCTCCGCCGAGACCATGCCCGGCAGGGTCTCGATCATGAAGTCCGGGTTGAAATGCAGGAAGAAGGGCGTCGAATAGCGGGCAAAGCTGGCCCGCTCCGGCGTCGGATTGATCACCCGGTGACTGGTCGACGGCAGGACATGGTTGGTCAGCCGCTGCAACATGTCCCCGATATTGACCACCAGCGCCCCCGGCGGCGGGGCGATGTCCAGCCATTCGCCGTCGGCGTCCTTCAGCTGCAGGCCCGCCTCCTCGGCGCCGAGCAGCAGGGTGATGACATTGATGTCCTCATGGGCCCCGGCCCGGACCCCCGAAGCGCCCGCAGGCACCGGCGGATAGTGCAGCATCCTCAGGATCGAATTGCCCATCTCGACCTTGTCCGCAAAGAAGTCGTCGCCGAGTTCCAGATAGCGGGCGATGGCGCGCAGGATCCGGGCTCCGAGACCGTCCATGGCGGCAAACATCCCGTAGACATGCGACCGGAAGCCCTCGACCTCGGCCGGCCAGACATTGTCGCGCATGTATTTGCGATAGGGATGGCCGGCGGGCAGCTCGCGCCCGACATGCCAGAATTCCTTCAGGTCGACCGTCGCCGCACCCTTGGCGGCCTCGACGCCGAACGGGGTCAGGCCCCGCGCGCCGCCGGTCCCCGGTTGATGATACTGCCGCTTGGTCTCCTCCGGCAGGGCGAAGAAGACCTTGGTATCGGCGATGGCCGCATTGATCACCGCCTCGTCCAGCCCGTGGTCGGCGATCACGGCAAAGCCATAGCGTTTGAACGACTGACCCAGCCGGTCGGAGAAGGCCTGGAAATCGGCCTCGTACAGGGTCATCGACACCGGCTCGATCGACCTGCGGGCAGGGGCGGCTGTCTCTGGGCTGGGGGTCGTGCTCACGGCAGGGCCTCATCGTTCGGGAACCGGGCGTTTCATACGCCCTAAGGCGCGATCTTGGCAAAGCCGCAGCGGATCGAGCCGACCCTGTTCGTTCAGGCCCGGTACAGGTAGGAACCTTCACCGTAAGCCAGCGTTTCGGCGCAAGAGCGATTTTTCAGACAGGACGCCCCACCATGCGCAGCAAGCTTTTTCTGACCAGTGCGACGGTCGCCATCCTTCTCGGCGGCACCGCCTGCACCACCACCGACCCCTACAGCTCCGCGCCGCGCCGCAACAATACCGGCACCGGAGTGATCGCCGGCGCCCTGGGCGGTGCACTGCTGGGCTATCTGACCAACACCTCCAACTCCGAGCAGGGTCGCAAGAACGCCCTGATCGGTGCGGGGATCGGTGCCCTCGGGGGCGCGGCCGTCGGCCAGTATATGGACCGTCAGCAGCGCGAGCTGGAAGCCGAGCTGTCGGGCTCAGGCGTCGGCGTGGCCCGTCAGGGTGACAATCTGGTCCTGCGTATGCCGTCGGACGTGACCTTCGCCTCCAACCAGTCGTCCATCAACCCGCGCTTCCATGCCACGCTGGATGACGTCGCCGGCGTGCTGAACCGCTATGACCAGTCGATCGTCGACATCGTCGGTCATGCGGATTCCGACGGCTCGGACGACTACAACCTCAACCTCTCGCGCCAGCGCGCGTCTTCGGTGGCCCAGTATCTGGTCAGCCGGAACGTCCTGGCCGACCGCCTCTACGTCGATGGTCGCGGCGAGAGCGTGCCGATCGCCACCAATGCGACGGCCGACGGCAAGGCCCTGAACCGCCGGGTCGAGATCCTGATCCGTCCGTTCCGCGGCTAGAGCCGGATTCGGGATCGAAACCGCGCCCCGGCAGGCCGAAGGGCTGTAGCGGGACCATAATGAGGGCGGGGCCTTGCGGCTCCGCCCTTTTTTGTCACCGGACACCGTTCCATGACTTGCGGCGCGGCGCGTCTGGTGCTGGATACGAACTGCGCACGTCGCGGGGGAATCTCTTGCGTCCAGATCATCAGGAATTCGCCGACGGGGTGAAGCTGGCCGCCATCGCTGCGGTCGCGGCCGTGCTGACGGCGACCATCGTCATCGGGGCCGGTGGCATGCTTCTGCCCCGGGCCGAGACCGTGCCGGACCAGCCCGAACTGGTCCGCGTTTCCCTGCGCTAGGCGCGACCGATCGAGGCGTAGCGGAAGCCCCGGACCCGCATCTCCTCGGGCCGATAGACGTTTCGCAGATCGACCATGACCGGCTGACGCATCAGCAACTTGATCCGATCCAGGTCCAGCGCGCGGAACTGGTCCCACTCGGTCAGGATCACCACAACATCGGCATCGGTGACGGCCTCATAGGGCCCCTCCTTGAACTGGACCCCGTCCAGGAGCCGGGCGGCCTCCTCCATGCCTTCCGGATCGAAGGCCTGAACGGTCGCGCCCATGGCCATCAGCGCGGGGGCGACGTCCAGCGAGGGCGCATCGCGCATGTCGTCGGTGTTCGGCTTGAAGGTCAGGCCCAGCAGGGCGACGGTCTTGCCCGTCAACTCGCCGCCCAGGGCCCTGGCGACGCGGCCGGCCATGGCCTTCTTGCGCGCATCATTGATCTGGACCGTAGTCTCGATCAGCCGGACGGGCGAGCCCGCGTCCGTCGCCGTCCGGACCAGGGCGATTGTGTCCTTGGGGAAGCATGAACCGCCGTAGCCGGGGCCGGCGTGCAGGAATTTCCCGCCGATCCGCTTGTCCAGGCCGATGCCCCTCGCGACCTGCTGCACATCAGCGCCGACCGCTTCGCACAGGTCGGCCATCTCGTTGATGAAGGTGATCTTCATCGCCAGGAAGGCATTGGCGGCGTATTTAATCAGCTCCGAGGTGCGCCGGCCGGTGAACAGGATCGGCGTCTCGTTCAGGTTCAGAGGCCGGTAGAGCTCGCGCATCACCGCCTGGGCTCGCACATCCTCAGTGCCGACGACGACCCGGTCGGGCCGTTTGAAATCCTCGATCGCAGCCCCCTCGCGCAGGAACTCCGGATTGGAGACCACGGCAAACTCGGCGTCGGGGCGCTTCTCGCGAATGATGCGCTCGATCTCGTCGCCGGTACCGACCGGTACGGTCGACTTGGTCACCACAACGGTGAAGCCTTCGATCAGCCCCGCAATCTCCTCGGCGGCCGCGTGGACATAGGACAGGTCGGCGTGACCGTCGCCACGCCGGGACGGGGTGCCGACGGCGATGAACACCGCATCCGCCGTCCGGATCGCCTCGGCGCCGTCGAGGGCAAAGCTCAGCCGGCCCCCGCGCACATTGGCCGCAACCAAATCGTCGAGGCCCGGCTCGAAGATGGGTATCTCACCCCGTTCCAGCCGCTCGATCTTGGACGGGTCCTTGTCGACACAGGTCACATCATGGCCGAAGTCGGCGAAACAGGCCCCTGAAACCAGGCCCACATAGCCGGTACCGATCATCGCCACGCGCATGAAAACCTGTCCTTCGTTTGTCGGGCGGAATTAGCGAGCGAGCACGGCTTTGACCACCCCGCGCCCGCAACCTGCCCTCCAAAGCAAAACCGCCGCCCCCCTTTCGGGAGGCGGCGGCTCTGTTCTTGTTTGGCCTTCGGCCTTCCGGGTTTAGCGGAAGTTGATGCCGATGGTGGCGCGACGGTTGAGCGGCTCACGCACGCCGTCGGCGGTGGTGCGGGCCAGGGCGGTTTCGCCCTTGCCGTCCAGCGAGATCACGCCGCCGTTGACGCCCTGGGCGACCAGGGCATCAGCCACGGTCCGCGAGCGGCGGTTCGACAGGCCGACGTTGTACGCCGCGGAACCCGAGGTGTCGGCGTGGCCGACGACCAGGATGCGCGTCGGACGGCCCGTCCGGGCGTAGCTGGCGGCCTGGCTGACCACCGACGAGGCTTCGGCCGTCAGGTCCGAACGATCCCAGTCGAAATACACCACGAACTCGCGCGGAGCCGGAACCGGCGGAGGCGGCGGCGGCGGGGGCGGAGGAGGCGGCGGGGGCGGGGGCGGCGGCGGCGGCGGGGGCGGGGGCGGCGGCACATAGGCCGGCTCGTCCGCACCGAACGCATAGCGCAGGCCCAGCGTCAGGGTGTGGCTGTCGTCATAACGGCCCACGAACGGACCGGGGTTGGCCGCCGCCGACGAGGCGAACGACGCGAACTCCATGTTCGACATCAGATAGCGATAGGTCAGGTCCAGATGGGCCCGGTCGCTGATCGCGAAGGCCAGGCCGGCGAGGGCCTGCGCCGCCAGCTCGGTCGAGCTGTCGTCGGCACCGAAGCCGACCGTGCGGTTACCGCCCAGCGTGCCAAGGAGCTCGGTGTTGACCCGGTTGACGCCGGCACCCAGGCCGACGAACGGACGCAGGGCGTCGCCCTCGTTGCCGAAGTCGAAGATCACATTGACCATCAGCGACGCTGCGCTGATCTCGCCTTCCGGGCCCACGCACGGGCTGGCTGCGGGACCGACGGCGCAAACGCCCGACGGAATGCCCACCCGCGGGTTGACGACCGACTCGATTTCGTTCGAGCGATAGCCGCCCTCGAGCTCGACCCGCCAGTTCTGGTCGAACCGGTAGCCCAGACGGGCAAACGCCGCCCAGTCGTCCTGCGTCTCGATGTCGAACTGCGGACCGCGCTGGCTGTCCGCCTC
This sequence comes from Caulobacteraceae bacterium, assembly GCA_965284305.1. Classification (GTDB taxonomy): domain Bacteria; phylum Pseudomonadota; class Alphaproteobacteria; order Caulobacterales; family Caulobacteraceae; genus Brevundimonas. The sequence continues at coordinate 913,357 of OZ260070.1, read as the reverse complement.
GATCGTGCCGAGCGTGTGGTAGCCCGCATCAATCGCGCCATACCAGCCGTTCGGCTCGGCATTGGCGACGCCGGCTGCGAACAGCCCGGCCATCGCAACGCCGGCGAGAAGTTTCACCTTCATAATATCCCTCATTCTCAGTGGTTGCCCAAAGTCCCCGTTTATACGGGGTGCTCGCAAGGCCGAACGAGAATGTGGCACCCCGGTTCCTCGTTTTGGCTACGAATGCGGCGACTGTGGCGCCGTTTCAACACATTGAGCGGGGTTTCCCGAGGCGGAACGGCTGCTAGGAAGCTCGGGCGACAGGAGGAGCAATCGGATGACGATACGGTTTGACGGACGCGTGGCCATCGTGACGGGGGCCGGCGGCGGTCTGGGGCGTGAACATGCCCTCGCCCTGGCCAGGCGCGGCGCAAAGGTGGTGGTCAATGACCTGGGCGGCGCGCGCGACGGCTCCGGCGGTTCGGCCACCGCAGCCGAATCGGTCGTCGCCGAGATATTCGCCGCCGGTGGCGAGGCCATGGCCAATGCCGCCTCCGTGACCGACCATGCCGCGGTCGAGGCCATGGTCGCGGCGGCCATGGAGAGATGGGGCCGGGTCGACATCCTGGTGAACAACGCCGGGGTGCTGCGCGACAAGACCTTTGCCAAGATGGAGCTGGACGACTTCCGCTTCGTCATGGACGTCCATCTGATGGGTGCCGTGCACTGCACCAAGGCGGTCTGGGACATCATGCGCGAGGCCAACTACGGCCGCATCGTCATGACCACCTCCTCCTCCGGTCTCTACGGCAATTTCGGCCAGTCCAACTATGGCGCGGCCAAGATGGCTCTCGTCGGGCTGATGCAGACCCTGTCGATCGAGGGGGCGAAGAACGACATCCGGGTCAACTGCCTGGCCCCCACCGCCCATACCCGGATGACCGAGGACCTCGGTGCCCGGCTGCCGCTGGAGCTGCTCGGCCCGGATACGGTCTCGCCGGGCCTGCTGCATCTGGTCAGCGAGGACGCCCCGAGCCGCTGCATCCTGACCGCCGGCGCCGGTGGCTTCGAACGCGCCTATGTCACCCTGACCCAGGGCATCCGCGCCGTCGGCGACGACGCGCCGGAACAGGTGGCCGCCCGGTTCGCGGACATCTCGGACCGCACCGGCGAGATTGTGCCCGAGATGGGCGCAGCCCAGGGGATGATCGAGCTGACAAAAGCCCAGCAGGCGCTCGGCTGACCACTTGCCTTGACCCCACGGCAAGCGCCTAGGGTCTGACCTCATTCCGCGCCCGGCGAGCGAGCGCCCCCAACCAAGGACCACCGAAGATGTCCCGCGAAGCCGTCATTGTCTCCACCGCCCGCACGCCCATCGGCCGCGCCTATCGCGGAGCCTTCAACGACACCCAGGCGCAGCAGCTGGGCGGTCACGCCATCCGCCACGCGGTGGCCCGGGCGGGTATCGATCCGGCCGAAGTCGAGGACGTGGTCATGGGCGCGGCCCTGCAACAGGGCTCGACCGGCACCAATATCGCGCGGCAGTCCGCCCTGGCCGCCGGCCTGGATGTCACCACGGCGGGGATGAGCCTGGATCGCCAGTGCGCCTCGGGTCTGATGGCCATCGCCACGGCGGCGAAACAGGTGACCCAAGACGGTCAGGTGGTCGCGGTCGGTGGCGGTCTGGAGTCCGTCTCGCTGGTGCAGAACCAGAACATGAACCTTTTCCGCCTGCGCGATCCTGACCTGCTGAAGCTGCAGCCACACATCTATATGTCGATGCTGGAGACGGCCGAGGTCGTGGCCGCCCGCTACGGGATCGGTCGCGACGCCCAGGACGAATACGCCCTGCGGTCGCAGCAGCGCACCGCCATCGCCCAGGCCGAGGGCCGTCTGGACGCCGAGATCGTGCCCATGACCACGACCATGCAGGTGATGGACAAGGCCACCGGCCAGGCCTCGGCGAAAGAGATCACCCTGTCGAAGGACGAGGGCAATCGCGCCGACACGACCCTGGAGGGCCTGCAGTCACTCAAGCCGGTGTTCGCTGGCGGCGAATCGATCGCCGAGGGCCGCTTCATCACCGCCGGCAACGCCTCCCAGCTGTCTGACGGGGCTTCGGCCAGCGTCCTGATGGAGGCGAAGGAGGCCGAGCGCCGTGGGCTGACCCCGCTGGGGGCCTATCGCGGCATGGCCGTGGCCGGCTGCGGCCCCGACGAAATGGGCATCGGCCCGGTCTTCGCCGTGCCGCGGCTGCTGGAGCGCCACGGCCTGACCATCGACGACATCGGCATCTGGGAGCTGAACGAGGCCTTTGCCGTCCAGGTTCTCTATTGCCGCGACCGGCTTGGGATTCCAGACGAGCGGCTCAACGTCTCGGGCGGGGCCATCTCGATCGGCCATCCCTATGGCATGTCGGGCGCACGCATGACCGGCCACGTCCTGATCGAGGGCAAGCGACGCGGCGCGAAATACGGCGTTGTCACCATGTGCATCGGCGGCGGCATGGGTGCGGCCGGGCTGTTCGAGATCTACTGATCCGATCCCTCGGCAGGGGCGGATTCGCGACGGTCACGTTCGGGGTTGCGATTGTGAATCCGCTCGGGATGGGCCAAATCGGCTGAATGAGCACGCTCCCTGCCCTGTCCGCTGACCCCGCCGCCATGACCGCGCGGGCGCGGGAGGTGATCCAGCTGAACATCGCCGCGCTACAGGCGCTGGAAGCCAGTCTCGACGACAGTATCGCCCGCGCCTGCGACGTCATCCTGTCACGCCCCGGCTATCTGGTCGTCACCGGCATGGGCAAGTCGGGCCATATCGGCGGCAAGATCGCCGCCACCCTCGCCTCCACGGGCACCAATGCCTTCTTTGTCCACCCGGCCGAGATGAGCCACGGCGACCTTGGCATGCTGCGCAAGGACGTGACCCTGCTGGCCATTTCCAACTCCGGCGAGAGCCGCGAGTTGCGCGATCCGTTGATCTACTGTCAGCGCGAGGGGATTCCGGTGGTCGGCCTGACCCAGCGGCCCAACAGCTTTCTGGGCCGCTCGTCCGCTGTCTGTCTGACCATGCCCCAGGTGGCCGAGGCCTGCCCCAACGGCCTCGCCCCCACGACCTCGACCCTGATGACCCTGGCTCTCGGCGACGCCCTCGCCATGGTGCTGATGGACCGCCGCGGCTTCACCGCCGAGGCCTTCGGCCTGCATCATCCGGGCGGCAAGCTGGGCATGAGCCTGCAAAGCGTGCGCGACTGGATGGGCGACCGCCCGCCGGCGCCGTCGACCGTTCCCCTGACCGCGAGCTTCGCCGAGGTGGTCTCGGCCATCACCGAGGGGCGCAAGGGCGCGACGGCCGTGCTGAAAACCGACGGTACCCTGGCCGGGATCGTCACCGACGGCGACGTGCGCCGGGCGTTCTCAAGGGATCTGGCGGGGCTGACCGCCGCGGATGTCATGAGCCGATCGCCCAAGGTCATCACCCCTGACGCCCGCATGAGCGACGCTGTCGACCTGATGACCCAGAACCGGATCGCGACCCTGCTGGTGGTCGAGGCGGACCGGCCGGTCGCCATCGTCCACATCGCCGAACTGATGCAGGCCGGCTACGTCGGCTGATCAGAAGGCCCGGCGACCATCGACGTTGCCCGGCGGGGCATAGCGGCAGGCCAGGACCGAACGATTGCCGCGCGTGGCAATCGTACAGCCGACATGGGTCGTCCCGCGCCAGACGATCTGGGTGTAGTGACCGACGGCGGTCCAGTCACCGGTCCGGCTGACGTTCGGGAAGGCACCACGGACGTAGTCGCGCCTCTCGGCCAGCCAGTCCGCGACCATCTCTTCCGGCGTCCAGACCCGATTGCCCCAGCCGGTCCACAGGTTCTCGCCATGTCCGTGCAGGGCCGGATCGTGCTCCCAGCGACCGCTGTCTACCAGTTCGCGCGCCCAGACGCCGGCCTCAACCGCGAGGGCGTCGTCCCATTGCAGCGGCGGCGTGCCGACCCGCTGTCGCTCAGCATTGTGCGCTGCCAAAAGCCGCGCGGGGACGTCCTGCGACGGGGCGGCGACCCGCACCGGTTCTTTCTGATGCGCGCCGGCTGGAGCCGCGCAGGCCGGCATGGCCAGACCGGTGACCAGAGCGAGAGCCAGAAGCGGGGATCGGTGCATGGAGTCTCCGAGGCAGGACACGTCACCATAGCGCAAGGAGGCTTGAGCCGTTCCCGCATTCTGATCCGCGTCCGTCGCTGATGAAATACTTGACGTTGACGTAAACGTAGGGTTTGTGGCGGGCGAGTTTTCAATCCGCACTCTTGCCCTCAAGCCGCACGCCGCCGCGCGTCGGGCACAGGGCCTCAGACAAGTGAGACCGACTCCCATGGCCGAAGCCTATATCTACGATGCGGTTCGCACCCCGCGCGGCAAGGGCAAGAAGGACGGCTCGCTGCACGAGATCACGGGCCTGAGCCTGGCGACCCAGGTGCTGGAAGCCCTGCGGGATCGCAACGACCTCGACACCTCGAAAGTCGATGACGTCATCCTCGGCTGCGTCTCGCCGGTGGGCGAACAGGGCGCAGACATCGCCCGCACCGCCGTCCTCTCGGCCGGCTGGGCCCAGACCGTGGCCGGCGTCCAGATCAACCGCTTCTGCGCCTCGGGTCTGGAAGCCGTGAACATGGCGGCCGCCAAGGTGAAGTCCGGCGAGGCCGATTTCGCCGTCGGTGGCGGGATCGAGGCCATGAGCCGCGTGCCGATGGGCTCGGATGGCGGGGCCTGGCCGGTCGACCCGACCTCGGCCTTCCCGACCTATTTCGTGCCCCAGGGGGTCTCGGCCGACATGATCGCCACGAAATATGGCTTCAGCCGCGACGACGTCGACGCCTATTCGATGGAGAGCCACAAGCGCGCTGCCGCCGCCTGGGCCGACGGCCGGTTCTCGAAATCGGTCATCCCGGTGAAGAATCAACTCGGCCTGGTCCAGCTGGACCGCGACGAGACCATCCGCCCCAACACCGACATGCAGTCGCTGGGCGGCCTGAACCCGTCCTTCGCCATGATGGGCGAGATGGCCTTCGACGCCGTGATCAACCAGCGCTACCCCGAGGTCGAGCGGGTCAATCACGTCCACACGCCCGGCAACTCCTCGGGCATCGTCGACGGCTCCGCCGGCGTCCTGATCGGCACGCTGGAAGCCGGCCAGGCCCTGGGCCTGAAGCCCCGTGCCCGCATCGTCGGTGCCGCCTCGATCGGCTCCGAGCCCTCGATCATGCTGACCGGCCCAGAGTTCGTGACGAAGAAGCTGCTCGCCAAACTGGGCATGACCACCGCCGACATCGACGTGTGGGAGCTGAACGAGGCCTTCGCCGCCGTGGTCCTGCGCTACATGCAGGCGCTCGACATCCCGCACGACAAGATGAACGTCAACGGCGGCGGCATCTCCATGGGCCACCCGCTGGGTGCCACGGGTGCCATGATCACCGGCATCGCCCTGGATGAACTGGAGCGGTCGAACAAGTCGACGGCCCTGATCACCCTGTGCATCGGCGGCGGCATGGGCACCGCCACCGTCATCGAACGCGTCTGAGGACGCACACACGGATGCAGATCGGATTCGTGCTGTTTCCGAACGTCACGCAGCTGGATTTCACCGGTCCGCTGCAGATGCTGCATCGCGTCCCGGGCGCAACGACCCACATCCTGGCCAGGACCCTTGACCCGGTCCCGTCCGACTGCGGCCTGGGGCTCGTCCCGACGGGCACCTTCGCCGATGCGCCGGCCCTGGACATGATCTGCGTCCCCGGCGGGTTCGGCGTCGGGGCGGCCATCAGGGATGCGGAGACCCTTGCCTTCGTTCGCGCGGCGGGACAGTCCGCCCGCTATGTGACGTCCGTCTGCACCGGAGCCTTTGTGCTGGGCGCGGCCGGGTTGCTGCGCGGGCGGCGAGCGACGACCCACTGGGCCTATCATCACCTGCTGCCGCTGGTCGGCGCGATCCCTCAGCGCGGACGGGTGGTTCGTGACGGTGATGTCTTCACCGGCGGGGGCGTCACGGCCGGCATCGATTTTGCCCTGACGGTGGCGGCCGAGCTCGCGTCACCGCAAGCCGCCCAGCGCATCCAGCTGACGACGGAATACGACCCCGAGCCGCCCTTTGCCGCCGGATCGCCCGACCGCGCACCGGTCGAGGTCTCGGACGAACTCAAAGCCTTCTTCGCGGTCCGAACCGCGGAATTCGAACAAGAAATTTCAGCCGCCCTGGCTGCCGCCTGAAACCCGAAGGAACACCGATGGAAAACTTCAAGATCGACGTCGATGCCGACGGTATTGCCCTGATCACCTTCGACGTCCCCGGACGGTCGATGAACACCCTGACCTCGGGGGTGATGGCCGAGATTCCGCAGTGGGTCGAGCGGGTGAAGACCGACGACGCCATCAAGGGCGCCGTCCTGACCTCGGGCAAGGCGAGCGGCTTCTGCGCCGGGGCCGACCTCGGCGACATGGCAGGCGGCATGCTGGCCGGCGGTTCGCTGCAGGACGCCTATGATGCCGGCTGGAAGCTGAACGGGGCCCTGCGCGCGCTGGAAACCTGCGGCAAGCCGGTCGCGGCCGCGATCAATGGTCTGGCGCTGGGCGGCGGTCTCGAACTGACCCTGGCCTGTCACTATCGCGTGGTCGCCGACGACCCGAAGATCCAGCTCGGCCTGCCCGAGATCAAGGTCGGCCTCTTCCCCGGCGGTGGCGGCACCCAGCGGCTGACCCGCCTGATCGGCGTGCAGGCGGCGATGACGGCGATGAGCGCCGGCTCGTCCTGGCGTCCGAACGACGCCCGAGGCGCGGGCGTGGTGCATGAAGTGGTCGCCAGGGGCTCCGAGATCGACGCTGCGAAGGCGTGGATCAAGGGCGGCGGCAAGGCTGTGCAGCCGTGGGACGACAAGGGCTTCAAACAGCCCGGCGGCGGCCCCTACCATCCGGCCGGCATCCAGAATTTCCTCGTCGGCAACGCCATGCTGCGCAAGCAGTCCTACGGCAACTATCCGGCCGTCCTGAACCTGATGAAAGCCGTCTATGAGGGCGTCCAGGTGCCCATGGACGCGGCCCTGCGCATCGAGACCCGCTACTTCATCAAGACCCTGATGACGCCTCAGGCCCAGGCCATGATCCGCTCGCTGTTCCTCAGCAAGCAGGAGCTCGACAAGGGTGCCGTCCGCCCTGCGGGCGTGCCCAAGTCCGATCCGAAGAAGGTCACCGTTATCGGTGCCGGCATGATGGGCGCGGGTATCGCCTATGTGCAGGCGCTGGCGGGCATCGAGACCATCCTGATCGACCGCACCCAGGAAGACGCCGACAAGGGCAAGGCCCACGTTGCCGACCTGCTGAAGAAGCGTCTGTCCAGGGGCCAGATCACCCAGGACAAGTATGACGCCCTGCTCGGTTCGGTCACCGCGACGACCGACTACGACCTGATCAAGGGCTCGGATCTGGTCATCGAGGCCGTGTTCGAGAACCGCGAGATCAAGGCCGATGTGACGAAGCGCGCCGAGGCCCAGCTGGCCCCGGGCGCCGTGTTCGGCTCCAACACCTCGACCCTGCCGATCACCGGCCTGGCCGAGGCCAGCGTCCGGCCCGAGGACTTCATCGGCATCCACTTCTTCTCGCCCGTCGACAAGATGATGCTGGTCGAGGTCATTCTCGGCGAGAAGACCGGCGAGGCGGCGATCGCGAAGTCGCTGGACTACATCATGAAGATCAAGAAGACGCCGATCGTCGTCAACGACGGCCGCGGCTTCTACACCTCGCGCTGCTTCGGCACCTATGTCGCCGAGGGTATGGCCATGCTGGAAGAGGGCTATGCCCCCGCCCTGATCGACAACATCGGCCGGATGACCGGCATGCCTCGCGGGCCGCTGGAGATGCATGACGACGTGGCGCTGGACCTGTCGGTCAAGATCGCCAAACAGACCGCGCTCGACCTCGGCGACAAATACCAGCCCCTGCCCGGCTCGCAGATCGTCCAGAAGATGGTTGAGGAGCTCGGCCGCTATGGCCGCAAGAACGGCATGGGCTTCTATGACTATGACCAGAAGCCCAAGAAGATCTGGGCCGGTCTGGCCGAGCTGGCCCCGGTGAAGATCGACGACTCCACGCCGGAGCTGGTCGAGGACCAGAAGCAGCGCCTGCTGTATCGCCAGGCCGTCGAGGTCGCGCGCTGCTGGGAAGAGGGCGTCATCGACGACCCGCGCGAGGCGGACGTCGGCGCCATTCTCGCCTGGGGCTTCGCGCCCTGGACCGGCGGCCCGATCACCATGATCGACCAGACGGGCCTGAAGGCCTTCGTGGCCCAGGCGGACGACTACGCCGCCCGCTACGGCGACCGCTTCAAGGTCCCGCAGCTGCTGCGCGACATGGCCGCCAAGGGCGAGACCTTCTACGGAAACTTCGCCGGGAAGCAGAAGGCCGCGGCCTGAACCCATCCTTCTCCCCTTGCGGGAGAAGGTGACCCGCGAAGCGGGTCGGATGAGGGGGCGCAGCGGATGATCGGCAACGGGTCGTGCGATCCCTCACCCGACCGCGCCAGAACGGCGTCTGCGCCGCCGTGCGCGGCCTCCCTCTCCCGCAAGGGGAGAGGGTCGGGCCCGCGCGCTTGACCCCGGCAGCTTTCGGCTCCACCCGTCACTCCTGAAACCGGGAGCCGCCGCATGATCCGTCCCCTCACCCTCGTCCTGTTGCTCGCCTCCACCGCCTGGAGCGCCCAGGCCCAGGAGCTGCTGATCCGGGGCGGGACGATCTACACCGGCGTGGCCGCACAGCCGACGGCCGAGGTGGTGCTCGTCCAGGACGGGCGGATCGCCTATGTCGGCACCGAGTCTGGCCTTCCGGCATTCGAATACGCCGAGACACTCGATCTGCAGGGTGCCACCCTTTTCCCCGGCTTCACAGACGGCCATGCCCACCTCGACGGCATCGGCTGGCGCGAGCTGACGCTGAACCTCGAGGGTTCGGCCTCGGTGGCCGAGGCCATGGCGCGGCTGACCGCCTGGGCCGAGGCCCATCCGGAGGGACCGATCGTCGGTCGGGGCTGGATCGAAACCCATTGGCCCGAGGGGCGCTTCCTGACCGCCAGCGACCTCGACGCGGCCGCACCCGGGCGGATCGTGCTGCTGAGCCGGTCGGATGGCCACGCCGTGGTCGCCTCCTCGGCCGCCCTGGCCGCCGCCGGCGTCGACGCCTCGACCGTTGCCCCGTCGGGCGGGGAAATCCTCAAGGGCCCGGACGGCAAGCCGACCGGCCTGCTGGTCGACGCCGCCGAACAGCTGGTCGCGGGTCTGCTGCCGCAGGCCGATCCAGCGGCCCTGCGCGACGCCTACCGCGCCGGCTTCCGCGTCGAGGCCGCCTATGGCTGGACCGGGGTCCATTTCATGAGCGCGCCTTGGCGGGACATTCCCCTGCTGGAGGCCATGGCCGAGGCGGGCGAGGCACCCCTGCGCATCTACAACAGCGTGACACCGGACGGTGCCGCCGCGCTGATTGCCGGAGGTCCCCGCAGCGTCGCCGACGGCCGGATCATCACCCGGGCGATCAAATACTATGCCGACGGGGCGCTGGGTTCGCGCGGCGCGGCCCTGTTCGAGCCCTATGCCGATCGTCCCGAAACCACCGGCCTGATGCAGATCACCGGCGATGAGATCATCCCACTGTACGAGGCGGCCCTGCGCGGCGGCATACAGGTCGCGACCCATGCCATCGGGGATCGGGGCAATGCCTCGGTGGCGGAGTGGTACCAGCAGGCGCTGGCCGCTGTGCCCCCAGCCGACCGGCCTCACGGTGCCGACGTGCGCTGGCGCATCGAACACGCCCAGATCCTGCGGCCGTCCGACTATCACTGGTTCAGGGACCTGCCGATCATCGCCTCGATGCAGCCCAGCCACGCCATCGGCGACTTCCATTTCGCCCCGGCCCGGCTCGGCGACGCCCGGCTGGACGGAGCCTATGCCTGGCATAGTCTCGTTGATCTGGGTGTGATCGTGGTCGGCGGTTCGGACGCCCCGGTAGAGCGGGGCTCCCCGCTGATCGAATTCTATGCCGCCGTCGCCCGGGCCGATCTGGAAGGATTCCAGGGCCCCGACTGGCGGCCCGGCGAGGCGGTCGACCGGACCACGGCCCTGAAGATGTTCACTCTCTGGCCGGCGTACGCCAGCTTCCGCGAGGATGAACTGGGCACGATCGAGGTCGGCAAGCGCGCGGACTTCACCGCCTTCTCGGTCGACCTGATGACGGCACCCGTCGGCGACATTCTCAATGGCCGGGCGGTCCTCACGGTCGTGGACGGCGTGGTGGTCCATCGGGCTGAAAGCCCCATGCGCATCTCGCCTTGATGCGCCGGGGCGTTCCGCCTAAGGCTGCGTCCGGCTCCGCGGGCGTGATGTAGTGGTAGCCTGAAAGCTTCCCAAGCTTTTCGTGCGGGTTCGATTCCCGCCGCCCGCTCCAGCCTTTCGCCTATTCCCGGGTTACCGTGACCCCGCGATCCTCAAGGATTTCCTGAACACTGTCGTCGCCGGCCAGATGGGCGGCACCGACGGCGATGAAGACGGTGCCTGAACCGGCCAGCAGGGTCTGGATCTGGTCAGCCCAGTTGGTGTTCCGCCGGACCAACAAGGCATCGTGCATGGCCGCGCTGCTTTCGCGCATGGGGGCGACGCCGATGGCATTGATCGCCTCGACATCGCCTGCGGCCCAGGCCTCGACCAGCCGGTCCAGCTCAACCGTGGCTTCGGTGAAGTCGGTCAGGGTGGAACGGAGGAAGGCCAGTTGATCCGCCTCGGGGAAGCCGGCGAGGATGCGGACCTGTTCGTCGATGGTCTCGAAGGCGGTGATCGGCTTGCCCGCAGCCTGGGCCCGGGCCTTGAGGATCAGCTCGACACCCGAGGCGGGATCATAGCCGGCGGCCGCCAGAGGCGCGACCGACAGGGTCAGGGCGGCCAGCCAGGGGCGAAACGGGTCCATCTGGGCCGCACTGAGCCCGATGGTCCTGGCGGCAGTGTCGAGGGTCGCCAGTTCTTCTGCCGTCAGCAGGCTGGACAAGGGGGTCCGGGGCGAGATGCCGAACTGCTGGACCAGGGGCATGACCGCCGCCTGGTCATCAGGGTTGGAGATTTCGAACACGACGCTGGACGCGCTGTCGAAAGCCGCATCGACGCGCGCACTGCCCCAGGCCGTGGTCGGGCGCAGCAGGTGGACCGTGCCGAACAGATAGAGGGTCGAATCGGCGTCGCGGATGACCCACAGGGCCGGACCGGAGCCTTCGGCCTGTCGCACGACGCGCGCCGCGTTGGCGGGCGCGACGGCGGCCTCGGCAGCCTGGGCAAAGGCTGCGACCGGCTGGAAGGCGACGGCGCCGGCCAAACCGAGTCCGAGCACCGCTCCGAGGGCTGCACGCGAGAGTGTTTTCAGGCGGGAGTGGGTGGTCATGGCGTCAATCCTTGGGGAGATTCAGGGCCGTCTGATGACGGCTAGTGGAGACCGCGACGGGCGGCTGCGACGATGGAAGAGATGAAATAGACGCCCATCAGTATGCCGATCAGGCCCCAGCCGGTGAGGGTCCCGATGAGCCCCAGCCTTTCGGCGGCGGCGTAGATGAACAGGCTGAGCTGGACAGCCCAGAAGGCCAGGGCGCTGGTCTCGAGCATGACCCGCCGAAGCATTTCGTCGGCGTTGCGCCACAGCATCAGATTGGCCCCGCTCTGGACCGCGAGAAGCAGGAGGACAGCACCGAAGACCACCTCGGGCGTCGCCCAGGCGGTGCCGAATACCGGCAACAGGAACATCGCGCCGGCCAGCAGCATGACAATCACCTGCAGGATACCGCAGCCCCGGGGGACCTCGGCGGAGCGCCGCGCAACCATGAAGGCCGTGATCAGGCCGACGGTGATCATGGCGACAGACATGACCACGGCGAGCTCGTCCTCCCAGCGGGTCAGGACGCCGTCGGTAAGGGTGGCGAAGCCATAGCCGAACGTGCCGCCAAGTCCGGCAAGGACGACAAACAGGGCCGCCTTGCGCAGGAAGGATGAGCGAGGGGCTTCAAGACTGGCGTTCATGTTCAGTCCTCCGTGAAAATGGATTCAATGGGTTGGCCGAAGACCCTTGCGATCTTGAAGGCCAGCGGCAGGGACGGGTCATAGCGACCCGTCTCCAGGGCGTTGACGGTCTGGCGCGAGACGCCGAGCTGGTCGGCCAGATCTGCCTGGCTCCAGCTGCGTTCGGCGCGAAGGACCTTGAGGCGGTTGTTCATCCGGTCGCTCCTAGCGGTGCTTCAGCCACCAGCCGGCCCAGGCCAGCGAATAGCCCGCCGCCTGGAACAGCAGGATGCACATCATGCCAGAGACGAAGATGTCGGCCGGGGTGGAGCCGAGTTTGGCAGGAAGAGATTGTTCCTCGGCCCGCAACGTCAGGGTCAGCAGCAGCACGGAGCCGACGGCCATGCCGCCCGAGCCACCCCACCACCAGGCCCATTTGTGGGCCTCGCGGGCGGCCTCGTCGATGCCGCGCCACCACCAGAGACAGGCCGTGAAGCCCAAGGCCATCGCGGCCGTTACCAGGGAAGCGGTCACGGCGGTGCCGACCGGCCCCGGCTGATCGCCGATGATGGCGCTTCCCGCGCCGGCCAGGCCAGCCAGGACCAGCATTCCGCCGATCATCAGGACGAAGGTGCCGACCCCCCGGGGGCGTTTCGGCTTCGGCATGTTGGTCATGACAAGGCTCCCTGTCGATTTGACAAGGGTGTTTTACAGCGCCGTCTGCCAATGTCAAGCGTGCTTGTCCTGAAGCGGCTCAGGCCAGGGGCAGGGACGCCGGCGGGGTCTCGACCAAGGTCAGTTCCGGGCGGCTCAGGGCGCGTGGCGCGGTCTCGACCGGCGGAAGGCCTGGAAGCTCCTTGCCCTCGTGGTCGACCTGCAGGTCCTCGAACCGCCGGGCCGAGACCATGACCTGGCTCTCCAGCGAGCCGACGAACTGATTGTATTTGCCCACGGCCGTATCGAGCGCCCGCCCGACGGCGGCGGCATGACCGCCCATGACCGACAGGCGTTTGTAGAGTTCCTTGCCCAGTTTCGCGACGTCCTCGGCGTTCTTCGCCTGCTCCTCGGCGCGCCAGCCGTAGGCGACGGCCTTGCACAGGGCGAACAGGGTCGTCGGCGTCACGATGACCACGCGCGAGGCCATGGCGGTGGTCATCAGGTCCGGCTCGTGATCCAGCGCCGCGGCGAGGAAGGCGTCGCCGGGCACGAACATGGCCACGAAGTCGGGGCTGGGCTTGAACTGGTCCTGATAGGCCTTGGACGACAGCTGGCGGACGTGGGTCTTCATACTGGTCGCGGTGCGCAGGGAAGCCGCCTTCGCCTGGGCCTCCTCGTCGCCGTCGGCGGCGTCACCGAAGGCCAGGGAGACCTTGGCGTCGATCACGAACATGCCGCCGCCGGGCAGGCGGACGACGAAGTCGGGGCGCTGCTGGCGGCCGGCGTCGTCGGCGCTGGACGACTGTTCCTCGAAGTCGAACCGGCCGGCCATGCCGGCGGCCTCCAGCACATTGCGGCAGGTCTGTTCGCCCCAGCGACCCCGACGCCCGGTGTTGCCGCGCAGGGCCTCGGTCAGGCGCCGTGCCTCGTCGCGCGTGGCCGTCGAGGCGGTCATCAGCAGGGCCAGCTGTTCCTTCAGCCCGCCGGTCTCCTCGGAGCGGACCTTCTCCAGCGCGGCGACATGCTCCTGGAATTTGGCGAGGGTGTCGGCCACGGGCTTGAGCTGGGCCTCCATCCGCTGTTGGGACATCAGCTCGCGATTGCGGAAGGTCTCGTCGGTGCGCTTGAGCAGTTCCTCGGCCACCGTGGTCGCGGACTGCGCTGCCTGGGCGCGCAGCAGTTCGGTCGAGGTCGCGGCCTGATCCTCGAACAGGCGCATCCGCGCCTCGGTCTCGGCATAGCGCTCGCGCAGCTCCCACGACCGCGTATCGGCGGCGGCGGCGCGCCGGCGCTCCATCAGGGCCCAGACCATGGCGATGACAGCGACGACGGAGGCGGCGAAAAAAGCAACCAGGGAGGCGTTCATGCTCCGTTCCTTACCGGGAGTCGGCAGGGGCCGCCATGGCGGCGGAGGTGCGGAAATTTCGAGTGCACATAGTGCACATAGTGCGCACCGTGCGCATGTCGCGACCTCTTCCCCGACCACCCGGCGGCGGCACGGAGACAGGCTAGGCGATCCATGCGTCGGTTTCGGTCGCAGGGTGTGATGGAGAGTCGGCTTCCGACCCTCAGGCGAGAGTCCGCTCCCGACCCATTGCGGACATTCGCGCCGCTGTTGAGGTCTGCCCGATTTGGTCTAGGCTCTGCTTATGAGAGCATTCCGTTGCGCCCTGTTGCTTCTTACGTTTTCAGCGGCGCAGTCTTGCGCCGCAGTTCAGTCGGATGCCTGCGAAGGCATCTCCCACGATGAAGCAGTCAGAATGGCCTTGGAGGCACGTGAAGACCGGCTTTTCGGAACTGGGGCAAACCCCCGTGACGCGAGCTTCGCAACCGCGCCGATTACCGAAGTTAAGCTAGCGGATGGCGGCTATGCGGCAAAGGTCACGTTCACCGATCTAAACGGTCGCACGATTACCACTCTGATCCATACCGACTGCTACATCGGTTGGACGAGCCACGATCCCGAACGCCCAACTGAATAATGTCCGCTTCCCACGGTGGGCTCAACCGGTGAACGCAACACGCTAACTTTTCTTCGGAGATGGAGCGTGGGTCATGAAGCAGCGGCGTCGCATCTACTACTCGGCGGCCCAACGGGCTGAAATCTGGGATCGCTGGAAGGCCGGCGAGTCGATGAGTTCGATCGGACGGCGGTTCGATCGGGAGTCCTCGTCGGTGTTCTCGGTGCTTTCGCCGACGGGCGGCATCCGGCCACCGGACCGCAAGCGGGCGGCTCTGGCGCTCAGTCTGGGCGAGCGCGAGGAGATATCCCGGGGGCTGAGCACCCGTTGCTCGCTGCGTGGGATCGCCCGGTTGCTGGGTCGAGCGCCATCGACGATCAGTCGCGAGGTCCAGCGCAACGGCGGGGCGGAACGGTATCGAGCGACAGGCTCCGATCGGGCGGCGTGGGACCGGGCGCGGCGCCCCAAACACTGCAAGCTGGCTTGCCGACCGGCTCTGGCCCGGACAGTATCGGCCAAGCTGCGGCGGAACTGGTCGCCCGAGCAGATCGCCGGCTGGCTCAAGCGCACCTGGCCCGGGGAGCCGCACAATCAGGTGTCGCACGAAACCATCTATCGCAGCCTGTTCATCCAGACCCGTGGGGTGCTGAAGAAGGAACTGCTGGATCACCTCAGGGCCCGGCGGACCATCCGGCGCTCAAGGCACGCCACCCTGAAGCGGAATGGCCTGGGCCAGATCAGGGACGCCGTCTCGATCAGCGAACGGCCCGCGTCCGTCGAGGATCGCGCCGTCCCCGGCCACTGGGAAGGCGACCTGATCGGCGGATCCGGCAACAGCTACGTCGCGACGCTCGTCGAGCGCCACTCGCGTTACGTGATGCTGGTCAAGGTCGCCAACAAGGACACCGAAAGCGTCGTCACCGCCCTGATCAAGCAGTCGAGGAAGTTGCCCGGCGAACTCTACCGGTCCCTGACCTGGGACCGCGGCAAGGAGCTGGCTGATCACAAGCGGCTGGCCCTGGCCTCCGACGTCGAGGTCTACTTCTGCGATCCCCGGTCACCGTGGCAGCGCGGCTCGAACGAGAACACCAACCGGCTGCTGCGTCAGTATCTGCCCCACGGGACCGACCTGTCCCTGCACAGTCAGGCCCAGCTCAGCGCCATCGCCCGACAGCTCAACGAACGGCCCAGAAAGACCTTGCTCTACCGGACGCC
The DNA here is from genome assembly GCA_965284305.1 of Caulobacteraceae bacterium. Lineage (GTDB taxonomy): Bacteria > Pseudomonadota > Alphaproteobacteria > Caulobacterales > Caulobacteraceae > Brevundimonas. The sequence goes on along the minus strand of OZ260070.1, from coordinate 897,475 downwards.
AGCGGAGACCTTCGCCGAGTGTGTTGCGGCGATCAGTTGAGCCCACCACCCAAAGCGGACTCTCGGAGCGTCCGCTTTCAGTCGAGGTGCAGGCAATCTCTGAGACTGTCGAGCTTCCCCAGCGCGCTTCAGGTCGGGCGCCGCTGCCGCATGGCCTGGATGATGGTCCCGTCGTCGAGCCAGTCGAGCTCGCCGCCGACCGGGACGCCCCGGGCGAGCGACGTGATCTCGACCCCAGTCCCGGCCAGACGTTCGGCGATGTAGTGGGCGGTGGTCTGGCCGTCGACGGTGGCGGGCAGGGCCAGGACGACTTCCTTGGCCTCACCGCCGCGCACCCGTCCAACCAGTTCAGCGACACGGAGCGCATCGGGACCGACGCCATCCAACGCCGAGAGCAGGCCGCCCAGCACGTGGTATTTGCCGCGGAAGGCGCCGGACCGCTCCATGGCCCACAGGGCACCGGCCTCCTCGACCACGCAGATCAGGGCGTTGTCGCGCGCGCTATTGGAGCAGATCGAGCAGGGGTCGCGGGTGTCGGGCGCGCCGCAGACGCTGCAGGAGGTGACCCTGGCCGCCGTCTCGGCCAGCGACGCCGCCAGCGGAACCAGCAGCTGTTCGCGCTTCTTCAGCAGGGCCAGGGCCGCGCGGCGGGCCGAGCGGGGACCGAGGCCGGGCAGCTTGGCGAGCAGGCTGATCAGCCGTTCGATTTCGGGTCCGGCGGAGGCAGCCATGACTGGCGCATACCATGGGGGTTGAGCGGTTGCCTATCTCTGCGTGGGGTCTGACCGGGGCCTTATGCGCCCCTGCCCCGGGCGACGGCTGGTTCATCACGAAGGACACGAAGGAGTGCACGAAGGACACGAAGGGAGCGAGGGTGGCTCGGCCTTCGCGGGCCCTCGCCCGCAATCGGGCTTTTTGCGTCGCCCTGACGGGCACCGCGGAGCCGCCGGCCCCTTCGTGTCCTTCGTGGACCCTTTGTGGCCTTTGTGATGAACCTTCCGGCCGCGCGACGCGCCGAAAGACTCAGAACAGCTTGGGCATGCCGGGGATGTTCATCCCGGCCATCGGGCCGGCGGCCTCGCGCATGAGGGCGGAGTTGGTCTCGTCCAGCCTGCGCTTGGCGTCGGCGTGGGCGGCGACGATCAGGTCGGACAGGATTTCGCCTTCACCGGAAACCAGAAGGCTGTCGTCGATGGTCACGCCGGTAATCTCACCGGCACCTCTCAGCGCCACGGTCACCAGACCACCGCCGGAACTGCCCGAGGCAGTGGTATCGGCCATTCTGGCCTGGGCGTCCTGCAGCTTCTGCTGCATCGCCTGGGCCTGTTGCATGAGGGCGTTGAGATCCATGGACGGAAGATAGGCGCTGCGCCCTGTTTCGGACAGACCTGAAAAACAGCAACAGAATTAGTTTCGGATATCCCTGAGCCAAAGCATGCCCGGGCTATTTCGCATCTATAGTTGTTACCAATAAGGGAAGCCGGCCCGGTTCGTCTTCCTGACCTCGCCCAAGGCCCGTGCCCGGCTCGCACCGCACATGTCCGGGGCCGTCAGGGCGTCTGGAGGGTGGCCAGGGCACTATCCAGACGCTCGGCAAGCCGGGCAGCGCGTGTCCTGAGGTCCTCGCCGGTCTCGCGGCGCGGGCCCTCGCTGGCCAGGAACACCTCCAGCGCATAGTCGGCCAGCATGCCCGCCAGGGCGACATTCTGGTCCAGCCGCTCCTCGACGGCCCGCCGGGCCCCGGCTGGATCCCCCTCGATCGACATCGCCACACCATAGTAGGCCGTCATCTGGCGATCGGGTCCCAGGGCAAGGGTCCGCGACTGCAGCCCCCACACGCCGCCATCCTCGACCAGGGTGATGCAGCGATGCCCCCTGACCGCACCGCGTGTGAACCGGGCGAAATGCACGACCTCGCCCTCCGGACTCCCGACCCGGCAGGCGCGTGCATCCGTCAGCACGGTTCCCGGGTCCACCTCCGGGTCCATCGCTCCGGTCGAGACTCCGGTCCTGAAGTCGAAGGCCACGCCCGATCCCCACTCGCGGCCGTCATCTTCGGCCAGCAGCGGCAGGGCGGCCTCGAACCCCCGGGTCAGGACATCGTCGGGGAGCCTGGGTGCATCGACCCCCAGCGCCTCGCCCAGCACGCCCAGTTTGTCGAACAGATCGGCCATCGTTGCGGCCAACTGCTCACGCCGGGTCGGTTCCTGCGCCGCCAGGGGTGAGGCAATCAACGAAAGCCCCACCGCCAGGATTCCCGCCGCCCTGATCCATGCCATATCCCTGACCTCCCCTGCCCGGAGACCTTGCGGCAGATTGCGGTCCGGGGCGACTGACGAGCCCTGACGGCAGTGGGCGGTCAGTCCTCGTCGCTGACAGCGCCCGAATCGTCCGGGATGGCCGGCAGTTCGACGGCCGGGGCCAGGGTCTTGATCTCGCCGATGACGGCACCGGGGAAGGCCTGCATCACCGCGACGACGAACGGATCGGCCTCAATCCCGGCCCTTTCTTCAGCCCGCCGCCGACGATCAACCTCGATCATGGTCTCGCCGCCGCCCTGGCCGTTGGCGGCGATCAGCCAGGTGCGGCCGGTCCAGTCCTTGAGCCGCGCCGCCAGCTTGCGGGCGAGGTCCATCGGCGCGCCGTCGAGGCTTTCATAGGTGATGGCACCGGGCTTGAAGGCCACGGGGCGGACATAACGCTGGACGTCCATCTGCAGGCCGACCTCGCGCTTCTCGCCAATCAGGGCGACGACCTGTTCGAACGATTGAGGGTCCGGGAGCGAGGGCGCGGCGACCGGACGGGCGGCCAGCTGGGCTGAGGCACCGCCCCCGCCGCCGGACGGGCCGCGCGGGGCCGTGCCACCCGGCATGGGCTCGCCGTCGCGCAGGGCCCTCAGCGCCTCTTCCGGCCCCGGCAGGTCGGCGGCGTAGGCGAGGCGGACGATGGCCATTTCGACGGCGTCTGCGGGATTGGGGGCACGCCGGACCTCGTCCAGCGCCCTGAGCAGCATCTGCCAGACGCGGGCCAGGGTGCCGGCCGAAATGACCGCGCCCAGGGCCGTCAGCTTCTGCGCCTGGTCATTGGGCAGGCGGGTCGCCTGCGGCCCCAGCATCTTGGCCACCGAGGCGGCGTGGCAGTGCTCCAGCAGGTCATTGGTCACCTGCACCGGATCGGCACCATAGCCGTAGAGGGTGCGGAACAGCTCCAGCGCCTCGGGCGTGCGGCCGGCCATGATCGATTCGAACAGGGCGATGGTCTGGCTGCGGTCGGCGAGGCCCAGCATGTCGCGTACGACGTCGGTCTTCACCGTCTCGCCGCGGTCGCCCTGCACCAGGGCCTGATCCAGCAGGGACAGGCCGTCACGGACCGAACCCTCGGCGGCGCGGGCGATGAGGGCGAGGGCGTCCTGTTCGATCTTCATCCCCTCGCGGTCGGCGATGCGGGCAAGGTGTTCGACGAGGATTTCGGGCTCGACGCGGCGCAGGTCGAAGCGCTGGCAGCGGCTGAGGATGGTCACCGGCACCTTGCGGATCTCGGTGGTGGCGAAGATGAATTTGGCGTGCGGCGGCGGCTCTTCCAGAGTCTTCAGCAGGGCGTTGAAGGCCTGGTTCGACAGCATGTGCACTTCGTCGAGGACATAGACCTTGTAGCGCGCCTCGACCGGGGCGTAGCGGACGCTTTCGATGATGTCCCGGATGCCGTCGATGCCCGTGTGGGAGGCGGCGTCCATCTCGACCACATCCATATGCTGGCCCGCCATGATGGCGGCGTCATGCCGGCCATGGGCGGTCAGTTCCAGCGACGGACGGTCGATGGTGTCGGTCTCGTTGTTCAGGGCCCGGGCCAGCAAGCGGGCCGTGGTGGTCTTGCCGACCCCCCGGACGCCAGTGAGCATGAAGGCGTGGGCGATGCGGCCGGTGGCGAAGGCGTTGGTCAGGGTGCGGACCATGGCCTCCTGGCCGATCAGGTCCTCGAAGGTGTGCGGCCGGTATTTGCGGGCGAGGACGGTATAGGCCTCGCCGTCGTCGACATGGGCGGCCGGACCGGTGTCGGCCGGTGCGGCGGCCTTTTTCGGTGCGGACTTCGGCTCAGCCGCCGCAACAGGTGCCGCAGCGGCCTCGGCCTCCCGCATCCCGGCGGGTTCGGGCGAGCCGAACATGTCGTCGGTGTCGGGATCGCGCTCGACGACGTCGGCGTCGGGGGCGTCATCGTCCCACGGAGGGCCGTCGGGATTCGGGTCGGCATCGCTCATAGGTCCGTCTTAGCGCGCAGCGGGCCGGGGGCGAAGGGGTTGCGGCAAGGGAGCTGTGGGTGGGTCGTCGTCGCGACGCGGTGCATGTCTCCTCCACCCCTCCACCATCCTTCGCCTGCGGCTTCGGATGGTCCCCCTCCCCCAAGGGGGAGGAATGCGCTCAAGCAGCGAGGCTCCGCGAGCCGAGCGTTAGCGCACCAAAAGGGGAAGTGGAGACCGCGACCCGAAGGGGAATTCGTTGTGGCTGCTGCCTTCCGGCCCTGACCAGGTTGGCGAAGCCTTCGCCCGCGATCTCCGAGGCCGATATGACGATTCCGGCTCGCCGATGCAAGTGTGGGCTTGCTAGACAGCGTCCATGCCCCTCCCCGTCCTGAACACCTTCGCCGGCAATCCGCTCGATCGGGCGGGGGATCGTCGGGACGATGCGGACTGGCTGGCCGAACAGGCGGCGAGCCCGGACGCCATGGCCATGGTGCTGTGGGAGGGGCGGCCGCTGATCGAAGCCGGCGAGGAACCGCGACTGGCCTGGCTGGCGCTGGCCCATGCGCGGGCGGTGGTTCCGGACCGCGAGCTGTTCCTCGGCCTGTGGAACGGTGCGCCCTGTTTCGCGGTCGAGGTCGAGGGGGCGGCCGATCCGGCGGCCGGACCGCTGGCGGGGCTGGGGGCGTTCCACGAGATGCGCGAGGCGGCGGCGCTCCTGCCAGGACCGGACGCGGCCATGGCGGGGACGGCCAAGTCGCTGTTCGACTGGCGGCGGCGGCACGGCTTCTGCGCCGCCTGCGGGGTGGAGAGCGAGACCACCGCGGGCGGCTGGAAGCGGATCTGCCCGGCCTGCGGCGTCGAGCATTTCCCGCGCGTGGATCCGGTGACCATCATGCTGGCCATCTACAAGGGCGGGACCGAGCCGGTCTGCCTGCTGGGCCGGCAGGCGGCCTGGCCGGCCGGGCGGATGTCGGCCCTGGCGGGCTTCCTCGAGCCCGGCGAGACCATCGAGGCGGCCTGCGCCCGCGAGATCGCCGAAGAGGCGGGGCTGACGGTGACGGCAGTGCGCTATCACTCCAGCCAGCCGTGGCCGTTCCCGTCCCAGCTGATGATCGGCCTGGTCTGCGAGGTCGATTCAGGCGAGGCGACGCCCGATCAGACCGAACTGGAGGCGGTGGCCTGGCTGACGCGGGACGAGGCCCGCGCCTGCCTCGAAGGGACGCATCCGACGATCAAGGCCCCGCCAAGGATCGCCATCGCGCGCACCTTGCTGCAGGCTTGGGTGGACGGGTTCGACACCTGAGACGCAATCCGGCGTAGCCGGCGTTCGAGGACATCTGGCCAAGGCTGGAAGGTTCATCACAAAGGACACGAAGGGTCACGAAGGGCACAAAGGGACCCGAGCCAGGCGCAACCTTCTTCGTGTCCTTTGTGATCCTTGGTGTCCTTGGTGATGAACCATCTCATCGATGAACCGGGATCGAATGATTCCCGGCTGCGCCGGGATGAGTGGCGAGCCTAGCGAGCGAGCGCCCGCGCCGCCGCCAGATCATCCGGATTGTCCACGGACAGCGGGGCCTCGTCGATCACCGCGGCCCAGATCTGGAGGCCCATCTCCAGCGCCCGCAGCTGTTCCAGCTTTTCGCGGCGCTCCAGCGGCGATGGCGGGGCGGCGCAGAAGCGTTCGAGCGCGGCACGGCGGTAGCCATACAGGCCGATGTGTCGCCAGACCGGGGCGTCGCCGTAGAGGGTCGAGCGGGTGAAATAGAGGGCGCGGCCGTGGCGCTCATGCTCGCCCATGGCCACCACCGCCTTGACCACATCGGGATTGGAGCGGTCGGCGGCGTCCGCCTCGGGGGCGATCAGGGTGGCGATGTCGCAGGCCGGCTCGCCATGCAGCAGGGCGGCGCAGGCCAGGGCCAGCCCCGGATCGGCAAAGGGCATATCACCCTGCAAATTGATGACGGCGTCGTGGCGACCGTCAGGGTCGATGGAATCGAGGGCTGCCCGGATACGGTCGGAGCCCGACGGCAGGTCCGGATCGGTCAGGACCGCCACGCCGCCGGCCGACTCAATGGCGTCGACGATCTCGCGATCACCAGCGGCGACCGCGACCGGGAGGCCGGAAAGCACGGCCTGACGCCAGGCCCGCACGATCATCGGCACGCCGCCGATATCGGCGAGCGGCTTGTTCGGAAGGCGGGTTGCGGCCATTCGGGCAGGGATAAGGATCAGCGGGTTCACATTCGGGTCCTGGACTGCGACGCTGGAACCAGCCTTCTGCCGGTTGCGAAGGCCGCGCTAGCGTGTAAGAGACGGCCACGCAAGAATTCGCCCTGCCGCGCGTGTGGTCGGGCCTCAGGAACGGGATGAGCGACGCGCATGAGCGGCGATCTGAAGTGGAACAAGATTGCGGCTGCCGCACTGGGCACCGTTTTCGTAATCCTTGTTGTGAAAGAGGGCTCGGCCGCCATCTACTACAACAAAGCCCCTGAAAAGATGGGCTATTTCGTGGACGCGCCCGAGGAGGCCGCCGGCGGACCCGCCGAGGTCGTTCTGGCCCCTGACTGGGGCACGGTGCTGCCGACGGCCGATCTGGCTGCCGGCGAGGCGGCCTTCGCGCGCTGCAAATCCTGCCACACGGTCAACGCCGGCGGGGCCAGCGGCATCGGCCCGAATCTGTACGGCGTGGTTGGCGGGCCTGTGATGCACATTTCCGGTTTCGCCTATTCCGACGCCCTGCAGGCCCACAAGGGTACGAACCCGACCTGGACCCTGGATGAGATGGACCTGTTCCTGACCGCCCCCGGCCGCCACGTCCCCGGCACCAAGATGTCGTTCGCCGGTATCCGCGACACCGCGACCCGGATCAATCTGATCGCCTGGCTGCGCGCGCAGGGCTCGACCGGCATGGCCATCCCGGCCCCCGATCCGGCCCGCCAGCCCGGCGCGGCCCCGGCTGCCCCTGTTGAAGGCGCAGCACCGGCCGCCGGCGCTGAACCCGCCGCAGGTGACGCCACTGCCGGTGCCGCGCCCGCGACCCCGCCCGCAGCGGCCGCAGCGGCCGCAGCGAACTGAAGGTCCGGATTTTTGAATGAGGGAAGGGCGGTCTTCGGGCCGCCCTTTTTCGTTTCGGTCAGAGCCGGCGGAAGACCGGTCCGGACGAGCCCGCCACACGATGCCGGGCGTCGGCCTCGGCGAAAGGCTCGATCACCACGCCACCCAGCCGACCGACGGCGTGCAGCACCCGGTCGCCGTCCAGGATGAAGCCGGCGTGGCCGTTCCACGGCCCTTCTTCGGGATCCAGCCAGATGACCAGATCGCCGCGTTGCGCCTGTCCGGCGGCCACGGCCTGACCAAGTTCTGCCTGCTGGTCGGCATAGCGCGGGGCCGCGCGCCCGCAGGCATAAAGCGCCTGCTGCACCAGCCCACAGCAGTCCGTGCCCAGCGAGGATCGGCCGCCCAGCCTGTAGGGCGTTCCCAGAAGACGCTCGGCCACCTCGACCGGCTCGGCGGCGAAGCTTCCGATCGGAGCCAGGCCGGGCGGATCGCCTGCCTCGACCACCAGCGCGTTCAGGGGCAGGTCATGATCCGTCGCTCCGATCCGATGGGTCGCCAGGGGCGCGCCGTCCTCGAGATCGGACAACCGGACCCAGCCCACGACCCCGTCGCGGCGGGCCCGGCCCCAGACCTGATCGCCACGCGTATCAAGGACGTCAAAAGCCTCGCCGAAGATCAGCTGGTCGACCGGGTGCTCACCCGCCACGGCATCGGCGTGGATGTCGGCGACCGGAATGGCGCAATGCATCGCCCGGACCGCCCGGAAGTCGGCGGCGCGCACAATCCCTTCCAGCGCCTGCTCGGCCAGGTCGGGCCGGGCGAGGGTGGTGCGGGGATCAAGGCTGGCGGCGGCTGCGGTCAAACGTGGGCTCGTCCGATTGAGCCGTTGTCGTAGCGGAAGAAGCCGAAAGGGCCGTTAACGGGAGGGGCGCGTCGAAGCAGCATCTCGAAACAGGCCGCCGCCACTGTCACGGGTCCGGTCACGGCCGGCGCTTCCGGACGATACCCGATTGTGGACTTCCGTCCGCTGCCGCGTCAGCGTCCCGGCATGGCCGAATCGCCCCTGACACCGCCTTCTTCCGGGGACTATTATGAGTTCTTCGCCGGCGGCGGCATGGTGCGCGCCGGTCTGGGTGAGACCTGGCGCTGTCTGTTCGCCAATGATTTCGATCCGGCCAAGGCGAGGGCCTATCGCGCCAACTGGGGCGATTCCGGGCTTCGGGTTGACGACATCGCAGACCTGGTCGCCGCCGATCTTCCGGGGACAGCGGACCTGATGTGGGGCTCATTCCCCTGCCAGGATCTGTCGCTGGCGGGCATCGGCGCGGGGCTGGACGGCAGGCGATCGGGGACGTTTCACGACTTCTGGCGACTGGCCCGGGCGCTGGCCGCCGAGGGCCGTGCCCCGCGGATCGTGGCCGTCGAGAATGTCTGCGGAACCCTGACCTCGCACGGAGGAAGGGATTTCGAGGTCATCTGCCGGACCTATGCCGACGCCGGCTATCGCTGCGGGCCCCTGGTCATAAACGCCGACCGCTTCCTGCCGCAGTCACGACCGCGACTGTTCGTGATCGGCGTCCGTGAGGATGCGGGCTTCGACCCCGGCCTGACGACGGCGGAGGCCGACGCTCCGTTTCATACGCCGGCCCTGCGCCGGGCGGTGGAGCGGCTGCCGGGCGAGCTCCGGGATCGGATGGTCTGGTGGCGGCTGCCTGAGCCCGGCGCTTCAGGCGCGGGGCTGGGATCGGTGATCGAGCCTGAACCGTCGGGCGTCCGCTGGAATTCGACGGCGGAGACGAACCGGCTGTTGATGCTGATGTCGCCGAGGAATCTGGCCAAGGTCGAGGCGGCGCAGCGGACAGGTGAGCGGTGCGTGGGAGGCCTGTACCGGCGCACGCGGCGCGACGCAGGCGGCGGACGATTGCAGCGCGCCGAGGTGCGGTTCGACATCGCCGGCTGCCTGCGCACTCCGGGTGGTGGATCGAGCCGCCAGACCCTTCTGGTGGTCGAACGCGGGCAGGTCCGGTCCCGGCTGATGTCGGCCCGGGAGATGGCGCGGCTGATGGGATTGCCCGACAGCTACCGCCTTCCGGACACCTACAGCGCCGCCTGTCATCTGACGGGGGACGGGGTCGCCGTGCCGGTGGTGCGGCATCTGGCCCATTGGCTGCTGGAGCCGTTGCTGGCGACACAGACGCGGCGGCGCGCGGCCTGACGGACACTCTTGCCAAAGCCCTTCAGCGGCGCAACATGGCACCGGGGTCTGGGGAGGGCATCATGAGAGCCATAATGACGGGGCTGGCAATTCTGGCGTTGGCGACGCCGGCGGCAGCGGAAAGCTGGCAAGCGTTCTCGCGCAGCGCCAACTCGGCCTATCTGGCCGATGTGGACGCCATCGTGGTGGAGGGCGGCATCACCCGGGTCACGCTGGCCATTGTGCCGCTCAGGGGCGAGGCCGGGGACTTCAGCCACACCGTCGACACCTATGAGTTTCGCTGCGGTTCAAACCAGTGGCGCAGCCCCCTGTCGATCGAGTTCGGCCCGGACGGCACTGAGGTCGGCCGCTATACCGACGACAGCGACTGGTTGAGCGCCCGTAACGGCACGATCCCGGGGATCCTCAAGGAGATCGCCTGCGACGGGATACGGGCCAATCCGCCCCACTGGCCGACGATCAACGCCTTTGTCGAGGCGAGGGGTCCCTCGACCTGATCGTCAGGCGTCGACCGCCGCATCCAGGGCATTGGCCTGGATGAACTCGCGGCGCGGCTCGACCACGTCGCCCATCAACTTGGCGAACAGGTCGGAGGCATCCTCCTGATGCTCGACCTGCACCTTCAGCAGGGTGCGGGCGTTGACGTCGAGCGTGGTCTCCCACAGTTGTTCCGGGTTCATCTCGCCCAAGCCCTTGTAGCGCTGGATGGCGATGCCCTTCTTGCCGGCGTCGAGGACCGCTTCCAGCAGGTCCAGCGGACCGCGGACGGTGACCGCCTTGTCCTTGCGGCGGAAGACGGCGGGCCTGTCGAACAGGCCCTCGAAGGCCGCCGAGCGTTCGGCCAGACGGCGGGCGTCCAGCGAGCGGATCAGGGCCTCTTCCAGCACGATGCGCTCGGTGACGGCGCGGCGGACGCGTTCGAAGGCCACGGCCCCCTGGGCACCCGGCGAACCGGTCCAGTCGCCATCACCTTCCTCGGCATAGAGGTTGAGGCGGGCCGCGGCCGTCGCCGGATCGGCGGCGGCCTCGTCGAACAGGCCGGCCAGGGCCGACTGTTCAATGGCGAAGGCGGGCGCGCGTTGCGACAGGCGATCGACGCCGGCCTTGAAGGCCTTGGCCTCGCGGACCAGGGACTGCAGGTCCAGGCCGGTGCGGCGCTCGCCGGTCGGCAGGTCCAGTTCGGCCTCGGATGAGCCCTCCTCGATCAGGTAGGAGTCCATCTCGGACTGGTCCTTGAGGTAGCGCGACTGTTTGCCCTTGGAGACCTTGTAGAGCGGTGGCTGGGCGATGAAGACGTGGCCCCGCTCGATCAGCTCGGGCATCTGCCGGTAGAAGAAGGTCAGCAGCAGGGTCCGGATGTGGGCGCCGTCGACGTCGGCGTCGGCCATCAGGATGATCTTGTGATACCGCAGCTTGTCGGCATTGAAATCGTCCCGGCCGATGCCGGTGCCGAGCGCCAGGATCAGGGTGCCGATCAGTTCGGACGACAGCATCCGGTCGAAGCGCGCGCGCTCGACGTTCAGGATCTTGCCGCGCAGGGGCAGGACGGCCTGGTTCTCGCGGTTGCGGGCCTGTTTGGCCGAGCCGCCGGCGGAATCGCCCTCGACGATGAACAGTTCGGACTTGGCCGGATCGCGCTCCTGACAGTCGGCCAGCTTGCCCGGCAGGGAGGCCATGTCCATCGAGGTCTTGCGGCGGGTCAGGTCGCGGGCCTTGCGCGCGGCCTCACGGGCGGCGGCGGCCTCAATGATCTTGGCGACGACGGCCTTGGCCTCGACGGGGTGTTCCTCGAACCAGGTCGACAGGCCTTCGGAGCACAGGCCCTCGACGGCCGGACGCACTTCGGAAGAGACCAGCTTGTCCTTGGTTTGGGAGGAGAATTTCGGGTCCGGCACCTTGACCGACAGGACGCAGGTCAGGCCTTCGCGGGCGTCCTCGCCCGAGACCGAAACCTTCTCCTTCTTGGCGGCGCCGGCGGCGTCGATATAGCCGCCCATGACGCGGGTCAGGCTGGCGCGGAAGGCCGACAGGTGGGTGCCTCCATCCCGCTGGGGGATGTTGTTGGTGAAGCACAGCATGGTCTCGTGGTAGCTGTCGTTCCACCACAGGGCGAGATCGATCTCGATCCCTTCCTTCTTGCCGCGGATGACGATGACGTCCTTGAGGATGGGCGACTTGGACTTGTCGAGGTGGCGCACGAAGGCCTCGACGCCGCCCTCATAGTGCAGGATTTCCTCGAAGGGCTCGGCCCCGCGGTGATCCTGCAGCTTGATGACCACGCCGGAGTTGAGGAAGGCCAGCTCGCGCAGGCGGTGCTCCAGCGTCTTCAGATCGAAATCGATGTGGGCGAAGGTGGTGACCGAGGGGAAGAAGGTGACCTCGGTGCCCGACAGGACCTTGCCGTTGTCGCGCATCGGCGCGTCGCCGGTGACTTTGAGGCTTTCGACCGTGTCGCCGCGAGCGAACTTCATCTCGTGGCGTTTGCCGTTGCGGTAGATGACCAGCTTGAGCCAGTCCGACAGCGCGTTGACGACGGACACGCCGACGCCGTGCAGGCCGCCGGAGACCTTGTAGGAATTCTGGTCGAATTTACCGCCGGCGTGCAGCTGGGTCATGATGACCTCGGCCGCCGAGACGCCCTCGCCCTCGTGGATGTCGGTGGGGATGCCGCGGCCGTTGTCGGTGACCGTGACCGAGCCGTCGGCATTGAGGATGACCTGGACCAGGTCGGCGTGGCCGGCGAGGGCCTCGTCGATGGCGTTGTCGACCACCTCATACACCATGTGGTGCAGGCCCGAGCCGTCGTCGGTGTCGCCGATATACATGCCGGGGCGTTTGCGCACGGCGTCCAGGCCCTTCAGGACCTTGATGGAATCGGCACCGTAGGCGGCCTCTTCGGCGGTGTCTTCGTTACGCGCGGTCGGGGTCTGATCGGTCATATATTCGGTCGGTGAAACGCCCTCGGGAGGGCTTCGGAAGGCGGCGAAAGGGCCGCCTTGAACGGACGGTTTTCAGGGCGGTTTTCAGGGCGCGAATCCGGGTCGCGCCGAGGCCTGCAACATATAGGGATTCAGGGCGGAATTGCGAGGAAAAGCGGGGCTTGCGGGAGTGGTGAGTCAGGGGTGACGGACGCCGGTGCGGCGGCCTGGTTCGAAGGTTCATCACAACGGACACAAAGGACCACAAAGGACACGACGGGACTGGCGCCAAAGGCTTCGATCGAGAGTACGTCCGTGGGGCTCTTTCGATCGCTTCGCGATCATTTCTGGCCTGTACGACCGCGAGATTCAGCTGGTGATGTCCCTCGGGGCCCGTCGTGTCCTTTGTGGTTCTTCGTTGTGTTCTTTGTGATGAACCCTGGCCGGCCGGTCAGGGCACTGACGGGTGTCGACCAGGCGCTAGCGACGGATCAGGCGAAGCCGCCGCCCTCCACCCGCACGAACTGCGCCCGGCCCCGGAGCGGCGCGAACAACTCCGCCTCGGTGCCGGTCATGAAGGCCTGCAGGCCGAGGGCCTCGATCTCGTCGAACAGGGCGGCGCGGCGGGCCGTGTCGAGGTGGGCGGGGGCTTCGTCGAGCAGGAGGACGGGCGGCGCGGGCTGGTCGGCCAGCCGGGTGATCTGGGCGAGGATCAGGTTCAGGACCAGCGCCTTCTGCTCGCCAGAGGAACCCTCGGCGGCGGGGCGGTTCTTTTCGCGATGGAGGGCGGTCAGGTCGGAGCGGTGCGGGCCGAACAGGGAGCGGCCGGCGGCGGCGTCGCGGGCGCGGCTGCGGGTCAGGCCGTCGCGGAGGACGGCGGCGATCGCTTCGGGGCCGGCGCCGGCGGTCGCCATGGCCTCCGCCTCGCCGGTCAGGCCGAGATCGGCCTGGGGGAAGGGCCGGTCATTGCGGGCGTCGATGGCGGCCTGGAGGGTGGTCAAAGCGGCGGCGCGGGCGATGGCGGCCTCCGCGCCCGCCTCGCCGAGGCGCAACTCCAGGGCGTCAAGCCACAGCGGGTCGGCGGCGCGACCTTCGGCGCCCTCGGTCAGCAGGCGCAGCCGTTCGCGCAGGGCCTTTTCATAGGCCGAGACCGAGGCGGCGTGGGCGGGGTCGGCGGCGAAGACCAGCCGGTCGAGGAATTTCAGCCGGGCGGCACGGGCGTCGGAGAACAGCCGGTCCTGTTCGGGGGTGGCCCAGACGGGCCGGAGATGGTCGAGCAACCGGCCGGGCTGGGCCGTCTCGCCGTCGATGCGGACGATGCGGCGGGCGGCGCCGGGCGACTGGACGCCGGTGCCGAGCTTTGTTTCCTCGTCGCCATCGGTGAGGACGGCGGCGACCGCCCAGGCCCGGCCGGTGGCCTCGCCAGGTTCGCGGCGGCCCATCTCGGGGGCAGTCGCGCCGCGCAGCCCCTTTCCGGGGGTGAACAGGCTGAGGGCCTCCAGCAGATTGGTCTTGCCCGCGCCGTTGGGGCCGTGAAGCACGACCGCCCCCGCCGCGATGGGCAGGGTGGCCGCTGCGTAGGAGCGGAAGTCGGTGAGGGTGAGAGATGTTATCAAAATTTTCCGCTCATCCCGGCGAAAGCCGGGACCCAGTTCTTTCGCAAGAACACGGGCGGTTCAGAAGAGCTTTTCGAACAGGTCGGTCCAGCCTGGATTGGTCCGCTCGATCATTTCCAGCTTCCAGGCCTGTTTCCATTCCTTGATCTGGCGCTCCCGGACGAAGGCGGCGTGGCGTGACTCGTGGACTTCATACCAGACGAGGATCGCCACATCGTGCTTGGCGGTGAAGCCGTCGCGCCGCTTCTCGCGATGCTCGATGATCCGCTTGATCAGATTGTCGGTTGAACCTGTGTAGAGGGTCCCATTGCGGCGACTGGCGACGATGTAGGTGAAGAACGCCAACCGGAACCTCCGTACGCAACGAAAGCACTGGGTCCCGGCTTTCGCCGGGATGAGCGGAATTCAGAAACTCACACCCTCAGCGGCATCAGCACATATTGCACGCCCGGATCGCCCGGATCGAGGACCAGGGTCGGGCTGGCCGGGTCGGCGAATTTGAAGTGGGCGGTCTCGCCGGTGATCTGGCCGGCGACGTCGAGCAGATAGCGGGCGTTGAAGCCGATCTCGAAGGGCTCTTCGGAATAGCCGATCTCGACCTCCTCAACCCCCTGCCCGGCCTCCATATTGCGCACCGTCAGGGTGACGCGATCGAGGTCGAAGGCCAGTTTCACCGAGCGGCTCTTCTCGGCCGAGATGGTGGCGACGCGGTCGACGGCCTGGGCGAACAGGGCGTTGTCGATGTCAGCCTGTTTGTCATTCCCCTTGGGGATGACGCGCATATAGTCGGGGAAGGCGCCGTCGATGACCTTTGAGGTCAGGCTGGCGTTGCCGAATTCGAAGCGGATCTTCTGCGGGCTGACCATGACCTCGACCGGGCCGGAGCCGTCGTCGAGCAGGCGGCGGACCTGGTCGATGGTCTTGCGCGGGACGATGACGCCGGGGCCGCCGGCGGCGCCCTCAGGGGCGGGCGTCTCGGCCAGGGCCAGACGGTGGCCGTCGGTGGCCACGGCGCGCAGCAGGGGAATGCCGGCCTCGGCCACGGTGTGGAGGTAGAGGCCGTTCAGATAGTAGCGGGTCTCTTCGGTCGAGACGGCGAACCGGGTCTTGTCGATCAGCCGGGCGAGGTCTTCCTTGGGCAGGGTGAAGCGCGTGCCCGAGGTGTCGGTCGACATGACCGGGAAGTCGCCGGCCGGCAGGACCGGCAGGTTGAATTTCGAACGGCCGGCCTGGACCACCAGACGGGGATCGTCGCCGTTGTAGCTGAGCGAGACCTCGGCGCCGTCGGGCAGTTTGCGGACGATCTCGTAGAGGGTGTGGGCCGGGGCGGTGATCTGGCCCTCGACATTCACCTGGGCCTCGGCCTCGTCGACCATCTCCATGTCGAGGTCGGTGGCGGCGAACGACAGCTTGTCGCGCCCGGCCGAGAGCAGGACGTTGGACAGGATCGGGATGGTGTTCCGGCGCTCGACGACGCTCTGCACGTGGCCGAGGGCCTTGAGGAGCGCGGATCGTTCGATGGTCAGTTGCATGTGGTCTCGCCCGCCGTCAGCGACTCACAGGCCGCCGCAAAGAGATAGGGCTATGGACACTAGCGGATTGGTGGGGCGGGGCAAGGAAGGGGCGAGGGTCGAGGGTCGAGGGGCGAGGGAGGAGGCGGAGGGACGTGTGGATAACCCACCTCGACCCTCGACCCTCGACCCTAACCCCTGAGCTTGCGCGTCAGCGTCTCGACATCCCGGGCGATCTGGTCGTCCTGGGCCATCAGTTCCTCGATCTTGCGCACGCCGTGCAGGACCGTGGTGTGGTCGCGCCCGCCGAAGCGGCGGCCGATGTCGGGGTAGGAGCGGGTCGTGTGCTGTTTGCACAGCCACATGGCGATCTGGCGCGGGCGGGCGACGGCGCGGGTGCGGCGCTCCGAGAGCAGGTCGGCCTGTTTGAGGCTGAAATGATCGGCGACGGTCTTCTGGATCTCGTCGACCGTGATGCGGCGCTCGGGGCCGCCGCGCAGGGCCGAGCCCAGGAGGGCCTGGGTCTCGTCGACGCTGAGAGCCGACAGACGGGCGCCGGCGACGGCGGCCAGGGTGTTCACGGCGCCCTCGAGCTCGCGCATCGAGCCGGGGGTGCGGTCGACCAGATGTTCCAGCACCTCGGCCTGGGCCTCGCCCGAGACGACGCCGAGCCGGGCCAGGGCCTCGATCCGGTTGCGGGCCACGGCCAGTTTCAGGGCGCGATCGGCGGGCTCGACCGGGCAGGTCAGGCCCGAGGCCAGATGGCTGCGCAGGCGCGGCTCGACCTCGGTCAGGGCCATCGGCGGGCGGTCGGCCGAGAGGATGATCTTCTTGCCGTCCTCGATCAGGGCGGTCAGCGTCGAGAGCAGTTCTTCCTGGGTGCCGGCCTTGCCGCCGACGAACTGGACGTCGTCGATCAGCAGCATGTCGGCGTTGCGCAGGCTGTCCTTGAAGGCCGCCATGGTCCGGTCCTGGGCGGCGCGGACGAAGGTCGACAGGAAGCGCTCGGCGGTCAGATAGACCACCCTGGCATCCGGACGCAGCCGCTGGGCCTCCCAGGCGATGGCATTGAGCAGGTGGGTCTTGCCGTAGCCATAGGGGCCGCAGAAGAAGATCGGGTTGAAATGGCCGTCGGCCCAGGCGGCGGCCTGGCGGGCGATGGCCAGGGCGAAGGCATTGCCCTGCCCTTCCACGAAACTGTCGAAGGTCAGCCGCTCCTGCAGGCCGGCGGCGCGCACGGCGCGGGCGCCGTCGGCGACGGGAGGCACGGTGGCCATGGGAATGGGCTGCAGCGGAATGACGGCGGCGCCCTCGGCGCGGCCGGCGGCGACCTGGGAGGCCGAGGGGGTCGAGCCCATCTCGGCGCGGCAACGGACGTCGAGGCGACGCGACAGGCCGTCGAGGCCCAGCCACAGCTCATTCATGCGACGCAGGGCGTTCTTGCGCACCCAGTCACGGGCATAGGCGGTCGGGGTGACAAGGATC
This sequence comes from Caulobacteraceae bacterium, assembly GCA_965284305.1. GTDB lineage: Bacteria > Pseudomonadota > Alphaproteobacteria > Caulobacterales > Caulobacteraceae > Brevundimonas. Next base: position 880,433 of record OZ260070.1, on the reverse strand, counting down.
AGCTGGCCGGCACCGTCGGCGCGCACGGCCGAGGGGGCGATATAGGAGCTGAAGGGCCCCTCGCCGATCTCGCTGCGCAGACGGCCCGCCGCCTCGGTCCAGATGCGATCCGGATCCGTCATCCCCGCCATTTGCGCGCTCCCCATCATCGTCAAGCCACCCTGAAAGCCCATCACCTGACGCCCTTCGGGAGAGGCCTGGAACCGGGACGACTTCTCCTGTCCTGCGAGGCGGGTGCCTTGCCGGTGGGGTCGTACTCTGGAACAGGCGTCTCACGCCGACACGAAAACAGGTTCCGCGCCGCTTTCATTCCGTATGGGAATGGAAGTGCGTCAGCGGCTCGAACTTACCCTCGGGGAGGGGGGCGTCAACGCTGATTCGCGACTCGAATTGCAGTTAAAATTGTTGACTCCGCTAAAGCCAAACACCGTCAACGAAAAACGTCTTTTCGCCACAGAAGCGAGCGCCAATTCGCCTGACAACGGTTACCGGCGCACGTGCAAACGGCGAGGGAGCCTTCGCGCCCTCGCCGTTGAAATCACTGGATTTTGCCGTGACAGCCTGATGAAAGGCCGTCCGGGGTCCGAAAAATCAGGCGGCGGCCATCTTCTTCAGCTGTGCGGCGAGACGCCCCACCTTGCGCGAACCCGTGTTCTTGTGAACCACGCCCTTGGAGACGGCGCGCATCAGCTCGGACTGGGCCTCGATGAAGGCGGTCTTCGCGGCACCGGCGTCGCCGCCCGTGACGGCTTCCTGAAACTTGCGCAGGAAGGTGCGGACGCGCGTGCGGCGCGCCTTGTTCACTTCGGTGCGGGCAGCGATCTTGCGGATCGCTTTCTTGGCGCCGGGATTGTTGGCCATCAGTCAAACCTTACGAACGGAAACGCCGCGGAGCACGGTCCACGGCGGGGAAATCTCGAAGAGCGGGGGGCTATAGCGGAAAGGGGTTGGAGGGTCAACGAAGAGTCTGGGCCCGTCTGGCCTAACGCCCTGCGGGCTGCTTGAGGCCGGAAGGTTCAGCAACCCCTGGGTCGGGGGGCGGCGCGCAACCGGGCCAGCTCGACCTGATAGCGTTCGACCAGGTTCCCTCGATCCTCGGGCCGCAGTCGGGCGACGCGGGCGATGAAGTCGCGTTCGCGCCGATCCGTCTCTTCCTCGGACCAGGGCAGCCATTCGGCGGGATAGAGCCAGCGGATGTCGGCGTTGAGCCGCTTGATCACTGAATGGGGAAAGGGCGTGAACTCGGGCCGGGGCGCGCGCTCCGGGCGCGGTTGCGGCGTCGAATGGCCGAACATGTCGGGCTGGTTAACAGGAGCCATGTCCTTATCAGTCGACCGAATCCCCTCATCCGTCTAGCGTCAGAGACAATGGAACTGTTCGCATCCGCCGGTATCGACCTGCCCACGTCGGGCGGTGGATCGCGCAAGTCGCGCGCCTTCTCCCGCACCCTGCACGTGCCGTTGTTCAACCACGGCGTGGTGGAGGATGCTTCCAGACGGGGCGCGACCGCCTTTGTCCCAACCGCGGAACAGTTGGCGGCAGCCGCAGACTATGCGCGGAAGGTTCGTGATCCCAAATTCCTGACCCAGAAAGAGACGGCGGTCCGGCCCCTGTTCATCGAGGCCGTTCTTCTGAGGGTGCTGGGTTATGAAGCGTTCGATCCTGGCGTTCCCTATACACTGAAGCATGAAGCGACGATCCGCGCCGGATCGGCCGACGTCGCTCTGGGGCGGTTCAACGAGCCCGAAAAAGCAGACGAGATTGTCGCCCCGTTCGAATTGAAGGGCCCGTCCAGCGTCGATCTGGACCGGATCGACGCGGGTCGAAAACGCAGTCCGGTGCAACAGGCCTGGGACTACGCCATCGACGCACCGGGCTCGCGCTGGGTGCTGGTGTCCAACTGTCTGGAAATCCGCATGTATGCCTTCGGGCGTGGGCGCGACGCCTATGAGCGGTTCGACCTGACGAAGCTGGACGATCCCAAGGAACACGAGCGGCTGTGGCGTATCCTGTCGGCCCGCAACCTGTTCGGGGGCCAGACGGACCAGCTGCTGCGCGACACCGACAGCGCCTACAAGGCGGTCACCAACAAGCTCTATGTCGAGTATGCGGCACTGCGTGGCCGCCTCATCAACTTCCTTCGAAACACCGGCGAGGACGGGCCGGGGCTGGCCACGCTGAAGGCCATCGAGGTGGCGCAGAAGCTGCTGGACCGCATCCTGTTCATCGCCTTCGCCCAGCGTACCGACCTGATGGAAGACCGGCTGCTGGACAAGGCGTCCAAGCTGATCAACAATTTCGCGCCTCAGCCCTTGTGGAACAATTTCCTCGGCCTGTTCCGCGCCGTGGACGTCGGCAGTCCGCGTCTGGGCATCCCCGCCTACAACGGCGGCCTGTTCGCCAACGACCCGGTCGCCGACACTATCGTGGTGCCCGACGATCTGGCGGTCGAGATCGCCGGTCTGGGCGAATGGGATTATCGCCGCGAGGTGCCGGTCACGGTGCTGGGCCGGCTGTTCGAACAGTCGATCACCGACATCGAGGCGCTGAAATCGGGCGTCGTCCCGGAGGTGTCGAAGAAGAAGCGCGAGGGCGTGGTCTATACGCCCGACAGCATCACGCGGTTTGTCGTGGAACAGACGGTCGGGCGGACCCTCGACGAACGCCGCGCCGCCCTGTGGGACGAGCACGGCATGTGGGAGGTCGAGGGGGATGAGGCGGGTCCGACGCCGGAACAGGCCGCCCCCTTTTGGAGCGCCTATCTGGATACCCTGCGCGACTTCACCATCGTCGATCCGGCCTGTGGGTCAGGCGCTTTCCTTGTCGCGGCCTTCGAGGAAATGGCCCGCCGCTACCGCGATGCGGTGACGGCGCTGGAGGCGCTGGGGGTCGAGATCGATTTCGACGTCTTCGACCAGATCGTGACCCGCAACCTGTACGGCGTCGATCTGAACCCCGAGTCGGTCGAGATCACCCGCCTGTCCTTGTGGCTGAAGACGGCCCGGCGCGATCATCGGCTGCAGAATCTGGAGGCGACGATCCAGGACGGCAACAGCCTGATCGCCGACAAGGCGTTCAGCGACAACCCGTTCGACTGGACCACGGCCTTCCCCGAGGTCCGGGCGCGCGGCGGGTTCGATGTGGTGATCGGCAATCCGCCCTATGTGCGGATGGAGCATCTGAAGCCTATCAAGCCCTATTTGAGCGAACACTATGTGGTCGCCGACGACCGCACCGACCTCTATGCGTACTTCTTCGAGAAGGGCGTTCAGATCCTCAAGCCCGGCGGGCGGCTGGGCTATATCTCGTCCTCGACCTTCTTCAAGACCGGCTCGGGCGAGAACCTGCGGACCTTCCTCGGGGACGGGGTCGGGATCGAGGACGTGATCGACTTCGGCGACGTCCAGATTTTCGAGGGCGTCACCACCTATCCGGCTATCCTGACCCTGAAAAAGGGCGAGAGCGGGGATGAGGGCACGCTGCGGTTCCTCGGCGTCACCGACAAGGCCCCGGAAGACCTCGGCCGTGACTTCGCGCGGCGGGCCACACCCATGCCGCGCGCGCGGCTGGGCAAGGGGTCGTGGCAGTTCGAGGATGATGCGCTGGCGGCGCTCCGGGCCAAGATCACGGCGGGGCGGAAGACGCTGGGCGAGGTCTACGGCGAGCCGCAGATGGGGATCAAGACCGGGCTCAATGAGGCCTTCATCATCGACCGAGCGACACGGGACGCTCTGGTGGCGAAGGACCCAAAGTCGGCGCAGTTGTTAAAGCCCTTTTTGAAAGGTGAAAGCATCAAGCGATGGCGAGTCGAAAGCGACGACCTGTTCTTGATCAATACCCCAAGGGGGCAGGTCGATATCGAGGCCTATCCGGCCGTCCGCGACTGGCTCGCCCCCTTCAGGGAGGCGCTGGAGAAGCGGGCCACCAAACAGGCGTGGTGGGAACTTCAACAGGGGCAGTTGGCGTATCAACCGCAACTCGCGCGCCCAAAGATCGTCTACAATCGCTTCCTTGGCGAAGCAGCGTTCTGCTTTGATGTCTCAGGGGCTTTCATCAACGATGCCCCCTACTTCATCTCCAGTGGAGACGAATGGCTGTGCGCCTTCCTGAACTCCAAGCTTGGCTGGTTGCTGATGCGTTCGCGCGCAACGCTTCTCCAAGGCGGATATGTGCAACTGCACGCCCAATATGTGACGCCACTGCCGCTCCCATCCAACACAGACGGCTTATCCGAAGCGGCAACAATCTGCCGAACAGCTGCGGGTGAGAGGGCCAGAACCATCAATCAGGTCCAGCTCCGCATCCAAGCCGACCTCGGGGGTGGCCACAAACTAACCCGCAAGCTGGAGGCTTGGCCCGCGCTGGACTTTTCCGCGTTCCGCGCTGAGGTAAAGAAGACATTCAAGGCCGAAATCCCGCTGAAGGAACGCGGCGACTGGGAGGCGTATCTCTCCGAAAACGCCGCCGAGGTGCATCGCCTGTCCGCCGAAATCGCGGCGGCGGAACGGGCCATCGACGCCATCGTCTATCGCCTGTTCGACCTGACCCCCGACGAGATCACCCTGCTGGAAAGCTCCGTCGCCGGTCAGCACTGAAAAGCGTAGCGGTGGCAAGCGGCGGGTGTGCGGTCGGCGCCCCTCCACCATCCTTCGCCTGCAGCTTCGGATGGTCCCCCTCCCCGTCGCGGAGCGACGGGGAGGGGACGGGACGGCGCGCCTGCCCCTACTTCCCCGTGAACACCGGCTTCCGCTTCTCCACAAACGCCGCCATGCCTTCCTTCTGGTCCTCGAAGGCGAAGAGGCTGTGGAACAGGCGGCGTTCGAACTGGACGCCCTGGGTCAGGGTGGTCTCCAGCGCGGCGTTGACCATTTCCTTGTTGGCCATGACGGCCAGCGGGCTTTGCGAGGCGATCTTCGCGGCGATCTTGCGGACCTCGTCCAGCAGGGTGTCATGCGGCACCACGCGGGCGGCGAGGCCGGCGCGTTCGGCCTCGGCGGCGTCCATCATCCGGGCGGTCAGGACCATGTCCATGGCCTTGGACTTGCCGACCAGACGGGTCAGGCGCTGGGAGCCGCCGATGCCGGGGGCGACGCCGAGGTTGATCTCGGGCTGGCCGAATTTAGCCTTCTCACTGGCGACGATGAAGTCGCACAGCATGGCCAGTTCGCAGCCGCCGCCGAGGGCGAAGCCATTGACCGCGGCGATGATCGGCTTGCGGAAACGGGTGATGCGGTCGTGGCCGAGGGCGAAGAAATTGCCCGTGTACATCTGGGCATAGGTCTGGTCCGACATCTCCTTGATGTCGGCACCGGCGGCGAAGGCCTTGTCGCCCGAGCCGGTCAGGATGAGGCAGCGGACGCTGTCATCGTGTTCGACCGCGTCGAGGAAGTCCGACAGGTCCCTGAACAGGGCCGAGTTGAGGGCGTTCAGCGCCTCGGGCCGGTTCAGGGTCACCAGGGCATAGCCGTCGGCGTGGCGTTCGATCAGGAGGGTGGAGTAGGTGTCGGCCATGGGGGCTCCTTGTATGCGCCCTGCATACCCATCCGCTCATCCCGGCGAAAGCCGGGACCCAGTGCTTTGGGTGATGGTGCGAGGATCGTACGGTTGCGATCTCAGTCCTGAGGCGCCGGCGTCAAGCTGGACAGAACTGGGTCCCGGCTTTCGCCGGGATGAGCGGAAATTTCTGGATCACGCCTTCCACTGGAACACCTCGGTGATCCCGACCCCGAACACCTCGGCGATGCGGAAGGCCGCCTCCAGGCTGGGCGAGTATCTGTTCTGTTCGATGGCGACGATGGTCTGGCGGGTCATGCCGATGCGGGCGGCGAGGTCGGCCTGGGTCATCTCGCCGGCGTGGAAGCGCAGTTCGCGGATGCGGTTGGAAATGGGCGGCGGGGCCTTGCTCACCGCAGGCGGCCCAGGAAGGCCAGGGTCAGGCCGGCGCGGATCATCTCGGCGACGATGACACTGAGCAGCAGGATATTGGCCAGCAGGACCCAGGCGTTGGCCTGGCTGATGTCGATGCCGGGCTCGGCGCCGAAGGCGGGCTGCAGCCAGCTGGCGAACCAGGCGGCGCCGGACAGGGTCACCACCAGGGCGATCAGCGCCATCAGGGCGACGTGGCCGGCCTTGAGCGCGGCCAGGGTCTCGCGCTCGTCCTTCGCCTCGCGCTCGGCCTTGCGGGTGGTCAGGGTGGCGACCACGGTCAGGACGATCTCGACCACGACACTGATGATCAGACAGGCGACGAACAGGCCGCCCATATCCCGGGCCAGACCCGCCGCCTCCAGCCCGCCGCCCATGATCCGCTCGACCAGCCGGGCATAGTAGAAGCCCCAGACGCCGAGGGTGACGACGATGCTGATCCAGAGGTGTTTTTCGCGAAAGGACATGACGGCGCTCCGTGGGTGTAGGCGGCGATGTCGCACGGAGCCGACACGGTGTCCAGTATTTTTTACACTACGTCCGATTTACCCGACACTCCACGCCCTTCACCTCTTCTGACAAACCGGACACCAGAAGGTCGAGCGGCCGGCCTGGACGGTGCGTTTGACGACGCCGGCACAGCCGTCGGCGAGACAGGGCTGGCCCTCACGGCCATAGACATCGAAGCGGTGCTGGAAATAGCCCTGCCCCCCGTCCGCATTGGCGAAATCCTTGAGCGTCGAGCCGCCGGCGAGGATGGCCTCATTGAGAACGTCGCGGACCACGGCGGCGAGGGTTTCGAGGCGCGCCTTCGACACCTTGCCCGCGGCGACCAGGGGCGAGATCCGGGCCCGGTACAGCGCCTCGCAGACATAGATATTGCCGAGGCCGGCGACGTTGCGCTGGTCCAGCAGGCTGACCTTGATGTTCTGTTTCCGGCCCGAGAAGGCCTCGGCGAGGTGGGCGCCGGAGAAGCCGTTGCCGAGCGGCTCGGGGCCGAGGGCGGCGAACCAGGGATGGGCCTCGACCGCCTCCGTGGGGACCAGGCCCATGAAGCCGAAGCGGCGGGCGTCGGCGAAGCCTACACGGGTGGTGATCCCCGCCCCGACCGCGCACAGGCTGACGTGCTCATGCTTGCCGATGATCGGCGCGGCCTCCTCGAACTCGCCCAGCTGTTCGCCGTCGAGGGTGAAGCGGCCGGTCATGCCCAGATGGCTGACCCAGGTCTCGCCGGTCGACAGGGGGAAGAGCAGGTATTTGGCGCGGCGGTCGAGGCGTTCGACCGTCGCCCCCTCCAGCCGCTCGACGAACCGCTCGGGAAAGGGAAAGCGCAGGTCCGGCCGGTTCTGGCGCACGCGCGTGAGGCGCGCGCCGGTGAGCACGGGCTCAAGGCCGCGACGGACGGTTTCGACCTCGGGGAGTTCGGGCATGGGGGACCAGGCAGTAGGCAGTAGGCAGTAGGCAGTAGGCAGTAGGCAGTAGGAGCGATGGGGCAAAAGCCCGCGCGAGGAAAGCGGTCACCCGTCGGAAACGCGTCTCCCCTTCCCTACTGCCTACTGCCTGATCCCTCAGGTCTTGTACCCATCGTGACACGACTGGCAGCTCGCCCGCACCACGGCCCACTGGGCGGCGAAGGCGGCGGGGTCATCGCCGGCGGCCAGTTCGGCGAGGCGGTCGGCGGCGGCGGCATAGTCGGCGGCCTTCGCCTCGAAGCCGGCGCGGTCGCTCCAGATCTCGGGTCTGGCGTTGGTCCGCACGCCCGCCTCGGCACCGCTGCCGGCGGGGAAGGCGCCGGGGACGGCATGGGCCCAGCGCGACAGGGCGCGGGTCGGGAAGCGCTGGCTGGCGATCGGCTGGCCGGCGTCGATGGCCGCCTTGATGGAGCCCATGGCGACCCCCGACAGCATCATCGCCGCCTGACGGGCCTCGACAATATCGGCCGAAGGGGTGCGGGCGTCCTGGGCACCGGCCGCGCCGCCGAGGCACATCAGGCCGACCACGGCCGCTGTCAGTATGCGCTTCATCATATCTCTCCCCGTTTGAGGCGAGGCTCCGCCGGGGCGGGGCGGGTGTCAATGAGGGAGTGGTCAGTGGCGGGTGGCGAGTGGCGAGCCGGCGCTGGCGCAGGTATCGCGTCACGCCGGAACCCGGAGTTCTCGCCACTCTCCCCCTAGCCACCCGGCCCGTTTCCGGCTTACCTCCGCTCAACGAGGGAGAGGAACCCCATGACTGATACACCCGCGAGCGCGCCCGTGAGCGGCGCCAAGCGTATCGAACTGACGCTGCGCGCCCTGTTTCTGGGCTGCATCCTGGCGGTGGTCTTCACCGCCGCCAACACCTATCTGGGCCTGAAGGTGGGCCTGACCTTCGCCTCGGCCATCCCGGCGGCGGTCATCTCCATGGCCATCCTGCGGATGTTCAAGGATTCGACCATCTGGGAGAATATGACGGTCCAGACGGTGGCGTCGGTGGGCGGGGCCATGAGCTCCATCATCTTCGTCCTGCCCGGCCTCGTCATGGTCGGCTGGTGGCTGGAGTTCCCGTTCTGGGAGTCGGTGCTGATCTGCGTCTTCGGCGGTGTGCTGGGGGTGACCTTCTCCATCCCCCTGCGCCGGGCCCTGGTGGTCAACGGCGGCCTGCCCTATCCCGAGGGGGTCGCCGCCGCCGAGGTGCTGACCGTCGGTTCGCGGGGCGCGGAACAGACCGAGAGCGCCGTGCGCGAGAACGCCTCGGGCCTGTGGGTCGTGATCACCGGGGCCGTCGTCTCGGCGGGTTATGCCCTGCTGGTGGCCGGCCGCGTGTTCGCGGCCGAGGCGACCAAATTCATCAAACTGCCCGCGTCGCTGGGCGGCGGTGCGACCGGGATCGGCTTCAGCATGCAGTTCGCCCTGCTGGGCGCCGGCCACCTGATCGGCCTCAGCGTCGGCCTGGCCCAGCTGTTCGGCCTGATCCTGGCCTGGGCCATCGCCGTGCCGATCCTGACCAGCCCCGAAACCATCGCCTGGCTGACCGCCAACGGCATTCCCTCCATCGCCACCACCCTGGATCCCGGGGCCGCGGCCGAGGAACTGGCCAGCACGGTCTGGCGCCGGGAAGTTCGCCTGATGGGGGCCGGCGTCATCGGCGTCGCCGCCATCTGGACCCTGATCAAACTGTCGGGGCCGCTGATCGGCGGCCTGACCTCGGCCCTGGCCGCCAACCGCCGCCGGCAGGGCGGTGAGGTGCTGGACCGCACCGAACAGGACATTCCGATCAATATCGTGGCCGGCCTGTCGGTCGCCTGCCTGATCGGCATCGGCTTCATCCTGGCCTGGTTCGCCCAGGGCAATCCGACGCTCGCCGGCTCGACCGCCCTGCTGGTCGGCGGCGGCCTGATCTATGTGGTCCTCATCGGCTTCGCCGTGGCGGCGATCTGCGGATACATGGCCGGACTGATCGGCTCGTCGAACAGCCCGGTGTCGGGCGTGGGCATTCTGGCCATCGTCATCGCCTCGGTACTGATGCTGGGCGTGCTGCAACTGGCCGGCCTGCCCGCCGATCCGTCGGTGATCGCCTTTGCCCTGATCGTCACGGCGATCGTCTTCGCCGTGGCCGTCATCGCCAATGACAATCTGCAGGACCTCAAGACCGGCCAGCTGGTCAAGGCCACCCCGTGGCGGCAACAGACCGCCCTGATCGTCGGCGTCATTGCCGGTGCCATCGTCATTCCGCTGATCCTCAACCTGTTGAACAGGGCCTTCGGGTTCGAGGGTGGACCGGTCGGCATCGCCGACGAGCCCCTGGCGGCCCCCCAGGCCACCCTGATCTCGGCCCTCGCCCGCGGCGTCATCGGCGGCGACCTGCGCTGGGACCTGATCGGCGTCGGTGCCGCCATCGGGGCGGTCATCATCCTGCTCGACATCATGCTGGGCGCTGCCACCAAGGGTAAGATGAAGCTGCCGCCCCTGGCCGTCGGCATCGGCTTCTACCTGCCCGCCGCCGTGACCACCCTGCTGGTCGTCGGTGCCGTCTGCGGCTGGATCTATGACAAGGCGATCAAGACCACCCGGTTCGCCGACGTCGGCCGTCGCATGGGCGTGCTGCTGGCCTCGGGCCTGATCGTCGGCGAGAGCCTGTTCCTGGTCATGACGGCCGGGGTCATCGTCTCGACCGAAAACGAGGCCCCCTTCGCCATGCTGCCGGAGGGATCGACCTGGCCGGCCATGCTGTCCGGGATCGCGGTCTTCGTGGTGCTGACCCTGTTGCTCTACGGCTGGGTCCGCGGTCGGTCGGCGAAGGTTTGATGCGGTCTCAAACCGAGCTTGAAGCCCAGTTCGAAGTCGAGATGCGCCGCATCTATGACCGTGCGAAAGCCGAACTGGACTACAAACCAACGGCGTTCCTGCAGATGGTGGAAGACCATACAGGAGCGGGTGCTGCTCGACGCCTTCTCGACCGTCCGGTCTCGGACATCTCCGAGGGCTTTACACGGCTCTTCAGGGATCAGCGGCTAGATCTGTCGGTAGAGGCGGTGGCTCTCCAGTCTCAGTGGGAATCGCTGTTTTCACCTGAGCAACTGGCGACCGCACGCCGTCGCCTCAAGGGCACCGGTTACGAGAACCACGGACCAGGGTGATCTGAGGGATCGCGGCATGGCCCTCAATATGCCCCAAGCGGGCGTCATGCTGGCTTTTCGGCGCGTGCTTCGCTAAGAGGCGCGCGCCTTCCCGCATTTACGCCCTGTCCCAGCGGCCCGCGCTCGCCCGGCCGCCTTGCACGTCTGATAGTCAAATGAATCTGCGCAACGTCGCCATCATCGCCCACGTCGACCACGGCAAGACCACGCTGGTGGACCAGCTTCTGGCCCAGTCGGGCGTGTTCCGAGCCAATGAGGCGACGACCGAGCGCGCCATGGACTCCAACGACCAGGAGCGCGAGCGCGGCATCACCATCCTGGCCAAATGCACGAGCGTGCTGTGGAACGGCAAGGCGGGCGAGACCCGGATCAACATCATCGACACCCCCGGCCACGCCGACTTCGGCGGCGAGGTTGAGCGCATCCTCGGGATGGTGGACGGCTGCGTCCTGCTGGTCGATGCCGAAGAGGGCGTCATGCCCCAGACGAAATTCGTGCTGACCAAGGCCCTGAAGATGGGCCTGCGTCCGATCCTGTGCATCAACAAGGTCGACCGCGCCCACGCCGATCCCGACAAGGTCCACAACGCCGCCTTCGACCTGTTCGCCGCCATCGGCGCGACGGACGAGCAGCTGGACTTCCCGCACATCTACGCCTCGGGCCGCGCCGGCTGGGCGACGCTGGATCTGAACCAGCCGAGCGACAACCTCGGCCCGCTGTTCGACCTGATCGTCGACCATGTGCCCGCGCCCAAGCAGGTCGAGGCGGCCGAAAAGCCGTTCCAGATCCTGAACGTGCTGATCGAGAGCGATCCCTTCCTCGGCCGCCTGCTGACCGGCCGTATCGAGAGCGGCAAGGCCGTTCCCGGCATGGCCATCAAGGCCCTGTCGCGCGACGGCAAGATCCTGGAACAGGGCCGCATCACCAAGGTGCTCGCCTTCCGCGGCCTGAAGCGCCAGCCGGTCGACAGCGCCGAGGCCGGCGACATCGTCGCCATCGCGGGCATGTCCAAGGCCACCGTGGCCGACACCCTGTGCGCCCTGGAAGTCACCGAGGCCCTGCCCGCCCAGCCGATCGATCCGCCGACCATCTCCATGACCGTCTCGGTCAACGACAGCCCCCTGGCCGGCCGCGAAGGCGACAAGGTCCAGTCGCGCGTCATCCGTGACCGCCTGCTGAAGGAAGCCGAGGCCAACGTCGCCATCCGCGTCACCGAGACCGGCGGCAAGGACGCCTTCGAGGTCGCCGGCCGCGGCGAACTGCAGCTGGGCGTGCTGATCGAGAACATGCGCCGCGAAGGCTTCGAACTGTCGATCAGCCGTCCCCGCGTGGTCTATCAGACCGGCGAGAACGGCGAGCGTCTGGAGCCGATCGAGGACGTCGTCATCGACGTCGACGACGAATACACCGGCGTGGTCATCGAGAAGCTGTCGGCCCGCAAGGCCGAGCTGAAGGACATGGGCCCGTCGGGCGCCGGCAAGACCCGCCTGACGCTGAAGTCGCCGTCGCGCTCGCTGATCGGCTATCAGGGCGAGTTCCTGACCGATACGCGCGGTTCGGGCGTGCTGAACCGCGTGTTCAGCCACTATGAGCCGCACAAGGGCGCCATCGAGGGCCGTCTGAAGGGCGTGCTCGTCTCGAACGGCGACGGCGAGACCGCCGCCTTCGCCCTGTGGAACCTCGAGGACCGCGGCATCATGTTCGTCGGCGGCGGCGAGAAGACCTACCAGGGCATGATCATCGGCGAGAACGCCCGTTGGGACGACCTCGACGTCAACCCGATGAAGGCCAAGCAGCTGAACAACATCCGCGCGGCCGGCAAGGATGAGGCGGTTCGCCTGACCCCGCCGCGCCGTCCCTCGCTGGAACAGGCCATCGCCTATATCGAGGAAGACGAACTGGTCGAGGTCACGCCCAAATCGATCCGCCTGCGCAAGGCCGTGCTGAACCCGAGCTTCCGCAAGAAGCGCGTGCGCGAAGAGTAGGGTCCAGCGCCCTGACATGACACAGGGCGGCTCCGCGAGGAGCCGCCCTTTTCATTTGACCGATGGAGGTCGCTCAGGCGCGACGCCTGACCAGACCCAGCAGGAAAAGCAGCAGGCAGGCCCCGCCGAAGGCCACCAGAAGGGTGACGAGATTGAACCCGCCGACCGGTTGTCCCAGCAGATTTTCGGCGATGAAGCCGCCGATCAGGGCACCGATGACGCCCACGATCAGGTTCGTGACCAGGCCGTGGCTGCGGCCCATGACCTTCTCAGCCAGCCAGCCGGCGACGATGCCGATGATGATCCAGCCGATGATTCCCAAGCCCATGGCGCGTCTCCTGACAGTCCCAAGCGTGATCGCTCTGTCGCGGTAATGCGCCGGTGCGGCAAAGGTTGCCCGGAAGACCGCAAAACACCGCTCACCGACTCTCCCCTGTCACGCGAGCACGGCATGGTGCTTGCCACTTTAGGGGCGAGCCGTCCCGCTTCGGGACAGCCTGCCAACAAGGGGAAATGGGGCCATGGCCACCGATATCGACCTTCACCTGGGCCGCCGCCTGCGCCGCCGTCGGCGTCTTCTCGGCCTGACGCAACAGCAGCTGGCCACCCAGGTCGGCATCCGCTTCCAGCAGATCCAGAAATACGAATGCGGCGCCAATCGCATCTCGGCCGCCCGCCTGTGGCAGCTGTCCGAAGCGCTGGAATCGCCCGTCAGCTATTTCTACGACGGTCTGGAAGAAGCCATCGAACGCAGGGAGGCGGCCAACCAGGGCGGCGAGATGTTTTCCCGCAAAGAAACCCTCGACCTGATCCAGGCCTATTATCAGCTCGGAGAGCGTCCGCGTCGCCGGCTGCTGGACCTGGCCAAGTCGCTGCACGCCGAGGGCGACGCCGCTTGAGAGGGATGAGGGTCGAGGGATGAGGGTCGAGGAGTCTGGCGATTGTTGCACCGATCGCTTGACTCGCCCCTCGCCCCTCGCCACTCGCCCCTCCCATGACCGAGTACGAACTGTTCGCTGTCGAACTGGCCCGCGAGGCCGCCCGCGTCTCCCTGCCGTATTTCCGCGGCGCGTATGAGGAGACGGACAAGGGCGGCCCCGGGGCCTTCGATCCGGTCACCCAGGCCGATCGCGAGGCCGAGGCGGCGCTCCGCAGCCTGATCGCGGCCCGCTATCCCGACCACGGCGTGATCGGTGAGGAATATGGCGAGGACCGGCCGGAGGCCGACCACGTCTGGGTCCTCGATCCGATCGACGGCACCCGCGCCTTCATCGCCGGCCTGCCGCTCTGGACCAATCTGGTCGCCCTCCGCACCGAGGGCCGGCCCTGCGTCGGCGTGATCGGCCAGCCCTATCTGGACGAAATCTTCCTTGGCGGCCCAACCGGCGCGGGGCTGCTCAAGGGCGGGACGGAAACGCCGCTGGCCGTCCGACCCTGCCCCCGCCTGACCGACGCCGTCATCGCCACCACCGATCCCGACCTGTTCACCGGCGCCGAGCTGGGGGCCTGGACCCAGGTGCGCGCCGCCGCCCGCCTGGCCCGGCTGGGTTGCGATGCCTATGCCTATGCCATGCTGGCCGCAGGCCGGATCGACCTTGTGGCGGAGAGCGGGCTGAAGGTCTGGGACTGGTCGGCCCTGGTCCCCGTGATCGAGGCCGCCGGCGGCGAGGTCACCAACTGGCGCGGCGAGACGCCGGACGGCAGCGGTCAGATACTGGCTGTGGGCGACGTGGGCATCCGCGAGCAGGCCCTGGTGACCCTGCGAAGGGCGGCTCTGTAAGATTCCGCTCATCCCGGCGAAAGCCGGGACCCAGCGCTGTCCAGCTTGACGCCAGAGTTTCAGGACGGGGCTTATGTGGGCCGTTCCAACCGCTGCAACACCCAAAGAACCGGGTCCCGGCTTTCGCCGGGATGAGCGGAATCACCTGGTCAGGCCGCTTCGTCTGGCCCGGACGCGCTGACAGGTTCGGGCGGGGCCGGCGCCGCCACCGGCGACAGGTCCTCGACCGGCGAGACATAAGCCCCCATGGCGTCGAACTCCTCGAGGAAGATCGCGCGCATGTCGTCGGCCTCCATGATGACCTCGTGTTTGGCCCGGGGAATCTCGACATAGCGGCCCCGGCCGAGCCGTTTGGCGGCCCATTTGTTGGTCTGTTTCCAGACGCGATCGTCCTCGGCCGCCTGAACCACGGCGACGGGAATACGCACCGCCTTCAACGCCTTGGGCTTCAGCGCGCGTTCACCCGCGTCCAGGGCGAAGTCCAGCCAGCCCCAGGTCGGGCCACCGACCGCCAGATGCGGACAGGCGTAGAGCTGTTGCCGCCACTGTTCGTAGCGGCTCTCGTCCGAGGTCAGGGCGTCCTTCTCGAAGGTGTGGTCGAAGGGATCGTCGACATTGTCGAGCACATAGTCCCCGGCCTTGCCGTGACGCAGGTTCCAGCGGACGGCCAGTTTGACGGACCACATCGACCGCTTGCCGGTCCGGATGCGCAGCATCGGGCTGGACAGGATGGCGCCCGCGAACCGGCTCTCGCCGCCCTGCAGCGTCATCAGGTTCAGCGTGCCGCCCATGGAATGACCGACCATGACCCAGGGTTTGGGCGCGCGGCCCTCCCAGGCGTCCAGCAGGCGGGCGTAGTCGTCGAGGAATTCCTCGACCGCCCGGGCGTGACCCTTCAGACGGTCCGGCAGCAGGCGGGCGGACAGGCCCTGGCCACGCCAGTCGTGGGCAAGGACGCACCATCCACGGGCGAGGAAATTGCCGATGACCTCGAAATATTTCTCGATCGGCTCGGTGCGGCCGGGGCTGACGATCACAGTCCCGCGCGGCTTCTTCGCCACCAGGGTCGAAGGCGTCCAGAAGGCGGCGCGCAGGCGCAGGCCGCCGGCACCGCGGAACCATTCGCCCACGCCTCCCGGAGGCGCGGACGCACCCGGGACCCCCATCAGGGGCGCATTGGCGGCATAGGCGGCGGCTCGGTTCACTCTGGCTTCCTGAATCTCAAGGTCATGCGGTCACTCTCACCGATCTCGTCGTATTTCGACCGGTCGAAGGTCGGGTTCGGCGGCGAACCGCGGGGCGCCGTCAGCCCCATCGGCGGCAAGGTTTCGACGCCGAACGGATGATCCTTGGTATCCCTTTCATTCGCGTTGATTTCCGAGGCGGCGACAAAGGCGAAGCCCGCTTCCGCCGCCAGCTGTTTCACAAACGCCTCCTGAACGTAGCCGTTCGCCGCAGCGGGGTCCTGGTCCTCCTCGGGGCCGAGGCGGTGCTGTTCGATGCCGAGAACGCCGCCGGGGCGCAGGGCCGCATAGGCGTCCGCAAAGGCTTTCTCGGCGATGCCCGCAGCCATCCAGGCATGGATGTTACGCATGAACAGGACCATGTCGGCCGAGCCGACCACAGTGACCGGACCTGACGTCGGCCCGAAGGCAGACAACTCGATCTCGCCGTACAGGCGCCGGTCATTGGTGAAACGCTGCTGGAAGGCAGCCATCAGCGCCACCTGGGACGGATCGGCACCCGGGCCTGTCTGGAATCCGGCGGCAACGTATTTGCCCGCGCCCTCCGCGAGGTAGGGGGCGAGGATTTCCGTCCACCAGCCGCTGCCGGGCCAGAACTCCACCACCGTCATCCGGGGCTGAAGACCGAAGAACCGCAGCGTCTCCATCGGGTGGCGGGCGGCGTCGCGCACCTTGTCCTGGGCGCGCCAGGGGCCGGCGACCGCCCATTCCAGCGACCCCTGGGGCGGGCCGTCGGGCGCAGGGGGCGGCTCGGCGGTCTTTTCCTTGCGGCCGCAGCCGAGGAGACCCGCCAGCGTCAGGGCGGCCGCGCCGGCCAACAGGCCCCGACGCGACAACGACGACCGCTGATCCTGTCTCGAATTGCTCATCCAGTTCCCTTGGAGGCCGACGCTGCACGTCTCAGACCAGCCCCCCGGACCACCTCTGCTTCGGGTCGCATCGACCTGAAACCATGAGATGGTCCAGCATGTTGATGGAGCGACCTCCGGGTCTGCTGGACGGTGTCCACCAGACCCGGTTCGCCCTGGGGCCGGGCTTAACCCTGTTCCCAGCTCTGGTCAAACCCGTTCCGGCGACCCGTAGACATCATCCCGGCTTGCGGAACCGCAGGGTCATCCGGTCGCTTTCGCCGATCGCATCATATTCGGCGCGCTCGGCCTCGGTCAGGGGGGTGGGCCGGTCGGTAGCGACGTTGGCGCGCGGGGCGCTGGTGCGCACCGGCGGCAGGGTCCAGACGCCATAGGGATGGTCGCGATCATCCTTGGGATTGGCGTTCACTTCGCTGCGGGCCTCGAGCACGAAGCCGGCGGCCTCGGCGGCCCGTATGACATAGCTCTCCGGCATGTATCCGGTCGGGGCGGTGGCGTCGGGGTTCAGACCATCGACGCTGCGATGCTGTTCGACCGCCAGAACGCCGCCTGGCTTCAACGCCTTGAAAAACGACGCCAGAAACGCGTCGGTGCGGCCCCCGCGGTGCCAGTTGTGGAAGGCCCGGGCCACCAGGACCATGTCGGCCGTGCCATCGGCGACGCCCAAACCCTCCTGCGGGCGATTGACCGCGAGATAGGTTCCGCCGGTGGCGTCGGCATAGGGACGCAGAATGGCGCTCCACCAGCCGGCGGCACCCGGCTGAATCTCGACGATGGTCGACCCGGGGGTCAGTCCCCAGAAGGTCAGGGTCTCGAACGGGTGGCGATAGACATCACGCGCCACATCGGCAGCAGGCCGGGCGGCGGAGCCGATGGCCGCCTGCAGGGCGGTATCTTCCTGCAGCACCGGCGGGCTCATAGCGGCGCGGCGCACCGTCCGCTGTTGCTGGGTTTCATCGAGCGTCGGCAGGGTCGGCAAGGTCTGGGCTGCGGCGAATGCCGGCAGGGCCAGTGCGGTCGTGATGACGAGGGCGAGCAGGCGCATCGATGGTCTCCTTGGCGAATTTCCGCCGAACCCTAAGGCGTCTGGAGCGAGGGGCAAGCCATGACGACCGTCAGGCGACAGATTGGCGCGGCAGCCTACCCCTTGACGGTATCGCAGCAGTTCCCACATCGGTTTCGAGGCCGCCGATGTCGGGGCCTCCAGACCGGACGGGGCCGATCATCGGGCCGACCGGACTGAACTCCCACCGCCGGTCCGGGCATCAAACCGCGGGACCGGCTCAACCTTGCTGATCCCCAGGAGGATGACCCATGCGTACCTATGATTTCACCCCGCTGTACCGTTCCGCCGTCGGCTTCGACCGTCTGGCCGGCTTGCTGGAGAGCGCCGCCGCGACCCGTCAGGAAAACGGCTGGCCGCCCTACAATATCGAGACCACAGGCGAGAACGCCTACCGGATCGAAATCGCTGTCGCCGGCTTCAAGCCGGATGAGCTGACCCTCGAGGTCAAGGAAAACCTGCTCACCGTCACGGGCCGCAAGACAGCCAATGACGACGCCGGCACCGAGCGGACCTATCTGCATCGCGGCCTGGCCGAGCGCGACTTTGAACGCCGGTTCCAGCTGGCCGACTATGTGGTGGTGAAGGGCGCCGACCTGGCCGACGGTCTGCTGTCGGTCGAACTGGCCCGTGAACTGCCAGAGGCGCTGAAGCCGCGCCGCATCGAGATCGGGGTTCCAGCCTCGGCCAGGCCGCTGATCGATGGCAGGAAGCCAAAGGCGGCCTGACCGGACTCAAGCAGCGAGCCGCCGCGCGGCGAGCGATAGTCCACTAACCCGGGAGGGGCGGCGTTCGCGTCGCCCCTTTTTCGTGCGGGAAATCAGGCGGCAGCCGAAGCCGGCAACGAGATCGCCAGGCGTTGTTCATCGGTGAGCGAGGCGGCGTCGATTCGCGCGCCCGAAACATCGGCACCGTCCAGCCGGGCTCCTTCGAGGTCCGCACCCTCCAGCCGGGCGAAGCGCAGGTTGGCCTCGATCAGCATGACCGGCATCGAGCGGTCCTTGCCGAGCGCGAGCGCGCCGAGATTGGCGCCGCGCAGGTCGGCCTTGTTCAACAGGACACCGTTCAGGCGCGCGCCCCTGAGGTCCGCCCCGCGAAGGTCGCAGCCGCGCAGGTCCGACCCTTCAAGGCCCGCGCCCTGAAGACCGACGCCCCTGAGGTCCATCCCGGCGAGACAGGCGTGTCGGGCGCTCAGGCCGGGCAGCCGCAAGCCCTTCAGACGATCGCCGAGCGGACGCAGATCCTCGCCGTCGAACATCGCAGGCTGACCCAGTACGCCGCCACTCTCGGCCCAGGCGTTGGCGTCCAGCGCCGCTTCTGCCAACCCTTGGGCACGGGCTCTGGCGTCAGCGCTCGGGCTGCGTAGCACCCCGGTCATCTCCGCGCGTGTGGTCGTGGCCCGTTCGAACGCCACCCCGGTCAGGATCGCCCCCGTCAGGCGCGCACCGTCCAGATTGCAGCCGTCCACTGAGGCGTTCTCCAGCATGGCACCGGTCAGATTGGCCTCCTTCAGATTGGCTCCGGTCAGCATGGCACCGCGCATGGAACAGTCCGAAAAGTCCGCCTTGACGGCGTTGAGCCCGTCGAAATGGATCCCGTCCAGGGTGGCCCCGGCGAAGGTGGCACCGTCCGCAATACCCTGACGGGTCTGGTTCTTGACCGCCGCCAGCCCCCTGGTCGCGTGCGGCACCGCGATGACCCCCTCCCGGAAGTCGGCCCGCGTGAGGTCGGCGTTCATCAGGCTGGCACCGCGCAGGCAGGCACCGCGCAGGTCCGCCCGCACCAGCTGGGCACCCGTGAAGTCCGCTCCCCTCAGGTCGGCACAGAACAGCACGGCACCGTTCATTCGCGCGCCGACGAGCCTGGCGTTTTCCAGCGCGCAGCCGGTGAAATCGGCCTCGGCCAGATTGCGGCCCGAAAGGTCGAGCCCATTGAGGTCGACGAATTTCAGCATCAATCGGCGTCCACCGGGACGGCCGTCGACCAGACGTTCGTGTGCCGCGACGAACATATCCAGGTCGCCCTGGGACAGGGGTCGGCGGAAGAAGGTCATGTGGCGGCGTCCATGGTCTCGAGGCCTCGCGCCCCGCTGACATTTGCATCGGTCAGGTCGGTCTGGCGCAGACAGGTACCGAACATCACGGCCCGGCTGAGGTCCGCGCCTGTCAGGACCGCGCGATTGAGGTCCGCACCCGACAGGTCGGTTCCGCGCAGACACGCTCCGGTCAGGTCGGCGGGCAGAACCCGGTCCGCTCCGATCATCAAGGGTCCCAGCCTGGCCCCGCGCAGATCAGCGCCGTTCAGTCTGGCTCTCGCCAGGCGGGCCCCGCGCAGGTCCGCCCCCTTCAGGTTGACGGACCGCAGGTCGGCGTCCTCAAGGTGGGCCCCCTGAAGCTGCACACCTTCCATGTCGAGGCCGTAGAAAACCGCGCCCCGGGCGGACAAGGCGGTCAGATTGTAGCGCCGGATCGATTTCAGCGCGCGCAGATCGACGCCGTCAAAGACCGAGGGCCGGCCCTCGGCCCCGCCGGTCTCGCACCACTGGGCGTGCTCGGCCAGCATCTCTGCGGCCGGCATCTTGCCGACCGGACTGCCGGAGGATCGCTCATCGGTGAGGGCGCCGGCCATATTGGCTCCGTCCGTCCGCCACATGGCAATCTTGATGCCGACCAGAACAGAATCGCGCAAATCAGCGCCCGACAGATCGGCCCCGGACAGGTCAGCGCCGGACAGGTCGGCACCGCGGAAGCTCGCCTGCTTGAGATTGGCCCGGACCATCTTGCAGTCCTTCAGGATGGCGTCGGAGAAGTCCGCCGCGACAGCGACGATCCCGGTCAGTTTGGAGCGTTCGAGATTGGCCCCCGCCAGACAGGCCCCCTGGGCCTGGGTGTCACTGCGCGACCTGGCCGCGACGACCTTGAAGCCCAGTTTGGCATCGGCGGCGGCAATCGTGCCCTCGCGCAGGTCGGCCTCGAACAGATCAGCGCCGGTCAGGTCCGCCCCACGCAGGCAGGCACCGCGCAGATCGGTCCGGCGCAGGCTGGCGTCCACCAGCAGGCAGTCCTGCATGTCCGCGCCGAAGAAGGTGGCGTTGTCCAGCTTGGCACCGGACAGGTCCGCCCCGATCAGGTTGGCTGCCGCGAAGTCCGCGTCCGCGAGATTGCGACCCTTGAGCGAGAGGCCGGACAGATCGAGCCAGGCCAGGACGGCCCGCGCACCGCCGGGCTTGGCCTGCCACAGGCGGTCGTGCCGGGCGCAGATGGCGTCCAGCTCCGACTGTTCAATGCGCCTTCTGGCGGCTGGTTGGACGGCGTTCCCCGACATGGTCCCGATATGGCACGCCTCCGCTTAAGGAAGGGTTTGTGGGGTGTGGGGTGTGGGGTGTGGGGTGTGATTAGTGGTTGGTGGCTGGCCGACAGTCGGGGCGAAGCGCTAACCGTGCCGCCCTTCCGCCAAAGGGGAGGCGGCAACCACCAGCCACCAACCACCAGCCACCCATCGAGGCTAATTCGTCAGCAGCCCCTGGGCTTCGAGCGCGTCGGCCAGTTCACCGGGACTGACCCAGACGCGGGTGTAGCCGGCCTCGCCGAGGCGCTTCAATTCAGTGGTCAGGTCAGCCTTGGCCGAGGCGGCGAAACGGGCGTCAAACCCTTCGCCGTCGGCGCTGATCCGGACCATCGGCCGGCCGGTCTCGACCCGGTGCAGATAGCCTTCATAGAGGACCGCCGCCTCCACCGCGAGCAGGCCCGTCTCGACCTGCAGCCCGGCCTTTTTCAGCCGCTCGACGCCGCGGCCCGAGGCGAAGGGCGACGGATCGACCGCAGCCACCACGACCCGGCTGACCCCCGAGTCCATCAGAAAGTGGGAGCAGGAGGTGCGGCCCGAGGACCGGGCACCGCAGGGCTCCATGGTCACATAGGCGGTCGCGCCGCGCGCCCGGTCGCCGGCCGCAGGCGCGGCCTGTTCCTCGGCATGAGGGCGGCCGCCCGGAGCGGTAGCGGCCTCGGAGACCACTTCGCCGTCCTTGACGATCACGCAGCCGACCGCCGGATTGGGCCAGGTCTGGCCCATGCGGTCCTTGGCCAGGGCGATGGCCCGGCCCATGAACCGGATATCGTCGGAGGCCTCCTGCGGCGTGGTCACGCGCCGGCTCCCAGGGGCGGCAGTTCGGTGGCGCGCGCCGGGTCCAGGAACCGGGCCGCGACGGGCCTGAGCGCGGCGTCGAGATCGATTTCCAGCGGATTGCCCGTCGGGATCTCGACCTCGACGATCCGGTCGTCGGGCACGGCGAACAGGTGTTTGACGATGGCGCGCAGGGAGTTGCCGTGGGCGGCGATCAGCACATCCTCGCCGGCTGACAGGCGTGGCGCGATGGCCTCGTCCCAATAGGGCAGGACCCGATCCAGGGTAGTCTTGAGGCTTTCGGTGTCGGGGATGACCTGACCGGCGTAGCGAGGGTCGCCGGCGAAGTCCCATTCGCCGCCCGGGGCCAGGGGTGGGGGCGGAATGTCATAGCTGCGCCGCCAGATCCTGACCTGGTCCTCGCCGTGCGTCGCCGTCGTCTCGGCCTTGTTCAGGCCGGTCAGGCCGCCGTAGTGGCGCTCGTTCAGCCGCCAGTCGTTCACCACCGGCACGTCGCGCAGACCCGCCGCATCGAGCGCCAGCGCGCCCGTCCGGGTCGCCCGCTTGAGCACCGAGGTGAACATAACCGCAGGCCGGAAGCCCGCTGCGGCGATCTGTTCGCCGGCCCGGCGGGCCTGGGCCTCGCCTTCTGCGGTCAGGTCGACATCGACCCAGCCGGTGAAGCGGTTGTCGAGGTTCCATTGGCTCTGGCCGTGGCGCAGCAGGATCAGGCGGGGCATTCAGGTCTCCGGGCAGTCTGTTTGGGGGTAGGACCGGCGGCGACGCGGGTCAAGACGAGGACGCGGCGAGCGCCTTTCACAGCCGTGCCGACGGTGAGGCGTTGTTGTCCGCGCGGCACCCGGTGCCCTATAGCCACACTGTAACCCGTCACTTCCCAAGGCTCACGATGCAAAAGCCCCGCTCCGACCTGCGTCCCAACACCGCGGACTACGAGACGGTTCCTCTGGTCAAGGCGACGGGGTTCCGCGAGTACGACGCGCGCTGGATCCTGGAGAAGGAGATCAATCTGCTGGGCATCCAGGCCCTGGGTCTGGGACTGGCAACCTATGTCCACGAGATCGGCCAGCGGCCGCGGATCGTGGTCGGCCACGATTTCCGCTCCTATTCGCTGAGCGTGAAACAGGCCCTGACCCTCGGCCTGCTGGAAGGTGGTATGGAGGTGCTGGACATCGGCCTGGCGCTGTCGCCGACGGCCTATTTCGCCCAGTTCGCCCTCGACGCGCCCTGCGTGGCCATGGTCACCGCCAGCCACAACGAGAACGGCTGGACCGGGGTGAAGATGGGGGCCAATCCGCCCCTGACCTTCGGGCCCGACGAGATTGGGCGGCTGAAGGAGATCGTGCTGAACGGCGAGGGCGTGACCCGTCCGGGCGGGTCCCTGACCCGGGTCGAGGGCTTCCGCGAACGCTATCTGGAAGAGATCACCGCCAAGGTGAAGCTGAGCCGGCCGATCAAGGTGGTCGCCGCCTGCGGCAACGGCACGGCCGGTGCCTTTGCGCCTGAGGCCCTGCGCCGGATGGGGGCCGAGGTCATCGAGATGGACACGGACCTCGACTGGACCTTCCCGAAATACAATCCGAACCCGGAAGACCACGCCATGCTGATGCAGATGGCGGCGCGGGTACGCGAGACCGGGGCCGAGCTGGCGCTGGGCTTTGACGGCGACGGCGACCGCTGCGGCGTGGTCGATGACACGGGCGAGGAAATCTACGCCGACAAGATCGGCCTGATGCTGGGTCGCGACCTGTCGGCCCTGCACCCCAACGCCACCTTCGTCGTCGATGTGAAGTCGACCGGCCTGTACAAGACCGACCCGGTGCTTAGGTCGAACGGGGCCGAGGTCGTCTACTGGAAGACAGGCCACAGCTATATCAAGCGCAAGACCGCCGAACTGGGGGCCCTGGCCGGGTTCGAGAAGTCGGGCCATTTCTTCTTCAATGCGCCGCTGGGCCGGGGCTATGACGACGGCATCGTCGCCGCCGGGGCCGTGCTGGCCATGCTGGACCGCAATCCGGGGAAAAAGCTGTCGCAGCTGAAGGCCGCCCTGCCCGACGCCTGGACCTCCATGACCATGTCGCCGCACTGCGACGACGAGCTGAAATACGGCGTACTGGAGCAGATCGTCGCCGAGTATCAGGCGCTCGCCGAAGCCGGCGGTTCGATCCTGGGACGCAGGATCGTCGAGGCGATCACGGTCAACGGGGTGCGGGTGCACCTGGAGGACGGGTCATGGGTGCTGGTGCGCGCCTCGTCCAACAAGCCGGAGCTGGTGGTGGTGGTCGAGAGCATGCGCTCGGAGGCCGACATGCGCGCACTGTTCCGTGATGAGGTGAAGCCGAGGCTGGCGAAATACGCCGAGATCGGGGCCTATAATCAGGAGCTCTGAGGCAATCGAAGGGGGCACGGTGTCCGACGGCGTACCGGGTGTGGTGATCGTCGGCGGCGGCTTCTCCGGGGCCATGCTGGCCGCACGGCTGGCCGAACGCGGCGTCGCCTGCAGCCTGATCGACCGGACGGGAACGTTCGGGCCGGGGCTGGCCTATTCGACGCCGT
Source organism: Caulobacteraceae bacterium (assembly GCA_965284305.1). GTDB lineage: Bacteria > Pseudomonadota > Alphaproteobacteria > Caulobacterales > Caulobacteraceae > Brevundimonas. The sequence goes on along the minus strand of OZ260070.1, from coordinate 856,256 downwards.
TCGAGGGGCATCTGCTCAATGTCCGGTCGGACCGCATGAGCGCGGTGGAGGGCAGGCCCGGCGACTTCGTGGACTGGCTGCGGGACAACTGCCCGCAACAGGCGGACCCGGACGGTTTCGCGCCGCGCCGGCTGTATGGCGAATATCTGCAGCACCGGCTGAACGCGATGCGGCTCGCCCATCCCGGAATGATTGAACTGATCACCGGCAATGTGGCGGCGATCGGGTCCGACGGCGTTAGCCTGTCCGACGGGCGGGAGGTCGCCGCGCGCGCGGTGGTTCTGGCGACCGGCAACCCCGCCCCGAGGACGGCCGGCAAGGGGTCACGCCGGATCATTTCCGACCCGTGGGCCCTCACCGCGCTGGAACGGATCGGGCCGGAGGATGAGGTGATCATCGTCGGCACGGGCCTGACCATGGTCGACATGGTCCTGTGGCTGGACGCCACCGGCCGCAGGGGCCGGATCACGGCCCTGTCCCGCCGCGGACTGACGCCCCGTGTTCATGGCCCGGCTCAAGACCACCCCGAACCGCCGACCGACGCCCTGACCACAGGCTCTTTGTCGGGTCGGCTGAGGGAGGCCCGGCGGCTGGCGTCAGAAGGCACCTGGCGCGGCATGATGGAAGGGTTGCGCCCGATCACGGCGGGGCTGTGGGTCGAGGCGGATGCGAAGACCCGCGCGCGCTGGCTGCGCCATCTCCGGCCGTGGTGGGATGTCCATCGCCACCGCGTTCCGGCCCATGTCGACGAGGCCGTGAAGCAACTTCAGGCCGCCGGACGCCTGACCATCGTGCCGGGTCGCATCGAGCGGATCGAGGCCGGCGGAGACGGCGTGACCCTGCACCGCCGCGCGCGGAACGGATCCGCGCCGCCGCCGATCACCGGCCAGTGGCTGATCGACTGCACCGGCCCCGGCCATGACGCGCTTGAGGATCCCCTGACCGGCCCCCTGATCAAGGCGGGACGTGCACGGCCTGATCCCGTGGGCATGGGTCTCGATCTGGACGCCGGGGGGCGGCTTCTGGCCGCGGATGGAGCGCCCGACGCCCGTATGTTCGCCCTCGGCCCGCCCGCCCGCGCCGCCTTCTGGGAAACGACCGCCGTGCCGGATATCCGCAAGCGGATCGAAAGCCTGGTCGACCATCTGGCCGGGTCTCAGGTCACCGCCAGCAGATAGATCAGGGCCAGCGCCAGCCCGAGCAGGGCCAGCAGCGACAGGATCACCACCGAGGCGATGCGGACGCCCGAACGGGCCACCGCCCGCGCGTCGGTGCTGAGCCCGAGGGCGGCCATCGACAGGGCGGTCAGGACCTTGGCGGTGTCCGCCATGACCGGCACGGCGGCGGCCGGGATCCACCCCATCGAACGCGCCGCCATCATCAGCAGGAAGCCGATGATGAACCACGGCACGAGCTGATGGATCGCGACCCCGCGCCGGGGGGCCGTGGTCGTCCCGTCGCCCCGCCGACGCACCGCCGTCAGGATCGCCAGGCCGAGGCAGACCGGTCCCAGCATCAGGACGCGCACAAGCTTGATCAGGGTCCCGGCCTGGTTGGCGACAGCACCCACCGGCAGGGTCGCGGCCAGGACCTGGGGCACGGCATAGACGGTCAGGCCCGCGAGGACGCCGTAGCGGACGTCGGTCATCTGCAACACCTCGCCGAGCAGGGGCAGGAGCAGTACCACCGCCACGCCCAGCACCGCGGTGAAGGCGATGGCGGCGGAAACGTCATCGGCCTCGGCGTCGATCACGGGGGCGACGGCGGCGATGGCGGAGTTGCCGCAGATGGCGTTGCCGCAGGCGATCAGCACCGCCATCCGGTGCGGCAGGCGCAGCAGCCGCCCGATCCCGTAGCTGATGATGAGCGCAAGGACGACAACCACCGCCGTGCCCGCGAGCAGGCCGGGCCCGATGGCGATGACCGTGGCGGCGCTGACCGAGGCACCCAGCAGCACCACGGCGATCTCGAGCAGGGTCCGCGCGCTGAACTCGACACCGGGTTTCAGCGTCGCGGGCGGCGTCCAGACGCTACGAATGGCGGCACCGATGAGGATGGCCAGCACGATGGCGTCGACCCAGCCGCGTCCGAACAGCCGCAACTCCAGCGCCTGGACGGCGACCGCCGCCAGGGCGACCGCGACACAGGCGATCAGGCCGGGGATCAGGGAAAGGACGCCGGTGCGGCGGGCGGGAATCATGGGGTGAGACTGCGCCGGTCCGGCGGCGGGTTCCATCGTTGAGTCAGGAGCCTGACCCCGCCGCCTTCACCGCCGCGACCACATCCGCGACCACCGATTTCACCAGCTTCGCGTCGTCGCCTTCGGCCATCACCCGGATCAGCTTCTCGGTGCCCGAGGGACGGACCAGCAGGCGCCCCACCCCCGCGAGCCGGGCCTCCGCCTCGGCGATGGCGGCCTTGACCCCGGCGTTCTCAAGCGGCTTGCCGGCGGTGTAGCGGACGTTTTCCAGCTTCTGCGGCACCGTCTCGAACTGTCTGGCCAGTTCGCTCATCGGCTTGCCGCTTTCCACGAGCACCGCCAGCACCTGAAGTGCGGACATCAGGCCGTCGCCGGTCGTGGCGTGGTCGTGCAGGATGATGTGGCCCGACTGTTCGCCGCCGAGGTTGAAGCCGCCCGCGCGCATCCGCTCCATGACATAGCGGTCGCCGACCTTGGTGCGCTCCAGCGACAGGTCGTGGCTGTTCAACAGCCGCTCCAGCCCGAGGTTGGACATGACGGTGGCGACCACGCCGCCGCCCTTGAGCATGCCACGCTTCGCCCAGTCCAGGGCGACCAGGGCCATGATCTGGTCGCCGTCGACGACCTGACCCTTCTCGTCGCAGATGATGACCCGGTCCGCGTCGCCGTCGAGGGCGATGCCGATGTCGGCGCGATAGCGTTTGACGGCCTCGGCCAGGGTCTCGGGATGGGTCGAACCACAGTCAGCATTGATGTTCAGGCCGTTGGGCTCAACGCCCACCGCGCAGACTTCCGCGCCCAGTTCATAGAGGGTGGTCGGGGCGACCTTGTAGCCGGCGCCGTTGGCGCAATCGACGGCGACCCGCAGGCCCTGCAGGCTCAGGCCCTTGGGGAAGCTGGCCTTGGCGATCTCGACATAGCGGGCCTGGGCGTCGTCGATGCGTTTGACCCGGCCGAGGGCGTCGGGCGGCGCCAGATCGGCGTCCAGCGCCTGATCCATCATCGATTCAATCTTCAGCTCGACCGCATCCGACAGTTTATAACCGTCGGGGCCGAACAGCTTGATGCCGTTGTCGAGATAGGAGTTGTGGGAAGCCGAGATCATCACCCCGATGTCGGCGCGCATGGACCGGGTCATCATGGCCACGCCCGGCGTCGGCAGCGGGCCGAAGGTGCGCACATCCATCCCTGCGGACGAAAATCCCGCCACCAGCGCCGGCTCGATCATATAGCCGGACAGGCGGGTATCCTTGCCGATCACCACCAGATGGCGGCGATTGTCGGCGGACATGAACAGACGGCCGGCCGCGAGACCGACGCGCAACGCCACTTCGGGCGTCATCGGATAGGTATTGGCGCGACCGCGGATGCCGTCTGTTCCAAAATATCTTCGTTCGCCCAAAACGTACTTCCTTTTGAGGAGCGGAGCCGCAGAAACGTTGCGAAACCGCTTTTCAAGTGTAAATCCCGAACATTCTCGCATACATCGCGCCGAACGGGACGGTGACTTAGACTGTCCGGGGGACGTGCGCAAAGCACGTGGATTCAGTTTTCAGGGATATTCGTCCATGTGCGGCATCATCGGTGTGACGGGCGTCGGCCCGGCGGTTCCCCGCCTGATCGACAGCCTGAAGCGGCTGGAATACCGGGGCTATGACTCCGCCGGCGTCGCCGTGCTTGTGGACGGGCGCATCGAGCGCCGTAGGGCCAAGGGCAAGATCCGGGAACTGGAAGCGGTGCTGCTGGCCGAGCCTCTCGCCGCAACGATCGGCATCGGCCACACCCGCTGGGCCACCCACGGTGCCCCGACCACCGCCAACGCCCATCCGCACAAGGCGGGGCGGGTCGTGCTGGTTCACAACGGCATCATCGAGAATTTCGCCGAGCTGAAGGCCGAACTGGCGGGCGAGGGCCGCACCTTCGAGAGCCAGACCGACACCGAGGTCGTGGCCCATATGATCGACCGGGCGCTCGAGACCGCCAACGATCCGCTGGTCGCCTTCAAGAGCGTGCTGGACCGGCTGACCGGTGCCTATGCGCTGGCGGTGCTGATCGAGGGCGAGGACGGGCTGATCATGGGTGCCCGGCGCGGCAGTCCGCTGGTCGTCGGCTGGGGCGAGGGTGAGATGTATCTGGGCTCGGACGCCCTGGCGGTCGGCCCCTTCACGACGCAGATCTCGTATCTGGAAGAAGGCGACTACGTCGGCATCGACCGGAACAGCGCGCGGATGTTCGACGCCGACGGTGCCGCGGTCGAACGCCCGATCGTCCAGGTCTCCGCCTCCTCGGCCATGGTCGAGAAGGGCGAGTACCGGCATTTCATGGAGAAGGAGATCCATGAGCAGCCCGACAGCGTCCAGCGGACCCTGTCGCACTACCTCGACTTCGTGAACGGCAAGGCCAAGACCGATTCCGCAGATTTCGCCGCCATCGACCGGCTTCAGATCATCGCCTGCGGCACAGCCTTCTACGCAGGCCAGATCGGCCGCTACGCGTTCGAAAAGCTGGCCAACCTGCCCTGCGACGTCGAGATCGCATCCGAGTTCCGCTATCGCCAGCCGGCGCTGACCCCAGGGACGCTGGCCGTCGCCGTCAGCCAGTCGGGCGAGACGGCCGACACCCTCGCCAGCCTGTCGTGGTGCAAGGCCAAGGGTCTGCGCACGGCCGCCCTGGTCAATGTCCACTCCTCGTCCATGGCGCGCGAGGCCGACAGCCTGTGGCCGACCCACGCCGGCCCCGAAATCGGGGTGGCCTCGACCAAGGCCTTCACGGCCCAGGTCGCCGCCCTGCTGGCGCTGGCCGTAGCGGCGGGCGTGCAGCGCGGCGTGATCGACGCCGGGCGCGAAGCCGAACTGGTCAAGGCCCTGTTCGAATCGCCGCGCCTGATCGCCGAGGCCATGGGTATGGAAGAAGAGCTGAAGGCCGTCGCCCACGACATATCGAAAGCCACCGACGTGCTGTTCCTCGGCCGCGGCGCGATGTTCCCGCTGGCCATGGAAGGGGCGCTGAAGCTGAAGGAGATCAGCTATATCCACGCCGAGGGCTATGCCGCCGGCGAGCTGAAGCACGGGCCGATCGCCCTGGTCGACGAACTGACGCCGATCGTCGCCCTGGCCCCGCTGGACGATGTGTTCGAAAAGACCGCCTCCAACCTGCAGGAGGTCGCCGCGCGCGGCGGGCCGGTGATCATGATCGCGCCGAAGTCCGCGCCCGATCCGCACGGCGCCGGCATCCGCCGCGTCGATGCACCCGAGTGCCATTCCCTGATCGCGCCGCTGATCTACGCCATTCCGGTGCAACTGCTGGCCTATTATACGGCGGTGCAGAAGGGCACGGACGTGGATCAGCCCCGCAATCTGGCCAAGTCCGTCACCGTCGAGTGATCGCATCCGGGTCGGGATGCCCTAGACTGTCCCGACCCGCCGTTCAGGAATTCGCATGACCGCCCAAACCCGCCGCCTTCGCAAGGCCGTGCTGCCGGTCGCCGGCCTCGGCACCCGGGTCCTGCCCGGGACCAAAACCACGCCCAAGGAACTGCTGAACGTCGTCGACCGGCCGATCCTCAGCTATATCGTCGAAGAGGCGCGGGAGGCCGGGATCGAGCACATCGTCTTCGTGACGGGGCGGTCCAAAGGGGCGATCGAGGACTATTTCGACCACCAGATAGAGCTGGAAGCCCAGCTGCTGGCCAAGGGCAAGACGGACATCCTCGAGATGATGAACGCCGAACTGGCCAGCGCCGGCGAGATGAGCTTCACCCGCCAGATGCAGCCGCTGGGCCTCGGCCATGCGGTCTGGTGCGCCCGCGACATCATCGGCGATGAGCCGTTCGCCGTCCTGCTGCCCGACGTCATCGTGGACTCCCAACCCGGGGCCCTGAAGCAGCTGGCCGACGTCTACGCCCGGGTCGGCGGGAATGTCATCGGCGTCGAGGCCGTGCCCGAGAGCGAGACGCACAAATATGGCATCGTCGATCCCGAGACCCGCGACGGCCGCCACATCCGCATGAAGGGGATGGTCGAAAAGCCTCCGCGCGGCGAGGCACCGTCGAATCTGTCGATCGCCGGCCGCTACATCCTGCAGCCCGAAATCTTCGGCATCCTCGAGAACCAGCCGCGGGGCGCGGGCGGCGAGATCCAGCTGACCGACGGCATGGCGCGGCTGATGAAGGACCAGGCCTTCACGGCGGTCGAGTACGAGGGCGTCACCCATGACTGCGGCGACAAGATCGGCCTGCTGCGGGCCAATGTCGCCCTGGCCCTGAAGCGGCCCGACCTCGGCGCGGCGGCCCGCGCGGCCATAGCCGCGCTCATGTAATCACGCCCGGCGCGAAAGCGCGCCGGGGGACTGCGATCACCGCCCAGCTGTCGTCAACCGCCGCTGGTCATGCGTGAGGCACCGCCGGTGATACGGCAGACATTGTCATTCTGCGGACGGCCGCTCTGCTCGCCGGTTGGAGACAGAATTCCGCCCCGCGCCTCGCAGCTGTCGGACAGCTGTTGAAGCTCCCGGGTGTAGGTATTTGCGCCCGTGGTGGGCGCGCAGGCGGCGAGGGCGAGCAGAAGGACGGCGGGGGCGGCGAAGGTCAGGGCGCGCATGGCGGGGGTCTCCTTGCGATAGGGTCCCTCAAGTAAACGCCTGAAGCCGCATTCTTTCAACCGCGTCGATCAGCCGCTCCAGGTCCTCCGGGCTGGACAGGCGGTGGTCGCCGCCCTCGATCAGGTCCAGTCGCACATCCCCGCCGGTCAGCCGCTCGACCAGGGCCGTGGCGTGCCGCCATGGCACGACATCGTCGGCCCGACCCTGAAAGATGTGAACCGGTGCCGCGATCGGCAGGGGCGCGTCCAGCAGCAGCCAGTTGCGGCCTTCCTCGAACATGGTCAGGGTCAGGACATACTCCCCGAACCCCTCCTCCGTGATCAGGATTTCGCCGTCGCGCAGGATGGTCTGCCGTTCGTGATCTGCCAGGCCCGGCCACATCAGCCGCTCGGTGAAGTCCGGGGCGGGATTGATCAGCACCAGACCGGCCATCCGCTCCGGTCGCGCCAGCGCCAGCAGCAGGGCCACCCAGCCGCCCATGGACGAGCCGACCACGACCACGGGCCCCTCGAGGCTGTCGATCATCCGGATCGCGTCTTCCCGCCAACGCCCGATCGTGGCCTCGCGCCAGTCGCCGGAGGACCGGCCGTGGGCGAAATGGTCGTAGCGGACATAGTCCCACCCCCGCGCGCGAGCGGCGGCGTCGAGGGCCAGGGCCTTGGTCCCCTCCATGTCGGAGCGGAAGCCGCCGATCCAGACCACGGTCGGGCCATCGCCCTCGACCCGACGGTACGCCAGGGTTTCACCGCCCCGGCAGGTCAGGTGCTGGATGTCGCCCAATCGCGGCTCCTCTCGCGAAACTCCTCACGGACTGATAGCGAACCCGGGAAAGCGAAGCGAAGGCCAAAAACGCGTGACAGATACAAAGACTGCCAGGAAGGTCCTGTTCGTCACCTCCAACCGCATCGGCGACTGCGTCATATCCTCGGGCGTGATCCGCGAGATCGCGCGCCAGGTTCCGGGCGCGCGGATCACCGTCGCCTGCGGCCGGCCGCCCGCGCCCTTCTTCCGTTCAGCGCCCGATGTGGAACGGGTCATCATCCTCGACAAGAAGAAGCTGGCCGGACACTGGTTCGACCTGTGGCGTCAGGTCGTCGGCACACGCTGGGACCTGGTCATCGACATCCGCGGTTCGGCGCTGAGCTGGCTGATCCCGGCGAAACGGCGGGTGGTCTACAACCGCAGCTGGGAAACCGGCCTGCGCAAGGTCGAGATGGTCTCGAGGATGATGGGAGCTCCGGCCCCGCTGGACCCCGAGATATTCCTCGACGCACAGGCCGTCGCAGACCGGCAGGCGGTGCTTGATCCCCAGCTGGCCGGCGGCAGCGGGCCTGGCCCGATCATCGCCCTGGCCCCGATCGCCCACCAGCCCGGCAAGAGTTGGCCGGCGGAGCGGTGGGGCCAGCTGGTCGAGAAGCTGAAGGCCGAGCCCCGGTTCGACGGCTGGCGCTTCATGGCCGTCGGCGGACCGGGCGACCGGCCCCCGGCCACCCCGGCGCTCGAGGCCGCCGGACCGCGCGGGATCGATTTCATCGGCAAGGGCGACATCCTGGCCTCGGCCGCAGCGATCGATGTCGCCGACCTGTTCGTGGGCAATGATTCCGGCCTGATGCACGTCTCGGCCGCCCTCGGCCGGCCGACCCTCGGCCTGTTCGGCCCGACCGAGTGGTGGCTGTACGGCCCCTGGGGTCCGCGGACCCGCACCGCCGCCTCCAACGAGACCCGCGGCGAGTTCGCGCCGATCGAGGCGCTGACGGTGGACCGTGTCTTTGAAGCCGTCCTCGAGCTGCACGACGCCTACGTCAAAGGTCTCGAAGCGCCCAAACCTTGAAGAGCGGGGCTTTCACGGTCATATAGGCCCGGTAAGGGGAACGCCGCGATCCGTCGCGCGCTCATCCTCGTCAGAACTCCGACCCTTTCGTCCACACAAGGAACCGACGCTCATTCGCCGTCCGATGAACCAGCCGCCCGTCAAGGACGGGCCGCCCATGAACCAAGACATCCGCGCGCCGCGCGTTCTGCTCATTGATCAGAACGGCGAGAAACAGGGCGTCATGCCGACGTCAGCCGCGCTGGAAGCCGCCGAAGAGGCCGGCATGGATCTGGTTCAGATCGTCTCCACGTCCGAGCCGCCGGTCTGCAAGATCCTCGACTACGGCAAATTCCGCTTCCAGGAGCAGAAGAAGAAGGCCGAGGCCCGCAAGCGCCAGAAGGTCGTCGAGCTGAAAGAGATCAAACTCCGCCCGAACATCGACACCCACGACTATGAGGTGAAGGCCAAGGCCATGCACCGCTTCTTCGACGAGGGTGACAAGGTCAAGGTGACGCTGCGCTTCCGCGGCCGCGAGATGGCCCACCCGGAACTGGGCATGAAGCTGCTCAACAAGGTCCAGGCCGATTTCGAGGAGATCGCCAAGGTCGAATACGCGCCGCGTATGGAAGGCCGGCAAATGATCATGATCCTGGCCCCGAAATAGCCGCCACGCCCTGCCGGCTTCCAGACGCCCCGACCGGAAACGGCCGGGGCGTTTTCGTTTTCGCCGTTCGCCTTGCGCGGCCGCGCAATCTGACTGACACAGGGGCCGCCTCCCGCCCGAGTAACGCCCTGTGACGTCAGCCGCCCTGCCCAAGCCCCCGTCGCGATCGGCGCTGTTCGTCCTGTTCGGGGTGGTCTTCATCAACCTGGTCGGCTTCGGCATCGTCATCCCGCTGCTGCCCTTCTATGGCCAGACGCTGGACGCGCCCCCGTGGCAGGTGGCGATCATGTTCTCGGCCTATTCGCTGGGCCAGTTCGTCGCGGAGCCCTTCTGGGGCCGGCTGTCCGACCGCATCGGCCGCAAGCCGGTGCTGCTGATCACCATCCTGGCCAATGCCGCCGGCTATCTGGCGCTGGCCTTCGTGCCCAACATCTGGCTGGCGATCGCCGTGCGGCTGTTCACCGGCCTCGGTGCCGGCAATGTCTCGACCGCCCAGGGCTATGTCGCGGACGTCACCCCGCCCGAGCTGCGCGCGGGCCGGATGGGTCTGATCGGTGCGGCCTTCGGCCTCGGCTTCATCTTCGGCCCGGCGATCGGCGGCCTTCTGACCCGGCCGGACCTCGGGACGCTGGGCTATCAGCTGCCGATCTTCACCGCCTCCGGCCTGTGCCTTCTGGCCGCCATCGGCGTCGCCGTCCTGCTGAAGGAGAGCCGGGTCAAGGTAGACGCCGCTGCACCACGCCCGGCCTTCCTCGGCGGGGTGCGGGACGCCGTGGCCAATCCTGTGGTGTCGCGGGTCCTGCTGGTCACCCTGATCTATATGGCCGGGTTTTCGGGCTGGGAGTCGACCTTCGGCTTCTGGACCGAGGCCCGCTACGGCTGGACCGCGCGCGAGGTCGGCCTGTGCTTCGTGGTCGTCGGGATCGTCTCGGTGATCTGCCAGGGCTTTCTGGCCGGCCGGCTGGCGCGCCGGTTCGGTGAGTCCCGCGTTCTGGCGGTCGGCTGTCTGGCTTTCGGCACCAGCCTGATCGCCCAGGTCTTCGCCAGCCGCCTGTGGCCCGATGCCGACTGGCTGGTGCCGGCCATCATGGCGGTGGGAGCCTCAGGCATGGCGATGACCATGCCCAACATCTCGGCCATGATCTCGCGCTCGGTTGATCCGGATCGGCAGGGTGCCATGCTGGGCCTGAACATGGCCTCCAGTTCGATCGCGCGCATCTTCGGGCCGCTGATCGCCGGGGCCATCTTCTCGCAGATCGGCCACGACTGGCCCTTCCTGATCGGTGCCGCCCTGACGATTCCGGCAGCGGTAATGGCGATCAATGCCGGACGGGCCTTCCGCAAGCGGCAGGCGGCCATGGTCCCCGCCGCCGGGCAATAGCCTGCGGCCTTGCTTTCCGGCGCCCGCTGGCCTAGAAGCCGCGCCTTCGCGTACCGAACCGCCGGGCTAAAAGGCATGCCTGGGCGGTTTTCATCAGGGTTTCCAATCCGACGGCTCCAAAGGCCCGAAGGACCGGTAACCCACTCAAAAAGAGAGTGAAAATGCCCAAACTGAAGACGAAGTCTGGCGCCAAGAAGCGCTTCAAATTCACGGCGACTGGCAAGGTCAAGGCCGGGGTGGCAGGCAAGCGGCACCGCTTGATCAGCCACAACAGCAAATACATCCGCCAGAACCGCGGCACCTCGGTCATGGCCGACGCCGACGCCAAGAAGATCAAGTCCTACATGCCGTACGCCTGATCGGCGCGCGACATCACGAACTGATCCATTCACCGCATACGAATTTGAATCGCGTCCCCTCAAGCAGCCGAGCGCCGCGCGCGAGGCGATAGGGGACAACCAAGGAGTTTAGACATGGCTCGCGTCAAACGCGGCGTAGTTTCCCACGCCAGACACAAGAAGGTTCTCAAGCAGGCCAAGGGTTTCTACGGCCGCCGCAAGAATACGATCCGCACCGCCAAGGCCGCCGTTGATCGCGCCGGGCAATACGCCTACCGCGACCGCCGCAACAAGAAGCGCTCGTTCCGCGCCCTGTGGATCCAGCGCATCAACGCCGCCGCGCGTCTGGAAGGCTTCACCTATTCGCAGTTCATGCACGGCCTCGGCGAGGCCGGCATCGAGCTGGACCGCAAGGTCCTGGCCGCGATGGCCGCTGACGAAGTCGCCTTCAAGGCCGTGGCCGACAAGGTCCGCGAGGCGCTGAAGGCCTGATTTTCCGGCAACGGAAGACGCAAAAGCCCTCCGGCCCGCGCCGGGGGGCTTTTTGCTTTTTGGGTGGTTGGTGGCTGGTGATTGGTGGCTGGTGATTGCCGCTTCACCGTCACGGCGCAGCGGGCCACGAATGGGGACCGGTCGTTGAAAGTCCACCAACGGCCAGTCACCAGCCACCAACCACCAGCCACCCCTCCGGCGCACCGACGTCAGACCTTCCGTCCCTCGCTGCCAGCGGCTAGACGACTGCACAATGACCGATCTCGCCCAACTCGAACTCGACCTGATCACCGCCATCGCCGGTGCCGAAACTGCGGCGGCGGTCGAGGAGCTGCGCGTCGCAGCCCTGGGCAAGTCCGGCTCCATCTCCGGCCTGCTCAAGGGCATGGGGACGCTGAGCCCGGACGAACGCCGTGAACAGGGGCCGTTGATCAACGGCCTGCGCGACCGGGTCTCAGCGGCGCTGACGGCCCGGAAGGCCGGGCTGGAAGCCGCCGAGCTGGATGCGCGCCTCAAGGCCGAACATGTCGACCTGACCCTGCCCTCGCGCCCGCGCCGGGCCGGTTCGGTCCATCCGACCATGCAGGTCATGGACGAGATGATCGCCATCTTTGCCGACATGGGCTTCGCGGTCGCCGAAGGGCCGGACATCGAGGACGATTTCCACAATTTCACCGCCCTGAATTTCCCGCCCAAACATCCGGCGCGGGAGATGCATGACACCTTCTTCCTGCGCCCCGACCCGGAGACGGGCGAGCGCAAGGTGCTGCGCACCCACACCAGCCCGGTGCAGGTGCGGACCATGATGACGCAGACGCCGCCGATCCGGATCATCGCGCCGGGCCGGACCTTCCGGAAGGACTCGGACGCCACCCACACGCCGATGTTCCATCAGGTCGAGGGGCTGGTCATCGACCGCCACATCCACATGGGCCATCTGAAGTGGACGCTGGAGACCTTCGTCGCCCGCTTCTTCGAGGTGGATGGCGTCGACGCCCGCTTCCGCCCGCACCATTTCCCCTTCACCGAGCCCTCGGCCGAAATGGACATCCGCTGCGACCGCTCGGGCGGCGAGCTGAAGCTCAATCAGGGCGACAGCTGGATGGAGATCCTCGGCTGCGGGATGGTGCATCCCAATGTGCTGCGGAACTGCGGCATCGACCCGGACGAGTTCCAGGGCTTCGCCTTCGGCATGGGCGTCGACCGTCTGGCCATGCTGAAATACGGCATCCCGGACCTGCGCCCCATGTTCGACGCCGACACCCGGTGGCTGGCCCACTACGGCTTCTCGGCCTTCGCCGCACCCAACCCGGCCTCCGGCCTGAGCTGATCCCATGAAATTCACCCTCTCCTGGTTGAAGGACCATCTCGACACGGACGCCGACGCCGCGACCGTGGCCGAAGCCATGACCATGGCCGGGCTTGAGGTCGAGGAGGTCCATGACCCGATCGCGGCCCTCGCCCCGTTCACGGTCGCGCGCATCGTATCGGCGGAACAACACCCCAACGCCGACCGCCTGAGGGTCTGTCAGGTCGACACCGTCGATGGGCCGAAAGAGATCGTCTGCGGCGCGCCGAATGCGCGCGCAGGCCTGACCACCATCTATGCCCCCATCGGGGCCTATGTGCCCGGCCTGGGCGTGACCCTGGTCGAGAAGCCGGTGCGCGGCGTGGTCTCGCACGGCATGTTGTGCTCGGCCTCGGAACTTGAGCTGGCCCCCGACTCCTTTGGCTCGAGCGACGGCATTCTGGAACTGGCCGACGACCTGGCCGTGGGAACCCCGGCAGCGGGCGTCTTCGGTGCCGAGCCGGTGATCGATTTCGAAGTGACCCCGAACCGGCCCGACTGGCTGGGCGTCGCCGGCATTGCCCGCGACCTGGCGGCGGCGGGCCTGGGTCAGTTGCAGACCCCCTCGATCCTGCCGGTTCCCGGGACCTTCCCCTCGCCGATCACCGTGCGGATCGATGCGCCCGACATGTGCCCGGTGTTCGCCGGGCGGCTGATCCGGGGCGTGAAGAACGGTCCCTCGCCGGAGTGGCTGCAGCGGCGGCTGACGGCCATCGGCCTGCGCTCGATCAACCGGCTGGTCGATGTGACCAATCTGGTCGCCTACGACCGCTGCCGGCCCCTGCACGTCTATGACGCAGCCAGGATCAAGGGCTCCGAAATCATCGTCCGTCGCGGCAAGCCGGCAGGTAAGCACCTCACGGCACCGGAAGCGCCGGGACACATGAACGCTGAGGCGTTGCTCGGCCTGAACGGGATTCCGTACACCGTCGGACCAGAGATATGCGTCATCGCGGATAGCCACGGCGATGTCCCCATCGGCATGGGCGGCGTCATGGGCGGCGAGTCCACCGGCTGTTCGGACGAGACCGTCGATGTCTTCGTCGAATCCGCCTGGTTCGACCCCATCGTCACGGCCCAGACCGGCCGGACCCTGTCGCTGAACTCCGACGCCCAGTACCGGTTCGCGCGCGGCGTCGATCCCGCCTCCGTCGTGCCCGGCCTCGAGCTGGCCACCCGACTGATCCTCGACCTGTGCGGCGGCGAGCCGTCGGATGTCGTGGTGACGGGACAGACCCCCGCCGACCCCGCCGCCTTCTCCTTTGACCCGTCCCGTGTGGCCAGCCTGACCGGCCTGTCTCTGGATGACGACCGGATCGCCGAAATCCTGACCCGGCTCGGCTTCGAGGTCGTGCGCGGAACCCCGTGGACCGTGACGCCGCCCTCGTGGCGGCGCGACGTCGAGGGGCCGGCCGATCTGGTCGAGGAAGTGGCGCGGATCGAGGGCTACGGCGCCCTGCCGTCAACGCCCCTGCCCGACCTCGGCGCGCCGTCGAAGGGCGTGTTGAACCCGCGTCAGGCGCGGGTGCGACTGGCCCGCCGGGCACTGGCAGCCATGGGCTATGCCGAGGCGGTCACCTGGTCCTTCACCAAACAGTCGACGGCCGCCCTGTTCGGCGGCGGCGATGATGCCCTTCGGGTCGAAAACCCCATCGCCGCCGATCTGGACTGTATGCGGCCCTCAGCCCTGCCCAACCTGATCCAGGCGGCGGCACGCAACGCCGCGCGGGGTCACGCCGACGCGGCCCTGTTCGAGATCGGCCCCATCTATCTGAGCGACCAGCCGGACGGTCAGCGGACCGTCATCGCCGGACTGATCGCCCCGCGCGCCGCGCGTCACTGGGGCGCGGCCCCGGAAGACGCCCTGTTCGGGCTCAAGGGCGATCTGATGGCCCTGCTGGAGGCGCTGGGCGCGCCTGTGGCCTCGCTGCAGCTGGTCCAGGGCCAGAACCGCGACTGGTGGCATCCCGGGCGCTCGGCGCGTCTGCAGCTGGGTCCGAAGACCATCATGGTCGAGTTCGGCACCCTGCATCCGCGCGTGCTCAAGGCACTGGACGCCGATGCCCCGATGCTGGCCTTCGAGATCGTGCTGGATGCCGTGCCCGAGCCGCGCGGCGCGAAGTCCAAGGCGCGGGGGTCGGCCAATCTGGCCAACCTCATGCCCCTGACCCGCGACTTCGCCTTCGTGGTCGAGGACGGCAAGGCCGTGGGCGACCTGGTCCGCGCAGTCGCCGGTGCCGACAAGGCGCTGATCGCAGGGGCGTCGGTGTTCGACGTCTATCGCGGCGCAGGAGTGCCCGAGGGCATGAAGTCGGTGGCGCTGGAGGTCTCGATCCAGCCCGTCGAGGCGACCCTGACAGAGGCCGGGATCGAGGCGCTGTCTGCCCGCATCATTGCCGCCGCCGGCAAACTGGGCGCGACCCTGAGGAGCTGACCATGGGACTGAAGCCGAAGATCGAGACCCGGTTCGAACGAGGCCTGTTCGCCTCTCGCTGGTTGATGGCCCCGATGTATCTGGGGCTGATCGTGTCGCTGGCCATGCTGGTCATCGTCTTCATCCGCGAGCTGATCTATTACGCGCCCCAGGCCTTCACCATGAGCAGCGATCAGGTGATCCTGGTCGTTCTGACCCTGATCGACCTGTCCCTCGCCGGAAACCTGCTGCTGATCGTCCTGTTCTCGGGCTATGAGAATTTCGTCTCCAAACTGGATATCGACGACACCACGGACCGGCCGCCGTGGATGGGGACCGTGGATTTTTCGGGCCTGAAGATGAAGCTGATCGCCTCGATCGTGGCGATCTCGGGCATTCATCTGCTGAAGCAGTTCATGGAGATCAAGGCCGACGAACCCGTGAACGAGACCCATCTGATGTGGCTGGTCATCATCCATCTGACGTTTGTGGTTTCGGGCGTACTGCTGGCCTTGATGGACTGGTTGAGCGCGCGGACGACCAAATACTGATCGGCCCCGCTCGCGATCTGGCAACCTCTCGTTAACCTTGCCGCCGCAAGGCTGACGCAAAATGCGGAGACGGTCCCCTGTCCCGCCCGCGCTGAGAGAGTCGCCATGCACCGCCGCCAACTGATCCTGTCCGGCCTCGCCGCCACCGCCGGCGTCGCCGGCCTGTCCGCCTGCGCCACCACCGGGCAGCAGCCGTCTGATCCCAGCTATCCGATCGCTTCGGATGGGCAGGCACCGTCCTATACGGCGGATGAACTGGTCGCCGCCGGCTCGCGCGAACTGGGCATCGCCGCCGAGGCCATCGGGGCGGCCATCGAACGCATCTTCGCCGAACAAGGCGACCGTCCGACCGCCTATATCGCCGGGGAAGAAGCGTCCGCGGCCGCCGGCTTCGGCGCCCGCTACGGCCGCGGTGCCCTGCATATGAAGGACCTTTCGGCCTCGCAGGAGGTGTTCTGGCAGGGCATTTCGATCGGCTGGGACGTCGGCGGCAACGCCAGCCGGGTCTTTACCCTGGTGTACGGCCTGTACCACCCCGACATGATCTATCGCCGCTATCCCGGCGTGGAGGGCACGGCCTATCTGGTCGGCGGCCTGGGCGTGAACTACCAGCGCGCCGACGGCATCGTCCTGGCCCCGATCCGCACCGGCGTCGGCCTGCGTCTGGGTGCCAATGTCGGGACGATGGCCTACAGCCGCCAGCGGAATCTCTGGCCGCTCTAGGGGGACGTTAGCGCTCGCTCAGCCGCAGTTGCGGATGAGCGCCTCCATCCCGTCCCGCCAGCCCGGATATCTCGGCCGCCAGCCCAACTCGGCCTTGGCACGGGCGTTCGAGAGGCGTTTGGAGTCGCGATAGAAGCGCCGCATGGCGTCGGACACCGACGGGTCGTCGAGATCGACCTCGGGCGGCATCGGCAGGCCCAGCCGCCGGGCGGCACCTTCCATGACCACATCGGCCGGGGCGGGTTCATCGTCGCACAGGATGTAGGCGGCACCCGGCCGGGGCCGGGCCATGGAGGCGAACAGGCCCGAGACGACGTCGTCGACATGGACGCGGTTGAACACCTGTCCGGGCTTGCGCACGATCCGCGCCGTACCGTCGCGCAGCCGGTCCAGCGGCGAACGGCCGGGGCCATACAGGGCCGGCAGGCGGAACAGCTGCACCGTCAGCCCCATCCCCTGACCGGCGTCCAGCCAGTCGCGCTCGGCCCGCACGCGGCGCGCGCCTTCCAGAGAGGCGGCGTTCAACTCGCTGTCCTCCAGCGCCCAGCCGCCGGCGCGGTCGCCATAGACGGCGGTCGAGGAGACATAGCCGATCCAGTCGGGCCAGACGTCCGCCGCCGCCAGGGCCGGCGACAGGGCCTTCAGCCCGGGGCAGCCGTCCGGGAGGGGCGGGGGGCAAACGAGGATGGCGGAGGCGGTCGCGACGGCTTCGGCCAGTGCCGCCGCGTCGGCCGGGTCAATCGCTGCGAGGCCTTCCGCCGACAGCGCGGCGCGGCGGTCCGGATCGCGGCTGGTCAGGACAGCGCGACCCCCGCGACGCACAGCTTCCAGCCCGGCCGCGCGGCCCAGCCAGCCGCCGCCGAAGACCAGCAGCGAAGGAGAGGTTGCGGCTTCAGGCATGTGTCAGGCCGTACGTGCCTGCACCGGGGAGGTCGGCGTGGCGGCGACCGTCGGCCCGGCCTTCACCGCCTCGGCCCGCTTGCCGTTCCAGGTCGAGACGCAAGGCACCTTCGACAGGTCGGCGCGATCCGCATAGCGGCGCGCGATCTCGGTCACGTCCTGCATCAACCCCTCGGCAAGGGTGATGGGCTTGAGCCCCAGTTCGCGGAACTGGTCGTTGGCCACCACCAGCTCGTTCTCGTCGGCTTCCTGGCGCGGGTTGGGCACATTGTGCACCTCGGCGCCGGTCATGGCGGCGATCATGGCGGCGAGGTCGCGGACCCGGCGGCTCTCCGTCATCTGATTGAGGATCTTGACCCGGTCGCCCACCTTGGGCGGGTTCTTCAGGGCCAGTTCGACGCAGCGCACCGTGTCCTGGATATGGATGAAGGCCCGGGTCTGGCCGCCGGTGCCGTGGACCGTCAGCGGATAGCCGACCGCCGCCTGCATCAGAAAGCGGTTCAGCACGGTGCCGTAGTCGCCGTCATAGTCGAAGCGGTTGATCAGCCGTTCGTCCTTGCGGGTCTCCTCCGTCTGGGCACCCCAGACGATGCCCTGGTGCAGGTCGGTGATCCGGAGCCCGTCGTTCCTGGCGTAGAACTGGAACAGCAGGGCGTCCTGGGTCTTGGTCATGTGATAGATCGAGCCCGGGTTCGGCGGGAACAGGATCTCCTGTTCGGCGGGACCGAAGTCGGTATCGACCGTGACCTTCAGATAGCCCTCGGGGATGCGCAGGCCGGCAGTGGTGTAGCCATAGACGCCCATGGTGCCGAGGTGCGCCAGGTGGACGTCGCGGCCGCTCTCGACGATGGCGGCCAGCAGGTGGTTGGTAGCGTTGATGTTGTTGTCGACCGTGTAGAGTTTGTGCCGCGCCGACTTCATCGAATAGGGCGCGGCCCGCTGTTCGGCGAAATGGACGACGCTGTCGGGCTTCCAGTCGTTGATCAGGGCCACCAGCCGGTCGAACTCCTTGCCGACGGTCATATTGACGAAGTCGATGGTCCGGCCGCTGACTTCTTTCCAGGCGGCGATCCGTTCGCCCATGGTCCGGATCGGCGTCAGGGACTGGACTTCCAGCTCATTGTCGATGTTTCGCCGGCTGAGGTTATCGACCACACAGACGTCCCAGCCGCGCGCCGACAGATGCAGCGCCGTCGGCCAGCCGCAGAAACCGTCACCGCCCAGAACCAGAACCCGCATCGTCCACCCTCTTCGTTCCTGCATCCTGACTAGCGGAACGCGCGGGGCGGTCAAAGCGTCAGTATGTCCTCACTGCGGTCGCGCCCGCCACTGCGCGCGACTCTGGCCCCATTTGTCGACGGGCAGGTCCTGGTAGGGCGGCGGCAACTGCGTGGGGCCCAGGTTACGCGAGCCGATCCGCTCGGCCAGCCGCTTCGACGGCGTGTTGTCCGGATCGATGCAGTGGATGACGTCGGTCCAACCGAGCACATCGAAAGCGTAGTCGATCGTCGCGGTCGCCGCCTCGACGCCATAGCCCTTGCCTTGGGCGTCCGGATGCAGGCCCCAGCCGACCTCGGTGCCCGGCCAGCCGTGGGGTTGCCACGGGCCGATCCGGCCCAGCCACAGACCGGTGTCGCGCTCGACCAGCGAAAACATGGAAATGCCCGTCAGGCTCCAGGCCCCGGCAATGCTCATGAAGCCCTGCCAGGCGACCGCCGCCGGCTGGACCCCGCCGAGGAATCTCGTCGCCTCGGGATTGCCCATCATTTCAGCCCAGCGCGGGAAATCCTCCATGGCGATGGGGCGCAGGATGAGGCGTTCGGTCTCCAGCACGGGTCCGGTCACAGCACGAACTCCCTTTCAAGGTCATAGCGGCTGCCGTCGTGGGTCAGGACACTGGAATACAGGCCGAAACGGTCCACCCGGATCGGTGGAGAGCGCAACAGATTGTGGTCGGCGATCCAGGCTCCGATCCGGTCAGGGTCGGCCTGTGGCTTCAGATAGGCCAGGGTCAGATGCGGACGATAGTCGCGGCGCTCTACCGAAATGCCGGCCCGCTCGGCCGCGCTGCGGCAGCGTCCGGCCAGCACCGACAGCAGATCACCGGCCTCGACACCGGCCCAGATCGCATGGGTGCGGTGGCCATCGCCGAAGGCGCCGACGCCGGACAGGGCGATCTCGAACGGGCCGCCCGCCGCCGCCCGCTCCAGTTCCACAGACAGATCGTCCGCCCGGCGCTCATCGACCTCGCCATAGAAGGCCAGGGTGATGTGCAACTGGTCCGCCGTGCGCCATTTCGCCCCGGGCAGGCCGGTCTGGCGGCGAGCAAGCGTCTCGGCCACGTCGTCGGGCACGGACAGGGCGGTAAACAGCCGGATCATGCGACGCTTGGTAGCGGGTCGGAAGGCCGCTCCCAAGTCCGGTTTTCCTTGCGGAAGCTTCGATCCCGCCCGATATTTGCACAAAGGCCGGGATCACCCGGCTCGATGGAGGATCGACCTCGCCATGAGCGATTTCAGAAACGGCTATTCCGCCCCCGTTACGGCCGACATGTCGCTGGACGCGGGCCTGCGCAGCTTCATGCTGGGCGTCTACAACAAACTGGCTCTGGGCCTGGTGGTCGCCGGTGCCCTGGCGTTCCTGACCGGCACCTATGAGCCGGTGCAACAACTGCTGTTCGCACCGACTGCGGACGGCCGCATCGGCCTGACCATGCTGGGCATGATCGTGCAGTTCTCGCCGCTGGTGATGCTGTTCGGCTCGATGTTCTTCATGAAGAACCCGACGGCCGGCGGTGTGAACCTGCTCTACTGGGCCGTGGTCGCCACCATCGGCGCCGGGATGGGCATTGTCTTCCTGCGCTACACTGAAGAATCAGTCGCCTCGACCTTCTTTGTCACGGCCGCAGCCTTCGGTGGATTGAGCCTGTTCGGCTACACCACCAAGAAGGACATGACCGCGATGGGCAGCTTCCTGATCATGGGCGTGATCGGCCTGGTCATCGCCTCGGTCGTGAACATGTTCATGCAGTCGGGCACCCTCCACCTGATCATCAGCGGCCTCGGCGTGCTGATCTTCTCGGGCCTGATCGCCTTCGACACCCAGCGGCTGAAGATGACCTACTATTCCCTCGGCGGCGACCAGGCCGCCATGGGCGTGGCCACGGGCTTCGGCGCGCTGAGCCTGTTCATCAACTTTGTGAACCTGTTCCAGTTCCTGCTCGCCTTCATGGGCGGCAATCGCGAATAGGCCGTCATCCGGGCCTTCGGTCACAGGAGAACGGGCCCCGGCGGAAACGTCGGGGCCCGTTTCTATTCCACGATCTTGAATTTGCGGCTGTCGAAGACGCGCAGCACCTGGGCCAGGTCGCGGCCTCGGCGAAGCACCAGGCCGCCCTCGCCCATCACCGCCCACTGACCCTGTTTGAGGCGCAGTGCGGGGCGCTTCTCAATGCGGTACAGAGGTGCGTCGCCTGAGCGGCGGAAGACGGCGAATTCCGCGACATCCCTGTGTCCGATCATGGCGTAGTCGCGCCACTCGCCGGCCGCGACCATCCGGCCATAGACCCGGAGGATCAGATCGAGTTCGCGCCGGTCGAAGAAGACCGGGCCGGTCACGGACTGAAAGTCAGCGAAGTCGCTCATCAGTCGAAGGTTACGCCGGTGCCCGCAAAACGCCAGTGGGCCGCCGCGTCCCTTCCGCGTTGCGCCGCAGAACACCGGGCCTGAAACGCCGCGACGCGAACAATTCCTCGCGAACACGAAATAGCCTCGCTTCCGCCCAGCGCCCGCCCCGTTGGGAAGCGACATCTGACGCATCGGCCTGCTGGAGTTCGGAGCGTTTCCGGATCCTGAACAGCCCCCCCAGCCCCTCCTGGATCACTCCACCAAGGGCTCCGGCGGGCCGATGCTTCCTCCAAAGCAGAGACGCCCGCTCAGCCACCCTCCCCCTCCGGCAGAGCGGGCGTTTTGCTGTCTGGCTTCGGCTCAGGTTTGAGGCGTCAGGGCAGAACGATCTCGACCGCTTCACCGCCCCGACTGACCGACAGGGTCCGGCCCGCATCGCCGTCCAGGGCCGCCGCCAGACCGCCGAGGTCCGAAACCGGGGCACCATCCACAGAACGGATCAGATCACCCGCCTGCAGGCCCGCTGCTGCTGCCGCCGAACCGCCCTCGACAGAAAAGACCTGCAACCCGTCCGCAACGGTGCGCATGGCAGCGCCGCGTGCCATCACCGCTTCCGGGCCGACAATGACCAGACGCGCCGACACCGCCTCGACCGACAGCGTTGCGCGACCTTCCCGACCTTCGCGCAGATAGACGATCTCGACCTGGCTTCCCGGCGTGGCGATGCCGATGGTGGCCGCCACCGTGCCCGCGTTCGAAACCGGCCGGTTCTGGATACGGGTGACGATGTCACCCCGCCGCAGACCCGCAGCCTCGGCCGAGGAGCCCGGAGCGATGTCCTCGATCACCGCGCCGCGCACGATGCCCAGGCCGAGGTCACGCGAACGTTCGGCGTTGAGCGAGCCGAGGATGGCACCCGTGGTCCCACGCGTGACCTCGCCATTCTCGCGCAGCTGGGCGACCACAAACATCAGGATGCGGCTGGGCACGGCGAAGGCGATGCCGTCATTGCCGCCGCCGCCGCCCGACAGGATGGAGGTGTTGATGCCGATCAGACGGCCGCGGCTGTCCAGCAGCGGTCCGCCCGAGTTGCCTGAGTTCACGGCCGCATCGGTCTGGATATAGTCCTCGATCCGGTCTCCCATGCCCGAGCGGCCCAGTCCGGAAATCACGCCCATGGTCAGGGTCTGGTCGAGGCCCAGCGGATAGCCGACGGCAAAGGCCAGGTCGCCGGTGCGAAGGGAATCGGAGTTGACCACCTCAATCTGCGACAGGCCAAGCCCCGCAACGGATGAGGCCTCGATCTTCAGCACGGCCAGGTCGGTCGCCTTGTCGGTACCGACCAGCACGGCGTCGAAGATGCGGCCGTCGGTCATGTCGACGGTGAATTTCTGCCCACCCTCGACCACATGGTTGTTGGTGACGATGATGCCCTGACGCGCATCGAGAATCGCCCCCGAGCCGCTGGCGACGGGCCGCGCTTCGTTCTCGCCCGAACTGGGCCCTTCGGACCGGCCAAGGGTGGTGACCTGGACCACCGCGGGCAGCGCCCGCTCGAGCCCGGAGGCAAAGGTGAAGACGCCGCGCTGGGCGTCGAACGGCACCGGCGACTGTTGCGCGGCCGCCGGCATGGCTGCCAGCAGCGGGACCGCAGCGACGAGCACCAGCAATGACAGACCGCCGGCCCGGATAGTGGAACGCATCGCCAATCCCCTGTTGTTGGGACAGACCCTAGACCAATTCTGCCTCGGATCGATTCCCTCCGAATTCAAAAAATGGCCCCGGGTTCTGCTGGACCGAAATCTGAACCCCGATGGACTGCGTCCATCGGGGCCAACTTCGGTCTAGCGCGAGAAACGCGCCGTGACGACAGCCCCCGGGCCGGCGTCATCAATCGTCATGACCGCGCCGTGCCGCTTGAGGATAGCGCGCACGAACGCCAGACCCATGCCGTGGCTCTCGCGGCCCTCATCGGCTGACCGGGAAACGGCACGGGCGGGATCATCCAGCAGGTCCGGATCCAGCCCCGGCCCCTGGTCCGCGACCGACAGCACCGGCTTGCCGTCGTCCAGCCTCACGGTCAGCGTCACCACCCCGCCCTCGGGCGAGAACTTCACCGCATTGTCCACCAGATTGGTCAGCGCCCGCTGCAACAGCGACCGCACCCCCAGCACCACGACCGGCGAGGCATCAACCCCGATGACCACGCCACGCTCTTCAGCGAGGGGTTGATAGAGCTCGGCGGCCAAGGCCGCCAGCCGGTCAAGCCGTACCGTCTCGAACACCCAGGCCTCGCCGTCGCGCAGGGCCATGGCCTCGTTCATCGCCCGGGTCAGTCGGGTCAGGTCGGTGCGGGCCTCGGCGGCCAGGGCGCGCGCTTCTGGCGTCTTCGAGGCCTCCTTCAGCCTGTCCAGCCGGGCCGAGGCCCGCGCCAGGGGGGTGCGAAAGTCATGCGCCAGCTGGTCCGCCGAGTCCCTCAGCCAGCTCAACAGCTCCTCCAGCCGGTCCAGCGTCAGGTTTACCTGGCCGGTCAGCTCGGTCAGCTCGGGGGCCACCGCCGTCTCGGGTGCCCGCACCGAGAAGTCGCCCACCGAGGCCAGGTCCAGCGCCCGACTGACCTGGGCCACGGCGCTGGTCAGTCGGCGGCGGGCGAAGGTCGCGGCCGTCAGGCCGAAGGCCAGCAGCAGCACCCCCGCCGCCGCGACGGCTGCCACGGCCCAGCCCCAGGCCTGCCCCGAACGGTCGACCACCCGTCCGACGGCGATGTCGAGCGCCCCCACCGACCGGCGCACCACCACCACCTCCACGGCACGCGAACGGCACAGCACGCCGCGCTCCAGCCGCAGGACAAAGACTCCGTCGCCCAGCCGCGGTGCCCGCTCGCCCCGGAGCTTCTCCAGTGCCGCCAGACCCGCAGGCTTGCCGACAGGGGCGCGGATGAAACGGACCCCGGCCCCACCCCGGCCAGTGCGGCAGGTCTCCGCCAGGGTACCGGCGTCGCGCACCGGACCCGACTGGAACGCGCTCAGCCAGGCCGAGAGATAGGCCGCATCCGCCTCGGTGATATTGGAGGCGGTCAGGCTGGATTCCTCGCCCAGTTTGCTGACCATGGAGCTGTAGTCGTTCAGCGCCGCCAGGGCGGCCTGCTCGCGCTGGTCCATGCGGACCGCCGTGCTGGTGGCCAGCAGCGAGCCGGTCAGGGCCATGGCGGCCATCACGGCGATAGCCACCGCCAGCTGGGTCGTTGTTCGGCGTCCCAGCCAGGCGCGCAGGCGGAGAAACCGGAACGCCACGCGGCTCAGCCCGGCCGGCCGGACAGGTCGCGGAAGATCAGGCTCTGGCTGCGGGCCGAGACGATCAACGGATGCAGGTCCTCGCCAAGTTCGGGCGTTTGCTCCTTGAGTCGGCGACGCAAGGCGCTGATCCGGGCGTCAATAATGTTGACGAAATTGTCCGGCAGGAAGCGCCATTCGATCCAGCAGCGGTCCCACAGCATGGTCTTGGTCACGGGCTGGCCGCGCGCCGTCATCAGTTCACAGACGATGGCGAATTCCAGCGGTGACAGGTCGATCAATCGCGCGTCACCCTCCGCCCCGAACTTCAGCGTCCGGGCCCCGAAGGCCAGCCGGAACGGGCCGTTGACCAGGTCGCCACCGACCGGGGCCGCCCGCCGGGCGGCGCGGCGCAGCTGGGCGGCGATGCGGGCCAGCAGTTCCTCGTCGCCGACCGGCTTGGCCAGATAGTCGTCGGCCCCGCCCAGCAGTCCCTCGACTTTCTGCCGCTCACCGCCGAGCGCGGTCAGCATCAGGGCCGGAGCGTCGGCACAGGGTCCGCCGCCCGCGCGAATCCGCTTCAGCGTCTCCAGCCCGTCAAGCCCGGCAGTCAGGCGGTCGAGGATGAGGACATCATAGGGGCTGGCCGCCGCCGCGATGGCGGCCTCGCCGCTGTCGACACACTCCACGGCATCGAACCCTGCCCGGAGCAGCCGGCCTGCCACATGGTCCGACAGGGCCGGATCGTCCTCCAGCAGGAGCGCGCGGCGGCCGGCGAAGGCTTCGCGCAACTGGGCGAAGGGATCGTCATCCTCGATGCCGGCCGTTTCCCCGTCCATGGTCCCCGCTCCGCCCTGGGCTGACGATACGGCGTTGAAGCGGAATGACAACGCTCCACGGACCGCGTTCGCCCAGACTAGCGTCCCGGCCCAGCCGGGGGGCTGATACTTCCTGACGCAGACAGAAGGTTTTGGGGTGTTGAGCGCATCCGGATCGGCAGCTCGCGTGTATGTTGGTGCCAAGGAGCCCCTATGACCGTGAAAATCCTTCGGCCCGCCTGTCTTCTCGCTGTCGTCGGCCTCGCCGCCTGTCAGACCGCGCCGAACGCGAACAGCGGCTTCCTGTCCGGTTACGACCGGCTCGAGGCCCAGGAGGGAACCGTGCGCGCCTCGATCCGGCAGCACCGCGACGAGACGGCCGCCTCTGCGATCGAGCAGGTCTGGCTTGAACCGACGGTGTTGGCCGGCCCGGTGAGCGGGGGCCTCACAGACGATGACCGCGCCCTGGTGCTGCGCGAGGTCGACCGGCAGGTCTGTTATGAGATCAGCGAACGGTTCACCCTGGCCGCATCCCCCGACGGTGCCTCTCGCGTCCGGACGGCCGTGGTTCGGATCGACCCGACCGCGCCGGCGGGATCGGCCGTGGCGGCGGTGGCCAACGCCTTCATCCCCGGCCCCGGTACGGTGCGCCTGCCGGGCACGACCGGAGGACTGGCGGCCGAGGCGGAACTGCTGGACGCGCGGGGCGGTCAGGTCGCTGCGATCGCCTGGGCGCGCAATGCCAATGTGCTGGGCACCGATTCGCCGTCGCTCTCGCGCGTGGGCGACGCCCTGCAGATGGCCGAACCCTTTGCTGACGCTGTCGGCGACGCCCTGGCCCCTGCGGATCGGCCGGTGCGGGCCATTGCCGACCCGGACCCCTGCAGCCGCTACGGTCCGCGGAACCAGCCGGGCGGCTTCCTGACACGGCTGGTGACCGGCCTCTATGTGCCCGAGGTCAATACCGGGACGCGGGAAAACGCCCCTGCGGAAGCGCCCCGTCCCTAGAAGGCGCTCTGCCCCGTGATCGCCCGCCCCAGGATCAGGGCGTGGACGTCGTGGGCGCCCTCATAGGTGTTGACCGTCTCGAGGTTCATGGCGTGGCGCATGACGTGCATCTCGCCGGTGATGCCGGCCCCGCCGTGCATGTCGCGGGCGACGCGGGCGATATCCAGCGCCTTGCCGCAGTTGTTGCGCTTCATCATCGAGATGGCCTCGGGGACCCAGGCCCCCTGGTCGAGCAGCCGGCCTAGCGCCAGCGCGCCCTCGAAGCCGAGGAATATCTCGGTCTGCATGTCGGCCAGCTTCTTCTGTACCAGCTGGCGCGACGACAGGGGGCGGCCGAACAGCATCCGCTCGCCGACATAGTCGCGGGTCAGGTGGAAACAGGCCTCGGCGGCCCCCATGGCCCCCCAGGCGATGCCGTAGCGGGCCTTGTTGAGGCAGGAGAAGGGACCGCGAAGGCCTTTCACGCCGGGCAGCAGGTTTTCTTCCGGCACGAAGACGTCGTTCAGGCCGATGTCGCCGGTGATGGAGGCGCGCAGCGAAAGCTTGTCGCCGATCTTGTCGGTGGTGAAGCCGTCCATGCCGCGCTCGACGATAAAACCGCGGATGACGTCATCCAGCTTGGCCCAGACCACGGCGAGGTCGCTGATCGGCGAGTTGGTGATCCAGTATTTGGCACCATTCAGCCTGTAGCCGCCGTCGACCGCGACGGCTTTCGTCTTCATCGATGCCGGGTCGGAACCGCCGTCTGCCTCGGTCAGGCCGAAACAGCCGACCAGCTCGCCGGCCGCCATGCGGGGCAGGAAACGCATCTTCTGCTCTTCCGAGCCGAAGGCGTAGATCGGATACATGGCGAGCGAGGACTGGACGCTCATGGCCGAGCGATAGCCGCTGTCGACCGCCTCGATCTCGCGGGCGATCAGGCCATAGGCGACGTGGCTGACCGAGGAGCCACCGTACTGTTCCGGCAGCATGGCGCCGAGGAAGCCCATCTCGCCCAGCTCGGTCATGATGGCGCGATCGAAGGTCTCGTCGCGGAAGGCCTCGACCACCCGGGGCAGCAGCTTCTCGCGGGCGTAGGATCGCGCCGCGTCCTGGATCATCCGCTCGTCGTCGGTCAGCCGGCCCGACAGGTCCAGCGGATCGTCCCAGCGGAAGGTCTTGGCGGGAGAAGCGGAGCCGTCGGCCATGGGTGGTCTTTCCTGAGCGTGGCGGGGCGCGCGACAGGATCACGCGATCCTCCCCTCCCCCTGTTCTGGCGCGCGGTTTAGGCCAAAATGCACGGGTCGGGTAGAGGGACGGCCCGACGCAGGCTAGACTGTCGCCATGAGCCGCACCTTTCATCGCCTGTTCGTCGAACACCCGCGCGAGGTCGACGAGAGCTATTTCCACCATATGGCCGCCTCATCGCGGTTCGGATTCCGCCTGCTGAAGCTGGCGGCCTGTGCCTTCGCCCACGCCCTGGTGCCGGGCGTGCACAAGGCGACGGTCTCAAAGGCGGTCTGCGTGATGGCCGAAGAGATGGACGGCCGGGCGCGCGAGGCGCGCGAGTGCCGGATGCGGGATGCGGGCGTGTGGGATCCTGGGCTGTGAGAGGGTGGCTGGTGATTGGTGGCTGGTGATTGGTGGATCGCGCCTTGATCGGGCAGTAGAGATTCCATCATGACCACCGAACCAGCACCGGCCTCGCCAGCCACCAGCCACCAATCACCAGCCACCCCCCACGGCCCCCTCTCCGGCGTTCGCGTCCTCGACCTCAGCCGCGTGCTCGCCGGGCCGTGGGCCACGCAGATGCTGGCCGATCTGGGCGCCGAGGTGATCAAGATCGAACGGCCCGGCGTCGGGGACGACACCCGCGCCTGGGGCCCGCCCTTCACGACGAAAACCGACGGATCGAAGGGGGATGCGGCCTATTTCCTGTGCGCCAACCGGGGCAAGAAATCGGTCGAACTGGACCTGGCCACGCCCGAGGGCGCGGCAATCATCCGTGAACTGAGCAAGACCTGCGATGTGGTGGTCGAGAATTTCAAGACGGGCGGGCTGAAGAAGTACGGGCTCGACCACGCGGCGCTGTCGGCGATCAATCCGAAGCTGGTCTATTGCTCCATCACCGGCTTCGGCCAGGACGGGCCGGACGCCCACCGCGCCGGCTATGACTATATGATCCAGGCCATGGGCGGGCTGATGTCGATCACCGGCCAGCCCGACGGCGCGGCCGGGGCCGAGCCGATGAAGGTCGGGGTCGCGGTGGTCGACCTGTTCACCGGCCTCTACGCCTCCAACGCCATCATGGCCGCCCTGCTGCACGCGCGGGCGACGGATCAGGGCCAGCATATCGACATCGCCCTGTTCGACGTCCAGGCAGCCATGCTGGCCAATCAGGCGACCAACTGGTTTGTCTCGGGCAAGGCCCCGACGCGGATGGGCAACGCCCATCCCAACCTCGCACCCTATCAGCCTTTTCCGTGCACGGACGGTATGGTGGTCATCGCGGTCGGCAACGACGGCCAGTTCCGGGCGCTGTGCGTGGCTCTGGGGGCTGGCGGCATGGGGGCGGACCCGCGCTTCCTGACCAATGCCCTGCGCATCGAGCACCGCGCGGCGATGACTGCCGAGCTTTCGGCACTGACGGCGAGCCTGACCATGCACGGACTGATGGTGGCGCTGGAGGCGGCAGGCGTGCCCTGCGGCCCGGTCAATACGATCGATCAGGTCTTCGACGAGCCGCAGGCGAAGCATCGCGGGCTGGAGGTGACGCAGGACCGCGCCGACCTATCGGGGCCGGTACGGACCGTGGCCTCGCCGATCCGGATGTCGCTGACGCCGGTGGCCTACGACCGGGCGCCGCCGGCGTTGGGAGCGGATACGGACGAGATTCTGGCCCGCCTGAAAATCTGACCGGAAAGTCCCCAGTATTATGGGCCCAATACCGCGACGAAAAATCCGGTGTTTGGATCTCATGCGGGATTCTTTCCTCTCGCGTACGCGCGGCATTAAAATCGCGTACGAGATTTTGCACGTATTATGCAGCGCAGATTTATTGACGCCTGTAGTACAAAATGTACTGTCCGGTTTGTTCGCTAATGGCGAACATACAAACGGCCCCTCGGGTTGGAACCGAAGGGCCGTTTGCTCAAGTCTCCTTATGGAAGGGAGACCGAGGACGTCAGGGGTGTCGTTCGTTTTAGAGGCGTCTGACACCCCGACACTCGGACTCCATACTGCTGGCGGGTGTCTCGTCAACCGCAAAGCGACTCATCTTCTCGACAACAGGCGAGTAACCGGGCCGTTGGGGATTTTTGGCCGCTTTGCGCTGCCAATTCGTTAGAAACCCTCTGGTGCCTGTTGACTTTTGCTTGGTGTCGCTGTGCGAATTCTCGGGATTTCGAATCACTGCTAGCTTGTCCAAGTAGCCGCTTTCCCTAGATGGCTAGGGCTGGCGTAAACGCGACCGTCTCCGAACAATAAGGTCATTGATGCGATGGCAATGAGGCCAGCAACATGACGAGGAATCCGGCGGTTGCGGAAAGGAAGGCGCTGGTCGACGCTCTGATTCGAGGAGTCGGACCATGCAAACCTACAAGCAGGCGTGGGAGCAATTTCGCCAAGCGATCATCGAGCTTGATGGTCAAAGGTGCGTGCGCTGCCATCGCTCCAAGGAAGACGATGGCGTTGTCTTACAGGTTCACCACAAGCAGTACATTCGCGGTCGAGAACCTTGGGACTATCCACCTGAACTCTGCGAGACGCTTTGCAAGGGATGCCATGCTAGACAACATGGCCTCATACCCCCAGGTGCCGGCTGGGAATGCGTCGGGTTCCACGACTTGGAAGAGCCTGTAGGCAATTGTGAACTCTGCGGCACCAGCATCCGATACGTCTTCCTCGTTAGGATAGACGGTTGGCCCGCAATGGAGGTCGGCGAAATCTGCTGTGACAATCTCACCTCCTCGGAGCTGGCAACTAATCACATGGACTCCGTCAGGCGCCATGAGAGCCGACGACGAACATTTATCGGCTCCAGCCGTTGGAAGATTCTCGACGGCGACACGCACGAGCTTACGCAGAAAGGCATTTGCCTCCAGATCGTCACGGCTGCTGAAGGCTTTGCGATTAAGGCCAACGATGTGATCGGTCGAAGGAATTTTCCCACGCTGCTCAAATGCAAAAGCTGGTGCTTTGAGCTGCTCGAAACTGGTGAACTGCGAGACTTTCTCTTCAAAGCCGGCAGGCTGAGAACCTAAGCTTACAAATCCAGCAGCGCCCGGGCCGGGTCTTCCAGCAGTTCCTTGACGCGGACGAGGAAGGTCACCGCCTCCTTGCCGTCGACGATGCGGTGGTCGTAGCTCAGGGCCAGGTACATCATCGGACGGATCAGCACCTCGCCGTTCACCGCCATCGGGCGCTGGACGATGTTGTGCATGCCCAGGATGCCCGACTGCGGGGCGTTCAGGATCGGCGTCGACATCAGCGAGCCATAGGTGCCGCCGTTGGTGATGGTGAAGGTGCCGCCCTGCAGCTGGTCGAGGGTCAGGGCACCGTCGCGGGCGGCCTTGCCGAGGGCCGCGATGCCCTTTTCGATGCCCGCCAGCGACAGTTCGTCGGCGTCCCGCAGGACCGGCACGACGAGGCCCTTCTCGGTGCCGACGGCGACGCCGATGTCATAGTGGTTCTTGTAGATGATGTCCGTGCCGTCGATCTCGGCATTGACCGCCGGGATCTCCTTCAGGGCCGCGACCACGGCCTTGGTGAAGAAGGACATGAAGCCCAGCTTCACGCCGTGGCGCTTCTCGAACACCTCCTTGTACTGGTTCCGCAGGGCCATGACGTTGGTCATGTCCACCTCATTGAAGGTGGTCAGCTGGGCGGCGGTGTTCTGCGATTCCTTGAGGCGGCGCGCGATGGTCTGGCGCAGCCGGGTCATCTTGACCCGCTCCTCGCGCGGCTGGTCGGCGCGCGGGGCGGCCGGGGCGGCGGCAGGGGCCGGGGCGGCGGCAGGGGCCGGAGGGGCGGCGGAGATGGCGTTCACAGCGTCAGCCTTGGTGATATTGCCCTTGGGGCCGGTCGCGGCGATGGCCTTGGGGTCGAGGTTGTTCTCGGTCACCACGCGCTGGACGGCGGGCGACAGGTGCGGGGCGTCGGATGCCGGAGCAGCGGCGGGCGCGGCGGCGGCTTGAGCCGGAGCCGGGCTGGCACCCTCGCCCGAAGCGGCGATCGAGCCGATCTGCTGGCCGGGCGCGACGCTCGAACCGGCTTCGGCGGCGATGGTCAGGACGCCGGCGACGGGTGCCGACACCTCGACCGCGACCTTGTCGGTCTCGATCTCGACCAGCATTTCATCCCTGGCGACGGTATCGCCGGACTTCTTCAGCCAGGTCCCCATCGTGCCCTCGGCGACGCTTTCGCCCATGGTCGGGGTCATGATCGGAACCGTGCCGCCGGAGGCGGCGGCGGGTGCGGCCGGGGCGGCGGGAGCCGGTTCGGCAGCCGGCGCGGCCTTCGGCGCTTCAGCCCTGGGAGCCTCGGCGGCAGGTGCGGCGGAGGCGCCCTCGCTGATCACGCCCAGGACGGCACCGGGGGTCACGGTCGCACCGTCGGCGGCGCGGATTTCGGTCAGGACGCCGTCGGACGGCGAGACGACTTCCAGCGAGACCTTGTCGGTCTCAAGCTCGACCAGGACCTCGTCCTTCTTCACGGCGTCGCCGGCCTTCTTCGTCCACTTGCCGATCGTGGCTTCGGAGACGGATTCGCCGAGGGCGGGGGTCAGGATGTCGGCCATGGGACGGGCTCTCTCAGGTTCGTTCGTTTGTCATCCCGGAAACCGCGCAGCGGGTATCCGGGACGGACGGGGTCAGGCGAAGGCGTCGGTCAGGAAGGCGTCGAGTTCTTTCAGGTGCCGGCTCATCAGGCCGGCGGCGGTCGAGGCGGAGGCCGGGCGGCCGACGTAACGGGCCCGCTTCGACTTCACCGAAAGCTTCTCCAGCGTCAGTTCGATCCACGGATCGACGAAGGTCCAGCCGCCCATGTTCTTGGGTTCTTCCTGGCACCAGACCAGTTCGGCATTCGGGAAGCGCGCGAGTTCCGTCATCAGCGACTTCATCGGCCAGGGATAGAACTGCTCGAGCCGCATCAGATAGACATTGTCGATCTGGTCCCGCTCACGCCGCTCCAGCAGGTCGTAATAGACCTTGCCCGAGCAGAGGATGACGCGACGGATGTCCGCGTCCGGCTTGATCGTGATCCCGGCGACGTCGGGGCGACGCTGGGCGTCGTCGTGCAGCACGCGGTGGAAGGAGCTGCCCTCGGCCAGGTCGGCCATGCTCGAGACCGCCTTCTTGTGCCGCAGCAGGCTCTTGGGCGTCATGATGATCAGCGGCTTGCGGAACGGCCGGTGCATCTGGCGACGCAGGATGTGGAAATAGTTGGCCGGGGTCGAGCAGTTGGCGACCTGCATATTGTCCTCGGCGCAGGCCTGCAGGAAGCGCTCCAGACGGGCCGAGGAGTGTTCCGGCCCCTGCCCTTCGTAGCCGTGCGGCAGCAGCATGGTCAGGCCGCACATACGCAGCCATTTGCGTTCGCCCGAGCTGATGAACTGGTCGATCACCACCTGCGCCCCGTTCACAAAGTCGCCGAACTGGGCCTCCCACATCACCAGGGTGTTGGGGTCGGTCAGGGCGTAGCCGTATTCGAAGCCGAGCACCGCCTCTTCCGACAGGGCGGAGTCGATGACCTCGAACTCGGCCTGGCCGTCACGGATGTTGTTCAACGGGATGTAGCGGGCCTCGGTGGTCTGGTCGATGATCCCCGAGTGCCGCTGGGAGAAGGTACCGCGCACCGAGTCCTGACCTGACAGACGAACCGGGAAGCCCTCGTCCAGCAGCGAGCCGAAGGCCAGGCTCTCGGCCGTGGCCCAGTCGATGTTCTCGCCGGTCGTGATCATCTCGCGGCGGCCGTCGATGACGCGTTTCAGCGTCTTGTGCATGTCGACCGCGTTGGGAATCGTCGTCAGCTTGTGGCCGAGATCGGCCAGTTTCGCGGCCGGGACCGCGGTCTCGCCGCGGCGTTCCTCGCCGTCGGGCTGGCCGATGCCCTGCCACTGGCCGTCCATCCAGTCGGCCTTCTGCGCCTCGAACGTCTTGCCGGCCTCGAACTCGGCGTCGAGGAAGGCCTCGAACCGGGCCACCTCGGCGTCGACGGCGGCCTGGTCGATCACCCCCTCGGCGATCAGACGCTCGGCATAGATCTCGCGCGTCGACTTCAGGGCGCGGATCTTCGAATACATGATCGGCTGGGTGAAGGTCGGATCGTCGCCCTCGTTGTGGCCGAAGCGGCGGTAGCAGAACATGTCCACCACCACGTCCTTCTTGAACTTCTGGCGATACTCTGTGGCCACCTTTGCCGCGAAGACGACCGCTTCCGGGTCGTCGCCGTTGACGTGGAAGATCGGAGCCTGAACCATCAGGGCGACGTCCGAGCAATAGGGCGTCGAGCGCGAATTGCGCGGCGAGGTCGTGAAGCCGATCTGGTTGTTGACGACAAAATGCATCGTCCCGCCGGTGCGGTAGCCCTTCAGTCCCATCAGGGCGAAGCATTCGGCCACCACGCCCTGGCCGGCGAAGGCGGCGTCGCCGTGGATCAGCAGCGGCATGACCTTGGAGCGATCCAGCACCCACTGGCTTTCCGGCAGCCCCTTGTTGGCCTCGCGGATGTCGAATGCCTGTTTGGCGCGCGCCTTTCCGAGCACCACCGGATCGACGATCTCCAGGTGCGACGGGTTGGCGGTCAGGCTCAGGTGGACGTGGTTTCCATCGAACTCGCGGTCCGACGAGGCACCCATATGGTATTTGACGTCGCCCGAGCCCTCGATGTCGGAGGGCACGGTCGAACCGCCCTGGAACTCGTGGAAGATGGCGCGATAGGGCTTGCCCATCACCGCCGCGAGGGTGTTCAGCCGCCCGCGGTGGGCCAGGCCCAGGACAACTTCATCGACGCCCAGGGCGCCGCCGCGCTTGATGATCTGCTCCAGCGCCGGGACCATGGCTTCGCCGCCGTCCAGGCCGAACCGCTTGGTGCCCGGGAAGCGTTTGTGCAGGAAGCGCTCGAAACCCTCGGCCTCGATCAGCTTGTAGAGGATGGCCAGCTTGCCCTCGCGGGTGAAGCCGTTCTGGGCGAATTTGTCCGAGCCCTCGAACCGTGCCTGCAGCCAGTTCTTCTCGTCCGGCTCGGCGATATGCATGAACTGGATGCCGAGCGTGCCGCAGTAGGTGCGCTTCAGCAGGGCCAGGACCTCGCGGATGGTGCCGGTCTGGAGGCCCAGCACGCCGTCGAGATAGATGGGGCGATCAAGGTCGGCCTCGCTGAAGCCGTAGAATTCCGGGGTCAGCTCCGGATTGCTGGTCGGCTGTTCAATGCCCAGCGGGTCCAGATTGGCCTGCAGGTGACCGCGCACGCGATAGCTGCGGATCAGCATCAGCGCCCGGATCGAATCGTGGGCGGCGGCACGGACGGTCTCGGCCAGGAGGGCGGCGTCCGGGGCCGGCGCGACGGCGGGGGCCGCAGCCGCAGCGGCCGGTTTCTTCGGATCAGGTTTCGGAGCCGGCCAGCGGCCGTCGAACACGCCGGTCGCCTCGGTCGGCTCGGTCGTGACCGAACGGCCCCACGAGCCCGCCGCGCCCGAGGCCTTCACGCTCTCGGCATTGTCCCGCAGCTGGTCGAAGAAGGCGCGCCACTCGGCGGAAACGGACGCCGGATCGGCCGCCCATTTCTCGTGCAAATCCTCGATGAACGAGGCGTTGGAGCCATACAGGAAGCTGGTCTCGGCAAAGACCTGGTTCAGCCGACCGGCATCGTCCGCCATTGTTCTCGTCACGTCCCTGAGGCGGCGCGCGCACGCCTGCGCGCAACCGGCACCGCTGATATAGGCGCTGTTTCCTTATGGGTCATGACCGAATGGGGGCGAAAGGGTCGAAATTCGCCGGAATTCGGAAATTTTTGTCCCGGTGGCGGGACATGAAATCAGCCTCAAAACCGTCATCCTCGGGCTTGACCCGAGGATGACGACAGGGAGGCGACCGGTCCCGGGCTCAGCCCTTGAGCACTTCCACCAGGGTGGCGCCGAGGCGCGCCGGCGAGGGCGAGACGCGGATGCCCGCGGCCTGCATGGCGGCGATCTTGGATTCCGCATCGCCCTTGCCGCCCGAGACGACAGCGCCGGCATGGCCCATGGTCCGGCCCTTGGGCGCGGTGACGCCGGCGATGAAGCCGACCATCGGCTTCTTGCGGCCCTTCTTCGCCTCGTCGATCAGGAATTGGGCGGCGTCTTCCTCGGCACCGCCGCCGATCTCGCCGATCATGACGATCGACTGGGTCGCGGGGTCAGCCAGGAACAGTTCCAGCACGTCGACGAATTCCGTGCCCTTGACCGGGTCGCCGCCGATGCCGACGGCCGTGGTCTGGCCCAGGCCCTCGTTCGAGGTCTGGAACACCGCCTCATAGGTCAGGGTGCCCGAGCGCGAGACGATGCCGACATTGCCCTTCTTGAAGATGGAGCCCGGCATGATGCCGATCTTGCACTCTTCCGGGGTCAGGATGCCGGGGCAGTTGGGGCCCAGCAGACGGGAGTTCGACCGGTCCAGCCGCGCCTTGACCCGCACCATGTCGAGCACCGGGATGCCCTCGGTGATGCAGGTGATGAAGGGGACCTCGGCCTCAATGGCCTCGATGATGGCGTCCGCGGCGCCCGCCGGCGGGACATAGATCACCGAAGCGGTCGCGCCGGTGGCTTCCTTCGCTTCGGCGACCGAGGCGAAGATCGGCAGGGTCTCGCCATGCGAGCCGGTCCAGGTCTGGCCGCCCTTGGCCGGATGGACGCCGCCGACCATCTGCGTGCCGTGATAGGCCAGCGCCTGTTCGGTGTGGAAGCCGCCGGTCTTGCCGGTCAGGCCCTGGACGATGACCTTGGTGTTCTTGTCGACGAGGATGGACATGCGGGCTCGCTTTTTCGCTCAGGCGGGGAGGAAGGGGTTTTCGACGCGGACGGACCCGTAGGTCTGACCGTGGTTCAGGTCTTCGGAATAGACGACGCGCGCGCCCAACCGTTCGGCGGCGGCGATGATGGCGCCGTCCCAGTAGGAAATCTGATAGCGCCGGGCATGGTCGATCCCGGCCCGGATGACCTTGTAATCAATCGGCTGAAACGGCTTCTTCGACAGGCGAAACACCCACTCCTGGGCCGCCTCGGCCGACAATGGCCGCCCGCCCTTGCGTTGGACGTTGACGTAGAACTCCGCGAGCACCTGACCGGACGTGCCGAAGCGCGTTGTCAGCAGTTCGACCGCGCGTTCGTACTTCGCCGGCTCATCGGCGGACCCGAGCGCGGCGTAGATCAGGATGTTGGTGTCCAGGAAAACCTTAGCGCCAGCGATCAAAACGAGGCTCGCCGCTGTAGGTCTCTTCGCGACTGGGACGCCAGTCGCCCATACGTCCTTCGCTTTCGCGCGCCAGCTTCAGCAGCGCCTCGGTCGCCTCGTCGTGCTCGGTCTCTTCCTCGACGAGTCGCGTCAGGAATTCGCGTACCATCTCATTGACGCTGGTCCGCTTCATGGCGGCCAGCACCCGGACCTTGTCGAGCAGGGCGTCGTCGATGGCGAGGGTGAGGTTGCGGGTCATCAGATCACACGGATTATGTGTTACACATAACCCGTGTTCTATCTGGTGCCAAGTCGGACGCGCGGCGCGTCAGTCGAGGCGCGGCAGGAAATAGATCAGGGTCGAACCGGGTCCGGCCCGGTCCAGCGCCACCATCCGCATCTGGCCCGTCGCGGCCATGGCAAGGACCTGCGGATCGGTCAGGCTGCGCGAGGGCGCGCGGCCCTCGGGCGTCTGCAGCCAGGCATAGGCCTCCATGCCCGCGCCTCGAACCGGCGCGAACCCCATCACCTGCCTCAGCCGTTCGTCCAGCGCCCGATGATCGGTCGGACGGGCGACCACACCGCAGAATTCCATAACGACTGTTTCGCGACCGACGCGCCGGGTGATCTCGCCGGTCATGACGAAGCTGATGTCGGTGGCGTTGCTGCGCATGAAACCCGCAGTCTCGGAACTGTTGCGCATCCGGGGCACCACGTCCGCCGGGACCGGGGAGAAGCCGGCCTCGGCCGCCAAGGCGGCGGCGCGGGCGCGATCTCCCTGGGCGGCCACGCAGATGTCGTTGAGGGTCGCGATCAGGTCGACCGGGGCGGCGGCTGGCTCGGGCGCAGTCTGCGCCAGACCGCCGGTCGGCAACCACAGGAGGGTTGCCGACATAGCCGCCGCAAGCCATCGCCGCATCAGCATCACCCCACCGCCGCCACGATCTTCTGCGCCGCGTCGTCCAGATCGTCCGCCGCCGTGATGGCCAGACCCGATTCGTTGAGGATGCGCTTGCCCTCGGTGACATTGGTCCCTTCCAGGCGGACGACCAGCGGCACCTTCAGGCCCACTTCCTTCACCGCGGCGACCACGCCCTCGGCGATGACGTCACATTTCATGATGCCGCCGAAGATGTTGACCAGAATGCCCTGGACGGCCGGGTCGGCGGTGATGATCTTGAAGGCCGCCGCGACCTTTTCCTTGGAGGCGCCGCCGCCGACGTCACAGAAGTTCGCCGGCTCTTTTCCGTACAGCTTGATGATGTCCATGGTCGCCATGGCCAGGCCGGCGCCGTTGACCATGCAGCCGATGTTGCCGTCGAGGGCGACATAGGCGAGGTCCCATTCCGAGGCCTCGATCTCCTTGGCGTCTTCCTCGGTCTCGTCGCGCAGCGCCTTCATGTCCTCGTGGCGGAACAGGGCGTTGCCGTCGAAGCTGACCTTGGCGTCCAGCACCCGCAGATGACCGTCCTTCATGACGATCAGCGGATTGACCTCCAGCATCGCCATGTCCTTCTCGACGAAGGCCTTGTAGAGGATCGGGAACAGGCTCTCGCCGTCCTTGGCCGCATCGCCGGTCAGGCCGTAGGCGCTGTTGATCTCGGCGACATTGTGCGGCGTGACACCGGCTTCCGGGTCGATGTCGATGGTCAGGATCTTTTCGGGCGTGTCATGGGCGACCGCCTCGATGTCCATGCCGCCCTCGGTCGAGACCACGAAGGACACGCGGCCCGTCGAACGGTCGACCAGCAGCGAGCAATAGAGCTCGCGGTCGATGTCGGCGCCGTCCTCGATATACAGGCGGTTGACCTGTTTGCCGGCCGGGCCGGTCTGGGCGGTGACCAGGGTGTTGCCCAGCATCTCTTTGGCGTTTTTGACCACGTCCTCGATCGAGAAGGCCAGGCGAACGCCGCCCTTGGCGTCGGGGCCCAGTTCCTTGAACTTGCCCTTGCCGCGGCCGCCGGCGTGGATCTGCGACTTCACCACATACAGGGGGCCGGGCAGTTGCCGGGCGGCCGCCTCGGCCTGGTCAGCCGAGGTGATGGCGACGCCCTCGGCGACCGGTGCGCCAAAGCCCTTCAGGACCTGTTTGGCCTGGTATTCGTGGATGTTCATGGAGAGGCGCCGCCGGACTGCTGGGAGGAGTTGCGCGCTTATAGGGGCTGCGCCTTCGCGCGCGCAACCGTGGTCGCCCTTTGTCTCAGAAAGCGCTCGACCGGTGTCTCCCCGTCCAGATCCTGCATATCGACCAGGCGGGAAAGGGCCTCGGCCGCGCGGACCAGCACCATGGCCTCGGCACCCCGGCCTTCGGCGATCAGCCAGGCGGCGCGATCAGCCGCCCGCTTCATCGCCGCCCGCGTTCCGACCGGATACTCCTGGACCGCCTCGACCGGCGCATCGAGCGATCCGTCGGCGACCGCCGCCGCCGCCCGCTCCGGTTTCAGGTCATCGTGCAGCGCCGCCCGGCTTCGGGTCCAGCCCTCCGCGCTCGCTCGCTTGCGCAGATTGCCCAGACCGACGTCGAACCGACGGGCGACCGACGGCGCGGACTCCCCGGCCAGATAGGCCTTCCTGACCCGGGCCCAGACCTCAGGCCCGCGATATTTGCGCAGCGCGTGGTGTTCCATCCGCCCATCCTGCACCAGGCCGACGTCAGAATCGGACGCAGGCCAGCGGACCCACAGGATATCGCGTGTATCGGTTGTCCCGGCGGCCTGTATCTGTTGTCCTGGCGATTTGTCTTCATTGTCAGGGTCGGATGTCCCTGTTTTATCCGCCGATTGTCTTGCCTTTCCTGCCCGTCAGGGGTCGAAATTGCCGGAAACGGACCACGTCGGGTGGTCGAATTCTCCACCCGCCGCCGGTCAGTCCACCCAGTCCCGCTTCAGGCTTCTCGCCGCGATGAGAAGCAGGATCGCCGCCAGCGCATAGAACCACTGTCCGACATAGAGCGAATAGCGCAGCGCCTCCTCGGCGAAGATCGGCGTCAGGGCCTTGGACACCGCCCCCAGCAGATAGATTCCGAGGCCGATGCCGACCAGGTTGTTGATCAGCAGGAAGCTGGCCGAGGCGGTCGAACGCATGTGGGCCGGCACCAGATGCTGCACGGCCGTGATCACCGGACCCAACCAGGCAAGGCTGAGGGCCTGCGGAATCAGGAACAGGGCGAAGGCCAGCCATTTGTCGTGGACGTTCATGGCCAGGAAAAACAGCGGCACGGCGATCAGGAAGCCGATGGCCGGTACCAGCGGATACCAGGCCCGGTTCACGCCCTTGCCGAGCTTGTCGGCGAGCCAGCCGCCGAACCAGATGCCGGCGGTGCCGCCGATGAAGGCGATGCCCGCGATATAGACCGCGCGTTCGACCCCCGCCATGCCCAGCGAGCGCTCGAAGAAGCTGGGCAGCCAGAAGGCCGAGCCGTAGCCGTAGACCGAGGAACAGGCCGCCCCGAAAGCCAGGAACCAGAAGCTGGGCTTCTTCAGCAGAACGCCCCAGACCTCGCCGAAGCCGGCGGCCTTGGTCGGGACGTGCGCCACTTCGGCCGCACCGGCGACCGGTTCTGCGCGGTCAAAGCCGCCCCGGACGGGATCCTTGACCGTGAGTTTCAGGAGGGGTGCCAGCAGCACGCCGGCGAGACCGACGACGATGAAGGCCATCTGCCAGTCGATCAGGGCCGCCAGAATGCCCCCGAACAGATAGCCCAGCGCGGTCCCGATCGGGACGCCGAAGGAATAGACGGCCAGGGCGCGGGCCCGCTGCGCCTTGGGGAAATAGTCGGCCACCAGGGAATAGGACGGTGCGACCCCGCCTGCCTCGCCGACGCCGACCCCCATACGGGCCCCGAACAGCGGCCAGAAGCTGGTGGCCAGTCCGCACAGGGCGGTGAACCCGCTCCAGACCGCCAGCGACACGCCGATGATCGAGACGCGGCTCATCCGGTCGGCCAGCCAGGCGATGGGCAGGGCCAGGGTCGAATAGACGACGGCGAAGGCCGGACCGCCCAGCAGCCCCATCATCTCGTCATCAAAACCCATCTCGGCCTGGATGTAGGGGGCCAGGATGGCGAGGATCTGCCGATCAATGAAGTTGAACGTATAAACCACCATCAGCAGCGCCAGCACATAGGCGCGATAGGCCGGGTTGGCGGCGGGCCCGATGCCCTGTTCCGTCATGCTCATGGCGTTTCCCTCGACTGGTCTTCTTGTTGGACGGGACGTTAGCGTCGCTATCCGGCAGCGCCAAAGAAAAAGGGCGGCGGCTCTGGTGAACCGCCGCCCTGGATCAGATGTGATCAGGCTTCAGACGATCAGTAGCGGGCCGTCAGCTTGACCATGATGGTTCGCGGCGCACCGAAATAGGCTGTGCGGATCTGGCCGACCGACGAGAACTCCTGCGCATCGGTCTTGTAAACCTCGTTGAGCAGGTTCTGGCCGTAGACGCCCAGGCTGTAGCGACCCGAGGCGTCGTTCGCGACAACACGGGCGTCAAACAGCCAGTATTCCTCCTGGAACATGCCCGGCAGTTCGACCGTGCTGTTGGTTGCCGTGTTGTCGACGGCCAGGGCCATGCGGTCCCGGTATTTGGCGACCGCACCGAAGGTGACGTCCATGCCGCCGGGTGCCTCGGCCACATAGGTCACGCCGTAACGCGCGGTCAGGTTCGGCGAGAAGGCCGGGGTCTGGAAGGCGCGGCTGCCGCCGGTCGAGGTGAAGCGTGTGTCGGCGAACACGTCGTAGTTCGCGTCCAGAAGGCCGATCTGGGTGTCGAACGTCAGGGCGTCGGTGACCTTCCAGACGCCTTCGACCTCAAGACCCGAGATCGTCATCGCACCGGCGTTGATCACGCTGAGCTTGGCAGCCGGAAGATTGGTGATCGGGTCGATGTCCAGGCCGGAAACACGGGCCTGGAAATTCTGGTAGTCGGTGGTGAAGGCCGCGACGTTCAGGCGCACCGTGTTGTCATACAGGCTGGCCTTGAAGCCGACTTCGAAGCTGTCGGCCGTTTCCGGATCGTACTGCGTGGCCTCGGCGGTCGAGTTGGCACGGCCGTTATAGCCGCCCGACTTGAAGCCCTGCGAGAAGCGGCCGTACAGCATGACGTCGTCCGTCAGCCGGAAGTCCGCCGACGCCATGTAGGAGGTGTCGGAGAAGTTGGCGACCGGCGGGAGGAAGGGGAAGGTCGCATTGAAGGCTGGCAGCGCCCCGAAGAAGGTCGAGGTCGTGCGGTCATAGTCCTTGTCTTCCTCGGTGTAGCGAGCGCCGGCCGAGACATTGAAGCGGTCCGAAAGGGCCATCGTCACATTGGCATAGGCGGCCGTAGAGGTCGTCTCGAGGGTGTCGTCGACAGTGCGGGTGAAGGTCGAGTTCAGGAAGGCGGCACCCAGCAGGTCGTCGGCGTAGGCCTCCTGATGCGAGGCGATGTTTTCCTGCAGGTAGAAGAGGCCGCCGACCGCAGTGAGGGGGCCGGACTCGAAGGTCGCCTGCAGTTCCTGGCTGAACTGGTCCTGATCCACAGCGACGAGGGCGCTCGACACCTCGCGCGCCGTGCCGTCGAAGTCGATGTAGTCGTCGGTGTTCAGCTTGCGAAAGCTGGTGATAGACCGGATCGTCAGGGCGTCGCTGAGGTCGGCAGCGACATTCAGGGCCACGCCACGTGATTCCAGCCGGGTCTCGTTAGGCAGGGTCGGATCGACCACCGCCTGGAAATTCCACGCCGGCGGCGGCGAGGTCACGGCCACGATGGTCTGACCGCTGGAGCCGATCAGGCTGTTCTGCGACTGGCCGACCGTCAGGCCGGCGTCGTCATTCGAATAGTCGGCGGTCAGATCGACGCGCAGGCTGTCCGAGGGGTTCCAGGCCAGGGCGGCGCGGAAGGCATTGGTGTTCTTGTCGTTGTACTCGGCCCCCGTGACCGGGTTGGAGACGTAGCCGTCGCGCGAGGAGTGCAGGGCCGAGAAGCCAACGGCGAGAGAGTCACTGATCGGGCCCGAGACCGACCCCTGGACGTCGACCATATTGTAGCTGCCATAGGCGGCCGAGGCCCGGGCGCGGAACTCCTGACCGGGACGGCGTGACACCAGCTTCAGCGCACCGCCGATGGTGTTCTTGCCGTAGAGGGTGCCCTGGGGTCCCCGCAGGACCTCGACACGCTCCAGATCCAGCAGGTCGAACTGGGTGCCGCGGATGCGGCTGTAATAGACGTCGTCGATATAGACGCCGACCGCCGGATCGAAGGTCTGCAGGGCATCAGGCTGGCCGACGCCGCGGATGTAGATGTTGGTGGCGTTGGAAGAGGCCCGGCCCTGAACGATGTTCAGGTTGGGGACGGCACCCTGGAGGTCGGTCGTTTGCGTGGCACCGGTGCGCTCGAGTTGTTCGCCGGAGAAGGCGGACACGGCCAGCGGCGCGCGTTGCAGCGACTCCTCGGTGCGGCGGGCAGTAACAATGACGTCGTCGAGTCCGGAGACCCCGTCCTGCGGCGCGGCGTCCTGGGCCACGGCGAAGGTCGAGAGCGCGCTCCAGGCGGCTCCGGCGAGCAAGGCGGTCTTTACATAGCGGTTCATGGTAGCCCCAGTCCTGTGATTTCCAGCCCGATGACGCTTTTATTCAGCGTTCAATGATTTTTTGGAAGGTAGTCGA
Organism: Caulobacteraceae bacterium; assembly: GCA_965284305.1. GTDB lineage: Bacteria > Pseudomonadota > Alphaproteobacteria > Caulobacterales > Caulobacteraceae > Brevundimonas. The sequence continues at coordinate 813,066 of OZ260070.1, read as the reverse complement.
TTTCAGCCTCCTGTCAAACGGTGCCGAGCCCCTGAAGCCACCGGCGACCGGACCTGTGGCGCCGTTGCACAGCCGGGGCGATGCGGCCTAGCTTCAGCGCCATGACCAAGCTTGTTGCGCCGACCACAAGAAGAGGCCGTCCGCCCAAGGCCAGGGCCGACGGTGCGGCCGATACGCGGGACCTGATCCTCGACGCGGCCGAGGACCTGTTCTCCAAACACGGCTTCTATGGAGTCACCATCCGTGAGGTGGCGCGGGAGGCGGGCGTGGATACCGCTCTGGTCCACTACTATTTCGGCGCGAAGCGCGGGCTGTTCGACGCGGTCTTCCTGCGGCGGGCCGAGGTCTGGAACAATGAGCGGGTCGACGCCATCAATCGCTATGCCGCCGAGAATGGCGACGGGATGACGCTGGAAGGCCTGTTCGAGGCCTTCCTGCGACCGCCGTTCCAGTGGTCGATGAAGGGCGGGCCGGGCTGGAAACACTATTCGGCCCTCGTCGCCCAGACCAATGCCAATCCGACCTTCGGCGGCGAGACCATGGCACGCTACTATGACCCGGCGATCCGACGTCTGATCGAACTGATCAAACGGGTCCTGCCGGACGCCCGGGAGGTCGATCTTTACTGGGCGTATCACAATCTCTCGGGGGCGCTGACGCTGACGCTGGGCGAGACGGGTCGGCTGGATCGCCTGTCGGGCGGCCTGTGCCGGTCGGGTGACCTGGAGAGCGCCTGCGACTATATGGTCCGTTTCGCGGCAGCGGGGTTTCGGGCCGTCTGCGGTCCGGCGGACAGGACATGAGCGCGCGCGAGACCTCACCGCACGTCGTGCGCATCACGATCGACAGGACCCTGCTGCGTGGCGTCTCGACGGCGCTGGCGGCGGGCGCCCTGCTGGCCTTCACCGGCGCTTTCGGGATGATTGAGGTGCCGCTGGTCACGCGGCTGGCATACTGGCTGCCGGTCATGCTTATCGGAGCCCTTTGGGGTCACATCTGTACGCGGCTGATCGAGCGGTACATCGACGTCGATCAACGTCCCTGGTGGACCGTCGTGGCGTTGACCTTGCTGATTTCCGGCCCGCTGTCGGGGGCGGTCTGGGCGATTACCGGCCTGTTCTTCAACGAGGGCCGGACGCTCATCCTGGCCCAGCTGCCCGACTTCTTCCTGCCGGTGACGGTGGTGACCGGGGCCTTGAGCACCCTGAACATCTTTCTGGCGCGAACGCCGGTTCAGACCCACGCGGCTGCGGTGGGCGCGAAGCCGGCTCGGTTCATCGACCGGTTGCCTTTCAAGTTGAAAGGCGCGGCCATCCGGGCGGTGCAGTCCGAGGACCATTATCTGCGCATCCATACCGACCGCGGATCGGACCTGATCCTGATGCGGCTGTCCGACGCCCTGACCGAGCTGGAGGGGCTGGAGGGCGCGCAGACGCACCGCAGCTGGTGGGTCGCCAAGGACGCCGTGCGCGACGTCAGCCGGGGCGACGGCCGGGCGACCTTGACGCTGGAGGGCGGTGTCGAGGCCCCGGTCAGCCGGCGCTACGCAAAGGCCCTGCGTGACGCCGGCTGGTATTAAGGTCTCCATCTAGCCGGCCCAAACCCCGTGGAAGCCGGCCGGCAAGGCGACGTCGGCGCGCCAGCTGGCGACCGGGCCATCGGCAACGCGGGCGGCGTTGAAGGCGTGCAGTTCGGTGACGCCATCGGCCAGGTTGATCGAGGGGGCGACCAGCCAGGCGTCGGATTCGGCGGTCGCGCCGGACTTCGGCACAAACACCGCCTCTTCGACGATCTGGCTGTCGCCGAAGAGGAAGGCGTCCGAGCGGCCGGTGTCCCAGTCCCAGGTGGCGAGGCCATTGGGCAGGGGCCGGTCCGGGCGTTCGCCGGCGACATGGGCGGTCAGGCGACGCGGCAGGCCGGCGCGGCGCGGATCGCTCTTCGGAAACTCGGCAGTGACGCCCGAAGCGACCATTTCGGCGCGACCGTCCGTATGCAGCGTAATCAGGTTCAGCACGGCATGTTCGCCCGGCACCACGCCGCGCTGTTCCACCAGAATGCGGGCCCCGTCGATGGCGAAGGCGACTTCCTTGCCGGCGGCGACGTCGAAGCGGATCGTGCCCGAGGCGTCCTCCCAGGCGTCGCCGAGGTGGAAATAGCTGAAGGTCGGCAGCTCATAGATCCGGCGGCGCGACAGGTCGGCCGTGTCGATGACCAGGACCTGGGTGCCCAGCTCGGGTCGCCAGGCGAACTGGCTGGCGTAGGGCATGCCGAAGCGGTCGAAGACCCAGGGCTGGAGCACGATGATCAGGTGCCGGGCCGTGGCGGTGAAGTCGTGCATATAGCTGGCGCGCGGCAGGTCGACGACCTGGGCGGTGCGCAGGCTGCGGTCGGCGTTCAGATGCCAGACAACGGCCTTGTCGCCATTCAGGCCGATGTTCCAGACCGTGCCGTCGGGGTCGTAGCGGGGGTGGGCCTGGAAGGGCATGCCCCTGAGGTCGTCGCGCAGGGTGACGAACCGTTTGGTCGACAGGTCCGAGGCCGCCAGGGCCATGGGCGAACCGCCCTCCCACAGGGCCCAGACCTCGTCGCCGGCGACCATGACGGCGGTGTTGGCGGCATTGGCGTCATCGTTCGAGCCGAGGCGGGCGCGGTCGTCGCCGACCGTGCCGAAGCCGGGGGTGACGACGGCGTCGATCTCGCTTTCCCAGCGCCGTTTGGGGGTGTCGGCGAACCGGGCCTCAAGGGTGACCTGGCCCTCCCGGACGCGGAAGGCCCGCATCAGGCCGTCGCCGTCGAACCAGTGGGTGGCCGAGCCGCCCGGCCGCCGGAACTTGCCGGGGCCGTTGCGGAACAGGGTCCCGGTCAGGCCGGCCGGGGCGCGGCCGTGGACGAGACGCATGGCGTGCGGCGCGACATCGGCCTCGAGGTCGGCGGTGGCCAGGGCCCAGTCGGCCGAGGCCTGCATGGCCGCCATGGCGCGGACGGTCTCGGGGGTGACCACGGCGGCTGACAAGGCGGCGGCGCCCATCAGGAAGTTGCGGCGGGAGGTGTGCATGGAAGTCTCTCCTGATGGGCGCTGCGCGGGTCGGATCAGCGGATGCTGATGGTCTGGGCGGTCTCGCCGGAGACGGCGAACCGGGCGGCGGACCAGCGGGCCGGGCCCATGTTGCCGACGGCGTTGTTGGAGAAGGCGTAGGGCTCGACCGGCATGCCGAAGGGGTTGGTGTTCATCTCGCCGTCGCCGTTGACGTCGTGGAAGGCCTTCACCGCATAGTCGCCGGCGGGCAGGTTCTCGAAGGTGGCGACGACGCGGCCCGAGGCGTTGACGGCGGTGGCGGCGACGGGGCGGGCGGAGCCGCCGTCGAAGGCCGCGGCCGAGTCGTAAAGGGCGACCATGACCATGCCGGTGCGGGCGCCGATCTCGAAGGTCAGAACGACCTTGCTGTCGGCGGACTGGGCGAGGGCCGGGGCGGCGGAGAGCAGCAGGGCGGCGGCGACGGTGGCGAGGCGGATCATGGCGAGGTCCCTTGTGTGAGCAGCCCGACGACCGGGCCGTTTCGATGACCTGACCGTGAGGGGCCGCCGGGGCCGCCGCCATGGAGATTGCGGTTTCGAGCGGCTGCCGTTCGCGAATGACAGCAGGTGTTCATTCGCGAAACGCGGATGAACATCTTTGGTGGGCCGCGGTCAGAAGGCTCCGCCTTCTCGACCCGACGCGGCCTGGCACCTTGCGCGGGCTACCCTCGATAAATTGCGAAACGCTGTCTTCTCGCCCCTCGGGGTCTGCGGGATGCGCGCCGGACCTGGGGCGGTCGGGCGGGGTCGGGATGAGATTGTCAAAGACCGGGCAGGCGTGGGCGCGGCGATGTGGGCCGCGACCCCGGAGTCTAGCCGGACGCCGGAGGGGGGATGGCAAATAAAGTCTGCGGCGGGGCGAGACGGCAGGTTCAGGGGATGAAAGGGGAGCGATGATCGGGGGCGGGAAGACAGTGTTTCCTTCTCCCCTTGAGGGAGAAGGTGGGCGGCGGAGCCGCTCGGATGAGGGGGCTGTTTCCGCGCCCCCGGTGCGGGCCGGTTAGCGGCTAACCCCGATCGATGGGTGTATCACCCCTCATCCGCCCCCTGCGGGGGCACCTTCTCCCTCAGGGGGAGAAGGAATTCCGTGCGCTTGACCCCGCCCGCCCCGCTCCGGATCATGGCGCATGCCCAGACCCGTCGCGCTCGCGCCCCATGATCCGCAGTGGGCCGTCCGGGCGGAGGCGCTGATCGCGGACCTGCGGGAGGCCGCGCCCGACGCCTTCAGGACCCTGCATCACATCGGCTCGGCCGCCGTGCCGGGGCTGGCGGCCAAGCCGGTGATCGACCTGCTGGGCGAGGCGGAAAGTCTGGCGGCGATCGAGGCGGCGCGGCCGGCGCTGGAGGCGCTCGGCTGGCGCTGGCGCGGCGAGAACGGCGCGGCCGGGCGGCGGTATTTCACCATGGACGATCCGGAGACGGGCGAGCGGGCCGCTCACCTGCATGGGCATGCAGCGGGGGACCCGATGATCGCCTGGCATCTGGCCTTCCGGGACCGGCTGAGGGCGGAGACGGAGACGGCCGAGGCCTATGCGCGGGAGAAGGCGCGGTGTGCGGCGCTGCACCCGGAGGACAGCGGGGCCTATGCGGCGTGCAAGAAGGCGTGGACGGATCGGGTGGCGGGGGAGGCGGTGGGGCGCAGGTCGTGATCCTTCTCCCATTGGGTGGAGGAGGCTCGCATGCGAGCCGACGACCGGTGGCCCGGAGGGCCGGATGAGGGTCGGATGGTGGAAGCGGCGAAGCCGCCCCCGGACAGTCGACCCTCACCCTTTCCCATCGGGAGAGGGACGCGGCTGTTCGACTTAAACTGGGGCGGCCCATGTCAAACTACGGTGCGCCGACCTCCAGACAATGCCATAACGGCCCTGTGGATGAGCCGCCCGAACAAGCTGACTTCTATGGCGTCCTCGGCCGCGTCACGATGCAGGCCGGGAACGCCGAACTGCGCTTCTACCCCTTTGAGTTTTCGACCACGCCTGACGCGAAATGCGTGTTCGTCGCGAAGTTCGAAGCGTCCCGCTTTCAGGAAACCGATACCGCGTCCCTGATCGGCCAGGAGGTGGAGGTCACCCTCTTCCCCGACCGCGCCGAGCTGTTCGACCCGTATGATGGCGAGGCTCCCACCATTCTGGCCGCCGGCTCGGTGGCGGCGGCGTGGTCCGCCTATGACACGCAGGACTTCATGAAGCACGCCATCCGGCTGGATGGCGAGGTCGAGCGGTTGAATCTGGCTTACAACAACGCCTTCCGGAAGGATCGCCGGGGATTGGCCCTGACGCAGGAACTGATGCGCCGCGCCGGGATCAAGGCGGCGGCGTCCGACGACCACAAAGCCCGCCAGGCCGCCGCGATCGCGGTTCTGGAGCGGCTTCTCGCGCATTTCGAGAGCAAGGATTAGCGGGGTCCTTCTCCCAGTGGGAGAAGGTGGCGCGCAGCGCCGGATGTGGGTCGGATGGCGGAAGCGGCGAAGCCGCCCCCGGACAGTCGACCCTCACCCTTTCGCGCCAGAACGACGCCTGCGCCGCCGTGCGCTCAAGCCCTCTCCCAATGGGAGAGGGGCCGTTCGTCAGAGGGATAGGTTCAGATCGAACGGCTGAATATCGAACGGGTTAGGGGCGAGCCGCCTTAGCACGGCTTCAATAGCAGATACTTTCCACACTCTTCCCAGATCAGATTCCCCGCTAACTCGTCCGCTATAGATTCCCATCAGCTTCTCGACGGGGCCGCTGAATCCCGCACTGCCACCGTCGGCCATAGCGACCATTCCTCCGGACCGATATGCGACAACAGGTGATCCAGACTGGCCGGGCCGACTTCTGCAATCGACCAAAAACATGGGAAGCGCGTCGTGATCGATGTCAGGCTCGGAGGCGACGAAGCCGGTAGCCCAGACCGCCAAGCTCCCGCCAATTCGGAGCCCAAAGGGGAAACCAATTACGCTGACCGTATCGCTTACCCCAACCAGAATTCCCGGACCGGGATTTCTAAGATCATACTCGACGAGGTCGATCCCATCGAGATTTCGCATCGGGATGCCAACAAGGTCTGCCCTCGCACCAAGAGTCGGATGCTCGACCCACCGGGGCCTGCCATCTTCGAAGAGCAACTCTTCAACGGGCAGCCAGTGACCGAGCGCCCCGGCGCGATTGTGATAGATCACAAGACGGTCTGGGACCCCTCCGGTACGGGAAAGGCACTCGCCCGTATCTTGGTGGCGCCCGGTGACGTTGTGGCGGTTCGTTACGAGCAATGACCCGTATTCACCCCTCGCAACAAAAGCCGTTCCTGTTGCAAGCAACTGGTCCCCAAACTTCATTTCGATGAAGAGTGAAGCCACCGATGGCCGGGCAATTTTGATCAATGCACCCGCGCCTTGCCGATCTCCAGCCCGCCCTCCCCCGCTGACACGGCAATCACGCTCCCGTCCTCGATCTCCCCGGCCAGCAGCTTCTTCGCGATCGGATCGACGAGGTCCTTCTGGATCACCCGCTTGAGCGGCCGCGCGCCATAGACCGGGTCGTAGCCCTTGTCGGCGAGCCACGCATACGCGCTGTCGTCGAGGGACAGCGTTAGTCGCCGGTCGGCGAGCAGTTTTTCGAACCGGGCCATCTGTATGCGGACGATGCCGGCCATCTGGTCGCGGCCGAGGCGGCGGAAGAGGATGATCTCGTCGATACGGTTCAGGAACTCGGGGCGGAAATGGCCGCGGACCTGTTCCATGACGTAAGGGCGCACGGTCTCGACGTCGTCGCCCTCGCCCTGACCGGCCAGGGCTTCTGACCCCAGGTTGGAGGTCATGATAATCAATGTGTTCTTGAAGTCGATGACGCGGCCCTGGCCGTCGGTCAGGCGGCCGTCGTCAAGCACCTGCAGGAGCACGTTGAAGACGTCGGGGTGGGCCTTTTCGACCTCGTCGAACAGGACGACCTGATAGGGGCGGCGGCGCACGGCCTCGGTCAGGGCGCCGCCCTCGTCATAGCCGACGTATCCGGGCGGGGCGCCGATCAGGCGGGAGACGCTGTGCTTCTCCATGTACTCAGACATGTCCATCCGGGTGATGGCGGCCTCGTCGTCGAACAGGAAGGCGGCCAGGGCCTTGGTCAGCTCGGTCTTGCCGACGCCGGTGGGGCCGAGGAAGAGGAAGCTGCCCAGCGGGCGGTTGGGGTCGTTGAGGCCGGCGCGGGCGCGGCGGACGGCGTCGGCGACGGCGGTCAGGGCCTCGTCCTGGCCGACCACGCGGCGGCGCAGGGCGTCCTCCATGGCCAGCAGCTTCTCGCGCTCGCCCTCCAGCATCTTGTCGACCGGGACGCCGGTCCAGCGGGAGACGACCTGGGCGATCTGTTCGGCGTCGACGACCTCGGGGGTCAGGGGGCCGGACTTGTCGGCTTCTGCGGCCTCGGCGTCGGCGAGTTGTTTCTCGATCTGCGGGATCTGGCCGTAGGCGATCTCGGAGGCGCGGCCGAGGTCGCCGGCGCGCTGGACGGCGATCAGTTCGGCGCGCAGGCGGTCGAGGGTTTCGCGCAGCTGGGCGCCCTGGCCCACCTTTTCCTTCTCGGACTTCCAGCGACCGGTCAGGTCGTCGGACTGGCCCTCGAGGTCGGCGATCTCGTCTTCCAGTTTTTCGAGGCGGGCTTTGGACGCGGCATCGGTCTCCTTCTTCAGGGCCTCGCGCTCGATCTTGAGCTGGACCAGACGGCGGTCGATCTCGTCCAGGGCCTCGGGCTTGGAGTCGACGGCCATGCGCACGCGGCTGCCGGCCTCGTCGATCAGGTCGATGGCCTTGTCGGGCAGGAAGCGGTCGGTGATGTAGCGGTGCGAGAGCGTGGCCGCGGCGACGATGGCGCTGTCGGAGATGCGCACCCCGTGGTGGACCTCATACTTCTCCTTGATCCCGCGCAGGATGGAGACGGTGTCCTCGACGCTGGGCTCCTCGATGAAGACGGGCTGGAAGCGGCGGGCCAGCGCCGCGTCCTTCTCGACGTGTTTGCGGTACTCATCCAGCGTGGTGGCGCCGACGCAGTGCAGTTCGCCGCGGGCCAGGGCGGGCTTGAGCAGGTTGGAGGCGTCCATGGCCCCGTCGCCCTTTCCGGCGCCGACCAGGGTGTGCATCTCGTCGATGAACAGGATGATGCCGCCCTCGGCCGCGGTGACCTCGGCCAGCACGGCCTTGAGCCGTTCCTCGAACTCGCCGCGATATTTGGCACCGGCGATCAGGGAGCCCATGTCGAGGGCCATGACGGTCTTGTCGCGCAGGCTCTCGGGCACGTCGCCGTTGACGATGCGCAGGGCCAGGCCCTCGACGATGGCGGTCTTGCCGACGCCGGGCTCGCCGATCAGGACGGGGTTGTTCTTGGTGCGGCGGGCGAGGACCTGGATGGTGCGCCGGATCTCCTCGTCGCGGCCGATAACGGGGTCGATCTTGCCGTCGCGGGCGGCGAGGGTCAGGTCGCGGGCATAGCGTTTGAGGGCTTCATAGGCGTCCTCGGCGCCGGCGGAGTCCGCCGTCTTGCCCTTGCGGACATCGGCGATGGCGGCGTCGAGGGCGGCGGGATTGGCACCGACAGATTTCAGGACTTCAGCGGCCACACCGCCTTCGCGCGCGATGGCGCTGAGCAGGCGTTCGGTGGTGACGAAGGCGTCGCCGGCCTTTTTCGAGGCCTCCTCGGCGCTGGAGAAGACCCGGGCGGTGTCGCCGTCGAGATAGATCTGGCCGTTGCCGCCGGTGACCTGGGCGCGCTTCTTCAGGGCGGTCTCGGTCGCGATCTCGGCCTTGGCCGGGTCGCCGCCGGCGGCGGTGATCAGATTGCGGGCGAGGCCGTCGCGCTCTTCCAGCAGCACCTTGAGCAGGTGTTCGGGGGCGAACTGCTGATGGCGGCGCGCGAGGGCCAGCGACTGGGCGGACTGGACGGCCTGTTTGGCGCGGTCGGAATAGAGGTCGAGGTTCAATGTGGTCCCCTTTGTCAGGCGGAATCCGCCGACGCGCCCTCTGATGCAAGCAACGCGCCGTGCGGTTGCAGCTCAGGTGGGTGTGACCGAAACGCCACGCAAGGGGGGCCGTTCCGCCTCCGTCAGCCGCCTGCGGGACCTGTGGAAAAGTCGAACTGTTCCGGCTGGCGGCGAGGGTCGGCCCCGAAGGTATAGGACAGGCCGATGTAGACAGCGCGCAGCCGGATGTCCTGCTCGAACCGTTCGCGAAACAGAGGGGTGTCGTAGCGCACGCTGGTGCTGAACGAGTTCAGGAGGTCCCGTCCGGTGATGTTCAGCGACAGCTTGTCGGTCAGCTTCCTGCGGTAGCCAAGGTTCAGCATGCCGCCTGCCTCGCGGACGCCCTGGGCCAGCAGCGTCTCTCCCTGCCAGAAGCCGGAGACCTGTACGAAATCCTTTGCCGTCGGTTGCCAGTTGAAGCTGACGCGGCCGCTGGCCAGGGTCGCCTCGCGCTCGCCGCCGCCCGGGATGCCGGCGGCGTCGACCTGCTGGCGGAAGACGTTGACGCTGGCGCTGTAGCTAACGGTCTCGTGGAGGCGACCGTTGGCCGTCAACTCCACGCCGGTGTCGCGGCGCGATCCCAGGTTCTCAGGCCGGGTCAGGAGGACGCCGCCGCCGACATCGGTCGCGACCTCGGTAAAGGCCCCCTCCGTGTCACGAAGATAGGCGGTGGCCTGATAGAAGGTCTGGCCCTGACGAAACTGCCACATGACCTCGAACGAATCCGTCTCCTGGGGCTCCAGGTCGGGATTGCCCGAACGCAGGTTCAGGGGATCCTGATAGGCGACGAAGGGGTTCAGCTGGGCCAGCTGGGGTCGCTGGATACGGCGCGAATAGCTGGCACGCAGTGACTGGATATCGGACAGGGCGTAGTTGATGTGGGCCGTGGGGTAGACGCGGAAATAATCCTGGGACGCGGAGAGTCCGCCGGTCAGGTCTTCGATCTCGACATCGGCCTGTTCCAGCCGCAGCCCGGCCTGGGCCGTCAGCTTTTCGGTCAGTGGACGCTCGTAGGTGGCGTAGAGGGCGTGGACGGTCTGGCGCGCCTCGAAACGGTTGCTGAGCGCTGCAACGCGAAGCAACGTCGATACCGTCCCGCCGCGCCGGAGGTCGAAGTCCTGCTCGGGCGACTGGATGTTCAGATCATAGCCGGCGCGCAATCTGCTCCCTTCGGCGAAGGGCTGGACATAGGCGTTCGTGAAGGCGGCCGTCACCTGATCGACGCTCTGGACGCTGCGCTCGAACAGGTCGGGCAAGACGGGGTTCAGGAACCGATTGAGCGACAGGAAGTCAGTATCGTTGCGATTGCGGTCGTAGCGCAGCTCATTGGACCACTCGTGACCGGCTTCGTCGAAGCGGTGAAGCAGCCGGCCGGTGAAGCCGAGATTGTCAGTGTCGAGCGCCGACCGGCCCTCGCGGCGATAGGCGTTGTCGAGGCCGCCCGAGGCGTTGAAGGTCTCGAACAAGCCCAAGCTTTGACCATCGCTCCCGAAGGCGGAGCCGCGCAATTCACCAGTCAGCCGGGTGCGGTCAGTCAGGCGGTACTCGGCCGTCAGTCGACCGATTGCGCTTGCCTGGTCTGACTGGATGTCCAGGTCGGTATTGCGGGTCGCCACGACGGCACCGGTGGTCGGATTGAGCTGTTCGCGCCGCCGGGTGATTTCCAGGTTCGTGGGATCGGATCGATAGCTCAGGTCGCCCGACAGGGTCAGGCGGCCCTCCTGCCGGGAGCCGCTGACCGCAGCGTTCCAGCGACCGTTGTCACCGATGTTGGCGCGGAGCGAACCGGTGGTCTGGAGGCCGGACCGGGGAGCCGTCGGCTTGCTGATCAGATTGATCACGCCGCCTGAGCCCTCAGGGCTATAGGCTGCGGACGGATTGGTCATCACCTCGATGCGGGCATACTGGCTGGCCGGGAGTTGGAGCAGGGCCTGGCTGCGGCTCTGGCCGGACAGTATGCCCGAGGGGCGGCCATCGACCAGGATGGTGACATTGGAATCCCCGCGCAGCGACACATTGCCCTCCGGGTCCACATCCACCGAGGGGACATTTCTCAGGGCGTCGGCCAGGCTTCCGGTGGACGCCTGAAGGTCCTCGGCCAGGCTGTAGCTGACCGCGTCGATCGAGGTGCGCACGTCGGTTGAACGCGCCGAAACGGTGACATCATCGAGGCGCGCAGAGCGTTCGGCTTGAGATGGCGGCGAGGCGGCGCGTGAAGGATCCCGGGCGGGCTGAGGTGCCGACGGGCCGGTTGTGCTCTGTCCCCAGGCCGCGCCTGGCACCAAGCCCAGGGCCGCCCCGAACAGCAAGGCGGCTTTCAGCGACATAGCGCCGCCGCGCGAAAGATCGAAACAGGTGGTCGGAAGGTTGTGGCGAGACATGAACGGGCTCCCGGGATGCTGCCCTTCACTGATCCCGATCCGCGCCGTCATGGCAGATCCGCTTCGACGAACACCGCGCCAGTGCGACGAACGGAGGCTCTGCGGCGTCAGTAGCGGATGAACGTCGAATTATCTCGATGAACGACAACCGCCTGGAGGTCAGTCAGGCCTCTGCAGTCTGGCGAGACAGCCGCTGTCCGCGCGATGAGCCATCGTCGGACGCCATGGCCCGCCAGGCGGCGACGGCCGCCGGGGCATAGGTCCGCCCGATCGGAACCAGCCGGCCCTCAAGCTCGGCCTCCAGCCGACCCAGGCGATCAACGCGATTCAGGTTCACTGCAAAGCTCTTGTGCACGCGCACAATGCCGAACGGCTCCGACTTCTCCAGCAGCGATTTGAGGCTCTCCGAGGCGAAGACCTCGCGGTCGGTGCAGATCAACCGGGTGAAGTCCTTTTCCGCCCTCATGTAGAGAACGTCCGCCGCCCTGATTCTTCGGGTTCCACCCGACACCTTCACCAGGAAGCCGTCGCGGTCCAGCATCTGACGAATCGCCTCGGACGCCGCCGCCAGACCCGCGCGCGATGCGGCGAGCCGCAGCGACACAAAGACCACCGCTGTCACGCAGAGATCGCTCAGGGTGTAGTAGAGACCCTCGGCCTCCATCGCTCCCGAGCGGAAGATGTGCGGCTCAACGAGGCCTTCGTGAAACAGCACGGCCGCCAACAACAGGCCTGCGCCCGTCAGTATGCGAAGCGGGCTCCGGGGCGCGCCCGAACGGTCGAACAGGGTGAAACCGACGCTGCACGCGACGGCCGTGGTGAAGCTGGCGTAGTAGAGCCGTTGGCCGATCGTGAAATTCTCGTGGTTCGGGGTCACGAATGCGATCAGGCCGATATTCGCCAGCCAGACCAGCAGGACCCACAGGCCGTCGCGCGCGACGGGCGCGAGGCGGAACGCACGCGTGGCGAGTTCCGCCGCAACCTTCCCCAGCATCGACTCCCCCTCCCGGATCCCCGTCGGCCACGAGTTGATGCGCCCGAACGTGGCGAGGTTGTGGCTGACGCGATCGAAGGGTCGCGGAGCTCGCGCGCATCCACTGACGGCTGATTTCGCCGACGAGCCGTCCGGCCGACGTCGCGACAAGGGGTCGGCCGAAGCCGGCGGGATCAGCCGCCGGTGGTCGGGGCGGAGAAGTCGAACTGTTCCGGCCGCCGCTGACCGCCGCCGAAATTCCAGGTCAGGCCGATGAAGGCCGCCCGGCCGCCGAACACCTGGTCCGTCCGTTCGGTGAAGCGCGGGGTGATGAGGGTGGTTGTGGCGCCGAAATCGTCGAACACATCCCGGACCGTCACATTGAACGACCAGGAGTCGCTCAGCTTGCGGCGATAGCCGAGATTGACGAGGGTCGACTGTTCGCGACTGCCCTGGGCCAGCAGCTGTTCGCCGCCCCAGATGCCGGACACCTGGAGGAAGTCCTCCTGGGTCGGGGTCCAGTTCACGGTCAGACGGCCGGAGACGCTCTCGCCCTCGCTGTCGACGGTGCCGACAAGGCCGGCGGCATCGATCTGCTGGCGGAAGAGGTTGATGCTGGCATTGTAGCGCAGGGTCGGATGCAGGGCTCCGCTGGCCACCAGTTCGAGGCCCGTCGAGGTGCTGGCCCCGAGGTTTTCTGGCCGGGTCAGGAAGACGCCGCCGCCCAGATCGGTCGTGACCGGGGTGAAGGCGTCGCGGGTGTCACGGTAGTAGAGGGTGGCCTGGTAGAAGGTCTGCTGCTGGCGGTAGCCCCAGATCAGCTCCAGCGCGTCCGTCTCCTGCGGCAGCAGGTCGGGATTGCCGGAGCGGCGGTTCAGACTGTCCTGGTAGGTCAGGAAGGGGTTGAGGTCGCCGGGGCCAGGGCGCTGGATGCGGCGGCCATAGCTGGCCCTCAGGGTCTGGGTGTCATCGATCTGGTAGGAGACGTTCACGGTCGGATAGGCGCGGAAATAATCCTGCGACGACCGGAGGCTGGTGGTGATCTGGTTCAGCTCAAGATCGGCCTGTTCGAGGCGCAGGCCGAACTGGGCGGTCAGCTTCTCTCCGAACGGTCGTTCCAGGGTCGCATAGACGGCGTGCACCGTCTGATCGAGGTGGAATTCATTGGACACGACGGGGTCGGTGACCAGTGTCGCCGGGGTGGGCCCGCGGGCGAAGGAATTGTCCTGTTCCAGAGTCAGGGCCTGACGCTCATAACCCAGCCGCAAACGGCCGCCGTCAGCCATTGGCCGGACATAGGCGCTGGTGAAACCGATCTGGTCCTGGCTGTTCTGGTTGCTGAGCAGTTCATGGAAGGGGGCCGCCACCGGGATCAGCTGGTCGGCGAAGGTGGCAAAGTCGATCCCGAAGCGGTTGCGGTCATAGCGCAGCTCGTTCGACCACTCGTGCCCGGCGGCGTCAAACCGGCGCAGAACCCGCGCCGAGGCACCGGAAAACTGGCCCTGAAACCCGCCGCCGGACGTGCGGCGATAGGCGGAGGCGATGCCGCCGGCGGCGGAGTCGGACTCAAAAAGCTCGGTGCTGACGGCGAAGCTGTCGACGTCCGTATGGCGCAGGTCGCCGGTCAGCTGGGTCTTGGCGTCCAGATTGTGCTCGACCGCCAGGCGAATGAAGGCGCTGTCGGAATCGCCCTCGACCGTCTGGGTCTGACGCGACTCAAGGAACCGGCCGGATCCGGGGTCAAGGCGCGTGCGCAGCCGCCCGGCCTCCTGCAGATAGGCGTCATGGCGCACACCGAAGTCGGCAGACAGGGTCGTCGGTCCGTTCACATGCGATAGATTGCCGCCGACATTGTAGCGGCCGCTGTCGCCGACATTGGCGCGCACCGAGCCGGTCGTGGTCTGGCCGGGGCGGACCGTCGTCGGCTTGGAGATCAGGTTGATGACCCCGCCCGAGCCCTCGGGGCTGTAGGCGGCGGACGGATTGGTCAGGATCTCGATCCGGGCATACTGGGCAGCCGGAATCTGCTGGATCAGCTGGCTCCGGCTGGGACCGTTGAACTGGCTGGCGGGCCGGCCATCGACCAGGATGGTGACATTGGGATCGCCGCGCAGGCTGACATTGCCGTCCGGGTCGACCTCGACCGAGGGGATGTTACGCAGGGCCTCGGCCAGGGTGCCGGTGGCGGCCTGCAGGTCGTTGGCGAGGCTGTAGCTGGTGCCCTCGCTGGAGGTGCGGACCTCGTTCGACTGGGCGGTGACGACCACCTCGTCAAGCGTCGACGCCTCGGCGGGCTTTTCCGCGCCCTCGGCCGGTGTCTCTTGCTGCGGGGTGGCCGGAGCCGGAGCCGGAGCCGGAGCCCGGGACTGGGGCGGGGCGGCAGGGGCGGGGGTCTGGGCGAGGGCGGCGCCCGACGAGGTCGCCATGGCCGTGCCGACCAGGAGCAGGAAACGGATGGAAGTCATGACGTGCGCCCCCTGCGCGTGGTCGGGCGGTTGAGCCCGTCAAGTTTCCTTTCCGTACCGGCCGGCGGGAGGCGGAGCGAGTTACATCTTTTTCATTACGTGGCCTTCAGAACCCGCCATCTTTCCGCCGCAGATTGACAGTCGTTCCGGGCGCAGGATGCGGGTGGACCAGTTCCGTCTCTGGCCTTCCCGCCGGGAGGGGGATAGGCCGGTCGGGCAGACCTTCATGGTTCCCCGGAGCGCCCGTTTGATCCCCCACGCCGCATGGCCCGTCGATCCCGCCGTCATCGCGCCCTTCCTGCTGGCCGTGGCCCTGATCGAGCTGACGCCGGGACCGAACATGGGCTGGCTGGCGCTGGTGTCGCTGGGGCGGGGACGGCCGGCGGGGTTTGCGGCGGTGGCCGGGGTGACGGTCGGGTTGGCGGCCTGGATGCTGGCCGCCGCCTTCGGCCTGACGCAGGTGCTGCTGATCTGGCCGCCGCTGTTCCAGATCATCCGCTGGGCCGGGGTGGTCTTCCTTCTGTGGCTGGCGTGGGAAGCCTGGCGCGGCGAGAGCGACCCGGCCGCGCCGGACGGCAAGGACCTCAGCACCCTCCGTGGCCTGTTCCTGCGCGGCATGACGGGCAATCTGCTGAACCCCAAGGCGGCGCTCTTCTATGTCGCCCTGCTGCCGACCTTCATGCGGCCGGACCACGGCTCGCCGCTGACGCAGGCGCTGACCCTGGGCGGGCTGCATCTGGTCGTGGCCGTCGCGATCCACGTTCTGATCGTGCTGGGCGCGGCCGGGGCGAGCGGCGCTGTGCTGACGCGGGTGCAGGGGCCGGTGCTGCGAGCCTTCATGGCCGGCGGCATCGCCCTGGTGGCGCTGTGGATGGCGTGGGAGACGCGGGGCTAGGGCGGTTTCCAGGGCCTTCCCCGGCGAGGGCTGGTTCATCACAAAGGCCACAAAGGAGGCCACAAAGGGCACAAAGGGTCCTGTGAGGATGCGTGAACCCGGGCCGTGGCCTGGATCAATGCGGCGTACGCCGCGATCTCAAATCAGCCCGGAGGGCACCGACCTCAAAACAGCTCCGGTCTCGTCGTACCCTTTGTGGCCTCCTTTGTGGCCTTTGTGATGAACCTCCCTGCCGCCGCACCTCGCCAAAGACGCGCCGGCAGGTTCAACTCCGCGGATGATTGCTCTAGCGTCCGCGCCGAACCTGTCCGGAGCCTTCTGCATGTCTATCCGCCTGACCCGCCGCGCGGCGCTGGTTTCCTCCGTGGCCGGGGCGGCCGCCCTGCCCTCGACCGGCTGGGCCCAGGCTGCCGCGAATGACAGCGCCTCCCTGGCCGATCAGGTCGACGCCTATGTCAAACGGGTCATGGCCGGTTTTCCGGACCAGCCGGCGGTGTCGGTGGCCGTGGTCAAGGACGGCCAGGCGGTGCTGACGCGCGGCTACGGCGTGCGCGCCATCGGCGGGGCGGCGGTCGACGAGCACACCCTGTTCGCCATCGCCTCGAACACCAAGGCGGTAACCTGCGCCGCCCTCGCCATCCTGATCGATGAGGGCAAGGTGAAGTGGGACGAGCCGGTGCGGACCTGGCTGCCCGGCTTCAGCCTGTCGAAACCCGAGCTGAACGACATGGTCACGGTGCGCGATCTGGTCAGCCACCGGATCGGCTTCGGCCTCGGCGCCGGGGACCTGCTGTTCTGGCCCAACAGCGACCGGACCCGGGCCGAGATCATGGCCGCCGTGCCCCATGTGCCGATCGAGGATACGTTCCGCACCACCTACCACTACTGCAATCTGATGTTCGTGGTCGCCGGCGAGGTGATCGCGGCGGCCTCCGGCATGGCGTGGGAGGATTTCATCCAGACCCGGATTCTGGACCGGCTGGGCATGACCGAAACCCTGCCGGTGATGATCGGGGCCGATCCGGCGAAATCGGCCCTGCCGCACGGACGGGTCGGGCCGCCGCTTCGCTACCAGGGCGAGATGCAGACCATCGGCCAGTCGATCCAGGAGGTCTGGAACTGGTCGGCGGCGGGGGCGGCCGGCGGCTTCGTCACCACCCCGGTGGACTGGGCAAAATGGATCGCGGTGCAGCTGGCGCGCGGGGCCCTGCCGGACGGGACGCGGCTGTATTCGGAAGCACAGGCCAACGAGATGTGGCGGCCCAATATCATCATCTCCAGCTCGGCGGGACCGACCGAGACCCTGCCCGGGCGGGCCATCGCCTCGACCTATGCGACCGGTTGGCAGGTGCAGGACTATCGCGGGGAACGGGTCATGACCCACGGCGGCGGTGCCCCCGGCTATGTCTCAGGTACGATGCTGGTTCCCGGTCGCAACGCGGGCTTCAGCTTCTTCACCAATGCCGAGGAGAGCTTCCTGACCCGCGCCCTGCGCAGCGGCATCACCGACATCGTCATGGGTAAGACCGGCTTCGACTGGGTCGCGGACGGGGTGCGGCTGCAGGCCGAAGGGGATGCGAAATCGATCGAGGCCGCGGCCGCGATCGATGCGAAACAGGCGGCGGGCGCACCACCGTCCCTGCCGCTGGCGGCCTATGCCGGAACCTGGCGCGACCCCTGGTACGGCGACATCACCATCCAGGCGCGTGACCTCCAGCTGTGGCTGAGCTTCAGCCGGACCCCCTCGCTGCAGGGTCCGGTCGAGCCCTATGACGGCGACACCCTGAGGACCCGGTTCACCGACCGGCGCGAGGAGGACCTGTTCATCAGCTTCAAGCTGGAGAACGGCCGACCGGTGTCAGCGACGATGAAGGCGGTCAGTCCGGATGCGGACTTCAGCTATGACTATCATGACCTGCGACTGACGAAGGTTTGAGGCATCGAACGCCGGCAAGATCCCGGCACCTTGTCACCGTGGCGGGCGCGGGTCCAGCAGCAGACCGGAGACGGTGGCCGCCAGCAGGCGCGGCGACAGCGGCAGCCGCGACACCTTGCCGAGGATATGGTCCCGGACCCAGGGCAGAAACCGGCCGTCGGCCTGGTAGAAGGGGGTGAAGCCGAGGCTGAGGGCCTGATAGAGCCGCACATGCCAGCGGCGAGCCGCGACATAGGCGGACAGGGCGTCCGACAGATCGCTATGCGACGCCAGGGCTTCGGTCAGGCTCCAGGCATCGAGCAGGCCCATATTGACCCCCTGCCCCAGCTGCGGACTGGTCGAATGGGCCGCGTCGCCGATGATCGCCAGCCGGTCGGCGACGGGACGCGCCAGGGTGTGATGGCCGTAGCGGGCGAGGGTCAGCTGGTCCGGGTCGGTGAAGGTCTCCAGCAGGCCGGCGGTCTCGGGCCAGAGGGTCCGGACCTCGGCCTTCCAGGCCTCGAGGCCGGCGGCGCGCCAGGCGGCATGGTCTTCGGTCCGCAGGCTCCAGAAGAAGGTGGCGAGGCGATCCGGACTGCCGGGCCGGGCCCCGACGGGCAGGACGCCGACCATCTTCGAGGCGCCGCGATAGACCTGTTGCAGGGCGCTGGGATCGAAGGGCTCGCCCGGCCAGGGCACGGTGCCCCAAAGGGCCCCCCAGGCCAGCGGGCGCGGCGCGGCACCATGGGCGGCGGCGATCCGCGAGCGCGCGCCCGAGGCGTCGATGACGAGGTCGAAGCCGGGGGTTGTGACGCCGCGGGCGTCCGTCAGCCGGCCGGCTTCGGCGGCGACCATTTCGCGGCCGGTCTCGAAGCGGACGCCGGCATTCATGCAGGCGCTGTAGAGAACGTCGAACAGGGCGGCGCGGTGGACGCCGAGGGCCGGGCGCGGGCGCTTCAGATCGGCGTAGCGGACATCCAGCACGATGCGGCCGCGCCGGGCCTCACGTCCGAAGATGTGGTCGATCGACTGGGCCATGGCCTCGACCGCCGGGGTCAGGCCGAGTTCGTCGAGGACGGCCAGTCCGGTCGGCTGGAGCATGAAGCCGGCCCCGACCGGACCGGCCTGTTCGAAGCGTTCGAAGATGACGACGTCCCGCCCCTGCCGCGCCAGCATCAGGGCGGCGGCCAGGCCGGCGGGTCCGGCGCCGATGATGGAGATGGAGCTCACGGGCAGCGGCATGGTCCGACGATGATCAGGCTGGAACGAGCTCGATCAGATCGAGGTTGGACTCCGCCTGGGGCCAGGGGATGACCAGCCGCCAGCGGCGTTCGCTGATCCGTTCCAGCACAGCGACCAGGTCGCGGTCGGGGCGCTGGCCGTAGGAGTTGGCGGGCGGCTCGGACGCCAGGGCCATGGAGCCGAGCATGACCATCTGGCGGTCGTTCTCCGGGAACAGCAGGCCGGAGGGGCGCTGGCTGCCGGTCAGTTTGGAGAATTTCAGGCCGCGCGGGGTCTGTTCGATGCGGCAGGCGAACCAGCCGTAGACGACGTAACCGAGGCCGTCCTCGCCGCCCTGGGAACCGAGTTTGACGGTGCGGCAGCGATAGTCGCCTGGCGGGGGCGTGACGGGAGCGCGGGCGGCCCGGGGGTCGATCAGGTCGCCGAGGCCGGTCAGGTCGCCCGAGCCGGGCTGGCGACGGGCCTGCTGCAGGGCGAGGGACCAGGCGGCGGCGCGGCGGCTGTAGCGGTCGCGGTCCGGGGCGGTGATGATGCCGCGCCAGTCGCGCAGGGCCACAGGTCCGGCGGCCGCACCGGGAGCGGCCGGCGGCGGCGGGGGCGGCGGAGGAGGCGTCGAGGCGCAGGCAGCGAGGACAAGGCTCGCGAGAAGGCTCAGGGCCGAAGACCGCGACAGGCGGGACATGGGCACTCCGGGAGAGATCCAGAGCTCCTTGGGCCAGCGAAGCGAGGCGGCGTCAAGCGACCTCGCGCGCAAGGCGGCGTGCTGATCAGTCCTCGGCGGCCGATGCCTCGACCTTGCGGCGAGGGGCGCGACGCTTGGGCGCGGCGGCCTCTTCCGTTGCCTCGACGGCTTCGGACGCGGCAGGGGCTGGAGCGGTCGAACGGGTCAGGAAGCCCGGCAGGGCCGAACCAATCCCTTCGTCGGTGGCCATGCCGGCATCGCGGCGGGGCTTGCGCTCGGGACGTTCTGCGCGCTCGGCGCGGGCCGGACGCTCGGCGCGTTCGGGACGTTCGGCGCGGACTTCGGGGGCGGTCTCAGCCGTTTCGGTCGGAGGGGCTTCGCCCTCGGCGCGCGGTTCGCCGCCTTCGCGTTCGAAGCGGGCGTTGCGTTCCAGCTGGCGGCGCTCCCAGCGTTCGCGGCGGGTCTCGCGGCGGCTGCCGTCGGGGTTGAAGCCGCCCTCGCCTTCGGCGCGGGGCTCACGGGGTTCGCGATCCTGACGCGGCTGGTCGTCGCGGTCGCGCCACTCGCGGCGGGGCTGTTCGCCCTGACGGTCGTTGGGACGGTCGTTCGAGCGATCGTTCTGGCGTTCCTCGGCCTCGCGCTGGCGGGCCTCGATCTGGGCGAGACGGTCGGCCTCGACCTTTTCGGCGGCCATGATGGCGGCGGCCTGGGCCCCGGTCTCGTCCTCGAAATCGATGTCGAAGCCCTGGCCGGCCAGTTCGCGCTGGGCGATCTCGGACACGGGACGCGAGGGCTGGAGGGCGCGCAGGACGCGGAAATAGTGTTCGGCGTGCTGGGTGTAGTTCTCGGCCAGGACGCGGTCGCCGGCAGCCGAGGCGTCGCGCGCAAGCTGCATGTAGCGCTCATAGACGGTCTGGGCGTTGCCGCGGACCTTGATGTTCTCAGGGCCCTGGGAGTCCCACGAACGGTTCGGGTTTGTGGCATTGGCGTTGTTGTTGCCGCCGCCGCTGCCGGGCTTCCTGTTGCGTCCGCGCTGACGCTTCATGCCCTTGAAATCTCTCATCGGACGTACCGTGCTTTGTATGAGGGACGGGCCGGCGCGCGAGATGCCGCCTGATGCCGTCCGTGTCGTTGTTCCGCTTCGGGCGGGGCCGATCCCCGCTGGCGATGTGTCGGAAAACCGTCGCCTCCCCGTGGTCCGCCGGGCGACCTGGCCCGACCGTCACTGCCCTGATGCGCGCGAAGATGGGCCTGAAGCGGTCCAAGGCGTGCGTTTTGGGTGGGAGACAGGCGAAGACTTAGCGCGGCATGGGGCCGTTTCCAAGGGGTTTGTTTGGAGCCGCCTACATCTTCGGGATCGGGTTTGTCCTGGGGTCCGGGCCGTTGGTGACCACGCGGTCGCGGTCGGACAGGTCCTTGACGATGATGACGTGCTCGAAGCCCGCGGCCTCGAACAGGGCCTTCACCTGAGGCCCTTGGTCCCAGCCAATCTCGACGGCGAATATGCCTTCGGGGCGGAGGATGCGGCGGATCTCGGGGGCCAGTTCGCGATAGGCGGTCAGGCCGTCCGGGCCACCGTCGAGGGCCAGAAGCGGGTCGTGGTCGCGGACCTCGGGGTCGAGGCCGGGAATGTCGCCCGAGGGGATGTAGGGCGGATTGGACACCACCAGATCGAAGCTGGCGTCGCCGAAACCCGCGGCCCACTCGGTGCGCAGGAAGGTCGCGCGGTTGTCGAGCTCGAGGTTGGTGGCGTTCTCCTTGGCCACGGCCAGGGCCTCGAAGGAGATGTCGGTGCCGACGCCGCGGGCCCCGGCCCGCTCGGCCAGGGTGGCCAGCAGGATGGCGCCCGAGCCGGTGCCCAGGTCGATCATCTCGAAGGCCTTGTGCGGCGGAAAGGCCAGCATGACGACGTCGAGGATGGCCTCGGTGTCCGGCCGGGGGCTGAGCACGTCGGGGGTGACGTTCAGCATGATCTTCCAGAAGCCCTTCCTGCCGAGGATGCGCGACACGGGCTCGCGGCGCAGGCGGCGTTCGATGAAGGCGTCCAGCGCGGCCTGCTGGTCGGCGGCCACGACGCGGTAGGGGTCGGTCAGGATGTCGGTGCGGGTCGCGCCGGTAGCGACCTCCAGTAGCAGGCGGGCGTCGATGGAGGGGCTGTCGATGCGGCCGGCCTTGAGCGTCGCGGTCGCGGCCTTCCAGGCCGAGACGAGCGTCAGGACAGGGCTTTGGGTCATATCATCTCCACGCGGTCGCCGACGCGCACCGTTCCGCCCGCCGCGAGAGTCGCATACAGGCCGCACCAGCGGTGGCCATACTGTTCGAACAGCGCCGGGACCAGATCGAAATCGCGCGCGGCGGTGTCCGGGTCGACATGGGTGGCGGCGCAGCGGACGATCGGCTTGACACCGCGCAGGCGGGCCCCGCCGAGGGCCAGGTCGCGGTCGGTGCCGTCGTTCTCGATCCAGGCCGGCCAGCCCTCGATCCAGACGTTGGCGCGGAAGCGGCGCGGATCGACGGGACGGCCGATACGGGCCTCGAAATCGCGTACGCTGGCGAGATTGAGCAGGGAGATGCGGCCGAGCGGATGATCCATGAAGCGGTGGTCGAGACCCTCGGCGGATACCAGCTGGAGGGGGCCGGAGACGGCGTCGCCCAGCACGTCCGCCAGCCAGGCCGTGAAAAATTCGCACGACCGGGGATCGTCGACGGAAAACGAGATCGAGCCGTGGTCGTCAGAGACGGCGTCCATGATTCTGGTCGCTTCATTCCAGCGCGTCCTGACGCCGGCCACCTCGGCGGTGCGCATCAGGACGGTGAATTTCTGCTTGGGCAGATGGTCGGGCGCGTCGCGGTCGAAGCCCGAGGGGCCGTCCTCGACGGCGAACATCCGGTCGCCGGGGAACCAGCCCCCGGTCGGCAGTTCGACGCTCTCCAGCGGCTCGGGCGTGAAGCCCTTGACGGGGTGCCGCCACAGGGCGGCGACCAAGCCCGAAGCGGCAGAAGAGAGTGTTTCGACCATGGCGTTTCGTGCCGGAGCGTGGCCCCCTGTGCAAGCGGCGGAACGCAGGCACCGGCGGAGCCGTTGTGGTCAGGATGCAAGGCAGACCGAAGAGAGCCGGGAGAATCGGCGTCCGGGGCGTGTTCGGCGCGATCGCTGGCGGGCTGGCGGCCGGGGCCGGGGCGGCACACCTGTTGTATTCACGCGGGCACAAATTCGGGCTGGAGCTGCGCAAGGAGCGGCCTGAGCCGCTGCCCCCGCGACCGCCGACGCCCGAGGAGTTCGAGGCGAAGGAGCCCGGCCGAGGCCGGCTGGCGCAACGGCCGGAGCATATTCCGCACAAGGGCTGGACCGACATCCTCTGGCGGCTGGGCGTGTCCTATTTCGGCGACCGGATCGGCTTCCTCTCCGGCGGCGTGACCTTCTTCGTCATGCTGTCGCTGTTCCCGACGCTGGCGGCCTTCGTGACCCTGTACGGCCTGTTCGCCGATCCTGCGGACGCCTGGGCCCGGCTACAGTTCCTCTACTCCTTCCTGCCCTCGGGCGTGGCGCAGTTCCTCGGCGCCGAGATGCAGCGGCTGGCGGAAAACACCACCACCACCCTGACCTTCACCCTGGTCTGGACCCTGGCCCTGTCGCTGTGGACCGCCAACGGGGCGATCAAGGTGCTCTTCTACGGGCTGAACCTCGCCTATCACGAGGTCGAGCGGCGCAATATCGTCCGCTACAACCTGATGTGCATGGGCTTCACCGTCTCGGGCCTGCTGGCGGTGCTGGCGACTGCAGCCCTGGTGGTGGGTGTGCCGGTGGTTCTGGGGGTCCTTGGCCTGGCCGATGAATGGGCCCATCTGGCGCCGTTGCGCTGGCCCGTCCTGCTGCTGGTCTATGCGGCGATCCTGACGGTCATCTATCGCCATGGACCGTGCCGACAGAAGGCGCGGCTGCGCTGGCTGACGCCCGGCGCCATCTTCGCCGCCCTGCTGAGCCTGGCCCTGTCGCTGATCTTCAGCTGGTATCTGCAGACCTTCGTGCGAACCGCCTATTACGGCCCGCTGGCGGCGATGATGGGCTTCCTGCTGTGGACCTGGCTGACGGTGCAGATCGTGCTGATGGGGGCCGAGCTGAACGCCGAGATCGAGCACCAGACGGCGGTGGACACGACTACCGGCCACCCGCTGGCGATCGGGGAGCGGGGCGCGGTCGTGGCCGATACGGTCGGGCCGAAGCGCGGTTCGCCGGCGGCGCTGACCTTCACGCTGAAGCATGCGGAGGCGTTGTCGGACCGGTTGTTGAGGCGGAGAATTCGGAAGGGGTGAGCGCGGTTCTCCCTCCCCCGCCGGGGGAGGGTGGTCGCGAAGCGACCGGGTGGGGAGGGCTCGGCGACGAAAGCACCTGTGAGTGGATCGCCGAACCGCCCCCACCCCGCCGGCGCTGCGCGCCGACGACCCTCCCCCGGAGGGGGAGGGAGAGGCCTCGGTGCGACTCAGCTGAACTCCGCCTCAAGATCCGCCAGCCGTGCCGCCTGATCTTCCGCGATCAGGGCGTTCAGCAGGGGGTCGATGTCGCCCTCGAGGATCTGCGGCAGGCTGTGCAGGGTCAGGCCGATGCGGTGGTCGGTGACGCGGCCCTGGGGGAAATTGTAGGTGCGGATGCGCTCAGAGCGGTCGCCCGATCCGACCTGGGATTTGCGCGAATCGGAGCGGGCGTCGTCCTTCATCTGGCGCTGCATGTCGTAGAGGCGGACGCGCAGGTTCTTCATCGCCTTGTCGCGGTTGACGTGCTGCGACTTCTCCGAGGAGGTCACCACGATCCCGGAGGGGAAATGGGTGATGCGCACGGCGGAATCGGTCTTGTTGACGTGCTGACCGCCCGAGCCCGAGGCGCGGAAGGTGTCGATGCGGATGTCCTTGTCCTGGATGTCGATCTCGACATCCTCGACCTCGGGCAGGACGGCGACGGTGGCGGCCGAGGTGTGGATGCGGCCGCCGGCCTCGGTGGTCGGGACGCGCTGGACGCGGTGGACGCCGCTTTCGAACTTCAGCCGGCCGAAGACGCCGTCGCCGGTGACCGTGGCGATGATCTCCTTGTAGCCGCCGGCGTCGCCTTCGGTGGCCGAGTCCAGCTCGACCTTCCAGCCGCGCGTCGAGGCATAGCGGGAGTACATGCGAAACAGGTCGCCCGCGAACAGGGCCGCCTCGTCACCGCCGGTGCCCGCGCGGACTTCGAGGACCGCGGAGGCGTTCTCGTCGGCGTCGCGCGGGGCCAGCAGCAAGGCCACGTCCCGCTCCATCTCGGGAAGGGTGTCCTTGAGGACCTGCAGCTCATCGGCGGCCATCTCCGCCATCTCGGGGTCAGCGGCCATGGCCTCGAGATCGGCCATCTCGGCCCGCGTCCTCGCCAGCGCCATGACGGCGTCGGCGACGGGCTTCATCTCCGCATGCTCTTTCGACAGGCGGACGATCTCCTGGCCGTCGCTGGCCGCGCCCATGCGCGCCTCCACCTGGTGGAAGCGGTCGAGCACCTGATCGAGCCGGGCCTGGGGCAGTCGCAAGGGGGAAGCGCCTCTTCAAAACGGGAGGCGGTGTTTACTCCGACGGACGCCGCCCTGTCGATGCAGCGCGGCGATAGCGGGATCGTGACCCGGCGTCACAAGGGCGTCAGACCGGTTTCACCGCGACGGTCCGGCCTCTAGCTGGACTTCAGGGCCGGGTCGGCGACGGTGCCCGCAACCAATGGCACAGCGGTGCTTTGCTTTCGGCGAGCCTTGCTGTTTCAGATCGGACCGAATGGAAACCTTCCTGCTGTTCTTCGTGGTCGGTGCCCTGGCCCAGGCGGTCGATGGCGCGCTGGGCATGGCCTATGGGGTCATCTCGTCCTCGGTGCTGCTGGCGCTCGGCGTGCCGCCCGCCATGGCCTCGGCCAGCGTGCATGGGGCGGAGGTCTTCACCACCGCGGCCTCGGCGGGCAGCCATGTCTGGCACAGGAATGTGGACTGGCGGCTGTTGCAGCCCCTGGCCCTGGCCGGCGTGATCGGCGGCTGCCTTGGCGCCTATGTCCTGAGCGGGATCGAGGGCGATGTGATCAAGCCGTTCATCGTCGCCTATCTGGCCGTGATCGGCGGCTATATCGTGTGGCGGGCCGGCCATGACCTCCAGCCTCGCCGGCTGCCGTCCTGGCTGATGGCCCCGACGGGCGCGGTCGGCGGTTTCCTCGACGCGATCGGCGGCGGCGGATGGGGACCGACGGTGTCATCCACCCTGGTCGCGGCGGGACAGGAGCCACGCCGGGCGATCGGCACGGTCAACACCGCCGAGTTCTTCGTGACCATGGCCATCAGCGCGACCTTCGTCTGGGCCCTGATCACGGGCCACTGGGCCGAAGCGGGTGCCCTGGAGAACCATGCGGCGGCGGTGGGCGGGCTGGTGGCCGGGGGCCTGCTGGCCGCGCCCTTCGCGGGCTTGATCGCCAAGCGCGTGCCGAGGAAGATCCTCGCCTATGCGGTCGGGGTACTGCTGCTGGCGCTGGCGGTGTTCCAGGGGCTGCAGCTGGCGGGAGTGCTGGGGTGATGGGCGAAGATCCCGCATCAACCGCACATCACCGCGCGTGACTCGACACCCGCTTGGCCAGTAGTCTACTGCGTCCGGGGTGCGCATTCGCGTACTTGCAGGGGGAATCCATGAAAAAGTTCGTCGCCGCAGCGCTTTGCGCGTCGCTGGCTGTTGCTTCGTGCGCGTCAAATCCGGACGACATCAGCGGCCAGTTCGTTTCGCCCGTCCTTTATGACGGCTACAGCTGCGACCAGATCAGAACTGACCTTCTGCGGATCGACGGCCGCGTCACGGTCTTGACCGGACAACAGCGCCGTCGAGCCTCTCAAGACGCTTGGGCGGTTGGCGGAGCCTTGATCTTCTGGCCGGCCCTCTTCTTCCTGATGCGCGGCGACAAGGCTGACGAACTTGGTCGCCTCAAAGGTGAGTACGACGCGTTGAACACTGTCGCTCAGCAAAAGCAGTGTCGTTTCCAACCGGCAGCCGCGGCACCGGCGGCGAGCTGATGTAACCGCTTGCCTGCTGAAATTTTCGTGGCCTGAATTTCAACGGCGGCTCCGTACGGAGCCGCCGTTTCGATTGTCAGCCCGGCCGCGTGTCCGCAAAGCTCGGCCGGGCCTCAAGCGCGGCCTGCAGCGCGACCAGTCCCGGACGGCCGGTGGCGAGGTCGAAGTCGGGATGGCGGAAGCCGATCCAGGTGACGGCGACGCCGGCGGTGATGACACCGATGTCCAGTCGGGCGGGGTCCGGACGGGCGGCCTCCAGCGCATCGAGGGCGCGGGCCATGTTTCCGGTCCAGCGGGCGATCCACGAGGGCGACTGTTCGGCCTCGGGACGGCGTTTTTCCAGCAGCAGCTTGACGCCCATCTCAAGCGCCTGGGCGCCGAGGGTCTCGAGCCGGCGCACGCGCAACCGGTCGGCGCCGTCGACCGGCAGCAGGCGGGGGCCGTCGCCGAGGACGTCGAGATATTCGCAGATCACCGGGCTGTCGTTGAGCGGCAGGCCGTCCTCCGCGATCAGGGTCGGGACCTGGACCACCGGATTGGACGCCAGCAGTTCCGGAGCGTTCGCGTACGGGTCGACCGCGATCTCCTCGATCCGGCCGATCAGCCCCTTCTCACGGGCGACGATCCGGCATTTGCGGGCGAAGGGGGACGGGACGGTGATGTAGAGTTTCATTCGGGAGGATACCGCCGGGCTGAATGAACAACGTTGACGATCCATACCGCATCGACACCGATCCGGTAGATCAGAACATAGTTGGGATGAACAACGATCTCCCGTGTGCCGGAGACCTGACCTTCGCGATAGATCAAGGGGTGCTGCTGCAGGTTTCCAACGGCGTCGGAGAATCGGGCTTGCAAGCGGTCGGCCGCCGCTGTGTTTTGCTCCCCGATGAAATCCAGAATTTGGGCAAGGTCGCGCTCGGCCTCATCGCTCCATCGGACCGCCCCCCCATGCCTCAGGTGCGATGCTTGTCGATGACAGTCGTCATCCGCGCCATGACTTCATCGTGCGGAATCCCCGGCCCAGGATTGGCCAGCGACCGCTCAACCTTCGCCCGGAACCAGGCGTCATAGGCTTCGGCCTCTTCGGTCGAGGCGAACTCGGATTCGATGGGGTCGCGCGCGGGCATGGGTGGAATATGCGCCCGCCCCTGCCGGCCCGCAACCGAGCGCTACCCTAAGGCGACGAGGGGCTTCACTTCTACCGCCCGCGCCGCGTCCAGCTCGGCGGCCCTGGCTTCGACCAGTTCGACGATGTGGTCGACCATGCCGTCGTTGTGCTGTTTGTGGGCCATCTTGCCGTTGACATAGACCATGCCCGAGCCGGCCCCGCCGCCGGTGAAGCCGACGTCCGTGTAGAGAGCTTCACCCGGTCCGTTGACGACGCAGCCGATGATCGACAGCGACATGGGCGTGGTGACGTGGGCCAGCCGCTCTTCGAGGATGCCGACGGTCTCGATGACGTTGAAGCCCTGACGGGCGCACGACGGGCAGGCGATGATGTTGACGCCGCGGTGGCGCAGGCCCAGCGACTTGAGGATGTCGAACCCGACCTTGATCTCCTCGACCGGGTCGGCGGCGAGGCTGACGCGGATGGTGTCGCCGATCCCGGACCAGAGCATATTGCCCAGGCCGATGGACGACTTGATCGTGCCCGAGCGCAGCGGCCCGGCTTCGGTGACGCCGAGGTGCAGGGGGCAGTCGATGGCCTCGGCCAGCTGCTGGTAGGCGGCGACAGTCAGGAAGGGGTCGGATGCCTTCACCGAAATCTTGAACTCGTGGAAGTCGTGGTCCTGCAGGATGCGGGCGTGGTTGAGGGCGGACTCGACCATGGCCTCGGGACAGGGCTCGCCGTATTTCTCGAGCAGTTCCTTTTCCAGCGACCCGGCATTGACGCCGATGCGCATGGAGCAGCCGTGGTCGCGGGCTGCCTGGATGACCTCGCGGACCCGGTCGGCCGAGCCGATGTTGCCCGGATTGATGCGCAGGCAGGCGGCCCCGGCCTCGGCGGCCTCGATGCCGCGCTTGTAGTGAAAATGGATGTCGGCAACGAGCGGCACGCGCGACTCGCGGGCGATGGTCCGGAAGGCTGCCGTCGAGGCCTCGTCGGGGCAGGAGACGCGGACGATGTCGGCGCCGGCCTCTTCCAGCTGGCGAATCTGCTCCAGGGTGGCGGCCGCGTCCGACGTCGGCGTATTGGTCATCGACTGGACGCTGATCGGCGCGTCGCCGCCCACAGGCACCGACCCCACCATGATCTGGCGGCTCTTGCGGCGCTCGATGTGGCGCCAGGGACGGATGTGCGAAAGGTCAGCGCTCATGGGGCCGCAACATAGGGCTTCGATTGCGGCATGGCCACGACGCGAAAGGCCGCAATCAGCCGCCGGTCGCGGTGACGGTCGCCGTCTGGACGGTCGCGGCGCGGGCCTGGGCCTCCGCCTGGGCGCCCAGTGTGCGGGCCGCGACCTCGGCGGCGGCCTGACGGGCCAGGGCCTGGGCACGGGTGTTCAGCTGGCTGAGCGGCGTCTGCTCGGCCGTCAGCGTGCCGCCGTGCTCACCGTTCAGATAGACGTCGAAGTCCCCGAAATGGCTGGACACATCCACGACGGCAGCAACCCCGACCGGGGCACGCCAGGCGTCGCCGGCGGCCAGCTGGCGGGCAAAGAGAACCCGGCCATCGGCCATACGAACCACCAGACTGGCGGCCTTGCGGGCCTGGATCACCACCTGGGAGGCGTTGGCAGAAGCGCCGTAGATGGCACCGCGGGGGTTGAAGGCCCGCTGCACCGGCGGCGCAGCCTCAGCGGCGGCGACAACGGCTTCAGGCGAGGTCGGGTCGACGCCGGTCAGTTCGGCCTCCAGACCGGGCGTGATGTAGAGGGCCGGAATGGTCTGGTCCGGCGGTGCCGGGCGCGGTGCCGTCAGGCTCAGGGCGGCGGGCTGACCGGGCACGGCACCCAGGGTCCAGCTTTCGGGCGTGGCGATGAGATCGGACGGCTGGGGCGCGCGCATCAGGCTGACCCGCTGGAATACGTTCCAGCCGACGACGGCGATGACCAGGGCCAGACCGGCCGCGATCAGGCGCGGGGAATAGCGGCGGACGTCCTCGAAGGCGACGCCGGCCGGAGCCTGCAGCGGCACGGAGGGGTCGGGGCTTTCACGCTTGAACCGCTCGACCGCGAGTTGTTCGTCAAGACCCAGCGAGCCGGCATAGGCCCGGACATAGCCTATCGAGAAGACGCGGTTCGGCAGGGTCGAAAAGTCGTTCTGCTCCAGCGCGGTCAGATAGCGGGACGGCACGCGGGTGATGCTGGACAGTTCGGCCAGCGAGCGACCGGAGTGTTCGCGGGCGATCCGCAAGCCGTCGCCCAGAGTCGATGCGTCCGTCACTGAAGGAACGACATCCTTCCAGTCTGGATGAGCCTTGAGCTCTTCGGAGAAACCCCCCGCATCCAGCGCCATTACGCCTGACCCCACACTCGGCAGGCGCGAGGAATGCCCACGCGTCGCCATACTCGAACTGACGGCCTGTACCATATCGGCGACTGTATTGGAAGTCAAGCGTGGTTCCAGGGCTGATCGGCCTTGATCATGCTGTTGGCGGCGACCGCGAGGCGGCGTGCGATGGCGGTAAGCGCGACCTTGGCGGGTTTGCCGGCTTCGCGCAGGGCCTTGTATTCACGCTTCAGGCCCCGGTCGGAGCGGGAGGCGCTGAGCGCGGCCATGTAGAGGGCAGTGCGCACGCAGGACCGGCCGCCACCGATATGGGCGCGTCCGGTGCGGGTTCCGCTCTGGTCGGGATGCGGTGCCAGGCCCGTCAGACTGGCCACCGAGCGGCGATCGAGGGTTCCCAACTCCGGCAGGTCAGCCAGCAGGGTGGTGATCACTGCCGGGCCTACGCCGGGGATGGTCCGCAGCAGTTCGGCCCGGTGCCGGTTGGCGGGGTCGGCGGCGAGCCTGGTCTCCAGCAGAGTCTCCACCCGGGCGCGTTCGGCCTCCAGCCCGGCGATGAGGCGCCGGCAGCTGGCGGCGATGTCTTCGTCCAGGGCCTGTTTGAGCCGGGTCTTCTCGGCCGCCGCCAGGTCCACCACCTGCCGTCGGCGGGTGGACAGGGCGCGGATCTCCATGGCTTCGGCACTGGGCAGGGGTCGGGCGACGTCGGTCATGATGAGAGCGAAGCGCGCGATCAGGGCCGCGTCCAGCCTGTCGGTCTTGGCCCGACGGCCCTCCGCCAGCCGCAAGGCCTTCACACGGCGGGGATCGACCACCCCGACCTGAAAGCCCGCCCGCGCCAACGCCCGCACCAGCGGCGTCCCATAGGTTCCGATGCTCTCCAGCACCACCCGCGTCACACCGGCCCGTTTAAGCCGCGCCGTCACCACCGCCAGGCCAGCCGGCGCATTGGGCGCACGGAACGCCCGGCCCGCCGGGGCCACCGCCACATCAAGCCAGTCCCGGCCAACATCCACGCCGGCCGCGCACGCCATCGTCGTCATTGTCCCTCTCCTGTGTACGGGCTCGAACGACAGAACGGCGCTCGGCCCAAGCGACTGTTCGGACCACAACACAAGGGCGGCCGCACGCTCGCCGGAACGACGGTCCAGGGACCAGGGATGACAACGCGCTACGGCCGCCCGCCCTCAGCTTGCCGCATCAGGCCGCGCCAATACACAGGGATGACAGTTCCGGCCTGCCCCCGAAGACCACCAGGTTCCAGCTTGTGGATAACTCATTGAAGCCGCCCGATCAACGATTTGTTAGCCATCCCGACGTGTCGGAGCGGGACGTTTCAGATCGTGACGTTCAACTTCCGGGCCAGGGATTCGAGCTCGCCCCGGATCGACCCGGCGGAGGAGCCCAGCAGATTGGCCATACCGCGCCGGGCGGCGGTCAGGTCTGCCGACAGGATCATCCGCTTGACCGGCCCCACCCCACCCGCCGGTGCGGACAGGCGGGTATAGCCCAGGGTCAGCAGGGCGAAGGCTTCCAGCGGTCGGCCTGCCAATTCTCCGCATACGGACACCGGCGTGCCGGTATCGGTGCATTTCTTCTGGATCTCGGCCAGGGCGCGCAGGGCCGGCGGTGACAGCGGGTCGTAGCGGTCGGACACCAGCGGGTTGGTGCGGTCGGCAGCGAACATGTACTGGAACAGGTCATTGGTCCCGACCGAGACGAAGTCCGTCAGCGGCAGAAGCGCATCGAGGTGCCAGAGCAGCGAGGGGCATTCGATCATCGCCCCGACCCGCAGCAGGGCCGGAAGCGCCCTGCCCCGGCGTCTGGCCCAGGCGCATTCGACATCGACCAGTTCGCGGGCGGCGCGGAACTCGTCGACCGTGGCGATCATCGGGAACATGACCCGGAGTTCGCGGCCGGCGGCGGCGGTCAGGAGGGCGCGAAGCTGCAGCCGCAACAGAGCAGGCCGGTCGAGGCCGAGGCGGATCGCGCGGCGGCCGAGGGCGGGGTTCTCCTCCCGTTCGGTCTCCAGATAGGGCAGCACCTTGTCGCCACCGATATCGAGGGTCCGGAAGGTAACGGGCCGGTCGCCCGCCGCGTCGAGGACCATTGTGTAGAGGGCCGTCTGGCTGGTCAGCCGGGGCAGTTCCTCCGAGACCATGAACTGGAATTCGGTGCGGAACAGGCCGATCCCCTCGGCACCGGTGGCGGCCAGATTCTCGAGGTCGACCGCCAGGCCTGCGTTGGTCAGGACGGTGATCCGGGTGCCGTCGAGGGTGACGGCTGGCACATCCCGGAGCTTGGCGAACTCGGCCTGACGCTCGCTGCGGACCAGCATCCGCGACTGGACCGCGGCCAGCATGTCCGGCCGCGGGCGCAGATAGGTCTCGCCGGTCTCGCCGTCGACGATGACCAGATCGCCTTCCGAGAGCCGGTCGCGCAGGCCCATGACACGGCCGACACAGGGGATCTGCAGGGCGCGGGCGACGATGGCGGCGTGGCTGGCAGCCGAGCCCTCTTCCAGCAGCAGGCCTCTCAGCTTGTGGCGGGGGTATTCGAGCAGGTCGGCGGGGCCGAGGTTGCGGGCCACCAGGATGGCATCAGGCGGGATGTCGCGTTCGCCGGGTCTGTCACCGGCCAGCACCCGCAACAGACGGTTCGCCAGGTCCTCGAAATCGTGCAGTCGCTCCTTGATATAGGGATCCCGGGCCTGGGCGAAGCGGGCGCGGTGCTCGTTGCGGACGCGGTCGACGGCGGCCTCGGCGGTCAGGCCGGTGCGCACCGCCTCTTCCAGCGACCGGTTCCAGCCCCGGTCGTCCGCGAACATGCGATAGGTTTCCAGCACCTCAAACGGCAGTCCAGCCAGCTTGCCCTGACCGCCGTCGAGAATCGCATCGATGTTGGCCTTGAGTCCGATCAGGGCCTCACGCAGGCGGATTTCCTCGACCTGCTGGTTCTCGGCCAGAAGGTTTTCCGGTGCGACCGGTGCCTCGTGCAGGATGACGTGGCCATAGGCCAGGCCCTCGGCGAAGCGCTGGCCCTTGAGGCGTTCCGGCCGGTGCGGGGCGACCTCGATGTCCCGCAGCTCGTCCTGGGCCAGCAGTTCTCCCGAGGCCACGGTCTCGGCCAGGACCATGGCGATGGTCTGGATGTCCTCGACCTCCTCGTCGTCATAGCGCCGCTCGGAGCGGTTCTGGACGACGAGTACGCCGATGGCCCGGCCGCCGCGCAGCAGGGGGGCACCGAGGAAGGCGTGATAGGGATCTTCGCCCGTCTCCGGCCGGTAGGCGAAGCTGGGGTGGGACGGGGCGTCCGACAGGCTGATCGGGGCGGCGGAGCGCGCCACCTCGCCGACCAGACCCTCGCCGGGTCGCAGGCGGGTGGTGTGGACGGCTTCCGGCTTCAGGCCCTGGGTGGCGAACAGCTCAAGCTCGCCCGAAGCGCGGCGCAGATAGATGGAACAGACCTCGGCCACCATCGACTGGGCGATGATGCGCACGACCGTATCGAGCCGGTCCTGGGCCGGCGACGCCCCGGCCATGGCTTCGCGAATCTGGCGAAGGAGGTTGCGTGGCCCCGTCGTCAATCCGCCAACCGGCATGGCCCCTCCTGATGAACGACGCCTCAGATGGGCACCGTCCGGCTCAATTCCTAGACGTCTTCCAGTCCATAGGCCGCATGAAGCGCACGAACGGCCAGTTCTGCATACGCCGCGTCGATCAATACGCTGATCTTGATCTCGGATGTCGAGATGGCCTGAAACTTCACGCCCTTGTCAGCGAGGGCCCGGAACATGGTCTGGGCGACCCCGGCGTGGCTGCGCATACCGACTCCGACGACCGAAACCTTGGCCACATCTTCATCGACGCGCAGCTGCTCGAACCCAAGCTGGGCCTGGGCCGCGCGCATGAGGTCTGCGGCACGGGCGGCGTCGCGCCGGCCCGTGGTGAAGGTCAGGTTGACCGCCCCCTCGGTGCGCGACGCGCCCTGAACGATCATGTCGACATTGACGTTGGCCTCAGCCAGCCGCGTGAAGACGTCGGCCGGGGCGTCAACCCTGTCGGTCAGACCCAGCAGGGTGATGCGGGCCTCGTCACGGCTCATGGTCACGCCGGATACGATGCGTTTCTCCACGATTTCCTCCTCGTCGCAGATCAGGGTGCCGGACTTGGCGGGCAGGATGCCGTTCGCGTCAGGTTCGATGAAGCTGGACAGCACCCTCAGAGGCACGCGCCGGGCCATGGCCAGTTCGACCGAACGGGTCTGCAGCACCTTGGCACCGAGCGAGGCCATTTCCAGCATCTCTTCGTAAGAGATCTTCTCGAGCCGGCGGGCCCGGGACTCGATCCGCGGGTCGGTGGTGTAGACGCCGTCGACGTCGGTGTAGATGTCGCACGGGCAATCGAGGGCTGCGGCCACGGCCACAGCCGAGGTGTCCGAGCCGCCCCGGCCCAGGGTGGTGATCCGGCCCGCGCGGCTGACGCCCTGGAAGCCGGGGACCACGGCGATCTCGCCCTTGTCCATCGCGGCACCCAGGACTTCTCCCGGCACATCCTCGATCCGGGCGCGGCCGTGGGCCTCGTCGGTGAGGATGGGAATCTGCCAGCCCATCCAGCTGCGCGCGTTCAGCCCCATGTTGCGCAGGGTCAGGGCCAGCAGACCGGCGGTGACCTGCTCACCCGAGGCGACGACGATGTCATATTCGTCGTCCGACAGCGCGATGCCCTGGCCGGGCCGCCCCGCGCCGTCGGTCCAGGCGACCAGTTCATTGGTCTTGCCGGCCATGGCGGAGACGACGACGGCGACCTGTTTGCCCGCTGCGGCCTCGGCCGCGACGATGCGGGCGGCGCGACGGATGCGTTCGAGGTCGCCCATCGAGGTGCCGCCGAACTTCATCACCAGTCGCGTCGTAGGTGGCCGCGTCATCGTGGGCGGAGGCTCCTGCTTTCGGGGAATGTCAGGCTTCTAGCGAGGCGGCGCGGGCATCACAACGGGCGGGTTGATCGCGTGTGAGTGATGGAGTAACTATTATTCATGATCGAAAACAAACAACCATCCATCACGAACCGTATACGAGCCCTCGCCGCCGCCGGACACTCTCGCGCCGAAATCGCCCGGATGGTGGACAGAAGCTACCAACAGGTTCGGCAGGTGCTGGTTGGCGATGAAGCCCGCTCCAGGCGCCCTGCTGGAGAAGCACAGCCGTCATTTCGCGAAACCTCCGTAGACGACACGCTTCCAGGAATGGCGGACCGCGCCATCTCGCAGGTCGATGTTTCGGACCTGGGAACAAACAAGTCGGCCAAGATACGTCGATATGCGGCGATGGGCTTTTCCCGGTCTGCAATCGCGAGCCACCTGGGCATCAAATACCAGTTCGTGCGGAACGTGTTGGTCGCGAAAGGAGCAAGTGAAGTGCACAATCCGGCCCACACTACTCCGGCTGCCGTTCGCGGGATGGCCGAGCCAGCCGCGCGATACGATGCCAGCATTCACCTCCCCGCTCGGCTGAACGTAGATCGAACAGGCAGGATCCAACTGCCCCCCGAATGGCGTGTGCCGGCCGGCGCGACCTTCGTCGCGCGAAAGTTCGACGGCAGCATCGTTCTGATGGATCTCGCCGACGCATCGGAGGCTGCCCGCTCCGGCGGCAGCTTGAAAAGCGCCACGGACGAATTGATCGCCGAACGCCG
This sequence comes from Caulobacteraceae bacterium, assembly GCA_965284305.1. Taxonomy (GTDB): domain Bacteria; phylum Pseudomonadota; class Alphaproteobacteria; order Caulobacterales; family Caulobacteraceae; genus Brevundimonas. The sequence goes on along the minus strand of OZ260070.1, from coordinate 777,255 downwards.
CCTCGAGGCGATGCGCGAATTCGATGACTGAGTATGTCATCGATACTTCGGCGGCCGTCGCCTATTTGCTGAACGAGCCAGGCGGTGACGCCGTGGCACCTTTCCTGGCATCGGCATTGCTGAGCAGCGTCAACCTTACCGAAGTCGTGACCCGGCTGGTACGCGGGGGGTACGACCCCATGCGCGCCCACTACCTCGGCTGTCGGATCATCGATCACGATACGGACCTGGCTGATCGCGCCGGACGCCTGTGGACCGCGACGGCCAGGCTGGGGCTGTCCTTGGGTGATAGGGCTTGCCTGTCCCTGGCATTGCGTGAAGGGCTGCCGATACTGACCGGCGACAGACCATGGGCCCGGCTGGACATCGGCGTTGACGTCCGCCTCATTCGCTGACACCCCGAGTCCATGACCAACACAGCCCACGGTCCCTCGATCGATCCCGCAGACGTCGCCCGGTTTTCGGCCCGGGCGGCGGAGTGGTGGGACGCGCGGGGGCCGTTCGCGCCGCTGCACAAATTCAATCCCGCCCGGTTGGCCTTCGTCCGCGACCGGGCGGCGGAGCGGTTCGGGCGCGACGTGAAGAAGCGTGCCGCCTTCGAAGGTCTGACCCTGCTCGACATCGGCTGCGGTGGCGGACTGATCGCCGAACCGATGCGGCGGCTGGGCTTCGCGGTCACCGCCGTCGACGCCTCGGCTGAGAACATCGGCACCGCGCGGGCCCATGCGGAACAGCAGGGGCTGGACATCACCTATCGCGCGGCGACGGTCGAACAGCTGGAGGCCGAAGGGGCCGGGCCGTTCGATGTGGTGCTGACGCTGGAGGTGATCGAACACGTCGCCGATCCGGAGGCGTTCATCCGCGCCTGTTCGCGGCTGGTGAAACCCGGCGGCCTGATGATCGTCGCCACCCTGAACCGCACGCTGAAGGCGCTGGCGCTCGGCAAGGTCGCGGCGGAATACATCCTGCGCTGGGTGCCCGCCGGGACCCACGACTGGAGCCAGTTCCTGAAGCCGGACGAGATCCGGCGGATGTTGTCGGAGGAGCCGGTGGCGGTCAGCGGGCCGTATGGCCTCGTCTATGATCCGCTCACGGATCAATGGAGCGAGAGCGGCGACGCCGGGATCAACTATATGATGGTGGCGACGCGGGACTGAAGGCGGTTCATCGGCGGTTCATCGACCTGACGTCGAAGTAACGGGACAGGAGAGCTTGACGGTGGGATGACGGGGCTCCCCTCCATCTCCCGAACAGGAGCCCCCAATGAAACGCCTGCTCATCCTCTCCGCCCTGTCCGCCGCCGCCCTCATGACCTCGGCCTGCATCACCGTGATCGACGCCGACCACGATGATGATTTCGGCTGGCATGGCGAGAACGCCCAGCCCTTCGACGGCGCGCGCGCCGAATGCCGCGCCTCGACCGGCGAGGGCCAGCGCAGCGACGCCTTCCGCCAGTGCATGGCCGCCAAGGGCTGGACCCGCAGCTAGTCGGTCAGACGCCGGATCATGTAGCGGGCATCCGGGCCGTAGCCGGCCAGTTTGTCCGCCATGCCCGGCGGATCGGCGACCACGAAGCCGTGCCGTTCCCAGAACGGCGCGGCGTCGTTGACGGCCACCAGCGTCAGGGCCGGCCAGCCGGCGGCGCACGCCTCCTTTGCCAGCCGCTCGACGATCGGGCGGGACCAGCCGCCGCCGCGCGCCGCCGGGCCGATGGCGAGGTCGTGCAGATACATCACCGCCGCCTCGTCCGGGATCGCCGGGATCAGGGTGTTGAGCGCCGGGGCCGCGTCGGCCGTCCACGGATAGGCGACCAGATAGCCCTGCGGCGGCTCCGTCTCGCCGGCCAGCACGAAACAGCCGGCCGGGTTGAGCGTCAGACGGTTCTCGAAACAGTCGCGGCCCTCGAAATGATCGGGGAAGCCGATGGCGGCGATGGCGGCGACGGCGTCCAGATCGGCCGCCGTCATCGCCCGCCAGTTCAGCCGGGACAGCGTGTGTTCAGCGGGGCCGCCGTGAAGGTCCATTCCATACTCTGCGCCTGCCCGTTGATCTCGCCCTCGATCCGGGCCTTGAGGGCATCGCCGTCGCGTTCATAGACGATACGGGTCGGGAAGTCGTTTTCCGGATTGGCGAAGACCGCCCGGTTCGGGCCGCTTTCGGCGAGAACGAAGACCGTGGGCGCGGCGCCGCCGGGCTGGGCGACATAGGCGAAGCCCTGGGCCGTGCGCCGGAGGTGCGAAACCTCGAACGAGACCCGGCCGTTCTCGACCGTCACGCCGTGGCCGACGCTGAGGCCGCGCCGCGGATCGCTCCAGGTCTCGGAGGCCTCGCGGCCATTGGCGCAATCCAGCCAGTAGCCGGCGATCCATGACAGGTCAGGGGTCGGGGCGGGCGCGGTCTGGATCAGGGCGGCGGCGAGGGCGGCGGTCAGCATGGAGGCATATCCTTGGGTTCGGCGTCGGCGGCACCCTAGTGCGGCGCCAGCGGCCCCGGCTTGTAGGATTGCGACGCCAGCCGTCGCGCCAGGCCGGCCTGGTCGCGGGCCCACTGCGTGGCCGTGCAGCCGAGGAAGCGGCGGAAGTCGCGGGCCAGCTGCGGCTGGTCGAAATAGCCGGCCTCCAGCCCCGCCTCGAGCCAGCCGAGCGATTCGGGACCCGGCTCGGCGGCGTGATCGAAGACGCGGCGGAAGCGGAAGATGGAGCGCAGGATGCGCGGCGGCACGCCGACGCGGTCGCGGAACCGCCGCTGTAACGCTCGCTGCTCGCCCGGCGAGCGGTCCGCGCCCGGACGATCCGCAGCGGCGGCCTCGATTTCGGCGCGGACGGCGGGATCGAGGGTCCAGTCATGGCGTCGGCGGTGATCCTCGAGAACCCGGACCATGGCCTCGACCTGGGCCTCCGGATCGCCCGAGGGGGCCGTGACGCCGGCGAGGCGGGCGGTCATGTCGAGACGGCGGTCGACCGCCTCGACCGCCGGGTGGCCCAGCCAGTCGCGGGCGCCGTCGGGCTCGAAGCGGACGGCGACCAGTTCCACGGGACCAACCGGACGCAGGGCCAGCGGGCGGGTCATCTGGCCGGCGAACAGGACCTGCGGCTGCAGGCGAAAGACGCCGTCGTCGCCCGCTTCCTCATAGGGGGCACCGATGTCGAGGATCAGTTCGGGGCAGCCGTCGGGCGCGATCCGCTGGACGACCGGTTCGGGTGCCGGGGCGGCGTAGGTCCAGATCGTGCGCACAAACGGGCGCAGCGCCGCCGGCGGTTCGAACTCCTGATAGCGCTCCCCCTCCCCCACCGGTCAGTGGGCCTTGGCCGGGTCGGGCGGGAGCGGCGGCAAGGCGGCGCAGGGAACGCCGTCGTCCTTGAGCTTCTTCACCTCGGCGGGCGTGGCCTCGCCATAGATCTCGCGCTTCTCGGACCGGCCTTCGTGGATGTCGCGAGCCTCGCGGGCGAAGGCGTCGCCGACATAGTCGAAATTCGCCTCGACGTGGGACCGGACCTCGCGGGCCATCTGCGTCATCATGGTCTGCATCTTCGCCAGATCGGGGCTGGAGATCGCCGTCTTTCGGGTCCCTGCCACGGCGGGGGCCATGATCTGTTTGGACACGCCGCGCGAGCCACAGTGGGGGCATTCGACCAGTCCCCGGGCGGCCTGGTCGTCATAGGCAGTCGAGTCGCCGAACCAGGCCTCGAAGCCGTGGCCGCCGTCGCACTGGAGGGCGTAGCGGATCATTGCGGCCCCGCGAAATCGCGGTCGTGGGTCAGTTGCGGCACGGCGTTCCTCGCGCGCGCCACCGCCTCGAAATCCAGGGTCACGAACAGGACGCCGGGCTCGTCGTGATCCAGTCTGGCGACCACCTCGCCCCATGGCCCGACCACGGTCGACCGGCCCCAGGTGCGGCGGCCGTCCTCATGCAGGCCGGCCTGGGCGGGGGCGAGGATCCAGCAGCCCGTCTCGATGGCGCGGGCGCGCAACAGGGTCTCCCAGTGGGCCTCACCGGTCGGGACGGTGAAGGCGGCGGGAACAGAGATCATCGCGGCACCGGCCTTCGCCAGGGCGCGGTACAGATGCGGGAAGCGGATGTCGTAGCAGATGGTCAGGCCGAGCCGGGCCCAGGGCGTGTCGGCCATGACGGCGCGGTCGCCGGGCCGGATGGCGGCGCTTTCACGCCAGCGCTCGCCGGTCGGCAGGTCAACGTCATAGACGTGCAGCTTGTCATAGGTCGCGACCACCGCGCCCGTATCGTCGATCAGCAGGGAACGGTTGGCGGCGCGATCATCGCCCGCGTGGCCAGACTTCACGATGGCCGAGCCGATCAGCAGCCAGACGCCGAGCTCGCGGGCCAGATCACGGAGACCGCCGACAACCGCATCGTCATCCTGGTCGGTCAGGGCGGCGGCGCGGACGGCGGGGTCCTTGATCAGGAAATTGGTCGCTTCCGGCGTCAGGATCAGTTTCGCCCCGCCCGCCGCCGCCTCGCGGATCAGCGGCGCGACATGGGCGAGGGCCGCCGCCGGACTGGCCGGCGTGCGGGTCTGGATCAGGGCGATCGGAAGCGTTGCCATCAGGCCTCGAGCAATGCGTCCAGCTCGCCTTTGCGGTCAAGCGCATGCAGGTCGTCGGAGCCGCCGATGTGTTTTCCGCCGATGAAGATCTGCGGGAAGGTCATGCGGCCGCCCGAGCGCTGGATCATCTCCTGCTTCTTCGCCGGATCATGGGAGGCGACGATGTCCTCATAGGCAGCGCCCTTGCGGTCGAGCAGGTCACGGGCGGCGTGGCAGTAGCCGCAGCCGGGCTTGGTGTAGAGGACGATGTCGGCCAACGGGGTCTCCTGAATCCTGATCCGCCTATACAGGCAATTGCCGTGCCGTGCGCACCCGGGCCACGACGGCAAGGTCCACAGCGCGTGCGCCGGCCTCGATCAAGGCGCGGGCGCAGGCCTCGGCGGTGGCACCCGTGGTCAAAACGTCGTCGACCAGAAGGATACGGCGGCCCCTGATCTGACGCCGCCCCGCCTCGCTGACGGCGAAGGCCTTTTTGACATTCAGGCGGCGACCGCGCGCGGACTTGCCGCCCTGGGTGGTCGTGTGGGCCGTGCGGATCAGGGCGTCGGGTAGATAGTCGAGACCGGCGTCGCGGGCCAGCGGCCGGGCAATCTCGGCGGCCTGGTTGAAACGCCGGGACAGCAGGCGGAAGCGGTGCAGGGGCACTGGGACGACGGCGTCGGTCCCGTCGAGCAGGGGCGCGGCCGAACGGGCGATCCAGCGGGCGAACAGGGGGGCGAAGGGCTGATGGTCCCCGTGTTTGAACCTGAGGATCAGGCCGCGCGACGCCTCATCATAGACGCAGGCGGCCCGGGCGCGGTCGAAGGCGTAGGGCTGGGCCAGACAAGCGGCGCAGCGGGGTGAGGCGAAGGGGCCACCGTCCATCTCGAAACCCGCGCCGCAGCCGTCGCAGACGGGGTCCTCAAGGAAGGTCACCCGGCTCCAGGCCCCGGCGGTGAGGCCGGGAGAGGCGGCCGCCTCGGGGCTGTCGTGGGCCAGCGAGGGCAGCAACAGGTCGGTGACGCCGCGGCCGAGGGTGCGGGCACCGAGCACGATCCGCGGGACGGCCGCTTTCAATCGGTCGCGCCAGACCCCATCCTGAAGCCGCATGAGCCCTTCCTCCGGTCCCCCCCGCATTTTCGACGTTCAGCGCCGCACGGCAAGGCTTGAACGCAGCGAAAAAACGCTTTCCCGCGCCGACTTCCTGCACGCCCGGGCTGCGGAGAACGCCGTGGGCAGTCTGGAGGCCCTGGTCCGCGACTGGCCCGAGGCGGCCGACCTGTCGGCGCATCCCGGGGCGTTCGCCGATGCGCTGGCCGACAGCGTCGCGGCCGCCCGGGTCGGGCCGGTGAAGACCATTGGCGACCGGGCGGCGCAGGCTGGACCGGGCGCGGCACCGGTCGATCTGGCCGACGGATCGCAGGATCTGATCGTCTCCCTGATGAGCCTGCACTGGGCCAATGACCTGCCGGGTGCCCTTAACCAGATCCGCCGGGCGCTGAAGCCGGACGGGCTGTTCCTCGGCACATTACTGGGAGCGGGGACGTTGAAGGAGCTGCGCGCGGTCCTGACCGAGGCCGAGCTGGAAGCGCGCGGCGGGGCCCAGGCGCGGGTCTCGCCCTTCGCCGACGGCTTCGACGGCGCGGCCCTGCTGCAGCGTGCCGGGTTCGCCCTGCCCGTGGCCGATGTCGACCGGGTGACGGTGCGCTACCCCGACCTGCTGGCCCTGTTCCGCGACCTTCGGGCCATGGGCGAGACCAATGTTCTCGCCGGGCCGGTGCGGCCGCTGACTCGCGGCATTCTGGCCCGGGCGGCGCAGCTGTACGGCGAGCGCTTTGGCGAGGCGGACGGCCGCATCCCGGCGACCTTCGAGATCGTGCACCTGGCGGGCTGGGCTCCCCACGAGAGCCAGCAGAAGCCCCTGCCGCGCGGCTCGGCCAAGATGCGGCTGGCGGATGCGCTGGGGGTCAGGGAGCAGACAGGGGAAAACTGACCGCCCGCCCTGTGGATGTCCCCGCTTGCCCAGGGGCAGGCCTCCGGGTGCTGCGCGGCGGATCACTTGACCTGAAACCAGGTTTGACGGCCACTCCCATGGCGTGCGCCACAGGAGCCCTTGATGAAGATCATCCCCATACTTGCCGTCGTGACCTTCGGCGCAGGAGCCATGACCGGGGGGCTTGCCGTCGGTGCCATGCCCGCAAAGGCCCATGAGCAGACCCTGGTGATCGCCCTTACAGGCGAAGCCGAGGGTCCCGGTCTCGGCGATCCCGATGGCAGCGGAAGGGCGGAACTCCGTATCGACGCGCACGAGGGTCAGTTCTGCTATGCCCTGACGGTCGCCGATATTGCCCCGGCCCGGCTCGCCCACATCCACAAATCTCCCGTCGGTGAGGCCGGAGGGCCGATTGTGGTCAATCTTGACCCCCCGACCGATGGCAGCAGCGAAGGTTGCTCGGCGATTTCGCCGGAGCTCGCAAGGGCAATCCTTCAGACCCCTGCTGACTACTACGTCAACGTCCACAATCAGGACTATCCAGGCGGGGCCGTGCGCGGCCAACTCGGATAGCAAGCAGAAGGCCGGGGTCGTTCGTTGAAACGACCGGGGGCGTTCAGCCGCCCATGGCGATGCGGAGCTTGTCCATGGCGGTGTTGAAGATGCCGCTGCCCGTGCCGCCGAAGGCCTGCAGGGCGCCCAGGATGACGAGGAACATCAGGGCGAGGATCATGCCGTATTCGATGGCCGTGGCTCCGCCTTCGTCGCGCAGGAGGCGGGAGAGGAAGCGTCTCAACATCGGCCCCCTCCTTCCGGCGGCTAGAGCAGGTCGCGCAGCCAGGCGACCAGGGGTTCGTCTGCGGGAGGCATGGGATAGTCCGAAAGCTGGTTCGGCCGGACCCATTTCAGCGCCGCGTGCTCGCGGTTCTGCACCACCCCCGACCAGCGTCGGCAGAGGTACAATGGCATGAGTAAGTGAAACGAATCGTAAGCGTGGCTCGCAAAAACGAACGGTGCGAGGCAGGCCTCGTTGACGTCGATCCCCAGTTCTTCCTGCAATTCACGGATCAGGGCCTGTTCGGGACGCTCGCCCGGCTCGACCTTGCCGCCCGGAAACTCCCACAGGCCGGCCAGCTTCTTGCCCTCGGGCCGCTGGGCGATCAGCACCCGGCCGTCGGCGTCGATCAGGGCCACGGCGACGACGAGGACGGTGGGAAGGTCAGTCATGAGTGGTTTTGGCCCAGGTAGCGGACGGCCGAGATCCAGACCGATCGTTCGTCGAAGGCGTAATAGACGGAGACCCGACGATCCAGGCTCGTGCGATAAAGAACGCCATCAAGCGATCGGCCCATCCGGGGAAAGTCGGCCAGAGGTTCGCACCGCCGCCTGATGTCCTCGATAAACGTAAACGCCGCGCGCGGAGAATCTTCGGCGATCAGATCGTAGATATCATCCAGGTGGAACTGCGCTGACGGGAGATAAACGATGCGTCGGCTCAATCCTGATCCCGCTTCAATCGGGCCTCATGCCGAACGAGAAGGTTGGCGCGGACCTCATCGGACGTCAGCCGGGGCCGTGGGTCAGCCATCGCAATATCGTGTTGGCGTCGCGCCCACGCAATCGCTTCTGCGGATGGGGTTTCGCTTTCGAGATCATCCCACAACGCCTGCCCGATGAAGGGGCCAACCTCATCGGCATACGGTTCAGCGACTTTCGGCTTTGCGCTCATACCGTGCATTCTACCACAATCAGCTCCGGTAGTCGCCGTTGATCTCGACGTATCGCTTGGTCAGGTCGCAGGTCCAGACGGTGGCCGAGGCCCGGCCCCAGCCGACATCGACGGTGATATCGATCTCGGCCTTCTTCATATAGGCGCTCATCTTCGCCTCGTCGTAGTTCGGGGCCGGCGCGCCGTCGATGGCCGCGACATGGGGCCCGAAACGGATGGCGAGGCTGTCGCGGTCGACCGGCTCCTCGGTCTTGCCGACGGCCATGACGACCCTGCCCCAGTTGGCGTCCTCGCCGGCCAGGGCGGTCTTGACCAGGGGACTGTCGGCGATCGACTTGGCCAGTTTGCGGGCCGAGGCCGGGCTGGCGGCGCCGTCCACGGTGACCTTGACGAATTTGGTCGCCCCCTCGCCGTCGCGAACCAGCTGATGGGCGAGGTCCAGCATCACCTTGTCCAGCGCCGCCGAGAAATCCTTCAGCCGGCGGTCGCCGACCCGGCCGATGCGCGGGGCTCCGCTCGCGCCCGTGGCGAACAGCAGGCAGGTGTCATTGGTCGAGGTGTCGCCGTCGACGGTGACGCTGTTGAAGGTGGTGCGGACGTGCAGGCCCAGCAGGGCGCGCAGCACCGGCGGGGCGATGGCGGCGTCGGTGACGATAAAGCCCAGCATGGTGGCCATGTCGGGGGCGATCATGCCCGAACCCTTGGCGATGCCGGCGATCCGGACCTTGCGGCCCTCGATCTCGCACTCGGCATAGGAGCCCTTGGGGAAGGTGTCGGTGGTCATGATGGCCTGGCCGGCGCGAGCCCAGGCGTCAGAGTCCAGCCCCGCCTCGATGTCGGGCATCCGGGCGACGATCTTGCGATCGTCCAGCACCACGCCGATCACACCGGTCGAGGCCAGCATGACGTCGCGCTGGCGGCAGCCGAAGCGTTTGGCGACTTCGGACGCCGTGCGGCGGGCCGCATCGGCCCCGGCCTTGCCCGTGAAGGCGTTCGCGCAGCCGGCGTTGACCACCAGCGCCCGCACGTCCTGGCCCCCGCCGTCCGATTCCAGCTGGCGTTTGCACCAGTCGACCGGGGCCGAGCCGATCTTGTGCCGGGTGAAGACCCCGGCGCAGGTGGTGCCCCGGGCGAAGCGGAAGACCACCAGATCGTCCCGCTCGTGCTTGTAGAAGCCGGCCCGGGCGGTCGCGATCTCGACCCCGCCGATGGGCGGGATGGTCGGGAAGGGCACCGCCAGCGGCGAGATTTCCAGCCCGGGCTTGCCCGGCGCGGCCTTTGGCGGCGCCGGCGTCGTGGCGCGCTTAAGGGCCGTGGTCAGGGGGTCAAAGGCCTTTTCGATGGCCTGTTCGATCTTCTGGCCGGTGGAGGCGCGGCCGGCCTCGGGCGGGCGGCTCATGACGCCTTCTTGGGCGCAGGCGCCACGGAGACGGGCGGCGGCGATTCGGGCGGGGCGGGGGTCCCTGCCGAAGACGCAGGCGGACGCGGCGCGGAGGCCGGCTCCTGCGAACGGGGCGTGTCGCCCGGCAGAAGGTTCTCGACCTCGGCCTTGCCGCGCAACTCCTCCAGCAGCTGACGTACGCCTTCATAGGTCAGATAGCGGACGATCTGGGGCCGGGCCTGCTCCAGTGTCGGCGGGGTCTCGCGGCGGCGGTCCTCGACCCGCAGCACGGCCCAGCCGCCCTCGTTCTGGAACGGGCCGACGGTCGAGCCCGCGGGCCGGTCGCGCAGGGCGTTCTTGTAGGCCTCGGGCATGACGTCGATGGTCCGGTAGCCGAGATCGCCGCCGGAATAGCGGGTGGCGTCATCGATCGAGCTTTCGGCGGCCACGGCCTCGAAGGCCGCCCCTTGCGCCAGAATGCCGATCACGGCGTCGGCTTCGGGCTTCGTGCGCGACAGGATCAGGCGGACGCGGATTTCTTCGGAGGTTTGCGCCAGACGGACCTGCTCCTGGTAGATGGTCTCCACCGCGCGGTCGGAAATCGTGCCGTTGACGACCGTCTCTACCAGCATGTCCCCGAGGATGCGTTCGCGGGTCGCCTCCAGCCGACGCTGGGCCAGGGCGGAATTGTCGAGGCCACGCCGTTCGGCCTCCTGGGCCAGCAGCTTCTGGTCGATGACCTCGTCCAGCACACGGCGGAACAGGTCGGAGGTCACATCCAGCGGCTCACCCTCGCCGACAAGGCCTTGCGCCACTGCCTCACGCTTGACGTCAGACGCCCAGATCGTCTTGCCCTGGACCTCGGCCACAGCGCGATCACCGGGCTCGGGCGCGCGGTCGGCGCCGCCGCCGGGACCACAGGCCGCGAGGGTCACAGACGCCGCCAGCAGAAGGGGAACGAAGAGGCTGGAAAGCCGCATTGGGGCGCGCTCCGTCACGGGGCGGCAAGGCCCCTCGCGTTGACAGGGATAAGGCCGGTGCTTAAGTCCCGCCTGCGCCCAAGTCGAGGGGTTTTCGAACGATCGCGCGGCCCTCGCGCGCGCCTGTGCCAGGCGCACCGGGCCGTCGTCGTCGAGACCCCTTCCCCTGCGCAGTCGTCGCCGCTCCTTCGGGACCTTTCAGTACCAGAGCCCCTGTCGCTCGCCCGCCTTCGGATCATCCATGCTCGGCATCGCCAAGAAGATTTTCGGCTCCTCCAACGACCGCAAGGTCAAGGACTTCATGGGCCGGGTTCAGAAGATCAACGCGCTGGAGGACAAATTCGCCGCCCTGTCGGATGACGAGCTGCGCATGATGACCGACGCCTTCCGCGACCGGATCGCGGGCGGCGAGACCCTCGACAAGATCCTGAACGAAGCCTTCGCCGTGGCCCGCGAGGCGTCCAAGCGGGTGCTGGGCCAGCGCCAGTATGACGTCCAGCTGGCCGGCGGCATGATCCTGCACGACGGCGGCATCGCCGAGATGCGGACCGGCGAGGGCAAGACCCTGGTCGCCGTCGCGCCCGTGTACCTGAACGCCCTGCTGGGCAAGGGTGTGCACGTCATCACCGTCAACGACTATCTGGCGCGGCGCGACGCCGAATGGATGGGCCGGGTCTACCGCTTCCTGGGCATGGAGGTCGGGGTCATCGTCAACGGCCTGTCCTCGGGCCAGCGTCAGGCCGCCTATGCGGCCGACATCACCTACGGCACCAACAACGAGTTCGGCTTCGACTATCTGCGCGACAACCTGGTCTATGACCGCAAGGAGATGGTGCAGCGTCCGCACCATTTCGCCATCGTCGACGAGGTCGACTCGATCCTGGTCGACGAGGCGCGCACGCCGCTGATCATCTCCGGCCCGACCGAGGACCGGTCGGACCTTTATCTGATCGTCGACGCGATCATCAAGGAGCTGATCCTCGACACGACCATGTTCGATCTGGACGAGAAGCAGCGTCAGGCGCTGCTGACCGAGGAGGGCTCGGAAAAGATCGAACAGATCATGGAGGAGCGCGCCCTGTTCGCGCCGGACACCACCGGTCTGTACGACGCCGCCAACATCACCCTGGTCCACCACATCAACCAAGCCCTGCGCGCCAACACCCTGTATCAAAAGGACAAGGACTACATCATCAAGGCCGGCGAGGTCATGCTGATCGATGAGTTCACCGGCCGCATGATGACCGGCCGCCGCCTGTCCGAGGGCCTGCACCAGGCCATCGAGGCCAAGGAAGGCGTCAAGATCCAGCCCGAGAACCAGACGCTGGCCTCGGTTACCATCCAGAACTATTTCCGCCTGTACGAGAAGCTTTCGGGCATGACCGGCACGGCCGCGACCGAGGCCCAGGAGTTCCTCGACATCTACAAGATGGACGTCCTGGAAGTGCCGACCAACCGGCCCGTCAAGCGGATCGACCACGACGACGAAATCTTCCGGACCACCGCCGAGAAGAACCAGGCCATCGCGGCCCTGATCGCCGAGTGCCACGTCAAGGGTCAGCCGATCCTGGTGGGCACGGTGTCGATCGAGAAGTCCGAGACCCTGTCCGAACTGCTCAAGACCTATCAGTACGAGGTCACCCTCAAGACCCTGAAGCCCCAGCACGCCCATCTGCTGGAAGCGGTCACCAGCGAGGACGAGAAGGCGCGACGCGAGGCGAAGAAGGCCTATCAGGCGCTGAAGGACGAGGATTTCGACATCGAGGTCAAATCCGGCAAGGGCATTCCGCACAGTGTGCTGAACGCCCGCCAGCACGAACAGGAAGCCTATATCGTCGCGGACGCCGGCCTGCCGGGCGTGGTGACCATCGCCACCAACATGGCCGGTCGCGGCACCGACATCCAGCTGGGCGGCAACCTGGAAATGCGCCTGCAGAAATGGCGTCAGGACCTGCGCAACCTGGCGCAGGAAATCACGCCGGAGATGGAGGCTGCGGAAGAGGCCCGTCTGAAGGCCGACATTGCCGTGCAGAAGCAGAAGTCGCTGGCTGCCGGCGGTCTGTTCGTTCTCGGCACAGAGCGCCACGAGAGCCGCCGCATCGACAACCAGCTGCGCGGCCGTACCGGCCGTCAGGGCGACCCCGGCACGTCGAAATTCTTCCTGTCCTGCGAGGACGACCTGCTGCGCATCTTCGCCGGCGATCGTCTGGACGCCATCATGCGCAGCTTCGGCGTGGCCGAGGGCGAGGCCATCTCGCACCCCTGGCTGAACCGCGCCGTCGAGACCGCCCAGAAGCGGGTCGAGACCCGCAACTACGACATCCGCAAGAACCTGCTGAAATACGACGACGTCGTGAACGACCAGCGCAAGGCCGTATTCGAGCAGCGCCAGGAGTTCATGGACGCCACGGACCTGTCCGAACTGGTCGGCGAGTTCCGCAATGACGTGATCACCGACCTGATCGAAAAACACATGCCGCCCAAGGCCTATGCCGAACAGTGGGACATCGACGGCCTCAACGAAAAGGTGAAGTCGACCCTCGGCCTGGAGCTGCCGCTGCATGACTGGGCCGCCGAGGAAGGCGTTTCGAACGAGGAGATCGAGGAACGGGTCGTGGCCGCCGCCGACGCCCGCGCCGCCGAGCGCCTGGAGCAGATCGGGGCCGAACAGACCCGCGGACTCGAAAAACAGTTCCTGCTGCAGATGATCGACATGCAGTGGCGTGAGCACCTGGTCCACCTGGACCATCTGCGCGGCGTCATCGGCCTGCGCGGCTATGGCCAGCGCGATCCACTGAACGAGTACAAGACCGAGGCCTTCAACCTGTTCGAGACGCTGCTCTATGAGCTGCGTCACAACGTGACCCGCTGGCTGATGACCGTCGAGTTCCGCTTCGAGGCCCCGCCGGCGATGGACATGCCGGAGTTCAGGGAAATCCACCTGAACCCGGGCACCGGCGAGAACGAGATGGCCAATCCGTTCGCGCAGAATCCGGAAGGCCAGCTTCAGGGCGATGACCGCGCCCGACTGCCGGTCGAGGCCCTCCCGGCCGGCTGGGAGCGCACGCCCCGCAACGCCGACTGCCCGTGCGGCTCGGGCCGCAAGTTCAAACACTGCCATGGAAGTTTGATCTGAAAGACCGGGCGCGGCTTGCGAAAGGGCGGGGGATGACCGATCCTGGGATGGATCGGAGATCCTGATGGGCAAGATTGAACGCATCAGCGGAGAGGTTCCCGCTGACATCTACGCCGATGTCGAAGCGGCCGTTTCAGCCGGTGAACTTGAGTCTCCGGCCGCCCTCGTCAATCGACTGGTGACGCAGTGGGCGACCGAGCGGCGAACGGATACGCCTGAATACGTTGCGTGGGTCAGAGCGAAGATCGAGGAAGGTCGCAGGGATTCGAGACCGCCCGTGCCCGCCGATGAGGTCTTCGATCGCCTTGAAGCGAAATACACTGCGATGACGGCAGCGGCAGACCACCGCGAATGACGGTGGCGTTTGCGCCGCTTTGCGACGGCGACCTTGAAGACATTGCCGACTACATCGCCCGCGACAGCCCCCGCCGAGCACTTTCCTACGTCATCGAAATCCGGAGCTGGTGCAGGTCGCTATCCCGATTTCCAGAACGATTTCCCATGGCCCCGGAATTCGGCACCGATGTCCGCCGGGCGACCTACGGAGCCTATTCGATCTACTACTCGGTTCGCGACGGTCGAATCCTCATCGAGCGAATCCTGCACAGCGCCCGCGAGATTGGGCCCAATATCGACCGAGCCCGCTGACTGCATGACCCACAAATCCCTCTTCTCCCGCGCCCTGTCGCTGGACCCCGAGCGGCTGCATTTCGCGGCGCACAGCCATCACCTGTGGCCCGACGCCAGTTTCGACGGCCAGCTGCGGGCCTGGGTCGAGGCCAATCAGTTCGCGGACCGGAAATGGGACCTGATCTTCGGGGAGGTCATTCCCGAGGCCCAGGCGCACGTCGCCCGCGAGTTGAACCTGCCGTCCCCGGACTCTGTCGTCTTCGCCCCCAACACCCACGACCTGCTGCTGCGCATCGTCTCGGGTCTTGAGCGCAAGCCGGTGCGGATCCTGTCGACCGACGGCGAATTCCACTCGTTCCGGCGTCAGGCCCAGCGGTGGGAAGAGGCCGGCGAGGCGGTGGTCACCCGCGTGCCCCTGCAACCGTTCGAGACCTTTGACGACCGGTTCGTCGAGGCGGCGGAAGGAGGCGGCTTTGATTTGATCCTGGTCAGCCAGGTCTTCTTCCGGACCGGTCAGGTCTTCGGCCGGATGGTCGATCTGGCGGACCTGGCCGATCCGGCGGGGCCCTGGGTGGTCGTCGACGGCTATCACGGCTTCATGGCCCAGCCGACCGACCTGTCAGCGGTGGCGGACCGGGTCTTCTATCTGGCCGGCGGCTACAAATACGCCATGGCCGGCGAGGGCGTGTGCTTCCTGCATTCGCCGGCCGGCTACTGCCCCCGGCCCGTGATCACCGGCTGGTTCGCCGAGTTCGGCGATCTGTCGGGACCGCCGGGCGGGGTGCAGTACCGCAGCGACGGCGGACGCTTCTGGGGTGCCACCTTCGATGTCTCGCCCCTCTACCGGTTCAACGCCGTGCGCCGGATGCTGGACGAGGCGGGGCTGAAGACGGCAGACGTCAGCGTCCACGCTCAAGGCCTGATGGCGCGGTTCCAGTCAGCGGTGGCCGGCGGCGGGGCCGGGCGGCTGTCGGCGGCCGAACTGATCAATCCCCTGACCGGCGAGGCCCGGCGCGCGCGCTTCCTGGCCTTCCGCCATGACGACGCCCCGGCGTGGAAGTCGCGGTTGCAGGACGCGGGCGTGATCACCGATGTGCGCGACGACGTGATCCGCTTCGGCTTCGGCCTGTATCAGGACGCCGACGACGTCGAACGGCTGATCGCCACCTGCAAACGCGCGCTCTGATCCCGCCGGCGACCTAGAAGAAGGTCGTGTCTTCCGCCTGTTTCGCCTCGGGCGCCTTGCGCGGGACCGGCGGCGAGGCCGGCGCCGGGACGGGCGCGGCCCCCGGCGCGATGCCGTCGGCGGGGGCGATTGGTGGCAGGGTCGGATAGGGCAGGCCTTCTGGGCTGCCGTCACCGGGGAAGGCCTGCGGTGCCGAGGGGTCGCCCGGCGCGACGACCGGCGGATCAATCCGGTCCGGTGCATCCAGATCGTCCCGGATGAACACCCACGAACGGCTGTCCGAACAGGCGCAGGCCTTCATGAAGCCTTCCCGGTCGCGCCAGATGACCAGCGGATAGCGCGTCCGCAGGCCCGCCTCCTGCAGGTCGGCCGTCAGACGGGCGACGAAGGCCCGTCCGGCCTCGACCACGGCTCCGCGCGCCAGATTGCCGTCGGCGGCAGGGATGCCCGCGGCCGTCCAGTTGCGCACCGGGGTGGCGGTCCAGCGCTGGTACAGGGTCCAGTCGCGGGTCAGCCAGAGTTCGGCGATGGTGGCGCGTTCGGCAGCGGTGGACTGGGCCAGACCCTCGCGATCCGGGCGGGCGAACAGGATGATGCGGGCCTCGATGCCCGCGGCGCGCAGCTTGGGCACCTCTTCCCGCTCATAGCGGGCCATGGCCGCGGAATCGCGATAGCCGATGATGTAGAGCGGCGCGCCGCCGCCGCCGGCCGAGACCCAGGACGCTTCGTCCAGCAGGCGCTGGATTTCGGCCTGGTTGCGCGTCACCGTAACGGGCTGGAACCGCGCATAATAGGTCCAGTAGGCCCAGTAGGCACCGCCCGCGAGGACCAGGCCGATGACGGCCGCCAGGGCCGACCAGATGAAAAAGCGACGCATTGGGGGAAGGCGCTCCAGCTTCACGGTTCGCAGAGGTTAATGCCTAGCACCGAATTGGGTTGTCGCGCACGCCTGAGAGGCGAACCCGTCACCCCATGGTCGGGATGACGAAGCTCGAATCCGCATGCTCCAGGTCGCTGTCGGGCCAGCGCGCCGTGACCGTCTTGACCTTGGTCCAGAATTTCACGCCCTCCATGCCGTGCTGGTTGGTGTCGCCGAAGGCCGAGCGCTTCCAGCCGCCGAAGGTGTGATAGGCGACCGGCACGGGGATGGGGACGTTGATCCCGACCATGCCGACATTGACGCGGGCGGCGAAGTCGCGGGCCGCGCGGCCGTTCTGGGTGAAGATGGCGACGCCGTTTCCGTACTGGTGCTTCGAGGGCAGCGACAGGGCTTCCTCGAAGCTGGCGGCGCGGACGATCTGCAGCACGGGGCCGAAGATCTCCTCCTTGTAGGACTCCATCTCCGGGGTGACGTGGTCAAACAGCGACGGGCCGATGAAATAGCCCCGCTCGTGCCCCTGCAGGGAGAAGCCGCGGCCGTCGACGACCAGTTCTGCCCCCTCCTGGACGCCCTTTTCGATCCAGCCCTCGACGCGGGCCTTGTGCTGGGCGGTGACGACCGGGCCGTAGTGGGCCCCGGCGTCGGTGGAGACGCCGACCCGCATGGTCGGGATTTCGGCGATCATCCGTTCACGGAGTTCGTCGGCGGTCTTCTTGCCGACGGGAACGACGACCGGCAGGGCCATACAGCGTTCCCCGGCCGAGCCATAGGCGGCGCCCGACAGGTCCTTGATGACCTGGTCCATGTCGGCGTCGGGCAGGACGATGCCGTGGTTCTTGGCGCCGCCCATGGCCTGGACGCGTTTCCCGTGCGTCGCGCCGGTCTGGTAGACATAGTTGGCGATATCGGACGAGCCGACGAAGCTGACGGCGTGGATCTGCGGGTGGGTCAGGATGGCGTCGACCGCCACCTTGTCGCCGTGGACGACGTTGAGCACGCCCGCGGGCGCGCCCGCTTCCATCATCAGCTCGGCCAGACGGACCGGCACCGACGGGTCACGCTCGGACGGCTTGAGGATGAAGGTGTTGCCGACGGCGATGGCGACGCCGAACATCCACATCGGGATCATGGCCGGGAAGTTGAACGGGGTGATGCCCGAAACGACGCCCAGCGGCTGGCGCATCGAATAGACGTCGATGCCGGGGCCGGCACCCCAGGTGTATTCGCCCTTCAGGGCGTGCGGGATGCCGCAGGCGAACTCGATGACTTCCAGACCGCGCTGGATGTCGCCCTTGGAGTCGGCGATGACCTTGCCGTGCTCGGCCGACAGCATGCCGGCCAGTTCGTCCATATGGGCCTCGACGAGGCGTTTGAACTCGAACATCACCCGCGCGCGGCGCTGGGGATTGGTCGAGGACCAGCCTTCGAAGGCGGTCTGGGCGGCCTGGACGGCGCGATCCATCTCGGCGACCGAAGCCAGTTGCACGCGGGCCTGGACCTCACCGGAATTGGGGTTGAACACGTCCGAGAAGCGGCCCGAGGCACCAGTAAAGCTGGCGCCGTCGATGAAGTGGTTGATGTCGCGCATGATCGGAAACGGTCCTGGAAAACGAAACTATCAGGTCGGATGGGCAGCGGTTTAGCCCCTGACCCGCCCCTGCGCCAGCACCTCTAGATTGCTGCCTCGAACAGGGCGTCGCGGGCGATGTCGGCCTGGAGCATGGGGAAGAAATGGGTACCGCCCCGCACGGTCCCGACGGTGACGTGCGGCAGGCCGCGCGGGTTCTCCGGCAGGCTGCACGGCCCTGTCCCCTCGGCCTTGAGCACGGTCACCGGGCAGTCGAGGCGTTTCAGGGCGCGCCAGGGATCGTGGCTCTGGGCGGCATAGTTGGAGGCCTCCCAAGCCGGGTCGCAGGCCAAGGTGAAACCCTCCGGCGTCTCGATCAGGCCGTCGGCGATATAGTCGGCCAGCATCATCTCGGGCCAGCCGCGGAAGGCGCCACGGCCCAGGTAGGCGGCCATGGCCTGTTCGCGACTGTCGAAGACCTTGCGGCGCCGCAGGGCGTTCCGGACCAGCGGGATGCGCGAGCCGAGCCGGTCCAGCAGCGGCAGTTTGAAGGCCGCCACCACCCAGCGACTCCAGATCACCGGATCGAACAGGACCAGTCCGCCGACGCGGTCAGGGCGTTCGGCGGCGGCGAGAAGCGCCGAGGTGCCGCCCATGGAGTGGCCCGCCAGAATCACCGGCGGGCCGTCGAGGCTGTCCAGCAGGGCGACGAGGTCGTCCCGGTGGTCGTGCCAGTCGCGGCGCCCGCCGCCCTCGGCCGGCAGGGTCGTGCCGCCGTGGCCGCGCAGGTCGGGGGCCCAGATGCGCAGCGAACCCGACAAGGGGGCCAGCAGGGTGCGATAGGTCAGGGCGTTGAAGCCATTGGCATGGACGAAGACCAGATCCACGGGCCGCGTGGGGTCGCCGAAGTCCAGCACGTTTACATGGCCCTCCCCCCGGTCACTCGACACCGGCAAGCTCAGACGTCGGGGCGGGGAGAGCCGGATCGCATCCATGGGGCGGAGATAGGGGCTCGGCGCGCCGATTGCCAGCGCCCTACTGGCAGGCCGGACAGCGGCCATGGGCCTCGATGGTGGTGCGGGCGATGACGTAACCGGCGACCTCGGCGGCGCGGCCCAGATCACCGGCGACGGGCGCCGAAACTTCCGCCGTCGCACCGCAACAGTCGCAGATCAGGAAGGCTGCAGCGTGATCGATCGAGCCCGAGGTGCAGGCGACATAGGCGCTGATGGAGGCAATGCGGTGGGCCAGACCCTTGCGCTCCAGAAACTCCAGGGCGCGATAGACGGTCGGCGGCTTGGCCGGCTGGCCATCCTCGCCGAAGCGGGCGATCAGGTCATAGGCCTTCACCGGCTCGCCCGCGACCAGCAGGAGCTCCAGCACACGCAGGCGCGACGGCGTCATCCGCTCGCCCTCGGCGATCAGGCGTTGCCCCGCCGCCTGGATGGCCAGTGCGACATCGGCGGCTCCCGGGGGGTGGTCAGCATGATGGTGGCCGCAGGTTTCGCTCATGCCCCTGAGCTAAGCCCTCCAGCCGCCTCCCGCAACTGACGGTGCTTGACTGCTTGTGATGTTATCTCATAACACTCGAGGCTGATCTTAGTCTGGATGTGCCATGAGTTTCTCCCTCGTATCCCGCACCGCCCTTTTGACCGCCGCCGGCTGGGCCGCCCTGGCCGGTGCCGCCGCCGCCCAGAGCGCGCCGCGCCCGACCGAACTGGACGACATCATCGTCACCGGCACGCCGTTCGGTGTGACCGACCGCGCCAGCCTGCTCGCCGTCGAGGTGCTGGATGAGGAAGATCTGGCCGTGGCCCCCGCCTCGACCCTGGGCGATCTCGTCAACGGCCTGCCGGGTATTCGCAGCACCAGTTTCGCGCCCGGGGCCAGCCGCCCGGTGATCCGCGGCCTGTCCGGCCCGCGCGTGCAGGTTCTGACCAATGGCCTCGGCCTGATCGACGCCAGCTCGGTCTCGCCGGACCACCAGGTGGCGGTGGACCCGGCCGAGGCGCGCCGGATTGAGATCGTTCGCGGCCCTTCCACACTGACCTTCGGCGGCTCGGCTATCGGCGGGGTGGTCAACATCATCGATGACCGCATCCCGACCGGGCCGGCAGAAGACGGGCTGGACGGTCACATGAGCGCCCAGACCTCGACCGTGGACGACGGGACCAGTTTCGGGGGCCGGATAAAGGCCAATGCCGGTCCGCTGGTCTTCACTGCGGACGCCTTCACCCGTTCCGCCTCCGACTTTGACGTTCCCGTCTACCCGGAATCGCAGCGTCTGCTGGATGAAGAGGGCGAGACCGCCGGCGACGAGCGCACGGTCGAGAACACCTTCGTCGAGCTGGACCAGTACGGCGCGGGCCTCAGCTGGATCGGATCGCGCGGCTACATCGGTGCCTCCATCAAGCACGTCGAGACCACCTACGGCGTGCCGGGACATGCGCATGAGCCCGATCCGCTGGACCCGGACGCCGAAGAGGAAAGCGTGTCCATCGGTCTGGAACAGACCCGCTACGACCTTCGTGGCGAGTTGGCCTTCGAGACCGGCCCCTTCAGCACCGCCCGCGTTTCGGCCGGCTGGGCCGACTATTCGCACACCGAGTTCGAGGGTGATGAGATCGGCACGCGCTTCTTCTCGGACGGCTATGAAGGCCGGTTCGAGCTGATCCAGCGCGAGCGGAACGGCTGGCAGGGCGCGGTCGGCCTGCAGGTGCTGGACCGGACCTTCGATGCGGTCGGCGACGAGGCCTATGTTCCGCGCACCGGGATCGCCGAACAGGGTCTGTATACGGTCCAGCGGCTCGACCTCGGCAACCTCGGCTTCGAGGGTGGACTGCGTCTCGACAACCGTTCGCTGGACAGCCTGGCCGGAGAGCGCGACTTCAACAATGTCTCGGCCTCTGCCGGTGCCTTCTTCCGGCCTTCCGCCGAGCTGTTCCTGGGGCTCAGCGTTGCACGCAACGCCCGGGCCCCCAGCGAGGTCGAGCTGTTCGCCGAGGGCGCACACGTCGCCACCGGGACCTTCGAGATTGGCAATATCGATCTGGACAGCGAGGTCGCGACCTCGATCGAGGCGACCCTGCATTTCGCCTCGGGTCCGTTCGAGTTCGACCTGCACGCCTTTGGTGCCGAATATGACGGCTTTATTGACCTGGTCCCGACGGGACTGGAGGACATCGACTCGGAGCTGCCGATCTTCGTCTATGTCCAGACCGATGCGACCTTCCATGGTTTTGAGGCTACGGCCAGCTACCGGATCTGGGAGCGCGGCGATCGAAGCCTGGATCTGACGGGGGCGGTCGACTGGGTGCGCGCCCTGACCGACCTGGGCCCGGCCGCGCGGATTCCGCCCTGGTCGATTTCTGCGGGCCTGGATTGGACGTCGCGTCAATTCGACGTCGGTCTCAACGTGCGCCATGTCGGCGAGCAGGACCGGACGGCGGCGTTTGAACTGCCCACTGACGGCTATACGATGCTCGACCTGAAGAGCGCTTTCCGTCCGTTCGCCGACCGCAATGTGATTCTCTTCGCCGAGGCCAACAATCTGACCGACGAAGAGGCGCGCGAGCACGCCAGCTTCCAGAAGGACATCGCGCCCCGTCCGGGTCGCAGTGTGCGGGTGGGGGTGGCCTACCGGTTCTGACAACGGGCGGCGGCAAACCACTCGGCACGCGAGCCGGTTTGCCGCCACGCCCGGTCTGGGCTAGAAGGCCGGCCTCCTTTCACTCTTCAGAGCTCGTTTCGCGTCCATGACCGACACCACCTCCACTGCCGCCCTGTCGGGCAACGTCCTGTTCTACGGCAAGCCAGAGCCCCTGTCGGTCGAGGCGCACGGGGCCTTGGGCGTCGATCCGGTCGAAAAGCCCTACGGGTTTGTCGCCTCGACCAATCTGGTGCCGCTGACCGTGACCGAGTTCGCCCCGGCCGCCCTGTCCTATCCGGTGATTTTCGTCGGCGACGCCCGCATGCCGGTCGCCGTCATGGCGCTGCGCGGCGGTGAAAACCTGTTCGTCAGCGACGACGGCGATTTCCGCGTCGAGGCTTACATCCCGGCCTATGTGCGCCGCTATCCGTTCGTCTTCGCCAATGACGAGGTCGAGAAGCGCCTGATCCTGTGCGTCGACCGCCAGGCACCGTTCATCAGGGCCGGCGGAGCGACACCCTTGTTCATCGATGGCAAGCCTTCGCCCTACGTCGAGCAGGCTATGGAGTTCTGCAACAATTTCGAGCTGGAGCGTCAGCGCACGGACGCCTTCGTCAAACTGCTGACCGACCTGGATCTGCTTGACACCCGCGAAGCCTTGTTCACGCCCCGCAATCCGGACGGCACCTCGGGCGAGCCGCAGAAGATCGCGGAATATTTCGCCGTCTCGGAAGACAAGCTGAAGGCCCTTCCGGCCGAGAAGCTGGCCGAACTGCGCGACAATGGTGCCCTGGGGCAGATCTACGCCCATCTGGTGTCACTGCTGGGCTGGGATCGTCTGGTCGCCATGGCCTTCCAGAAGGCCTCCGCGGCGGCGCAACCGGCTGCCGGCAACGCCTGACGCGTCGCTGGCGGCCAGTCAGTGGTCGCCGGTTTCGAAGAACAGAAAACCCCGCCCGGTTCGTCCGGGCGGGGTTTTTCCTTGGGGCTCGATGTCCGGTCCGGAACGGTCCGTCCGCTGGCTCAGCGGCGGGCCAGCAGCGCCCGCGTCAGACATGAGAAGACCAGCCGGCCGGCCTCGTCGAGCAGGTCGTGCTGGGCGATGACGATGCCCTTTTCGTCGCCGACCGGGTCCTTGCCCATGACGGTCATCCGGCCTCGCATCAGCTCGCCAGCGGGCGGATTGCGCAAATAGCGCAGCCCGTCGACGGCCAGGACCTTGGACTGGGCCCAGCCCGAGGCCTTGTCGGCGAACAACCGGCTCCACAGGGCATAGACCATGGCGTCCGGGGCACCATAGGACGCGTCCCAGCCGGGCAGAAACCGTTCGACGAAGACATCCAGCGACGCCGGATCGACCATACAGGCACCGAGGGGCACAACCTCGCCCACGCCCAGATCCTCGAAATGGACGAGCAGGGGCTCGGTCATCAGCGCATTCCCATCAGCCGGCAGGCTCTTCCGAGACCCGGACCAGCAGCTTGCCGTCGTGGTCGCCCGTGAACAAGCGGTTCAGCAGATCCAGCGCCCCGTCCAGGCCGTCGTCGACGTGGACCTTCCACTTGACCTCGCCGCTCTGCAGCCACGGCCCCATCTCGGCGACCATCTCGCGGGCGCGGTGGGCGTAGTCCAGCACCAGGAAGCCCTGGATGTTGAGGCGATGGGTGATGATGCGGCTGAAGTTCGGTGACGGCGGCATCTTCGTCGCGTTATAGGCCGAGATCAGGCCGCAGACCGCCATCCGGCCATGGGTCTTCAGCCGGTTGTAGACGGCGATCATGATGTCGCCGCCGACGTTCTCGAAATTGAGGTCGATCCCGTCGGGCGCCAGCCGGTCCAGGGCCTCGCCGACGTCCTCGTTCTTGTAGTCGACGGCGGCATCGAACCCGAGTTCCTCCGTCAGCCAGCGGCATTTGTCAGCGCCGCCCGCGATGCCGATGACGCGACAACCGCGCGCCTTCGCCACCTGTCCGGCGATTGAGCCCACGGCACCGGCGGCGGCGGAGATTACCAGGGTCTCGCCGGCCTTGGCCTTGAGCACGTCGGTGACGCCGAAATAGGCGGTCATCCCGGTCATGCCGAGCACGCTGAGGTTTGCGGTCAGTGGCATGCCGGGTGCGCGGTGGACCTGCCGCAGCTCCATCTCATTGACCACAGCATAGTCCGCCCAGCCGCCGGACATGGGCGTGACTACGTCGCCGGCGCGGAACCGGCTGGACCGGCTTTCCTCGACCACGCCCAGGGTCAGGCCGCGCATGACGCCGCCGATCGGGACCGGCGGCAGATAGCCCTCGGCGTCATTCATCCAGGTGCGGTTGGTGGGGTCCAGCGACAGATAGACGGTCCGGACCAGCACCTGGGATTCGTTGAGTGCCGGAACCGGCGCCTCGACCAGCTCCAGGTCACCCGGCTGGATCAGGCCCTTGGGGCGCTGGCGCAGCACCCACTGACGATTCACGCGAGCCATGACCTTCTCCGGGTTTTCTTTGTGGACGCGCATAGTCTGCAAGCCACAGCCCGCTGTCCAGCGGGCACAAAGAAAAAGGCGAACCGTGAGGTCCGCCTTGAGGTGGCATCATCAGGAAGGAGGCGCGGAGGCGGCAGGCTGACTTTCACCAGCCTCAGGTCGGGGGCGTCGTCGCCTCCGCATGGCGAGAACGTCGGTGCCCGCATCAGGTTCCGTAGATCCTGAACTGTTTCTCGCGCGGCGAGTGACCCCGGAACAGCGTCGCTCCGACCCGCGTTCAGGAGGCCGGAAGCACTGATCAAGGAGCCGCGCCATGACCCGACCATCGCCGCACGACAAGGCCGCCGACGCCGTCCATGAGGGGCGGCCGGTCGAGGCGCAGTATGTTCGCGGTGGCGGAGAGGGTCGCCGCATCCTCGTCCTGCTGCTGGTGTCTCTGTCAGCGGTCGCCGTGCTGCTGCTGGGCATGTGGGCTTTCAGCCAGGGCGGCTTCGCCGACACCAACCCCAACACGGGTGCCCAGGTCGTCGATGTGCAGGCATTCGACGACCCGCGCATCGCGCCGGTGCCGACACCCGCGCCGCAATAGGCCGCAACCGAAAAAGCCCCGGTCCTGCGACCGGGGCTTTTCCTTCGTCCGGAGAGAGGTCTTATGCCGTCGCCTTCTGCCGTGACGGATGGAAGAACAGGGCCTGGCTGATCGCCGCCTTCACCGTCTCCGGCTGGAAGGGTTTGGTGATCAGGAAGGTCGGCTCGGGCCGTTCGCCGGTCAGCAGCCGTTCGGGGAAGGCGGTGATGAAGATGACCGGCACATCGATCCGCTTGAGGATGTCCTTGACCGCATCGATGCCCGACGACCCGTCCGCCAGCTGGATGTCGGCGAGAACCAGACCGGGGCGGTGACGCGCCACGGCGTCAACGGCCTCATCGTGGGTCGTAGCCGTCCCCGTGACGCGGTGACCCAGTTCCTTGACCAGGCTTTCGATGTCGGCCGAAATGATAGCCTCGTCCTCGATGATCAGAACGTCGGTGGCCAGTTCGGCGTCGATGTCGATCTGGGCGTCCGAGATCAGCCGCTCGACGTCGTGTGCGTCGGCATCAAGGATCTGGGCCGCCTCGGACGGTGTGAAACCCTCGAGGGCGGTCAGCAGAAAGGCCTGCCGTGAACGCGGCGCGATCCGCATCAGGCGGCGGGTTGCATCATCGTCGCGTCCCTCGATACCGCTCTTGTCTTCCAGCTGTGCACCAGTGGTGGTCCAGATGGCGTGGAAGACATGGTAGAGGGCCACGCGCGGCGTCATTTCGGCGGGCAGTTGGCGCTCGCCGGCGGCCAGGGCCTCGAGGGCGACACGGACGTAGTTGTCGCCTGTCCTTTGATCGCCGGTCAGGGCCCGGGCATAGCGACGGACGTAGGGCAGGTGCGGCGCAAGGCGGGCCAGCAGGCTCATGGATCATATCCCCGACGGTCGCGGCTCCATCCTTGGAACAGCGCCAGTGTCATTCAACGTATCAAATCGGCCACGGTTCCATCCTCGCGCTCAAGCTTGAGCCTTTATCGCACCTTCCACAGGAACCCGACCGGCGGGGTGGCGTTCCGGCACTCGCAACAACTATCGTCAGGGTGGCGGCCGTTCTCTCAATGACAGATGATTTCAATCCCCCCGGCAAACCTCGGAAGGGCGGCACCAGCCTGGAGGAGGCCCGACTTCGCCAGCAGGCGATCGGCGTCAAGCTTCGCCACCTGTTCGATGAGGTCGTCAACGAGCCGGTTCCCGACGAGTTTCTCGATATCCTGCGGCGGGCGGATGAACGATCATCGGGCGGGGGCGGCGCGTGAGCAGGGCCTCCAGTCCACCGCCCAAGCCGCCCTCCGCGGACGACGAGGGCTTCAAGCGTGAGCTTGTCGGACTGATCCCCCATCTGCGCGCCTTCGCCCGCACCCTGACCGGCGATCCAACCGCGGCCGACGATCTGGCGCAGGACGCCATGATGAAGGCCTGGGATGCGCGCGCCAGCTATCAGATGGGCACCAATATGAAGGCCTGGACCTTCATGATCCTGCGCAACCAGTTCTACTCGGAGAAGCGCCGCTCCTGGCGTCAGACCCAGCTCGACCAGGAGGCCGCAGAGCGGACCCTGGTCGCCGTGGACGATCCGGAAGCGCCGGTCGCCCTGGACGAACTGCGCCTGGCCCTGGCCACCCTGCCGGAAGAACAGCGCGAGGCCCTGATTCTCGTCGGGGCCGGCGGCTTCTCCTATGAGGAGGCTGCGGCCATCTGCCAGTGCGCGATCGGCACGGTGAAGAGCCGGGTTTCCCGCGCCCGCAAGGCCCTGCAAGCGACGCTTGAAAAGGGTGGCTTTGCGCGGGACGGCCGTGCCGCAGGCGATGCCATGCGGTCAATCCTGGCGGCGGCCGACCGCCTGAGCGGCGTCCGGCAGGGCTGACGCTGTGGTCCGGATCGGACGGGTATTCGCCGGGAGCGTCAGGGGCGGTCTGGGGCCCCGGAAATTCCAGGGCATCCGCTTCCGGCTGGGCCTCTGGCTCGCCATAGCCCTGCTCCCCCTGCTGATTCTCGGCGGCTATCAGGCCCAGTCGGCGTTTCGGGCCCAGGACGCCGGGCGCCGTTCCGACCTGCAGCGGGCGGCCGAACGCACCGCCGCCAACGCCAGGGCCCGGCTGGACAGCACCGGTATGTTGCTCATTGCGCTGCGCCCGGAGTCGCTGGAGGTGTTCTGCGAGGCGCGGCTGGGTGATCTGGTCAACCGGCTGGAAGATCTCGACGGCCTGGTGCGGTTGACGGCCACGGGCGCGACGGCATGCGCCTCCGATGGTTTCGGCTCTGCGGCCCCGGCCAGGCTGGCCCGGGCCGGGGCCAGTGGCTGGTTCCAGCGGCTGCGCGCCGGCGAGGGGACGGTCCTGGCCCGTGCCCCGGCCATCGCCGGCCATCCGCCCGGCCTGATCGTCGCCACCCGGCTGGAGCGGCCGATGGGCCGTTTCGACGGTGCCATGGTCGCCCTGATTCCCCTGTCGAGCCTGCAACCCGATATGGACGACCCGTCCCTGCCCGAGGGCTCGCAGGCGGCGCTGACCGATGCCGAGGGCCGGCTGTTGACCGCGACCGACATCGACGCCTTCACCCTGACTCGCGGTCCGTCGCTGACCGGATGGGTGCAGCGCGCGCAGACGGGCGGTTCCGGCATTTTCGAGGCCCACGACGCCGACGGTCGGCACCGGGTCTATGCCGGAGCAGCCCTGGCCGGGCGTGACGTCTATGCCCTGCTTTCGGCCCCGGCCCCCGGGCTGTTGTCATGGGCGCGGCTGAATCCGGTCGGGGCCCTGCTCATGCCCTTGCTGGCCTGGTTCCTCGCCTTTACGGCCATGATGTGGGTCAGCGAGCGGGTGGTGATCCGCTGGCTCAGCTATCTGGAGCGGGTGGCCGCCATCTATGCCAGGGGCCGGTTTTCGATCCGCCCCGTACAGGCCATGAACGCCCCGTCCGAGATCCGGGTCCTGGCCCGCACCCTTGACGACCTGGCCGCATCCATCGTCAGCCGCGACGCCGCCCTGACAGCCTCTCTGGCGGAGAAGGACGCGCTGATGCGCGAGATCCATCATCGGGTGAAGAACAATCTGCAGATCATCTCTTCGCTGCTGTCGATGCAGCAGCGCGCCCTGACCGATCCCGCATCCAGGGCTGCGGTCGGTGACACGCGCCAGCGAATTTCGGCGCTCGCCCTGATCTATCGCACCCTCTACCAGAGCGACGATCTGCGCTATGCCGATGCCCGGATCTTTCTGACCGAACTGGTCGGGCAGCTGGTCGCCAGCGAGACCGGTCGCGGGCAGGTGATCACCTCTTCCGTCGAGGCCGACTCTCTGGTGGTGGACCCGGACAAGCTGGCCCCGCTGGCGCTCTGGCTGGTCGAGGCGGTGACCAATGCCCAGAAGCACGCCTTTGCAGGCCGGGGCGGCCATCTGAAGGTCCGCTTCAGGGTACGGGGCGAAACCAGCGTGCTGGAGGTCCAGGACGACGGGCCGGGCGTCAGCGAGACCTTCCGCGCGGGCGTGGGCCGGACCCTGATGGGGGCCTTTGCCAAACAGCTGCGGGGGTCCGCCGAAATGGTTGCAGCCGAGGGCGGCGGCACGATCGCCCGGATGACCTTCGCCACGCCGGAAGCCGTTGTGCCGATCGACCCGGCTGACCTTGGAACCGGTGCCGCGCCGCGACGTTGATGCTGCAGACGCCGCCTCCCCGGCCTCAAGGAGTTCGTTAGATGCGCAAGATTTTCGTCCTGTTCGCCGCCGCGGCCGCCCTGACCACCGCCGCCTGCAACACCGTCTCCGGCGTGGGGCGTGACGCCTCCGCCGCCGGTAAGGCCGTGACCAGCGCCGCCGACGACGCCAGGAACTAGACGCCCCCTTCCCGACCGCGTTCTCCCCCCCGACGCGCGGTTCGGTCGAAGAAGGCCCGCCGGCATCCCCCCGCCGGCGGGCCTTCGCTATTTGCGCAGCCAGCAACCCCGTCTAGCATCCCCCGCACAGGTGTCCGCAGAGACACCATGATGACGCGGGGAGGCGATCGATGACGGATGCGACCGAGACACGGGCAGAACCCAGTCTGAGAACCGTGGTGGCGGCCTCCGCCACCGGGACGGCCTTCGAATGGTACGACTTCTTCGTCTTCGGAGCCCTGGCGACCGTCATCGCGCGCCATTTCTTCGCCGAGGCGGGTGAGACCGTCGCCTATATCCTGGCCCTGCTGACCTTCGGCCTCGGCTTTGTGGTCAGACCCCTGGGAGCGCTGGTGTTCGGCTGGTTCGGCGACCGGACCGGGCGCAAGGCCACCTTCCTGGTCACCATCACCCTGATGGGTGTCGCCACCGTCGCCATCGGCCTGCTGCCCGACTACGACCAGATCGGCATCGCCGCCCCCATTCTGCTGCTGGTCATGCGGATGCTGCAGGGCTTTGCCCTGGGCGGTGAATACGGCGGGGCGGTCGTCTATGTCGCCGAACACGCGCCGGCGAAGAAGCGTGGCCTGATGACCGGCTGGATCCAGACCACCGCCGCCCTGGGCCTGATCGGAGCCCTGTCGGTGATCCTGATCACCCGCGCCATCGTCGGCTCCGAGGCCTTTGACGAATGGGGCTGGCGCATTCCCTTCCTCCTGTCCGCCCTTCTGCTGGGTGTCTCGCTGTGGATCCGGCTCAAGCTGAACGAAAGCCCGGCCTATCGCCGCATGGAGGCCGAGGGCGGTGAACGCCGGGCCCCGTTCAAGGAGGCCTTCGGCACCTGGCGCAACGGCCGGTTCGTCCTGATCGCCCTGTTCGGCATCATGATCGCCCAGGGCGCCGTCTGGTATTGCGGCTATTTCTACGCGCGCTTCTTCATGGAGCGGGTGCTGCGGGTCGACACCAACACCATCGATCTGGTGATGCTGGCGGTGACCGCCGTCTCGGCCTTCCTCTATGTCTTCTTCGGCTGGATTTCGGACCGGATCGGCCGCAAGCCGGTCATGCTGTTCGGCATGATCCTGGCCCTGATCGCCATCTTCCCCGGCTTCCAGGCCCTGACCCGGGCGGCCAACCCCGCCTTGGCCGAGGCCCAGGCCTCATCGCCGATCGTCGTCATGGCCGATCCCGCCACCTGCGCCCTGCAGTTCGACCCGATCGGCAAGACCGCCTTCGCCAGTTCCTGCGACATCGCCAAGAGCGTGCTGTCCAATGCGGGCATTTCGTACAGCAATGTCGAGGCCGCGCCCGGCTCGGTCGCCGTGGTCCGGATCGGCAGCGTCGAGATCGCCTCGGTCGAGGGCGAGGGCCTGGACCCGGCAGCGCTGAAGGCCGCGCGGACCGGAGTCGAGACGCGACTCAAGGCCGCCCTTCTGGAGGCGGGCTATCCGGCCAAAGCCGACCCCGAGCGGATCAACCTGCCGATGGTGTTCGGCATATTGATGATCTTCATGGTCGCGGCCACGGCCCTGTACGGCCCCCAGGCGGCGGCGCTGGTAGAGCTGTTCCCGACCCGGGTGCGCTACACGGCCATGAGCCTGCCCTACCATGTCGGCACGGGCTGGGTCGGCGGCATGCTTCCCGCCGCCAGCTTCGCCCTCGTGGCCTGGTCGGGGAACATCTATTTCGGCCTCTGGTACACCATCGGCTTCACCGCCGTGGCCGCCGTCGTCGCCCTGATCTGGTTGCCGGAGACCAAGGGGCGGGACATGGACGCGATCGGGACCTGAGCGCGGATGATGCGGCGTCGCCGTTTGAAGCCACTGGTCTGGCCGGTCGCGCTGCTGGTCATCGGCCTTCTGACCAGCTGGTTGGCGGAGTTCGCCGTCGGGGAGTGGCAGGACTATCAGCTGTACGGCATCGCGCGGCCGGTCGCCGACCTTCTGATGATCATCGGCGCGCTCTGGCTGGCGGTGGCAGTGATCGGTGTGGTGCGCGGCCGGCGGGGATAGTCAGACCTTCTTCAGGCCCGCTTTGAAGACGGTGGCCTCGTGGTCGGTCCAGAATTTTCCTTCCCACCAGTATCGCGCCAAGTCCTCATGATTCAGACGGACCCATTCGAGTACGGGCGGAGCCATGCGTGCAAGATCCCGGTCCGGCAGACTGCTGGCGACAACCCGCGGCTCTGACGCGACCGCGACTGAAAAGCTGGGTTGCCCGACCCCGGGCTTCAGAAAATACTTCACCCGTGGGCCGTGAGCCCCCATGACTGTCGAGACGAAGACGATTCCCGGGATGCCGGTCTGATCCTCAACCAGATTGGCCATGTCGAAGATGTCCTCATCGTCGAGCGCGCCGATTTCCTCATCGAGCGTCGGCTCGCGATCGGTCCAGACGGCGGGTTTTTCGGAGAAGCCCATCAGCTCAGCATCCACGCAACGAATGGTTGTGTCAAACAGGGAGCGCGCCGCGCTTGACGACGGTGCGCATGGCCACGCTGGAGGAGACCCGGGTCACGCCGGGGATACGGGTCAGTTCGCGCGAGTGGACGCGTTCCAGATCGTCGACATCGCGCACCACCAGCCGCAGCAGATAGTCCGAGCCGCCGGTCATCAGATAGCATTCGACCACCTCCGGCACGGTCGAGATGGCGGTCTCGAAGGCGGTCAGGGAGGCCTCGGCCTGGGATGACAGGGTCACGGTCACGAAGACGCTGATCGGCAGGCCGACGGCGCGTTCATTGATGATGGCGGCGTAGCGGCTGATGACCTCGGCCGCCTCCAGCGCGCGGAGCCGACGCAGGCAGGCGCTCTCCGACAGGTTCACCGTCCGGGCGAGGTCAGCGTTGGTCATGCGGCCATCGCCCTGCAGGGCGCGGATCATCTTGCGGTCGGTGTCGTCGAGGGCGACAGCAGAAACAGTCTTCAAGAGCTCACCTCTTCGCAGGTTCTGCGACTTTACAGCGTTCACACGACGAAAAGAACAGGAACCTGCGGTCAAACCGCCGCTAGATTGCCGCCCGAAACGGAGCCGCCGCAGATCGGCCCGTCCTGATCAGAAGGAAACGGTCATGCGCGTCGGCGTCCCCAAGGAAATCAAGAAGAACGAACACCGCATCGGCCTGACGCCGACGGCGGTGCGCGAATACGTCGCCCACGGCCACACCGTCTCGATCGAGGCCGGCGCCGGCCTCGGCGCGGGCTTCACCGACGCCGACTACACAAAGGCCGGCGCGAAGATCGTCGCCGATGCGAAGACCATCTTTGCCGACAACGACATGATCGTGAAGGTCAAGGAGCCGCAGAAGGTCGAGTGGGAAATGCTCCGCGAAGACCAGATCCTGTTCACCTACCTGCACCTGGCGCCCGATCCCGAGCAGACCAGGGGCCTGATCGCCTCGAAATGCGCGGCCATCGCCTATGAGACGGTGACCAACGCCCAGGGCGGCCTGCCGCTGCTGGCACCGATGTCCGAAGTCGCCGGCCGGATCGCCGTCTTCTCGGCCGCCGAGACCCTGCTCAAGCACAACGGCGGCATGGGCCTGCTGTTCTGCGGCGTCCCGGGCGTGGCCCCGGCGCGCGTGCTGGTGCTGGGCGGCGGCGTCGTCGGCCTGAACTCGGCCCGCATGGCCATGGGTCTGGGTGCCGAGGTGGTGGTGCTGGAACGCTCCATTCCTCGCATGGCCTATATCGACGAGGTCACCAACGGCCGCGTCATCACCCGCTATTCCTCGATCGGTGCGATCGAGGAGGAACTGGTCAAGGCGGACGTCATCATCGGCGCCGTCCTGGTCCCGGGGGCCGAGGCGCCCAAGCTGATCAAGCGCGAGCACCTCAAGCAGATGAAGCCCGGCTCGGTGCTGGTCGATGTCGCCATCGACCAGGGCGGCTGTTTCGAGACCAGCCGCGCCACGACCCACGAAGACCCGACCTATGTGATCGACAACGTGGTCCACTATTGCGTCGCCAACATGCCGGGTGCCGCCCCGCGCACCTCGTCCGAAGCCCTCAACAACGCCACCCTGCCCTTCGGCCTGGCCCTGGCGGACCACGGGCTGGACGCGCTGAAGTCCAACCCCCACCTCGCCCGCGGCCTGAATGTGCTGAAGGGCGAACTGACCTATCCGGCGGTCGCCGAGGCGCTGGACATGCCGTGGAGCGATCCGTTCGGCGTCTGGGCCAAGGGCTGAGGTTTCCGGGCCCTCTCCCTGGGCGGGAGAGGGCTCAGGCCTGAACCGACGCGCCCGTCGATGCCAGCTCCGGCGTTCCGGTCGGGGCCATGTCCATGGCCTTCTCGAGCCCGGCCATCTCCGCGTCGGCGACCTTCCAGTCGTCCCGGCCCGGCGCCTTGGGGTGGGCCCAGTCGGCCTTGATCTTCTCGCGGGCCTCTTTCAGTTCGGCGAGCGCATACTTCACCTGCTGGAAGAACCCTTGGTCGGCCATGGCCGCGCCGAGGACGGCCTCCGCCCGGTCGGCCCGCTCGTCGCGCGCATCGGCGACGCTGAAGGCGGCGGCATAGGCGGCCTGGGCCCTCTTCATCTCTGCATCAACGATCGCGGGCGACGGGCCGGCCGGCGCCCCGCCCGCCTCCGTGCCGGATTCTTTCGGCTCTGCGGGCAGGCCGTTCAGTGCCGTATCGGCCGCCTCGCGGGCGTCCATTGCGTCCCGGCGCAACATGGCCATCTCGCCGTCGGTGACGTTCCTGCCGCCGGCGTCGACATAGTCCGACACCGCCGACTTGAGCTCCTTGGCCAGCGCGGCGGTCATCTTCAGCGCCGCCTTGGGGTCGATCTTCACCAGCAGCATCAAGGCGTCGCGGCGTTCACGGACGGCCTGAACCTTCTTAGCCGCCATCTCCTTCCGCATCGACCTCTGGGCGTCGCGCAGATCGGAGAGCGACGGGAGGCCGAACCCCGGCGACGCCTCCGCAGCGGGACGGGACTTGCCCGGCAATGGGGTACGCCAGACGGGAAGTGGCGAGGCCGAAACGGCCGTCAACGAGATCATTCTGATCTCTCCATGAACGTTCCCGGACATCCTGTTCCAGCCACGCTTACGATCCGTTTAAGGCCGACCGTCCGCCTTCGCCTGTAAATCGCCGCTCTCTTCGGGCATAAGCCGCGCTCAAGCAGCGAGCGACCGCGTCGCGAGCGTTAGCGCCCACTTAGAAATCCCGCGATGAAGTTTCTCGACCAGGCCAAGATCTACATCCGCTCCGGTAATGGCGGGGCGGGCGCCGTCTCGTTCCGGCGGGAGAAATTCATCCCGAACGGCGGGCCCGACGGCGGCGACGGCGGCAATGGCGGCAACGTCTGGATCACGGCCATGGACGGCCTGAACACCCTGATCGACTTCCGCTACCAGCAGCATTTCAAGGCCCAGACCGGCGTCCACGGCATGGGCCGCCAGATGCACGGGGCCAAGGGCGAGGACATCATTCTCAAGGTGCCGGTCGGCACCCAGGTGCTGGACGACGACAAGGAGACCGTCCTGCTGGACATGGACTATGCCGGCAAGACCGAGATGCTGCTCAAGGGCGGCAACGGCGGCTGGGGCAATGTCCACTTCAAGGGCCCGTCCAACCAGGCGCCCGCCTATGCCAACCCCGGCCAGGAAGGCCAGGAGCGCTGGATCTGGCTGCGGCTGAAGCTGATCGCCGACGTCGGCCTGGCCGGCCTGCCCAATGCCGGCAAGTCGACCTTCCTCGCCGCGGCCTCGGCGGCGCGGCCCAAGATCGCCGACTATCCCTTCACGACCCTGGTGCCCAACCTCGGCGTGGTCGATCTGTCGCCGACCGAGCGGTTCGTCATCGCCGACATCCCCGGCCTGATCGAGGGCGCGTCTGAAGGGGCCGGCCTCGGCACCCGCTTCCTCGGCCACGTCGAGCGGTCGGGCTGTCTGATCCATCTGATCGACGGGACGCAGGACGACGTCGCCGGAGCTTATCACACCATCCGCAACGAGCTGGAGGCCTATGGTGCCGGTCTGGCCGAAAAGGCCGAGGTCCTGGCCCTGAACAAGATCGACGCCCTGACGCCCGAGGCGCGCGAGGAGAAGGCCGCCGAACTGGAGGCCGCGTCCGGCCGCCGGCCCATGCTGGTGTCCGGTGTCTCCGGCGAGGGCGTGACCGAACTGCTGCGCGCGGCCTGGACCGAAGTCCGCAAGGACCGCGGCGAAATCGCCCCGGCCGAAACCGACGAGACCATCATGGAAACGCCGGGCGGCTGGGAGCCCTGATGTCCGACGACGGGTCCCGATCCGCCGCGGCGATCGCCGCTGCCCGCCGCATCGTCCTGAAGGTCGGCTCATCGCTGCTGGTCGATGGCGGGACCGGGGCGGTCGACCGGACGCGGCTGGAGGGGCTGGCCGGGCACGTGGCCGACTGGATGCGCCAGGGCAGGCAGGTGCTGGTCGTGTCCTCGGGTGCGGTCGCCCTCGGTGCGCGGCGGCTCGGCACCCGCGGCGTCGGCCTGGAAGGCAAACAGGCCTCCGCAGCGGTCGGACAGTCCCTGCTGATGGCGGCCTGGGCCTCGGCATTTGAACCCCATGAGCGGATCACCGCCCAGATCCTGTTGACCCGAAATGACACCGAGACGCGGCGGCGCTGGTTGAACGCCCGCGCCACCGTCAGTGCCCTGCTCGATCTCGGGGTCGTGCCGGTGGTCAATGAGAACGACACCGTCGCGACCGACGAAATCCGCTACGGCGACAATGACCGGCTGGCGGCGCGGGTGGCGCAGATGATCGGCGCGGACCTGCTGATCCTGCTGTCCGATGTCGACGGCCTCTATTCGGCCGACCCCCGGACGCACCCCGGGGCGGTGCACATCCCCCATGTCGAGACCCTGACGCCGGCGGTCGAGGCCATGGCAACCGGACCCAACGCCGGGGCGGGCGTGGGGACCGGCGGCATGACCACCAAACTGATGGCTGCCCGGATCGCCGCCGATGCCGGCTGCGCCACCCTGATCACCGCCGGCCGGTCGATGGAGGCGGGGGTCACCTTCGGCACCGGGACGCGCAGCACCTTGATCGAGCCTGCCACAACGGTCCAGGCAGCCTACAAACAGTGGATCGGCGGTTCGCTGGCCCCGCGGGGCGAACTGGTCGTCGATCCCGGCTGCGCCCGCGCCCTGGTGGAGGGGAAGTCCCTGCTGGCTGTCGGCCTGGTGTCCGCCACCGGGGCCTTCGGCAAGGGCGATCCGGTCGCCATCCTCGACCACACCGGGGTCCAGATCGCCCGGGGCCTGATCCGCTACGATTCCGGCGATCTTTCGAAAATCACAGGCGTTCGCTCCACCGACCTGGCCGCCGCGCTGGGCTATGAGGGCGGGCCGGTTGTGGTCCATGCCGACGATCTGGCGCTGCGGCGGGCGTGAGGCTTTGACAGCGGCGCTGACGATGCGACCCTGAGCGGATGAGCCTGCCGAGCGACGCCCCGCCTTCAACCCTTGCCGACCCCCTCGAAGGGGACATGCTGGCCATGGGCCGCCGCGCCCGCGCGGCCGCCCGCCGCCTTGCTGCGGCCGGGGGCGAGACCCGCACCCGCGCCATTGAAGGCATGGCCAAAGCCTTGCGGGCGCAATTTGACCCGGTGCTCTCGGCCAATGCCGCCGATCTCGAGGACGCCGGTGCTGCGGGCATGGCCGCCGCCCAGATGGACCGCCTCGCCCTCGATCCGGTCCGGCTGGAAGGCGTTGCAGCGGCGCTGGATGCCATCGCCGCCATTGCCGATCCGGTCGGGGTCGAGACGGCGCGCTGGACCCCGGCCAACGGGCTGGACATCGCCCGGGTACGCACGCCGATCGGGGTACTGGCCATCGTCTATGAGAGCCGCCCCAATGTCACCGCCGACGCCGCCGCCCTGTCGGTGCGCGCCGGCAATGCCGTCATCCTGCGCGGCGGCTCGGAATGCCTGCGCTCCAACCTGGCCATCCATGACGCGCTCGTGGAAGGCCTCGAAGCGGCCGGGCTGGGCCCGGACACGGTGCAGATGGTCACCAACCGCGACCGCGCCGCCGTCGGTCATATGCTGTCGGGTCTGGACGGCACTATCGACCTGCTGATCCCGCGCGGCGGGCGCTCGCTGGTCGAACGCGTCCGGCGCGAGGCCCGGGTGGCGGTGCTGGGCCATCTGGAGGGGGTGAATCACGTCTATGTCCATGCCAGCGCCGATCCGGCCATGGCGCGGGCGGTGGTGCTGAACGCCAAGATGCGACGGGTGTCGGTGTGTGGCGCGGCCGAGACCCTGCTGATCGACCGGGCCGTCGCGGCCGCCCTGTTGCCGCTGATCGCTGCCGACCTGATCGCCGCGGGCTGTGAACTACGCGGAGACACCGCCGCGCTGGCCCTGATTCCGACTGCGATCCCCGCCACCGAGGCCGACTGGTCGACGGAATATCTGCAGCCCATCCTGACGGTGCGGGTGGTCGCAGGGATGGACGCGGCGCTGGAGCATGTCGCCCGCTACGGCTCTGGCCACACCGAGGCGATCGTGGCCGCTGACGCCGATGCCGTGGAGCGGTTCCTGGCCGACGTCGACGCCGGCATCGTCCTTGCCAACGCTTCGACCCAGTTCGCGGATGGCGGCGAGTTCGGCTTCGGCGGCGAGATCGGCATCTCCACCGACCGACTGCACGCCCGCGGCCCGGTCGGGGCGGAACAGCTGACCAGTTTCAAATATGTGATCCGCGGCAAGGGCCAGGTCCGGGCCTGAACGCGATCAGGCGACCCGCGTCCAGTTCATGATCCAGCCCCAGTCCCAGGTCGACCCGCCATCGCGGGAGACACCCTGGCGCCAGCGACACGAGGATGCGGTGATCTCGTCCCAGCAGCCGCGATAGATCACCGGCTTGCCATCCTCCGTATCCGGCGCGTCGAAATTCCCGACGCCATCGACAAACCGGCCGGGCGTTCCCGCCGACCCCGGGACGCCGACCTTGGCGTTCATCCAGTAGTCGAGCCAGACCCCGTTTGCGGCGTCCAGGGTTCTCAGCCCCAGGCCGCTGAAGTCCCGGGCCGGAATGCGCAGCTCCTCCACATGAGCGACGCCGCCGAGGATGCTCCAGCAGCTCGCCTCGCCCTCGAACACATCCCAGTCGCCGGGGGCCTTCAGGCGGCGATGGGCGATCCGCCACTCGCCGGAGAGGAAGTCGAACTCGCCTGCGCGGGCAGGCGGTGGCGTCGTCTGAGCTGATGCGGGGACAGCACTCGCGACGGCGAGCGCTGCGCCGGCTTGCAAGACCGAGCGGCGGCGGGGTCGGGAAATGGCCATGAGCGTCTCCTGTGAGACCGGCATCCTGCCTCGCGTTACCTGACACGGTACGTCAGGTATTTCGGCTCGATGCACATTTTTCCGGTCGTCGATCACAGGCGACACCGGAGGGGCGGCGTGTTAGCTCCCTTGTGAGCATAAGCCCCCGCGAGCCCGTCTTGTCCTTCTTCCACGCCGGACCCGCGCCGAAAGCCCGAGGGCCCCGACCCGGTGCCTTGCGCGACGGGCTGGACCTGTCCCCCGGCATGGCGGTCGGGCTGTTCGGCGGCTCCTTCAATCCCGCCCACGACGGCCACGCCCATGTGGCCGAGACGGCGATGCGGCGGCTGGGGCTGGATCGCGTGGTCTGGCTGGTATCGCCGCAGAACCCGATGAAGGACGCCCGCGACAGTGCGCCGCTGGCGGAGCGGATGGCCTCGGCGCGGGCGGCGGCCGGCATGGCGGCGGCGGGGCGGTCCATGGTGGTGTCGGATTTCGAGACCCGCGCCGGCACGCAATGGACCGTTGACACCCTGCGCGCCCTGACCGCGCGCCATCCCGGGGTGCGCTTCGTCTGGCTGATGGGGTCGGACAATCTGGCCAGCTTTCATCGCTGGCGCGGCTGGACCGACATCATGCGCACCATGCCCATGGCGGTGATCGCCCGGCCCGGGTCTCTGCACCACAGCCGCACCGCGCCCGCCGCCGCCCGCTTCGCCTCTGCGCGTGTTCCGACGGAACAGGCCGCCCTGCTGCCAGGCATGGAGGCTCCCGCCTGGACCTGGCTGACGGCACCCTTGAATCCCCGCTCCTCAACCGCACTGCGGGCCGTGCGTGACGCCGCCGCGCGTTTGTGATAGGCTTCCGCTTTAGTAATCTCCCCGGAGCCCTCCGCTGACCCCCTCGCCCGCGCACGACGCGCAAGACACCGCCGCTTCCGACGCGGCGCACGAGATGGACGAATTCGACTCCATCCGCTCCGAAGACGGTCAACAGGCTCCCCTTCCCGTCGGCTCCACCGCTCTGGAAACGGCCATTCTGTCGCGTCTCGACGACGACAAGGCCCAGGACATCGTCCTCATCGACCTGAAGGGCAAAAGCCCGATGGCCGACACCATGATCATCGCCTCCGGGCGGTCTCACCGGCACGTCGGCGCCCTGGCCGATCATCTTCAGCGCGCGCTGAAGGAACAGGGTCTGGGCAAGGTCAAGGTTTCGGGCCTGCCGCACTGCGACTGGGTGCTGCTCGATGCGGGGGACGTCATCGTCCACCTGTTCCGTCCCGAAGTGCGCGCCTTCTACAACATCGAGAAGATCTGGTCGGTCGAGAGCGGCCACCGCGTCGACGCGCGCGCCTGATCTGCTGCTGACCGGATGAAGCTGGCCGTCATCGCCATCGGCAAGCCGGGGCGGGGACCCGAGGCCGTGCTGGCGGCCGACTATGCCGAGCGCGCCACCCTTGCCGGTCGGGCCCTGGGGCTCGGCCCGCTTGAACTGGTCGACCTCGAACCGCGCAAGCCGGGCAAGGCTCCCGAGGCCGAACTGATCCTGAAGGCCGCGGAGGGCGCGCATCTGATCGCCTGCGACGAGCGCGGCAGGACCTTCTCCAGCCGCGCCTTTGCCGACCATATCGCCCTGCTGCGGGACCGGGGCGAGCGCCGGCTGGTCTTCGCCATCGGCGGAGCCGACGGGCTGGACGACAGCGTCCGCGCGGCGGCAGGCTCGACCCTTGCTTTCGGCCCCCAGACCTGGCCCCACGCCCTGGCGCGGGCGATGCTGACGGAACAGCTGTATCGCGCCGTGACCATTCTGGCCGGATCACCTTATCATCGCGACTGATGCGCCCGCTGATCCTGACCCTCTGCCTGAGCCTGATCGCCCTGCCCGTGGCCGCGATCGCGCACCAGACGCCCCCCGCCGGAGAGGTCAAACGGCTACAGGCCGAGTTCCGCGACGAACGCGCCCGGGCCCTGCGCCTGCGTCAGGAAGCCGCCGAGGCCACGCGGGAGATCGCCGGGCTGGAGCGTCAACTCGCCGAGCTGCGCGCCGCCGTGGGTCAGGATGACGCCGTCATCGCCGGCCAGCGGGCGCGGTTGCGCGAATTGAGCACGCGAGAGGCGGCCCTGGTGGCGCAGCTGTCCCGCGCGCGCGCGCGCCAGGGCCGGCTTCTGTCGGCCCTGCAGATGATGAGCCGCCGCCCGCCGCCGCCCCTGCTGGTCCCTGCCGACAAGGCGGTCGACACGGTGCGGGCGGCGATACTGATGCGGACCATGGCCCCCGCGCTGCAGGCCCGGGCGCAGGGGCTGGTCGACCGCCAGGCCGAGGTGGTCCGAGTGCGCCGGCTCAGCGCCCTGAACAGCGAGCAGCTGTTCACCACCGAAAGCGCCCGCGGCGACAGACGCGCCGAGGTCGAGGCCCTGACCGCCCGCAAGACGGCGCTGGAGGCCGTGCTGCGGGCCGAGGCTGAAGGCGCCGAACGGGCCACAAGGGTGCTGGACGCCCGGCTGCGCTCGCTGGGTGCCGCCGTGCCGCCGGCCGGGACCGAGATGGAGCCCACCGCTTCGCGTCTGCCCGCCGGCCGCAGCCGTCTGTCCGCGCCGGTCGATGGGACACCGTCGCGTCGCTTCGGTCAGGGCTCCAGTGGATGGAGCTGGCGCGCCGACGGAGCCGAGGTCCGGGCCCCGGCAGAAGGGAGGGTGGCCTTCGCCGGACCGTTGAGCGGCTGGGGGCAGGTGGTCATTCTCGACCTCGGGCCCGGCTGGCGGGCCGTAATCTCGGGCCTGGACGAGGTTTCGGTCGAGGTTGGCACCCTTGTCACCGACGGCCAGGCCCTGGGCCGCACCGGCGCGGACGGCGAGACGGCGTTCGAACTGCGCCGCGACGAACGCCCGATCGATCCGGCACCGTGGCTGAGGTGAGGGGCGCTAGGCTGGGGGCTGGGGGCTAGGGATTAGGAATGCCAGGCGGTCGATCGCGGACTTCCCCAGAACCTAACCCCCAGCCCCCAGACCCTTCCTTCCCGGCGAAACCGCTTCCCATTCGCCGATGACGCTGATTTTATCCAGTAATCGCCGGTCGGCCACGATTTCGTCGCCGGTCGGTCCGTAACTGCCTCGACCCAAGATCGTCTCCCCGTTCGCTGAAAGAGACCCGATGCGTAAATTGTTGCTGGTTGGCGCCGCCGCCGTGACCCTGGTGGGACTCGGTGCCGCGACCGCCACGGGCCAGACGCCGCGGAACGAGGCCTTCCGGATGCTGGCGCTCTTCGGCGACGTGCTGGGCATTGTTGAGCAGGCCTATGTGGTGCCGGTCGATGACAAGAAGCTGATCGAGGCGGCGCTGCAGGGCATGATGGGGGCGCTGGATCCCCACTCCAACTATCTGCCGCCCAGCGGCTATGACGAACTGCAGGAGCGGACCTCGGGTGCCTATTCGGGCGTGGGCCTGACCATCCAGGCCGAGGGCGGAATGGTGAAGGTGATCTCGCCGATGGATGGCGGCCCCGCCGCCCGCGCCGGCGTCAACGCCGGCGACGTCATCTCCTCCATCGAGGGCCAGAGCGCGGCGGGCCTGACCGTCAGCCAGGTCTCCGAAAAGCTTCGTGGCGCTGTCGGCACCACGGTACAGGTCACCTTCCTGCGCGACGGCGAGGAGCCGCGCGAGGTGACCCTGACCCGTGAGGTCATCAAGATCGAATCCGTCACCGGCCGTATCGAGGGCGACTTCGCCTATCTGCGGGTCTCGACCTTCAACGAGAACACGGGCCGCGAACTGGGCGAGACCATCGCCCGGCTCAAGGCCGGGAACCCCGGCATCAAGGGCTATGTGCTGGACCTGCGAAACAATGGCGGCGGCCTGCTGGATGCAGCCATCGCCGTGTCGGACGCCTTCCTCGAGCGCGGCGAGATCGTCAGCCAGCGGGGGCGCAAGGTCGAGCAGATTCAGCGCTATGGCGCGCGACCGGGCGACCTGACCGGCGGCCTGCCCCTGGTGGTGCTGATCAACTACGGCTCGGCCTCCGCTTCCGAGATCGTGGCGGGTGCCCTGAAGGACCATCAACGGGCGACGATCGTCGGCCTTACCAGCTTCGGCAAGGGGTCGGTCCAGACCGTCATTCCGCTGCGCAATGGTGCCGACGGGGCGCTGTCGATCACCACGGCCCGCTATTTCACCCCCTCGGGAGCCTCGATCCAGAAGATCGGCATTGAGCCCGATCTGGAAGTGTCGCGGTCATTGGCCGAGGCGCGGATCGTGTCGCGGTCGAATTTCATCTACTCTGAAGCGGCCTACGCCACGGCGCTGGACGCCTCCATCGGGGCCGAGCGCAAGGGACCGCATACCCCGCTTGAGGCCCCGGGCGAGGGCTGGCCTGCGGACAAGGACTATCAGCTGGAACGGGCCTTCGACGTACTTCGCGCGGGGGGCAACCTGGCCCAGCTGGCCGCCGCGCCGGAAGGGATTGTCGTGACCTTGCCCGGCACCGCCCTGGCGGCGGCCGACCCGGAGCCCGCGCCGGACAACTGATGCGGCGAGGGAAGGCGCATGGCTAACGGCGCGTTAGGCTTTCTTAACCGACGCCCGCCACTGTGAGCCCTGAAGGAGTCTGCTTCGCGGACCCCCGTTCGAGCGTCCAGTCCTGCCCATGTTCGCCAAGCGCCAGTCTGTCCTCGCCACCACCGCCGGAACGCCCCCGGTGCGCCGTTCCTTGCGCGAAAACCTCGCGCCCGTCGGCCGCTTTCTGAAAAAGCCGCCCGTCGCTGTGGCCGGTGCCGGCCTGCTGCTGCTCGGTGCGGCGGCCCTGTTCATCACCGTACTGGGTGACCCCCGGGCCGGTGCCCCCTCGGCCCGGGCCACGCTCAAGCGCGAGGCCCCGGTCGCCGCCCCGGCCCCGACCGGGC
Organism: Caulobacteraceae bacterium; assembly: GCA_965284305.1. GTDB lineage: Bacteria > Pseudomonadota > Alphaproteobacteria > Caulobacterales > Caulobacteraceae > Brevundimonas. The sequence continues at coordinate 734,514 of OZ260070.1, read as the reverse complement.
TCGAGGCCTTCTCGGTCGGTGCCTATGGCTCCTGGCAGGACCTCGCCGCAGACGGCGGTGCCGTCGACCCGGCCCAGGGCGGCGAGGCCGTCATCACCCTGCCGAATGGGGCGACCGTGTCCGGCAACGGCGCGCCGGTGACCGCCCCCCGCATCGCCGCCAGCCCCCTGCCCGCCGCCCCCATCGCCGGTCTGAGCCAGCCGGGCCCCAACGGCCCTCTGCCAACCATCGCCACCGACGGCCGCGTCCCCGCCCAGGCCTATGCCCGCCCGTTCCGCTCGAACGGCCGGCCGCGTATTTCCATCATCGTCGGCGGCCTCGGCCTGAACGCCGTCACCACCCGCGCCGCCATCGAGCGGCTGCCCCCCGAGGTCACGCTCAGCTTCGTCCCCTATGCCGAGGGCCTGCAGGGCTGGATCGACCTCGCCCGTGCCCAGGGCCATGAGGTCATGCTGGAAATGCCCATGGAGCCGTCGGGCTACCCTGACAACGATCCCGGCCCGCACACCCTGCTGGCCTCGGCCGAGGCGGCCGACATCCAGGCGCGGATGAACTGGCTGCTGGGACGGGCGACCGGCTATTTCGGAGTCACCAACTATATGGGCGACCGGTTCGCGAGCTCGGACGCGGGCATGAACGCCTTCATGACCATCCTGCGCCAGCGCGGCGTCGCCTTCCTCGACGACGGCTCAATGAGCCGCCGCCCCGGTGCCTGGGCCCGGGCCAGCGCCAACCGCATCATCGACGAGGAACAGAACCCCACCGCCATCGTCGCCCAGCTGAACGCGCTCGAGGCCCTCGCCAAGGGCCGCGGCCAGGCACTGGGCACGGGCTTCAGCTATCCGGTCACGGTCGAGGCCGTGGCCCGCTGGACCGCCGACATGGACGCCCGCGGCCTGCAACTGGCCCCGGCGTCAGCGATGACCCAGCGGCCGGGAAGATAGAGCTCAGGCAGCAGGCAGCAGGCAGCAGGCAGCAGGCAGTACGGTCCGCCGATCGACCTGCTACAAGCTTGAATCTTCCTGCTGCCTGCTGCCTGTTGCCTGAGCCCTCATGACAGACCTCTCCCGCTACCGCCCCAACGTCGGCGTCGTGCTGTTCCATCCGGACGGGCGTGTCTGGTATGGCCGTCGCGTAGGGACCGGGGGGCCGCACAACTGGCAATTCCCCCAGGGCGGCGTCGATGAGGGCGAGGACCTCGAAACCGCCGCCCGCCGCGAGCTGGCCGAAGAGACCGGTGTGGTCTCGGCCGAACTGATCGCCCGCACCGAGGAATGGATCGCCTATGACTTCCCCGCCGACTACGGCGGGTCGAAACAGGCGCGAGGCTGGGCCGGCCAGAAGCAGCAGTGGTTCGCCTTCCGCTTCACCGGCGAAGAGTCCGAGATCGACCTGGAGGCCCACGGCGAGATCGAGTTCGACGCCTGGCGCTGGGGGCCGCTCAGTGACGCGCCCGACCTGATCGTGCCGTTCAAGCGCGCGTCCTATGAACAGGTCGTGGCCGTGTTCGCACCGCTGGTGGTCTAGGCGGCTGCGCAGCCCTGCGGCTTGAGCACCCGCTTTGTCGATGCCGGATATTTCGCCATCAGATGCGCCGGGCGGACCGGACGGGCACTGAACCCTCCACCGCAGTTGGGGCAGACGCCCTTCAGCACGCCGTCCACGCAATCGGCGCAGAAGGTGCATTCAAAGGTGCAGATCCGGGCCTCGGCGCTGTCGAACGGCAGGTCGCGGTCACAGCATTCGCAGTTGGGTCGGAGCTCGAGCATGGGCCGAGGCTAGCCCCGCTATTGCGACGGCGCCAGACGCATCAGCACGATCCCGCTGACGATCAGCAGTGCCGCCAGCACCCGCCACAGGCTGAGATGCTCCTGCAGGAAGACCACGCCGACGATGAAGGCACCGACCGCGCCGATGCCGGTCCAGACCATATAGGCCGAGCCCATGGGCAGGGATTTCATGGCGAGGGCCAGCAGGCCGAAGCTGGCGCCCATGAAGGCCAGGGTCGCCACGCTGGGCCACAGACGGGTGAACCCGTCCGACTGTTTCATGAAATAGGCCCACACGATCTCGAGCAGGCCGGCGATGATGAGGTATGTCCAGGCCATGGTTGCGGCCCTCCGTGCAAAGGGCCGGGCCGTCCCGGACTTTGCCCGCGATCCAGGATCGCCGGGGCGAGGACGTGGCCTCGTCTGCAGGGGCTATCTAGGGGGTTGAGGCGTCGGGTCAAGTTCCGGGAGCTTGTCATCCCGGCCGCAGCGAAGCGGAGAGCCGGGACGAGGCGCGCCCCAAAAAACGAAAATCCCGGGCAGCTCGAAGAGCTGAACCGGGATCCGGGTATGTTCAACCCTGCTCCCGGACAGTCGCTGCGCGCCTTCCGGGAGGGGAGATGTTGGAGCAGGCGCGTCCCGGATCGCGGCTGCGCCGCGTCCGGGATGACAAGGGCCTTTAGGCCGCCGTCACTTCCGAGGCCTGTTCGGCCAGGATGGTCAGGCCGGCCGGGGTCACGTCGGCGAAGCCGCCGTGGACCTCGAACTGGCGGCGCGAACCCCCGTCGATGACCGTGACCACGCCTTCGCGCAGCGCCGTCATGAAGGGGGCGTGATCGGCCAGGACGCCGAAATCGCCCTCGATGCCGGGCGCGTCGACCTGGTCGACGAGGCCGTTGAAGACCTCGCGCTCAGGCGAAACGAGGGAGAACGAAAGTTTGGAAGCCATAAATTAACTCCAGCCGAAGCAATGCGCAGCGATTGCGTAGGCGATAGCTGGCCCAAAATAGAAAATGACGTCCGGCCAGTTGAAACTCATTTCCGCTCGTCGGGCGGCAGTCAAAGGTTTTGGCTCTTTGCCGATCAGAGCATAGGCGTCGTCTGTGCCATTCAGATTGGCGCTGATCTGCGTCGCTCGCGTTGCCCAACTGGACCAAAAGCGGCAGCGCAAGCCAAAATCCATAACCCAGAAGAAAACCCCACCCGCGAAGAATGCTTCAACTCGGTGTTCCGAGAAACCGCCTTGAAGCTCGCCGGAGAATACCGCGAAGAGAAAGGCAAAGTACCCGGTCTTGAGCGCAATCAGCCCTTGATCATAACGCGCGAGAACCGCTTGGACATGATCCGCTTCCTTAAGCGCAATGTCCAAGCGACCCGCCATGGATCAGGCCGCCTCGGCGGCGAGCTTCTGGGCCTTGGCCACGGCTTCCTCGATGGCGCCGACCATGTAGAAGGCGGCTTCCGGAAGGTGGTCGTATTCGCCGGCGACGATGCCCTTGAACGAGCGGATGGTGTCTTCCAGCGAGACGAACTTGCCGTCCGCGCCGGTGAACTGCTCGGCCACGAAGAAGGGCTGCGACAGGAAGCGCTGGATCTTGCGGGCGCGCGAGACGATCAGCTTGTCCTCTTCCGACAGCTCATCCATGCCCAGGATGGCGATGATGTCCTTCAGCGCCTTGTACTGCTGCAGGACTTCCTGGACCGAGCGGGCGACGCGGTAGTGCTCTTCGCCGATGACCAGCGGGTCCATGATCCGCGAGGTCGAGTCGAGCGGGTCCACGGCCGGGAAGATGGCCTGGGCGGCGATGTCGCGGCTCAGCACGGTCGTTGCGTCCAGGTGGGCGAACGAGGCGGCGGGGGCCGGGTCGGTCAGGTCGTCGGCGGGAACGTAGATGGCCTGGACCGAGGTGATCGAGCCCTTCTTGGTCGAGGTGATGCGCTCCTGCAGGTTGCCCATCTCGGTGGCCAGCGTCGGCTGATAGCCCACGGCGGACGGGATGCGGCCCAGCAGGGCGGACACTTCCGAACCGGCCTGGGTGAAGCGGAAGATGTTGTCGACGAACAGCAGAACGTCCTTGCCTTCCTCGTCGCGGAAATACTCGGCCTGGGCCAGGCCGGTCAGGGCGACGCGGGCGCGGGCACCGGGAGGCTCGTTCATCTGGCCGTAGACGAGGGCGCATTTCGAGCCTTCGGTCGAGCCGCCGTTCTTGGTCGGGTCCACGTTCACATTGGACTCGATCATCTCGTGATACAGGTCGTTGCCCTCGCGGGTGCGCTCACCCACGCCGGCCAGAACCGAATAACCGCCGTAGGCCTTGGCGATGTTGTTGATCAGTTCCTGCATGGTCACGGTCTTGCCCACGCCGGCGCCGCCGAACAGGCCGATCTTGCCGCCCTTGGTATAGGGGCACATCAGGTCGATGACCTTGATCCCGGTGACGAGGATTTCCGACGAGGTCGACTGCTCTTCGAACGACGGTGCCTCGCGGTGGATCGGGCGGTACATGGTGGTCTTGATCGGGCCCTGCTCGTCGATCGGCGCGCCGACGACGTTCATGATCCGGCCGAGCGTGCCGGGGCCGACCGGGGCCAGGATGGAGGTGCCGGTGTCGGTCACGGCCTGGCCGCGCGTCAGGCCTTCCGAGGTGTCCATGGCGATGGTGCGGACCATGTTCTCGCCGAGGTGCTGGGCGACTTCCAGAACCAGGGTGAAGGGCTTGCCGGTCTTCTGGTCGACGTTCTGCGTCTCCAGGGCGTTCAGGATCGCCGGCAGCTGGCCGGTGAACTCGACGTCGACGACGGCGCCGATGACCTGGGCGATCCGGCCCACGCCGGTGCCGGCCGTATAGGCGGCGTTGCCGGTTGCGGCGGCGGCTTTCGGGGCCTTGGGAGCAGCCGGTTTCCTGGCGGCGGGTTTCTTGGCGGTGGTGTCGGTCATCGGTTCGTTCCGTTCGGAAGGTCGTGCTTGGCGTGTATCTGGGCGTATCTGGGCGGGGTTCGGATCAGAGGGCTTCTGCGCCGGCGATGATCTCGATCAGTTCGGTGGTGATCTGGGCCTGGCGTTTGCGGTTGTACTGCAGGGTCAGGCTGTTGATCAGGTCGCCGGCGTTGCGCGTGGCGTTGTCCATGGCGCCCATCTGGGCCCCGAAGAAGCTGGCCTGGTTCTCGTACAGGGCGGCCAGCACCTGGGTGGTGATGTTGCGCGGCAGGAGCGTCTCGAGGATTTCCTCTTCCGACGGCTCATACTCATAGGTCGCGCCGTTCAGGTCGATCGGCGGGGCATCTCCATCGACGACCGCCGGGATCAGCTGTTTCGGCGTCGGGATCTGGGCGATGACCGACTGGAAGCGGCTGAAGAACAGGGTCACGACGTCGGCGTTGCCGCCCTCGAACTCTTCAGCGATCAGGGCCGCGATCGGCTCCGCCGCCGGCAGGCCGATGACCTTGTAGTCCGACATCTCGAAGGTCTTGACCAGCTTGTCGCCGTACAGACGGGTCAGGCCGTCGCGCGACTTGCGGCCCACGGCGATGATGCGGACGTCCTTGCCGGCTGCGATCAAACCGTTGATCCGCTCACGCGCGGCCCGGATGACATTGGTGTTGAACCCGCCCGCCAGACCCTTGTCGCCGGTGGCGACGACGATCAGGTGCTTCTGGTCCTTGCCCGTGCCGGCCAGCAGTTTCGGCGCGCCGTCGCCGGACACGCCGGCGGCGAGGTTGGCGATGACCGCGGCCATCTTGCGGGCATAGGGACGGGCGCTTTCAGCCTGATCCTGGGCGCGCTTCAGCTTGGCCGCGGCGACCATGTTCAGGGCTTTCGTGATCTTCTGCGTGGACTTCACGCTTCCGATCCGATTGCGCATTTCCTTGAGGCTGGCCATCCGGCGCTACTTTCTCGCTATCCGGTCCGGTCTCAGGCGAAGGTCTTGAGGAAGGCGTCCAGCACCGACTTCAGCTCGGCTTCGAGCTCGGCGGTGAGGTCCTTCTTGGCGCGGATGCCGTCCAGCAGCGAAGCGTTCGACGACTTGATGCGGGCCAGCAGCTCGCTCTCGAAGCGGCCGATGTCGCCGACGGCGATGCCGTCCAGATAGCCGCGCGTGCCGGCGTAGACCGAGACGACCTGCTCTTCCATGGTCAGCGGGCTGTACTGCGGCTGCTTCAGCAGTTCCGTCAGGCGGGCACCGCGGGCCAGCAGTTTCTGGGTCGAGGCGTCGAGGTCCGAGCCGAACTTGGCGAAGGCGGCCATTTCCCGATACTGGGCCAGCTCGCCCTTGATCGAGCCGGCGACCTTCTTCATCGCCTTGGTCTGGGCCGAGGAGCCCACCCGCGACACCGAGATGCCGACGTTCACGGCCGGGCGGATGCCCTGGTAGAACAGGTCGGACTCGAGGAAGATCTGGCCGTCGGTGATCGAGATCACATTGGTCGGGATGTAGGCCGAGACGTCGTTGGCCTGGGTCTCGATCAGCGGCAGGGCGGTCATCGAGCCCGAGCCGTAGTCGGCGTTCAGCTTGGCCGAACGCTCCAGCAGGCGGCTGTGCAGATAGAAGACGTCGCCCGGATAGGCTTCGCGGCCCGGCGGACGGCGCAGCAGCAGGGACATCTGCCGATAGGCCACAGCCTGCTTCGACAGATCATCATAGACGATCAGGGCGTGCATGCCGTTGTCGCGGAAGAACTCACCCATGGCCGTGCCCGAGAACGGGGCCAGGAACTGCAGCGGGGCCGGCTCCGACGCCGTGGCGGCGACGACGATGGTGTAGTCCAGGGCGCCGCGCTCCTCGAGCGTCTTGACGATCTGGGCGACGGTCGAGCGCTTCTGACCGATGGCGACGTAGATGCAGTACAGCTTCTCGCCTTCCGACGCGGCGGCCGCGTTGGTGCTCTTCTGGTTCAGGATGGTGTCGATGGCGACGGCGGTCTTGCCGACCTGACGGTCACCAATGATCAGCTCGCGCTGGCCGCGGCCGATCGGGATCAGGGTGTCGATGGCCTTCAGGCCGGTCTGCATCGGCTCATGCACCGACTTCCGGGGAATGATGCCCGGGGCCTTCACGTCGACGCGGCGACGCTCGGTGAACTGGATCGGGCCCTTGCCGTCGATCGGCTCGCCCAGCGGGTTGACGACGCGGCCCAGCAGGCCCTTGCCGACCGGAACGTCCACAATCTCACCGAGGCGGCGGACCTCGTCGCCCTCGGCGATCTGGTTGTCCTGGCCGAAGATCACGGCACCGACGTTGTCGCGCTCGAGGTTCAGGGCCATGCCCTTCACACCGGCTTTCGGGAATTCGATCATCTCGCCGGCCTGGACATTGTCCAGACCGTGGATGCGGGCGATGCCGTCGCCGACCGACAGCACCTGGCCGACGTCGGACACGTCGGCTTCGACGCCGAAGGAGGCGATCTGCGACTTGAGGATGGCCGAGATTTCGGCGGCGCGGATGTCCATGACAGGCTCTCTGTTATCGTCTTGTCAGCGCGCCGGTCGGGCGCGTTGAATTCGGGTGGGTCAGCGCGCTTACGCGCGCTTCAGGGCAAACTTCATCTGGTCGAGCTTGGTCTTCAGCGAGGCGTCGAAGAGTTTCGAGCCGACCTTGACCTTGAGGCCGCCCAGGATCGACGGATCGACGCGGGCGGTCATTTCGGGATCCTTGCCCAGCGAGGCGCGCAGCGCCGACTGGATGGACTTCATCTGGGCGGCGGTCAGCGGCTGGGCCGAGACGACCTCGGCGGCGACCACGCCGGTCTTCTTCGCATACAGCAGGTCGAAACCGGCGATCACGGCCGTCAGGTCGCGCGAGCGGCCGTTCTGGGCCAGCAGGCCGAGGAAGTTCCGGGTGACCCGGTTGAACTTCGCCTTGTCGGCGATGGCGGTCAGACCCTTCTGCTGGTCCTCGGCAGCGATGACCGGCGACTGGGCCAGACGGCGCAGGTCGGCGCTCTCGTTCCAGGCCGCGCGCAGCGAGGCCAGATCGGCGCGAACGGCGTCCAGAACGCCCGTTTCATCAGCAAGGTCGAACAGCGCCTGTGCGTAGCGCTCGCCGACTTCCGTCGTCCTGTAGTCGTCAGCCACTAGTCATGTCCGCGCGGTTAGCGTTCGGGTTGGCGACCGGCGGCGTGTCCGCGCCAGTCAAAGGTCTGAAATGCTTTGAGAAAGCACTTGGGGGACGCGTCTCGCAACGCGCCCTCCGGCTCAGCCGGGCGCCTGATAGCATCGTAACCCCCCGACCGCAACAGAGACCGGCCGCCGCACAGGTCGTCATTGCCGCAGATGCAACAGGCGCTGTAAGGAGGCCGTCACGCTCGAAGCCCCAGGAATTCCGCGACCATGTTCGACAGCATCACCCCGCTTCTCACCGACCCGGCCGCATGGGCCGCCCTTGTCACCCTCGTCGTCATGGAAGTCGTGCTGGGGATCGACAATCTGATCTTCATCTCGATCCTGTCGAACAAGCTGCCGCCCGAGCACCGGCAACGGGTCCGCCGCATCGGCATCTCGCTCGCCCTGATCATGCGTCTGGCCCTGCTGTCGATGATCGCCTGGATCGTCAGCCTGACGGCACCGGTCTTCACTGTCCTGGATAACACCTTCTCCTGGAAGGACCTGATCCTGATCGCCGGCGGCCTGTTCCTGCTCTGGAAGGCGACCAAGGAGATCCACCACAGCGTCGACCCCAAGCCGACCCACGATCTGCTGGACAAGAAGGACGTGGTCATTTCGAACGTCGGCTCGGCCATTTTCCAGATCATCCTGCTGGACCTGGTGTTCTCGATCGACTCCATCCTGACCGCCGTCGGCATGACCGACCACCTGCCCATCATGGTCGTGGCCGTGCTGGTCGCCGTCACCGTCATGCTGCTGGCCGCCGACCCGCTGGCCAACTTCATCAACGAGAACCCGACCGTGGTGATGCTGGCCCTCGGCTTCCTGCTGATGATCGGCATGGTGCTGATCGCCGAAGGCTTCGGGGCCCATGTGCCCAAGGGCTATATCTACGCCGCCATGGCCTTCTCGGCCGGGGTCGAGGTGTTGAACATGTGGAGCCGCAAGGCCGCAGAGAAGAAACAGGCGATCCTCGCGGAACGTCAGGCGGCGCTGAACAAGGCCGAGACGGCCGAACCCGGGGTGTGACCATGCGGGTGGCCGTCCTTCTTCTCCTTGCGCTGCTGACGCCCTTGCCGGCGGCGGCGCAGGCGACGGCCCCACCCACTCCTGCATCGGCCCCCGCCCGGACTCCGGTCCCGATCTATGGCTTCGAGGTCGTGCGGGTCTATCCACACGACCCTGAGGCCTTCACCCAGGGGCTGGTGTTCCGCGATGGCGAGCTGCTGGAAAGCACCGGCCGCTATCCGTCGACGGTCCGGCGGGTCCGGCTGGAGGACGGCGTGGTCCTGCAGCAGCGCGAGCTGGACGAGGCCTATTTCGGCGAGGGGCTGACCGCGGTCGGCGACCGTGTGCTGACCCTGACCTGGAAGGGCGGCAAGGGTTTCATCTGGGACCCTGAGACGCTCGAGCCCGAAGGTGAGTTCACCTATGCCGGCGAGGGCTGGGGTCTGACGCATGACTCCACGCGCCTGATCCTGTCGGACGGCACGGCGGCGCTGCGGTTCCTCGATCCGCAGACCTTCGCGGAAACCGGTCGGGTGCCCGTGACCGTGCAAGGCCACCCGCTGCGCCAGATCAACGAGCTGGAATGGGTCGAGGGCGAGGTCTTCGCCAATGTCTGGCAGACCGATTTCATCGTCCGCATCGATCCGGCGACCGGCGTGGTGACAGGCATCATCGACCTGACCGAGCTGATGCCGGACCGGTCAGGCCTCGATCCGACCGACGCGGTCCTGAACGGCATCGCCTGGGACCCGGAGGGCCGACGGCTGTTCGTGACCGGCAAGAACTGGCCGAAACTGTTCGAGATCCGGCTGACCGGGCCGCGCTGACGTCGCTAAGCGACGCCAGCGCCGTTTCTTTTTGGGCCGCGGTCAAAAGGCTTCGCCTTTTCGACCCGACGCGGCCTGGCGCTTCGCGCATGCCCCGCGCTCAAGCAGCGAGCCGCCGCGCGGCGAGCGGTAGCGCCCTAAAGAAAACTGTACGGATCCACGTCGACCGTCAGCCGCACCGAAGCCGGCACCTTCACCCGCGCCAGCCAGGCCCGCAGGAAGCCCTGCAGGTCGACGTCGCGGTCGGCGCGGACCAGCAGCCGCTTGCGGCGGCGGCCGCGCACCAGGGCCAGCGGGGCGTCGGCGGGACCATAGACCTCGAGGCGTTCGGCGTTGGGAATCGAACCGGCCAATTCGCGCGCCAATTTCTCCACCGCCACCGCATTTTCGCTCGACAGGATGATCGCCGCCAGCCGGCCGTACGGCGGCAGGAAGGCGGCCTCGCGCTCGGCCATTTCGGCGGCGACGAAGGCATCCCGATCGCCGGCCGCCAAGGCCATCAGCACCGGATGCTCGGGGGTCCAGGTCTGCAGGATGGCCCGACCCGGCCTGTCGGCCCGACCCGCCCGGCCCGTGGCCTGGGTCAGTAGCTGGAAGGTCCGCTCCGCCGCGCGCAGGTCGCCGCCGCGCAGGCCCAGATCGGCATCGACCACCCCGACCAGGGTCAGCAGGGGAAAGTTATGCCCCTTGGCCGCCGCCTGGGTGGCGACGAGGATGTCGATCTCGCCGTCCGTCATCCGCTGGATCAGGGCGCGGGCGGACCGGGCGTCCGGCGTGGTGTCGGAGCTGAACACCGCCGTGCGCGCCTCGGGGAAGAGCTGGCGCACCTCCTCCTCGACCCGTTCGACGCCGGGGCCGACGGCGACGAGGCTGTCGACCGCGCCGCAGGACGGGCAGTGTTTCGGCCGCGCCATGGTGAAGCCGGTCAGGTGGCAGATCAGCCGGCCGGTGTAGCGATGCTCGACCAGCCAGCTGTCGGTGTCGGGTGCCGTCATCCGGTGACCGCAGGCGCGGCACAGCACCACCGGGGCATAGCCGCGCCGGTTCAGGAACAGCAGGGTCTGTTCGCCGCGCAGCAGCGTCTCGCCGATGGCTTCGCGCAAGGGCTGGGACAACCAGGTCTGGGGATCAGGCGGACAGGTCCGCAGGTCCAGCAGGGTCACCTCCGGCAGGACCGCCGCCCCGTGCCGCGCCGCCAGCTTCAGCCAGCCGTAGCGGCCCTGCTGTGCGTTCCACAGGGTCTCGAGCGACGGCGTGGCCGAGGCCAGCACCACCGTGGCCCCCTCGATCCGCGCCCGGGACACGGCCAGGTCGCGGCCGTGATAGACCAGTCCCTCCCCCTGTTTGAACGAGCCGTCGTGCTCCTCGTCCACGACCAGCAGCCGCAGGTTGACGAAGGGCAGGAACAGGGCCGACCGCGCCCCGACCACGATATTGCAGCGGCCGGCGCAGACGGCCTCCCAGACCTGCCGGCGGCGGGGCGGGGCGATGCCGGAATGCCATTCGGCCGGGGCGGTGCCGAAGCGGGCCGTGATCCGGGCAATCAGGTCCTGGGTCAGGGCGATCTCGGGCAGCAGGATCAGGATCTGGGCCGCCGGATCAGCCTTCAGCGTCCGCGCCGCAGCCTCCAGATAGGCCTCGGTCTTGCCCGAGCCGGTGACGCCGTCCAGCAGGAAGGGGGCAAAGCCGCCCTTGCCCGTCGCCGCCGCGATGGCGGTCGCCGCCGCCGCCTGGTCGGGATTGAGCGCGGCAGGGGCATGGTCCGGATGGGGCGGATCGAAGGCGGCGACCGCCTCGACCTCGATGACCTCCAGCACGCCCTCGTCCAGCAGGCCCTTGACCACGCCGGACGAAACCCCCGCCGCCCGCGCCAGGTCGGGACCGGGCATGGTTCCTTGACCCAGTGCCTCCAGCACTGCGGCGCGCGAGGCCGTCAGTTTGGCGGGCGCACGGTCCCCGACCCGCCGCACGCGCCGCTCGGGACGGGGGCGGGGTGCGCGCAGCCCCTTCAGCGCCGCCGCCGCCATCTCCCCCGGCGCGCTCAGCGTCCAGCGGGCGGCCCATTCGACGAAGTCCACCGTCCGTTCGGGCAGGCGCGGATCGTCCAGCACATGGTCGATGGCCTTGAGCCGCCGGTTCGAACCCGTCGTCTCGCGCGATTCGGAAACCACCCCACGGATCAGACGGGGTCCCAGGGGCACCGCGACCTGATCGCCGCGTGTCACATCCATGCCTTCGGGGACCTCATAATCGAAGGCCTCCGGCACCGGCAGGGGGATGAGGACGCTGGCGACTTTCACCGCCCTTCGCGCTCCGCTAGAGAGACCGACATGAAACTCTTTCTCGACACAGCCGACGTCGCCGTCATCCGGGACATGGTCCCCACCGGCATGGTGGACGGCGTCACCACCAATCCGTCGCTGATCGCCAAATCCGGTCGCAACATCGCCGAGGTCATCGCCGAGATTTGCGCCCTCGTCGAGGGGCCGATCTCCGCCGAGGCCGTGGCGACCGATTTCGAGACCATGGTCAAGGAAGGCGACAAGCTCGCCGCCATCGCCCCGAACGTCGTGGTGAAACTGCCCCTGACCTGGGACGGGCTGCGCGCCACGCGGGCCTTTGCCGACAAAGGCATCCGGACCAACGTCACCCTCTGCTTCTCGGCCGCCCAGGCCATGCTGGCCGCCAAGGCCGGCGCCACCTTCATCTCGCCGTTCGTCGGCCGGCTGGAAGACCACGGTGCCGACGGCATCGGCCTTCTGGAGGAGATCCGGGTGCTGTACGACGTGCACGGCTTCGAGACGCAGATCCTGGCCGCCTCCCTGCGCAATCCGGGCCATGTCAGCGCCGCCGCCGTGGCCGGTGCCGACGCCGCGACCATCCCGGCCGACGTTTTCAAGGCCCTGGTCAAGCACCCGTTAACCGACAAGGGGCTTGATGCCTTCCTGGCGGACTGGGGCAAGACCGGTCAGTCCATCCTGTAGATTCGCCTCGAGGAGAGGTTTGTGAGCGGCAAGCCTGATCCCTCTCCGAAATTGCCGCCGGCTGAACCCCACTGGCCGGAGATTCGCGCCTGGCTACAGGCCAATCCGCAAACCCTGCTGGACGACCGCTCCCTGCTGGAGGAGATCGGGCTCAAGCCGCATGGCCGCAACGTCGTGGAGTTCGGTCGCGCCGCCCTGACGAAGCTGGAAGAGGCCGCCGAGCGCGAGGCTGACGCCCGCAAACGCATTGAATCGATCGCCCGGGCCAATTTCGCCGCCCAGACCCAGACCCATGTCGCCGCCCTCGATCTGATGGAGGCGCGCAATGGGTCCGATCTGGCCCGGCGGCTCGACGCGGTGGCGCAAGGTCGGTTCGGCCTGGCCGGCGCGGCCATAGCGCTTGAGAAGCCCGGCGGCGTGCCGTTCGGCTGGCGCGGCCTTGAGGTCGGCGGGGTCGATTCCCTGCTGGGCGAGCACGGGCTGACCTGGCTGGGTCCCAATTTCGACGGACTGAGCCTGTTCGGCGCCAATGAGGCCGAGGTGAAGTCCGTGGCCCTGATCCGCATGGCCCCGCAGTTCCCCGGCGCGGAAACGCCGGCCCGACACGCCATCTGTGCTTTCGGCTCGCCCGAGGAAGATGGCTTCACGCCGACCATGGGCTGCGAACTGGTGGCCTTCATCGCCCGGGTGGTGGAGCGAACGGCCGAGCGATGGCCCATTCTCAGCTGACCGCAGACGAGGCCCTGGCGGCCTGGCTGGAGCATCTGGCCCACGAACGGCGACTGGCTGCCAATACGCTGGAGTCCTATGGCCGGATCGGACGGGGCTATCTCGCCTTTCTGGAGCGGCATCGCGGCGGGCCGCAGCGGCTGGCCGATCTCGGAACCGTCACCGCCGCCGAGCTCCGCGCCCATCTGGCCGAGCGCCGCAGCGGTGATCATCCGCTGGCGGCCCGGTCGATCAGCCAGACCCTGTCGGCCATCCGCGCCTTCCACGGCTTCCTCGACCGGCGCTGCGCCACTCCCGCACCCCAGCTCGCCCTCGTGCGGGGCCCCCGGATCAAGCCGTCCCTGCCCCGTCCCGTCAGCGAGGACCAGGCCCGCGGCCTGTTGCAGGAGCCGGACGCCGATCCGGACGCCGAGGCCTGGGAGGCCGCCCGCGACCGGGCCGTCCTGACCCTGCTGTATGGCTGCGGCCTGCGCATATCGGAAGGGTTGTCCCTGAGCCGGTCCGACGCCCCCCTGCCCGAAACCCTCCGCATCACCGGCAAGGGCGGCAAGACACGGCTGACCCCTGTCCTGCCTGCGGTCCGCGCGGCGGTGGACAGCTATCTGGCCATGCAGCCCTTCCCGCTGGAGCCGTCCGACGCCCTGTTCCGCGCCCGTCGCGGCGGGCCGCTGACGCCGCGCCACGTCCAGGCCATGGTCCAGCGGTTGCGGGGACGGCTGGGTCTGCCGGCCTCGGCCACACCCCACGCCCTGCGCCACAGCTTCGCGACCCACCTGCTGGGGGCCGGGGCCGACCTGCGCTCGATCCAGGAGTTACTGGGCCACGCCAGCCTATCGACGACCCAGAAATATACCGCCGTGGACGCCGCCCGCCTGCTGGAGGCCTATTCCGCCGCCCATCCGCGCGGGTGAGCCTTACGCCTGCATCGTCCAGCCCTCGACGCCCATGGCCGCCTGTTTGACGGCTTCGGACCGGGTCGGGTGGGGGTGGCAGACGCGGGCGATGTCCTCCGATGAGCCACCGAAGGCCATGGCCACACAGGCCTCGCCGATCATTTCACCGGCCTGAGGGCCCATGATGTGGACGCCGAGAATGCGGTCGGTCGCGGCATCGGCCAGCACCTTGGCGAAGCCGTCGGTCTCGTGGTTGATCTTCGCCCGGCTGTTGGCGGTGAAGGGGAATTTGCCAACCTTGTAGGCCACGCCCGCCGCCTTCAGCTGGTCTTCGGTCTGGCCGACCCAGGCGACCTCGGGGGCGGTGTAGACCACGCTGGGGACCAGATTGTAGTCGACGTGGCCCGCCTTGCCCGCGATCAGCTCGATCACCGCGACCGAATCCTCCTCGGCCTTGTGGGCCAGCATCGGGCCGTGGGTGACATCACCGATGACCCAGACGCCTTCGGTCACCTTGAAGTGGTCGTTGTCGAGGAAGCCGCGCTTGTCGGGCGTGATGCCCACCGTCTCAAGGCCGAGGCCCTCGGTATAGGGACGGCGGCCGATGGCGACCAGAACCACGTCGCCGGTCAGGGTTTCTGCCGTCCCGCCGGCCGCGGGCTCGACCGTCAGTGCGACCCCGTCCTTTGACGATTTCGCGGCCGTGACCTTCGACCCGAGCTTGAAGGCCATGCCCTGTTTGGTCAGGCTGCGCTGGAAGGCCTTGGCCAGGTCGCTGTCCATGCCCGGGGTGATGCGATCGAGATATTCGACCACCGTCACCTGCGCCCCCAGCCGGCGCCAGACCGAACCCAGCTCCAGGCCGATGATGCCGGCGCCGACGACGATCAGATGCTTCGGCACGGCCGGCAGCGACAGGGCACCGGTCGAATCCACCACCTTGCCGTCCTCGAAGGCCACGCCCGGCAGGGAGGTGGGCTCGGAGCCGGTGGCGATCACGATGTTCTTCGCTGAGAGCGTGCTGACCGTGCCGTCCGCAGCGGTCACCTCGACCTTGCCCGGGCCGGCGATGCGGCCGCGACCGCGAACCCAGTCGACCTTGTTCTTCTTGAACAGGAATTCGATGCCCTTGGTGAGGGCGGTCACGCTCTCCGACTTCTGCGCCATCATCTGCGCCAGATTGAGCTTCGGCGTCACCTCGATGCCGAGGCCGGCGAATTCCTTGCCCGCCATCTCATAGAGTTCCGACGCGTGCAGCAGGGCCTTGGAGGGCATGCAGCCGACGTTCAGGCAGGTCCCGCCCAGGGTCTCGCGCATCTCGACGCAGGCGGCGGTCAGGCCCAGCTGCCCCGCCCGGATGGCGGCATTGTAGCCGCCGGGACCGCCACCGATGATGACGACGTCATAGGAGGCGCTGGAGGCGGCGGCGTCGGCCATGGAATCTCTCTGTCGTGGGCGCGGGAAGGCGCGCGGAACCTAACGGCCCGCCCGCAAGGGTCAACCGTCACCCCGCATATAGAGGGCTTCGCGGCCGATCCGCAGCCGGGACGTCAGAAATTCAGCTGTCCCGCTTCGCGCCGGTGCCGCACCCGCCGACTGGCCACGAGGACCAGAACGCCCAGCAGGAAGACCGCGCCGAGCACCAGCCAGACAGGATCGACCGGCAGGCCGCCCATGCTGTCCGGCGCAGCCATCGTAGTCGGACCCGCGGAGCGGGCGGCGACGTCGCCGCCACCGTCCTGGTCCAGCGCCAGTCGGAGCACGGCGTCGGCGATGAAGCCGAGGAAATAGGCCACGGCGGCCCTGGGGTTCCCCGAGCCGAGCAGCAGGGCCGCGATCAGATACAGGCCCACCGCTCCGACCCAGAGGGTCCAGGCCGGCAGGAAGCCGAACAGGTCGCCGCCGGACTCGGCCTCGGCACCCATGCGCGACGCGGCGACATCCGGAGCGGTGCCTTCGAGAAAGGGAGAGATGAACGGCCAGGCCAGCCAGCCGGCGTAGCCGATGACCGCGAGGACGACGATGAATCGCAACAGCTTCATAAAGAACCTCCCGCCCCCGCGTTAACCACCATACCCCCGCCCGGCGAACGGTGGAAGGCGGCGGCTCAACCCGCGCTGGGCAGGGTGATGGAGACCTCGGCGCCTTCGCCGGGCGCGCTGTCGATCGACAGGACACCGCCGCACTGGCGGGCAAAGGCATAAGCCTGGGACAGGCCCAGACCGGCCGCGCCCTCGCGGGTGGTGAAGAAGGGCTCAACCGCGCGGGCGGCCAGATCACGATCCATGCCGGGCCCGCTGTCACGGACACTCAGACGGACCCCGCCCTCAAGCATGGTCTCCAGCCGCACCGCGACCGAGCCCCGGCCGGCAACGGCGTCGATGGCATTCTGGGTCAGACCCCGGACAGCGCCCTCGAAGGCGACCGGGTCGAGCCGCACAGGGGCGTCCCCCGACAGACCCTCGATCATCAGGTCGACGCCCGGCCCCCCGAGGGCCCGCAGCCGGGTCTCCATGCCGCGCAGCAGCACCCCGGCATCGAGGATGCGCAGCACCGGCTCGTCATCGCCCTGCGAGAAGGCGGTCAGGCGGCGGGTCAGAAGCTCGCCGCGCTGGCCGGCGGCCAGGGCGGCCTGACCGATACGGCGCACCCGCGCGGGGTCGTCGGCCTGACGCAGCATCATGTCGAGGGCCCCGGTCATCACGCCCAGCAGGGCGTTGAAATCATGGGCCAGTCCGCCGGTCAGGCGGCCGACGTTCTCCATCCGGCGACCTCCGGCCAGCTCGGCCTCGGCGTCCTCCCCGGCCTTGCGCGCCGCAGCATGGGCGGCACGGGCCTCTTCACGGGCGGCGGCGGCAGCGGCCAGGGCGTCTCCGGCCTCGCGGCGCGCGGCCTCGGCCGCCTCGCGCAGGACCAACATCTCGGCGGCGGTCTCACTTGTATCGCCTGTGTCTCCGAACTGTCCTGCCTGTCGGGCCGGATTGTCGTGCAAGTCTTGGCCGATTGTCCTGTCTGTCTCGCCTGGAATCGCGCTTCCAGTGGTCGAACTGGCCAGCCCGTTGTGGTCGAATTCACCGGTCGGCTCAGCCCGTTCTCCGGCCAGCAACAGGGTGTCGTTCCGGCCCTCGGCGTCGGCCAGCGGCAGCATGGACCAGCGGATGCCGTCCCCGGTACCGCGGCGCGAGACAAAGGCCTCGGCCTCGCCG
Source organism: Caulobacteraceae bacterium (assembly GCA_965284305.1). GTDB lineage: Bacteria > Pseudomonadota > Alphaproteobacteria > Caulobacterales > Caulobacteraceae > Brevundimonas. Next base: position 716,995 of record OZ260070.1, on the reverse strand, counting down.
GCCGGGGCGGACAGGGCGGCGCGCAGGGCCTGGCGGCCCTCGACGCGCTCGTCCTCGGCCAGGAACAGGTCGGCGAAGTCGCCATCGGCCTCGGCCCGGCCGAGCACCAGAAGGGCCGTGCGGTTGGCCTCGCGGACCCGGCCATTGGCTCCGACGACGACGAGGGCACTGGAGGCGGCATCGAAGACCCGGCGGGTCAGGTCGTCGGCTGAGGCCGAGACGGACTCAGGCGCCATGAACTCGGGCGTTGCGCGCTCGGGCATCTGCAGGCCTTCGGTCTCGACGATGGCCGCCGTCGAGCCGGTGATCTGGCCCAGTTCGTTCTCGATCGGCATGGCCGTGACCGAGACCAGCATCTTGCGGCGCGAGGCGGGATTGGCCAGCAGATGCTGGAAGCCGCGCACCGTCTGGCCACGCAGGGCGCGGGCGCTGGGCAGCAGGTCCGGCGGCACGGGACGACCGTCGGGGAAGGTGATGCCCCAGGTGGCGGAATGGAAGCGCAGCCCGATCAGTTCGGCGTCCTTGCGGCCCAGCAGCTGGTGGGCGGCGCGGTTGGCGAAGACGAATTTGCCCTCCCGGTCGGTCTCGACCAGGGCGACGGGAATGGCGTTCAGGGTCTCGAACAGCCGCTTCTGGGAATCGTCGGCGACGCGCTGGACCTGGTCGAGCTGGTCCGAGGTGTCGACGTGACGGCTGCTGTTGCGGACGGCGAACCACAGGGCGACGAGGCCCACGATCCAGCCCACGGCGGCGACCGCCCCCAGAACCCACATCCAGTTCACCTGGCCTTCGAGAAACATGCGACCTGACTGTCCCGTTCTGGCGCCACGCGCGCCCATCCGGGAGACACCTTGCAAACGGCGAACCGAACCGGTCCGCTTTCGCCCCGAGGGCGACCTAGCCGGGCTGGGCCGCGAGGTCCAGCGTCACCGTATCAAAGGACGGCGGCGCAACGAAAAGGGGCCAGGCATCGCTGCCCGGCCCCTGGTTCTTGCGCCGTCGAGGCTTCAGAGCTTGAAGCGGAGGCCCAGGAAGAGATTGTAGCCAAACTTCTCATACTCATAGGTCCGCTCGCGCGAGCCGAAGTACCGGACACCGGCCGAGTCGCCGAGGTTCTTCGCCTCACCGAACAGTTCGATGCCGTTGCCGAAGTCATAGCTGGAGGTGAAGTCCAGTTGGCCCCGACCCTCGACCCAAAGGTCGAGGCCCGGACGGGTCGCGTCAATCTCTTCGAGGAAATCGCCACGGTGCGTGTAGGACAGGCGGGCGCTGAGGCCATAGCGCTCGTAGAAGACCGCCACATTGTAGACCGAGTCCGACTGTCCCGGCAGGGCGAAGGTATCACGGCCCGAGTAGGTGGCGGCGGTTTTGATCTCGGCGTCGGTCAGGGTGTAGTTGGCGAAGACACCGAAGCCCGAAGCCCAGCCCGGCAGGAAGTCGAAGGTCTGCTGCCAGTTGAACTCGATGCCGGCCAGGTAGCCGTCAGGGGCGTTGAGGGCCTCCGAGATCACCGCCTGGGTAATGGCAGGCGTGGCCGGGTCCAGATAGGGCACCACCGTGTTCAGGGTAAAGCGGTAGTCCGACAGGTCCTTGTAGAAAACGTTGACCGACACCACGCCCAGCGGGCGCATATAGTATTCGAGACCGGCGTCGAAATTGTTGGACAAGGCGGCTTCGAGGTCCGGGTTGCCGCGGTCGAAGGTAATCGTATTTCCTTCGGTCGTTTCGAGGACCCGCGGCACGATCTCCGAATACTCAGGACGTGAAATGGCACGCGTAAGGGCGAAGCGGCCGATCAGATTGTCGCTGAACGAATGACGGATGGTCAGGTTCGGGAAGAAGTCGGTCCGGTCATTCGAGACCGTGACGGTCCCGGCGACACCCGAGGGCGGCACCCGGAGCGCGCTGCCTTCAAACTCTGTCCGCTCGAAGCGCAGGCCGGCCAGGATGCTGGTATCACCCATTTCGAACCGCGCCTGGCCGTAGGCGGCCGCGATGTCTTCATCCGCAGTATAGTCTGCCGTGAGCGACTGCGGCAGGCGACGGGTCAGGGCCGTGCGGGAGATGCCCGCAATCTGGTCCAGGTAGCCGGCGACAAGACCCTGATCCATCGTGAAACCGAGGTCGTATTCGTAGTTGGTCGAGCGACGGTCTGTCAGCAGTGAGGACAGGGAGCCCGGACTGGCGGCGGCGGCACGGTCGCGGAAACGCTCTTCGTCAGCCTCGATCGCCCGGCTGCTGACCTTGGCCCCGAATTTCAAAGTCACCGCCTGGTCCCCGAAGCTGGTCGGGACTTCGAGGTTGGTCGCGAAGGCGACGTCATCCTGGGTGGTGTCGTTCGAGCGGTAGGTGTTTTCGCGGAAGCTGTAGTTGGCCGCATTCAGATAGTAGCCCGTCGGGTCCGTGAAGGCCGAATAGGTCGGTGCATAGTGATTGGTGGTGTCGTAGCTGAGGGTTCGGGAGCCCGAACGGAAGACCAGCTCGTCGCGATGCGGATAGGTCTGCTCGCTGGATGCAAACGAAACGGTCGCGTCGAGGATCGAGCCGTTTTCGAAAGAGTATTCTCCGCCCAGGTTCAGCGTGCCGATCTGGTTGTTCTGGGTGCGGTGACGCAGCTGCTTGTAGATGCGCGCGCCCGTGAAGGTCGCCGAACTGTCGGTCGAGCCGGGGGCGAGGACGCCATCCGAATAGGTCAGGCGCAGTGTGTCGCGATACTCATCGTCTTCGAACTCGGCGAACGATCCGCGCAGCCAAGCGTGCAGATCTTCGCTCGGACGCCATTCGAGGGCGGCGGTGATCGCCTGCCGGGTGCGTTTGGTCTCATAGTCCTTGAACAGGGTCTCATCGAGGAAATAGCGGTTTGTCGTACCGTTGTAGTTCCAGGCGTTCTCAACGTTTTCAGGGCGACGATTGGTTTCCGAGAAGCTGACGGAGAACAGGGCACCGAAATCGCCGTTCTCACCGAAGACGCTGGAAACCGTAGCCGCGGCGCGCGTGTCGCTACCGCCGTAGTCGTTGTAGCTGCCGCCAGCATAGCCACTGACCGCGAAGCCGGGGGTGTCGAACGGCGAGCGGGTGGTGACATTGACCGCTCCAGCGATCGAATCCGCGTCCTGGCTCGGGGACAGGGTCTTGGAGATTTCGACGGTCGAGATGATGTCCGAAGGCAGGGTGTCCAGATCGACGGCGCGCGTGGTCGAGCTGACGGCCGGAATGGTTACACCGTCCACCGAGACGGCGGTGAATGCCGAGGGCGCGCCGCGCACGTTGATGTAACGGCCTTCGCCCTGGTCGCGCTGGATGGCAATGCCCTGGACGCGCTGGAGGGATTCCGCGACGTTCGGGTCCGGATAGCGGCCGATCGCGTCGGCCGAGAGGACATTGACGGTGCCGTCGGCATTGCGCTGCTGGTTCAGCGAGCGGGCGATCCCGTCTGTGATCACGCCGGTTACGACGATGTCGTCAAGGCTGGCGGCGTCGACGTCGCCGAGGACGATGGACAGGCTGACCGCCGCATCGCCCGAGGCCTCAACCGTGCGCGATACCGTGGGTAGGCCCAGGTAGCGGACCTCGAAGGTGGTGACGCCCTCCGCGCCGGGCAGGGTGAAGCGGCCCTGGGTGTCGGACACCACACGCATGCCGGAGCCGGTCACAACGATCTCGGCGCCGGCGAGCGCGGTACCGTCGGCGTTGACGACGCGCCCGTAGATGGGCCCGCCGAAGGCGGCCGTGGCGGCAACGGCATTCGCGGACGCGGCGGCCGGCGTGGCAAGGGCGAGCGCAACGGCGCTGGCGCCAACAAGGAGGTGCAGCTTCATCTTCAGGTTCCCCGTCCCGGCGACGTTCGCATCGGGCCAAGGCGGCGCTTAGTCGCAAACCATGGAGTTACCGCGAAGGTTACGCGACGCTTATGCTGCAGTTTCAAACAGTATTGTGAAGCTTGGTTTCTGTACGGAATAACAGGCGGGTTGGGTTGGAACCGGGCGTACAGAGCACAGTCTTGACCCCGGAAAGAATATGGTGATCAGGACGGAATTCACACGAGTCCGGAGTCTACAATGCCCAGGCACCCGCTGTTCCTCCCGGTCGCTGTTGTGACCCTTCTGACCGCCTGCGCGACCCGGGAGGTCGACTACCAGGGCGAGGGCGAAGGCTTCATCGGCGCGGGTGCCGATGTCATGGCCCGACTCGAGACGCCGTCGGTCGGGACCGCCGGTCAGGATGCCGCCGATGACCCGGCAATCTGGGCCAGCCCCACCCCTGTCACGATCGGCGGCGTCGCCACGCGCGGCTTCGTTGCGGGCACGGACAAGAAGGCCGGCCTTTACATCTACGGCCTCGATGGCGCGGTCCTCCAGTTCCTGCCGGAGGGCCTGCTGAACAACATCGATCTGACAGGAGGCCTGAGCGTCGGCGGTCGGTCACAGATTGTGCTGGGCGCCAGCGACCGGACTCCCGGCAAGACCGGCGTCTCCCTCTATCTGTTCGATCCCGCAGGCGAGGCGGGTGTGCGTCCCTGGGGTGCCATCACCACCGACGTCGTCGAACCCTACGGCTTCTGCTTCGCCCGGCGCGGCACCGAGATCCATGCCGTGCTGGTCGGTCACGAGGGCGAGGTGCGCCAGTTTGTCCTGACCGCAGACGCTGCGGGCGCGCCCGCAGCCCGTGAGGTGCGCCGCTTCGACGTCGGCACGATCTCGGAAGGCTGCGCCGCGGACGAGGCGACCAACGCACTCTATATCGCCGAGGAGAACGTCGGCCTGTGGCGCTATGGCCTCGACCCGGCGACCGGCGCGACACGGACGTTGATCCAGCCGATCGCGCCCGGCGTCCTGGTCGCGGACGCCGAGGGCCTGACCGTCATCGAGGACGGGGCAGCCCGCTATCTGATCGGTTCCAGCCAGGGCGACTCGACCTTCCCCGTCTGGCGCATCGACGGCGCGGCGCCGGTTTATGCGGGGCGTTTCGTGGTCCGGGACGGCGCGGTCGACCGCGTCACCGGCACGGACGGTCTGGCCGCCCTGGGCGGCCCGGTGGGTGACGCCTTCCCCGAGGGACTGGTCGTGGTCCAGGATGACATCAACGACGTCGGTACCCAGAATTTCAAATACATCGACTGGCGCGACATCCGGACCGCCCTCGGGCTCTAGGCTGGCGGCACCCGGCCCCGGGGCGCAGAAAACAAGAAAGCCCGGTCGCGAGGACCGGGCTTCCTGGTTCGACTGGAGCGGGCGAAGAGATTCGAACTCTCGACCCCAACCTTGGAAATCTCAGACCGCCCATGAGGTCATCGCGCTCAAGCAGCGGGCGACAGCGTCGTCCGCGTTAGCGCCGAAAATGCAAAAAGCCCGGCCGAAGCCGAGCTTTTCAGGTTCCAACTGGAGCGGGCGAAGAGATTCGAACTCTCGACCCCAACCTTGGCAAGGTTGTGCTCTACCACTGAGCTACGCCCGCACTTCAGTCGGAGGCGGGCGTATAGCGGGAAGCCCGGACCTATCGCAAGTCCCTTCGGCACTTTTCCTCGCGCTCAAGCAGCGAGCGACCGCGTCGCGAGCGATAGCGCCCTTCCGCGCGTCAGCGCGGTGCCAAGCGTATCGCCCCGTCCAGCCGGATGCATTCGCCGTTGATGTAGACGTTGCGGGCCAGCTCCAGCACCAGCGAGGCATAGTCCGCCGGCGTGCCCAGACGGCTGGGGAAGGGAATGGCTGCGGCGAGGGCGTCCTGGATCTTCTGGTCCATGCCGGCCATCATCGGCGTCCACATGATGCCCGGCAGGATGGTGTTGCAGCGGATGCCTTCCTGGGCCAGGTCGCGGGCGACCGGCAGGGTCATGGCATAGACGCCCCCCTTGGAGGCCGAATAGGCCGCCTGGCCGATCTGGCCGTCCTGGGCCGCCACTGAGGCGGTGTTGACGATCAGGCCGCGCTCGCCGTCGGCCATGGGCTCCAGCGTCACCATGCCGGCCGCCGACTGGCTGAGGACGCGGAAGGTGCCGAACAGATTGACCCGCACGGTGCGTTCGAACCCGGCCATGTCATGGGCGCGGATCTCGCCGGTGTCCTTCTTGCGGCTGACCGTCTTCTGGCCCGTGGCGATGCCGGCGCAGTTGACCGTCAGACGCTCCTGGCCGTGGGCGGCGCGGGCCTTCTCAAAGCCGGCAGCGACGCTGGCGTCGTCCGTGACGTCGACATGGCAGAAGACCCCGCCGATCTCGGCCGCGATCGCCTCGCCGCGTTCGGCGTTCATGTCGAACAGGGCGACCTTCGCCCCCGTGGCCGCGATGGCCCGCGCCGTGCCCTCGCCAAGGCCCGAGGCTCCGCCCGTCACCACCGCCGCAATCGACCCGTCGAGTTTCATGGCCGGAGCCCCTATATGGATGTTGAACCAGAGATCAGTTGCGGGGCTTTAGCCGCCATGACCACGAATTCCAAACCCATCACACCCGATGCGGCCCTGGACCCGTCCCGCGCCCTCGTACCCTCGATCCAGCAAGTCAATGAGGTGCGGGTGCAGAAGGGGTTCTGGCCCAAGATCCGGCGCACGGCGGCCCGCATCCCCTTCGCCCGGCAGCTGGTCAGCGTCTGGTACGCCGCCCGCGACCCGGAGACGCCGACGGCGGCCAAGGGGATCATGCTGGGCGCGCTGGCCTATTTCGTCCTGCCCGTCGACGCCATTCCCGACATCTTCGCCGGCATCGGCTTCACCGACGATGCGGCGGTGATCGCGGCCCTGATCGCGACCCTGGGGGCCAATATCAAGCGCAGGCACAAGGACCAGGCCGATGCCGCGCTGGAGCGGCTGCTCGACGACTGAAGCATCCGCCTCCTGTCCTGGTCCTGCCGCCGGCCTTCTCGCCGGAGGGAGACAGCAGGAAGGTTCATCACAACGGACACAACGAAGGCCACAACGGACACGACGGGATCGGAGCTGTATCGACTTCGGTCGCTGCTCAGGCTGATCCGGAATCGCGGCGTACGCCGCATTGACTCACGTTCGATGCCCTTCGCGACCTCAGGGACCGTCACGGTTCGGGCATGCCCGCGGAACCCGCTGTGCCCGTTGTGGCCTTCGTTGTGTCCGTTGTGACGAACCAGCTAGATCGCCTGATGCGAGCGCAGCCAGCCGGTGATCGACAGGCGGTCCCGGGGCGCGAAGCTGGCCACCTGGGTCACCGCATGGCGCATCGGCACGGCAAAGAGGTTGAGGGCGTTGAAGGCGGGCGCGAAGCCTTCCTCGATGTGTCCGTCCACGCCCTCGAAGGCCAGCACCCCGCCCCAGTCGGCGCGCCAGTCGCGGGTCAGGTTCAGCACATAGGCGTAGAGGCGGTTCTTGCCCTCGGCCGCATCGTCATGGCCGGTCAGGACGTGGCCGGGGCGGTAGCGGGTGGCCTGGGCGTCGGCGAAGTCGATGCGGTCGTCGCCGGTCACCGTGCGGACGAACGTGATGAACTCTGGTCCGTTGAGGAAGTCCGGCACGCCGCTGACCGCGTCACCCGGTGCCTCCTCCCCCGCCATGTCCAGCCGGCGGGTGTCGAAGATATACTGCATCCGCGGCTCGCCGCCATCGACGCGGGCCTGGTCGATCCAGCCCTGTTTGCCAGGGTCGGCGGCGACCCGGCCGCTGAGGGGTAGTTCAAAGAACTCGCCCCCCGCCGAGACACTGACCTTCCAGCCGTCGAAGGCTTCCATGGCCGCAACCACGGCTTCGGCGCTTTCAGTGTCGAGCACGCCGGGAACATGCAGCCGTCGGCGCGTCCGGAACGCCTGGCGCAGCGCCGCCGCATCCAGCGCAGGCGACAGGCGCAGGGTCACGATTCGACCGTGACCACGACCTTGCCCATCACCGACCGGTCGCCCAGGGCCTTGATCGCCTCATGGGCGCGCTCCAGCGGGAAGGTCTGGCTGACGCGCGGCCGGATCTTGCCCTCGCTCCACATCTTCAGGAGGTCGCCCATGTTGGCGGCGTGGGCGGCAGGATCGCGCATCACCGCCGCACCCCAGAACACCCCGATCACCGACACCGACTTCAGCAGGGTCAGGTTCAGCGGCAGGGAGGGGATGCCGGCGGGGAAGCCGACGACCAGATAGCGGCCGTTCCAGTCCATGGCGCGGATGGCCGGCTCGCAATAGTCGCCGCCGACGGCGTCATAGACCACGTCCGGACCGTCGCGGCCCGAGGCCAGTTTCAGCTCGCCCGACAGCTCCTTCTGGGCCGCCTTGTCCATCTTGCCCGACGGGTAGATCAGGCCGTTGTCAGCCCCCGCCTCCAGCGCGAACTGGACCTTGTCATTGGTCGAGGCGGCGGCCGTGACCTGGGCGCCCATGGCCTTGCCCAGTTCGACCGCGGCGACGCCGACGCCGCCCGCGGCGCCCAGCACCAGCAGCCGCTCACCGGCCTTCAGTCCGGCCCGGTCCTTGAGGGCGTAGTAGGAGGTGCCATAGGTCATCACCAGGGCCGCGGCCGTGTTGAAGTCCATCGCGTCGGGGATCTTCATCACCGAGGCGGCGGGGACCGCCAGCCGCTCGACCATGCCGCCCCAGCCGGGCACGGCGATGACGCGGTCGCCCTTGCGAACGTTGGTCACGCCCTCGCCGACGGCCTCGACCACGCCCGCCACCTCGCCCCCGGGCGAGAAGGGCCGCGTCGGCTTGAACTGGTACCGGTCCTCGATGATCAGGGTGTCGGGGAAGTTGACGCCCACCGCCCTCACCTCGATGACCACCTCGCCCTTCATCGGCCGGGGGTCCAGCACCTCCTCGACGACCAGGGTTTCGGGACCGCCGGGGGCCTTGGACAGGACTGCGCGCATCAGGGGGTCTTTCTTGAGGGGAGGAGGCTGAGGTCGACCTGACGCACCCAGCCGGTGATCGACAGGCGCGGTGCCCCGGCGAAGGGGGCGACGCAGGAAACGGCGTGGGCCTGGGGCACCCGGAACAGGTTCAGGGCATTCCAGGCCGGGGTATAGGCCTCGGCGACATGGCCATCGTCGTCGATGAAGTTGAGCAGGCCGCCCCAGTCTGTCCGCCAGTGCGGGGTCAGGTTCAGGACATAGGCAAAGAGGCGGCCCTTCTCGGCGTCGGAATCGTCGTGCTGCGTCAGATAGTGGCCCCGCTCATAGCGGGTCGCCTGGGCGTCGACATAGTTGGGACGCGGGTCGCCGGTCAGCGCACGCACGAAGTCGAGGAAGGCGGGACTGTTCAGGAACCCGTAGGCGGCCGCCAGTTCGACGGCCAGCGGTTGCCGCAGTTCGGCCAGGTCGCTGATCCGGACGCTGTCGAACATATAGTGGAAGCCGTCGCGGGCCTCGGCATGGGCCAGTTGCAGGAAGCGCCGGGCCTGATCGGGCGGGAAGGCCGCCAGCTGGTCGACAGGGACGTCGATGGACTGGCCGCCCCCCATGGTCGAGCAGACCCATTGCTTCTCCGTCGCCAGCGCCCTGTGCAACATCTCCGCCGGGGCCGGGTTGAGGAAGCCGGGGATATGGATGCGGCCGAATTTTCTGAAGGCTGTGGTCATGGACGCCGGTTTCAGCGCCGGATCGATCCCGATCCGGGCGGAATTCGAAACCACAAAGGACCCTGAAGCTTGCACGGATCATCCCTTGACGCGCATGACGGGCAAAAGCGCTGCCGTCGTCCCGCGACGCTAGCGACCCTCGACCCGAGATAAAAGAGGCCCTGATGACCGGCAGACCTGCCCTCATCCTCCACGGCGGCGCCGGCGCGCGGCGCGAGCGCGACTACACCCTCGAAATCGCCCACATGGGCGAGGTCGTGGCGACGATGAAGGCGCGGCTGGATGCGGGGGCTTCGGCGCTGGACGTGGCGGTCGAGGCGACGGTTCTGCTCGAGGATTCCGGCCTCTATGTCGCCGGACGCGGGGCTTCGCCCAATCTGGCCGGGGCCTGGGAGTTGGACGCCAGCCTGATGGACGGCGCGACGCGCAAGGCCGGGGCGGTCGCCGCCCTGCAGGGGTTCCGCAATCCGGTCGTGGCCGCGCGCGCGGTGATGGACCGGACGCCCCACGTCATGCTGGCCGGCGAGGGCGCCGCCCTGTTCGCCCTTGATCAGGGGCTGGAGCCCATCGCCGACGAGGCGGCCTGGTTCACCCGGGCCGGTCAGGGCGAGGACAATCATCCGCCCGGAACCCTCGCCCACGGCACCGTCGGCTGCTGTGTGCTGGACCGCGACGGACGACTGGCGGCGGCGACGTCCACGGCGGGCGTATTCGGCAAGATGCCGGGGCGCGTCGGCGACACCCCTATCCCCGGCGCCGGCAGCTGGGCCGACGGCCGGGTCGCGGTCTCGGGCACCGGCCAGGGCGAGTATTTCATCCGCGTCGCCGCCTGCGCCCAGGTCAGCTGGCGCGTCGGCGCAGGCCAGACCCTGGCCGAGGCCGGCCGCGCCGTGATCGACGAGATCGGCGGCATGGGCGGCGACGGCGGCCTGATCGCCCTGGATCGCGACGGCAATATCACCGCCCCCTTCAACAGCCAGGGCATGAAGCGGGCCTGGCTGACGACCGACGGCGAGATCGGGGTCGAGGTGTTCGGCACCTGACGCCGGCCTTACTGCGAATTCATCTCCGGGCGAGCGCGGTTCATCCGCCGTTCACCGCGCGCTACACTAAAGCTTGCCGCGAAACCCGGAGCCCAGAATGAAATCCGCCGTCACCGCCGCCGTCGCCGCCGCCCTGCTGTCCGTCGCGGCCTGCGCTCCCGTGATCGAGGGTGGCCCGCCCATGGCCCTGCCGATCGGCCTGCAGGAAACCGCCCAGGCCGGCTCGGTCACCCTGTCGACCGGCTGGCTGGATGCGGAGGAAGACTTCGCCCTGACCTTCTCGACCGAGGTCCATGAGGAGCTAAGGCGCTGCATGTGGGGCACGGCACCGATCAACATCCGCGTCCATATCGACGAGATGCAGCGCGCCGGCCGTCTGGAAACCCTGCTGACCGGCGAGGGCAGCCATACCCTGTCCGGCACAGTGGAGTTCGTCGATCCCGCCGACGACAACCGGGTGGTGGGCCGCTTCCCGGTCTCGGTCGCGACCAGCGCCCAGGGCCGGCTCGGTGCCCTGCTGGGCGACCGCCAGATGATGGTCTCCGAAGAGTTCGGCCGTGCCGTGTGCGAGCAGGCCTTCGGGCGGAACCCGCGCGATCGCGGGCTCCACAATGCGACGGGGGGCTGAGGACCCGCGGGAGCCTTGAGGCCCGAGATTGAACGAAGGAGGCACCGTTGAGTGAACCGACCCATGAGGATCATTTCGCGGCCTGCGCACCCGAGGTGAGCCGTCGGCTGTCAGCCATCCAGGCGGAGGTCGAGCGTCGCGTCCCGGGCGCGACCCGGTGCATCGCCTACCGCATGCCGGCTTTCAGACGGGGCAAGGTCTTCTTCTATTTCGCGGGTTTCAAACGCCATATCGGCATCTATCCGCCGCTGAACGCGCCCACAGACCTGGTGGCGAAGCTGGGTCCGTATCGCGGGCCGAAGGGCAACCTGTCCTTCCCCCACGACGCGCCTCTCCCGCTCGAACTCATCGGGGAGGTCGCCGAGGAGCTGGCGTCGGCATACGGTCACCCGGACGGGAAATGAGCGACCGGGCGCGAAGCCCCACAACAGAAAGGGCCGGCGGATCGCTCCGCCGGCCCTCTTCGTTCTGTTCGGCCTGAAGCCTACTCCGCCGTGCCGCGCGCCAGGTTGCGCAGGACATAGGGCATGACACCGCCGGCCTTGAAATAGTCCAGCTCGGTCTGGTTATCGATGCGGCAGCGGACCGGGAAGCGGGCCATCTTGCCGTCCGACGGACGGAACAGCTCGACCCACAGGTCCTGACGCGGACGCAGCTTGCCGATGTTGACGTCGGACAGGCCGCGGATGGTGACGATCTCTTCCCCCGTAAGTCCGAGACGGGTCCAGCCGTCGGCCTTGAACTGCAGCGGCACCACGCCCATCCCGACCAGGTTGGAACGGTGGATACGCTCGTAGCTTTCGGCCAGGACGGCGCGGACGCCCAGCAGGCGGGTGCCCTTGGCCGCCCAGTCGCGCGACGAGCCGGTGCCATATTCCTTGCCCGCGAACACGACCAGCGGCCGGCCCTCGGACTGGTACCTCATGGCCGCGTCATAGATCGACATCGTGTCCTGCGACGGGAAGTGGCGCGTGACGCCGCCCTCGATGTCCGGGGTGATCTTGTTGCGGATGCGGATGTTGGCGAAGGTGCCGCGCATCATGACTTCGTGGTGGCCGCGGCGGGCGCCGTAGCTGTTGAAGTCCAGCGCATCGACGCCGCGGTTGGTCAGCCAGGCGCCGGCGGGCGAGGTCTTCTTGATCGAACCGGCCGGGCTGATGTGGTCGGTGGTGATCGAGTCGCCGAAGATGGCCAGCACGCGGGCCTCGACGATGTCCGTGACCGGCGTCGGCTCCATCGACAGGCCCTCGAAATACGGAGGGTTGGCGACATAGGTCGAGCTGTCGTCCCAGGCGTAGGTCTGGCCGCCCGTGACCTTGATGCCCTGCCAGTGCTTGTCGCCCTTGAAGACGTCGGCATAGCGTTTGGCGAACATGGCCGGGGTGACGCATTTCTTCTGGATGTCGGCGATCTCTTTCGAGGTCGGCCAGACGTCCTTCAGGAAGACATCCTTGCCCTTCTTGTCCTGACCGATCGGATCCTTCGAGATATCGATCCGCATCGAGCCGGCCAGGGCATAAGCGACGACCAGCGGCGGCGAGGCCAGATAGTTGGCCTGGACATCGGGGTTCACCCGGCCCTCAAAATTGCGGTTGCCCGACAGCACCGAGGCGCCGACCAGACCGTTGTCGTTGATGGCTTTCGAGATGCTGTCCGACAGCGGGCCCGAGTTGCCGATGCAGGTGGTGCAGCCGTAGCCGACCAGGTTGAAGCCCATGGCGTCCAGATCGGCCTGCAGGCCGGCGGCGGTCAGATAGTCGGTGACCACCTGCGAGCCGGGGGCCAGGGAGGTCTTGACCCAGGGCTTGACCGACAGGCCGAGCTTCTTCGCCTTGCGCGCCACCAGACCGGCGGCGATCAGGACCGACGGGTTGGAGGTGTTGGTGCAGGAGGTGATGGCGGCGATGACGACATCGCCGTCGCCGAGATCGAATTTCTCACCCTCGACCTTGACGCGGGGGGCGTCGACCGGGCGGTTGAAGACTTCGGTCAGGGCGGTTTCGAACGACGGGGCGGCCACGGTCAGTTCGACCTTGTCCTGCGGACGTTTCGGACCGGCGATCGAGGGCACGACCGTGGCCATGTCCAGTTCCAGCACGTCGGAGAAGACCGGGTCTTCCGAGGTCTCGTCGATCCACAGGCCTTGCGCCCTGGCATAGGCTTCCACGAGGGCGACGCGCGCCTTGTCGCGGCCCGTGGCGGTCAGATAGCCGATGGTCGCCGCCGAGACGGGGAAGAAGCCGCAGGTGGCGCCGTATTCCGGGGCCATGTTGGCGATGGTGGCCTGGTCCTCGATGGTCAGGCTGATGACGCCGGGGCCGAAGAACTCCACGAACTTGCCGACCACGCCCTTCTTGCGCAGCATCTGGGTGACGGTCAGCACCAGGTCGGTGGCGGTCGCGCCTTCCGGCAGGGCGCCGGTCAGGCGGAAGCCGACGACTTCCGGGATCAGCATGGGGATGGGCTGGCCCAGCATGGCCGCCTCGGCCTCGATGCCGCCGACGCCCCAGCCCAGCACGGCCAGGCCGTTGATCATGGTGGTGTGGCTGTCGGTGCCGACCACCGTGTCAGGATAGGCGACGGTCGCCTTGCCCTCGGCCACGGTCCAGACGGTCTGGGCCAGGTTCTCGAGGTTCACCTGGTGGCAGATGCCGGTGCCGGGGGGCACGACGCGGAAATTGTTGAAGGCCGACGAACCCCAACGCAGGAAATTGTAGCGCTCGATGTTGCGCTCATATTCGCGCTCGACGTTCTGGTTGAAGGCACCCGGGGTGCCGAAATGGTCGACCATGACCGAGTGGTCGATGACCAGATCAACGGGCACCAACGGATTGATCTTCGAGGCGTCGGCGCCGAGGGCCGACATGGCGTCGCGCATGGCGGCCAGATCGACGACGGCGGGAACGCCGGTGAAGTCCTGCATCAGGACGCGGGCCGGGCGGAAGGCGATCTCGTGCTCGACCGCGCCCTTGTTCTCGATCCAGGCGGCCACGGCTTTCAGGTCGGCTTCGCTGACGGAAACACCGTCCTCGTTGCGCAGCAGGTTCTCCAGCAGCACCTTCATCGAGCGCGGCAGGCGGGAAATCCCGGTCAGGCCGGCTTCCTCAGCGGCCGGAAGGCTGTAATAGGCGTATTTCTTGCGCCCGACCGTGATGTCCCGGCGGGTCTTGAGGCTGTCGACTGACGGCATGGAGAGGCTTCCTCTGGTTCACGCCGCCCGACAATCCGGTTGCACGTACGCGCGGTCGACGGCGGGGCACACAGGTCCCCGACGCGCGCGGCGAACGCCTGCTGCGGCGGGGCCGGATATAACGAGCGTTGCGGGTCGCGTCCATGTATCCACGTCGGCCGTGGGGTCATTGAGAATGGGTCGCACAAACACTCTCCCTCCCCCGGCGGGGGAGGGTCGGCGCCGCGGCGCGGCGGCGGGGTGGGGGCGCTTCGGCGAGACAGGCGCTCGTGCTCTCTTCGCCGAGCCCTCCCCACCCGGTCGCTGCGCGACCACCCTCCCCCGGCGGGGGAGGGAAATTCGATGATCAAAGTCACCTCCCTCACCGTCTCCCGCGGCGAACGCGTGCTGTTCCGCGACCTGTCCTTCCACATCGCCCCGGGCGAGGCCGTGGCCCTGACCGGGGCGAACGGCGCGGGCAAGACCACCCTGTTGCGCACCCTGGCCGGCTTCATCCGCCCGGACGCCGGAACGGTGCTGTTTTCCGGTGAGAATTCGACGACAGATTCCGCCCACGAAACAGGGACAGGAGAGACACCGGCTACGGGCCGCAACGCATGGGTTCACTGGCTCGGCCATATGGACGGGCTCAAGACCGGCCGCCGGGCCCGCGAGGAGCTGGACTTCCACGCCCGCTGGGCCGGGGCCGATGCAGATGGAATAGCGGCCGCGATAGACGTGCTGGCGCTCGCGCCCCTGCTCGACCTCGAGGTGCGCAAGCTTTCGGCCGGACAGCGCCGCCGCCTCGCCTTCGCCCGGCTGGTCGCCGCGCCGCGGCCGCTGTGGCTGCTGGACGAGCCCTTCGCCCCCTTGGACGCTCGCTGGCGCGCCGCCCTCGGCCTGCTGATGCAGACCCATCTGGACAAGGGCGGGGCCATCCTCGCCGCCGTCCATGATCCGCTGCCGGTCGCGGCGCGGGCCCTCGACATCGGGGCCGGGCGATGAAGGCGCTGATGATCCTGTTCCGGCGCGAGCTGGCGATGGCCTGGTCCGGCGGCGGCGGCCCCCTGCTGGCCTGCGGCTTCTTCCTGTGCCTGACGGTTCTGATACCGCTCGCGGCCGGCGGCGATCCGGCGGGGCTGAGACCGATCGCCGGCGGCGTCGCCTGGCTGGCCCTGGCCCTGTCGTCGATCCTGTCGCTGGAGCGGCTGTTCGAGCGCGACCTCGAGGACGGCGCGCTGGACCTGATCGCCCTCGGTCCCGTCCCGCTGGAGCTTGTCGTCCTGACCAAGGCCAAGGCCCAGTGGCTGGCGGTCGGCGTGCCGCTGGCCCTGACCGCGCCCGTCGCGGCGATCACGCTTGGCCTGCCGACGTCCCTGGCGCCGCTGGTTACGCTTTCCGCCCTGATCGGCTCGCTGGGCTTCGCCCTGACCGGCGCGCTGGGGGCGGCCCTCGCCCTCGGCTCGAAACGCGGCGGCCTGCTGATCGCTGTCGTCGTCCTGCCCCTGTTCATCCCGCCGGTGGTCTTCGGCGCGGGCGCTCTGGAGCGGGCCGTCAACGGCCTCGACCCGGTCCCGGCGCTTGCCTTCCTCGGGGCCTATGTCCTGTTCGCGGCCGTGATCACGCCCTTCGCGGGGGCGGCGGCGGTCCGGAACGCCCAAGGCTAGGTTCCAGCGGGACCCAGTGTCCGCACCCAGGCCTGCAAGGCTGTGCTGTCGGTGATGTCGCCTTCGAACAGATGGGCCGGCCGATGCGGCTCATTGTTGCCGCGCGCGCGTCCGCGCCAGACCTTCATCGGGATCACCAGACTGGCCAGCCCGCTGGGCAGGTCAGCGGGCCGAACATCCATATAGACAGTGTCGGCCGAGGTCTCGCGGCCGATCTGGATGGCCCCCAGGGCCTTCCAGAGGTCCACCGCATCCAGACAGGCCGAGGCACAAACCGGATCGGTCAGTACATAGACCGGCCCACGAACCAGTTGATCAGGCGAGCCTGCGGTTCCGTCACGCGCCGGTGCGCTTTCGCGGTCGCGCCAATAGGGCCGGCCGGCCGCCTGCGCCGCCTTCATGCCGTCGACGATTTCCTGCGCCCAGGCGATTCGCTCGGCGCTCTCTCCGGCTGCGGCCCATTCGTCGACATAGGACTGGATGGCGGCGAGGTTGTCGTCGGAGGCTCTCCACTCGATGGCCTCAACGGGCGGCGGCTCATGCGCATCGACCCAGTCCCGACCCCAAAGGGTGACGGCGATCTCCTTGCTCCAGTGGG
The DNA here is from genome assembly GCA_965284305.1 of Caulobacteraceae bacterium. Taxonomy (GTDB): domain Bacteria; phylum Pseudomonadota; class Alphaproteobacteria; order Caulobacterales; family Caulobacteraceae; genus Brevundimonas. The sequence continues at coordinate 700,374 of OZ260070.1, read as the reverse complement.
AGGAGCCGCCGCCATTGCCCCGCAGGTCGAGTACCACAAAGGGCGCGGCGCGGAGCTCGGCCTGTTTCGCGGCCCACTCGGCCATCATCGGCGTCAGGGCCTTGTGAGCGTCGTCCGACGGGTCGCCGTTGAACGACGGCATCGACATCCAGACCCCGCCGTCGTCGAGCGTGGCCAGGCTGAAACCCGCTCCGCCCCGCTGCGCCAGCCGCGTGCGCCGGGCGGACAGGTCCGCCGGTGCAATGGCCCGCCAGTTGAGCGCCCAGGTCCTTGTCTCTCCATCGCTTTCGAAGCGGCAGGCCGCCATCTCGCGGATCCACGGATTGGACGGGCTCATGAACTGCCAGTCGCCGAGCAGGGCGCGCTGCGATTCAAGGAACCAGCGCCCACGGACGGTGCCGATCCGCTCTTCGGCCAGTTGCGAAGCGGGAACCCCGTCACAATCCAGCAGGCGTGCGCCCATCGGAGGTGCCGCTGGATCGGCATCGTCGCGCGCCGCCACGACCTGGTCGGCGCCGCGATAGATCGTCAGGAACCCTGGCCAGCGCGTGGGGAAGCCCCCTGTCTGCGTCAGCGCCAACTGGACATGTCCGTCGTCGAAACCGGCGGCGAATGCGCGCATGGCCCACCACCATCCGCCGGCGTCCGTCGTCGTTTCGGCGCGTCGCAGTGCAAGGGCCAGACCTGCATCGACCCGGGCGCGGAACTCCGGATTCCGGCCGTCATGAACGCCGGGATGACTGTCGATGATGATCGCGTGCAGCGCGGTCGCGTCCTGCCGTAGCGTTGCGGACCAGTCGCGGGACGAAGACATCCAGTCCGGCGCGGGCGAGGGAGCAGGCGGCTCTTGCGCCATGGCGGGCAAGGCGATGACCAGGGTGGTGGCGGCGGCGGCGAGCACAGCAGAATTCATCGGTTCCCCCAAGGTTCCGCCGGGAAGCTGACGAAGGACCCGGCGTCTCGCCAGTTAAGCTTCGGTAAGGTTTGGGACGATGATGTTACGTCTTCGTGTCAGGCCTTCTTGACGAATTCCGTTCGCAAGACGAGCCCGCGGACCTTGTCGACATTGGCCTCGATCTCTTCGGTGTCGCCGGTCAGGCGGATGTTCTTGACCAGGGTCCCGCGTTTCAGCGTCACACCGCCCGAACCCTTGACCTTCAGGTCCTTGATCAGGGTCACACTGTCGCCGTCGGCCAGGATGTTGCCGTTGGAGTCCCTGGTCACATCGTCGCTCATGGCGGGCCTTTCGGATTTGACTGGTCACCGTCCTAGCACGAGGCCTGCGTCGCGGTGCCACCCCGTGATGTCCCCATATGGCGTGGGCCGCTCCGGCCCGCTAAAGAGCCGCTGATGTTCGGCCTCGCCAATCCAGACCGCTTCCTGCGCTTCACCCGCCCGCTGACGCCGGTGGTGTGGGTCGTGGCCGCCGTGCTGCTGGCCCTCGGGACCTGGTTCAGCTTCACCGCACCCGAGGACTACCAGCAGGGCGACACGGTGCGGATCATGTTCGTCCATGTGCCCGCAGCCTCGGTCGGGCTGATGATCTATGGTGCCCTCGGCGTGTCCAGCTTCTTCGCCCTGGTGTTCCGCCATCCGCTGGCTGACGCCGCCGCCCGCGCCGCGGCCCTGCCGGGTGCCGCCTATACCGCCCTGGCCCTGGCCACCGGCAGCCTGTGGGGCAAGCCGATGTGGGGAGCCTGGTGGGCCTGGGGCGATGCGCGGCTGATGTCGGTGCTGATCCTGTTCCTCTTCTATCTCGGCTATATGGCCTTGCGGGCCTCGATCGATGACGAGGCGAAGGCCGCGCGCGCCGCGGCCGTGCTGGGTCTGGTCGGGCTGATCAATCTGCCGATCGTCAAATTCTCGGTCGACTGGTGGAACACCCTGCACCAGCCCGCCTCCCTGCTGCGGGCCGAGGGGCCAGCCATGCCGCCCGTCTTTCTCACGCCCCTGCTGCTGATGATGGCGGCTTACGGGGCCCTGTTCCTGGCCATCTGGCTGACCGCGATCCGGACCGAAATCGTGCGCCGTCGGGTGGTCTCCATCCGCGCCCGCAGAGCCCTGGAGGCCTGACCATGCTTGACCTCGACATGGGCCGCTATGCCGCCTTCGTCTGGCCCGCCTGGGGCCTGAGCGCGATCGTCCTGGCTGCACTCGCCGCCCGCGCCGTGATCGCGGCCCGCCGCTGGTCGGCTGAACTCAAGCGGCTGGAGGACGGGCCGGACCGCGCTCAAGTCGTGCGAAGCACGGTAGCGCACCCGGAATGAGCCGGTGGCTGTCCATCGTTCCGCTGATCGTCCTGGTGGCGCTGGCGGCCCTGTTCATCGGCTGGTCGCTGAAGCGCGATCCGTCGATCAAGCCCGACGCCCTCATCGGCCAGCCCATCCCCGAGACCGTCCTGCCGATGCTGACCGGCGACCAGCCGGGTCCCGGCCATCTCGACCTCAAGACCGCCGGGGTCGGCAAGCCGATGCTGGTCAATGTATTCGCCAGCTGGTGCGCGCCGTGCCGGGCCGAACACCCCGCTCTGATGGCCCTTGAGGCGCGCGGCGTCGCCATCGTCGGCGTGGCCTGGAAGGACGACCCGGTCGCCACCCGCGCCTTCCTCGACGAACTGGGCGATCCCTACGCCATGGTGCTGGTCGACCAGGACGGGCGGGCCGGTCTCGATCTCGGCATCACCGGCGCGCCGGAGACCTTTGCCGTCAACGCCATGGGGCAGGTGGTCGCCAAATCGTCCGGCCCCCTGGTCGATCCCGCCGAGGTCGAGCGGCTGGTCGCGGCCATACAGGCGCCGGCCCGGCCGCTGCCCACGGCGACACCGCGCGCGCCGGCGCGTTAACCTCTTTCCGACGGTTTTCGTTAACCCTGTCGGCATGAGCGCGATTCGATCCAACCTGCCGTCCTTCCCGACCCCGCTGCAGCCCACGCAGGCTCCCGCGCGAGCCGCGCGGTCGGACTTCTTCAAGGCCGCGCTGGACGCCGTCCAGGCGGGCACGGCAGAGCCGGCCGCACGCGCCGCCGCGCCGGCATCGACGAACACCGCCCGGGAAGACCAGCCCCCGCGCCCCGGTGCCCTGCTGGACATCCGCGTCTGATCATCCCCCGCGACGTGCGGCCTTCACGCGAAAATGAGCGGCGCGTTTTCGCCCGCCGTGATTAACCTCTGCGCCATGAGCGCGAGGGGCTGGATCATCCCTGCGGCGGCCCTGGCGGCCGCCCTTGTCGCGGCCGGGTCGGTGGCCCAGCCGTCGTCGGCCCGCGCCGGCCGCGAAACCGCGCCGCCGTCCGAGCCGGTGGTCATCGAACTGTTCACCGCCCAGGGCTGCGCCGGCTGTCCCGAAGCCAATGCGCGGCTCGAGTCCGTCGCGGCCGAGCCCGGTGTCATCGCCCTGACCTACGCCGTCGACTACTGGGACTATCTGGGCTGGGAGGACACCTTCGCCCGGCCCGAGTTCGCCCAGCGCCAGCGCGCCTATCGCAAGCCCCTGCGGCTTCGGGACGTGTCCACGCCCCAGGTGGTGATCGACGGCCGCCGTCAGGTCGTGGGCGTCCAGGCACCCGCCCTGCAGAGCGCCATCGACGAGGAGGCCGCGCGCCGGATGTTTCCGCCGGAGATCGAATTCCGCACCGGCGGCGGCCGCGTCGGCGTCGGCTCCGGCCGTGCGCCGTCCGGCGGTGCCGAGGTTGTGGCGGTGACCTTCACCCCCGGCCCGCAGGAGGTCCTGATCGCACGGGGTGACAACCGGGGACGCACGGTACGGCACATGAACGTGGTGCGCTCGGTCCGGACGCTCGGCGAATGGACCGGACGTCCCGCCCTCTACACCCTGCCCGCCGCGCTTGAACCGGGGCTGGCCGTCGCAGTCCTGGTTCAGGCGAAGGATGACCGGCGGATCCTGAACGGTGCCGTCCTGGCACCGCACTGAGACATCGGCCCCGCCGTGTCAGTTTCCGTCAGTATCCCTGTTCTCCCAAAGCTCCGGAAAGTGCATGATCGGCCCGCAGTCCATGGGCCGGACAGCGGGCGGGGACGATGATGCGTATCGGCGGACGGACATGGATCGGCGCGGGTCTGGCGATCAGCCTGCTTTTCGGCTGCGCCGCCATGGCGGTCGCCGGGCAGGACGACCCTGCCAATACGCCGGCCGCGCGCGGCGTGACCCAGGTCCTCACCGCCGCCGAACTGGCCGCCTGGGGCCGCGACCGCAATGACGCCGGAGCCCTGATCATGGCCGCGCGCCTGCTGGCCGAAGTGCCCCTGCGCCAGACCGACGGAGAGGCCCCCTTCCTGACCGCCGCCAGCCTTCTGGACGAGGCCGCCGCCATGGCCGGCGACAATCCCGGCGTCGTCGACGCCATCGACCGGCTGCGCGACCCCCTGACCCGGGGCGTGCGCTCCTCGACCTTCGGGGCCGGTCCGGTCCTGACCGTGAAATCGCTGCAGGCCCGCGAGCGCTGGGCCTTCGACGTCGAGGCGCGCGGGGGCGAGATCCTGCGGGTCGCGGCCATCGGCGACGGGGACACCAATATCGACCTGACCGTGCGCGACGCGCGCGGTGCCGTGGTGTGCCGCGACGGCTTCGGCGACCACTATCCGGTCTGCACCGTCTCGCCGCGCGCCGGCGGACAGATGCAGGTCGATATCGTCAACCGCGGCGACATCTGGACCAAGGTCCAGGTCCTGAGCAACTGAGGCCAGACCGGATGATCGCAGCCAGATTCGCAAGGTCTCTGGCCGCGGTCGCCGCCATCGCCGCCGTCCTCGCCGCCGGCCCCGCCCCGGCGCGTCAGGAGTCTCCGGCCGCCCTGCGCGCCGAGGCCTGGGAGGCGGCGCAATGGGCCATCGCCTCCGACGCAGCGGACGCCCTGGCGCGGGTCTCGGCCCGCTTCGCCCAGGGCGACGACGCGCTGGGCCGGCTGGCGGAGGAACGCGAGGACCTGATCGAACGCCGCGACCGGCTGGAGCGCGAACTTGAGCGGCTCTACGCCTCCGAAGACGCTGACGCGCTCGCCAACCGCACCCGGACCCGCGCGGCCTGGGAGGCGACCGTCGAACGGCTGCAGACCGTCGACGCCGACATCGACGCCCGCTTCCCTGCCTATTCCGAACTGACCAGCCCGCGCGCCCTGTCGATCGCGGAGACCCAGGCCTTGCTCGGCCCTGACGAGGGCCTGCTGCTGGTGCTGGTCAATCCCGAGGCGACCTATGTCTGGGGCGTTTCGCGCGAGCGGGTCGAATGGGCCCGGGCGAACAATCTCGGTGACGCGGCCATGACCGCAGCCGTCAACCGGTTGCGCGCCTCCCTGACCAGCGCCGGCACCGTGCGCGGCGGACAGGTCGTCGATCCGCTCCTGTTCGCCGGCCCGCAGGCGACCCCCTTCGACCGCACGACAGCGCATCGTCTGTATACGGAGCTTGTTCAGCCCGTCGAAAGCGCCTTCGCCGGCAAGAGGACCCTGATTTCGGTCGTGACCGGTGCCTTGACCGCCCTGCCGCTGTCGGTGCTGACGACGGCCACGCCGACCGGCTCCGACGCCGCGCCCGAAGCCCTGGCCGGTACGCCCTGGCTGATCGATCGATACGCCCTTGCCACCCTGCCGTCGGTGTCCAGCCTGGAAGCTCTCCGCTGCCATCTGGTCGCCGACCCGACGCAGCGCAGCGCCGGCTGCCCGCCGCGTCGCGGCACCGTGGCGCGGCAGGCCGAGACCGGCGGCGACCGCCTGCAGCTCGCCGCCTTCGGCGCGCCCTTGCTGACCGGCGAACCGACCAACACCACCCGCGGCTCGCCCGCCGCCGACGACGTCATGGGCGAAGGCCGGCTGGCCGATGTCGGCAAACTGCGCGCCCTGCCCGCCCTGCCCGGATCAAGGCTGGAGCTGGAGACGCTGAAGACCCGATACCCCGACGCCGTCGTGCGGATCGGTCCCGAGGCGACGGAGCACGCCGTGCGCGCCGACGACGCCGACGCCCTGTCCCGGGCGCGGTTCGTGGTCTTCTCGACCCACGGCCTCATGGCCGGATCCGCCGCCGCCGAGCCGGGACTCGTCATGACCCCGCCCGATCAGGCCAGCGAGGCCGACGACGGCTATCTCAGCGCCTCCGAAGCGGCCCAGCTGAAGCTCAATGCCGAGTTCGTGGTCCTCTCGGCCTGCAACACCGCCGCCTCCGACGGGCGGCCGGGCGGCGAGGGGCTGTCGGGACTGGCGCGCGCCTTCTTCTATGCCGGGGCCCGGTCGGTGATGGTGTCGCACTGGGAGGTGTCGGACGCCGCGACGACGACCCTGATCACCTCCGCCTTCGCCGATCTGGACGGCAGCCGCGCGAGCGATCCCGGCGTCCGCGCCCGCGCCCTGCAGGCCGGGATCCGCGCTGTCCGCGCCGAACGCCGCTGGGCCCATCCGGCCTATTGGGCGGCGTTCACGCTGGTGGGCGAGCCGGGGTGAGTAGATCAGGGCTTAGGGCTTAGGGCTTGGAAATCGTGATGCCCAACAGGCCCCGGAGTCCCCATCTTCCCAAGACCTAAGACCTAAGACCTAAGCCCTCATCAGGCCCCTGCCTTCTCCGCAAAGTTCAGCGCCCCTGCCGCCAGCATCGGCACCTGCGCCGCCATGGTCCGGGCGTGGGCCGAGGCCGCCGTGCCGTCGCGCACCCGACCGGCGATGCCCTGGCAGATGGCCGCCAGCCGGAACAGATTGTAGGCGAACAGCCAGTCCAGATTGGCCGGGGTCGTCCCGGTCAGCCTGGCATAGCGCTCCACCGTCTCCGCCACCGACGGAATGCCCAGGGCCTCGAGATCGGCACCGGCGAGACCGTTGCGGGCCGTCGCCGGAATCACCCAGGCGATCAGCAGATAGGAGAAGTCCGCCATCGGATCGCCCAGGGTCGACAGCTCCCAGTCCAGCACGGCCCGGACCTGCGGCCCGTCTGGCGCGAGGATCATGTTGTCGAGGCGGAAATCGCCATGGACGATCCGCGTCGGCCCGTCCGGCGGCAGGGTGGACGGCAGGAATTCGATCAGCCGGTCCATGGCCGGGATCGGATCGATCTCTGAAGCGCGATACTGTTTGGTCCATCGCCCGACCTGACGCTCGAAATAATTTCCCGGTCGTCCGTAGTCGGACAGTCCGATGGCGGCGGGGTCGAAGGCGTGCAGCGCCGCCAGCGTATCGACCTGGCTTTCATAGATGGCGCGGCGCTGGGCCGGCTCGAGGCCCGGCAGTTTCAGGTCCCACAGCACCCGCCCCTCGACCTTGTCCATGACGTAGAACATGGAGCCGATGACGCCGTCGTCCGTGCACAGCGCATACGGCCTGGCGACCGGATAGCCCTGCGCGTACAGGGCCGAGATGACGGTGAACTCGCGGTCGACGGCATGGGCGCTGGGCAGGAGCGTCCCGGGCGGTTTGCGGCGCAGGACATAGGCGTGCCCGGGTGTGACCAGTTCATAGGTCGGGTTCGACTGGCCGCCCTTGAACTGGCGTACGGTCAGCGGGCCGGCGTAGCCCTCGACGTTCGCGACCAGCCAGCGGTCGAGCGCGGCCTCGTCGAGGGCGTAGCGGGGGTCGACTTCCTGCGTGCCGGAGAAGGTGGCCTGGGCATCGGCGTTCTGCGCGTCTTCGGGGGTGGTCTGGGTCATGCGTCTTCCGGGTGAGCGGCGATGATGGCCGCACGGACGGCGCCGCGCCAGCCCTTCAACAACCGGTCGCGCTCTTCCGGGGCCATATTCGGCGTCCAGCGCGCGGGGGCCTCGACCGGATGGTCCTCGAGATCATGGATCAGGCCCACCCCGAGCGCCGCCAGCTTGGCCGCGCCGAGCGCCGTCATCTCCTGAAACGCCGGGCGTTCGACCACGGCGTCGCAGATGTCGGCCACGAACTGCATGGCGAAGGCGTTCGCCGTGACCCCGCCGTCGACCTTGAGCACCTTCAGGGGTGGGGCACCGTCCTTCGCCAGCGCGTCCAGCAGGTCGCGGGTCTGATAGGCCAACGATTCCAGAGCGGCCCTCACCATCTGGGCCGGTCCGCTGTCGCGCGTCAGGCCAACGATCGTCCCCCGCGCCTCCGGCTCCCACCAGGGCGCGCCGAGGCCGGTGAAGCCGGGGACCAGATAGACGCCGCCGTTGTCTCTCAGCCCCCGGGCCATGGCCTCGGACTCGCCCGAAGCACTGAGCACCTTCAGCCCGTCGCGCAGCCACTGGATCGCCGAACCGGCCGAGAAGATCGACCCCTCCAGCGCGTATGCGACGTCGTCTCCGACGGCATAGCCCATCGTGCCGAGCAGCCGGCTGGTCGAGCCGACGGCTTCTGCCCCGACATTGGCGACCAGAAAGGCCCCGGTGCCATAGGTGATCTTGGCGTCTCCGGCCTTGAGCGCGCCATGACCGACCAGCGCCGCCTGCTGGTCCCCAGCCGCGCCATGGATGGGCAGGACCGCGCCGAACAGGGTCGGGTCACAGTCACCGAGCGGATCCGCGCAGCCGCGAATCTCCGGCAGGACGGCCATCGGCACGCGGAACAGCTCCGCCAGATCGCGACGCCACCGACGCGTCGACAGGTCCATCAGCGAGGTGCGGCTGGCGTTGGTGGCGTCGGTGACATGGCTGGCCCCGCCGGTCAGCTTCCAGATCAGCCAGCATTCGATGGTGCCGACCTTGACCTCGCCCGTCTCCGCCCGCGCCCGTGCGCCTGGAACAGCGTCCAGCAGCCAGGCGAATTTGGAGGCCGAGAAATAGGGGTCGAGGATCAGGCCCGTCACCGCCTGCACCATCGGTTCATGCCCGGCGGCGGCCAGTTTGCCGGTGACATCCGCCGTGCGCCGGTCCTGCCAGACGATGGCGCGGTGCAGCGGCTCGCCCGTGGCGGCATCCCACAGCACCGAGGTCTCGCGCTGGTTGGTGATGCCGATGGCGGCGAACCGCTCGACCCCGCCGGCCTGTCCGATCACGGCGCGGCAGGTCTGCAGGGTCGCGGACCAGATTTCGGCCGCGTCATGCTCGACCCAGCCGGGCTGCGGAAAATGCTGCTCCAGCTCGATCTGGCTGACGGCGACGGGCCGCAGACCGCCCTCGGGTGCCGCCTCAAAGGCGATGGCCCGGGTCGAGGTGGTGCCCTGGTCGATGGCGAGGATCAGGCTCTTCATCCGGTCAGGTTAGAGCGCCCTTCCGGAGACTCAACCGGTCATCGCTGCCATCGCGGCGAAGCCGCAACCCGTGAGCCGGAGACGCGCAGTCGAGGTTCATCACAACGAACACAACGAGGCACGACGGACACAACGGTATGGGATTTCGGCGCAGGCCCCGTCGTGTCCTTTGTGGATTCTTCGTTGTGTTCGTTGTGATGAACCAGCCGGCCTTCAAAGCCGGCTTCGCCGGGAGGAAATCACGCGGTATGAGTCTCCCATGCACACCGCCTCCTTCGCCGGCGTCCGCGACGCCGCCCGCCAGATCGCCGGACAGGCCGTCCGCACCCCCCTGATCGAGAGTCCGGCGCTGAACGCGCTGACCGGCGGCCGGATCCTGCTCAAGGCGGAAAACCTGCAACGGGCCGGGGCTTTCAAGTTCCGCGGAGCCTGGAACCGGATCAGCCGGCTCACGGATGAGGAGAAGGCGCGCGGTGTCGTCGCCTATTCCTCGGGCAACCACGCCCAGGCCGTGGCCTGCGCCGCGAAGATGCTCGGCATCGAGGCCATCATCGTCATGCCCGCCGACAGTCCGAAGGTGAAGGTCGAGGGCGTCATCGACTTCGGCGGCGAGGTGCGGATGTACGACCGCTACACCGAGAGCCGCGAGGCCATCGGCGAGGAGATCGCGGCCTCGAAAGGCTCCATCCTCGTCCGCCCGTTCGACGATCCCTTCGTCATCGAGGGCCAGGGCACCATCGGGCTGGAGATCATGGAACAGGCCGACGGCCTGATCGACCAGCTGGTCTGCGGTGCCTCGGGCGGCGGGCTGATCGCGGGGATCAATCTGGCCATGGAGGCCCTGTCGCCGGACAGTCCGGTGATCGCCGTCGAGCCGCACCACTACAACGACATGCAGCGGTCGATCGCCGCTAACGAACGGCTGACCTATGCGCCGGCGCCGGGCACCATCTGCGACGCCCTGATGACCGACCGGCCGGGCGAGCTGACCTTCCCCATCAACCGCCGCGTCGACCGGGTCGAGACCGTCTCGGACGCCGAGGTAGCGGAGGCCGTGCGCTACGCCTTCAAGGTGCTGAAACAGGTGGTCGAGCCGGGCGGCGCGGTGTCGCTGGCCGCGGTTCTGGCGGGCAGGATCGAGACGCGCGACCGCACCACCGCCGTCATCCTGTCGGGTGGCAATGTCGACCCGGCCCTGTTCGCCGCCATCATCGAAGACCGTTTCACGCCCATCCCCTGAAGGAGCCGACCGCATGAGCCGCACTGAACGCAAGGGCGCCCCCACCCCCGTCGCCGACCTCGCCGGCCTGATCGGTCAGGAGATCGGCGTCAGCCGCTGGATCACCGTCGACCAGGCCCGGATCGACGCCTTCGCCGAGATCACCGAGGACCGCCAGTTCATCCACATCGATCCGGTGGCGGCCGCGCAGACCCCGTTCGGCGGCACCATCGCCCACGGCTTCCTGACGCTGAGCCTGCTGTCGGCCATGACCTATGACGCCGTGCCGCCGCTCGAAGGCGTGGTGATGGGAGTCAACTACGGCTTCGACAAACTGCGCTTCCTCGCGCCGGTGCCGGCGGGATCGAACGTCCGGGGCCGGTTCAAACTTCTCTCTGCCGAGGACAAGGGCGGCGGCCGCTGGCTGCTCAAACACGAGGTCACGGTCGAGATCGACGGCGCGGACAAGCCAGCGCTGATCGCGGAATGGCTGGGGATGCAGGTGGTTGGATGACTTGCGGCCAGACCGAGCCGAGGCCATTCTAACTTCCGAAGGGACGGTCGGTCATGAGCATCACATCCATCTCCGAGGCCAAGCTCCGGCTGTATCACCTCGTCCGCCAGGCCGAGGGCGGGGAAGACGTCGTGCTGGAGTATGAAGGTCGTCCGATCGCGCGAATCCAGCCGATCGCGCCAAATGATCTGGCCGAGGCCCGCGCCCGGGCCATCGACGCCGCGCACGCCGCCCTGCAAGGCGTTGTGTTCGACGAGACCTGCGCCGCCCGCAGCCAGGACTTCCTCTACGACGAAGACGGCCTCCCGGCGTGATCGCCGTCGACACTTCCGCTCTGATGGCGATCCTCCGCAAGGAGCTGCTGGGCGAGCGGTGCGAGGCGGCGCTGAAGGTGGGTGGGCCGATCCTGATATCTGCTGGTACGCTGACCGAATGTCTGATCGTCGCGCGTCGCAAACGCGCCTTGCCTGGCATGGAGATTCTGCTCGGCCGCCTGGGCCTGACCGTCATCGATGTCACGCCGGAGGTCGCCCTGGCCGCCGCCGAAGCCTATGGCCGCTGGGGCAAGGGCTTCCATGAGGCGGAGCTGAACTACGGCGACTGTTTCAGCTACGTCGTGGCCAAGGCCAACGACTGCCCGCTGCTCTACGTCGGGAATGACTTCGCCCAGACGGATATTCGGAGCGCCTTGGGCTGACCGGCCAGGTGGCGCATGGCCGTCCCGAGATCACGTCCATTTCCGTGGAGACCCGTCGGGGCGCATCAAAGTGATGGCCGAAGGGAGGACTGATATCAGGCCGGCAAGCCGTTCTTGGGCCTTAGCGTCGTGTGCGTGGTCGACGATCCACGAGCCCACACCCAAACAGACGTTCTCCACGAACATGTTGATCGGGATCGTCAGCGTCCGTGTCTTTTCGTCCAAACCGAAGTGTCTGACATTGCTAGGGCCGAGAAACCGCACGCGGTTCATCAGCTGATGCTTCCCATCCAAGACATCGGTTCCGGCGTGGAGATAGCTACATCGCAAATAGAAAGCATCCCGCCCTGGAAGGTAGGAGTGAGCGATCCAGTCGTCCTCTGGATCCGGAGTGACCTCATATCGTGGAGCTACGTATTGATCCCACCACCGGGCATACCGGGCTTGGGATTTGTGCGGTCCGGGGTCATCCACGGCGGCGCAGATGTCGGGAAGTGTGAGGGCAAGAGCCAGAGCCGCAAGCCAGTTTTCTTGCTCCCCGGCCTGTAAGGCGGCAGCCACGAAATCACTGAGCGTGATCTGAACCTCAGCTCGCACCTGATCGCTTCCTCCCGGCCGGGCGCGTCACCCCTCCCCCAGGCACCTCAGCGCCACTTCCAGGTTCCGCAGCCCGTCCTCGCCGGTGACCGCCGGCGGCTCGCCGGTGCGGATCGCGTGGGCGAACGCCTCCAGCTCCTTCTTCAGCGGCTCGGCGGGCCAGCTGTTGACGGCGCGGGTCTGGTAGGAGCCGTCGGCCTGCTGGCCGAAATACTCCGTGACCTGACGGGTGATCAGATCGGCCACCACGAACCGGTTCATGGTCGCGACCTGCAGGGTGCGGACCTTGTAGGGCGTGACCCAGTTGGTGGTGATATGGGCGATGGTGCCGTTGGCCAGCCGGAATTGCAGCAGGGCCGTATCCTCGCGCTCGGCCTTGGTGCGCGCCAGCTGGGGCTGGACCTCGACGATCTCGGACTCCGTCAAATGACGGATGATATCGATGTCGTGCACCGCCAGATCGATGACCACACCGACCTCGCCCATACGCGGCGGGAAGGGGCCGACGCGGGTGATCTGGATGGAGATGACATCGTCGCCGGCGATGGCGCGCTTCACGGCCTCGACGGCCGGATTGAAGCGTTCGACCTGACCCACCATCAGCACCCGGCTGTTGGCCTTCGTCGCATCAATCATCCGCTGGGCGTCGACGACGGTGGCAGCGATCGGCTTCTCGACCAGCACATGCACGCCGGCTTCCAGCAGGGCCACGCCAAGGTCGGCGTGGTGCCGGTTCGGCGTGGCGACCACGGCGGCGTCCAGACCGGCGGCGACGAAGTCGGCGGCCGTGGTGAAGGCCTTCGCCCCATACAGGGCCGCGACCCCGTCGGCCGTGGCGGCGTCGGGATCGAAGACGGCGGTCAGGTCGAAGTCACGGATGTCGGACAGGACGCGCGCGTGGTTGCGCCCCATGACGCCGACGCCGGCGACGCCGACCTTGAGCGGGGGAAGGTGCTGGGTCATGCGCGATCCTTAGCGGAAGCTGGCGACCGCGGCGATGATCCTGTCCTGGGTCGCCTCATCGAGATCGGCGTGCATCGGCAGGCTGATGACCCGCTCCATCAGCCGCTCGGTGACCGGCAGGCTGCCCAGGCCCTTCGAGAACCGCGCATAGGCGGGCTGCAGGTGCATGGGGACGGGATAGTACACGGCCGTGGGCACGCCCTGGTCCTTCAGATGCGCGGCCAGGCCGTCGCGGTTCTCGTGCTCGATCGTGTACTGGGCCCAGATCGAAACCCCGCCGTCGATCACGGTGGGCACGCTGGCGACATGGGGTGCCAGACCTGCGGCATAGCGGTCCGCCGCGCGGTTGCGCCACTCGATCTCCTGCGGGAAGACCTTCAGCTTCTCGATCAGGACGGCGGCCTGGATGGTGTCCAGACGGCTGTTCATGCCGATCCGCATGGCCAGATATTTGGGGTCGTGGGCGAACGTCTCGCCGGGCTTCATGTCCTTGGCGACGACCTTGCCGTGGACCCGCAGCGAGTCCATTTCCTGGGCGAGATCCTCATCATCGGTCAGCACCGCCCCGCCGTCGCCGTAGCAGCCCAGCGGCTTGGCCGGGAAGAAGCTGGTGGTGGTGATGTCGGCCCATTTGATCGGATGGTCGCCGTTCAGGGTGCAGCCGAAGCCCTGGGCCGAATCGGCGATCAGCTTGAGGCCGTAGCGGTCACAGATGGCCCGGATGGCGGGATAGTCGGCCGGCTGGCCGAACAGGTCGACGGCGATGACCACGCGCGGCCTGAGCCGGCCTTCCTTCAGGGTCGCCTCGATCGCCGCCTCCAGCTGGACCGGGTCCATGTTGAAGGTCCGGGCGTCCACATCCACAAAGACCGGCGTGGCGCCCAGCCAGGGCACGACCTCGGCCGTCGCCGTGAAGGTAAAGCTGGGACAGAAGACCGCATCGCCGGTGCGGATGCCCCAGGCGATCAGCGGCAGGATCAGGGCGTCGGTGCCGTTGGCGCAGCCCAGGGCGTGTTTCGCCTGTCCGAAGGCGGCCAGGTCGGCCTCGAACTGGCGCACCTGCGGTCCCATGACCCAGGCCCCGCCGACCACGGCTTCCTGCACGGCGGCCTCGATACGGCCATTCAGACGCAGCCGCTGGGCCTGCAGGTCGATGAAGGCGATGCTCATGTCGGACGATCTCCGGGCGCGCGGATGAGGCGGCGCGCTTTCAGCGCCACCACGGATGCTGCCTCCTACCAAATCGCCTGCCTTAAAGCCAAATCCCCTGCCGTCACTTCGCGTGACGGGTTGCAACGACCGTGTGCCGTGCCGTATGCCCGGAAAATCATGAATTCTGGCGTCCCCGCCGTCTTCCTCGATCGCGATGGCGTGCTGATTGAGGACACCGGCTACCCTCATCTGGAAGAGCATCTGCGCCTCATGCCCGGCGCGGCCGAGGCCGTGCGACAGCTGAACAAGCTCGGCTATCTCTGCGTTATCGTGACCAACCAGTCGGGCGTGGCCCGCGGCCTGTTCTCCGAAGACCAGATGAAGGCCTTCAACGCCCTGATCGTGCGCAAACTGGCCGCCAGGGGTGCTGTGATCGGTGCCGTCTATGCCTGCCCCTTCCACAGCGAGGGCCGGGTCGAGGCCTGGATTCATCCCGACCATCCGGACCGCAAACCCAATCCCGGCATGCTCCTGCGGGCCATGGCCGACCACAGTATCGATCCGGCGAAGAGCTTCATGATCGGTGACCAGCCGTCGGACATGGAGGCCGCCCGCCGCGCCGGCGTTCCCGGTTTCCGCTTCGAGGGCGGCGACCTTTACCAATTCGTCCGGGACCTGCTGGGCCACTGAAGACCCATCGTCCGTTCGCGTCGGGTGGGAATTCTCCTGTCGATGAAATAGGCTGGAACGTCAGCCTTCGGAGCCCTCCATGACCCAGACCTTCGCCGAACGCCGCTGGTCCAGTTCCGACGGCCTGAGCCTGTATGCCCGCGACTACGCTGCGGCGTCCGGGACGGCGAAACTGCCGGTCATCGCCATCCACGGCCTGACCCGCAATTCGGCGGATTTCGACGCCATCGCGCCGCTGATCGCCCAGAGCGGCCGGCGGGTGCTGGCCCTGGACATCCGCGGTCGCGGCCAGTCGGACCGGGCCCCCGACCCGATGACCTACCAGCCCGTGACCTATGCCCAGGACGTGCTGGCCCTGATGCGCGACCTCGGCATTGAGCGCGCGGTCTTCCTCGGCACCTCCATGGGCGGGCTGATCACCATGGCCCTGGCCGCCATCCGCTCGAAGGTGATCGCCGCCGCCATCATCAATGACGTCGGGCCGGAGGTTTCGCCCGTCGGCCTGGCGCGGATCGCCGCCTATGCGGGCCAGCCGGTCGAGATCAACAACTGGGCCGATGCCGCCGCCCATGTGCGCAAGCTCAACGAGATCGCCCTGCCCCACTATTCGGACGCGGACTGGGACGCCTTTGCCCGTCGCACCTTCCGCATGGGCACCGAGGGCACGCCGATCCCGGACTATGACCCCGACATCATGGCCCCGATCCGGGCGGCGGGAGCCAGGGCCCTGGTCCCCAATCTCTGGCCCTTCTTCAACCGGCTGGCCAAGGGCCGGCCGACCCTGCTGGTGCGCGGCGAGACCTCCGACCTGCTCAGCCCCGAGATCGCGGCAAAGATGCGCAAACGCGCGCCGAGGATGGATTTCGTCGAGGTCCCCGGCGTCGGCCACGCCCCCATGCTGGACGAGCCCGAGGCCAAGGCGGCGATCTTTCCGTTCCTGAGCGAGTTGCCCTGAACGCACCCCCCATTCCGCTCATCCCGGCGAAAGCCGGGACCCAGTGTTTTGGGTGATGCTACAGCGGGGATTGTTCAGCCCGCCCATCCCGGGGCACCGGCGTCAAGCTGGACAGAACCGGGTCCCGGCTTTCGCCGGGATGAGCGGGTTCAGATAGATCTCAATCCGGCACATTCGCTTCCAGCTCATCCAGCCACACCCGCGCCGTCGCATCCGACGGCGCGCGCCAGTCGCCGCGCGGAGACAGCGATCCGCCGGTCACCACCTTCGGCCCATTTGGCAGGGCTGACCGCTTGAACTGCGATGTCTGGAAGAAGCGGAACAGGAATTTCCGCAACCAGTGTTTGATGGTGGCGAGATCATAGGCGACCCGCTCATCCTCGGGCGTGTTGGCCGGCCAGTGGCCCGTCGCAGCATCCTTCCACGCCTGATGCGCCAGATAGGCCGCCTTCGAAGGCTTCAGGCCGAAACGGGTGATGTAGAACAGGAAGAAGTCGTTCAGCGCATAGGGGCCGACGGTCGCCTCGGTCGACTGGATCTTGCCGTCCGCATCGGCGGGGACCAGTTCGGGCGAAATCTCGGTGTCGAGGATCGCCTGCAGCACGTCCGCCGCCCCGCCCTCATGCTCCTTGACCGCCACCCAGCGGATCAGGTGCCGGATCAGGGTCTTCGCCACCCCGCCATTGACGTTGTAGTGGCTCATATGGTCGCCGACGCCATAGGTGCACCAGCCCAGCGCCAGCTCCGACAGGTCGCCGGTGCCCAGCACAAAGGCCCCGTTCTGGTTGGCCAACCGGAACAGATAGTCCGTCCTCAGACCGGCCTGCACATTCTCGAAAGTGATGTCATGCACCGGCTCGCCCGCGGCGAACGGATGGCCGATGGCCTCCAGCATGGTCCGGGCCGTCGGCCGGATATCGATCTCGGCCCCGGTCACACCCAGCGCCTTCATCAGGGCCCAGGCGTTGCCCTTCGTCCCTTCCGAGGTCGCAAAGCCGGGCAGGGTGTAGGCCAGAATCCCGGTCCTCGGCAGGCCCAGCCGGTCGAAGGCGCGGCAGGCGACCAGCAGGGCCTGGGTCGAATCCAGCCCGCCCGAGACGCCGATGACCAGCCGTTCGGCGCTGGTCGCCTTCATCCGGCGCATCAGCCCCTGCACCTGGATGTTGAAGGCCTCGTAGCAGTCCTGGTCCAGCCGGGCCGGGTCGTCGGGCACGAAGGGGAAGCGGTCGAGGGGGCGGAGGAGGTCGGTGGCGGCGTCTTCGCGGGCCTTGAAGACGGCCGTATGCGTGTTGTGCTCGCCGAGTTCCCGCCGTGCCGTATCGGCGAAGGTGCCCGTGCGCAGTCGCTCCTGTCCGATCCGCTCGACGTCGATGTCCGCGACCGTCAGGTGACTTTCCAGTGCGAACCGCTCGCCTTCAGCCAGCTTTGCGCCCAGCTCGTGGATCGTCGCCTGTCCGTCCCAGGCGAGGTCGGTCGTGCTCTCGCCCCAACCCGACGCCGCAAAGACATAGGCGGCCATCGCGCGAGCCGATTGGCTGGCGCAGAGCAGGGCCCGTTCGTCAGCCTTGCCTATGACGATGTTGGACGCAGAAAGGTTCAGGAGGATGCGGGCACCTGCGAGGGCCTGCCGGATCGAGGGCGGAAGCGGCGACCAGAAGTCCTCGCAAATTTCGACGCCGAAGACGAAACCCGGGCGGTTCTCTGCCTGGAATGTCAGGTCGGGTGCCATCTGCACCCATTCTCCGCCGACCAAGGCGTACGGCAAGTCATCGCCGGGCACAGGGGCGGGAGAGAACCAGCGCTTCTCATAGTACTCCCGATAGTTCGGGAGGTAGGTTTTCGGCACAACGCCCCGGACACGGGCGTTCGCAAGGACGACGGCGCAGTTGTACAGCCGGTCGCCATTTCTGATCGGCGCGCCGATCACGGCGACGACATTGGCCTCGCCCGCGGCAACGGCGATCGGGCGGATCTGCCGCTCCACCTCGGCCAGCAGCGCATCCTGCATCAGCAGGTCGTCGATGGCGTAGCCGCTCAGAGACAGCTCCGGAAAGACGATCAGGTCCACGCCCTGCGCGCCCGCCTGCTTGATCAGGGCGACATGCTCCCCGGCATTGGCGACCGGATCGGCGGTGTGCACCACCGGCGTCGCAGCGGCCACGCGGACGAAACCGTGGGTGCGGGGGCAATAGAACGCTTCGGCCATCATTTCTTCCGCTCATCCCCGCGAACGCGGGGACCCAGTGCTGTCCAGCGAGGCGCGGCTGGATCAAGGGATATGCTCATACAGGACATAACGCTTCCCCCAAAGAACTGGGTCCCCGCGTTCGCGGGGATGAGCGGATTTCAGCAAACGCGCGAACTTTCACGGACCGGGTGATTTTGCCGAACGAACCCGCTAAGCCCGCTGGATGAACGACGCGCCGAAAAAGGGCTGGCTCTCGCGCCTGACCGAGGGCCTCTCCCGCTCCTCGAAACAGATGACCGAACAGGTCGTGGCCACCTTCATCAAGGAGCCGCTGTCCGAAGCCGCGCTGGAACAGCTGGAAGAGCATCTGCTGGAAAGCGATCTCGGGCCGGCCGCGACCGACCGGATCGTGGCCCGCTTCCGCGAGCTGCGCTTCGGTGCCGGGGCCAATGAGCGCGAGGTCAAGGAGGCACTGGCCGAGGCCGTGACCGCCGAACTGATCCACCACGAGGCCCGTTACGAGCCTTTGTCCGGTCCGCGGCCCTTCGTCACCCTGTTCGTCGGGGTCAATGGCTCGGGCAAGACCACCACCCTGGGCAAGATCGCCGCCGACCTGACCGGTCAGGGGGCGAAGGTGATGATCGTGGCCTGCGACACCTTCCGCGCCGCCGCCCGCGAACAGCTGAAGGTCTGGGCCGAGCGCGCAGGGGCCTCGTTCGAGAGCCGCCGCGACGGCGCCGACCCCGCCGGCCTGGCCTTCGACGCCTATACCAAGGCGAAGGCCGAGGGCTATGACGTGGTCCTGATCGACACAGCCGGCCGGCTGCAGAACAAGTCGGCCCTGATGGACGAACTGCTCAAGATCGTGCGGGTGCTGAAGAAGATCGATCCGGAGGCCCCGCACGAGACCCTTCTGGTGCTCGATGCCACCGTCGGCCGCAACGCCCTGGCCCAGGAACAGATTTTCGGCCGGACGGCCTATGTCTCCGGCCTGGTCATGACCAAGCTGGACGGCACGGCGCGGGGCGGGGTTCTGGTGCCCGTGGCCCAGGCCTCGGACGCCCCGATCAAGCTGATCGGTGTCGGCGAGGGCATCGACGACCTGCAGCCCTTCGACGCACGGGCCTTTTCACGATCCCTGGTGGGGCTTGAGGATTGAAGCATGACTGACGCCGCCGCCCCCGAAACGCCCCCGAAGACCGACTCCCGCCTGCGTCAGCTGGTGGATTTCGGCGGGCTGCTGGCCTTTGGTGCCGCCTTTCTGGTCATGCGCCTGCGCGGCCTGAGCGGCGACGAGGCCCTGGTCCATGCGACCTGGTTCCTGGTCGCCGGGTCTGCCGTCGGCGTTGCTGTCGGCCTGATCGTCGAAAAGCGTCTGGCCCTGATGCCCTTGCTGGTCGGCGGCTTCGCCCTCGTCTTCGGCCTGCTGACCGTGCTGACCGGCGACGGCCTGTGGGTGAAGGTCAAGGTCACGGCCCTGAACCTTTCGCTGGCCGTGGCCCTGATCGGCGGCATCTTCCTCGGCAAACAGCCCCTGAAGGCCCTTCTTGGCACGGTCATTCCGATCAACGACCGCGCCTGGCGGACGCTGACGCTGCGCTATGGCGTCTATTTTCTGGCCGTCGCCATCACCAACGAACTGATCCGCAGCGAGGCCCTGGTGGGCTGGGCCGCCGCCCAGGTCGGCCGCACGGACATTGATCCGGCCGATGTCTGGGTCAGCTTCCGGGGCGTGTTGTGGATCGCCTCCTCGGCCTTCGGCCTGTCCCAGATCCCGCTGATCATGCGCAATCTGACTTCGCCCGATGCGCCGGTCGATCCGATGGCTCCGGCGGAACCGGACACCGCGCCCTGAGTTGAAACTGATCCGGGGAGCGGCACATCAAGGGCCCGGTCATTTGCGACCGGCCGTTTCCGGATCGATGACGGATCGTCCGTCGTCAAACCGTAAAGCACCGCTGCTACGCATGGTCCATCGAGGCCGAAGGGATACGGTTCATGGTCAAGTCCGGGAACAAGTCGAAGCGCGGCGGAGCCCTGGGGGGCTCGCCCAGCCACCTGATGCACCGTGTGCTGCAGCTGGCACTCGACATCTATACCGAAGAGACTGGCCCCGATGGTCTGACCCAGCGCCAGTTCGCGGTGCTGGAGGCGGTGTCGCAGAAGTCCGGCCTGACCCAGACCGATCTGGTCCGTGCCACCGGCATCGACCGCTCGACCCTGGCCGACCTCGTCTCGCGCATGACGACCAAGGGGCTCCTGGCCCGCGAGCAGTCGACGATCGACGCCCGCGCCAAGGCCGTCAGCCTGTCCGGACCCGGACAGGCTGCGCTGGACGCGGCCCGCCCGAAGGTCGAGGCCGCCGACAAGCGCATCCTGGCCCTGCTGCCCAAGGCCAAGCGCGACGGCTTCCTGGACCTGCTGGCCGAACTCGCCGGTGAGGCTGACGCGGCCCCCGACAAGGTCAAGGCCGAGGCCCGCGCCGCCAAGAAGGCCGCGCGCGATGCGAAGAAATTGGCGAAGAAGGCGGCCAAACCGGCCAAGGTGAAGGCGGAGAAACCGGCCAAGGCCCCCAAGCCGCCCAAGGCCGAAAAGCCCGCCAAGCCGAAGAAGGCCAAGGTCGCCGAGCCGGCCTAGGGTTCCCTTCTCCCCTTGAGGGAGAAGGTCGACCCGGATCAATCCATCAGCTGCTGGCTCAGATACACATAATGCCTCGCCCAGCGACGGGCATTGGCGACCGGGTCGGCGTCATTGGAGTGACCGCCTGAGGTCTCCTCATAGTAGAGATGGTCCACCCCCATCTGCTCCAGCCGGGCCGCGAATTTCCGCGAATGGGCCGGATGGACGCGGTCATCGCGGGTATTGGTCGTGAGGTAGACGCGCGGATAATCCGTACCCGGCTGAAGATTCTGATAGGCCGAATAGCGGGCGATCCAGGCGGCTTCCTCGGGGATGCGCGGGTCGCCGTATTCACCGATCCACGAGGCCCCGGCGGGCAGTTCGTGATAGCGCAGCATGTCGACCAGCGGGCTCTCGATCACCGCCGCATTGATCAGCTCCGGATGCTGGGTCATCGTCACCGAGGTCAGCACCCCGCCGTTCGACCGGCCATAGGTGCCGGTGCGGCGCGGCGAGCTGATGCCCCGCCGGTGCAGGTCGGCCGCCACCGCCGCGAAATCGTCAAAGGCCAGCTGGCGGTTCCCGTTCAGCGCCGCCTGGTGCCATTCCGGCCCGAACTCGCCGCCGCCGCGGATATTGGCCTGGACGAAGACGCCGCCGTTCTCGAGCCACAGCTTGCCCATCTCGGGCTTGTAGGCGGGCGGGAAGCTGACCTGGAAACCGCCGTAGCCGAACAGGATGGTCGGCGCCGATCCATCCATCGCCATGTCGCGCGGACGGGTGACGAAATAGGGGATCATGGTCCCGTCGGACGACCGGGCCTCGAACTGTTCAGTGACATGGGTGGAGGCGTCGAATCGGGCCGGGGCCTGACGGATGACTTCAGAGGTTCCGGTCACCGTCGCCAGGCTGAGGGTCTGGGGCGTCAGGAAACCCTGGGTCGCGACGAAGAAGGTACCGCGCGATTTCGAGGAGTCGCCCAGCGAAACATCGACATTGTCCGGCATGGCGATATCCGCGCGCGGCCAGCCGAATTCACCGCGATTGTGGAACACGGCCAGGCGCCCGACGACATTGTCCGAAATGGCCACCACGACCCGGTCGTGCATGACCCGGACGCTGCCGATCGACTGGCGGTCGGTCGGCTCGAAGATGGTCTCAACCTGGTTGCTGATCACCACCGGACCGTCCGTGGGGCGGACACAAGGCATGCAGATGGCCAGCAGGGAGCCGGCCTTGTGCGACCGTCCGGGCCGCGCCCAGTCCTCGTCGGGCGACAGGATGAAGGACCCGCCCTGGACGCCATAGACGCTGACCCGCTCCGGCAGGTTCAGCTTCATCGGACGGCCGTCGACCACTTCCCAGGTTTCCGAGCGGAATGTGTCCAGCGGGCGGTTGATCAGCACCGCCTGGATCGCGCCGGTCCGGCCACGATAGACCGTCGGACTGACCCCATAGCCGCCGTCGCCGATGTCGCCGCGATAGAGCTCGGTGGCCTGGGCCAGGGTCTGGCCGCGCTTCAGCGACTTGACGATGAAGGGATAGCCGCTCTCGGTCAGGGTACCGGCACCGAAGTCGGTCGCCACCAGCAGTGTGTCCCGGTCCAGCCATTCCAGCCGGTGCTTGCCCTCGGGCAGGCTGAAGCCGCCGTCGACGAAGCGTCGGGTGGTCGTGTCGAACTCGCGCACCACCACCGCATCCTTGCCGCCGTCGGACAGGGAGATCAGGCAGCGGGTTTCGTCCGGGGCCAGACAGTCGGTGCCCTTGAACACCCAGTCGCGGTCCTCGGCGCGGGACAGGGCGTCGATGTCGAGCAGGGTCTCCCATTGCGTATTGGCCGAGCGGTAGGAGTCCAGCGTCGTGCGCCGCCAGATGCCCTTCGGATTGGCCGCGTCCTGCCAGAAGTTTCCGATGCCCTCGCCGAGGAAGCTCGGACCGGGGATGCGGTCGGTGGCGGTCAGGATCGCCTCGGCCTGCTGCCGGAAGGTCTCATAGCGGCGGTCGCCGGTCAGGGCGGCGAGGGCGCGCTGGTTGGACTGCGCCACAAAGGCCATGGCCTCGGTCCCGTTGACCTCCTCCAGCGCCAGATGATCATCGGCGGCGCGGACCCCGGCGGGGGTCAGGTCGGCGGGCATGAAGGGCGACGGAACCAGCAGCGGCCGCGGCACGTCCGCCACGGTCAGCACCGGCACCTCCATCGTCCCCGGCGCGCCCGCACAGGCCGCCAGCATCAGCGCCGGGATGGCGGCGGACAGGATCAGTCGGCTCATCTCGCTACAGCTTTCCGCTCATCCCGGCGAAAGCCGGGACCCAGTTCTGTGGACGATCGGCGCCGCCCGTGTCGCAGCCCGCTGACCCCAGCCGCCGATGCTTCAACGAAAGCACTGGGTCCCGGCTTTCGCCGGGATGAGCGGTATTGGTTATTCCGCCGCAGGGGCGTCCATCAGCCGCCGCGTCAGATAGGTGTATTCCAGCGCCAGCCGCCGGGCGGTCTCGCGCAGGTTGGCACCCGCCGCGTGGCCGCCGTCGGTGTTCTCATAGAACAGCACCGGATAGCCCAGCTCCTCCAGCCGCGCCGCCGCCTTGCGGGCGTGGCCGGGGTGGACGCGGTCGTCCTTGGTCGAGGTGTGGATGAAGACCTCGGGATAGGGCTGGCCCGCGCGAAGGTTCTGGTAGGGCGAATACTGCTGGATCCAGGCCCGCTCTTCCGGAATGTCCGGATTGCCGTATTCGGCGATCCAGCTGGCCCCGGCCAGCAGGCGGTGGAAGCGCAGCATGTCGAACAGGGGCACCTGGATGACCGCCGCATTGATCAGGTCCGGCCGCTGGGTCAGCATCGCCCCCATGAACAGCCCGCCCTGGGACCCGCCCATGATCCCCAGCCTCGGCTGGCTGGTGATCCCGCGGGTGATCAGGTCCTGGGCCACCGCCTGATAGTCCTCATGCGCCCGCTGGCGGTTGGCCTGCAGGGCCGCCTGGTGCCAGTTGGGGCCGAACTCGCCGCCGCCGCGCGTATTGGCAATGACATAGACCCCGCCCCGCTCCAGCCACAGCTTGCCGACCGTGGCCGAATAGCCGGGCAGCAGCGACGACTGGAAGCCGCCGTAGCCGTAAAGCAGGGTCGCGTTCGACCCGTCCATGGCCATGGCGTCGCGGTGAACGACGAAATAGGGGATCATGGTCCCGTCGGCGCTGCGGGCCTCGAACTGGTCGACCCTCATCCCCTCGGCATTGAATTTGGCCGGCAGGGATTTGGTCAGGTCCGCCTCGCCCGTCGCCGCATCGGCCAGGAACAGGCTGGACGGATTCAGATAGCCGGTCACGCTTACGAAGACATGGTCGTCCCGCTCGCTGGCCGAGCCGACGCCGACCGAGACGTTCTGCGGCAGGTCCAGCCGGCTGCGCGCCCAGTCTCCCGAGGGATTGGGCTCATAGACATAGACCGAGCCGCGCACGTTTTCGTACAGGGCCACGACCAGTTTGTTGCGGGTGCTGGTGATGCCTTCGATGGCCTCGCGCGGCCCGGGGCGGATGACCAGCTGCGCCCGGACGGTCGGGTCGGCCAGCCAGGCCGCCAGCTCATAGGCGATGACGTCGCCGGTTTTGAATTCCTGCCCCGAAGGCGCGGTCCAGTCCTGGTCCGTGGTGAAGACCATCTGGCCGCGGACGAGGGCATTGATGTTCGACTTGGCCGGGAGCGGCAGCCTTGTGGTCGTGCCGTCCGCGTTCAGCCGGTGCGTCTCGCCCTCATAGAAACTGACGCCGCGGTTGATCAGGGTCGCCTGCACCACGCCGTCGGCGTCGCGCAGCGTATAGCCCGAGACCGAGACATCGGTCGGCTGGCCGGTAAAGACCGTCTGCGCCTGGTCGATGGTCTGGCCACGCCGCAGCACCTTGACGATCATCGGATAGCCCGAGCTGGTCAGGGTGCCGGGGCCGAAGTCGCGCGAGACCAGCAGGGTGTTCTCATCGACCCAGGACGCCCCGCCCTTGGATTCCTCAAGCACGAAGCCGCCCTCGACGAAGGTGCGGGTGGTGCGGTCGAACTCGCGGATGGTCACGGCGTCCTTGCCGCCGTCCGACAGGGAGACGAGGCAGCGGGTCTCCGCCGGCGGCAGGCAGGTCGCGCCCTTGTAGACCCAGTTCTTGCCCTCGGCCGCGGCCAGGGCGTCGAAGTCGAGAATGGTCTCCCACTGCGGCGCGGCGGTGCGGTAGCTGTCCAGCGTCGTGGTGCGCCAGATGCCGCGCACATGGGTCGCGTCCTGCCAGAAATTATCGATCGTGCCGTCGTGGTTGAAGCCCGGCGCAGGGATGCGGTCGCGCGACTGGACGATCTCCAGCGCCTGCTGGTGCAGAGCCTCGTAACGCGGGTCCCCGCGCAGCACGCCGAGCGAGCGCTCGTTCCGGGCATTGACCCAGGCCATGGCGCGCTCGCCCTCGACCTCTTCCAGCCAGATATAAGGGTCGGTCGCATCCGAGGTCGCAAAGGCACCCTCCGCCAGCGGCGGATTGGGCGGGGTCCGGGTCTGGGCCATGGCGCTCGTGCAAAGGGCGGTGGAAACGAGAAGCGCGGCGAGCGCGGTGGTGCGGATCATGGAACGGTGTCTCCGACGATGGGTCGGGCGGCACCTTAACGGGCGGCGGTTCGGCCACAAGCCGGGGCGGGGTCAGGTTACGGCTTTGTCATCTTGTGGCGTGGCGAGCGGCGAGTGGTTGGCCACCAGCTGCCAGCCACCAGCTGCCCGTCACAGCCCGTCGTCAGGAATACACAGGATCCGGCCACAGGCCTTGCAATGGACCGCGTCGGGATCGTGCTTCTTCAGACCGCATGTGGGGCAGGGAAAATGGATCTTGTGCGGACGCACCAGGGTCTGGGCCAGCCGCAGGAACAGGGTGATCCCGGTCAGCATGACGATGATCGACAGCAGCCGCCCCCAGGTGCCGGGCAGGGTGATGTCGCCAAAGCCGGTCGTGGTCAGGGTGGTGATGGTGAAATACAGGGCATCGACATAGCCGTTCAGACCCGGGTGGGTGCCCAGGAAGGTCGAATAGACAAAGCCGGTCACCACAAAGATGAAGGTCACCAGCGAGGCCAGGGCACGGACGACCTCCTCGACCCGTGTGTCGTCGAACCGGCGACCGACAGTGCGCCAGAAGAAGTCGGAGTTGAGCAGGGTCCAGAGCCGCAGCACGCGCAGGAAGCCGAAATTGACCAGCCAGACCGGGAACAGGAGGGTGGTCAGCACCAGCAGGTCGATCCAGTTGGTCGGTTTGCGCAACCAGACCCGGATATCGGTCTGGGCCATGGCGCGAGCGGCCATGTCCGCCGCCAGGAACAGGGCGATCAGATAGTCGATGGCAAAATAGGCCCAGCCCGTGTGCTGCAACAGCGGCTCGGCCAGGAAGAAGGCGATGATCAGGAAGTCGACGGCGATGACCGTCAGCCTGAACCGCACCGCCACCGGCGAGGTGCCGTGATACAGGTAACGCAGCCGGGCCCGGATGCGCCGCCCCTGACCCCGTACTCCCGGGACGGGATCGGGAGCCGGACCGTCAGGATCGGGGATGGGGGGTGAGGCGCTCATCTCCAAGGCCTAACGCGACCCGCTCGCACAGGGAAGGCGCAGGCCCTATATCGGTCCGTAATGACCCGACCCTTCGTCAAGATGAACGGTGCCGGCAACGACTTCGTCGTCGTCAATGCGCTGGAGACGCCGTTCGCGCCGACGGCCGACCAGGCGCGCGCCGTCGCCGACCGGAAGACGGGCGAGGGCTGCGACCAGTTGATCGCCCTGGAGCCGTCGAACACCGCCGACGCCTTCATGCGGGTCTGGAACGCCGACGGCGGCGTGGTCGAGACCTGCGGCAACGCCCTGCGCTGCGTCGGCTGGATGCTGCTGCAATCGACCGGCAAGGATCAGGTCTCCATCGACACCCTCGGCGGCCCGACCACGGCTTGGCGTGCCGCCGACGGCCGGATCACCGTCGATATGGGAGCCCCGAGGCTGGACTGGGAGCAGATCCCGCTCGATGAGGCGATGGACACGCGGGGCATCGAACTTCAGGTCGGCCCCATCGACGCCCCGGTCCTCCATACGCCCGGGGCCGTCTCCATGGGCAATCCGCACGTCGTCTTCTTCATGGACCATAAGCCCGACGACGCCTTCGTGCGCGGCACCGGCTCGTTGATCGAACACCACCCGCGCTTTCCCGAAGGCGTCAATGTGGGCTTTGCCCATGTCATCGCGCCCGACCGTATCCGCCTGCGGGTCTGGGAGCGCGGGGCCGGCCTGACACGGGCCTGCGGCACAGGTGCCTGCGCCGCCCTGGTCGCCGCCGCCCGCCGCGGCCTGACTGGACGCGCCGCCACGATCGAGGTCGACGGCGGCGAGTTGCGGATCGAGTGGGACGAGGCGACCGGCCACGTCTTCATGACCGGCCCGGTCGAGGTCGAGCGGACGGGGACGTTGTCGATCTAGAACCCTCTCCCACCGGGAGAGGGCTCGAGCGCACGGCGGCGTAGCCGTCTCCTCCCCATCTCTGATGGGGAGGGGGACCGTCCGAAGCCTCGCAGAGGCGGAGGAGGGTGGAGGGGCGCCACCCCCGTCTCCTCCCCATCGTAGATGGGGAGGGGGACCACGCGAAGCGTGGTGGAGGGGCGCCGGCCGCACTGCCCTCGTTACCCCTCCACCATCCTTCGGATGGTCCCCCTCCCCATTCGCTACGCGAACAGGGAGGAGACACGCACGGCTGACCATCCGCCGATTGTCAGCATATTGCGCTTCGCCAACCCTCTGACTTCGCTCGCCTTTCAGAAATTACAGCGTCACCAGCCATCATGGCTGGGACCGCCTCCATAATTCCCCCATCCCGTCGGTGGGGAGGGCGTCGGATCCAGCGCCCCGATGTCGGCGGGCTGTGGTCGAGCGATGAAGCCCGGGGGATGGATACCTCGGGGGTCCTTGCGGAGGTCGATGGATGGCCTGCGCCTGCTCGCCGCGCGCTGACTGTGCGGGCCGCCGACGAAAGTCATGTCCGCCGCGCGCCGTCGACAGCAATGTCGGCGGCGGAGATCCGGTAAGGCCCGAAGCAAGGGCCGCCAGCCGGATGGCGCGTGGAAAACGGCTGCGCGGGGCAGGTCTGCTTCGTCGAAACGGTAACTCTACAACAGCACCGGGCGAGGCCCGGCCGCCCCGCGCCCTCCCCGACCCGCCGCGAAAGCAGGCGGCGAAGAGTCATGCGCCAAAGCTACCCCTCCCCCGGCGGGGGAGGGAGAACACAACGACGCCCTCGCCCGTCCCCTCAACGGTTGTCCCCGCCCCTCCCCCGGCTTAGGAACAGGCATGGCCGATCTCACCGACAAACAGACCTTCTCCGACGAAGACGCGCTGGAGTTTCACCGCAGTCCGACGCCGGGCAAGATTTCCATGGCGCCGACCAAGCCGATGGCGACCCAGCGCGACCTGTCCCTGGCCTATTCGCCGGGCGTCGCCATTCCGGTGCTGGCGATCGCCGCCGATGTCGACAAGGCCTATGACTATACGTCCAAGGGCAATCTGGTCGCCGTCATCTCGAACGGCACGGCCATCCTCGGTCTCGGCAACCTCGGCCACATGGCGTCCAAGCCGGTGATGGAGGGCAAGGCCGTCCTGTTCAAACGGTTCGCCGACGTCGACAGCTTCGATGTCGAGGTCAAGACCACCGACCCGGACGAATTCATCACCGTGGTCAAGAACATCGGCGACACCTGGGGCGGCATCAATCTGGAGGATATCAAGTCCCCGGAGTGTTTCGTCATCGAGAGCGAGCTGCAGGACCTGCTCGACATTCCGGTCTTCCATGACGACCAGCACGGCACGGCCATCATCTCGACCGCCGGCCTGATCAACGCCTGCCACATCACCGGCAAGAAGCTGGAAGACATCAAGGTCGTGCTCGCCGGTGCCGGCGCGGCCGGCCTGTCGTCCATCGGCCTGATGAAGGCCGTCGGGGTCCGGGCCGAGAACACCGTCATCGTCGACCGCGACGGGGTCATCTACAAGGGTCGCGACGGCGTCGACCAGTGGAAGGCCGCCCACGCCACCGACACACCGCACCGGACCCTGGCCGAGGCCATGGTCGGGGCCGATGTCGTCCTGGGCTTGTCGGCCAAGGGTGCCATCACCAAGGAGATGGTGGCCTCCATGGCTCCCAATCCGATCATCTTCGCCATGGCCAATCCGGACCCGGAGATCACCCCCGAGGACGTGGCCTCGGTACGGTCTGACGCCATCATGGCCACGGGGCGCTCCGACTACGTCAACCAGGTCAACAACGTCCTCGGCTTCCCCTACATCTTCCGCGGCGCGCTGGATGTGCGGGCCCGGCGGGTCAATCACGAGATGAAGGTGGCCTGCGCCCAGGCCCTGGCCGCCCTCGCCCGCGAGGATGTGCCGGACGAGGTCGCCATGGCCTATCGGGGCCGCAAGCTGAAATTCGGTCCCGACTACATCATCCCCTCGCCTTTCGACCCGCGCCTGATCTGGTACATCCCGCCCTTCGTCGCCCAAGCGGCGATGGACACCGGCGTGGCCCGCAAGCCGATCGAGGACATGGAGGCCTACCGGACCGAACTGCGCTCACGGCTCGATCCCTCCGCCGCCCTGATGCAGAACATCTCGGGGGCCGTACGCGCGGCGCCGAACAAGCGGGTGGTGTTCGCCGAAGGCGAGGAGACGTCCGTCATCCGCGCCGCCTGGGGCTTCAAACAGGCGGAGCTGGGCACGCCCATCCTGCTGGGCCGCGAGGAACTGATCCGCAAGAACGCCGCCGAGGCCGGGCTCGATTTCGACGCCATGGGCATGGAGATCGTCAACGCCCGGGTCAGTGAGCACAATGTCGAATACACCGACTGGCTCTACGCCCGCCTCCAGCGCCGCGGCTATCTGCGCCGCGACGTCCAGCGGATGATCAACCAGGACCGCAACTATTTCGGCGCGACCATGGTCGCGCGCGGCCAGGCCGACGCCATGGTCACCGGCGTGACCCGCAATTTCAACATGGTGCTGAAGGAGGTCCGCCGGGTCCTCGACGTCAAGGACCGCATGATCGGCATGTCGATCCTGCTGGCCAGGGGCCGCACCCTGTTCGTCGCCGACACCTCGATCCACGAGCTTCCGAACGCGGAAGAACTGGCCGAGATCGCCATCCAGGCCGCCGAAACCGTCCGCAAACTGGGCAAGACCCCGCGCGTCGCCTTCCTCAGCTATTCGACCTTCGGCAATCCTCCCGGTGACCGGGGCGAGAAGGTGCGCGAGGCCATCCGCATCCTCGACGCGCGCGGCGTCGATTTCGAATATGAGGGCGAGATGCCGCCCGAACTGGCGCTCGATCCCGACGCCCGGGGCGCCTATCCCTTCATGCGCCTGACCGGCCACGCCAATGTGCTGGTCATGCCGGCCATCCACTCGGCCTCGATCTCGACCCGGCTGGTCCAGTCGCTGGGCGGGGCACGGGTGATCGGTCCCCTGCTGGTCGGGCTGGAGAAGTCCGTCCAGATCGTCAGCCTCGGGGCCTCGGTCTCGGAGATCATCACCGCAGCAACATTCGCCGCCTATGACGAAGGGGCGGCGGCGGAGGGCTGAGGGGTCAGGCGACCAAACCCTGTTTGCGGCGCTCCGCCGCCAGACGCGCCCACTCCAGCAAGCAGAACACCACCGCCAACAACCCCATCCAGGCCGCGATCACGAACATGGAGGCGTAGCCCTGGGCCTCGATCAACTCGCCGAGCGCGCCCCGCCCAAGGGTGCCGATCAGCAACGCCAGCGAGATGAAGACGGCGAACTGGACAGCGCCGAACATCCGGTTCGACAGGGCCGACAGATAGGCCACAAAGGCAGCGCCGGCGAAGCCGCCAGCGATATTCTCGCCCGCGATGGCCAACATCAACCGCGCAAGCGGCTCGCCGACCTGGACGGTCCCGAACAGGCCATACAGGCCGGTGGCGGACATGAATGGACCGATAACCGGCGCCCCCATCGCCAGATCCATCATCAGAAGATTGGTGGCTGCGGACAACACTGCCCCGATGAGCAGGCTCCACATCCGGCCGATGACCAGCAAGGCCCAACCGCCCAGCGCGATGCCGACGATGGTCATGATCACGCCGAACGTCTTGGAAGCAAGCGCGACCTCGGCCTTGGTGTGCCCCAGGGCCCCGCCCTCAGCGCCCATGTAGAACGGAAAGGCGAACGGGCCCCAGACGCCGTCGGTGATGCGATAGGTCAGGATCAGACCCAGCACGACCAGTGCGCCCCAGCCCAGCCGTCCCATAAGCTCAACCAGCGGAGCCAGGATCGCGTCGTACAGAGTGTCGGCGAACCGGGGCGCGCGGACCGACTCGGCGGCGGTCGCCCCGCGACCCTTCCAGACGATCAGGCCCGCCAGGGCGGCCGGGAGGATCACGGTCGCTCCGACGATCCACGGCCCCCAGGCGGCGGTGAACTCTCCCGCGCTCGGGGCCGGGCTGGTCGTCAGGGCGGTGATCATGAATTGCACCAGCATTAAGGCAGCCCAGCCCCAGGCGACCAGCGTGGCAATCAGAACCGCCAGCCTCATACTCGGTGATCCGCGCCGTTCACGCGCAACATGCTCCTGCGACGCGGGTGTCGGCTCGGGAGCGATCAATGTCCCGACCAACCCCAGGCTCATCAACAGGCCGGCTGTCACGAACACGCCGGGCCAACCGATCGCCTCGGCAAGCAACAGCGCTCCCGCACCTCCGGCCAGCGCCGCCGTGCGGTAGCCGAGTTGATAGATGGTCGACAGCAGGTCGATCGGCGTGCGCTCGTCCGCGACCTCGATCCGCCAGGCGTCGATAACGATGTCCTGCGTGGCAAAGGCAAAAGCGCCCAAGGCCGCGCCGAGAGCCAACGGACCCAGGACTCCGCTCTCTGGTCGCGACAGCGATACGGCGATCAGGGCCAGACCGATGATGACCTGAAGCACCAGCAACCAGCTGCGCCGACGCCCGAACCGTTTGCCGATGACCGGCGGAGTCCAGCTGACGACGGGGGACCAGAGAAAACGAAACGCCCCGAACAGTCCGATCCAGCTCAGAATGCCGATCGTGGCGACCGATACCTTCTCCTCGGTCAGCCAGGCGTTCAGCGTGCCGATCAGCATGGCGAACGGCAGGCCCGCGGAGAATCCAAGCAGCAGCATGGCCAGGGTCTTGCGCTCGCGGAATGCGGCCTTCAGCACCCCCAGCCCTTTAGGCTTGATATCGGTGGCGGCCACGGCGGCGGCGTTGGTCGACGGGGTGGTCTCGGTCATCGGGCCTCGGCGTGCTGGGCACCCTCCCCGGGTGCCTGTCTATCCGGCCGCGACCTTGGCTTGGTCCGTGCGGTTCGTCCAGCGGGCGAGTGCGGCGCGCAGGGAATCGAGCTCCAGCGGCTTGACCAGATGGTCGTCCATGCCGGCCTCGAGACAGGCCTTGCGGTCCTCGGCGAAGGCGTTGGCGGTCAGGGCCACGATCGGCGTGCGGTCGCCGGCGGCGCGGATGGCGCGGGCGGCACTGGGCCCGTCCATCCCCGGCATCCGCATGTCCATGAAGACCAGGTCGTAGCGGGCGCGCTTCATCGCGTCGACGGCCTCATGACCGCTGGCTGCAGTCTCGACCGCGCAGCCCTCGCGCCGCAACAGGGTCGTCGCCAGTAAGGCACCGACCGGATTGTCCTCGACCAGCAGTACCCGTGTCCCCGAGAACCGGGCCGGGGCGACCCGGTCATCCTCTGCCAAAGCGGGCGGTGACACGCCGGGCTGATGTGCCAACTCCCGGCCCGACGCCGCCAGCACCCGTTCGGCCAGGGAGGCGCGGCGCAGGGGCTTGATCAGATAGCCGTGGAAGCCGGCCCCGCGATAGCGGGCGATCAGGTCACGCTCGGCCGGCTTGAGCAGGACGATGGCCTTCCCCTCCGGGGGTCGGGAGGCCAGGCCCTGCGGCGTGTCGCGGGCGGCATGGTCAATCAGGACAACGTCGGCGTCTGCCTGCACGGCACCACCCGAGCCCTCGATCTGGTCGACGGCAGCCGCGCGAATGAACGGGTCCGGGCTGACCACGGCAACCGCCTGACCGGTCAGCGGTGACCCGCGCGCGGCATCGGGCGCCACCTCGAATGTCGCTTCAAACAGGAAGCGGGCACCCGGGCCGTCGGGCCGATCCGCCACCGAGACGCTGCCCTGCATGGCAGCGGCCAGCCGGGATACCACCGCCAGCCCCAGACCGGCGCCGCCGAAACGGCTGGCGTCCGAGGCGTCGACGTGACCGAATTCCTCGAAGATCCGCGCCCTCGCCTCGACAGGGACGCCGGGACCGGTGTCGTCGATGATGAAGGCCAGTCGAGGCAATGTCGCCGACCCGCCGGTCCGTTCGATGGCGATTCTCACGCCGCCGGACTCGGTGAATTTGACCGCATTGCCCGCCAGGTTGAACAGCACCTGCCGCAGCCGCCCCTCGTCGCCGAGGATGTCGACGGCCGCGGGCGCGACCGACCAGGCGATCTCCAGCCCCTTGTCGTGGGCGCGGGGACTGAGCAGTTCGGCGACCCCGCGCACCAGCGCCTCCAGGTCGACGGGGGCGTGGTCGAACTCCAGCTTTCCGGCCTCGAGCCGGGCATAGTCGAGCAGGTCGTTGACCAGGCCCAGCAGATGCTCGGCCGAGGACCGGGCCGCCTCGGCATAGGCGCGCTGCGCCCCGTCCAGCCGGGTGCGCGACAACAGGCCGAGCATGCCGATGACGCCGTTGAGGGGGGTGCGCATCTCATGGCTCATCAGGCGCAGGAACTGCTGCTCCGGAGCCACCGTCTCCGCTTCCGCCTTCACCCGCCGCGCCATGCCGATCTCCTCGACCGGCATCCTGCCCGGAAATCCCTTAAGGGGGACTCAACCGCTGCGGTTCAGCAGCAGTCGATCGCGGATGTCCTCGCCGGGCTGTCCGCCCTTGAGCTGGCCGACATAGATGTCGATCCGACCATCGCCGTCGAAATCTGCCAGCGCCAGGCCGATGTTTACGCCCAAGGCCCGGTTTGGCAGGACGGCATCAGACACATCGGTGAACACGCCGGTCCCGTCATTGACCCAGACCGTCAGGGGGCCAGCCTCCCCCCGCACCAGATCGGGATCTCCGTCGCCGTCCAGATCGGCGAACCGTGCCGTCAGGGTCGTACCGGTCTCGACCGGAATACGGGCACCTGTCTCGTCGCTGAACCGGCCGGTTCCATCATTGATCATCAGTTGATCCTGTGGCTCCCGGCCCTGCCAGCCGACGTGGCTGAAATAGAGGTCCAGGTCGCCGTCGCCGTCGACATCTGCGGGCGTCACCTTGCGCGCCTCG
This sequence comes from Caulobacteraceae bacterium, assembly GCA_965284305.1. GTDB lineage: Bacteria > Pseudomonadota > Alphaproteobacteria > Caulobacterales > Caulobacteraceae > Brevundimonas. The sequence continues at coordinate 666,266 of OZ260070.1, read as the reverse complement.
ACATTACCGGTCGCTGCCAGACGGTCAGATGCCTCGATAAACCGACCGCGTCCGTCATTCATCCACAGGGCATGACCGCCCTCTTGTCCCAGCACCAGATCCGCGTCTCCATCGCTGTCGAGGTCGGCGAATTCGGCGTCCTGGGTGACCCTGTCCTCGGGCGGCAGACGCTGCGCGGTCTCATCGACAAAGCCGCCGCGGCCATCGTTGAGCAGCAGGCGGTCCTGCCCCGCCCCGGCGATGATCAGATCGAGATCACCGTCGACGTCGACATCGGCATGGGCGACCGCGTCGGCCTCGCTGTCGGGGATCGGCGGCACCTCTGTCACCCGCTGGTTCGGGCCAACCCCGGAGACGACGCTTTCGGCCGCGACCCGGGCGAGCTGCCCCCCCGCGCGGCCGCGATAGTATTCATGCACATGGGTGCGGCCGAACCTCACATCATCCTCGGAGACGATGATCACATCCAGAATCCCGTCGCGGTCGAAATCGGCGATGGAGACGTCCTCGCTGTCGTGGCCTGCACCTGGAAACTGCAGTTGCGGCGGTCCGCCGGCAATCTCCCCGGCGGACAGGGCCGGAATCCGGTCAGAGGCGTCGATGAACTGTCCGTCGCCCCGGTTCAGCAACAGCTTGTTGACCCGAAACTCCTGCGGGATCACCACATCCAGATCGCCGTCGGCATCCAGATCGGCCACGCCGACATCCATACTGTTGCGCAGCACACTGTCCGGCAGGTGGGTGGCCGTCACATCCTCAAAGCGGAAGGCCGGATCAGGCGGGGCGAGGGCCGTGAGGGCACCGGCAAGGGCGAGCAAGGCGGTCAGGGTCATGGCGGAATCCTCCCGGCCGCCATGCTAGCCCCGCCGCGTGGCGACCGGGCATGAACAATCGGTAAGGGTCGACCGCGCCACCCAGGCCGCGGTCAGGTCATCACCATGGAGCCCAGCCGTGCCTGATCACCACGCCTGGCACCAGAGCGGGCCCGTGCAACGGCCCGGGGTCAGCGAACAGCCGCAAAGGTCGTGGCCGCATCCCGATAGCGGGTGTGCTCCCGAGCGGTCATGCACCGGGGCGTGCTCCAGGCCGGGTCCGAGACCCTCACCGACAGGACCTCACGCGCAGAGACGAAGATCGGCGCAGTCCCATGCTCACGGGTGAAGGCCCGGCGTGTCGCGGCGTCTGTGCCGCAAATCATGACCGCGCGGGCAGGGGACCGGGCCGACGGCTGCCCGTTGTCGCCGGCGCTCGCCAACCCGACCGGAAGGATCGCTGCGGCAGTGAAGGCCGCAAGGCCGATGAGAGGGGCAAGGGGGTTGAAAGCGCGCATTCCAGTCTCTCCCGAACGCCTGAAACAGTCAGGACCCGGAGGAATAATGCGCCTTTCCTGCCAATTGTAAAGCTTATGCGACGATTGGAGGTACGAAATTTGACATTCGGCCCGTACCCGGACGGTAAAAGGGTTCTGCTCAGGTGCCGCAGGGGCCGGACGCCAGCCCACCCTCGACATTCAGGGTGGCGTCGGCATTCTCCGTCACCCCCAGACTGCAGATCGACAGACGGTGATCGGTCTCAAGAGCCGCCAGCCACGCAAACAGCGGCCCGGAGACGACACTTGAGAGCTGGAAGCCCAGCTGACCGGAGGGGCTCATCACGGTGACGATGTCCAGCCCCGCAGCGTCGGCGGTGCGACGAACCAGGGGCTCCAGGCCCTCGGCAGTGGGGCTCGCCGCCGGTCGTGCGGGTCCGAAAGAGGCAGCGGCGGCACGAACCTCGGCGAGCAGGGCTGCGGCAGTGTCTGCACGATCCGCTGCGGCCGCTCTCCAGGCCAGAACGGGCTGCACCGCGCCCAGCCAGACGCCCGTGGCGCACAGCAGCCCGACCATCACCATCAGCATCCGCTGTTCGCGCAGGGTTCGGCCACTCCACCACGCCCCGGCATGCCCGACGAACCGGTTCATTGAGCCCCCCCGATGGTGAGATCGCTGACGATACGGCCCCGGTCCGTGATTGCGGCCTTCTCCGTCACTTCCAGACCGTTGGCCCGCATCGCCCGGGCGATCACCTGGGTATCCTGATGGTGGGCATGGGTGACGCTGACCTTCATCCCGACGGCAGGATCGACAATCAACAAATCGAGCTCGGCTCCCTCGACCCCTTCGACCGCAGCGAACAGGGCGGCGGCCGCGCCGACGATGCCTCCCGGGGGCGGGGCGGCGCGGACGCGCTGGCGCAAGGCTTCCACCGGGTCGGGGCGGGCGGCCAGATCCGGCGCGACCCGCGCGATCTCGGCACGCACCCGTTCGGTGTCGGCGCGGGCGGAAACGTCATCCCGAGCCGCCGCGGCGGCGATCAGGACCAACGGCGAGACCGCCAGCAATCCGGCCAGGATCAACGCCAGTGCCCAGCCCCGTCGCGCGGCAGCACGATCCGGCGGCATGAGCAGATTGACCGGCGGTTCCAGGGCCGCCCCGATCAGGGCGCGCTCGACCTCGGCCGCATCCATGATCGGCTCGACGGGACGCGACCCGGCCACCAGCTCGACCAGATCCGGCTGGACGCTGGCGGCGAAACCTTGACCCCGCAGGGCCGTAGCGCTTCCGAACACAACGGCGTTCAACCGGTCGTCCCTGTCGGGTTCAGGCACCGTCAGGACGTCTGGCACAATGGCGTCCGCCCTGACCCCCAGAGCCTCCAGATAGTCGACCCAGGCCTGAAGCAGCGGCAGGCCGACGACGGCGACCAGTCTGGGCTGGCCCGTCAGAGGAATGGGGCCCAGTGCCGTGGCCAGCCGGTCCGCCGGGGCCGCCAACTGCTCTTTCAGCATCCAAAGGGCGGCGGCGCGCTGTTGGGCCAGTCCGCCGGCAGGGAGATCCAGCCAACGGATCGTCACTTCGGGACCCGGAACGATGGCCACGGTCCGCATCGGCTCCGGCCGCTCGACGGGGTGTAGTTCCAGCACGCCGCGTTCGCGCACCACGCCGTCCGCGATGACGATATAGGGCGCAGGGTCGCTTCCAAGGGCGGGAATCAGGATCAGGCGGGTCGGTTTCATTCTTCAGACGTCCAGCGTTGGATCACGGTGCGCACGCGCCCGTCGGATCCGGCTTCCAGCAAGGCGGTGCGGACAGCGCGGGAGCCGCCCAGTTCGACATCAACCCGCAAGTCGAAAAAGCGGGTCAGGACCGTGATCTGGTCCCGCGCCTCCGGATCAACCTGGACCGCCGCCAGGGCGGGCTGGGCCCAGAAGGCGGCGGCGTCGGCCCAGCCGTCGCGGGGCCGCGCGGCGATCATCGCCCGCGCCGGCCCAGGCCCGATCGCGCCGCTCGTCAGCATGGTCAGCAACGGCGCCTGCTCCGGCGTCAGGGTGTTCACATTCAGGGGCGACAGGCGCGTGGTCGGCAGGGCGCAGAGGTAGGGTCGCAGGCGTCGATAGGTCTCCGGGTCGACACCCCTGACCGCGCGCAGCTCACTGACCTCAGCCAGCATGGCCCCGCCCGTGCGATAGGGGTTGGTCAGGCCGGCATAGGCTCCGTCCTCGGCACCGAGCGGCAAGGGCGTCGTGTCGGCGTCCAGCCAGTCGGTCAAGGCATCAGCGATCGCCCGCATCCGGCTGTCGGGCACCTCGACCGCCCGGCCGAGGGCCCGGAACTGTGCGGCCCCCAACGGACGCGCCGTCAGATCCTCCCCGTAGCCGAGAGCGACGCTGTTCAGGTTGAAACAGGCCTGGCCGTCGGCGACCGTGGCGGTCAGGGTTCCTCCATCGATCGGGAAGGTCATCGACCGCCCGTTCCACGCCGGCTCCAGCGGCGTGCGCGAAGGTCCGGCCGCCGAGAGACGCGCGATCTGGCCTCGCGCGAGGTTTTCAGCACCGGCGGCATACCACTGGGCCTGGCTCTGGAACTCGACGTTCGCCGTGCGACGGACGGAAAAGCGCACATCATCGAGGATCGCCACCGCGACCACGGACATGACCGCGACCAGAAGCAGCACGGTCAGCAGGGCCATACCCTCCCGATCGCCCTCTCGCCGTCTCATCGGCCGCTCCCGACGACGAAGAGTTGATCGACCCGCCCATAACCCTCGACCGTCATCCCGATCCGCACCGCGTCCGGCAGGGGCCGGTCGAGGCTGGAGATGAAGGCGGGGGCCGCCTCTCCGTCGCGAACGAAGGCCACGGTGACATCACGCACCCCGCGGTAAAGCACCTGGGGCGGGCCCGGGCGGGCACCGTCCAGATGGCTGGAGGCGCGGCGTTCGAGCCGGTCTTCGACGAGCCGGTACTCCACCCGTTGCAGGGACGGCCGCGCCTGTTCGCCGGGGTTGCTCCAGCCGGCGCGGTTCAGCACCAGAATCGGGTCGCCGGGCACTGCGGCACCGACGATGGGCTGAGGCGTCGGCCGCCCGGTGGGGCCGCGCGAACGGCGCGCCGTCGCCTGACCGAGGTCGGCGCGCAACAGGCCGCGCATCCGCTGCAGATCGCCGACACGGTCGCTCGCCGCCTTGACGGCGAACCGGTTGTCGATGGCACCACTCAACACGGCCGCGCCCGCTCCCGCGAGCATGGCGAAGATCATCAGCGAGATCATGACCTCGACCAGGGTAAAGCCCGCGCGCGGTCTCATTCGCGGCCCCTTGCCCGGAACAGGGTGCGCTCGGCGGCCTGGCCCCCGGAGTCGTTGACGGTGATGTGGATGCGCAGGAGGTCGGGCTCCGGGGTCCCCGTCACGGTCTGGGTCCAGCGCCAAGGGCGGCCGGCGAGCGGGATCTGTCCGCTCGTCGTACCCTCCGCGATGGACGGCGCGATCATGGCCTCGGCAGCGAGGTTTTCGGCGACGATCCCGCCGAGGGTCCGGGTCTCCACCCGGGCGGCCGAGCGGGTGTTCTCGCCGGACAGGTTGAGCAGGGCCAGGGCGGCGAGGCTGAACACCGCCAGGGCCACCAGCAGCTCGATGAGCGTGAAGCCCTCCCTGGGGCGCGCGCCGGCCCCGTATGTCCCGTCAGCCAGCAAGGGTCACCTCCCCCGCGCCGTCGACGACGATGGTGCGGCTGTGGCGCTCGCGGGTCAGGGTCATGGCGGCCGGGTCGGCAACGCCGGTGGGGTCGAAGACGATGCGGACGGGAGCGGCGGAGGGCTCTGCCACTGTGCCCGCAGTCCAGGTCTCCGGCCCGAACGGGCCCTCGCCCAGCGCCGACCAGGCAGACCCGTCGAACACCATGAAATCATAGCCGGCAGCGGTCACATCGACGGCCACCGGTCGGTTGGACAGGATGGCCTCTTCGCGGGCGCGGCTCAGCCGGGCGGCGAACCGCTCGGCGTCCTCGGCCACCGAGGGCCGCGGATCGGGCACAGACAGGACCACGGCCCCGGCGGCGAGCCCGATGATGGCCACTACCATCAGCAGTTCCACCAGGGTGAAGCCGGCCCTGCTGGCGGCGCGAGCCTTGGCGCCCGGCATCATGCCTAGCCTTCCCAGTTGCCGAGGTCGGCGTCATTTCCCTCGCCGCCTGCCTTCCGGTCAGCACCATAGGAGAAGACGTCGAACTGCCCGCCACGCGCGCTCTGGCGGCGGTACTGGTAGGGCTGGCCCCAGGGATCCTGCGGAAGGCGACGGACATAGCCGCCGGGGCGGTAGCGGTCGGGGCTGGCCAGCCCCGGCGGAGCCGCGACCAGCGCCTGCAGGTCGGCAGGAAAGTCGAGATTGTCGAGACGATAGGTCTCGATCGCCTGCTCCAGGGTGGCGATATCGGCCTTCGCCTTGGTCACCATCGCCCGGTCCTGGCTGGGCAGGACATTGATCGCGACGACGGTGGCCAGCAGGCCGATGATGACCACCACCACCATCATCTCGACCAGGGTAAATCCCTGTCTCCGGCGAGCGCCGTCGTTCGACCCGGACTCCGGACCGACAGGGCGGGATCCGGGGACTGTGGCCCGGGCAAGGAATCGGGTCGCCACACGGCGGATATCAGACACAGACATACTTCCTCCTCACCCCATGGCCAGGGTGTTGATCTGCAGGATGGGCAGCAGGATGGACAGGACGATCACGGCGACCACGCCGCCCATGACCACGATGATGGCCGGTTCGATCAGGCTGAGCATCACGGCCGTAAAGGTCGAGAACTCCCGTTCCAGATATTCGGCGGCGCGTTCAAGCATCGGCTCCAGCCGGCCGCCGGCCTCGCCCGAGGCGGTCATGGTCACCAGGATCGGCGGGAAGACATCGGCACGGCGCATGGCAGCCGACAGGCCTCCGCCCTCGCGCACCGCCTCGGCCATCATCTCCGTGGCCCGCCGCAAGCGCCGGTTCGACACAGTGCGGGCCGTGATCGTCAGCCCCTCCAGCACCGGCAGGCCGGCGGTGATCATCGTCGACAAGGTGCGGGCCATCCTCGCCCCGTGCAGGTCCCGCGTCAGCCGACCGATCAGGGGCAGCTGCAGGATCGCCGTATCGACCCGAAGCCGGACGGCCGGATTGCGCAGGGCGACCCCCCCGGCGACAGCGGTGGCGGCCAGCAGCAGGGCCGCCAGCCAGCCCCAGTCGCGCATTCCATTCGACAGGCCGATGACCAGCCGCGTCAGCAGCGGCAGGGTCTGGTTCATGCTGTCGAACTGATCCACCACCCGGGGCACGACGAAGGTCATCAAGGCGATCACCACCCCTATGGCCACGACCGCCAGCACCGCCGGATAGACCAGGGCCGTGATCACCTTGCCCCGTACCACCTGATCGCGCTCCAGGCCGTCGGCCAGCCGTTCGAGGATCGGTGCCAACGCACCCGAGGTCTCGCCCGCCGAGACCATGGCCCGGTAGAGGGGCGGAAAGGCCGCGCCCTGCAAGCCCATGGCATCCGACAGGCGCCGGCCTTCCATCACCCCGCCATGCACACCTTCCAGCACAGCCCGCACGCCGGGACGGTCCGCCTGCAGGGCGATGGCCCGGAGCGCCTCCTCGACCGGCGACACCGTCACCAGGGTGGCCAGCTGGCGCGTCACCAGCGCCAGGGTCCGCGAGTCCAGACCCCCGCGTGTCAGGCCGAACCGCCCGGACACCCTGCCCTTGCGAGCGGGTGCGTCACTGTTTCGAACCGCCCCGCGCGAGGTCCTGACTTCCATCGGCATCAGCTTGCGGCGCGCCAGCAGGGCCCGCGCGCTGCCGTCATCCGGAGCGGTCAGGGTTCCGCTGACGGTTCGCCCGCCGGCGTCCACCGCCACATAGTCGAACGCCGCCATCAGGCTGCGTCCTCGCGTCCGCCCGGCACCGCGACGGCGGCACCCGGGGCGAGCGCCTCATGCGCCTCGGCCGTCTCCTGCCGTGTCACCCGCACCGCTTCCTCGACCGAGGTGACACCCTCCAGCACCAGCGTCCGCGCGCGTTGCGTCAACGTCTCTGCGCCCGCAAAGGCCACCGCATTGATCGCCTCCTCCCCGGCCTCGGCGGCGATTAGACGGCGCACCCGGTCGTCGACCCGGATCACTTCATAGAGACCCACACGCCCGACATAGCCGGTCTGGCCACAGTGGGCGCAGCCCTGCGGCCGCCACACCGTCTGGCCGACCTTGACCCCCGCCAGCCGGGCGGTCGCCTTGTCGGCCGCTTCCGGTCGCCGGCAGTCGCCGCACAGCCGGCGCACCAGCCGCTGGGCCACGATCAGCCGCAGGGTCGAGGCCAGCAGGAAGGGCTCCACCCCCATATCCCTCAGCCGCGTTACGGCCCCCGCCGCATCATTGGTGTGCACTGTCGACAGCACCAGATGGCCGGTCAGGGCCGCCTGCACCGCGATCCGGGCGGTCTCCACATCGCGGATCTCGCCGACCATGACCACGTCCGGGTCCTGCCGCAGGATGGCGCGCAGGCCCGCCGCGAAGGTCATGCCGACCTTCGGATTGACCTGGGTCTGGCCGACGCCGTCGATGGCGTATTCCACCGGGTCCTCGACCGTCAGGATGTTGCGCGTCGCGTCGTTCAGCAGCGACAGGCCGGCATAGAGCGAGGTCGTCTTGCCCGAGCCCGTCGGGCCGGTGACCAGGATGATACCGTTGGGCTCCCTCAAGGCCGCGCGGAAGGCCTCCAGCGCATCGGGTGCCATGCCCAGCCGGTCCAGCGTCAGCCCGGCCTGGTCGCGGTCAAGAATGCGCAGCACCACCCGCTCGCCCATCCGCGAGGGCAGGGTGGAGACGCGCACGTCCAGGGTCTTGCCGCCGAGGGCCAGCGGGATGCGTCCGTCCTGCGGCACCCGCTTCTCGGCGATATCCAGCCGCGCCATCACCTTGATGCGCGATACAAGCAAGGGCGTGATCCTGGGGTTCAGCGACAGGGTCTCGCGCAACACCCCGTCGATGCGCATCCGCACCGTCAGCGCCGTCTCGAACGGCTCCAGATGGATGTCCGAGGCGCCGGCCCGCACGGCCTCGGCGATGATGCCGTTGATGAGCCGGATCACCGGCGCATCGTCGGCCGTGTCCAGCAGGTCGGCCGCGGCCGGAATGTCGTCGATCAGGCTCTCCAGCCCCGACGGCATCGACAGGTCGTCGCCGTCCGTCGCACTCAGGTGATCACCGGCATAGACCTGCGAAAGTCGCCGGTCGAAGGTCGCCCGATCCAGCAGCTCGACCCTGAGTGGGCGGCCCAGCGCCCGGCGCGTCTCGATCAGGGCCGACGGATCGGCCCCCTCGCGCAGGCCCACCACGGCGATCTCGCCCGCATCCAGCAGGATCACCCCGTGCCGTTTGGCGAAGCCATAGGGCAGCGTCGGATTGATCAGGGTGATCATGGTCCCGTCACCCGCCTGACGAAGCGGCCGGGGGCAGCGGCGCGGCGGTCACCTCGCCGACGGGCGCGGTGATCGCGTGGTCCGGCATCGCCGGAGGCTGGGTGCGCATATAGTCGCGCAGCATCTCGTCGAGGCTGGACTCCACCCCGGGCGCGTTATTGAGCTGCTGCTGCCGCATATAGCCCCAGCGGTCGGCCGCCAGCGCCTGGGCGTCGGCCGGACTGCGGATGATGGTCGGGCGGATGAACACCATCAGATTGGTCCGTCCGCGCTGGCGGCTGGTCGAGCGGAACAGGCCGCCGACCACCGGGAGGGTGCTCAGGCCCGGCACCCCGTCCACCGACAACCGGTCGTTCTGGTCGAGCAGGCCGCCGGCCACGGCGATGTCACCGTCGTCGACCACCAGCGTCGTCTCCAGCTCGCGCTTGTTGAGCACCAGATCATTGGCGCTGTCGGTCAGGACGCCGTTGATGCTGGACACCTCCTGACGCAGGAACAGGGTGATCGAACCGCCCGCATTGATCTGGGGCCGGACCACCAGCTTGACCCCGATGTCCTGACGCTGGGTCGTGCGGAACGGATTGGCGTTGCCGTCCAGCAGGGTCTCGCCGGTCGTGATCGGCACCTCCTGACCCACCAGGATCGTCGCCTCCTCATTGTCCAGCGTCATCAGCGACGGCGTCTGCAGCAGGTTGGAGCCCGCATCGGTCTTGGCCGCATTGATGATGAAGCCGAACAGGCCGTCGCCGATCCGCCCGCCGCCGCCGCCGACGAAGCCATTGGCACCCAGCAGGGTGTTCAGCGCCAGTTCCTGCAGCTGCTCACGCAGCGGATCGTCCTCATCCAGCTGACCCGCCCCGGCCCCGCCTGCAAGCGGAACCAGCGGCGCGGCGCGGTCGGAGTAGTTGGTCAGGCCGACGGGATTGCCGTCCTCGCCGGCCAGAAGCCACTGTACGCCCAGTTCCTTGACCGCATTGTCCGACAGTTCCACCACAATCGCCTCGATCAGCACCTGCTGGCGGCGTTGGTCCAGCTGGCGGATCACCTCGGCCAGCATCCGCTGCGTATCGGCCGAGGCCGAGATCACCAGCGCATTGGCACCGGGGAAGCGCGCGATCACGGCGCTCTGCCCCGCCACGGGTGCCGCCGGGACGCTCGACGGCGTAACCGCCACGGCCGTCTCGCCCGCCTCGCCTCGCCCGGACGCCGGAGCATTCGTAGTCGCCGCCGTTACCGGCTGGCCCACCACCTGTTGCAGCACCGGCAGCAGGGCCTCGGCGTCGGCATGCTGCAGGAATACCACCTTGACGTCGTCGGCGCTCTCGGCCCGGCGGTCCAGGTCGCCGATCAGCGGCAGGATGCGCGCCATCGCCGCCGGATCGCCGCGCAGCACGATGGAGTTGGAGCTCTCCACCGGCGTCACACTGACCATGCCGGAGCCCGGCTGCCCGCCCGGCGGCGCGAGGACGGTTTGCAGGACCGCCGCGATCTCGCGCGCCGAGGAGTTCTCAAGCGTCACCACCTCGAAGCCCGTCCGGTCCACGTCGATCCGGCTGACGAGGGTGCGGATCCGCGCCAGATTGTCGGCGAAGTCGGCCACCACCACACTGTTGGCACCGGGATTGGCCAGGACCTGGCCCTGCGCGCCCACCAGCGGCCGGATCGTCTCTGCCGCCGAGGTCGCGTCGATGTTCCTCAGCTGGAACACCTCGGTCGAGAACCGTTCCGAGCCCACGGTCGCGGGCCCCTGGGCCGCGCCCTGCGCCGGACTGATCCGGTAGGCCCCGGAGGCCGTCGGCGTCACCACCAGACCGTTGGCCCGTAGCGTCGACAGGAACACCTCGAACAGCTGGGTCCGGCTCAGCGGCCGCTCGCTCGACACCGTCACCGTGCCGCTCACGCCCGGATCGACGATGAAGGTCCGCCCCGTCGAGCGCGCCACATCCTGGATGAAGGCGCGGATGTCCGCCCCCTGGACGTTCAGGGTCTGCGACTGGGCCATGCTCGACCAGGCTTGCGCAGGCCCCGCAGCCATAGGGCCCTGGACCGCCAGAACGGCGGCCATGCCGGCGACCCCAAGGCTTCTGACCACGTTCGCTCGCTTCATCGGCCGGTCCCTATGCTAGATGTCTGCACCGCCCCGTCCCGCTCAAAGCGGAGCTCGGCACCCGAACTGTTGGCCAGCTGGCTGCGCAGGGCGGCGATCCGCTCAAGACTGTCCAGCGGCTGGCCGTTAACCGCCAGGATCACGTCGCCCGCCTGCAGCCCCGCCGCCTGCAGCACCGCCGGGTCGCCGGCCCCCGACACCGTGAACCCGTCCAGCCGCGCCCCCCGCATCCGCGGCCGCAACCCCGCCTGGGCCATCAGCCGCGCCGGATCGACGGCCGCGCCGACAGCTGCGGCCGGCACGGGCGAGGCCGGTTGGGGTGGCGCCACCATCTGCGGCCCCGGCGGGGGCGGCGGAACCGGTGCCACCCCCAGCGGCACATCGCTGAAAATCAACCGGCTCAGCGCCCCCCAACGCGCCAGCGTCACATGGTCGGCACCTACCCCGCGCAGAACCAGCCCCGGCTCGACCTCTTCGCCCACGCCCACAGACACCTGACGCCCATCCGCCAGGCCGATAATCGCCGAACCGCCCCCCGAACCGTCCGAGCGCAGCCCGTACAACCGCATCTGCCCACTTCCCGCCGCACTCGCCTCTGCCAGACTGCTCTGACCGCCCGTCCGGAAAAACGCGTCGAAGCGCTGAAAAACTGCCGGATCGGCAGGCTGGGCGACCGAAGCGGCCGGATTCGGCGCGGCCGCAGTCGCCGGCTCGGCCACGATCCACACCAGACGACCCAGTTGAACCACCAGGGCCAGCGCCAGGGCGGCCTCGACGCCCCGGCGAACGCGGTCCGGCCGGGCCGCAAGAGCGCCCCGGACCTGTGTGCTGAAAGTGCGAACTGCGCCGATCACTATGGCGTGCCTCAAGCCGGGCTCGACAGCCCGATGCCTTCCTAGACCGATCATCCGTGTCCGGGCTTCATGGGATCATGACGGCCCGGCGAACTTGCCGTGACGATTGGGACGCATGCGGACAGACTGCCGCAAATCTGTCTTGTCATGCCGGTCGGGAGGCAGTCCGGCGACCGCCTCCCCAGGCCGTCTAGAAGCGTGCGGTCAGGCTGACCGAGGCGCTGGATCCCAGCTCGTAGTTGTTGATCAGGATCTTGTTGCCCAGTTCCTGATACTCGTCGAAATCCGTGTTCAGCAGATTGCGAAGTTCGATAGCGAGGCCCATGTCGCGGCCCCCGACCTCGAAATCCTTGCGGTAGACGAAGTCGACGAAGATGCCGGGGTCCTGGATGTAGTCAGGCTCGCGGTTGCCGGCACCGCCCGCGCCGCGGGCACTGATGCGCTCGCTGACGTAGTTGATGACGATGGTCGCCTGGGACCGGGCCGTATCGTCTTCCCAACCCAGTTGCAGGTTGGCGACGTGCTCGGACTGGCCCTCAAGCCGGCTGCCGTCCTCAATGAAGAAGGTGGCATCCTCGTTGGTCCCGCCGCCACCCGGTGTCCGGACGAAGTCGCCCGCTTCAACGTTCACTTCGGAGTCGGACCATGTGTAGTTGGCCTGCACCAGCCAGCGCTTGTTGGCGACGAAGGACGAACCGCTGTCGGGGAACTCGAAATACTTCTTGGCCTCGACCTCGGCGCCGAGAATGGTCGCCTGCGGCGAGTTCAGATAGGACTGCTGGCGGGCGTTGCCCGAGGTGACGATGGTCGCCTCGACCGGCCGGTCCAGATCCTTGTAGAAGACGCCGGCGGTCAGATACTGCTGGCGGGCGAAGAACCACTCATAGCGGGCGTCGACGTTCAGGATCCTGGTGTCGACCAGGAACGGGTTGCCGGTGAACTCGCGATCCGTTTCCGGGTCCGTATAGGACTGCGGTGCCAGTTCGCGGAACTGCGGACGACCGATGGTCCGGGATGCGCCGAAACGCAGTTGCTGGTCTTCAGCGAAGTTCCAGGTCGCCGTGAACGAAGGCAGGTAATACTGCTCCTCGATCTCGGTCGGCGTAAAAGGTGCCGCGCCGCCGAACAGGTCGCGGGTCGTGACCGATTGCTGGCCGTCCTCAAAGCGTACCCCGTAGGTGGTGCGTACCAGGGGGATGATCTCGGCGTCGACCTGGAAATAGGCCGCTGCGACCTCGATCTGGGCCGAATAGGCGGCTGCGCCACTGCCCGCACCGCCGGTTATCTCCGTCAGGACCAGGCCGGTGGGCCCGATATTGGCGTCGGAATAGAGATAGTCGACGCGAGACCGGCGCTGCTCCTCCGTCAGGGTGCTGGCAGGGACGAACTGGAGGTCCCGGCGTTCCGCGTCGCGGTTATTGTCCGAATAGGCCACGCCGAACTTGAAGACGGCTTCCCGATAGTCGGACAGAGCCATGGTGTAGCTCACGTCCGCACCGCCGGAGACGATGTCGTCTTCGAGTTCGCTGAACGAAATCCGGTTACCGCCGATCTCATGCAGGAAGTCACCGTTCGCGGCGACCCCGTATTCGAAACGGGTCTCATAGGGCGCGTTGCGTTCGGTCAGGGCATAGGCACCGCGCCAGGCGATTTCCAGGGCCCCGTCCATGAACTCGTGCTCGCCGGTCAGCTGGGTGGAGAACAACTGACGTTCGAACCATTCGGTATAGTCGCTCCGCTGAATCGCGCCACCGGCGTCGAAATCGGGGCCGGCGCTGATCCGGGCTTCCTTGGTGACGTTGCGAACGAAGAAATTGGTCCAGCGATAGTCGCTGTTGTCCGTAATCAGCGACAGGCCGCCGAGGAAATTCAGCTGGATGTCGTTCTGGTTCGACTCGAAGGCCTTGCTCGTGACGGGCACGAGGACAGCGCCCGAGAACTGGGCCTCTTCCTGCACACCGTTCCGCGTTGACCAGCTGTTGCTGTAGCCAGCCACGCCAATCAGGCCGAACGTGCCGAGGCTGCTGTCAGACTTGAACCCGCCGGCGAAATCAAATCCGAAATTCACCGGCGTCGTCTCGCGCTGCAGGAGACGCAGCGGCGAGTTGACCAGCGAATGGCCGATGCTTTCCAGTTCCAGCGGAGTGACGTTGGAGCTGTTGACCGGAACGCCGCGCCCGAAGGCGAGGGCGAGCGGCCCCGGAATGTTGCGGGTGCCGTCGTCAAAGCCGGTGAAGTCGGTGCGTGATCCGAAATAGATCAGGCTCTCCTGGTTGGTCGTTTCGGTATTGCCGCCGACCGACGCCGACATCGAGAAGAAGGGGTCGTTGGGCGCATCGACGGTGCGCAGGTCGATCACCCCACCGCCGAACTCACCCGGAAAATCAACCGAATAGGACTTCTGGACCGTGACGCTTTCCAGGATGCTGGAGGGAAACAGGTCCAGCGGCACGACGCGTTGCAGCGGCTCGGGGCTGGGGAGCGGCGAGCCGTTCAGCAGGGCCGAAGAGTAGCGCTCGCCGAGGCCACGCACATAGACAAACCGGCCCTCAACGACCGTCAGGCCCGTCACGCGGGCCAGGGCACCGGCGGCGCTGCTGTCGCCGGTCCGCTCGAGATCTTCAGACGTCAGGAAGGCGGCAACCTCCGCGCTTTCGCGGTTCGGTTCGGGAATGTATCGGCCGATGACGACGACTTCGTCCAGTTCGCCGACCTGTTCGGGCTCGTCCTGCGCGCCAGGGTCCTGGTCAGCGGCAGCCTCCGGCGCGGGTGCCGGGGGTGTTTGAGCATAAGCCAGTCCCGGCGCAATCAACGCGCTGGTGGCCAGCAGGACCCCGCTCAGGGTCAGGGTAACTGTCTTCATGATCTGCGCCTTGAAGGGGTTCAACGGAATACGCGAAACACGGAGACGGCCCGGTCGGGCCGCCTCCGCGCATCCGTCATCAGCAGGTCGAGCCGGCCGCCAGGCCGCAGGTCCAACCCGCGTACCAGGTGTCGGCAGCGTTCTGGACGGCACCGATGTAGGTGGTGGTCTGGAAGAACGGGAAGACGGTTGCTGCGTTCACAACCGGACGCGCCGTCTCATTGGCGCCGTTGATAAAGGTCAGCACCTGGTTGGTGAGTGTGGCACCGGCCGGGGCCGTCAGGGTCGAGGTTCCGGCGGCGATGTTGTTCGTACCGCCGGTGAAGGCCGCCGTCGAAAGGGCGACGTTGGCCGCGCGGTATGAGACCGGGCAGGACATGAAGACCGAGTTGAACGTCACGCCGCTGGTGCCGGTGTCGGCGTCAGCGATGGCCAGGCAGCCGGCGACCGAGCCGGTGGCGCTGGTGAACACCGAGTTGATGACCGTGGCGTCCGTGCCCGTGTCGAAGTGGGCGACGGTGTGGGCATCGATCGTCGCGTTGCGGCCGACCAGGGTCCAGTTGGAGATGAACGGCCGGGACACATAGCGGGTAGCCAGTGGCACGGCCGCCGGGGCCGAGGAGAACTCGAAGCCGCCGCTGCGGCTGGTCGTGCCGGCGGCGCGCTGGGTCACGATGCCGAACTGGGCACCACCGCGCCAGCCGGTGTCGGTGTCCAGACCGTCGTCGTCGGCACCGGTGATGACGATGCGGCGCAGGTTGACGTTGCCGCCGAAGATCTCGATGCCGTCGTCAGAGCTGTTGTGGACCTGGATGAACTCGACCGTGGTGCCCGAGCCAACGCCGGCCATGGTCAGACCCTGCAGTTCGTTGCCGGTCGAGATTTCGAAGCCGGAGAACTTGATCTGGACGTAGCGCAGGCGGCCCGAGTTGTCGGCCGCTGTATTGCCGCCGAAGAAGGCGCTGGTGCCCTCGACAGTGCCGGTGCAGGTCACCGGCGCGGTCAGCTGGCAGTTAGCCTGCGGCGCGCGGCCGGCGAGGACGATGCCGCCCCACTGGCCCTGGGAGTCCAGGGTGGTCGTGCCTTCGATATTCTGGCGGCTGGTGAAGATGATCGGGCTGGTGGGCGTGCCTTCAGCGAAGAGCTGCGAACCCCGGTTGACCAGCAGATAGTCCGAGCCGCCCGAGGCGAAGAGGCGCACGCCGGCCTCGATGGTCAGAATTCCCTGGACGCTGCCGGCGATCGGGGCCGCCGGGTCGACACCCTGGTCCGTGCCGACCGATGTGCGGCCGCTGATCGAATAGATGGTGCCGGCGCGCAGCGGCACGGTAAGGGCCCCGTTGATCTGTTGCGGCAGCTGGCAGGCGCGGAGCGTTCCGCCGGCCACCAGACCGACATTGGCGAAGCCGGTCGGGCAGTCCGCCGCGGGCGTGCCCGGAGGCGGCGTGACGGGACCGCCACCGCCTCCCGTTCCGCCGCCGAAATCGCCTTCGCCGGGCGACGCGACTTCGGCCGAGCCGCAGGCGGCCAGTGTGAGGGCGCTGGCGGAGATCGCGAGCAGGGTCGTCAGTCGAAAGCCGGTCATTGTTTCCACCGTGGCTGGTCCAAAGGAACACACGGCAGATGGTACCTAGGCTCTCAGCCCCGGTTGCGACGACGTATACGCCCCACCTGCCCGACGGCCTCGATAGAAGTCCGATGTGACAACGCAGCCGCCGAAACGTAACGGTTCAGATTCGCTTGTATGAAGTTGTTTTCGCCTTTCGATGAAACACCGTCCCGATACGGTGTGATTTCCGTGAGACGGCAGGGCCGGGCTCGGGGAGTCTGTTCCGAACTGCTGCCGATGTCCCTTGAAGCCCTCACCAGATCTGCAGCGGGGCCCCGGGGTCAATCGGGCCGAGGCGGCCGCAGGGGAACCCGCGCCGGCCAGCAAAAGCGGACCTAGAAGGCCGCCGTCCGGGCACCCGGGGCCGCCTGCCTATCGAAGTCGCCCTGCGCGCCGACGGTCGAGCGGCGATAGACCAGGGCCTCGGCGATGTGGCGGCGCAGGACGCCGTCGCAGCCGTCCAGATCGGCAATGGTGCGGGCCAGCCGCAGGGTCCGGGTCCAGCCGCGCGCGGTCAGCCCCCCGGCCTGCCCCGCCCGCATCAGCAGGGCGCGCCCGGCCTCGTCGGGCGTCGCGAACCGATCGAGGGTTTCGCCCGAAGCGCGGGCGTTGACGGCCTGGTCGCGGGCCGTGTCGGGGTCGATACCGGCGGCGCGCAGCCGCTCCTCCTGCATGGCCCGGGCCGCCAGAACCCGGGCCGAGGCCTCGGCCGTGCCCTCGGCCGGCGGCGGCAGGGCCATGTCGGCGGCGGTCACCGGCGGCGTCTCGACCGTCAGATCGATGCGGTCGAACATCGGACCGGAGATGCGGTTCTGATAGTCGCGCTGGCAGCGCGGGGCCTTGCCGCAGGCCCCCTTGCCGCCCCCGCCGAGACCGCAGCGGCAGGGGTTCATGGCGGCGATCAGCTGGAAGCGGGCCGGATAGCGGACATGGGCATTGGCCCTTGCCACCACGATCTCGCCGGTCTCCAGCGGTGCGCGCAGGCTGTCGAGGGCCTGGGCGCTGTACTCGGGCAGCTCATCCAGAAACAGCACGCCGTTATGGGCCAGGGACGCCTCGCCCGGCTTGGCGCGCAGGCCGCCGCCGGTCAGGGCCGCCATCGAGGCCGAATGGTGCGGCGATCGGAACGGCCGGTCGCGGGTCAGGGCCCCACGCTCGATCAGACCCGCCACCGACCAGACCATGGAGGTCTCCAGCAGCTCCTTCGGCGTCAGCGGGGGCAGCAGGCCCGGCAGGCGTGCGGCCATCATCGACTTTCCGGACCCCGGAGGCCCGACAAAAAGCAGATTGTGCCCGCCCGCCGCCGCGATCTCCAGCGCCCGCTTGGCGCTCTCCTGACCCTTGACCTCGCGCAGGTCGGGGACGCGATCCCCGGACCGCATCGCTCCCGGCTCGGGCCGGCGCAGCACCTGGGTGCCCTTGAAATGGTTGACCAGGCCGATCAGGGAGCGCGGGGCCAGCACGGCCACATCGCCCGCCCATGCCGCCTCCGGTCCGTTGGCCTCGGGACAGATCAGACCCAGCCCCATGGCGTCGGCTGCCACCGCTGCGGGCAGGGTTCCGCCGACCGGGGCGATCCGCCCGTCCAGCCCCAGCTCGCCCACCGCCGCCCAGCCCGACAGCATGTCCGGCGGGATGACCCCCATGGAGGCCAGCAGGGCCAGGGCGACGGGCAGGTCGAAATGGCTGCCCTCCTTGGGCAGGTCCGCCGGTGCCATATTGACGATGATCCGCTTGGGCGGGAGCGACAGGCCGATTCCGGCAAAGGCCCCGCGCACCCGCTCCCGGCTCTCGGCCACCGCCTTGTCGGCCAGGCCGACGATGGTGAAGGACGACTGGTCGCCCGACGGCAGTTGATGGACCTGCACGTCCACCCGCCGGGCATCCACCCCCTCAAAGGCCACCGTCACCACGCTGGCGAGCATAGGTTCCTCCCTCTATGGGGGAGGAACAAATCACGAACAGAAGCTCTGGTCAACTACCGAGGCTGGCGAGAAGGGCGTCGATGGGATCCAGGATGGCGGACTTCTGGGCCGGGGTCGCAGCGTCCCACATGTCGTTGTGGATCACCGGGACAGGAATGATCGTCATACCGAGCGCCGCCTGCTCCGTCGGATCGGGGATGACGCCGGGATCCGCTACCTGATCGCTGGATCGCAGCGACAATACCGGTACCCGCCGGTCGCGGACAAACGGCATGCGACGGCTGTCGAGGCTGACGACGCCCGCGATGTCCGCCGGGTTCTCGGCGGCATGCAGCATGGCCATATCGCCGCCGTTGGAATGGCCAACGAGAAGCGCGCCCCGGGAATCGGCAAGACCACGTGCGCGAAGCTCCCGGATCACAAGACCGATGCTGTCGGCGCCGATGCGCCAATTGGGCATGCGCACGACCCTCGGCTCGCCGCTCTGCGGTATCGGCGGATCGCCGGGCAATTCGTGGTCAATGGCGGCCACCAGCCAGCCGCGTTCCGCCAGACGCCGTGCGATGAAACTGTAGGCCTCCGGTTGGCCGCCGTAGCCGTGCGAGAGGACCGCCAGACGATGCGGTCCTGGATTCGCCGGGCGGTACAGAAGCAGTGGCACATCGCGGTTCCGCGCGGCGTCGTGCAGGCCCAGGAATTCCGGCGCAGCCACGACCGCCGGGACCGGAGCGGCGTGCGGCGGACTGGCCGACGGCGCACAGGCGGCCAACACGAGCGCGGCGAGTGCGGCGTTGAACGGACGCCTCATCCCGCCCTCTTCTTCTCCACCACATCCCACATCAGGGCCGTCGCATCGACGCCGGTGAAGGCCTTCAACTGCTGTGCCCCCGTCGGCGAGGTGACATTGATCTCGGTGAGGTAGTCACCGATCACGTCGATGCCGACGAAGATCAGGCCCCGCGCCTTCAGCGTCGGGCCGATGGCGGCGCAGATCTCGCGGTCGCGCTCCGTCAGTTCGACCGGCGCGGCGGTGCCGCCGACGCGCAGGTTCGATCGCACCTGGTCCTTGGCCGGGATGCGGTTGATCGCCCCCACCGGCTCGCCGTCGATCAGGATGATGCGCTTGTCGCCCTTCGACACCGCCGGGATGAATTTCTGGATCACCAGCGGATCGCGGCTGCCGGTCATGTGGATCTCGACCAGGGCCTCCAGATTGGGATCGCCGGCCTTCAGCTTGACCACGCCCGAGCCGGCGGCGCCGTGCAGGGGCTTCAGCACCACATCGCCGTGACGCTCGTGGAAATCGACCAGGGCGACGGGGTCCGAACTGATCAGGGTCGGCGGGGTCAGGCCGGGGAATTGCGTCACCAGCAGCTTCTCGGGTGCCGAACGGACCTCGGCCGGATCGTTCACCACCAGGGTCTTCGGATGCACCGTCTCCAGCAGATAGGTTGCGGTGACATAGGCCATGTCGAAGGGCGGGTCCTGACGCATAAGAATGACGTCGACGTCCTCGGCCAGATCCAGCTTCACCTCTTCGCCGAAGGTGACATGGTCGCCCTGGATCTGGCGCAGGGTCACCGGCCGGGCGCGGCAGAACAGGCGGCCGTCCTCCAGCGCCAGGGTGCGGAAATCATAGACCCACTGGGCGTGGCCGCGGTCCTGCGCCGTGGTCATCATCAGCCAGGTGGTGTCGGACTCGATATTGACCGCCTCGATGGGGTCCATCTGGATCGCGACTCTGAGCATGGGATGTCCTTCCAGCCGGGGGGTGGATGGCTAATGGGCAGCATCGATCGTCTATTCAAGGTGAGTACGCGAACTGTTCGGTTCGAAGTTTGCGTGGCAGTCTCTAGTTATGCACCGCGCAGAAAAGCCCATAGCCATCGCAATCATCCTGCTTTTGGCACTAGTTTTGACTGGGTTGATCGTGGCAGCGCCGCCGCCTGACAAGTCGGCCGATTTCGCTTCGTGGGCCCAGGTCGGCGGCACGATGCTGGCCATCGTGGGATCAGTGTTCGCGGGATATCTACACGCAGACCGTCAATCTCGAATAGCAGAGGCAGAGCGCTTCAAGGCGGCCTATCTCCTCACCCGCGCCGCTGGCAGTCCGGTCATAGACGTCGAACGTTGGCTCCGCGCTGGGGCGCTTGATGTTGATCAAGTCGAAAGAGACTGGAAAAGGGTCCGCCGATACCGGGAGGCGTGGCCAGCTTGGATACATGATCGGTACGACGGCTATCTTGAGAGCTTGGAGAAGCTGGACATCCTGACGCTCGCGGACGGTGCGTTCATCGACAACGTCCTTTCTGTGAGAAGCAGACTCAAATGGCTTGGCGCAAACGTCTCCCAGCATGTGGGCCTCCACAAACTGGACAAGAACACTGAGCAACGCCTGAGCTGGGCAGCGAGGGATGTCATAAATGCACTCGCGGAAATGCGGGAAAGAGCGGACCTCGCCTTAGATAAGGCTGGCCTGCCAAAGATTTCGCAAGGCGAAGCAAAGCCGTTTCCCAATGCATCTCCCTCAAGCCACCTGAAGGAATCTGATCGACTCGCGTGGGAAGGACTATTGGCGAGAGTCTAGTTCAGCTGCAGCCTGACCCGATCAACCGCCATCTGGCGCGCGGCCTCCATCGGATCGTCCACCGTGCGGGCGCGGGCGAGCGCCTCCAGCGCGCCTGCGAGCGAGCCCTGTTTCTCGCGCGCGGCGGCGACGTCCAGCCATGGCCGGTGGTCCTCGGGGTCCAGCAGGGCGCGGCGCACGGCCGATCGCTCGGCCCCCTCATAGTCCCCGTCGCGGATGGCGCGGGTGAACAGGAGGTTCTGCAGCCGGATCAGGGCCTGACGGTCGCTGACCGGGGCCATCAGCAGGTCCAGCCGGTCAGCCACATGCGGCGTCAGCCCCGCCCTCAGGGCGCGGCGGGTCAGTTCCGACGGCAGGACCAGCCGTCCCTGGCTGAACGGGTCCAGGGCGACGGGGCCTCCCGGGGTCTCGACCCGCAGCAGGAAATGGCCGGGGAAGTCGACGCCCTGGGCCCTGATCCCGGCGCGGCGCGCGGCATCGAGATAGAAGACCGACAGGGCCGCCGACAGGCCGCGGCGGCGCTCGGCCACCTCTATGACGTCGGTGTTGAACTGGCTGTCATGGTTGAGCAGGTCGCCGTTGAGGCGCAGGTCCGAGCCCATGGTCTCGGTGAGGGCCTCGTCGGGGCTCTCGCTTCCGATCCGTTCTGCCAGCCGTTCGGCGGCATGGACGGCCAGGGTGCGGACCGGCTGGGGGTCGCGGAACGGCTGGTCGTGGATGGCACAGGCGATGGCCGCTTCCAGCAGGGGAAACGCCTCGTCCCCGGCCTGTCCGGCTTCCGTGAGAACCTCGACCGCCTCGCCGCGGGTCATGCGGTGCCCCTCCCGAAGCCGACAACGCCTCGACGATGGCGCGGAAACCGGCCCGGGGCCAGTGCCACCATATCGATCCGCAACACATGCCCGGCCAGACCGGGTCTTTGGCGCAACACCGATCGGCCGGCGGCCAGAAGGCGATCATACTGGTCAGGGCCGAGGGCGGTCAGCGCCGCCTCCAGGGTGGCGCGGCGCTTCACCTCAACCACGGCCAGCACCTGGCCGCGGCGGGCGAGGATGTCGATCTCGCCGGCGTGGGTCTTCAGGCGGAAGCCGAGCACCTGATAGCCCCGGACCATCAGCCAGGCTGCGGCCAGCCATTCCGAGCGATGGCCCAGCCGGTGGGAGACGGCCCCGAGGGCGACGCGCCAGCCGCGCTTGGCCTTCACGACCTTCGGCGCCTTCACCCGCGCGTCCGGCCGTTTCCGGCTCACCGGCCCTGCATCTCCAGCGCCCGCTTGTAGAGCGGCTTGCGCGGCAGGTTCAGCGCCTTCGACACCTCCGCCGCCGCCTCTCCCGGGGGCAGCCGGGTCATGGCCTCGGCGAGGGCGGCGTCCGCATCGGCCTCCGAAACGGCCTCGGTCTCGCCGGGGGCGACGACGATGACGATCTCGCCCTTGGGCGACTGGCAGCGGGGGTCGACGGCCAGTTCGGCCAGCGAGCCGCGCACACATTCCTCATACATCTTGGTCAGTTCGCGGGCCACGGCCGCAGGGCGCGGGCCGAGCACGGCGACCATGTCGGTGAGGCTGTCGGCGAGGCGGGGGCCGCTCTCGAAGAAGACCAGGGTCTGGCGGGCGGTCCGCACCTCCTCCAGCACCGCACGGCGGGCGCCGGATCTGGCGGGCAGGAAGCCGGCGAACAGCACCCGGTCGGCCGGCAGGCCGGCGATGCACAGGGCGGCCAGCAGGCTGGAGGCACCCGGGACCGGATGCACCGGCAGGCCCGCCGCGATCACCGCCCGGGCCACGACATAGCCCGGATCATTGACCATCGGCGTGCCCGCGTCGGAGACCAGTGCCACGACCTCGCCCGCGCGCAGTCGTTCGATCGCCCCCTCGGCCGCCCGGGCCGAGGCATGGTCGTCGCACCGCTCCAGCCTCGCCTTCAGCCCATAGGCCGACAGCAGTTTGGCGGTGACGCGGGTATCCTCCGCCAGCACCAGATCGGCAGCAGCCAGCACATCCAGCGCCCGCAGCGTCATGTCCCGCAGGTTCCCGATCGGCGTCGCCACCAGATAGAGGCCGGACGCCACAGGACGCGGCGGCGGGGCGGTCGGGGGGAACGGCGCGGGATCGGACATCGGCGGGACCGTGCCAGCGCGGAGCGAGCGGCTCAAGGGCGGGCGGTTGGGAGCCGCGCGGAGGGCGGCGGGGGCCGACCCCGGAAAAATGCCGAAAAGCGATACTCTCGCCCCTCCGCGGCGGACGCTGGAAGGCGGGAATTGCGCGGGTTGGCGCGGAGTCCGGGTGGACCGATCTGTTCAGATGGCGATGTCAAAGACCGTGGCGGAGGGATTTCAGTCCCGATTTGCGCATTTTATCACGGCCGGGAACGGCGCCAGGGAGGCGGGCGGGATTTTGCCGCCGGATCAGGGGCGAGAAGGCACGGTCGGGGGTGCGAAAGGAACGGATGATCGGGGGCGGGAAGGTTGGGCGGGGCGAGAGATACCGAGCCGGTCAGTCCGATGGGTTAGGCGCCTACGGTCGGCAGCAGTGCTTGTACTTCCGTCCGCTGCCGCA
Organism: Caulobacteraceae bacterium; assembly: GCA_965284305.1. Classification (GTDB taxonomy): domain Bacteria; phylum Pseudomonadota; class Alphaproteobacteria; order Caulobacterales; family Caulobacteraceae; genus Brevundimonas. The sequence continues at coordinate 642,986 of OZ260070.1, read as the reverse complement.
CGGGCAGGCCTCATTGCGCCCAATCTTGCCAGATTCGCGCGCCTGAACGAGCCGCCGCCGTCGGATATTCTCAGCTCCCATTCGCGCGCGAGCCAAGGCCACCGGCGGAAGTCCATCAAGACGGACCTTCTCGGAGTGCGCTGCCAGAAGTTCGCCGGCCGCTCCGTACTCGAGTTCAATGAGTCTGCGTTCCTGTTCGCTGTGCATGGCCATCACCGCGCGGGTGTGATCCAAGCCCTCCCCCGGCTTTCGTGGGGCATCGGGCGACCAGACCTGCACCGTAGTCGGAACGTCGCCGTAGGTGGACAGCGGCCGTGCTCGGCCCAGCCGCTTATTGCCGTCCAGTTGCTCTTCTATGCCCGCCGCGACCTGATCGCGGAGCTCGCCGCCCCAATCCAAGATGAAACTGGCCAGTTCGGATGCGCCAGGCGCGCCTGCATGATGGAGGACCTCGACGATCTCGGCGACGCGGGCCGGCATCTTCTGCGCGGGCGGCGCTACAGCTTCGCCGCGCAAGACCGACGCGAAATGCTCATCGATCTTGTCGCCATATCCGTCGAAGTTCAGCCGATGAACTCGATCGCCTGCCAGTTCATCCGCGAACTGGGCGTAATTGTTTTCGGCGACATACAGCCCGAAGTGATCCATCTCGTCGTGCAGGTTGACGAGCTTGGACTGCGCGGCGGCCATTCTCTGTTCAAGGAAATGCAGGAAAATGAGCGGGTTGGTGAAGAGATCGGCGTAGGCCCGCAGATCGTCGATCGACACCACCCACACAGGCCGCGAGCCGACATCGATGCCGATGGGCTTGAGGTGCTGCGCGCGGGCGGTCAGGTCCGAGAATACGTCCAAGGTCACGGCGCATACCGTGACGTGGCGAAAGTCGCTGCGCCGAAGCCGGCCGATCTCGTTATGGGCCGCGTCCGAGATCGTGACCTCGGCCTCGCCCTCCAGATAGTCGACGAAGCGGCTACCTTGGGATGCAGGGCTTTGGACGAGGTTCTTCAGCGATTCCACGTGGGCGGGCAGATCGGTCGCTGGCGATGTGTACGTAAAGGCTCCGGCCTTAACCTCCACGACGAGCAGATGGTCGCCGAAGATGATTAGGCCGTCTGCCTCGTGCCACTGGGCCGGACCTTCACCAACCTTCCAGCGATAGTAGACCGGACCGTATTGCACAGCGCCGGGAAGCAGCCGTCCCAGATACTTGAAGGGAAGCGCCTCTGAGACGACCTTCTGCCGCTCGTTCCACTTCGTGCGATAGTCGGGGTCGAGCCGGAATATGACTCGTTGAAGGACGCGGTAGAGATTGTCGAACAGGCTGATGACGTCGAAGCAGTAGGCGCGGCCGTTCAGGCGGATGAAAGGCCGCTTCATGGTGGGCCAGACGCGCAACGGCCACCCGGCGAAGGGGCCCGGCGACAGAAATTCCGTTTCTTCGCCGGGAGACCAGCTCAACTCGGCGACCAAATCTGTCGGCAGGTTTGTGTTCGCGGCGACGTCGTATAGGCCGAGTCCGAAGAGGTCGTTCATGACCTTGTCGCGCTCTGCAGCGAGCGCACCGTCCTCAAAGACCGCGTCGCGAAGTCCGTCCACATCGAGCTCAGGCCGCTCCTCCGCCAAGGCGGCGAAGCGCGTAAGAGTCCGGTCTCGGAAAGCGTCCAGGGCGATGACGGTCTCCATCAGCCCGCGCGTGAACTTCTCCAGTAGCTTGTCGATTTCGGCGACAAGCTGCTCTGCGGTGATTCCGAACAGCTTTTGGAGTTCGTCGCTGTGTGGTGCGACGATGTCCAAGAGCGCGTCGTGCTCGTGAACATGAAACCGTTTGCCGCGGACGTTCGTCCAAAGGACCTCAGCTCGAAACCTGAACTCGTCCAGTTCCAAGTCCTGATCGGGGGCGTCCACTTTCAGGCGGGCCGTTCGGCAAAGCTGATACTCGATGGTGACGCGTTCGAAGAGGGACTGCACGTCCGCCTTTAATGAGGACCAGTCCTCCTCGGTGACGTCTGCGGCCTGCTCAGCCGACTGCGGCGTCGCGCAAATTAGGCTCTGGATATAGTCCACCATCCTCTGGGCGAGAGAGCGCTCTCGGTCCGACATGTCGGCGCCCATTCCGCTGAACGCCCTAGCCAGTTCCCACCATCCGCGGTGCAGCAACTTCTCTGGCGGCAGCGTCGCAACGCGCGCGACGAGCGATTGCACGAGAGCATCGAGCTCCGCCTCCACTTGAGGGAGGCGCTCCGCCATTGCCGCGTGCGCGGCGCCGAACTGCTCGGCGGACGCGTTCGACGACATGACTGTGAGCCTCCCGTACCGGGCAAGTTCGAACGGCCCGAACTGATGAGCCTCGTCGGGGCCCCTCGGCTCTGCCCTCTTTCGCTTCTTGCTCATGGCTATTGATCTCGAACGGGGTTCCGCCCCCGGCGGAGGCGCTTCGAGTTCACCAATTGTTCCATATTCGAACTGACGGCAAGCCTCGCTGGCTGCCAACCTCACACCAGCAACGCCCTCAACACCCCGTCAAGCACCGGCCGGCCCGCCGCCGTCGCCCTGACCCGGTCCGCTTCCACAGCCAGGAACCCGTCCCCGACCAGCCCGGCCATCGGTTCCGCCGCCCCCGCCCGCCCCAACACCGCCAGATCGGCCAGCGCCACCCCCTCCAACGTCCGCAGGCCCAGCAGGACCTTCTCCTCCGCCGCGTCCCGCGCCGACTGCGTCTCCCGCTCGCTCCACGGCGCGCCCTCCGCCACCCCGGCGACATAGGCGCTGATGCCCCTGTGGGCGACGGTCGCTGTCCGTGCGCCATCCAGCGTCAGCCGCCCATGCGCCCCCGGCCCGAGGCCGAGGTAGTCGCCACCGCGCCAGACGTGGAGATTGTGGGCCGACCGAGCCGCCGCGCCCCGGGCGTGGTTGGAGACCTCATAGGCGTCGAAACCGGCGGCCTCGAGCACGGTTTGCGTCGTCTCATACAGGGCGGCCGACAGGTCCTCGTCCGGCGGGGTCCATGCCCCGCGCGCCACGGCGCGGCCGAAGGCGGTCGTGGGCTCTATGGTCAGCTGATAGGGCGAGACGTGCTCAAAGCCCATGTCGATGGCCCCGGCCAGTTCGGCGCGCCAGCTGTCCACGGTCTGGTCGGGGCGGGCATAGATCAGGTCGATCGACAGGCGCGGAAAGGCGCGGGCGGCGACGGCGACGGCGCGGCGGGCCTCGTCCGCCGAATGGTTGCGGCCGAGGAAGGCCAGGGCCGCATCGTCCAGCGCCTGCACCCCCATCGACAGCCGGTTGACCCCGGCCCCGGCCAGGGCCGCAAACCGGGCCGCCTCGGCATCGGTGGGATTGGCCTCCAGGGTGATCTCGATCGGTCCGCGCGGCGGGAACAGGACCCGGGCGCGATCGATGACCGCCGCCACGGCCTCGGGGGCCATCAGCGAAGGGGTGCCGCCGCCGAAGAAGATCGAGGCCAGCCGTCGCGGCCCGGTCAGGGCCGCCTGCGCCTCCATATCGGCGAGGATGGCCTCGACCAGTGCCGCCTGCTCCCCCACCCGCCCCCGGTCGCGCACGACATTGAAGTCGCAATAGGGGCAGATCCGGGCGCAGTAGGGCCAGTGGACGTAGAGGGCGAGGTCTGTGCCGGGGTGGAGAGACATGAGGGGTGGCTGGTGACTGGCGACTGGTGGCTGGGAGTGGCGGCGCACGGCCGGCGAGGCAGGAACCTCTACCCCCAGTCACCCGCCACTAGCCACCAGCCACTCACTCCATCAAGGCCGCCTTCAGCTTCGCAAACGCCACCGCCCGGTGGCTGATCGAGTCCTTCAACACCGGATCCAGTTCGCCGAACGTCTGGCTCTGGCCCTCGGGAATGAAGACGGGGTCGTAGCCGAAGCCGCGGTCGCCGCGCGGGGGGAAGGTCAGCTGGCCGTCGACCCGCCCCTCGACCACCACCGCCGGGCCGTCGGGCCAGGCCACGGCCAGGGCCGAGGTGAACCAGGCGCGGCGGTCCGATGAGCCGGTCTCCTCCAGCCGCTCCTCGACCCGGCGCATGGCGAAGGCAAAATCCTTGTCCGGCCCGGCCCATCGGGCGGAAAAAATACCCGGTGCCCCGTCCAGGGCCGCGACCGACAGGCCGGAGTCGTCGGCGAGGGCGACCTCACCCGACAGATCGGCGGCATGGCGGGCCTTGAGCAGGGCGTTGCCGACGAAGGTGCTCTCGGTCTCGTCGGGTTCGGGCAGATTCAGGCTGGCGGCGGTGACCACCGCGTAATGTCCGTCCAGAAGCGCATCGATCTCGACCGCCTTGCCGGGGTTATGGGTCGCCACGACGAGCCGCATCCCCTTGATAAGCTTCAGATTCATCCTGATCACGCGCTCCGAAACAATCCATTGCCAAAGTTTAATATCGTTAAACGATATGTAACGTGCTTTTCCTCAAAGCACGACCTATCTATGTCGCCAAGGACGGACGCCGCGACGTTCCACGAACGAGCCGATACTGGCAAGATCGATGCAGCGGAACAACGAACAAGGGGTGAAAACACCCCTCCCTCAGAATTAACGGAGAAAGACCATGAAGACCATGAACGCTTCCTACTTCATCGAGAAGGTCGGCCACGGCATCATCAACACCTTCCTGCTCGCCGCCCTGCCGACCGCCCTGGTCTCGACCCTGCTCCAGGCTTTCTGATTCCGCTCTGGCCACACCGGCCAGAACGGCGACCAGACCGCAAGGCCTCAAGTAGCCCGGAGGGCGATAGGCCAGGACAACAAAGTCCCACTGGAGCTTTGACGATCGGCATGACAATCGCGATGAATAAGATCGCGTGTGGGTTCGCCGGACCCCGCGCGGCATCCTCGCCCCGCCGACCGGCCCGCTAGCAGAGAGGTCGACCCATGCGCTTCCCGAAGTCGTTGTCACTCGGGATCCGTCTGCCCCTCCCCCGGACCCCGGCCCTCGGCCCCGGATCCATGTCCAGACTGCTCGGCGTCGCCCTCGGGGCCGCCTTCTGGATCCTGGCGCTGCTGACCTGCGCCGCCGTCCTCGTCTTTCTCTTCATTGCCTTCGGGCCACTCGGACCGCTCGATCTGACCGCGACCTCGGATGATGGCGGGACCAGTGTGCCGATTCCAAGGGCCTATGCCCTGTTCGGCGTCGGTGCCTTCGCCGGCTATTTTGCCGGTTTCGCCCTGATTCTCCGCCACCTGCGCCGCATCGTCCATTCCCTGCGCATCGGCGACCCCTTCCAGCCGGCCAATGTCAGCCGGCTGAAGCAGATCGGTTTGATCCTCGCCACGGTGACCGGCGGTACCTGGATCGGCCAGACCCTGGTGTCACGGCTGGTGCGGGGGGCGCTGGAGCCTCCCAGCCTGTTCGACCTGGTCACACCCGCCTTCTCGGTGCTGGTCGTCTTCGTCCTGGCCGAAGTGTTCCGCGAGGGTGCCCGCCTGCGCCGCGAATCCGAACTGACAATTTGAGTGGGCGCGCGGTCAGAAGGCTCCGCCCTTCTCGACCCGACGCGCGCCGGTTAAGAGAAAGCCCCATGGCCATCCGCGTACAGCTTGATCGCATCCTCCTCGAGCGGCGCATGTCGCTGACCGAACTGGCCGACCGCGTCGGCGTGACGCTGGCGAACCTGTCGATCCTCAAGACTGGCAAGGCGCGGGCGATCCGGTTCACGACCCTGGACGCCCTGTGCCGCGAGTTGAACTGCCAGCCTGGCGACCTGCTGGTCCAGGCGCCGGGGCCGCAGGACATCGGCTCGGACGAGGATCCGGACGGGAACGCCCCCGGCACGACATGAGCCGCCGCGACGACCTGAGCCCCGACGACCGCCGCATCTGGGCCCGCGTCTCCGGTTCGGTCACGCCCCGCAAGCCGAAGAAGGCCGCGCTGGTCATCCCCGGCTCCGCCATCGTTGATCCGCCGGCCGCGCCGCACCCCAAGGGTTTGGCCAGGCCCCGCGGCGTCCCGCCTCCTGCCTATTCGCCGGTCGTTTCGACGCCGGCCCGCCCGCGCGGCCATCCCGAGGAACTGGAGCCGCGCCGCCAGCGCCGGCTGTCACGCGAGCGCGATCCGATCGAGGCGCGGATCGATCTGCACGGCTATGGCCGCTTCCAGGCCCAGGACGCCCTGACCGCCTTCCTGATGGGGGCACAGGCGCGCGGCTATCGGGCAGTACTGGTCGTCACCGGCCAGGGCCGACGCGGCGGCACCGGCGTCATCCGTGCCTCGGTGCATGAATGGCTGCAGGCCCCGGCGCTGAGAGGCGTGGTGTCCGGCTTCGCCTCGGCCGCGCGACATCATGGCGGGGATGGCGCTCTGTATGTGACCATCAGAAGACCCTGATCCTTCTCCCATCGGGAGAAGGTGGCGCGCAGCGCCGGATGTGGGTCGACTGCTTCCCTCGGCGCAAGCCGCCGCTCCCGACAGCGACACGGCTTCGCCGAATGCCGCCACCCGACCCACACCCTTTCGCGCAGCCAATCGCTCCGCTCCTGGGCGCTCAAGCCCTCTCCCAACGGGAGAGGGTTCAGGAAAGGGTCAGCCCAGCCTCTTTCGCCAACGTCTCCAGCGAGGTCATCGGACGCGGCCCCCAGTGGGCGATGACCTCTGCCGCCGCCAGCGAGCCGAGCTTGCCGGCGTCTTCCAGCGACAGGCCGCGGGCGAGGCCCAGCAGGAAGCCGGCGGCGTACTGGTCGCCGGCACCGGTGGTGTCCACGACCTTGCCGACAGGAACGGCGGCGATGGTGACCCGAACCTCGCCGCAGACGATCTCCGAACCGGCCTCACCCCGGGTGATGGCGGCGACGTCAACCATTGACGCGAGCTGCGATGCAGCGGCGTCGAAATCGTCGGTCTCGAACAGGGCGGCCAGTTCGCCCTCATTGGCCAGGACGATGTCGGCCGAGGCCGCGATGAAGGCCAGAAGCTCGGCGCGCCAACGGGCGACGACGAAGGTGTCCGACAGGGTGATGGCGACCTTGCGTCCGGCGGCGTGGGCGCACGTCGCGGCGGCCTCAAAGGCGGCCCGGGCCGGGGCCGGGTCGAACAGATAGCCTTCCAGATAGACGATGGCCGAGGCGCCGATCACCGTGGCGTCGATGTCGGCCGCCTCCAGCTGGTTGGCGGCCCCCAGGAAGGTGCACATGGTGCGCTGGCCGTCGGGGGTGACATTGATCATACAGGCCCCGGTCGCAGCGCCGGGCAGCACCGGGGTGTCGAAGGCGACCCCGGCGGCGCGGATGTCGTGGGTAAAGACTCCGCCCAGCACATCATCGGCGACCTTGCCGATATAGGCCGCGCGGCCGCCGAGGGAGCCGATCCCGGCCACCGTATTGCCCGCCGATCCGCCCGAGGCCTCCACCCCCGCCGCCATGGCAGCATAGAGGGCGGCGCTCTGGGCCGCATCGACCAGCTGCATCGAGCCGGGCGTCAGGCCCTGGGCCACCAGGAAGGCGGGGTCGCAGGGCGCGAGGACGTCGACGATGGCATTGCCGACAGCGCAGACGTCATAGATGGGGTTCTGGATCATGGGCGGGGCCATAGCGGACGGATCGGTCCGGGTCATCCCCGAAAAGCCCTCTCCCGCTTGCGGGAGAGGTGGCCCGTCGATCGGCGCAGCCGATCCAGGGTCGGAGAGGGCAGTCAGAGTTCCCTCATCGTCGCTGTTCGCCTGCGGCGAAGACGCGACACTTCTCCCGCAAGCGGGAGAAGGCTAGTAGCGCTCCCATGACCGAGATCGCTGTCCTGACCCCCGATGCCGCCGACCCCTCCTATGCCGGCCAGTGGCCCGGGGTGCTGGAGCGGCTGGCCGAGGCCCTCGCGACGGCCGGACTGACGGCGGTTCCGACGGCCTGGACGGACCACATAGCCGACGCCTCGGGCCTGATGCGGTTTCCGCTGGTCCTGCCGGTGATCGCCTGGGGCTATCACCGCGATCACGACCGCTGGATGCAGGCCTGCGCGACCTGGGAAGCGGCGGGGGTGAAGATGCTGAACCCGCCGTCGGTGCTCGCCTGGAATTCGGACAAGAGCTACCTCGGCCGGTTGGCCGATCAGGGCATCGCCATCCCTGACACCGTCTGGATCGACGGCCCGACGCAAACCGACGCCGAGGCCGCCTTCGATCGCTTCGGTGTCGATCAGATCGTGGTCAAGCCGCGCGTCTCGGGCGGGGCGTACCGGACGCTACGCCTGTCACGCGGCGAGCCCATGGTCGGTGCCCCCGAGGGCCCGGCGATGATCCAGCCCTATCTCCCGTCGATCGAGACCGAGGGTGAAACCTCCCTGCTGTTCTTCGGCGGCAAGCTCAGCCACGTCGTCAACAAACGGCCGGTCCCCGGCGAGTTCCGGGTCCAGGTCCAGTACGGCGGCGGCTATGTCGCCCTGCCCGAGCCGCCGGCGGGCGCCCTGGCACTGGCGGAACAGACCCTCGCCGCCATCGACGAGGACCTGCTCTATGCCCGCATCGACATGGCCCCCGACGCCGACGGCGGCTGGTTGCTGATGGAGGCCGAACTGATCGAGCCGGACTTCTACCTGGCCTCGGCACCGGAAGGCGGGAAGCGGTTCGCGGAGGCGGTGAGGGCGCGGCTGTGATCCCTCTCCCAATGGGAGAGGGCTTGAGCGCACGGCGGCGAAGCCGGCGTCTTTGCGCGAAAGGGTGAGGGTTCCACCGCCGGAGGGCGGCTTCGCCGCTTCAATCAGACGACCCTCATCCGGCCCTCCGGGCCACCTTCTCCCAATAGGAGAAGGAACCTAGTTGGCCTCCCCCAGCGCCGCCAATCCCGCCCGCGACGGGCACAGGTCGTTGATCACACACCCTCCGCATTTCGGCTTCCGCGCCGTGCAGGTGTACCGCCCGTGCAGGATCAGCCAGTGGTGGGCCTTGGGCAGCCAGTGCTCGGGCACCACACGGAACAGCTGGGCCTCGACCTTGTCCGGCGTGCCGGCATTGGCCAGGCCCAGACGGTGCGAGACGCGGAACACATGGGTGTCGACCGCGATGGCGGCCTCGATTCCCAGCTCATTGAGCACCACGCTGGCGGTCTTGCGGCCGACGCCGGGCAGGGCCTGGAGGTCGGCGCGGTTCAGCGGGACTTCGCCGCCGTGCTGCTCCAGCACGATCCGGCTCAGGGCGATGACGTTCTTCGCCTTGATCCGGTACAGGCCGATGGAGGCGATGAAGGGGACCAGCCCCGCCTCCCCCAGTGCCAGCATCTTCGCCGGGGTGTCGGCGACGGCGAACAGTTTGTCGGTGGCCTTGTTGACCGCGACGTCCGTGGCCTGGGCCGACAGGGCCACGGCGACCACCAGCGTATAGGGGCTGGAGAAGCTGAGCTCGGTCTTCGGCTCGGGCATGATCCCGGCCAGCCGCTCGAAGATCGCCTCGACCCGGTCCTCCTCCGGCGGCCAGCCCAACACGGGCACGGCGGCACCGGTCATGACGGCCGGGCGCCTGGATGTCTCTCTGGGAGACTTCGGGGTCATGGGCGACCGGGAGCGCGACTGAAGCCGCCGCGCCCCATCAGCGCGTTCCCGGCGAGACGACCGGAACGACCTTCGGCCGCACCTCGACGACGACCGGCGGCGTCGACAGCCATTGCGCGGCGGCAGCCCGGACCTCCTCGACGGTCAATGACCGGTACTCGGCGCTCCATTCCAGCGCGTCCCGCAGTGGTCGCGGATTCCGGCTGGAGCCGTCCAGGGCCTGCAGCCACCAGCTGTTGGTTTCGCGTTCGGTCAGGGCGGCGTCGAGGGCCGGCCGGCGCGCGGCCTCGATGGCGGCGGCATCGATGTCACCCCCCGCGACCCTGGCGACCACGTCCAGCACGGCCGCGCGAACCGCCTCGATGTGTTCAGGCCGCGTTTCGACCGCGACCTGCAGTGCGCCCTGATCCGCATTGTCGGGAAGCGACATCGACACCGAGGGCGCGTAGCTGGCCCCCAGTCTCTCGCGGACCTCGTCCCGGATCCGGTTGTTGAGCACCCCGCGAAGCAGGGAGATGGCGCGCTGCTCCCGGCGCCGCTCGGGAGAGCCGGTGAACAGGGGCCAGGTAAGGCTGACGAAGCCGCGCTCGGGCGATCCCTCATGATCGGCGCGCACGGGTTCGACCCGCTCCGGATAGCGCAGGAACCATGCATCGGGCCTGCTGGCGTCGCGGGGCGGGCGCGGCGGAAGCGCCCCGAAGGTGGTGCCGACGAGGCGGACAGCGGTCTCCTCGTCCACATCGCCGACAAGGGTGACCTCAAGCGGGGCGGCGGTCAGGGCCGGCGACAGGATGCGGCGGAAGGTCTCCTGCGTCCAGGCCAGCACAGTCTCGCGGGGCGGCAAGGCCCGGGGGCTGCCTGGGGCGACCGCTGTCAGGAGGGCCTCGCTGGCGACGAAACCCGGCTCGGTGCGCAGCTGGCGATAGATACTGGCGACGCCGGTCGCCCGCGCGCTGTCGTAGTCCGAACGGAAGCCGGGGTCCACGAAGGCGGCGGCCAACATCTGCAACTGCAGCTCCAGGTCGGTCGGCCGCGTGGCACCGCGCATGACGAAGGTGTCGCTCCAGGCCGCGAGCGACTGCTGGTAGCGCCGGCCGGGAAACAGGTCGGTCAGGTCCATCGCACTGTGTCGGCCCAGGCCGCCGGCCGTGAAGAACTGTGTGGCGAACCGGGCAGGGTTCTGGTCAGCGGGATCGAGTTCGCGCACCCCGTCCCCGAAGCGGACGGAAATCTGGACGCTGTCCCGGGTGAAGGCTGCGGACTTGAAATTCATCACCACGCCATTGGCGAACCTGAGGCGCACGAAGCCCGGCTCGGCGATCTCCTCGCGAGACACGATGGCGGTGGCGGGACCGAAGTCACCATAGGCCCAGGCAGCGTTGACCGGGGCCACTGCCGGCGGAGGCGCGCGACGGCGACTTGCTGCCCTCCATGCGCCGAGCACGGCCCGCTCGGACGGCGGCTGCACCATGGTTACGGCGATCAGGGGTTCCGATCCGGACCAGTCAGCCCGGAAAGCCGCGTTGACGCGCTCGGGCGTCATTCGGGGGGCCACCAGATTGTAGATGCGCAGGTCTTCCACCGGAGAAACGAACCCTGCGGGGTCCAGGTGGTACCCGCTTTCGGAATTCAGCAGGGCGTTCGCCAGGGCGGCGGAAAACCGCGTATCCGCATTGGCTACGGCTTCGGCGCTGGCGCGCTGCTGGGCCAGCACATTGCGCTCGATCTCATCGCTACGGACGCCGTGCGCCTCCAGTCGGCGAAGCTCGGCCACGGCGGCGTCAAACGCCTCGCGCCAGCGCCGGTCCGTTCGCGGCGTGACGCCCAGACAGGTGAATCCTGCCTCCCGGGGCCAGTGCGAGGTGCTGAAGCTGGCGCTCACGAATGGCGGATTGTCGCCCTGGGCCAGCCGGGCGAGCCGCCGGTTGGCGATCGACAACCACATATTGCGGGCGATGTTGAACTCCCGGCGGGAAAAGCTGTCAGGTCCGCGTTGGACATGGGGCCAGACGCGGCAGACGTTCATTCCCGAGCCCTGCTGTCGCTCTGCGGAGACCATCACATCGAGCGGGCGGGTAACGTCAGGGGTGCCGGCACCGGCACGAACGCCGGGCTCACCCTCCGCGCGCCAGCCGCCGAACGCCGCCTCGATACGCGCCTCGATCCCGGCTTCGTCGAAATCGCCCACCGCGACGACGAAGGCGTTGTCGGGCCGGTACCAGTGATCGCGAAACCGCCTCAGACGGGCGGCGTCGACGCGGCGGATGTCCTCGACCTCGCCGATGGCCAGACGGGACGGGCCCCGCAGACCCGGAGCCGCGAAGGCCTGGTAACGCCTCTGGTAGTCCCACGCCGGGCCGAGCAGCCGGTCGCGTTCGGCGAGAATGACGCCCTTCTCCCGCTCGACCGCCTCCGGGTCGAAAACCAGGCCGTCGGCGACGTCCGAAAGCCAGCTGAAAGCCAGATCGAGCCGGGCGTCGTCGGCGACGTTGATGTCCAGCATGTAGACGGTGGCAAAGGCATTGGTGCTGGCGTTCTGGTCGCGGCCGAAGGCGATTCCTGCGTCGGCAAACCGCGCCTGCAGTGTGTCCTCAGCGAAATTGCGTGTGCCGTTGAAGGCCATGTGTTCGAGGAAATGGGCGATGCCCCGTTCGTCGTCCGCCTCCTCGAAACTCCCCGCCTTGATCAGCAGGCGCAGGGAGGCGGCACCGTCCGGACGCGGATTGGCGAGAATGGCGTAGCGAAGACCGTTGGACAGCACGCCCTGCCGCACGGCCGGATCGATCGGGATCAGGCCCTCCGTTCCGGCGGGCGCAGCGGCCTGCGCCGGTACGACGCCCTGTGCGCCGGCCCCGGTCGGGCCGACGACAATGACCAGGGCCGCAGCCAGCGCGACCAAACCACGAAACTTCACGGAACGACCCCAACCGCACAACGTTGGCGCGAGCCTAGCCCGCTTCCGCCATCGGCCCAAGACGAAAAAGCTCCGGGGGCCCCGACGCGCCTTCGCCGTTCGGACGGTTGGCCTCGACCGCCAATCGGCCCGCCCGGCACCGACCGGGTGGCCCCGGGATCATCGCCCAAGCATCGGTGAGGGCCGGTCGGCCTCGGTCAGCGGCCGGCAGGGCTGGCCGGCAAGGACATTGCCCAACGCCTCGCCCATCAGTTCACCGGCGGGGGGATCATAGTTGGTAAGGACGACGACGGCGGCAGCACGCTCCGGATAGGCCATGAAATAGGCGTTGACGCCGGGGCGGCCTCCGCCCTGCCCGATCCGCCAGGTCTCCCCCCGTCGCGGGAAGACTGCTGCCTTCGTCTCTTCGGAAACCAGTCGGTTATCGGCGAGCGCGCGAGCGAGTCTGAGGAGATCCCCGGCGGTACTGACGCCGTCACCCGCCGCAGTCCCGGGAAGGACGGGAAATCCCCGCATCGGGGCGGGGTCGGCACGCGGAGGCTGGCCCGGTCCCGCCATGCGGGTCAGGGGCTCGGCGGTATCCCCTGTCACCGCGAACCCGGTCTGCGTCATGCCGAGCGGGTCAAGGATCTCGGCTTCAACAAACCCGGCATAGGTGCGGTTGGAAACCGCTTCGATGATCGCGCCTAGCACGAAATAGCCGCCGTTCGAGTACTGCATCCGGGTTCCGGGCGCGAAAGCGAGTGGCTCACTGACGACTAGCGGCAAGAGATCGCGCTGGCTGCGCGCCTCGATCAGGGTCGCGACGATGTCGGGCGTCAGCCTGGCCACCGGAAACACACCGGCGCGGTGATGAAGCAATTGGTTGACGGTGATGGCACCGAACGCCTCAGGGAGATCGGGCAGATAGGTGGAGATCGGTGCATCCAGCCGGATGTGGCCCTGATCGATCAGGCGGGCGATGGCGACCTGGGTCAGGACCTTGCTGACGGAGGCAAGAGGGTAACGCTGATCGGCCGCCGGCGGGGTGACGCCGTCGACTGTGCCCTCAATGCGCGAGAACATGTTCTCACCTTCGGCGGCGAGAACTATTCCGGCGAAGGGGGTGGCTGATGTCTGGGCGGCAAAGCAGGCCGGGAGGGCCGCGAACGACTCGCCCCCTGTCGGCAGGTCCGCCGCGAACACGGTCATGCCCGCGGTCGCCGACAAGATGACGCCGAGCGCCCCGGTTCCGAAGATCCTGCCGAATTTTCCCATTTTCGTTCCTTTCCCGCTTGTTGCGACGTGGCGCTAGCCGGATAGCTACTCCCCATGAAAGATCGAAAGCTGAGTAGGGTTGTCGTCACCGATCCGCGGATGGCGGCCGTGTTTACCAACCCCGGTCAGCGGCGCATCCTGATGTGGTTCACCGGCCGGCCGAAGTCGGCAGGTGAGGCCGCATCCGCCCTCGGCATGGACCTGCGGCGGCTGCACTATTTCGTCGTGCGAATGAAGGCTCTGGGCCTGCTGCGCGAAGTCGGTCAGCTGCGGCGCCCGGGTCGACCGATCAAGCTCTACAGGGCGGCTGGCGACAGCTTCTTCATTTCCCATGAGGCGGCGATGAAGGGATTCGGCGACGACCTCGCCGCAGAGCTGCGCGACAGCCTCCGACAAGGCATCGGCCATGGCGGAGGCGGTATCCTGTTTACCGCCACAGCGGGCGGGTCGGTACGCGGCCGCATCGTGCGGGGCCCGGACACGGCCGGCGACGCCTTTGAGGCGTGGCGTATCCTGCGGCTCGCGCCAGACGACCTGGGCGAACTGCAGCAGGAGCTGAACGCCGTCCTCAATCGATTTCAGCGGCGGACCGTGGCGAACGGCCGGATTTTTCTCGTCCACGCTGCCGCCGCGCCGCGGCTGACGGGGCCCCGTGCCGTCGATAATCCGGCGTGACACCGAGGGGCGGTACCGGGGCCGGAAAGACGAGTCAGCCGGCACCATGAGGTGTCGAATTCCACCCCGGGGCGGACGTCTCCGGGCCCGGTGTCGCCACACAAGGCTTGGCGTCAGGGACGCCGGGGTCTAGTCAGACCCGGTCTGAATTCCGGAGTCCGACCATGCTGATCCACCTGTCGACCTGGCCCGAGATCGACGCCCGGCTGAAGACCACGAAGACGATCGTGGTGCCGATCGGCTCCAACGAACAGCATGGCCCGACCGGCCTGCTCGGCACCGACTGGATGTGTCCCGAGATCATCGCCCATGCGGCGGAGAAGCAGGACGGGAGCCTGGTCGTAGCCCCGACCTTCAACATCGGCATGGCCCAGCATCACCTGGCCTTCGCCGGCACCATCAGCCTGCGGCCCTCGACCTTCATGGCCGCCATCACCGACTGGGTGTCGTCGCTGAGCCGGCACGGCTTCGAGCGGATCTATTTCCTCAACGGCCACGGCGGCAATGTCGCCACCATCGAAGCGACCTTCGCCGAGATCTATGCGGAGTGGTCGTTCGTCGAGGAACAGCCGCCCTTCGCGCTGAAGCTGAAGAACTGGTGGGACCTGCCGGGGGTCAACAGCCTGTGCAACAAGATCTTCCCGACCGGGCACGGCATGCATGCGACTCCGTCCGAGATCGCCGTGACCCAGGCCGCATATCCCGACCACATCAAGACCGCCACCTACAGCCCGCAGATCGCACCCAACGGCCCGATCCGCGACGCCCTCGACTATCGCGCGCGCTTCCCGGACGGACGGATCGGCTCGGACCCGGCTCAGGCCAGCCCGGAGCATGGCCGCACCATTATCGACGCCTCGGTCGCGGCCCTGCTGAAGGATGTGGCCGACTTCTCGAACGAGGTCTTGCCCGGGGCGTGATTGCGGCCCAAGGCTTGGCCATGACCCAGTTTGATCGCGCCCTGAAGACCGGCCGCCGCCTGACCCGCGACGGCGCGCGGGCGGCCAGTACGGCCCTGTCCGGCGGCGAGATGATGAAGGCTGCGGGTGATGTCATCAACGCCCGGCTGGAGATCATGGCAGTCGGCATGGCGGATCCGCGCAAGATCGACCTGACAGAGATGTCGCTGATGAGCTCGGAGAAGGTCGAGGCCCTGTCGGCTTCGGCTTCGTCCGTGGCGAAGACCTTCGGCGACATCGGCGGCCGTCTGGGCTCCGGCATCATGACCGAGGCCGGGCACGCCTCGAAGGCCGCGACCTCGATCGCCACCGCCGCCACCCCGGCCGCAGCGCTACAGGCCCAGTACAGCTATGCCGTCGGCTGGTGGAGCCGGGCGGCGGCCCAGATACTGACCGTCAACAGCGCCCTGCTGAAGGGCCAGGCCGATGCCATCCGCCCGATCCACAAGACCGCCGTCGAAAATGCGAAGCGGCTGAAGAAATAAGCACGGTCGTCTCCCTCCCCCTCCGGGGGAGGGTGGCTGAGCCGCAGGCGAAGCCGGGTGGGAGGGGCTCGGCGACGAGAGCGCCGGCGTCTGTCTCGCCGAGCCCTCCCCACCCTGTCGTCGCTGCGCGCCGACATCCCTCCCCCGAAGGGGGAGGGAGAACGCCAACACGTTCTTACCGGAACGGCGGTTCGTCGAAGGCGCGGAGCTTGCGGGAATGCAGGCGGCTGCCCTCGGCGCGCAGCAGGTCGATGGCGTGGATGCCGATCTGCAGATGCTCCGAGATCGAACCCTCATAGAATCGGTTAGCCTGGCCCGGCAGTTTGATCTCGCCGTGCAGGGGCTTGTCCGAGACGCACAGCAGGGTGCCGTAGGGAACGCGGAAGCGGTAGCCCTGGGCCGCGATGGTGGCGGATTCCATGTCGATGGCCACGGCCCGGCTCTGGTTGAACCTCAGCGCCGACTTGGAATAGCGCAGCTCCCAATTGCGGTCGTCGGTGGTCACCACCGTGCCGGTACGCAGCCGCCGTTTGACCTCCTCGCCCGGCGCACCGGAGACGAGCTTGGCGGCGTCATAGAGGGCGCGCTGGACCTCGGCGATGCTCGGGATCGGGATGTCGGGCGGCAGGACCGCGTCCAGCACATGGTCGTCACGCAGATAGGCGTGGGCCAGCACATAGTCGCCGATCGTCTGGCTGGGCCGAAGGCCACCGCAGTGGCCGATCATCATCCAGACATGCGGCCGGGTGACGGCCAGGTGGTCGCAGATGGTCTTGGCGTTCGACGGCCCGACCCCGATATTGACCAGGGTGATGCCGTTCGAGCCGGGCGCGGTCAGGTGATAGGCGGGCATCTGGTGTTTCTTCCAGGCCGCGTCCATGACCGCAGTCTCGGGGTTGGGCGTGTCGCGGGTGACCTCGATGCCGCCGGCGCAGACCAGCCTGTCATAGGGGCTGTCCGGGTCCTGCAACTGGGCACAGGCCCAGCGCACGAACTCATCGACATAGCGATTGTAGTTGGTGAACAGGATGTAGCTCTGCACATCCTCGACCGGCGTGCCCGTGTAGTGGCGCAGCCGGGCCAGGGAGAAGTCGGTGCGCAGGCCGTCGAACTGGGCCAGCGGGAAGTCCCGGCCGAGGTCGAACATGCCGTCCGAGATCTCGTCGCCGATGTTCGCCAGGTCGGTGGTCGGGAACCAGCGGGCCACGGCCGCCGTCTGGCTGCGGTCGAGGCTGACGTCCGAGCCGTCCATCACATAGGGGAAGGGAATCTCCTGATGCGACGGCCCGACATCGAAAGTCGCGCCATAGTCGGCCTGCAGCAGACTCAGCTGCTCCAACAGATAGGGGCGGAACAGGTCGGGCCGGGTGATGGTGGTCGAATAGACGCCAGGCCGCGACAGGCGGGCGTAGGCTCGGGTTTCAAGGTTGCCGGGCCGTTCGCCAAACCAGCTGACCCTGAGTTCAGGATAGGAGAACAGGCCTTTGGCCCGGGCCTCCGGATCGGCGCGTTCGCCGGTCCGCAGGAAGGTCCCTACTGCGGTGCGCAGGTTGGAGACGGATTGGCTGTAGAGGGCTTCGAGGCGGTCCAATGCCGCCTGGGGTGTCATCGTTTCTGTCATGGCCTCCTCTAGCGGAGGATCGTGGTCTTGGCGAGACGGTGACGCTTCGCGTGTTTTTGACGCGCTATGTTCGCGACGCGGTCGCTCACGTCTTGAGCGCGTAGAGCGCCGTTTCGTCATCCTCCGGCTTGACCGGAGGATCGCGACGCGGTCGCTCACGGCTTGAGCGCGGGCTCTACGCCCCGTTCGCCTGCGTGCGGGCGATCAGGGCCGTCAGCATGGCATTGTCGGCGTATTTGACCTTCAACGCCGCCCCGTCCGCCGGCTCGGCCTCGCATCGCAGGTCGCGGACGGCTGCATTGATCTGCGCCCGCCGTTCGGCGTCATAGCCCTCCTCGCCCGCCCAGTGGTCGCACATCATCTTGCGGCCCATCCACGCGAACACCTCGGCCGGCACGGTCAGCGCCGCGTCACGCAGCGGCTCGTTGACGCTGACCCCGACAAGGACAAGGACGTCGTCCCGGATCTCGAGACCCAGGGTCGCCTCGCCGCCGCTGGGACAACAGTTGCCGTCGTTTGCTTGCCAGAGCTTGGTCCAGGCCCGGATCTCGCCGTCCCCATAGCGGTAGTCCACGCCCTTCCAGACCTCCAGTCCGGCCGGGAGCCGTTCGGCCAGCTGCTCGCGCCAGCTCCAGCTATCCACCTGGACCAGCGGCTCTGCCGCACCCGGCGACCAGCGGAAGAGGACGTCGGCGTTGCCGTTGCCGGTCCCCTGCATCCGGCCGGCGACAGCCACATACATCCGGTCCTCGATCATCAGCAGCGCCGGGGCCTCATAGCGCCAGCCCTCGAACGCCCAGGCTGCGGGCCGGATCGGGGCCGTGCCGCCGCCGGACAGCAGGACAAATCCGCCGGTGATGCCGTTTTCATCGGTGAAGCCGTCCTGCAGCTGCCAGAACAGGCGGTGGCCATCGGGCGACGACAGCCACCCGGCGGCGCGGCTGGAACAACCCTGCAGCGCCGGTCCGATGCAGGCGGCGAGCGCATCCGGTGAGTCCAGGACCACCTGCCGAAGGGCCTGATCCCGCCGCGCCCGGCGATTCAGATCGATGACCCGCTCGTCATCCCCTTCGGTGCCCTGGCCATATTCATCCAGCGTCCTGTCGTGCAGCCATTCCCGCTGTTCGGCCTCCAGCCGGGGCCCGGTGGGCGACACCGCCCGGGCGGCCTCAAACGCTGCGCCGAGTTCAGCCGGAGGGGGCGGAACCTGCGCCCCGGCGGGCGTCGTCACGCCCAGAAGCAGCAGCACGGACAACAGAATACGCATCGTCACCTCCCGATCGGCCTCGACACTGCCAGACGGACAGCTGCAGTGCCACTGACCGGTTCTGATGCGGGATGGCCGTCTTCGTGCCCGCCCTCCGCTCGTCGGCCGGTCGTCGATCACCCCAGTTCGCGATGGAGGAAGGCCGTGGCGTCATCCAGCACCGGCGCCTTCTTGCGGAACAGGGGCGAAAAGGTCGAGATCAGGTCTGCATGGTTCAGGCCCGGATAGAGTTTCTCCTCGCAGCGTCCCCCGACCGCGCGCATCCGCTCGCACAGGATGGTGGTGTCCTCGGCATGGACGATGACGTCGGCGGTGCCGTGGCCCAGCCACAGCGGAGCCGCATCGGCGCGGGCGAAGGTGACCGGCTGGGTCAGGGTCGGGTCGGCGACCCGCCCGAAGGCATTGACCGAGGCCGGAACGTCGAACGGCAGGAAGTCATAGGGCCCCGCGAGGCCGACCGCGGCCTTGATCAGGCCGGGCGCGCCGACGGCGGCCATGTAGCGGCGATCGAGGGTGATCATCATGGCCAGATGGGCCCCCGCCGACTGGCCGATGACACCCAGCCGCGCGGAATCGGCACCGTACCGGCCGGCGATCTCGCCGACCTTGGCCGTCGCAAGGGCGGCGTCCTCGATGAAGGCCGGGAAATGCACCTGGGGCACCAGCCGGTAGTCCGGCAGGGCGACGACGAAGCCGCGCGCCGCCAGCGCCTGCGCCGCCCAGGCGTAGTGGGTCTTGTCGCCGCTGTCCCAGCCGCCGCCGTAGAACAGCACCAGAACCGGCCAGGGCTGCGCGCGCTGTTCTGTCGGGGCGAAGACGTCAAAGGTCTGCCGGGGGTCGTCGCCATAGACGATGTCACGGGCGGCGCGGCGCACCCCGCCGTCGCGCGGGCCGAAGGTGTTCAGCAGGGCCAGGGGCGAGCAGGCGGCGGCCAGCAGTCCGAGCGCGGGGGCGAACAGGCCTCTTCGGGTCATGGGGTCCTTGAAGGCGAACAGGGAGACGGGCCCCAAGATACGCACGGAACCCGCTTTCGGCTCAACCTGTCGCGCCCTTCTGTTTCGCGGAAGGGATCAGGGGCCCGCCACCGGCGTCACGGCGAGGCCCGGACGGTGCCATCGGCCGCAACGGGAAGGGCGCGCCCGTCGCCGGACGCGCCCTCTGTCAACCATTGATCGGCGGGGTCGTTACTCGGCCTGGCCCAGATATTTGTCCAGCCAGCCGAACACCTCACTGTGCCACTGCCGGCTGTTGGCGGGCTTGAGCACCCAGTGGTTCTCATTGGGGAAGACCACCAGCCGGCTTTCGATGCCGCGCCGCTGAAGGGCGGTGAAGGTCGACAGGGCCTGGGTGGTCGGGACACGGAAGTCCAGGTCGCCCTGGATCACCAGCATCGGATCGCGCCAGTTCTGCACATGGTTGGCCGGGTTGAACTCCTGGTAGCCACGCGGGTTGTCATAGGGCGTCCCGCCGTTCTCCCACTCGGTGAACCACAGCTCCTCGGTGGCATAGCCCATGCCGAAGGTGTCGAAGATGCCGTCGTGATTGACCAGGCATTTGAACTCGCCCGCCCAGTTGCCGGCGATCCAGTTGACCATATAGCCGCCGTAGGACGCCCCCAGGGCACAGGCATTGTCGCCGTCGAGGAAGGGATAGCGTTCCTGGGCGAAGGCCCAGCCCTTCTGCAGATCTTCCAGCGGGCGGTCGCCCCAGTGCTGGCTGATCGAATCGGTGAAGGCCTGGCCGTAGCCGGTCGAGCCGTGGAAATCGATCATCACCACCGCATAGCCGGCGCCGGCATAGGTCGAGGCGTTCCAGCGGTAGGACCAGCTGTTGCCGAACGAGCCCTGCGGCCCGCCGTGGATCAGGAAGGCGACCGGATACCTCCGGCCCTCGACATAGCCGGCAGGCTTGATGACATAGGCGTGCACCGTCTCGCCGTTCCAGCCGGGGAAGCTGAACTGTTCGGGCTCGCCGAACACCTCATTGTCCAGCGACGGGTTCACATCGGTGATCCGGCGCGGCATTTCGCGACCGCGGAAGGTTTTCACGAACAGCTCGCTGGGCCGGGTCAGGGTGTCCTGGGCGAAGACGAAACCGGACGGCGTCTGCTGGAAGGCCGAGACGTGGCCGGGACCGGTGACCGGCACGACCGAGCCGCGGGCCACATCGATGGCGAAGATCCGGGTCTGACCGACGTCGCCGGCCGTGGTGTAGAGCGTGCGCCCGTCGCGCGACCACTGCAGGGTATCGGCGGACCGGTCCCAGTCGGCGGCGATCTGACGGACCTGTCCGGTCGCCATGTCACGCAGGAAGATGGCGTATTTGTCGGCCTCGAACCCGGGGCGGGCCATCGCGCGATACGCCATCGTCCGGCCGTCCGGCGAGAAGACCGGGCCGGTGTCCCAGGCGTCATTGGCGTCGGTCAGGTTCTCGAAGGTCCCGTCGCCGCTCAGGCCGTTGGTGCGCCAGAGGTCGAAATTGGTGCTCCACGGCTCGGACTGGCCCGCGACCCGCGCCGAGAAGACGATCGACTGGCCGTCGGGGGCGAAGACGAATTCGTTCTCGTCGCCGAACGGTTTGGAGGGGGTGTCGCCGTCGAAGCCACGCGTCACCATCACCGGCGCGCCCGAACCGTCGGTGCCGACCACGAACAGATGGTTCTGCGTGCCGTCCCGCCAGGTGTCCCAGTGGCGCACGAACATCCGGTCATAGACCTGGCCGGTCGCGGGATCGTCGGCGACGGCCTTGGTGCGATCAACAGTGCAGGCCAGGTCGGCGCAGTCGGGGAAGACCGCCAGCGAGACCACGACCTTCGAGGCGTCGGGGCTGAGGCGATAGGCGTTCACGTCCAGCGGCAGGCTGGTCACCTGCACCGGGCCGGTTCCATCGGCGGCGGCGCGCCAGACCTGGCTGGACCCGGAGCGGCCCGAGAGGAAATACAGATTGCCGTCGGAACCCCAGCGGGCGGTGTTGGCGCCGCCCTCATTGATGGCCAGCCGGACCGGCTCGCCCGGGTTCTGCAGGTCCATCATGAACAGTGCGCCCGAGCGGCGGTTGGCGGCGACGTCGGTGGCGGTGACCGAATAGACCACCCAGCGCCCGTCGGGGGACACCTGCGGATCGCCGAGCCGGTTCAGGGCGATCATGTCCTGCCAGGTGAAGGTGTTCAGCGCCTCGGTCGCGATAACGGGGGCCGCGGCGGCCGGGGTTTCAGCGACCACCACGGACGGCGTCTCGGCCAGGGCGGGGACGGCGGCCAGCAGCACAAAGGCGGCGCAGGCGCCGGTGAGCAGGGAACGGTGACGCATGGCGGTTTCCTATCGACGAAGACGCGGATCAGGGCGCTGGCGTAGCACCGGCGACCGGCAGGCGAAAGTTCTGGGCCTCACTGCCGTGGCGGCGGTACCCATGCCGCGGCCTCGTCCGCGGCCCGCCGGGCAGCCACCGAAGCCTCATTGGTGAAGGAGAAGGTCCAGTCCAGAATCTCCTGCTGCCAGTCGACCCAGTTGCGGGGCTTGAGCACCCAGTGGTTCTCGTCCGGCACATGGACGAACCGGCTCTCGATGCCGCGCCGTTGCAGGGCCGAGAAAGTCGCCAGTCCCTGTTCGACCGGTACGCGGAAATCGCGCGAGCCGTGCAGGACCAGCATGGGCTTCGACCAGTCCCCGACCCAGGTGTTGGGGCTGAACGCGCGGTACAGATCGGCGCGCTCCCACGAAGGCCCCTCGAACTCGGCGACGAAGGTGGCCAGGTCCATGGCGTTCATCTGCTGGCCGACATCGAACACCCCGGCGTGGTTGACCAGACAGCGCCACGGCCCGTTCCATTTGCCGGCGATCAGATTGACCATATAGCCGCCGTAGGAGGCCCCGAGCGCGCAGGCCCGGTCGCCGTCGATGAAGGCGTTGGAGGCCAGGGCGGACTCCCAGCCCTTCTGCAGATCCTCCAGCGGCCGGTCGCCCCAGTGGCTGGTGATGGAATCGGTAAAGGCCTGTCCGAACCCGGGCGAGCCGTGGAAATTGACCATCACCACCGCATAGCCCGCGCCGGTGTAGATCTGCGGGTTCCAGCGATAGCTCCAGCCGTCGGTCCAGGGCGATTTCGGTCCGCCGTGGATGAGATAGACGGCCGGATAGGTCCGGCCCTCGACATAGCCGGCCGGTTTGAACACCCAGCCCTGCACCGGTTCGCCGTTCCAGCCCGCGAAGGTGAAGGCCTCTCCTTCAGGCAGGTCGGTCCCGGCCAGGGCGGCGGCGTTGTGGTCGGTCAGGGCGCGCGGTGCCTCGCCCGAGGCGTCGACGATCTGCGCCGGGCCGCCGAAGCCTTCCTGAGACAGGATCAGCCGGCCGCCGGCCTCGTCGAAGGCCGAGACCGTGCCCTCGTCGGTGACGGCGCGGACGGTGCCGGTGCGGGCGTCGATCTCGAACAGCTTCTGCTGGCCGTTCTCGGCGGCCGTGGCGTAGAGGGCCCGCCCGTCCGAGCGCCAGCGCAGGGCGCCGGGACCCCGATCCCAGTCGGGCGTCAGGGCCCGCGCGCCCGAGCCGTCGACATTGCCGACCATGATCACAGCCTGATCGCCGAAGACATTCTCGCGCCGACCGGCCAGCCAGGCCAGCTGGCGTCCGTTCGGCGAGAAGACCGGATTGGTGTCGGGCGCGGGGTTGCCGTCCGTCAGATTGACGGGCGGCCCGCCCTCGATCGAGGCGCTGTAGAGGTCGAGATCATTGGTGAAAGCCTCGGTCCGGCCCCGCATCTGGGTCTGGAAGACGATGCGGCGGCTGTCGGGCGAAATCACGAACTCGCCGTCGTCGCCGAGTGGCCGCGACGGCGTATCGCCGTCGACCCCGGCCATCAGATCGCGCGCCTCGCCCGCCGCCAGCCCCGAGGCGTTCAGCGGCACGGCGAACAGATGGTTGCGGCGGCCGTCGTTCCAACTGTCCCATGGGCGCAGCGGCAGGCGGTCATAGGCCCGGACGGTCGAGACGGAGGCGGATTGCGCACGGACCCGGTCGCGGGTGCAGGCGAGGTCGGGGCAGTCGACGAAGACCGCCAGGGCCACGACCAGCGAGCGCCCGTCGGGCGTCAGGCGGAAGGCGGTGACGTCGACCGGCAGGGTGGTCACCTGCGCGGCGGCCTGGCCCTCGCGATCCATACGCCAGACCTGGCTGGAGCCGCCGCGCGAGGACAGGAAATAGATCGACTGGCCGTCGGGGGCCCAGCGCGCGCTGGCCACGCCGCCGTCCGAGGCCGCCAGCCGTCGCGGCGGGCCGTCCGGATCAATCACCCAGGCCGAACTGACGCCGCGATTGCCGGCCCAGTCGGTGGCCCGGACGGTGTAGAGGATACGGCGACCGTCCGGCGACAGGCGCGGGTCGGCGACCCGCTCCATCATGGCCAGCTGGTCCGGGCTAAGGCCACCAGCCGCGGTCGGGGCGACCACCGGTCCCTCGCCGGCGGGCACCGTCCGGGCCGAGACCGCGCCGCCCGTTGCCAGCGTCAGCATCGCCACGCCGGCCAGAAGTCCCATCCGCATCGTCATCCGCCCCATCTCCTGCTGCGACGTCAGACTTAACACGGCGCTCGCTCCCGCCAAGCCGCTTGCCGAGCGCGCCGCAAGCGGCGACAACCGGGGCGAATGACCGAGATCATCGCCCCCCCGCCGACCCGCCCGGATCAGCACATCGTCGACGTGCTGATCGCCGAGCGCGCGCCGCGCCTGACCCGATCCTTCTTCTGGCCGGTGGTCCGGCCGGTTCTCTACAGGCTGCTCAACTATCGGGCTGCGGTCCGGATGGCCGACGCCGTCAAGCCGCTGACCGGGGCCGAGGCGCTCGACTATATGAGCGCGCTGATGGACCTGCGGGTCGAGGTGAGGAGTCCCGACCGGATTCCAGCCACCGGCCGCTGTATCGTGGTGGCCAATCACCCGACCGGAATCGCCGACGGGATCGCCGTCTTCGACGCCGTAAGGGCGCGGCGGGCCGATGCGATCTTCTTTGCCAATGCCGATGCGCTCAGGGTCTCACCGCGGCTGGGCGAGGCCGTCATTCCGGTCGAATGGGTGGTGGCCAAACGCACCCGCGAAAAGACCCGCGCCACGCTTCTGGCGGCGAAGGAGGCGTTCGAGGCCGAGCGCTGCGTGGTCCTGTTCCCGGCCGGCCGGCTGTCGCGCGTGGCCAAGGACGGTTCCCTGACCGATCCGGAATGGGCTGCGACGGCTGCTTCGCTGGCGCGCAAATACGATGCGCCCGTGGTGCCGATCCATGTCGCCGGACCCGATTCCACCCTGTTCCACCTGTTCGACCGGGTGTCGGAGGAGTTGCGCGACATCACCCTGTTCCACGAACTGCTGAACAAGCGGAAAGCGGCCTTCCAGCTCAAGGTCGGCAAGCCCGTGCCGCCTTCGCGGCTCGACATCGATGCGGCCACGGCGACCTGTGGGCTCAAGGCCTTCACCGAACGGGTCCTGCCCGGCCAGCCGGACGCCGATTTCGCATGAGTGTGACACGCGACTGGGTGTTGCCCGACGCCGGAGCCACGACCCGTCTGGGTGCCGCCATCGCGCCGCGACTGGCGCAGGGCGAAACCGTGCTGCTGTACGGTCCGCTCGGCATGGGCAAGTCGACGCTCGCGCGCGGTCTGATCCGGGCACTCACCCGACCCGACGAGGACGTGCCCTCGCCGACCTTCACCCTGGTGCAGTTCTATGACAGCGCGCCGCCTGTGGCCCATTTCGACCTCTACCGCCTGACCCGCCCCGGGGAGGCGGCCGAGATCGGGCTGGACGAGGCGCTGGACGAAGGCTGCGCCGTGATTGAGTGGCCCGAGCGGCTGGGCGACGATCCGGCGGCCTGGCTGGGGCCGGACCGGCTGACCGTGACCCTGGCCGAACAGGGCACCGGACGGCATGCGACCGTTTCTGGCTTAGGGGCATGGGAAGCCAAGGTGAAGGATCTGCATGTCTGACCGTGAGCTTCAACGCCTCGACTTCCTGAAGACCGCCGGCCTCGCCGACGCCGTGCGCGTCCCTCTGGCCGGCGACGCCTCGACGCGCCGCTATGAGCGGCTGACCACGCCGTCCGGGGGCAGCCTCATGCTGATGGACCAGGCTCCGGCGGCTGAGTCCCAGCCGTGTGACCCGGCCTGGACGCCCGCGCAGCGGCAGGCGGCCGGCTGGAACGCCGTGGCCCGACTTTCAGCCGGACGCATCGAGGCCTTCGCCGCCGTGGCTGGACATTTGCGGTCGCTGGGCCTTTCGGCGCCCGAGATCGTCGCCATCGATGCGGCGGCCGGACTGGCCGTGCTGGAGGATTTCGGCGACGACCTGTTCGCGCGGGCCGTCGCGGCCGGCGCACCGGAAGAACCGCTCTACCTCGCCGCCGTCGAAGCCCTTGCGGCCCTGCACGAAGCCCCCGCGCCGGACGTCCTGACCGGCCCCGCCGGGGACTGGCCGCTGCTGCTCTATGACGAAACCGCGCTCCAGGGCGGGGCCGACCTGTTCGTTGAGTGGATGCCGAGGCTGAATCCATCGCTGGCCTTCGACGAAGCCGCCATCGACGAATGGCGCGCCGCTTGGGCGCCGATCACAGCCCGAGGTGCGGCCGGGGCCACCGTCATGGCCCATCGCGACTATCACGCCGAGAACCTGATCCGCCTGGCGCACCGCCCGGGCACCGCGGGCGTCGGACTGATCGATTTCCAGGACGCCGTGCGGGCCCATCCTTCCTGGGACCTCCACTCCCTTTTGCAGGACGCCCGCCGCGACGTGCCGCCCGCCCTGGAGGCCCGCGCCCTGGAGCACTATTTCGACCTGCGCCCGGCCACGGACCGCGAGGCCTTCCTGCGCGACTACGCCGGCCTGGCCGCGCTCAACGAGGCGCGCATCCTCGGCATCTTCGCCCGGCTGATCGTGCGGGACGGCAAGCCGCGCTACGGTGCCTTCATGCCGCGCATGTGGGCCCATCTTAACGCCAACCTGAAGACGCCGGGGCTCGAACCCGTCGCCGCCTGGGTCGCCCGCCATGTTCCGGAGACGGATCGCCGATGACCGCGCCCACCACCGCCATGGTCCTCGCCGCCGGCCTCGGCACGCGGATGCGGCCCCTCACCGACGACCGGCCCAAGGCCCTCGTCGAGGTCGGCGGGGCAGCCCTGATCGACCATGTGCTTCGCCGTCTGGGCGAGTCGGGCGTCGAGCGCGCCGTCGTCAATGTCCACTGGTTCGCCGAACGGCTGGAATCGCACCTCGCCGCGCGGGCCGGTGGCCCCGAAATCCTCATCTCCGACGAGCGCGCCGAACTGCTGGAAACGGGCGGGGGCCTGAAGAAGGCCGCGGCGCTACTCGGGTCAGACCCGGTCTTCGTCGCCAATATCGACAGCGTCTGGACCGACAACAGCCCGACCGGCGACACGGCCCTGAATCAACTCGCGCGGCTGTGGAATCCGTCAATCATGGATGCAGCCCTTCTTCTCGCGCGGCGCGAGGGCTCGATCGGCTTCGAGGGCGGCGGCGATTTCTTCCTCGCCGACGACGGGCGACTGACCTTCCGCGGCGACGCCGCAGAGGCCCCCTTCGCCTATATGGGCGTCCACATCTGCCGGCCTGACTATGTCGCGGATGGCCCCGACGGACCGTTTTCGTTGAGCGGTTTCTGGCGGCGTTCGGCGGCGGCGGGGCGGCTGTACGGCTGCGTGCTCGACGGCGACTGGATGCACGTCGGCGACCCCGAGGCCCGCGACGCGGCCGAGGCCAAACTGGCCGGAACATGACCACCCGCTTCGATCCCTTCGCCGCGCCGGGTCCGCGCTGGTATGCGATCGAGGCGCGCCGCCCCTTCCTTGAGGATCTCGCCGCCGGCGTGCTCGACTGGCTCGGCGACCATCCGCCCGAGACCCTGTCCGACGCCGTCATCCTGCTGCCCAACCGCCGGGCCGCGCGGGCCTTCACCGCCGCCCTGACGAAACAGGCCGGCGGCCGCCCCATCCTGCTGCCCCAGGTCCGCCCGCTGGGTGACCTTGAGGAGGACGAACCGCCGTTCGCGCCGGGCGAGCTCGGTCTCGACCTGCCGCCGGCCATCGCCCCCCTGACGCGGCGGTTCGAGATGGCGCGGATGATCGTCGAGGATTTCCGCCCCGGCCTGTCGCCCCTGCGGGCGCTGGAGATGGCAGACGCGCTCGGCGGCTTCCTCGATTCCTGCCAGCTGGAGGAGGTTGAGGACCTGCATCGGGTCGCGACCCTGGTCGAGGGCGATCTGGCCGAACACTGGCGCGAGTCCGCCGAATTCCTCGCCCTCGCCGTCGAGGCCTGGCCGAAGCGTCTTGAGGCCATGGGGCTGGTCGATCCGGCCTGGCGTCGCGCCCGCCTGTTGCGCCTTCTGGCCACCGCCTGGACCGAGCGGCCGCCGACCCAGACCGTGATCGCCGCCGGCTCGACCGGCACCGCCCCCGCCGCCGCCGATGTCCTGGCCGCCGTGGCCGCCGCCCCGCGTGGCTGCGTCGTCCTGCCCGGGCTGGATCGCGATCTGGACCCGGCGGTCTGGGCCACGCTGGGCGACAACGAACAGCACCCCCAGAACGCCCTCTGGCGTCTGCTGGACGGCCGTGCCGAACGGGACGACGTCCAGCCCTGGTTCAAACCGCCCGAGCACCCTGTCGCAGAGGCGCGCGGCCGCGCCCGCCAGCGGCTGATCAACGAAGCCCTGCGACCCGCCGACGCCACCGACGACTGGCGCACGGTCATCGGTGCCCTGCGCACGGACGCCTTCCGCAACCAGTCGGCCGACCCGATCGCCCAGGGCCTTGAAGGCCTGTCCGTCGTCACCGTCCGGGCCGAGGAGGACGCCGCCGCCGCCCTCGCCCTGATGATGCGCGAGACGCTTGAGATCCCGGGCAAGACCTGCGCCCTCGTCACCCCCGACCTCGCTCTCGGCCGGCGCGTCGCCGCCCGGCTGGAGCGCTGGGGCGTGGTCGCCGACGTCTCATCCGGCCAGCCCCTGTCGCGCATGGACGCCGGTCGTCTGATCGATCTCGCGGTCCGTTTCGTGGCGAAACCCCTCGACCCCCATGCCCTGCTGGGCCTGCTGAAACACCCCCTGACCCGGCTCGACTTCGGTGAGGCGGACGCCGCCGTCGCCCTGCGCGCGCTCGAGCACCACGCCCTGCGCGGCCCGCGTCATCGCGACTGGGCCCGCCTGCGCCGCGCCCTGCTCAAGGCCGGAGAGCCCCGCGACGACGGCAAGGCGCCGTCCGGAGGGACCCGCGCGCGCCTGACGGCGGCCACGGTCCTCGTCGACCGGCTGGAGACCCTGTCCGCCGCCGCGCTCGCCCCCTTCACGCCGGACGCCCCGCTCGACGCCGCCGCCCGCGCCCTCACCGTTCTGATCGAGGCGCTCGCCGGTCAGGACGCCTGGGCCGGTCCCGACGGCGAGGCTGCCGCCGCCCTGCTGTCCGGCCTGATCGAGGGCGGTGCGGCGCTGGGCCCTGTCTCGCGCGCCGAATTCGCCGACCTGATCCGCAGCCTGCTGGCCGAAGAGACCGTTCGTACCGGCGGGGCCAACCAGCCGCGGCTGCGCATTCTCGGTGCCATCGAGGCCCGGCTGGTGCGGGCCGACCGGATGATTCTGGCAGGGCTGGAGGAAGGCGTCTGGCCCAATGCCGCCCCGACCGACCCCTTCCTGTCGCGGCCCATGCGGGCGGCCCTCGGCCTGCCGCCGCCCGAGCGCCGCCTCGGCCAGACCGCCCAGGATTTCGTCCAGGCCGCCTGCGCCGACGAGGCCATACTGGTCCATTCCGAGCGCCGCGGCGGGCAGCCGGCGGTCAAGTCGCGCTGGCTCTGGCGACTGGAGATGCTGACCCGCGGTGCCGACGCCCCGGCCACGCCCGTTGTGCTTGAACGGCCGTCAGACGCCGTGGACCTGGCCCGGACGCTGGATGTCCCGCCACCGGGACCGCCGCGCTACGCCCGCCGTCCGGCGCCGACGCCGCCCGTGCATCGCCGTCCACGCCAGTTGCCGGTCACCGGCGTCGAGCGCTGGGTCCGCGACCCTTACGCCGTCTATGCCCAGCGCATCCTCGGTCTGCAGAAGCTCGACCGTCCCGGTGCCTCGGCCGAGGCCATGGCCCGCGGCAATGCCGTCCACCGGGCGATCGAGCGCGCCGTCATCAGCTGGCCCGACGCCCTGCCCGAGGACTGTGCCGACCGGATCGAGGGCTTCCTGCGCGAGGAACTGGACGCCGCCGGCTTCGAGGACCACGCGATGGCCCGGGAGACGCCGCTGGCCCGCAACTGCGCCGTCTGGCTGGCCGGCTGGGAGCGCGAGCGCCGGGCGCGCGGGGCGACCCTGCTGATCGAACAGACCGGCCAGATGACCTTCGCCGCCCCGTTCGGCCCCTTCACCCTGACCGCCAGGGCGGACCGCGTCGAACTCGACGCCGCGGGCGCCGCCGTGATCGACTTCAAGACCGGCTCGACCCCCACCGCCAAACAGGTGGCCCGGGGCTTCGCGCCCCAGCTGACCCTCACCGCCGCCATCCTCGCCGACGGCGGGTTCGCCGACGCCCCGCCGACGCCCGCGTCCGAGCTGCTCTACGTCAAGGTCACCGGCCGCAAGACGCCCGGCGAGGCCGTCGACGTGGGCAAGGTCACGCGCAACCAGCCCCTCACTGCCGCCGAACTGGCCGGGCGCGAACTGGCCCGGCTGGTCGACGGCGTCGCCGCCTTCGACGACGAAGCCCGGCCCTATGTCTCCTGGGCCGCGCCCCAGTTCATGGGCAATTTCGGCGGCAACTACGACCATCTGGCCCGGGTCTGGGAATGGCACGTCGTCGGCGGCGAGGACGAGGCCCCCGAATGACCCCGTCTCCCCTCGAACAGGCCCGCGCCAACCAGAGGACCGCCGCCGATCCCGGCCGCTCGGTCTTCGTCACCGCCAACGCCGGCTCGGGCAAGACCACGACCCTGGTGGACCGGGTGGCCCGGCTGCTGCTGCAGAAGGCGCGTCCGGCCGAGATCCTGTGCGTCACCTACACCAAGGCCGCCGCCGCCGAGATGCAGGCCCGGCTGTTCGAAAAGCTGGGCCGCTGGGCCGTCATGGACGACACCGACCTGGCCGGCGACCTGGCCCAGCTCGACGGCCGCGACCCCTCGGGCCTCAGGCCCGCCGACCTGTCCGACGCCCGCCGCCTGTTCGCCCGCGCGCTGGAGACCCCCGGCGGGCTGAAGATCCAGACCATCCACGCCTTCTGCGAAAAACTGCTGCGCCGCTTCCCCATCGAAGCCGGCGTCTCCCCCGCCTTCAAGGTGCTGGAGAATGAGGCGGCCATCGCCCTGTCGCATGCGGCGCGCGAGGATCTGGCCCGTGCCGCGCTCGCCGATCCGGATGGCCGGCTGGGCGTGGCCTATGCCCATTTCGCGGTCGAGCTGGACTGGAAATCCTTCCACGCCCTGCTGGCCATGATCGAGGCCGAGCGGGGCAAGCTGGTCGGCTATGTCGAGCGGGTCGACAGCGGCGCGGCACCGGGCCCGCACATCCTCGCCGGCGTCGCCGAGGACGAGACCCCAGGCGTGATCGAGCGGGGCTTCCTCAACTGGCTCGATCCTGCGGAGTGGCGCGCCGCCGCCGACGGCTTCGCCACCGGCTCGGCCAACGACCAGAAGATCGCCCACCAGATGCGCGAGGCGGTCCCGCCGCACGCCAGCCTCGCGGCGATGAAGGCGCTCTTCATCGACTCCAGGGGCGAGGCGCGGACGAAATTCGGCACGAAGAGCGCCCCGCCGGGGGCCGCGGCGTATCTGGACTCGGTCTCGCTGAAATACTGCGCCGTGCTGGACCGTATGCGGGCGGCGAAGGTCGCCGACGACACGGTCAAGGCCCTGACCCTGGCCCGCGCCCACGCCGCCCTCTACGAAGCCGCCAAGGCCCGGCAGGGCGCGCTCGACTTCTCCGACCTCGTCGTCCGCACCGTCGAGCTGCTGACCGAACGGTCCACCGCCGCCTGGGTCCTGTTCAAGCTGGACGGCGGCATCGAACACGTCCTCGTCGACGAGGCCCAGGACACTGCCCCCGACCAGTGGGCCATCTTCAAGGCCCTGACCGAGGAGTTCTTCTCGGGCGAGGGCGCGCCGCGCCGGGGCGAGACCGCGCCCCGCATCCCCCGCACGGTCTTCGCCGTCGGCGACGAGAAACAGTCGATCTACTCCTTCCAGGGGGCCCGTCCCGAACGGCTTCGGCAGGAAGCCCAGACGTACGAAGCCCTGGCTCGCGGTGCCGGCCGGCCGTTCCAGGAAGTGCCGCTCGACACCTCCTTCCGCTCGACCGAGGAGGTGCTGGCCTTCGTCGACGCCGCCTTCGAGGGACCCGAACGAACCCGCGCCCTCGTCGGTGCCGCCGGCGACATCCCGACCCACCACCCCGCCCGCGTCGGCCAGCACGGCTCGGTCGATCTCTGGCCCCTGTTCCAGGACCCCGCCGCGCCCGACGCCGAGGCCTGGAACGCCCCGGTCGACAAGGAGGACGCCCGTAGCGGCCGCAAACAGCTGGCGCGCGCCCTCGCCCGCGACATCCGCCGGCAGGTCGACGCCGGCGAAGCCATCCATGATCGCGAGGCACCCGACGGCCGGCGTCCCGCCCGCTGGGGCGACTTCCTCATTCTCGTCCGCCGCCGGGACGCCCTGTTCGAGGAAATCATCCGCGCCCTCAAGGCCGAGGCCGTGCCCGTCGCGGGGGCCGACCGGCTGAAACTCAGCAGCCATATCGTCTTCGACGACCTGATCGCCGTGGCCCGCTTCGCCCTCTATCCCGACGACGACCTCAGCCTCGCCGAGGTCCTGCGCAGCCCCTTCTGCGACGTCACCGATTTCGGCGATCCGCACAGCCTCTATCCCCTGGCCGACAAGGAAGGCCGGCAAGGCCGCTCGCTGTGGCAGGAACTGCAGCTTCGGGCAGATGCGCAGCCGGTCTGGCGAAGGGCCCGTGACTTCATCCAGGCCGCACTGGACGCGCGCGACCGCGACCCCTTCGCCTTCTTCTCCAGCCTGCTGAACCGCGTCGACGACACCGGCGTCACCGGCCGCGCCCGCATCCTGGCCCGACTGGGCCGCGAGGCCGAGGAGGCGATCGACGAGACCCTCGCCCAGGTCCTGGCCGCCGAGGACCGCGGCGGGGTCGATCTGGAGACCAACGTCGCCCTGCTTGAAGCGGCCGACGTCGAGGTCAAGCGCGAGATGGAAGGGGCCCGCAACGAGGTCCGGGTCATGACCGTCCACGGCGCCAAGGGCCTGGAGGCGCCCGTCGTCATCCTTCCCGACACCACCTCGCGGGCCAAGCCGCAGGGCCCGACCCTCATGCCAGCCGCCGGCGAGGATGGATCCGAGGGCGAGGGCTGGCTGATGTGCCCGGGATCGGCGAAGGACGACTGCCCCGCCTCGAAGGCCGCGCGCGAGGCCCGCGTCACCCGGACCGACGCCGAGTCGCTGCGGCTGCTCTACGTCGCCCTGACCCGCGCCCGCGATCGTCTGGTGATCATGGGGCGCGCCCTCAGGCGGCCCGATACGGGCTTCGAGGCCGGCAGCTGGTGGGATGTGATCGCGGGGACCTTCCAGCGGCTGGACGAAGACGATCCCCTGAATGTGCGCGACGTCGGCGAAGGCGTCCTGCGTTTCGGCGTCGATCCCGACGCGGTCCCCGCAGCGGCCCCGGGCCGGACGGCCGCCGTCCTGGTCCCGTCCTGGGCCCGGACGGCGCCCGCCCCTGACGCCTCAAGCCGCCTCGCCGCTCCGTCGCGGATGGAGGAGGCCCTGCGCACGCCTGCCCCCTCGCCGCTGGCGACGACCGCCGGACCCGGTGCGCCGCTCGGGCGATTCCGCCGGGGCGACCTGATCCACAGGCTGCTGGAGCGGTTGCCGGATATTCCCGCGCCCGAACGCCCCGATGTGGCGCGCCGTATGCTGTCCCGTGAACGGGACATCGATGACGCCCAGCGTGCCGAGATGATCACTGCGGCCTTCTCCGTGCTGGACGACGCGCGGTTCGCGCCGGTGTTCGGCACAGGCTCCCGGCCCGAGGTGGCCCTGACCGGATCGGTCGGGGCGACGGCCATATCGGGCCGGATGGACCGGCTCGTGGTCACGCCCGAACGGGTGCTGGTCATCGACTACAAGACCAACCGTCCCGCCCCCGACCGGATCGAGGACGCCGACCCGGCCTATGTGCTGCAGCTGGCGGTCTATGCCGCGGTCCTGCGCGAGCTCTATCCGGACCGCGCCGTCGAGGCCGCCCTGGTCTGGACCGATGGCCCCCGCCTGATGGCCGTTCCGCAGGCGATGCTGGACGCCGCCCTTTCGGTCTGAGCAGATCGTCCGTTGATTTGATCGCCGGCGCGCCCCACATCGGCTGTTGAAGCGC
This sequence comes from Caulobacteraceae bacterium, assembly GCA_965284305.1. Lineage (GTDB taxonomy): Bacteria > Pseudomonadota > Alphaproteobacteria > Caulobacterales > Caulobacteraceae > Brevundimonas. The sequence goes on along the minus strand of OZ260070.1, from coordinate 608,923 downwards.
CGGAATCACCTCATGATGGCCGGCTGATCCGGAGAGATTTCACCATGGCCACCGTCAAGGTCACCGACGACAGTTTCGATGCCGACGTTTTGAAGGCGTCCGTCCCCGTTCTGGTGGATTTCTGGGCGGAGTGGTGCGGCCCCTGCAAACAGATCGGCCCGGCGCTGGAACAGATCGCCGACGAACTGGCCGGCCAGGTGGTCATCGCCAAGGTCAATATCGACGACAGCCCGATGATCCCGTCGAAACTGGGCGTGAAGGGAATTCCGACCCTGATGCTGTTCAAGGACGGCCAGATGGCCTCGATGAAGGTCGGGGCCATGCCCAAGGGCAAGATCCTCGAATGGCTGGCCGAGGCCGGCATCGGCCAGGCGGTCTGATTTGAAGGGATCAGGGACTGGTCCCTAGTCCGGCCACGTCTCCCGGCTGGCACCCAACACCTCACCCGCCATATACAGCGAGCCGCAGATCAGGACCCGGCCGGCCCCCAGCCGCAGGGCCCGGCTCAGCGCCTCCTCGACCGAGGTGCAGGCCGTCGCCCCGAGTCCGTGCCCCCGCGCCACGGCCGCCAGAGCCTCAGGCTCTGCTGCCGCGCCGTCGAACGGCACCGTGAAGACCGCCGCGCCCGACTGGCTGAGCGCCGCGAAATAGCCGCCCGCGTCCTTGTTGGCCAGAATGCCGACGATCAGGGCCAGTGGCCGGGGGGCCCGCGCCTGCCGCTCCGCTAAGGTCACGGCCAGGGCCGCGCCCGCATGAGGATTATGCCCGCCGTCCAGCCACAGCTCGGCATCGGCCGCCCGCGCCGCCTCGCCATAGGGTCCCGTCGTCAGCCGCTGCATCCGCGCCGGCCAGCGTACGGTCCGCAGCCCCTCGGCAATGGCCGCCTCGGGCAGGTCGAGCTCGAGGGCGACCGCGACCGCCAGCCCGGCATTGTCGATCTGATGCTGACCGGTCAGGGCCGGGGCCGGCAGGTCCAGAAACCGCTCCTGATCCTGGAACGAAAGGCCGCCGCGCTCGGCCCAGGCGTCGAAATCGACCCCCATGACGGTCAGGGGCGTCTGCACGGCCCGCGCCGCCGCCTCGATGACCGCCATGGCCGGCCCGGCCTGGCGGGCGATCAGCCCCCGCGCCCCGGCCTTCAATATGCCCGCCTTCTCGCCCGCCACCCCGCCCAGGTCCGTGCCGAGGAATTCCGCATGGTCGAGGTCGACGGGGGTGATGACGCTCAGCAGCGGCCGTTCGATGACATTGGTGGCGTCCAGCCGGCCGCCCAGGCCAACCTCGACAATGGCCAGGTCCGCCGGGGTCTCGCTCATGGCCACAAAGGCGGCGGCCGTGGTGCTCTCGAACACCGTCGCCTCGCTGCCGCCCCGGTCGATGGCGGCCTCGACCCGGTCGAGGACGGCATTCAGGGCCTCGTCCCCGATCAACTGACCCGCCAGCCGGATCCGCTCGTTGAACCGGACAAGATGGGGCGAGGTATAGGTATGGACCCTCAACCCCGCCGCCTCGGCGATGGCGCGAATGAAGGCGACCGTCGAGCCCTTGCCATTGGTCCCGGCCACATGGACCACCGGCGGCAGCCGGTCCTGTGGATCCCCCAGCGCCGCGCACAGGACGCGCATCCGCTCCAGCGACAGGTCGATCCGCTGCGGGTGCCGCGCGCGCAGGCGTTGGGAAATCGGGTCCAAGGCGATCAGGCCGCCCGGCGCTTCCCGCCCATCAGCATCGACAGGATCCGGCCCAGAACCACCGGCAGGTCGGCACGGGCGACGACCCGGTCGACCATGCCTTTTTCCTGAAGATATTCGGCGCGCTGGAAGCCGGGGGGGAGCTTCTCCCGGATGGTCGCCTCGATCACCCGCGGGCCGGCAAAGCCGATCAGGGCCCCCGGCTCGGCCAGATGCACATCGCCGAGCATGGCGTAGCTGGCCGTGACTCCGCCCGTGGTCGGATCGGTCAGGACGACGACGAAGGGCAGCTGCGCCGCCTTCAGTTCCTGGATCGCCAGGGTGGTGCGGGCCATCTGCATCAGGCTGAGGGCGCCCTCCTGCATCCGCGCCCCGCCGGCGGCGGTGAAACAGACCAGGGGCACGCCGCGTTCGATGGCCGCCCGGGCCGCCGCGATGAAGGCCTCGCCCGCCGCCATACCCAGCGAACCGCCCATGAAGGTGAAGTCCTGGACGATCACCACCGCCTCGGTCCCGTCCAGGGTGCCGAAGCCGATGGCCATGGTGTCCTTGCGGCCCGCAGCCTTGCGGGCGGCGGCCAGCCGGTCCTTGTAGGATTTGCCGTCCGAGAATCTCAGCGGGTCCTCGGGCACCTCAGGGGTCTCGATCGGCTCATAGTCGCCGTCGTCGAAGGTGGCGCGCAGCCGCGTCGGCGCGTCGATCCGCATATGCCGGCCCGAGGGCGTCACCCAAAGGCTGGCCTCGAGGTCCGGGCGGTAAAGCATCTCGCCGGAATCCGGGTCCTTGACCCACAGATTGTCGGGCGTGTCGCGCCGGCTGACGATCTTGCGAACGCCGGGCGCGAAACGGCTCAGCCAGCCGCCACGCTTTTCCTGGGGTTTGGGAGGGGTCTTGTCAGCCATTCCATACCTTCGTCGTCATCCTCGGGCTTGACCCGAGGACCGTTTCAGTGACGCGCGCACCCCGGACCGCGTCGGCGAGGGCCTTCACCTTCGCCAGAACGCGCGGGACGGCGGGTTCGTTCGCCTCGAGCGCCGCCGCCACCTCGTCCACCAGCACCGAGCCGGCGACGACCGCGTCGGCGACCCGGGCGATCGAGGCGGCGCGTTCGGGCGTCTTGACCCCGAATCCCACGGCAACGGGCAGGCCCGAGGCCTTGCGCACCCGCTCCACGGCCGGGGCGACGGACAGGGTCTGGGCCTCCTTGACCCCCGTCACACCCGCAACCGAGACGTAGTAGACGAAGCCCGAGGTCCGTTCGGCGATGATCTTCAGCCGCGCATCGTCCGAGGTCGGGGTGGCCAGCCGGATCAGCGACACCGAGGCCGCGTCCAGCGCATCCGACAGCGGCCCGGCCTCTTCCGGCGGGCAGTCGACCACGATCACCCCATCGACCCCGCTGGCCGCCGCATCCCGCGCGAAGGCCGCATGGCCATAGCTCTCGATGGGATTGAGATAGCCCATCAGGATCACCGGCGTTTCGGCATCCCCGGCGCGGAAATCCGCCGCCAGGGACAGCGTCCCCTTCAGCGTCAGTCCGGCCTTGAGCCCGCGCAGCGCCGCCCGCTGGATCGGCGGCCCCTCGGCCATCGGATCCGAGAAGGGAAAGCCCAGCTCGATCAGATCGGCCCCCGCAGCCGGCAGGCCACGCAGGATATCCAGCGCCTCATCCCGCGTCGGATCGCCGGCCATGACATAGGCCACAAACCCGGCCCGGCCCTCGGCCTTGAGCGCGGCGAAACGGGCGTCGATACGTTGCGTGGTCATTGCGCCGGCGCGGGCGTCGCCGTAGCCGCCGGCCGGGCGGCGCAGACATCGCCCGGTATGGCCGCAAAGGCCAGCCAGGCCGGCTCGGCCGGTCCGGGGACCCGCGCCTCATCGGCAAAGGCCAGCATCTGGAAGCCGTCGCAGCCGCCTTCAGCACGGCGGCGCACATAGACGACCCGATTGTCGTCCCCGCCTGCGGCCAGCCAGTTCTGCAGGCGGAAGGCCTCGCTGTAGGTGTCGACCAGGCCGCCGATGGCACCTTGGGTAGTCATCACGCACAGGGCCTGCTGGGCCAGGCCGATCTTGCCGCCGCAGGTCGGGTCCGCGACCGCCGTCGGCAGTTCCGGGATATCGACCTGCAGGGGTGCCGGGGACTGCGCCATTGCCGGCGTCGCCAGCAGGGCCGCCGCGGCGGCCATCATCACGATCTTCATCTCTACAACTCCACGCCCAGATGCTTCGCCACGGCGAAGATGTCCTTGTCGCCCCGTCCGCACATATTGAGCACGACATCGCCGCCCTTGCCCACGTCCTTCGCGATCTCGCCGATCCGGGCCAGCGCATGGCTGGGCTCGAGAGCGGGGATGATCCCCTCCAGTTTCGAGCACAGCTGGAAAGCCTCCAGCGCCTCGACATCCGTGGCCGCGCGGTATTCGGCCCGGCCGATGTCCTTCAGCCAGGCGTGTTCCGGCCCGATCCCCGGATAGTCCAGCCCGGCCGAAATCGAATGGCCCTCGAGGATCTGGCCGTCTTCATCCTGCAGCAGATAGGTGCGGTTGCCGTGCAGCACCCCGGGCCGTCCGCCCTGCAGGCTGGCCGCATGGTCCGGCCCGTCCAGCCCGCGCCCGGCCGCCTCGATCCCGATCAGCCGGACCCCGGCGTCGTCGATGAAGGGGTGGAACAGGCCGATGGCATTGGACCCGCCGCCGATCGCCGCCACCACCGCATCCGGCAGCTTGCCGCGCCGCGCCAGCATGGCCGCCCGCGTCTCCTTGCCGATCACCGACTGGAAGTCGCGCACCATGGCCGGATAGGGGTGCGGGCCGGCGGCGGTGCCGATCAGATAATAGGTGTCCTCGACATTGGTCACCCAGTCCCGCATCGCCTCGTTCATGGCGTCCTTCAGGGTCGCCCGGCCCGCCGTCACCGGCACCACCTCGGCCCCCAGCAGCTTCATGCGGAAGACATTGGGCGACTGCCGCTCGACGTCGGTCGCGCCCATATAGACGATGCATTTCAGGCCGAAGCGGGCGCAGACCGTCGCCGTCGCCACCCCGTGCTGGCCGGCCCCGGTCTCGGCGATGATCCGCGTCTTGCCCATCCGCATGGCCAGCAGGATCTGGCCCATGCAGTTGTTGATCTTGTGCGCGCCCGTGTGGTTCAGCTCGTCGCGCTTGAACCAGATGTCCGCTGCGCCGAAGTGCGCCGTGAGCCGCTCGGCCAGATACAGCGGGCTGGGCCGGCCGACATAGTCGGTCAGGAAGCCGTCCAGCTCGGCCTGGAAGGTCGGATCGGCCTTGGCCGCCTCATAGGCCGCGTCCAGCTCGTGAACCAGCGGCATCAGGGTCTCGGCCACGAACCGCCCGCCATAGGGGCCGAAACGGCCCTCGGCGTCGGGCATGGAATACTGGTTCGGGAGGATGGCGTTCACGGAGGAAGCTTTCACGCGGGGGAGCGGCGGAATTCAGGCCGAACGAACAGCCTTCAGAAAGGCCGTGATCCGGGCCGCGTCCTTAACACCCGGCGCGGTTTCCACGCCAGAGGACACATCCACCAGGGGCGCGCCCGACATGGAAATCGCCTGTGCCACATTGTCCGGGGTCAGACCCCCGGCCAGGAACCAGGGCCGGTCAAAGACCCGACCGGCCAGCAGGCTCCAGTCGAACCTCGCCCCGACCCCGCCGGGCAGGTGCGACCCCTCCGGCGGCTTGGCATCGAACATCAGGTGATCGGCGACCGCCGCCCAGTCCCCGGCCCCGGCGAAATCCTCTGCCCGACGGATCGGCAGGACCTTGATGATCCCCGCCCCGGTCAGAAGCCGCACCCGCGCGGCCCGCTCAACCGTCTCCGCCCCATGCAGCTGGATCAGGCCCGGCTTCAGGATCAGGGCAATCTCGGTCAGCAGGGCATCGTCGGCGTCCACCGTCACCGCCACGATCTTCGCCCTTCCCCGCGCCCGGTCGAACAGGGTCGCCCCATGCAGCGGGTCGATGTGGCGGGGGCTTTTCGGAAACACCACCGCCCCGACAAGGGCCGCGCCTCCGTCCAGCGCCGCATCCAGCGCCTCCGGCGTGGTCAGGCCACAGATCTTGGCTTGGGCGGTCATCCGCCGAATATGGTCTCGATCTGCGCCGGATCCAGCAGCCGCCAGTCCCCCGGGGCCAGATCGTCCGGCAGGACCAGGCCGCCGACCCGTTCGCGGTGCAGCCCCTCGACGTGATTGCCCATGGCCGCAAACATCCGCCGCACCATATGATAGCGCCCCTCGGTCACCGTCAGCCGCGCCTCCGTGGGCGACAGCACCTCCAGCACCGCCGGCGACAGCGGCTTGTCCTCCCCCTCCAGCACCAGACCCCCGGCAGCGAACACCTCGCCCTCCGCCCCGGTCAGCGGCCGGGCCAGGGTCGCGCGATACACCTTGGCCACATGGCGGCGGGGACTGATCACCCGGTGCAGCAGGTCACCGTCGTCGGTCAGCAGCAGCAGGCCGGTCGTCTGCTTGTCCAGCCGCCCGATGGTCGAGATGGCCGGATCGCGCCGCCGCCAGCGGGGCGGCAGGACGTCATAGACCAGGGCCCCGTCCTCCTTGCGCGAACAGGTCATACCCAGCGGCTTGTGCAGCATCATTACCAGACCCGGCACCGGATCCAGCGGCTGGCCGTCGATCGCCATCCGCGCGGGCAGGTCCGGCGTCACCGGTATCCGCCTCGACACATCGGTCAGATCGACCCCGTCCAGCACGATCCCGCCGGCCTTGCCCAGCCGCGCCATCTCGGTCCGCGAGCCATAGCCCATCGAGCCGAGCAGCCTGTCCACGCGGGAGGTGGGGGTTTTCACTTCACCGCCTCGAACACCTTGTAGCCGCCGCTGTCGGCGATCATGTCGACCCGCTTGAAGGCGTCCTTCAGCTCGGCCTCATAGGGCAGGTGGCGATTGGCCACGATCCACAGCACCCCGCCCTTCTTCAGCAGGCCCGCGGCCTTGCGGATGAAGGCCTGACCCAGCCGCTTGTCCTCGGCCCCGCCGTCATGGAAGGGCGGATTGCTGACCACGAAATTCAGCTCGCCCACATCCTCCAGCGTCCGCGCATCGGCCCATTCAAAGCTCGCACGCGGGTCGGTGACGTTCTTCTTCGCCGCCGCGATCGCCCGCCGGTCCAGATCGACCAGACGCAGCGAAGTGACCGCCAGCGAGCCCAGCACCACGGTCGCCAGCGCCCCGTAGCCGCAACCCAGATCCACCCCCGCCCCCTTCAGCGGCGGCAGCGCCTGGGCCAGCAGCAGCGACCCGGCATCGATCCGGTCCCAGGCGAACACCCCCGGCTGCGACCAGGCGTCCAGCCCCTCGACCAGACGCGGTGCCCCTGCGGCGATGGCCGCCTCCAGCCCCGTCACCGTCTCCGGCCGGATCACCACACAGCGCCGGTGGTGCGCCTTGGCGCTCTCCCCGACCTCGACGCCGAAGGCCTCCAGCTCCTTCTTCAGCCGCGACCCGCCCTTGTCCTTGGCCGCCATCACATCCAGCCGCCCCCCGACCTTCAGCGCCCGCAGCGCCAGCGCCAGCGCATACCGCCGCTCCAGCACCCCCGGCGGGGCATAGATCATGATCTCGTCCGCCGAGCCTTCGGCCACCTCCTCCAGCGGCGTAGAGCCGGGGATCAGGGGCGAAAGCTGCGTCGCCGCACCCGGCGGATCGAACACCGCCGGCGGGCGGCCGTAGAGAAGAGAAGTCATGGCGGCGCCTATAGCCGGAATGGCGCAAGACGCGAAACGCACGGCGGCACCTCCCGTCTCCTCCCCATCGCAGATGGGGAGGGGGACCACGCGAAGCGTGGTGGAGGGGCACCCACCGCACTGCCCTCGTTACCCCTCCACCATCCTTCGCCTGCGGCTCCGGATGGTCCCCCTCCCCATTCGCTACGCGAACAGGGAGGAGACGCGGACTGCTGACAATCCGCCGATTGTCAGCATATTGCGCTTCGCCAACCCTCTGACTTCACTCGCCTTTCAGAAATTACAGCGTCACCAGCCCGCCATAGCCGGGGCCGCTTCCATAATCCTGCCCATCCCGTCGGTGGGGAGGGCGTCGGATCCAGCGCCCCGATGTCGGCGGGCTGTGGTCGAGCGATGAAGCCCGGGGGATGGATACCTCGGGGGTCCTTGCGGAGGTCGATGGATGGCCTGCGCCTGCTCGCCGCGCGCTGACTGTGCGGGCCGCTGTCTCATGTCCGCCGCGCGTCGGTGCCCGCAAGGGCGACGGCGCGATCCGGTAAGGCCCGAAGCAAGGGCCGCCAGCCGGAGGGCGTGTGGAAAACGGCTGCGCGGGGCGGCGCCGTCCCTTCCCGACCGTGACTTCACGGGCGGATCAGAAGGGCGGCCAAGGTCAGGCTTCGTCGAAACGGTAACTCTACAACAGCACCGGGCGAGGCCCGGCCGCCCCGCACCCTCCCCGACCCGCCGCGAAAGCAGGCGGCGAAGAGTCATGGGTGATTGGTGGTTGGTGGTTGGTGGCGGCTGCCGCCCCGACGGCGGAAGGGCGGCGCGAACCGCACCTGCACCCCAACCAACCACCAACCACCAACCACCAACCACGCCTTCTCTCCCCGGAACAAATGAGGCACAAGGCCGCGATGCTCGCCGACTCGACCCTGATCGCTCCGCCCGCGCTGACCCTGGCCGACGCCCGGGCGACGCTGGAGCGGGTCTGGGGCCATGCGGATTTCCGCGGGCGTCAGGCCGAGGTGGTGACCGAGATCCTCGCCGGGCGCGACGTGGTCGCCGTCCTGCCGACCGGCGGCGGCAAGTCGGTCTGCTACCAGATCCCCGCCATGCTGCGGCCCGGCCTCGGCCTCGTCGTCTCGCCCCTGATCGCCCTGATGACCGACCAGGTCGAGGCGCTGAAACAGCAGGGCGTCGCCGCCGCGCGGCTGGATTCCGGCGTCTCCATGGACGACCGCTCGGCCATCTGGCGGCAGGCCCGCGCCGGAGAGCTGGACCTGCTCTATGTCTCACCAGAGGGACTGGCGCAGCCGCATCTGATCGATCGCCTGCACGACCTGCCCCTCAGCCTGATCGCCATCGACGAAGCCCACTGTGTCTCACAGTGGGGACATGATTTCCGCCCGGATTACAGGACCCTGGGCCGTCTGGCCGAGCTGTTTCCCGGCGTGCCGCGCATCGCCGTCACCGCCACCGCCGACGCCCGCACCCGCGACGACATCGTCCGTTCGCTGCGGCTGGACGATGCGATGGTCATCGTCGACAGCTTCGCCCGCCCCAATCTGCAGCTCTCGGCCATCCCCAAGGAGAACGCCTCGCGGGCGAAGACCGATGCCGCCGTCATCGATCTGGTGCGCCAGCGGCGCGGCAAGTCGGGCGTGGTCTATTGCGGCAGCCGCGACGGCTGCGAACGGGTGGCCGAGGCGCTCCGCGCCGCCGGAACCAACGCCATCGCCTATCACGCCGGCATGGAGGCCCGCGACCGCGACCGCCGGCTGGAGCGGTTCCTGGCCGAGGACGGGGCCGTGATGGTGGCGACCATCGCCTTCGGCATGGGGGTGGACAAGGCCGACGTCCGCTTCGTCATCCACGCCGATCCGCCCGGCTCGCTGGAGGCCTATTGGCAGGAGATCGGCCGCGCCGGCCGTGACGGCGAACCCGCCGACGGCATCACCCTGTACGGCCCCTCCGACATCGCCTGGACCCTGAAACGGCTCGAGGGCCGCCCCATGGCCGAGGAGGTCAAGGCCGTGCAGGTCAGGAAGGCCCGCCAGCTGTTCGCCATGCTGGACGGGGCGACCTGCCGCGCGCAGACGGTGCGCCGCTATTTCGGGGAGGAGGGGGCCGAGCGCTGCGGCGTCTGCGACCTCTGCCTCGATCCGCCCGCCGTCTTCGACGCCACCGTCCCGGCCCAGAAGGCCCTGGCGGCGGTGCAGCGGCTCGGCGAGCGGTTCGGCAAGACCCGGGTCATCGACCATCTTCTTGGCAAGACGAAGGACGTCCAGCCCTGGGAGGCGGCCCTGTCGACCTGGGCCATCGGGGCCGACACCGGCCAGCACAGCTGGCGCGACATCATCGACCATCTGATGTTCGAGGGCCTGCTGGTCGAGGATCCCAATGAGGGCAAGCCGCTGGTCCGGCTCGGCGACCCGGAGGCCGTGCGCGCCGTCTATCGCGGTGAGCGCACCATCGAGGTCCGCGTCGCCGCCGCCCGCGCCGCCTCCGCCCCTCGCGAACGCACCCGCACCGGCCGTAACGCCGCGCTGGAAACCCTGGACACCGACGTTCGCGCCCGCTTCGAGACCCTGCGCGCCTGGCGCCGCGACCGCGCCGCCGAACAGCGCGTTCCCCCCTATGTCATCTTCCAGGACAAGACCCTGCTGGAGATCGCGATCAAACAGCCGCGCGACATGACGGCGCTCGCGGGCATCCCGGGCGTCGGACAATCGAAAATCGACCGCTACGGCGCAGCCGTGCTGGAGGCATTGCGGCTCGGCGTCGATATCGACCGGTGAGGACGGGAAGATAACGGGTCTCTCGCACCAAACCGGGCCTTCTCCCGTTCACGGGTGGAGGAAGGGGCGGCGGAGCCGCTCCGACGACGGTGTCCCGGCCTCGAGCGAAGCGAGAGCAGGGACGATGAGGGAATTCCTCTTTCTTCATGGATCCAGCCCCCATCGTCGCTGGAGCGCTACGCGCTCGACGCGACACTTCCCCCGCAAGCGGGGGAAGGCATTCACAGCGAAGACCGCCGTTCGCCGGTTAAGCTCCGCGCAAGGTCTTGGAAGGGGCACCTTAAACTTTCGTCGTCACAGTCAGACGGTGATCCCCAGCCGTGCCCCGTCCCCGATCGACAAACTGGCCCTGGCCGTCGTGCATCAGCCCGACCGCGCCATTCCGGCCCCTGTCGGCGCGCGCGAGGAATCGCTGCGCCTGCTGCTCCAGACCGCCGCCGATTCCGGTGTGACCCGCGTCGCCACCAGGCCCGACGGCGACGGCGAACGCTGGCTGGGCCAGGCCTGGCCCTTCCCCTCCCCCTTCCAGGTCTCGGTCCGCACCGTCCCGGTCAGCGACGGGGTCGACCGGGTCGAGGCCCGCGCCCGCCGCTCGCTGGAGCGGCTCGGCCTGCCGCGCGGCGATCTGCTGCTGGTTTCCAGCGCCGCCGATCTGGCCGGCGCCGAGGGCCGCGCCCTCTGGGACCGGCTTCTGGCCTTCAAGGATCGCGGCCTGTTCCGCCGCATCGGCTTCTGCGCCACGATCGAGGACGGCCCAGCCCTGCTGGCCCGGCGCTTCCAGCCCGATGTGGTCCAGCTGAAATGCAACCTGCTGGATCAGCGGGCCCAGCACACGGGCGTCCTCTCTGAGCTCGCCGCCCTCGACGTGGCCATCCACGCCGCCTCGGTGTTCGCCGACGGCCTGCTGTTCATGAGCGGCGAGGCCCTGCCGCTCGAAATGCACCGCTACGGCCCGACCCTGTCGCGCATCCGGCGGCGTCTGGCCGAGGCCCGCGTCGATCCGATGCAGGCCACCCTGGCCTACGCCATGGGCCTGCCCGAGGTGTCCGCCGTCGTCGCCAGCATCGCCTCGGCTGCCGAACTGCGCGCCGTCATCGCCGCAGCCCATGCGCAGACGCCCGATCTCGACTGGGCCTCCATGCAGCTGGAGCCGGCAACGACCACCGCCGCCGGCCCCCGCAGGGTCAGTAACGCAGCCTGATCCCGACAAAGCCGGAGCGACCCGGCTCGCCATAGCCCAGCAGCTGTTGCCAGGTTTCGTCCGTCAGGTTTTCGATCCGTGCGGTCAGGGTGATGGCGTCCGTGACATCCCAGGCCGCGTTCAGGTTCGCCGTGACGAAGCCGTCCCGCGTTCCGCCCGAGTCGGGCATGTCGCCCTCCGCCCGCAAGGTCAGGGCCCCCGACCAGCGACCGCCGGTCCATGCCAGGGTCGCGGACCCCGCCTGTTCCGGCACGCGCAGGATGGCGGTGCCGGTCGTTTCATTGACCGCGTCGGTCCAGGCGTAAGAGGCGCAGAGCTCAAAGCCTGCGCCCAGCACGGCCCGGCCTTCGAGCTCGACCCCGTCGGTCCGGGTCTGCGCGATGTTGACGTAGTAGAATTCGAAGGTCCCGGAATCGAAGAAGCCGTCGATCTGATCCTCGACCTCCAGCCGGTAGAGGGTCGCGCGACCGTCGAAACGACCGTCGGCCGACCGCCAGCCCAGGGCGATCTCGCCGCCCCTGGCATATTCGGGCACCAGCGGCGCGACCGCCGTACCCGGCAGGACGAAGCAGAAGTCGCACACCGCCTGGCTGACGCTGGGCGTCTTGAACCCTGTGCCGAACGCGCCTGACAGGGTCAGACCGCCGTCCAGCCGGTACGCGGCCGAAACCCGACCGGTCGTCTCGCCGCCGAAATCGTCGGTCGCGTCATGACGCAGGCCGAGGTTCAGTGTGAGCCGGTCCGACGGCTCCCAGCGCACCGTTCCGAAGGCCGAATCGACCCCAAGGCCCGCGCTGTCGCCGTTCAGAAACGCCTCGGTCTCTTCGCGCTCGATCCCGAAGGCATAGCTCACCGGCCCGGTCCCGCGGCTGTCGGCCTGCCAGCGCCACAGGCGGTGCTCGCCCTCATAGGTCGAGGGGAAGGCGCTGTCGGTCGTCCGCCCGATGTCCGAGACGGCCGCCGTGATCCGGTGATCGAGGCCCAGCAGGTCGGTGATCCCCAGCCGGACGAAGCCGGAGCGGTCGGTGGTGTCGGTCGTGTCCAGCGAATCGACCGGACCGAAGCCGTCGAGTTCGGCAAACCGGTCGGCATGGCGGAAGCGGCCGTCGATCTCGACGCGGCTGTTGAAGGCGTAGCGTCCGTTCAGCCCCCAGGCGGTGGTCTCGAAGCCGTCGGCCTCGGTCCCGCTCGCCGCGGCCGATATGCCCTCGCTCTCAAAACGCGAGACAAAGGCGCCGAGGGCGTAGCGCGCCCCGGCCCGGCCGATCTGCAATCGGCCGCGCCGCGTTTCGAACGATCCGGTTTCGAGCCCGGCGCGCAGGCCGTCCGGCTCGCGGCTGTTGAAGGCGATGACGCCGCCGATGGCGTCCGAGCCCCACAGGGACGACTGCGGTCCGCTGAGCGTTTCGATGCGTTCGACGTCGGTCAGGTCGAAGCCCGCGAAGTCGAAGCCGCCGGCCGGCTGTGACGGATCGTTCACCGGGACGCCGTCGACCAGCACCAGCGACTTGTCCTGACTGGCACCACGAATCCGCACCGAGGTCACGCCGCCGAGGCCGGCGCGATAGACGGACAGGCCGGGCACGTCGCCGAGAATGTCGGCGGCGAAGACGGCACCGCGCCGGTCGATGGTCGACCGGTCGATGATCCGGGCCCCCGGTGTGTCGGCGACGATGGCCGGCAGGCGGGTGGCGGTGACCACGACCTCGGGCAGATCGTCGCCCGGTTCGCCGGCAGTCGACGCCCAGGCGGGCAGGGGAAGGCACACGGCCGCGGCCGTGGCGTAGAGGATGGATCGCGTCATGCGCGTGTCTCCGTCGGCCCCGCGCTGGCGCTGCGCGGCGGCAGGTGAAAGCGACCGACCCGGCCCCCGGAAGGGGCGCGGCGCTTGGGTCGGGTCGCTTCGACGGAACAGCTTCCGCACAAGCGGAAGGGTTGGCCCCACGCCTCTGTCTGGTCCCGGACAGCGGACGAGCGACGTCGGCGGCCAGGTCTCCTGGCTTGCGGGTCGCCAGCCAAACGCGGTTCGGACCGAAGGTTCGGACCCAGCGCATTTGGCCAGACAATGACGGTGGATCGCGCCTTCCCGGTTTCCCAGTGACGCCGGTGCCAAAGCCCCGGAATGATCGATCGTCTCGCCGCCTACAGTTGCGGGCACAGCCGCGGCATCACACCGCGTTCCCTTAACCGCCTGCCGGGCTTGTCGCAGTCCGATCGCGCCTGTGCAAGGCGGTGCCATTCCGCTTGAGCGCGCCCTCGCAATCCTTCACCCTGTCCCGTCCCCATGAACGCCCCCCTCGTCCATCCCCCGACCGCCGACGCGATCCCGTCCAGCGAAGGCGTGACGCCGGTCATGGCGCAGTTCCTGGCGGCCAAGGCCAGCCAGCCGGACGCCATCGTCTTCTTCCGGATGGGCGATTTCTACGAGCTGTTCTTCAAGGACGCCGAGATCGCCTCGAAGGCGCTCGGCATCACCCTGACCAAACGGGGCAAGCATCAGGGGCAGGACATCCCCATGGCCGGGGTGCCGGTGCATGCGCTGGACGGCTATCTGGCGCGGCTGATCCGGCAGGGGTTCAAGGCCGCCATCTGCGAACAGCTTGAGGCGCCGTCCGAGGCCCGCAAGCGCGGCTCCAGGGCCGTGGTCCACCGCGACATTGTCCGGGTCGTCACCCCCGGCACCCTGACCGAGGACAGCCTGCTGGACGCCCGCGGGGCCAATCGTCTGGCCGCCGTCTCGGTGCGCAAGGGCCGCGCGGCCGTGGCCGTCGTCGAGCTGTCGGCCGGATCGGTCGACGCCGTCGCCTGTTCGCTCGAAGACCTCGGCGCCACCCTGGCTTCGTTCCGGCCGTCGGAAGTGCTGGTGCCGGACCGCCTGTTCTCCGACGAAACGACGAAAGCCGCGCTCGACGGGTCGGGCGGCGTGGTCCAGGCCCTGCCCCAGGCGCTCGCCGAGCCGGTCGGGGCGCGGGTCCGGGTCGAACGGCTGTACGGCGTCGCCTCCCTGGACGGCTTCGGCGCCTTCGAGGAAGCCGAGGTCTCGGCCCTCGGCCTGATCGCCGCCTGGCTGGAGACCACCCAGGCCGGCAAGATCCCCGCCCTGTCGCCGCCGCGCCGTTCGGGCGACAGCGGCTTCCTGGCCATCGATCCGGCGACGCGGCTGAGCCTCGAGATCGACCGCACCCAGCGCGGCGAACGCGAGGGGTCGCTGCTGGCCTGTATCGACCGCACGGTCACCTCGGGTGGGGCGCGGGCCCTGGCCGAACGCATCGCCCGGCCGCTGCGCGACCCCGGTGAAATCAATCATGGACTCGACGCGGTCGAATGGCTGCTGGAACGCCGCGACCTGCGCCGCGACCTGCGCGACGGGCTGAGGGCCTCATCGGACGTAGCCCGCGCTGTGTCGCGGCTGGTTCTGGGCCGCGGCGGCCCGCGCGATCTGGCCGCCATCCGCACCGGCCTGTCGATCGCCGAGGGCATTGCCGGCCTGTTCCCGCCGGCGCGCGAGCCCCTGTCCGGCCCGCCGGCGCGGATCGTCGCCTGCCTCGACCGGATGACGCTGTCGCCCGATCTCGGGCGGCTGCTGGTCGATCTGGCGCAAGGTCTGATCGCCGAGCCGCCGCATCTGGCCCGCGACGGCGGCTTCGTCGCCGCCGGCTATCGACCCGAGCTCGAAGAGGCGCGCCGCCTGCGCGACGACAGCCGCCGCGTGGTCGCCGATCTCGAGGCCCGGGCCGTGGCCGAGGCGGGTGTGCCGTTCAAGGTGCGCCACAACGCCGTCCTCGGCTATTTCCTCGAGACCAGCGCCAAGGCCGCCGAGCCCCTGCTCCGGCCAACCGGCGAAAGCCCCTTCATCCACCGCCAGACCCTCGCCAGTCAGGTCCGCTTCACCACCGTCGAACTGTCAGAGCTGGACGCGAAAATCAGCCAGGCCGGCTACCGCGCCCTCGCCATCGAGGGCGAAACCTTCGAGGTCTGGCGCGCCACGGTCCAGTCGCTGGCCCGGCCGCTACAGGCGGTGGCCGAGGCGCTGGCCGAACTCGACGCCCATGCCGCCCTCGCCGAATGGGCCGAAGAGGTCGGCGGCGTGCGTCCCGCCATCGACGACACAGGCTGTTTCGAGGTCACCGCCGGGCGGCATCCGGTGGTCGAGGCGGCGGTGAAGGCGCAGGGCGACCCCTATACGCCCAATGACTGCAAGCTGGATGGATCAGGAGCCGCCTGCGCCCGGCTGTCGATCGTCACCGGGCCGAACATGGCCGGCAAGTCGACCTTCCTGCGCCAGAACGCCCTGCTGGTGGTGCTGGCCCAGGCGGGGGCCTTTGTCCCGGCAAAGGCCATGCGGCTGGGCGTGGTCGACCGGCTGTTCAGCCGCGTCGGCGCCGGCGACGATCTGGCGCGTGGGCGATCGACCTTCATGACCGAGATGGTCGAGACCGCCGCCATCCTGACCCAGGCCACCGACCGCAGCTTCGTGGTGCTGGACGAGATCGGGCGCGGCACCGCCACCTGGGACGGCCTGGCCATCGCTTGGGCCGTGGCCGAGGCCCTGCACGACCGCAACCGCGCCCGCACCCTGTTCGCCACCCACTATCACGAGCTGGCGGGCCTCGAGACGCGGCTGGCGCATGTCTGCAATCTGTCGATGGCGGCGCGGGAATGGAACGGCGACCTCGTCTTTCTGCATGAGGCCCGGCCCGGCGCCGCGGACCGGTCCTACGGCGTTCAGGTCGCGAAGCTGGCCGGGGTGCCCGCCGCCGTGGTCGATCGCGCCCGCGAGGTGCTGGACCGACTGGAGGGTGAGAAGGCCGCCGCCACCAGTCTCGACGACCTGCCCCTGTTCGCCATGGCCGAGCCGGCGGCCCCGCCGCGGTCGTCGGCCGTCGAGGACGCCTTGCAGGCCATCGAACCGGACGAGCTGTCGCCGCGTGAGGCGCTGGAGGCCCTGTACCGGCTGAAGGGCCTCGGCCGCCGGTGACCGACGTGCTGGACGACCGGCTGGTCGAGGCCGCGTCCGCGCCCGACGTGCGCAAGACCGTGGCGGCGATTCTGGACGAGTCGTTCGAGGCCGCGAGAGCCCGCATCGCCCGCCGTCTCGACGCGGGCGGCGAGGGCGTCGAGGTGGCCCGGCTCTATTCCACCGCCGCCGACGACCTGCTGACCTCCCTGTGGCGGTTCACCACCGAAACCCTCTATCCCGCCGCCAACCCCAGCGAGGCCGAAAGGCTCAGCCTGATCGCGGTCGGCGGCTATGGCCGGGGCGTACTGGCACCCCACTCCGACCTCGACCTGCTGTTCCTGCGCCCGTGGAAGTCGATCCCGCGCACCGAACAGGTGATCGAATTCATGCTCTATGTCCTGTGGGATCTCGGCCTGAAGGTCGGCCAGTCGGCGCGGTCGGTCGACGAATGCCTGGCCCTGTCGAAATCCGACATGACGGTGCGCACCGCCCTTCTGGAAGCCCGCCCGCTGGCCGGGGACGAGAAGCTGGCCGACGACTTCATCACCCGGTTCCGCGCCCTGGTGGTCAAGTCCGATCCCCGCCCCTTCATCGCCGCCAAGCTGGAGGAACGCGACATCCGCCACCAGAAGTCCGGCGCGGTCCGCTACCGGGTCGAGCCCAACGTCAAGGACGGCAAGGGTGGCCTGCGCGATCTCAACACCCTGTTCTGGATCGCCCGGTCGCTGGCACCCGACAGCCCGCTGGGCGCGCGGGTGATGGACGGCCTGCTGACCCCGCGGGAGCGCCGCACCTTCGAGGAATCGTTCGACTTCCTGTGGCGGGTCCGGGCGCATCTCCATCTCACGGCCGGGCGGCCCGAGGAGAAGCTGACCTTCGATCTCCAGCCCGAGGTCGCCCGGCGAATGGGCTGGCGCGGGCGCGGCGACGAGCCGGCGGTCGAGCGGTTCATGCGCCGCTATTTCCTCGTCGCCCGCGACGTCGGCGCCCTGACCCGCGCCCTGTCGGCCAAGCTGGAGGCGCGCCAGCAGAAGTCGACCCTGAGCCTGTCGCGGCTGATCCCTGGCCGCAAGCGCAAGCTTGGCGTCGAGGGCTTTATCGAGGACGCCGGCCGCCTGTCGGTCAAGGGGCCCGAGGTCTTCGCCGCCGCGCCCGAAAAGCTGCTGATGTTGTTCAGGACCGCAGATGAGCACGACCTGGACATCCACCCCGACGCCTTTTCGGCCGTCAGCCGGTCGCTGTCTCTGGTCACCCCCTCGCTGCGACGGGATCCCGAGGCGACGCGCGCCTTCCTCGACATCCTCGCCCACGGCCAGAGGCCGTACCGGGTTCTGACGCTGATGAACGAGACCGGCCTGCTGGGCCGGTTCCTGCCTGAGTGGGGCCGGATCGTCGGCCAGACCCAGTTCAACATGTACCACGCCTATACGGTCGACGAGCACACGCTTCAGGCCATCGGCATCATCAACGACATCTGGCGCGGCAAGCTGAAGGCCGAGCATCCGTCCTCGACCGAGATCGTCCATCGCATCGACGATTTCGAGGCCCTGATGCTGGCCATGCTGCTGCATGATGTCGGCAAGGGCGGCGACCGCGGGCAGCTTGAGGACGGTGCCATCGCCGCGCGCCGCGCCTGCGACCGTCTGGGGCTCGATCCGCGCCGGACCGAGTTCGTGGTCTGGCTGGTGCGCAACCACCTGGCCCTGTCGGACTATGCGCAGAAGCGCGATGTGTCCGACCCTGCGACGGTCAGGGCGTTCACAAGGCTGGTGGGCGATCCCGAGCGGCTGCGGACCCTGCTGATCCTGACCGTGGCCGACATCCGCGCCGTCGGGCCGGGCGTCTGGAACGCCTGGAAGGGCGGGCTGATCCGGGACCTCTACGAGCGCACCGAGGGCGTGTTCCGGGGCGAGGACGTGACCCACGCCGATCCGCTGGATGACTATCCCGAACTGGTCGGGCGCGCCCGGAAGAGCGGCGCGGCCGTCGAGGTCCTGACGGTTCGGGTGGAAGAGGCTGAAGAGTATGCCGCGACCCGGGTCGCCGTCGCCGCACGCGACCGGCCGGGCCTGTTCGTCGATCTGGCCGCCGCCCTGGCCGCCGCCGGGGCCGATGTCGTCGGGGCGCGTGTGGCGACCGCCGGGGACGGGACGGCGCTGGATGTGTTCGAGCTTCAGGACGGCGGCGGCGCGCCCTACGGCCAGGCCGAGCCACGCCGCCTGACCCGGCTGATCGCCACCCTGGAGGCCGCCGCCCGCGGCGGAGCCAGAATCGCCACCGCGCCGACGCCCGCCCCCAGTCCGCGCCGGGCCGCCTTCGATGTGAGACCCACGGCCATCGTCGATCTGGACGAGAGCCCCGACGCCGCCGTGGTCGAGGTCTCCGGCGCCGACCGGCCGGGCCTGCTGGCCGACCTCGCCCGCGTCCTGGCCGACAACGGCCTGTCGATCCGCTCGGCCCATATCGCCGGTTTCGGCGAGCGCGCGGTGGACAGCTTCTATGTCACCGATTCGAAAGGCCGGAAGCCGGGCCCGGGATCGAAGCTGGAACGGTTGCGCCTCGAGCTTGAAGCCGTGCTGGACCGCGTGGACCGCGCCGGGACCCGGCATTCCACACCGGTCCGGGCCAGCCTGCGCGACGTGTCCGAAGTCGGTCGGCGCGCTTCCGCGCCGGACCCCGTATCGCGCGCGCCGGAAGCAGGATAAGCGCTGACCCGAACCCCCTGTCCGAGCCCCTGATGAGCCTCGCCCGCAATACCCTGGTCCAAGCCACCCTGACCCTGGGCAGTCGTGTGCTCGGCTTCGTCCGCGACATGGCCCTGGCTGCCCGCTTCGGCCAGGGGCCGATGATGGACGCCTTCACCACGGCGTTGATGCTGCCCAACATGTTCCGGCGACTGTTCGCCGAGGGTGCCTTCGCCCAGGCCTTCGTGCCGGTCTATGGCGGCGTGCGCGCTCGCGAAGGCGACGAGGCTGCGGCGGCCACGGCCTCCGAGGCCATGTCCTTCATGCTCGCCGTGGTCGCCGGCTTCTGCATCGTCCTGCAGGTGCTGATGCCGTGGATCATGCCATGGCTGTTGTCGGCCTATCGGGGCCAGCCGGAGATCATGACGGTGGCGGTGACCGCCACCCAGATCGCCATGCCCTATCTGGCCTGTATGACCGTGGCCTCGCTGCTGTCGGGTGTGCTCAACACCGGCGGCCGGTTCGCCCTGTCGGCCGGCGTGCCGGTGTTCCTGAATCTGTGCACTCTCGCCCCGCTGCTGGCGGCCTGGGTCATTCCCGCCAGCCAGCCGCAGGTGCTGCTGTGGGTCACCGCCGCCGTGACGGTGTCCGGCCTCATCCAGGCCGGGCTGCTGTGGTGGGGCGTGCAGCGGCTGGGCATCACCATCCGCCTGTCCTGGCCGCGGCTGACGCCCAATGTGAAACGGGCCCTCGCCCTCGCCGTGCCCGGCGCGATGGCGGGCGGGGCGATGCAGGTCAATTCCGTAGTCAGCCAGATGCTGGCGGGGTCGGACGAGGGTGCCCGGTCGGTGCTCTACAACGCCGACCGCCTCTATCAGCTGCCGCTGGGTCTGATCGGCGTGGCCATCGGCCTGGCGCTGGTGCCGCGCCTGACCAAGGCCTTCGTCACCGACGATCACGAGGGCGGACGCAAGACGCTGGACGACGGCATCACCCTGGCCATGGCCTTCACCCTGCCGGCGGCCGTGGCCCTGTTCGTCATCCCCTTCTTCGTCATCGACGCCACCGTGACGCGCGGTGCCTTCACCAGCGAGGATGCGGCCCGGACCGCGGACGTGCTGCGCCAGTTCGCCTGGGGCGTGCCGGCCTTCGTCCTGGCCAAGGTGCTGACGCCGCCCTTCTTCGCCCGCGAGGACACCCGCCGGCCGATGATCTACGCCATCACGGCGGTGATCTTCACCATCGTGGTCGGCGCCGGCCTGTTCTTCGGGCTGACGCGGATGGGCATCGACGGGGTCCTGGGTCTGGCCGTCGCCACCAGCCTGTCGGCCTGGATCAATGTGGCCCTGCTGGGCGGGACCCTGATGCGCGAGAACATCTGGCGGCCCTCGCCGGCCTTCCTGTCGCGCCTGTTCCGCGTTCTGGCCGCCAGCGCCGTCATGGCCGGGCTGCTGGTCGTCGCGGGCATGGGATACGAAACCCTGAGCCGCATCCTGCTGGCCAAGGAAATCGCCGTCCTCGTCGTCTGTGGCGCGGGAGGTCTTGTCTATGCGGCCTGCATCGTGCTTTTCCGCGCCGTCAGCGTGGCCGAACTGAAGGCCACCCTGAAGCGTGAACCGGGCGCAGCCGCGCCGACCGGACTGGATTGATGACCGACGCCGCCGTCCCCGCCTCCACCTACGCCGGCCCCCGCCGCATCCTGTCCGGCATCCAGGCCTCGGGCGCCCTGCATCTGGGCAACTATCTCGGTGCCCTGAAGCGGTTCACCCAGCTGCAGGACACGGGCGCGCCCTGTTTCCTGTTCGTGGCGGACCTGCACGCCATCACCGTCTGGCAGGATCCGGCCCTGCTGACCGCCCAGACGCGCGAGATCGCCGCCGCCTATCTGGCGTCCGGCCTCGATCCGGCGCGGTCGGTGATCTTCCCGCAGTCGGCGGTGCGAGCCCATTCAGAACTGGCCTGGATCCTTAACTGCGTCGCCCGCCTCGGCTGGCTCGACCGGATGACCCAGTTCAAGGAGAAGTCGGGCAAGCACAAGGAGCGCTCCAGCGTCGGCCTCTACACCTACCCCGTGCTCCAGGCGGCCGACATCCTGCTCTACAAGGCCACCGAGGTGCCGACCGGCGAGGACCAGAAGCAGCATCTGGAACTGACCCGCGACATCGCGGCCAAATTCAATAACGACTTCAACGCGCCCGGCTTCTTCCCTCTGCCCGAGCCCCTGACCCAGGGGCCGGCGCCGCGGGTCATGAGCCTGCGCGACGGCGCGGCCAAGATGAGCAAGTCCGACCCGTCGGACCAGTCGCGCATCAATCTGACCGACGACGCCGACACCATCGTCGCCAAGATCCGCAAGGCCCGCACCGACCCCGACGCCCTGCCCGAGACGCTGGAAGGCCTCGAGGGTCGCGCCGAGGCGAAGAACCTGGTCACCATCTATGCCGCCCTGGCCGACATGAGCCGCGAGGCGGTGCTGGCGCAGTTCGCCGGTCAGGGTTTCGGCGCCTTCAAGCCCGCGCTGGCCGACCTCGCCGTCGCCTCCATGGCCCCGGTCAGCGCTGAAATGCGCCGGTTGATGGCCGACCCGACGGAGATCGACCGCGTTCTCAAGGACGGTGCTGATCGCGCCGCCGCCATCGCCGATCCGGTGGTGGATGAGGTGAAGAAGATCGTCGGCTTCTGGAGGGCGTGATGCTGGAGCTGATCTGGGCGCTCGTCGCCGGGCCTCTTGCGCAGGACGCAGCGATCGAAACACCGACGTCCGCCCGGAGCGGAGACCTGACGGTGTCGCAAGGCAGCATGATGGCCTGGAGTGTGAACGGCGGCCTCGGTGGCCAGGTGACGGTTCTGGTCGATAACGCCGGTGCCGGAACGGACCGGATCCTGTCCCTGACCACGCCCTCTGGGACGGTCGGCGACCTCGGCGTCTACCCGGTCGTCAACGGTCGCGGCGAACGCGCGCCGGACGGCGATCTGACGATCCGCCCCGGCCGAACAGGGGTGCTGGCAAAGCTCAACGGTCTCACCTCAGGCGTGCCGGCTCCGGTGCTGACCACCGTCACCATCACCTTCGAACAGGCCGGTGAGGTCACCATTCGGGCCATGCCGACATCACCCGGTCCGCCGACGGCGCGTTAACCGATCCGGTCCAGCCTGGCGATAAAGAAGCCGTCCAGCCCGCCCTTTTCCGCCCACATCGAGGGCAGGATGCGCAGCCATCCCTCCGGCGTCAGCGCCTCGTCGGGCGCACCGACCTCGGCCGGAACGGCAGGTGCCGTCCTGAAGGCCGTGTTGCGGCGCAGGAAGGCGATGATCTGGGTCTCGCCCTCCTCGCGCTCAAGCGAACAGACGCAATAGACCAGACGCCCGCCCGGCTTCACACGTTCCGCGGCAGCGTCGAGCAGGCGGTGCTGGACGTCGGCCAGTTTGGCCACATCGGCAGGCTTGGTGGCGCGCAGGACTTCGGGATTGCGACGGAAGGTTCCGGTGGCGGTGCAGGGGGCGTCGAGCAGGACTGCGTCGAAGGCGCGCGGATCGTCCCAGTCCTCGGCCGGGACGGCGACGACCTCGGCCGACAGGCCGGTGCGGGCCAGATTGGCCCGCAGCCGGTCCAGCCGCTTGTCCGACCGGTCCAGGGCCACGACCGAGGCCCCCGAGGCGGCGATCTGCAGCGTCTTGCCGCCGGGGGCGGCGCAGAAATCAACGATGGATTCGCCGGCCTTCGGCGCCAGCAGGCGGACAGGCACGGCGGCGGCGGCGTCCTGGACCCACCAGATTCCGTCGTCGAAGCCCGGCCAGATCGACAGGTCGCCGCGGCGTCCGGTGCGGACGGTGTTTCCGGCCATCACCTCGCCGTCCAGCGCCTCGGCCACCATTGCGGCGTCGACGTCCGGCTTCAGGCTGAGGTCCGTCGACGGCTCCTCGCGGGCGGCGAGCGCCAGACCCGTCAGCGTCGCCTCGCCCCAGGTGGCGCGCCAGCGGGCGGCCAGCCATTCGGGCAGGTTGGATTCAGCCGTGGTCAGGCCCGGCCCCTCGCGCTCGATTCCGCGCAGGACGGCGTTGACGAGGTTCTTGTAGGGCCGGGTCTTGGTCTCGCGCTCGGCCAGTTTCACCGCCGTCGACACGGCCGCAAAGGCCGGGGTCTCGAGCACCAGCGTCTGGGCCAGGGCCACCCGCAGGATGGTGCGCACCGCCAGCGGCGGGGCCTTCTGAAGCTTGCGATCGAGGATCTGGTCGATCTCGCCGAGGCGGCGCAGGGCAGCCATGGCCACGGCGCGGGCGAAGGCGCGGTCGGGACCCGGCAGGTCCGAGACCTCGCGGAACGACAGGGCCGTATCCAGTCCGCCCCGGCCTTCCAGCGCGGCGTTCAGCAGCACCCCGGCGGCGAGCCGGGCCTCGACGCCGATGTCGGCGCTTTCGTCTCGAGGATCGACCCTCGGCGGTCGCGGTGCACGGGTTCCGGCCCGCGCCTTGTCCGCGAGGCGACGACCGCGTGCGCCGGAGTCCGCGCCCTTCGCACCTCGACCCTCGCCCCTCGACCCGTCCGTCATACCACCACCTGCGTGCCCAGCTCGACCACCCGGCCCGGCGGGATGTGGAAGAAGTCGGTGGGGTTGGCGGCGTTGCGGGTCAGGAAGATGAACAAACGGTCCTGCCACATCGGCATGCCCTGCGAGGCGGATGCGACCACCGAGCGGCGGCCAAGGAAGAAGCTGGTCGACATGATGTCGAACTTCAGCCCCTGTTTGCGGCACACACCCAGCGCCTTCGGGATATTGGGCTGCTCCATGAAGCCGTAGGAGATGGTCAGCTTCTTGAAGTCGTCCGAGATCGGCTCGATCGTCACCCGCTCACTGTCCGGCACACGCGGCCGGTCGGTGGTGCGGACGGTCAGGATGATGTTCTTCTCGTGCAGCACCTTGTTGTGCTTGAGATTGTGCATCAGGGCGACGGGGGCGACATCGGGATCCGAGGTCAGGAAGATGGCCGTGCCCGGCGCGCGGTGGGGCGGTCGGGCCCGCAGCATCTCGATCAGGTCGGTCAGCGGCAGACTGTCCTTGCGGGTCTTGTTGGTCAGGATCTGGGTCCCACGCACCCAGGTCCACATCAGCAGGACCAGGGCCGCGCCGAGAACCAGCGGGAACCAGGCCCCCTGCGGGATTTTCAGCATGTTGGAGGTCAGGAAGACGAGATCGATCGCCACCAGCGGGCTGATGGCGGCCAGCGACAGGGGCAGGCTCCATTTCCACAGTTTGCGGACGATGAACCAGGCCAGAAGGCTGTCGACGAACATCGAGCCGGTCACAGCGATACCGTAGGCGGCAGCGAGATTGGCCGAGGTCTGGAAGGTCACCAGCAGGGCCAGCACCCCGACCATCAGCATCATATTGACCGAGGGGACGAAGATCTGGCCGGCCTGGCTTTCCGAGGTGTTGCGGATGTCGATGCGCGGCAGCAGGCCCAGCTGCACGGCCTGCTGGGTCACCGAGAAGGCCCCGGTGATCACCGCCTGGGAGGCAATGACGGTGGCGATCGTGGCCATGATCAGGACGGGCCAGTAGACCACCTCGGGCACCATCATCCAGAAGGGGTTGGCTGCGGCGGCGCGGTTGTCGAGCACCATGGCGCCCTGGCCGAGATAGTTGAGGGTCAGGCAGGGCAGGACGAACCAGAGCCAGCCGAGCCGGATCGGTGACTTTCCGAAATGGCCCATGTCGGCATAGAGCGCCTCCGCCCCGGTCACGGCGAGGAAGACGCTGCCGAGGATGATGAAGCCGAGGAAGCCGTTATCGAACAGGAACAGCACGCCATAGTGCGGCGACAGGGCCCGCAGGATCGAGGGGTCATCAAAGATGTGATAGACGCCCAGCACCGCCAGTATCAGGAACCAGACGGCGGTCAGGGGTCCGAAGAACCGGGCCATGCTGGCCGTGCCGCGGGACTGGATCATGAACAGGGCGATCAATATGCCCGCCGCGATCGGCACCACGAAGCTGTCCAGCTGGCCCGAGACGCCCGGCGCGTCGCGCAGGCCCTCGACCGCCGAGAGGACGGACACGGCCGGTGTCAGGACGCCGTCGCCGTAGAACAGCGCGGCACCGCAGACGCCGAGGATAAAGATCAGGGCCGACCGGCGTCCGATGGCATGCTGGGCCAGGGCCATCAGCGCCAGGGTGCCGCCCTCGCCCTTGTTGTCAGCCTTCATCAGAAAGACGACGTATTTCAGCGTCACGACAAGCAGCAGGGCCCAGAAGACCAGCGACACGACGCCGAGGACAGCCAGTTCATCAGCGCCGCCGTTGCGGCTGTGATGCAGGGCCTCCCGCATGGCGTAGAGCGGGCTGGTGCCGATGTCGCCGAACACCACGCCGATGGCGCCGATGATCAGGCCCCATTTGCCGGCCTTGACGTGGCCGCCCTCACCGGCCGCCGCGGGGTGCGGATGGGCCGGGGCGACCGATTTGTCGGCGGGAGTCTGGGAGTTTGAGGTGGCGGCGCCGGCGCCGTCTTCACCTTGGGGAGAGGCCCCGGCCATGAAGTTCCTCCGGGACGCCGCACACTGCGGTTCCCATCAAAAGAGCGGCGAGCCTTTAAGCCCTTTCGGCGAGCCGTTCAATCGTGCTGCAAGCGCGAAATCGAGGGCGGTTTGTGCAAGCCGGCCCGCGCGCCTATCTTGGGGCCACACCATGTCCGACAGCCAACGCTTTCCCGTCGCCGCCCACGCCCTGGCCTATCTGGCCCACAAGGGTGCCATCTCGCCGGCCCAGGCCGTGCCGAGCGCGATTCTGGCCGCCTCGATCCCGACCAATCCCGTCGTCGTGCGCCGCGTGACCGCCCTGCTGGCCAAGGCCGGGCTGATCGCCACCCGGCCAGGTGCCTCGGGCGGGGCCTGGCTGTTGCATGAGCCGCAGGATATCTCACTCGAAACCGTGCTGCGCGCCGTCAACGGTTGCGCCCACCTCGGCTCGCCACCCGCCGGGGCCAGGGGCTGTCCGGTCAGCGAACACATCCCCCGTCAGGTGGCCAAGGCCCTGACCGCCGCAGATCAGGCCGCGGGCCACGCCCTGTCGAGAATCACCATCGCCGATCTGCTGGACCACGACCCGGCCTCGCTGGCGGCCTTCGCGCCGCATTCGTCCTGCCCGGTCGCCGCCTGAGATGATCGGCATTCGGCCGGGCGCCGGGCGGACCGTCCTGATCACGGGGGCTTCCGCGGGTATCGGCGAGCAGTTGGCATGGGTCTACGCCAAACAGGGCTGGGACGTGATTCTGACCGCTCGACGGAAGGAGCCCCTCAGAAGGACCGCGCGGGATCTGAAGGAATTGTACCGCGCCAGGGTGACCATCCTGACCGAGGATCTGGCCGATCCCGCCGCGCCGCGCCGGCTGTTTGACGCCATCGAGGCAAAGGGTCTGACCGTCGACGGCCTGATCAACAATGCCGGCTTCAGCCGCACCGCCGGCTTCCTCAACACCGATCCGGCCGCGCACAGGGCGATGATCCAGGTCATGCTGGCCGCCCCGGTCGAGCTGGCCCGGCTGTTCGCCCCCGGCATGGTCGAGCGTGGCTATGGCCGCATCCTCAATGTCGCCTCCCTCGCCGG
This sequence comes from Caulobacteraceae bacterium, assembly GCA_965284305.1. Taxonomy (GTDB): domain Bacteria; phylum Pseudomonadota; class Alphaproteobacteria; order Caulobacterales; family Caulobacteraceae; genus Brevundimonas. Next base: position 582,283 of record OZ260070.1, on the reverse strand, counting down.
CCAGATGCCCGCGACCGGCGGCGACACCCTTTACGGGCCGATCAAGAGCTTCCTCATCAAGGCCTCACAGGGCCTGCATCTGGAACTGCGCGGGACCGGTGTCCACGTCACGGCCCTTTGCCCCGGCTACACATTGACCGAGTTCCACGACGCCAACGGCACCCGCGAACAGGTGTCATCGGCCTATCCCGCCTGGATGTGGCAGACCGCCGACCATGTGGCGCGGGTGGGCTATGAGGCCTGCGAGGCCAACCGGCCGAAGGTCACGCCGGGGGTGATGAACAATCTGCTGGCCGGCTTGGCCAAACATCTGCCGGACCGGGTGGCGCTGGGGATGGTCGGCGGCCATGCTAAGCGGCTGAAGCGGATCTGATCGGCCCCGGACCAACGGGCCCGTCTGCCTGCGTTAATGACCGCGGTCCGGATACGGCGTCGTCGCAATACTGCTGAACATCCCCGGAATGGCTTCCGACAGGCCGGCGAGAATGAACTGGATGGCGAGGGCGCACAGGATCAGCCCCAGAACCCGCACGACAATGGACATGCCGATCTCGCCGAGCAGCCGGCTGATCGGGCCGGTCAGGGTGAAGCAGATGAAGGTGGCCAGACCGGCGGCGAGGATGGCCACCACCCCGGCGACCTGACCGGCGGGCCCGACCTTCTCGGCCTCTCCGGCCTGGATGATGATGGTCGAGATCGCGCCGGGGCCAATCATCAGGGGCATGGCAAAGGGCACGATCAGTCGCTGGAACCGGCGCCGGGCATAGCCATGTTCACTCTGGGCATCCTTGATCGCCTCGGGATCGGCAAACATCTTGAGGAAGTCCTCGCGCGTCATGTCGAGGCCCAGCAGCAGCAGCAGTATGCCGCCGGCGATGCGGAAGGCCGCCAGGGAGATGCCGAAAAACTGCAGCAGCCCCAGGCCCGTGAAGAAGAAGAAGGCGAGAAAGACGACGATGAAGATGCAGATCAGGCCCGAGACCGAGAGCCGCTGGCGCATCGAGGCACCCGCCGTTGCCGCAGCGAAGATCGGGATATTGCCGATCGGATCGACCAGCGCGAACAGGGCCACGAACAGGTTGACGCCCAGATCGACCGCGTCCATGTGCTGACCTCGCCCTGCAATTCACCCAACCGCGGCCCATAAAGGCTGACGCCCCCGCGCGCGTCCAGCCTAACGGCTCGAACGGAGCGACGCCATGACCCCTGTGCTGACCGACCCCCGCCTGATCGTCGGTCTCGACCTGCCGTCGCTCGAGGCGGCGCGGGCCATGGTCGACCGCCTCGGCGCGACGATCCGTTTCTACAAGGTCGGCCTGACCCTGCTGGCCCGGCCCGGCGGCGTGGCCTTCGCCCACGAACTGCAGGCCGCCGGCAAGTCAGTGTTCCAGGACTGGAAGCTGCACGACATCGGGGCCCAGGTCGAAGGCGCCGCCCGCGCCGTGGCCGAAGCCGGCTGCGACCTGCTGACCGTCCATGCCGAGCCGCAGGTGATGCGCGGTGCGGTCAAGGGGCGCGACGCGGCGGGGACGGGCACGAAACTGCTGGCCGTCACCGTCCTGACCAGCCTGTCGGACGCCGACCTGACCGACATCGGCTATGGCTTTTCGGCCCGGGAGTTGGTCGAGCGCCGGGTACGGCAGGCGCTGGACTGTGGCGTCGACGGCGTGGTCTCAAGCCCGCTGGAGGCCGCGCGGGTGCGCGAGATCGCCCATGAGGCCGGGCGGCCCGACTTCCTGATCGTCACCCCCGGCGTCCGGCCCGAGGGTGCGGACAAGGGCGATCAGCAGCGCGTCGCCACCCCGCGCGCGGCGTTGGAGTCCGGTGCCACCCATCTGGTCGTGGCCCGGCCCGTGGTCGGGGCGGAGAATCCCCTGCTGGCGGCCTCGGCCATCGTCGAATCGATCGACGGGATCGCCCGCTAGACCCTGATCAGCCGCGCTCGCCGGGCTCCTGGCTGTAGTGCTGGCGGGGCGGCTGCGCCGGGCGGGGCCGTTCGGGCCGATAGGGGCGCGCGGGCGGTGCCGGCGGCTCATAGCGGGGCGGCTCGGGCTGATAGGGCGGCGGATAGGGGGCGTAGTCGTCGCCGCCATGGTCGTCGTCGTGACCGACGGGTGCGCAGCCGCCGCAACTGTTCCGGCCGTCAATATAACCCCGCTCGTAGTCGCCGATCCCGACATCGGGACGCCCCCCGCAGCTGCCGCCGCAACGACCGCCGTACGACTCCCGGGACCCACGGCTTTCGTACCGGCTGTGGGAGCTGTGTTCGTAGCCGTAGTCTTCCCGCCGTCCGCCGCCATCGCAGCTGCGACGCTCGCTGTGGCCGTAGCGGCCGCCGCGGTCGTCGCCGTCGCGGCAGACGCTGGTCGCGACACAGGCCGGGGCGCGACGCCCGTTGCGGCCGAAGCCACTGACCACATAGCCGAACGGTGCGCTGGCGCAGGTCCGGCCCTCATAGACCTCCTCGGTATAGACTGCGCCGCCGCCATAGTAGCCGCCGCCGTCCCCGCCATAGCCGCCGCCGACATAGACGGTTCCGCCGCCATAGCCGCCACCCCGGATGCTGCCGACATCATAGGCCCGGGCGTTGAAATAGCCGCCGCCCGACGCTCCGGCGAAGGCGTTCGCATTGGCATTGGCGTTGGCGTTGACGTTCACATTGATATTGCTGTTGTAGCCGCCGCCGTGAGGCGGCGGGGGAGGCGGTGGCGGATGACCACCGCCGCCGCAACCACCGCCACAGCCTCCACCACCTCCCTGATGGCCACCCCCGCCGTATTGACCGCCCCCGCCGCGCGGTTCTCCGGCCAGGGCGGGGCTTGCCGCAAGGATCAGAAGCGCGGCGCCGACCGCGGCGGTGAGGATGCGCATGACACGAACTCCGGTTCGGAGCCGTTTTAAGCTCTTGGAAACCAGCAGGTCCGGACTTGCACCGAGCGGGCGAAAGGCCGCGCGCCCATTCCCCTGAGGGCATCCAATTTAACCATGGTGGCGGATTTTCCGGGGCAGCGGCGGGAGCCCGGACCGGCTCGCCGGTCAGAAGTCGACGGCCAGACCCTTCTTTTCCCAGTCGCCATAGCGGGTCGGCTCGGGTCCGCGCGGCCCCCCGTGTTCGGGCGGCAGCCCGGTCTCGCCGCCCGCCGCACGGCGTTCGGCGGCCTCCAGCAGGGCGCGGCGCGCCGCCCCGGTCAGGGGCCGTTCGGGCGTAGCGTGGGGCACGTCCGTGTTGAAGGACGGTGCCGGCGGATCTTCGGGGGTGGGATGATCGGTCACAGCGGCCTCGCCTTGAGCCTGGGCGTTGAACCGGACACATGGGGGGTTCGCCTGCCAAAAGCTACCTCGCCCGTCAGTTGCGATCGAACATCCCGGACCATGAACCACCTCAAGACCTTCACCCTGCTGGCGGCCCTGACCGCCCTGTTCGTCGGCCTCGGCTATCTGATCGGCGGACCGATCGGCATGCTGGTCGCCCTGGTGGTCGCCGGCGGGATGAATCTGTTCAGCTACTGGAACGCCGACAAGATCGTGTTGAAGATGTACCGGGCCCAGCCGGTCGACGAACAGCATCCCAATGCCGTGGTCCGCACCTATGTCGCCGATGTGGTGCAGATGGCGCGCGACGCAGGCCTGCCGCGCCCGGTCATCGCCATCATACCCAATGACCAGCCCAACGCCTTCGCCACCGGTCGCGACCCGGCCAATGCCGCTGTCTGCGCCACCACCGGCCTGCTGGACATGCTGACCCGCGAGGAAATTCGCGGCGTCATGGCGCACGAGCTGGCGCATGTGAAGAACCGCGACACCCTGACCATGACGGTGACCGCCACCGTCGCCGGGGCCATAGCCGCCCTGGCCAATTTCGCGATGTTCTTCGGCGGCGGCGACGACCGCGAGCGGCCGGGCGGCATCATCGGCACTCTGGCCCTGATGATCCTCGCGCCGATGGCGGCCGGCCTGGTGCAGATGGCCATCAGCCGCGGCCGCGAATATGAGGCCGACCGGGTCGGCGCCGAAATCGCCGGGGATCCGCAGGCGCTCGCCTCCGCCCTGCAGAAGATCGACGGCCATGCGCGCCGGATCGTCAATACGACCGCCGAGCGCAATCCGGCCTCGGGCCAGCTGTTCATCATCAACCCGCTGGCGGGCCGCGGTGCCGACAACCTGTTCTCGACCCATCCGGCGACCGGCAACCGGGTGAAGGCGCTGATGGAGCTCGGACTGACGATGGGTGTCGTGCCGCGCCGGGCGGAATTCGTCGAGGCGAGGATCTCGACCAGCGTGCCGACGACCCCGTCGCGATCGGGGCCGTGGGGCTGACCAACCTGCTTCCTTCTCCCGTTGGGAGAAGGTGCCCCTTAGGGGCGGATGTGGGTCGGCTGGCTGAAGCGGCGAAGCCGCCCCCTTACGGACGACCCACTCCCTTTCGCGCGGCCGATCGCTTCGCGCCCGGGCGCTCAAGCCCTCTCCCAATGGGAGAGGGTTGCGTTGTGGGCGCGTTGGTCCTTTAAGCGCGCCGAAACCCGCGCCTCCCCGCCGAAAGACCCGCCATGACCCAGACCGCACCCAGGAAGGTCGTCCTCGCCTATTCCGGCGGCCTCGACACCTCGATCATCCTGAAATGGCTGCAGACGGAATACGGCGCGGAGGTCGTGACCTTCACCGCCGATCTGGGCCAGGGCGAGGAGCTGGCACCGGCGCGCGAGAAGGCGCTGAAGCTGGGCATCAAGGAAGAGAACATCTTCATCGACGACCTGCGCGAGGAATTTGTCCGCGACTACGTCTTCCCCATGTTCCGCGCCAACGCCCTGTACGAGGGCCAGTATCTGCTCGGCACCTCGATCGCGCGGCCGCTGATCGCCAAACGCCAGATCGAGATCGCCCGCATGGTCGGTGCCGACGCCGTCTGTCACGGCGCCACCGGCAAGGGCAATGACCAGGTCCGGTTCGAGCTCGGCTACTATGCGCTGGAGCCCGACATCCGCGTCATCGCCCCCTGGCGCGAATGGGACTTCAAGTCGCGCGAGCACCTGCTCGACTTCGCCGAGAAGCACCAGATCCCGATCGCCAGGGACAAGCGCGGCGAGGCCCCGTTCAGCGTCGACGCCAACCTTCTGCACTCGTCCAGCGAGGGCAAGGTGCTGGAAGACCCGGCGGTCGAGGCCCCCGAGTTCGTCCACCAGCGCACCCTGTCGCCCGAGGACGCGCCCGACGTCGCCACGGTCATCACCATCGGCTTCGAAAAGGGCGACGCCGTCTCGATCAACGGCGAGACCATGTCGCCGGCCACCCTGCTGACCGCCCTGAACCAGTACGGCCACGACAACGGCATCGGCCGGCTCGACCTGGTCGAGAACCGCTTCGTCGGCATGAAGTCGCGCGGCGTCTATGAGACCCCCGGCGGCACCATCCTGCTGGCGGCCCACCGCGGCATCGAGTCCATCACCCTCGACGGCGGTGCCATGCACCTGAAGGACGAGCTGGCGGTCAAATACGCCCACCTGATCTACAACGGCTTCTGGTTCTCGCCCGAGCGCGAGATGCTGCAGGCGGCCATCGACCATTCCCAGCTGAAAGTGTCGGGCACGGTCCGGGTCAAGCTCTACAAGGGCAACTGCACCGTCATCGGCCGCGAGAGCGAGAACAGCCTGTACGATCAGGAACTGGTCACCTTCGAGGACGGCGCGGTCGCCTATGACCAGAAGGACGCCGCCGGCTTCATCAAGCTGAATGCCCTGCGCCTGCGGGTTCTGGGCAAGCGGGACGCGCGCGACCGGAGCTAGATTTTACCGCCTGCTCGCGCTTTCGCCGGATCGGCGCCACCTTGTCGTCGGGAGGAAAGGCTCCCACGACGTTTTCAGGACCCCGACATGTCTCTTCGTACCGCCCTCGCCGCCGCCGCCGTTCTGGCGCTCGCGACCCCCGTCTTCGCCCAGACCGCACCGGCCGCTGACCCCGTCGCAGAAGCCGCCGCGGCGGAGGCCGCGTTTGAGGCGAAGGCAGAGGCCTTCCAGCAGGCGCTTGCGACCATGAGGGGCGAGATGCAGGCCGCCCTGACCGCCGCCGGTGCCGATCAGGTCAAGGCCAATGCCGACATGGACGCCATCGCCGCCCGCTATCAGCCGCAGGCCGACGCCTTCGCCACCGAACTGGACGCCTTCATCACCTCGCAACTGCCTGTGATGCCGCCCGAAGCCCAGGCCGAGATGGCCCGGATGGGTCCGATGGTGCGCGCCCAGGTCACAGGAGCCCCGGCGACGATCAAGGCCGCGCTGCTCCAGCAGGCCTCCGCCGCTGCCGCTCCGGCCGCACCCCGGTAAGTCATGGATCCGGTAAGGCGGCGGGCCAGCTCCGCCGCCTTACCGCGATTTCACTTGAGGCCGGACGGCGTTCGGCGGACCTTGGCGGCGACCTCATATGGAGCGCCGCCATGATCAAGGCCCTGTCCCTCGCCGCCGCCCTCGCCCTGCTGCCGATGTCGGCCGCTGTCGCCCAGGACGCGCGCGGCCCGTCCGAAGACGCCATCGAAGCGGCCGCCCGGGCTTTCGAGGCCCGGATGGAGGCTTTCGGAACACGCGCCGAGGCCATTTCCGAAGACGCCGGCCTGACCGAGGCGCAGCGTGAATCCCGGATCGCCGCCCTCTGGTCCGAATACCAGCCTGATGTCACCGCCTTCACCGCCGTGGTGACCCGGCACGCCTCAACCATCGCGGCCCAGGCCCTGGCCGGGATCGATGTCGAGGCGATCGTCACCGAGGCCCTGTCATCGGTTGAGGCGTCCGGTGCTCTCGCCGGCGCGCAGGGTATGGTCGCCAACGGTGCCTGGGCGTCGAACGACCCCGAGCATATGGCCACCTACGGCCTGATGGCCGACTATGCGCTCGGCACGGCCATGGACTCGATCGAGGAGGCCCGGGGTCAGGTCGCTGCAGCCGTCAAGGCAGGCCCCGACCAGGACCGGGACGACTGAGCCCGGCCCAGGCCGTCTGACCGAACCCCGGGCCTGTCGCAGACTTGACCGGAGCCGTCGGCGGCCCGACAGGGGCGGCCATGGCCAGCCTGCCCGTCGATCCCCACCTGTATCTGACCTTCCTGGGCGTCATGACGGTCATGGCCGTGACGCCCGGACCCGCGAACCTGTTCTCGGTCGCAAACGGCGTCCAGCGCGGCAAGGCTGCCGCGATGGCCGGGGTGGTGGGGATGAACGCCGCGACCCTGGTCTGGTTCGGGGCCGCAGCCCTCGGTCTCGGCACCCTGGTCGTTGCCTTTCCGCAGGTCTTCCGCCTGATCTCGATCGGCGGTGCCCTCTATGTCGCCTGGCTGGGCATCAGCGCCCTGCGCGGCACTTTCCGCACCGCCGCCGATCCCGATGCGCCGGTCGTCCGCATGGGCCGAACCGCCCTGGTGGACGGCTTCATGGTCCAGATCGCCAACCCCAAGGCCATCCTGTTCTTCACCGCCGTCCTGCCGCCCTTCATGGACGTGACCCGCCCCGCCGCCCCGCAACTGGCCCTGTTCGCCCTGGCCACGATCGGCATGGACGTCCTGACCATGTCCGCCTACGGTCTGGGTGGGGCGGCCCTGGCCCGGCGCATGGGCGAGCCGCGCTTCCGCAAGGGTTTCGCCTTCCTGACCGGCCTCCTTCTGCTGGCCGCCGCCGTCCTTATTGTTTCGCGTTTATAGAGACTTGCAGCTATCCGGAACCACGCCGTTCATGTCCCGTTCAGCCGACAAGGCCTTCCCTGTCGCGTCAAGGAGTGTTCCCATGCGAATTCGTTTCCTCAAACCCGTGCTTCTGGCCGTGACGGCGGCCCTGGCCGTGTCCGCCTGCGCCACAGCGACCCCCTACGGTCCCGCCGGCGTCGACAGCCGCTACGGCTATGCCGAACAGCGCGTCGACGCTGACCGCTATCGGGTCAGTTTCGCCGGCAATTCCGTCACTTCGCGCGAACAGGTCGAGATGGCCCTGCTGCTCCGCGCCGCTGAAGTCACCGCCGAGAACGGTTTCGACTGGTTCTCGACCGTCAACCGCGCCACCGACCGCGACGTGCGCCTGCAGGCCACCCCCGACCCCTTCTTTCGGGACCGCTACAGCCCCTTCTGGGGGCCGTCCTGGCGCTACTATCGCCGCGGGTCCTGGAGCCTGTGGGGCGACCCCTTCGGCCGCGATTTCGACGTGCGCGAAATCGACCGGTTCGAGGCCTCGGCCGAAGTCGTCATGGGTCGCGGTGCCAAGCCCGCCGGCGACGCCAATGCCTTCGACGCCCGCGAAGTGATCCAGAACCTCGGGCCGCGGGTCACGCGGGCGATGTGAGGACCGGGGTGTGGGGTATGGGGTGCAGGGTGTCCCTGGCGGCAAAAGCCGGACCCCTACACCCTACCCCCCATACCCCACACCCTAGCCGATCCTCGGCGACTTCAGCCGCCGCTTGTTGACGTGGGTCTCGGGCGCGACGCCCAGGTCCTCCGGCACCTCGCCCTTGAAATAGTAGCGCTGCCAGGCCTCCTTGGCGGCGTCGGGGTCACCCGAGGCCAGCCGTTTGTTGAAGTCCGTCCGCGCCCGGTTCCAGGCCTCGAACTGGCCGTGCATGACCGGGTTGGATTCCAGCGTCCGGATCACCGGCTGCATGGTCTCGACCTTGCGGTGCTCGATCGGTGTGATGAAGCAGAAGGGCTCGCCCTTCTCGAACTTGACCCGGCCGGGGCGGGTGAAGAGCCAGTTCATGGTGAAGGGGAAGGGCAGCCAGTCGGTCTCGATCAGGCCGGTCAGCGGCTGGATGCCGTCCTTCATGTGATTGGGCGAACCGCCCGCCAGCAGGCCCCAGCCGGGCGGCGTCCGGAACAGATACTGCGGATGCAGGGTCAGGACGCCGCGCGAGAAATGCGAGGTCACCACATGGGTCAGGTTGGCGTTGGGCCGCTCGGGCGTGATGACGATGTCCGCCTGGCTGGGCCCGCCGTTCCATTCGGCGGTGAAGGTCAGGGGGCACAGGATCTCCCAGCCCGTGGTGTTGGCCATGGTCAGCGGCAGACAGCGATAGGGGTGGCGGCTGGCGAAGGCGTCCATCCAGTTGCGCGACTGCCGGCCCGGCACCAGGTCGGGCGGCGTCGCCGTCATCGGATAGCATTCCAGTTCCAAGGCGGGCCTCCGGGCGGTATCGAGGGATGCCTCCATCCCTAGACGGGCCCCATGACCGAAGACAAGACGCCGCGCCCGCCCGCTTTCGACCGCGACCGCCTGCTGGACTGGATGGCGGCCAATGACATCGCACAGACGACGCACCACCACCCCGCCGTCTTCCGCGTCGAGGAGGGGCTGGAGCTCAAGGCCGCCATGCCCGGCGCCCACACCAAGAACCTGTTCCTCAAGGACAAGAAGGGCGGGCTGTGGCTGATCTCGGCGCGGCAGGACACGGTGGTGGATTTGAAGCGCGCGCCCAGGACCATCGGCTCGGACCGGCTGTCGTTCGGCAATGAGGCGCTGATGTACGAGACCCTCGGCCTGACGCCGGGCTCGGTGACGGCCCTGGGCCTGATCAACGACCCGGACCAGCGGGTGACCTTCGTCCTCGACAAGGCCCTGTGGGACGCGGACATCGTCAACTTCCACCCCCTGACCAATACGGCGACGACAGCGCTGGAGCAGGCGGACTTCCGGCGGTTTCTCGAGCTGATCGGGCGAGAGCCGGTGAAGGTTGTGGATTTCGGGGCGCTTGAGGACTGACGTCTGTGGTCCAGTGCTGCGTCAACCTTGAAGCGGGCAATGGTAACGCTACAAGCTCTCACATGATGGATTTGTCTTTTCACGAGGTGGATGAAAGTCGCTGGGGCGATTTCGAGCGGTTGTTTGCCAGTCGTGGTGGACCGAAATCCTGCTGGTGTATGGTCTGGCGAGCAACCGGCACCGAGACCCGGCAAACCAGAGGGCCTGACCGAAAAGCGGCCATCGAGACCCGGGTTCGCAACAACGTCCCGATCGGAATTCTCGGCTACCTCGCGGGCGAGCCTGTAGCGTGGTGCTCGATCGCCCCCCGGCCGACCTATCGCCGCCTTGGTGGACCAGAAGTCGCCGGTGAGGATCCGGACAGTGTCTGGTCGTTGGCCTGCTTTTTTGCGCACAGGGAGCTCCGCGGCCAAGGCATCACATCGCTTCTGATCGACGCAGCCGTCGCTCATGCGCGCTCGAAAGGTGCCAGTGTGGTCGAAGCCTATCCGGTCGACCCGGAGTCCCCCAGCTACCGCTTCATGGGCTATCGGCCGACGTTTGAAGCCGCAGGATTCACCTATGTCGGCGAGGCAGGCACTCGCAGACACATCATGCGGCTGAATCTCGTCTGACCAAGACGTCCGGTTCTCCCTTCTCCGCGCCCGTGCTAGAGCCCCGCGCGTCTCCCCGACCCCCACGCCAGATACGGACGCCGCCATGCCCGCCGCACCCGACTTTCCCCCCGCGCCGGACCGCGTGGCGCCGAAGCGCGCCCTGATCTCGCTGAGCGACAAGACCGGGCTGGAGGAGGCCGCCCGCACCCTGCACGGCCTGGGCGTCGAGCTGGTCTCGACCGGGGGCACCCGCGCCGCCATCGCCGGCTTCGGACTGCCGGTGAAGGACGTGGCCGACCTGACCGGCTTCCCCGAGATGATGGATGGCCGTGTCAAGACCCTGCACCCCGTGGTCCACGGCGGCCTGCTGGGGGTGCGCGACGCGGCCGACCACGCCGAGGCCATGGCGACCCACGGCATCGGCCCGATCGATATCGTCTGGGTCGACCTCTATCCGTTTGAATCCACCGTTGCTTCCGGCGCCGGCTTCGACGCCGTGGTCGAGAACATCGACATCGGCGGCCCGGCCATGATCCGCTCGGGCTCGAAGAACCACGGCTATGTCGCCGTCTGCGTCGACCAGGCCTCGGTCGCCGAACTGCTGGACGCGCTGAAGGCCGACGGGACCACCGATCTGGCCTTGCGCAAACGCCTCGCCGCCCGCGCCTTCGCCCGCACCGCCGCCTATGACGCCGCCGTCTCCGGCTGGTTCGCAGGACAGGTCGGCGACACCGCTCCGGCGCGCAAATCCATCGCCGGCTCGCTGGCCCAGACCCTGCGTTATGGCGAGAACCCGCATCAGACGGGCGCCTTCTACCGCACGTCTGACGTTTCTGGCTCCACCCGCCCCGGCGTCGCCCACGCCCGCCAGCTTCAGGGCAAGGAGCTGGGCTACAACAACATCGCCGACGCCGACGCGGCCTATGAGCTGGTCGCCGAGTTCGAGGCTCCGGCCTGCGTCATCGTCAAACACGCCAACCCCTGCGGCGTGGCCGTCGGCACGGATCTGTCCGAAGCCTACGCCCGGGCCCTGGAGTGCGACGCCGTCTCGGCCTTCGGCGGCGTCATCGCCGTCAACCGGAGCCTGACCGGGGCCGACGCCCGGCTGATCACCGACATCTTCACCGAGGTCGTCATCGCCCCCGGCGCCGATGAGGAGGCGCAAGCCATCTTCGCGGCCAAGAAGAACCTGCGCCTGCTGCTGACCGACGGCCTGCCCGATCCGCTGGCGGCCGGCGAGGTGTTCCGCTCGGTGGCCGGCGGCTTCCTGGTCCAGTCGCGCGACCGCAGCCGCATCGCCCCCGCAGACCTCAAGATCGTCACCCGCCGCCAGCCGACGCCGCAGGAGATCGAGGACATGCTGTTCGCCTTCACCGTGGCCAAACACGTCAAGTCCAACGCCATCGTCTATGCGAAAGACGGCCAGACCGCCGGCATCGGCGCCGGCCAGATGAACCGTCGCGACTCGGCCCGCATCGCCGCCATCCGGGCGCGCGAGGCCGGCGAGGCCAAGGGCCTGGCCCATTCGCTGGCGCAAGGGTCCGCCTGCGCTTCGGAAGCCTTCTTCCCCTTCGCCGACGGCCTGCTGGAAGCGGTGGCGGCGGGCGCCACGGCGGTGATCCAGCCCGGCGGCTCGATCCGCGATGACGAAGTCATTGCGGCGGCGGACGAGGCGGGCGTGGCGATGGCCTTCACGGGCGTGCGGGTGTTCCGGCACTGATTGGCATCGCTGTCCTGGCAGATTCCAGGGAATGTCGCTGTTGCCTCCACCTTTTCGACCGGAGCTGTCCTCCGTTTCTCACCGGATTGCAGGGGTTTTCGCTGGCCGAACTGGTCGAAATGGTCGCTGAACGGCGGTCTGGACTGGCGCAAATCGTCTTCCCCTTTCGCGACGTTTCGCCCGTTCGCCTGAAACGCTAGGCTTGCCCGATGGACACCCTCTCCGCCCGCTGGGCCATGCTCCAGCCCCACGTCACCATGGTCGGCCCGGACGATGATCGCCCCCGCCCTGCGGTGATCCTGTTCCACGGCTGCGGCGGCCTGCGCGACCATCTGCCGAAATATGCTGCGGCGGCCAGGGCGGCGGGATGGCGGGCCTTCATCGTCGATTCCTATGCGCCCCGCGGCTGGAGCCGTGCATTCGCCATGGCCGCGGTCTGCACCGGCATCCTGCTACACGGTTCACAGAGGGCGGGCGACGTTCTGGCCGCCCTCCTGGGCGTCTCGCAGCGGCCGGATGTGGATGCCTCGAAAATCGTTCTGGCCGGCTGGAGCCACGGCGGCTGGGGCATCATGGAGGCGATGAGCTCCGACCGGGCACCGGGTCAGCTGGGCGTCACGGATCCCGGCGCGGTCTCGCTGGACGGCGTGATCGGAACCTGGCTCGCCTATCCCTACGTCGGCATCGGCGCCTTCAACCGGATGCGGCCCTGGCGGCACTGCCCGAAGACCGTCGCGGTGATCTCGCGCACCGACCACCTGACCACGGTGCGCAATGCCCGGCAGGTGCACGACATGGTCCGCAGTTGCGGGGTCGATGTGGAGACCTGGATCGCTGACGGCAGCCACGCTTTCGACGAGCCCATGGCGGCCGGGCCGATGCGCTATCATCCGGAGCTGGCCGCCGAGGCCGAGCGGCGGTTTGTGGCCCTTCTGAACGACGTCGCGGTGGCCCCGTCGGTCTGAGTTCGGAGCACCTTGTCATCCCCGACGGAGCGAAGCGGAGATCGGGGACGGGACATGCCACTCCCAGCATCCCTCCCGGACAGCGCGCAGGGCTGAGCCGGGAGACAGCCGGACGCAATGGCGCAGGCCAATGGAGCGACCCCTTCCGGTCGGCGCGAGATTCCACCCAGGAGGCTGGCCCCACCCGTCTCCCGGCTCAGCCCTGCGGGCTGTCCGGGAGCAAGAGAAAGACCGGCCCTGCTCGTCCCGGCTCTCCGCTTCGCTTCGGCCGGGATGACAAGATCGATCAGACCTGGCGCGGTTCGATCGTAACATCCGCCCGGATCGAGTTGGCGATGTAGCAGGCCTCATGAGCCCGGTGATGCAGGGCGTCGATCGCGGCGGCGTCCGGCACAAGCGCGCCCGAGAAAACCACGGCCGGCCGCAGGGCGATGGTGGTGATCGAGGTTTTTCCCCTGTCGTCCCGGCCCAGAACGCCGACCGCCTCGTCGCTGTAGGAGTCGACCGTGAACCCGCCCCTGGCTGCAAAGGCGAGGAAAAACAGCATGTGGCAGCTGCTCAGGGCCGCCACCAGCGCCTCTTCCGGGTCGACCGCAGCCGGATCGGACAGGGGTTCCGGCACGCTGGTCGGCGCAGATGACCCGCGCACCACCGCCCCGCCGTCGAACCGCCAGTCGTGGGCGCGGGAGTAGCGATTGCCGGTGAAATCCTGATCGCCGCGACGCCATTCGACCGTGGCCAGATGTTCGCTCATGACAGTCCTCCAGGGGGCGATGACCGAACCGTGTACCACAGTCCCGTCGCGAAACCCTGGCCACGCCTTGCTCCCGCCCGCGACCCGCCTTATCCCCGGTTCATGGCCGCGCCCTTGATCTGTCCGTCCATCCTCGCCAGCGACTTCGCGATGCTGGGTGAGGAAATTCGCGCGCTGGACAGCGCCGGCGCGGACTGGATCCACGTCGACGTCATGGACGGCCATTTCGTGCCGAACATCACCATCGGCCCCGATGTGGTGAAGGCCCTGCGACCCCACACGAAACTGCCTTTCGACGTGCACCTGATGGTCGCGCCGGTCGATCCCTGGCTGGAGGCCTATCGGGATGCGGGTGCCGACATCCTGACCGTCCATCCCGAAAGCGGCCCGCACCTGCACCGCACCCTCGGCCGCATCCGCCAGCTCGGGGCCAGGGCCGGCGTCGTGCTGAATCCCGGCACGTCGCTGACCGTGCTTGAGGAGGTCATCGAGCTGGTCGACCTTGTGCTGCTGATGTCGGTCAATCCGGGCTTCGGCGGCCAGTCCTTTATCGGAACGACGCTGCGCAAGATCGAACGGACCCGTGCCCTGCTCGACGCCGCCGGGTCGAAGGCGCATCTGCAGGTCGACGGCGGAGTGACCGCCGCCAATGCCGGGGCCTGTGTGGCCGCCGGCGCAGACGCCCTGGTGGCCGGGACGGCCGTGTTCCGGGGTGGCCCTTCGGCCTATGCCGCCAATATCCGGGCCCTGAAATCCGCGTGAATCCGCTCAGTCGCTTTTCCCGAACCGAGGCCGACACGCCGCCTCCCGGCGAAATCCCCGGCCTGCGCGGCGCTCCCATGCGGACGCCGGTGCGGACCACGGGCGCCGCCACCGGCCCCGGCCTGTGGCCCGCCGTCATCGGCCGACTGCTGACCCGACAGCTGTGGATCGAACTGTACGGCCTTCCGGGCTACAGCCTGACACTGAAGGGTCCCCCGGTTCAGGCTTTCGCGGCCACCCCGCGGGATTTCCGGCCGACCGATCCGGCCTGCGGCAAGGCTGCCGTGGACGGCCGCTTCATCCTCGCCGGCTCCAGTCTTGAGGCTGTCGCGCCCGAGGATCCATGGAACCGGCCCAGCCCGAGCCGGTCGTTCGCCACCGAACTTCACGCCTTCGCCTGGCTGCCGTCGTTGATGTTGCAGGGCGAACGCGGCGCACGCGAAGCCGTGCGGCTGACCCTGGCCTGGGGCGGCACCTTCGCGCGCTGGTCGCCCTTCGCCTGGGGCCCGGACGTTCTGGCGCGGCGCACCGTCAACCTCGCCTGTGCCGCCCGACGCATGGGACAGGTCGCCACCGAGGCCGAGCGGCTGAGACTGGCCGATGTTCTCGGTCGTCAGGGGCGACAGCTTCTGCGTCCACCCGGCGGTCTGGCCGGAAGCGCCGAACGGCTGACCGCCGCAGCTGTCGCGGGCTGCGTGCTGGCTGGATCGCCTGGCGTCTCCCTGCGCCGCGCCGCCCTGCGTCGGCTGCCCGGGGCCCTCGAGCGAACGGTCAGCCCTGACGGCGGCCATGCCTCGCGCAGCCCCGAGGCAGGTCTTGAGCTTCTCCTCGACCTCCTGACCCTCGACGACGCCCTGTCGCAGCTGTCCGAGACCGGCCCGGAGGCGGTTCGGGCCGCCATCAAGCGGCTGACCGCCGCCCTGCGGCTGCTGACCCTGCCCGACGGCCGTCTGGTCACCTTGCAGGGCGGAGGGCCGTCGACGCCCGCGCGGATCGCCGCCGCCCGCGCCCATGACGAGACCCCTGCCACCGAGCAGCCGACCCGGATCGTCAACGGCATCGCCCGCATCCGCAGTCCCCTGCTGACCATCGTGGCCGATGTCGCCGGGCCCGCGCGGGGGGTCTGGTCCGGTGCCGCCTGCGCCCAGCCGATGGCCCTGGAGATTGTCTGCGGCAAGGACCGTCTGGTCACCGGTTGCGGCTGGACGCCCCGGGCGGGCGACCGTCAAGGCCTGCGCCTGCCGCCGGGCCATTCGACCCTGACCCTCGGCGACGGCTCAACGGGCGAGCCCCTCGGCGGCTGGAGGGCCGAACTGCTGGGTCACCTGCTGATCGGCCGGCCGCTGCATCTCGATGTGCAACAGCGAGACGGCGAGGGTGCGGTGTGGCTGGAGGTCGAGCATGACGGCTGGGTCCATGACTATGGCCTGCTGCATCAGCGGCGCCTGTATCTGGACCAGCGGCTGGACGAGCTGCGGGCCGAGGAGCGGCTGCACCCCGCGCCGGGGCACAAGGATGTCGTCCGCGCCATCGCCGCCCCCTATGCCGTCAGGTTCCAGCTTGAGCCGGGGGTCCAGGCCTCACTGGCACGGGATCGCCGCTCCATCCTGCTGCGTGGCCATTCAGGCCGGGGCTGGTGGTTCCGCACCGACGGACCGGACGTGGCCATTGAGCCTTCGGTCCATATCGACGAGGGCCTGACCCGTCGCTCGTTGCAGATCGTGGTGCGCGGCTCGGCCCGCACCGACTCCGAGACCAAGATTCGCTGGAAGCTGAGCCCCGCCGGGGCCGGAACCGAACCAACCTGACCCCTTGAGACGGGGCGCACCCGCGACCATCTGGAGCCTGCCGCGTTCCGCCTTTTCCGATACAGGATCGATTGATGAGCTTCGCCGACCCGACCGCCCTGCCTCATGACCTGATCAAGGACGGCTCCGACGCCGGCTTCATGACCGATGTCATCGAGGCCTCGAAGTCGCAGCCGGTACTGGTCGATTTCTGGGCGACCTGGTGCGGGCCGTGCCGGACCCTGACGCCGATGATCGAAAAGGCCGTCCGCGCCGCCGGCGGGGCGGTGAAACTGGTCAAAATCGATGTCGACAAGAACCCGGCCTACGCGGGCCAGCTTCGGGTCCAGTCGATCCCGACCGTCTATGCCTTCGTCAACGGCCAGCCGGTCGACGGCTTCCAGGGCGCGGTGCCCGACAGCCAGCTCAAGGCCTTCATCGACAAGCTGACCGGCGGCACGAGCGCCAACGCCGATATCGAACAGCTGATGTCTCTGGGCGAGGAATCCCTGTCGCTCAACGACCTCGGCGGCGCGGCCCAGGCCTTCGCCCAGGTGCTGACGCTCGAACCGGCTCATGAGCGGGCGATCGCGGGCATGGCGCGGGTCTATCTGGCCGACGGTGACGTGGATCAGGCGCGCCAGACCATTGCCATGGCCGCACAGGATTCCAGGGACGCTACGGTGCAGTCCGTCCGCGCGCAGCTGTCGCTGCTGTCCACCGCCCCGGCGGGCGCGGACGACACGCTGAAGGCCAAGGTCGCCGCCCATCCGGCCGACCATCAGGCCCGCTTCGACCTGTCGCTGGCCCAGGCCGCGTCGGGCGATCTGAAGGGGGCGGTCGACAGCCTCCTGACCATCGTCGCCGCCGACCGCGAATGGAACGAGCAGGCGGCGCGCAAGCAGTTGCTGGTGGTGTTCGAGGCCGCCGGCGCGGCCTCCGACGTGGCTCGGGACGGGCGTCGCCGCCTGTCCTCCATCCTGTTCGCATAGGAGACGGGCGTGGCGCAGGGATATGTGAAGGCCGCCGACCTGCCGCAGGTGATCCCGGTCTTTCCCCTGCCCGGCGCCATCCTGTTGCCGCGCGGCCAGCTGCCGCTCAACATCTTCGAGCCGCGCTATCTGAACATGATCGACGACGCCATGGCCGGGGACCGGATCATCGGCATGGTCCAGCCACAGGGCGGGCCACAGCGGCTTCCTGCCCTCGCGCCGATCGGCTGCGCGGGACGGATCACCAGTTTCGCCGAGACCTCGGATGGCCGCTATCTGATCACCCTGACCGGCTGTGCCCGCTTCCGCCTCTCCAGCGAACTGTCCAGCCAGACGCCCTATCGCCAGATCCGCGCCGATTTCGTGCCGTTCGAGGCCGATCTGAGCGCGCCTCCGGTCGAGGACGTCGGTCTCGACCGTGACGGCCTGCTGGATGCCCTGCGCGCCTACCTCGAGACGCGCGGCCTCGACATCGACTGGGACACGGCCGAGACCGCCCCGCCGGAGGCCCTGATCAACAGCCTGGCCATGGCCCTGCCGTTCGAGCCGGCCGAGAAGCAGGCCCTGCTGGAAGCCGTCAGCCTGACCGACCGCTCCGACGTCCTGACCGCCCTGCTGACCATCGATGCGGCGGCGGACGGAGACGGCGAGGCGCCGTCCATGCAGTGAAGCGAGGTCTTGGGTCTTGGGTCTTAGGGCTTAGGGCTCAGAGACGAGCGCCCGCTGTCCCTTCCTAAGCCCTACTCCCCAAGCCCTAAGCCCTGTATCCTTTCCCCATGTCCGACGCCTTCCACACCCCGCCGTCCGTTGATCCGCGCCTGCTCGAGGTGCTGGTCTGCCCCGTCACGCGCGGCAAGCTGACCTATGACCGGCAGCGGCAGGAGCTGGTGTCGAAGGGCGCGAAACTGGCCTTCCCGATCCGCGACGGCGTGCCGATCATGCTGCCGGAAGAGGCGCGGGCGCTGGACTGATACCCAATCCGCTCATCCCGGCGAAAGCCGGGACCCAGTTCTGTCCAGCTTGAAGCCAGTTTCTCAGGACGACCGTTCCGGCGGCCAGTCAAACAACCGTTCACCCTAAGCACTGGGTCCCGGCTTTCGCCGGGATGAGCGGAACGTTTTGGCTAAACCGCCTCACCCCTCAACAACCTCGGCAGGTCACCGGTCGCACCACCCGCCTCGTGCATGAAGGCGCGGCGGAGGGGAGCGATGCGGTTGACGGCGGCGATGCCGAGGGTGCGGGCCAGACGGATGGGGGGCAGGTCGTTGGAGAACAGCCGCACGAAGCCGTCGAACCCCGCAGCCAGCGCGGCATTGTCGAACCGGCGCCAGCGGGCGTAGCGGTCCAGCACCGTCTCCGAGCCGATGTCCTCGCCCAGCCGAAGAGCCTCGACCAGCACCTCGGCGAGGGCGGCGGCGTCCTTCAGCCCCATGTTGAGGCCCTGACCAGCCACCGGATGCACCGCATGGGCGGCATCACCGATCAGGGCGGTGCGCGGGGCGGTCAGCTGTTGGGCCAGTTGCAGCGACAGGGGATAGACGAAGCGCGGTCCCACCACCGTGACGTCCTCGAGGAAGTCGCCGAAGCGTCGCATCAGATGGGACTGGAAGGCCTCGTCCGACGCGGCCCTCAGGGCCTCGCCGCGTCGCGTTGATTCCGTCCACACCAGACTCGCCCGCCGTTCCGTCAGCGGCAGGATGGCGAAGGGGCCGGACGGCAGGAAATATTCATGGGCAATATTGCCGTGGTCCCGGCCGAGAGACACGGTGGCGACGACCCCGCTCTGTTCATAGCTCCAACCGACCGTCTCGATGCCGGCGGCCGTTCGGACCGTCGACCCCCGGCCCTCGGCCCCGACCGTCAGCGGGGCCTCGATCACCGAGCCGTCGGCGAGCGTGACCCGCGACATCCCCGGGCCGGCCTCGACCCTGGCGACCGCCGCCGGCGCCCGCACCTCGATTCCCGCGGCCGTCACCGCTTCGGAGAGGGCGACGCGGATACGCCGGTTCTCGACCATATAGCCCAGAGGCTCGCCGTCGGTCCGGTCGCCGATCTCGTCGGCATCGAAGCGCAGGAAGGCGGAGGACTGCGGCCGCGACGCCGCGCCGGGACGCCGGCCGTCGGTGACCAGAATCCGGTCCATCCGGCAGGCATGGGGCCGCAGGGCCGCGCCGACGCCCAGCGAGTCCAGCATCCGGAAGGTCGAAAAGGCGATGGCGGTCGAGCGCCCGTCGAAGCTCGGTGCCAGCTGGGCGTCGAAGGGCTGGGGATCGACCAGAACCACCTTCAGCCCGCCCTGCGCCGCCGCGAGCGCAAACGTCGCCCCGGCGAGGCCGGCGCCGGCAATAATGACGTCATAGCGGTCAGTCTGGCTCATGGGGCCGTTGTCGCGCCGGAGTGGCTGAAGGTCCAGTGCGGCAAAGTGGGTGATTGGTGGCTGGTGACTGGCGAAAGAGACTTTGGCGCTGCCGCCTGGCGCCGCCGCAGTTCCAGTCACCAGCCACCTTCCCTGGGTAAACAGCCCCTTAACCCTCCTCGCGCGACAACAGCGGACTGTCCCGTCCGTCCGGAGTTCGTCGCCGCATGTCCGCCGCCCTCGCCATCGGCCAGCGCGCCTGGGTCAGCGCCCGCATCCTGTGGGGCGCGCCGGTCTCAGTGAAATTTCGTGGCGTCCTCCAGGCCCTGTTGGCCGCCCTCTTGCTGGTGGCCCTGATTTCCTGGAACCCGGCCGATCCCAGTCTCAATGCGGCGTCGGGCGCCGCCCCGACCAACTGGCTGGGCCTGAACGGGGCCCTGTTCGCCGATCTGTTTATGCAGTCACTGGGTTTGGGAGCCTGGCCTGCCGCCGTCCTGCTCATCGCCTTCGGGCTGGCGGCGGCCATTGGTGATGCGATCCAGCAGAGACTGAAGCCCACTCCGCTCAAGGCCCTGTCAGCGACGGGCGGCGTTCTTGCCCTTTCGGCCGCCCTGTCAGCCCTCGCTGCGGCGGCCGCATGGCCGCTTGCGGCCGGTCTGGGCGGGCTTTGGGGTGATGCTGCGGTCGGCGTGATCCGCTGGATCTGCGACGGCCTTCGCCTGCCTGGTGCCTCGGTCCTTGCGGCCCTGCTGTTCCTGCCGCTGGGCCTCTGGGCGATCGCCTATGCGATCGGCCTGCGGTTCTCCGACCTCCGGGAGGGACTCGCCTGGGCTCGTGGCATCCGCGGTGCCGCGCCGCCGGCCCCGAAAATGCGCCGTCCGGCGGCCAAGGCTTCGCCGCGCCCGCGACCCGTCCTCGAGCTCGACGACGGCCCGGACGTCCTTGAGCCCTCACCCCCTTGGGAAGCCCCCGCCCCGGTGCGCGGCGCGCCCGAGCCGAAAGTCGCCGCTGCCCGGGCCCCGAAGCCGCGCCGCGAGGCCGACGACAGCCAGGCCGCCTTCGACTTCGTCCGGCCGTCGACCGGTTTCGACCTGCCGCCCCTGTCGATGTTGACCAAGCCGGCGAAACGCGTGGCCTCCGTCGATGAGGAGGCCCTGAAACAGAACGCAAAGATGCTGGAAGGCGTGCTGCAGGAGTTCGGCGTGCGCGGCGTCATCGACCAGATTCGCCCGGGCCCGGTCGTCACCCTGTACGAACTGGTCCCCGCGCCGGGCGTGAAGCATGGCCGTGTCGTGGCCCTGAGCGACGACATCGCCCGCTCGATGTCCGCCCGCGCCTGCCGCGTCTCGGTCGTGCCCGGTCGCAACGCCATCGGCATTGAACTGCCCAATGCGAAGCGCGAGACCGTCTATCTGCGCGACCTGCTGGCCTCGACCGAATACGACAAGCCGGCCCATCTGCTGCCGCTGGCGCTCGGCGAAACCATCGGCGGCGAGCCCTATGTCGCCGATCTGGCGCGTATGCCGCACCTGCTGATCGCGGGCACCACCGGCTCGGGCAAGTCGGTCGGGGTCAATGCCATGATCCTGTCGATCCTCTACCGGCACAGCCCGGCGGAGTGCCGCTTCATCATGATCGATCCCAAGATGCTGGAGCTGTCGGTCTATGACGGCATCCCGCACCTGCTGGCCCCGGTCGTCACCGATCCCAAGAAGGCCGTCGTCGCGCTGAAATGGACCGTGCGCGAGATGGAGGACCGCTATCGCCGGATGTCCAAACTCGGTGTGCGCAACATCGCCTCCTATAACGAGCGCGCCCGCGAGGCCGTGGCCAAGGGCGAACATTTCGAACGCACCGTCCAGACCGGCTTCGACGAACAGGGCCGGCCGGTCTATGAATCCGAGAAGATCCGGCCCGAACCCCTGCCCTTCCTCGTCGTCGTCATGGACGAGATGGCCGACCTGATGCTGGTCGCCGGCAAGGACGTCGAGGGCGCGGTGCAGCGGCTGGCCCAGATGGCCCGCGCCGCCGGCATCCACCTGATCATGGCCACCCAGCGCCCATCGGTCGACGTCATCACCGGCACCATCAAGGCCAATTTCCCGACCCGGATCAGCTTCCAGGTCACCTCGAAGATCGACAGCCGCACCATCCTCGGCGAACAGGGCGGCGAACAGCTGCTGGGTCAGGGCGACATGCTCTACATGGCCGGCGGCGGCCGCATCACCCGCCTGCACGGCCCGTTCGTGACGGATCAGGAGGTCGATGAGGTCTGCAAACACCTGCGCAGCCAGGGCGAGCCCGACTATCTGGACCTGATTACCGACGATCCGGACGGCGACGGCGACGCGGCCGGGTTCGACGATGATGGCGGCGGCTCGGGCGACGACCTCTATGACCGCGCCGTGGCCGTGGTCACCCGCGACCGCAAGGCCTCGACCAGCTACATCCAGCGTCGCCTGCAGATCGGCTACAACCGTGCGGCCTCGCTGATCGAGCGGATGGAGCAGGAGGGCGTCGTCAGCCCCGCCAACCACGCCGGCAAGCGCGATATCCTCGCCGGCCCGCCGCCAATGTAGCAGGCAAGGTCGGCATCCCTGCCGCGTTTGGGGGCCGTCGTCTTCCCTTCGAAGCTGAACAAGGCTTCATCGGGGTGCCGGAATATGGTCAGGCTCGCGTCATGCTGCCGCCACTCACGGATCGCATGACGACATGACAAGCAACCATCCCGATCCCGGGTTTGCCCCGGGAGGACGGAGGAGAAGGCCAAGATGACTGTTTCACGCCGGGCGTTCGCTTTCGGAACCGCCGCCATCGCGGCCCTCGCCGCCATGCCTGCCGCCGCCCAGGGCGAACTGTCGGCCGAGGACCGCGCAACCCTCGCCCAGGCCCAGACCTATCTGCAGGGCCTGACCTCGGCCCAGGGCAATTTCGTCGAGACCTCGGGCGCCCAGCGCCGCGAAGGCCGCTTCTGGCTGCAGCGTCCCGGCAAGATGCGGTTTGAATACACCAGTCCTGCTGGCCTGCTGGTCGTTTCGGACGGTTCGAACGTCAAACGCTATGACCCACGCCTCAATGTCTTCCGTCAGGTGCCCCTGGGCGCCACGCCGCTTTCGACCTTCCTCGCCCGCAATGTCCGCTTCGATCAGGGGGTGCGCATCGACCGCGTCACCCGGATGGCGTCCGGAGCCTTCGCCATCACCGCGCGCGATGCGCGCAAGCCGGAGGAGGGCTCGGTGATCCTGTCCTTCGCGGGCAACCCGATCCGCCTGCATGAATGGACCATCCGCGACGCCCAGGGGGGCAGCACCCGGACCCAGCTGACCTCCCTGACCCCGGCACCGAACCTCGCCGCAAGCCTGTTCCAACTGCGCGATCCGACCCGTCGGCCGGGCCGGAACTGATTTCGCCCGCGAGGCGAGCAACGGTTTGACATTTTTCGCCGACCGTGGCAGTTTCGTCACAGGTCGGCGTTAGCTGACCTGACTCGCTACGGATTTCATCCCCTTCCCGGCGGCGAGAGAGACGAACCTGCCAGCGCCCGGTCCCCCCCGACCGGGCGCTTTTTTGTCGGGCGACAAGGTCGCCCCGGGGGCGCTACCGCTCGCGACGCGGTCGCTCGCTGCTTGAGCGCGAAGCCCGCGCTTGCGCCTGGGGCGCGTCGGGTCGAGAAGGCGGAGCCTTCTGACCGCGCCCCCGGAAAATATGCTTCGTATCACCACCTGGAACATCAACTCCGTCCGCCTGCGCATCGACCAGGTCGCGCGCTTCGTCGCCGAGAGCGGGACCGACGTCCTGTGTCTGCAGGAGATCAAATGCCTCGAGGACCAGTTTCCTCGCGGAGCCTTTGAGGCGATGGGCATGCCCTACCTCAAGATCGGCGGGCAAAAGGGCTGGCACGGGGTGGCGATCGCCAGCCGCAAGCCGATCACGGAGGCACCGGTCCTCGATGTCTGCCGCGAGAGGCACGCCCGCTGCGTCGGGGTCATGGTCGACGGCATCGAGGTGCAGAATTTCTACATCCCGGCGGGCGGCGACGTCGCCGACCGGGCGCTGAACCCGAAATTCGATCACAAGATGGATTTCTACGAGCGGCTGACGACCGAAATGGCGGGGCGGGACAAACAGCGGCCGCTGGTCCTGGCCGGCGATTTCAACATCGCACCGGGCGAGAACGACGTCTGGAACCACCGCTATATGTCGAAGATCGTCAGCCACACCCCGCTGGAGGTCGAGACCCTGCGTCGCCTCCAGGCCGCCGGCGGCTTCGCCGATGTGGTCCGGGACCAGATCCCCGAGCCGACCAAACTGGCCAGTTGGTGGAGCTATCGCGCCGCCGATTTCCGCAAGTCCAACCGCGGCCTGCGCCTCGACCACCTGTGGACCTCGCCGGGCCTGACGCCTGCGGTGAAGGCCGGCAGCGCCCGCATCCACGACACGGTCCGCGAATGGACCCAGCCCAGCGACCATGCGCCGGTGACGATGGACCTGGAGGTCTAGTCGGCTTCCTCGCAGGCCGCCGTGTCGAACACAAAGACGCGGCCAGGTTTGATAATCTCGCCCCCGTGCTCCCGCCACCATCGGGCTGCGTCCGGTCGCGTCCATCCGAGCATTTCCACGGCATGGGCAGCCTCGACCAGATAGCCGGACGTCAGGGACGCCCGCCCCGTCAGGCAGCCCCACATCTGTCCAAGCCAGCTCTTCGGTCCGGTCAGGACGCCGAATCCTGCGGTCTGTGTGGTCCCCTGTCGGCAAAGTGGGAGCCTGACGCCAATCCACGCGTCCCGCACCCATTCCGGGGCCTCGCCTTCGGGTCTCTCGACAATCTTACATAGCCGACTGGCGGCAAGCTCACGGCTGCAGCCGGTATCCGCCCGCATCCGTCAGCAGCAGCCGCGCCTGGCCCGGCTCCGGCTCGATCTTCTGGCGCAGGCGGTAGATGTGGGTTTCCAGGGTGTGGGTGGTGACCCCGGCGTTGTAACCCCAAACCTCGGTCAGCAGTTCCTCGCGCGACACGGCCTTGGCCCCGGCGCGGTAGAGGTATTTGAGGATGTTGGTTTCCTTCTCGGTCAGGCGGACCTTCTTCGCCTTGTCGTCGATCAGGACCTTGGCCGCCGGACGGAACTCATAGGGGCCGATGCGGAAGACCGCGTCCTCGGACTGTTCGTGGCTGCGCAGATGGGCGCGGATCCGGGCCAGCAGGACCGCAAACCGGAACGGCTTGGTGACATAGTCATTGGCCCCCGACTCCAGCCCCAGGACGGTGTCGGAATCCGAGGACTGGCCGGTCAGCATGATGATCGGGGTCGATACGCCGTCCTTGCGGAGCAGGCGGCAGGCCTCGCGGCCGTCCATGTCGGGCAGGTCGACGTCCAGCAGGATCAGGTCGGCGCGGACCTCGCGGCCCATGCGGACACCCTCGGTCGCAGTCGAGGCCTGGACCGGCCGGAAGGCCTCGTGCAGCGCCAGCTGTTCGGCCAGGGCCTCGCGCAGGTCGTCGTCGTCGTCGATGATCAATATGGTCTTGGGCGTGGGCATGGATACCAGAATGGCGAGCGTCGGCGGTTCCGCCAAGGGTTGGACCGCAAGCGGTGCGGTTTTCAGTCCCTAGAGGGTGTTTCGGGGGCTTTTCGTTCCCCGAAGAGCGACGATCCGACGCGCACATGGGTCGCGCCGAAGCGGATCGCGGTCTCATAGTCGCCGCTCATCCCCATCGAGAGGGTCTCCAGTCCGTGCCGGCGGGCGATCTTGCGCAGCAGGGCGAAATGCGGGCCGGGGGCCTCGTCGGCCGGAGGTATGCACATCAGGCCCTCGACGACCAGACCCGCGGCCCGGGCATGGTCGAGCAGTTGGCCGGTTTCGCCCGGGAGGACCCCGGCCTTCTGGGGTTCCGCGCCGGTGTTGACCTGGATCAGGACCCGCACAGGCTTTCCGGCTCGCGCGCCGGCCACCGCCAGGGCGTCCGCCAGTTTCGGCCGATCGAGGGTCTCGATGACATCGAACAGGGCGACGGCGTCGTTGGCCTTGTTCGACTGCAACGGCCCGATCAGCCGGAGCTCGAGGTCCGGGATCGCGTCCCGGCGGTCGTCCCACCGGCCCTGGGCTTCCTGTACCCGGTTTTCGCCAAAGACCCGCTGGCCCGCAGCGAGCGCCGCATCGATGGCTTCGGGCGGCTGGGTCTTGGACACGGCCGTCAGGGTCACCTCGTCCACGACCCGACCGGAGGCGCGGCAGGCGGCCGCCATGCGCCGCCGGATGGCTTCAAGCCGGGCAGCGACGGTGCTGGACGGCGGAACGGGTTCGGGAGATGAGGAGGTCATGAACCGGGCGGACGCCAAAATCCTGTGGGAAGCCGCCAGCGTCCTCGCACGGGACGCGGCCAAAGTCAGCCGGGCGCGCGGTCCTGCCGGATCCGACCTGCCACCCCTGCTGTTCTTCATCGACCCCGAACGGACGCCCCGGCCCTGGGAGACGGCGGCGCGATTACCGAAGGGTTGTGGCGTGGTGTTCCGGCATTTCGGCCGGGCCGACGCCCTCGAAACGGCGCATCGTTTGCGCGACGCCACGCTGGAACGCGGTGGGCGACTGTTGATCGGACTCGATGCGGCGCTGGCCGAGGCGGTCGGGGCCGACGGGGTCCATCTTCCCGAACGGGCGCTGGATCAGGCGGAGAGACTGATTGCGGCCCGGCCGGACTGGATCATCACCGGCGCGGCGCATTCCCGCGCGGTGTTGGAAACACCCGGACTGGACGCCTGCATCGTATCGCCAGTGTTCCCGGCCGGCGGCACTTCTGCGGACCGTCCGGCGCTCGGCCTGCAAACCTTTGGAGACTGGGTCGCGACTGCACCCTGCCCGATCTACGCCCTCGGCGGGATCGACAGCAGCAATGCACAGGGCCTCATCGGCTCGGGCGCGTGCGGGATTGCGGGCGTTTCGGCGATCCGGTCGGCGTTCGGGCCAGACTAGAAGCGGAAGATCGATTCCAGCCGGAAGCGCGGCGCGGCGCGGCGATCGGTCTGGGGCGCGCGCGCCGGATCGCTCTCGGGCTCGGCCAGACCGGCGGCGGCCCCGACGCGCAGGCGCGGGTTGACGCGGTAGTAGGCCCCGGCCTCGACGTCGCCGAGGTTGCTTTCACGGCCGACGGGCTGGCTGAGGTTCAGGTCGAGGCCCCAGCGGCCGCGCTCGGTGAAGCGCAGGCGCGACGAGCCGGGCTGGGCGGCGGCGGCGCGGGCGGCCTGGGCATCGGTCAGGGAGACGGCGGGCGCACGGGCGCGTGCAGACGCGCCGGCGGCCTGGGCCGAGGCGACGTCGGCCATGGCCAGGAGCGTGAGCCCCGCAGCCAGTCCGGCGATCAGAGCGCCTGTCTTGCGCGTCATTTTGCGCATGTCCTGCCCTTCACATCACGACGAGACGTCGCGATCACCATCAGTAAGACACCGCTGGCCAACCCGGTCAACGAAACGGCGCCCCCGCAACCGGGTTCCGTGCGACTCTGGAAGACTCCTGTGGCGCGAGCGTCACGCGAATCCTTCGCCAGAGACCCGTCGTGGCCACCCGTGGCCAGCCGACGATCGTTCGAATGCGTCTTCGCCTTGTCATAGCCCCTTTTGGCCGTGTTATAGAGCGACGCTTCGGCTCGGACCGTATCCGGCAGAGCCAGCGCGTGCGCCGGAACCGGTCCGCTGCACGTCATGACCGTATGGAGAAGTCTCGATGGTGCTGGTTCGCGGCGCGACGTTCGCCCTGATCACCTCGTGCGTCCTGCTGGGCAGCTGTTCCAGCACCCGCCCGTTCGGCCCCACCGTGGGCGAGGTTTTCAGCGGCATGGGCAGCGCGCAGGCTGCGGCCGACGCGCAGACGGGCATCGGCGTCAACGCCTTCCTGTGGCGCGCCACCCTGGACACCCTGAGCTTCATGCCCCTCGCCAATGCCGATCCCTGGGGCGGCGTTATCAACTACGGCTGGTACATCGACCCGCAGACGCCGAACGAGCGCTTCAAGGCGACCGTCTTCATCCTCGATCGCCGCCTGCGCGCCGATGCCCTGAACGTCAGCATCACCAAACAGGTCCTGCGCCCCGGCTGCACGCCCAACCCGGCGGACGCCGACGCTGAAGTCGACAGCGCCGGCTGCTGGACGGGTGCGCGCGTCGCAGCCCAGACCGAGACCGATCTGGAAAACGCCATCCTGACCAAGGCGCGCCAGCTCAACCTTTCCAACGCCGGCTGATCACCCTCCCCATCGACTAGCCTCCGTCGGGCCTGTTCCTGAAGGAGCAGCCTGAAAGACTCCCGTGGCCAAGACCCCGGTTCGCTACGAGCCCAAGACCGCCGAACCCCGCCAGCAGGCCCGCTGGGCGGCTGCCGACGCCTTCCGCATGCCGACCGAAGGCACCGGACGGCCGAAATACTATGTGCTGGAGATGTTCCCCTATCCGTCAGGGGCCATCCACATGGGCCACGCCCGCAACTACGTCATGGGCGACGTGGTGGCGCGGTCGAAGCGGGCGCAAGGGTTCGATGTCCTGCATCCGATGGGCTGGGACGCCTTCGGACTTCCGGCCGAAAACGCGGCGATCGAGCGCGGCATCCATCCCGGCGACTGGACCTGGTCCAACATCGCCGCCATGCGCGACCAGTTGAAGCTGCTGGGCCTCTCGCTGGACTGGTCGCGCGAGTTCGCCACCTGCGACCCGGCCTATTACGGCAAGCAGCAGGCCTGGTTCCTGGAACTGCTCAAGCGCGGTCTGGTCTATCGCAAGGACTCGGTCGTCAACTGGGACCCGGTCGACAATACCGTCCTGGCCAATGAACAGGTGGTCGACGGGCGCGGCTGGCGCTCCGGTGCCGTGGTCGAAAAGCGCAAGCTGAACCAGTGGTTCCTGCGCATCACCGACTATGCCGACGACCTGATCGAGGGCCTCAAGGAGCTGGAAGGCCGCTGGCCCGACAAGGTCCGGCTGATGCAGGAGAATTGGATCGGTCGGTCGAAGGGTCTGCAGATGACCTGGGCATGGGCCGGCGAGGTGCCCCTCGCCGCACCCCAGGGTCTTGAGATCTACACCACCCGACCCGATACCCTGTTCGGTGCCAGCTTCATGGGCATCGCCGCAGACCACCCGGTCGCCCGCGAACTCGCCGGGACCAACCCGGCCGCTGCGGCCTTCGTCGCCGAATGCCGCAAGGGCGGCTCGACCCAGGCGGAGATCGAACAGGCCGAGAAGATTGGCTTCGATACCGGACTGAAGGTCCTCCATCCGTTCGACGGCCGTGAGGTGTCGGTCTGGATCGCCAATTTCATCCTGTCCGAGTACGGCACGGGCGCTATTTTCGGCTGCCCGGCCCACGACCAGCGCGATCTCGACTTCGCCCGTAAATATCACCTTCCCGTCGTCCCGGTCGTGAGACCGGAGGGGGCCGCTGACGATTTCGACGTTGAATCAGAGGCCTATGTCGGCCCTGGTCGGCTGTTCAACTCTGACTTCCTGAACGGCCTCGATATCGAGGCCGCCAAGGCTGAAGCGATCAGTCGGATCGAGCTGGCGAGCGCGGGCCAGGGCGCGACCATATACCGGCTGCGCGACTGGGGCGTCAGCCGTCAGCGATACTGGGGATGTCCCATCCCCGTGATCCACTGCGAGAAGTGCGGCCCCGTGGGCGTTCCGGCCGATCAGCTGCCGGTCGAATTGCCGAAGGACGTGACCTTCGACACGCCCGGCAATCCGCTGGATCGTCATCCGACGTGGAAGCACGTATCCTGCCCGACCTGCGGCGGCGAGGCGGTGCGCGAGACCGACACCCTCGACACCTTCGTCGATTCCAGCTGGTATTTCGCGCGCTTCACCGATCCGACGGCCGCAGAACCGATCTCCCGCGCTGCGGCCGACAAATGGCTGCCGGTGGACCAGTATATCGGCGGGGTCGAGCACGCCGTCCTGCACCTGCTCTACGCCCGGTTCATCAGCCGCGCCCTTTCGGATGCCGGCCTGATGTCGGTGCGCGAACCCTTCGCCGGCCTGTTCACCCAGGGGATGGTGGTCCACGAGACCTACCGTCGCGCCGACGGGGCCTGGGTCGAGCCCACGGACGTCGAACTGGCCAATGACGCGGGCCAACGCTCGGCCCGCCAACTCTCGACCGGCGAAACCCTGACGATCGGCGACATCGAGAAGATGTCCAAATCGAAGAAGAACGTCGTCGCCCCGCAGGAGATCGTCGACACCTATGGCGTGGACGCGGGCCGACTGTTCGTCCTGTCCGACAGCCCACCGGAGCGCGACGTGCAATGGACGCCCGGCGGCGTCGAGGGCGCGGCCCGCTTCGTCCAGCGCGTCTGGACCGAGGTCGACGGCTTCGACCCGGACGCCCCCGCCCATGAGTCGGACGCCGCCCTGATCCGCGAGACCCACAAGGCCATCAAGGCGGTCTCGGAAGGCGTCAGCGGTTTCCGCTTCAACTCCGCCATCGCCAAACTCTACGCCTTCGTGGCTGTGGTGCGCGATCACGGGACCGCCGGCGGCGCCGCACGACGCGAGGCCTTGTCGGCCCTGGTCCGGCTGGTCGCCCCCTTCACCCCCCACCTCGCCGAGGAGTGCTGGACGCGGCTCGGCGAAGAGGGGATGGTGCTGGACGCGCCCTGGCCGGAATTCGACCCGGCTTTGGCGGCCGATGACGAGGTGACCCTGCCCATCCAGGTCAACGGCAAGCGCCGCGGCGAGATCCGCGTCGCCCGGGGTCTGGAACCGGCGGAGGTCGAGGCCATCGTCATGGCGGACGCCGATGTCCAGGCGCGGCTGGAGGGTCAGACGGTGAGGAAGATCGTGGTGGTCAAGGATCGCATCGTCAATCTGGTGGTCGGCTGATGCGCCGCCTCGCGCTCGGCGTTGTCGCGCTCGTGGGACTGGCGGGCTGCGGCTTTACGCCCCTGTATGGCGAGACCGCGGTGGGCTCATCCCTGTCGCGCATCGCCGTGACCACCCAGGACGACCGGCTCGGCTATCGGGTACGGGAGCAGCTCGAGGACGCGCTGGGTCGCGACGGTGCCCAGGCACCGCTCTGGCGGCTGGAGACCACGCTCGAACAGTCGCGGCGGCCGCTCGGCCGGCGCATCGACGACACCGCGACCCGCTATGAGCTGACCGTCCGCGGCACCTGGACCCTGACCCCGGCCAATGGCGGGCCCGCCGTCACCGGCGTCGAGACCGTCACCACCACCTATGCCGCCGCCGACCAGCCCTTCGCCGCCATCGCCGCCCAGCAGGATGGCGAGGAACGCGCCGCCGCCGAACTGGCCCGTCTGATCCGGCTCGACCTGATGCGGGCCCTGTCGGACCAGTGACGGCATGATTCTGGCCAAACGCCCCGAGGTCGACCGTTTCCTCAAGTCGCCGGACCGGGGCGTTCGCGCCGCCGTCATCCACGGCAAGGACCGGTCGGGCGTCGGTGAGCGTGCCGAGATCCTGTGCAAGGCGATCACGCCCGATCTCAACGATCCCTTCAACGTCACCCTGCTGACCGACAGCGACATCGACGGCGACGAGGCCCGGCTGGAAGAGGCCCTGACCGCCCTGTCGATGATCGGCGGGCGGCGTCTGGTGCGCGTCCGGCTCGGTTCGGAAAAGGCCTCGATCGACAAACTGCTGGCCGCCGCACTCAAGGTCCACGCCGAGGGCGGCTACAATCCCGACGCCATGCTGGTCATTGAGGCCGGGGCCCTGGG
The DNA here is from genome assembly GCA_965284305.1 of Caulobacteraceae bacterium. Classification (GTDB taxonomy): domain Bacteria; phylum Pseudomonadota; class Alphaproteobacteria; order Caulobacterales; family Caulobacteraceae; genus Brevundimonas. Next base: position 550,909 of record OZ260070.1, on the reverse strand, counting down.
TCGGGACTCGGCCCTGCGCAAGGCGGCGGAAGCGTCACAGGGCGCCGTCGGCATCGCCTGCTATGAGGACGAAACGGGCGATGTCGCCCGGATGACGCGCGAGGCCCTGGCCGCCGACAAGGTCGGCCTGACCGGCGACGCCCTCGACCGGTTCGTCAGCCGCCTGCCCCGCGAGCGCGGCCTGATGCGGCAGGAGATCGAACGTCTGGCCCTCTATATCGGCCCCGGTTCCGGCAAGACCATCGATGTGGAAGAGCTCGAGCGACACCTCGGGGTTGAGGCCGATGCCTCCCTGCAGGACGCGGCGCTCCAGGCCTTCGGCGGCCGCCCCGCCCCGGCCCAGTCCGGGCTGAGACGCGCTCTGGCAGAGGGTGAGTCGCCTGTCATGGCGGTGAGACAAGCCTCGATCCACCTCGGCAAGCTGCGGCGCATCAATGTGCTTCAGGCCAATGGTGCCGGGGCCAAGGAGGCGGCCAAGTCGGCCGGCGTGTTCTGGAAACAGGAGGCCGAAATGCTGCGCCAGGCCCGTAGCTGGCGGCTTGAGGACCTCGATCGGGTGCTGGACAGCGTCAATACGGCCGATGTGGCGACCAAGACGACCGGCTCACCCGACCAGCTGATCGCCGAACGTCTTCTGCTGGAAATCTCCGCCCGCGCGAGAAGGCTCGGGCTTTAAGAGCGCCTGCCGCGCTTCGCGCTACTTGGGGCGAACTCAGCCGCGCTTCGACGCCTTGCGGAAGGCGGGCTTGGCGAGGGCAGCGCTGCGGGCCTGCTGGGCCTTTTCCTCGGCGCGCGCGGAGCCCTGAACGCCGCCATGTGAGGGCCCACCGCTTGCCTTCTTGGCGGCAAGCGCGCGTTTCATGGCTTCTGCTGTCGGATTGGAAGGCTTGTCGGTCATCCGGTCAGCCTAACACAGGCGGGCCTCAGCCGCGCATCAATCGGCGGCACAGGTCGTCGAGCTGTTCCAGCGTACCGTAGCTGACGGTCAGTTCGCCCTTGCCGCCCCGATCAGCGAGCTGGACCTTGAGACCGAGCGCGTCGGCCAGATCCTGTTCCAGCGCCACGACATCGGCGGAGCCTTCACCGGCCGCAGATGCCGCGCCAGGCTTGCGGTTCTTCGGTCCCTCGGCGGCGCGGCGAGCGAGCGCCTCGGCCTGACGAACATTCAGGCCCTCGGCCACGATCTGGTCAGCGAGGGCGGCCGGGTTGGGTGCCGTGATCAGGGCGCGTGCGTGACCGGCGCTGAGCTTTCCGGTGCGGACATGCTGCAGCACCTCCTCGGGCAGCTGCAGCAGACGCAGGGTGTTGGCCACATGACTGCGGCTCTTGCCGACAACACCGGCGACGGCGTCCTGGGTGCGGCCGAAGCGCTCCATCAACATTCGGTAGGCGTCGGCTTCCTCAAGCGGATTGAGATCGGCGCGCTGCACGTTCTCGATGATGGCGACCTCGAACACCGCCACATCGTCCATCTCCTTGACGATGATCGGGGCCTCGGTGAGCCGGGCCATCTGCGCCGCACGCCAGCGGCGTTCGCCGGCGATGATCTGCCAGACGCCGTCTTCCTTCGGATGGGTCCGGACGAGGATGGGCTGAAGCACGCCCTTGTCGCGGATCGAGGCCGCCAGTTCCTCCAGGTCATCGCGGTCGAAGATCTTGCGCGGCTGATCGGGGTTGGGCTGGAGGCTTTCGATCGGTGCCATCAGGACGCCGGCGGGCGTCGACGCGCCGTCAACCGGCGCGCTCTCGACCACCTGTTCTCCGAGAAGGGCGGAGAGACCCCGGCCCAATCCGCGATTCTGGGGCCCGCGCTGACGTTCGCTCAACTGACTGGTTCCATTCTTCTAATCGTGGTCACGCGGCCTGCAGCCGGCGGGACTTTTCGCGCGCCACCACCTCGCGGGCGAGGCGCAGATAAGCCTGGCTACCGGCACATTTCAGGTCGTAGATCAGGGCCGGCTTGCCGAACGACGGGGCCTCAGCCACCCGGACGTTCCTCGGAATCACCGCCTCATAGACCTTGTCGCCGAAATGGCTGCGGACATCGGCCGCCACCTGGCCCGAGAGGGCGCTGCGCCGATCGTACATGGTCAGGACCAGACCCTGGATCTCCAGCGTCGGGTTCAGGCTCTGCCGCACCATCTCGATGGTCTTCATCAACTGGGTCAGGCCCTCGAGGGCGAAGAACTCGCACTGCAGCGGCACCAGGACGGCGTCGGCGGCGGCCATGGCGTTCAGTGTCAACAGGTTGAGCGACGGCGGGCAGTCAATCAGGACATAGTCATACCGGGTCTGACCCTCGGCTCCCTGCCCCCGCAGGGCATCGCGGAGGCGGAAGGATCGACGATCGGCCTGGCTGAGCTCGATCTCCACCCCCGACATGTCGGCGTCGGCCGGGACGATGTCGAGGCCCGGAACCGTGGTCGGGACGGCAGACTCATCGACCGAACGCCCGTCCACAATGACGTCATAGATGGTGACCCGCCGTGTTTCACGTGGAACGCCCAGGCCGGTGGAGGCATTGCCCTGGGGGTCCATGTCCACGATCAGCACCTTCTCCCCGATCGCGGCCAGGGCCGTGCCAAGGTTGATCGCCGTGGTGGTCTTGCCCACCCCGCCCTTCTGATTGGAAACCGCGAGGACGCGGGTCTTACCGGGTAGCGCCACGTCGAAGACTCCAGACAGAAACGATACGGCCGCGCGGATCGCTGCGTGAGACGGTGAGGTCGCTATCGAACTGCCAGACTTTACGCGCTTCGATCAACTCAGCCTCGGCCTTTTCCCCCTTGAGAAACAGACCCTGGGCACCGCGCTGTAGATAAGGCTGTGCATAGCCGAGCAGCCGATCCATTGGAGCCAGGGCGCGGGCCGTGACGACGTTGACCTTGATCCGCTGTTCCTCGGCCCGGCCATTGACCACTGTGGCCCGCAGCGAGAGCGCGTCGACCACCTCCTGCAGGAACCGGCAACGCTTTCCGAGACTGTCGACCAGCCAGACATGGCTGTCGGCCCGATCCTTGAGCAGGATGGCGAGCACCAGGCCGGGGAAGCCCGCGCCGGCACCCAGGTCAGCCCAGGTCGCAGCTTCCGGCGCGAGGTCGAGCAGCTGGGCGGAGTCGAAGATGTGACGGTTCCACACATCGGGGATCGTGTCCGGACCCACGAGGTTCATCACGGCATTGGCCGCCGCCAGCCGATCAATCAGGGCTTGCAGATCGGCCATCCGGGCGGGCGTCGCCGAACGCAGGGTCTGGAATTCGGACGGTGTCATACGGTGTCTCCTCCCCCTCCTGGGGGAGGGGGACCATGCAGAGCATGGTGGAGGGGGCTGTCCCCCTCCGTCACGCCGCAAGCGCGGCGCGACACTTCCCCCTGGAGGGGGAGGAGACGGGAGAGCGATTTTCTCAAGCCGACACCTTCGCCTTCTTCACATGCGAGAGCAGCGCCGTCATGGCACCGGGGGTCATGCCCTCGATCCGTCCCGCCTGCCCCAGGGTCCGGGGCTGGATCAGGGTCAGCTTTTCGCGGACTTCGTTGGAAAGACTGCCGATGGCGGCGTAGTCTAGGTCCACCGGGAGGGCGAGCGCCTCCTCGTGACGCAGGGCCGCAGCGTCCGAGGCCTGGCGATCCAGATAGCCCGCATAGCCCGCGTCGATCTCGATCTGTTGCCGGACCTGGTCAGACCAGCCGGCGATCTCCGGTCTGACCGGCATGAAGGTCTTCAGGGTCACGCCAGGAAAGGCCAAAAGGTCACGAATGGAGCGGCGCTGGCCGTCGGCGTTGACATGTATGCCCAAGGCTGCGGCCTGTTTGGGCGTGAACACCGTTTCACGTGAAACAACCGAGGCTTCCGCCAACTGCCCGGCCTTGCCCGTGAAGACGCGGGCGCGCTCTGACGAGACGAGTCCGCAGTTGATCGCCAAGGGGGTCAACCGTTGATCGGCATTGTCCGCGCGCAGGGTCAGCCGGTACTCGGCCCGGCTGGTGAACATCCGGTAGGGCTCGGTCACACCCCGTGTGACCAGGTCATCGACCATGACCCCGATATAGGCCTGATCCCGTCCGAGGATGATCGGATCGGACCCGGCGGCGGCGCGGGCGGCGTTCAGCCCGGCGAGCAGCCCCTGGGCCCCCGCCTCCTCATAGCCTGTGGTGCCATTGATCTGCCCGGCCAGATACAGGCCGGGACGCTTCTTGACTTCAAGCGCCGGGGTCAGTTCGCGCGGATCGACGTAGTCGTATTCGATGGCATAGCCGAATCGGAACACCTCGACGGACTCGAGGCCGGGAATGGTGCGCAGAAAGGCGGCCTGGGTGGCGTCCGAAACCGAGGTCGAAATGCCGTTCGGATAGACGGTCGGATCGTCCAGCCCCTCGGGTTCGAGGAAGATCTGGTGCGAGGTCTTGTCGGCGAAGCGGACGACCTTGTCCTCGATCGAGGGGCAGTAGCGCGGCCCCCGGCCGGACAGATGGCCGCCATAGACGGCGCTGTCGCCGAGATTGTCGGCGATGATCCGGTGGGTCGCTGCGGTCGTATGGGTCACACCGCAGGCGATCTGGGGCACGTCGATCCGGTCGGTCAGGAAGCTGAAGGGCACGGGCTCGGCGTCGGCCTGTTGCATCTCCAGGCGGTCCCAGCCGATGGTGCGGCCATCGAGGCGCGCCGGCGTGCCGGTCTTAAGCCGGCCCATCTGCAGGCCGGCGCCGTAGAGGTCGGCGGCCAGGCCGGTCGACGGCGCTTCGCCGTGCCGGCCGGCGGGGATGCGCTGGTCGCCCTTGTGGATCACGCCGTTCAGGAAGGTGCCGGTCGTCAGGACCACCGCCCCGGCGCGAAGCTCAACCCCCTCGCCCGTCAGCACGCCGACAACCCGGTCGCCGTCGAGCATCAGCCGTTCGGCTGTGCCGGCCATCAGCGTCAGGTTCGCCGTCTGGGCCAGTTCGGCCTGCATGGCTTCGCGATACAGGCGGCGGTCAATCTGGCTCCGCGGGCCCTGGACCGCCGCGCCCTTCGACCGGTTGAGCAGGCGAAACTGGATCCCGGCCTGGTCGCCGAGCCGGGCCATCAGCCCGTCCATGGCATCGATCTCGCGCACCAGATGACCCTTGCCCAGGCCGCCGATGGCCGGGTTGCAGGACATTTCGCCGATGGTCTCGAGCTTCTGGGTCAACAGCACAGTACGGGCGCCCGTGCGCGCGGACGCTGCTGCAGCCTCACAGCCGGCGTGACCGCCGCCGATGACAATGACGTCGAAACCCTTCATGGGCGGGCACATAGGGCAAAACCGGCCCATCCGCCACCTTGGCCGGACGTCTGTTTCACGTGAAACGGCTCACTTGCCGATGCAGAAGGTCGAGAAGACCTCGCCGAGAATGTCCTCAACGCCGATGGCACCCGTGACCCGGGCCAAGGCATCGGCCGCCCGGCGGAGGTCGTCGCCAGCCATTTCGGGTGCCACCTCGAGCGCCGCCCGCCCCGCCTCGGCCGAGGCCAGCGCCTCCACCAGGCGACGGCGATGTCTCTCGCGCGTGACAGACGGGAAGTCCGTTCCGGAAAGGTCCCGGGCCAGCCGGGCCGCGATCCAGTCGTGAAGCTCGGACAACCCTTGCCCGGTCGTGGTGCTGACCGAGAGGGTTTCGAACCCGTAGACGGTCCGGGCGGCGCCGAGATCGGCCTTGGTCAGGACCAGCAGATCGCCGGGCCGCGCGAAACCCGCAGCGTCGCCCTCGGCGTCGTCGGGGCCGCGGACCCACAGCCGAAGGTCCGCCGCTTCAGCCCGCGCCCGGGCCCGGCGGACACCCTCGGCCTCGACCGGATCAGTGCTGTCGCGCAGTCCGGCGGTGTCGGACAGGGTCACGGCATAGCCACCGATGATCAGGTCGGCGTCGAGCACATCGCGCGTCGTTCCGGCGATCGGGGTGACGATGGCCGCCTCGCGCGCCACCAGGGCGTTGAACAGGGACGACTTGCCGGCGTTGGTCTCGCCGATCAGGACGATCCGATAGCCCTCCCGCACCCGTTCGCCGCGGCGGGCGTCGGCGAGGGCGGCCTTCAGGTCGGCGATCAGCCGATCCAGCACCGGGCCGGCGGATCGGGCCAGATTGTCTGGCACCTCCTCGTCCGGGAAGTCGATCTCCGCCTCGACCAGCGCCAGAGCGGTCAGGAGATCGCGGCGGAAGCCGGCATAGGTCTGGCTCAGGGCCCCGTCGAGCTGTCCGAGCGCCTGACTGGCCTGGGCCGCGGTCTCGGCATCGATCAGGTCGGCCACGGCCTCGGCCTGGGCCAGGTCCATCCGGCCGTTCTCGAAAGCGCGCCGGGTGAACTCGCCCGGTTCGGCGGGACGCAGGCCGAGGGCGACCAAGGCCTCGCTTGCCGCCTCGACCACGGCCCGACCGCCGTGCAGATGCAGTTCGGCGCAGGCCTCGCCGGTGTAGGAGTTCGGTGCCGGAAAGCGGAGAACGAGGGCCTCATCGAGCCTTCGGCCCCCGTGAGTGAGATGGCGGAGGGCGGCATAACGAGGCTTGAGCCCGGAAGCGCCGAGGGCAGCAAGGGCGTCGTCTGTGCCCGGTCCCGACAGGCGCAGGATGGCGATGGCGCCCCGACCGGGCGGGGTGGCGAGGGCGAAAATGGTGTCAGTCATGCCGTGCGTCCTCCCCACAAGGCGGGGAGGGCGACCGCGAAGCGGTGGAGGGGCTTGGCCGCATCGGACGGTGTCCGGGGATATACCCCTCCACCATCCTTCGGATGGTCCCCCTCCCCACCTTGTGGGGAGGAGACGCTCGTCACGGCTTTACGGCCGCTTCCATCAGTTTGCGGAACTGGTCCTGCGCCTGCATGCCGAAACTGGCCCAGGTCTTCATCAGTTCGTCGGGCTGCATGGCGGTGATGTTCTCATCCATGCGGCGCTTCATCTCGGCGACGAGGTGATCGTTCAGCGGCTCGACATTGGGCAGGCCGAGGAAGGCGCGCGCCTCCTCCGGTGTGCATTCGACCTCGACATTGACCTTCATCGCGCCACTCCTTTTGCCCTAACGCCATGCGCGCGGCGCATGGCTGCTTGAGGGTGTTTCACGTGAAACAGCGGCCATACCGCCGTCAGGTATTCATCGACTGGAAGAAGTCCGCATTGTTCTTCGACTGACGCAGCTTGTCGATGAGGAACTCGATGGCGTCCTGCGGGCCCATGGGGTTGAGGATGCGGCGCAGGACATAGGTCTTGGCCAGCTGGTCCTTCGGCGTGGTGAGCTCTTCCTTCCGGGTGCCCGATTTGAGCACGTCGATGGCCGGGAAGATGCGCTTGTCGGCGACCTTCCGGTCCAGCACGATTTCCGAGTTACCCGTGCCCTTGAACTCTTCGAAGATGACCTCGTCCATGCGCGAGCCGGTGTCGATCAGGGCGGTGGCGATGATGGTCAGGGACCCGCCCTGCTCAACATTGCGCGCGGCGCCGAAGAAACGCTTGGGCCGCTGCAGGGCGTTGGCGTCGACGCCGCCGGTCAGGACCTTGCCCGACGACGGGACGGTGGCGTTATAGGCACGGCCCAGGCGGGTGATGGAGTCGAGCAGGATAACGACATCCTTCTTGTGCTCGACCAGGCGTTTGGCCTTTTCGATCACCATTTCGGCGACGGCGACGTGGCGGGTGGCCGGCTCGTCGAAGGTCGAGGCGATGACCTCGCCCTTTACCGTGCGCTGCATGTCGGTCACTTCTTCCGGCCGCTCGTCGATCAGCAGGACGATGAGGAAGACCTCGGGGTGGTTCTTCTCGATCGACTTGGCGATGTTCTGCAGCATCACCGTCTTGCCGACGCGCGGCGGGGCGACGATCAGGCAGCGCTGGCCCTTGCCAAGCGGGGCGACGATGTCGATGACCCGGCCCGAACGGTCCTTCAGAGTCGGGTCCTGGATTTCCATATGCAGCCGCTCTTCGGGATAGAGCGGGGTCAGGTTGTCGAACAGGACCTTGGTCTTGACCGTCTCGGGGTCCTCGAAATTGATCGTGTCGACCTTGAGCAGGGCGAAATAGCGCTCACCCTCACGCGGGCCGCGGACGGCGCCGTGAATGGTGTCGCCCGAGCGCAGGCCGAAGCGGCGGATCTGCGAGGGGGAGACGTAAACATCGTCCGGCCCCGGAAGATAATTCACGTCCGGACTGCGCAGGAAGCCGAAGCCGTCGGGCAGGATTTCGAGCACGCCGTCGGCGATGATCTCGACTTCCTCGTCGGCGAGGGTCTTCAGGATGGCGAACAGCAGATCCTGTTTGCGCAGGTTGCCGGCGTTCTCGATCTCGAGGCTTTCGGCGAAGGCGACCAGGTCTTCCGGCGTCTTCTCGTTCAGTTCCTGCAGGGTGATGCGACCATTGGGAACGATCGGTTCGCCGTCGTCGTCGTCATCGCCGTGCTCCTGATCGACCATGGGCAGGTCGGCCGCAGCCATTTCATTGCCGGCCTCGGGCGCTTCGGCCCCGGCGGCGTCATCGGTCTCGGGGGTGTCAGTGATGTCGGTCATGGCGTGCAATCATAAGCATCGCCGCGAGACAGGGCGTCGCGCGGGCGGAAAAGTTCAGCAATGTCTGGCCTTGCGGCCGGGTGGGAAGGCGACGGGTCGTCCCGGCGAGATCGGCGGGCGTCACAGGGAGTGGGACCGCCCCAGACTCCTGCAGGGCGGTTCGGCTGAGCGAAACCACGCGGGGCAAGCTACGTCAAGCGAAGCGGCTCAGCCGAACGTCCACTGGGTCGTGACGGACAAGACCATGACGACCGCGATCACGAACGGAATCTCGTTGGTCATGCGCCAGAACTTGCCCGACCGGGTCGAGGTCCCGGCCTGGACGCGCTTGAGCTCTCCGGCGAGGAAGCCGTGCCAGCCGCTGAGGACGATGACGCCGGCCAGTTTGGCGACCATCCACGGCTGGGCGAGAAAGCCCCAGCCCTCGCCGTATTCGAAGATGTGGATGCCGATCATCCAGACGCCGAAAATCCAGGCAGCGATCATGGACGGATTGATGATGATCTTCAGCAGCCGGTGCTGCCAGGTCCGCAGCAGGTCCCGCATCTCCGACCGCAGCGGCTCGGCCTTGTCCGCCTGTTCGGCGTCATAGGCATAGAGGCGCGGCAGGAAGAGCATCCCGGCCATCCAGGCGATCACCGCGAGGATATGCAGACCGCGCACGATCTCGAAGGTCATGCCGCCCTCCGCGCGCAGGTCCGGGGACAAGCCTTCCAGTCAGCCCGGCAACCGGGACCCCAGGGCGCCGTGCCCGTCCGCGACAGGGCCTCCATCACGGCGTCCGCCAGCGTGCTGATGAAGGGTGCGGCCACGCCGACCGCGGGGCTGCGCAGATAGGGCGTCACGCCCAGTTCGTGGGCCAGTTCGGCGTATTCGATGTCCAGCTCGACCAGGGTCTCGATATGCTCCGAGACAAAGGCCACCGGTGCCACGATCACCCCGACTCCGTCACGCCCGGCCTGGGCGATGGCGTCCGGGGTCGACGGCCCCAGCCATTTCATCGGTCCGACCCGGCTCTGGTAGCAGATCGCCCAGGCACCCTCGGCCAGACCGGCCCGGACGGCGATGGCGGCGCAGGTCGATTCGATCTGCTCCTGATAGGGATCACCCTTCTTCGAGATCAAGCTTTCCGGGATGCCGTGGGCCGAGAACAGAACGCGGACCGGCCGGTCACCGGCCTCCGCCAGTTTCGCGCGCACGCCGGTCGCCTGGGCGTCGATCCAGCCCGGCGCCTCGGGATAGCAGCAGACCGTCCGGCTGACGCCCGGTCCGGCATAGTTCTCGCGCCAGGCCTTGAGCGAGGACTGGGTCGTGGTGGTGGAGAACTGCGGATACAGCGGCAGGAGAACGATCTCGTCCGGCGCAAAGGCCGCGACCTCGGCCGCAGTCTGTTCGGTCAGGGGCGACCAGTAGCGCATGGCGATGAAGGCCCGGACCTCGTCCCCCGGCAGAACCCCGCCAAGGACCTGGGCCAGTGCTTCCGCCTGCCGGCGGGTCTCCGGCAACAGGGGCGAGCCGCCGCCCATCAGGGCGTAGTTGGCCTGGGCCGAGGTCTCGCGACGACTGGAGATCAGCCGCGCCAGAAGCGCCCGGAACGGATTGGGCAGGCCGATGATGGCCGGGTCGCTGAACAGGTTGAACAGGAAGGGTTTGACCGAGGCCTGGTCGTCCGGCCCGCCGAGATTGAACAATACCACCGCGATGCGGCGGTCCCCCGGGCTCACGGTCATTGGGCGCCGATCCGTTTCAGAACCTGTTCCACATGGGCGATCGGCACATCCGGCAGGATGCCGTGGCCGAGATTGAAGATCCACGGCCCCTGCCCCCAGGCCTCGAGCAACTGGTCGACGCGGCGATCCAGCATCGGCCCTCCGGCGCGCAGCAGCAGCGGATCGAGCGCGCCCTGGATCGGCTTGATCGCCTGCACGCGGCGTCCGATCTCCAGCGGGCAGGCCGTGTCGAGCGCCACGGCCTGGACGTCGACCTCGGTCGCATAACGTTCCGCCAGCGCCGCCGAGCCCCGCGGGAAGCCGATCAGCGGGACGGTGACACCCAGATCGCGAACGCGGGCCACCAGCTTCTGGTGCGGGCGCAGGACGAGACTTTCGAACAGGTCTTCCGGCAGGCCCTCGGCCCAGCTCTCGAAGATCTTCAGCACCTGGGCACCGGCGTCAGCCTGCATCTTCAGATAATGGGCCGTGGCCTCGACCAGCACGTCCAGCAGGGCCGCGACCTTCTCCGGCTCGGCATAGGCATAGGTCCGGGCCTGGGCCCGTTCGCCCTTGCCGATGGTCCGGGCCTCGCCGTCCAGCATATAGGTGGCCACGGTCCAAGGGGCACCTGCGAAGCCGATCAGGGCGCGTTCGGGCTCCAGCTGCGCCCGTACGATCGACAGGGTCTGGCCGACCTGTTTCAGGGCCTCCCCGGCCCCTGCGGTGAGACCGTGCATGCCCTCGACCGGCGGCAGGGCACCGAGACGCGGTCCCTCACCGGCCTCGAACCAGACCTCCTGCCCGAGGGCCTGGGGTATCAGCAGGATGTCGGCGAAGACGATGGCGGCGTCGAAGCCAAACCTGCGCATGGGCTGAAGGGTCGCCTCAGCGGCCTTCTCGGGATCCAGGCAGAAGGAGATGAAATCGGGCGTCGTCGCCCGCAGGGCGCGGTACTCCGGCAGGTAGCGCCCGGCCTGACGCATGAACCATACCGGCGGTCGCGATGTCGCCTCGCCAGCGAGAACCTTGAGCAACAGCGGTGTATCGGAGGAGACGGTCATGTGACCTCGGTCCTACCGGGGGGCCGGGTCCTGCTCAAGCCCGTCCCGTGTCGCACCCTTCCATTCCTTCTCAAGAAAAGAGTCTTGAGATTTGGAAGTAGAAGGCAGGGTCGGGGATGGCGGGGACAAGCGGGCGGTTTCGAGCGGAAACGGACGGGTTTTCCGCAAACTGTCACCGTCGGCGGACCAGCCTTCAACGGAGTTGGTGAAACCGGGGATAAATCCTAACGAAGCCTTAACGACGGGACCACCGGGCCTGCGGCGTCCATCCGGGCCTGGGCGCCGTTAACGTCTCGTTAAGGATCTCCACAGGCGGATCGGTTCCGGCGGAGCTGCTTGGGATGAATGACGGTGATGCGGCGTGTCTCGTCCACCACTGTCCCCGCTCGCGGCCGGTCGCCGGCCCCGCTATAGGAAAAGACCCACCCTTCGGCTCCGATGGTGCCCTACTGGCGCCCCGGGCCGTCCACAGGAGTCTCGCAATCATGGACAGCCGCCGATGACGCCGGGTTCATCAGGCCGCGGCCCGGCCCCTTCGCGGCTGGCGACGTATTTCCATGTCCATCTGGTCTCCGACTCAACCGGCGAAACCTTGAACGCCATGGCCAAGGCCGTAGTGGCCCGGTTCGACGGGGTGATTCCGATCGAGCACATCTATGCCCTGGTCCGGTCGGGCAAGCAGATGGAACGGGTGCTGGATGAGGTCGCGGCCTCGCCGGGTGTGGTGTTGCACACCCTTGTGGACCGTGAATTGCGCGAGTTGCTGGAAGAGGGTTGCCGCAAGCTGGACATGCCCCAGATCGCGGCGCTGGACCCGCTGGTCGGTGCCCTGTCCCGCTATCTGGGCGCAGCCCTGTCGACGCGGGTCGGGGCCCAGCACGCCCTCGACACCGATTATTTCAACCGCATCTCGGCGCTCGACTACGCCATGGCCCATGACGACGGCCAAGGCACGTCCGAGCAGCTGGAGGGGGCTGACGTGGTCCTGTGCGGGGTCAGCCGCACCTCCAAGACCCCGACCTGCATCTATCTGGCCCACCGCGGCATCCGCGCTGCGAATGTGCCGTTGGTCCCGGGCCAGGAGGACGGAGAACGCCTCGTCGGGTTGAAAAACCCTCTGGTGGTCGGCCTCACGGTCTCGCCCGACCGGCTGGTGCAGATCCGCAGGAACCGGCTGGACGGGCTGAATGCCAATCGGGCCAGCGCCTATGTCGACCACGACGCCGTGCGCGAGGAGACGGTCAAGGCCCGGCGGGCATTCGAACGCCGAGGCTGGCCCGTGATCGATGTCACGCGCCGTTCTGTCGAGGAGACGGCGGCGGCCATCATCAACCTGTTGAACGAGCGCCGCACACGGCGTCTGGGAGCGGCCTGGTGAGCGCGCCGTCGGAGCGTCTGATCCTCGCCTCGAAAAGCGCCGCCCGGCGGTCGATGCTGGCCGACGCCGGGGTGGCCTTCTCGATCAAGGTCGCCGATGTCGACGAGGACGCGGTCAAGGCCGTCCATGACCCGGCCGATGCGGCGGGGCTCGCCGTTGAACTGGCCCGCGTCAAGGCACTGGCGGTGTCACGCCACGACGGCGACGCCTGGGTACTGGGCGCGGACCAGACCCTCGGTTTCGACGGCGGCCTCGTCTCCAAGGCGGCCTCGCTCGCCGACGCCCGCGCCCGGCTGGCGGCCATGCGCGGCAAGGTTCACCAACTGCATTCCGGCGCGGCCCTCGCCCGCAACGGCCAGATCGTCTGGTCCGGCTTCGATACGGCGACCATGCGGGTGCGCGACTTTTCGGATGCCTTCCTCGACGCCTATCTGGCGGCCGAGGGTGAGGCGCTGTTGCACTGCGTCGGGTCCTACCGGCTGGAGGGCATGGGGTCCCAGCTGTTCGAGGCGGTGGAGGGCGACTATTTCACCGTCCTTGGCCTGCCGCTGTGGCCGGTGCTGGCCGAGCTGCGCCGGGCCGGAGTGCTGAGGTCATGACGCTCCGGGCGGGCGTCGCCGGCCAGCCGATCGCCCATTCGCTCAGCCCCTTGATCCACACCGCCTGGATCGCGGCTGCGGGGCTCGATGCTGAATATGGCGCCTTCGGGCCGGTTGATGCTGCAGGCTTCGCCGACCTTGTCGCGGAGGGGCGGGCGGGACGGCTGCGCGGCCTGAATGTCACCGCCCCGTTCAAGGAACAGGCGCTGGCGCTGGCGGATGAGGCGGGCGCGGTCGCCCGAACCTGTGGCTCGGCCAATCTGCTGGTGTTTGAGAACGGCCGGGTCCGGGCCGACAGCACCGACGGTGCCGGCCTGATGGCGGCGCTGACCGAACAGGCCCCGCAACTGTCCGTGCGCGGCCGACCGGTCTTGGTGCTCGGCGCGGGCGGGGCGGCACGGGCGGCGGTCGGAGCCCTTGCGAGGGCCGGCGCGGAGGTCGGGGTGTTGAACCGCACCCGTACACGCGCCGAAGCCCTGGCACGGGACCTCGGCGCGGCCGTCGTCGATCCAGACGCCCTCGCTGAAGCGGTTCTGGTGGTCAACGCCCTCAGTGTACCGCCCGATATCGACCTGTCCCGGCTGCGGGACGAGGCGGTCCTGATGGACATGACCTACAGGCCTCTGTTGACGCCCTTCCTGATGCAGGGCCAGGCCAGTGGGCTGGGGACCGTGGATGGACTGGCCATGCTGATCGGTCAGGCGCGCCCCTCCTTCCGTGCCATCTTCGGTATCGAGGCTCCGGACATCGATGTGCGGACACTGGCGCTCGCCGCCTTGGGAGAGACGCCATGATGGTGCTCGGCCTGACCGGCTCCATCGGCATGGGCAAGTCGACGACGACGGCCATGTTCGCCGCCGCGGGCGCTGTGATCTGGAACGCCGACGATGCCGTGCATCGCCTTTATGCGAAGGGCGGAGCGGCGGTCGTGCCCGTCGGGGAGATGTTTCCGGGCGTGGTTGTGGACGGCGCCGTCGATCGGAACCGGCTGGCGGAAGCCCTGGGCCGGGACGGCGACGCCTTCGCCCGGCTGGAAGCCATCGTTCACCCACTGGTGCTGAAAGGCCGGCTCGAGGATCTGGCGGCGGCCGAGGCCCGGGACGTGAAGCTGGCGGTGCTCGACATACCCCTGTTGTTCGAGACGGGCGGCGACTCGGCCGTGGACGCCGTGGTGGTCGTGACCGCCCCGGCCGCGGTCCAGGCGGAGCGGGTTCTGGCCCGGCCCGGCATGACCCGGGAGCGGTTCGAGGCCATTCTGGCGCGCCAGCTGCCCGATATCGAAAAGCGCCGCCGCGCAGACTTCGTCATCGACACCAGCCTCGGACTGGAGGCGGTCCGGGCGCGGGTGGAGGAAATCGTGGGGATGGTTCTGGCCGAAGGGTGGTCGCCGCCCCGGCGCCGTCTTCCGCAAACCGGCGAACCATCGCAGTAAGGGTCCATGTCCCGCGAAATCGTCCTCGACACCGAGACCACCGGCTTTGACCCCCGCACGGGCGACCGGATGATCGAGGTCGGCTGTATCGAGATCGAGGATCTGCTTCCGACGGGGCGGACCTTCCACCGCCTGATCAATCCCGATCGCCTGATCCCGCCGGACGCTATCCGGGTTCATGGCATCACCGATGACAAGGTGAAGGACGCGCCGAAATTTGCCGAGATCGTCATCGACCTCTGCGACTTCATCGGCGACGCGCCGATCATCGCCCACAATGCCCAGTTCGACCGCAATTTCATCGACCATGAGTTCGGCCGCTGCGGCCGGGCCCTGTTTCCCGAAGACCGCTGGATCGACACGCTGAAACTGGCCCAGACCCGGTTTCCGGGCATGGCCAATTCGCTCGACGCCCTGTGCAAGCGGTTCAAGGTGTCGCTGGTCGAACGGACCCTGCACGGTGCCCTGATCGACGCCCGGCTGCTCGCCGAGGTCTATCTGGAGCTCAAGGGCGGCAAGGAGCGCCGGCTGGACCTGTCGGCCTCGCGGGCGACGGTTGCGGCGGCGGCGGCTGTCGCGGCCCAGGGCTACGGACCGCGCCCCCGACCCCTGCCGGTCCGCACCCATGAGGCAGAACAGGCCGCGCACCTCGCCTTCCTCCAGGCGAACCTGAAGGATCGATCGCTGTGGGAAGCCTACGGGCTGGTCGAGAGCGTTTAGGCCTGGCCGGCTTCCGCCGGTCCGCGCGCGATCGACTGCTGGCGGGCGACATAGATGCCGGCGAAATCGATCGGGTCCAGCATGAAGGGCGGGTAGAAGCCGCCGTCCGACGTGGCGCGGGCGATGATCTCGCGGGCGAACGGGAACAGGTAGCGCGGGCATTCGATCAGCAGCAGCGGCTCGATGTCCTGTTCCGCCACGCCGTGCAGGGCGAACAGACCGCCGTACAGCAGCTCGACATTGAATACCGTCATGGCCGCGGTCGTGGCCTTGATGGTCAGGCGCAGGTCGACTTCAAACAGGCCGTCGGGGCGACCCTGGGCGTTCATCTCGACGCCCATGTCGATGGCCGGCTTGCCGTCGATGCGCAGGCTGTCGGGTGCCTTCGGATTCTCGAAGGACAGGTCCTTGACGTACTGGGCGACGATACGGAAACCGGGTCCCTGCGGCGCAGCATCGGCGGGCACGGCGGTGTTGGCGTCGGAAGGAGGCGCGGCGTCGGTCATCGGGCGGGTCTGTCTGAAAGAGTGGGCGACGCCGGAATGAGGCGCCGGGAAGGCGCGGCGACTAGCACGAGGCGCCGGGTGCGGCAACGATGCTCGCCTATGGCCTCAATGCCCGAAGGGCGACGGGCCACTCCAGGCCACATCCTCAGGGAGCCCGCAGGACGATAGGCCACACCAGGGGGACAGGGCGGTTGCAGTTGCGCGTCCCTATATCAGCCCCTAATCGTCTGTTGTCGCGTCCGGCCCCCCCTGCCGGCCGCCAGTCAAGGTTCGCCAGTGCCGCCGGTTCAGATCCAGATCGTCATCTTCGCCGTCATCGCGGCGATCGTCCTGTTCCAGCTCTATAATGTGCTGGGCAAGAAGGTCGGTCGTCAGCCTGAAGACGACGCCCGCTCCAAGCCGGCCACCCTTGCGACGGCCGCCGCTCCGGACCAGGCCGCGGGCCGGCCCCATGTGCTGGATGCCGTTACCCTGGCTTCGATCGCCGGGCTGAAGGCGCGCGACCCCGCCTTTGACCCTCTGCGCTTCCTTGAGGGAGCCCGTCAGGCGCATGAGACCATCGTCCGCGCCTATGCCGCCGGCGACCGCGAGACGCTGAGGCCCTTGCTGACCCCGACGGTCATGGCCTCGTTCGAGGCCGGGATCGCCGCGCGCGAGACCCGGGGCGAGACCGAGGTCGCCGAATTCCTCCAACCGGCCCGGGCGGATCTGGAACAGGCCTCGGCCGAAGAGAACCGGGCCACGGCCAAGGTCCGTTTCCTGGCCGAACTGCGCAACACGATCACCATCGCCGATGCCGCCGCCGAGCCGCAGATCGAGGAACGCCGGGTGGCCGAGCTCTGGACCTTCGAACGCACCCTCGGTGCCAGTGACCCCAACTGGGTCCTGGCCCGTACCGAGCCCGCCGCCGCATGATCAGCGACGGCGCGCGCCGTCGGGGTCCTTCCGCAACGGCCGCCCTTGCCGGCCTGGCCCTGACGCTCGCCGCCTGCGCTTCGACGCCCGCTGTTCCGCCGGTTCCGCCGGTGTCCGGGCCGTCCGTTCCCTCGCCCGCTCCCGTCCCTGCTCCGGCCCCGGCTCCCGAGGGGCTGAGCCCTACGGCCCTGCCCGGCTGGAATGACGAGGACCATCTGGCCGCCTTCGAGGCCTGGGCCAACGGCTGCACCGTGGCCCGCGACACCGCCTCGCGGGCCCAGTGCGATCGGGCGATGCTGCTCAAACAGACCTCGAAGCCGGTGACGCCCTCAATGGCCCGCGCCTTCCTCGAGAGCGGCTTCACCGTCGTGGCGGCCGTGACGGCGGACGGCCGGCCGGGCCTGCTGACCGCCTATTTCGCGCCGGAATACGCCGCCCGCCGGATGCCTGACGCCGAGTTCGACATGCCTGTCCGGCCCCGCCCTGAAGGCTGGACCCGCGGTGCCGTCGGGGCCGTGCGCGCCGATATCGAGACCGCTCCGCCGACAGACGCCCTGGCCTGGATGCGGGCCGAGGACCTGTTCTTCATGCAGATCCAGGGCTCGGGCTATCTGACCTTTGAGGACGGTTCGACCGCCCGCGCCGCCTATGCCGCCGACAACGGCCGGCCCTTCACCGGCATTGCCCGGCCGATGACGGAACAGGGTCTGCTGCCGGCCAACGGTACCTCCGGCGAGGCCATCCGCGCCTGGCTGGCGGCCCATCGCGGGCCCGAGGCGCGCGCGGTGATGGCGCTGAACCCTCGCTACATCTTCTTCCGGCTGGACCCCGACGACGGCGGCCATCCCAACGGGGCGGCCGGCATCCCCCTGACCGCCCGCCGCTCCATCGCCGTCGACCCGGCCCACTGGCGCTATGGTGACCTGGTGTGGATCAGCGCCGATGGCGGCAACCTGACCGGTGCGCGAGCCAGCTATCAGGGTCTGGTCGTTGCCCTGGACACCGGTTCGGCCATCCGCGGTCCGGTCCGCGCCGACTTCTATATGGGCCGGGGGGCCGCGGCGGGCGAGGAAGCGGGCGCGGTGCGCCATCCGCTCAGGATGTGGCGACTGGTTCCGCGTCCCTGACGCGCGACGACTGTTCTATTGTCAAAGACCGTTTTTTTGGGCCGCGGTCGTCGGCCCTTCGGGACCTCCCGACCCGGAGCCTGTCCTCGGGCCGACCGGAGGTCGGACCCGGGGGCGGCCTGGCGCTTTGCGCAGGCTGAAGCCCTCTCCGGCCGCGAGGCGGAAAGTGGGGAAGGGCCGGCGGAGCGCCGGGCGCGAAGCCCGGAGACCGTTGGGAGACTGTGTTTCGGCTTCGCGACGTCGCTCCGCACGGAATGTCTGACCGGGAGCTGTCGGCCTGAATCGCTTCAGGACCAGCGGCGCTCTTGACGCCTTGCCGACGCAGCCTCCGGCGGGCGGGTCGGAGCCTTGCGAACCCGATCCCCGGAACGGCGCGGGTTCCCTGCCCATCGCCCTTCACGTCTGGCCTATGCTCGCCCCACGGGGGCTCGCGACTTGAGGCCGGACTCGTGGGGGCCTGTCGCTCGCCGCGCGGCGGCTCGCTGCTTGAGGCCCCGATGGACGCTCTGCGATCCGCTCGCGACGGGCGGAGACACCCCTCCCGCTCATCCCGTTCCCGCCGCGACAAGATCGCAAGGCCCTGCGCCCTTCCCTGCGACGGAACGGAGGGGATTATGGGGGCGGGCCGGAATGCGGGGGGCTGATGACGCTGTAGTTCTTGTAAGCGGAGCAGAATCAACAGGTTGATCGAGAGGAATATGCTGACAATCGGCGGATTGTGAGCAGTCCGTGTCTCCTCCCTGTTCGCGTAGCGAATGGGGAGGGGGACCATCCGAAGGATGGTGGAGGGGTCACGAGGGCAGTGCGGCCGGTACCCCTCCACCACGCTACGCGTGGTCCCCCTCCCCATCGGAGATGGGGAGGAGACGGCTGCGCCGTCCTGTTCACCGCCGCCGCAAACCGCCCAGCAGGCCCCGCAGCAGCTCGCGCGTGATCGTGCTGCCCGCCGTGCGCAGGACCGACTTGGTCACGGCCTCGATCGGGGTTTCACGGGTCGAGCGGCGGGCCGGGGCGCGGGCACGGGTAGCTTCGCGCTCGTACTGGGCCTGTTGCCGGGCCTGTTCCTTCTCGCGGGCGGCGGCGGCCTTTTCAGCGTCTTTCGCCGCCAGGGCGTCCGCCTTGGCGCGAGCCTCGGCCAGTTTCGCCTCAGCCGTGGCCTGATCCGCTTCTCCCCGGCGCGCGGCGAGGATTTCCTCGGCGGACTCCCGGTCGACCACGGCCTCATACAGGCCGCGCACCGGGCTGGCGGCCATGATGGCGGCGCGTTCAGTATCGGTGGCGGGGCCGAGGCGGCTGTCGGGCGGACGGATGGCGGTGCGCGCGACGATATTGGGCGCGCCCTTCTCGTCCAGGGTCGAGACCAGGGCCTCGCCGACGCCCAGGCCCTGAATGGCCTCTTCGGTGTCAAAGGCGGGGTTCGGCCGGAAACTGTCAGACGCCGCCTTCAGCCCGCGCTGTTCGGCGGGGGTGTAGGCCCGCAGGGCATGCTGGATACGGTTGCCCAGCTGGGCCAGGACGCTGTCGGGGATGTCGGCGGGGTTCTGGGTGACGAAATAGACGCCGACGCCCTTGGACCGGATCAGTCGGACGACCTGTTCAACCTTTTCACGCAGGGCGTCGGGCGTGTCGTTGAACAGCAGATGGGCCTCGTCGAAGAAGAAGACGAGCCGCGGTTTCTCCGGATCGCCGACCTCGGGCAGTTGTTCGAACAGCTCGGACAGCAGCCACAGCAGGAAGGCGGCGTAGAGGCGCGGGCTGCCCATCAGCTTCGTCGCGTCCAGCACATTGACCTGCCCCCGGCCGTCGAGGCCGGTGCGCATCATGTCTTCCAGCCGCAGTGCCGGTTCGCCGAAGAAGGCCTTGCCGCCCTGTTGCTCGAGCTGGAGGATCGAGCGCTGGATGGCGGCGATCGAGGCGGGGGCGACATTGCCGACCTCGCGGCCGATCCGCTCAGCATTCTCGCCGACATGGACCAGCAGGGCGCGCAGGTCGTCGAGGTCGAGCAGCAGCAGGCCTTCCTTGTCGGCGACGTGGAAGACGACCGACAGCACCCCTTCCTGCACGTCGTTGAGGTTCAGCATCCGGGCCAGCAGCAGGGGGCCGATCTCGCTGACGGTGGTGCGGATCGGGTGGCCCTTGAGGCCGTACAGGTCCCAGAACACCACCGGCGCGGCCTTCGGCGTCAGGGTCAGCCCCATGGAGGCGGCGCGGGCCAGAAGCTTCTCGTTCGGCGATCCCGGTACACAGATGCCCGACAGGTCGCCCTTCACATCTGCGCAGAAGACCGGGACGCCTGCGTCGGAGAAGCCCTGGGCCATGATCTGCAGGGTCACCGTCTTGCCCGTGCCGGTCGCACCGGCGACCACGCCGTGGCGGTTGGCGCGATGGAACAGCAGCTGTTCGGGCTTTCCGGCACCGTTGTCAGAGGATTGGCCGAGAAACAGGCCGGGGGCGGCGTCGGGCATGGGAACTCCGGGCGGGCAGGGTGGTGCTCATGCTCTACCGGCGGCGCGCATGGTTCAAGGCTGGATTGACGCCGACGGCACAGACCCTGACGATATACCCATGAAACCGCCCATCACCGTTCCGACGTCCGCCGTCTCGCGCAATGCCCTGGTGCTGATCGCCATCGTCGCTGCGGGAGCCGCCGTTTACTGGCTGCGGAATATCCTGACGCCCCTGGCCATGGCCATCTTCCTGATGATCATGATCGACGGGGTAAAACGCTCCATTGAGGCCCGGACGCCAGTGCCCGAACGTTGGGCGGGAGTCGCGGCCTTGATCGTGGTGATCCTGGGCTTCCTCGGGGCGATCGCCATCATCGTCCAGGGCGCGCGCGGCTTCTTCAACCAGGCCTCGGACGACGCCGTGCTTCTGGGACCCAGACTCGACCAGATCCTCGCAGACACCTACCGGCTGTTCGACATGGCCGCCGCGCCGACGGCTACCGAGCTGATCGCCCGGATCGACCTGTCGCAGTATTTCGCCACCGTGGCGCTCCAGGCACAGGGCGTGGTCACCGGTGCCATCTTCGTCATGATCTACCTCGGCTTCCTGCTGGCCTCCCAGAGCGGTTTCCGCCGCAAGCTTGTCGGCATGTTCCCCGACCGTGGCTCCCGGAACGAGGCCATGGGCGTGTTCCAGCGGGTGCGTGGCGGCGTTGAGGGTTATCTCTGGGTCCAGGCCGTGACCGGCCTGCTGATCTGCGCCGTCGCCTGGGTGCTGATGCGGGCGGTCGGGCTTCAGAACGCCGAGTTCTGGACCTTCGTCATCTTCGTCGTGGGGTTCATACCGGTTCTGGGCGGGGCCGTCGCAGGCCTGGCCCCGCCACTGTTCGCCCTGGTTCAGTTCGAAAGCTACTGGCCCGCCCTGATCCTGCTGGTCGGGCTCCAGGCGATACTGTTCATCAGCGGCAATTTCATTCAGCCGCGTATGCAAGGCGACAACCAGAACATCGATCCCGTCGTGGTGCTGTTATCCCTCGCGCTCTGGGGCCAGCTGTGGGGCGTGGTCGGCATGTTCCTGTCGACCCCGCTGGCGGTCATGGCCATGGCCGTGCTGGCCGAGTTCAAGGGCTCGCGCTGGATGGCCATACTGCTGTCCGGCGATGGGGAGCCCTATGCCGATGAGGACGAGGCCCCGCCCTCCGGATCGAAGCGGGGCCGCGTCAACCCGCCGCAGTCAAAGGCGGTTTGAGGCCTGGCCGGTGCCCTTGATTGGCCACAACCGGTGCCTATTTCAAACCTGTCGCTGCGGCCCCTACCCCTCCCCCAAGCCGCAGTGGAACAGATCGGTGCCAACCCTCCCCCTCCTGGGCACCGGTCCGAAGCAGGCCGCCGAACGCAAGTTCGGCGGCCTTGTCGTTTCCGGAGAAGACGGCGCTCTCCCTCTCCGGGTCGGGTCCGGGTTTGTGTCTGTCATTTTTGGGGGTTCCCGCCGGGCGCGGGACGGCCTAGTCAGCGCCCCTTGGACGGCCCCCTTGCCGAAGTGGCGAAGCGGCCTAGTCTGACCCTATCTCCGGCGACCCGTTTGAAGGGTCGCGTCCACAAGAGACCTGCCCATGTCCGGCGAAACGGCCCCCGCGCACCCTCAGGCCATTACCCTGGAGGCGCTCGAAGCCAGCTTCGCCCACCTGTTGCCGGGCGGCATGGACGCTGCGGCCCGGGATTTCCTGCGCCAGGTCCATGAGGACTATGCCGCCGACGAGATGCCGGAGCTGGCCGGGGGCGATATTGCCAATCTACTGGCCCTTGCATGGCGGGCCGCGGAGGGGCGGGCGCACGGCCAGCCCGCACGGATCACCCTGTCGCCGCTGCACGCCGCTGACGGTCGACCGCTGGGCCATGATGTCCTGATCGTCATTCAGGACGACCGCCCCTTCCTGGTCGACAGTGTGATGGGCGAACTGGCCGACGCCGGCGTGACCGTGCGGTCTATGTACCATCCGGTGACGGAAGAGGCGGGTGGGCGCGAGTCGACCATCATCGTCATTCTGGACCCCTTGCCGCAGGAGCGGCGCGACGCCCTGGGCGAAGGTCTGGCGCAAACCCTGACCGATGTGGCCAGCGCGGTCGAGGGCCATGCCGGCATGGCGGCCCTGATGCATCGGTCGATCACCCATCTGGAGGCCAATCCGCACGGGGTCGCGCCCGATGTGCTCGCCGAACACATCGCCTTCCTGCAGTGGCTGCAGGCGGACCATTTCGTGTTTCTCGGGGCCCGGGACTACGACTATCCGCGCAGCAAGGACGGCGGCTATGAGGCCGAAGCGCCCCTGTCGCAGTCGGGCGTCGGTCTGGGCGTTCTGGCCGATCCGGAACGCACCGTGCTGCGCCGCGCGAACGAACCGGCGGTGCTGACCAAGTCCATGAAGCGGCAGCTGGATCTGTCCGAGCCGGTGACCGTGGCCAAGGCCAATGTCCGCTCCCGCGTCCATCGCCGGGCCTATATGGACTATATCGGGGTCAAGCGTTTCGGCCCGGACGGCCGGCCCTCGGGCGAGACCCGGTTCGTCGGCCTGTTCACGGCCGAGGCCTATGACAAGACGGCCACCCAGGTGCCGCTGGTCCGACGCAAGGTCGCCAACGCCCTGACCCGCGCCGGCAAGCTGGCCGGCAGCCACAGCGAGAAGCGGCTCAGAAACATTCTCGAGAACTATCCACGCGACGAGCTTTTCCAGATTGAGGAGAGCGAGCTGCTGGCGATCGCCCTGGGGATCCTGCATCTGCATGACCGGCCCCGGATCAAGACCTTCACCCGTCAGGACCCGTTTGACCGTTTCGTCTCGGTGCTGGCCTTCATTCCCCGCGAGCGGTTCGACGCCTCGGTGCGTGAGCGGATCGGTGCGATCCTCGCCAGGGCCTGGGGCGGGCGACTTTCGGCCTGGTATCCGCAGCTGTCGGACCAGCCGCTGGTACGGATCCACTATATCATCGGGGTGACCCCCGGTGATCATCCGTGCCCGGATCAGGTCGCGCTCGCCGCGGAGATCACCGAGGCCGGGCGTAGCTGGATCGACCGGTTCGAGAGCGCCCTGCGCCGGGCCGATGTCGATGATGTCGCCGTCGGGCCACTGAGCGCCAAATGGGCCGAGGCCTTCGGTGCCGGCTATCGCGACCGCTATGACGCTACCGAGGCCGTGCTTGATCTGCAGGCCGTCGACGCGCTGAACGACAGCGGGCTGAACGACGGCGGCGAGCCGGTGGCGGTGCGGGCCTTCCGTGTCGAAGGCGAGGGGCCGCTCAATCTACGCTTCAAACTCTATCGCCGCGGCGCGGCGGTGCCGCTGTCCGACGTGCTGCCGATCCTCGCCGACATGGGTCTGAAGACGCTTGAGGAATGGGGCCATGCCCTGCGCCCGACCGGCGAGCCCGAAATCCATGTCCATGAGTTCCTCATGGAGGACCCGCGCGGCGGCGACCTTCAGTTCGCCGATGTGAAGGGCCCGTTCGAGGCGGCCTTCTCGGCGGTATGGACCGGTCGGACCGAAAGCGACGGCTTCAACCGGCTGGTGCTGGAGCTGGGCGTACACTGGCGCGAGGCGGCGCTGGTGCGGACCCTCGCCCGCTATCGCCAGCAGACCGGTCTCGATCCCAGTCAGGCCGTGCAGGAAGAGGCGCTGCGTGACTATCCGGCGGTCGCGCGCGGCCTTCTGGCCCTGTTCGCCGCGAAATTCGACCCGGCCGCGGGCGGCGACGCAGCCAGCCGCGAGGCGGCGGTCGGCAAGCTGGTCGCGAAGATCAATGACCTGCTGCAGGAGGTGAAGAGCCTCGACCATGACCGCGCGCTCCGACGCCTGGTTCTGCTGGTGCAGGCGATCAAACGCACCAACTACTACCAGACCACCGCTGACGGGGCGCACAAGGCGCATATCTCGATCAAGATCGCCTCGCGCGAGCTGGCCGACCTGCCCCTGCCCAAGCCGTTCCGGGAGATCTTCGTCTGGGCGCCGCACATCGAGGGCGTGCACCTGCGCTTCGGGCCCGTGGCGCGCGGCGGCCTGCGCTGGTCCGACCGCCGCGACGACTTCCGCACCGAGGTGCTGGGACTGGTCAAGGCGCAGCAGGTCAAGAACGCCGTCATCGTGCCCGTCGGCTCCAAGGGCGGCTTCTTCCCCAAACAGCTGGCGGCCATTGTCCGCGCCGGGGGCGACCGCGACGCCCAGCAGGCCGAGGCCATCCGCGCCTACAAGACCTTCCTGTCTGGTCTGCTGGACATCACCGACAACATCGACCGGTCCGGTGCCGTCACCCATCCGGACGGCGTGGTCCGGTTTGAAGGCGACGACCCCTATCTGGTGGTGGCCGCCGACAAGGGCACGGCGACCTTCTCGGACATCGCCAACGGAATTTCTGCGAACTACGGCTTCTGGCTGGACGACGCCTTCGCCTCGGGCGGGTCGGTCGGCTACGACCACAAGGTCATGGGCATCACCGCCCGCGGCGCCTGGGAGGCGGTCAAGCGCCACTTCCGCGAGATGGGCAAGGACATCCAGTCCGAACCCTTCACCGTGGTCGGCGTCGGCGACATGTCGGGCGACGTCTTCGGCAACGGCATGCTGCTGTCGAAGGCGATCAAACTGGTCGCCGCCTTTGACCACCGCGACATCTTCATCGATCCGAACCCGGACCCGGCCTCCAGCTGGGTCGAGCGTGACCGGATGTTCAAACTGCCGCGCTCGTCCTGGCAGGACTACGACAGGTCGAAGATTTCAAAGGGCGGCGGCATCTTCCCGCGCTCGGCCAAGTCGATCGAGCTGAGCCCCGAGATCAAGGCGGCGCTCGATATCCAGGACGATGTGGTCGATCCGGCGACGCTGATGAAGGCCATCCTGCTGGCCCCGGCCGAACTGCTCTATTTCGGCGGCATCGGCACCTATGTGAAGGCGCCGAACGAGACCGACGCCCAGGTCGGCGACAAGGCCAATGACGCCATCCGCGTGGACGGCGGCGAACTGAGGGCGAAGGTGATCGGCGAGGGCGCCAATCTGGGCCTGACCCAGGCCGGCCGCATCGCGTTCGCCCAATCCGGCGCCGGGGGGGCCGGCGGCCGCATCAACACCGACGCCATCGACAACTCGGCCGGGGTCGACAGCTCCGACCATGAGGTCAACATCAAGATCCTGACCGGGGCCGCCATCGCCTCGGGCGCGCTCAAGACCGGCGACCGCAACGCCCTGCTGGCCTCGATGACCGATGAGGTCGGCCTCAAGGTGCTGGCCCACAACTACGACCAGACCCTGGCGGTGTCGCTGCAGGAAGACGACGGTGCAGGCGCACTCGATTCCCAGCAGCAGTTCATGGTGTGGCTGGGGGCCAGGGGCAAGCTGGACCGCAAGGTCGAGGGTCTGCCCGACGATGCGAAACTGGCGGAACGCAAACTCGCCGGTCAGGCCCTGACCCGGCCCGAACTGGCCGTCCTGACCGCCTATTCCAAGCTGGAGCTGTTCGACGACATCGTCGCCTCGACGGCACCGGACGACGCCTTCTTCAAACAGACCCTGGTGCGCTATTTCCCGGCCCCGCTGGCGAAATTCGAAGCCGATATGCAGCGCCACCGCCTGCGCCGCGAGATCGTCTCGACGATCCTGTCGAACGAGATCGTCAACATGTGCGGCCCGACCTTCCCGGAGCGCCTGCGCCAGTCGGCCCGCTGCGATACGGCCGCCATGGTCCTTGCCTTCGAGGCGGCGCGCCAGATCTTCCGGCTCGACCAGGCCTGGGACGAGGTCTCGGCGCTGGACCTGAAGATCCCGGCCCAGGCCCAGACCGCGCTCTACCAGGAGATTTCGACGGTGCTGCGCCGCCAGACCTTCTGGCTGGCCCGCCGCGCGGTGCGTCCCGGCTCCACGGTCGAGGCCCTCATCGCCGCCTACCGGCCGGCGGCGGACACCCTGCGCGCCGTCGGCGATTCGGTGCTGTCGCGCTTCGAGCAGAGCCGTCTCGAGGGCCGCGTCCAGACCTTCGTCAGCCTGGGCGCGCCCGAGGCCATGGCCCGGAATGTCGCCCTCCTGCGGCCGCTGGTGGCCACAGCCGACATCGGTGATCTGGCGCGGCAGGCGGGTTGGCCGGAACCGGCCATGGCCACCCTCTATCACCAGGTCGGCGCGGCGTTCGATTTCGACCGGCTGCGCGCCGGCGCCGGATCCGTGCCGTCGGCTGATCATTTCGACCGGCTGGCCGTGCGGCGCCTGATCGAGGACCTGATGGTCGAACAGATGACCCTGACCCGGGCCGTCGCCGCCAGCGCCACGGCGGCCGCCGGCTCCGGCGAAGCGGCGGCCGAGGCGGCTGTCGATGCCTGGGTCGGGCCGCGGCTGGAGATCGTGGAGGGTCTGCGGGCCTCGGTGGACGAGATTCTGGCCTCGGGTTCCGGCTGGACCTTCGCCAAGCTGACCATCGCGAACTCGGTCATTCGCGAGATCGCGTCGTCGGCGGGGTGAATCAGGTGACGGCTGGCTGACGCGGGTTCGGACGCTTTCGATCGGTTATCCGCCGTTCAACCCGCAACCACCCGTTACCCGGTGCGGCCCGGTCTTAGGTGTTTGGCGCGCCGGTCTGCTAACGTAGCCTTCCGAGGGAGAGGCTGATGGCGCGCAAGTTTCTGGTGGTCGTCGACGACAGCCCGGAGTTCGGGACGGCATTGCGTTATGCGGCGCGACGGGCCCGGTCGACCGGCGGGCGGGTTGCCCTGCTGCGCGTCATTCCTGCGGCGGCATCGGACGCCCACTGGGCCGGGGTGCGCGAGGAGATCGAGCGCCAGACCCGGGTCGAGGCCGAGACATCCTTGAACAACTGGGCCGGCGAGGCGGCGGATCGGTCCGGTGCGACGCCTGTGTTGCTGATCGAGCGCGGAGAGCCGGAAGACGCCATCCGCAAGGTCGTCGGCGAGGACGTCGAGATCAAGATTCTGGTTCTGGCGGCGAGCAGCAGCGGGCGCGGTCCCGGCCCGCTGGTCTCTGCCGTGGTCAAAAAGGGCGCGTCCTTCACCGGCCGCAAGCTGCCGGTGACCATCGTGCCGGGGGAACTGACCGAGAAGGACATAGAGGACCTGGCGTAGGCGCACCGCCCGCTCTCCCTCCCCCTTGGGGGAGGGTGGTTGCGAAGCGACCGGGTGGGGGCGGCTCGGCGAGGGGAGAGCCGGTGCTTGCGTCGCCGAGCCCCTCCCACCCCGTCGCCGCTTCGCGCCGACGACCCTCCCCCGGAGGGGGAGGGAGAACGCCTCAGCTCTTGAACCCGCCGCTGCGGCGGCGCATTTGAGCGCCATGTTCATCCAGACCGAATCCACCCCCAATCCCAACGCCCTGAAATTCCTGCCCGGGCGGGATGTTTCGTCCGATCCGCGCGACTTCGTGAACCGGGATGAGGCTGCGGCCTCACCCCTCGCGGAGGCCCTGTTCGAGGTTGAGGGCGTGGCCGGGATCTTCTTCGGCTACGACTATGTCTCGGTCACCCGCGACCCGAACGGCCCCGACTGGACGCAGATGAAGGCCCCGATCCTGGCGGCGGTCATGGATCATTTCGTCTCCGGCGCGCCGCTGATGCGCGACGGGTCGACGTCCGACAGCGCCGACGGCGGCGAGGATTCCGGGATCGTGATCGAGATCAAGCAACTGCTGGACAGCCGGGTCCGCCCGGCCGTGGCCCAGGACGGTGGCGACATCCTGTTCGACGCCTTCAATGAGGAAACAGGCGTGCTGACCCTGAGGATGCGCGGTGCCTGCGCCGGCTGTCCGTCTTCGTCCGCCACGCTGAAGGCCGGGGTCGAGCAGATGATGAAACACTACATCCCGGAAGTGACCAGCGTCGAACAGGTGATCTAGGGCTTCCTCTTTCGTCGTCATCCTCGGGTCAAGCCCGAGGATGACGGAATGGGGATTGCCGCTCTCACAATCTGAAACGAATCCGTCCTCGCATCACCCGCCGGATGGCGCCATCATCGATCCATGCCCCGGTTCCAGAGTGACAGCGACGCCCGGCGTCTCGGCGAGGCCCTCGCCGCCCTGCGCCGCGACCGCGCCCTCTCCCAGGCCGAAGCCGGCCGCAGGGCGGGCATGACCAGCCAGGGCTGGGGCCTGTACGAGACCGGCAAACGCTCCGGCCTGTATCGGCCCGATGTTCAGCGCCGCCTGACTGCCGCCCTCGACGCGACGCCGGAGGACCTGCTTCAAAGGCAGGACCTGACCGTGACCGGCATGGCCAGCGAAGGGCGGCCCTTTGTCCATGCGCCGCCCGCCGCCCCGCGGCGGCTTCAGCTGTCCAATGACGATCTCGCGCCCTGGGCCGCCTCCGGCGTTGTGGTGGAATACGAGCCCGGTCGCTGGCCGCGGCGCGACCAGGGCTGCGTCATCGAAATGGCCGACGGCGGGCTCCGGGTCCGGCTTTATGAAGGTGCTGACGCCGAGGCGCTGACCGTGCGCGGGGGGCCGGGCGGACTGTCTGAGCAGGAACGGATCGCCCGGTCCGAAACCCGCGCCGTCTCCGCCGTCACCGCCCGACTGGAGTTCTGATGAAACGAAATCATTGCAAGGTTTTCGTTTCCATGAAACAGTCTGCTTCTGAAAGGAAGGAGGGGAGGGGGCATGGCCAGGATCGGCGAAAGGGACGAAGTCGACGCCTATGTGGGCGCGCGGATCGGACTCAGGCGATCGGCGCTGGGTCTGTCGCAGAGCGCCCTGGCCCAGCAGCTGGGCATCAGTTTCCAGCAGGTCCAGAAATACGAGACCGGGCAGAACCGCATCTCCGCCTCGCGCCTGCATCGGGCAGCGACGGTGCTGGGAACCTCGGTGGAGTCCTTCTTCCCGCCCGTGGAAACGGCGCGGGGCGCCGCGGACGAGGGGTGGGAGTCGCTGCGGTTTCTCACCGCGACCGTCGACGGTCGGTCGGTGGCGTCCGGCTTTCCGCTGATCGAGGATCGCGACGTCCGGCGGGCGGTGGCGCGCATCGTGCGGGCTCTCGCCCGGAGCGACTGACGGCAGTCCATGTCGGAGCGACGGCATGAAGCTGATGGTCGTCGATACGGCCCTGGGCCTGTGCACCGTCGGGGTGTTTGAGGTCGAGGGCGGCGGCGCGAGGCCGCTGGGCCTGCGGTCCGAGCCCATGGTGAAGGGCCATTCCGAACGTATCGCCGGCTTCGCCCGCGACGCGGCGTTGCAGGCGGGTCTGGCCTTCACGGACCTCGACCGCATCGGCGTGACCGTCGGCCCGGGCTCGTTCACGGGCCTGCGCGTCGGCCTGGCCTTCGCCCAGGGCCTGGCGGCCGCCCTGGACCGGCCGGTGGTCGGGGTCTCGGCGCTGGACGCGCTGGCGGCCTCGGCAGGCGAGGCGCGGGCGGTCGCGGCCCTGATC
This sequence comes from Caulobacteraceae bacterium, assembly GCA_965284305.1. GTDB lineage: Bacteria > Pseudomonadota > Alphaproteobacteria > Caulobacterales > Caulobacteraceae > Brevundimonas. The sequence continues at coordinate 521,107 of OZ260070.1, read as the reverse complement.
GATGCGCGGCGCGGACAGGTCTATGCGCGGTTCTGGCGCGGCGGCGAGGCTGACGGCGCGGCGGAGGCCCTGTCCCTTGAGGCGGCAGCGGCCCGGATCGGGGCCATGGGGACCGGGGCGGTGCTGATCGGGTCCGGCGCGGCCCTGTTCGCCGAGGCTTCGGCGGGCATGACGATCCTGTCGCTGGACGGGCCCGTCACGCACTACGGCTCGCCGGCTGGCGGCGGCCGCCGATCCCGCCGCCGCGCCGGCCCGGCCGCTTTACCTGCGCGCGCCCGACGCGACGCCGCCGACCCGCCTGCCCGGTCAGGCGCGCGGACCGGTCCGCGTCCCTTGACCGTCGCCACAGCCGCCCGTCTGGCCGATCTGCACGCCGGCGCCTTTTCCGCGCCCTGGGACGCCGCGGCCTTCGAGGTCCTGTTGAGCCAGTCAGGCGTGTTCGCCATCGAGGCGCCGGAGGGTTTCATCCTGATCCGCGCGGTCGCCGACGAGGCCGAGATCCTGACCCTGGCGGTGGCGCCGGCGGCACGGCGACGGGGCGTCGGCGCCCGTCTGGTCCGCGAGGGCGCGGATGCGGCGGCGGCGCAGGGGGCAGCGCGCCTGTTCCTCGAAGTGGCTGATGACAATGCCGCCGCCCTCGCCCTTTACGCCCGCGCAGGCTTTGCCGAGGCCGGTCGACGGCCCGGCTACTACACCCGCCCTGACGGCGGCCGACGCGACGCGCTGATCCTGGCGCTTAACTTGCCGGCGGCGCTTCCCTAGCGCGGGCGGCCCGCCTATCCTGTCCGCCATGGACCGGATCGAGAAACTCTGCGCCGACCGTGGCATGCGCATGACCGAGCAGCGGCGGGTGATCGCCCGGGTGCTGTCCAACGCCGACGACCATCCGGATGTCGAGGAACTGTACCGTCGGGCCTCCGCGATCGATCCCCATATCTCGATCGCCACCGTCTATCGGACCGTCCGGCTGTTCGAGGAGGCCGGCGTGGTCGAGAAACACGACTTCGGTGACGGCCGCAGCCGCTATGAAGAGGCCGGCGACGACCACCACGACCACCTGATCGACACCCGGACGGGCGAGGTGATCGAATTCTTCGACGCCGAGATCGAACGGCTCAAGACCGAGATCGCCGAACGGCTGGGCTTCGAACTGGTCGGCCACAAGCTGGAGCTCTACGGCAAGCCGATCGTCGGGGCCGAGCCATCGAAGCGCGAAGGCCTGATCTTCACCCGCAACGCCCATCGGGTCGATCCGGACATTTGAGTCTGGCCGCGGTCAGAAGGCTCCGCCTTCTCGACCCGGAGCCTGTCCGCAGGCCGACCAAAGCTCGGACGCGGGGCGGCCTGGAGCCTTGTTCCGGTAGCTTGCCGGGCATCGCCGCGCTATTTACCCAGCCCTATGACAGAAACCCTCACACCGCCGCAGGACGGACAGGCCGCGCCGAAGCGCCTGTTCATCAAGACCTACGGCTGCCAGATGAATGTCTATGACAGCGAGCGCATGGCCGATGTGCTGCGTCCGCTGGGCTATGCGACGACGGATACGGCCGAGGGGGCGGATTTCGTCATCCTCAACACCTGCCACATCCGCGAGAAGGCGGCCGAAAAGGTCTATTCCGAACTCGGCAAGCTGCGGGCCATGAAGGACGAGCGGGCGGCGGCGGGGCAGGGGGCCATGACCATCGCCGTGGCCGGCTGCGTCGCCCAGGCCGAGGGCGAGGAGATCATGCGCCGGCAGCCTGCGGTCGATCTTGTGGTCGGGCCGCAGGCCTATCATCAGCTGCCCGAACTCCTGACCCGCACGGCAAGGGCGCGCGGCGAGCGGATCGGCGCCGACTTCGCGCCCGTCGACAAGTTCGACGCCCTGCCGCAGGCCCGCGGCGTCGACGGCCCGACCGCCTTCCTGACGGTGCAGGAGGGTTGCGACAAATTCTGCACCTTCTGCGTCGTGCCCTATACCCGAGGGGCCGAATGGTCGCGACCGGTCGCGGCGGTGCTGGCCGAGGCGCGCGAGCTGGCCGACAAGGGCGTGCGCGAGGTCACCCTGCTGGGCCAGAACGTCAATGCCTATGACGGGGAGGGGCCGGACGGGTCTCCGTCGACCCTGGCGCGGCTGGCGTATGCGCTGGCGGAGATCCCTGGCATCGCCCGCATCCGCTACACCACCAGCCACCCCAACGACATGAGCGACGACCTGATCGCCGCCCATGGGGAGCTGGCGGCCCTGATGCCGTGGCTGCACCTGCCGGTGCAGTCCGGTTCGGACCGGATCCTGCGGGCGATGAACCGCAAACATGGGCGGGCGAAATATTTCGAGCTGATCGACCGCGTCCGGTCAGCGCGCCCGGACATCGCCCTGTCGGGGGATTTCATCGTCGGCTTCCCCGGCGAGACCGACGCCGATTTCGAGCAGACGATGGATCTGGTCCGGCGCGTCGGCTACGCCTCGGCCTTCTCCTTCATCTATTCGCCCCGCCCCGGCACACCTGCGGCCGGCATGGCGGGGCAGGTCCCGGCAGAGGTGGCGCGCGAGCGATTGCATGCACTCCAGGCCCTGCTGTGGGAACAGCAGACGGCCTTCAATGCCGCCATGGCGGGCCGGACCATGGATGTGTTGTTCGAGAAGAAGGGCCGTAAGCCCGGCCAGGCCATTGGCCGCTCACCCTGGCTGCAGTCGGTCCATGTCGATGACGCGGATCATCTGATCGGCCGGATCGTTCCGGTGGTGATTGTGAAGGGACAACAGAACTCCCTCGCCGGCCGTCTTCTCTCCTCCACGCCGTCATCCTCGGGCTTGACCCGAGGATCAGATGTCGTGCGTCTCGCCGCAGACGGTGAGGCACCCATCGCGGGCCTGCCCGAAAAATCCAGCCGCGGACCGTCTGATCCTCGGGTCAAGCCCGAGGATAACGGCCCTGGGAGTGTGTATGGCGCGTGAGAGTGAGTTCCTGGCCCTGGGCGATACCGCCCTGCGCGCCGTCATCGGCCCCAACAGCCGGCATCTGGCCCTGATCGAAGACCGGTTCAAGGTCCTCGTCGAGACCCCGGGTGGCGGGGTGTCGATCAATGGCTCGGCCCGGGACCGGGCCCAGGCCAAACGGGTCATCGAGACCCTGGCCGACCGCGCCGATACGGGCGCGGAGATCACGGAGGCCGATGTGCGCACAGCCCTCGGCGCTGCTGTCGCCCAGCCTCGGGCAGGGCAGGGGAGTGTCGCCCCCGACGCCATCGCCCTGCCGGTCGGGCGGCGCGGTGCCATTGCGCCCAAGACGGCGGCCCAGGCCAACTATCTGGCGCTGCTCAGCCGCTGCGAGCTGACCTTCGGCGTCGGTCCGGCTGGAACGGGCAAGACCTTTCTCGCGGCGGCCTATGGGGCCTCCCTGTTGCGGCGCGGGCAGGTGGACCGGCTGGTCATCACCCGGCCGGCGGTCGAGGCGGGCGAAAAGCTGGGCTTTCTTCCCGGCGACCTGAACGAAAAGGTCGATCCCTATCTGGCCCCGATCTGGGAGGCGCTGAACGACATCCTCGGCCCCGATGATGTCCGCCGCCGGCGCGACAAGGGCGAGATCGAGGCCGCGCCGATCGCCTTCATGCGCGGCCGTACCCTGGCCCATGCCTTTATCATCGTTGACGAGGCGCAGAACACTTCGCGCCTGCAGATGAAGATGGTCCTGACCCGGCTGGGCGAGGGGGCCCGGATGGTGGTGACCGGCGATCCGTCGCAGGTCGATCTGCTGAATCCGCGGGATTCCGGCCTGAAACACGCCCTGCGCATCCTGGAGGACGTCAAGGGTGTCGGGGTCCAGCGGTTCGAAGCCCGGGACGTGGTCCGCCACGCCATGGTCGAACGGATCGTGCGTGCCTATGACGCCGACGCCGCCAGCCGGCGCCCGGCCGCCGATCTTGAGGATCCCGACTCGTGATCGAGGTCGAGATCGAGGAAGAGGCCTGGACCGAGGCCCTGCCGGATGCGGTTGCCCGGGTCGAACGGGCCGCTGCCGCCGCCCTCGGGACGGTCGCGGGCGATGTCGTCGTGTTGTTGACGGACGATGCCGCCGTGCGGGCGATCAACGCCCGCTTTCGCGACCGGGACCAGCCGACCAATGTCCTGTCGTTTCCGGCTGCGGACATGACGATTCCGGGGCACGCGCCGCATCTGGGCGATCTGGTGCTGGCTTTCGGCGTTTGCGCCGCCGAGGCTTCGGCCCAGGGCAAGACCCTGGCGGATCACCTGACCCACCTGACCGTGCATGGCGTGCTCCATCTGCTGGGCCGCGACCATGTCGATGACGCAGAGGCCGAGGCGATGGAGGCGGAGGAGCGAACCCTTCTTGCCAGCCTTGGCGTCGCAGACCCATACAGGCCCCATGAACCTTCTCCCGGCGACGCTTGACGATGATGGACCGCGCGCGCGGCTGATCCTGCGCTTCGGCCGGATCGGCCTGGCGCTGGCCGCCGGTGCGGCGGCGGCGCTCGCCCATCCCCCGTTCGGCATCCTGCCCGGCCTGCTCGGCTATGCCCTGCTGATGTTCCTCGCCGAGCGCGCCACCTCGGTGCGCGGCGGCTTCTGGATGGGCTGGCTGGCCGGCTTCGCCTATTTCTTCATCAGCTGCTGGTGGGTGGCGGAGGCGTTTCTGGTCAATCCGGCCCAGGCCTGGATGGCACCCTTTGCAGCCAGTCTGCTGCCCATCGGCCTGGGGTTGTTCTGGGGAACGGCGACGGCCCTCTATCGCCGTTTTCTGCCCGGCGGGGTCAAGCGGGCGCTGTTCTTCGCCGCCCTGTTCTGCCTGCTGGAATGGCTGCGCGGCCATGTCCTGACCGGCTTCCCGTGGAATCCCGCCGGTGCCAGCTGGAAGGCCGGTTCTGCGGCGTCCCAGTTTGCGGCGGTCGCCGGCGTCTATGGCTTGAGCTTCGTCACCGTGGCGGCTGCGGCCGCTTTCGGCCCTCTTCTGGGGGACGGCCCGCGCAAGGCCCGCATCGGCGCGGCCTTGCTCGGCGGCCTGGCGATCGCCGCCCTGCTGATCGGCGGCGCGGTGCGGCTGTCGCAGGCGCGGCTGGATCTGACCGACACAGTGGTGCGCATCGTCCAGGCGGATGTCGACCAGGAGTCCAAATGGACGCCCGAAGCCTATCGCGGCATCGTCGATCGCTACGTCAATCTGACGGCCCGTCCCGGGGCCGTGATGCCCGACCTGATCATCTGGCCTGAGGGTGCCCTGCCGGCCTCGGCCAATCGGGTGTTCGCGCCCGGCTCGCCGGAGGCGGTGGCCATCGCCCGCGCGGTCCAGCCGGGCCAGAGCCTGATCATGGGGCTGGGCCGGGGTCTTGCCGATTCGTCAGCCGCCGGTGGCGAACGCTATTTCAACAGCCTTTTCGTCCTCACGGATCAGGGCGGCGACGGACTGAGGATCAGCGCCGTCTATGACAAATACCGGCTGGTGCCGTTCGGCGAATTTCTGCCGGCGGGCGGGCTGCTGGGGGCTCTGGGTGTTCGCAGCCTGACCCATATGCCGACCGATTTCAGCCCCGGCCCTCGCCCCGCGCCCATCGACATTCCCGGCGCGCCCCGCGCCCAGCCCCTGATCTGTTACGAAAGCCTCTATCCGGGCTTCACGTCCGGCGGGGCCGGCCGTCCGGAGTGGATCGTCAACATCTCCAACGACGCCTGGTTCGGCCGCAGTTCCGGCCCGCTTCAGCACTTGAATCTGGCCAGCTATCGGGCCATCGAGACGGGCCTGCCGATCGTGCGCTCTACCCCGACCGGGGTCTCGGCCATGATCGACCCCTGGGGCCGGGTGATCGGCGATCAGCGGCTCGAACCGGGCGAGAGCGGGATCATCGACGCCCGCCTGCCCCGACCGGCCGCGGTGACCCTCTATGGCCGGCTCGGTGACCTCCTGTTCTGGCTGGCGGTCATCGCGGGCCTGGCGGTCGGGACGCCCTGGACCCGGCTTGTGACTCGCCTGAGGCCGGCTCCGGCCACGGCGTGAATTGGCCTGGAAAGGTCAGGGTTCTCGCCTGACGGGTGAAAAAACGGCGGTTGCGCAACCGGGGCTAGGCGGGGCAGGGCCGCTTTTGCAATTTTTGATGACACAGGCGAATCTCCAGCGCATTCAGATTTACGGCAAGGAAACCGAAGGACAATTGGACGATGGCGAGAGGCAAGGGCGAGGACGGTCCTCATCCCGTGGACCGGCACGTTGGTCGGCGCGTGTGCGAAAAACGTCTGGCGCTCGGGTATAACCAGAGCGATCTGGGCCGTGCGCTGGGCCTCACCTTTCAGCAGATCCAGAAATACGAGAAGGGCGCCAACCGCATCTCGGCGTCCAAGCTCTGGGACATCGCGCGCTTCTTCAAGGTTGATATCGGCTATTTCTTCGAAGGGCTGACGGGCGGCCAGGCCGCAGGCATGGCCGAGGGCGGTGCCGGCTTCGAGCACGATTTTCCGGCTACGCGCTACACCATCGAGATCGGCCGTCTGGCACCGCAGCTTTCGATCCGTAAGCAGAAGCTTGCCCTCGAACTGATCCGGGTCATGGCTGACCGGGAGGAGTCGGACGAGGCCTGATCGCCTCGACCAACCCGGCCGCTATTCCGCTGACGACGCTGAACGTCTCTGTCCGAAATTCGGCGCGGCCGCCTTCTGCTCTGCCCAATAGGCGGCACCCTCGCGCGGCTTGAACATGGTCTTGGGCACACCGTCGCGTGACACCACGGCGAAGGTGTTGGTCGTGGCCTGGTACAGCAGCAGATCGCCGTTCGGGCGCTGGACCCTGTCGGTCCCGGCGGGCGGCCCCGCCGTGAAGGCCTGAACCTTGGCCAGATAATCCTCGGCCGTCGCTGCGCCGAAGTCGGCACCGTTTCGCTCGAACAGCCGGGCGACCTTGGCGTCGACGGTCTCGCGTCGGTTGGCGGTCAGAACCGGCCGGGCCTTCTCCGGGGTCGCCCCTGCGGCTTCCGCCCGTGTGTCCGTCGCTGCAGTCAGGGCAGTCTGTGCCTCCTCCGCGGATCGATCCCGCGTCTCGACCGCAGAGCCGCCGTTGCCACACGCCGACAGTCCCACCAGCAGCGCCGTCGCGGTGACCACGGCCCATGCCGAACCCTTGCTGGCGATCATGAAACCCTCCCTCGGTTGAACCCGCCGCCAGAAGGTTAATCACAGGATAAATGTTCTTGCAATGTTCTTGTTCGGACCGCTTCCTCTCGACGCCAGGCGACGGGGTGGCTAGATCAGCGACATGACCAAGGCCTCGCTGTCCGGACGCAAGATCCTGCTGATCGTCGGCGGCGGCATTGCCGCCTACAAGGCGCTGGAGCTGGTGCGTCTGCTGAGGAAGGCCGGGGCCGAGGTCATGAGCGTGCTGACCGCGGCCGGTGCCGAGTTTGTGACGCCGATGTCCCTGGCCGCCCTGACCGGCCACCCTGTTCGCCAGAAGCTGTTCCTGCCCGAGGACGAGACGGCCATGGGCCATATCGAGCTTTCGCGCTGGGCTGATCTGGTGGTCGTGGCACCCGCGACAGCGGGGCTGATCGCCAAGGCGGCCAACGGTCTGGCGGACGACCTCGCCTCGACCACCCTTCTGGCCACCGACAAACGGGTGCTGCTGGCCCCGGCCATGAATGTACGCATGTGGCTGCACCCCGCAGTGCAGGCCAATATGGCGCGGCTGAAGGCCTTCGACGGCTTCCACGGGGTCGCCGTGGTCGGACCCGACGAGGGCGAGATGGCCTGCGGCGAGTTCGGCCCCGGCCGGATGGCCGAGCCGGCGGCGATCCTGACCGCCATCGAAGGCCTGCTGGCCGGACCGGACGGACACCCCCTGGCCGGGCGTCGGGCCGTGGTCACCGCCGGCCCGACCTTCGAGCCGATCGACCCCGTGCGCGGCCTGACCAACCGCTCCAGCGGCAAACAGGGCTATGCCATTGCCGAGGCCCTGGCCCGGCTGGGGGCCCGGGTGACCCTGGTCTCGGGGCCCGTGGCCCTGGCCTGTCCGGTCGGGGTCGAGCGTATCCCGGTCGAGACCGCGCGTGAGATGCAGGCAGCCGTGGCGGCGGCCCTGCCGGCAGACATTGCGGTGATGAGCGCGGCGGTCGCGGACTGGCGGGTGGACGGTGTCGCTTCCGGCAAGATCAAGAAGGCCCCCGGCGGCCCGCCCTCACTGTCCCTGATCGAGAATCCCGACATTCTCGCGGGCATCTCGGCGCCCGGAAAGAAGCGGCCGAAACTGGTCGTCGGCTTCGCCGCCGAGACCACGGACCTTGAGGCCAACGCCCGCTCCAAGCTGTCGCGCAAGGGCTGTGACTGGATCGTCGGCAATGATGTGTCAGATGACGTCTTCGGGGCTGACGGCAATACCGTGACCCTGTTCACCCGCGACGGAACGGCCGAGACCTGGCCGCGCCAGTCCAAGGCGGAGGTGGCGATAAAGCTGGCGGCCAGGATCGCCGATCATTTCGCCTGAACCGGGACTTTTCCACAGCTTATACACAGCGACAATCGGTGCGAGACAACCGATACATTCGGGCCGCGACAAGGGCGATAAGCTGGACATCCGATACACCGCCTGTCGCACCACCAGGGAAAGCCATGACCACCGTCCGCGTCGAACGCCTGCCCCATGCCGAAGGTCTGCCCCTGCCGGCCTATGAGACTGTCGGCTCGGCCGGTATGGACCTGCGGGCGGCGCTCCCGGAGGCGGAGCCGATGACGCTCGAGCCCGGCACCCGCGCCCTGGTCCCCACCGGCCTCAGGATCGCCCTCGAGCCCGGATTTGAGGCCCAGGTGCGGCCCCGCTCCGGCCTGGCGCTCAAACACGGCCTGACCTGCCTGAACTCCCCCGGCACGATCGACAGCGACTATCGCGGCGAGGTCGGCGTCATCCTGATCAATCATGGACAGGACCCGTTCGTGATCCGCCGCGGCGAGCGCATCGCCCAGATGGTCATCGCAAGGCATGAGCAGGCGGCGATGGTCGAGGTTGAGGCGCTGGATGAAACCGCGCGCGGCGCAGGCGGCTTCGGCTCGACGGGGCGCTGACGACCCGGGATCCTCTGTCAGGCCTGACGGAAGCCCAGCACGTCCTGCATGTCATAGAGGCCCGGCTTGCGGCTGCGGACCCAGGCGGCGGCGGCGACGGCACCCCTGGCGAAGAGTGACCGGTCGATGGCCGAGTGGCTCAGGGTCAGGGTCTCGTCTTCCGAGGCGAACAGCACCGTATGCTCGCCGATGACCCCGCCGGCGCGCAGGGAGGCGAAGCCGATCTTTCCGGCTTCCCGCGCACCGGTGATGCCGTCGTAAGGCGGGGAGCGGACGTCGGCCAGGTCGACGTCGCGGCCGTTGGCGGCAGCCTCGGCCAGCATCAGGGCCGTGCCTGACGGCGCGTCGGCCTTGCGGCGATGGTGGGTCTCCAGCACCTCGATATCCCAGTCGGCCGCGTCGAGCCGCTGGGCGGCGTGTTCGACCAGCCCGATCAATATGTTGACGCCCAGTGAGAAATTGCCGCTGCGGACGATGGCGATCTTCTCGGCCGCCGCATGGATGTCGGCCTCCTGCTCTGGCGTCAGGCCGGTGGAGCCGATGACCAGGGCGGGCCCGCCGCGGGCCGCGCAGGTTGCGGCCAGTTCCACCGACGCATCGGGGGTCGAGAAGTCGATGATCACGTCGCACAGAGACAGGTCGGGCGTCTCGCCGCGATCGAAGCGGGCGGCCACGACGACGTCTTCGCGGGCGTCGAGAACCGCTGAGACGGCGCGACCCATCCGGCCGCGGGCGCCGGAAATGCCGGCGTGGAAGATGGCGCTCAACTCAGACCCCTGTCAGTTCGCGGCGATTGTGAAGGGTTTCTCTCCAACCGTCATCCTCGGGCTTGACCCGCGGATCAGACGTGGTGGGGCGCTGTGCGCCGGGGAGGGCCCCCGGGTCGCTGTTCGCATGACGCCCGATGGAGCACCCGACCGTCGGGCCCTCGGGTCAAGCCCGAGGGTGACGGCGGCTACTGCGGCGCTTCCGAACCCAGGATGTCGGCCCAGAAGCGTTTGGCCTTGCCGGCGAAGGACGAGTTGCGCGGCGTCTGGCTCTCGCCCAGCGAGGCGGCCAGCTCCTGCAGCAGTGCCTTCTGATGGGCGGTCAGTTCGGTCGGGGTTTCGACGAACAGCTCGACCACCAGATCGCCGCGGTTCTTTCCGTTCAGATGGGGCATGCCCTTGCCCCTGATACGCACGGTCTTGCCGGTCTGGGCCCCGGCGGGGACGCTGACGGGCGCCCGGCAACGGCCGTCACAGGCCTCGGACGTCAGGCAGGGGGCGTCGATCTCGCCGCCGAGGGCTGCGGTGGTCATCGGCACGGGGACCGTCACCAGAAGGTCGAGGTTGTCGCGCTCGAACAGCTCGTGGGGCGTGACCGAGATGAAGACATAGAGGTCGCCGCGCGGTCCGCCGCGCGTGCCGGCGTCGCCCTCGCCCGACAGGCGGATACGCGAGCCGTCATCGACCCCGGCCGGGATCTTGAGCTGGAGCTTGCGGTTCTTGCGCACCTGGCCGTGACCCGCGCAGCTGGTGCAGACGTCTTCAGCGGCCAGACGACTGCCCGCGCCGCCGCAATGGGGGCAGGTCCGCTCGACCTGGAAGAAGCCGTTGGCCGACCGCACCCGGCCGGTGCCCTGGCAGGTGGCGCAGGTGGTCGCCTTGGCACCCTTGCGCGCGCCGGTTCCTTCACAGGTCTCGCAGGTGGCGGTGGTGGGGACGGCGATCTCGACGTCAGAACCCTTGTAGGCCTGCTCGAGGGTGATCTCGAGGTCGTAGCGCAGGTCCGAGCCGCGGCGCGGACCATGCTGGCGCGCGCCGCCGCCGGCCCGACCGCCGAACACATCGCCGAATGCGTCGCCGAAGACCTGGGAGAAGATGTCGTTGACGTCGGTGAAGCCCTGGCCCTGACCGCCGAACCCGCCGCCACCGCCGTTGACCCCGGCATGGCCGAACCGGTCATAGGCGGCGCGTTTCTGATCGTCGGACAGCACGGAATAGGCTTCGGAAATCTCCTTGAACCGCGCCATGGAGTCTTCGCACCCGCCGTTACGGTCGGGGTGGTGCTGCATCGCCAGCTTGCGATAGGCGACCTTCAGCCCCGCGGCGTCGATCGTCCGCTCGATCCCCAGAACCTCGTAATAGTCACGCGTCGCCATGCGGCGTTCGTCCTCTTACCCTTGCCGATGGTCCGCGCCCCTTGCCGGGCGGCGGGCCGGATCGGCTGACCGGGCTGACATGGGTGCCCGGTGCGATGATGCAAGTTTGCATTCCTCCCCCAGCGAAGCGACGGGGGAGGGGGACCACGAAGCGGTGGAGGGGCGGCTGCTCCGGGCGCGACCCTGAAAGGGACCGTGCGACGGAGCCGCCCCTCCACCATCCTTCGGATGGTCCCCCTCCCCCAAGGGGGAGGAAACGGCCTACGCGCTCTTCTTCTCGTCGCCGTCGGGCGAGACTTCCTCGAACTCGGCGTCGACCACGCCATCGTCGGCGGTGGCCGTGGCGTCATCGCTGTCGCCGGCGCCCTGCTGCGAGGCGTACATGGCCTCGCCCAGCTTCATCGAGGCCTGGACCAGGGTGTTGGTCTTCATCCGGATGTCTTCCGGGTCGGTGCCGTCCTTCGCCGTCTTCAGATCGGCCAGGGCGGTTTCGATCGCGGCCTTTTCCTCGGCCCCGACCTTGTCGCCGTGTTCGGCCATGGCCTTTTCGGTCGAGTGGATCAGGCTGTCGGCGGCGTTGACCGCCTCGACCATTTCCTTGCGGGCCTTGTCAGAGGCGGCATTGGCCTCGGCTTCCTTGACCATCTTGTCGATGTCGGCGTCCGAGAGGCCGCCGTTGGCCTGGATGCGGATCGACTGTTCCTTGTTGGTCGCCTTGTCCTTGGCGGTGACGTGGACGATGCCGTTGGCGTCGATGTCGAAGGCGACCTCGATCTGCGGCATGCCGCGCGGTGCCGGCGGAATGCCCATCAGGTCGAACTGGCCCAGCACCTTGTTGTCGGACGCCATCGGACGCTCGCCCTGGAAGACCCGGATCGTCACGGCCGACTGGTTGTCGTCGGCGGTCGAGAAGACCTGGCTCTTCTTGGTCGGGATGGTGGTGTTGCGTTCGATCAGCGGGGTGAAGACGCCGCCCAGGGTCTCGATGCCGAGGGTCAGCGGGGTCACGTCCAGCAGCAGCACATCCTTGACGTCGCCTTGCAGAACGCCGGCCTGAACGGCCGCACCGAGGGCCACGACCTCATCCGGATTGACGCCCTTGTGCGGCTCCTTGCCGAAGAATTTCTTCACCGCCTCCTGGACCATCGGCATACGGGTCATGCCGCCGACCAGCACGACCTCGTCGATGTCCGAGGCCTTCATACCCGCGTCCTTCAGGGCCTTGGCGCAGGGTTCGATGGTGCGCTGGACCAGATCCTCGACGAGGGCCTCCAGCTTGGCGCGCGACAGTTTGATGTTGAGGTGCAGCGGGCCCGAGGCGTTCATGGTGATGAACGGCAGATTGACCTCATACTGGGTCGTGGAGCTGAGCTCCTTCTTGGCCTTTTCGGCCTCTTCCTTGAGGCGCTGCAGGGCCAGTTTGTCGGAGCGCAGGTCGACGCCCTGCTCCTTCTTGAACTCGTCGGCCAGATAGTCGACCAGGCGCAGGTCGAAGTCCTCGCCGCCGAGGAAGGTGTCGCCATTGGTCGACTTCACCTCGAACACGCCGTCGCCGATCTCGAGGATCGAGACGTCGAAGGTGCCGCCGCCGAGGTCATAGACGGCGATCTTCTGGCCGTCGTTCTTGTCCAGGCCATAGGCCAGGGCAGCGGCGGTCGGCTCGTTGATGATGCGCAGGACCTCGAGGCCGGCGATCTTGCCGGCGTCCTTGGTGGCCTGACGCTGGGCGTCGTTGAAATAGGCCGGCACGGTGATGACGGCCTGGGTCACGGTCTCGCCGAGATAGGCCTCTGCGGCCTCCTTCATCTTGCCGAGGGTGAAGGCCGAGATCTGCTGGGGCGAATAGTCCTTGCCGTTGGCGCGGACCCAGGCGTCGCCGGTCGGTCCCTTGACGATCTCATAGGGGACCATCTTCTTGTCCTTGGCCACCACCGGGTCATCGAACGAGCGGCCGATCAGGCGCTTGATGGCGAAGAAGGTATTGGTCGGATTGGTCACGGCCTGGCGGCGCGCCGGCTGACCCACGAGGGTCTCGCCGCCGTCCTGGATGGCGATGACGGAGGGCGTGGTCCGATTGCCCTCGGCGTTCTCGATGACCTTGGGGGTCTTGCCGTCCATGACGGCCACGCACGAGTTGGTGGTGCCCAGGTCGATGCCGATGATCTTGGCCATTGGTGGTCTTTCACTCCATTTCAGCGGGCGATGCGGCGGCCTTTTAAAGCGAAGCGCCGCGCGTGACCGCCCCCGGTGTCAGGGTATTCAGTCGGTTGGTACGGTTCCGGCCACAAAGCCCCACGAACTGCGGGGATTTGCGGCGGTTGACGCCGATATGGGAAACACCCCCCCGCCTGCAAGTCCCAAACCGCCCTGATGAGCGAATCAACTGTCAGGGTCCGTCAGATGCCGGGTCGAGCCGGCGGTGGCATAACCGTGTCACCGCCGAGCCGATGAGGGTCCGGCCGCTGGGGAGAGACTGACATGAACACCTTCAAGACCATCGCCCGCGCCGCCCTGATCGCGGCGGCCATGGGCCTCACGTCCGCTGCCGCCGCCGAGCCGGTGGTCGCCGCCGACAAGACCGCCGTATCGGCACCGGCCCAGTCGCGTGACGGCCTGAACCGCCGGGTGCGCATCCATAACAACACCGGCTGGACCATGCTGCGCTTCTACGCTTCGGATTCGCGGGTCACGGACTGGCAGGAGGACATGCTGGGTCGCGGCACCCTCGCCGCCGGCAACAGCATCATGATGAACATCGACGATGGCTCCGGTGCCTGCCTGTATGACTTCAAGGCCGAGTTCACCAACGGTCAGGTGCTGACGCGCTTTAACGTCAACGTCTGCCAGATCGCGGACTATTACTACACGCGCTGAGGCGCGGAGCGCCTCAGCCTGTTTGGGGCGCTAACGCTCGCGACACGGTCGCTCGCTGCTTGAGCGCCGGGGCGGAAGCCCTATCCTCCGGGCATGGGTTCTGCGCGCGAGATCGATACGGGCATGGAGGGCTTCCGGTTCTGGCCGGGAGCCCTTTCCGCGTCGGGACAGGCGGGTCTGCTGGCCGAGGTGCTGGCTGCAGCCGAACGGTCGGCCTTCTACAGGCCGGTGACGCCCGGCGGGCGGCCGTTCTCGGTCGAGATGACCAACCTGGGTCCGCTGGGCTGGGTCTCGGACCGGGCCGGCTACCGCTATCAGCCGACCCATCCGGTGACGGGCGCGCCCTGGCAGCCGATGCCCGGGGCGCTGCCGGCGCTCTGGAGCGAGCTGACCGGCTGGCCCGAGCCGCCCGACGCCTGTCTGGTCAACCTCTATCGGGAGGGTGCGAAGATGGGCCTGCATCAGGACCTCGACGAACAGGACCACAGCGCGCCTGTCCTCTCGGTGTCGCTCGGCGATACGGCGGTGTTCCGGATCGGCGCGGCCGCGGGCGGGCCGACGCGGACGGTACGGCTGGCCTCGGGCGACGTCTGCGCCCTGACCGGCCCGGCACGGCTGGCGCGGCACGGGATCGACCGGGTGATCGCCGGTTCCTCGACCCTGGTTCCGGGGGGTGGCCGGATCAATCTGACGCTTCGCCGGGCCGCGCCAGCTTCACGGCAATCGTGAATGGACGACGGGCGGGCGCGCAGCCAGTCTCCCCCCTTCGCCAGACCGGAGCCGCCTGATGTCGAACCTGATCCGCCCCGAGGGGCCCGAGCCCGAGGATTTCCGCTTCAGCCGCCGCGCCCTGGCGACCGGCGTGGTCGGCGGCATGGCCTTCGCCGGCTATGCCCCCGCAGCCCTGGCCCGACAGGCGGCCCCGATCACCACGGACGGTGAGGGCCTGATCCAGGAAGCCACGACCATTCCGGCCCCGGACGGCTTCGCCCTGCCGATCTTCGTCGCCCGCCCCGCCGGCGAAGGTCCGTGGCCGGTGGTGGTGGTCGCGTCCGAGATCTTCGGCGTCCACGACTATATCCGCGACCTCTGCCGGCGGCTGGCCAAGGCCGGTTTTGCGGCGGTCGCCCCGTCCTTCTTCAACCGGGTCGAGGACCCGGCGCCCCTGTCGGACATGACGCGCGTGCAGCAGATCGTCGGCGTAGCCGGCTATGAGCAGGTCATGGGCGACGTCTCGGCCACCCTCGACTGGGTCAGCCAGCAGCTCTGGGCCAATTCCGACAAGGTCGGGATCACCGGCTTCTGCTGGGGCGGCAAGGTGGTGTGGCAGGCCTGTGCCCGTTTCGCCGTGCTGGACGCGGGCGTGGCCTGGTACGGTCGGCTCGCGCCCTCGGCCACGGCGACGCCGGAACAGGCCGCGGCCGGCCAGCCCTGGCCCGTTGATCTGGCTGACGACCTGAAATGCCCGGTGCTGGGCCTGTACGGCGGTCAGGACCGCGGTATCCCCCTGGCCAGCGTCGAGGCCATGCGCGAGGCCCTGCAACGCGCCGGCCAGACCGCCAGTGGCATCCATGTCTATCCGGACAGCCCGCACGCCTTCCACGCCGACTATCGCGACAGCTATCGCGCGGCGGATGCGGCGGACGGGTGGAGCCGGCTGCTGGCGTTCTTCGAGGCGCGGCTGAAGCGTTGAGGCTCTGCCGCCCAGCGTTCGAAAGGTTCGTCACAGCGGACACAACGGAGGCCACAACGGGCACAACGGGTCCCGGGAGGCGGGCAGAACCGAACTCGTCAGCGACGCAGTGAGATAACTCCGGATCGACGCCGAGGCGTCGATCGGATCAAGGCGGCGAACGCCGCGACCTGACGCCATGCGAAAGAAGCCGCCGGCCGACGACGCGTCCGCGGTCCCGTCGTGACCGTTGTGGCCTCCGTTGTGTCCGTTGTGATGAACCAGCTTTCGCCGACGGCCGGAGCTCAGGCCTTCTGGTCGAAATTCCCGCCGGTGGCCGCCGCCGCCGCATAGGCCGCATTGCCCGCCGCCGCGCCGGAGCCCTTGGCGGCGACCACCACCATGGCCGGGCGCACCGTGCGGCCGAACAGGGCGTAGCCGGCCTGCAGGGTCTGGATCACCTGTCCGCCCTGCACGCTGTCGGAGACCTGTTCCATCATGGCCTGATGCAGGTGCGGGTCGAAGGCCTCGCCCGGCTCGGGGGCGACGCGCTTCAGATTGTTGCTCTCAAACGCCTGCAGCAGCGACTTCTGGGTCAGCTCCAGCCCGGTGACCAGACCGGCCTCGCCGGCGTCGGCGTCCTTGGGGGCGGCCTGCAGCGCCCGCTCCAGATTGTCGGCCACGCCCAGCAGGTCGCGGGCGAAGCGCTGGATGGCGTAGGCGCGGGCGTCGTTGGACTGGGTCTCGGCCCGCTTCTTCGTGTTCTCGGCCTCGGCCACGGCGCGCAGGGCGCGGTCCTTCCACTGGTCGCGCTCGGCGATCAGGGCGTCGATGGGGCCCAGGCCGTCGTCCAGCTCAGCCCCGGCTTCCGCGATATCGGCGGCCAGTTCTTCGGAATGGGGGAGGTCGTCGTGTGTGTCGCTCAAGTCTCTTGTCCGTCCAGCATTCGCCCCAGCACCCGGGCGGTGTAGTCCACCAACGGTATGATGCGGGCATAGTTCAGTCGCGCGGGTCCGATCACGCCGATGGCGCCCAGAACCCGCTGGCGGCCCGTCATATAGGGTGCCGCGATGACGGCGGAACCCGAAAGCGAAAAGAGTCTGGTTTCCGCCCCGATGAAGATGCGGACCCCCTGGGCCGTGGACACCCCGTCCAGCAGGCCGATCAACTGTTCCTTCTGCTCCAGGTCGTCGAACAGGATGCGGACCTTTTCGAGATCCTCGGCGGTCTCGCGGTCGTGCAGCAGATTGGCCCGGCCGCGCACGATCAGGGACCGTTCGCGCTCGGCCCCGCCTGACCAGGCGGCCATGCCGTCCTCGACCAGGCGGGCAGCAGCGGCGTCCAGCTCGCGGCGGGCGGCGTCCAGTTCGGTGCGCATCTCGGTGCGCGCCTCGTGCAGGGGCCGACCCTTGAGGCGGGCGTTGAGGAAGTTGGAGGCTTCCGTCAGGGTCGAGGGCGTCACCCCGGCCTTGAGCGGCATCAGCCGGTTCTCGACCGAGCCGTCGTCGCCGACCAGCACGGCCAGGGCCTGATCGTGGCCCAGGGCGACGAACTCGACGTGCTTCACCCCGGCCTCACGCACCGGGCTGGCGACGATACTGGCCCCGCCGGCGAGGCCGGACAGCAGGCTGGAGGCCTCGTTCAGCGCCTCGTCGAAACTGCGGGCCCCATTCTTGCCGGAACTGGCCGCGAGCCGCGCGTCGATCTCGCGCCGCTCCTCGGTCCCGAGGTCCCCGATCTCCAGCAGGCCATCGACGAACAGGCGGAGCCCTGCATGTGTGGGGATCCGCCCCGCCGAGGTGTGCGGTGCCCCCAGCAGGCCGGCCAGGGTCAGGTCCTGCATGGTGTTCCGGATCGAGGCCGGCGACAGGGCAATGCCCGTCTGGGACAGGGTTCGCGAACCGACGGGGTCTCCGGTCTCCAGATAGGATTCGACAATCCGCCGGAAGATGTCACGGGCGCGGGCGTCCAGTGACGCCAGACCGGCGGCCGGAGGCACGGAAGCCAGGAACGGATCGAAGGTCATGCCCGGCGGCGTCCTTCCCAGGCGTCCCGTTCGAGCCGGTGCACCAGACAGTCGTCCTCGTCGAACATCCTGCGGCCCACGACCTTGAACCCCAGCCGCTGATAGAAGCGGATCGCGGCGGTATTGGTGTTGAGCGGGTCGATGACGATGGCCTTCACCCCGGGCTCCGAAAAGCAGCGGTCGATCATCTGGGTCATCATCGATGTCCCCACCCCGCGGCCCAACCATTCGGCCGGTCCGATCCAGATGTCGATGGCTCGCAGGTTCGGCTCGATCTCGCCCCAGTAGTGGCTGGGCTCGCTGTGCGGGTCGCAGACGGCCATGGCGCCGACCGGCCGGCCTTCGACCTCGGCGATGACATAGGTCAGCTCATAGGCCGAGCGGGTCAGTTCATCGGTCCAGTCGATGCCGTCAAAGGCCTCCTCGGCCATGGGGTCGTCGCTGGAGCAGGCGATGACGTGTGGCTCCAGGTCCCAGGCGGCCAGAAGGGCGGCGTCGGCGGCGGCGGCGGGTCTCAGGGTCACCGTCGGTTGCTCGCGCGGCGTCGACTGACGTTCGGGGGCATACAGGCTCATGGTTTCAGGATAAGCAGCCCGGCCCGTTCCGCAACGTCTGCCAGAGAGCCTTCATGCGCCCGTCCGCCCGCACCCCCGACCAGCTCCGCCTCGTGACGCTGGAGACCGGCGTTAACCGCTATGCCGAGGGCTCCTGCCTGGTCACCTTCGGCCATACCAAGGTGCTGGTAACGGCCTCGGTCGAGGAAAAGGTGCCGGGCTGGATGCGAAACACGGGTCAGGGCTGGGTCACGGCCGAATACGGCATGCTGCCCCGCGCCACGCACACCCGCGGTCGTCGCGAGGCCGCCGCCGGCAAGCAGAGCGGCCGGACGCAGGAAATCCAGCGCCTGATCGGCCGTTCGCTGCGCGCCGTGGTCGATCTCAAGGCCCTGGGCGAGCGTCAGGTGTCGCTGGATTGCGACGTCATCCAGGCCGACGGCGGCACCCGCACGGCGGCCATCACGGGCGCCTGGGTCGCCATGGCCAGCGCCTTCGACTATCTGCGCGCCGAGGGCGTGCTGAAGACCGACCCCATCCTCGACCAGGTCGCGGCCGTCTCCTGCGGCGTCTGCAACGACCAGCCGGTGCTGGACCTCGACTATGAAGAGGATTCCAACGCCGAGGCCGATTCCAACTTCGTCCTGACCGGGGCCGGCGCGATCGTCGAGATCCAGGCCACGGGCGAAAAGCGCGGCTTCTCCCGTGCCGAGTTCGACCGGCTGTTCCAGCTGGCCGAGGGCGGCTGTGCCGAACTGTTCGCCCTCCAGCGGGCCGCCCTGGGCCGCTGAGCGGGCGCCCGGCGCTTCCGCCTCGGGCCGAACCGTGCCTAAGGTGGGGTTTCCGCGACCGATCGGAGTGCCTGATGCGCCGGACCGTATTCGCCCTGTTGGCTGTGACCGTCCTGGTCGCCGCCTGTGAACGCCCTGCGGAGGCTCCGGCGGCCGAGCCGGCCACCGCCCCGGTCGCGCCGGCCCCCGAAATGCCCGCCGATGCCCCGCCGCAGGAAGAGGCCGATCCGGCCGTGGCCATGGAGCCGGTCGGCGCGCCGGTCTCCTGCCAGAACGACATCGGGGAAGCGGCGGCGCAGCGACTGGTCGACCGGTGTATCGCCGTCAGTCCCGCGACCCGCCCGCCCTGCCATGTCTCCAACCCCTGCGCGCTGATCCAGGACGAGATCGAACGGTCCTGCGAAATGTATACGCCGGGCGAGGCGAAACCGGCGGAATGCGCGGCCTGAAGGCGGCGCACAGCGCCGTTTAACGGTTCCTGTACCTCCGGTCGGCCAGGTTGCGGGCCATGACGCCCGTTCCGACGCCCCCCGACCTGCGCGCCCTGACCACCCTGCGGTTCTTCGCCGCCCTGTGGGTGGTCCTCTATACGGCCTGGCCGCACCTTGATGTCGGCTTCGTCCCGGTCGCCGTGACCAGGGGCTATCTGGGCGTCGAGACCTTCTTCGTGCTGTCGGGCTTCATCCTCAGCCATGTCTATCTCGAGGCGGCGGGCGAGAAGCGGTTCCGCTACGGCGGCTTCCTGTGGGCGCGGCTGGCGCGGGTCTATCCGCTGCATCTGGTGACCCTGTTCGGCATGATCGGTCTGGGTGTGGTCGCGACGGCCGCCGGGCTGAGTATCGACGGCAGCCTGACCAACTGGCGGGATCTTCCGGCCCATCTGACCCTGACCCATGCCTGGGGCCTGGCCAGCAGCTCGGCCTTCAACCATCCGTCCTGGTCGATCTCGGCCGAATGGGCGGCCTATCTCGGCTTTCCCGCCTTTGCCTTCGTGGCCTGGCGGCTCAGGGACCGGCCGGTGCTGGCCACGGCACTGGCTGCGGGCTTTGCGCTCGCCCTCTATGCCGCCTTCGAACCCCTGGCCGGCTATTCCCTGACCGAGGCCACCTTCCGCTGGGGCGCGCTGCGGATCGTGCCGTGTTTCGCCCTCGGCTGTGCCCTCTATCTGATCCATCGGCGGGGCGGCGTGCCCTTCGCCGGGCCGGTGGCGCTCGTCAGCGGGGCGGCCGTGCTGGTCAGCGCCTCCCTGGGCCTGTGGGATGCGATCACCGTCCTCGCCGCCGGCGGTCTGATCCTCGGGCTGGGCTCGCTGGAGAACAGCCGCGCGGGCGTGCTCGGCTCGAAATTCGGCGTCTATCTCGGCGAGATCAGCTATTCGATCTATATGGTCTGCGCGCCGGTCCTGCTGCTGACCACCAATGTCGCCGCGCGCCTGACCGGGGCGGAGGACAAGCAGTTTCACATCCTTGTGTGGCTGGCGCTGGTGGCGGCGATTCCGGTCGCGGCCATGGTCACCTACCATCTCGTCGAACGCCCGGCCCGTAAGGCTCTGAGGGCCATGGCCGACCGACGCGTGGCGCAGTCTGCCGCGACGATAGCGCGCACGGACTCGCCTGAAGGGGGACTTCAACCCCGGGAAACTATCGTCTAGGGCTAGCCGACTCAAACAGGTCGGGACCTCCGCCAGCATGATGAAACGGCTCACAGCCGCCGTGGTTGCGGCGACCCTCGGATTTTCTGCGCCGGGCCTTGCCCCTGTCGCGAAGGCCGATGAGCCGTACTGGCAGTGCGTGACCTTCGCCCGCATGTATTCTGGCATCAACATCTTCGGCGACGCCCTGACCTGGTGGCGTCAGGCCCAGGGCAAGTTCCGCACAGGCGAGCGTCCGGAGACCGGATCGGTCCTGGCCTTCCAGCCCAGCGGCCGCATGACCCGGGGCCATGTGGCCGTGGTTTCGGAAATCCTCACCGACCGCGTGATCCGCGTGACCCACGCCAACTGGGGCGGCAGCCGGGGCCGGGTCGAGGAAAATGTCACCGTCGTGGACGTCTCGCGGAACGGCGACTGGACGGCGGTCAAGGTCTGGTACAACCCGATCAATGACCTCGGCACCTCCGTCTATCCGACCTATGGCTTCATCCACAAAGCCCCGGCGCTGCCGACCGACGGCGTGCTCATGGCCGCGGTTCCGACGGCCAGCGGCCAGCCCTGACCGCCGATATCCGGATCCGGACTTGACCGGCAGAGGCAGTCCGCGCTTCCTGCCTGCGTACCCGGAGCCCCTCCCCATGCGTCCCGTCTTCGCTGCCCTCACCGTTCTCGTTCTGGCCGCCTGTTCGCCGGCTGAAGAGCCCGCGCCGCCGTCCGACGCACCCGAGCCCGCACCGGTTCTGGGCGGTGTCGATCTCGGCCAGCCGGTCCGCGCCCTCGGCACAGAGCCGTTCTGGAGTGTCGAACTGACGGGGACCGAGCTGGTCTATACGTCCCCCGACGCCCCCGAGCAGCGCGCGCCCCGGCCCGAGCCTGTGGCCCAGGGCACAACGGCGACGTATGAGGCGGAAACCGCCGACGGGACCACGCTCAAGGTCACCCTGATCGCCACCGAATGCTCGGACGGGATGAGTGACCGCACCTATCCGCTGACCGCCATGGTCAAACTGGGCGAGCGGGACCTGACCGGCTGCGCTGCCTCGACCGCCGCCGTCATGTCTGTCGGCGAAAGTGGCCCGGTGGTCGAATAGGGGTTCAGCCCGCCGGGTCGCGCAGCGTCCGCATCGCCCCCAGCCGACCAAAAGCCACGATCAGCGCCTTGCGCCGCGCCGGTGCGAGGGGTGAGGCCGGTGCCTCGCGCACCACCGCCCCGCCGAAGCCGTCGGCGACGATCAGACCCGGCTCGTCCGGCAGGATGTCGCTCGGGAACTCGGGTGCCACGGCAAAATAGAAGGCGTCGCAGAACGGCCCGTACTCGCCCCATTTGCGGTCGACCCGATAGTCCTCGACCCCCGACTTGACCTCGCAGATGACGATGTCGCCGCGCGGCCCCAGGGCCATGACGTCGGCGCGCCGGCCGTTGGGCAGGCCGACCTCCAGCAGCGGGGCATAGCCGAGGTCGACCATCAGCCGCGCCGCGCCGCGCGTCACCGCCAGCGTGGTCTGCGGCCGGCTGAAGACAAGGTCGATCTGGAGCAGGGCGGCGGCCATGCCGCCTTTATGTTCGGCATATGTTCCGATTTCAAGTCGCGAACCTGCCCGTATTTGACACCTTCGGACGGGTAGCTAGCGGCGCATTGCTCCATAGGGGCTGGGGCTTGGGACGCCGTAGGATTTGCCGGTCACGAAGTTGTAGAGGTAGGCAGAACCCGCAAAGAGCAGCATCGCCAAGGCCAAGGCAGCGTAGACTCGCTTTGTGAAGTGGTGCCACTTCATTCGAATATCCCGTCAAGCGCTGGCCCAGGGCCGGTCCCAACCTTCCGCGCCCGCTTACAAATAGCACCTTACCGTCCGGTATGGACCACGGTCCCGGTGTCGAGGCCCAGGGCGCGGGCGCGGGCAATCAGGCGGGTGCGCTCGGCTTCGGCCGGGCTCTGGCTGCGGTGCCAGACCCACCAGTCGGACTTGTTCGGCAGGGCCATGATGGCCCAGCTGTAGTCGGGCGCATGGTCCCAGACCCAGTAGTTCTGCCCCGCCAGTCCACCCACGCCCAGCAGGCCGGTCAGGGTAAAGCGGAAGCGGGCATTGGTCCCCGGATCGGTCACCCGGGCATTCGCACGCAGGGTCTCGACCACGCCGTCCGCGCGCCGGGTGCAGGTGACGACGATGGAATAGCGGTTGGCCTGGCTCTGCGGATTGAAGTCGATCTGGGCCCGCCGGCAGTCCTTCTGGGCGTCGTTCGGGCTGCGCGCGATCTCGAACCAGCGACCGTCGAACTGGTCCAGCACGATGTTGCGCGACTGGGCGGCAGCCGGCGCGGCGACGGTCGTCAGGGCGGCGGCGATCAGGGCGGATCGGAATGATCTCATGGCGGGTCCTTGGGCGGGTCCTTGGCGGTGTTCGACGCTGAGGTACGAGTGAAACCTCTGCCGGGTTGCCCGTCTAGAGAATAAACCGGCTCAGGTCGGCGTCACGCGCCAATTCGGCGACCAGATCCCGCACCCGCTCGCCGTCGAAGGCGACGGTCTGGCCGGACAGGTCGGAGGCCCTGAAACTGGTTTCCTCCAGCACCCGCTCGATCACGGTCACCAGCCGCCGCGCGCCGATGTTCTCGACCGCGCCATTGGCCGCCACGGCGGCGTCGGCGAGGGCCTCGACCGCGTCGGGGGTGAAGGTCAGGGTGACGTTCTCGGTCGCGAGCAGGGCCTGGTTCTGGCGGATCAGATTGGCTTCCGGCTCGGTCAGGATGCGCACGAAGTCGTCGCGGGTCAGGGCCTTCAGCTCGACCCGGATCGGCAGGCGGCCCTGCAGTTCGGGCAGCAGGTCCGACGGCTTGGCGACGTGGAAGGCACCCGAGGCGATGAACAGCACATGGTCCGACTTCACCGGCCCGTATCTGGTCGAGACGGTCGTGCCTTCGATCAACGGCAGCAGGTCGCGCTGCACGCCCTCGCGGCTGACGTCGCCGCCGGACCGGTCGGACCGGCCCGCCACCTTGTCGATCTCGTCGATGAAGACGATGCCCTCATTCTCCGCCAGCAACAGCGCCTCGGTGGTCAGGCTTTCCTGATCCAGCAGTTTGTCGCTCTCCTCGGTGACCAGCGGGGCCAGGGCGTCCCGGACCAGCAGCCTGGCGGTCTTGGTGCGCTGTCCGCCCAGCTTGCCCAGCATTTCCGACAGGTTGATCATGCCGACACTGCCGCCGCCGGGGATGTCGAGGCCCTGCATGGTCGAGGCGGTGTCGGCCAGCTGGAGTTCGATCTCCTTGTCGTCCATCTCCCCGGCGCGCAGCTTCTTGCGGAAGCTCTCGCGGGTGGCCGGCTGTGAGCCCGGACCCACGAGCGCGTCGAGAATCCGTTCCTCGGCCGCCGCCTCGGCCTTCGCCTTGACCCCGGCACGCCGCTTGTCGCGCACCATGACCAGTGCCGCCTCGACGAGGTCGCGCATGATCGAATCCACGTCGCGGCCGACGTAGCCGACCTCGGTGAATTTGGTCGCCTCGATCTTGAGGAAGGGCGAGCCCGCCAGTTTGGCCAGCCGCCGGGCGATCTCGGTCTTGCCGACGCCAGTGGGCCCGATCATCAGGATGTTCTTGGGCGTGACCTCGTCGCGCAGGTCATCCGGCACGCGCTTGCGCCGCCAGCGGTTCCGCAGGGCCACGGCCACAGCACGCTTGGCATCGTCCTGGCCGACGATGAAGCGATCCAGTTCGGAGACGATTTCGCGGGGGGAGAGGTCGGTCATGGGCGAGATATTGGGGCTGGAAGGGTTCATCACAACGAACACGGCGAGATCACAAGGAACACAACGGGGTCAGAGCACGAAACGGCGAAAGCCATCCTTGAGGCGAACGGTGTTGAAGTTGATCAGATAGCCGAGCCGGAGACCTGAGAAGCGAAGATAGGTCAACAGCTGGGCAGTATGGATCGACGCCAAGGCGTCGATCGATTTGACCTCGACCACGACACACCTGTTGACCAGCAGATCAAGCCGGTAGCCCACATCAAGTCGCACGTCGCCATAGGCGACCGGAATGCCCACCTGTCGCTCGACAACCAGGCCCGCCTGTCTCAGCTCCTCGAACAGGCAGGCCTCACAAACCGACTCGAGCAACCCGGGTCCCAGCGCTCGGTGCACGGCGAACGCGCCGTCCATCACCGCTCGCCCCACATGGTTCACGCGTGCCGAAACCGCCTCGGTCCCGTCGTGTTCGTTGTGCATCCGTTGTGCCCGTTGTGATGAACCTGAAGGTCCCACACCTTCGACACAACCATAAATTACCCCAGAGCCTCAACCGTAAGATTGCCGTTCGTATAGACACAGATCTCCGCCGCGATCTCCATGGCCCGGCGGGCGATGGTTTCGGCGTCCATGTCGGTGTGTTCGATCAGGGCGCGGGCGGCGGACAGGGCGAAATTGCCGCCGGAGCCGACCGCGGCCACGCCGTATTCCGGCTCCAGTACGTCGCCGACGCCCGTGACGGTGAAGATCGAGCTCCTGTCCGCGACCAGCAGCATGGCTTCCAGCCGGCGCAGATAGCGGTCAGTGCGCCAGTCCTTGGCCAGGTCGACGCAGGCGCGGGCCAGCTGGTCCGGATACTGCTCCAGCTTGGCCTCCAGCCGCTCGATCAGGGTGAAGGCGTCGGCGGTCGCGCCGGCGAAGCCCGCCAGCACCTTGCCGCCCGCCAGCACCCGCACCTTGCGCGCGGCCCCCTTGACGATGGTCGGCCCCATGGAGACCTGGCCGTCGCCGGCGATGACGGTTCGACCGTTCTTGCGCACCGCCAGAATGGTGGTGCCGTGCCAGTCGGGGAAGTTGGGGTTCGAATGGGTCATCGGCTGCAGATGGAGACCGAAATGAGGCGCGGCAAGCAGGAACTGAAGCGAAATCAATATCGACGCGTGGCCACAAAATTGCCGAAGCAACCGGTTACCCTGTCAAACAATACCTCATAAAACGACATTCAGGGGCCGTGTCGTGCTTCATCGCGTCATCTATGCCAGCGAAGCCGTCGGTGCGACCGGGACCTCGACCCTGTCGATCGCCCAGATTCTGGGCGTCTCGGACCGCAACAACCGGCGCGACCGCATCGCCGGCTGCCTGATGTTCTTCCAGGGTCATATCCTTCAGGCGCTCGAAGGCGGGCGGGCCGATCTTGACCGGCTGATGCGACGCATCCTTGCCGATCCGCGTCATACGGCCCTGCGGGTCCTGTCCGACATGCCGATCGCCGAACGCCGCCTGCAGGAGCCGATGCGGTTGTGCAGCGATCCGGCTGCCATGCTCGAGCAGCTCGGCCTGCCCTGCATCTCGCGCCTGACGGCCCGTGAGGCCGAAACCCTTCTGGATCTCCGCGAGGCCGCCTGACGGCGTGGACCTTTGGCCGTGCAGGCCCTAACTGGGCCTGTGACCTTCTCCGACAATGAAATCGAACGCTACGCCCGCCATCTGGTGCTGGCCGAGGTCGGCGGGCCCGGGCAACAGCGGCTGAAGGCCGCCCGCGTGGGCCTGATCGGACTGGGTGGCATCGGGGCCCCTGCGGCCCTCTATCTGGCGGCGGCCGGACTCGGCACCCTGCGCCTGATCGACGACGACACGGTCGCCCTCTCCAATCTCCAGCGCCAGATCGTTTTCGACACCGCCGATCCTGGCCGCCCCAAGGTCGAGGCCGGGGCCGAAGCCCTGACGGCCCTTAATCCCCATGTCCGGATCGAACCGGTGGCGGAACGGCTGACCGGGGCCAACGCCGCCCGCCTGATCGAGGGCTGTGATGTCGTCATTGACGGGACCGATGATTTCGCGACCCGGTTTGCCGTCAATGCCGCCTGCGTGGCCGCGCGCATCCCTCTGGTCTCGGGTGCCCTGGGTCGCTGGAACGGTCAGGTCGGCGTCTTTACCGGTCGACCCTGCTACCGCTGTCTTGTGCCCGCCGCCCCGCCCGAGGCCGAGACCTGCGCCCGGGTCGGTGTGATCGGGGCCCTGGCGGGCGTGGTCGGCTCCATGGCCGCGCTCGAGGCGATCAAGCTCATCACCGGTGCCGGACAGCCACTCGCGGGCCGTCTGCTGATCTATGACGGCCTGGCCGGGACCGCGCGAACGGTCATGGTCGCCGCCGATCCCGACTGCCCGGTGTGCGTCGTTCGCTGAGGCGTCAAGCGAAGGCCTGGCGGAACAGGGCGACATAGCGGGTCATCAGCGCCTGCTCCCTGGCATCCTCCCAATCTGCGTGGCCCGCGTCCTCGACCTCGATCAGTTCGACTGACTTTCCTGCGCTGCGCAGGGCGTCACGCATCCGGCGGGACTGGATCAACGGCAGGACGGGGTCGTCGACTCCGTGCACCAGCATCACCGGGCAAGTGATTTCGCTGGCCCGACGGCGGGGCGAGGCCGCCTCCAGCGCCGGCCCCATCATCGACCGGTTGCCGATGCGTTTGGTCCAGAATTCGTATACCGGCTGACCCGGGGTATCGTCCTGGCGCTCTTCCGACGCCAGCACGTCGAGCAGGTCGTAGACGCCGCAGATGCCGATCGCTGCCTTGTACAGGTCCGGCCGCTTCACCGCTCCCATCAGGGCGGCATAGGCCCCGTAGCTCGTGCCCATGATCCCGACCTTCGAGGTGTCCAGCCCCTTCGCGGCAATGGCGTGGGCGACGGCGTCCTCCACGTCGTCCTGCATGCGGTCGCCCCAACGGGCCCAGCCCTGTTGGGCGAAGCTCTGACCATAGCCGCCCGAACCGCGGAAATTCGGCCGCAGGACCCACCAGCCCTGCGCCGCCAGCACTTGCACCTGCCGGTCCCAGCTCGGTGTGTCGCGCACCTCGGGGCCGCCATGGGGCAGGACGACCAGCGGGCCGGGACGGCCTCCGGGCGGTGCCGTCAGATAGGCCTCGATGGTCGCGCCGTCGCGGGTTTGAACCTGCAGCACCTCGCTGGTGCCCAGCCGCGCCGGATCCAGATCCCGCGCCTGGCCGAGGTTGACGATCGCCCGCGCGGTCTTGTCGTAGAAGAACCAGGCTCCGGGTTCCGCCGGTCCGTCCACACGGGCGATGAAGCGGTTCCGCGCCTGGTCGACATCCGTGAAATGCACGTTGCAGGTATTGCCAAAGAAGCGGTTGAGGGCCCGATGGTGGACCGCCAACGCGGGATCGACGAACTCATACTCCAGACGTTCGCCATAATAGGCGGCACCCAGATAGTTGCCCGCCGAGTCCGGCAAGCCATAGGCGACATCCCGGCCCGGACGAAAGTTCAGCGGTGGACCGAGGGCGGTCGTTGTCAGGTCCATTTCGCGGACGCTCTGGACGTCCTCGTTGTCGAAACGGGCGATGACCAGCACCTTTCCGGGAGTCTCACCGGCACCCACCCACAGGAAATCCGGGGCCTCGCGCACCCGCGTGCGGCGCGCCATCTTCCACTCGGTCTCGCCCGGCGCCCGGACCATGATGGTCTCGACCGTGCCGCGACTGTTCATGTCGTGACGCAGGACCGGAACGCCATTGACGGTCCGCCAGTGATAGGTGCCCGAGCTGCCGCGTTCGATCCGCGTGGCGGAACCCGTGTTCACATTGACCCGGTGCAGGCCCATCACCCCGTCGGCCTCCCAGGCGGCCATCAGGACGTTGTCGGGATCCCCGGGCAGCATGTCGATGATGCGCCCCATGTCGAAAGAGTTGCGCATGCGGTTGCGCTGGTCGCTGAACAGCAGCACCGTCTCGCCGGTCGTGGCGTTCACGGAGAGCGTACGGCGCATATAGTATTCGACGCCCTCCACCCTCCGGTTCGATCCAGCCTGCGACCGGGCCGATGTTTCCGCCCGCAGGATCACGCTGACCAGAAGGCGCTCGTCACTGGCCCAGTCGATAAAGCTGACAACGACCGGTCCAAGGGGAACCCGGCGACGCTGACCTTCCGGGTCGGCGGCGTTGATGAAGTCCACGGCGCTGACCGGGTTTTCATCGGTGCCGAGATTCTCGGACACGGCGATCCGGGAACCGGACGGCGACAGGGCCGCGCCGCTGCTCATGGTCGGCTTGAAGAATTCACTCAGCGGATAGGCCGCGCCCTGGGCTCGGGCCACGCCCGGCGGCAAGGCCGCTACACCCGCCAAAGCCACCGTACCGGCCAGCAGGCCGCGCCGCGACAGGGCGACTCGCGCCGCCTTGCTCAATCCTGTCGTCATGGTTCCACCCCGAAACACTACTCAATCCCCATCAACCCAAGGTTTTGCGCGGCGTCAAGCACAAGGCTTCAGGCTGTGGGCCTCAGAGCATGGCCGGGATGACCCGGTCCGGCGGGCGGTGGCCGTTGCGGAAGGTCTGGATATTGGTGATGACCCGGTCACCCATGTCCTGACGGGCTTCCAGCGTGGCCGACCCCAGATGCGGCAGCAGCACCACATTGGCGTGGCCCAGCAGGCCCGGGTGGATGGCCGGCTCGTGCTCATAGACGTCCAGACCGACCCCCGCGATCGCACGGCGTGCGACGGCGTTGGACAGGGCCGCCTCGTCGATCAGCTCGCCGCGGGCGGTGTTGATCAGGATGGCGTGCGGCTGCAGCCGCGCCAGCCGCTCCGCCGACAGCAGATGCCAGGTTTCCTTCGTCGCCGGGCAGTTCAGCGAGATCAGGTCCATCCGCGCCAGCATCTGGTCCAGATCGTCCCAGTATGTGGCCCCCAGCTCATCGGCGATCATGGCCGGGACGGGCTTGCGGTTGTGATAGTGGACCTGCATCCCGAACGCCTTGGCGCGCCGGGCCAGGGCCTGACCGATCCGGCCCATGCCGACGATGCCCAGCCGTTTGCCCCACAGCTTGCGCCCGGTCATCCAGGTCGGGGACCAGCCCTCGAACCGGCCCTCGGCGACGACCCGGGCCCCTTCGACGATGCGGCGGCTGACCGCCAGGACCAGGGCCATGGCCAGATCTGCCGTGTCCTCGGTCAGGACGCCGGGCGTATTGGTCACGATCAGTCCGCGTCCGACCGCCGCGTCGATGTCGATATGATCCACACCGGCACCGAAATTGGCGATCATCTTCAGCTGGTCGCCGGCGGCAGCGATCAGGTCGGCGTCGATGGTGTCGGTAATGGTTGGGACCAGCACATCGGCCCGTTGCACAGCCGCTTCCAGCGCAGCGCGGTCCATGGGTCTGTCGGTCAGGTTCAGCTCGGCGTCGAACAGTTCGCGCATACGCGTCTCGACGGCGTCGGGCAGCCGTCTGGTTAACACGACCTTAAGTCTGGGCGCGGACATTGGCAGCCTTCGGTTTCAATCGCTTCGGCATATTGGCGCATCCGGTGTCTGGCAAGGCTCGCTCCCGCATCCATCGACTGACCGTCCTCGGCACCGTCCTGGCCGCCGCCGCCCTGGCCGGGGCCGGACAGACCATGCCGGACGGTCGACCCACCCCCAGTGGCCAGCCGGTGCCGCGCTGGCTGTCGCTGAAGTCAGACGAGGTGCGGGCGCGCTTCGGGCCCGGCCTCGACTACCGCATCCTGTGGCAATACCAGGTCTCCGGCCTGCCCGTGCAGGTGGTCGCCGAGACCACGGAATGGCGCAAGATCTGCGACCCCGAAGGCGGTGTCGCCTGGGTTCACCGCAGCGTCGTCTCCAGCCGCCGCAGTGCCTTCAACGCCTCGGACACCGAGCTTCCGATCCGCTCCGGACCTTCCCCGACAGCGTCCCTGCGGGCCCGGCTGGCCCCGCACGCGCTGGTGGCCATGGAGGCCTGCGAGGACGGCTGGTGCGAGGTCCGCGTCCGTCGGATGCGGGGCTTCGTCCGCCAGCAGGACATCTTCGGCGCCCAGGAGCGCCCGCTGTGCAATGCCGCCCGCCCGGCGGGTCGCGGACGCTAGACCCATCCGCCGCCGGCTGCACGGTCGCCGCCGCTAAGATGTTGAGCCGCCGGTTCCCGTCGTGTAACCCGACGGCAACACCGGCCCCAGCCACGCGACGCGTGCCCGGCCGTCAGAAAGCGAGAGCCGCCTTGAGTCAGCCCCAATATCCGTCGTCGTTTGACTATGAGGCCCTGCTGGCTTCGGGCCGGGGCGAGCTGTTCGGCAATGGCAACGCCCGGCTGCCGGCACCGCCCATGCTGATGCTGGACCGGATCATCACCATCAATGCGGACGGCGGGGCCCACGGAAAGGGCTATATCCAGGCCGAGCTGGATATCCATCCGGACCTCTGGTTCTTCCAGTGCCATTTCATCGGCGACCCGGTCATGCCCGGCTGCCTCGGTCTCGACGCCATGTGGCAGCTGGTCGGCTTCTACCTCGGCTGGATCGGCGGCCCCGGCAAGGGCCGCGCCCTGGGCGTGGGCGAGGTCAAATTCACCGGCCAGGTCACGCCGGACATCAAGAAGGTCGTCTACAAGATCGACCTCAAGCGGGTCATCAACCGGCGGCTGGTCATGGGGATCGCCGACGGGGTGCTCGAAGCCGACGGCGTCCCCATCTATACGGCAACCGACATGCGGGTCGGCCTGTTCGGTGCGACCGACCCGGTCGCTGCCTGATCCATCAGCTTCAGACCGCGGCCAACGCGGCGAACTCGGAACGTAGAAGGAAACTCTCATGCGGCGTGTCGTTGTCACCGGTCTGGGCATCGTCTCTTCCATCGGCACCGGCCAGGATGAGGTCTCCGCCTCCCTGCGCGAGGCCCGCTCCGGCGTGGTCACCGCCCCGGACCACATCAAATACGGCTTCCGCTCCCAGGTCTGGGCCCCGCCGGCGATGGGCGTGACGGCCGAGGACTGGGCCCCGCACGTCGACCGCCGCGCCGCCCGCTTCCTCGCCAACGGCACGGCCTGGGGCCATATCGCCTTCGAGGAGGCGCTGAAGGACTCCGGCCTGACCGCCGAGGAGATCCAGTCCGAGCGTATCGGTCTGATCGTCGGCGAGGGCGGCCCCTCGACCCAGATCATCCTTCAGGCCGCCGCCACCACGGTCGAGAAAAACTCGCCCAAGCGGATCGGGCCGTTCGCCGTGCCCAAGGCCATGGCCTCGGGCCCCTCGGCCGTGCTGGCCACCTGGTTCCAGCTCAAGGGGATCAACTATTCGATCTCTTCAGCCTGCGCGACATCCGCCCACTGCATCGGCGCGGCCGCCGAACAGATCGCCTGGGGCAAGCAGGACGTGGTCTTCGCCGGCGGCTGCGAGGACGTGGACTGGTCGATGTCCAACATGTTCGACGCCATGGGGGCCATGTCGTCCAACTTCAACGAAACGCCTTCGGTCGCCAGCCGGGCCTATGACAAGGACCGCGACGGCTTCGTCATCGCCGGCGGGGCCGGCATTGTGGTGCTGGAAGAATATGAGCGGGCCGTGGCCCGCGGCGCGACCATCTATGCCGAGGTCACCGGCTATGGCGCCAATTCCGACGGCTATGACATGGTCGCCCCCTCGGGCGAGGGTGCCGAGCGCTGCATGAAGATCGCGCTGGAAATGGCCGGAAATCCGAAGATCGACTACCTCAACCCGCACGGCACCTCGACGCCGGTGGGCGACTCCAAGGAGATGGGGGCGGTCCGCAACGTCTTCGGCGACCAGATGCCGATGATTTCCTCGACCAAGTCGCTGACGGGCCATTCGCTCGGCGCCGCCGGGGCGCAGGAAGCCATCTACTGCCTGCTGATGATGAAGCACGGCTTCGCCGCCGAGAGCGCCCACATCGAAAACCTCGACCCCGAGTTCGAGGGCATGCCGATCCTGCGCAAACGCCACGACGGCGAGCTGAAGCACGTCATGTCGAACTCGTTCGGGTTCGGCGGCACGAACGGAACGCTGATCCTCAGCAAGGTCTGAATCCATTGTCGACGCTAAAGAACAAGATTCTGGCCGCCCTCTCCCAGATGGATGGAGAAGCGAGGAATAGCGACGTCATTCAGAAGGTTATCGAGACGAGTCCAGGCACTAGCCGCGATTCCGTCGGGTCGATGTTATCTCAGCTAAAGACGAAAGAGCCTGCTCTTTTCGCACCGACAGAGAGGGGCTGGGTCGCCTTGGCGTCAGCCACTCCGCAAGAAGCCGCGGCGGAGCAAGTCCCTGAAGAGCTTTCCGACCCTCTCGAGAAAGACCTCTACGAGCCGGTCCAGCGCTTCCTATTGACGGATGAGATCGTCACTCGTGTCGAGATTGTCGGATCGTCCAGAAGCAACAAGAAGTGGGGCAATCCCGACCTGTTCGGCATCATCGCGCCTACCGCAAGCGACCTCTACAAGTTCAGCAGTGAGTTCATTTCATTCGAAGTGAAGCGGGACCTGACCCAACTGATCGTCGCCTTCGGGCAAGCTGCTTCGTATCGCTTGTTCTCTCATCAGTCGTACCTCGTGATACCGCGCGACGAGAAGCATTCGGAATACAGACGGGTGGATGCGCTCTGCGAACTGTTCGGGATTGGCCTGATCGATTTCGTGCTCGTGGATGAAGAGCCGATGTTTCGCGTTCGGCTTCGCCCTCGGACCCAAGTGCCCAACCCATCCTATCTGAATGATTTCCTTGCCAAGCTGCGAGACTCGGACAAGGCGATGCTCAACAAAATTCTAGGCTAAGGAATATCGACCATGGCGAGCGAGAGCGGCTGGAACATGCCCACCGGTGAACTCATGAAGGGCAAGAAGGGCCTGATCATGGGGGTGGCGAACGCCAACTCCATCGCCTGGGGCATCGCTTCACAGCTGGCGGCCCAGGGCGCCGAACTGGCCTTCACCTATATAGGCGAGGGTCTGGAGCGCCGCGTACGCCCGCTGGCCGAGAGCGTCGGCGCCAAATTGCTGATCCAGGCCGACGTCACCGACGACGCCTCCATGGACCGGGCCTTCGCCGAGCTGGAAAAGGCCTTTGGCACGATCGATTTCGTCGTCCATTCCGTGGCCTTCGCCAACAAGAACGAGCTGCAGGGTTCCTTCGTCGACAACACCACCCGCGACAGCTTCCTGCTGGCCATGAACATCTCGGTATTCAGCTTCGTCGACGTCGCCAAACGCGCCTCGAAACTGATGCCCAACGGCGGCTCGATGGTGACCATGACCTTCCTCGGCTCCGAGCGGGCCGTTCCCAACTACAACACCATGGGCGTGGCCAAGGCGGGTCTCGAAGCGGCGACCCGCTATATCGCCCGCGACCTGGGACCGCGCGGCATCCGCGTCAACGCCATCTCGGCCGGGGCTATGCGCACCCTGTCGCTGGCCGGCATCTCGGGCGGCCGGGGCATGATCAGCCAGGGCCGGGCCATGTCGGCGATGAAGGAGGACACCTCGATGGAAGGCGTCGCCGGAGCCGCCCTGTGGCTGTGCTCCGACCTCGGCTTCTCGACCACGGGCGAGGTCATCCACGTCGACGCCGGCTTCCATATGATGGGCATGGCGGCGGACGAGGAGGGCTGATCGTCACGCGCGTGTGATTACGCGAGTACCGCCACTTTTCCCAGGGTTGTGTAAAGGCGCCTTCGGAGAAGATCGAAATGACGGATTCCGGCCCGCCTGCACAACTGGACGACGTGGTTACGACGGGCCAGCGAAGGGCTCCCGGCGGCACCTTCCCGTCCCGCGGTGGTGGAGGGGGCGATGGCGACGGTGACGGCACGACGCCCGATATCAGGGACGAGCTGGACCCGGGTCAGCCCGTCGTCTCGCCGCCTGAACCTTGCGCCGACCCGGCGACCGCGCAGGACTGGAATGCGGACGCTGCGGCGGCACAGACGACCAAGGACATGAAGGATTTCGCCAAGGCGACAAACCCCAACGAGCAAGACTTCAATGACCGGGAGTATGGCGCTGCTCTATGGGAACGTGCTGATGGATCGGTTGTTCGCGGACCGATAACCGCCGGAGAGCAGACTTTTTACCAAGCCTCGATGGCTGCCGCTCAAGGGCTTCCTGCCCGGGCCGGTGTGGCCATAAACTGGGCCCAGCCCTTTCCAGACGCAGTTCTCATAGGCATGATCCATAGTCATCCGATGGGCGGAACTATACCGTCGGGCGGCAACTACTCTCAGGATGATCAAGCTAACATGACTTATGTTCAGGACCATCGTGAGTACCAGAGGCCGGGGTCTGGACTGGACGGCAGAATCTACATCGCATCAAATTCGGCAGGATCCTACAACGTGCCTGGACCTACCAAAATCAACGTCTATGACCACCGCAACCGTGATGCGGCGATCGCGGGTCAAGAGGGCCCGGAAGTGAATCCGGAAGCTCAGCCATGCTGACGTCACTTCTGCTTTTGCTGGCAACGGCGTCCACGCTGGAGTCTCGCTCCGCTGCGCGTCAAGACCCCGTAGAGGCCAGTATGCGCGCCGGTCCTTCAGGCTCGACATTTCTCGCCGGGTACGCAGTGCACAGCAATGGAGACTGGGTGGTCGAAATCTATCGGCCCTCTGGAGACGGGACCGGACTGATGGCGGTCCGATCGCTACGCACACCCGCCGGCCGGGAGCAGGTCAGGCTTGTGAACGATGATGTCTGTCCCGCGCTGCGAGACGTCGCTTCCGCGTTGAGCGACCTGCCTTCCACCGCCATACGGATTTCCGGCATATCGCCACGCATGTCTTTCAGCCCGCCCCCAGCCCCTGTCTCGAGCGGGGCGAGCTATTCGGTTTGGGGCAAGGGGCGTCAGCCTGACGGGGCTTTCGCAAATGTCAGCCTTCAAGCGAATGCGGGTCTTTTGGCCGAGATCATTCATCGTGCCGATGATAGTTTGACGCCTTGTTGGCCCGAGTAGGAGACCACACTTCGTCGAGTTGGAGATGCGCGACAGTCGAGAACGCTAATCCATTGAGCGAGCGATGCCGTTAAGGCCATCAAGTCCTGACGAGCCGCTAACCCAAAGAGCATCCGCCACATCAGCCGTCCCGGCAGTAAGGTCAGGGCGCCAGCGACCAGAAGCCGCCGACGAGCATCCCCGTCATGGAGCCGCCATGTTGAGGCCACCGACGTGGAAGGCGTCGCCGGAGCCGCGCTGTGGCTGTGCTCCGACCTCGGTTTCTCGACCACGGGCGAGGTCATCCATGTCGACGCCGGCTTCCACATGATGGGCATGGGGACCGACGAGGAGGGCTGACCGGGGGGCCCTGCACCCGTCGGACCGCTATCTTTCCGGGAAAGCAGCGCTTCCGCGCTTGACCGCCGCCACGCCTGTGCCAGCTTGGCCTTTCCCCTGACAGGAGAGGTTCGCCGTGGCTCACAAATTCGAAATCTACAAGGACAAGGCGGGCGAGTTCCGCGTCCGCTTCAAATACAATTCCGAAGTGATGTTCTCGACCGAGGGCTATGCCTCCAAGGCCTCGGCGAAGAATGCCATCGACTCGATCAAGAAGAACGGGCCTGACGCGCCGGTGGACGACACCACAGACTGACGCCTAGTCGGGCTCGCGCTCGCCGATCTCGGTCGGCCTGACCGCCAGCAGCCAGCCTTCGACAATGTGCAGATCGGGCACAGCCTCTTTGGTGAACGGCAGGTACCAGGTCGGGCCGCCGGTCGCGGGGGCGATCTCCAGCATGTCGTCGGCGCCGAAATTCTGCACCGACTTCACGGTCCCGAGGACCAGGCCCTCAGGGTCTCGGGCCTCAAGGCCCACGAGGTCGGTCAGGTAGAATTCGTCCTCATCCGGTTCGGGCAGTTTGTCGCGCGGGATGTAGAGCTTCAGGCCGCGCAGGGCGTCGGCCTGTTCCTTGGTGGCGATCTCCTTCGCCCGGCCGACGACGGCGGACTTCTCCGCCCGGCCCGTGGTCAGGGTCAGGCCGGTCGATCCGTCGGCGCGCAGCAGGACGCCATACGACAACAGGGTGATCGGCTCGGCCGTATAGGCCGTGACCCGCACCTCGCCCTTGACCCCGAACCCGCCGGCGACCTGGCCGACGAGGATGAGTTTGCTGTCGGTCGTCATCGCCGCCTCGCTATTGATCCGTCCCGATAACAGAAAAGCAGCGCCCGGTGGTCCGGACGCTGCTTTCCGATCGTCTGCGTCCCGCGCGAACGGGACCCGAAAGCCTTAGGCCTCGGTCTTTTCTTCTTCGGTCGCTTCGGCGGCCGGGGCCTCTTCCGTCACGGCTTCAGCTTCAGCGGCCGGAGCCTCTTCAGCAGCAGCCTCGGCCGGGGCTTCTTCAGCAACGGCTTCGGGCTCCGGAGCCGGCGGCGCATTCTTCGCGGCTTCAGCGGCAGCAGCCGCTTCTTCCTTGGCGCGGACGGCGGCTTCAGCGGCCTCGATCTTGGCGGCGGCTTCGGCCTCGGCGCGGTCGGCTTCGCGCTGGGCGCGTTCGGCGGCGCGTTCCTGGGCCTTCTTGCCCGGCTCGGCCTTCTTCGGATTGTTCGACTGGGTCCACTTGACCTTGCCGGCGAGGGCTTCGTCCTGGCTCAGGAAGCGGGCGACGCGGTCGGTGGGCTGGGCACCCTTGCCGAGCCATTCGGCGATCCGGTCGGTCTTCAGATTGACGCGCTTCTGCTCGCCGTCGCGCGGCAGCATCGGGTTGTAGGTGCCGACGCGCTCGATGAATTTGCCGTCGCGCGGTGCGTGGCTGTCAGCAACGACGATGTAGTAGTAGGGGCGCTTCTTGGCACCACCGCGGGCCAGACGAATCTTCAGCATTTTCAGTCTCTTTCGTTAAGTCGGATTATTTCTTGGGAGGGAAGCCCGGAAGGCCCGGAAGGCCCCCCGGAAGTTGTCCGCCACCCAGGCCCGCGATGCGGTCCTGAAGGGCTTTCATTTCGTCGGCGCTGGGCTCGGGCATGCGGCCGCCCCCCATCGCCTTGAGGCGGGCCATGTCTGGGCCGCCCCCCATTCCTGGGATCTGGCCGCCGCCGAGGCCGCCCATCATGGCGGCCATCTGCTTCATGCCCTTGCCGCCGCCGCGCGACATGGACTTGACCATGTCGGCCATCTGGCGGTGCTGTTTGAGCAGGCGGTTGATGTCCTGGACCTCGACCCCGGCACCGGCGGCGACGCGCTTTTTGCGGCTGGCGTTGAGCAGGTCGGGCTTCTTGCGCTCGGCCTTGGTCATCGAGGAGATGATCGCTTCCTGGCGGGCGATCATCCGGTCGTCGACGCCGCTGTCGGCCATCTGGGCCTTCATCTTGGCCACCCCGGGCAGCATGCCCATGATGCCCTGAAGGCCGCCCATCCGCTTCATCTGCTGCAGCTGGGCGGCGAGGTCGTTGAGGTCGAACTGGCCCTTGGCCAGTTTGCGGGCCATGGCCTCGGCCTTGGAGGCGTCCAGTTCCTGCGACGCCTTCTCGACCAGGGCGACGATGTCCCCCTGACCCAGGATCCGGCCGGCGACGCGGCGGGCGTCGAACACTTCCAGCGCATCGACCTTCTCGCCCGCGCCGATGTATTTGATCGGCAGGCCGGTGACGGCGCGCATCGACAGCATGGCCCCGCCGCGCCCGTCGCCGTCGGCGCGGGTCAGGACGAGGCCGGTCAGCGGCAGGCGGTCGTGGAAGGCCTTGGCCGTGCGCACCGCATCCTGACCGGTCAGGCTGTCGGCGACCAGCAGGGTCTCGACGGGTTTGGCGACGGCGGCGACCTCGGCCACCTCGGCCATCAGGGCCTCGTCGAGGGTGATCCGGCCGGCGGTGTCGAGGATCAGGACGTCGAAGCCCTGGAGTTTGGCCGACTGCAGGGCACGCTTGGTGATCTGGATCGGCGACTCGCCGGCCACGATCGGCAGGGTGGCGACCTCGATCTGTTTGCCGAGGGTCTGCAACTGTTCCATGGCCGCCGGACGACGCGTGTCCAGCGAGGCCATCATGACCTTCTTGCGGTCGAATTTCGTCAGCCGAAGCGCCAGCTTGGCCGAGGTCGTGGTCTTGCCCGAGCCCTGCAGGCCGGCCATCAGGATGACGGCGGGCGGTGTGGCGTTCAGATTGATCGGGGTCGGCTCCTCGCCGCCCAGCATCTCGACCAGACCGTCATAGACGATCTTGACCACCTGATCGGCCGGCTTGACCGAACGGATGACCTCTTCGCCGGTGGCGCGCTCGGTGGCGAAGGCGATGAAGTCCTTGACGACGGGCAGGGCGACGTCGGCCTCAAGCAGGGCCACGCGCACTTCGCGCATCGCCTCGGCCACGTCCTTTTCGGACAGGGCACCGCGCCCGGTAATCCGGTCGAAGACGCCTGTCAGCCGCTCGTTCAGAGCCTCGAACATACAAACCTCGTCAGCCCTGCGGGCCACCACATCCGACGGGTGAGACGGTCTCCATAGCGAAATGGCCTCCGGCGACGATCACGTCGGCGGAGGGTTCTCGCCATCCTCGTCCCGATGGATCGGGGGTCGTGATGGTGGAGACGCGAGGTTCACTTGCGTCGGAAGCGGCGGCTTATGGCGGAAAAGGGGGGCGAAGACAAGGCGTGGCGACCCTAGTCCGCCGCTGCGCGCTCCAGCGCATCGGACACGAACCCGTTCAGGCTCTTGCCCTCGCGCGCCGCCGCCGCCGCCGCCCGGCGGTGGATGTCGGGTGCGACCCGCACGGAGAAGGTGCCCGAGAAGGGTTTGTCGGGGACCTTGCCCCGTTCGCGGCACCAGTCGAGATAGTCGGCGACCGTGTCGGCAAAGGCCGCTCTCAGCTCGTCCAACGTCCGCCCCTGAAAGGTCAGGACATCGCGAGTGTTGACGACTTCGCCGTGGAACAGCCCCGCCTCCTCGTCCAGCTCGACGGTGGCCAGGTAGCCCTCGTGGGTCATGGTGGTCATGGCTTTGGATCGGGCGCGTGGCCCGCCTCTGTCAGAAAACGACGCACGGATTTCAGTGCGCCCCTGTCCGTTTCCTTCTGCGGATGCGGACGATGGAAGACGGCGTCGACACCGTCCAGACTGACCCGGACGCGGGAACCGCGACCTTCGCTGATTTCGGCACCCGCTGCGGCGAACAGCGACTCGACGTCGGCCCACAGGACGTTCGCTCGCACGGGGTTGGCGAAGACGGCCTCAAGGGTTCTGGCGTGCTTGCCCCTCACAAGAAAATGGTATCACAGAACGATACCATTTCAATACGGGTCCGAACGCCTGATCAGCGTTCAGCTTTCCGCGAATTCATCCTCCGTCTCTATTTCGCCGCGGAACGCTCACCTGCCTGCAACAGCGCGGCCGTATCTCCCGCTCTGTCGCCGCCAAAGAGCGACGTAGACCTCCGCAGGAGATCGCCATGAAGATCCTCGCTTCTCTCGTCGCCGCCCTGTCTGTCAGCCTCGCCGCCGGTGCCGCATCCGCCGGGGAGGCGCGTGTCCAGTGGGGCGATCTGGACCTGTCCAGCGCGGCCGGTGCTGACGCCTTCGACGCCCGCGTCTCGGCTGCAGCCTCCCGCATGTGCCGGGGGGTCAAACGACCCGGCAGCCGGATCAGCGACCGCACCTTCTGCCGCGCCGCCTTCCACGATGAGGCCGTACGCCAGCTGCCCGGGACCGTCCAGGTGGACTATGCGCTCAGCCGTCTGCCGGTCGTTCTCTGATCGAGGCGGCGGTCACACGAAAAGGGCCGGCGGATCGCTCCGCCGGCCCCCTTGTTGTTGGCGCTAACGCTCGCGACGCGATGCGGGCCCTTGTCCCTCAAGCAGCGAGCCGCCGCGCGGCGAGCGACAGGGACCCGTTCAAGACGTCGGGAAGCCCCGCACCTTGAGCAGCGCCGTCACATCCGGGTCGCGGCCGCGGAATCGGCGATAGGCCTCGGCGCGGTCGGTGGTGTTGCCCTCGGCGAGGATGATGGCCTTGTAGCGGGCCGCGATGTCCGGATTGAAGACGTCGCCAGACTCCTCGAAATAGGCCCAGGTGTCGGCGTCCATGACCTCTGACCAGAGGTAGGAATAATAGCCCGCCGAATAGGCGTCCGAGGTGAACAGGTGATTGAACTGCGGCAGGCGGTGCCGCATCACAATCTCCTTCGGCATGCCGTAGCGGGCCAGGCTCTCGCGCTCGAAGGCGTCGATGTCGGTCGGCGGCGTGGTCCGGGTGTGCAGGTCCATGTCGACGAGGGCCGAGGACAGATAGCTGACCGTCGCATAGCCCTGATTGAAAGTGGCTGCGGCCTCGACCTTGTCCACCAGGGCCTGGGGCATGGCCTCTCCGGTCTGGTAGTGGCGCATGAAGCCGTCGAGGATCGGCCGGCTCAGCACCCAGTGCTCGTGGACCTGCGACGGATATTCGACATAGTCGCGCGGCGTGCCGCCGAGGGCCGGATAGGTATAGGCCGCCGACAGCGAATGCAGGGCGTGGCCGAACTCGTGGAACAGGGTCTCGGCATCGTCCAGCGAGATCAGGATCGGCTGGCCGCCTTCGGCCTTGGTGAAATTATTGTTGTTCGACGACAGCACGTTCTTGACGCCGTCATAGCGCGAGAAGGAGCGATAGGTGGTCGCCCAGGCTCCCGACCGCTTGCCCGGTCGCGAGAAGTCGTCGGAATAGAACAGGCCGACGTGGCTGCCGTCGGACTTGTTGGTGACCTCGAACACCTCGACGTCCGGGTGGAAGCCCGGAACGCTGCCGGCCGGCACAGGTTTGAAGTCGAAGCCGTACAGCCGCCCGGCCATGTAGAAGGCACCGCGCTTGACGTTGTTGAGCTCGAAATAGGGTTTCAGCTCGTTCTGATCGAGGTCGTATTTCGCCTTCCGGACCTTCTCCGCATAGTAGAGATAGTCCCACGGCTCGATGTCATGGCCGGCGATGGCGCGCATGTCGGCCACCTCCTCGGCGACGCGGGCCACCGCGGCCGGCCAGACCCGCATCATCAGCGCATTGGCCGCCGCCGGCGTCTTCGCCATCGTGTCCTGCATCCGCCATTCGGCATGGTTGCCAAAGCCCAGCAGGCGCGCCCGATCCTGACGCAGCTTCACGATCCCGGCGATGATCGCATTGGTGTCATTGGCATCGCCGTTGTCGCCCCGGTTGACGAATTTGCGCCAGACCTGTTCGCGCAGGGCGCGGTCGTCGGCGAAGCTCAGGAAGGGGTCGACGCTCGAGCGGGTGTTGACGATGGCCCAGCCCTGCACATTGCGCGCACGGGCGGCCGCGGCGGCGGCGGCCTTGTTCGAGGCCGGCAGTCCGGACACACCGGCTTCGCTGGAAATCGCCGTCCAGGCGTTCTCATCGGCGACCACCTTCTGGCCGAAGCTGGTGAAGGCGTTGGACAGGGCGGTGTTGATCCGGCCCAGTTCGGCCTTGCCGGCGGCGTTCAGGGCCGCGCCGTTGCGGATGAAGCTGTCGCGGCTGCGCGTGGCGATCCGGGTCTGTTCGGCGGTCAGGCCGGCGGCTGCGGCACCGTCAGCAACGGCCTTGATGCGGGCGAACAGTTTTTCGTTGAAGGTGATCTCGTCACCGGCGGCCGACAGCAGGGGCGACAGTTCGGTATCGACCGCATTGTAGTCGTCCGACCCGATGTTCGAGGTCATGACGCCATACAGGGCACCGGCGCGGTCCAGAGGATCGCCGGCCATCTGCAGGGCGACCATGGTGTTGGCGAAGGTCGGCGGTTCGGGATTGTTGGCGATCGCCTCGATCTCGGCGCGCTGCAGTTCGATGCCTTCCAGCAGGGCGGTCCTGAGCTTGGCTGCCGTGACCCGGTTCCAGGGCGGCACGCCTTCATAGGGTCCGGTCCAGACCTGCAACAGCTCGGCACGGGGGGTCTGTACCGGCAGGACGGCCCGGGCGGCGGCGGCGTCGGCGGCGAGCGTGGCTGCCGGGGTTCCGCGGCCCATCGAAAAACCGGTGGAAGCGCAGGCTGACAGGGCAAACAAGCTGCCCCCGGCGACAAGAAGCTGACGTCTGTGCATCGGGAAACTCCGTCCGTAATGAGATTGCGCGAACCGTAGGCCCTTCCCGGCCCGACTGTCACATGACAGGCTCGTAATCTTCGCCGGTGGACGGCGACCGGCGGGGCGTCTAAACGCCGCGCCATGGCGATTGGCGTATTCGACTCCGGCGTGGGCGGCCTGACGGTCCACCGCGAACTGACGCGACGGTTCCCCGACCGGGATTTCGTCTATCTGGCCGACCAGGCCAACGCCCCCTATGGCGGGCGCGGCGGCGAGGAGATCGTCGACCTGACCCGGGCCGGTTGCGAACGGCTGTTCGAGGCCGGGGCCAATGTGATCGTCCTCGCCTGCAACACCGCCTCGGCCATTGCCCTGCGCCGCCTGCAACAATCCTGGGTGCCCGAGGCCCGCGCCCGTCATGGCCGGGCGGTCAATGTCCTGGGCATCATCGTCCCCACCATCGAGGCCGCGACCGGCCTGCCCTGGACCTATGAGCGGGCTCCGCTGGACGACAAGATCGAGGCGATCGACATCACCGGCGTCTTCTGCACCGCCGCCACAGCCATGAGCCGGGTCTATGAGATCGAGATCGACAAGCGGCGCGAGGATCTGGCCGTCTTCTCCGAGCCCTGCCCGGGCCTCGCGGGCTTGATCGAGCTCGGCGCCCCGGCCGAGGAGCTGAAGGTGGTGGTCGACGACCACGTCGACGCC
Organism: Caulobacteraceae bacterium; assembly: GCA_965284305.1. Classification (GTDB taxonomy): domain Bacteria; phylum Pseudomonadota; class Alphaproteobacteria; order Caulobacterales; family Caulobacteraceae; genus Brevundimonas. The sequence goes on along the minus strand of OZ260070.1, from coordinate 477,910 downwards.
CTGCGCCGCCGCATCGGCCGGCATCCGGACCAGGCCATCCTCGGCTGCACCCACTATGAGATCGTCGCCGACCTGTTCGCCGCCGCCCTGCCGCCCGGCACGCCGGTGATCCACCAGCCCACCGCCGTCGCCGACGCCCTCGACCGGTATTTCGCGCGCCATCCCGAATACGACCTCGGCGGCTCTGGCCGTCGCGACTTCCTGACCAGCGGCAAGGCCGGGCCGCAGTCCGATCTGGTCAGCCAGTTCTGGGGTGCGCCGTTGACGTTCGCCCCGGCTTGACACTTCGGGTCCGACCCCCGCCCATGCGGGCCGGGAGGATCCTGGATGCTAAAGACCATTTCGACCAGCCTGGTGCTGGCGCTGTTCGCGACGAACGTCTCGGCCGAGGTCAGGGCGCGGACGGACAACAGCTTTACGCTCGGCTACGAGCGGTCCATCCGGGCTGCGCCGGACACGGTGCTGGAGACCGTGGCCATGCCGTCGGGCTGGTGGAGCAGCGAGCACACCTATTCCGGCGATGCCGCCAATATCCGTCTGGATCTCATTCCCGGCGGCTGCTGGTGCGAAGCCTTGCCCGGCGGCGGGATCAAACATGCCGAGGTCGTGATGGTCTGGCCCGAGCGCCGCATGGTGCGTTTCGACGCCCCGTTCGGCCCCTTGCAGGGCATGGGTGCCGACGCTGTCCTGACCATGACCTGGGCCGATCCGCCCGAGGGCGGCGAGCGGGTGCTCCGCTGGGCCTTTGTGGTCAGCGGCCCCGGATCCGGGGCCATGGCAGACGCCATCGACGGCGTTATGACCGAGCAGTTCCGCCGGCTCGGGGACCGTCTGGACGGGCTCTAACCCGCCAGCGCCGCTTCCGAGGCCGCGATCCGGCTGGCGGCGTGGACGACCGAGGCGATGCGCAGGGCCGTCTGGACATGGGTCGCCGGCACGCCGTGCTTGCGCAAGGTACCCTCATGGGCGTCGAGGCAGGCCCCGCAGCCGTTGATGGCCGAAACGGCCGTCGACCAGAGTTCGAAATCCATCTTGTCGACGCCCGGATTGGCCAGGATGTTCATCCGCAGCCTAGCCGGGATGGTCGTGTACTCCTGGTTCTTCATCAGGTGCAGCGACCGGTAGTAGATGTTGTTCATGCCCATGATGGCGGCGGCGGTCCGGGCCGCGTTCATCGCCTCGGGCGTCAGCACCGTCGCCGCATGGGCCTCGATCGCCCTGACCACCGGGGCGACGCCGACGGCATGGGCCGAGGCGAGGAAACAGCCCCATTTCTGCTGGTCGTTCAGCACCGTCTCCGAGGCGAGCGAACCGAGGTTCAGCGAGATGTCCCTGGCATAGGCGGGCATCAGGTCGCGGAGGGTGTCAATCGACATGGGTACTCTCAGGGTCGAGGGTCGAGGGTCGAGGGTCGAGGGATGAGGGTCGAGGCAGACGGCGGGTGTCGAGCGCCGATGCTTCGACCCTCGCCCCTCGACCCTCGACCCGCGGCGCTTACGCCGCCAGCGTCTCGCCGCCCACCGGGCGGTTGCAGGCGCACAGTTCGTCGGTCTGCAGGGCGTCGACAACCCGCAGGGTGTCGGCGGGAGCGCGGCCCACGTTCAGGTTGGTGACATAGACGTGCTGCACGACATTGTGCGGGTCGACCACGAAGGTGGCGCGCAGGGCGACGCCCTCGGCCTCGTCCAGAATGCCCAGGTCGCGGGCGAATTTGCCGCCGTTGTCGGCGAACTGCCAGATCGGCAGCTTGGACAGGTCGGCGTGGTCGCGGCGCCAGGCCAGTTTCACGAACTCATTGTCGGTCGAGCCGCCCATCACCACGGTGTCGCGGTCATTGAACTCGCGGGCCAGGGAGGCGAACTCGGCGATCTCGGTCGGGCAGACGAAGGTGAAGTCCTTCGGATAGAAGAAGATGACCTTCCACTTGCCCTCGAAGCTGTCCCTGGTGATCGCCTCGAACGCCGAGACGCCGTTCTCTTCGTGGCTGTTGAAGCCCGGCTTGACGCCGATGATCTTGAAGTCCGGCAGTGTTTGTCCAACGCCCAGCATGGCGGGTGCTCCTGAGATGTCTGAAAGGGATTGCGCCGGGGAGAGGCGCCGCAACCGCGAAATGGCGTGTGCAGTGCACAAAGTCAATGATTGGACGCTGCTTTGGGCGATAGAAATTATCTATCGCCCCATGGGCCCGCCGTCTGCCGACCCGGATGATTCCCGATCCCGGGTTTACGGTTGCGGCCTGCGGCTGCAAGGTCGGGGTCAATTCGAGGGAGACCTGCCATGCGCCGCCTGACCGCCGCCCTGCTGATTGCCGCCACGGCGCTGCCCGTTGCCGCCCTTCCCGTCGCGGCCACGGCCCAGATCCCGCCCGCGACGATCGGTGATCGCTATGTGCCCGCGCCCTGGTGGATGCGCGACCCGGTCATCGCCTCGGTCGGCCATGTTCGCACCGAGGTGGTGGCCAACCGCGCGGGCTTCAGTGCCAGCTTCCAGTCGGTGGACCGGACGGCGGCGGATGCCTCGCGCAAGGCGGCGGACCAGGTCCGGGCCCTGAGTCAGGCGCTGGCCGCCTGGGGTGTCGACAAGGTGCGGGTCGAGACGACCCTGAGCACCCAGCCGCTCTATGATCAGTATCGCGACGAAAGCGGTGTTCTGCGCGACAACGTTCGCGCCGACCGCATCGAACGCTACCAGGCCAGCGCGACCGTCACCGTCACCATCCGCGACGTCGCGGTGCTGGAGCGGGTGTACGCCACTGTGGTTGCCTCCCAGCCGACCTCGATCGGTCAGGTCTGGTTCAACCTTGAGCCCGACAATGCGATCAAGACCTGGCTGCAGGGCGAGGCGGTCAAGGATGCGGCCGCGCGGGCCCGGGCAGCGGCCTCCAACGCCGGTGCCAGTCTGGGCGGGGTGCGGGTCATCGACCCGACCGGTCGCGCGTGCGAGACGGATGTCCTGGCCGGTTGGCCGTCTTATTCAGCGGGCGCGGGCCTGGCGACCACCGTCGACCGTGCCGGCAGCATGGATATGATGGTCGCCATGTCGCCGGCGGCCCCGCCCCCACCTCCTGCGCCCGGCGGCGGGGCGCCGACCGAAGACCAGATCGAGGCCGCCCGCCTGGCGCTTCAGCCGCCGCTGCGCGAACTGACCGACCGCGCCTGCGTGGTCTATGCGCTGAACTGAACCGTCCCGCTTGACCCGTCGCCGCCTCCGGGCGACCGAAGGGCATGACCGCTGCGTTCAAAGCCGACCCCGCCTTCGAGTCGGGCTCCGTCGTCGCCTGCGATTGGCCCCTGTGTCAGGTGCGGCTGCAGGACGACGCCCGCTATCCGTGGCTGATCCTGATTCCGCGCCGCGCCGGCCTGCATGAGATCGAGGACCTCAGCCCCGCCGAGCGCGCCGCCCTGATGGACGAGATCGTCCGCGCCGGCGAACTGGTGCGCGAACTGGGTCAGGCCGCCGGTCGGCCGGTGCAGAAGCTGAACGTCGCCGCGCTCGGCAATGTCACGGCCCAGCTGCATGTCCATGTCGTCGGCCGCCGCCACGACGACGGTCAGTGGCCCGATCCGGTCTGGGGGCGCGGCGCGGCTGTGCCCCATGGTGCCAACGGGCTTCAGGCGGCGGTGTCGCGAATCCGGCTCAGTCCGGGCGGATAAGGCTCGCCGGGACGGTCTCGCCGCCGGCGGTCCACCGCCCGCGCCAGCCGGTCGGGGTCCGCTCCAGCGTCATCGCGCCCGCGCCCTCCAGCGTCAGGGTCGCGCCGTCCGAGGTCGCTGGTCCCCAACCCGCGGGACCGCGCCAGCCGCCCTCAACCGCACCGACGCCGGGATCGTTGAGGACCAGCTCGTAGAGTGTTCGTCCGGCCGCATCGACGAGCCGCCAGATTCCGTCCAGTCGCCCCGCGGACTGATCGGCCCGGATCTCGGCGGAGGCCACGCCCTGGTCATAGGCCGCCTCGGCGTCGCTGGGCGTATATTCATAGGACCGAACATAGGCCTCGACCACGACCGGCGTTTCCAGCGGGCGGCGGTACAGGTCGCCGTCGGCATCGCCCTGGGCCTGTTCGCGGCCGAAATTCCGGCCCGGCTCGAACGGACGGATCACGGGGGCCTGATAGACGGCCCGGGTGGAAGTGTGCGGCGCGGCCTCCTGCATCAGCAGGCCGGCGAAGGCGAGGACGATCAAACCCGACATGGCTTCAGACTGACGTGAAAGGGCGCGAATGACAAAGGCCGTGCACCCCGCCCGCGAATTCGTGATCGCCGATGCCGCACCGGCTCACGTTTCGTTGACCCCCGCCGTCACCCTGACTAAACCCCATTCACCGGTTTCGAGCGGCTGAATTCGCTCAGGTTTCTGAGAACCATTCGCAATATGTCGACCTCCCCCCTTCCGGGCGACGCCTCCAACGCTCCGACTGACGACAAGGCCGGACGCTCCGTGGTGCAGCCAAACGGCCGTGTCCGCCCGCTATCACCGCATCTGCAGGTCTGGCGCTGGCATGTGACCATGGCGGCCTCGATCCTCAACCGCATGACCGGCGGGGCCCTGTCGGTCGGGGCGCTGGTGGTCTTCGCCTGGCTGATGGCCCTGGCCTTTGGACCCGAAGCCTATGCCACCTTCACCGGCTGGATGAGCTCGCCGCTCGGCCTGTTCGTCTGGTTCGGCCTGACCCTCGCCCTGTGCCTGCATCTGGCCGGCGGCATCCGCCACCTGATCTGGGACGCCGGCCGTGGCCTGTCGCCCAAGGCCGCCGACGCCCTGTCCTGGGCCTCGATGATCGGCGGCGTGGTGATCGCCCTGGCCTTCTGGGCCTTGCTGTTCAGCTCCGGGAGGGTCGGACTGTGAGCCGCCATACCAAGACCTTCGTGAAGGGCGTCAAGGTCTCCGAGCGCCACGGTGCCGGGGAATGGACCGCCGAACGGCTGTCCTCGCTGATCCTCGTGCCCCTGACCCTCTGGGGCCTGTGGGCAGGCTACTCCCTGTCCGGTGGGGGCTATGACGCCGCCCTGGCCTGGTTCCGCTCGCCGGTGAACGCGGTCCTGCTGGCCGTCACCCTGCTGGTCAGCGTCTGGCACATGCAGATGGGGCTGAAGGTCATCGTCGACGACTATATCCACAAGCCCGGCTCGCGCGGTGCCCTGCTGGGCCTGATCGGCCTGCTCTGCGTCCTGATCGCGGCGGCGGGCGTATTCTTCATCGTAAGGCTGGCCCTGGGCTCTGCGCCCCTGCCCGCCGGCTTCGGGATCTGACGGCTGATGGCTGCATATGAATTCGTCGATCACGCCTATGACGTCGTCGTCGTGGGCGCGGGCGGCTCGGGCCTTCGCGCCGCCCTCGGCGCCGCCCAGCAGGGGCTGAAGGTCGCCTGTGTCACCAAGGTCTTCCCGACGCGCTCCCACACGGTCGCGGCCCAGGGCGGCATCTCCGCCTCGCTCGGCAATATGGGCGAGGACAGCTGGCAGTGGCACATGTACGACACCGTCAAGGGGTCGGACTGGCTGGGCGACCAGGACGCCATCGAATACCTGGTTCGCAACGCGCCCAAGGCCGTCTATGAGCTCGAGCACTGGGGTGTGCCCTTCTCGCGCACTGACGAGGGCAAGATCTACCAGCGTGCCTTCGGCGGCATGACGCGCAATTTCGGCGAAGGCCCGGTGCAGCGCACCTGCGCCGCCGCCGACCGCACCGGCCACGCCATCCTGCACACCCTCTACGGCCAGTCGGTGCGCCGCGAGGTCGAGTTCTTCGTCGAGTATTTCGCCCTCGACCTGATCATGCAGGACGGCGCCTGCACCGGCGTGACGGCGCTGAAGCTTGACGATGGCACGATGCACCGCTTCCGCGCCAAGCTGGTGATCCTGGCCACCGGCGGCTACGGGCGCGCCTATTTCTCGGCCACCAGCGCCCATACCTGCACCGGCGACGGCAACGCCATGGTGCTGCGCGCCGGCCTGCCGCTGCAGGACATGGAGTTCGTGCAGTTCCACCCGACCGGCATCTACGGCGCCGGCTGCCTGATCACCGAGGGCGCCCGCGGCGAGGGCGGCTATCTGACCAATTCGGAGGGCGAGCGCTTCATGGAGCGCTATGCGCCGACCGTGAAGGATCTGGCTCCGCGCGACATGGTCAGCCGTTCCATGACCATCGAGATCCGCGAAGGCCGCGGCGTGGGCCCGAACAAGGACCACATCCACCTGCACCTCGACCACCTCGACCCCGCCGTCCTGCACGAGCGCCTGCCGGGAATTTCCGAGAGCGCCAAGATCTTCGCCGGCGTCGATGTGACCAGGCAGCCGATCCCGGTCCTGCCGACCGTCCACTACAATATGGGCGGCATCCCCACGAACTATCACGGCGAGGTCCTGACCAAGGTCGGCGACAATGCCGACACCGTGGTCCCCGGCCTGATGGCCGTGGGCGAGGCGGCCTGCGTCTCGGTGCACGGGGCGAACCGCCTCGGCTCCAACAGCCTGACCGACCTGGTCGTCTTCGGACGCGCCGCCGGCCTGCGCTGCGGCGAGGTGGTCGACAAAGCCTCGAAGGTGCCGGACGCCCCGGCCTCGACCACCGACGGCCACATCGCCCGCCTCGACCGCTTCCGCCACGCCAATGGCTCGACCCCGACGTCGAAGCTGCGCATCGACATGCAGCGCGCCATGCAGTCCGACGCCGCCGTCTTCCGCACCGGCAAGACCCTGGAGGAGGGCGTCGCCAAGCTGCGCGCCATCCACGCCGCCGGCGCCGACATCAAGACCACCGACCGCGGCCTGATCTGGAACACCGATCTGGTCGAGACCCTCGAATACGACAACCTGGTCGACCAGGCCCTGGTCACCATCGAGGGCGCCCTGAACCGCACCGAAAGCCGCGGCGCCCACGCCCGCGAGGACTATCCGGACCGCAACGACGTCGAATGGATGAAACACACCCTCGCCTGGAAGGTCCCCGGCGATGCGGTGAAGATCGATTACCGGCCGGTGCATAACTACACGATGTCCAAGGACATCGATTACATCGAGCCCAAGGCACGGGTGTACTGATGGTCCAGCTGACTCTCCCCAAGGGCTCCAAGCCCACGCGCGGCAAGGTCCACAAGGCCCCTGCCGGCGCGAAGAACGTCAAGACCTACAAGGTCTATCGCTATGACCCCGAGGTCGATGCCGACCCGCGCTGGGACACGTTCGAGATCTCGGCCGACGATCACGGCCCGATGCTGCTCGACGCCCTGATCCACATCAAGAACGAGATCGACCCGACCCTGACCTTCCGCCGGTCGTGCCGGGAGGGCATCTGCGGCTCCTGCTCGATGAACATCGACGGGCGTAACACCCTGGCCTGCACCAAGGGCTGGGAGGAGTGTTCCTCCTCGACCATCTCCATCGCCCCCCTGCCGCACCAGTCGGTGGTCAAGGATCTGGTGACGGACCTGACCCTGTTCTACGCCCAGTACGACTCGATCCAGCCCTACCTCCAGTCCGACGAGCCGGACCCGGAGAAGGAGCGTATCCAGCTGCCCGAGGACCGCGCCAAGCTCGACGGCCTGTACGAATGCATCCTCTGCGCCTGCTGCTCGACGTCCTGCCCCAGCTACTGGTGGAACCAGACCGAATACCTCGGCCCCGCGGCCCTGCTGCAGTCGTATCGCTGGATCGCCGACAGCCGCGACGACGCCACGGACAAGCGGCTCGACGACCTCGAGGACCCGTTCAAACTCTACCGCTGCCACACCATCATGAACTGCGCCCAGGTCTGCCCGAAGGGTCTGAACCCGGCCGAGGCGATCGCGAAAACCAAGAAGCTGATGGTGGCCCCCGGCCGGAAGAAGACGGCGGCGGCGTGAGTTCTAACTACTCCGCTCATCCCCGCGAAAGCGGGGACCCAGTTCTGTCCAGCGTGACGCCGGTGTTTCCGGACTCGCGGATCAGCTGATTGCCAGGACACCTTTCACCCAAAGCACTGGGTCCCCGCTTTCGCGGGGATGAGCGGGAGGTTAAATGCTGGGCATGAGCCTGCCGGATGATGAGATCATTCCCGATCCTGACGCCCCCCGACCGCGAATCGTGGCTTTGCGGCAGACGTGCGTGAACTGCCAGGCAAGCTGGGAGGGCCGCACCGACGATGAGCGGCCGGTCTACATCCGCTACCGCCACGACTGCTTGTCGGTTCGTCTGGGGCCGGTGGGCGGTGATATCAACAGCGCGGTCGATGCCTGGCCATGGTTCGAGAGCGAGGATTTCGACCACGCCGATCCTTGGACGATCCCGATAGAGAAGGTATGCGCCCTGACCGGTGTGGTCGTGGACTGCGCCGTCGAGATTGCCGGCTAGGAAATTCATGGCGAAGATCACCTACATCGAACACGACGGCCGCGAGCACACGGTTGAGGTCAAGAACGGCCTCTCCGTCATGGAGGGGGCGATCCGCAACAACGTCCCCGGCATTGACGCCGACTGCGGCGGGGCCTGTGCCTGCGCCACCTGCCACGTCTATGTCGATGAGGCCTTCGCCGCCGAAACCGGCCGGGCCTCGGCCATGGAGGAGTCGATGCTGGATTTCGCCGAAAACGTCCAGCCGAACAGCCGCCTGTCCTGCCAGATCCGGGTCACCGACGATCTCGACGGCCTGATCGTGCGCCTGCCCGAAAGCCAGCACTGAGCCGCGGCCATGGGCCGGGCCAACCCTGAATTCGTCGATCTGGTCGGCCGGCTGATCGCCGGGGGTTCGAAGGATCGTCCGCCGCTGATCGCGGTGGTCGGGGCCCAGGGCTCCGGCAAGACCACCCTCGCCCGCGCCGCCGCCGAACGGTTCGGCGCCGCCCAGATCTCGATCGACGACGTCTATTTGACCCGGGCCGAACGCGAGGTTCTGGCGCGCGAGGTCCATCCCCTGTTCGTCACCCGGGGTCCGCCGGGGACCCACGACCTCGGACTGCTTCAACAGTTGATCGACGCCCTCTCCGCGGCCGGTCCGGAGGACGAAACCCTCATCCCCGACTTCGACAAACGCGGGGACGATCGTCGGCCTGTGGAAGACTGGCGCGCCTTTCGCGGCCGGCCCTCGGCGATCCTGATCGACGCCTGGTGTCTCGGAGCCCTGCCAGAAGCGGCGGCGGCCCTGGTCGAGCCGGTCAATGCGCTGGAAGCCGACCACGATCCGGACGGTGGCTGGCGGCGCGCCGTCAACGGCTTCGTCGGCGGCGGCTATGCCGATTTCATCGCCCGGTTCGATGCCGTCCTCCTCCTGCGCGCGCCGTCTTTCGATGTCGTGCTGGACTGGCGCTGCCAGCAGGAGGCCGATCTGCTGGGGGTGGATCCCGCCGCCCTGCCCACCTCCGAACGCACCCGGCTGGCGGGCTTCATCCAGTATTTCGAGCGAGTCACGCGGCACATGCTGGCTGGCGGCGTGAGGGCCGATGTCGTGGTGCAACTGGATCGAAACCGTCTGCCGGGTTCTATGGGCCTATGAACTCGCCGCAGGATCGTCGTTTCGAGCCCCGCTCCGCCGCCAACACCCTTGCGGTGGTGGTCGCTCCGGGTTTCGAGATCCCGTGCCTGCTGGTCGACCAGTCGGCCCAGGGCGGCCGTGTCCGGCTGGACCGCAACCTGGTCCTGCCGAAGCTCGTGATGGTGATCGACATCGCCCAGGGCGTGGCGATCGAGGCGCAGGTGGTCTGGCAGAAGGGTCAGGAGGCCGGGCTGAAGCGCATCGGCCAGGCCTCGCTGCGCGGCCTGACCCCCTCGCGCCTTTCCGACGCCCGGGCGGCGTGGATACGGGCGGGTGGGCGCTAAACCATTCGCCGCTTGAGTTGACGCGCCTTCCGGGTCCTTTCCCCGGCGAGGGCTGGTTCATCACAACGGACACAACGCAGTCCACAAGGAACACAACGGGTCCTGTGAGGATGCCCGTACCGAGCCCGTCGTCCAGGCCGGGTGAGAACGCCCGGACCCACACCGGAGGCCTGGATCAATGCGGCGTTCGCCGCGATATTGAATCAAGGGACCAAGACATCGACCTCGACACGGCTCCGGTCCCGTCGTGTTCCTTGTGGACTGCGTTGTGTCCGTTGTGATGAAACTTCCAGCCGTCGCGCTTCACGCAACGGCGCGCCACCGGATTCAACTCAACGGCCGACGGCCCTAGAGAGCGGTCACCGCCTTGAAGCCCACATAGACGGCGACGATCAGGATCAGGCCCGCGAACAGGCGGCGGCCCAGGACGGCGTTGGCCCCCAGGCGTCTGGCGATGGGCAGGCCGGCGAGGGTCCCGACCGTGCCGCCTGCGGCCATGGCCGCCACGATCGGCCAGTCGATCAGGCCTGACAGGGCATAGTTGGCCGCCGTCGTCGCCCCGAAAGCTGCAACGCTGACGAGGGACGAAGCCTGAGCTACGGCCAGGGTCATGCCGGCCGCGCCCATGAGGCCGGGAACGATCAGGAAGCCGCCGCCGATGCCGAAGAAGCCGGCGGCCGCGCCGACGCCCGCGCCCGAGGCTGCAATCCGCGGGGCCATGGCGCGGGTCAGGCGCACATCCTCGGCCCCGACCGGCGCGTTCGGCCTCAGCATGGCCAGGGCGACCAGCCCCATGGCGATAGCGAAGAAGATCAGCAGGGCATGGCCGTCGATCGCCTTGGCCACGGACGACCCGGCGAAGGCGCCCATCGAACCGGTGGCGGCGAACAGCAGGGCGCAGGGCCAGCGCACCCGCCCCGCCCGGGCCTGGCCGGTCAGGGCCGTCAATGCATTGAGCGCCACCCCGGCGGCCGAGGCGCCGATGGCCACATGCGGATCCTGCACCCCGACCACATACAGCAGCAACGGCACGGCCAGCACCGAGCCGCCGCCGCCGAAGACGGTCAGCAGCAGGGCGACGATACCGCCGCTGAGGACGGCCAGCAGCAGCTGGGCGACGGTCGCGTCCATGCGATCACGCGGCCCGCATCGCCCGGTTCCAGGGCATCACGGCCAGAAGCCGGGCCATGCCGCAGAAGCCGGTCGCGCCGGCCATGAACAGGCCCGCGCCGACAAAGGCCGACAGACCCCAGAAGCCGGGATGGACCAGCAGGCCCAGAAGCGCCCCGATCAGGATCAGCCCGCCGGCCGTCATCTGCACCTGCCGCATCAGCTCCAGCGGGGCCTTGGCATTGGTCAGGGTGGGCAGGCCCGAGGCCTTCCAGGCGTCCAGCCCGCCGTCCAGCACAAAGGCCTCGCCGGGGATGCGGTCGGCCAGACGGACGCAGTTGGTGCCGGTCCGGTTGCCTGTGCGGCACATGAAGACCACGTCGCGGCCCGGCCGGATGTCCAGATGGGCCGCCTCGAACATCGACAGGGGGGTCGCGACGCTGCCGGCGATCCGTTCGCGCGCGACCTCGTCGGCTTCACGGATGTCGACCAGCAGGGCCTTGCCGGCCTTGATGCGGGCGGAAACTTCGGCGGGAGAGAGGGCGGTGAGAGACGCCATGGGTCAGTGTCCTTCGAAAGGAGGGCAATAGATGTCGGCGAGCACGGCGATGACCTTGAGGGCCGCCGGATCGGCGATGCGATAGAGAATGGAAACGCCCTCGCGCCGGCCGGCGATCAGGCCTTCCTCGCGCAGCACCGCCAGGTGTTGCGACAGGGCGGACTGGGACAGGCCGACATGGGGCAGCAGCTCGCCCACGGCGCGTTCGCCGTCGCCGAGCTGGCACAGGATCATCAGGCGCCGCTCATTGGAGAGCGCCTTGAGCAGGCGCGCGGCCTCGCCGGCGCTGGCCTGGAACTGGTCCGGAGACAGGGTGTGGGAAACGTCCATGGCGGACATATAACAGCACTTGCTAATTTAGCAATACCTAATATGTTGGCGCCAACAAGGGAGTTCCCGCATGACCAACACCACTGCCTCCGTCCCGACCGTTGAGGCCTTCTTCGACCCCGCCTCCCACACCATCACCTATCTGGTCGCCGATCCCGCGACCGGGGCTGCGGCCGTCATCGACCCGGTCCTGGACTTCGACGCCGCCAGCGGCCGGACCTCGACCGTCTCGCTGGAACAGGTGCTGGCGCGGATCGCTGAACAGGGCCTCACCCTGGAACGGGTTCTCGAGACCCATGCCCATGCCGACCACCTGACCGGCGCCGACGAGATCCGTCGCCGCACCGGGGCCCCGATCGGCATCGGCAGCCGCATCACCGAGGTGCAGAAGGTCTTCAGCGTCCTGTTCGAGGCGCATGACGTGACGGCGGACGGCGTGGTGTTCGACAGCCTCTATGCCGACGGTGCCCGCTTCACGATCGGCTCCCTGCCTGTCGAGGTGCTCCATACGCCGGGCCACACCCCGGCCTGCGTCAGCTATGTTATCGGCGATGCCGCCTTTGTCGGCGACACCCTGTTCATGCCGGACTACGGCACGGCGCGGTGCGACTTCCCCGGCGGCGATGCCCGGACCCTCTACCGGTCGATCCAGCGGCTGTTCGCCTTGTCGCCGGAAACGCGGGTGTTCGTCGGCCATGACTATCTGCCAGAGGGCCGAACCGACTTCCGCTGGGAGACGACGGTGGCGGCCGAGAAGGCCGGCAACATCCACCTCGGCGGCGGGCGGTCCGAGGACGAATTCGCGGCGCTGCGCGAGGCCCGCGACGCGACCCTCAAGGTTCCGGCGCTGATCCTGCCCTCCCTGCAGATCAACATCCGCGCCGGTGCCCTGCCGCCGCCCGAGCTCTCGGGCAAGCGGTTCCTCAAACTGCCGTTGAACGCGATCTGACGACTCAACGCCCGGGAGTCAGTGTCCGGGCCATGAAGGCGACCACCTTCGGCCAGGCGTCCTGGCGCGCGGCCGCATTGGCCTCCGGTGTCCCGCCGCTTCGCGCTGTGTCGCGCGGCCCGCCGTCGCCGACCAGGTCGTGCCCGGCGTCCGGATAGACCAGCGCCTCCGTCGGAAGGCCGGCCGCGCTTCGCGTCCGGACGATCGCCCCGACCGCCGCCGCCGCATTCCACTGCGCGTCCCGCTCGCCCGCGATGACCATCAGGGCGCCGGGATAGGCCTCGACGGGGATCCGCGCGGCCGCCTCGCGCTCGGGATGGTCGGCACGGCCATTCTCATGGATGGCTCTGAGGTCTGCGGCCGGACCGGCGAGCAGGCCCTCGACGAAGCCGCGATAGGGCATGAAGGCCAGCGGCTGACCTTCGAACGAAAAGGACGACCGCGTCCCTTCGGCCTCGACAACCTCCAGACCCCAACCCTCCCAGACGACATCGGTCGGCGTATAGGCCACGACGCTGTCGATCCAGGGATAGCGGCTGGCCGCGATCAGGGCGAACTCGGCCCCCTTGGAGGCGCCGAACAGGCCGAAGCGCTCGACGTCGACGCCGGAGATGGCCGACAGGGCGTCACGCAGCCCGGCCAGTTGATCGACGCGGATGTCGAGGAAGCTGCCCGGCAGTTCCGGCAGGGCCTTGGGCGGACCGTACTCGCCCCAGTCCGGCGAATAATAGGGCAGGCCGACGGCGGCATAGCCCATCCGGGCCAGGATCGGCCCGAAGCGGTCTCCGGCCTCCGTGCCGCCGTCGGCACCGTGAAGGATCACCACCACAGGCCGGAGCTCGTCTCCGGGCAAGGTATAGACCCTGGCATGGGGGAACCCGGGCACAGGGCGTTCGAAAACGGCCTGCGCGGCCGCCGGACCGGCGACCAGGACGACGGCGACCGCCGCCAGCGCCAGAGACATGAAACGATTCAGCATAAGACCTCCCCGGCGGCCAATCCGCCTTCCATGGGGTAGTCGCCGCCAGGATCGCCTTCGGATGCAGTCGCCTACAGGACGTCCGGAACCGTTCCGGCGGTGATCGCGATCCGGCCGATCAGGCCCTTGACGATCAGGTCCAGGGCCGAGCCCTCGCGATAGTCGGCAGCGGCGACGAAATTGACCCGGTCCTCGGAGATCAGGCCGTAGATCTTCTGCTGGTCGCGCTCGGAATTGCGCGGGTCATAGACGGCGATCGAATAGCCGCCCTTGGTGTGCATCATCTTCATGGTCGGCACGTCGGTGTCGCCGTCGCCGAGGAAGATCATCCGCTCGAACGGCACCGGCCGGTCGTCGTCGGCCATGAAGCGGTTGATCTTGTCGTGCTCCCAGTGGTTCAGCACACCCTTGTTGATGCGGAACAGATACTGGGTCTTGGTCGTATAGTTGACCCCGACCGCCGGCCAGATCGCCACGCCGTGGTCGTCGTAGACGAATTTGGATGCGAAAACGTGCCGGAACGCCGGCCGGATCGGGCAGCCCTCGATCATCTCCTCCAGCCCCGCCGAGATGATGTAGTGCTCGATCTCCAGACCGTATCTCTCGCCCATCGCATTGATGCGGTCGAACCAGCCCTTGCCGGTCAGGTCGGACTTCAGCCCGTCGAACAGCTTCACATCCTCGCCATGCTCGGCCAGCAGCTTGCGCGTGATCGGCGCATTGTTGTCGCGCGCCTGCTTCAGCATCAACTGCATATACATCAGGATGTTGTCGGCATCGGCCTCGCGGGTCAGCTTGTCAGCCTCTCCCCAGAAGTCACCGATCCCCATGCCGATCGACGGAATGAAGGTCACCTCCTGCATATTGCCGCGCGCAAGGGTGCCGTCGAAGTCGTAGATCAGTGCGGTTTTCAGAGGTTTGACCAACACGGCCTCCAGCGGGGGAACGGCGCCACTCCGGCGTAGCCGCTCCCCTAGCACATGACGTGCGCCTCAGGGATTGGTGTAGCTGTCGTAGATCGCTGCCACGAAACGGTCGGCGTCGCCGCCCAGCGGATATGCCGCTGCCGGCTTCATGGCCACCACCTCCGCCTCGGTCCGGCCCGCCTCTTACGCTGCCCTGACCCGGTCGGCGACCTCCCGCAGCATGTCGCGATAGGCCTGCAGCCCGGCCCGGTCGGTCAGATCGCCATGGGCGGGCACGATCGTCGTCTGGTTGTCCGACAGGGCCAGCCCCGCGTCCACCGCCGCAATCAGTCCTTCGATGCCGCCGCCGCTCGACCGGTCGATGAAGGGAAACAGGCCGTTGAAGAAGACATCGCCCATGTGTACGGCATTGGCCCGCTCAAGTCGGACCAGGGTGTCGCCGTCGGTGTGGGCGGCGGGGGTGTGGCGCAGCGTCAGCGTCTCACCGCCGAAATGCACCGTCATCGCCGTATCGTAGACGACTCCCGGCCAGGCCGCTTCCGGCGAGGCCGGGATCGTCCGGTTATAGGCGGCCATGAACTGGTCGGCCGCCAGTCGGGTCCGCACATTGCGGTGGGCGATCAGCACCGCACCCTCGCCGCCGAAGGCCGCATTGCTCCCGCTGTGGTCGAGGTGCCAGTGGGTGTTGATGACATAGCGCACGCCGCCGGGTGAAAGGGCATCTGCGGCGGCGCGGATGCCGCCCGCGTCGGCCGCCCGCCCATCATCGACCAGCAGCACGCCGCCGGGCCCGGCGACGATGATCACATTGCCGTTCCGGCCCAGCAGGACCAACGAACCTGCGTCCAGGCGGTGGCTCGGCACCGCTTCCTCCGCCGTCTGCCGCGCCGCGTGTGCGTGCGCGCCTTCGTCGGCCCGGACGGGCTCGGCTGCCAAAAAAATGATGGCGGCTGCGAAGGGTAGGGCCAGACCGGGCAGGAGACGCAAGTAAGGGGTCATGAGGAGTCCTTGTACTGGAGGTGAGGTTTCAGCCCAGCCGCAACTCCGGCGCTGCCGCCACGCTGGTCGCCTCCAGGGGCAGGTGCAGGATGAAGGCTGCGCCCTTGCCGGGTTCGCTCTCGACTTCGGCCCAGCCGCCGTGCAGCTCGACCAGCGCCTTGACCAGGGCCAGGCCGACGCCCGGCCCACCGCGCTCGCGCCGCACGAACCGGTCAAAGACGTGAGCCTGCAGATGGTAGGGGATGCCCCGGCCCGTGTCCTCGACGCGAATGCGGACCTCTGAAGCGGTGGCCTCGGCGGCCAGGGTCACGGACCCACCTTCCGACACCGCCCGCGCGGCGTGATCCAGCAGATGATCCAGTGCCTGGCCGATCCGCTGGGCGTCGGCCCGGATCGGCCGCAGGCCGTCGGGACCCTGGACCGTCAGACGGGCACCGCGGGACTCGATCCGGGCCCGAACCCGTTCGGCGGCGGCGTCCAGCAGGTCGCGCACCCGCACGTCCCCGAGCTGCAGCTCCATCTCGCCGGCATCGATCTGGGCCATGTCCAGGACATCGTCGATCGAACTGGCCAGCTGGCTGGCAGCGATGCGGATGGCGCCGGCATGCTGGCGGCTGCGCTCGGGCAGGTCGGCCTGCATCTCCAGCAGCTCCGAATAGCCGACGATAGTGGTCAGGGGCGTGCGCAGCTCATACGAAACGCTGCCGACGAACTCGCGCTTCAGCGCCGTGGATTCCTCCAGCGCCTGGGCCTTGGCGGCCAGGGCCTGTTCGAGGCCGCGCCGGGCGGTCACGTCCGAGAAGGCCACGAGGGTGGCACCGTCGGGCAGCGGCCGGGTCAGCCATGAGGCGATGCGGCCATCGGCGGTCTTGCCCTCGCCCGCGATCGGCACCCGGCTCTCGGGATCGGGGTCGGCCACCCGCGCCTTCAGCCCCAGCCACAGGGCCGGATCGGGCATGGTCGACTGGCACAGGGCGGCGACGGCGTCGAAATCACCGGCCGCGTCCAGCGCCTCTCCGGTCACGCCCCAGAAGGCGTCGAAGGCCTCATTGTGCAGTCGCAGCCGCCCGTCCGACCCGAATACGGCCACGGCGTCATTCAGCTTGTCCAGCGTCGCGGTCTGGACCTGGATCTGGGCGTTGAACCGGCTGCGCAGCTTCAGCTCATCGGTGATGTCCGAGAACAGCAGCAGCACCCCGCCCAGCGGGTGCGGCTGGCGCACCACCCTGAGCGTCCGCCCGTCGGGCAGGGACCAGCTGTCGTCCGGCGCGGCGGCCGGGGCCCCGTAGAAGTCCAGTTCCTTCGACTTCCAGCCGGCGTAGTCGATGACCTCGGGCAGCAGGCGGCGCTGGCGCAGCCGGTCCAGCAGCTCGGCATGGGTCGGCCGCTCGTCCAGCCACGCCGGATCAATGTTGAACAGGGTCTGGAAGGCGGTGTTGTGGAAGGCCAGCCGTTTGGACGGGCCGAAGATCGCCACGGCGTCGGCCAGATGGTTCAGCGTCTCGTCATGGGCCTCGACGTGACGGCGCAGGGTATCGCGCGTCTCTTCCGCCTCGGTCATGTCCAGGGCGAAGGCCAGCACCGCGCCCGCGCCGCCCTGCACCGGCTCGGCCACGATCCGCCAGGCCCGCCGCCGTCCGCCGCCGGTGGTCCAGCGGAATCCGTCCTGATGCTGGTGCGTCCGGCCGGCCTCGGCCACGATGGCGTCGGCCCCGCGGTCGAAGCTCAGCCCCTTTTCGCGCGCCTGTTCGACACTGTCGGCCTTCATCTCGTTCAGCCAGGCCTTGTTGGCCCAGGCCAGCCGGCCCGCGGCATCGGTGATCCAGGTCGGGGCCGGATAGGAGTCGGCCAGCAGGCCCAGGCCGCTTTCGGCCGCCGTGCCGACCAGCCCCAGCCGCGACAGCCGCAGCCAGGCCGCGCCGGCGGCCGACCGCCCCTCGACCGACCAGGCCCCGCCCGAGCCCTCCAGGACCGCGTCAAAGGCCTCGCCCTGATCGATCAGGGCGTCCAGCCGCGGACCCGCCGCCCGCCGCGCGGCGTCCAGGACGATCAGTCCCGGATCGCGTTCATGGTCTTCCTCGTTGGCCAGTTCGCGCGTCAGGGCCGCCCAGGCCTGCGGCGATCCCAGCCGCCGGGTCTGTCCGTCCGGTGAAAGGGCCAGCCGCACATCCTCGAATGCCGCCAGCGCCCCGTCGCGATCGGCCAGATCGACCAGGGCCGCCGCCAATTCCGCTTCCGCCACCTGGTTGCGCGCTGCCAGCCGCCCACGCAGCCGTGCCGCCCAGGCGCTGAGGGCCAGGGCCAGCCCCGCGGCGCCCGCAGTCGCGACATAGGCGATGTCGGCCTCGGCCATGGTGTCCTGTCAGCTCCCCGGCGTGATTCGGTAACCATACCGCATGAGGGTCGGGGGTCGAGGGTCGAGGGAAGCCGGTCCGACCCTCGACCCTCGACCCTCGACCCCCTACCTGTGTCCGATGACCGACTGGACCGATCAAACAGCCCCCTCCCTCGACGACTTCGCCCGGCTGGCGCGCGAGGCCTTCGATGCCCTGCCCGAACCGTTCCGGTCCTTGGCGGGCGAGGTTGTGATCCGCATCGACGATTTCGCCGACGAGGAGACGCTGGCGATGATGGAGATGGAGGACCCGTTCGAACTGACCGGCCTGTATCACGGCGTCGACATCGGCCTTCGCGACGGCCTCGGCCCCGCGGCCGAGCCGTCCCGCATCTTCCTCTACCGCCGCCCCATCCTCGACGAATGGTGCGAGCGCGGCGACGTCGGCCTGTCGGAGATCATCGCCCACGTCCTGATCCACGAAATCGGCCACCATTTCGGGCTGGATGATGACCGGATCGATGAGTTGGAGGATGAGGCTGAGTGACCCTCTCCCATTGGGAGAGGGCTTGAGCGCACGACGGCGCCGCCGTCGTTCTTGCGCGAAAGGGTGAGGGGCGATCGTCCGGGGGCGGCTTCGCCGCTCGCGCCATCCGACCCTCATCCGGCGCTGCGCGCCACCTTCTCCCAACGGGAGAAGGACGCCCGTCGCCACCCCGCCTTAAATCCTGCCCGATCTGTGGTATAAGCCGCGCCTCCCTCGCCCACAGGATGTCGCCTTGAGCCTGACGCTCGACCTTTCCCGCACGTCCGCCGCCAGGCCGGCGACCCCCGTCAACCTGTCCGGGCTGACGCGCGCGGGCCTGCGCCAGGCATTGATCGACGCCGACATCTGCCCGCCGGAAAAGGCGAAGATGCGCGCCTCCCAGGTCTGGGGCTGGATCCATCATTTCGGCGTCACCGACTTCGCCGCCATGAGCAATGTGGCGAAGGATACCCAGGCGAAACTGGCCGCCGCCTTCACCCTCGCCCGGCCCGAGATCGTCGAGCGTCAGGTGTCGCAGGACGGCACCCGCAAATGGCTGATCCGCACCGCGCCGGGCATCGAGATCGAGACCGTCTACATCCCTGACGTCGGCCGCGCCGGTGCCCTGTGCGTGTCCAGCCAGGTCGGCTGCACCCTGAACTGCACCTTCTGCCACACCGGCACCCAGAAGCTGGTCCGTAACCTGACCGCCGCCGAGATCGTGGCCCAGGTTCAGGTCGCCCGCGACGACCTCGAGGAATGGCCGTCCCCGAAAGAGGACCGCCGCCTGTCCAACATCGTCTTCATGGGCATGGGCGAGCCGCTCTACAATCTGGACCACGTCGCCGACGCCATCGACATCATCTCCGACAATGAGGGCATCGCCCTGTCGCGCCGCCGGATCACCGTCTCGACCTCGGGCGTGGTGCCGATGCTGGAGCCGCTCGGGACCCGCACCCAGGCCATGCTGGCGATCAGCCTGCATGCCACCAACGACCCCCTGCGCGACGTGCTGGTGCCGCTGAACAAGAAGTATGATCTCGAACAGCTGATGGCCGGCATCCGCGCCTATCCGGGCCTGTCCAATGCCCGGCGCGTGACCTTCGAATACGTCATGCTGAAGGGCGTCAACGACAGCCCCGACGAGGCCCGGGCCCTGCTCAAACTGATCGAGGGCATCCCGGCCAAGGTCAATCTGATCCCGTTCAATCCCTGGCCCGGCACCGACTATGAGTGCTCCGACTGGAAGACGATCGAGCGGTTCGCGGCCATCCTCAACAAGGCCGGTTACGCCAGCCCCATCCGCACCCCCCGCGGCCGCGACATCCTCGCCGCCTGCGGTCAGCTCAAGTCCGAGAGCGAGAAGGTGCGGGCCTCGGCGGTGCGCAAGGCGGCGGCGGAAGCAGCCTGACGGGTGGGGCTTAGGAATTAGGGCTTAGGTCTTGGAGGTTTGGCCCGCCCGCCCGCCCGCCTCGCCAAGCCCCAAGCCCCAAGCCCCAAGCCCCAAGCCCCAAGCCCCAAGCCCCAAGCCCCAAGCCCTTCCCCGACACACTTCTTCACCAACTGTGTCCCCGCCCCCCTTGCGGATTGGGGCGAAAACCGGGCAATCGTCAGCGGGGCTCTGAAAACGGACAACCATGGACTCCTCGTCCCTCACCACCCTGCTCGAAAGCGCCGAGGTCCAGGCCTTTGCGACCGGCTTTCCGACGACCCTGGCGCACCTCGGCGTGACGCTGGTCCTTCTGGTGTCGGGGGCGATCCTCTACGCCCTTTTCACCCCGTGGAAGGAGATCGCCCTGATCCGCGAGGGCAACGCCGCCGCGGCCGTGGCCTTTTCCGGCGTCCTGCTCGGTCTGGCCATTCCGCTGGCGATCAGCCTGAGCGTCTCGACCTCGATCAAGGACATCGCCCTGTGGGGCATCGCCACAGTGGTGCTGCAGCTTCTGGCCTTCCGCATCGTCGACATGCTGCTGACCGGACTGCCCCAACGCATCCGCGAGGGTGAGGTCGCCGCCGCCGTCCTTCTGGTCGGGGCCAAGCTTTCGACCGCCTTGATCCTCGCCGCCGCCCTGACGGGCTGAGGCCGTGGGTTTCCCCAGACCGCCCGACTGGCTCGTCTATTCGCTGGTGGTCAGCGCGCTTGTCATCTGGTCGCTTCAGTTGCGAGAAAATGCGGACGCGCCGCCGGCACCGCCGCCGCCCGATGATGTCGAGGGTGCCCTGCTGGGCCCGATCACCCCTTTCGACCCCGCCGTTACCGTCAATGCCCCGGATATTCCCTTCCAGCCGAGTTCCGGCACAGCCTTTTCCATCTCGCGCGACGGTCGCTGGGTCACGGCCCGCCATGTGGTCGAGGGATGCCGCCGTCCGGCCATACTCGTCGGCGGTGGCCGCGCGGTCGCTGCGGACGTGCGCCTCGCGCCCCGCGCGGACATCGCCGTCCTGCTCACCCGGGGCGGGCCCGACGCCATACCGGTTCAGGCCGCCCACAGCCTGCGTCAGGGCCAGCGCGGCTTCCATCCCGGCTACCCCCAGGCGCGGGCCGGCGAAGTCGCCTCCCGCCTTCTGGGCCGGGAAACGCTGAGGGTGCGGGGGCGGGGCCAGCGCGACGAGCCGGTGCTGGCCTGGGCCGAGGTCGGCCGCACCGACGGTCTGGGTGGCACCCTGGCGGGGTTGTCAGGCGCGCCGGTTCTGGATCGCCAGGGGCGCGCCGTCGGTGTGACCATCGCCGAAAGCCCGCGCCGGGGCCGGATCTACACCACCTCGCCAGACACCTTCGGCCCGGCCATCCGCGGCGTGCAGAAGGCCGATGAGCCCCTGACCGGTCGCCTCGTGACCGTCGACAACTACGGCCTCGTCGCCGACGACCTGCGCCGCGACCTGCGCGTGGCGCAGGTGGTGTGTCTGTCGGCCTGACGCCTACCGCAGGGTTGAGGAATCGAGGTTCAGCCCGGTCAGGGGAATAACCTCGACGTCCGGATATCTGGCCCGCAGCGCCTCGATGAAGGTGGAGGCGTCGCCGACGATGACCAGGCTGGCGTCCGATGCCGGCAGGTGTTCGGCGAAGGCGGCCTGGACCTGTTCGGGAGTGATTGCCCGGACCCGTCCCGCATAGGCGGCCAGTTCGCTCATCGGCAGGTCGTACAGGGCCAGACCGGCGACCAGCGACCCCAGGCCGTCGACCGTCTCCAGCGAACTGCCGAAGGCCCCGGTCAGGATCGCCTGGCGGGTGGTCATCTCGCTCTCGGTCGGCCGGGTCGTGGCCAGCCGGGTCAGTTCAGCCAGGATCAGGCCGGCGACCTCGACCGCCGCGTCATTGCGGGTCTGGGCCGAGGCGGTGAAGGTGCCGGTATCCAGCCGCACGCCCAGGCCCGAACGGGTGCCGTAGCTGAGGCCGCGCTTGATGCGGATCTCCTGGTTCAGGCGCGAGGTGAAGCTGCCGCCCAGCAGGGTGTTGCCGAGGGTCAGGGGGAAATAGTCCGCGTCATCACGGGCGATGCTGCGCTGTGCGACGAAGACGGCGGCCTGACCGGCCCCGGGCTGATCGATGACCACCACCCGGGGTGGCGAGGCCGCGCCGGCGCGGTCCGCAACCTCGGGAGCGGTGGCGTTGGCACGCCAGCCGCCGAAGGTCTGTTCGGCCAGGGCACGGGCCTGATCGACCGTGATGTCCCCCGAGAAGACCAGCTTTGCCCCTGCGGGGGAATAGCGGCCGGCGTGGAAGGCGGCGACGTCCTCACGCGTCAGGGTCGGCAGGGAGATCAGCGTACCGCCCCCGGGTGCACCATAGGGGGCGTCGCCATAGATCACGCGGGCCACGCTGGCCGTGCCGACCGGACCAGGCGAGCTAAGCTGGATGCGCAGGCCGTCCAGAGCCTGATCGCGCTGGCGCTCCAGTTCCTCGATGGCGAAGTCGGGGCGCAGGGCGAGATCGGCCAGGATCTCCATGGCCTGCGGGAAGACGTCTGCGGGGGCGTTGGCATAGACGGTGGTGAAGTCCGCGCCGGGGTTGGCACCGATGTCGGCCCCCAGCTGCTCGATCTGCGCCGCGATCTCGGGCGCCGAGCGGCCATCGGCACCCTGGGTCAGCAGGGCGGCCGTCATGGTGGCCAGGCCCGCCTTGCCGGCGGGGTCATGGGCCGAGCCGGCCGGCAGGCTGAGGCGGGCGGCAACCAGCGGGAGCCCCGGCTTGCGGGCGACGAAGACTTCGAGGCCGTTGGTAAGGGTAAAGGTCTGGATGGCCGGGGTGGCGGGCTCAACCGCCGTGCCGGGCTGTGGCATGGGCCGGCGCTGGCCTTCGGGCAGCAGCTCGAAGATGCGGCCGACGGGTGCGAGGTCGGCGACCCGGACCGGGGCCGTCACGTCCACCGCCTGCACTGTCACAGGATTGGCCTCGTCGGCGTTCAGATAGCGGATGGCGATGCTCCGCTGGTCGGTCAGATAGCGCTGCGCCACCCGCTGGATGTCGGCGGCGGTCACGGCCTGCAGGTCGGCGATCTCCCGGTCGGCGGCGGCGGCGTCCCCGGTGTTGATCAGCGACCAGCCCAGCACATTGGCGCGGTCCTCGACCGTCTCGCGCTGGCGCAGGGCCGAGGCGACCAGCTCATTCCGGGCCTCGGCCAGTTCGGCCGCGGTGACCGGCGTATCGCGCAGCCGGGCGGCCTCGGCGCGCAGGGCGGCGAGCCCCTCCTCCGGCGTCTTGCCTTCGGCCATGATGGCATAGGCGGTCAGGGCCCCGGCCTGCTGGCTGGCGTCCAGGCTCGAGCTGGTCTGGGATGTCAGCTGTTGATCATAGACCAGCGACCGGTACAGGCGGCTGGATTCGCCGGTCGACAGGATGCCGTCCAGCACCGTCAGGGCCGCGCGATCGGGATGGTCGTAACGCACGGTCGGCCAGGCGAGAACCACGGCGGGCAGGGGCACATTCGGCGCGTGGAAGGTGGCCTCCCGCGGGCCGGTCGGCTCGGGCTCACGCACATCATTGGCGGGCAGCGGGCGGTCCGGATTGGTCAGGGGCGCGAAATAGCGGTCGATCCAGCCGTCCAGCTGGGCCTGGTCGAAATTGCCCGAGACGATCAGATAGGCGTTGTCCGGGCGATAGTAGGTGGCGTGGAACCGGCGCACGTCCTCGATGGTCGCCGCGTCCAGGTTCTCGATCGAGCCGATGGTCGAGCGGCGATAGGGATGGTCCTGATAGACGGTCGCCGGGACGAACAGGCTGAACAGCCGGCCGTAGGGGCTGGCCAGAACGCCCTGGCGGTACTCCTCCTTGACCACGTCGCGCTCGCTCTCGAACACGGATTCATTGACCACCAGCGAGCCCAGACGGTCGGCCTCGGCGAAGATCAGCCGCTCCAGGTGATTGGCCGGGATGGTCTCGTGATAGGCGGTGACGTCGTCGGAGGTGAAGGCGTTGTTGTTGCCGCCCACATCCTCGGTCAGGCGGTCAAAGGTCTCGTCCGGAAAATTCTCGGTCGCCTTGAACATCAGATGTTCGAACAGGTGGGCGAAGCCCGAACGGTCCTGCGGATCGTCCTTGGATCCGACCTTGTACCAGACCTGGACGGTGACGTTCGAGGTGCTCATGTCCCGCGCCGTGAAGACCCTCAGGCCGTTCGCCAGGGTCCGCTCGCGGAAGCCCAGCGGCGGCACGACGACAGGGCGGGACTCTGCCTCTGCTGTCGCCCGGGCGTCGGCCGTTGCGGCTTCGATCATCGCATCCGCATGGGATGAGGTGGCGCAGGCGGAAACGCCCAGCATCAGGGCGGCGATCGAGGCGGCGGCGAACAGGCGGGACTTCATGGGGCGGGGCTCCGGCACGCCCGACGCTCGCGGGCGCGCGGACCCTAACAGGGCCGAAACCCGGCGCACCTTACGGAGTCGTAATGAAGTTGTTGCTCAGTCCAGCCGCAGCGATTCCGCCAGCAGTCTCGCCTCGGCCGCCCGGCTGGAACCCGCCCGCCAGGCCACCACGATCTCGCGGCGCGGGGCCTTGGCTGTGATCGGCCGGACCACGACGCCCGGCAGGTCCGCCAGCCCGGCCCGCACCGCCATCTCGGGCAGGAAGCTGACCCCGAGCCCGGCCGAGACCATCTGCACCAGCGTATGCAGGCTGGTGGCGGCGAAGACGTCCTCGCCGCGCGGCGGCTCGATACCGAAGGCGGCCAGGGCGTGGTCGCGCAGGCAGTGACCGTCCTCAAGCAGGATCAGATCCTCTGCCTTCAGCGACCCCGCCGGGATCGGCCCTGTCCCGGCCAGCGGGTGACCGACGGGGGCGGCGGCCAGAATCTCGTCGTCGCCGATCCGCGCATGGTCGATGCCGGGCGCCGAATAGGGCAGGGCGATCACCGCCGCGTCCAGCTGCCCCGCCTTCAGCCCGGCGATCAGCCGCGTCGTCAGATCCTCGCGGATGAACAGCCGCAGCGCCGGCCACTCGGCCTTCACGCCGGGCAGTTTGGCGGGCAGCAGGAAGGGGGCGACGGTCGGGATGACGCCCAGCCGGAACCGCCCGGACAGCGGCTTGCCGGCGTTGCGTGCCGCCTCGACCAGATCCTCGGTCCGGGCCAGCACATCCTCGCCGCGCCGGACGGCCTCGGCCCCGACGGCGGTCAGCTGGATATTGCCGCGCGTCCGCTCGACCACGGGCGCGCCGAGAATCTTCTCCAGCTCCTGCACCCCCGCCGACAGGGCCGGCTGGCTGACATGCGCCGCCTCCGCCGCCCGGCTGAACGAGGCGTGTTCGGCCAGGAGCTTGAGATACTGGAGCTGTCGCAGGGTCGGGAGCATGACCGACATATAGGCGTCCGCTATCGTTTGGCCAAAGGCAATCAGGCGACCTTATGTGGGCGAGGCGGGCTGGTTCATCACAACGCTCACAACGGAAGGCACAACGGGGTCCCGGAGCTCTCTCAGGGCGGCGAAGCCGTGATCTGATGACATCGGAGGAATCCGGACATGATGATCCTCCACCGCTCCCGTCGTGTTCGTTGTGCCTTCCGTTGTGCCCGTTGTGATGAACCTCGCCGCCGCTCGGCCGCTCAGGCCGCCGCCGCCCCGAACGCTTCTTTCAGGGCAGGTCGTAGCGGTCGGCATTCATGACCCTGGTCCAGGCCTTGACGAAGTCCTTCACGAACTTCTCTCCCGCATCGGTCGAGGCATAGACCTCCGCCAGCGCCCGCAGCTGGGAGTTGGAGCCGAACACCAGATCGGTGCGCGTGGCCGTCCAGCGCGCCGCGCCGGTCGAACGGTCCGAGCCGACGAAGGTCTCCTCACTGTCGTCGACCGGCTTCCAGCCTGTCCGCATGTCCAGCAGATGGACGAAGAAGTCGTTGGTCAGCTGACCCGGACGGTCCGTGAACACGCCATGTTTCGACCCGCCGTGGTTGGCACCCAGAACCCGCAGGCCGCCGACCAGCACCGTCATCTCGGGTGCGCTCAGGCCCAGCAACTGCGCCCGGTCGACCAGCAAGGCCTCGGTCGGCACATTGAACCGGACCTGCAGATAGTTGCGGAAGCCGTCGGCCCGCGGTTCCAGCACCGCAAACCCCTCGACATCGGTCTGGTCCTGGCTGGCGTCGGTGCGGCCCGGTGTGAACGGCACCTCGATCGCATGACCGGCCGCCTTCGCTGCCTGTTCCACCCCGACCGATCCGCCGAGGACGATCAGGTCGGCGATCGAGACGTTCAGGCCCGACTCCGCCTTGATCCGCTCATAGGTCTGCAGGACCTTTGACAGCGCGCCGGGTTCGTTGACGGCCCAGCTGCGCTGCGGCTCCAGACGCAGGCGGCCGCCGTTGGCCCCGCCGCGATGGTCCGAGCCGCGCCAGGTCGAGGCCGAGGCCCAGGCGGTCGTCACCAGCTCCGCTACGGACAGACCCGAGGCCGCGATCCGGTCCTTCAGCGCCTTGATGTCGGCCGCACCGATCATCGGTCCCTGATGGGTCGGGATCGGATCCTGCCAGATCAGGTCCTCCGCCGGGACGTCCGGCCCGAGGTAGCGGGACTTGGGACCCATGTCGCGGTGGCACAGCTTGAACCAGGCGCGGGCGAAGGCATCACCGAAATAGACCGGATCGGCCCTGAACCGCTCCATGATCTTGCGGTATTCCGGGTCGAACTTGAACGCCATGTCGGCGGTGGTCATCATCGTCGGCACGCGCTTGCCCGGCGTATGGGCGGCCGGGGCGAGGGTCTCCGGCGGATTGCCGACCGGCTGCCACTGTTTGGCACCCGCCGGGCTCCGGACCAGTTCGTAGTCGTGGTCCAGCAGCATGTCGAAATAGCTCATGTCCCAGCTGATCGGGGTGGGCGTCCAGGCCCCCTCGATGCCCGAGGTAATGGTGTCATCACCCTTCCCGCTGGCGTGGCTGGAGATCCAGCCCATGCCCTGTTTGGCGATGTCTGCGGCCTCCGGCTCGGCCCCGACCTTGGAGGCATCACCCGCGCCGTGGGCCTTGCCGAAGGTGTGGCCGCCGACGGTGAGGGCGACGGTCTCCTCGTCATTCATGCCCATACGCGCAAAGGTCTCGCGGATGTCGCGGGCGGACAGCAGGGCCTCCGGCACACCGCCGGGGCCCTCGGGGTTCACATAGATCAGACCCATCTGGATGGCGGCCAGCGGGCTCTCCAGCTCCACGCCCTTGTCGGGCTGGATGCGGGTCTCCTCGGCGGCGACCCAGTTCGCCTCCGTGCCCCAGTAGACGTCCTTCTCGGGCTCCCAGACATCGGCCCGGCCGCCGCCGAAGCCGAACACCGGCCCGCCCATCGACTCAATGGCGACATTGCTGGCCAGGATCATCAGATCGGCCCAGGACAGGCTGGCCCCGTATTTCTGCTTGATCGGCCACAGCAGGCGCCGCGCCTTGTCCAGGTTGCCGTTGTCCGGCCAGGAGTTCAGCGGGGCGAACCGCTGTTGACCAGCCCCGGCCCCGCCGCGGCCGTCGCCGGTGCGATAGGTGCCGGCCGAATGCCAGGCCATGCGGATGAAGAAGGGGCCGTAGTGGCCATAGTCCGCCGGCCACCAGGGCTGGCTGTCGGTCATCAGGGCGGTCAGGTCGCGTTTGACCGCAGCATGGTCCAGCGCCTTGAACGCCTCGGCATAGTTGAAGCCCTCGCCCATCGGATCGCCGGTCCGGCCCTGCTGGTGCAGGATGTCCACGGCGATCTGGTTCGGCCACCAGTCGCTGTTGGTCCGACCGACCAGCGAGCGCGACGCAGCCGGCGTCTTCTTCGGATCGTTAAGCGGGGCGTGTCCGTCCATGGTGTCCTCCTGCGTCTGGGCGCGATGAGAGGAAGCCTAGACCGATCGCGTCAGGAGGGAAAATCGATAAACCCTGTCAGCAGGAACAGGAAAATCTATGACGAAATATGATCTCCGCTCATCCCGGCGAAAGCCGGGACCCAGTCCTGTCCAGCCTGACGCCGGCGTTTCAGGACTGGCGGGCGAGCGTCATTGGCCCCGCTGGATCACCCAAAGCACTGGGTCCCGGCTTTCGCCGGGATGAGCGGACCGGGGGAACCCCCTAAGCCACCGCGCCCTGCACCATCATGAAGGCGTTCAGCTTGTTGCCGTCCGGGTCGCGAAAATAGGCGGCGTAGAAGGCATCCCCGCGCGGTCCCGGCGGTCCCTCGCAGGTTCCGCCATTCGCCAGGGCGATATCATACAGCCGGTGGATCTGTTCGCGCGACGCGGCCTCAAGCGCCACCATCACCCCATTGCCGACGCTGGCCGCCTGTCCGTCGAACGGCTTCGTCAGCCCGATCCCGGCTCCGCCGCCCGGCGTGCCCCAGGCGATGGCCCCCGGCCACTCCATCATCCGCGACGTCCCCATCTCGGCGGCGATGGCATCATAGAAATTCGCCGCCCGCTCGAGGTCATTCGTACCCAGTGTCACATAGCCGATCATGTGGAAGTCCCTCCCTTTGGGCCGGATTTATGCACGAACAAAACAGGAACTCAAGGTCCGGGGGGATGTATCCCCTCTGGACCAGTCACGGCGCCGACACTGCTAAGTGAAGTCGTTATAGCCGGGGTACACGGCCCAGATGATCGTCTCGGGCGGGCCAGCCCCAAAGCTGAGCGGGTCGGCATAGACACAAAAGTCCGTTCGTCGCTTTGCTCCGAAGACATCCTGATAGGTGACCGAGCCAAAGACGTAGACTCGGTAGCTGGATGTGTCGTCCATGGCGGTCTTCAGCTCGGCATCTGTGAAAGGCCGGTCGGCAACGGCCCAGCCCCCGTCTAAAGGGGCGTTGGGCCAAATGTTCAGGACTTGATGCGGCCCGGTATCGACGTCAGGGAGCGGCCCAGTGAGGGGATATGGGAGAAACCGCACCGCACGCTTCAGAACAACTCCCTTTGCGGGGGTGGCTCCATGGTTGCTCATTCGGCAACGCGCGCCAAGCTTCTCAGGGCTGCTGATGAGACTGCCGCGCCACGTATCAACGGTCACGTTGAGATAGGCCCGAAGCTGCTTTTCGGCCCCATCGCGAGCGGCCTTTTCCGTAGCCCAAGCGGCTTCGGTGCCGTCTTTAGTGTGGTTGGCTGCCTCTTTGGCAAATAGCGCGGCGCCTATCGCGGCCACCATTGTCACCGCGCCCACGACAATGCCAATGCCGGTGAACCAGCCCGTCCGACGTGTCCAAATCGACGCCTCATAAGCGCTGTCCGCAGCATACCATTGGGCGCAAAGATCTGAGTGCCGGTTGGCCTCACGTTCGCTGCATGCGGCATACAGGCGCTCGGGGTCGTCCGCCTTTGGCGTCGCGGCTGGCTCAGGAGCGGGTTGCTGTACTTGGTTGGTTTCGGTGGCCCGTTCTCCAGCATCTCCCACCGGCGGTGACGCCCCGACCAGGCCCATCGCCACGACCAGCGCACATATCGAAAAAAATATCCGCCCCATAAAGGCGATCTAGAGGCCAGAATCCGACGATAGGCAACGCTTCGACCGCCTGCTGAGCCCCTTGTCATCCCTGTGTATTGGCGCGGCCTGATGCGGCAAGCTGAGGGCGGGCGGCCGTAGCGCGTTGTCATCCCTGGTCCCTGGACCGTCGTTCCGGCGAGCGTGCGGCCGCCCTTGTGTTGTGGTCCGAACAGTCGCTTGGGCCGAGCGCCGTTCTGTCGTTCGAGCCCGTACACAGGAGAGGGACAATGACGACGATGGCGTGCGCGGCCGGCGTGGATGTTGGCCGGGACTGGCTTGATGTGGCGGTGGCCCCGGCGGGCCGGGCGTTCCGTGCGCCCAATGCGCCGGCTGGCCTGGCGGTGGTGACGGCGCGGCTTAAACGGGCCGGTGTGACGCGGGTGGTGCTGGAGAGCATCGGAACCTATGGGACGCCGCTGGTGCGGGCGTTGGCGCGGGCGGGCTTTCAGGTCGGGGTGGTCGATCCCCGCCGTGTGAAGGCCTTGCGGCTGGCGGAGGGCCGTCGGGCCAAGACCGACAGGCTGGACGCGGCCCTGATCGCGCGCTTCGCTCTCATCATGACCGACGTCGCCCGACCCCTGCCCAGTGCCGAAGCCATGGAGATCCGCGCCCTGTCCACCCGCCGACGGCAGGTGGTGGACCTGGCGGCGGCCGAGAAGACCCGGCTCAAACAGGCCCTGGACGAAGACATCGCCGCCAGCTGCCGGCGCCTCATCGCCGGGCTGGAGGCCGAACGCGCCCGGGTGGAGACTCTGCTGGAGACCAGGCTCGCCGCCGACCCCGCCAACCGGCACCGGGCCGAACTGCTGCGGACCATCCCCGGCGTAGGCCCGGCAGTGATCACCACCCTGCTGGCTGACCTGCCGGAGTTGGGAACCCTCGATCGCCGCTCGGTGGCCAGTCTGACGGGCCTGGCACCGCATCCCGACCAGAGCGGAACCCGCACCGGACGCGCCCATATCGGTGGCGGCCGGTCCTGCGTGCGCACTGCCCTCTACATGGCCGCGCTCAGCGCCTCCCGCTCCGACCGGGGCCTGAAGCGTGAATACAAGGCCCTGCGCGAAGCCGGCAAACCCGCCAAGGTCGCGCTTACCGCCATCGCACGCCGCCTCGCGGTCGCCGCCAACAGCATGATCAAGGCCGATCAGCCCTGGAACCACGCTTGACTTCCAATACAGTCGCCGGACGCCGCGATAGCGGCGATCCGGGACGCCAGTCCCGCACAAATTCGCCCTCCCGGAAGCGGCGTCAGCCGCTATCCGGGTGACGGGTCAGGACTGGCGCGACTCCCACCCGTCTCCCGGACAATCGCTAGGGCGATTTCCGGGAGGTCAAATCCTATGGACGCTCTCCGTCCCGGATCGCCGCTATTGCGGCGTCCGGGATGACAAGCGCCTTTCACCGACCGACACCTCAGCCCGCCTCCCCCAGCCACCGCATCCGGCAAGCCATCATCGCCGTCTCGCCCAGCCGGTCGACCAGCCGCCAATTGACCACCGCCCCGATCGGTGCCCCGACCACGGGGATCAGCTGCATCAGCTTGGCGAGGTCGATGTAGTCCCGGTACTCGATCTGGAACCGCCGCCAGTCGTACTCCGTGATCGCTTCCGGCTGGCCCTCGCCCGCGATCCAGCGCTCCAGCTCGGCCAGGGCGTCGGGCCGCCGCTTTGCGCTGGCGAAGGCGAGGTGGAAGATGTGCAGCAGGAACAGCCGTTCCCTCACCGTATCGCCGCCCCAGCCATAGGCCCCGACGACATCGCCCAGCATCCGCACCTTGATCGCCATCAGGGCCGGGAAGTCCGCCGCCGCCAGCACGAAGCCGCCGGCCCCCGCGACCCCGCCCTCGACGCTGGCCGTCGTGCGGTACGCCTTGATCCTGGCCCTCGCCCGCAGCTCCCGCGCCGCCAGCGAGCCGTCGGCCACAGGCCGGGCCGGGATCAGGTCCGAGCCGAACAGTATGCCCTTCGTCATGGCCTCGACGCCGGCCGTGATGATGGCGTGGACCCGTTCGGGGATGATCCGGTTGATCCGGTCCTGGGTCCCGCGTGTGGCCCGGTCCCAGAGACCCGGAGGCTTCAGCACCTGCGCCCGCCAGGCCGCGACCTCGGCGCGCACTGTCGCCTCGTCGACGACCGTGATCAGGTCGTCGGGGACGGCCTCGGCGGCAATGATCTCGGGCAGACTGGCCATGACGGCTCCGGCGAACGCAGGCTGACGGTTGCAGGTGAAAGCGAGCGGGTCTAGACCGCCGCCAACGCTTTCCCTCCCCACCCATACACGGCCTCAAACCGCGCCCGGCGCGACAGGCCAACGGAGACACCTGATGGCTCGCGCGAAGATCGCCCTTATCGGTGCCGGCATGATCGGCGGTACCCTGGCTCACGTGGCCGCCCGCGAAGCCCTGGGCGACATCATCCTGTTCGACATTGCCGAGGGCACGCCCCAGGGCAAGGCGCTGGATATCGCCGAGGCCACGGCCGTGTTCGGCACCGACGTCGCCCTCAAGGGGGCCAATGACTATGCCGACATCGCGGGTGCCGACATCTGCATCGTCACCGCCGGTGTGCCGCGCAAGCCGGGCATGAGCCGCGACGACCTGATCGGCATCAATCTGAAGGTCATGAAGGCCGTCGGCGAGGGCATCAAGGCCCACGCCCCCAACGCCTTCGTCATCTGCATCACCAACCCGCTCGATGCCATGGTCTGGGCCCTGCAGAAATTCTCGGGCCTCCCGAAGGAGAAGGTCGTCGGCATGGCCGGCGTGCTCGACTCGGCCCGGTTTGCCTATTTCCTCGCCGAGAAGACCGGCGTCTCCATCCAGGACATCCACGCCTGGACCCTGGGCGGTCACGGCGACGACATGGTGCCGATGGTGCGCCACTCGACCGTCGGCGGCCTGCCCCTGCCCGATGCCGTCAAGGCCGGAATGCTGTCGCAGGCCGAGCTGGACGCCATCGTCGACCGCACCAGAAAAGGGGGCGGCGAGATCGTCGCCCTGCTCAAGACCGGCTCGGCCTTCTACGCCCCGGCCGAGAGCGCCATCGCCATGGCCCGCTCCTATCTGCTGGACCAGAAGCGCGTCCTGCCCTGCGCCGTCTGGCTCTCGGGCGAATACGGCCTGAAAGATCTCTACGTCGGCGTCCCCGCCCTGATCGGCGCGAACGGCGTCGAAAAGGTCATCGAATTCACCACCAATGACGACGAGAAGGCGATGTTCGCCAAGTCGGTGGAGTCGGTCCAGGGCCTGATCCAGGCCTGCAAGGACATCGACGGCAGCCTCGTCTAGGGGCGCCGACCGGGCACGAGGCGCTTACCCGCGGCCCGAGCGCGGCGGGCGGCAGCCATGTCCCTGGGCATGGCGACGGCTTTCGCAGAACGTTGCAATCCCTCCGGGTCGGGCTACACTTCCCGCCGACATCGGGGGATGGCCATGACGACGGTTTCCGACAAAGACTTTGCGCCGAAGCCCGGCAGCGAGCGCTTCTTCATGGGCGCATCGATCGCCATGGTTCTGGTGATCGTGGCCGGGTTCTCGCTGCAACTGGCGACGGGCCGGTCGAGTTTCTCGGCACCGCTGCTGGTCCACGCCCACGCCGTCGTCTTCATGGGCTGGGTGGTGATCTATCTGTTGCAGAACACCTTCATCGCCACCGGCAAGGTGGCGCTGCACCGGCCGCTGGGATGGATTGCCGCGGCGTGGATCGTGCCGATGCTGGTGCTGGGGTGCCTGGTGACGGTGGAGTTGGCGCGGCAGGGGCGGGTGCCGTTCTTTTTCCGTCCGCTGCAGTTCCTCGTCTTCGATCCCATGTCCCTGTTCGCCTTCGCCGGTTTGACGGTCGCGGCGATAGTGCTGCGTAGCTCGACCGAATGGCATCGGCGCCTTCATTTCTGCGCCATGGCGATCCTGCTCGGGCCCGGCTTCGGGCGGCTGCTACCGATGCCGCTGCTTCAGCCCTGGGCCTGGGAGGCCACGGTCGCGGCGTGCATGATCTTCCCTCTGGTCGGTGTCGCGGCCGACCTGCGCCGCACCGGCCGCGTCCACCCGGCCTGGGGCTGGGGCATCGCGGCCATGCTGGGCATGGCCTTGGCCACCGAGGTGATCACCTATAGTCCGGTGGGGGACCAGATCTACCGCGCGGTCGTCGCTGGATCGCCCGGTGCCGAGGTGCCGCCGCTGGCCTTCGCCCCGCCGCCCGGCGGTCCGCCGATCACCGTGCCCGGATAAGGGCCCTCCCCGGCTTCGCGAGGGCGGCTCAATTCCCCGTCGGTGCCGCCGCCGCCAGCCCTTGGGCGAACGTCCGCAGCAGTTGCAGCCAGACCACCGTCGGCTCGCGCATCTGGCCGGTTCCGGCGCCGGTCAGGACGACGTCATACTGCACCACCGCGCTGGCCTCGGTGCCGGGTGTGGCCGGGACGAAGAAGGCCTTGAGGAAACGGTTGCTGCGATTCCAGTTGTTGATCTGGTCCGGCGTGATCGGGCCCGAGAAGACGGCGCTGTACTGGATGTCGTCGCACAGGGTCGCGCTGCAGGCGTAAAAGGTCAGGTTCCACGGCAGGGGCTGGTCGGCGATGTGCAGACTGGTCACCCCCTCGCGCACCATCGGTTCGCCGACCGAGCCGCCCAGGCTGGTCAGCCAGGCCTTCGTATCGGCCACCGAAACACCGTTGGTCGAGGCCGCCGCCGGCGGCGGGGTCTGGGCCAGGGCGGCTCCGGGCAGGGCGGTGGCGAGGGCCAGGGCAACGAACGGCGCGGACAACAGGACGGGCAGGCGCATGGGCGATCTCCAGGGACGGCCGACGTTAGATCGACCCGGCCAAGCGGAATTGTGGCATCAGCCTACGCTGTTCTTTCGCGCGCCAGCCAGTCCGCGCTGGCCATTTCGTTGAGGCGCGAGACCGTGCGCTCGAACTCGAACGCCCCGACCCCCTCGCGGTACAGGGCCTCGGGCGCCGCTTCGGCCAGCACAACCAGTCGCGTCCCGGCCTCGTAAAGGGCGTCGACCAGGGTCACAAACCGCCGCGCCGCCTGGTGATTGTCCGGTCCCAACACCGGGACATCCTCGAGGAAGAGGGTGTGGAACCGTTCGGCGATGGCCAGATAGTCCTGCGGCCCCAGCGCGGTGTCGCAGAGTTCGGCGAAGGTCGCCCGCGCCAGGCCGCCGTCCGTCCGCTTGATCACCAGCTCGCGGCCCAGCACGGTCAGCCGGGTCGGCGCCTCTTCCTGCTCACCCTTCAGATGGTCCCACAGAAAGTCGAACCCCATGCGCCGGCCCAGGTCGGTTCCGGTGTACCAGACCCGCGTCCCCATCAGCCGGTCCAGCCGCCAGTCGCGCGGGCCCGAGACGCTGACCACCACGCATTTACGCTCCAGCATGGCGATGAAGGGCAGGAAGAGCTGGCGGTTGATCCCGTTCAGATACAGCTGGTCCGGTGCCCGGTTCGAGGTCACCGCCAGCACCACCCCACGCTCGAACAGGGCCTCGAACAGCCGGCCCAGGATCATGGCGTCGGCGATGTCCGTCACCTGCAGCTCATCGAAACACAGCAGCCGCGCCTCCGAGGCGATCAGATCCGCCACCGGCTTGATCGGATCGTCGCCTCTCGACTGGCCGAACACGCGTTTCCGCGCCCTGGCATCGCCCTCGCGCCACTGGCGGACCAGGTCGTGGACCCGGGCCATGAAGGCGTGGAAATGGGCGCGGGTCTTCCGCGGCTCGGGCACCGAGGCGCAGAACATGTCCATCAGCAGGGATTTGCCCCGCCCCGGCGGACCCCACAGATAGACGCCGCGCACTGCGGGCGTCCCCCCGAACAGGCCGCGCCGGCCCAGGTCCTTCTCCAGCCGGGTCAGGGCCTCGACCACGGGAATCTGCGACGGATCGGGCGTCAGCCGGCCTTCGGCCAAACGACGGTCATAAGCGGTGCGTATGCGTGAGGGCATCGTTCTCGGGCTTAGCGGCGCCCGCGACCGCTGAAAAGCGATTGCTTCGCGCCCGCGAAAGCCTACATCCCAGTTTCATCCCCGCACTCCGCCCTCAAGCAGCGAGCGACCGCGTCGCGAACACAGGGCGTCCGAAGGACCAACTCCTATGGGTTACAAAGTCGCCGTCGTGGGCGCCACCGGCAATGTCGGCCGGGAAATGCTGAACATCCTCGAGGAACTCGAATTCCCCGTCGACGCGATGCACGCCGTCGCCTCGCGCAAGTCCAAGGGCGTCGAGGTGTCCTGGGGCGACAAGACCATCAAATGCGAGGACATCGAGCTGTTCGATTTCTCGTCGGTCGACCTGGTGCTGATGAGCGCCGGCGGCGACGCCTCGCGCCTGTGGTCCGAGAAGATCGGCAAGGCCGGCCCCATCGTCATCGACAACTCCTCGGCCTTCCGCATGGACCCGGACGTGCCGCTGATCGTGCCGGAGGTGAACCCGGACGCCATCAAGCTGGCGACGAAGAAGAACATCATCGCCAACCCCAACTGCTCGACCATCCAGCTGATGGTCGCGCTCAAGCCCCTGCATGACGCCGCGAAGATCAAGCGCGCCGTGGTCTCGACCTATCAATCGGTCTCGGGGGCCGGCAAGGCGGGCATGGACGAGCTGTGGAACCAGACCAAGGCCATCTACGGCCTCGGCGACGCCCGGCCGAAACTGTTCCCCAAACAGATCGCCTTCAACGTCATCCCCTTCATCGGCACCTTCCTCGACGACGGCTCCACCGACGAGGAAGCCAAGATGTGGAACGAGGTCCACAAGATCATGGACCCGTCGATCAAGCTGACCGTCACCTGCGTCCGCGTGCCGGTCTTCGTCGGCCACTCCGAGTCCGTGAACCTCGAGTTCGACCGCCCCATCAGCCCCGATGAGGCCCGCGCCATCCTGCGCGACGCCCCGGGCGTCATGGTCATCGATAAGCAGGAGCACGACGGCTACATCACCCCCGTCGACGCCGCCGGCGAACACGCCGTCTACGTCAGCCGCATCCGCAAGGATCCGACCGTCGAGCACGGCCTGTCGCTGTGGGTCGTCTCCGACAACCTGCGCAAGGGCGCGGCCCTCAATGCCGTCCAGATCGCCCAGCTGCTGGACGAGACCGGGACCATCAAGCCGTCGTCGGGATATC
Source organism: Caulobacteraceae bacterium (assembly GCA_965284305.1). Lineage (GTDB taxonomy): Bacteria > Pseudomonadota > Alphaproteobacteria > Caulobacterales > Caulobacteraceae > Brevundimonas. The sequence continues at coordinate 441,368 of OZ260070.1, read as the reverse complement.
GCAGCATCACGGTCTGACGACCGTGCCGACCGCCCCGTCCGTCGCGCCCCGCGCCGCCCTGGTCTCGGCCTTCGGCTGCTATGTCATGTGGGGGTTCATGCCCCTGCTGTTCATGGGGCAGGGCGCGCTCGGCTTCGACTCGCTCGAGATCCTCGCCCACCGCGCCCTGTGGTCGGTGGCGGTCGCCGGCCTGCTGGTCATGCTGGCGAAACAGGGTGCCCAGGTGCGGGCCGCCTTCGCCTCGCCCCGGACCCTGGGCTGGCTGTGCCTCTCGACCCTGCTGATCGGGGTCAACTGGGGCCTCTATGTCTGGGCCACCACCCATGAGGCCACGCTGGAGGCCAGCCTCGGCTACTATATCAACCCGCTGCTCAACATGGTCGTGGGCCTGTGGCTGTTCCGCGAGAAGATCGACAAATGGGGCTGGGTCGCCATCGGCCTGGCCGCCATCGGCGTGGCCTTCCAGACTGCGGCCCTGGGCCGTCCGCCCTGGATCTCCATCGTCCTGGCCATCAGCTTCGCCAGCTATGGGGTGATCCGGAAGCGCGTGCCGATCGACGCCCAGGCCGGCCTGCTGGTCGAATGCCTGCTGCTGGTCCCCTTCGGCCTGGCCTGGGTGCTGTGGCTGCAGCATACGGGCGCGGGCGTGGCCTTCGACAGTCCGGTCAACACCGCCTGGGCCCTGCTCAACGGCCCGGCCACCGTCCTGCCCCTGGCCCTGTTCGCCTGGTCGGCCCGGCGCCTGCCGCTCTCGACCCTCGGCTTCATCCAGTTCCTCGCCCCGACCCTGCAGTTCGCCGTCGGGGTCTGGGCGGGCGAGGCCCTGACGCCCCTGCGTGTGATCAGCTTCGCCTTCATCTGGGGCGGGGCGGGGGTGTTCGCGGCGGCTGCCTTCTTCCGGCACAGGGCCGCGCGCGAGGCGCTGAAACGGTGCGCGGAGCCGGTCTAGCCTCCCCCGTACACCGCCCCGATCAACCGTTGAGCCCGCGGGTCGCCAATCAGGTACGGCGACTGGCGCGTCATCACATAGGCCATCGAAAGCCCCGCCTCCGGATCCGCCAGGACGAACGAGCCGCCCCAACCGCAATGGCCGACCGCCTCCGTGTTCGGGCCGAAGATTTTCAGGGCCTCATTGCGCGTCAGCCCGGCGGCCCAGCCCATGTCGAACGGCAGGACCTTGTCCCGCCCGAACACACGCGACCGCGTCACCGCCGCCCGGGTCTCCGGTGACAGCACCGCCCGCCCGTCCAGCCTCCCGTCCACGACCACCCCCATGATCCGGGCCAGGTCTTTTGCCGTGCCGTGCAGATTGGCCGAGGGAATCTCGATCGTCCGCCACTCGGCCGAGCCGCGCCCGCCGGGTGCCGAGCCCCGGTCGAGAAAGGCCGCCGCCTTGACCGCATCGACCGTGCCCAGATCCACGGGGCGAGACGGCTTGCGCATCTGCGCCACCCGGGCGTGCTCGGCCTCGGGCAGGCCGATCCACAGGTCGAGGCCGGGGAAGTCCTCGCACAGTGCCGTCCCCATGGTCCGCCCGTCGACGATCCGGAACAGCTCGCCTGCCAGATAGCCGATGACGATGGGGCTGTAGCCCGAGGCCGTCCCCGGTTCCCACATCGGCACCTGGGCGCACAGCCGGGCCAGGGTCGCCGCGCGGTCGAACCAGATGGCCGGGTCCTCCGCCGTGTCGAACCCCGGCAGACCCGCCTGATGGCTCATCATCTGGCCGACGGTGATCGCATCCTTCCCCGCCTGCCCGAAGGTCGGCCAGTAGCGCGCGACCGGCACCTCATAGTCGAGCAATCCCCGCTCGACGCAGGTGGCGATCAGCAGGGCCATCACCGCCTTGCCGGTCGAGAACACCGGCGTCAGCGTCGTCTCGCCATAGGGAACGGTCTTCGCCGCATCGGCCCATCCGGCCCACAGATCGACGACCAGCTCGCCACCGATACAGACACTGACCCGTGCCGCCTGTTCGTTCAGTCCCTCGGGCGCGTCGATGAAATTGGCCGCGAAGGCGTCCTTCACAGCGGCGAAACGGGGCGGGCAGAGGCCGTGGATGTCGGGGAGGGTCATGGGTTGGTACTACCCACCCCATTCATTCCCGTCACCCTCGGGCTTGACCCGAGGGCCAGACGATCCGCCCGTCGGTCGGAGTGCGGCCTTCGAACTTACGGCAGCCCCGAGCAAGCGGTCCGTCCCCGCCTCTGATCCTCGGGTCAAGCCCGAGGATGACGACGAAAGAAGCGATAGATCACCGCGCAACCAGCCACCGCAGCACCCCGTCCGCCGCCACCACCCCTGAGGCCATCGACGCCTGCAGCAGATAGCCCCCGGTCGGCGCCTCCCAGTCCAGCATCTCGCCGGCCACGAAGACGCCGGGCAGGGCCGCCAGCATCAGCCCCGCATCCACTTGATCCAGCCGCACCCCGCCCGCCGAGGAGATCGCCCGTTCCAGCCCCTGCACGCCCGTCAGCGTCAGCCGCACCGCCTTGATCCGCTTCGCCAGCTTGTCGGCCCCCGCCGGCAGTTCGCCCGGGATCTCGCGCAGTAGTCCCACCGCCGCCGGCGACAGCCCCGCCACCTTGCGCAACCAGTTGGTCGCGCTGTCCTTGCCGCGCGGCTTCGCCAGCCGCCCCGCCAGCGCCTCGACGCTCAGATCCGGCCGCAGGTCAACGGTCAGGGCCGCCGTCCCGTCCCGCTCGATCGCGTCCCTGAGCCCCGCCGACAGCGCATAGACCGCTCCGCCCTCGAGGCCGTAGCGCGTCACCATGGCCTCGCCGCGCACCGTGTGGTCCCCGTGCGTCAGGGCGATCGGCTTCAGCGGCTGCCCGGCGAAACGGTCCGCGAACACCTCACTCCACGCCACGTCGAAGCCGACGTTCGACGGCCGGAACGGCTCGACCGCGACGCCTTCCGCCGCCAGCCAGTCCCGCCAGCTTCCGTCCGACCCCAGCCGCGGCCAGCTGGCCCCGCCGAGCGCCAGCACCACCGCATCCGGCGTCTCGACCCGCTCGCCGTCGGGCGTGTCGAACACCCACTTCAGCCCATCGTCATTCCGGCGAAGGCCGGAACAGCGCGACCGCGTCCGCACCTCGACTCCCAGTTCTGCCAGCCGTCCCAGCCAGGCCCGCAACAGCGGCGAGGCCTTCATCGCCCGTGGAAACACCCGCCCCGACGAGCCCGTGAACGTCGCCTGCCCCAGCCCCTCGGCCCAGCCGATCAGATGGGTCGGCGAAAACCTCTCCAGCCATGCCCCGACCACGCCTGCCGCATCGCCATAGCGGCCGGTGAAGGGTGCCAGGTCCTCCGAATGCGTCAGGTTCAGCCCGCCCCGCCCGGCCATCAGGAATTTGCGCGCGACCGACGGCATCGCCTCATGCACCACCACCGCCACGCCCGCCCGCGCCAGCCGCTCGGCCGCCGTCAGCCCCGCGGGCCCGGCCCCGATGATGTGTACGGTCCTGGATGAATTGCTCATGGCCGACCCACTACCCTGTTCCGAGGCGAACGTCCGGCGAAAGCGGGTTCATCACAACGGGCACAACGGGGTCACAACGGACACAACGGGTCCCGGGATGAGGAAAGCCCTGCACCTGCCGTGGACGAATAGAGACGATTGATGATCGAGGCCAAGGCCTCGATCGGATCAATGCGGCGAATGCCGCAATACCCGGCACACGGATCAAGACACGGACGTCGGCACACCCCCGGTCCCGTCGTGTCCTTTGTGACCCCGTTGTGCCCGTTGTGACGAACCTCCTTGCCCCAGGACGAAAAAACCGCTCCTGGAACCCCCCAAACCCGCATACGCTCATCCCCATGAGCGTCGCCTTCACCCGCGAGGAAGATCTGGAGGCCACGGCCGCCGACCTTCCCGACCGTCCGATTTCGCCCCACCCCAATCTGGTCACCCCCTCGGGACTGGCGCTGATCGAGGCCGCCCTGGCCTCGGCGCGCGCAGCCTACAGCGGTGCCCAGGCCCACGGCTCCATCGAGGCTGACCGCACGGCCATGGCCCGCGCTACCCGCGACCTGCGCTACTGGTCCGCCCGCCGCGCCACGGCCCAGCTGGTCGAGACCGAACCGGAAGGCCGGGTCCGCTTCGGCGGCTCCGTCACCCTCGAGCGCGCCGACGGCCGCACCCGGACCTGGCGTATCACCGGCGAGGACGAGGCCGACCCCGCCGCCGGTTCGGTCAGCCATGTCTCGCCCCTCGCCGTCGCCCTGATGGGCAAACAGGTCGGGGACGAGGCCGTCGTCGCCGGACAGGTCGTCGAGGTCATCGCCGTCGATTGACCGTCAATGGTTGCCCCGGCGACCCGCTTGCCCCACCCTGTGCCCACACGGCGCTGGCGTAGCGTCTCCTGCGCTCAAACAGCGCGAAGCGCAGTAGCGCCAACAACCTGCGCTCAAGTAGCGCGAAGCGCGGTAGCGCAACGAAGAGAGAAAGAACCGCCCATGGCCCGAAAGCCCAACTACAGTTTCGAGCGTCAGGAACGTGATCGCGCCGACGCCAAAAAGGCCGCCGAGAAAGCCGCCGCCAAGGCCGAGAAGAAAGCCGCCGCCGCCGCCCGCAAGGAAGCCGGCCTGCCGCCGCTCGAGGACTGAGGCCCTCCGGACAAACGGTCGCGGCGCGCTGAGGCGGGCGCGCCCGGCATTGCGTGTCTGAACGCCCCGGCTATGGTCACGACCGTCAGTCAACAAGGGTGTTTGTTCATGCGTCGTCGTCTCGTCTCGCTCGCGGCCATTCTCGCGGTCATCGCGCCCGCCTCCACGGTCTGGGCCCTGTCGCCTGACTCAGGGTCCGCTCCGGTCGCCATCGGTTCGGTGCCGCAGGCCGCGCCGCTCCAGGGCGCGCCCGTCGCCGATCTGGTGGCCCGCGTCGACATCCCCTGGTCGCGCTTCCAGCTCGACAACGGCCTGACCGTCATCGTCCATGAGGACCGCAAGGCCCCGGTGGTCGCGGTGTCCGTCTGGTACAATGTCGGCTCCAAGGACGAGCCCGCCGGCTCCACCGGCTTCGCCCACCTGTTCGAACACCTGATGTTCGGCGGCTCCGAGAACTCCCCGACCAGCCACATCCAGGCCATGAACGCCGCCGGCGCCACCGGCCTGAACGGCACCACCTGGTTCGACCGCACCAACTATTTCCAGACCGTCCCGACCCCGGCCCTCGAGCAGACCCTGTTCCTCGAGAGCGACCGGATGGGCTATCTGCTCGGCCAGGTCGGCCAGGAGGTGCTCGATCTGCAGCGCGGCGTCGTCCAGAACGAGAAGCGCCAGAGCGACAACCAGCCCTATGGCCTTGCCAACTACGCCCAGCTGGAAGCCCTGTTCCCCGTCGGCCACCCCTATCGCCACTCGACCATCGGCTCGATGGCCGACCTGGATGCGGCCAGCCTCGAGACGGTGCGCAACTGGTTCCGGGACAACTACGGCCCCAACAATGCCGTCCTGGTCCTGTCGGGCGATATCGATGAGGCGACCGCCCGCGTCCTGACCGATCGCTATTTCGGCGCCATCCCGCGCGGCCCGGTCAATGTCCCGGCCGCCGCCGACATCCCGACCCTGGCCGCCCCGGTCGAGGAAGTCCTGCGCGACCGCGTCGCCACCACCCGTATCAGCCGCGCCTGGGTCGTTCCCGGCATGCTGGATCCGGACGCCGTTCCGCTCAGCGTCGGCGCCTCCATCCTCGGTGGCCTGGCCTCCTCGCGCCTCGACAACGCCCTGGTGCGTGGCGACCAGACGGCCACCACAGCCAATGCCGGGGCCCAGGCCTTCCACCGCCTCGGCTTCTTCAGCTATTCGGTCAACGTCAAGCCGGGCGGCGACGCTGCGGCGGTCGCGGCCCGCATGGATGCCGTCTTCCAGGACTTCCTCGCCAATGGCCCGACCCAGGACGAGATCGACCGGGTCGTCACCCAGTATGCCGCCCGCCGCATCCAGGGTCTGGAACAGGTCAACGGCAAGGCCTCGGCCCTTGCCGAGGGCCAGCTCTATGCCGGTGACCCGGACTTCTACCGCCATGAACTGGCCCGCTATGCCGCCGTCACCCCGGCCCGGGTGCGCGAGGCCATGCAGCGCTGGCTGAGCCGCCCGGTCTACAGCCAGATCGTCGAGCCCGGCGAGCGCGCGGCCTATGTCGAGGCCGCCGCCACCCCCTCGGGTGCCACCCCGGTCCCCGCCGCCGAGATCCAGCGCGTCGCCCGCGATCCCATGCCGACCATCGGCGACGTCCCCAACCTCGACTTCCCGACGGTCGAGCGCGCCCGCCTCTCGAACGGCGTCGAGATCGTCTATGCGCAGTCGACCACCGTCCCCGTCACCCGCGTGGCGGTCGAGTTCGACGCCGGCTATGCGGCCGACGACGCCAGCAGCCTCGGCGTCCATTCCATGATGCTGACCCTCATGAACGAGGGCACCACCACCCGCGACTCCAACGCCCTGGCCGAGGCCCAGGAGCGGCTCGGCGCCTCGGTCAATGTCGGCGCCTCCATGGACCGCACCGCCGCCAGCCTGACCGCCGTCACCACCAACCTCGACTCCTCGCTGGTGCTTCTGTCGGACATGGTGCGCAACCCCGCCTTCGCCCCGGCCGAGGTCGAGCGTCTGCGGGCCCAGCGCCTCGCCGGCCTGGCCAATGAGCGGACCCAGCCGGCGGCCATCGCCGCCCGCGCCCTGCCGCCGCTGATGTATGGCGAGGCCAGCCCCTATGGCCGTCCCTTCGCCGGCACCGGCACGCCCGCGACCATCAGCGCCCTGACCCGCGAGGACCTGGTCGCCGAACACGCCGAATGGGTCCGCCCCGACAACGCCCGCATCTTCGTCGTCTCCGACCTGCTGCTGGCCGATGTCACCGCCCGGCTCGAGCGGGCCTTCGGCGACTGGCGCGCGCCCTCGACCCCGCGCGGGACCAAGGCCTTCCCGGCCGACATCCCCGCCACCACCGCCCGTATCGTCCTGATCGACCGGCCCCAGTCGCCGCAGTCGATCATCTACGGCGGCGCGGTCCTGCCCGTCTCCGGCACCGACGACCTGCTGACCCTGCAGGCCGCCAACACCGTGCTGGGCACTGACTTCCTGTCGCGGATCAATGCCGATCTGCGCGAGACCAAGGGCTGGTCCTACGGCGTGCGCGGCTCGATCAATACGCTCCAGCACCGCGTCCCCTACATCGTCAACGCCCCGGTCCAGGCCAATCGCACGGGTGAGTCCATCGCCGCCCTGATCGCCCAGTACGAGCGCTTCCTCGGCCCCGACGGCGTCACCGCCGCCGAGCGGGACCGCACCGTCAACGGCGACACCCGCGGCCTCGCCGGCGGCTTCGAGACCTCGGGCCAGATCCTCGGCGCCCTGCGCTCCAACGCCCTGTACGGGCGCCCGGACGACTATCAGGAAACCCTGGCCAGCCGCACCCGCGCCCTGACCGCGGAACAGATGGACGCCGCCGCCCGCGACGCCATCGACCCGAACCAGTTCGTCTGGGTCGTCGTCGGCGACGCCTCGGTCGTCCAGCCCCAGCTGGAAGCCCTGGGCCTGCCGATCGAAGTTCGCCCGGCTCAATAGAAACCACCGTGTCTCCTCCCCGTCGCTTCGCGATGGGGAGGGGGACCCTCCGAAGCCGCGCAGCGGCGAAGGAGGGTGGAGGGGTTGTGCTCCGCTGACCAGCCCTGCTGGCCTCGACCGGGGTGTTGGACTATTATCACCGCATCAGCCCGGCGAGCAGGTCTCGTCGGATAAGGGGTCGCAACCGGCAAGGGAGGCGGCCCCTTTCTCGTTCCGCTGCAGTCGCGGACGATTGGAGCGGCAGATCGCGGCTGCTACTTCCTGAGGATGAAGCCGCTCAATGACCGAACGACCGCCGCAATGGCCAAGGTCCGACAGTCTCGCACAACCCCCGAAGAGCGCGTCGCGGCGGCGCTCCGCGACCTCGGTCTTGCCTACAGGCGCAATGTGAAAGCACTCCCGGGCAAACCCGACTTCGCCAACCGCTCCAAGGGCTGGGTGGTCCAGGTCCACGGCTGCTTCTGGCATCAGCACGACTGCAAGCGCGGCACGATGCCGACCCACAACCGCGCTGAATGGGAAGCCAAGTTTCTGCGGAACAGGCAACGAGACGCCGAAGTCGAGGCGAGACTGGCGGAATCCGGGCTCCGCGTCGTCACAGTTTGGGAGTGTGAGACGAAAGACGCTGTCAGCCTAAAGAACAGGCTTGGTACCTATTTGCAGTAGGTAACCTCACCTTCACCCACAATCTGTAGACGGCAACCGGTTGACACGGGTTTTACGTTCGCGTTTTGTTTACAGGCATTCTCCGCGAGACCTTGAGCCATGACCCTCCGTTTGATTGACCTGTTCAGCGGTGCCGGCGGTATGAGCCTGGGCTTCTGCGACAAGCGGTTCTGCGGCGGCTTCACCACCGTTCTGGCGCTCGACAATGACGCCGCCGCTGTGAAGACCCACGAACTGAATTTCCCCGGCCGGGCCGTTCAGGCCAACATCGAGGAATGGCTCCTCCACAATGAGGTGCCGCAAGCCGACGTCGTCATCGGCGGCCCGCCCTGCCAAGGTTTTAGCCTTCTCAACAAGAAGCGCGACGGCGACGCCCGCCGCGCGCTGTGGGAGCCCTTCATCGAGATCGCCGAGCGCTCGGGCGCCCGCGTCTTCGTCATGGAAAATGTTGCTGAACTCTTCCGGTCTCCCGAACGCCAACTGATCGAGGCGAAGGCTCGCCAGCACGGTTTCCAGACCCAGGCGACGATCGTCAACTCCGCTGACTATGGTGCGCCGCAGACGCGCAAGCGGACAATCATCCTCGGTTGGCGGGGTGCCAACAATCTCCCGAGCTTCCCGCCGCTGCCTAGTCACGCCGATCCCAAGCTGAAAAGCAATTTGCCGCGCTGGCGGACGGTCCGCGACGTCATCGCCGATCTGCCTTTTCAGACGATCGGCACCGAAATCGGATCGAGGAAGACACTCGATCTTCACTTCGGCCGGACGCCCACGGCGAAGAGCATGGAGCGGTATCGGGCTGTGCCGGCCGGCGGCAATCGTTTTGACCTGCTGGCCAACCGCCCCGACATCACGCCCGACTGCTGGGTGCGCAAGACCAGCGGCGGCACTGACCTGTTCGGCCGGCTGTGGTGGGACCGTCCGTCGGTCACCATCCGCACCGAATTCTACAAACCCGAAAAGGGCCGCTACCTTCACCCGGAGGCCGATCGGCCGATCAGTCACCGCGAAGCCGCTCGCTTGATGGGCTTCCCCGATGACTTCAGATTCTATGGCACCAAGATCGAGGTTGCCCGGCAGATCGGGAATGCGGTGCCGCCCCATTTGGCTGGCGCACTCGCGAACGTGGTCCGGAGTATCTTGGTCCCTGCAGTAATGGCAGCCTAGATTAACCAAACGGAAGGTCCGCGACGCCCAACCTCGTGTCGTGGCTGATCGTTCTGACTTTCCCGACGACCAAGTCGTCCTGGCTCGCATTGCGCGAGCTATCGAGGCTGCCGTGCCCAAGGGCACGGACATCAAGACTCTCGCCGGACAGCTTATTCGGCAGGCGATCGACGAGGTAATTGATGCGCCTCGGACGAAACGGCTCCTGCTGGCGCACTGTGAGAAGACGGAAAAGACCTACCTCGGCACCAAGATTGAGATTCTTCTTCGGTCAAAGCTGAAGCTCAAAAAGGGCCGGGTGCTGGACCTCCTCGTTGACGGTACAGAAGTCGATATCAAACACTCGATTGCTCGGAGTTGGATGATCCCCCGGGAAGCGATCGGACGGGTCTGTCTGTTGGTCACGGAGCACGAACAGCGCGGCCAGTTCAGCTTGGGGCTCTTGATGTGCCGGCCGGAAAACCTCCGGATTGCAGCGAACCAAGATCGCAAGGTGGGTGTATCTGCGGAGGGACTCGCCCGAACGCATTGGATCGTCCGAAACGAGCGGTACCCAAAGAACATCTGGATCGGCTTCGATCCCGATCTTCTTGCCTCGATCCAGAAACTGCGCGGCGGCACGAAGCGGCTAGTCCTCCTGTTCCGCGAGTACCAGCGGAGACCTGTCTCACGCTCGGCGGTTGCGGCTATCGCGACACAGCTTGACCCGATGAAGCGCATCCGAGGGAACGGCGGGGCAAGGTCTGTGCTCAAGCCAGAGCGGGTGGCCGTCCTTTCCGGCAAGTACCACGCCGACCTTGCCTTCAAGCTTGGATTACCGCGGCTTTATCCGGATGAGTTCGTCAGTATGACGCCTCGCACTGACGAGGAGTTCGCTCTGTTGCGCTCCGCAAAGCTCCTTTGAAACCAAAAAAGGGCGGCCCCGTCCCCGGAGCCGCCCTCTTCTGTCTCAGCTAGACGCTGAACGACCGGATCAGAAGTCCATATCGCCCATGCCGCCCATGCCGCCGCCGCCCATGCCACCGGTACCGCCGGCGGACGCCTTCTTCGGCGCATCGGCCACCGCCGCTTCCGTCGTGATCAGGATGCCGGCCACCGAGGCGGCGTCCTGCAGTGCGGTGCGCACGACCGTGGCGGGGTCGATGACGCCGGCCTGGATCATGTCGACATACTCTTCCGTCAGGCCCTAGTCGGGCAGGAAGTCTTCGCGCAGATGGGCACCCGGATGGGCCAGGGGCTCGGCGAAGGTGGTGTGGTCACGCCCGATCATCCCCGTCCTCGCAAAAGAATAATGCACGAACGCAACCTGCTCCCGGCCACGCCCACCTTCAAGCCATCCTCACCCCTTCGGCCTCCGCCGCACGCCTCAGCGCTCCGTCGAAGGTCGCCAACGGCAGGTTCAGCCGCAACGCCAGCTCCAGATAGAGGGCGTCATACAGGGTAAGGCCGTGGTGGACGGACAACGGATAGGCGGCACCCCAAACCGTATCGAAGCCGCCGGGATCAAGGTCGAACGACAGGGTCGCGATGGCCTGCCGGGCCGCTCGCGCCTGTTCGGGCGTGATGCGGCGTCGGCGCTCAGAGGTCAGGACCAGATTGCCGATTTCGGACGGGAAATGAAACGGGACGGCAAGCGTGCCGACCGATGCGGCGATCAGCAACCGTTCGCCTTCCGGATCGTCCTCGTCCGGCAGAGACCAGCAGCCGACGACCGAGGCGTCAACGACGAACAGGCTCAACGCTGGCCTTCCCGTATCCAGGCCCTGATTTCGGCCCGGGTGACAGGACCGCCCGTGGCGCGGATGTCTTCACGCAGGGCGCGGAACCGTTCGACGACAGCTGCGGCCTCCCTGGCCGTTCGCGCGGGCGCGGCGGCGTCTTCGGGCGGGGCGATGCGGGCGACGACGCGGCCGTGGCGGGTGACGATGGTCTCCTCGCCCCGTTCGGCGCGGTCGATCAGTTCGGAAAAGCGGGTTCTGGCGTCAAAGACGCCGAAGGTGGCGGTCATCGCAGCGGCTCTGTCCAGAAGTCTGTCCAGAATATATCATGATCGCGGGCAACAAAAAAGGGCGGCCCCGTCCCCGGAGCCGCCCTCTTCCGTCCCGGCTCAAGGCCGGGATGACAACGAGACGTCGTGGACTAGAAATCCATCCCGCCCATGCCGCCCATGCCGCCCATGTCGCCGCCGCCGGCGCCGCCACCGCTCGCCTTCTTCGGCGCATCGGCAACCGCCGCTTCCGTCGTGATCAGGATGCCGGCAACCGAAGCCGCGTCCTGCAGGGCGGTGCGCACGACCTTGGCGGGGTCGATGACGCCGGCCTTGATCATGTCGACATATTCCTCGGTCTGGGCGTTGAAGCCGAAGGTGGCCGAGGGGTTTTCCAGCACCATGCCGACGACGATGGAGCCTTCGACGCCCGCGTTCTCGACGATCTGACGGATCGGGGCCTGGATGGCGCGGCGGATGATGGCGATGCCGGCGGTCTGGTCGGCGTTGTCGCCTTTCAGGCCTTCCAGCGCCTTGGTCGCCTTCAGCAGGGCGATGCCGCCGCCGGGGACGATGCCTTCTTCAACGGCCGCGCGCGTGGCGTTCAGGGCGTCGTCGACGCGGTCCTTCTTCTCCTTGACCTCGACCTCGGTCGAGCCGCCGACGCGGATGACCGCGACGCCGCCGGCCAGTTTGGCCAGACGTTCCTGCAGCTTCTCCTTGTCATAGTCCGAGGTGGTGGACTCGATCTGGGCCTTGATCTGGCCGATGCGGGCCTCGATCGCGTCCTTCTCACCGACGCCGTCGACGATGGTGGTGTCGTCCTTGGTGATGGTGACCTTCTTGGCCTTGCCGAGCATGTCGATGGTGACGTTCTCGAGCTTGATGCCGAGGTCTTCCGAGATCACCGTGCCGCCGGTCAGGACGGCGATGTCCTCCAGCATGGCCTTGCGGCGGTCGCCGAAGCCCGGAGCCTTGACGGCGGCGACGCGCAGGCCGCCGCGCAGCTTGTTGACGACGAGCGTGGCCAGGGCCTCGCCCTCGATGTCCTCGGCGATGATGAGGAGCGGGCGGCCCGACTGGACCACGGCTTCCAGGATCGGCAGCATCGACTGCAGCGACGAGAGTTTCTTCTCGTGCAGCATGATGAGGGGCTCCTCGAGCTGGACCTCCATCTTGTCGGCGTTGGTGATGAAGTAGGGCGACAGGTAGCCGCGGTCGAACTGCATGCCCTCGACGACGTCGAGTTCGGTCTCGGCGGTCTTGGCTTCCTCAACCGTGATGACGCCTTCGTTGCCGACCTTTTCCATGGCCTTGGCGATCATGTCGCCGACTTCGCTGTCGCCATTGGCCGAGATGGTGCCGACCTGGGCGATTTCGGAGTTGGCGCTGACCTTGCGGCTCGAGGCCTTGATGTCGGCGAGGACGGCGGTGACCGCCTTGTCGATGCCGCGCTTCAGATCCATCGGGTTCATGCCGGCGGCCACGGCCTTGAGGCCTTCCTGGACGATCGACTGGGCCAGGACGGTGGCGGTGGTGGTGCCGTCGCCGGCCTTGTCATTGGTCTTGGAGGCGACTTCCCGGATCATCTGGGCGCCCATGTTCTCGAAGGCATCTTCCAGCTCGATCTCTTTGGCGACCGAGACGCCGTCCTTGGTCGAGCGCGGGGCGCCGAAGGACTTCTGGATCACGACGTTGCGGCCCTTGGGACCGAGGGTGACCTTGACCGCATTGGCCAGGACGTTGACGCCGCGCAGCATCTTTTCGCGCGCGTCGGTGGAGAACATAACCTGTTTGGCAGCCATCTGGCAGCTCCTTGAAATGGGTTCGAGGGATTAGGGTCGGGGGTCGAGGAAGGTCGGGTCGGGATCGGGCGTCATCGCCCTCGACCCTCGACCCTCGACCCCGAAGAACGGAGCCTTAGCTCAGCACTCCGAGCACATCCGATTCCTTCATGATGATCAGGTCTTCGCCGTCGATCTTGACCTCGGTGCCCGACCATTTGCCGAACAGGATGCGGTCGCCGGCCTTCAGGTCCATGGCGACGTGCTTGCCGTCCTCATCGCGGGCGCCGGGGCCGACCGAGACGACTTCGCCTTCCTGGGGCTTTTCCTTGGCCGAGTCGGGGATGATGATCCCGCCCTTGGTCCTGGATTCCTCTTCCACGCGCTTTACCAGCACGCGGTCGCCGAGCGGACGAAACGCCATTTGTCTGTCTCCCTGAGAGTGTGTCTTGAGGCCCTCCCGCGCGGCTTTGGCAGCCGGGACGCGAGAGTGCTAACGGCGGGCAGATAGGGTCGACGGGCAGGGGCGTCAAGCCGGGCGGGCGCATTCCTCTTGACGCAATGCACTTTGCAACATAAAGCACTCTACGCGTTGCGGCGGGATGGCCCGTCGCTCACTGACCAGGAGGCTTTCATGCTGTTCAAGACCCTGTCCCTTGCCGCCGTTGCGGCGTTTTCGCTCGCCGCCCCTGCCCCCGCCCTGGCCGAGGATGTCACCCTGACCCTGACCGGGGTCCAGGCCCGGGGCGGCATCCTGCTGGCGGCCTTGCATACCCGGGGGCAGTTCATGCAGTCGGCCGGTGCCTATGGCGAACGCATCACCGACCCGGCCTCCGGTGCCGTGCGCGTGACCTTCCGCAACGTCGCCCCCGGTGACTATGCCCTGATGGTCCTGCACGACGAGGACGGCGACGGCCAGATGAAGATGAACGGCTATATGCCCGCCGAGGGCTGGGCCATGGTCAATGGTGCCACCCTGCGGGGCACCCCGACCTTCGACCAGGTGAAATTCACCGTGGCCGCCTCGGGCGCCGCGATCAGCGTGCCGATGTCCTATCCCCGCTAGGGGTTGGCGGCCGCAAGCGCCCAGCCGGCCTCGACCTGGCGCGCGAACAGGGGCCGGGCACCGCGCACGCGGGTGCGCCAGTCCCGCCCCTGCCCGTCCTGCCCCAGCAGGTCGCCCAGCTCCGCCCGGACCAGGCCCATGGCCTCGCCCGGCCGGTTCTGCCGGATCAGGAAGCCGGCGTGCTTCTGCGCCCCGTCCATGGCGTCGGCATGGGCCGGCGGCAGGCGGGTCGAGGCGATGACCAGCGCCCGCTGATAAAGGGCCTCCGCCTCATCGGCGCGGCCCAGCCGGTCCAGCACGGCGGCGTAGCCCTCGATCGTTTCCAGCAGGTCGGGGCTGTCCGGTCCCACCCCGCCCTCATAGGCCGCCAGCCCCTCGCGGAACGGCGCCTCCGCCTCGGCCCAGCGCCCCTGGTCCGACAGGGCATAGCCCAGATTGGCCCGGGCCACCCCGGTAAACGGATGGTCCGGCCCCACGATCTCCAGCGCCAGCGCCAGCGCCCGCCGGAACACCGGCTCGGCTGCGGCACCCTCCCCCGTCACATGCAGGAACCAGCCCTGGTTGGTCAGGCACTGGGCCAGCAGCACCGGGTCCTCCGCCTGCTCCGCGATCGCCACCGCCCGCGCATACAGCGGTGCCGCTTGATGCGCCCGCCCCGTCCGCCGCAGGGAGTTGCCGAGGTTCGAGAGCACAATGGCCACATGATAGTCGGTCGGGCCGTACAGCACCTCATACATGCCCAGCACCTGCCGATAGAGCGGATCGGCTTCGGCATGCCGGCCCTGGGCGGTCAGGGCGTTGGCGACGAGGTTCAGGCTGTCCGCCGTCTTCTCATGCACCGGCCCCAGGTGTTCCCGCCTCAGCGCCAGACTCTCCCGCGCCGCCGCCTCCGCCTCCTCATTGCGGCCGAGCAGATCATAGGCCTTCGCCCGGTCATAGATCAGGGTCGCCCGCTCCACCGGATCCGGCGTCGCCTCCCGGTCGTGCAGGGCCAGGGCGCGCTCAATATCGGACAGGGCCCCGGCGTAGTTCCCCTGCTCAAGCCTCAGCCGCGCCCGCACCGTCAGCGGTCGCCCGACCTCGCTTCCCTCCGGCCCGAACCGGGCCTCCACCGCCCGGACCGCGGCCTCGATGGCCGCTTCCGCGCCGGACAGGTCGCCGGCGTTGTACCGCTCATTGGTCAGGACGATCAGGGCCGCAGCTGCCGCGGCCACCTCGCTCTCCCGCGCCAGGATGTCGGCCACGGCGTCCGGCGTCGACGGGGCCGGCGCGGTCACCGGAGGCGGCTGCTGTGGCGCGGGGCGGTCCTGGGCCGTGGCGCACGACGCCGTCGCCGCCAGCGCCAGTCCGATCACGCCACTT
This sequence comes from Caulobacteraceae bacterium, assembly GCA_965284305.1. GTDB lineage: Bacteria > Pseudomonadota > Alphaproteobacteria > Caulobacterales > Caulobacteraceae > Brevundimonas. Next base: position 425,767 of record OZ260070.1, on the reverse strand, counting down.
CGCACCAGCCCCGTCACCGAAGTCCCCCCTGTTCGATACCCATGTTCGGCCGAGCGAACCGCCCTTGGCAAGGCTGTTTTCGGATGAACGCCGGATGAACGGGGGCCTCGCGGCCCGTTCAGACGCCCGGCCCTAGATCTGTGGCCAAGCTTGGCGCATCCGCCGTCGCAACCACGAAGGGGCCTGACCATGAAGACGTTTTCGAAGATCGCTTTCGCTGCGCCGGCTGTAATCGGCGCCATGGCCCTGAGCCTCATGGCGGCCAGCCCCGCCGACGCCCAGAGCCGCCATCGCGACCGGGATCGCGACCGCAACAATGACCGCACCGAGGATATCCTGATCGGTGCCGCCGTCGGTGCCCTCGCCGGTGCGATCATCGGTGACGGTGACAGCTCCTCTGTCGTCAGCGGTGCCCTGGCCGGTGCGGCGCTCGGGGCCAGCTCAAGCGGCGGCGACTGCGACTACTACCGCGGCGGTCGCTGCTACCGGAACCGGGGTCACTGGGAGCGTGAGCACGGCATCGACCGCAACCGCGGCTATTACAACGACAGCTACGACCGCCGGGATCGCCGCGACTACCGCCGCGACCGCCGCGACGACCGTCGCGATGACCGCGACTATCGCTATGAGCGTCGCTGGTAGTCCCCGTCATCCCCTCTCCCACCGGGAGAGGGCTTGAGCGCCTGAGAGCGAAGCGATCAGTCGCGCGAAAGGGTGTGGGTCGACTGCTGGCCTTCGGCGCAAGCCGTATCACCGTCCGGAGCGGCGGCTTGCGCCGACTGAACCAGCCGACCCACATCCGGCGCTACGCGCCACCTTCTCCCAATGGGAGAAGGATCCTCACCGTCAAACCATCAGCCGCTTCAGCAGCTCCGCCGTCGACGGATCCAGCCCGGCGGACGGTTCCCCCGCCGCCACATCGGCCAGGACACCCTTCGCCAGCGCCTTGCCCAACTCCACCCCCCACTGGTCGAAACTGTTGATGTCCCAAACCACGCCCTCGACGAAGGTCTTGTGCTCATAGAGGGCGATCAGGGCCCCGACCGCCTCGGGGCTCAGGGCGTCCATCAGGATCGTCGTCGAGGGTCGGTCGCCCGGGAAGGTCTTGTGCGGGGCCAGACGGTCGGCCTCGGCGGCGTCGGCACCCGCCGCGATCAGCTCCACCCGGGCCTCGGCCCCGGTCTTGCCGATCATCAGGGCCTGGGCCTGGGCCAGGGCGTTGGACCACAGGGGCGCATCGCCCTCGCGCGCATCCATGGCGGCGTCGGTGGTATGACCGACGACGATGAACTCCGCCGGAACCACCATCGGCCCCTGGTGGATCTGCTGGAAGAAGGCGTGCTGGCCGTTGGTGCCGGGCTCGCCGAAGACGATCGGGCTGGTGGCGGTGTCGACGGGCGAGCCGTCGCGCTTCACCCGCTTGCCGTTCGACTCCATCTCCAGCTGCTGCAGGAAGGCCGGCAGCCGGCGCAGGCCGTGGGCATAGGGGGCGACCGTCCGCGCCTGCCGTCCGCGGCCCTCGACATTATAGATCTGGGCCAGGGCCAGCAGCACCGGGGCATTGCACTCCAGATCCGCCCCGACGAAATGCGCATCCATCGCCCGGGCGCCGTTCAGCACCCGCTCGAACACATCCCAGCCCAGGGCCACGGCCACCGACAGGCTGACCGCTGACCACAGGGAGTACCGCCCCCCGACCCAGTCGCGGAAGGCGAAGGTCCGGCCACAGCCCCAGGCCGCCGCCTTGTCCGGCGCGGCCGTCACCCCGACCAGATGGCGCACCATCCGCTTCGGCGACAGGCTTTCGGCCAGCCAGGCCTTGGCCAGTTCGGCATTGGCCAGGGTTTCCTGCGTCGTGAAGGTCTTGGACACCACCACCACCAGCGTCGTCTCGGGGTCCAGCCCGGCCAGGGCCTCGCCCATTTCGCGCGGGTCGATATTGGCCACGAACCTCAGATCGATGACCGGCTCCAGCGGCCGCAGGGCGTCCCACAACAGCCGCGGTCCCAGGTCCGAGCCGCCGATGCCGATATGGACGATGGCCGTGAACGGCTGGTTGGTACCGCCCCCCTCGGCCCCCGAGCCGACGTCGGTCGCGAACCGGGCCATGGCCTTGCGCGCCGCAGCGACCTCGGCGGACACAGGCTCGCCGAGCGCCCGGAAATCGGCGTCGTCCGCAGCCCGCAACGCGGGATGCAGCACCGCCCGACCCTCGGTGTTGTTGACCGCCTCGCCGCCGAACAGGGCGTTGCGCCGCCCCTCCACGTCACAGGCGCGGGCCAGGTCCAGTGCGGCCTCGAACCCTTCGGCACTCCAGGCCTGTTTCGACAGGTCCAGATACAGGCCCGCGGCGTCCACTCCCATCCGCTCGATCCGGCCGGGGTCGGTCGCGAACTGGTGCAGGATTCGTCCGTCGGCGTCCTTGCGGGCCACGGCGCGAAGCATGTCGAGGGCCTGGTTGCGGGCGGTCATCGGGCAAGCTCGGAATTCGGAAGGGTAAACCCTCGTTTACGGGTCGGGCGTAAGCCGGTTCAACGCCGAATCCGTGATTCGGCCAACTATATGAGGTTAGCCATGTCCTGCGGCGTCGCCCTGGCGGTCTCCCTGCTGCTCTCCGACCCCAATATCGCCCTGGCCGCCGCCGCGCCGCCGCCGGCCGCCGATGCGCCGGTTTCCGTCGCGGGCGAGCCGCTGTTCTCGGACATCGTCGCCCGCTCCGGGGCGCTCAAGGGCGTGGTCCAGGGCTGGATCGAGGCCGGAGTGGTGGATCAATCCGACTTCGCTGCGGGCGAGGCCTTCACGGGCTTCCGTACCCAGGCCGTCGCATTGGCCGCCCTCGACATGCAAGGTCACCTGATCCTCAAGGAGCGCGGCACCGACGGTGACCTGAAGTGCATCCTGCGCGGCATCTCCGAGGACATTCCGGTCAAGATCGCCGCCCTCGAGGCCGCCGCCACCCCCGCCGAACGCCGCGTCGCCCTCGACGAACTGCATTACCTCCTCAACGACAACGTCGAAGTCATCACCGCGCCCCCGCAGCCGCCGGTCTAGAGCCGTCCTCGCCTGAGGTGACCCGCCTTCCGTTCTCTCGCCGCCAACAGGAGCTGGTTCATCACGAAGGACACGAAGGGATCACAAAGGACACAAAGGGGTCTGTGCGGAGGATAGGGTCGGACCCTCTATCGACGCGGCTTGTCGACCGGATCAAGGCGGCGAAGCCGCAGTCCAGAGGTCAGGAGGATAGACTCCTGGCGTGGCCACATCCCCGCTCCCTTCGTGTCCTTTGTGATCCCTTCGTGTCCTTGGTGATGAACCTCCCGGCCGCCGCCCCCTGACCTGCAGTCGGAACACGACCGATTCTGACGCAGCGGCGCCCGATCCTGCGTCCATGTACGAGGGACACGCCCGAAAACTCCGCTGCGATGACACCTGGCGCGCGGTGCGCCGGGCCTGGGAGGCCGGAGAGACCGCGGCCTCGCTGGCCCGGCGGTATGACGTCGGACTGGCCAATCTCTGGCGACGCCGGGCGTCGGAAGGCTGGAAACGGCGCGTGACCACCGATCCGGATCCGGAGCCGCCGGAGGGTTGGGACCGCTACGCCCAACGCAAGCAGGCCGGGTTCCAGTACCAGATCGAGGAGACGCGGCTGCTGGCCGCCAAACTGGCCGAGGCGATGGGCGGCGGGCCGCTGGAACAGGTTCCGGTCTGGCACCTCGGCTTCGTTCTGGAATGGCGGGCGGAGACCCTCCCGCCCGAGACGGCGGCCCGCGATCGGGCGTGGGCGCTCCGGCACGGCTGGACCGGGGCCTTCTGGAGCGAAACGGGCTGGCTGCACCCCCTCGCCTACCTCGACGAGCTGACCCTCCGGGCCAACCGCGACGCCTGGCGCGAAGACGCAGGGCTTCCGCGGGGCGCGGCGGAGGGGTGGCCGTGTTGAGAAAACCTGATCCTTCTCCCATTGGGAGAAGGTGCCCCGAAGGGGCGGATGTGGGTCGGCTCTATCCGTCGGCGAAGCCGCCACCCGGCCCACACCCTTTCGCGCAGCCAATCGCTACGCTCTCGGGCGCTCAAGCGCTCTCCCAATGGGAGAGGGATGCTGACGCACTCACTTAAGTAATCTATGATTGCGCAATGGCTGGCCAAAGAACAGCTTTCGCGCGTTCTCAACGTCAGTCCGTCGGTCTGGCGGAGCACCGCCTGTGGCAACGGCTTCGCGGCGCGCAGATCGACGGCCACCGCTTCCGCCGTCAACACCCGATCGGCCGGTATTTCGCCGATTTCGCCTGCGACCGGCTCCGGCTCATCCTGGAGATCGATGGCGGCGTTCACGAACGGGATGATGTCGTGCTGAGGGACCACCTCAGGCAGGTGGAGCTGGAAAGCCTCGGCTGGACCGTTCTCCGGTTCAGCAACGAAGAGGCTCTCTCCAGGCCAGAAAAGATCATCGATGCGATACGCGAGCACGCACACGGGCTGGGCCTGTAGTCCGGATCCTTCTCCCATTGGGAGAAGGTGACCCGTCGGGCCGGATGTGGGTCGACTGTATCCCTCGGCGAAGCCGCCGCTCCCGACAGCGACGCGGCTTACGCCGAATGCCGCCGCCCGACCCACACCCTTTCGCGCGACCGATCGCTACGCTCCCGGGCGCTCAAGCCCTCTCCCAACGGGAGAGGGTTTCAGCAAAGCCTCCACCACCACCCCCTCGGTCAGCAGCTGCGGCAACACCCGCGGCTCCGCGACGCCCGGCGCATACAGCAGATACAACGGTACCCCCGACCGCCCGTGGCGCTGCAGTTCGGCGGTGATGGCGTCGTCGCGGCGGGTCCAGTCGCCGACCAGATAGACGGCGTTCGAACCCTCGATCGCGGCCTTCACCCCCGCCGAGCTCAGGGACGTCCGCTCATTGATCTTGCAGGTCACGCACCAGTCGGCGGTGAAATTGACCAGCACCGGCCGGCCTTGAGCCCGCGCCGCCTCGACAGCCGCCGTCGACCACGGCGTGCTCACCGGTCCGGCACCATGCGCAGGAGCCGCCGGGCCGATGGTGGAGGCGGGAACCCGCGCCGCCACGGTCAGCGCGGCACCCGCCAGCAACAGGGCCGCGACGCCGGCGGTCAGGTGGAACACCCCCCTCCGCCCGAAGCCGCGCTCGGTCTGGCCGACACCGACCAGCCAGACGCCCAGCGCCAGAAGCAGGCCGGCGGCGAACAGCAGGCCCAGCGCCTCCGCGCCGGTCTGGCGGCTGAACACCCAGGCCAGCCACAGGGCGGTCGCATACATCGGGAAGGCCAGAAAATTCTTCAGCCGCTCCATCCACGGCCCGGGCCGCGGCAGTTTCGCCAGCAGGCCGGGCGACAGGCTGACCAGCAGGAAGGGCAGGGCGAGGCCGAGCCCGAGCCCGAGGAAGACCAGCAAGGCCAGCGGCCAGGGCATGACCAGGGCCGCCCCCAGCGCAAAGGCCATGAAGGGGGCGGTGCAGGGCGCGGCCACGACCACCGTCAGTGCCCCGGTGAAGAAGGCCCCCAGGCCGCCGGTCAGGCGCGACAGCGGCCCCGATCCGGCGCCCTGCAGCCCGCCGCCGACGTGGAAGACGCCCGACAGGTTCAGGGCGACGGCCAGCATCAGCAGGGCCAGGCCGGCTGTTACCGGCGGCGACTGCAGCTGGAAGCCCCAGCCCACGGCCTCGCCGGTCGCCCTCAACGCCAGCAGGACGCCGGCCAGCAGCAGGAAGGTCGTCAGGACGCCGGCCAGAAAGGCCAGTCCGTCGCGCCGGGCGTGGCGTACGTCATGGGCCGAGCCCGCCAGGGAGGCTGCCTTCATGGCGAGTATCGGGAAGACGCAGGGCATCAGGTTCAGGATCAGCCCACCGAGGACGGCGAACAGAACGGCCTGGGCGAAGGTGGTCAGGCTGGTTCCAGACGCGGGCTCCGGCGCTTCCGGCACCCCGTCCGCCGCGACCGCCAAGGCGCCCGATCCGCCTGTTCCGGCAAGGGGCGCACCGGCCCCGGCCCGAACCTCCCAGGCACCATGGGCTGTGACCAGCACGCCCTCGACCGGGCCGGTGAGCCCGACCGCGCGGGTCTCGCCGCCCGGTGACAGCCGCAGGGTCAGCCCCTGTGGGCCCCACGCGCCTGTCTGGGTCGCCGGATGGTCGATGACGCCGCCGGTGAAGGGGAAGAAATAGCTCGGACCCGGGTCGCGGCCCGCCAGCGGCCCGCCCGCAGCCGAGAGTGTCAGGACACCGTCCTCAAGCGCGATCCGCGCCTCGATCCCGGCGGGTCGCGGGGCCTTCTCCAGCACAGCCGTGATCGTGGTGCCGTGGCGTCGGTCCAGCGGCGCGGCCCCCTCGCGGATCGGCAGATCCAGCCTCAGGGTCAGGTCCTCGGGTACGCACATTTCGGCGCTGCAGACGAAGAAGGATGCCTTGACCGTCAGCGGCAGGACTGTCCCGCCGCGCGCCGCAGCGGGGATCCGGACCGGGACCGGCAGATAGACCACGCCGGAGTAGCCGTAGTTCATCAGTCCGGGGAGCCGCTGCCGTTCGGGCACGGGCCAGACGATGTCGCCCGCCTCGACGCCCTGCGGCAGGTCCCAGGCCAGGGTCGTGGCGCCGCCGGAATCGCCCGGGTTGCGCCAGTAGGTGTGCCAGCCGGGCTGGATGGCCTGTCTGACGGCCACCACGGCCGTCGATCCGGGTGCGGCCCAGGCCGACATCGGGACCAGTTCGGCCTCGATCCGCTCGGTGCCCTGTGGGCCGGCGGCGGTCGCGGCCTGACTCATGACCGGGACCGGCCACAGCAACAGCGCCACCAGAAGGGTGAGCATTCGGACGAAAGGGATCACGCAGCCTCCGGAGACGGTTGCCGCGACCTTAGCCGCCCGGACCACCCCGCGTCACCGCCCGGGTGCAGCGTCCCCGCGTCGCGGTCGGGGGGTCAGTGCGGAACGGCCTCGACCAGCACCTCGGTGCGCCGCCGCATCGGCTCGCGCACGCCCGCGTCGGTCACCGCGCCCTCGTCGCCGAGGGCCTCCACCTCGAACACCGGGGCAGGCCAGCCCGCCGCCGTCAGGGCCTCAGCCACCGCCTGCGCCCGCCGCTCCGACAGGCTCTGGTTCGCCGACGCCCCGCCGCGCGCGTCTGCCAGACCCAGAACCTGAACCTTGCGGATGTCGCAGCCCTGCAGTTGGGCTGCCTCCATGCCGATGGCCTGCCGCGCCGCCTCGGTCAGCCGCGCCTCACTGTCGGCGAAATAGACTTCAAACCGCCGGGTGGTGCAGGCCGACGGCTCCGTCACCACGGCGCTGCGATCCATGAAGCCGGTCACCCCGCACCCGGACACACCCGCCGCGACAGCAAGGCCCGCAAATCCGATCAACCGCATAATGTCCAGCCCTCCCGGCTCATGAAAAGGGCGGCCCGCCTCGCGACGAACCGCCCTGAACGTCCAGTCCGTCAGCGGACCCTAGTAGCGTCGCTGACCATTTTCCCAGTAGCACTCGTCCTGACGGCCATCGTAACAGTAGTAGTAGCGGTTCTGGCTGTCGCGGTAACGCTGCTGATTGGCCCGGTCCTGTTGCGAACCGCGTACCGCGCCCGCCACGCCGCCGACGACGGCACCGATGGCCGCGCCGCGACCGGCGTTGCCGTCGCCGACGTTGTTGCCGATGATGGCACCCGCAACCGCACCGATGCCGGCACCGATGGCACCCTGTCGGGTCGCCTGACTGGGGTTGCCATATTCGTCTGTTGCACAGGCGCTGACCAGTAGTCCGGCACCGATGATCGCGATGATTGCCTTGTTCATGGGTATTTCCTTTGATCCCTCGGGTTCGCCCCACGGGTGAGAACGCTGGATAAGCGTGGCGGTTCCCACGCTATGATAGAGCTTAAGCCTGAACTAGGCTTTCAGTCGATGTCGCGCGGAGGGTGCGGCTTCGGTATTCTGGGTTGAGACGGGGGTTTCGTATGCGTTTTTCTGAACCGGTTCGCATGGCGGACGACGGCGAGCACAGTCCGGTATGGGCCCGCACCAAGCGGCGCTCCGGCGGCAATCCTCTGGTGGGGATCCTTGTCACCCTGCTGGCGTTGTTCGGCGTTCTGACGGCCGTATTGGGCATCAAGGAGCAGTCCCTGGCCGAGGGTGGTGCCATGATGGACGACTGGATCAGCAAGGGCGTTTCCACCGTCCGGGGTGAGGCTCCCCGGGTCGCTGACGACGCCGCCGACGCCGCAGGAGCCGTCGCAGAGAAGGCTGGCGACGCTGCCCAGGCCGGTGCTGCCGCAGCGTCCGACGAGATGAAGAAACAATAGCCTGGCCTGACCGGTCCCGATCGGAACATCACTCCGGTCGGGACGTTCGGGCGAGATGAAAGACAGAGTGACGTCGGCCATAGACAATTCGACTGTGGCTGATGGCGCGGCCGGTAAGGCGCATGTCCTCACGCCGCACGTCTCGCTGTCCCGAGTCATCATGCTGGTCAATCCGCTGTCGGGCGGCGTCGGCCCCGGCGCAGCGGGAGAGGCTGTTGCGATCTTTGCCGACTATGCCTGCCAGGCCACCGTTGTGGAGCTTGAGGGTGAGCGGTTTGATGACCAGGTCCGGGACGCCATCGCCGCCTGTCCTGACGCCCTGTTCGTTCTCGCCGGCGACGGTACGGCTGGAACCATTGCCTCGCGCGCAGGGCCGGACGGGCCGTTGATCGCGCCCATGCCGGGCGGCACCATGAACATGCTGCCCAGGGCCCTGTACGGCACCGCCGACTGGAAGCGTGCGTTGAGGCGGGCACTGGAAGAGGGCGCGCCGCAGCGGGTCGCCGGCGGCGAGGTCACCGATGGCCGGTTCAAACAGGCCTTCTACTGTGCCGCCATTCTCGGGTCGCCCGCTCTTTGGGCACCAGCGAGGGAAGCTGTCCGTGAAGGCAAGTTCGGCCTCGCCTGGGCCTATGGCCGTCGGGCGATCAAACGGGCCTTTACGGGACGACTGCGCTTTTCGCTCGACGGCCGCGCCGAGCGCCGCGCCGAGGCGCTTGTGCTGATCAGCCCGATGATCTCAAAGGCGATGGACGAGCATACGGGGCTGGAGGCCGCCGCCATGAACCCTGCCGATGCGCTCCAGGCCTTTCGTCTCGCGGCCCACGCGGTTTTTGACGACTGGCGTCAGGATCCGGCTGTTGCCACCAAGGCGATCCAGTACGCCGCGATCCGGGCCCGGTCGCGCATCCCGGCCGTCATTGACGGTGAGCCGGCCCTGCTGCGCCACGAGGCCAGGGTGCGTTTTATCCCGGTCGCTTTCCGTGCCCTCGCTCCCGCTCCCGCGACCACGACGGACGGTATCTAGTGGGGCGTATTCTCCAGTTTTCCGACATCCATTTCGGGTGCGAGCATCGCCACGCCTGCGCTGCCGCCCTCGACCATGCCCACACCACGGCTCACGACCTGGTCTTGATCACCGGCGACATCACCCAGCAGGGCCTGCCCGACGAGTTCGAGGCCGCCGGACGTTGGATCGCCGCCATGCCGGACCCACGCTTCGTCATCGTCGGCAATCATGACGTCCCCTACTGGAGCCTGTTCGCGCGGGTGTTCCGCCCGTGGAAGGCGTTCGAGCGCGCCACCGGCCACCCGGCCCATGATCACCAATTCCTTGGTCCGAACCTGATGGTGCGGGGCGTCGTCACGGCGCGCGGCTGGCAGGCGCGCACCAACTGGTCCAAGGGCGTCATCGACCTCGGCCAGACCCGCAAGGCGGCCGAGGCGCTGCGTCAGGCGCCGGTCGGCGCGCTGAGGGTCCTGGCCTGCCATCATCCTCTGGTCGAGATGATCGGTGCTCCCATGACCGGCGAGGTGAAGCGCGGGGAGGCGGCCGCGAGGATCTTCGCCGAGGCCGGGGTCGATCTTATCACCACCGGCCATGTTCACGTCCCCTTCGCCCTGCCGATCAGCCTGGGTGACCATTGTTCCTACGCCGTTGGCTGTGGAACGCTGTCCCATCGCGAACGCGGATCGGCCCCCAGTTTCAACCAGATCGACTGGGACGATCGCCACATCACCGTCACCGCCATGGCCTGGAACGGTGCACGCTTCGAACCGGACCAGACCTGGAAACTGCCCCGCCGTCAGGACACGCGCCGGGCTGTCACCGCGCCGGATCCCAATGAGGCCGGGCAACGGGAAAAGGCCGCAGTCTGATCAACGGCGACCGTCCCTGAGGGTCTGCGTAATGGACGTGCGCAGGTCTGACTCAGCGCCGCCGGCGGCCGCCGTGTGTTTTTTCGGTGAAAGCCGCCGCGACCATGGTGGCCAGCGCCGGGTTGCGGAGGAAGATCCAGCCGCCCGCCAGCGGCGGCGACGGTGCCGAGGATGGGCCGCTGTCTGAACAACATATAGGCGCGTTCACCGAGCCCCCGGACGTCGTCCTCGCTCTCATCGTCTCCCGCTTCGCCGCCGGCGACGAAAAACAGGGCGACCACAAGGGCGATTACGGTGAACAACAGGCAGGTAATGGCCGCAGCGGCGAGCGGTTGAACGACCAGTTGCAGGGCGTAGAAGATCGTCGCCCCCAAGGCCAGGATTGCGACCAGGGCTGCACCTGCCGCGACCGAAGCCGCGACGGCCTTCTTGACCAGTTGCCGGGCCATGCCCCCGCCGAGCATCAGCGCCGACGACCGGCGAGCAACAGGCCCAGAACGACGCCGACGCCGAGCGCGATTGCGGTCGACTGCATCGGACGCTCCTGCACCCGCTCGACCAGATAGCGTTGTGCTTCGTCGATGCGTTCGCTGGCCTCGTCATAGTACTCCTGACCCCGGACACGGGCGGTATCATAGTAGCCCCGGGCTCGCTCACGCAGGACGTCGGCTTCCTCGCGCAGGCGCGTTTCAGCCTCGGCGGCCTTGGCGCGCAGGCGGGCTTCAGCCGCTGTGGCCTTCTCACGCAGCCGGGCCTTCTCTTCAGTGCCCAGCACCTTGAGATCGTCCTTCAGCGTATTGATGTCGTCTTTCACGGTCGCCCGTGCCGTCTTGGTCGTCGCCATGATGCGCGCTCCGTTCGTCAAGCTTGACGTTTAGATAGAGAACCCTGAGCCGGAACGCCACTGTCCGGTGACGGTTCCCGCATCGCAGCATCAGCCGGTGGTGGCGAAGCGCCGCATACGGGCATAGACAGGGCGAATGACCGACTGGCTGTTCCCCCCCGCCCCGACCGCCTCGCTGCCGATCTATGGACGGACCGACCGCTTCCCTGTCCGGCGCATCCTCTGCGTCGGCCAGAACTACGCTGCCCATGCGCGCGAGATGGGTCAGGCCCGCGCCGAACCCTTCTTCTTCACCAAGCCGGCTGATGCGGTCGTCGTCGATGGTGTGGACCCGGTCTTTCCGACGGCGACCGCCAACCTGCATCACGAGGTCGAACTGGTGTGCGCCATCGGTGTCGACGGCGGCATCGTCGGCTGGGCCGTCGGTTGTGATCTGACCCGCCGCGACCTCCAGGCAGCGGCCAAGGAAAAGGGCCGCCCTTGGGATGCCGCCAAGGGGTTCGACCAGTCGGCACCCTGCGGCACCCTGACGCTCGGCGCCCTGCCGGACCCCGCCGCGCCCATCGCCCTGTCGATCAACGGGGAGGCCCGCCAGTCGGGCCGGCTCGACGACATGGTCTGGAACCCGGCCGAGATCCTCGCCAAGGCGCGCGAGTTGTGGGACGTCCGGCCCGGCGACCTGATCTTCACCGGCACGCCCGAGGGCGTCGGCCCGCTTCAGCCCGGCGACCGGGTGGAGGCGATGATCGGCGGCCTGCAAACCCTGCGCTTCACGGTGAGGCCGCGATGATCCTGCACGGCTACTGGCGTTCGGGTGCCGCCTACCGCACCCGCATCGCCCTGGCGCTCAAGGGGCTCGCTTATGAGCAACAGGGGATCGACCTGCGCACCGGTGCCCAGCGGTCAGCGGCCTTCGTCGCGCTCAATCCGCAGGGCATGGTGCCTGCGCTGGAGGTCGACGGCGCGGTCCTGACCCAGAGCCCGGCGATTCTGGAATGGCTGGAGGAAACCCACCCCGCCCCGGCCCTGTTGCCCGCCGACCCGGTGGACCGGGCCCATGTCCGCGCAATGGCCGCCCTGATCGGATGCGACATTCACCCGCTGAACAATCTGCGCGTCGGCAAGACGTTGCGTGAGACCTTCGGGGCCGACCAGGCCGCCGTGGACGCCTGGGCCGCGCGCTGGATCGTTCCCGGATTTGAGGCGCTGGAAGCACTCGTCGGCCGCCACGGCGCAGGCTGGTGTTTCGGCGACACCCCGACCCTCGCCGACTGCTATCTGATCCCGCAGATCTATTCGGCCCGCCGGTTCAATGTGCCGGTCGACGCCTTCCCGCGCCTGCTGGCCATCGACGGTGCGGCGGCGCTTCATCCCGCCTTCATCGCCGCCCATCCGGACAATCAGCCGGACGCCGACTGAGGCCTCAGGCGAGGAACCGGTCCACCGCCGCCATGAAGCGCGTTGGCTGATCGATCATCACCATATGTTCGGCCCCCTCAATCGGCTCGAAGGATGCCGGGGTGCGGAGCCGGGAATAGGCCCCGCGGAACAGGCTGTCTGTGCGGCTGCGCGGCGATGTTCCGTCCGTGCTCCAGCCGTACACCACCGTCACCGGGGCCGTGATGTCGGGCAGGCGGCGACGCAGGTCGACGGTCATCACCTCGTACAGGGACTGGGCCAGGACGCGGCGGTCGCCGCCCTGCCAGCCCAGCGTCCCGAACACGACATCGGTGGCACCGCCCAGTTCCAGGCCCATCTGCCGACCGTGCGCACGCAAGGCCTCGTCACCGAGGAAATGGATCGCTTGATAGGCCAACTGGGCGATCGGCTCGACGTCGCCAACGGTGGCCCGGGGACTGATCAGGGCCGGAAAGAACGGTGAGGAGTCGACGACCATGACGCGGCCAATCCGGGTGCCGGCGTCCGCAGCGATGCGTAGTCCCAGTTGGCCGCCCATGGAGTGGCCGATGATGGCCGGCCGCGCCAGTTGCTGTTCGGTGATGTAGCGCCGAACCTCAGCCGCGACCGTCGCCATCACCACACCGCTGGCGTTCGCGCCTGCGGGCAGATCACCAAACCCGCGCACGGAAATCAGGTGAAGCCGTCGCTTGCCGGCCAGCCGGTTCGCCACGCCGCGCCAGACCTCGGCGGTCGAGGCCAGACCGGGGATCAGTAGCACGTCCTCGCCGCGACCGCGTGTCGTCACCATGATCCGTCTGGAGCTGAAGGCGGTCTGTGCCCGAACGGCGGACCCGGCGCTCCAAAGCAGGCCGCTGCCGACCAGGCCTCGCAGAATGTTTCGCCTTTGTTCCATGCCGTCTTCGGGTTAGCGTTCACGCCGGAACGCGAGGGAGAGCGCAGTGAGCCAGTCCGACGAGATCGTCTTCTACACCAACCCCATGTCGCGCGGCCGGATCGCGCGCTGGATGCTGGAGGAGATCGGCCAACCGTACCGCACGGTGGCTCTGGAATACGGCACGACGATGAAGGCCCCCGAATATCTGGCGATCAATCCGATGGGAAAGGTGCCGGCGATCACATGTCGCGGTGTGGTGGTGACGGAATGCGCCGCGATCTGCACCTGGCTGGCCGACGCCTTTCCCGAAGCGGGTCTGGCCCCGGCGCTGGACGACCCCGCGCGCGGCCCGTACCTGCGCTGGATGTTCTTTGGCGCCGGTCCACTCGAGGCGGCGGTGACCGCGAAATCGCTGGGGCTACTGGCCCCGGCCGAGAAGTCGGCAATGGCGGGCTACGGCAGTTTCGAACAGGTCGTCGGCGCGCTCGAAGCCCTTGTGACGGGGCCAGGTCCATGGCTGTTGGGCGACCGTTTCAGCGCGCTGGACGTCTATCTCGGGAGCCAGGTCGGTTGGGGTCTTCAGTTCAAAAGCCTGCCGGATCGGGACGTCTTCAAGAGCTATGCGGCCCGGTTGTTCCAGCGTCCGGCGTCGATCCGCGCGCGCGCGATCGACGACGCCCTGATCGCGGCGAACAATGCGGGCAGGTGAGACAGAAGCCTAGGGTCCGTACTCAATAAGTCCTGGCGGTCGTTCAGCTATTCTGATTCAAGGATTCCGGAAGGAGTCCTTGGATGCGCAAGCTCTATTGGCTGGATGATGAAGCGTGGGCCCGGATCGAGCCGCACCTGCCTCGCGGTCGTCGTGGTGCGCGGCGGGTCGACGATCACCGGGTGATCTCCGGGATTATCCATATGCTTCAATCGGGTGCGCGCTGGCGCGACTGCCCCGCCGAGTACGGGCCGTACACAACGGTCTACAACCGCTTCAACCGCTGGAGCCGCCAAGGCATCTGGCATGACATCTTCAAGGCCCTCACCGGCCACAGCGGCATCTACTCCAGCGCCGCCATCGACAGCACCTCGGTCAAGGCCCACCGCTCGGCGGCGGGCGCTAAAGGGGGGCCTTCGTCCAGAGCATAGGCCGCTCCCGAGGTGGTCGAACGACCAAGATCCACGGCCTCGTGGACGATCACGGTCGCCCGCGGGTGCTGCTGCTCAGCGCCGGCAATACCAACGACATCACCATGGCTCACGCCCTGATCGAGGGCACCGGACCGTTCCGAAAGCTGCTGGCTGATCGCGGCTATGACGCCGATCACCTCAGGAAGCGCCTGGCCGAGCGCAGCGCCGAGGCCGTCATCCCGACCACCACATCGCGAAAGCGGCCCATCCCCTACGACATCGTCGCCTACCGCCAGCGAAACACCGTCGAGCGGCTCTGGGCACGGCTCAAAGACTATCGCCGTGTCGCCACCCGATACGACAAGCTGGCAGCCAACTACCTCTCCGGCGTGCTCATCGCCCCAACCGTCTGCTACTGGGCCAAATGAGTCCGGACCCTAGCCCTGCGCGGGACGAAGGCCCTCGACGGCGGCGCGCTGGACGACGGGACGGCGTTCGCCGCCGGCGGCACGGATGCGGTCGATGCGGGCCTTCTCGGCCTTGAAGGCCGCCAGATCGGCCCCGGCGAGGATCGTACCTTCAGTGGTGCGCACGCCGGCGGGATTGATCCGCTGGCCGCCGCGCCAGATTTCATAGTGCAGGTGCGGACCGGTCGAGGCACCGGTCGAACCGACATAGGCCACGATCTGGCCTTGGCGCACGCGCTGTCCGGCGCGTATGCCCGAGGCGTAGCGCGACAGGTGGCCGTATCCGGACTCGAGGCCGTTGGGGTGACGGATGCGCAACCAGTTGCCGTAGCCGCCCCAGCGGCGGGCCTCGACGACGACGCCGTCCGCGGGGGCTACGACCGGTGTGCCGCTGGCGGCCGCGAAGTCGATGCCCTGGTGCATCTTGCGATAGCCGGCGATCGGGTGGCGGCGGAAGCCGAAGGACGACGAGACCCGGAAGCCCCGCTCCAGCGGTGTGCGCATGAAGGCCGAACGGGTGTTCTTGCCGGTGGCGTCGAAATACTGGGCCTCGCGGGCCCCGGCAGGCTGGAAACGGTAGAAGGCGACGCCCTTCAGTTCGGCGTACAGCAGCCCGTCCGTGCCGATGGTGCGGCCATTTTCGGTGACCGTGCGGCCGAACACATAGGTGAACTCGTCGTCAGCGCGGATGTCGCGGTCCATGTCGAACCGGTGAGAGAACAGTCGACCGGCGGCGCGGGCCACCTCGGCAGGCGCGCCTTCACGGCGTGCCGTGCGCGTCAGGGAGCCCTCGACCTTGCCGGTCAGGACCACAGTCTCGTGGGTGACCTTCTCCTCCAGCGCCCGAAGACGCAGGGCGCCGTCGAAGCTGCGCGACACGGTCAGCTGGGTCGCCGGGCCCGTCCGCATGGTCAGGCCGATCAGCCTCGCCTCGCCCCGGCCGCCACGCGGCTGGGATATGGCTGTCTCGAAACGCTGACCGGCCCGCATGGCGTTCACATCCATGGCGTTCGACAGGGTGGCGGCGACGGCCGAGGCTTCTTCTGGCGCGATGCCCGTGCGGCGCACGGCCTGCTCGAAAGTTTCACCGCGACGGATCTGAACGGGAATCGCTTCGGGGGTGGTCAGGCCGGCGGGCATGCCGGCAGCCGCGAAGGCTTGATCCGCGAGGACGGCGATCTGATTTTGCGTGAGGGGCGGAGCCTCTTCGGCTTTCGCGGGTTGGTACACGCGACCGGCAAGCAGCGCCACCGAGATCGCGGCCACTGCCGTCAGGGCGTGAGGCGCGATACGCATCGGCTGGCGACGTGGGTCAAACTGAGCCATCGGTCCCCGACAAACAACGACGCCGTACGGCGCCAAAGCCACTGGTAGCAAGGATCGCGCCGAAACAGCTCCCCGCGCGAGACAGGGCCTATAGCCCGTCCGCCCCATCATGGGAAGGTGGTTCGTTACAGCGCGTTAACCGGAGCCGTAATCCTGGGTAAAGCTTGCGTGAACCATGAGACTATCGCGAGGTCGCGGCCGTGTATTCGCCGTGTTTGGGCCATGAATTGACTCATCCCGGCACCGGAATGTCCCGAACTGATCCCTGCGGCACTCAAAGTGGCGGATCCGCCACTCAACTGTGTTTTCATGGGCACGATTCTAGTGATGAACGGGACGAACCCTTTGCTCACGGGCCTTTCCTCACGCGGGCCCGTCCCGGTATGACCGGCCGATGACTGCCGCCAGCGATCCCGTTCGTCCATCCTCGCGGCCCGTGCGTACACGCGGTCGCCGCGGCCGGTTGATCGCGGGCGTGGGTGTCAGCGTGCTGCTGGTCCTGACGGCCATGCTCTATCTCAACCGGCGCGCGGCGACGCGGCAGATTCTGATCGGCTGGCTGGAACAGCAAGGAATCGAGGCCGACATGCAGGTCGAGCGGCTCGAACTGGACGGCCTGGTGGCCAGGGTCCGCATCGGCGACGCCGCCGACCCCGATGTGATCGTCGAACGGGTCGAGGTCGACTATGCCTTGGGCGCGCCCTGGTCGAAGGGAGGGGCGGGCCTGACGCCCACGCGCATCCGTCTGGTGCGGCCTGTGGTGCGTGCCAGCGTCCGGGACGGCCGGTTGAGTCTCGGTTCCCTGGATCCGCTGGTCGAGCGCTTCACCGGCCGCCCGCCGCGCCCTGACAGTCGCGGCCCCCTGATTCTGGTTGAGCGGGGAACGGTTCGGCTCGACACCGACTTCGGCCCGGCCAGCATCCTCGGCGACGTTCGCATCGAGGACGGCAAGCTTGTGCGGTTGACTGCCCGGATGCCCGCGACGGCCTTCAAGAGCGGCGAGGCCGAGGCGCAGGGGCTCCAGGCCACGGTCGATCTGACCACCACGGGCGATCGGGTCGAGCTGCGGTTCGCCGCTGCCGCTGACCGCGCGAGCCTGGCGGGCTTTGGCGGCGAAACGGCCCGGCTGACCCTGACGGGCAACCTGCCCTATCCTGGTCTCAAGGCCCGTCGTGGCGACGGTCGGGCCCGGATCGATATGCGCGTTGAGGCCGCGCGCCTTTCTGCCGGCGAGGCCTCGGCGCGCGACGCCGACGGGCACCTGACCTTCGACGGCCAGATGACCGGCTGGATCGAGACCTTCCGCATCGACGGGACAGGTGCGGCCGACTTTCGCGCCGTCCGGATCGACAGCCCCGGTTCATCGGCTGCGACCGCGCGTCTGCGCTTGACCGCCGCCCGGACGATGGTCGCGCGGGACCCGCGCCGCCTCGGCTGGCGGCTGGACGGCGGCGCCGCGATGACAGCGGCCCGGGTCTCCGGGGCCGGACTGGACGGATCGGGCCTCACCCTGACCTCCAGCCGGCTGACCGTGGGCGGGCGCGGGGCGGCCATGGAGGCGGCAGGACCCGTCGTCCTGTTGGCGGAGCGACTGAGCTGGAATGACCTGACCCTGACCGGCGTGCGGGGTGCGACCGATTTCGACCTCGTCTCCGACGGCGGTCTGCGCGTAGCCGCCACGGGCGCGCTGCGATCCGCACGAGGGTCCTGGCCGCTGTTCGGGGCACCGACCGGTGGCGACGTGCCGGAACTGGTGGAGATGAAGCGCGCCCTGTCGACCTTCACGGTGGAGGTGCCGGCCTTCCAGCTGGCCACCGGCCACTCCGGGACCCGCCTGACCCTTGAACGTCCGGCGATCCTGCGACCGGCCAATGGCGGCGTACTCACCGTCCGTCCCGCCGCAACACCGATCTTCGCCGCCGCGCGCGGTCAGGCCGGCGGCGGTGCCCTGTCGCTGACGGCGACGCGGGGCCAGGGGCTGCCCGAGGCCGCCTTTTCCATCCCGGCCTGGCGGCTGACGCCGTCGGGTTTCAGCGCCACGCTCGACGGCGGCGCTGCCCTGGACTTCGGTCTCGCCCGCAGGATCACGATCCAGACCCGGGGTGAGCTGGGTTCGTCCGACGGTCGGCTGACCTATGTGGCCGCGCGTTGCGCCGCCCTGACCGTCGAACGGCTGGAACTGGACGAGAGTGATGTCGTGGATGTCGCCGGCGACATCTGCCCCGTCGCACGCCCTTTGGTCAGCGTCGCCGACGGGCGCTGGCGCGCCGACGGCGCTCTGCGGGGCCTCGCCGCCTCGGCCCCGTTCCTGGCGTTGGATTTTCGCCAGGCTGAGGGAGGCTTCACCGCCACCGGCGGTCCCGGCGGGATGGGCCTCGACCTGCGCCTCGCCCGGACCACGGTTGAGGATGCCACCACCCCCCTGCGCTTCAACCCCCTGACCGCGACCGGTTTCGCCCGGCTGTCGGCCGAAGACTGGACCGGCACCTTCGATCTTGTGCGCGGGGGCGCGGCGCTCGGCCGCCTCACCCTCGTCCATGAGGGCTCGACCGGGGTTGGCGGCCTGGTCATCGCCGCACCGTCAATTGTTTTTGTGGAGGGGGGGCTTCAACCCGCAGATCTCAGCCCTCTTGCCGCATTTGTCGGCTCTCCGGCCTCGGGATCCGTTGCCTTCGACGGCCGCATAGACTGGCGGGCGGATGCCGAGGGGACCAGTTCCGGCCGCCTGACCATCCCCGGCCTCGACTTCACCAGCCCTGCCGGCCCGGTGAAAGGCCTGCGCGGAACGATCAACTTCATCAATCTGGCACCGCTGACCGCCGCCCCGGGCCAGCATCTGTTCGCGGACCGGCTGGAGTCGATCGCCCCCCTTACCGACATCCAGCTGACCTTCGGCCTCGACAAGGCTGCGGTGACAGTGGAGGGCGGTGATCTCGCCGTGGCCGGTGGCCGCATCCGCGTCGAGCCCTTCGCCGTCCCCCTGGACCCGGACCAGCCCATCACCGGCGTCATCGTTCTCGAGAATGTCCAGCTGGGTCAGGTCATCGCCGGCTCCGGTTTCGGCGACAAGGTCAGTCTCGACGCCGTGGTCTCGGGCCGCCTGCCCTTCACCTCCGACCGGGTGAACGGCGTCCGCATCGCCGGCGGTTCGCTGGCGGCCGTCCAGCCCGGCCGCCTGTCCATCGCCCGCGAGGCGCTCAGCGGCCTTGAGGCCGGCGGGGGCGGGGAGGCGGTGTCGCCCAACACGGTCCAGGATCTCGCCTACCAGGCCATGGAGAATCTTTCGTTCGACATCCTCTCGGCGGAGGTCAACAGCCTCGACGAGGGCCGGATCGGCGTCTTGTTCCGTATCCGCGGCCGCCACGATCCGCCCGAACTCCAGGAACTACGCATCCCGATGGACGAGTTCATCAGCCGGGAATTTCTCAACCGCCCGCTCGCCCTGCCGTCCGGCACCGGTATCGACCTGACCCTCGACACCACTCTCAACCTCAACCAGTTGATCGGCGATCTGCTGGAGCTCAACCGCGCCCGCGACGGCCGGCCATCGGCCGGGGCGGCCTCGCCGCCTCAGACTCCGACCCCGATCGCGCCGTGATCAGGACACCTTCGCCGTTCAGAACCCGTTCACGCTCAATCGCGTTAAATCGCCTTCGATTGAAGACCGGAGACCACCGCTTATGACTCAGCCCCAGACCCGGACGCGCACCCGCCTTGCCCTGCTCGGCCTCATCGCCGCAGCCGGCCTCGGTGCCTGCACGCCCACGGTCCGGCTGCAGGTCGATCCGATCCAGATCTACGCGAAACTGGACGCTGATGTTCGCGTCCGCCTCGACAAGGAGCTGCAGGACCTCCTGGTCGAAAACCCCAACCTGTTCTGACGCGAAAGTTGACCCAGATGTCTTTCCGCAAGTTCTTCGTCGTTGCCGCGGCCGTCGCGGCTCTCGGCGTCGCCGCGGGCGCGGCTTTCGCCCAGACGGCCTCCCAGAAGTCGATGATCGACGCCGCCAAGGTTCAAGGCACGGTCGGCGAGCAGGCCGACGGCTATCTTGGCTTCCGCGTCCCGGCGTCGGACGCCGCCCTGACCGAGGCCGTTCAGGCGACCAACACGGCGCGACGCGAGGCCTATGCCCGCAGCGCCCAGGCTGCCGGTGACGGCGCGACCACCGAAACGGCTGCGGCGCGGATGTTCCAGACGCAGCTTCTGCCCCGGATCAGCACCGGTCAGTGGTACCGCAATGCCCAGGGCCAGTGGGTCCAGCGCTGACTGTGCGCAGAATCCTGCTCGCGCTCATCGCAGTCATCGCCGTCGCCATCATCACGATGGCCGCTGTCGGCCTCGGCTGGACTGCCATCGGTGGCGGTCCGATCGGTGTGCATGGCCTGATCGCGCTCTCGCTTGGTGTGCTGGGTACGGTCGGGCTGACCTGTGCCCTGATGGCGCTCGCCTTCAAGTCCAGCCGCGAAGGCTGGGACGACCGACCCTCTGATCCCGACAGGCCTTGAGCCACCGCGCCTGCCGCGCGATAGATCGCGGATGACCGACGCCGCCAAGCCTTCCGACATCACCTACGCCGGCTATCTGGCGCTTGATGACCTGCTCGCCGCCCAGCATCCGTTGTCGGACGAGCATGACGAAATGCTTTTCGTCATCATCCACCAGACCAAGGAGCTGTGGCTGAAGCAGATCCTGCACGAGGTGACCCTGGCCCAGGCCCTGGTCCGCAGCGGCGATCTGGTCCCGGCCTACAAATGCCTCGCCCGGGTCAGCCGCATCCAGGCGGTGATGACCATGAGCTGGGACATCCTCGCGACCATGACCCCGGCCGATTACCTGCGTTTCCGCGGTGTGCTGGGCTCTTCCTCCGGCTTCCAGAGCGACCAGTTCCGCCGCTTCGAATTCATGCTGGGGCTCAAGGACGACCGCTTCCTGCGCTTCCATGTCGAACGCCCTGACGCCCATGCGGCGCTTCAGGCCGCTTTGGCCGCGCCCAGCCTCTATGACGACGCCCTGGCCCAGCTCGCTGCCGCCGGTCTGCCGGTGCCGGCCGAGGCCCTGAGCCGCGACGTCAGCCGTCCGTATGAGCCGTCTGAGGGCGTCGAGAACGCCTGGCTTGAGGTCTATCGCGATACCGCCCGCTGGTGGCCCCTCTACCAGCTGGCGGAGAAGCTGGTCGACCTCGACGACGCCCTGCTGACCTGGCGTCATAAGCACGTCGTCACCGTTGAACGCATCATCGGCCGCCGCCGCGGCACGGGCGGTACCGAAGGCGTCGCCTATCTGACCGAGACGCTGCAGCGCCGCTGTTTCCCCGAGCTCTGGTCGCTGCGCACCCGGTTGTAGAACGGCCCGGGGCTGGACCTTTCGGGCTCGATTCGCGCCGTGTGGCCTCTTCCCGCCGCCAGGTCCGCCCTCATGATCACGCCCGGTCATCACGGTATCCCCGTGCTCAACAGCCTGACTGAGACGATCATCGACAGCGCCGACGGCTAGCGAGAAGGCTCCCGGGAGACCGGCAGGCCCAATTGTTGTTTGCTGTTCAAGGCCCGCAGCCTTGCGCGCTTCAGGGTTTGGCCGCTTCGGCCACCGCCCGCGAGACCATCCGTGAGGGTAGGGTAGGGCTACAACCCGATGCGCGCACTTCAATCATAGCCCGGCAGGTCAGAACGCCGCCGCCGGCCGGCTGTCTCCGAACTGGTCCTGAAACAAAAACGGCGGGGCCGAAGCCCCGCCGTCAGAGTTTTATCAGCCGGACCTTAGAACTTGGCGGTCAGGCCCACCGAGTAGCGACGACCCAGGGTGTCATAGGTCGAAGGGTCCGTGTTCGCCTGGACGCCGGGCGAGTAGACGATCGGATCCTGGTTGGTCACGTTGTTCACCGTGAACCGCAGGCTGACGCTGTCGGTCAGATCCACGCTTCCGTTGAGGTCGAAATAGTCGATGGAATCGAGTTCGACGGCGGTGCCGAACTGACCCATCTCACCAACGTGCCGCCAACGGGCGCCCAGGGCGTAACGCCCCATGCTCCAGTTCACCGAACTCAGCGACTTCCATTCCGGGAAGGTGTTGCCGAAGACGCTGTCGATCGTGCCCGTACGGTTGATGAACGGGCCGCCCGGCGCGTCCTGGCGCTCCCGGTTCTCAAGCCAGCCGAGCACGACGTTGAAGCTCACATTGCCCCAGTCCGGCATGCCGATGTCAGCCAGCACGAAATTCCAGTCAAACTGGGCATCGACGCCGGATGTTTTCAGCGTCGCCAGGTTGTCGTTCACTTGACGCGCCTGGTTGACGTTGCCCGACAGCGGATCACGGTCAAACAGCGTGCAGTAGCCGTTGGCCGCGCTGTAGGTCGGGTTCTGGCCCTGGGCGTTGAAGCAGCCCTGCAGCTGGGCCGAGGCACCGATAGTGCCGATGACGTCCTCGATCTCGATGCTGTAATAGTCGATCGACGCCGACAGGCCCGAAATCCAGGGATTGCTGAAGGGCGATCTAATCACCAGACCAGCGGTGAAGGAGTCCGAAGTCTCCTCCTCGAGGCCAGGATTGCCACCCGTGATGCCCGGAACCTGGTTGTTGGTGAACACATAGGCATCGATGGCTGCTGCAGAGATGCCTTGCGCCAGGCAGAGCGCACGGACCTGGGCGGCATTCGGCCCAAGGCGATAGCTCGACCGGATGTCGCAGGGGTCGCCGGAGAGCCCGGTGCCCGACACGGCACCGATGCTGGGGAAGCTGGTGTTGACGGGCGCGAACAGCTCGCCGATCGAAGGTGCCCGCACCGCGCGCTGGATCCCGCCGCGAACTCTCACGTTGTCGGAGATTTCCCAATCCAGGTCTGCCTTGTAGGCGTTGACCCAGCCGACCGTTGAATAGTCAGACGTGCGATAGCCGAGGTTCAGATCCAGTTGCTGGATGAACGGCAGGCCGGACAGCACCGGGACGAGCAGCTCGGCGAAGAATTCATACGAATTCGTCTCGCCCGTCAGGGGCTGGCTGGGGTTGAAGCCGGCGATTTCGGAGCCGCCGATGTTGCCGCCATCGGGCAGCCCGCCAGCCCCGAGGTGAGGCGTGATCGGGTTGGTCTGGGCGAGCGAGGCGTCAGGCCGGAAGGCAAAGCTGTCCTGACGGTACTGAATACCGCCGGCGAAGCGCACCTCACCAGCCGGAAGCTCGAACAGGCCGCCTTGCAGCGAGCCCTCGATGACCGTCTGCTCCTGCTCGGTCACGTTCTGGGCTGTCCGACCGATGTAGGTGATGCAGGCGGGCGACAGCGCGGTTTCTCCGTACCAGTCGAAGCCGCCGGCGCAGAGCGAAGCGCCGCCGTCAGGCGCGTCGAGAAGCCGTTGGACAGCCGAGCGGGAGACGTTGCCGGACTGCACGGAGGTGCGGAGGTTGCGGCCGTACTGCGCGTAGACGTCGTAGCTCCAGTCACTCAGACCGACCAGGTCACCGCGCACACCGACCGTGCTCTGGTAGACGTTGTAGTTCTCGGTGGCGCGACGTCCGCCGAGAGAGTTGAAGCGCTTGTTCAGCAGGAACGAGCCCGTCGGGTTGGGACGGGACAGCAAGAAGGTCCGCAGGTCGGCGGAAATGAACGGGTTGGTCGACGGGACGCGGAAACCGGTCGCCGGCACGTTGCCGGCCGCCGGGCTGGCGGCCAGTTCGTTGGCCGACTCATATTCCGTGAACAGGAGGTTGGCGTAGACCTCGGCGGCGGCGTTCAGCTCATACTTGGCGCCCGCGTAGGCGTTCCAGCGGTCCAGTCCCAGCTGGTTCAGGTTGAGCGGACCCGTGTTGTAGACGTAGTCGCCCACGCCCGGTCGGGCGAAGCCGTCATAGTCGATCCCGCCGGGGCTGACGAAATTCCGTGTCCGGACGTAGCTGAACAGGCTGTTGTTGTTGTTGAAGCCAAAAGCGCCCGTGTTGGTCAGGGTCGCGTCGCCGAAATAGGTGCGAACCAGGGCGAGGGAAGGCAGGTTGGTGGAATCGAAAACCGTGCTGCCCAGCGGCGATGCGCCGGAAGGCCCGGAAATGGCCGAGAAGGCGCGGTCGCGGTTGTAGATCTGTTCGCGGGTCGAACGGCCCACCGAGAGCACCACATTGCCTCGGCCGTCAGCGACGTCGCCGCCGATGGTCAGCGAGTAGCTTTCGGTGAGGCCGTCATCTGCCTCGGTCATGCCAACCTGGGCATCCAGCTGAACGCCCGTGAAGCTGTCATTGAGAATGAAGTTGGCGACGCCGGCGAGGGCGTCGGAGCCGTAGGCGGCCGATGCGCCGCCCGAGATGACTTCAACGTTCTTGATCAGGGGCGTCGGAATGATGTTGATGTCGACCGTGCCGTCGGAGTTCGACGGAACCACGCGGCGTCCGTTCATCAGAACGAGCGTGCGCTGCGTACCCAGGCCGCGCAGGTTGATGTTGGCCTGACCACCGTTGGACGGGTTGTTCGAGCTCGAGTTGATCGAGGGAACAAACTGGGGAAGGTCGTTGACGAGCGAGTCGATCGTCACCGAACCGGTCGCCTGGAAGTCTTCGGCGTTGACGGTCACGATCGGGCTGGTCGAGGAATAGTCCTGGCGCGCGATCCGCGAGCCGGTGACCACGATATCGTCGATCGTGGCGGCTTCCTGGTCCTGCGGCGCGCTCTGGGCTTGAGCGGCGGAGGCGAACGCCAGCGACGCTGCGGCGACGGTTAGGCCCGCGATCATGGTTGACCCAAGCAGGCCGTGACGGAATTTGTGAACGTTCAAGTGATTACCCCTTCTGTGAGCGCCGCGCGCGATCAGGGACGAGCGTGTCCCCATCGTGACAATGCGATGTCTTCAACCCTTTGGCATTCGTCGGTACTCGTCAACCGTCCAGGTCACGGTAGTGTCTCAATTCTGACTTTGCTGTGCCTCATTGAACACGCGCCGGGGTGTTGGGGACTTTCCTCGTCGGGCGCATCCATGCTCTTTGTCCTCTGATTTCGTCCCTTGAGTTCCCGTGTTTACGTTTGCGGCGCTGAGCCGTCGTCTGTTTCGCTGCCGCGCGGGTCGGGGATGTGTAGGTTCCGACTTCGTTCCCGTCGGTACTCAAGGTCAGGAGAGCTGTGCTTGGGAAACGAGGCCGTGAGAGCCCGGGAGATGCTCTCGGCCGGTGACGCTGCCGGCGCTCTCTCGCTGCTGCAGCCCGCGCTGGGCGGCCACCCGTCCCGCGAAGTGCAGACCCTGGCCGCGCGGGCCTTGCGCGGGCTTGATCGTCACGCGGAGGCAGCATCCCTCCTGGCGACCGCATGGGGGCAGTACCCCGACGACCCAATCATTGCCCATAACCTCGCCGCCGCCCGGGGAGACGCTGGAGACCATACAGGTGCCGCCATCGCGGCGCGGCGCGCGATCGGACTGCGGAATGCGCCCGAGAGCTGGCTGGTGCTCGGACGCGCCCTTCAGGCCGAGGGCGACCTGACCGCCGCGCAAGCAGCCCTGGCCGAGGCGGTTGCTCGCAGACCCGGCTATGTGGATGCGCTGAACAACCTGGCCCAGTTGGTCTGGATGCGGACCGGAGATCCTGTCTCTGCCCTCGAGCCGTTGAACCGGGCGCTGGCCGTGTCGCCGTCGCCCGAGCTTGCCGCCCTGACATGCGGTGTCATGCGAGACATCAGCGGCCCCGATGAGGCGTTCCGATTCATTCAGCCCTGGACCGGGCGCGGGTCTGTAGCGGTCGAACTGGCCGCCGCCGCCGCCGCCGCCCGCCTGGACCTGGCGCGACAGAATTTCCACGCCGAGGTCGCGGTGGCGCTCGCCCCGGCGCTGGCCGAGGCTCAGCACGCCTGGGCGACTGGCCGCCTTGCACAAGGTCAGGCCGAGACGGCGCTCGAGGGTCTTGAGCGTTGGCTGGCGCACGCGCCAAACGACCAGATCGCGCTGGGCCTGCAGCGAACGGCGTGGCGGCTGGCTGGACGCCCGCAAGCGCTCGACGCGGCGGACTACCGCCGTCTGGTGCGATCCTACGAGGTCGAAACACCACCCGGATGGTCGACCCGCGCCGCCTGGCTCGAGGCGCTTGCGGCCGCCCTGCGGCGGCTCCACAGCTTCCGGGCCGAGCCTTTTGGTCAGTCGGTGAGAGCGGGAGTCCAGTCCCGAACCGACCCCCGCTGGGCGGGAGATCCCGTGATCGACGCGACGTTCGCCGCGTTCGAGCGGCCGCTTGCCGCCTATGTCGCGGACATGGATCCGTCCGAGCCCATGGGGGCCGTGCAGGCGGGCAAGGCCGAAGTCGCGGGAGCCTGGTCGGTGAAATTGACCTCTGGCGGCTGCCACAGCGATCACGTCCACTCTCGCGGCTGGGTGTCCTCGGCCTTCTATGTGGCAGTGCCGGAGCCCGTGGCGTCTGCTCCGGTCGGGGGATGGCTGCGCTTCGGTGCCACGCAGCTCGGTCCGGCGATCAGCGTTCCGCCCGAGCACCGGGTCGAGCCTCGGCCGGGCTGGCTGGCGTTGTTCCCATCCTATCTGTGGCATGGCACGGAACCGTTCAGCGGCGGCGGCGAGCGCCTGACGATCGCCTTCGACGCGCGACCCTCCTGGCCATGAAAAAGGCCCCGGTCGCGTGACCGGGGCCTTTGTAATTTCAGCGAAATGAAGCGGCTTAGGCTTCGGTTTCGTCGGCCTTCTGGGCGGTGCCGGTTTCCGGGACCACGACGCCCTTGACCGGGCGGATGGTCTGCTTCTCGGCGATCCGGGCCGATTTGCCGCGACGGTCGCGCAGGTAATAGAGCTTGGCGCGCCGGACGACGCCGCGACGCTTGACTTCAATGGCGTCGATGTTCGGCGACAGGATCGGGAAGACCCGCTCCACGCCTTCGCCGAAGGAGATCTTCCGCACGGTGAAATTCTCGTTCACGCCGCCACCGGCGCGGGCGATGCAGACGCCTTCGAAGGCCTGGATGCGTTCGCGCTCGCCTTCCTTGATCTTGACCATGACCCGCAGGGTGTCGCCGGGCTGGAAGTCGGGGATCGCGCGCTTGTCGATCAGGCGGGCTTTTTCTTCGGCTTCGATCGTCTGAAGGATGTTCATTCTATTCTCCTCGAGCTTTTGCGCTCTTTACCTGTGATTTGGCGGGCTCGTGTCCCGCATGGGTCTTGTCCGGCCAAGCCGCCCAGAGGTCTGGCCGTCGTTCCCGGGTCGTCTCTCGCCGCTGCTCTTCGCGCCATTGTGCGACCTTCTTGTGGTCGCCCGACAGAAGCACCTCGGGTATCTCCAGCCCCTCGAACGTCCGCGGTCGCGTGTACTGCGGATGCTCCAGAAGTCCGTCCTCGAAGCTCTCCGAACTCAGGCTCATCGCCTGGCCCAGCACTCCGGGGATCAGTCGTACGCACGCCTCGATGACCACCATGGCCGCCGCCTCGCCACCGGCGAGCACCGCGTCCCCGACGGAGACCTCCTCGAACCCGCGCGCGTCGAGCACGCGCTGGTCCACCCCCTCGAACCGGCCGCAGAGGACGGTAATCCCGTCCGCCTTCGCCCATTCCTTGACGCGCGCCTGGGTCAGGGGCCGACCCCGGGCGCTCATGTACAAAAGCGGCCGGGGCGGGCCCGAAACGCTGTCGAGCGCCTTGGCCACCACGTCCGCTTTCAGCACGGCTCCCGGCCCGCCCCCTGCGGGGGTGTCGTCCAGGAAGCCGCGCGTATCTGTGGAAAAGGCCCGAATGTCAACCGTATCAAGGCTCCAGAGCCCGCGCTCCCGCCACGCCGTGCCGATCAGCGAGACGCCGAGCGGGCCCGGAAACGCCTCGGGGAACATGGTCAGGACGGTGGCGGTGAAGGGCATGGGGAGGGCTTGGGGCTTAGGGCTTAGGGCTTAGGGACAAGTCGCGGGGGAAGGCCGGGTCAGGAGATAGGGATGCAGGGTGACGGCTGCGAGGCTTCCCCAAGCCCTAAGCCCTAAGCCCTAGCACACCTGCCCCGCCGCCCAGCCCGACGACCAGGCCCACTGGAAATTGTAGCCGCCGAGCCAGCCGGTGATGTCGGCGGCCTCGCCGATGACGAACAGGCCGGGGACGGACTTGGCCGCCATCGTCTGCTGGTCCAGCTGGTCGGTGGCGATGCCGCCGAGCGTCACCTCGGCGGTGCGGTAGCCTTCGGAGCCGACGGGCTTGACGGTCCAGCCGTTCACGGCGGCGTCGAGGCGGCGCAGGGTCTTGTCGCCGACCTCGGCCAGCTTGCCCTTGACGCCTTCGCGGTCGCAGACGTTTTCGGCGAGGCGGCGGGGGATCAGGTGGCCCAGCGCCGTGTGGACCATCTGTTTGCCGTTCTCCTCCTTGGCGGCCTTGAGGCGGGCATGGAGGTCCTCGCCGGGGGCCATGGCGACGGTGATGGCCTCGCCCTCGCGCCAGTAGGAGCTGATCTGCAGGATGGCGGGGCCGCTGAGGCCGCGGTGCGTGAACAGCATCGCTTCGGCGAAGGAGGTGCCGCCGCCCTTGACCACGGCGTCCACGGCGACGCCGGCGAGGGGCGTCAGCGTCTCCAGCAGGCCGGCCTCGAAGGTCAGGGGGACCAGGGCCGGGCGGGTGTCGGTGACGCGCAGGCCGAACTGGCGGGCGGTGTCATAGGCCCAGCCGGTGGCTCCCATCTTGGGGATCGACTTGCCGCCGGTGGCCAGCACCAGCGACCGGCTGCGGACCACGGAGCCGTCCGACAGGGCGGCCTCGTAGCCGTCGGCGACGCGGTCGATCCGCTCGACCGAGACGCCCAGCGACAGGATCACGCCCGCTGCCCGCATGTCGTCGGTCAGCATGCGGATGATCTGTTTGGCGCTGTCGTCGCAGAACAGCTGACCGAGGGTCTTCTCGTGCCAGGCGATGCCGGCGCGGTCGACGCGTTTGACGAAGTCGTGCTGGCTGAACCGCTTCAGGGCCGAGGTCGCAAACCGCGGGTTCTCGCCGAGGAAATTGGCGGGGCTGGTCCCGGTGTTGGTGAAGTTGCAGCGCCCCCCGCCGGAGATGCGGATCTTCTCGCCCGGCGCCCGGGCGTGGTCGAGGATGCGCACGGAGCGCCCGCGCCGCCCGGCTTCGATGGCGCACATCATCCCGGCCGCGCCGGCGCCGACGATCAGGACATCGATGGGCTCAAGCTTCATGGGGGCGTCCTAACACTGACGCGCTCAAGCAGCGAGCGACCGCGTCGCGAGCGATAGCGCCCACCAACCCGCGCTCAAGCAGCGAGCGACCGCGTCGCGAGCGTTAGCGCCCAAAAAGGCGGGGCGGGAGTACACTGTGAGACGCGGAAAAAGTTGAGGGGGTTTCGGCGCGTCGTGGGGAGCAGCGTCAATATGCTGACATTCCGCCTCGGCCTGCGGCGGTCGGGCGGGGTTTGAGGGTGGCGATGTCAAAGACCGTTCAGGCGGGGCGGGCCTGCGCCCGCCTCGAGCCGCATTATACGCCGGCGCGGGGGATGGGTGGGTTGGCGGCGGTGCGCGGCGGCGGATCGGGGGTCGGGAGGGCGCCTTTCGGGGTTGGAAGGGGCGCGTTTATTGGGGGCGAGAAGACACTGTTGGCGGCAGGAGGCGCTTGTCATCCCGGACGCCGCAAAGCGGCGAGCCGGGACGGGACAGTGACACCCCACGACCGTCCCGGAAGCGGCGTCAGCCGCTATCCGGGGCAAGGGTCAGGAGGACGCGCTGGTCGCCGCCCTGCTCCCGGCTCAGCCCTGCGGGCTGTCCGGGAGGGAGACTTGAGCGCTGTCCCGTCCCGGCTCTTCCCCCGGCTTTCGCCGGGGTTCGGCGGGGATGACAAGGGACCTGCGCCATCCCCTCTACACGAAAAGAACAAAACACGAACATTCCGATTGACTCCGCCCCCTCCAATCGGCTGGATCATCCCGGGTCGGCGTTACAGAAGAAGGACACAGATCATGCCGGTCGAAGACCGTATCGCCGCCCGCCTGCTGGAGGCCCTGGCGGGGCTCGACCTGACCAGCGCCGACGGCCGCGCCGGCATCCACACCCTGCTGTCCGAGATCGAACGCGCCTGCCCCGGCGTCCTGCTGCAGCAGGCGGCGCGGATGGAGCTGCGGGCGATCGGCTGGCCGCGCTCAAGCAGCGAGCGGTGAGGCTCTCATCATGGTCCGCTCATCCCCGCGAACGCGGGGACCCAGTGCTTTGGGTGATGAAACGCCAGCTTGTGGCCCAAACCACCCGGTCCTGAAGCGTCGGAGTCAAGCTGGACAGGACTGGGTCCCCGCGTTCGCGGGGATGAGCGGAAGACTGGAGGGTGGCTGAGGCCAGACCCATGAGCCGCCGTAATCCCGACCGCTACACGGCGGCCGACTGGAAAGAGGCGGGCCCCACGGTCGGCGCCATCCTGGCCAACCGCTGGCTGGTCTATACCGGGTGCGACCCGTGGGCCTTGTCATCCCCGCGAAAGCGGGGACGCATCGCCCGCGAACGCGGCCCGGGCTTCGTCCTGTGGGGCCGCGCCACGACCTGCCGCCGGATGGGCTGCCCGGGCCGGGTCACCTTCTGGGTGCGGCCGCATGGCGCGAGCGGGGATGTGGCGATGACGTGAGGGGGTTCAATTTTCCCGCGCTTGGACCCGATCCGCTTCGACCGCCGCGCGGGGAGCCATCCACAAGCAGGCGGCGAGGTCGATCTGCGGCCGGCTCACGGAACCTAACTTAACAGCCATTTCCTCTCTGCAACCCCCACCCCGCCAGAGGTTGTGTAGTTGTCGAGAAATGCGCGACGTTCATCAACGGAGAATGTCGAATAAATCAAAATCCTGATGGTCGAGAACACGCCAAGTTGCAAAATCGAAGATCCAGAAGACCAGTCTTCTATTATCGTCTTAAGCGTATCAATTTCGGCGTCGCCCACCATGTCAAGTCGTTCATCAAGCTGACTTAGCGTTGATATACCGGCTGTCTCCAGTGAGTTGATAAGGTATGTCCAAGGACTATCTGAATTTATAGATATCGATTTATCAAATCGTACCCCGCTAGCCGTCATTTTTGACGACAAATCTGAGAAGCGGGCCGATTTTTCAATATACAGAGAGAGAGATTCTCGATTGATCGGAATCTCGTTATTTTTTTCGTCAATTTTCTCGCTATAAGATTCCCGAAGATCATGCACAATCGAGTTTATATCCGAAAACGCATCGTCCGCAGCTTCAAGAAGAGCGCTAATTCGGTATAGTTTTCTTCTAATCTCACGAGGTACTTCTACCTTGGACTTGTACCGAAGCTTCCAGTCTAAGGACGCCCAAGCGTCTTGCAAGACAGTTCTAACTTGAATTTCGGCCTTCAAGCCGGATAGGCCAAAATTCTCTATAAGCCCGCAGCGGTTCTTTCTTAGCGAGACTACTAGGTGTGTTGATCTATAACCAAATCGGTCGTCTTCTTGCTGCTTTGATTTGTCGACCGAATTCTCTTCATCAATAATGAAGTGCTTTCTAAGTTCTTCAACGACAGTTTGAGCGACTTCTTGCGTAAATGTTGTTACCCTAATGCCGCAGATGTCTGTTATATCTGTAAGGGTTTTGTATTTGTCAAATTTATCGGGCCTATCCAGTTTATCCGATAAGCTTGAGCGATCCTTGACCCGCGAAGTGATGCGGACTTCATCTATATTGATGCTCTTTATTATCTGCCCGACCAAAGACTCTATAGACTGTGCTAGTCTCTGGTAGTCGCCGGCGGACTCGTCGTACTGATTCAGTATTAATGACATTGCATCCCCGTCATCAGATCGACAACGCATCCTGACACGCTAACGTCTCTGGCGATAGCGCCAGGCCTGATAAGATTCGACTGGCCGCTGCTGATGTCGGAGTCGCATGGTTGCGCTTCGGGTGGTCATCTCCCCAATGCGCCTCATCCCAATTCCCCGCCGCCCTTGCATCCACCACCATCGGCACCGTCAGCACCACGGCCGGTTCCGCGGCACCCTCCATCGTTCGCTTGATCACCACGATGGCGCGCTCGGCCTCGGCTTCCGGGGTCGCGAAGGCCAGTCCGTTGTGAACCCGCAAGAGCATGCGGCTGGTCCGGGCCCCGGCCGAACGGGCGACGTTTAGTTCTCCGGCCCCTTAAGTGCCTTCGCCTTCCGGCGCTCCAGCTGCTGGATGCTCGTATCCGGCGTCGGCAAATGCTCCGGCATGATCCCGCCCAGCTCTCCGATGGTCGCCCTAACCTTCTTGCCGACGGCCAAGTGGATGTCATTGGCTTGAGCCCGGGTGCGGGCACCGTCACGCTTGAGCTTTTCCTCAGTCTGGGTGGCCCGGAACAGGTTCGCGGCCAGTTCAGTCGATCCCATGTGGTCGAGGATCTTCTGGCTCTTCTTCAACCCCTTGTGCGCGTGGATGTCACGTGTCGTCCGGCCACCGTACAGGCCGCGATAGCCGTGGTCCTGGAACACCGCATAGTCGAGCCCGGTGGTCACGCCGGCCTGACCGGCAGCGGAGGCGAGGGCGGTGTTGTGGTGCGCCATCTCGCGGCGGAGCATCAGGCGACGGTCCTCTTCCGACAGGGCACCGAAGGAAGGGTCGTCCTGGATTTCCTGGCGCCGGGTCTGGACCGCGAAATAGGTCTGACCTTCGGCGATGACGGGCTTGGACGGGTCGCCGTTCTGGACGATCAGATAGCAGGCGTAGCGGGACAGACGGACGTCATTGATCTCCCGCCGGGCGCCCTTGCCCAGGTCGATCATTGTGGTGACGTCACCGAAATGATCGGCTGGATCGAGGCCTGCTGCCGAGGCGGACACGCGAGCCTTCTCGACAACTGCGAGGAAGTTCCGATAGTCCTGATAGCCGAGAGCGGGCGCAAGCTGGCGCGCCAGCCAGTACTCCGCTCCGTCGTCTTCCTTGCGGATGGACTCAAACGACTGGCGATGAGGGTCGGCGCTTTCGATTCCGGTCATGCTGAAGGAGAACAAAAAAGCAACCTGCGGTCAAGTTTCGCCCTCGCGCTCAAGCAGCGAGCCGCCGCGCGGCGAGCGATAGCGCGCCCCCTTGGATCAATGCGCCTCGTCCCAATTCCCCGCCGCTCTCGCCTCCACCACCAGCGGCACCGTCAGCGCCACGGCCGGTTCCGCCGCCCCCTCCATCGTCCGCTTGATCACCGCAATCGCGCGCTCGGCCTCGGCTTCGGGGGCCTCGAAGACCAGTTCGTCGTGGACCTGGAGCAGCATCTTCGTTGACAGGCCGGCCTCGACCAGCGCCCCGGGCATCCGCATCATGGCGCGGCGGATGATGTCGGCGGCGGCGCCCTGGATGGGGGCGTTGATGGCGGCGCGTTCGCCGAACTGGCGCTCGGCCCCCGACTTTGAGTGGATGGCGGGGATGTGGATGCGGCGGCCGAAGACGGTGCTGACCATGCCGGTCTCGCGCACCTGGGCCTTGGTGGCGTCCATATAGGTCCGGATGCCGGGGAAGCGTTCGAAATAGGTCTTGATATAGTCGCCGGCCTCGCCCTGGCCGATGTTCAGCTGGGCGGCCAGGCCGAAGGCGCTGATGCCGTAGACGATGCCGAAATTGATCGCCTTGGCGCGGCGGCGGGTCTCGGGGTCCATCTGGTCGACGGGGACGCCAAACATCTCGCTGGCCGTGGCGGTGTGGATGTCGATGCCGGCGGCGAAGGCGCGCTTGAGCTCGGGGATGTCGCCGATATGGGCCAGCAGGCGCAGCTCGATCTGGCTGTAGTCGGCGCTGATCAGGACATGGCCGGGGGCGGCGATGAAGGCCTGGCGGATCTGGCGACCGGTCTCGGTGCGGATCGGGATGTTCTGGAGGTTGGGGTCGGAGGAGGCGAGGCGGCCGGTGGTGGCGGCGGCGAGCTGGTACGATGTGTGGACGCGGTCGGTGGTCTTGTCGGCGGCCTCGATCAGGGCGTCGGTATAGGTGCCCTTGAGCTTGGAGAGCTGGCGCCAGTCCAGCAGGACGCGGGGCAGGTCGTGGGTGGGGGCCAGGGTCTCGAGGGTAGCGGCGCCGGTCTCCCACTGGCCGCTGGCGGTCTTCTTGCCGCCGGGCAGGTTGAGCTCGCCGAACAGGATGTCGCCGATCTGTTTGGGGCTGCCGATGTTGAACGGGCGGCCGGCGATCTGGTGGGCCTGGGCCTCCAGCTCGGCCATGCGCAGGCCGAACTCGGAGGACAGCCGCTTGAGGCGGTCGGGATCGACGCGGATGCCGGCCTGTTCCATGGCGGCGAGGACGGCGGGCATGCCGCGCTCCAGCGTCTCATAGACGGTGACCAGGTGGTCCTCGGCCAGGCGCGGCTTGAGGATGTGCCAGAGGCGCAGGGTGACGTCGGCATCCTCGGCGGCATAGGCGGTGGCCGGTTTCAGGGCGACGTGCTTGAAGGATTTCTGGGCCTTGCCGGTGCCGGCGACCGCCTTGAAGGTGATGGGGTCGTGGCCGAGGTGGAGGCGGGACAGCTCGTCCATGCCGTGGCCGTGCAGCCCGCCCTCGAGCACGTAGGAGATCAGCATGGTGTCGTCGATCGGGGCCACGCGGATGCCGCGCCGGGCCATGACGGCGAGGTCGTATTTGCCGTTCTGGGTGACCTTGAGGACGGCGGGGTTCTCGAGCAGCGTTTTGAGGCGGGCGAGGGCGGTCGGCTTGTCGATCTGGGTGAGGGGTTCGCGCTGCTCGGTCTCGCCGCCGAAGTCGAGGCCGCCGGCGTTGGCCGCCGGCTCGTGCTCATGCGTCAGGGGGATGTAGCAGGCGTCATTGGGGCCGATAGCCAGGGAGACGCCGCACAGGCCCGCATGGGTGGCGCTGAGGGCATCGGTCTCGGTGTCGAAGCCGATCACCCCCGCCGCCGAGGCGCGGGCGATGAAGGCGTCGAGGTCTTCCAGGGTCTGGATACAGAGGTAGGCGTCGGTGTCGACGGTCTGGGCCGCGGCGGGGCCCTCGACGACCTGGCCGTAGCGGGGGGTGGCTACGGGGGCAGACGGGGCTTTCGGCCGGGCGACGAAGGCGGTGCCGTTGGTCGCCGGGGCCCTGCCGTCGCCGACGCGGGCACGCAGGGAGCGGAACTCCATCTTGTCGAGGAAGTCGGCCAGCGCTTCCGGGTCGGGGTCGCGGACGGCGAAGTCTGAGATGGGCTCGGGCGCAGGGGCCTCGCAGTCGAGGGTGACGAGGCGGCGCGACAGGCGGATCTGGTCGGCGAACTCGATCAGGGTCTCGCGCCGTTTGGGCTGTTTGATCTCATGGGCGCGGGCCAGCAGGGTGTCGAGGTCGCCGTATTCCTCGATCAGCTGGGCGGCGGTCTTGGGGCCGATGCCGGGGGCACCGGGGACATTATCGGTGCTGTCGCCGATCAGGGCCTGGACCTC
The DNA here is from genome assembly GCA_965284305.1 of Caulobacteraceae bacterium. Classification (GTDB taxonomy): domain Bacteria; phylum Pseudomonadota; class Alphaproteobacteria; order Caulobacterales; family Caulobacteraceae; genus Brevundimonas. Next base: position 390,210 of record OZ260070.1, on the reverse strand, counting down.
GACCACCTTGTCGGGGGTGACGCCGAATTTCTCGAACACGGCCTCCTCGGCGAGGCGGCGCTCCTTCATCGGGTCCCACATGACGACCGAGGGGCCGATCAGCTGCATCAGGTCCTTGTCGGACGAGACGATGACGGCCTCGCCACCCGCATCGCGGACACGGCAGGCATAGGTGGCGATCAGGTCGTCGGCCTCCCAGCCGGCCAGTTCGACGCCATGGATCCCGAAGGCGGCGGTGGCCTCGCGGACCAGGGGGAACTGGGGGATCAGGTCCTCGGGCGTGGCCGAGCGGTTGGCCTTGTAGAGGTCGTACATCTCATTGCGGAAGGTCTTTTCCGAATGGTCGAAGACGGCGACCAGATGGGTCGGGCCGTCCTCGCCCTTCATGTCGCGGATCAGCTTCCACAGCATGTTGCAATAGCCCTGGACGGCGCCGACGGGCAGGCCGTCGGACTTGCGGGTCAGGGGCGGCAGGGCGTGGTAGGCGCGGAAGATATAGGCCGAGGCGTCGATCATCCACAGCCGGACGGGGGCACCGTCCTGCGGGGTCTCGGGGGCGGGTGAATCGGGCGCGGCGTCGGTCATGCGGCAACATAGGCGGGCGGGCCGCCGCCGTCACCGGCTGACCGCTATCCGCGCAGGGCCGTGATGGTGCGACCGGGGGCGATGTCCTCGGCCGAGGTGATCAGGTGAACGAGGGCGGGGCGGCCGGCGCTGCGGGCGGCCTTGAGCGCGGCCGGGAAGTCGGCCGTGGTCTCGCAGCGGATGCCGAAGGCCCCGAAGGCCTCGGCATATTTGACGAAGTCCGGATTCACGAGGTCCGTAGCGATGGTCCGCTGTCCGCCCGGATAGTGCATCTCCTGATGCATGCGGATGGTGCCGTAGGTGCCGTTGTCGACGACCACCACGACGGCGTTGATGCCGTACTGGACCGCCGTGGCGATCTCCTGACCGGTCATGAGGTAGTCGCCGTCGCCGGCGATGCAGATGACCTCGCGGTCGGGATGCACGGACTTGGCGGCGATGGCGGCGGGATAGCCATAGCCCATGGCGCCCGAGGTCGGGGCCAGCTGGGTGCGGCAGGCGCGGTGGCGATAGAAGCGGTGCAGCCAGGCGGCGAAATTTCCCGCGCCGTTGGTGACGATGGCCGTCGGCGGCAGGCTCTCGCCGAGGTGGGCCATGCATTCGCTCATGTTCACCGCACCGGTCACCGGCACGGGGGTCGAGAAGGCCTGGTAGTCGGCGTGGGCGGCGGCGGCCTCGTCATGCCAGGTCCGGCCCGGGTCGATCGCGGACAGGGCGTGGGCGGCCAGCGAGTTGTCGGCCGTCGCGCTCATCAGCGGGGTCCAGACCCGGCCCAGCTCCTCGGCACCGGGGTGGATGTGGATCAGGGTGTCAGCCGTGCGGGCGCGGTCGAACAGGGTGTAGCCTTGGGTCGGGTTCTCGCCGAGGCGCGCGCCGATGGCGAGGATCAGGTCGGCGGCCTTCGCGCGGGCGGTCAGTTTCGGATTGCAGCCGAGGCCGAGGTCGCCGGCGTAGCTGGGGCGGGCGTTGGACAGGATGTCCTTGCGCCGGAACGACAGGCTGACCGGCAGGCCGATGCGCTCGGCCCAGTCGCCGATGGCGGCGGCGGCGTCCTCGGTCCAGCCGGAGCCGCCCAGCACTAGCAGGGGCCGTTCGGCTTTTGCGAGACGCGCGCGCACCTGTTCGACGAAGGCGGGGTCCAGCGCGGCTTTCGCGGGCGTCACCGGGCGGATGGGGGCCGGGCCGCCGTCGGCGTGGAGGATGTCCTCGGGCAGGGCGATGACCACGGGGCCCATCCGGCCCTGCAGGGCGGTGGCGAAGGCGCGCTCGACCACCTCGACGGTGCGTTCGGGGCTCTCGATCTCGGTGGCCCATTTGGCCAGTCCGCCGAAGACCTCGCGATAGTCGACCTCCTGGAAGGCACCGCGGCCGCGGTCGGTCAGGGCGATCTGGCCGACGAACAGGATCATCGGGGTGGAGTCCTGATGCGCCGTATGCACGCCGATGGAGGCGTGGGTCGCGCCAGGCCCGCGCGTCACCATGCAGACGCCGGGCCTGCCGGTGAGCTTGCCGTAAGCCTCGGCCATGTTGGCGGCCCCGGCCTCGTGGCGGCAGGCGATAACCTGGATTTTGTCGCGCACGTCGGCGAGGGCGTCGAGGACGGCGAGATAGCTTTCGCCCGGGACGCAGAAGACGCGGTCGATGCCGTTCATGACGAGGGTGTCGACGATACGGCGGGCGGCGGTGTTGGCGGGCTGGCTCATGCGGGAGCGGTTAGCAGATCAGACCCCGCCTTGGCCATGCAGGGGCTGTTGCGCCGGCTGTCCGACGAGAGCTGGTTCATCACAAAGGGCACGAAGGGGGCACGAAGGACACGAAGGGGGCCGGGGGAACGGCAACCCTGTCGCCGCAAGCGTCCTGAGGCGTGATTGATCGAGGCCAGGGCCTCGATCGGATTTGTGCGGCGAATGCCGGGGCGGAGGAAGCCAGGACCCGGGGTGAACTTGTCATCCCGGCCGAAGCGAAGCGGAGAGCCGGGACGGGAGGGACTACCCCCTCCTCAGTTCCCGGACAGCCCGCAGGGCTGAGCCGGGAGCAGGGCGGCGACCAGCGCGTCCTCCTGACCCTTGCCCCGGATAGCGGCGGGCGCCGCTTCCGGGACGGTCATGGGGTTGGCTCCAGCGTCCCGGATCGCCGCTTTGCGGCGTCCGGGATAACAAGCGCCAACTCCAAAATCGATTGAGCTAGTAACGGACGCCCGTCAGATAGAGCCCCGTCGACGGGGCCACCGGGCCGCAGGCGGCGCGGTCGCGGGCGGCCAGGGCCGCGGCCACATCCTCCACCTTCCAGCGTCCGAGACCGACCTCGGTCAGGGTGCCGGTCATGGAGCGGACCTGACGGTGCAGGAAGCTGCGGGCCTCGAAGACCAGATGCACCTCCTCGCCGACGCGGGACACACGCGCGACATCGAGGGTCTTTTCCGGCGATTTCGACTGGCAGTTCACATCGCGGAAGGTGGTGAAGTCGTGCAGGCCGACGAGGCACTGTGCGGCTGCCTGCATGGCCTCGGCGTCGAGCGGCTTGCGCATATGCCAGACGCGGCCGGCGTCGAGCGCGGGCGGACCGGGGCGGTTGAGGATGCGGTAGAGGTAGCGGCGGCCGGTCGCGGAAAAGCGGGCGTGCCAGTCGTCCTCGACGCCCTCGCAGTCCAGCACCGAGATCGCCTCGCCGACCAGATGGGCATTGAGGGCGTTCATCACGGTCTGCGCCGGCCAGGCCTTTTCCAGATCGAGGCTGATGACCTGCCCGGTCGCATGGACGCCGGTATCGGTACGTCCGGCGGCGGCGAGGCGCACGGTCTCGCCGCAGAAGGCGGTGATCGCTGTCTCGACCGCGCCCTGCACCGTCGGCTGGTCGGTCTGGGCCTGGAAGCCGTTGTAGGCCGAGCCGTCATACTCCAGCGTGAGCCGGTACCGGGGCATCAGCCCAGAACCGTCCCGGCCGGCAGCGGGAAGCCGCGCAGCATCTCATCGGCCGACTGGGCCGCCTTGCCCGCGCGCTGGACCCGCAGCAACCGCACCACGCCATCCCCGCAGGCCACGCGCAGGCCGTCGTCGAGAACCTCCCCCGGCGCGCGGGCGCCGGGTCCGGACACCTGGGACATCAGGACCTTGATCCGCACCGGCCCGTCCTCGCCCGGAACCTCGAACCAGGCGCCGGGGAAGGGCGAAAGGCCGCGGATATGGGCGTCGACCCCGGCCGCCGGGCGGGACCAGTCGATGCGGGCCTCGGCGGGGGTGATCTTCTTCGCATAGGTCGGCTCGCCGACCTGTTCCGTGCCCTCGACGCCGCCGCGCTCGATGGCGGCCAGCGCCCGGGGCCACAGGCTGGCGCCGGTGTGGGACATGCGTTCGCCGAGCGTGGCGGCCGTGTCATCGGGGCGGATGTCGAGGATTTCCGAGAGCAGGATCGCGCCCTCGTCGAGGCCCTCGGACATGCGCATGATCTGGACGCCGGTCTGGCGGTCGCCGGCCATGATGGCGCGCTGGATCGGGGCGGCGCCGCGCCAGCGGGGCAGCAGCGAGCCGTGCAGGTTGAAACAGCCGAGGCGGGGCGCGTCGAGCACTTCGGTCTTGAGGATCTGGCCGTAGGCGACGACGCAGGCGGCGTCGACCTCGAGGCTCTGGAAGGTCTCGATCGCCTCGGGAGATTTCATTGAGGCGGGGGTGAAGACCGGCAGGCCCATGGTCTCGGCGAAGGCCTGCACCGGCGACGGCGTCAGCTTCTGGCCGCGCCCCCGCGGCTTCGGCGGCTGGGAGTAGACGGCCACGATCTCATGGCCCGAGGCGATGAGCTCGGCCAGGGACGGCACGGCGAATTCGGGGGTACCCAAGAAGGCGAGGCGCATCCGCGCGCTTTGCCCTATGCGCGGGGCGGGGACAAGGCGAGGGGGCGTGTGTCAGGCCCGTGGGGTCACAACACCCCCAGACCGAGCAGCCAGGTCCTGACCTGTTCGGGCCAGTCGGTCGTGATCGGATCGGTTGTCGGCCGCATCCCGAAGGCATGGCCACCCCTTGCGTAGAGACGCATGTCCACCGGCACACCGGCGTCGTTGAGCGCCAGGGCATAGGCCATGGGCTGGCGGATATCGTCGACGGAGTCGTCCATGGCGTGAATGATCAGGGTCGGCGGTGCCTCGGCGCTGATCTTCACCCAGGGCTGGAGCTGAAGGTTGTTCCGGCCCTGGCTGTTGTCCAGCATGCGCGCCGTATAGGCGACGATCGCGAAATCAGGCCGTGAGGATTGCCGGTCGGCCGCGTCGGTCAGCGGATAGGTCCGCGCATCCGTATTGCTCATATTGGCGACCAGATAGGCACCGGCCGAGAAGCCGATCACGCCGATCTTCTGCGGATCGATCCCGTAGTCGGCGGCATCGTGCCGCAGCAGGGTCATGGCGCGCTGGGCGTCTTCCAGACCCAGCAGCACCTCCGGTCTCTGCTGCCGGCCATTCACCCTCGGCCACACCTGCGGCGTACGGTATTTTAGCACGACACAGGTCATCCCCTGCCGGACGACCCAGTCGCAGACCTCCGTGCCTTCCAGATCCATGGCCACGGCGTGAAATCCGCCGCCCGGCAGGACCAGCATGGCAGCCCCGGTGTTTCGATCCTTCGGCCGATAGACGGTCATGGTCGGCCGGGTGACATAGGTCGCCCAGTGCCATCGCCTGCCCCCGACCGTCGGCGACCCATTGCCGGTCGCCTCGGGACGATCGCCGCTGTCGGGTTTGGCGAGCGGGACCGTGGCGGGCCAGAGCGGCACCTGCGTACCGTCGGGGCCGGGCTGCCAGACGCCCTCCCGCTCCACCTTGGGCACCTCGACTCTTGCGGTCGAAGCCTCGAGGGCCGCGACCTGAGCCTCGACCGGGGCCGTCCCAGGGTCGGTGTCACCCGCCTGACCACAGGCGGTCAGGCCGAGACCAAGGACGAGCAGGAGGGCAGGCAGGGTTAGCGGCAGCCGTGACAAATGATGCTCCTGTCGTTTGACGAAGTTGCGTGGATCAGCAGGCGTCCTCGTCGAACTGTCGTCCAATGATTGTCAGTCCGGATGATCGATCGTCAATCGAGCCCCCCTGAAACGGGGCGTCAACGGCGAACGTCCGCTGCAGGCCCGTGGTGGACCAGACCGACCGGCTCTCATGCCGCTGAAGCAGGCGGGTCGACGCTCAGGCCGACAGGCCGTCGGCCAGCCGCAGTGTCGCGGACAGACCGCCCTCCGCACGATTTTCGAGCGCGACGGTACCGCCGTGGAGGCGGGCAATCGATACGGCGATGGCCAGGCCGAGGCCTGCCCCGCCGGTGCCGCGGTTCCGCGACTGGTCCAGACGCGCGAACGGACGCAGGGCGTGCTCAAGCTGGTCCGCGGGGAGGCCCGGGCCGTCGTCCTCGACCCGGATGAGCAGGGTCTGGCCCTCGACCGCCAGGGCCAGGCGCGCGCCGCCCGCATAGCGCACGGCGTTGTCGATGAGGTTGCGGAGCGCGCGGCCGAGAAGTTCGGGCCTGAGCGTCCAGACGATGGGCTGGCCGGGCTCCAGTTCGACCGCCGCGCCCAGGGCCGTGAACTCGCCGATAACGCCGGACACCAGCGCCCGGACATCGACCCGGGCCGGTGGCTCGGCGGACCGGCCTGTGCGCGCTAGGGTCAGTATGTCCTCGATCATCCGGTCCATGCCGTCCACGGTTGCGAACAGGGCCGTCCGTTCGTCGACCGGCCGCATGCTCGCCGCGCGAATTTTCAGTGAGGCGAGGGGGGTGCGCAGGTCATGACCGAGCGCGCCCAGCATCTGATCCTTTTCCTCCAGCAGGTCCGAGATGCGGCGGCTCAGTCCGTTGAAGGCCTCGATTGCGCGCCGCATGTCGGGCGGGCCCTCCGGCTCGAGCGGCTGCAAGGGCTCCGCGCCCGAGAATTTTTCGGCGGATTCCGTCAGACGCTTGAGGGGCCGGGTGACGCGCGCCGACAGCCAGGCCACGGCGGCGAGCAGGGCCAGGAAGACGAGCACGCTGACCGGCGTGAGCAGGTGCTGTCCACCGCGCATGTGCCGCAGGCCGCTGGCCAGAAGCATGTTGAGCATATGGCCGACGACGAAGCCGCCGACCGCGATGAGCAGCAGTTGCGACCTGAGGGAGGGAGCCGGCAGCAGCCTCATGTGCGGGTGACCTTCGCGTCCAGCATATAGCCCGCGCCCCAGACCGTCCGGATCCAGTGCGGATGGCGGGGGTCGTCTTCGAGGCGACGCCGGAGCCGGCTGATCTGGTTGTCGATGCTGCGGTCGAAGGGTTCGGCGTCGCGGCCGAGGGTCAGGTCGAGCAGCTGTTCGCGACTCAGGACCCGGCCGGGTGCGCTGACCAGCGCATGAAGCAGGCGGTATTCGCCGGACGTCAGGGGGCGGGGCGCATCCTCGCCACGCCGCAGGGACCGCGTCCCGGCCTCCAGCGTCCAGTCGCCGAAGGTGAAGCGTTGCGAGGGCGAGGCCTCCCCGGCCGGACCGGTCCGGCGGACGCGGCGCAGGACGGTGCGCATGCGCGCCACCAGCTCCCGGGCGTCGAAGGGTTTGCAGATATAGTCGTCGGCGCCGAGGTCAAGGCCGACAAGGCGGTCGGCCATCTCGGTGCGCGCCGTGACCAGCATCACCGGAATGTCGGTGGTCGCCAGGACCTCGCGCGTCAACGACAGGCCGTCCTCGCCCGGCAGCATGATGTCGACCAGCAGCAGGTCGCAGGGGCCGGCCGCCAGGGCCTGGCGGGCGGCCTCCGCGCTGCCGACCGCGGTCACCTGGAAATGGTTGCGCGTCAGATAGCGGGCGAGGGGTTCGCGGATGCCGCCTTCGTCCTCGACGACGATGACCCGGGGCAGGGTGCGGGCCGCGAGGCCCGTGTTCCCACCCCGGGCGATGTCGCCGGAAGACCGCATTCAGTGCGCCTGGCCGCCGTGCATCGCGGTACCCAGTTCGGCGACCGTCAGCCGACCGTCCCGGTCGGTGTCCATCCGGGTCGCATGGCTGCGGAGGCCCTGGCGGAACGCCTGCCGGGTCAGGGGAGGGGGTGTATGGCCGGGCGCGTGCGCCATGGCCGCGCCGCCGTCAGGCAACAACGCGTGCAGGGCGCGGAGCTCGTCGACGGAGAGGCTGCCGTCGCTGTTCCTGTCTGTCCGGGCGAACAGAAGATCGGCGTGTGCGTCGAGCTCGGTCGCCGAGATGACCCCGTCGCGATCGGCGTCCAGTGAGGCGGGGGTGAAGCCGTGGCTGGCCTGCAGGGCCCAGGCGGCGGTGGCGACGCCGATGGTGGCCAGGCCGACGAGAAGCGTCCCCTTGAGAAGCGTTTTCATGCGCGTGTCCTTTCACGGCGCGGAGGTGCGCCGGAGATCACCGTGCGTCGGACTTGTCGCAAAAGTATCCCGCCGGCGGAAGCGGGTGTTCCCGCCCGGGATCAGCGCGGCAACAGGTTCCGCAGGGGAGGCTATTCCCAGCGGGTGTAAACCCCGCCGCCCTCGTCCCATTCGCCGCCGGTGTCGAGGGTTTCGTCGAAATCCATCATCCGGTCCAGCAGGACCCCGGCGATGACGCCGACGGCGGCCACACCGAGCAGGACGGCGATACTGCCGATGCCGACCTTTTCATTGCGGGTGAGGCGGCGGCGACCCTGGGGGTCGATGATCCGGTCACGTCCGCGCTTCAACCGGGCCATCAGGCGGCCATCCTTGCGTTCTTCTTCACCCTGGCGACGGCGCGTTCGCGCTTCAGCCGGGACAGGTGATCGATGAACAGGACGCCCTCAAGGTGGTCCATCTCATGCTGGATACAGACGGCATAGAGACCCTCGGCCTCTTCCTCGACCGTCTCGCCGGCATAGTTCATGTAGCGCAGGCGGACCCGGGCGGGGCGTTCGACGCGGTCGAAATACTCCGGCACCGACAGGCAGCCTTCCTCATAGGTGAACAATTCGTCGGAGGCCTGGATGATCTCCGGATTGACGTAGTAACGCGGATTGCGGCGGGCGAGTTCCCATTTGGCCCGCTCCTCGTCCGACAGTTCGGCGGGGTCCTGATCGTCGGCGACGCCGTCGCGATCATTGAGGTCCATGACGATGACCCGGCGCGTGTCGCCGATCTGTACGGCGGCCAGGCCGATGCCGGGCGCGTCGTACATGGTGTCGAGCATGTCATCCATCACGGCGCGCAGCTCATCGGTCACCGGCCCTTCGACGGGGGTGGAGATCTGCTTCAGCACCGCCAGGTCGGCGGCGTTGTCGATGGTGAGGATGCGACGGACGGCCATGCCCGCGAGGTAGGGGCGCGATGGCCAAAGGTCAAGATTTCCCGCTGTCGCAGTGGGTTATGCGGCGGGGTCCGGCAGGGGCCTCGGCTTGTGGTCGTCGTCGATGGCGACATAGGTGAAGACGCCCTCTGTCACCCGCACCGAGGCGGCCTGGGCGTGGTTGCGGGGGCGTTTCCAGGCCTCGACATGGACCCGGATCGAGGTGCGGCCGGTCTTGAGGACGCGGGCGTAGATCGAAACCTCGTCGCCCACCGAGACGGGCTGATGGAAGACCATACCGTCCAGGGCGATGGTCACGCAGCGGCCCTGGGCCAGTTCGAAGGCCGGGGTCGCGCCCGCCAGGTCCATATGGGCCAGCAGCCAGCCGCCGAAGATGTCGCCCTCGGGATTGGTATCGGCCGGCATGGCGATGACGCGCCCGACGGGCTGACCTTGCGGCAGGGTCGGCAGGGCGTCGGTCACGCGCGGCTCCGGCAGGGGAAGGGAAGATGGCGCACCCGACACGATTCGAACGTGTGACCTTTGCCTTCGGAGGGCAACGCTCTATCCAGCTGAGCTACGGGTGCGTTTGGGGCGGCAGTCCTAAGGGATGCCGGGCGGGATGTGAAGCGCCTTCATGCCGGGTGTCAGCACAGGACCCGGCAGCTTCATCACCTGCTGCACCAGGCCCGCCCGCTCGGCAGGGCTGAGCCGGGGGACCGACGGCAGGGCGCGGGGTTGCCGCAGCGTGGGCGAGGCGGCCGCACGGGGCGTCGCCTGGGGCCCGGGAGACGCGTGGTCAGACCACAGGGACGACCAAGAGGGGCGGTGTGCGGGGCGAATGACGGCTGCCTGACTGGCCTCGGGCTGATGAGGCAAGGAGACCCGCGTCAGCCGACGCGCGTGATGTCGCACCACAGGAAATCCCAATCGTAGGCGGCCCAAATCCTGACAGTGCTGTCGGCACCGCCGTTCACCACGAAGAACAGCCGTCCGTCCGTGCGCTGCGCCGAGCCGACTTGCCACCCTCCGGTCCCCAACATTTCCCAGTTCAATGTTGAGGCGACGCCGCCGACGTCACAATCAACCAGCACGAGCCCCAACGGCCACTGCGGCAGCTTGATAAAAAGCCCGCCACCAAGCGAGCCGTGGTTCAAGCTAAACCAGGCTTCCCCACGATGGGGATCGACAAGATGGGCATTGGTAAATCTGACGTACGACCCATGCGATCCGATGGGAGCGCTGACCGACAGGCGTACGGTCTCGCCAATTGAAGGGGGACTATCCGCGCGGGTCAGCTGCTGGACGGCCAAGGCTCGGCTCGCTGGCGACAGTGCCTGGGCAGGCGCCCGCGCGACCGGGAGGTCAGGCCACGGAGTCCTGGTGCGAGGGTCGACTATGCGAGGCGGCGACTGCGGCGCCAGCGGGCCAATCTGACCCTGCGCCGGTGCCGAAGTCACGCGCGGCATTGATGGGGGCGCGGACCGGCCGGCCGTCTGGGCTTCAACCGCTGGCGCGGCCAGCATCGCTAAGGCGGCAAAAAGCAGACGGCGCATGACGCAGACCCCCTATGGACGCCGTGACCTATGCACACACCATGTCCGCCTGCAAGTTCAAATAGTGGCGTTCAGCGAACCTCTGCCCTTCGCCGTATTGGCTTGGCGCTTTCTAATGCCTAGGGTCGAGTACTGATCCTGGAGTTCGGTCATGCGCGTTCTGGCCCTGTCTGTCCTACTGGTTGTGGCCGCCTGCGCCACGCCCATGCGGGCGGCTCCGAACCCGTCGGGCGACAGTCTGGACGCAGTCGCGGCCGACTATGTGGCCCTGATCCTCGACATCGGCGAGCTCGAGCCGGGCTATGTGGACGCCTATTACGGCCCGGCCGAATGGCAGGTGGCGGCCCGGGCCGAGACCGAGACCCCGGCCCAGCTGATCGGGCGTGCCACCGCCTTGACCGACCGGCTGGCCGAGCTCGACCGCAATGGCGGCATGGCGGGGGCGACCCCGGCGGAGGTCCAGCGCCGAAAATATCTGCTGGCCCATGTCTCGGCAGCCTCGGCGCGGCTGCGGATGATCTCGGGCGAGGTGATGAGCTTCGCCGATGAGGCCGAGGCCCTGTTCGGGATCCGGCCCGAGCTGCCGCCGCTGGAGAGTTTCGACCCGGTTCTGGCGGAGATCGACGCCTTGCTGCCCGGCCAAGGCTCACTGACCGACCGGGTGATCGCCTTCCGGGCCGATTTCGTCATCCCGAGGGACCGGTTGCAGCCGGTTATGGATGCCGCCATCGCCGAGTGCCGCCGCCGCACGGCCCTGCATATCGACCTGCCGGCCCATGAGCGTTTCACCCTCAGCTTTGTCGGGGACAAGGTTTGGTCGGGCTACAACTACTATCTCGGTGACGCGGCCAGCCGGATCGAGATCAATGCCGACCTGCCGATCTATACCGAACGGGCCATCGATCTGGGTTGCCACGAGGGCTATCCGGGCCACCACGTCTATAACGCCCTGCTGGAACAGACCTTCGTGCGCGAGCGCGGCTGGGTGGAGATGAGCGTCTATCCGCTGTTCTCGCCGATGTCGTTCGTGGCCGAGGGCAGCGCCAACTACGGCATCGACCTGGCCTTCCCGGGCGATGAGGGACTGGCCTATGAGCGGGATGTGCTGTTCCCCCTGGCCGGGCTCGACTCGTCCACGACCGAACGCAAGGCCCGGCTCGGCACCTTGATGCGCCAGCTAGCGCGGGCGGAATACACGATCGCCGACGCCTATCTGGCCGGGCGGATCGACCGGGCCGAGGCGACCCGGCTGCTCATGCGCTACATCCTGTTCAGCGAGGCGCGGGCGACCCAGCGGGTGCGGTTCATCGACGTCAACCGCAGCTATGTCATCAACTACGGCCTCGGCCGCGACGTGGTCCAGGCCTGGGTCGAACGCCAGGGTCCGGATCACTGGCAGGGGATGGAGACCCTGCTGGCGAGCCAGATCCTGCCGGTGGATCTGGTGGAGTAGGAGATGACGAGCAGCGCACCCCTAGAGACCTATTTCCTGATCGTGCTGGGAACACTGATCGCTGTGACCGGCCTGTTCGCGGTCGGCTGTCTCGGCATCACGCTTTCCCTCGTCCTGACAGTCCTTGATCCATCCGACGCCGAGGTGGGTTGGTGGGACGTGGCCGGTGGGCTTCTGCTCTGTTCTGTCGGCGCAGCGGCCGTCGCTGGCTTGGTCAAGCTCTATGGGGTGATCGAACGGCGAGGGGCCTTGGAACCACCCCACCGCCCCTGATCCACCTCACTGCGCCAGCATTCCGCCGTCGATCTTGAACTCGGAGCCGGTGACGAATTTCGACTCGTCGGCGGCGAGGTAGAGGACGCACCAGGCGACGTCGTCGGGCTCGCCGATCCGCTTCATCGGGATGCCGCGGCTGAGGCGTTCGTGGGCCTTGGCCTCGTCGCCGCCGGACATGGCGATGAAGGGGTCGAGGATCGGGGTCTTGATGAAGACAGGATGGACCGAGTTGCAGCGCACGTTCCAGTCGTCCTTGGCGGCCTCGAGGGCGACGGTCTTGGTGTACATCCAGACGGCGGCCTTGGTGGCGTTATAGGCCCCCATGCCGGGCGCGGCGGCGAGGCCGGCCACTGAACTGATGTTGATGATCGAGGCCCCTCCCGGTCCCTTGGCGGCCGAAGCCCGCAGGTGAGGCATGCCGTGTTTGCAGCCCAGCATGATGGATTCGATGTTCACGGCCTGGACGCGACGCCAGTTCTCGAGGGTGTCCTGTTCGGACCAGACGAATTCGCCGCCGATCCCGGCGTTGTTGACCAGGATCGACAGGCCGCCCATGGCCGCGACGGCCTGGTCGATCACCGAGACCCATTCGGCCTCGCTGGTGACATCGTGGGCAAAGGCGAAGGCCGCGCCGGGAACCTCGGCGTTGATGGCGTCGGCCAGGGCCCGAATGCCGGCCAGATTGACGTCGGTGACCGCGACCTTTGCGCCTTCGCGGGCCAGCATCCAGGCCATGGCCTCGCCCAGCCCACCGGCCGCGCCCGTGATCAGGGCCTGTTTGCCCGCGACCCGTCCTGCCTTGCCCGTCATCATTTCGCTCCCGTTGCCGTAGCCGCTTCATCAATGAAGCGGGCCATCTGGACATCTTTTTCCGTGACGCCGCCGGCATCGTGGGTGGTCAGAAGGATCTCGACTCGGTTGTAGACATTCGACCACTCGGGATGATGATCGACCTTGTCCGCCAGCAGGGCCACGCGGGTCATGAAGCCGAAGGCGGCGTTGAAATCTGTGAAGGTCAAACGGCGCGTGATCGCCGGGCGATCCCCGTCATGGGCGATCCACAGCGGCAGGGCTTTCAGAGCTTCCGCAACGTCAATCCGGTCGGCCATGGCGTCCTCCTGTTCCACTCGCCGTATCCCGCCGGACCCGGCTCCACAAGCGTCGATGGCGGCGCGCCGACAACCGCGACCACTCAGCCCGGTGACGGCGGCCCGGCGACGCGCTAGACCGCGCCCATGACCGACGCCTCCGCCTCGACCGGCAAGACCTCCTCCTTCGGCTTTCGCGATGTCGACGCGAAGGAGAAGGTGCAGCTGGTGCGCGGCGTGTTCGACAGTGTGGCCTCCAGCTACGACCTGATGAACGACCTGATGAGCGGGGGTGTGCACCGGCTCTGGAAGGATGCAGCGGCGGCGAAGCTGAATCCGCGCCCGGGCGAGACCATTCTCGATGTGGCCGGTGGTACCGGCGATATGGCGCGGCGCTATGCGAAGATGGCGCGGGCGGCCCAGGAGCGGCGCGGGGGCGAGGACGCCTCGATCATCGTGCTGGACTACAACGCTGAGATGATCATGGCTGGCGTCCAGAAGGGCGGCGAGCCGGAGATGCAGTGGACGGTCGGGGACGCCATGGCCCTGCCCCTGCCGGACGCCTCGGTCGACGCCTATTCGATCAGTTTCGGCATCCGCAATGTGGCCGACATTCCACAGGCCCTGCGCGAGGCGCGGCGGGTGCTGAAGCCGGGCGGACGGTTCCTGTGCCTGGAGTTTTCACGACCCACGGCCTCGGCGGTCCGCAAGGCCTATGACGCCTGGTCCTTCCACGCCATTCCGCGCATCGGCGGCTGGGTCGCGGGCGACCGTGACAGCTATCAGTATCTGGTCGAGAGCATCCGCCGCTTCCCCGACCAGCCGACCTTCAAGGGCATGATCGAGGACGCCGGCTTCAGCCGGGTCACCGTGACCAATCTGTCGGGCGGGGTCGCCGCCATCCACCACGGGTGGGCGATCTGACCAGCCCGGCCGACTACAGGACCGCGCCCCCGCCGCCGGTCGCCGAACCGGTGCGGCGACCGGTCGACGCAACCCTGCGCCTGCTCGGCTGGTGCTGGGTTCTGGTGCGCCATGATGCCCTTGCCCCGCGCGAGATCACGCCGCTGCTGCCGGTCTGGATCCGCTGGCTGGCCCATCTGCTGCATGCCTTCGCCGGCAAGCCCGCGCGCGAGGGCCGTCCGGGCCAGCGGCTGGGCAGGGCGTTCGAGCATCTGGGGCCGGTGGCGATCAAACTGGGCCAGGTCCTGGCGACCCGGGCGGATATCTTCGGCATCGAGTTCGCACGCGACCTGGGCCGTCTGAAGGACGCCCTGGCGCCCTTTCCTGTCGAGGAGGCCCGGCGGGAGATCGAACGTTCGCTGGGGTGCACGGTCGAGAGTCTGTTCACCGATTTCGGCCCGCCGGTCGCCGCCGCCTCCCTGGCCCAGGCCCATCCGGCCTGGTTGGCCGACGGCCGCAAGGTGGCGGTCAAGGTGCTGCGTCCCGGGGTCGAGCGGCGGGTGGCGCAGGGGCTGGATTCCATGCGGCTGGCGGCGCGGCTGGCGGTGCGGTTCGTACCGGTGGCGCGGCGGCTGGAGCCCCTCGCCTTCGTCGAGACGATCGCCCGGTCGATGCAGCTGGAGCTGGACATGCGGCTGGAGGCGGCGGCCGCCTCCGAGCTCAAGGACATCATGGACAGGGACGTCGCGGCCGGCGGACACATGACCGCGCCGGCGGTGATCTGGGACGGGGTCGGCAAGCGGGTGCTGACGCTGGAATGGGCCCCCGGGATGGCCATGACCGACCCGGACGCCGCCGACCAGCCCGGGCTGGACAAGGACGCCCTGGCTGACAACGTCGTGCGCGCCTTCCTGACCCAGGCCCTGGACCACGGGACCTTCCACGCCGACCTGCACGAGGGCAATCTGTTCTGCCATGCCCCTGCCGAGCTGACGGCGATCGATTTCGGCATTGTCGGGCGGATCGGGCCGGCCGAGCGGCGCTATCTGGCGGAAATTCTGTGGGGTTTCCTGAGCCGCGACTATGACCGGATCAGCCGGGTGCATTTCGAGGCCGGTTATGTGCCGCCCGAACACTCCGTCGAGGCCTTCGCCCAGGCCCTGCGCGCCGTCGGCGAGCCGGTGATCGGCAAGGCGGCGTCCAAGGTGTCCATGGGCCGGTTGCTGGGTCAGTTGTTCGAGATCACCGCCCTGTTCGACATGCATCTGCGGCCCGAGCTGATCCTGCTGCAGAAGACCATGGTCTCGGTCGAAGGCGTGGCGCGGCGGCTGAACCCCGACCACGATCTCTGGGAGGCCGCGCGCCCGGTGGTCGAGCGCTGGATCCGCCGCGAGCTGGGGCCGCAGGCGCAGGTCCGCGACGCCATCGAGGAAATCCGCGCCACCCTGAAAGCGCTGGCCCGGCTGGCGCAGAACCCGCCACAGCCGCAGACGGTGGTCATCCGGGAAATACACACGCCCGCGTGGATCATCGTTTGCGTCACGCTTGCAATGGCCGCCGCCGCCGCCGCCCTTGTTCTGTCGCTTTGGCCCGTCATCGTCTGAGCCCAGTACCGGAGACGACCTCATGAAGCCGCTTTTGATCGCCGCCGCCCTTCTGCTGATTCCCGCCGCGGCCCCGACAGCCGCCCTGGCCCAGGTCGCCGCCGCGACCATGCCAAACAGTTTCGACGGCCCGGCCCGGCCTGCGCCCGCTGCGGCGCCGGCTGCTGCCCCGACTGCCGCCGCGCTCCCGGTTGCGACCACGCCCGCCAATCCGCGCTCGGAAGATGTGCTGCGCGAGCTTATCGCCGACGCTCAGGCTGGGAAGGTCGACTATGCGTTGATGTCCTCCGGTTTGGCGGATCGCGTCCGCCCGCAGGAGGCGAGGAACAACGCCTTGATTCAAGGCTTTGGACCGGTGCTGGCGGTGGATTTCGTTGGTGTGCAGGACGGCGCAGATATGTTTGCGATCTCCTTCGCCAACGCGGAAACCCAATGGGTTATTGGCTTTGATTCAGCCGACAAGGTCGCGGCCTTGCTGTTCCGTCCTGCTCCTGACCGAGCGCCAGTTGCTCAAGGCGCATTCTCCGCTGACCGGAGTGTGATCACAAACCCTCGTTGGTCGGTGCCCCCCGCTGCGGAGTTTCCTCCGTCCGCACGAGCCAATGGTATTGGTAGGGGCCGGGTAGAGCTGACGTGTCGCCCGTTGACCACTGGCCTTCTGATGGACTGTGAAGTGCTGTCAGAGACCCCGGCGGGCCAAGGGTTTGGTCAGGCGGCTCTAGGCGCTACCCGGGCCGCTCAAATCCAACCCCAAGACTTTTACACGGCCGAATCCCGGGTGAATTTCGCAATGACGTTTGAGGACTAGAAAACCCGGGCCTGCGCTTCGAGCGCTTTAATCCCCGTCCCCGGCGGGCCGCCCGCGCCCACTCTTGATCGTCGACCGCTTGGCCTTGCCCTCCAGCCGCCGCTCCTTCGAGGCCCGGGTGGGTTTTGTCGGCACGCGATAGACAGGTGCCACCGAGGCCTTGTCGACCAGTCCCTGCAGCCGCTCGATGGCATCGGCGCGATTGCGCTCCTGGGTGCGATAGCGGACGGCGGTGATCAGGATGACGCCGTCCAGGGTCAGCCGGCTGCCCGCCAGCTTCATTAGCCGTGCCCGCACCGGCTCGGTCAGGGACGGTGAGTTGCGGGCGTCGAACCGCATCTGCACCGCCGTCGAGACCTTGTTGACGTTCTGGCCGCCGGGCCCGCCGGCGCGGAAGAAGCGGAATTCCAGCTCGCTTTCGGGGATGACGGTCACCGGACCACCCGCTTCGCCCGTACCACGGCCTGGTCGAGCGCCTGCAGGAAGGCCGAGCGGTCCTTCGGCCCGAACGGCGGCGGGCCCGAGGTGGCGACGCCCATGGAACGCAGGTGCTCGCCGACCATCCGCCCGGCGAGGGCCGAACCGATGGAATCGGGTGTGAACGGCTGGCCGTTGGACTTCAGCGCCTGGGCCCCGGCCTTGAGGCAGCGGTCGGCCAGCGGGATGTCGGCGGTGATGACGATGTCGCCCTTGCCCGCCCGTTCGGCGATCCAGTCGTCGGCAATGTCGGGGCCGGCGTCGACGACGACCTGCTCGATCCATTTTTCGCGCGGGGTGTTGATCCAGCTGTTGGAGACCACGAACACATGCAGGCCGTAGCGGGCCGCCACCCGATAGACCTCGTCCTTCACCGGACAGGCGTCGGCGTCGATGAAGAGGCGGGGGGAGGTGGGCATGGAGGGAGGGCTTGGGGCTTAGGGCTTAGGAATTCGGGAGCAGATGCTCATACCCCCTGCGTCCCGTCCGTGAAACCGGTCCCCTAAGCCCCAAGCCCTTACCTCGTATACGCCGGCGGCATCGCACCCTCGCCGCCGTCGCGGTAGCGGTCGCGGAGCAGGAACTGGCGGCTGGTCGGGGCCTGTTCGGCACCGCCGATGAAGATGGTCTCGGCGTCGCTCAGCGGCTCCAGCGGGTCGCCGGACCAGATCACCACATCGGCGGCCGCGCCGGCGCGCAGTTCGCCGAACTGGCCGGCCATGCCGAAGATGCGGGCCGGATTGACGGTGATGGCCTCGATGGCCGCGTCATAGGGCAGGCCGTGCGAGACGGCGTTGCCGGCGTTGTAACGGGTCTCGCGGACTCGATGGGAGCCGTCATTGCCCTTGAGGGCGATGACCACGCCCGCCGCGTCGAGAACGGCCGCGTTCTGCATCCGCGCCGCCCGGGTCTCGAGGCTGCCGGGCAGGTTGGATATGGGATTGAGCAGGACCGGGACGTTGGCGGCCGCGATCTGGTCGGCGACCAGCCAGGCTTCCTCGGCTCCGTCGAGGATGATCTTCACCCCTTCCTCGCGGGCGAGGCGCAGGACCTGCTGGATATCGGCCGCACGGCGCACGGTGACGATCAGCGGCATGGTCCCGTTGGCGACCGGAATCAGGGCCTCCAGATCGGCGCGTGACAGGCTGAGATCGCGCAGGCCGGCGCGGTCATAGGTACCCCGGTTGCGGGCGTAGAGGCGGACCTCGGCCAGGGTTTCCTTGAACTGGGTGAACTGGGCCCCGCGGGCCCCGCCGGCGATACCGGCCCCGGCCTCGCCGAACGGGGCGACCATTGCCACGCGCGGCTTGACCAGGATGTCGGTCCCGGCCGCCAGGTGGATGATGGCCGCCTGGCCCGCGAACAGGCCGGGCGACTGCAGGCCACCATGACCGACGCCGGCGAAGTCGGAATCGTCATGGGCGTGGCTGTGGCCGCCGCCGCCGCCCGCATGGTTCGGCACGACGATGGCGCGGGTGATGCCGCCGAGGCGGGCCACCGGCAGGGTGAAGGACCAGGGGTCGAGGCCGTAGGAGACGTCGAACGAGGCGCTGATGGTATTGGCCCCGTTGGACAGGTCGTCCGAGCCACTGACGGAGGACACCTCCGAACCGCCGAGGCCGCTGTCGACTGCGACGAAGCCGGGCGAGACCACCTTGCCGCGGGCGTCGATGATGCGGGCCCCCACGGGGGCGGCCCCGGTCCCGACCGAGACGACCCGGCCGTTCTGGATCACCACCGTCCCGTTCTCGATCACCGAGGTTCCGGTCAGGACCCGGCCGCCGGTGATGGCGGTCAGGGACTGGGCGAAGGCGGGGCTGGTCAGGGCGACGGCGCAGACGGCGCCGAGGATGAGGCTCTTGAGGCGCATCAGCGGGCTCCCTGCAGGGCGTTGGCGGCGGGCAGGCCGAAGCCGGGCTGGCCCAGTTCGAAGTCCGACAGCGGTTGATAGGCCGGGTTGGTGCGGTCGAAGGTCAGGGCCCCGTCGATGAAGACCTGGTCGGCGCGGGCATAGACGCTGAACGGATTGGCGCTCCAGATCACCACATCGGCGCGCTTGCCGGTCTCGAGCGATCCGGTCTGGTCGGCGATGCCGAGCGACCGGGCCGGGTTGAGGGTGATCCAGCTGATCGCCCGCTCCTCGGAGATGTTCATGCCGATGCGGCGGCCGGCGGCCAGGGCGGCGGCGGCCTCCTGGTTCAGGCGCTGGGTCAGTTCGGCGTCGTCGGAATGGATGACGGCGCAGGAGCCCTCGGGGGCGTCGACGAGGGCGGCGTTGGCCTCGACCGCGTCGAGCGCCTCCATCTTGAAGCCCCACCAGCCGGTCCACATGTCGGCGCAGATGCCTTCGCGGGCGAGAAGCGGCGCGATCTTGTAGGCCTCGATGGCGTGGTGGAAGGCGGTGATCTCATAGCCGAACTCATTGGCGATATCGATCATCACCGCCATTTCGTCGGCCCGGTAGCAGTGGTTCTGGATCAGGACGGTGCCGTCCAGCACGCCCGCCAGGGTCTCGAGCTGCAGGTTGCGGGTCGGGGGCGAGCCCTCGCCGTCCTCGCGCCATTTGTCCCATTTGGCCTTGTATTCGCGGGCGGCGATGAAGGCGGCGCGATAGCCGGCGACATTGCCCATGCCGGTGGCGGGCGAGGAGTTGCGGCCGCCGTAGACGCGGCTGGGGTTCTCGCCGCAGGCCATCTTCAGGCCATAGGGGGCACCGGGCATCTTCATGCCCTGCATGGTCACCGACGGGATGTTGCGCACGGTGACGCCGCGGCCGCCGAACAGATTGGCCGAGCCGGGCAGGATCTGGAGGGTGGTCACGCCGCCGGCGCGGGCGGTGTTGAAGCCGGGGTCCTGGGGCCAGATCGAATGTTCGGCCCAGACCTGGGCGGTGTTGGGGCTGGTCGCCTCATTGCCGTCGCTCATGCCGGTCACGCCGGGCGAGGGATAGACGCCGAGGTGGCTGTGCACGTCGATGATGCCCGGGGTCACGAACCGGCCGCGGGCGTCGACGACGCGGTAGCCGGCGGGCACCGGGGTCGAGGCGTTGCCGACGGCGGCCACCTTGCCGTCAGTGACGATGACCACGCCGTTCTCGATGCGCTGGCCGGCGCCGGTGAAGACCGTGCCGCCGACGATGGCCATGTTCTCGCGCGGCAGGCCGCGATAGGTCGAGGGGAAGGGGTCGGGATTGGCCGCGACGTCCAGCCCCCGGGCCAGGGGCGTGCGGGTCTCGGCTTCGGACGAAGCGTCGGCAGCGGGGGCCTCGTCATCGCCGCCCATGGTGGCGCAGGCCGAGAGGACCAGTGAACCCGCCAGCACGCAGGCGAGGGTGGCGAGGCTGGAGCCCCGCAGGCTTTGAAGTCTCATCGAAGGCTCCCCGGAAGCGCCCGACGTGAAGGGTGGGGCGCAATTGGGGCGGATTACAAAGGCCTTCGGTGCGTTCCGTCAAAGCCGGAAACATTACAGATCGGTAAGGCGGCTTTTCGCTTCGTCTTCGGACAGACCCTCGATCACCAGAATCTTCGTCCGGGACTGGCCGCCGCGCTGGATCGCGACGGCGGACTTCTGCACGCTGAGGGCCTTGGCCATGAGCTTCACGAGCGCCTCATTGGCCTCGCCCTCGACAGGCCGGGCGCGGACGCGGACCTTGAGGACGGGCCGCCCATGGGCGTCCGCATCCCAGCCGTCGATGCGGTCAGCGGCCGCGCCGGGGGTCAGGCGGACGGGGAGGCGGGCGGACTCAGGGGTTCCGGAAGGGCTTCGCGCCATAGGCCGCCCGATCCTCCGAGATCGCCATGGCGACCATGATCACATCCCTGGGATCGCCCCGGAAACCGCTCTCGAAGATCTGTTCCAGTTCGGAGCGGTCGCCCTGTGCGATGATCAGGATCGACCGCGCCAGTTGCTGGGGGCCGACCGTGAGCTTCATGTCCCACAGCGACTTCAGGCGCGCGCGGACGGCCTTTCGGTCGGCCGGGTCGCGGAAGTCCCGATCAATTCGCGCCCGGACGTCACCGGCCAGTCTCCAGAACATCTGAGGACCGTCAGCCCAGCGCCTTCATCAGCTCCGGCACCACGGTCTTGTAGTCGCCGACGATGCCGTAGTCCGCGACCTGGAAGATCGGGGCGTCGGCGTCCTTGTTGATGGCGACGATGACCTTGGAGTCCTTCATCCCGGCGAGGTGCTGGATGGCACCCGAGATGCCGATGGCGATGTAGAGGGCCGGGGCCACGACCTTGCCGGTCTGGCCGACCTGGTAGTCGTTGGGGGCGTAGCCGGCGTCGACGGCGGCGCGCGAGGCACCCACGGCTGCGCCGAGGCGGTCAGCCAGCGGGTCCATGACGGCCTGGAATTCCTCGGCCGAGCCCATCGCCCGGCCACCCGAGACGACGATCTTCGCCGCGCCCAGTTCCGGCCGGTCGGACTTGACCATCTCCTCGCTGACGAAGGCCGCCTTGCCGGCGTCAGCACCGGCGACGCTCTCGACCTTGGCCGAGCCGCCTTCAGCCGCGGCGTCGAAACTGGTTGGACGGACGGTGATGACCTTCTTGCCGTCGGACGACTGGACGGTTTCCAGGGCGTTGCCGGCATAGATCGGGCGCACGAAGGTGTCGTTCGACACGACCTCGATGATGTCCGAGATCGGGGCGACGTCGAGCTTCGCCGCGATTCTTGGCATGAAATTCTTGCCGTCGGTGGTGGCCGGCGAGAGGATGGCGTCATAGCCGTCGGCCAGGCCGGTCACGGTGGCCGTGACCGCCTCGGCCAGCTGGTGGCCCAGGCCGGCGCTCTCGGCCAGCAGGACCTTGCGCACGCCGGCGATCTTCGCCGCGGCATCGGCGGCGGCCTTCGAGCCCTGGCCGATGACCAGGATGTCGACGTCGGACGACAGCTTCAGGGCGGCGGTGACGGTCTTGTTCGTGGTGTCGCGGACGGTGTCGCCGTCGCGATCGGCGATAACGAGAACGGCCATTACAGGACCCCCGCGGTCTTGAGCTTGGAAACCAGTTCGGCGGCGTCCGCCACCTTGATGCCGGCCGAGCGCGTCGGCGGGGCCGTAACCTTCTTCACCGTCAGGCGCGGCGCGGTGTCGACGCCGTAGTCGGCGACCGCCTTGACCGCGATCTCCTTCTTCTTGGCCTTCATGATGTTGGGCAGGGAGGCGTAGCGCGGGGTGTTGAGGCGCAGGTCCACCGAGACCACGGCGGGGAGAGTCGCCGAAAGGGTCTGCAGGCCGCCGTCGACCTCACGGGTCACGGTCGCCTTGCCGCCGCCGATGACGATCTTGCCGGCGAAGGTGGCCTGGGGCCAGTCCAGCAGGGCGGCCAGCATCTGGCCGACGGCGTTGTTGTCGCCGTCGATCGACTGTTTGCCCAGCAGGACCAGGTCCGGCTTCTCCTCATCGACCACGGCCTTGAGCAGTTTGGCGACGGCCAGCGGCTCAAGGTCGGCGTCCGACTGGATCAGCAGGCCGCGATCCGCGCCCATGGCCAGGGCGGTGCGGATGGTTTCCTGGGCCTGGGTCACGCCGATGGAGACGACCACGATCTCGGTCGCGGTTCCGGCGGCATGGTGCTCCTTGCCCTCCTTCATGCGCACGGCCTCCTCGACGGCGATCTCGTCGAACGGATTCATGCTCATTTTGACGTTGGCGAGATCGACGCCGGTCTGGTCCGCCTTGACGCGAGCCTTGACGTTGTAGTCGATCACCCGTTTGACGGGGACGAGAACCTTCATTGTGCTATCCACGAAAGCGCCGGAATGTTGGGTGAGGGAATGGTACGCCTCACCCGGCCTGTCAACGTAACGCCGCGTCAACGGACGGAAACGTCCCCCTCGCCCAGCCTCGGAACGCCTCCATGAATCGCCTCATGACCATGAAACGGCTGAGCATCCTGTTCCTGTCGATCTTTGCCGTGCTGATGGCCGGCATGTTCGCCTATGAGCGGCTGGTCGTGGCCCCGGGCGACCGCTGCGAGGCAGGCGGCAAATGGTGGGACCCGGAGAGCAAGGTCTGCGCCCAGCCGATCTCCATCGCCGAAATCACCGGCCGGCCCAACCCCGGCGAACGCGCAGCGGCTTCGGCCGAGAAGAACCGCGAACTGGTGGCGATCGAGGATTCACTCGCCGCCCAGCAACGCGCCCGCGACGCAGACGCCGACCGCCAACGGGCAGCTCTGGCGGCGCAGTAGTCCGGGGCCCAAGGTCGCCGGCGTGCGGCGGCGGGAGGGTTCATCACAACGGGCACAACGAATTCACAAAGGACACGACGGGACCGGAGATGCTGTCCGGCCGGTGTCGTTTTCCGCAGGCCATGAGATCGCGGCTTCGCCGCATTTGATCTGATCAGCGTCCGGCTCTAACGGCCCTGCACCGCATGAGGCGGCCCCGGCTGCGTCCGTCGCACGAGACCCGTTGTGCGCGTTGTGAACCCGTCGTGCCCGCTGTGAAGAACCAACGCTGCAGGCAGCAAGGGTGCTTCGGGTCGCCCTACCGCGTCGCGCCCGGCTTCCATTTCACATCATCGGCACCGTTGGCATTGGCCCGGCGGGCGGCGACGAACAGATGGTCCGACAGCCGGTTGAGGTAGCGGATCGCCGCCGGTGTCACCGCCTCGCCCGTTTCGACCAGTCGCACGGCCTCGCGCTCGGCCCGGCGGGCCACGGTGCGGGCCAGGTGCAGATGGGCCGACAGGGCGGAGCCGCCCGGCAGGATGAAACTGTCCAGCTCTTTCAGGCTTTCGTTCATCCAGTCGATCTCGGTCTCGAGCCGATCAACCTGGCTGTCGAGGATGCGCAGCGCCTCCCATTTCGGGGGCGGGTCCAGCGGGGTGGCGAGGTCGGCGCCGAGGTCGAACAGTTCGTTCTGGATGCGGCCCAGCATGGCGTCGATGCGGTCGTTCTGGCCGGAGTGCAGCCGCGCCACGCCGAGGACGCTGTTCAGCTCGTCGACCGCGCCATAGGCCTCAACCCGGCGGTCGCTTTTCGACACCGTCGCGCCGGACGCCAGCCGCGTCTGACCGCCGTCGCCCGTCTTCGTATAGATACGGTTCAGGACCACCACGGCGTCACGACCCCTGTGTGGATTTCCACCACATACCGACGCACAGCAGCACGATCGCCACGGCCTGCAGACCCACGCGCAGCCGCATCAGCTTGTTGGAGCGTGACCGGTCCGCGTCTCCACCCCGATGCAGGGACCAGAGACCGAACCCGAGGGTGACGGTCACCGCCAGGATCGCAGCGAGGATGAGAATGTTGATGATGTCGCCCATGGCGGCAATCTAGGCGCGGTCGCCGGGCGAGGCCAGTGCGGCGGTGCCGCACACCTCCTGGCCTGATGGTTAAGCGGTCGGTCATCCTGTCGGCTAGGTCGATGGTCATTCTTTCGTGGTCTGGTGCCCGCTTCTCAAGGGCGCTCATGACCGACCGCACGATCCGCAATCTGGCCCACCTGCGCCGCTCGGCCTCGACGGCCCGCGTCCTGAATCTGCTGAAGATCGGGTTCGAGCATGGCCATGAGGCCGAATGGGCGGAGCGGCCCCTGTTCCAGACGCTGGCGTTGAACCGCGCGCTGATTATCAAGCACCGGCTGCGGCGGGACGAGGCGGATTGCTTCTACCTGCGGCGGCAGGTGGCGACCAAGGTGGTCATTCCCCTCGATCCCGCCGACCTCAAGTCGGGGGGGCGATACGTCTTCGTCGGCCAGCGCGACTTTGATCGGGTGATGCGCGAGGCGTTCGGGATCTCCGCCAGCCACCCGGACATGCAGACGCTCGCCCTTCTGGACCGCCTGCCGTCGCTGGACCCCTTCCTGTTGCGCGAACAGTTGAAGCGCGGCGGGCTGGACCCCGCGCCCTGCTATTTCTCGATCAGTGACTCCGACCTCGAACGCATGTCGAGTTTCGTGGAGGGAGAGATCCGTCCGCTGGTGACCCTGTCCCTGGGCCCCGATCTTGAGGCGGTCGGATCGACGCGCCGTCTCGCGGGCAAGATCATGTCCAACCACCCGACCGACCATATGGAGGCGTTGCGCAAGACCCTTCGGCTGGAACTGGAGGAGTATGAGGAGGGCGTCTTCTGCTGGAAGGGCTTTCTCTACTACAAATGGGTCCTGACCAGCCTGAGAGCCGAAGCCGCCGCCGTTGCTGATGCCGTCCAGACCGTGCGGCCGATCGGGAAGGTGGACCGGGAGGCCCGCGCCTGGCTGGACCGCGGAAGGGGCGTGCTGCGGGACCGGATTATCGAGACCTGCAATGAGGCGGCTCGCACACTGGACGTCTATGACGTGGCCTTCGCCGGCCTGACGGACGCAAACCGCCCGGCGGCTTTCCGGGACTTCCTTCTGGAAGCGCCGCGGTTGTTTTCGAAGCTGGGCGATCAGCTGGGTGCGATCCAGCACGTCGTCAGCTTCTGGCGATTCCGCTTCAGTCCCGGTGCCTCGGGGGTCGGGGTCGAGGAATTGATCGATATCTTCATGGACTTCGAGACCGGCCTGGCGGCCCGCCGGGCGGGTGAGGCCTCGTCCAGGCTGGCCGCCTGAGCGGCAGTCGCGGTCAGAGGCGTCTGGCGTAGGCCCGGGTCAGAACGGCGACGTCGAGCGCGGATATCCGACCGCCTGAGCCTCCCAGGGCGCAATCCCGCTGCCGGGCCTCGGCGCGTGCGGCCGGGGTGAAGGCCAGGGCCACCCCTCGTCGGCGATGCGTCGGGTCCTCGAGATAGTGCATCACCGAACAGGGGTCGTACTGACGGGTGAACAGGAGTCGGGGCGTCGTCCCGACTCCACCGGCTGCGGCGCGAGGGACCGGAGCGGGGATGTCGAGACGGATGGAATAATTCCGCTGCCAAAGGGCTTCGCGTTCGGCGAGGGCGAGGGGCCCCGTTCCGGCCGGTGCTGGCAGGCGGCGTACGTTGAGCCATCGGGCCCGATCGCTGCGCTCATGCTCATGGTCCAGCCCCAGGACATGGCCGATCTCGTGGACCAGAACCCGGTGACGGCAGGGCCCGCTCAGGATGAGGAAGCTCCGGGCGGTCGGCGGCGCGCCGGTCCCTGTCGGCCGCTCGAAGGCGCCGCGCGGCGGAGGCCGGTCGATGGTCCCGCGTCCGACGGTCGCGCGGCAACGGTTGGCACCATCGTCGGACTGGTGGCGCAGGATGATCAGCCGGGGCCCGGAGGTCGCGGCCACAAAACGGACCGGGGCACCGGCCGTGGCCCAGGACTGCATGGCCAATCGGACCGCAGCCTGGTCCGCAGCGGTGACGCCGGGACCAAAGCCGTAGCGAACCTGGCCGTCAGGCCACAGGCCGGTGCTGCGCTGGACCACGCCTGCGGCTGTCGGACCCGCCGCCGCCAGTGTAGCGACGAGAGCTGCGATGACCGGCAGCCGGCGCTCCCTGATCCAGATCATACTCTCTCCCGGAACCCTGCCGGGAGACGCTATCAGGCCTCGGCCTAGTAGCGGTAGTGGTCCGGCTTGAACGGGCCGCTGGTCGGGACCGAGATGTAGTCGGCCTGTTCCTTCGACAGGGTCGTCAGCTTGGCACCCAGCTTGGCGAGGTGGAGTGTCGCGACCTTCTCATCGAGGTGTTTGGGCAGAACGTAGACCTGGTTCTCGTAGGATTTGGCGTTGGTCCACAGTTCGATCTGGGCCAGCGTCTGGTTGGTGAAGCTGGCGCTCATGACGAAGGACGGGTGACCCGTGGCATTGCCCAGGTTCACCAGACGGCCTTCCGACAGCAGGATGATCTTCTTGCCGTCCGGGAATTCGATGTGGTGGACCTGCGGCTTGATCTCGTCCCATTTGAAATTCTTGAGGCCGGCGACCTGAATCTCCGAATCGAAGTGGCCGATGTTGCAGACGATGGCGTTGTTCTTCATCGCCCGCATGTGATCGACGGTCAGGACGTCCAGGTTGCCCGTGGCGGTGACGAAGATGTCGGCCTCATGGGCCACGTCCTCGACGGTGACGACCTCATAGCCTTCCATCGCGGCCTGCAGGGCGCAGATCGGATCGATTTCGGTGACCTTCACCCGCGCGCCGCCCTGGCGCAGCGAGGCGGCCGAGCCCTTGCCCACGTCGCCATAGCCGCAGACCACGGCGACCTTGCCCGACAGCATGACGTCGGTGCCGCGGCGGATGGCGTCGACCAGAGATTCACGGCAGCCGTACAGGTTGTCGAACTTGGACTTGGTGACGCTGTCGTTGACGTTGATGGCGGGGAACGGCAGGTCGCCCTTCTTGGCCATTTCATACAGGCGGTGGACGCCGGTGGTGGTCTCTTCCGACACGCCGCCGATGGCGTCGCGGATGGCCGAATAGAAGCCGGGCTTCTCGGCGATGTAGCGCTTCATGACCTTGAAGAGGGCTTCCTCTTCTTCGTTCTGCGGGTTGGCCAGCAGGGACAGGTCCTTCTCGGCCTTCGGGCCGAGCACGCACAGCAGGGTGGCGTCGCCGCCGTCGTCGAGGATCAGGTTGGGGTAGCCGCCGTCGGCCCATTCGAAAATCTTGTGGGCGTATTCCCAGTATTCTTCCAGCGTCTCGCCCTTGGTGGCGAACACCGGCGTGCCGTTGGCGGCGATGGCGGCGGCAGCGTGGTCCTGGGTCGAGAAGATGTTGCACGACGCCCAGCGCACGTCGGCACCCAGGGCTTCCAGCGTCTGGATCAGCACGGCGGTCTGGATCGTCATGTGCAGCGAGCCGGCGATGCGGGCGCCCTTGAGGATCTGTTGCGCGCCGAACTCCTCGCGCAGCGCCATCAGGCCGGGCATTTCGGTCTCGGCGATGGCGATTTCCTTGTTGCCGAACGGGGCAAGCGAGATGTCGCGGACGATGTAATCGGTCATGGGGCGGGGCTTTCCGGGAGAGTGTTCGCGCGGCCTATAGACCGGACCCGGCGCGGGGGCAAGAAACACATAAGGATATCTTTATGTGATTGGCATGGCGGCGGCACTGGCGCACGGCGCAGAGGTGCGCTCAACATGGCGACCTGTTCGGGAGGGTGATCATGCACAGACTGATGGTGAGCGTGGGGGTTGCGGCGGTTCTGGCGCTGGCGACACCGGTGATGGCGCAGGCGCAGGCGGCCGCAGAGGCAGGCCCTGTGACCCTGGTCCAGGCCGGGCGACTGCTGGACCGTCCGGGTCAGGCCCCGCGCGGGCCCTCGACCGTGGTCGTGCGCGACGGGCGGATCGTCGAAATCCGCGACGGGTTCGTCGACGCCTCGACCTTCCCTGGCGCGACGGTGATCGACCAGCGTGAGCGGTTCGTCCTGCCCGGCCTGATCGACAGCCATGTGCACCTGGTTTCTGACCTGGGTGGCCAGGCCGGCTTCCTGTCCGGGATCACCGAGAACCTGCCGACCCATGCCTATCGCGCCGCCGAGAATGCCGAAAAGACCCTGATGGCCGGCTTCACCACTGTGCGGAATCTGGGTGATCGCAACGGGGTGACCCTGGCTCTGTCCGATGCGACCGGCGCCCATCGTCTCCCGGGCCCGCGGATCGTCGATGCCGGCAGCAGTATCTCAACCACCTCGGGTCACATGGACGGGCGGCTGGGCTTCAACGATGACCTGCGCGAGGCCATGCCCCACGACAATGTCTGCAACGGCCCTGAAAGCTGCCGCGAGGCGGTGCGCATCCAGGTCGGGCGCGGCGCCCGGGTGATCAAGATCGCCACCACCGGCGGGGTCAACAGCCGCATCGGCGCCGGGCTCGGGGCCCAGATGTTCGACGATGAAGCGCGCGCCCTGATCGAGACGGCCCATCTCTATGGCCTCAAGGTCGCGGTCCACGCCCACGGGGCGGACGGGGTCAATATGGCCCTGCGCCTCGGTGCCGACTCCATCGAGCACGGCACCGTCTTCGACGACGAGACCCTGCGTCTGTTCCGCGAGACCGGGGCCTATTATGTGCCGACCCTGTCGACCGTGAACGGCTATCTTGAGCGGCTGGCCGCCGATCCGAACGCCTATTCGGCCGAGGTTCTTCCCAAGATCCGCTGGCGTATCTCGATCACCGGCCAGTCCTTGCGGCGGGCGGTGCCGGCCGGGGTCCGGATTGCCTTCGGCACCGACGCCGGGGTGTCCAAACACGGCCGCAATGCCGATGAGTTCGCCCTGATGGTCCAGCACGGCATGACGCCAATGACGGCCATTGTGGCGGCAACGGTGAATGCCGCAGACCTGCTGGGGCTGTCGAGCGAGATCGGGACACTGGAACCCGGCAAGCGGGCGGACATCATCGCGGTCGACGGCGACCCGCTGACGGATGTGTCGGTTCTGACGTCGATGGACTTCGTGATGCGTGACGGCCGGGTCTATCGCGACGAGGAGTAAGGGGGTGGCTGGTGGCCGGTGTTTGGTGGCTGGTGAGGAAAAGGGATGCCAAGCGACGTTAGAAGCTATCAGGACCTGGAGGTCTGGCGTTTTGCGGTGGACTGGACTGAAGCCGTCTACCGAACGACGGCGGCTTGGCCGGGCGACGAGCGCTTCGGTTTGATCAGCCAGGTCCGACGCGCTGCGGTGTCTGTCGCTTCAAACATTGCCGAGGGTGCGGCGAGGCGCAGCACGGGCGAGTTCCTTCAGTTCGTTGGAATGGCGCAGGGCTCTCTCGCAGAAGCTGAAACTCAGCTTTTGATCGCGACCCGTCTCGGCTATCTCACCGGGCCCGATCACTACGCGTTGACCGAATCCGGAGACCGGATCAGTCGCATGTTGGCTTCTTTGGCTTCGGCCCTGAAGCGTCGCAAGAGCAGTTGAATGCCCAGCCACCAGCCACCAGCCACCAGCTACCCTTCAATACCCCGCCACGACTGGACCCTCGACGAGGTCGAAAGCCTCTTCGCCCGCCCCTTCATGGAGCTGGTTTACGAGGCCGCGACCGTGCATCGCGCCTGGTTCGATCCGTCGGAGGTGCAGAAGAGCCAGCTGCTGTCGATCAAGACCGGCGGCTGTGCCGAGAACTGCGGCTACTGCTCGCAGTCGGCGAGTTTCGACACCGGGCTGAAGGCTGAAAAGCTGATGGACGGCACGGCGGTCATCGCCGAGGCCATGGCCGCGAAGGCGGGCGGGGCCAGTCGGTTTTGCATGGGCGCGGCCTGGCGGGAGCTGAAGGACCGGGACACACCGAAGCTGGCGACCATGATCGCGGGGGTGAAGGCCCTGGGGCTGGAGACCTGTGCGACACTGGGGATGCTGACGGCGGATCAGGCGAAGCAGCTCAAGGCGGCGGGCCTCGACTACTACAACCACAACCTCGACACCGGGCCGGAGTACTATGCCCAGGTCGTGACAACGCGGACCTATCAGGACCGGCTGGATACGCTGGAGCATGTGCGCGATGCCGGCATGAGCACCTGCTGCGGCGGCATCGTCGGCATGGGCGAGGCGCGGCGAGATCGCGCCAGCCTGTTGCATGCCCTGGCCACCCTGCCGGTCCATCCCGACAGCCTGCCGGTCAATGCGCTGGTGCCGGTGAAGGGCACGCCGCTGGGTGAGCGGATGCTGGCCGAGGGCCAGATCGACCCGATCGAATTCGTCCGCACGGTCGCGGTGGCCCGGATCGTCTGTCCGAAGGCCATGGTGCGGCTGTCGGCCGGACGCGAGACGATGAGCGCCGAGATGCAGGCCCTGTGCTTTCTTGCCGGGGCCAATTCCATCTTCGTCGGCGGCAAGCTGCTGACCACGCCCAATCCGGAACAGGACGAGGACGCGGCCCTGTTTGCCCTGCTGGACCTGAAGGCCATGGAGCCGGCGGCGGTCGGGGTGGCGGCGTAACCGACCCTTAAGCGCCTCGCGCTAGGGTCGGCTCATGGATCGTCGCGCACTCATCGGACTGAAGACCCGGCCGCTCAAGACAGGCGGCGGCGGTGGTGCCGCCGCCCAGGCCAGCTATCTGCGGCTGCCCACCATCACCGCCAACGTCACGCGGCCCGGCGGCCGGCGTGGGGTGATGACGGTCGAGACCGGGATCGACACGCCCGACGCCGCCCTGCGCGCCCGCGTCGCCCAGTCGGCCCCGCGCCTGCGCGCGGCCTATGCGACGGTGGTGCAGCAGTCGGCCAATGTGCTTCTGCCCGGCACGCCGCCGGACGTGGAGCGGCTGGTGGCCCAGCTTCAGGCGGCGACCAATACGGTGATGGGCCGCGCAGGGGCGCGGCTGCTCATCGGGACGGTGATGGTGGTCTAGGGCGAGAGCCACGAGCGCAGAGCGGACGTCGCGAGGTCCTGCCACGGGTCGGAAGCGTGAAGATCATCCAGGGTCGTTTAGTCCCGTTAGCTGGCCTTCACCGCTCGAACGACGACGACCGCCTCACCACCAGCCGGCTCCGCGCAAGACACGGGCGTAGCGGCGGCTGGCCGGAATTTTCAGGCCGTTTTCCAGGGTGAGCGTGGCGCGGCCGTTTCGGCGCTCTACGGACCAGACCGCTTCGCGGGCCACCCACCAGCTCCGATGGGTCCGGGCGCCCTCCAATCCATCCAGTTCCTCCACCGCTTGCGACAGCCGCATGAGGATGAGATCAGAGCCTCGATCCGTATGAACCCGCAGATAATGGTCTTCGGCTTGGACGGCGTAGATGGTCGCGCCCCGCAGCTTCATCGGCAGCCGTTTCAGAAACCGTGGAGGATCCGAGGAGGAGGGCGGCGCGACGTGGGTGAGGACCGTCGTCTCCCGGCCCAGAAAGACGTTGATGGCGACCGCTCCGGCGGTCACCAGGGCTACGGGCCAGAACAGCCCGGTCAGGCGCGAGATGGGTGAAAGGGTCTGGTCGGAGAACAGGCCGGTCGCGGCCCAGACCACGACGCCCATAGGCCCGGTGATAGCGAGGGTCAGGAGGACGACGGCCAGCCAGGGCCGATCATCCACATCAATGAACTGTCGGATCCACCAGCTGCAAAGATGGCCCACGAGACCGCTCGAGATCATGAGCGTGATCCAGAAAAGCAGCCGCTGCGGATAGGGCGCGCTAGCGCCGCCGAAGGCTTCGCTCGTGGCGAGGAAGGCCCCGCCCAGCACGGCCACAACAAGGCCGCGCAGAAAGGGTCGGTGCGGCTGAACGGGTGAAAAGGGCATGGCGACATTCGAGGAGAGCGCACCCCGGGTCACGAATTTCCGTGTGACAGAAGGCGGCGTGTTCATTCACGCACGGCCAATGGCCGGTGGCGCAAATCGGGATGCACAGGGCGACGGAGGCATGAGGATAGACAGAACGAAGCGAAGGGAGAACACATGAACATTCGTCTGAACCTGATCGGAACGGTGGCCGCCGTGCTGCTGGCGGGCTGCGCGCCGACGTTGGCGCACGGTCAGGCCGAAGTCGTCGCGACCGAACAGGTCGTGCGTCTTCCGGCCTCCGCCGGCCGCGAACTGGAAGTCAGGGTCTGGGCCGCCAGGAATCCGACCGCCGTCGTCGTCTTCAGCGCGGGGGGCGGCGGTCAGCCCGCCGCCTACGAGCGCATGATGCGAGCCATGGCCGAGAAAGGTTTTACGGTCATCGCGCCGGTTCATCGTGACGCCTTGGCTCGTGGTGATCTCTCCGGTTCAGGCGGGCCCGATAGCTTCGGATCCCGGCTGGAGGACCTTGCGATCGTCCGCGGCTATGCCGGCGCGACCCACTCCGGCTTGCCCCTTGTCGTGATGGGTCACTCTTTCGGAAGCCTGATGTCTTCACTGGCCATCGGCGCATCGACGCCCGCCGGCGCCCAGGGCGACCCCTCCGTAACGGCCCTTGTCGCCTTTTCGAGCCCCGGCATGATTCCGGGGCTCATGACCCCGAATACCTATCGCAACCTCAGCGCGCCGGTTCTGGTGGTGACGGGCGACCATGATGTCGTTCCGGGCTTTGTCTCGGACTGGCGCAGTCACCGCGCCCTGTACGACCAAAGTTCGATGCCGGGCAGCGCGCTCGTGATCGTTCCGGAGGCCGACCACAACCTTGTTGTCAGCGCCGACGATGCGACGTTTGCCGCAGTGGTCGACCTGACCGCCACCTTCATCCGGGCGGCGGCTCTCGGCGACGTGGCGGCCCGCGCCCGGCTCTCCAGGATCGAAATCGGAGGGGCGACCATCGAGCGGCGCTGAATGCCCCATCAAGCCGCTGGCGACCCCTGGTGTGTCCGCCAGACGTTTTGCCTCGCCCCCGCTCAGTCTTTCGTCGGGCTGACCTGGCTCTCGTCCCCATAGGTCAACGCCAGGAAGACATCCTCCAGATCGGGGTCCTCGGTGACGATGTCGGCTATGGTCACGCCCGCAGCGCGCACGGCGGCCAGCACATGCTCCACCGATGACTGGCCCTTTTTGTAGGTGACGGCAAAGGCGCCGTTGGCGCGCGCGACGGTCTCGAAGCCCTTGAGTTTGGGCAGGGCCTTCAGGGTGCCCTCGGGGGTCACCACCACATTGCGCGTGTCCAGACGGCGCAACAGCTGGGGCGTGGGTTCGCAGGCCACGACCTCGCCGCGGTTCATGATGGCGATGGTGTCGCAGAGCTCCTGCGCCTCTTCCAGATAGTGGGTGGTCAGCAGGATGGTCACGCCCTCGGCGTTGAGGTGGCGGACGTAGTCCCACAGCTGGCGGCGTAGCTCGACATCCACGCCGGCCGTCGGCTCGTCGAGAATCAGGATGGGCGGACTGTGGACCAGGGCCTTGGCCACCATCAGGCGGCGCTTCATGCCGCCGGACAGGGCGCGGACATAGGCATGGGCCTTGTCGGTCAGGCCGAGGGCGGCCAGCAGTTCGTCCGAGCGGCGCTCGTTGGCCGGCACACCATAGAAGCCGGCCTGGACCTCCAGCGCCTCGCGCGGGGTGAAGAAGACGTCGGCGACGATCTCCTGTGGCACGACCCCGAGGGCAGCGCGGGCGTCGCGCGGCTGTCTGTCGATGTCGCGGCCCCAGATCTCGGCCGTGCCGCCGGTCTTGTTGACCACCCCGGCGAGGATGTTGATCAGGGTCGACTTGCCGGCACCGTTGGGGCCCAGCAGGCCGAACATCGAACCGCGCGGAATGACCAGGTCGACGCCGCGCAGGGCGACCTTGGGCGGGGCCTTTTTTGAGCCCGCATAGGTCTTTTCCAGTCCCCGGACCTCGATGGCGTTGACGGGCAGGGCGGCGGCTTCAGGCATCGGCGGCTTTCGGTCGGTGAGCGGCCTAGGTAGGCGCGTGGTCCGTCGCCGCCAAGGGCGGTTGCGGTCCGGTCCACGCCTTCTTGTCAATGATGCTTGACACTTCCCGACAATGTGTCTAGCATACTTGTCATTATGAACAGCGTGCTTGACGGAGATAGACCTGTGACCCGCACGAAAATGATCGGCTGGACGGCCTTCGCCTTTTGCCTGCTGGGCTACGGCGTGTTCACCGCCGTCGTGGTTCTGAACCTGATGGGCGAGATCTCCAGGCGCGACTTGCTTCTGATCGGCGGTCCCGCCGCAGTGATCGGCGAGATCGGGCTCTGGGTCGCCGCCGCCTCCCTGGGCTGGTCCCTGTTCCGCAAGCGCAAGGCCTTCATCGACCGGGTCTTCCGCCGGAAATCGCAGACGGTTTGACGACAGGCGGCGGGGCTTCTAGGGAGTCGGCCGTTAACCGCCGCCACCAGTCAGGGTCGCCCATGCCGCCGCGCCACGCCGATGCGATCATTCCGCCGCCGGAAGCCATCGTGGTCTCGACCAAACGCGTGGCCTGTGACGGCGGCGGCGGTGCCCTGGGCCATCCGCTGGTCTATCTCGACATGGGCGGGCAGGATTTCGTCGAATGCCCCTACTGCGACCGGCGTTTCGTGCTGGATGCCCATCCGAAGGCCGGGAACGAATACCTCAGCCCCGCCGCACGGCCGCCCGAAGCGCACTGAGCGTCAGCCGACCTCCACGCCCTTCCAGAAGGCCACCCGGCCCCTGATTTCGGCGGCCGCAGTTTTCGGGTCGGCGTAGTACCAGGCCGCGTCGCGATTCTCGCGCCCGCCGACGTGGACGGAATAATAGCCGGCCGTGCCCTTCCACGGACAGACGCTGGTCGTCGCGGATGCCACCAGCACCCCGGGCTTCACCGCCGCGAGCGGGAAATAGTGATTGTTTTCGACCACCACCGTGGTGTCGCTCTCGGCGATCGTCTCGCCGTTCCAGACTGCCTTGACCATGTGGGTCTCCTTCAGACCGACAGATGGGAGGGTTTGCGCGGGAAGCCAGTCGCAACCCCCCGTTAAGGCGGTGGGTGCACCCTCAGAACTGCCATTTCCCGGAAGATCGCCATGTCGACCATCCAGACGTCCAGCTACCGCCGCTCACGGGATCATTTCGAGCCGCAGGACACAGATCCGCAGGATCAGCGGCGACTGCGTGGCCTGCTGGAGCAGATCGACTATTCGGCCTTTGTCGCCAACCGCGAGGTCATCGGCCAGATGTTGCCGAAGCTGGACGCGTCCATGTTCCAGAAGCTGGCGGTTCTGACGGCCACCGCGCGCGCCAAATGGGTCTCGGAGGGTCTGCGGCAATCGGAATCCGGCGCGCCATCGACGCCCGACCAGATCGCGCGACTCGCCTCGGCGCGCACCGCCTATGAGGAGCTGGCTGAGGCCTATGAGGGCCTGCGCCGCATGGTCGAGCGCGGCTACGTCGCCATACGCTAGCCGACAGGCTGCGGCCGGGTCGCGATCGGCGCATCGGGGTCTGAGGACGGCCGCTCGGCTTCCGTTGGCGCCGGACCGGGCTCGGGCGCAGGCGCGAACAGAGTCTCGGGTGGCGGCGTGTCCGTCGGCGGCGGGGCAACGGCCACCGGCACCGACGGGGGCCGAATGGCAGGCGGAGGCGTCGCTCGCGCAGGCGCCGGTACGGTTGCTGTTGGCCTTGCGACAGGCGGTGCGACGACCCGATCGGGTGCCTCGACGGGGGCTTCGGTCACGGGCACCGAAACCGGCGCGCCCTCCGGCGGGAGAGTTCCGGCGACCGGGGCCGGGGGCACCAGCGCCGGCACGGCCGCGACGGCCGGAGCGGCGGCTTCAACGCGCGGTCGGGTCCAGATCCAGCCGCCCAGGGTGAGGACGGTCACGGCGGCAAGGGCGATACCGGCGTAGAGCGGGACCCGGTTGGGCGACTTGCGGCCGACGCTGACCGGCGGAACCGTATCTGCGGCATCCGCCGCGACCACGACGGGCGAGACCGACACCGGCGGGCGAACGGGTTCCGGCGGCCGCGCGGGCTCCGGCTCGACAGTGAGCAGGGGGCGGACGGTCAGATCAGGCCTGGGGGCGGTGCCGGGCACGGACGGTGCCCCTTCCGGGCGTGGTTCCGCTGCCCGCGCTACCGGCGGGGCGGCGGCCTCAGCCCGGGCTTGCAGGGGCTTCGGCGCGGTGCGCGGGATCATCGAGCCTGACAGGACGCCCGGGGTCGGCTGCAGGCGCGGCGCTTCGGGTATAGCCGGCAGGGTCCCACCTTTCGGCAGCGGGCCGGTCCGGAACACGGTCACGGGAGGCCGGCCCCAGACCATGGGGCGGCGGAAGGGCTCGGGGGTGCCGTTCAGCGTCTTGCTATTGTCGGTGGGCATCGAAACTCCCGCGCAGGACCCGGCGCGCTACATCAAATGCGGAGAGGGGCCAAGATGTCCGCCGATCTGGCCCGTTTCGTGACGCGAGGTGGAAGACCTCAGTTCTTCAGTCGATACCCGGTCTTGAACATCCAGCCGACGATGGCCAGACAGACCAGCAGGAAGCCGAGCGTCGCCACCAGACTGGCTCCGATGCCGACGTCGCCGGAGCCGTAGAAGGTCCAGCGGAAGCCGGAGATCAGATAGACCACCGGATTGAACAGGGTGATGGTCCGCCAGACCGGCGGCAGCATGTCGATCGAATAGAAGGAGCCGCCGAGGAAGGTCAGGGGCGTGACCACCAGCATGGGGATCATCTGCAACTGTTCGAACCCGTTGGCCCAGATGCCGATGATGAAGCCGAACAGGCTGAAGGTCGTCGAGACCAGGATCAGGAAGGCCAGCATCTCGATCGGGTGCAGGATCTTCAGCGGCACGAACAGGGCCGCCGTGGCGAGGATGATCAGGCCGAGCACCGCCGACTTGGTCGCCGCCGCCCCGACATAGGCGATGACGATCTCGAGCGGGCTGACCGGGGCGGACAGCAGTTCGTAGATGGTGCCGGTGAATTTCGGGAAATAGATGCCGAAACTGGCATTGAAGATCGACTGGGTGAACAGGCTCAGCATGATCAGGCCGGGCACGATGAAGGCACCGTAGGGGACGCCGTCGATCTCGGTCATCCGGCTGCCGATGGCCGAACCGAAAACGACGAAATACAAGGCCGTCGTGATCACCGGGGTGACCAGTGACTGCCAGACGGTGCGCAGGGCGCGTGCCATCTCGAACCGGTAGATGGCCCAGACGCCATGGCCGTTGAAGGTCATGCTCATGCGGCCGCTCCCGTGTCGCTGTGGACCAGGCTGACGAAGATGTCCTCCAGCGAACTCTGGCGGGTGTGCAGGTCCTTGAAGGCGATGCCGAGGTCCGACAGCCTGCGCAGCAGGGACGGCACGCCGGTCTTCTCGAGGTTGGAATCGAAGACGTATTCCAGTTCGTTTCCGTCA
The DNA here is from genome assembly GCA_965284305.1 of Caulobacteraceae bacterium. Taxonomy (GTDB): domain Bacteria; phylum Pseudomonadota; class Alphaproteobacteria; order Caulobacterales; family Caulobacteraceae; genus Brevundimonas. Next base: position 352,632 of record OZ260070.1, on the reverse strand, counting down.
GCCTTCAGGGTCGGCGACCATTCGGCCAGCTCCGGCGGGATGGCGGTCAGGGGCTCCTGCAGGTTCAGCGTCAGGGTTTTCTTGCCCAGCTTCTTCATCAGGGTGGCGGTCTGTTCGACGAGGATCAGTTCGCCCTTGAGGATCACCCCGACGCGGTCGGCCATCTCCTCGGCCTCCTCGATATAGTGGGTGGTCAGGATGATGGTGACGCCCTTGTCGCGCAGGCCGCGGACGAGGTTCCACATGTCGCGGCGCAGTTCGACGTCGACGCCCGCGGTCGGCTCGTCGAGGAACAGGATGTCCGGTTCGTGGCTCAGGGCCTTGGCGATCATCACCCGGCGCTTCATGCCGCCCGACAGGGTCATCAGCTTGTCGTTGCGCTTATCCCACAGGGACAGTTCGCGCAGGGTCTTTTCGATATGGGCGGGGTTCGGCGCCTTGCCGAACAGGCCGCGGCTGAAGGTGACGGTGGCCAGGACGGTTTCGAAGGCGTCGGTCGTCAACTCCTGCGGCACCAGGCCGATCTTCGAGCGCGCCGCCCGGTAGTCTTTCCGGATGTCGTGGCCGTCGGCGATGACCGTCCCCGTCGACGGGGTGACGATGCCGCAGACGATGGAAATCAGCGTCGTCTTGCCCGCGCCATTGGGCCCCAGCAGGGCGAAGATCTCGCCCTTGCCGATGGTCAGGTCCGTGGTCTTCAGGGCCTGCAGCCCCGACTTGTAGGTCTTGGTCAGACCCTGGATGGAAATCACCGGCTGCATACGCGCCCTCCCGAGACGCAGGCAGATATGCGTCCGACTGTCGCACCTCAAGGGCGGGTGAATGCCGCGTGCCATATTCGGGTCCGGTGGCGACGGTCGCTGCGCCAGGTCTGGTCGTCGTCGCAGGCGTCTGGTCCGGGACGTCCGACATAACCGGTCCTGCGGCGTCCAGAGCGATCACCAAGAAATCCGTCGGCCGGGCGCGTCCTGCGGGAACCGTTGCCGTATTTGACCTGTTCAACCCGCAATTGGAGATGCCCATGTCCATGCGAATGCTCGCCGCCGCCCTCGCCGTCTCGCTCGGGATGAGCCTGTCGGCCTGTGTCACCGCGCCGGGACCGGATGAGGTCCGGGCCCCCGCGCCGGCCCGGGCCGTCGATCTGCAGCGTTTCTACAGCGGGCGCTGGCTGGAAATCGCCCGCCTGCCGATGAGCTTGACCGACGGCTGCGTCGCCGGGGCCACAAACTATGTCGTGGTCAATCCGACCCGGGTTGATGTGCGCGACACCTGCCAGGCCGGTACGCCCCAGGGACGAGAGAAGGCCATCGGCGGGCGTGGCGAGGTGCTCGACCCGGGCACCAACGCCAAGCTGCGGGTGCGTTACCTCGCAGGGTTGATCACCTGGGACTATTGGGTGCTGGACCACGCCGAGGACTACAGCTGGTTCATCTCGGCCGATCCGACCTTCGACAAGCTGTGGATCTACACCCGCGAGGTTCCGGACGCTGCCGAACGCGCGGCACTTGTCGCCCGCGCAGCCGCGCTGGGCTATGACGTCAGCCGTCTGGAGTTCCCCGAGTTCTGACCCGCCCCCCCCCCCCCCCGCAAAGGCCGTCCCATGATCCGTCCGACCCTGCTTGCAGCCTCCGTCCTGGTGCTCACGCTCGCGGCTTGCGGGGGCAATGAGGCGGCGCTGGATCCGGCCCTCGGCTTCGGTCCGAACCCGACCCTTCCCGAGCCGACGCCGCAACGGATCCCGACCGTGAACATCGCCGAGGCCGTCGGCTGGCCGGCCGGCGTGGCGCCCACGCCCGCCCCGGGCTTCCGGGTGCAGGCTTTCGCATCGGGACTGGATCATCCCCGCTGGCTCTATCGCCTGCCCAACGGCGACATTCTGGTCGCCGAGTCCAATGCCCCTCCCAAGCCCGAGGGCCAGTCGGGCGGCATCCGCGGCTGGATCCAGGGGCTGGTGATGAAGCGCGCAGGGGCCCGGGCCCCCAGCGCCAACCGGATCACCCTGCTGCGCGACACCGACGGCGACGGGACGGCCGAGACCCGCACGGCCTTCCTTGAGAATCTGAACTCACCGTTCGGCATGGTGCTGGTGGGACAAACGCTCTTCGTCGCCAATGCCGACGCCGTGGTCGCCTTCCCCTACCAGACCGGCCAGACGCAGATCACCGCAGCCCCGCGCCGCCTCACCGCCCTGCCGGCCGGGAGGAACCACCACTGGACCAAGAGTCTGGTCGCCAGCACGGACGGGACGCGGCTGTATGTCGGGGTGGGGTCCAACTCCAACATCGCCGAGCACGGCATGGCCGAGGAAGAGGGTCGCGCGGCCATCCATGAGATCGACATCGCTACCGGTGCCGGTCGCGTCTTCGCCTCCGGCCTGCGTAATCCCGTCGGTCTGGCCTGGCAGCCGGACAGCGGCAAACTCTGGGTCGCGGTGAATGAGCGGGATGCACTGGGCCATGATCTGGTGCCCGACTATATGACCTCGGTGACGCCGGGCGGCTTCTATGGCTGGCCCTGGAGCTATTTCGGCCAGACGGTTGATACGCGGGTTCAGCCGGCCAGCCCGGCGGATGTCGCGCGGGCCCTGAGGCCTGATTATGCACTGGGGGCCCACACGGCATCCCTGGGCCTGACGTTCGGCGAGGGCGGTCTGTTTCCGGCCCGCTATCGAGGTGGTGCCTTCATCGGACAGCATGGATCCTGGAACAGGACGCCGCGGAACGGCTATCGTGTCCTGTTCGTGCCGTTTTCGGGCGGCGTGCCCTCCGGCCCTCCCGAGGACATCCTGATGGGCTTCATCAATGAGCAGGATCAGGCGATGGGCCGGCCGGTCGGGGTCCAGTTCGACCGCACGGGGGCCCTGCTGGTCGCCGATGACGTCGGCAATGTCATCTGGCGGGTCTCACCCGCCGCCTGAAGACCGGACAGCGAAAGGCCCCGGCGGAGCGATCTGCCGGGGCCTTGCCTTGTCCCGGATCCGGACGCGCCGACCCTGCCGGCGCGCGGATCGAGGCCTGCCGTCAGAAATTGGTGAGTTCCGAGATCGACAGGACGGCGGGCTGGGGGTCTCCGCTGGCATAGGTGCCGACCCAGATTTCATAGCGGCCGGACACGGACCCGAGTGTGACCAGCGGGTTGTTGTCCTCGCCCATGTCGTCGTCGCAGTACCATTCGCCGTTGGGGCCATTGACCACCAGGGTGGTGTCGGCCTTGGACAACACCGAGATCTTGATGTTCAGCGAGCCGTTGCCATTCCACTGGAAGCGGAAGTCAGGCGCATTGGTGATGAACCCGGCGCAGCCGTTTCCGGCATTGGAGGCGCTGATGTCGCCGCCGGCGCGCAGGCTGACGAGATGCGGATCGGGCTGAAATCCCGGGGCCAGGGTGATGCTGCCGAAGTTGGGCTCGGCATTGTAGTCCTGGGCCGCGACGGGTCCGGCCAGCGCCAGGGCGCAGACGGCTGTCAGAAGATATTTCATCGGTGTAGTCCCCCGGGGATCGTTTCGGCCCCACGCCGCCAATCCGCCTCCGGTGATTAAGACCCTCCGCACGCTGTTCTTCAAGCGGCTGTCAGACTTCGACAGGTTCACCCTGCGTCACCGCCGCATCGGCGCCACGCCCGCGCGCAAACTGGCGGTCTTTAGCCCGGAAACCTGTCTTAGATTCCCCTGCCGGTTGACCCCGACGGGCGGCTTGTCCATCACCAGACTTGGGGCGGCTTTCTGCGGAGTGATGGCGACAATGGGTCTGGTGGCGAACATCAAGCGCGACATGCGTTTCGCCAGTGGGCTGCGCAGACTGCTCAAGCGCATCAAACCGATCGAGCTGGATAGCGCCGATCTGGTCTGCGACGACTGGGAAGAGGCGGTCGACCGGTTCGGCGACCGGGTGGCGATCCAGGACGACCGGCGCACGGTGACCTATCGCGAGCTCGACGCCATGGCCAACCGCTTCGGCCATTGGGCCCAGAGCCGCCGGCTCAAGCGCGGCGACACCATTGCCCTGGTGATGCTGAACCGGGCCGACTACATCGCCGCCTGGCTGGGCTTCTCCAAGGTCGGCGTCGCCACCGCCCTGATCAATACCAATCTGACCGGCCATGCCCTGGCCCACTGTCTGTCCATCTCCAACGCCTCCCAGGTGGTGACGGATGAGGATTGCTGGAAACGGGTCGAGGACGCACGGGCCCTGTCCGGACGCAATCTGATGCTCTGGGTGCTGGGGCTCCGAGACGAGGACGAGGCGGACGAGCGGCGCGGGCTGGACAAGCCGGTGCGCAGCGGGTCTTCGGTGCGGCCCGCCCGGTCGGCGCGTTCCGGCCTGACCAACCGGGACACGGCCCTGTATATCTACACCTCGGGCACCACCGGCCTGCCGAAGGCGGCGAGGATCACCCATGCCAAGGCCCGGACCTATATGCGCGCCTTCGCCGGGGCGACCGGCGCGACCGAAAAGGACATCACCTTCAACGTCCTGCCCCTGTATCACTCGACCGGTGGCCTGGTGGGTGTCGGACCTGCCCTCCTGAACGGCGGCCAGTTGGTGCTTCGCAAACGGTTCTCGGCGACGAGCTTCTGGCCGGATGTGAAGGCATCGGGTGCCACTGTGTTTGTCTACATCGGCGAGTTGTGCCGCTATCTGGTCAACTGCCCGGAAAGCCCCGACGAGCGATCGCACAAGCTGCGGCTTGCCTTCGGCAACGGCCTGAGGCCCGACGTCTGGACCGATTTCCAGAAACGGTTCGCCGTGCCCGAGATCTTTGAATTCTATGGCTCGACCGAAGGCAATGTCTCCGTATTCAATTTCGACGGAAGGCCGGGCGCGATTGGCCGTGTCCCCGGGTTCCTGAGGAAGCAGATCAATTTCCGGCTGGTCCGGTTTGACATGGAGACGGAAGAGCCTGTTCGCGGAACCGACGGCCTGTGTCAGCTGGTAAGGCCGGGGGAGGTCGGCGAAGCTGTAGGCCTGATCGGCGACAACATCCGCCAGGCCTTCTCGGGCTATGCCGACAGGGCGGCTTCGGAAAAGAAGATCCTGCGCGACGTCTTTGTCCGCGGTGACCGCTGGTTCCGCACCGGCGACCTGATGAAGCAGGACACCGAGGGCTATGTCTATTTCATCGACCGGATCGGCGACACCTACCGCTGGAAGGGTGAGAATGTCTCGACCGCCGAGGTTGAGCAGCGCCTGGCCGATGCGCCGGGCGTGAAAGAGGTCATCGCCTATGGCGTTCCGGTTCCCGGCCATGAAGGCAAGGCCGGTATGGTCGCACTGGTCGTCGAGGGCCGGTTCGCCGCCAAACCGTTCGCCGAATGGGTCGACCAGGAATTGCCGGCCTATGCGCGTCCGGCCTTCGTTCGCCTGATCAAGGCGGCCGACACCACCGGAACCTTCAAATACAAGAAGACCGACCTCGTCGCTGACGGCTTCGATCCGGACAGGGTCGATGGTCCCCTCTATGTCCGGGGTGGAAAGAACGGCTACGCCAAATTCAGCGAGGCGGCGCGGGCGGCGATCATGGACGGCGAAACCCGGCTCTGAAGCAGCGGTTCGCAACTGCCCCTTAATCATTAACGGCGAAGGTCGGGGTCTCTCACGCTCAGGACGGCCCGGCTTTTCATGTTCCAGATCATCGGCATAGTCCTCCTGTTCGGCATGGTGTTCGGCGGCTACACCATCGCCGGCGGCAAGATGGGCGTGATCCTGCACTCGCTGCCGTATGAGATGATGATGATCGGCGGCGCGGCGGTCGCGGCGTTGCTGATGTCCAACTCGGTCTCGACACTCAAGGGTGTGGCCGGCGGCTTCGGCAAGGTCTTCGCCGGACCCAAATGGAAGAAGAAGGACTACACGGACCTGCTCAGCCTGCTGTTCCAGCTGACGAAGACGATGAAGTCCAAGGGTGTCATCGCCCTCGAGAGCCATATCGAGAAGCCGGCCGAGAGCGCCATCTTCCAGAAATACCCCAAGGTGCTGAAGGACCATTTCGCGACCGACTTCATCTGCGACACCCTGCGGATGATGACCATGAACCTCGAGGATCCGCACCAGATCGAGGACGTCATGGAAAAACAGCTGGAGAAACATCACCACGAGGCCCTGGGGCCGGCGCATGCGCTGCAGAACATGGCCGATGCCCTGCCGGCGCTCGGCATCGTCGCGGCCGTGCTGGGGGTGATCAAGACCATGGCGGCGATCACGGAGCCGCCGGAAGTGCTGGGCGGCATGATCGGCGGTGCCCTGGTCGGCACCTTCCTCGGCGTCTTCCTGGCCTATGGCCTGGTGGGTCCGCTGGCGGCGCGCCTGACCCAGATCATCGACGAGGAGAGCGCCTACTACAAGATCATCCGGTCGGTACTGGTCGCCCACCTGCATGGCAACGCCGCCCAGATCTCGGTCGAGATCGGCCGTGGCGACATTCCGTCCTCGGCCCAGCCGTCCTTCCTCGAGATGGAAGAATCGCTGTCGGCGGCGCCGACGGACGCCTGACCGCTCCTGTAACCTTTCCCGGCGGAGGGGCGGCCCACCTGCGGGGGCGTAACGCCCCATGCCCGGCCATTCCGGCCGCCGTGAGGGCTTTCAGCCCCCGGGGGGCACCGTCTGGCGGGCCGATGCGTGTTGAATTCCCGGCCTGAGGTCACGGTGGTTCACGAATACGTGAGAATTGGGCTTGGCTTTCGCTCACGTTCCCGTTATCTCCGGAATTGCGAGGAGTTCATGACCTCGTATGACCCTTCTGAAGGAATAAACATTATGCGCATCACCGCTCTGGTCGCCGCTTCGGTCGCCGCTCTGGCCCTGGCCGCCTGCACCCCCGCCGCCGACAAGGCTGAAGAAGCTCCGGCCGCTGACGCCGCTGCCGAAGCCCCGGCCGCCGACGCCGCCATGGCCCCGGCTGCCGACGCCGCTGCTCCGGCTGCCGACGCTGCTGCCGCCCCGGCCGCCGACGCCGCTGCCGCTCCGGCTGCCGACGCCGCTGCCCCGGCCGCCGCTCACTAATACGAGCGACATCATTCGGGCCTTCGGGTCTGATGAAGGAAGGGCCGTCCCGGAAGGGGCGGCCCTTTTTCCTTGTCCCGGTTACGGCGCGGCGCCGAACGTGGGCGCTATTTAACTTGCGGGGGTTCGCCGGCGGTCGTTATCCAGTGCACCGGGACGCCCTCGTCCTCCGAATCCAAGGAGCCCTCTGATGCGTATCACCGCCCTGATCGTGGCCGCCTCCGCCGCGCTTGCCCTGACCGCCTGCCAGAAGGCCGAGGAAAAGGCTGACGGTGCCGCGACCGAAGCCGTCGAAGCCGCCGGCGTCGCTGACCCGGCCGCCGCCAATGTCACCATCGACCAGGCCGCCGCCGACGCCCAGGCCGCTGCTGACGCCGCCGCCGCCGCCGAACTGGCCCCGGCGGCCGCCGATGCCGCCGCTCCGGCTCCCGCCGCTGCTGCTCCAGCCGCTCCGGCTGCGGCTCACTAGACCTCGCAATCCGGCGCTCACGCCGCCGGACAGAGATCATGGACAAGGGCCGCTCTCCGGGGCGGCCCTTTTTCGTTGCGCGACGGCCTGAGCGGTATAGGCCGTGGCGAATGGCTGAAGACCGCGCCCCCCACCTGATCTGGACCGACGACGGCTCGCCGCGTTCGGGGCGGTTTGGCGATGTCTATTTCTCGCAACAGGACGGGTTGGCCGAGTCCCGGGCGGTCTTTCTCGCCGGCTGCGGTCTGCCGGAGGCCTGGCAGGGGCGGGCCCGCTTCTGCGTCGCCGAGCTGGGGTTCGGCACCGGGCTGAACATCGCCGCCCTGCTGGATCTGTGGCGTCGCGAGGGACCGGCCGGTGGTCGATTGAGCCTGTTCTCGGTCGAGGGATTTCCGTTGAGCCGCGAAGAGGCGGGGCGGGCGCTGGAGGCCTGGCCGGACCTCGCGGAGGCGACACAGGCGTTGCTGGAGGTCTGGCCAGAGCCGACGTCGGGGTTTCACCGTCTCGACCTGCCCGCCTTCAATGCGACGCTGGACCTCGCGGTCGGCGACGTCGGCTGGGCCCTTTCGCAGTGGAGGGGCCAGGCCGACGCCTGGTTCCTCGACGGCTTCGCCCCCTCGACCAATCCCGACATGTGGTCGGAGGCGGTCATGGACGGTGTCGCCGCCCGCTCCGCGCCGGGCGCGCGGGTCGCGACCTTCACCGTCGCCGGGGCGGTGCGCCGGGGCCTGGCGGAGCGAGGGTTTGCCGTCGACAAGCGGCCCGGCCATGGCCGCAAGCGCGAACGGCTGGAAGCGCGTCTGCCCGGTTCGGCTGTCATGCCCTCGCGGACGCCGTCCGTAGCAGTGGTCGGGGCCGGGATCGCCGGGGCGGCGCTGGCGCGGGCCTTTGCAGCGCTCGGCGTGCGGGCGACCGTCGTCGAGACCGGGCAGGCAGGGGCGGGAGGCTCAGGGTTCCCGGCCGCGCTGGTGACCCCACGTCTGGACGCGGGAGACAACGGCATCGCCGCCCTCCACGCCCAGGCCATGACCCGGGCGGCGGCGCTCTACGCCACGATCCCCGACGCGGTGGTCCAGAGAGGCGTCCTTCAGCTCGAACAGGTGCCGCGCGACGCGGGACGGTTCGCCAGGGTCGCGAGCCAGCCGATCTGGGCCGAAGGGGCGATGGCGGTTCGCGGCTCTGCCGAGTGCGCCGGTCTGCTGGGCGAGCCCGTCGCTTGCGGCGGCCTGTGGATGCGTGACGCCATGGCGATCCGGCCGCGCGCCGTGCTCGAAGCCTGGCTGGAGGAAGCGGTCCGCGTCTCCGCGCGGGTGGCGCAAATCGAACCCGCCGGCACCGGCTGGCGGCTGCTGGATGGGGCCGGCGATCTGATCGTCGAGGCCGACATCGTCGTGGTCGCGGCGGGATGGGGAACGGCGGGGCTGGTCCCCGGTCTGGCGCTGGCACCGGTCCGGGGTCAGGCGGACTGGGTCGAGCATGTTGAAGCCGGACCCGTCGCCTGGGGCGGCTATGCGGTGCCGACGGGTTCGGGACTGCTGTTCGGCGCGACCCATGACCGGGGCGAGATCGACGGCGGACCCTCGGAAGAGGCCGGCGCGCGCAATCTGGCGACGGTCGCCGCGCGCCTGCCCCAACTGGCGGCGCGGATCGCCGCAGCAGGACCCGCGCAGGCCCGGACGGCGGTTCGCGCCACCACGCCCGACCGGCTTCCGCTGGCAGGGGTGCTGCCGGGCGGCGAAGGCCTGTTCGTGCTCGGCGGGCTGGGCTCGCGTGGCTTTTGCGTCGCGCCCCTGCTGGCCGACCATGTCGCGGCCCTCGCCCTCGGCGCGCCATCGCCCCTGCCGGTCGATCTGGCCGCGCGGGTCGATCCGTTACGAAACGCGACCGCCGGGGCCCTTGTGCAACCGATCAACAAGGCGGACGGTTGAGGCACCGGTTCCTCGAGGAGACTCCCCCATGCGCACCCTCGCCTTCGCCGCTCTTGGCACCCTGACCTTTCTGGCCTCCTGCGCGCCTGTCGAGGGCGGCGGCATGGCCAGCGAGGCGCCGGCGCGCACGCGCCAGTGCTTCAGCGTCCGTCAGGTGGACAATTTCGAACAGGGTCGATCCGGTCAGGTCTTCCTGCGGGTGGGCCGTACAGACGTCTATGAGCTCGATGCGGCGGGCGGCTGCCCTGACATGGATTTCGCAATCCAGATGGCCCTGATCCCCGACGGCGGCCTGGTCGGCTCGCGCCTGTGCACCGACGACTGGGCCCGGATCGTTGTGCCCGGGTCTACATCCCAGACCACAGTCTGCCGCGTCCGCGTCAGCCGCAAGCTGACCGGCGAAGAGATCGCCGCCCTGCCGCCGCGCCACCGGCCCTGAGAGGATCAGCTCCTCTGGGCGTAGCCGAGCCGTTGGTTGAGCTTGTCGATCAGGTCGATGGCCGTGTCGGCGATGACCGAGCCGGGCGGATAGACGGCCGCCGCGCCCATGTCGATCAGGGTCTGGACGTCCGACGGCGGGATCACCCCGCCGACGACGATCATGATGTCCGGCCGTCCCAGCTTCTCCAGTTCGGCCTTCAGCTCTGGCACGAGGGTCAGGTGGCCGGCGGCCAGGGATGAGGCACCGACGGCGTGGACATCGGCGGCCACGGCGTCGCGGGCGGCCTCGGCCGGGGTCTGGAACAGCGCCCCGGCGGTGGCCTCCAGACCGAGATCGCCATAGGCGGTAGCGATGACCTTCTGGCCGCGGTCGTGGCCGTCCTGGCCGAGCTTGGCGATCAGGATCCGTGGCGGGCCGCCGTCATTGTCGACGAAGGCGGCGACCATGTCGCGGGCGCGGCTGATCTTCGGATCATTGCCGGCCTCGCGGGCATAGACGCCGCGGGCGGTCTTCACGGTCGCCACATGGCGACCGAAGGCGGCCTCCAGCGCATCGGAGATCTCGCCGACGGTGGCAAAGGCGCGGGCCGCCTGCACCGACAGCTCGAGCAGGTTGGCGTTCCCGCGCGCGCCCTGGGTCAGGGCGTCGAGGGCGGCCTGGGTCTTCGCCTCGTCGCGTTCGGCGCGCAGGCGTTTCAGCTTGTCGATCTGGGCCGCGAGCACGGCGGCGTTGTCGACCTTGAGCATCGGAATGTCGTCGACGGCATCGGAGAGATAGCGGTTCACGCCGACAACGGTCTGCTGGCCCGTGTCGATCCGGGCCTGGGTGCGGGCCGAGGCTTCCTCGATCCGCATCTTCGGCACGCCGGCCTCGATGGCCCTGGCCATGCCGCCCAGGGCCTCGACCTCGGCCATCAGGACGCGGGCCTTCTCCGCCAGTTCATGGGTCAGGCGCTCGACGTAGTAGCTGCCGCCCCACGGGTCGATGACGCGGGTCAGGCCGGTTTCCATCTGCAGCAGCAGCTGGGTGTTGCGCGCGATCCGGGCCGAGAAGTCGGTGGGCAGGGCCAGGGCTTCGTCCAGGGCGTTGGTGTGCAGGCTCTGGGTCTGGCCCCCCGCCGCGGCCATGGCCTCGACCATGGTGCGGGGCACATTGTTGAACACATCCTGCGCGGCCAGCGACCAGCCCGAGGTCTGGCAGTGGGCGCGCAGGGAGAGGGAGCGGGGGTCCCTGGCACCGAATTTCGAGACGGCCTCGGCCCACAGCAGGCGGCCGGCGCGCAGCTTGGCCACCTCCATGAAATAGTTCATGCCGATGGCCCAGAAGAAGCTGAGGCGCGGGGCGAACCGGTCGACGTCCATGCCCGCCGCGACGCCCGCCTTCAGATATTCGACCCCGTCCGCGAGGGTATAGGCCAGCTCCAGGTCGGCCGAGGCCCCGGCCTCCTGCATATGGTAGCCGCTGATCGAGATGGAGTTGAATTTCGGCGTGTGCTCCGCGGTCCAGGCGAAGATGTCCGAAACGATCCGCATCGAGGGTTCGGGCGGATAGATGTAGGTGTTGCGGACCATGAACTCCTTGAGGATGTCGTTCTGGATGGTCCCGGTCAGGGCGGCGTGCGGCACGCCCTGCTCCTCGGCCGCCACGACATAGAGGGCCAGGATCGGCAGGACGGCACCGTTCATGGTCATGGACACCGACATCTGGTCCAGCGGGATGCCGTCGAACAGGGTGCGCATGTCATAGATGCTGTCGATGGCCACGCCGGCCATGCCGACGTCGCCCTTCACCCGCGGGTGGTCGCTGTCGTAGCCGCGATGGGTCGCCAGATCGAAGGCGATCGACAGCCCCTTCTGACCGGCGGCCAGGTTGCGGCGATAGAAGGCGTTGGACGCCTCGGCGGTCGAGAAGCCGGCGTACTGGCGGATGGTCCAGGGATTGCCGGCGTACATGGTCGGATAGGGCCCGCGCACATAGGGGGCGATGCCGGGCAGGCCGTGGATGAAGTCGAGGCCCTCGACCGCGTCGGGGCCGTAGGCGGTCTGGACGGTCAGACCCTCGGGCGTGTTCCAGACATCGCGGGCGGGGCCGGGGCCGGTGGGGCCGAGCTCGAGCGGGATGCGGGTGAAGTCGGGCGCGCTCATTGGCCGGCCTCCCACTGCTGGGTCTCGAAGGGAGCGGCGAACCGGATCGGGGTCAGTGGATCGCAGGCGTCGCCACCGGCTTGCGGTGAACACGGGACCCCGGCCTCGAACGGCGCGGGTCGGGGGTCCGGATCGACGAATTTGGTCACGCCGACCAGCTGCGAAGCGCCGCTGGCCAGAGCCGCTTCGCGCTCTGCCCGGGCGGACGCGACGCGGTCCTGAACGTCGCCCGTGCGCAGGGCAATGATCAGCCCGCCCTCGCCCTCGATGCGCTGGAACTCGGCCCAGCCGGCCTCGGCCAGATCGCGGGTGCGGGCGTCGAGGAACCAGGAGCCGGCCGCCGGATCGTCGACGCGGCCGAGATGGGCCTCTTCCATCAGTACGGCCTGGGTGTTCCGCGCCTGTCGGCGGGCGAAGGCGTCGGAGCGGCCGTTGGCGCGCGACAGGCCGTCCAGCACCACGGCGTCCGCGCCGCCGACGGCCCCGGCATAGCCCGCCGCCGTCAGCCGCAGCAGATTGGGCCAGGGATCGCGCGCGGCGAGCATCCGCCGCGAGGAGCGGGCCTCGATCACCGCGGGGGTATCGACCCCGAAGGCGCGGGTCAGGGTGCGCCACATCAGCCGCAGGGCCCGGACCTTGGCGAGGCCGTCGAAATATTCCTGGTCCAGCGAGAGGCCCAGAACCGTGCCCCGGAGCGCCGCCTCGGCGGTCAGCCCCGCCGCAATCGCCGCCCTGACCAGGGCTACGGCGCTCGCCGCTGCAAAGCCCAGTTCCTGGCCGATCGATCCCCCGGCCTCATGTACGACCCGGCCGCTCGCCATGAAGAACGACGCCTCGGGATAGGCCCCGGCATGGCGCGCCGCAGTATTAGCGGCCAGCATCAGGTGTTCGTCGATGGCGCGGGGTGCCGCGCCGGCCTCCGCGAAGGCCGACAGGGGATCCATGTGGAACATCAGCCGCGCGCGGGGCGAACCCTTGGCCGCCACGGCCAGGGCATTGGCCGCATCGGGGCCGTCGAGCCCGGCGTCCAGCCCGACCGGTGCCAGCTCAAGCGCCACCTTGTCCAGCGCCCGGGCCAGGGGTTCGGAGTCGGCCAGCACGGCCCCCTTCAGCAGCACCGAGGCCGCGCCGCCTTCAAGGTCGGCGAGGGCGGCGGCGTTGACGGCCGCGGGATCGTCACCCTCGACCAGGGTCCGTACGTCCCAGGCCCGGCCCTCGGCGTCTGATGGCCGGGGTGCCGACACCGCAGCGCCGCCCGTCGCGGCGGCATACAGGGGCCGGATGGTCAGGCCGTCGGCGTCGAGATGGACCAGGCTCTCCAGCGGCCGGTCCTTCAACGCCTTCTCGGCCAGCACGCGCCAGTCGGCGGGGGAGGGGATCGGAAACGTCATGCGTCTCCATTGCCCGCGAGAAGGCGTCGGGTCCAGTCGCGAGGCTGGAACGGCCAGCGTTCGGAGCGGGTTGGAGGTTTGATGCCCCGAACGATCAGGGCGGCGCGGAACCAGTCGGCGTCACATCCACAACCAGGTCGCGGCGGCCGTGTAGAGCGCGATCCCGATTGTGAGGTTGAAGGGAAAGGTGATGGCCAGCGATGCTGTCACGAACACACCGGCGTCGGCCTTGGGAGCCGCCAACCGCATGGCAGCGGGCACGGCGATGTAGGAGGCGGAACCCGCCAGAATGGTGAGCAGGGCGGCGTTTCCGACGTCGAGGCCCGCCAGCCGCGACAGGCCCAGGGCGATGCCGGCCGAAACCAGCGGAAAGCCCATCGCGAACGCAACCACGCCGGCGGTGAGGTTGCGCCCGCCCTGCATCAGGCGACGCGCGGCGAGCAGGCCAATATCGAGCAGGAAGAAGCACAGGGCCCCCTGGAACATCGGCCCGACGAAGATCTCCAGCTTCGCCATGCCGGCCTGGCCGGAGATCAGCCCGACAAGGAAACTGCCCAGCAGCATGATCGTGGCTGCGCCGACGAAGACCTCCTTGAGGATGGCCCGGCGTCGCCCCGGCTCGCCGCGGCCCGCGCCGTTGAGCAGCAGCAGGGCCGTGAGGATGGCCGGTGTCTCCATCAGTGCCAGCACAGCCGCCATATAGCCGCCGGAGTCGAGACCGACGGCGGCCAGATGCTGCTGGCCGGCGGCGAAGGTGACGACCGAGACCGAGCCGTAGGTCGCCGCCAGCGCACAGATGGTGGGACGATCCAGCTGCGACATCCGTTTCAGGATGACGAAAGCCAGCAAGGGCATCAGGGCGCTCAGCGCGACGCCGATGGCACCGGCGAGAAGGAAGTCCCCGTTCAGCCCGGCATCCCGCGCCTCGACCCCGCCCTTGAAGCCGATCGCCAGCATCAGATAGAGCGACAGCGCCTTGGATACGGGCTCGGGGATCGTCAGGTCCGAGCGTGCGAACGCGGCGGCTGCGCCGATGAAGAAGAACAGGATCGCCGGGGAGGTTAGCAGGGCCAGGCTGGCGGAGAGGTCAGGCATGCGACAACAGGTCTCTTGAGGGTGGCTCCCTTTGGCCTCGACCGTTTCCCTGATCCAGTTTATTGCCGTGATAAGGTCTATAACGGATGCTAATGACGTGTCGGATCGGCTGGTCAATCTCGACATCGACCTGCTCCGCGCCTTCGTCACGGTGGTCGAGACCCGCAGCTTTACCCGGGCCGCGGCCTTGCTGGGACGGACGCAGCCGGCGGTCAGCCTGCAGATCCGTCGTCTCGAAGGCCAACTGCGTGCCCCTGTGCTCGATCGTGGCGGCAAGGGCATCAGCCTGACCACGGAAGGGGCCGGACTTCTGCCCCAGGCCCGCAGGTTGTTGCGCCTGAACGACGAGATCGTTTCGACCCTGGGAGACGGGGACCTTGAGGGCGAGGTCCGTTTCGGCGCGCCCGAGGACATCGCGACGATGCATCTTCCGGCGATCCTCGGGGCTTTCGCGCGCAGCCATCCCCGCATCAAACTGTCGGTGACCTGTGACTACACGGCCAATCTGCTCGAGCAGATGTCGCGCGGCATGCTTGATCTGGTGCTGATCAAGCGCGAGCCTGTCGGGCCCGAGTTGGGGGTTCGGGTGTGGAGCGAGCCCCTGGTCTGGGTGGCGCTCGACGCCTCGATCATCGAGGCGTCGCCCTTGCCTTTGATCATTGCGCCTACGCCGGACATCTATCGGAAGCGGGCCCTCGGCGCCTTGTCGGATGCCGGCATCGCCTTCCGGGCATCATTCACCTCGCCGAGTCTCGCCGGCCAGATGGCGGCCCTGCGCGCCGGCCTCGGCGTCGGCGTCCTGCCCGCCGCCATGGCACCGCGAGATCTCGTCGTACTGGGGCGGCCGCTCCCGGCGCTGACCGACAGTGAGATCGCCCTGGTCTCCGCCCGGGGTGCGGGCGGACCCGCCGGGCTTCTGGCACAGGAGGTCCTGCGGGCGCTCGAACGGGGCCCCGCCCCGGCATGAGGGGCGCTTATGGCGCGTATCAGGACTTCTGATTGGCGGATCGACCGCGTCGCAGGCAGTATCACCATGCGGCCCGGGCCCCTCTGACGATCACCATGATCGTGATGTCGGATCGCATCGGGTGCGCTCGATGACGGGTCCTGCTTGTGTTTGTCCCCTCGAACCGACGGTCGCCGTCGTCGGGCGCCCCCCTTCAGAGAAGGAGAGGCTCCATGTCTATTGTGTTGGCGCGCCGGTTGCGGGGATTTCACGCCCTGCTGGAGATGGCGCTGAGGGATGAGCGGGCGCGTCCGCGCCCCGACGACGGCACTGTCGCGGGCATCAAGAAGAAGAAGCTGGTCATCAAGGACCGGCTCGCCGGCGTCGAGAGGCGTCAGATGTCGGGCGCGACGCGCTAGCGCGAAGCGGGTCTTGCTGGACGCGGTCCAACAAGACCCGGATTTCGCTCCAGTAGCAGGCTCCAGCGCCGGGAGGGTCGGCGGCGGCCCCTGACCGGCCGACCCTCATCTCCCCACCCCCAACACGCGATCACGGCCTGGCCGGTGATCCGAAGCGAGGCCAGATGCCCAATACAGACAAGCTCCGAAGCCCACGACTGCCCGTCGATCCGCATGAGGTCTGGACCCTGGGCGATGTCGCCCAGATGGATGCGATCACCGCGGCCTGCGCGCTCGTCGCCCAGGCCGATGGCTGGGTCACCGCGCAGGAACGCAAGCGGATGATCGACCGGATGAGTCAGTCGCCCAGCATCCGCTTCTTCGGACTGCATGAGGTGTCGGTCGGTTTCGAGGCGCTGAACATGCGGTTTGATCGGGATCCGGAGGACGGAGAGGCGGCGGCGGAAGCCGCGATCGTTGTTCTTCGGGGTCAGGCCGGACCGTCCCGTCTGCTGATCGAGACGGCGTGTGCGGTGGCTGAGGCGGACGGCGGTTTCGATGCGGAGGAGCGCGAGGTCATCCTGCGCCTGTGCCGCCTTCTGGACCTGAACCCTGCCGCCTGCGACCTGATCCCTGCCGCGGGCGGGCGGCCATGAGGATCGGCCCGGGCTCGATCCCTCACGCCCTGGCGGTGCAGGGCGCACAGATGACCTGTCGGGCTGCGGCCCATCAGAGCTCGCCGACCTCGCGACCCGTTGAGGCCCCCGGCGCGATCACCGCCGACACCGCCCCCCGCCGGCCCAGCCGGCAGACCTTTGACATCCGCGTCTGATCGCGGGGGTCAGACCGGAACCCTGTACCTATGGACTTTTCAACCCGGGACGTCCTGACCAGGCCGGTCAGGATGTGGGCAGCCTTCTTGCCGTTCGTCGCCATCCTCGCAGCGGGCACCCCCTGGTCGCTGTGGAGGACGCAGTCGGCCGGGCCGGGAGCGGCGGTACCATGACGCCCGGCTCCGACGACCCGCTGATCGCGGGGTATCAGCGCTTTCGTTCGGCGGTCTGGCCTGCCCAGGCAGAACGCTACGCCCATCTGGCGCGGCGCCGCCAGCAGCCGGCGACCGTCGTGGTGGCCTGCTCCGACGCACGGATCGATCCGCAGACCATCTTCGACGCCGGGCCGGGCGACCTGTTCGTCATTCGCAATGTGGCAGGACTCGTGCCCGAGTATGCGCCCGACGGCGGATGCCACGGGACGAGCGCCGCCCTTGAGTTCGCCGTCAAGGTCCTCAAGGTTCGCCGGATCGTCATCCTCGGACATGCCGCCTGCGACGGCGTCCACGCCATGATCCATGGGCCCCTGCGGAACGCCCAGGACTTCCTCGGCCCCTGGATGGATATCGCCGAGCCGGTGATGTGGCCGATACCCGAGCAGGGCGCAGGACAGGCTTTCGAGGCGGCGATCGAGGACGCCGTGCTTCGGCATTCACTGGCCAATCTGCGGACCTTCCCCTGGATACGCGACGCCGAAAAAGCCGGACACCTGTCCCTGTCTGTCTGGCGGTTCAACATCGCGACCGGCGAACTCCAGACGCTGTAGGTTTGGCACCCCGACAGGCGGTCCATCCAGTCCCGGCCGGGCGAAGCTGAAGCGGATCCTGTCTCACAGGCTGGGTCGGGGATGGTTCGTCTCCCGGGTCCCGGCCATCGGCCGTCCGGTCGAGCCCGGAGCGTCAGCGTCCCGACGGCCTCCTGATCCTTCAGCCACGTCCGGGAGACCGGCCCGGACCGATCCCGTTCTGCGGAAGGTGCTGAAGAAAATGGCGCGCCCGGAACGATTCGAACGTCCGACCCTCAGATTCGTAGTCTGATGCTCTATCCAGCTGAGCTACGGGCGCGCTTGGCCGCGAACGGCGAGGGCGGGTATCTAGCGGAGGCGGGGGCGGGGGGCAAGGGCTGTCCAGCGGGTTTTCGGCGATCCGGACCGGCCGCGCCGGGACGGTGCGGTGGTACGGGGGTTCCGCTCGCGCGGACGGCAGGCCAAGGTGCGGCGCTGTCCCGCATCCGCCTCGAGTGAGTCCGCCATGATCGCCTTCCCGTCCCGGCCCCTGCGCGCAGTCGCAGCTGCCGTCGTCGCGATGACCCTGGCGTTGGCGGGGTGCGCGGCCGGAATACCCGGGCTCCCGACACCGGCCGGATCCGGAGTGTCCCAAGCCCCCGCGTCGGTCCAGACCCCCAGGGCGCGCGGCCCGTTCGTGTCGGCGGCCAATCCCCTGGCGGTCGAGGCCGGGCTGAAGGTCTTGCGCGAAGGCGGATCGGCGGTCGATGCGGCCGTGGCCGTGCAGGCGGTGTTGGGCCTGGTCGAGCCGCAGTCCTCCGGTCTCGGCGGCGGTGCCTTCATGATGGTCTTCGACGCCGGCACGGGGGAGGTCACCAGCTATGACGGGCGCGAGACGGCGCCGGCGGGGGCGACGCCCGGGCTGTTCTTCGAGAACGGACGGCCGCTCGGTTTCGGCGACGCCGTATTGAGCGGACGCTCGACCGGCGCGCCCGGTGTGGTGGCCATGCTGGCCATGGCGCAGGCGGCACACGGCCGGCGGCCGTGGAGCACCCTGTTCGGCGAGGCGGAGCGGCTGGCACGCGAAGGCTTCGTGGTCAGCCCCCGACTGGCCGGCTTCATCGCCGCCACACGGGGGCAGGCGCGGACGCGCTGGGCCAATGCCTGGTTCACCCGGCCTGACGGCGCGCGCTATGTCGCCGGCGACGTACTGCGGAACCCCGCCTATGCCGAGACGCTGGACGAACTGGCCGCCGACGGGGCCGGGGCCTTCTATACCGGCCGTGTCGCGCGCGAGATCGCGTCCGTCGTGGCGGAGGAGCCGCGTCCGGGTGCCCTGACGGCGCAGGACATCGCGGCCTATGAGCCGATCGAGCGCGGTGCCCTGTGCCGGCCCTACAGGGTCTATGTCATCTGCGTGCCGCCGCCGCCGTCCAGCGGCGTGGCGGTGCTGCAGCTGCTGGCCATGGCGGAACAGACGCCGGACATCGCCCTGGGCCCTGACAGCGCCGAGGCCTGGACGGCCTTCGCCCGGCTGCAGCGGCTGATGTATGCCGACCGCGACCGCTATGTCGGCGACCCCGGCTTTGTCAGGGTGCCGGTTCAGGGGCTGCTCGACCCCGGCTATACGGCCGCGCGTGCGGCGCTGGCCCCGGGCCTGACCGGGGCGGCCGAGGCGGGGACGCCACCGGGCGGGGTGCTGACCGGGCCCGATGCGACGAACGAGCCGGCGGGGACGTCGCATTTCGTCATCGTCGACGCCGAGGGCAACGCCGTCAGCATGACCACGACGGTCGAGAGTGTGTTCGGCTCGGGCCGGATGGCGGCGGGCTTCTTCCTCAACAACCAGCTGACCGACTTCTCCTTCTCGCCGACGCGGGCCGACGGGGCTCCGGCCGCGAACGCGGCGGCGGCGGGCAAGCGGCCGCGATCGTCGATGTCGCCGATCCTCATCCTCGACCGCGAGGGGCGGCTGGTCGGTGCCCTGGGCTCGCCGGGCGGGCCCTCGATCCTGGCCTATAACGCCCGGGCCCTGATCGCGGTGCTGGAATGGGGCCTGCCCGTCCAGACGGCCTTCAACCTGCCCAATCTGGTGGCGCGGGGCGACGGGTTCGGCGCGGACACCGAGCGGTTCTCCGAGGCCCTGCGCGCGGGCCTGACGGCGCGCGGCGTGACCCTGCGGCCCAACGACAGCGAAACCTCGGGACTGCACGGCGGTGTCTGGCGCCAGGGCCCGGAAGGCTGGGCCTGGGACGGCGGCGCTGACGACCGGCGAGAGGGCGTGGCGAGAACAGAACAGGCAGCAGGCAACAGGCAGTAGGCAGCAGGAAAAAGACCGTTCGAGCAGGCGCGTGCGCCCCTGCTGCCTGCTGCCTGTTGCCTCCCTACTCCGGCTTGATCGACAGCTGAAACGCGACGACGCCTTCGGAAACGTCGGTGTCGATGCCTTGACCGGCGCGCAGACCTTCCGCGCCGATCTCTCGATAGATCAGGCCAATCGAGCTCTGCACGGGGCCGCGCCGCATGGCCACGCCCAGCGAGGCGTCGCCCATGAAGACACCAGAGTCATGGCTGATGCCCGACCGGGCGAACGCGCCGTCGCGGTTGCGGGCCCAGTTATAGCCGACCGCCCGGCCGGAACCGGCCGCATACAGGTACCAGCGGGGGCGCTGGCCGAACGCTTCTTCACCTTCGGGCACCAGCCGATCCAGGTCGCGTCCGATGCGCAGGGTCGCCCCGGCCTCGGTGGTGCCGCCGCGCGAGCCGACGCCGACGCCGATATGGGGCGTGAGGGCCACGTCGAAACCCGATGCCGTGCGGCCCAGGATTCCGGTCCAGCCGCGGGTATAGGTCAGGTGGTAGTGCTCGGCCGCATAGGCCGCCGGATCCAGGGGGCCGGGCGGCAGGGGCGATCCGTCGACGCGGCGCACGGGGCCTTCGGTGCGCAGCCGCAGCCGGTCGTCAAAAGTGTTGTTCTCGAACCAGACGTCGCGGCTCGAGGCGACCCAGGGGGAGGCCCGATCAGGTGAGGCCCGGTCCAGCAATGGGGGGGCGTAGCCGCTCAAGCCCTCTTCGGGACCAAAGGCCGGGCGGTCTGTATCGTCGAAGCGGGCGTCGCGGTCGATCCGCGTCAGCAGGTCGGAAACCGTGGTGGGAGGCTCGCGGGTCACAACCCAGGGACTGGACCGGGCGACCTGGGTTTCAGGTGGCGAAACAGCAGCGAGCGCCGGAGCCGCACAGGCCACAGTCGCCAACACTCCGAACGCAACAACCGTCATACGCATCAACGGTCCTCCCGATCCGTTAACGAATGCAACCCTGCACGATGCGGGTCGCCTCGCCAACAGACTTCTTCTCCGTCCGACAAACGTCGGGCGAAAAACGAGGTTCCGGTGTCACAGCGCGATTTACGTTCCCCGAGGGCCCTACTGACAGGCCAGGCACTCGTCGTAGTCGGTGCGGGCGGCGCTGAAGAGGTCCGGCTGGTTGGGGTCGACTTCTTCCTCGACCTTGTCCTCGGCCCCCGCGAAGGCGGCCCGCTGCACCGATTTCGAGCGCAGATAGTAGAGCGATTTCACGCCCTTCTCCCAGGCGGACCAGTGCAGCATGTGCAGGTCCCACTTGTTCACATCGCCGGGGATGAACAGGTTGATCGACTGGGCCTGGCAGATTTCCGCAGCGCGATCGGCCGACAGTTCGACGATCCAGCGCTGGTCCAGCTCGAAGGCGGTCTTGAAGATCGACTTCTCGTCGTCGGTCAGGCCTTCGAGGTGCTGCACCGACCCCTCGTGCTCGAGGATCGAGCTCCACACCGCCTCGGTGTCGATGCCCTTCTCGCCCAGGATCCGCTCGAGGTAAGGGTTCTTGACCGCGAACGAGCCCGACAGGGTCTTGTGCGTATAGATGTTGGCCGGGATCGGCTCGATGCCGGCCGAGGTGCCGCCGCAGATGATCGAGATCGAGGCGGTCGGGGCGATGGCCAGCTTGTGCGAAAACCGCTCCATGACGCCGCGCTCGGCGGCGTCCTCGCAGGCGCCCTTCTCTTCGGCCAGCAGGCGGCTGGCCTTGTCGGCCTCGCGGCGCAGATGTTTGAACAGCCGCATGTTCCACGACTTGGCCATGGCGGACTCGAACGCCACGCCCTGCGCCTGCAGGAAGGAGTGGAAGCCCATCAGACCCAGACCCACCGAACGCTCGCGCTTGGCCGAATAGACGGCCGCGGCCATGGCCGGCGGGGCGCGACGGATGAAGTCTTCCAGCACATTGTCGAGGAAACGCATGACGTCCTCGATGAACTGCGGCTCTTCACGCCATTCCAGGAAGCTCTCGGCATTGACCGAGGACAGGCAGCAGACTGCGGTGCGGTCGACGCCCAGGTGGTCGCGGCCGGTGTGCAGGGTGATCTCGCTGCACAGGTTGGACTGTTTCACCGACAGGCCCAGGTCGCGCTGATGCTGCGGCATCTGGCGGTTCACCGTGTCGGAGAAGATCAGATAGGGCTCGCCCGTCTGCAGGCGGATTTCGAGGATCTTCTGCCACAGGGTGCGGGCGTCGACGGTCTTCACGACTGCCTGGTTCTTGGGCGACAGCAGGTCGAACGTGCGGCCGTCGCGCACGGCCTCCATGAAGGCGTCCGAGATGTTGATGCCGTGGTGCAGGTTCAGGGATTTGCGGTTGAAGTCGCCCGAGGGTTTGCGGATCTCAAGGAACTCCTCGATCTCCGGATGGTGGACGTCCAGATAGACGGCGGCCGAACCGCGGCGCAGCGAACCCTGGCTGATCGCCAGCGTCAGGGAGTCCATCACGCGGATGAAGGGGATGATGCCCGAGGTCTGGCCCGCGCCCTTGACCTTCTCACCGATCGACCGGACGCCGCCCCAGTAGGTGCCGATGCCGCCGCCGTTCGAGGCGAGGGCGACGTTCTCGTTCCAGACCGACTGGATGCCGTCGAGGCTGTCGGCCACGGAGTTCAGGAAGCAGCTGATCGGCAGGCCGCGATCGGCACCGCCGTTCGACAGCACCGGCGTCGAGGGCATGAACCACAGCTTCGACATATAGTCATAGACGCGCTGGGCGTGCTCGTGGTCGTCGGCATAGGCCGTGGCGACGCGGGCGAACATGTCCTGATAGCTTTCGCCGGCCAGCAGATAGCGATCCTCCAGCGTCTTCTTGCCGAAGTCGGTCAGCAGGTCGTCACGGGTCCGGTCGAGCTGGAGGGAGCGCACCACAGAGAGATGGGGACGCGGCGTCGCATCACCGCCTGCAACCGGCTGGAATTCCACAGTCTTCAACGCTTCGCCGCCGGCCATAATGCTGTCGCCCCTGAACTGGATCGTTGCGAGAACCCCGTGCCCCAACCACATCATCTAGTGGCAGGGACGCTTCCCGCGTCCACATATGGGGCGCAGATGGCTAACCAACCGTCAACGGGGTTGACGATCACTTTCTGCCCGAATCGCTCTCAAGGCGGGGGATGAGCCTGTGGACAGGCCGCGACGCGGGCGTGACAAGCTTGACCGCTCGATGATCACGAACGCGTGATTGGAACGTCACACAAGCGGGACCGTTAGCGACCGATGATCCTGTCTCAAATCACGCCGTTTGCCCGCCATGTGTGGCGGATCGCGAGGACTGAAATCAGCGCCCTGGCGGCGCTGTTTGTGGTGGCCGCAGGGATAGTGATCTTTGTCGAGCTGGCCGACGACATGACCGGGGCGGATGGCCGGGCCTTTGACCAGGCCGTCCTGCTGGCGATGCGGCCCGGTGGTTCCGCCGACGGCTGGGGGCCTCCCTGGCTCGAAACCGCAGCGCTGGACCTGACATCGCTGGGAGGGATCGCTGTTCTCGGCCTCTTCAGCCTCATCGTGGTCCTGTTCCTGGTCCTGCAGCGCAAGCAGCTGTCGGCTCTCCTGCTGGTGCTGGGGCTGGCCGGCGGCGTGCTTCTGAGCGAAGGCCTGAAGGCGGTATTCGAACGCGACCGTCCTCCTGAGGCCTGGCGAGTCGTCGAGACGATCAACGCCAGCTTCCCTTCGGGCCATGCCCTGCTGTCGGCGGTCTTCTATCTCAGCATAGGCGTCATGCTGACCCGCGCCTTCCCGCGCCGTCGCTTCAAGGCCTGTGTACTCGGCGTGGCCCTGATGCTGACCCTGATCGTCGGCCTGACCCGGGTCTATCTGGCGGCGCACTGGGCCACGGATGTGCTGGCAGGCTGGAGCGTGGGGGCTGCCTGGGCCATGGCCCTGTGGCTGGTCGCCTATGCGGTGCAGCGCAGCCAGGCTGTCAGCGATCGCGGGCCGCATGATGAGCCCTTGCCGGACGACCCCGTCATCCGGAAGTAGCCGCCCGCACCGATCAGCGGGGTTCGCGTCAACACACTTCCTCTCGCCCGGAGAGGATGGCGCGAGCGACAGGACCCCAGGCATCACGGCAAGACCCCTGGCTTCGCAGGGTGCTTCCGCGCGGGAGCCGGCCGCGCAGTTCCAGAACCTGCCGCCTGTCGTGGCCGGCTCCACCCTCGCCATGATGCTGGTCAACGGCCCGGCGGTCCTGCTCGGCGAGACAGCGGCCAGGCGGCTGCCCCTGGGCTGGATCCGGATGGCGGCGGCGGCCGGTTTCGCCGCAACCGGGGTTTGGGTCCTGTTCGTGGGCTGATAGAAGCAAGGTCTCCCCGGAAAGCCCTGAATCTCGTATGCGTACCTTCCTTCGTATCCTCGGCGCTGTTGTGCTCCTTGTCCTGATGGGCCTGTTGCTGTCGCCGGCCGGGACCCTCGATTCTGATCCACTGATCTGGGACAAGGCGGCGCATTTCATCGCCTTCGGCCTGATCCTGTGGAGTCTGGGCGTGTTGTTCCGGCGACTCCCGCGGATATGGGCGGCGCTGGTGGCCATCGTTCTCGGTGCTGCGGTCGAGGTGGTGCAGCACTACATCGGCCGCGACCCCAGCTGGGGCGACCTTCTCGCCGACGCGCTCGGCGTGGCGACCGCGCTGCTGTTCTGGGGAGTCTGGCGCGGGTTTCGGCCGAGGGAGGCGTTTCAGACCTCGAACCCCTGACAGGGCGTCCCGCAGCACGGGGGAGGCCGACCTTGCGTTGGTGGATGTCCGGATGCCGAACATCGACGGGCTGTCGGCCATGCGCCGCATCCGTACCATGCCGGGTGCGGGATGGGACCGGTCCAAGGTCAGGATTGCCGCTCCCGGCTGCTGTGCCACCCCCCGGTGGCCCAGCACCTCCAGCTCCCATGCGTCGGAATCCGGGAACGGTCCGGTTCGCTACAGGCAGGGCCTGGGCTTGTCCCCAGCCGCGTCCCCAGTTGCGTCCCGCTCACCTACCACATCTAGCGGTCGCGAAAAAAGTGATCGCAATATAGCCGCATTTCGACTTGGCGCCGGGACCGTCCGCCCGCATGGTGAATCCTCAATCCCGGATTCGCTTCCAGAGCCCCGTACCCGATGAACGCGCACGTCTCGATCAAGCCCACGACCCCCGGCCTGCTCACCGCCTCGGCGGCCTACAAGCCGTTCCGCTACCCGTGGGCCTTCGACATGTGGAAGAAGCAGCAGCAGGTCCACTGGATGCCTGAAGAGGTGCCGCTGGGCGAGGACATGAAGGACTGGGCGGTCAATCTGACGCCGTCCGAGCGCAACCTGCTGACCCAGATTTTCCGCTTCTTCACCCAGGCCGACATCGAGGTCCAGGACAACTACATGGAAAAATACGGTCGGGTGTTCAAACCGACCGAGGTCAAGATGATGCTGGCGTCCTTCGCCAACATGGAGACCATCCACATCGCGGCCTACGCCCTGCTGCTCGAGACCATCGGCATGCCCGAGAGCGAGTTCGGGGCCTTCATGGAATACGAGGCCATGCGCGACAAGCATGACTTCATGGGCAGGTTCGGGGTCGAGACCCATGCCGACGTTGCCCGGACGCTGGCCATGTTCGGCGGCTTCTCCGAGGGGCTGCAGCTGTTCGCCTCGTTCGCGATGCTGATGAATTTCCCCCGTCAGAACAAGATGAAGGGCATGGGCCAGATCGTCAGCTGGTCGGTCCGCGACGAAAGCCTGCACTGCGACGGCATCATCAAACTGTACCACGCCTTCAACAAGGAGACGGGCGCGGTCACTCCGGAGGTCGCCGCCGACATCGTCGAATGCTGCAAGACGGTGGTCGAGATGGAGGACCGGTTCATCGACCTGGCCTTCGAGATGGGGCCGGTCAACGGCATGACGCCGGACGACATCAAACAGTACATCCGCTTCATCGCCGACTGGCGCCTGCGCCAGCTGCACCTGCCCGAAGTCTACGGCGTCAAGGAAAACCCCCTGCCCTGGCTGCAGTCCCTGCTGTCGGGCGTGGAGCACGCCAATTTCTTCGAGGCCCGCGCCACCGAATACTCCAAGGCCGCCACCACCGGCGCCTGGCACGGGGCCGAAGGCGTCTGGGGCAGTTTCGACGCCATGATGAAGAAGCGGGCCGAGGGCGCGGAGGCCTGAGGGTCGGGCTGGGTTCCGCTCAAGGCGTTACAAATGTTAAGGGATCTTTACTTGATTTTAACCGGCAGCCTCCCTAGATCACCTGTCCGAATCTCGAGGTAAGTATGCGCGGCGACAACGAAATTTGAGGCGGCTCGACCGAGTGTTGAGCTTCGCAGCGGTCCTGTCCGCCGCCGCCGCCATCTGGCTTTTCCGGGAAGCGCTGTTGTTGGCCGACGTTAGCGCGGCCAACTCCTCCACCAATTACTTGGTCGGACCTTATTTCACAGCCGCGTCCATTTTCGCAGCGTCCGCCGGCTGGTTGGTTTCGAACGCTGTAACGACGCTGCTGAAGACGCGCGACAAGGCGTCCGATTTTATCAGAGTGGCACAGGCGGATCCCGACTTCATCGCCGCACTGGCCTATGTCGCAAACGTCGCCTATGACCCCAACAACATAGAACGGTTTGCCGACGAGCGGGCACGCAAGGCGTTCTACGAGGATCCGGCGAGCGAAACCTTCCGGAATAACCTACGGAAATCCCACAACGTCTTCGATGAGATGGCGATTTTCATTCGTCGTGGTGCTGCGGACGAAGCCATACTCAGGGATTTCTATCTCGGAATGCTCGTGCGGCTCTATCGGACCCACTTCCTGTTCCGTCCGTACATCACCAATATTCCAAAAACACAGGATGGCAGACCCCAGCGCCCTGAAGTGGTGGTCAATGTCGACTGGCTATACGCGCGTTGGGAGCGTTACTACCGCGATACCTTCTTCTACGGCTATGGGCCTGCAGAGGTGTCGCTCGAGAATGTGGATTACTTCTGAGACCCATAGTTTGGTCTCGCGGCGATGTTAACGACGGTAAGGCTTCCGCTCACTTCCCCGGCTGAATGTACGGAATTCGCCCGGAGAACCGCCGCCCGTCGGCGTGTGGATCGTTCTCCATCCGGGGGTGGCCGGTCCGTTATCATCGTATCAGCGCCGCCCCCGCCGCCGGCCCCAGCCCCCGTCGGGTCAGATGCCCGCGTACCACTCGTATCCCCGGTCTTCCCAGTAGCCGCCCTTGCCGCCGCCGATGTGGGCAAAGCTCTCCACCGCCTCGATCCGCTTGATGTATTTGGCGTGTTTATAGCCAAGCTGCCGCTCGACCCTCAGCCTCAGCGGTGCCCCATACGGGACCGGCAGGGTCTCGCCATTCATCGCCCAGGCGAGGATGGTCTGCGGATGGCGGGCATCGATCAGATCGATGCTCTCATAATAGCGCTCCCCGTCCTCGGCCTGGTTCAGGGCGTCGAAACAGTGGAAGACGATGTATCGGGCCTCCGGCTTCAGCCCGGCCTCCTTGAGCAGGGTTTCCAGCCGCACGCCGGTCCATTCGCCGATCGAGGTCCAGCCCTCGACACAGTCGTGTTTGGTGATCTGGCTCTGCGCCGGCCGGGTACGCAGTTCCGCCAGACTCAGTGACAGGGGCCGCTCGACCAGGCCGTCGATGACCAGCCGGTAGTCCGCGAAGTCATTGGCCTTGAGCGCCTTGTAGTCCGCCGCCGCCGGGTCGACCGAGCCATTGGCCTTGAAGTCGGGCGAGATATCGGCGCGGCTGTAGGTCGGGGCCAGGGCGTCGCGCGGGATCAATAGCCGCTGCGACCGGCGCGTCAGCCCCTCGCCCATCCGCCGCGCCTGTTCGGCCAGGCTGGTTCCCGCCTGACCGCAGGCCGAGAGCAGGGCGGTTGCGGCCGTGGCGACGGCGCCGGTCAGCCAGTGGCGGCGGTTCATGGTGCGTCTCCGGCGTCGGTTGGCGGCTCGCGGCGGCGTTTCGGTCCCGCCGTGGAGCCGGGCGGCTCGATCACGAACCAGCCGGTGATCATCGACCGCATATTGTTGAACAGGCCGGTCCAGATCACCAGGCCGACATGGACGATGATGAAGCCGACGATCAGGGCCGCCGAGATGAAATGCAGCGTCCGCGCCGACTGCCGCCCGCCCATCAGATCCAGCAAAATGCCGCCGATGGCGTTGAAGCCGGGCGACATCGACAGGCCGGTGATCAGCATCATCGGCAGGACGATCAGGATCATGGCCAGATAGGTCAGCTTCTGGATGACATTATAGGTCCGGGCATGATCGTCGGTCGGGAAGTGGAATCGGGCATGCTCCACCACCGAGGGTCCGAACCCCTTCAGGTCCCTGCCCGTCGGCCACAGGCGGCGACCGAAGCGGCGGGTGATCAGCCCGAAGAGCAGATAGGCCAGACCGTTCAGGACGAAGATCCAGGCGAACAGGAAATGATAGTTGCGCGCCTCGGCCAGGTTCCGGCCCTGCGGAATCAGCAGCCAGTTCGGGATCGGCGGAATGCTCACCCACGGGTCGGCGAAGGTCGAGCGGACCCCCCAGTACAGATGCGGATGGGCCAGCAGGATGTTGAGCCCGCTCATGATCAGCACCACGACGGCGACGACGTTCAGCCAGTGCGCCAGCCGCACCCAGACGGGGTGCCGCCAGGTGTCGGTACGGCCGTCCGGCAGCGGCCGATCCGGATAGGGCGTCGGGGCGACGGGGTTCCCGGTGGGGGCGTGCAGATCCCCGTCCGGCGGGCTGTTGGCGATATTGGTCAATCGTCCCTCCCGTCGCGGGCAGTCGGACGCTCTCACGGCGTCTTGCCGGGCGCAACCATATGATGGGCTACGACGCCCGCGTGTCAGAGGTTACGGGTCGGCTCGAAAATGATCGTGGCGCTCCGGCAGAACCGGTCGGCGACGGCGTCGATCAGGCCGGTGCGGACCAGAAGGACCCGCTGGATCCCGGGATGGTCATCCGCCAGCCTGTCCAGCAGGGGCGCAAAGCCGGCTCCACCCAGCTCCAGCGGACCGACCTCGTCGATGACGACGGAGCCGGCCTGCCCAAGCGATTGCCCAATCCGGTCGACGGCCCAGTCGAACGCCGCCTGACGGAACTGGAACCGCCCGACCGGCACGGCGACCTCGTCTTCGGCCGGATGTTCGAGGGCGACCTCATCGCCGGTTGCGATGTCGAGGAACCGCCGCCCCGTCGGTGCCTTCAGGGCCAGTACGCCGGCCACCGTCCGTCCGGCCAATCCTTCGGACTCAACCCAGGCCGCAGCCCGCCGCGTCTTGCCGGAGCCGATCTCGCCGTGGATCAGACGAACGCGCATGACCCGCGTCAGTATCCCGGCGCGCGGGCCACGCACGACCGGGGTGATCGTTCGCAGGCGGCGACCTCAGCCGCCCATGCGGCGCGGTCGCGTTCATGGCGAAGGCGTGCGGCCTCGGCAGCGGCGGCGTCCGCTTCCCACTGGGCCCGCTCGGTCGCCAGCCGGGCGGTCTCGGCACGCCAGCGGGCGTCCGCCGCCTGCCAGGCGGCGGCTCCCTCGATCTCGCGGCGCTCGGCGGCCTCGTTGCGGGCGGCGATCTCGGCGTTCAGGCGGATGGTCTCGGCGACCTCGGCCGGATCCTGTTCGACCTCGGGCGCGGCGCTGTAGCTTTCGCCGCGCAGCCGCAGCCATTCCTCGGAGCCCGGCGCAGGGCTCGCCGCCGGCGCTGCGGGCGGGTTGGTCTGCGCCGGCGTCGTCCTCTGGACAGGGGCCTGCGGCCGGGTCGTCTGGGCGACGACCGGCGCGGCTGCCAGCAGCAGGGCAGTCACGGCGGCGACGGTGAAGCGGGTCATGCAGGACCTCCAGGGCGGAAAGGCATCAGGCGAAGATCGGCGGTTTCATCCGGCGGGGCCACCGATAACGCCGGTCGGGCGATCTGGCCCCCTCAGTGTGGCAGACGCAGGGCAAAGGTGGTGCCCGTCGGTCCGGTCTCGACCAGGGTCAGGGCACCGCCGTGGCTGGCGGCCAGTTCGCGCGAAATGGCCAGTCCCAGACCGGCCCCCTCTGACGCCCTGCCGCTGACGAAGGGCTCGAACAGGCTCTCCGACAGCCGCGGCGGAATGCCGGGGCCGTCGTCGGCAATGTGGATAATGCAGTCGCCGTTCTCGATCAGGGCGGTGACGCGGACCCCGCCCTTGCGACCCGTCCGGCGGGTCGGATCGCTCTCGATGGCCTGGCGGGCGTTGCGCATCAGATTGACCAGCACGCGGTGCAACTGGTCGGCGTCTGCCTGGATGGCCAGGCGCGCCGGAATGGACTTGGTCAGGCGGACGCCCTCCGCCGTCAGCCCGGCGTCCTCGGCGGCCGCTGCGATGGCGGGGGCCAGCGGAATGCGGACGCGCTGGGGTGGCGGCTCCTCGCTCTTGCCGTACTCCAGCACATTGCGCGACAGGGCGGCGGCGCGACCCAGGGCCCGCTCCAGCCGCGGCAGAACGCGGGCGACCTCCGGATCGGGCGAATCGGCCAGGCGCTCGGAGGCCAGCTGGGCCGAGGTCAGCATATTGCGCAGGTCGTGATTGATCTTGGCCACCGCCTCCCCCAGCGCCACCAGTCGGGCGCGGGAGCGCAGGGAGATGCGGACCTCTTCCTGCATCCGGGCCAGTTCGCGTTCGACCCGGCCGATCTCGTCGTGCCGGTCGCTGGGCGGATCGCCGTCCGTCTCGGGGTCGAGGGCGAAGCGCTCGATCGCCCGGGTGACCCGCCGCAACGGCTGCAGCACCAGAAAGGCCAGACCGCCGTACAACAGCCCCCCCGCGACCAGCGAGATCAGCAGCGACATCAGCAGGCTGCTGAGCAGGAAGGCCTGCAGCTCCAGCTTCAACGGCTGGGCGGGGGCCAGAATTTCGATGAAATCGCCGGACCGGTACCGCGGCCGGGCCTGGACCCGGATCGACCGGTCGGGGTGTCCGACCAGCGTCCGCCAAGGATCCAGGGTGCGTTCCACCGGCCGGCTCTGGCGCAGATCGATCAGGTCGGGCGTCCGGGGCAGGTTGGGGGCCTGCAGCAGCAGGCGGCGCACGCCCTGGTCGCCGACCACCACCGCCTGCACCCCGCCGATGGCCAGCAACTGTTCGGCGGCGTCGTCCTCGACTGCGGAATAGGGCAGGGCCTCGACCCCGACCGAGGCCAGTTCCGCCGACTGCAGCCGGTCCAGCAGCCAGCGCTCGTGGAAGCTCGCCGCGCTGGGGACGATGATCAGGATCTCGACCACCACCGTGAAGATGAAGGTCAGCAGCAGCAGCCGCCAGGCCAGGGCATCCGGCGCATGGAATTTCAGCCGCTCGCGCCAGTCGGCGGGCAGGCGCAGTCCCCTGCGAAGGGTGCCAAGAAGGGGCCGGATCCGGTTCATCCCGGGCTCAACGCAAGGCGCGGGCCAAACGCTGCGCCGTTCATGCCGCAGCCTTGCGGCCGAGCGCGGCCTGCAATCCCTTGAGCGCAAACGGCAGGACCACCGCCAGTACGAAGACGCCCGCCATCGGGGCCCAGAACTGTCCGAACAGCGCCTGGAAGTCCGGATTGGGGTTGGTCTGCAGCAGTTCGTTCAGCCGCGCGCCGATCCAGCAGTAGATGATGTGCGCCGGCAGCAGGCCGATCACGGTGGCGATCGTATAGGGCGTCAGTCGCACCGACATGATGCCTGCGGCCACATTGATCATGTGGAAGGGCACGACGACGGCGAGGCGCGAGGCGAGCACGTACCAGAACGTATCCTTGTCGATGGCCTCGCAGACCTTCTGCATCAGGCCCTGGTCGCGTTCGGCCTTCTTTCTCAGGGCCTCCCCCAGCGCCGAGCGGGCCACCGCATAGACGATCAGGGCCCCGATGGTGGCGGCGATCGAGGTCGAGACCCCGCCGACCCAGGGACCGAACAGATAACCGGCGGTGATGGTGACGAAAAAGACGCCGGGCACCACGCTGGCGGTCAGGATGGCGAACACCGCCATCAGGATCAGCAGGCACAGAAGATAGTTGGCGTCCTTGAAGGCATGGAAACCCGCACCATGATCGCGGATGGTGTCCAGCGACAGATAGCGGTTCCAGCCCATGGCGAAGATCAGGGTGATGACGCCGGCCAGCAGAATCAGGGGCAGAAAGCGTTTGATCCGGTTCATTGTCTCTCCGCAGACGGGCCGTCGGCGTTGACACCGCAGGCCCTGCCGCTTATACGCCCGCCCTTCCCGCGACGGACGCTTTCCGCCGCCTTTTTGTTTTCAGTCCCAGGAGCCGAACGTGAAGCGGACCTATCAGCCGTCGCGACTCGTGCGCAAGCGCCGTCACGGCTTCCGTTCGCGGATGGCCACCAAGAACGGACAGAAGATCGTTGCGCGGCGCCGCGCCAAGGGCCGCAAGCGCCTGACGGCCTAAAGATATCCGCTCATCCCGGCGAAAGCCGGGACCCAGTTCTGTCCAGCTTGACGCTGGTGTTTCGGGATTGGCGTAGAGCGAGAACGATGAGACCGTTCATCCAAAGCACTGGGTCCCGGCTTTCGCCGGGATGAGCGGTTGATGGACAAGTCCTTCAAAATCGAACGCCTGACTTCGCGGCCCCAGTTCCTGGCGGCCGCGAAGGGCGTTTCAGAGGCCCGCGGTGCGGTGGTGGTGCAGCGACTGGACCGCCAGGACGGCACATCCACGGTGGGGCTGGGCTTCACGGCGACCCGCAAGGTCGGCAACGCTGTCATCCGCAACCGCGCCAAACGCCGTCTGAGAGAGGCGGCACGGGCCACGGTCCCCCTGTTCGCGGTACCGGGCAGCGACTATGTGTTTGTCGCCCGCATGGGTACGGCGGACCGTCCCTGGGACCGTTTGCTTGACGATGTGAAATCGGCGCTTACAAGGCTCGCGACCCCGCGACCGGCGCCCAAGACCGCGCCGCCCCAACCCGCGCCCGCCGGCCAGGATTCCTGATCTCCATGCCTCCACACGATAACAGCCGAAACACGATCCTCTTCGTCGTGATCGCCGGCATCATGCTGCTCGCCTACAGCTTCTTCGTGATGGAGCCCCAGGCCAAGGCCCGGAAGGCGGCCCAGCAGGCTGCCGCTGCCCAGAGCACGGCGGGTCCGGTGCCGGCAGCCGCGACGCCGGGCGTCCCTGTGTTCATATCTGACCGCACGGCTGCGCTGGCCGAGGGCGGTGCCCGCGTCCCCATCCAGACGCCGACCCTGACCGGCTCGCTGTCGCTGAAGGGCGGCCGTATCGATGACCTGTTCCTGACCCGCTACCGCGAGACGCTTGCCGATGGCTCGCCGCCGGTCGAACTGTTCCGTCCGCAGGGTATGCAGCATGCCTATCAGGCCCTGTTCGGCTGGAACGGACCCAATGTTCCGGGTGGCGTGCCTGGACCGAACACCCCCTGGCGTCTGACCCAGGGGGCCACGTTGACGCCGACGACGCCGGTGACCCTGACATGGGACAATGGCGGGGGCCTGCGGTTCACGCGGCGCATCGCGCTGGACGATCAGTATCTGTTCACGGTGACCGATACGGTCGCCAATTTCAGCGCCCAGCCCATCACCATCGCCGCGTTCGGCCGGGTTGAGCGGCAGGGCGTGCCGTCGGACCTGGGCAAGAACCAGATCCTGCACGAAGGGGCCATCGGCACATTCGGCTCGCCGGGCGACTATACCACCCAGCAGTTGAAGTTCGGCGCATGGCTGAAGAAGCCGCTGCAGTCGTACGAGACGACCGGCGGCTGGATGGGGATCACCGACAAATACTGGCTGGCGGCGCTCATTCCCGACCAGACCGAACGTTTTGACGCCGAGTTCCGCGTCCGCGACGTCAACGGCCTGATGGTCCATGAGGTCAACCTTCAGGGGCAGGCCCGCACCATCGCGCCGGGCCGCCAGATCACCGAGACCCAGCGGCTGTTCGCCGGTGCCAAGCGCGAGGAAATCCTGTCCGGCTATGAGAAGTCGCTGGACCTGCCGCGCTTCATCTATGCCATCGACTGGGGCTTCCTGTTCTTCCTGACCCGTCCGATCTTCATCGTGGTCGAGTTCTTCTACGGCTGGTTCGGCAATTTCGGCCTGGCCATCCTGGCCCTGACCCTGACCGTCCGCCTGTTCATGTTCCCGCTGGCCAACAAGAGCTACGAGAGCATGTCCAAGATGCGGACCCTCCAGCCCCAGATGGAGGAGCTGAAAAAGAAACACCCCGACGATCCCGCCACCCAGCAGAAGGAGCTGATGGCGCTGTATCAGAAGGAGAAGATCAATCCGCTGGCCGGCTGCCTGCCGTTGCTGTTGCAGATTCCGGTCTTCTACGCCGTCTACAAGATGCTGTCGGTGACCATCGAGATGCGCCACCAGCCCTTCTTCGGCTGGCTGCAGGACCTGTCAGCGCCGGACCCGACCAACATCCTGAACCTGTTCGGCCTGATCCCGTGGGATCCGGGTTCGACGCCCCTGATCGGCAGCTTCCTGGCGGCCGGCTCGAGCGGTGGCTTCACCCTGGGCATCAGTGTCCTGGCGATCGTCTACGGCCTGACCATGTGGCTGCAGATGGCCATGAGCCCGCCGGCACCCGACCCGATGCAGCGGCGCATCTTCGCTTTCATGCCCCTGGTTTTCACCTTCATCATGGCCGGCTTCCCCGCGGGTCTGCTGATCTACTGGGGTTGGTCCAACGTCCTGACCATCATTCAGCAGTATGTGATCATGCACCGGCTGAAGGCAGAGAACCCGATCGACACCTTCATCGAGCGGCTGAAGAAGGCGAAGGCCTGAGACCCTCTGGCTCCGCTCATCCCCGCGAAAGCGGGGACCCAGTGCTTTGGATGATCGCCGGATAGGGGTAAGGCACGGACCCTCATCCTGAAGCGCCGGCGTGACGCTGGACAGGACTGGGTCCCCGCTTTCGCGGGGATGAGCGGAAACGGGATGATGGACGAGTTTACCGAACAGGAACTGGAGCAGGCGCGCATCCTGTTCGCGCGCCCCGCGACCTTCGTCATGGGGTGCGCCAAGATCGAGCAGCTGCCCGATCCTGACCTGCCCGAGGTCGCCTTCGCCGGCCGGTCCAACGTCGGCAAGTCCAGCCTGATCAACGGCCTGGTCGGCATGCACAAACTGGCCCGGGCCTCGAACGAGCCGGGCCGCACGCGCGAGGTCAATTTCTTCGACCTCGACGGGAAGATGCGGCTGGTCGACCTGCCCGGCTACGGCTGGGCCAAGGCGTCCAAATCGACGGTGAAGAAATTCCAGGACCTGGGCCGGGACTATCTGCGCGGCCGGGTGACGCTGAAGCGGGTCTATCTGCTGATCGACGCCCGCCACGGCCTGAAGAAGGTCGATGACGAGGCGCTGGACGCCCTCGACCTCGCGGCCGTCAGCTACCAGATCATCCTGACCAAGGCCGACAAGCTCAAGAAGGGCGAGGCTGAAAAGGTCCAGGAAGCCACCCTGAAGGGCGTCTCCAAACGCGGTGCCGCCTATCCGGCGGTCATCGTCACCTCCGCCGAAAAGGGCGACGGCATGCCCGAGCTCCGCGCCGAGATCATGCGCACCACGGGCGTGACGCTGTAAAATGCCCGCTCATCCCCGCGAAAGCGGGGACCCAGTTCTGTCCAGCTTGACGCTTGCGTTTCAGGACGATCTGTCTGTGTCGCACTGGCCATTGCCTGTCAGCCAAAGCACTGGGTCCCCGCTTTCGCGGCGATGAGCGGAGAATTTGAATGCAGACCCGCCACATCCAGACCGACGGCCTCCGCCAGCAGATCCTCGAGGCCGGCACCGGCCCGCTGGTCCTGCTGATCCACGGCTTCCCCGAACTCGGCATCAGCTGGCGCGCGCAGGTGCAGGCGCTCGCCGACGCAGGCTACCGCGCCGTCGCCCCCGACATGCGCGGCTATGGCGGAACCGACAGGCCCGAAGATCGCGACGCCTGTTCCGTGCTCCACCTCATCGGCGACATGGTCGATCTGGTGCGGGCCCTGGGCGAGACCTCCTGCGTCGTCGTCGGCCATGACTGGGGGGCGCCGATCGCCTGGCATTGTGCCCTGACCCGGCCCGACATGTTCCGCGCCGTCTTCGGCCTGTCGGTGCCCTTCCAGCCGCGCCGCCCCAAGGGGCCACCGACCGCGGCGATGGCGGCGATCTCCAGACGCCTCGGCATGGGCGACCTCTACATCAACCGCTTCCAGGCCGACGACGCCCACGCGGTCTTTGACGCTGACCCGGCCACCGCCCTGCGCAAGGCCTTCTACTGTTATGACGGCGCAACCCCCGACGGTCGCCAGTCGACCGGCTTCATTGCCGAGGGCGAGACCTTCATCTCCACCGTTCCGGACGACGCGCCCCTGCCGCCGTGGATGAGCGAGTCCCATTTCGCCGAATACGTCGCCGCCTTCGCTGCCGGCGGCTTCAGGGGGCCGCTGGACTGGTACCGCAACCTCGACCGCAACTGGTCGCTGACGGCCCATCTGCAGGACGCCCGCATCACCGTTCCCGCCGCCTTTGTGGTCGGCGAGCGCGACCCGGTGCGGCACTATTCCGGCCAGCACGAGGCGGGGCTGAAGGACTGGGTGCGGGACCTGCGGATGCAGGTTGTGGTCCCCGGCGCGGGGCACTGGATACAGCAGGAACGGGCCGATGAGGTGAACCGGCTGCTGCTCGGGTTTCTTCGCGATCTGCCCGAGGCGGCCCCGAACGGTTAAGGGGCCCCGCGCACCGGGCCGGGGAGGCGTCCCGGGTTCAGGCGGTTCGCCCTCGGGCGCTCGATTGTCAGAAGGCGATATCGACCCCGATGAAGGGGGCGTGTCCGATGCGGTCGGGCGCATTGTCGCGCACGTCCTGCTGACGAAGATAGCCCAGGCTGACCTCGTAGCGGCCGAACTCCCGTTCGACTCCGACGAAGGTTCGCATCCCCGTGACGCCGGTCTGGCCGTCCGGGGTCGTGCTGCGCAGCGTTGCGGTCAGCTCGGCATTTGCCGTCAGGCTCCAGCTGTTGCCGGAATCTCCCAGCGGGACCGAGGTGCCGATACGCTGTCGAACACGCCATCCCGTTTGCGGATCGGTCGAGATGAACCGCTGCTCCGAGCGCGTGCGGAGATCGATCGGACCCCATGAATAGCTGACCTGCTGGAGCAGCCGAACCTCCCGCTGGTCGGGTCCGTTCCAGCGTTGTTCGATGCCGGCCCCCCAGGTGTTGCCCCGGGCGTCGTCGCGCTTGACCCAGCCGCGCACGTAATAGGTGTCATTGCGCGGATGGTTGCGGAACCGCTGGGCCGTTTCGAGCTCGAAGGATGTCCGCCCGTCCAGCGCCTTGCTGACGGACGGATTGAACCAGAACTCCATGTCCTCGTCACTCGCAAGGGCAGGGGATGCCAGCGAGAGCACTGCGATCGACGTGGCCAGAACCAGTCTTTTCATGGTCATCCATCGAGAAAGCGCCGCCGCAGGAGGGGGGACCCGCGGCGGCTGACGTTTTCCGGGAGAACCGCCTAGCGGCCGGCTTCCGGCATCATGGACGAGTGCAGATGATCGATCTTCCAGTCGCCGCCTTCGAAGCGGTAGATGAAGGAATAGCGGGCGCGGACGTCCGTTTTGGCGCCGGTGGCGGCGTCCGTCAGGGTGACGGTCCAGGTGCCGAGCCGGGTCGCCGTCTGGCAATCGATCTCGACGGTGCTGGTGTCGATCAGACCGACCGGGCGGCTCCTCAGGAAGCTGACGAAATAGTCCCGAACCATGGCCGGCGTTGTGCGCGGCGTGTTTGAGACCGTTGCCAGCAGCACCGGCTCGTTCGTGAACAGCGCCGTGACCACGTCAGGGTTGCCGGTTGCCCAGGCATCGTTGAACCGGGCGAACTGGGCTTCGACATCCGCCCGGGACACCGTGGGGCAGCCATGGTTGTGGTGCGA
Organism: Caulobacteraceae bacterium; assembly: GCA_965284305.1. Classification (GTDB taxonomy): domain Bacteria; phylum Pseudomonadota; class Alphaproteobacteria; order Caulobacterales; family Caulobacteraceae; genus Brevundimonas. The sequence goes on along the minus strand of OZ260070.1, from coordinate 315,033 downwards.
GGCCTGGGCCAGCGCCGCACCCGGGGCGGCAGCAGCCAGCGCCGAGAGAAGCGCCAGGCGCGCAGAGAATTTCAGGCCGGAACGGCCCTTGGACAGTGATGACATGATGATTCCACCTCGAAAGAGCGGCGACCGTTCAAGCCTGAACGCCCGCCGCCGGTGCGACCCGACATCACGATCGACGTGATCGTCAGCGGGGCCCGGGCCGCCCAAGGGCGATGCCCGGGTGCCAGCCGTCGTGTCAACTCGCCACGCCGCAGGTGCGACAATGCGTGCCTGTCTTCGGGCATCCCTCGCCCGTCATCCTGTCAGCCGGGATGGGGCAGTGGTGCCGGTTCCGACCGGGTCGTCACGGCAGCGTCCTCGGGCAGCGGGATGAATTCGGCATCGTCCTCGAGCGGCAGGGCCATGCGGCCGGCCTTCCAGTCGGCCTTGGCCGCATCAATCTTCGCCTGGGATGAGGAGACGAAATTCCACCAGATGACGCGCGGCCCGACCGGCTCGCCGCCCAGCACCATGACGGTGGAGGGGCGGATGGCCTTGATCGTCGGCTCGGCCGTCGGCTCCAGCACGATCATCTGGCCCTCGTGGAAGGTGCGGTCTCCGACCTCGATCTCGCCCTTGGCGACATAGAGGGCCCGCTCCGAATAGCCGCCCGCGCCCTTGCCGGGCGGCGGGGCCGTGCGCACGCCCTCGGCCAGCTCCCAGTGGACATAGAACAGCGGCGAGGCGGTCTTGACCCGGGCCGAGGCACCATAGGCTTCGCCTGCCACCAGTCGCGCGAACAGGCCGGCATTCTCATAGGCGGGCAGGTCGGGCCCGGCGTAGTGATGGAAGCTCGGGTCGCAATCCTCGCTCTCGCCGGGCAGGGCGATCCAGGCCTGCATCCCGTGCATCGGCCCGCCCTCGGCCCGCTTGGTGGGGGTGGTCCGTTCCGAGTGGACGATGCCCTTGCCGGCCGTCATCCAGTTGACCTCGCCCGGCCGCACGGCCTGGACGGTGCCGGTACTGTCCCGGTGCATGATCTCGCCCTCGAACAGATAGGTCAGGGTCGACAGGCCGATGTGCGGATGGGGGCGGACATTGATCGCCTCCGAACCCGGCGCGAACTCGGCCGGCCCCATCTGGTCGAGGAAGATGAAGGGGCCGACCATGCGGCGGGCGTGGAAGGGCAGGATGCGCCCGACCTCAAAGCCGCCCAGATCCTTGCGGCGGGCGTCGATCACCATCTCGATCATCTGGTTTCCCTTGTGGTTCAGGTCGACTTGTTCGCGGTCAGGCGACGTGCGGCGTGATGATCCCCAGCGGCAGGGCCGTCACATTCTTCACCCCGCGGGTGACGATGTGGCTCTCGCAGTCCGAGACGATGCCGAGGCTCAGCAGCTTGTGGCGCAGGAACTGGTCGAAGGCGTGCATGTCCGAGGTGATGATCCGCAGCACATAGTCCTCGCGGCCGGTGATGGTCGCGCACTGCACCACCTCGGGCCAGGCCGAGACGGCGGCCTCGAAGGCGTCGAGGTTTTCGGTCGAGGGCAGGCTCAGCTTGACGATGGCATAGACCTCGAAATCGAGGCCCAGCTTGGTCGCGTCCAGCAACGTCACCCGCTTGCGGATGAAGCCCGTATCCTCCAGTCTCTTGATGCGCCGCCAGCACGGCGAGGCCGACAGGCCGACGCGATCCGCGACTTCGGCTACCGACAATCCGGCGTCCTGTTGCAGGATGTCCAGAATGCGGGCGTCGACGGGATCGAGTTCGTCAGCCAAGGCGTTTCTCCTGATCGAGTTATGGCGCAATAAAATACCGCAAAACACGCCAAGGCAAGGTCAAAATCGAGCGAGCCTTGTCTGGCACCTCGTGCTAATTGCGCCGCAGGAAACGCGGTCGGATCAACCGGACGGGACGGAATGAAGAAGCCCAATACCCAAGCTCTCTCCCTGCGCGTGCCGGAGCCCTCGGGCCGGCCCGGCGACCCGACCGACTTCAGTCACCTGAAGCTGGATCCCGCCGGCGTGGTGGAACGCCCCGAGGTCTCGACGAAGCCGTTCGACATGCGCGACCACGCCTTCCGGCTGGTCCGTGTGCTGGACGATGACGGCAAGGCGGTCGGTCCGTGGAATCCGAAGCTGGATGCCGAGACCCTGCGTCGCGGCCTGAAGGCCATGATCCTGACCCGCGCCTTCGACGACCGGATGCATCGCGCCCACCGCCAGGGCAAGACCAGCTTCTATATGAAATGCACGGGCGAGGAGGCCATCGCCGTCGCCCAGGGCATGATCCTGTCCCGCGAGGACATGGGCTTCCCCACCTATCGCCAGCAGGGCCTTCTGATCGCGCGCGGCTATCCGCTCGCGACCATGATGAACCAGATCTATTCGAACGCCTCGGACCCCATCAAGGGCCGCCAGCTGCCGATCATGTATTCGGCGAAGGACTATGGCTTCTTCACCATCAGCGGGAACCTCGGCACCCAGGTGCCGCAGGCCGTCGGCTGGGCCATGGCCAGCGCCTACAAGGGCGATGACAAGATCGCCATCACCTGGATCGGCGACGGCGCCACGGCCGAGGGCGACTTCCACAACGCCCTGACCTTCGCCAGCGTCTATCGCGCCCCGGTCATCCTCAACATCGTCAACAACCAGTGGGCCATCAGCTCCTTCCAGGGCATTGCCGGCGGGCTGGAGACCACCTTCGCCTCCAAGGCCATCGGCTATGGCCTGCCGGCCCTGCGCGTCGACGGCAACGACTTCCTCGCCGTCTGGGCCGCGACCCAGTGGGCCGAGGAGCGGGCCCGCTCCAACCAGGGCGCGACGGTGATCGAGCTGTTCACCTACCGCGGTGCCCCCCACTCGACCTCTGACGACCCCAGCCGCTACCGGCCCGCCGATGAGCATGAGAAATGGCCGCTCGGCGACCCGGTCATGCGCCTGAAACAGCATCTGATCGCCCTGGGCGAATGGTCCGATGAACAGCAGACGGCCGCTGAGGCCGAGGCCGTCGAACAGGTCCGCGCCGCCGGCAAGGAGTCCGAAGCCATCGGCACGCTCGGCCAGTCGCGTCCCTCGGTCAAGACCATGTTCGAGGAGGTCTATGCGACAGAGGACTGGCGCATCACCGAACAGCGGCGCGAGGTGGGAGTCTGACCATGACCACGACCCCCATGAACATGATCCAGGCCCTCAACTCGGCCCTCGACATCAAGATGGGCGAGGACCCCAACGTCCTCAGCTTCGGCGAGGACGCGGGCTATTTCGGCGGCGTCTTCCGCGTCACCGATCATCTGCAGAAGAAGCACGGCCTGACCCGCAGCTTCGACGCCCCGATCAGCGAATGCGGCATCGTCGCCGCCGCCATCGGCATGGGCGCCTACGGCCTGCGCCCGGTGGTCGAGATCCAGTTCGCCGACTACATCTATCCGGCCTATGACCAGATCGTCTCCGAGGCGGCCAAGCTGCGCTATCGCTCGGCCGGCCAGTTCACCAGCCCGATCACCGTCCGTTCGCCCTACGGCGGCGGCATCTTCGGCGGCCAGACGCACAGCCAGTCGCCGGAAAGCCTGTTCACCCACATCGCCGGCCTCAAGGTCGTCATCCCGTCCAACCCCTGTGACGCCAAGGGCCTGCTGACGGCGGCCATCGAGGACGACGACCCGGTCATCTTCTTCGAGCCCAAACGCCTCTACAACGGCCCCTTCGACGGCTGGCACCAGAAGCCGGTCAGCCCCTGGAAGGCCCAGGAGCTTGCCCAGGTCCCGACCGGCAAACATGTCGAGCCGATCGGCAAGGCGCGGATCATGCGCGAAGGCTCGGACGTCACCATCCTCTGCTACGGCACCATGGTCTGGGTCAGCCTCGCGGGTGCCGAACACGCCGGTGTCGACGCCGAGGTCATCGACCTGCGCACCCTCGTGCCGCTGGACATCGAGACCATCGAGGCCAGCGTGAAGAAGACCGGCCGCTGCGTCATTGTCCACGAGGCCCCGAAGACCTCGGGCTTCGGCGGCGAGCTGTCGGCCCTGGTGCAGGAGCGCTGCTTCTATCATCTCGAGGCGCCGATCGCGCGGGTGACCGGCTGGGACACCCCCTATCCGCACGCCTTCGAGTGGGAATATTTCCCGGGACCCGAACGGGTCGCCACGGCCCTGAAGGCCGTCATGACCGGAGGACGTTGAGATGGGCCGATACGTCTTCAAACTGCCCGACGTGGGCGAAGGCACCGCCGAGGCCGAACTGGTCGCCTGGCACGTCAAGGTCGGTGACATGGTCGCCGAGGACCAGATCATCGCCGACATCATGACCGACAAGGCCACGGTAGAGCTGACATCGCCCGTCGCCGGCAAGGTGCTCGCCGCCCACGGCGAACCCGGCCAGCAACTGGCGGTGGGTTCGCCGCTGGTGGAGTTCGAGGTCGAGGGTGCGGGGAACGCGTCCGGTGCCGAGGCGCCACCCCCCTCGAACCCTGCTCCGCAGGCTTCGGTCCCCCTGGCAGGGGGACAGACGGAGCCCGCCGTCTCCTCCCCGCTTCGCGGGGAGGGGGACCATCCGAAGCCGCAGGCGAAGGATGGTGGAGGGGCGCCGACAACGAGCGCTTCCGGCAATTTCGTCTTCAAACTGCCCGACGTGGGCGAAGGCACCGCCGAGGCCGAACTGGTCGGCTGGCACGTCAAGGTCGGCGACACGGTCACCGAGGACCAGCTCCTCGCCGAGGTGATGACCGACAAGGCCACCGTCGAACTGACCAGCCCCGTCGCCGGAACCGTCGTCGCCCTGCACGGCGAGGCGGGCCAGCAGCTTGCCGTCGGCGGTCCGCTGGTCAGCTTCAACGTCGAGGGCAAGGGCAATCAGGGTGAGGCACCACCCCCCTCGAACCCTGCTCCGCAGGCTTCTGTCTCCTCCCCACGCAGTGGGGAGGGGGACCATCCGAAGCCAACAGCGAAGGATGGTGGAGGGGCGCCAGCCGCACGTACCCTCTCCGCCCGCAACGAACGCCCGCTCGCCTCGCCCGCCGTGCGCAACCGCGCCCGCGATCTGGGGATCGAGCTCCAGTTCGTCCCCGGCTCCGGCCCCGCGGGCCGCATCGAGCACGGTGACCTCGACGCATACGTCGCCTCGGGTGGCCACACACCGTCCGCACCCGGAGCATCAACCGCCTCCGCCTATGCGCGCCACGAAGGCACCACCGAAACCCGCATCATCGGCCTGCGCCGCAAGATCGCGGAGAAGATGGCCGAGAGCGTCCGCCGCATTCCCCACATCACCTATGTGGAGGAGATCGACGTCACCGCCCTCGAGGAGCTCCGCGCCCACCTCAATGCGAAGAAGCGCAAGGACCAGCCCAAGCTGAACGTCCTGCCCTTCATCGCCCGCGCCATCGTCGTCGCCCTGCGCGACCAGCCGACCATCAATTCCCACTACGACGACGAGGCCGGCGTCCTGACCACCCACGCCGCAGTCCATCTGGGCATCGCCGCCCAGACCCCGAACGGCCTGATGGTGCCGGTGGTCCGCCACGCTGAATCCCTCGATCCCTGGGACACGGCGCTGGAGATCGCCCGCGTCTCGGGCGCCGCCAAGGACGGCTCGGCCAAGCGCGATGAACTGTCCGGTTCGACCATCACCATCACCTCGCTGGGCACGTTGGGCGGGGTGGTCCACACCCCGATCATCAACCACCCCGAGGTCGCCATCGTCGGCCCCAACAAGATCGCCGAGCGGGTGGTGGTCAAGGACGGCCAGATGGTCGTGCGCAAGATGATGAACCTGTCCTCCAGCTTCGATCACCGCATCGTCGACGGCCACGACGCGGCGGTCTTCGTGCAGCGGATCAAGGGCCTGCTGGAGCATCCCGCGACGCTGTGGATGGGGTGAGGGGAATGCGGCGGCTTTTTGCGGCCATGGTTTCGGCGCTGGCGCTGGTCGGCGTGCCCGCTATGGCTTGCACCCCGGCTCCAGGGGATCAGGTCGAGGCTAGAGCGCGCGACCTTCGCGCTGTGACGAGTATCTACGAAGCGCGCATCGAGAACGTCGTGCTGCATGACGAGTTCGGGGACAACTTGGACTTCACCGTGCAGCCGACTGCGCGGATTTGGGGGGACGTGGCACCGGTTCCGGCCAGACTGTCGTTTACGGCTGGTGCGTGCACCAACTGGTTCTTTCTGATGGAGGGGCCAGTTGATCCACGTGGGCTACGCGTCATCGTTCTTGCCAGCCCGGAAAGTCTCTCCAACGGCCGCTCGCTCTACATCCTGAGGGCTGACGCGGACTACATCGAAACATTTATGCGGGACTGGCGCTCGGCTAGAGCCGGCGAACCCCTATCGAGACCTTGATGACCCAGACCCTCACCACCAAAGTCCTGATCATCGGCGCCGGCACCGGCGGCTATGTCGCCGGCATCCGCTGTGGCCAGCTGGGCCTCGACACACCACCCCACCACACTCCGCTCATCCCCGCGAACGCGGGGACCCAGTACTTTGGGTGATGGATCGGGGGAGACGTGATTACGGGTCGATGTCCTGATACAGCCGTGTCACGCTGGACAGGACTGGGTCCCCGCGTTCGCGGGGATGAGCGGAAAAATAGTTCCTTGGTTCGGACGCTGGGCGGGAGGAGAGGTTGGCGTTCTTCACCTACATCATGGCCAGCCAGCGCAACGGGACGCTCTATACGGGGTCTACGGACGAGCTTGTCGGCCGATCCCTGCAGCACAAGGGCAAGAGGTTCTCGGGCTTCACATCCAAATACGGCGTGGACCGTCTGGTCTGGTATGAGGTTTTCGAGAGCCGGGCAGGGGCGTTCAAGCGCGAGCGCCAGATCAAGAAATGGAACCGGCAGTGGAAGCTGGACCTGATCGAAAAAACCAATCCCGGCTGGGATGACCTGACCGATCGGCTTCGCCTCGGGGACGATCTGGTGGATGCGAAGGACTGGGCGCCGCCCGGCGAGGACGACTGAAACACCGGCGTCAGGCTGGACAGAACTGGGTCCCCGCGTTCGCGGGGATGAGCGGAAAAGAAGATGCAACAGACCAAGACCAGGGTTCTCATCATCGGCGCCGGCACGGGGGGTTACGTCGCGGCGATCCGCTGCGGCCAACTCGGGCTGGAAACGACCCTCGTCGATGCTTCCGACGGCCTCGGCGGCACCTGCCTGAACGTGGGCTGCATCCCCTCCAAGGCCATCATCCACGCCGCCTCGAAATTCGAGACGGTCAGCAAGGCCGCCGGCGGCGGCACCCTGGGCATCACGGCCAGCAAGCCCGCCATCGACCTGGCCCAGACCACGGCGTGGAAGGACGGCATCGTCAAAAAGCTGAACGCCGGCGTCGCGGCCCTGCTGAAGAAGTCGAAGGTCAAGGTCATCAAGGGCTGGGCCCACTTCACCGACGCCAAGACCTGCACGGTCAGGACGGCCGACGGCGACATCACCATCAGCGCCGAACACGTCATCCTCGCCACCGGCTCCGAGCCGGTCGAACTGCCCTTCCTGAAGTTCGGCGGCGACGTCATCTCCTCGACCGAGGCCCTGTCGCTGGACAAGGTCCCCGGCAAGCTGGTCGTCGTCGGCGGCGGCTATATCGGGCTTGAGCTCGGCATCGCCTTCCGCAAACTGGGGGCCGAAGTCGCCATCGTTGAAATGGCCGACCGCCTGCTGCCGCTCTATGACAAGGCCCTGACCGATCCGGTCGCCAAATGGCTGGAGAAGCACGGCGTCGACCTTTACCTCGGCGCAAAAGCCGGCTCGTTCGAGAAGGGCCAGCTGAACATCACCACGAAGGACGGCACCGCCCTCAAGCTCAAGGCCGACAAGGTCCTCGTCACCGTCGGCCGCAAGCCGCGCACCCAGGGCTGGGGCCTCGAGAATATGGGCGTGGCCATGGCCGGGCCGTTCGTGAAGATCGACGACCGATGCGCCACCTCCATGCGCAACGTCTGGGCCGTCGGCGACCTGACCGGCGAACCCATGCTGGCCCACAAGGGCTCGGCCCAGGGCGAGGTGGTCGCCGAGATCATCGCCGGCCACAACAAGGTCTTCGACCCGGTCACCATCGCGGCTGTGTGTTTCACCGAGCCGGAGATCGTCTCCGCCGGCCTCGGCCCGCTGGATGTCGAGGGCCGTGACGACGTCATCACTGCTGTCTTCCCCCTGGCCGCCATCGGCCGCGCCCTGGCCATCGAGGCCGGCGAGGACGGCGGCTTCGTCCGTGTGCTGGCATCGAAATCCGACCACCGCCTGCTCGGCGTCCAGGCCGTCGGCCAGCACGTCGCGGAGATGTCCAACAGCTTCGCCCAGATGCTGGAGATGGGCGCGGTGCTGGAAGACGTCGCCGGCGTCATCCACGTCCACCCGACCCTCGGCGAGGCCTTCCACGAAGCGTCCCTGCGGGCCCTGGGGCATGCCATCCATATCTGAGGGTGTGGGGTGTGGGGGATGGGGGATGGGATTTGAGGTGGCGGAGGCCGTAGCCGATCTGGCCTGAAGCCCAAGCCCCTACCCTGCATCCTCATCCCCCACACCCCATCCCCCACACCCCACACCCTCCCTTTCGCCCAACCGTCACAAACCTATGCTCCAAGCGGCCCGAACCCCAGCCGTCCGGAGACTGACGATGAAGACCCGCGCCCTGCTTGCCGCCACCTCGGTGGTCGCCCTGCTCGCCCTCGGAGCCTGCAACAACGATCAGGCCGCGAGTGACCAGACCGCCCGCGCCGGCATCTGGGCGGCGGGCTCCTCGACGGTCTTCCCCTTCGCCACCCGGGTGGCAGAGAATTTCGCCCGCGCCTCGGGCGGTGCTGCGCCGCGAGTCGAAGCGCTGGGCACCGGCGGCGGCATCCAGGCCTTCTGCCAGGGCGTGGGTCCCAACACCCCGGACATCGCCAATGCCTCGCGCCGGATGAAGGCGTCGGAGTTCGAACTCTGCCGCACCAACGGTGTCACCGACATTGTCGAAATCCAGATCGGCTTCGACGGCCTGGTCATCGCCACGGCCCGCAACGCGCCCGACTACGGCTTCTCCGGGGACGACATCTATCTGGCCCTGGCCAAACAGGTTCCGGGCCCGAACGGGACCTTCATCGCCAACCCCTATACGACCTGGAACCAGGTCAACCCCGGCCTGCCCTCGACGCGCATCCTGGTCTATGGCCCGCCGCCGACCTCGGGCACGCGCGACTCCTGGCTGGAGCTGGCCATGACCCCTTCGGCCAAATCCATCCCGGCGCTGGCGGCCCTGGCTGAGAGCGATGAGGACCGGTTCGAGACCCTGGCCCATACCCTGCGCGAGGACGGCGCCTGGGTCGATTCCGGCGAGAATGACAACGCCATCGTCCAGACCCTGACCCGCACCCCCGGCTCGACCGGCGCCTTCGGCTACTCCTTCCTCGAGCAGAACAACGACACGGTGAAGGCGCACGCCGTGAACGGCGTCATGCCGACGCTGGAGACCATCGCCTCGGGCGAGTACCCGATCTCCCGTTCGATGTTCATCTACGTCAAGAAGCAGCACGTCGGCGTGACGCCGGGTCTGGCCCAGTTCGTGATGGAGTTCATGTCCGACGCCGCTGCCGGCCGGGGCGGCTATCTGCAGGACCGCGGCCTGGTGCCGCTGCCCGCCGACCAGTTGGCCGCCCAGCGCGCCATCGCCACGGCCATGACGCCGATGACGGCTCCGGCGAAGTAGGGAACGCCGGCGTTCTCCCTCCCCCTCCGGGGGAGGGAGACGACCGGGCCTACGCCGCCGTCTTCCGTCTCAGCCGGGCAATCCGCCTCAGCCGCCGCCAGAACCGCCCCCGTTCCGGCTCGGGATAGGGCTGCAGGTTCTCGACAAACTGTTCCGCCGAGGCCCGCCAGCTGAACTGTTCGGCATAGGCACGGACCGCCTTGCGATCGCATTCCAGCGCCTTCAGACAGGCGGTGCGCAGATCCGGGTCGATGGCCCCGGCGTTCGAGCCGGGGATGATGTCGATCGGCCCGTGGGCCGGATAGGCGGCGACCGGCGTGCCCGTGCCCATGGCTTCCAGGATCACCAGGCCGAAGGTGTCGGTCCAGCTGGGGAAGACGAAGACATCGGCGTCACGGAAACACCGCGCCAGCTCCTCGCCAAACCGGGCCCCGAGGAATTTGGCCTCGGGATATTTCTCTTCCAGTTCGGCCCGCGCCGGCCCGTCGCCGACCACGATCTTGGTGCCCGGCAGGTCGGTCTCGAGGAAGGCCTCGATATTCTTCTCGACCGCCACCCGGCCGACGTTCAGCCAGAAGGGCCGGGGCCAGTCCTTGCCGCCCAGCTCGTCATAGATGCGCGGCAGGTCGGGGTTGAACTGTTCGGTGTCCACGCCCCGCGACCACGGCGAAACATTGCGGAAGCCGCGCTCCAGCAACTCGTCCCGCAGCGTCGGCGTCGCCACCATCAGCCGGCCCGACGGCTTGTGGAACCACTTCATATAGGCGTAGCCGACCTGCACCGGGACCGGGAACCGTGCCGAGATATATTCAGGAAATTTCGTATGATAGCTGGTCGTAAAGGGCAGCTTCCACTCTACGCAGATGCGCCGCGTGGCGATCCCGATCGGCCCCTCGGTCGCGATATGCACCGCCTCCGGCTCCAGCGCCCGCAGCCGTTCGCGAATCTCTTCCTCCGCCCCCAGCGCCAGCCGGATTTCCGGATAGGTCGGCGCCGCGATAGTCTTGAACTGGCTCGGCTCGATGACCTCGACCTCATGACCCATGGCGCGGCATTCCGCGATGGTCCGGGTCAGGGTGCGGACGACGCCGTTGACCTGGGGCTCCCAGGCGTCAGTGGCCAGAACGATGCGCATGAGGGCCGGATGGCTCCGCCGTTGATCGGTCGCAACCTCTAGCGCCTCGGACGGCGGTTGGCGAGACGTCGCAACCCTCTCCCGTTCCGTCGCGGAAACGTCTAAGAGGCGCCCCATGAACGCACACGTCTCGCCGCCGGTCGCCCTCTCCCAGAACTGGGATACGCTGGATCAGGGCAAGTTCGCCGACGAAACCGCCACGGTCCGCAGCCTGCTGGACCGCATGCCGCTGGACGGCGCCGAGCGCGCCGCCGTCCTCGGCGAGGCCATCGGCCTGGTCGAACGGGCCCGCGCCAGCGTCAAGAAACAGGGCGTGGTCGAGAGCTTCCTGCAGGAATTCTCGCTCGGCACCCGCGAGGGTCTCGCCCTGATGTGCCTCGCCGAGGCCCTGCTGCGCACGCCCGACGAAGAGACCCGCGACCGGCTGATCGCCGAAAAGATCGGCTCGGCCGACTGGGCCAGCCACCTCGGCCAGTCCGACAGCCTGTTCGTCAACGCCTCGACCTGGGGGCTGATGCTGACCGGCAAGCTGGTCGATGTGGATGAAGAGGCCCGCACCGACCTGCCCGGCTTCCTCAAGCGGATCGTCGGCCGTCTCGGCGAGCCCGTGATCCGTGAGGCCGTCGCCGCCGCCGTCCGCATCATGGGCGAACAGTTCGTGGTCGGCCGCACCATCGAGGCGGCCCTGAAGCGGTCGCAGCGCGAGGGCTGGCTGTGCAGTTTCGACATGCTGGGCGAGGGCGCCCGCACCGCCCACGACGCCGAGCGCTACGAGAAGATCTACGCCGACGCCATCACCGCCGTCGGCAAGACCGCGAAAGGGCAGGGGCCCGAGGCCGGCCACGGCGTCTCGGTCAAGCTGTCGGCCCTGTCGCCCCGCTATGAGGCCACGCACGAAGCCCGCGTCTGGGACGAGCTCTATCCCCGCGTCCTGCGGCTGGCCCGCATCGCGGCCGAATACGACATCAATTTCACCATGGACGCCGAAGAGGCCGACCGGCTGGCCCTGTCGCTGAAGCTGCTGGACCGGCTGGCCCACGAGCCCGATCTGGGCGGCTGGACCGGCCTGGGCCTCGCCGTCCAGGCCTATCAGAAGCGCTGCCCCGAGGTGATCCGCCGCGTCGCCGAACTGGCGAAGACCTCAGGCCGTCGCCTGATGGTCCGTCTGGTCAAGGGCGCCTATTGGGACACCGAGATCAAGCGGGCGCAGGTCTTCGGCCGCACCGACTATCCGGTCTTCACCACCAAGGCCGCGACCGACCTGAACTACCTCGTCTGCGCGAAGGCGATGATCGAGGCCGCGCCGCACATCTACAGCCAGTTCGCCACCCACAACGCCCACTCCCTGGCCGCCGTCTACAGGATGGCGTCGGACCGCGCGGTGAAGATCGAGTTCCAGCGTCTGCACGGCATGGGCGAGGCGCTGTACGACGCCGCCCATGACGCCTTCGGGCCCGTGACGGTCCGCGCCTACGCCCCCGTCGGCGGGCATGAGGACCTGCTGCCCTATCTGGTCCGCCGCCTGCTCGAGAACGGGGCCAACTCGTCGTTCGTGCATGCCCTGCTGGACGAGCGGGTGCCCGCCTCGGCCGTCGCAGCCGACCCCATCTCCGCCGTCGAGGCCCACCCCGACCGCCACGCCAAGATCCCGACCCCGAAGGACATGTACATGGACCGCCAGAACTCGCTGGGCCGCGACTATTCGCAAGCCGCCGACCGTGAGCGCCACGCCGTCGCGCTGCAGAAGGTCGACAGCGAGACCCTGACCGCTGGCCCGATCATCGGCGGCAAGCTCAAGGCCGGGACCAACCCCCAGCCCGTGACCAATCCGTTCGATACGACCCGCGTGCTCGGCCATGTCTCGGAAGCGACCGAGGCCGACATCGACGCCGCCGTCGACGCCGCTGCCCGCGCCCAGATCGCATGGGACCGCAAGGGCGGGGCCGCCCGCGGCGTGGTCCTGCGCGCCATGGCCGATGCGCTGGAAGCCAATATGGACCGGCTGGTCGCCCTGCTCTCGCGCGAGGCGGGCAAGACCCTGAACGACGGCGTGGCCGAGATCCGCGAAGCCGCCGACTTCTGCCGCTACTACGCCATGCTGGCCGAGCGCGACTTCGGCGGCCCGACCGAGCTCAAGGGGCCCGTCGGCGAGATCAACCAGCTGGTCCTGCACGGCCGCGGCGTCTTCGCCTGCATCAGTCCGTGGAATTTCCCCCTGGCCATCTTCACCGGCCAGATCGCCGCAGCGCTGGCCGCCGGCAATGCCGTCCTGGCCAAGCCCGCCGAACAGACCCCCCTGATCGCCGCCGAGGCCGTGCGCCTCTATTACAAGGCCGGTCTGGACCCGAACCTTCTGGCCCTCGTCCCCGGACGCGGTGAGACGGTCGGCGCCAAACTGGTCTCGCACCCGGGCATCGACGGCGTCGCCTTCACCGGCGGCACCGACACCGCCAACCTGATCAACCGTTCGCTGGCCGCCCGCCCCGGCGCCATCATCCCCTTCATCGCCGAGACCGGCGGCCTCAATGGCATGTTCGTCGACACCACGGCGCTGAAGGAACAGATCATCGACGACGTCATCCTGTCGGCCTTCGGCTCGTCGGGTCAGCGCTGCTCGGCCCTGCGCCTGCTCTATGTCCCGCATGACGCCGCCGATGCCCTGATCGAGGGCCTGAAGGGCGCGCTCGCCGCCCAGGTCGTGGGCGATCCGACCGATCCCGCCACCGACATCGGCCCCGTCATCGACGCCGACGCGAAGGGCATGCTCGAGGCCCATCTGAAGCGGCTCGAAGGCGATGCGAAGATCATCGCCCGCGCCGAACTGCCCGCAGGCGCCGACAAGGGCCACCTGTTCGCCCCGACCATCGCCGAGATCCCGACGGCCGACTATCTGGAGCGCGAGGTCTTCGGCCCGATCCTGCACGTCTGTCGCTATGAGCCGTCGAAGCTGAAGGAGACGGCGTCGAAACTCGCCGCCCGCGGCTACGGCCTGACCCTCGGCGTCCACAGCCGGATCGAGGCCTTCGCCGAGGAGGTCGCCCGTCTGGTCCCGGCCGGCAATGTCTACATCAACCGCTCGATCATCGGCGCCGTGGTCGGCGTCCAGCCCTTCGGCGGCGAGGGCCTCAGCGGCACCGGTCCCAAGGCCGGCGGCCCGTACAGCCTGATCCGCTACGCCGCCGAAAAGGCCATCAGCAACAACATCTCCGCCCAGGGCGGCGACCCGGCGCTGCTGAACCTCTAGGCGGCGTCACAGCAGCCCCATCTCCCGTGCCGAGCGCTCCAGATCCTCCCGGAACTTCGGGTCTGCGACGGCGATCAGGGCACGCGCGCGCTCGGCGTCGCTCTTGCCCTTCAGCTCGGCGCGGCCGTGCTCGGTGACCACGATGTGGACGTCGTTGCGCGGGACCGTCACCGGGCCGTCGAGCCGGGCCACGATGCGCGAGACCGTCCCCTTCGCTGCCGTCGAATGGCAGGCGATGATCGACCGCCCTCCGGCCGAGGCATAGGCCCCGCGCACGAAGTCCAGCTGGCCGCCCGAGGCCGTGAACTGGCGACCGTTCAGATGCTCCGAACAGCAGGCCCCGGTCAGGTCGACCTGAAGCGTGGCATTGACCGAGATCATCCGGTCATTGCGGGCGATGACGGCCGGGTCGTTCACATAGTCGACGGGGTACGCCTCCATGTCGCGGTTGCCGTCCACGAAGTCGTAGGTCGCCCGCGTCCCCATGCAGAAGGAGAAGACCCCCTTGCCGGGGTGCAGGGTCTTGCGGGCGTTGGTGATGACGCCCCGCTGCATCAGCTCGACCAGACCGGGCGTCAGCATCTCCGTGTGCAGGCCCAGATCGCGGCGGCCATGCAGGGCGGCGCAGACCGCGTTCGGCAGGGCACCGATGCCCATCTGCAGGGTCGCGCCGTCCTCGATCATCTCCGCGATCAACCCGCCGATGGCGAGGTCGTTGGGCGACGATTCGACGACCGGCAGTTCGAGCAGGGGCACGGCGTTCTCGACCACGGCGGTCACCCGCGAGACATGGACGGTGCAGTCGCCGAACACCCGCGGCATCGCCGGATTGACCTCGAGGATGATCCGGCCGGCATGTTCGCTGACCGGCCGGTTGTAGTCGGTGTTGATCCCGAAGCTGAAGAAGCCGTCCGCGTCCATCGGCGAGACGGTGCAGATCAGGGTATCGACCCCGGCCTCCCGCATCAGCCGCGGAACCTGCTGGAAGCCGGTCGGGATGAAGGTCACCGGACTGGGCCGCCCGGCCGCGTGCGCCCGGGCCTCCAGCCCGCGCTCGATGGCGCTGTGGAACAGGCTCATCGGGCGGATCCGGCCCATCAGCGCGTCCTGGAACACCGTCTCCCCGGCGATACTGGTCGACAGCAGATAGTAGAGCTGGACATCATCGACCTGCCCGGTCCGTGCCCGGTCCGCCAGCGCCGCGAGGATGGCCGGCGGCTGCGAGAATCCGAGGCCCATCGCCACCCGGGCACCTGTGGGGATCAGGGCAGCGGCCTCGGCCGCAGACATCAGGCGCTGGGCGTAGAGGGCGTTCGGCATGGCGGTTTCCATCAGCGACGCAACCCTAGCCGATCGCGAAGCCCTACAACCGGTCTTTGATCAAATCAGTTGCGGCGTGGCGGCCAGCCGCCCGCCCGGCTGAGCGCGCTCGGCGCAGGCCGGCCGATCTTCTCGCCGATCCAGCGGGCCGTATTGATGAGGGCGTCGAGGTCATAGCCGGTCGAATAGCCGGCGCGCTCCAGCATATAGACCAGGTCCTCGGTGGCGATATTGCCCGTGGCCCCCGGCGCGAAGGGGCAGCCGCCGATGCCGCCGACCGAGGCGTCCAGAACGCTCACGCCGGCCTCTATTCCCGCGTACGCATTGGCCAGCCCCGTATTGCGGGTGTCGTGGAAATGCAGGCGCAGGACGGCGTCGGGCGCGGCGGCGCGGGCTGCCTCCACCTTGCGCGTCACGGCCCAGGGATCGCCGGCCCCGATGGTGTCGGCCAGGGCGATCTCCGCGACGCCCAGTTCGGCGATCCGGCCGACCAGATCGGCGACCTGTCCGTCCGGGACCTCGCCGTCGAACGGGCAGCCCCAGACGCAGGACAGGGTGGCCGACAGCGAGGGCGTCGCGCCCGGCTGGCCATTTCCTCCTCCTGAAAGGGGGAGGGGGACCGCCGAAGGCGGTGGTGGGGGAGCATTGGCGCGGCCGGCGATGATGTCGGCCAGCATCTGCACCTGCTGGTCGACCGACAGCCCCTGGTTCTTCAGGCCGAAACCGTCAGTGGCCGACATGGCCACATTGACCTCGTCCACCGTCGTGCCCAGCGCGCGGTCATAGCCCTTGCCGTTCAGAACCAGACCGATCCGGCTCCGCCCCGCCTCAGGCGGCAGCGCCGCCATGACCTCTTCGGCGCCCGCCATCTGCGGCACGTATTTCGGATGGACGAAGCTGACGGCCTCGATACGCCGGGCACCCGCCGCTTCCAGCCTTCGTACAAGATCGGCGCGGACCGCCGGTTCGAGGATGGCCTTTTCGTTCTGCAGGCCATCACGGGGACCGACCTCGACGATGGTGATGGGTCGGCTCACCGCGACGGCTCCGTCGCCGGCCCGCCGGGCGGCGCATAGACGGTCAGGCTGACGTCATCCCCCTTGGAATAGTTGTGGCCGTCGACCTCGCCGACGACCCGGCCGGTGACGCCCAGTTCAGCCGCAGCCGCCCGGAAGGCGTCGGCATCGCGGTCCTCGACAATGACCGGCCGACCTTCGGCCAGGGCGCGGGCGGCACCGGCGGCGTCGGTCAGCTCGGTCTCGCGTCCGGTCAGGAAGACGAGACTGGGTTCATGAAAGCCGGTCACGGCGATCGGCCCGGCCCGGCCCTGACGCGGATGCAGGTTGGCGGCCACAAGGACCTTCTCCAGCTGGGGCGCGACGGACAGGGGACGCAGCTGCCGCAGCGTGCCGGCCAGGGCACCGTGGGCGACGACGCCCAGGGCGATCGAGGCGATCACCGCCGTCATCGCCGCCCGGTGCAACAACAGGAAAGCTCCGATCAGACCGGCGAGGATGGCGAAGACGATGGTGATGGTCGCCCAGGTCTGGGCCGTGGAGCGCCCGTACTCTGTCAGCATCCAGACCGAGGCCACCGCCAGCAGGGTGCCGACCAAGATCGTCAGTCCGGCACCGGCATAGCGCGAGGCCTTGCCGACCGGCCGGGTCAGTGCGGCGGCGGCGAGCAGGGCCAGGGCCCCGAAGGTCGGCAGGGTATAGTGGGCCAGTTTGGTCGGTGTCAGTTCGAAGATCAGCCAGGCCGGGACCAGCCAGCAGATCAGGAAGCGGATCGCCGGCTCCGTCCGTCTGTGCCAGCCTGCCGAGAGGGCTGCGGGCAGCAGGAGGGTCGCGGGGAAGAACAGCAGGGGCGCGAGCAGCAGATACAGGCCCGGCGGAACGCCATGGCCCTCATCGCCGCCGGCGAGCTTGGGTGCCAGATCTCCGCCGATGGATTCGGTCCAGAAGCCACCGTCGGTGGCGATGGTGATGGCGATCGCCCACGGCCCGACGATCAGCGCCACCAGCGGCAGGCCCCAACCCCAGCCCAGCCGTTTGAGCCAGCTGACGTCCCGGTCCCAGACCGACAGGGCGAGCATGGCGGGGACCACGACGACCAGGCCGATCGGGCCCTTGATCAGGATCGACAGTCCCAGCCCCAGCCAGAACATCAGCTTGTGTGGTCGGATCGGGACCTCGCCGGCCCGGGACGCCAGATAGATCCGCGCCAGCCCGGCCATGGCCAGGGTCACGGACCCGCACAGCATGGCGTCGGTCTTGGCGATCCCGGCCTCGGTCGACAGCAGGAAGCTGGCCCCCAGTATGGCTCCCGCCAGAAAGCCTGCTCTCTGGCCGAACATGGCCGCCCCCGCCCAGGCGCAGGCGGCGGCCGCCAGCATAGCACCGAGGATCGACGGAATGCGGTAGGGCGCGATATCCCGGTTCTCGACGCTCGATGTGACGGCGACCGCGACAGCCTGCATCCAGTAGATGCCGACCGGCTTCTTCCAACGCGGATCGTCCTGGAAGCGGATATCGACATAGTCGCCGGTCTCCAGCATCTGCGAGGTCGCCTGGGCGTAGCGGCTCTCGTCCCGATCCAGCGGTGGCAGCAACATCAGCGTGGGCAGGCCGGCCAGGAGCGCCACGAGGGCCGCGAGCAGCGGTCCGCGCCAGCCGGCGATGAATCGGTCGAGATCGGAAGGCTTCATGTTCATCTTCCTAACACGGTGCCCGGCGGTGCGTCAGTGTTTGCGCGCTACCGGTCGCCGCGCGGCGGCTCCCTGCTTGAGCGCGGCGCATCTCCCGCCCGGCGCGGAAACCCGCTAGACAGCCTGGATGAGCGAAACGATCCCCGATATTTCAGTCGTCGTCCCGGTGCATGACGAACAGGGCGCGGCCGGCCCGCTGGCACGCGAGATCGCTGCGGCGTTCGAAGGCCGGTCGTATGAGATGGTCTTTGTGGACGATGCCTCGCGGGACGGCACCCTTGCCGAGTTGCGGGGTCTGATGACCGAACTGCCCGCGCTGCGCGTACTCAGCCACGGCTCGAACGCCGGCCAGAGCCGCGCGGTGCGCACCGGCGTGCTGGCGGCGCGGGGCGCGATCGTCGTGACCCTCGACGGCGACGGCCAGAACCCGCCGGCCGACGCCCCGAGACTGGTCGATCTGCTGGCGTCCTCGCCGTCCTCGGTGGCCCTGGTCGGCGGCGTGCGGGCCAAACGCCAGGATTCCGGGGCCAAGCGCCAGGCCTCGCTGTGGGCCAACCGCATTCGCCGCAAACTGCTGGGCGATGACGCCGACGACACCGGCTGCGGTCTCAAGGCCTTCCGGCGGGAGATATTCCTGCGCCTCCCCTATTTCGATCACATCCACCGCTATCTGCCGGCCCTGATGATCCGCGAGGGCTATCAGAACCTCTATCTCGAGGTGGACCACCGGCACCGCGAGACCGGCCGTTCGAAATACACCAACTGGGGACGGCTGATGGCCTCCCTGTCGGATCTGCTCGGCGTGATGTGGCTGAAGTCGCGGTCCCGCCGGCCCGGCGCGATCAGCGAATTCTGACTTTCCCCTGCCGCGCGAGCGGGCGTAGCCGTTTGGATCGAACCGGGGTAAGCATCCTTAACAAGCGCGGCCGTTAAGCGCGCCGCCCGCCGATGGAGCCCGCCATGCTGATCGCCATCCCGCTGCTGTTCATCCCGGTGGTGATCTACACCATCCTCGTTATGGTCGGATCGGGCGGCCTCGCCGCGGCGGAACAGGCCCTGCGCGATCCGCTGTTTTCCATCCCCATGGTCTCGGGCAGCGGCTGGAACGTCGGCACGGGCGACCTGATCCTGTTCCTGTCATTGATCCTGCTGTTCTTCGAACTGCTGAAGTCCACCTCGAGCCAGAAGGTCGCGATCATCAATCACGCCCTGTCGATGATCCTGTTCGTGGTCTGTCTTGTGGCCTTCCTTCTGGTCAAGGGCTTCGCCACCTCGACCTTCTTCCTGATCATGACCATGGTCATGCTGGATGTGCTGGCCGGCTTCATCGTCACCATCATCTCGGCCCGCAAGGACCTGGACTTCGCCAGCCCCACCTGACCGGGCCGACGTCCTCCTCTGCTATCGTCATTCCGGGCGGTGTGGTGCGCGCCCGTCTCCTCCCCATCTGCGATGGGGAGGGGGACCACGCGAAGCGTGGTGGAGGGGCGCCGGCCGCACGGCCCTCGTTACCCCTCCACCATCCTTCGGATGGTGCCCCTCCCCATTCGCCACGCGAGCAGGGAGGAGACACGGACTGCTCACAATCCGCCGATTGTCAGCATATTCCGCGCCGCCAACTCCCTGATTACGCTCCGCTTTTCAGGAATACAGCGTCACCAGCCCGCCATAGCCGGGCCCGCTCCCATAATTCCCCCGTTCCGTCGCAGGGAGGGGCGCAGGGCCTTGCGATCCTGTCGCGGCGGAAACGGGATGAGCGGGAGGGGGGTCTCCGCCCGTCGCAGCGGATCGTCTTGTCGCCCTTCGGGGCCTCAAGCAGCGAGCCGCCGCGCGGCGAGCGTTAGGCCCCCCTTACAAAGGGCGATGGGCAGGGAACCCGCGCCGTTCCGGGGATCGGGTTCGCAAGGCTCCGACCCGCCCGCCGGAGGCTGCGTCGGCAAGGCGTCAAGAGCGTCGCTGGTCCTGAAGCGATTCAGGCCGACAGCTCCCGGTCAGACATTCCGTGCGGAGCGACCTCGCGAAGCCGAAACACATCTCCCAACGGTCTCCGGGCTTCGCGCCCGGCGCTCCGCCGGCCCTTCCCGCACTTTCCGCCTCACGGCCGGAGAGGGCTTCAGCCTGCGCGAAAGCGCCAGGCCGCCCCCGGGTCCGACCTCCGGTCGGCCCGAGGACAGGCTCCGGGTCGGGACGTCCCGAAGGGCCGACGACCGCGGCTCAACAAGGACGGTCTTTGAAAATCAGGAGAAGCCCACGAAGATCAGCGCCACCACCGTGATGTCGATGGTGCGGGCGAGGATGGAGAGCATGGCGGCGGTCCCGAACGAGGCTTGAAGACCTTTCGTTCAGCAAGGACCGTGCCGCTGGTTCAGACGTCGGTGTCCTTCGCCCTGCCCGGCTGGGGGCGACGTTCGGCGGTGCCCGAGTGTTCTGTTCCCAGATAGGCCGAGCGGGCGGCGTCCAGCACCGGCGGTCCGCCTTTCAGACCGCGGCGCTGGCCAGTCTGTCCCATCATCTGGGCGGCGAAGACGGCCGCGCCCGCGTCGGCGGGCGGTGTCGGGGCAGGTCTTGCCGGGGGCTCGGCAGGCTCGACCGGGAAGTCCGTCGGGACGAGGGCGCGCGAGGCTGAGGCGGCCCGGCGTTCGGCCGCACGCCGGTCATCCGCGCGGCGGTCCGCGCGGCGCTGGACGGGACCAACGGGGCGAACCTCGTCGGCCATGTCAGCCGCCCTTCGACAGCTTGTCGAGCTGGCTCCGCATCTCATCCATCTGACGCCGCATCTCGTCCAGCGGGTCGGCGGCCGGCGTGGCCCGGGGCTCGGGCACCCCGCCCGTGGCGGGGCCCCCGGGAGTCAGGGCATTGAAGCCGGGCCACATCTTCATCGCATCGGTGAACAGGGCCATGTTGCGCTTGACGGCCTCGTCGAGAATGCCGGCACCGGGGGCCGCGCCGAAGGCCTTGGAGAACTGGCCGCGCATCTGCTCCTGCTGCCGGCTGAAGCTGTCCAGCGACATCTCCAGATAGCTGGGCAGGACGCCCTGCATCTGGCCGCCGTAGAAGCCGATCAACTGGCGCAGGAACTGGACCGGCAGCAGGGCTTCGCCCCGGCTCTCTTCCTCGAAGATGATCTGGGTCAGGATCTGGCGCGTCAGATCGTCATTGGTCTTGGCGTCGAAGACGAGGAATTCCGTACCCTCGCGGACCATCTTCGCCAGGTCCTCGAGCGTCACATAGGTGCTGGTGGCCGTGTTGTAGAGCCGCCGGTTGGCGTATTTCTTGATGACGACGGTGTCGCCCGCTCCGGCCTTCTTGTCCGCCACGCCAAACCCCTGACCTGTTGCACTGCCGCACTATCCCGCAGTGCGAAGCCGCTGGCAAATCAGCCCATGGCGGCGGGGGCCAGAACCACGCCGACCAGCACCGCCGCCCAGTGGACCGTGGCCCCGGTGACGACGAACCCGTGCCAGATGGCCCGGCGGAATTTCACCGTCGGGCTGATGAAGACGAAGACCCCGGCGGTATAGATCAGCCCGCCCAGCACCAGCAGGCCGAGCGCGATCGGGTGGACGGTGTCGATCAGGGGTTTGGCGGCGGCGAGGGCCAGCCAGCTGAAACCGAGATAGACCAGGCTCCAGAATGTGTCCGAGATACGCGGTGCCACCAGCTTGACCGCCACGCCGCCCAGGGCCACCGCCCAGACCAGGACGGTGAAGCCGATCGACCAGGCCCCTTCGAACCTCTGGGTGGTGAAGGGGGTATAGCTGCCGGCGATCATCAGGAAGATGGCCGCCTCGTCCATCCGCCGGAGCAGGGGCCGTGCGGCTCCCGGATGGGCCTGGTTGTAAATGGCAGAGACCGTCAGCATGACGATCAGGCACAGGGCATAGGCGGCGGTGGCCACCACGGCACCGATGCCGGCATAGAGGGCGGCCAGCACGGCCAGGACGATCCCGCCCACAGCGGCCAGGGTCAGGCCGACCACATGGACGATCAGGTCGGCGGTCTTCTCCGCCGGTGTCCGGTAGTGCTCTTCCATGTCCTGTTCGTCAGGAACGGAAACCTGCGCCAGCACCGTCTTCAGTCTCTTGAGCATGGCCCCATCAAGCCTTTCTCGCTCTTTTCGTTGCATCCACCCTGCGCCCGGGACGGTGACCATTCGCTGAACGACGTCGTCATGGGTGACGAAGGCGGCGGGATGCGGCAGAAACGCCACGACTCGTTTCGCGGGACCTAACGCCCGGGATGGGCGTAGAGGTTTTGTTTTCCATGGCCCGGACGCTCTCCCGTCCCGGCCGGTTTCAGGGGTCGCCACATGTCCATTGACGTCGTCATCGTCTCCGCCGCCCGCACGCCGGTCGGGTCCTTCCTCGGCGGCCTGTCCAGCCTGCCGGCCTCGAAACTGGGCGAGGTCGCCATCCGGGCCGCGCTGGAGCGGGCGGGCGTGAAGCCGGAAGAGGTCGATGAGGTCATCCTCGGCCACGTCCTGCAGGCGGCGGCCGGTCAGGGCCCGGCCCGGCAGGCGGCCATGGGGGCGGGCATTCCCAGGGAGGCGGCGGCCTGGAGCCTGAACCAGATCTGCGGCTCGGGCCTGCGCGCCGTGGCCATCGGGGCCCAGCAGATCGCCCTCGGCGACGCCCGCATCGTGGTGGCCGGCGGCCAGGAGAGCATGAGCCAGGCCCCGCACGCCCAGGCCCTGCGCACCGGCCAGAAGATGGGCGACATCAAACTGGTCGACACCATGATCAGCGACGGCCTGTGGGACGCCTTCAACGGCTATCACATGGGCCAGACGGCCGAGAACGTGGCCGACAAGTTCGGCATCAGCCGCGCCGACCAGGACGCCTTCGCCGTCGCCAGCCAGAACAAGGCCGAGGCGGCGCAGAAGGCGGGCCGGTTCGACGACGAGATCGCGCCGGTGACCATCAAGGGCCGCAAGGGCGACACCGTCGTCGACAAGGACGAGTTCATCCGTCACGGCGCCACGCTGGAAGCCATGCAGGGGCTCAAGCCCGCCTTCACCAAGGAGGGCAGCGTCACCGCCGCCAATGCCTCGGGCCTCAACGACGGGGCCGCGGCGCTGGTGCTGATGAGCGCGGCCGATGCGAAGACGCGGGGGCTGGAGCCGCTGGCGCGGATCGTCTCCTCGGCCACGGCGGGGGTCGATCCGGCGGTCATGGGCACCGGCCCGATCCCGGCCTCGAAAAAGGCGCTGGAGAAGGCCGGCTGGACCGTGGCCGACCTCGATCTGGTCGAGTCCAACGAGGCCTTCGCGGCCCAGAGCCTGTGCGTGCTGCGCGAGCTCGGCCTCGACCCGGACAAGGTCAACGTCAACGGCGGCGCCATCGCCATTGGCCACCCCATCGGTGCCTCGGGTGCCCGCATCCTGACCACCCTGCTGCATGAGATGAAGCGGCGCGGGGCGAAGAAGGGGCTGGCCACGCTTTGCATCGGCGGCGGCATGGGCGTGGCCCTCTGCGTCGAGCGGGACTGAGGTCGCTCGCCTTTCACGGTTCCATCCGGCCCGGGTTAAGGGGCGGTTGGTCCATCACGAAGGACACGTAGGGAGCAGGGATGCCGTCGGTGATGCTTCGGCGCGAGGGCCATGCGGTCGACCCCAAACGGGTCTATCGGATCTACCGCGAGGAGAAGCTGATGGTGCGCCGCGCGGAGGTCGCAAACGCGCCATGGACACGCGGCGTCCGCTGGAGGTTACCATGGGGGCCAGCCAGCGCTGGTCGCTGGACTTCGTGTCCGACCAGATGACCGCTGGGCGGCGGTTCCGGTCCTTGCCGCACGACTACAACGAATCCCGGCCACACTCGAAGCTCGGATGGTTGACCCCGACGGCCTGCGCCAAGCGCAAACCGGACAGATCGGCCGGCCTGCTGTGCTGGTTGATGGCTGCGCGGGCCGACCTATTGCCACCCCAACCAATCACGACTCAGATCAACCAAGGACTCTCATTATGTTCGGATGAGAAACGGGGGTCACGTCACGCGCCACATTGCAACGGGTCCATAGCCTGTCCATCGCCTTGACCAGATCGTCCATCATGGCGTCGGTGTGGTTGGGCGACGGGGTGAAGCGCAGCCGTTCGGTGCCCTTGGGCACGGTCGGATAGTTGATCGGCTGGACATAGACGCCGTGCTCTTCCAGCAGCATGTCCGAGATCATCTTGGCATGGACCGGGTCGCCGACGAACACCGGCACGATGTGGCTGACCGAGTCCATCACCGGAATGCCGGCGGCCTTGAACCGGGCCTTGAGGGTGGCGGCGCGCTCCTGATGGGCGTCGCGCAGCTCCGGATGGGCCTTCAGGTGGCGCACCGAGGCCAGGGCCCCGGCGGTCAGGGCCGGCGGCAGGCTGGTGGTGAAGATGAAGCCCGAGGCCCAGCTGCGCACCGCATCGATGATCACCGCATCGGCGGCGATATAGCCGCCCATGACGCCGATGGCCTTGCCGAGGGTGCATTCGACGATGTCGATCCCGTCCAGCACCCCGTCGCGCTCGGCCACGCCGGCCCCGGTGGCACCGTACAGGCCGACGGCATGGACTTCGTCCAGATAGGTCAGGGCATTGTATTTGCGGGCCAGGGCGATGGTCCCGGCCAGGTCGGCGATGTCGCCGTCCATCGAATAGACGCTCTCGAAGGCGATCAGCCGGGGGGCATCGGCCGGGGCCGCCGCCAGCAGGGCCTCGAGATGCTCAAGATCGTTGTGGGCGAAGATGTGCCGCTCGCAGCCACCGTTGCGGATGCCGGCGATCATCGAGGCGTGGTTCAGGCTGTCAGAGAAGATGATCAGACCCGGCAGGATGCGCTGCAGGGTCGTCAGGGTCGCCTCATTGGCCACATAGCCCGAGGTGAACAGAAGCGCCGCCTGCTTCTGGTGCCAGGAGGCCAGCTCGGCCTCCAGATCGACCGCCGAGCGGGTCGTGCCCGAGATGTTCCGGGTGCCGCCGGCCCCGGCGCCGACCGTGTCGATCTCGGCCTGCATGGCCTCCAGCACCGCCGGATGCTGGCCCATGCCGAGGTAGTCGTTGGAGCACCAGACGATCACGTCCTGTTCGGACCCGTCCTCGCGGCGGCGGATCGCCCTGGGGAACTGGCCGCGCACGCGCTTCAGATCGGCAAAGACGCGATAACGCCCTTCGCCCTTGACCTGCTCGACAGCGGTCTGGAATGCGGCCTGGTAGTCGAACATCGGGATGAACCTTGCGGCGAGCCGGACAAGTCTCACCTGCGCCCGTCCGGGTCACCTCCGGGAAACCCCTGAAGGGACCAGATCCCGGGGTTCGAATTCAGGGCCCCGAATTCAGGGGCGCTGGACGAGAATCGTCATGCGGACAAGTTCGGACAGGCTGCGGGCCTGCATCTTGGTCATGACATTGGCGCGGTAGACCTCGACCGTCCGGGGACTGATCTCAAGATCGTAGGCAATGACCTTGTTGGCCTGGCCGGCGACGAGGCCGTCCAGCACCTGGCGCTCCCGTGCCGAGAGGCTGGCAAGCCGGTCACGCAGTTCGGCATCCCGTCCCGCATGTTCGGCCGCCAGGGTCTGGTCGGCGATGGCGGCGCGAATCGAGGCGAGCAGGGCGTCATCGTCGAAGGGCTTTTCGATGAAGTCCTTCACCCCGGCCCTGACAGCCTCAATGGCCAGCGGCACATCCGCATGACCGGTCATGACGATCACGGGATGGCGTATTCCGATCTCGGCCAGCCGCCGGACCATCTCCAGCCCGTTCATCTCCGGCATGCGGACATCGGTGACGATGCAGCCCGGGTCCAGACTTCCGGCGCAGGCCAACAGGGCCGCGGCGGAGTCATAGGTCCGTGACCGCAGGTTCGCGGTGTCCAGCAGAAACGCCAGTGAATCGCGGATCGCGGCATCGTCATCGACAACATGGACGACCGGCTCATTCGGCATCGCTGAGTTCCTCTTCGCCTACGGCGCGCAATGTAAAGCAGAACCGGGTGCCTCCACCCGGGTTCGGCTCTGTCCAGATCCGCCCGCCATGTGCCTCGATGATCGTCCTTGAGATTGACAGTCCGACGCCCATACCGGTCCGCTTGGTCGTGACAAAGGGCTGGAATAGCTGGTCGGCAATCTCGGCGCTGATCCCCGAGCCCGTATCGGCCACAGTGACCTGGGCGTGATCGTCTGCCGCCGGGTCTATCCTGATCTCCAGAGTCCTGTTCGGGCCGTCTTCCATCGCCTCCATGGCGTTTCTGATCAGATTGAGCGCAACCTGCTGGATCTGAACCCTGTCCGCGAGAACGAATTCAATCCCGGGCGCGAACCGGAACTGGACGCGGACACCATGCTCCTTGGCTCCGACCAGGGCGAGGGCACCGGCCTCCTCGACCAGTTTGGGCAGGCTCTCGACCCGGCGTTCGGCCTCACCGCGGGCGACGAAGTCGCGCAGACGTCGGATGATCTCGCCGGCGCGAAGCGCCTGGTCTCCGGCCTTCTGGATGGCTTCGAGCAGTCGTTCGCGCGGCACCGGCTCGGCGGCAAGCAGCCGTGATGAGCCCTTGAGATAGTTGGCGATCGCCGAGAGCGGCTGGTTCAACTCGTGGGCCAGTGCTGACGCCATCTCTCCCATGGCGCTCAGCCGCGAGATATGGACCAGTTCGGACTGCAGCTCCTGCAGTCGCTGCTCGATGTCCTGCCGTTCGCTGAGGTCGCGGACGAAGCCCGTGAAGAAGCGTCTGTCGCCCGAAACCATCTCGCCCACGGACAGTTCCATGGGGAAGGTCGAGCCGTCGCGGCGCTCTCCCAGGACGACCCGGCCGACCCCGATGATGCGCCGCTCGCCAGTGGTCAGATAGCGATCCAGATAGCCGTCATGATGCGCGCGGTAGGGCTCGGGCATCAGCATGTTCACATTGCGACCGATGACCTCATCGGCCTTCCATCCGAACAGGCGTTCGGCGGCGAGGCTGAAGGACTGCATGTTTCCGTCTTCGGTGATGACCACCATGGCGTCCGGCACGGTCGCAAGGATGGATTGCAGATGGGCTTCCCGGGCAAGCAGGTCACGGTTCACCGCGACCGAACGCGACCGCATGGATTGAAAGCCTTCCCCCCCGGCAGTCACGGCTGCGCTGATCAGCAGGAAGGTGAAGGCGCTGATCAGGTCCCCGACGGTCAGGCTGTCCGGCACCCCCGAAACATGGAGGCCGCAGACAAGGCCGAGCACGGTCGCCACCGCACCGGGGACCGCGCCGCCAAGTGCCGCCGCACCGATGACAGCCGGGATGAAGATCATGAACACCAGCCGGTCTTCAAGCATCGGCGAGAGCGACAGGCGCAGCAGGAGCGCGGCGGCGGTGAGGACGAAAGCGGCCACCAGGCCCAGCCGCGTATGTCGGGCCGCCAGCAACCAGGCCCGAAGGACCTGGGCCTTGCTCGCGTCCGCGGGGGTAGTCGTCATGGTCGCCTCCGCAAGAACCCGTAGGTGAAACCCCCGAATTCCACCAGACGGCGACGGCAGCTAGGTCGGCGAATGCCGCGTCCTGATCCCGAGTGCTCCATCCTTCCGATGTCGTCGGGTCGATTGCCTCCGGCCTGGCGGTCCCATGCCGCGCGCAGCCTGCCGCGCTACACCAGCTATCCCACGGCGATCGCCTTCGAACCCGTGGACAATGACGCAGAGGTTGGGCGTTGGCCTGCCACGGTACGCCGCGACCAGACGATTTCCGCCTATGTCCATATCCCTTTCTGCCGTCGCCTGTGCTGGTACTGCGGCTGCCACACCAGCGTCGTCCACGACTATGATCGTGTCGGGGCCTTCTTCGCGACACTGATGCGCGAAGTGGATCTGTGGGCTGACGCGGTCGGACCACACGCCGGTGCCGCCCACCTGCATTTCGGCGGCGGCAGTCCCAACGCCCTTTCCCCGGACCATTTTCGCACCCTTGTCCGGCACATGGCTGACCGGTTTGCCCTTCGCCCCGGGGCCGAGGTGGCCGTCGAACTCGATCCGGGCATGCTTTCGGATGCTTTCATTGACTCGGCGGGCGAGGCCGGGGTCACGCGCGCCAGCCTCGGAGTCCAGACCTTTGATCCGGCGGTGCAGGCGCGGGTTAACCGGGTTCAGCCCCTTGACCAGGTGGCCGCCGCCACGAGGCGGCTGCGGGAGGTCGGCGTCGGCGCTGTCAATTTCGACCTGATGTACGGCCTTCCCGGCCAGACGCCGGAGAATGTCGCGACCACAACCGAGGCGGCAATACTTCTGCGGCCGGACCGCGTGGCGGTGTTCGGCTATGCCCATGTGCCCTGGATGAAGAAGCACCAGGTCATGATCACCGAGGCCGAGCTCGCTGACAGCGACGGGCGCTGGGCCCAGGCCGAGGCGGCGGACTCGGTGCTGCGAGCCGGCGGCTATGTGCGGATCGGGCTGGATCACTACGCCCTTCCGGGCGACCCGCTCGCCCGGGCGGCCGCATCCGGAACCCTGCGACGGAATTTTCAGGGCTACACCGACGATCCCGCTCCTGTGATGGTGCCGATCGGCCCGTCCTCGATCGGCCGACTCGCGGCGGGATTCGTCCAGAATGCCGCGGCGACTGATGTCTGGAGCCGCGCGGTTGAGGCCGGGCACCTGCCCGTCGCTCGGAGCCTGCGCGTCTCGGCAGAAGACGAACTGCGAGCGGGCGTCATCGAACGGTTGATGTGCGACCTGAGCGTCGATGTCGGCACCGAGTGCGTCAGTCGGGGCTTCGAGCCGACCGCGCTGGATGACTCCCTCGCAGCCGCGTCCGCGCTCCAGGTCGACGGACTGTGCCGGGTCGAGGGCCGCACGGTGACCATCCCGGCGGAAGCCTTCCGGTTGATGCGTGTCGTGGCCGCCTGTTTCGATGCGGGGCTTCTCACCGTTGAGCGTCGGCACGCCATCGCGGTGTAGCGGGCCCGCCGGCCGGCATCAGGGAAACCCCTTAGGGGGCAGACCCGAATACCGGCGAACCGGGCAGGGTCCTAGCTTGGGGCATCGACCGTGCCTGGAGGATCGGATGACCGCCCTACGATATTGCGAGCCCCGGGAAGCGGCCGCCCCGTCGATGGACTCCACGCCCGATTGCGCCCTCTGTGGTGCCTTCGTGAGCGCAACGACGGCGCCCCGTTCGCCCTTCGCTCCCGGCGCGCTTCTGTTCCAGCAAGGTGACGCCGTTCGGCTCGTCTATCGCATCCTCAGCGGCGCCGTGATCAGCTATCGTCTGCTGAGCGATGGTCGCCGCCAGGTTACAGGCTTCCATCTGCCGGGCGACTTCCTCGGCCTCGAGGCCGGTGTTGAGCACGCGACCACGACGGAAGCCCTGTGCCGCGTGGATGCGCTGGCGATGGAGCGTTCGGAGCTGGCCGGACGCGCCGTGACCGACGTCGATCTGGCCCGCGCCCTCTGGCAGGTCACCGTCCGCGCCTTCCGGCGTAGCGAGGACCACGCCCTGATCCTGGCCCGGCAGGGTGCGACCGAACGTGTCGCCGCCTTTCTGCTGGATTTCGCCGAACGGATGGGCCAGCCGGAAATCATCGACCTGCCCATGACGCGGCAGGACATAGCCGACCATGTCGGTCTGACCATTCACACGGTCTCACGCACCCTGTCCCAGCTGCAGGCCCACGGCCTCGTCGAGGCCCGGTCATCGCGCCATGTCCGCCTGCTCCAGCGTCACCGGCTTGAGGGCCTGTGCGCGTGACGGTGACGACCGTCCGTCTTGCGACCCGTCCCGCCGTCATCCTGGTGGACGACGACCCTGCGGTGACCCACGCCATGCAGTTTTCGTTCGACCTTGAAGGCCTCGATGTGCGCAGCTTTCGGGACGGCGAAAGCGTTCTGGCGGTGAACGATCTGCCGAAATCCGGCTGTCTGATTCTGGACCACAACCTGCCGGGTATGGACGGCCTCGCCTTGCTGGAGCGTCTTCGGGCGGCAGGCGTAGGCCTGCCTGCGATCCTGATCACGACCAATCCACGGGCCGCCCTTAGAAACCGGGCGGCCGCAGCCGGTGTGCCGATTGTCGAGAAGCCGCTTCTCACGGACGCCCTGTTGACGACGGTCCGCAAGGCGCTGGCCCGACAGGGCTGACAGACTGTCTCAGGCTGCGGGAAGGAGCGCCCGTCGTGGCTTCAGCAGCCAGGCGCCCGTGCCGGAGGTCGCCAGGGCAGCGACGAGCAGGGCGACAGCGGCCACGCAGCGGAAGCAATGGCCGAGGGTCGGACCGCACATCGGGCCGGTCTGTGCCATGTGGGCGGCGGCCAGCAGGCCGGTGGCCGCAGCCGCGCCCCCCAGTGACAGGCCAAGCAGGATCAGCGCTGCGCCCAGTACCTGCTCGTCCCGGATGTTCTGAATTCGCATCTCGTTTTCTCCTGCACCGACAGGACCCGAAAAATGCCCGCCACGCTTTGCGCCAGCGCAAGGCGCCGATCGCGAGGGCCGGGCACGGAGATATCCTCTACTCGAGGATCCACCCGAATGCCGTCCATCACAACGCCCGAAGCCGACACCCCTTCAGACGTCGTCGCCCTGTTCCTGTTCCTCGGCGCGGCCGCGGTCCTGGCCTTGTTCGCGACCGGCCTGACCGATGACGCGGCCTTCCGGTTCCACGGCTACATCCTGATGGCGGCCTCGGTCCTGGCCCTCAGCGCCATGACGATCGGCGTCGCCCACGGCCGGTTCCGTTCAGACCCCGGACGCTACGAGGACGGGGTTATTCGCGCCGGTGTGATCGCCACCATGTTCTGGGGCGTGATCGGCATGACGGTCGGCGTGTTGATTGCCGCGCAACTGTCCTGGCCCGAAGTCTTCTACTTCCCTGAGCATGGCTGGCTGAATTTCGGCCGCCTGCGCCCGCTGCACACCTCGGGCGTGATCTTCGCCTTCGGCGGCAATGCCCTGATCTGCACCTCCTTCTGGGTCGTGCAGCGGACCTGCAAGGCGCGTTTGGCCGGCGGGATCTGGCCCTGGTTCGTGTTCTGGGGCTACCAGCTGTTCATCGTCCTGGCGGCCACCGGCTATGTCGCCGGCATCACCCAGTCGCGCGAATACGCCGAGCCGGAATGGTACGTCGACATCTGGCTGACCATCGTCTGGGTCGCCTATCTGTTCGTTTTCCTCGGCACGATCTGGAAGCGTAAGGAGCCGCATATCTATGTGGCCAACTGGTTCTACCTGGCCTTCATCGTCACCGTCGCCCTGCTGCACCTCGTGAACAACGCTGCGGTGCCGGTCGGCCTGCTGGAGGCGCGCAGCTATTCAGCCTTTGGCGGGGTGCAGGATGCGTTGGTCCAGTGGTGGTACGGCCACAACGCGGTCGGCTTCTTCCTGACCGCCGGCTTCCTGGCGATGATGTACTATTTCGTGCCGAAGCGGGTTGAGCGGCCGGTCTATTCCTACCGCCTGTCGATCGTCCACTTCTGGTCGCTGATCTTTATCTACATCTGGGCCGGCCCGCACCACCTGCACTACACGGCCCTGCCGCAGTGGACGCAGACGCTGGGCATGACCTTCTCGATCATGCTGTGGATGCCGTCCTGGGGCGGGATGATCAACGGCCTGATGACCCTGTCGGGGGCCTGGGACAAGCTGCGCACCGACCCCGTCGTCCGCATGATGGTCGTGGCGATCGCCTTCTACGGCATGTCGACCTTCGAAGGTCCGCTGATGTCCATCCGGACGGTCAACGCCCTGTCGCACTATACCGACTGGACTATCGGCCACGTCCACTCCGGTGCCCTGGGCTGGGTCGGCTTCATCAGCTTCGGTGCCATCTACTGCATGGTGCCCTGGCTCTGGAAGAAGGAGCGGCTGTACTCGAACAACCTCGTCGAGTGGCATTTCTGGATCGCGACGACCGGTATCGTTCTCTACATCACTGCGATGTGGGTCTCCGGCATCATGGAAGGCCTGATGTGGCGCGAGTACACGCCCGACGGCTTCCTCGCGAACAGCTTCATCGAGACGGTGTCCGCCAAACATATCCAGAACGTCATCCGCACCGTCGGCGGCCTGATGTTCCTGAGCGGCACGCTCATCATGTCCTACAACCTGTGGCGAACGATCCGCATGCCGTCCGTGCCGAACAGCGCGGCTGTCCCGGCGACGACGATCGAGCCGCGACTCCTGCCGGCCGAGTGAGGATCAGAACCATGTGGAAGCACCATAAGAGATTTGAACGTCACTCGCTCTGGCTGGTCCTCGGCATCACGGTGGTGGTTTCGGTCGGCGGGATCGTCGAGATCGCACCCCTGTTCTGGGTCGAGAGTACGATTGAGGAGGTCGAGGGCGTGCGCCCCTACACCCCGCTCGAGCTGGCCGGCCGGGACATCTACATCGCCGAGGGCTGCTATGGCTGTCACTCGCAGATGGTCCGGCCCCTGCGCGACGAGGTCGAACGCTACGGCCACTACAGTCTCGCCGCAGAGAGCATGTACGACCACCCGTTCCAGTGGGGGTCCAAGCGAACGGGTCCCGACCTCGCCCGGGTGGGCGGCAAATACTCGAACGACTGGCACGTTGAGCACCTGACCGACCCGCGCTCGGTCGTGCCCGAATCCAACATGCCTCCCTACCGGTTCCTGGCCGACCAGGATCTCGACGTGCATGCGATCCGGGCAAAGTTGGCCGCGATGGTGGCCGTCGGCGTGCCCTATACGGCCGAGCAGGTCGAAAACGCCGAGGCCGACCTGAACGCCCAGGTCGATCCCTACGCCAGTGAAACGTCCGATCTGCGCAGCCGCTATGGCCCGCGCATCGCCCAGGGCGATTTCGACGGAAATCCCGCGCGGCTGACCAAGATGGACGCCCTGATCGCCTATCTGCAGCAGCTCGGCACCCAGGTCGATTTCCGCACCTACCAGGCCGAAGACCCGGAGAATCTGCGATGACCGGCCTCGACTACGAGACGGTGGCGCGGTTCGCCCAGCAGGGCGGCACCCTCTATTTCGCCGCCATCTTCATCGCCGGCGTCGTCTATGCGCTGCGCCCCAAACACCGCGACACGTTCAAGCGGCTGTCCCACCTCCCGCTCGAAAAAGACGAGGGCGAAGATGTCTGAACCTGAGCGCGACGAACACTCCGGCATCGAGACGACCGGACATGAATGGGACGGCATCAAGGAGCTGGACAATCCGCTGCCGCGCTGGTGGCTGTGGATCTTCTATGGCTCCATCGTGGTGGCGATTGTCTACTGGGTGCTGATGCCGGCCTGGCCCGGGCTGAACGGCTATACGCCCGGCCTGCTGAAACAGTCCGATCGCGCCGATGTCGCCGAGGAGTTGCAGGCGCTGCAGGTGCAGCGCGGTCGCGGCGAGGCCATGCTGGCCACCGCCACGCTGCAACAGATCGAAGCGGATCCCGATCTTCAGGCCCATGCCCTGTCGGTGGGCCAGTCGGTGTTCGGCGACAACTGCGCGACCTGCCACGGCGCGGGTGGCGGCGGCACGCGGGGCTATCCCAACCTGCGCGACGATGTCTGGCTGTGGGGCGGCTCGCTGGATGAGATCGAGCATACCCTGCGTGTCGGCGTTCGGGCCGCCCACCCGGAAACCCGCACCTCGCAGATGCCGGCGTTCGGTCGCGACGCCATGCTGACGCCCGCCCAGGTCACCGACATGACGGAGTATGTGGTGGCCCTTTCAGGTCGCCCGGCCGATGCGGCGGCCGTGGCCCGCTCGCAGCAGCTCTACGCCGACAACTGCGCCGCCTGTCACACGCCGACAGGCGTGGGTGATCGCGCCTTCGGCGCGCCTGACCTGACCGACCGGGAATCGCTCTACGGGTCCGACCGCGATTCCATCCGCGGCCAGATCCACAACGGCCGAAACGGCGTCATGCCGAGCTGGGAGGGCAGGTTCTCGCCGGGGGTGATCAAGGCCCTGGCGGTCTATGTCCACGTCAACGCCGGGGGCGGCGAGGCGTCAGGAGCCGCTGCAGCTGCGCCATGACCATCATCATTGACCGGACCCGTGATCGTGCGGCGGCGAAGGGTCCGGTTTCTGTCGCCGAAAAGCAGCGCGAGAAGAACCGTCCCAAGGGTCTCTACAAGGCGCGGGTGCCGATCTATCCCAAACTGGTCAACGGCCAGTGGCGCTGGATCAAGTGGGCGCTGCTGATCGTCATGCTGGCGGTCTACTATATCACCCCGTGGATCCGCTGGGACCGGCCGGGCGCGCTTCCGGACCAGGCCGTCCTTGTCGATTTCGACGGCGGCCGCTTCTATTTCTTCATGGTCCAGCTGTGGCCGCAGGAGGTGTATTTCATCACCGGCCTGCTGGTGTTGGCGGCGCTGGCGCTGTTCCTCGTGACCGCCCTGTTCGGTCGACTGTGGTGCGGATACGCCTGCCCCCAGACGGTCTGGACCGATCTCTACATCTATATCGAGAGGCTGTTCGAGGGTGACCGCAATGCGCGGATGCGGCTCGATGCAGCCCCGATGTCGTTCAACAAGCTGTGGCGCAAAGCAGGAAAACACGCGGTCTGGATCGGCACGGCCTTCGGCACAGGCGGGGCATGGATCTTCTATTTCCACGACGCGCCGGACCTGATCCGCACCTTCTGGGTCGGGACGGCACCGATGACGGCCTATGTCTCCTGCGCCATCCTGACCTTCACCACCTATGTCTTCGCTGGCCACATGCGCGAGCAGGTCTGCACCTATATGTGCCCCTGGCCGCGCATCCAGGGGGCCATGCTGGACGACCAGTCCTTCCAGGTCACCTACCGCTACGACCGGGGGGAACCGCGTGGGCCGCACAAGAAGACTGAGTCGTGGGACGGCCGGGGCGACTGTATCGACTGCAACCAGTGCGTGGTCGTCTGTCCCATGGGCATCGACATTCGCGACGGCGCCCAGCTGGAGTGTATCAACTGCGGCCTGTGCATCGACGCCTGCAATGAGGTCATGGAGAAGGTCGGCCGCCCGCAGGGGCTCATTGCTTATGACACGGATGCGGCAGTTGCGGCCCGGAGCTGCGGCCAGAAGCCGGAGCACCGTCTGATCAGGCCCCGGACCCTCTACTATGGTATCGCCCTGGTAGTCGTCAGCGGCTTGATGATCTGGGGTTTCAGCACCCGCAAGACTGTCGACGTTCACGCCTTGCGCGACCGGAATCCCGCCTCGGTCCGGTTGAGTGATGGCTCTGTTCGCAACGGCTACACATTGAAGGTCGCCAACCACGGCTTTGAACCGGCGACCGTGGAAGTCCGCTACGCCGGCGTTCCGGGTGCGACCCTCAGAAGTCCCGGTCGGCCGGCGTCGAACCCGCTGCGCCTTGAGGTCGACCCCAACCGGGTCACCTCCGTTCGGGTCTTCGTCACCGCGCCCGCTGCCGTGGAGACCGACGGTAGCCAGCCGGCAAGCTTCGAGATCCGGTCAGGGGACGAGGTCCGGTCGGTCCGAACCGCTTTCGACTTTGGAGACACCCGTTGATGACCGCCCCCTCCACACCGCCACGGGCTCCATTCACGGTAAAGGGCTGGCATGTCGCCGCCGGGGTCGTGGCCTTCTTCGCCGTGATCATCGGGGTCAATGCGGTCTTTCTGACCATGGCCTACCGCACCCATCCCGGACAGGTCGCGCCGAGGCCGTATGAGGCCGGCCTGCTCTACAATACCGAGCTGGAGAGACTTCGCGTGCAGGAAGCGCTCGGCTGGCGCGCCGCCCTCGAGGCCCGGCCGGAGGCCGTGATCGTCCTGCTCCGGGACCGGGACGGCCAACCCCTGCGCGGGCTCAAGGTCACCGCCACCCTGTTGCGACCGGCCACCGAAGAGGGCCGCAGCGAGCTGAACCTCACCGAGACGGCACCGGGGCAATATGTGGGCACCCAGGCCGGCCTTTCCGGCGTCTTTGACGCCCGTGTCGATGCCACCGGTGGCGGTCATTCATTCGTGGCCGAGCGGAGGCTGACATGGCCGTGACCTTCGATGCGGTGGCCCGGCCCGACATGTCCGCCTTCCTGCGTCGGACGGACGACGGTCAGACCCGCCTTGATCTGCTGGTGACGGGCGCACGCTGCGCCGGCTGCATCGCCAAGATCGAGCGCGAGATGACGAGTCTTCCGGGCGTGGCCACAGCGCGCCTGAACCTGTCCACCGGACGCCTGGCCCTTGGTCTTGAGGGCGCTGCGGTTGACCCTGGCCGGATCATCTCCGCCCTCGAGCGGCTCGGCTATCCGGCGACGCCATATGACCCCGGTGCCGCTGTTGTGCAGCGGGACCGCGAGGGACGGGAGCTTATCCTCGCCCTGGCCGTGGCGGGCTTCGGC
Organism: Caulobacteraceae bacterium; assembly: GCA_965284305.1. GTDB lineage: Bacteria > Pseudomonadota > Alphaproteobacteria > Caulobacterales > Caulobacteraceae > Brevundimonas. The sequence continues at coordinate 278,690 of OZ260070.1, read as the reverse complement.
GCTATGAATGCCATGATGTTCTCGGTTCCGATCTGGGCCGGACTGTTTGATCAGGAACTCGGCCCCGCCACCCGCACGATGATGATGTGGATGTCGGCGGCGGTTGGCGCGCCCTGCGCCATCTTCGCGGGGATGACCTTCTTCAAGTCTGCCTGGCGATCGCTCCGCGCGGGCCGGGCCAATATGGACGTGCCGATCTCCATCGGCGTGATCCTGACCCTCGCAATCAGCTTTTCAGAGACGATCCTCAACGGACGCGATGCCTATTTCGACGCCGCCGTTTCACTGCTGTTCCTGCTGCTGATCGGGCGCTGGCTGGATCATGTGCTGAGGGCGAAGGCGCGCAGTGCCGCAGGAGACCTGCTTGCGCTCCAGGCCCCCGTCGCCTGTGCCGTTGATGGGGCTGGTCGCGAGCGGTCCGTCCCGCTCGGCGACATTGCGCCCGGCGACCTGCTGCGCGTTCGCCCGGGTGACCGCATTCCGGTCGATTCCACGCTCGAGGACGGTGAAGCCTTGCTGGATAACAGCCTGCTGACCGGAGAGAGTGCGCCCGAGAGGGTCCTTCCGGGGCAGCTGTGCCGGGCCGGTGCGGTCAACACCTCGGGCCTGCTGACACTGCGTGCCCGGGCCCGCTCGGAGGACTCGACCCTGGCGGCCATCGCGCGGCTTGTCGAGGCGGGTGCCCAGTCGCGCTCGCGCTATGTCCGGCTCGCTGACAGGGCGGCGGCCCTCTACGTGCCAGTGGTCCATGCGGCGGCGCTGGCGACCTTCGCCGGCGGCTGGGCCCTCGGCCTCGATCCGAGGGAAGCTCTCATCCGCGCCGTTGCGGTCCTGATCGTCACCTGTCCCTGCGCCCTCGGACTGGCCGTGCCGGCGGTGCAGGTGGTTGCCTCGGCGCGGCTGTTTCGCCGTGGGGTTCTGGTCAAGTCCGGCGCGGCGCTGGAGCGGCTGGCGGAGGTTGATCATGTGGTGTTCGACAAGACCGGCGTGCTGACCGAGGGGCGGCCTGTCCTGGTCGGTGCGTCATCGACCATTATCGCCATGGCGGCTCCGCTGGCCCGGGCGTCCGGCCATCCGATGGCGCGGGCCGTGGCCCGGGCGGCCGGCGAGGGCCCGGTGGCCACCGAGGTTGTCGAACATGCTGGCCTGGGGGTGGAGGGTCTGATTGATGGTCGCCGCGCGCGCCTGGGGCGGGCGGCCTTTGTGGGCGTCCCCACGCGTCGCTCCGGTGAAACCGAACTCTGGTTCGGCTTTGACGGCGACTCAAAGGTCCGTCTCCGGTTTTCGGATGTATTGCGGCCGGACGCCGCCGATACGATCGCGGCGCTCAAGGCGCGCGGCATGACAGTTGAAATCCTGTCGGGCGACCAGATCGGCGCGGTGAAGGGCGTGGCGGACACGGTCGGCGTCGCCGAATGGCGCGCAGGTCTGCTGCCCGAAGAGAAGTCGGAGGCGATCGACCGTCTCACTGCAGAGGGCCGCAAGGTTCTGATGGTCGGGGACGGATTGAACGATGCAGCCGCACTGGCGCGTGCGCACGCCGCCGTCGCGCCCGGAACGGCGCTGGCGGCCAGCCAGAATGCTGCAGATCTTGTGTTGACCGGCGATGCCCTGATGGCCGTCGTCGAAGCGATCGACGTGGCGCGATCGGCCCGCCGACGTGCGCTGGAGAATTTCGGCTTTGCGGCCCTGTACAACCTCGTCGCGGCACCCGCAGCGATGATCGGCCTGGTGAACCCGTTCGTGGCAGCCCTGGCGATGTCAGGATCGTCCCTGGTCGTGACGATCAACGCGCTGCGTGTGAGGAATGGGCGATGAACATACTGCTCCTGCTGGCTCCGTTCTCGGTCTTCCTAGGCCTCCTGGCCGTCGGTGCCTTTGTCTGGACGCTGCGGGCCAGCCAGTATGACGACATCCAGGGGGCCGCAGAGCGGATCCTGATCGATGATCCGGATCCGGAGGTTCCGGACTCCGGCGAAGGGGCCGGATCATGAGCCTTGCCGGCCAGGGCCCCAGGCTGAGTCCCGGGTCCTGACCTTGAATCTTCACACGAGCGACGGGAGTCCAAAGTGCAAACCAAATCGGGCCTGCCGGCCATAAGAACCATCGGTCTTGCCGCCCCATTTGGCTGGCTGTTCAGGGGGTGGCTGGACCTGATGAAGGCCCCGATGCCGCTGCTGGTCTATGGGGCCTGTGTGGCGGCAGTCAGCTTCGCCCTCTGCTATGGCGTCTATGCGACGAACGGGGCCTTCTGGGTGATGATCCTGACGGCGGGCTTCGTCATCATCGCTCCGGTTCTGGCCATGGGCCCGTATGAGGCCGGCCGGCGACTGGAGCTGGGTGAACGGCCCCGGCTCGGCCAGATACTGATCGTCCGCGCCGCCTTGAGGCAGGATGTCGCCTATCTCAGCCTGCTGCTGGTCCTGATCTACTTCCTGTGGGGCCGGATCGCCCAGATCGTCTATGGCCTGTCGACTTGGCAGATCCATCGGGACCTTGAGTCCCTTGCCGCCTTTGCCCTTGGCACCCGGGAAGGACATGCGATGCTATGGGCCGGGACAGTGACGGGTGGTGCAGTTGCCTTCGTGACCTTTGCCCTGGTGGTGGTTTCTGCACCGATGCTGCTGAATCCGGGGGTCAGCGTCTTTGCTGCGGTCGCCACCAGCGTGAGGGCGGTGAATGCCAACTTTTTTCCCCTGCTGTTGTGGGCGGGGCTGATCACCATTCTCCTGCTCCTGTCGGCCGCCACCGGATTTCTGGCCCTGCTTGTGGTCTTTCCCTGGCTTGGACTCGCCAGCTGGCATGCTTTCCGCAGCCTGGTCGAGGATCACTGACGGTGTTGTCAGTCTGATCGGTGCCGGGGGTCGGAAGGCTGCCCGCAGGGGTCAGTTTGCAGGCAGTAGGCAGACCTGGTCCAGACGCCAACATCGGTGCGTTAAGCGTCGCATCGCCTGAACGCGCTGGCGAACAACGGGCGATGGCGGTTCCACCACAGCCGAACGGCCTCATGGTGGCATCTGAAGAGAACTCACGGTCCGTGCTCAAGGCACCGGCCTGCCCCAACACTTTGAAGTCGTTGAGAAAGGAATGGTGGACGCGACAGGGATTGAACCTGTGACCCCCTCGATGTCAACGAGGTGCTCTCCCGCTGAGCTACGCATCCGCCAAGACGGTTCCAGACGGGTCCGGAACGGGAAGGAGGGGTCTATAACCCCTGGGACCCGCCGACCGCAAGGGGCATTCCGGGTCGGCCGCGGTCAAAAGGCTCCGCCTTTTCGACCCGACGCGGCCAGGCGCTTCGCGCGCGGCTGCGCTCAAGCAGCGAGCCGCCGCGCGGCGAGCGATAGCGCCCTGACCTACGCCGCGACCATTCGTTCGACCTCGCCGACGAGGTCGCGCAGGTGGACGGGCTTGGCCAGGACCTTGGCCTGGGGGCTGGCCTGGGCGGCCGACAGGGCCACGGCGGCGAAGCCGGTGATGAACATGATGCGGATGCCGGGCTGGCGGGCGGCGGCGACGCGCGCCACCTCGATGCCGTCGGCCCCGGGCATGACGATGTCGGTGAGCAGCAGGTCCCACGGGCCCTGGTCGAGGGCGTCGATGGCGTCGTCGCCATTCTCGCAATCGACCACGGAATGGCCCGCGCGCTCGAGCGCCCGGGTCAGGAAGCCGCGAAGCGAATGATCGTCTTCGGCCAGTAGAATGCGCGCCATGTCGTTGTCCGCCCCGGTCGTCTTTCGCAAACGCTACGCCGCGACTGGTAAACCCGCCATGAAAATCAGCGGCCTGGCGCGGAGGGGGACTGTGGATGCCGGGACGAAACAGGCTAAGGCATCAGCCATGGGTGACGGCGGGGGCGAGGACGAGGGCAAACCGGACGCAAACGACGCCTTCGTCGCGCTGCGCCCGCTGACGCCCGGCCGGTTTGTCTTCGCCTCGCCCCATTCGGGCACCGCCTATCCGCCCGAGATGGGCTGTGATCCGACCCTTCCGGAAGACAGTCTGCGCAGTGCCGAGGACGCCCTGGTCGACCGGCTGATCGCGCCCGGCGTTGATCGGGGCGCGACCGTGGTGCTGGGTCGGCTGGGCCGGGCCTGGGTCGATCTGAACCGCGACCCGGCCGATCTCGACCCTCTGCTGATCGAGAGCGTACCGGACGGCCCGATCTCGGCCCGGACGGCTGCTGGGTACGGGGTCATTCCGCGCCTGACCGGAGATGGGCGGGCCCTCTACGGGCGGCGTCTGACGCTGGACGAGGCCCAGGCGAGGATTGCGCGGGCCCATCGCCCCTACCATCAGGCGTTGGCGTACGGGATGGAGGCGGCGCGTGACCGACATGGCGAGGCAGTGCTGGTGGACTGGCATTCGATGCCCGCGCGGGCCACGCAGGGGGCGGGTGGGGCGAGAGGACCGGACGTGGTGCTGGGCGACCGGCACGGTTCATCGTGTTCGGCGGAACTGACGCGGCGGCTACGGCGGGCGTTCGAGGCCCTGGGCTGGCGGGTCGCCTTGAACCAGCCCTATGCCGGCGGCTGGACCACCCAGCGCTGGGGTCGGCCGTCGGAGGGGTTCCACGCCATACAGATCGAGCTGAACCGGGCGCTGTATTTCGACGAAGTCGCCCGATCGCCGGGACCCGGCTGGTCGCGCACCGAAAAAGGCGTGGCGCGGGTCATCGCCAACCTGCTGGACGGGACATAAAAAAAAGCCGCGCCCGAAGGCGCGGCATGAAGTCTATAGGGAGGAAACGCCCAGAAGGGCACGACGCCCGGAGGCGTCGAAAATCAAGCTAGGTTGCAGCGCACAAATCGTCAAGCAGCGATCTCGCAACTGCGTTCACGCAATGTAACCGCCTTAACGCGGTCAAGTCCGCTCCATCAGTCGGCGCGCACTGCGGATGGCCCGGGCTGCGGGAGATCCGGCCTGACGCCAGACCATCAGGCAGAAAGCGGCCGCCACGCCCACGGCCAGCCACAGCGGCCCGAACAGCCAGGCCGCCGCCGCCAGGGCGAAATAGTAGCCGCGCACGCCCTGGCTGAAGGCGCTCAGAGCCGGGTTCAGCAGATTCGCGGCCGCGTCGCCGAGCGCAACCCGGTCGGCCTCGGTATGGACCTCGGGCGCGGCCCCTATCAGGGCGAGCGCATAGTTCAACTGCCGGATCGACCAGATGAAATCCAGCAGGCCACGGGCCAGACAGACCAGCACCAAGGCCAGCTTGGCCTCCAGAAGCTTCATCGGCACATCCTCGGCACCGACCGAGGCGAACCCCTGCATCGCCTGTTCGCCGCCGAACAGGACGCTGGCCACGGCCGCGATCAACAGCAGGTTGGTCGAGGCGAAGAAGCCGCCGGAATTGATGGTGTGGCCCATCAGATTGCTGTCGACGAGCCGGGTCTCCCGATGGGTCATGGCCGTCATCCACACCCGGCGAACGACCAGCATGTCGTCGTTCAGCGTGCCGCTGCGCCGCGCCAGCAGTGCCAGAAGCGGGCCGTAGCCCAGCCAGCACAGGATGAAGAGGGCCAGGGCCAGCCAGTCGAACAGGGTCATCACAGCCTCCTCATCATCCGTACACCGTGACGCGCCCGATCCGGGCGCTCAAGCGGCCAGCGACAGCATCGCGAGCGAAGGCCCAAAGCCTCCTGCCTTGCTTCCGCCGCGCCCCGAGCCTATCACGCCCGACACTTTCGTATCGCACTGCACAATAATCGAGCGCGCCATGAATATCGACGCCATCCCCGTCGGCCCCAATCCGCCCTGGGACGTCAATGTCATCATCGAGATCCCGCAAGGGGGCCTGCCGGTGAAATACGAGATGGACAAGGCGTCGGGGGCCCTGTTCGTCGACCGCTTCCTGCACACGGCGATGTACTATCCCGGAAACTACGGCTTCATCCCGCACACCCTGTCGGACGACGGCGATCCCTGCGATGTGATCGTGCTGAACCCGACGCCGGTCGTGCCCGGCTGTATCATCCGCTCGCGCCCGATCGGCGTGCTGAAGATGGAAGACGAGGCGGGCGGCGACGAGAAGATCCTGGCCGTGCCGGTCGACAAGCTGAACCCCTATTACACCGACATCGCCAGCTACCGGCAGCTGCCGACCATCATGGTCGAGCAGATCGAGCATTTCTTCACCCGCTACAAGGATCTGGAGAAGAACAAGTCGGTCACGGTCAAGGGCTGGGGCGACGCCGGCGAAGCCGCCGAACTGATCGCCACCGGCATGCGCGCGCATCAGGAGAAGGTGAAAGCCGCCGTGTCGAAGGCCGCCAACGCGGCCTGAGTTCGCTTCTCCCTCCCCCGAAGTGGGGAGGGATGTCGGCGCGGAGCGACGACAGGGTGGGGAACGCCAGCCCCCCCCCCCACCTCCGGTGCCCGGCTTCACACCTCCCCACCCGGTCGCTGCGCGACCACCCTCCCCATAAAGGGGAGGGAGAACGCTTCCCCTCTCCGCTCGCTGCGCTATGTGTGCGCCATGGCCGCCGCCGAGACCCCCGCAGACGTCTTCAAACGCGCCCTCGCCCATGCGGCGCGGGCGCTGGCGGAGCAGTCCGAGCTTGAGGTCGTGTTCGGCTCCGACGGGCCGAAGCTGAGCAATGGCGTCCTGACCCTGCCGCATCCGCCGCGCGATCCGGGCGGACCCGAGAGCGCTACCCTGCGTGGTCAGGCCGACCGGCTGGCGCTGCGTCTGGCCAATCACGACGAGACCCTGCACGCCCGCCTCCGCCCCATCGACAGCCGCGCCGCCGAGGTGTTCGAGGCGGTGGAGCAGGCACGGGTCGAGGCCGTCGGCTCGCAGTCGTTGGCCGGGGTGCGGTCCAATATGGGTGCAGCCCTGCTGACCCGGCTGGAGAAGATGGGGGCCCTGCGGGTCACCGACGCCGAACGGGTGCCCGTGGCAGAGGCCGTCGCCCTGCTGGTGCGCGAGCGGCTGACCGGCCAGCGCGCGCCGGACGGGGCCGCCGCCATGCTGGACCTCGTCCGCACCGCCATGGAGGACAAGGCCGGGGCCAGGCTCAATGCCCTCGCCGAGGTAGCGGGTGACCAGGTGGCGTTTGCCGCTCGGCTGAAGGATGTGCTGCGGGCCCTCGATCTGGATCCCGGCGACGGGCGCGGCGATGACGCCTCCGACGAACAGGGAGAGGACGAGGCCGACCCCCGGTCGCCCGACGCGGCGGATGATCAGGACGAGGAAGACGACGCCGGCGGCGGCGAAGGCCAGACCATGGATGGCTCGGCCGATGACGAGAGCCAGGGCGACGAGCGCGAGGCCCGGCCCGACGGCTCGGCGGGCGACCCCGACGGCGAGGCCTCGGACGACGGCCCGGACGTCAATGAAGGCGCTCTGCCCAACCGCCAGCAGACCGCCGACGACGGCCGGACCATCGATGCCTACCACGTCTTCACCACCGCCTGGGACGAGGTCGTCGACGCCGCCGACCTGTGCGACCCGAATGAGCTGGAGCGGTTGCGCGCTTTGCTGGATCAGCAGCTGACGGCCCTGTCCTCTGTGGTGGCGCGGCTGGCCAACAAGCTGCAGCGCCGGCTGATGGCGCAGCAGAACCGCAGTTGGCATTTCGATCTGGAGGAGGGGGTGCTGGATACGGCCCGCCTGACCCGGATCATCACCGATCCGACCAGTCCGCTGAGTTTCAAGGCCGAAAGCGAGAGCCCGTTCCGCGACACGGTGGTGACCCTGCTGCTCGACAACTCAGGCTCGATGCGCGGGCGGCCGATCATGGTGGCGGCGGTCTGCGCGGACATCCTGGCACGGACCCTGGAGCGGTGCGGGGTCAAGGTCGAGATCCTCGGCTTCACCACCCGGGCCTGGAAGGGCGGACAGGCACGTGAGGCCTGGATCACGGCCGGCAAGCCGGCCAACCCCGGCCGGCTGAACGACCTGCGGCACATCATCTACAAGTCAGCGGACTCGCCATGGCGGCGGGCCAAGAAGAACCTCGGCCTGATGATGCGCGAAGGGCTGTTGAAGGAAAACATCGACGGCGAAGCCCTGACCTGGGCGCATGACCGGCTGTTGGGCCGGACCGAGGCGCGGCGCATCCTGATGGTCATTTCCGACGGCTCGCCGGTCGATGACTCGACCCAGTCGGCCAATGCAGCCCTCTATCTCGACAAGCATCTGCGGCAGGTCATCGCGGAGATTGAGACACGCTCGCCGGTCGAGCTGATCGCCATCGGCATCGGCCACGACGTGACGCGCTGGTATCGGCGCGCCGTGACCATCGTCGATGTCGAACAGCTGGCCGGCGTGATGATCGAGAAGCTGGCCGAACTGTTTGAGGGCGAGCCCAAGGCGGACCCGATGCGGTGGAGACGGGCCGCCTGAGACCGGCGGTCTGCGCCGTCAGAAGCGTTCGCTGACCTTGATCGCCACCCGGCAGCCGGCCTTGATCACCGCGCTGAGCAGGCCATAGCCCGGGGCCTCGCGGCTGCCGTGGGCGATGGCGTGGTCGTGATGGGCCAGCTCCTCGTCGCGGAAGACGGTCAGTTCGGCGGCGAGTGCCGGATCGCGGTCCGCCAGCTCGGCGATCTGGTCGGCGTAGTGTTCCTCGATCACGCTCTCGACTGCCTCGGTGCAGGCGTGGGCGGCCTTCTCGCCCATCAGGGCCGTGCCGGTGCCCAGCGCCAGGGCGGCCAGCCGCCAGACCGGGGTCATGACCGTCGGGCGCACTCGTTCGGCGTTCAGCAGGGCGTCGAACCGGGCCAGGTGGACGGCCTCCTGGGCCTGCATCTCGCCCATGTCGGCGGCGACGGTCTCGCGGCCCGCGCGCCCCTCGAACACCGCGCGCTGGGCCCGGTAGATGTGGACGGCTGCGTATTCCCCGGCGTGATCGACGCGCAGGATCTCCGCGCGGCGGCGTTGGCTGGCACCCCGGCCCGGACGGGCCAGCGGGATACGGCGGCTGTCCGCGGTATCCGTTGCGGGGGCCTCAGTTTCGGGGAGCGCGGGCATCCTTGGGCCTCTTGGCAGCGAGCAGGCTGAACACGGCCAGGGCGGTCGAGATCAGGGCATTCCACCCTGCCATGGACAGGCCGAGGAAGCGCCACGTCACCGCGTCGCACATGACGACCTTTTCGATCGGGCCGGTGCCGAGCGCCAGGGCGGCCAGGCTTTCCAGATTGACGTCTCCGCCGCCCGAACAGGTCGCCGGCAGCACCCACCATTTCATCTCGCCGCCCATGTGGAAGACGGCGGTCACGGCCCCGGTGGTGAAGACGACGGCCAGCAGGAAGGCGGCGATACGCGGCGTACCACGGCTGCCGCGGCTGATCAGGTGCCAGAGGGTGGCGACCAGGGCCAGGGCGGCAGCGCCCCAATAGACCTCGCGCTGCTTGAGGCAGAGGTTGCAGGGGGCCAGGTCTCCGAACTGCTCGAACGCATGCGCCGCGCCCAGCAGGGCCAGCGAGGCCGCCAGGGCAAAGGCGGTCCACCACCGCGTCAGAAATCGATACAGGCCTCTCATCGGACGATGTTCATAGCGGGGGCGAAGGCCCGCGTCGATGCGCTTAGCCGGCGAAGCGCGAGAAGAGGGAGACGGCCCAGCCCGCGCCGACATAGAAGCCGATCGCCACTGTGGCCAGGGCTGTGGCCCAGCCGGCCGCCACCGCCGCTCCGGCCAGGACGAACAGGCCGTCGCGCTGGATCAGTCCCACAGCCATCAGGGTCAGGGCGACCGACGGCACCGTATTGGTCATGGGCAGGACGATGGTCACGGTCGCCAGGATCATGAACAGGGCCACGACCCGTTCGGCCCAACCCACGGTGAACACGGTCAGGCGTGGCCGCGACAGACGCTCGAACCAGCCCATACGTTTGGTGGCGAAGTCGGCCATGCGGTCCAGCCAGGCCTTCGAAACCCGGCGCTTCAACACGGCCTCCGGCAGCCAGGGCTCGATCCGGCCGGCCAGCATCTGTCCCGCCAGCAGCAGGATCGGGATGCCGACGATCTGGGGCACGCCGTACAGGGCCGGCACCAGGCAGGGGATGGCGAGGATCAGGATCATCAGGCCGAAGCCGCGTTCGTCGAGCTCATCACGGATTTCCCGCAGGGTCAGGCCCTCGGGCCCGCTCATGGTCGCCAGACTGGCCACCAGGGCGGTGAAGCTCTTTTTCGGATTGTCGACGTGCGGGGTCTCGGTCTGGATCATGGGCTCGATCTCATCGGGGCAGGCCGGTCGTTATCGGGAAATCGCCGTGAATGCGCCAGCCCGAAACCGCCTGTGAGTCGCCGTCGCGGCGGAGTGCCGCTATTGAGGACGCCTCCCACCGCTGCCCCCGAACGGACTCCCGATGCGATATCTGCACACCATGGTCCGGGTGACCGACCTCGATGCCTCGCTGCGCTTCTGGTGCGAGCTGCTGGGCCTTGAGGAGATGAAGCGGACCGAGAATGAGGCGGGGCGGTTCACCCTGGTCTTCCTGGCCGCCCCGGCGGACCGGGACCGTTCTGTGGCGGAGCGGTCGCCCGAGGTCGAACTGACCTTCAACTGGGATCCGGACCCCCAGCCCTATGGCGGCGGCCGCAATTTCGGCCATCTGGCCTATAAGGTCGGCGACATCCACGCCGCCTGCCAGCGGCTGATGGACGGCGGCGTGATCATCAACCGCCCACCCCGCGACGGCCGCATGGCCTTTGTCCGCTCGCCCGACGGTATTTCGATCGAACTGCTGCAGGAGGGCGCCGCCCTGACCCCGGCGGAGCCCTGGGTCTCCATGCCCAATACCGGGAGCTGGTGAGGCCTGCTCTGCCCTTGTCATCCCTGTGTATTGGCGCGGCCTGATGCGGCAAGCTGAGGGCGGGCGGCCGTAGCGCGTTGTCATCCCTGGTCCCTGGACCGTCGTTCCGGCGAGCGTGCGGCCGCCCTTGTGTTGTGGTCCGAACAGTCGCTTGGGCCGAGCGCCGTTCTGTCGTTCGAGCCCGTACACAGGAGAGGGACAATGACGACGATGGCGTGCGCGGCCGGCGTGGATGTTGGCCGGGACTGGCTTGATGTGGCGGTGGCCCCGGCGGGCCGGGCGTTCCGTGCGCCCAATGCGCCGGCTGGCCTGGCGGTGGTGACGGCGCGGCTTAAACGGGCCGGTGTGACGCGGGTGGTGCTGGAGAGCATCGGAACCTATGGGACGCCGCTGGTGCGGGCGTTGGCGCGGGCGGGCTTTCAGGTCGGGGTGGTCGATCCCCGCCGTGTGAAGGCCTTGCGGCTGGCGGAGGGCCGTCGGGCCAAGACCGACAGGCTGGACGCGGCCCTGATCGCGCGCTTCGCTCTCATCATGACCGACGTCGCCCGACCCCTGCCCAGTGCCGAAGCCATGGAGATCCGCGCCCTGTCCACCCGCCGACGGCAGGTGGTGGACCTGGCGGCGGCCGAGAAGACCCGGCTCAAACAGGCCCTGGACGAAGACATCGCCGCCAGCTGCCGGCGCCTCATCGCCGGGCTGGAGGCCGAACGCGCCCGGGTGGAGACTCTGCTGGAGACCAGGCTCGCCGCCGACCCCGCCAACCGGCACCGGGCCGAACTGCTGCGGACCATCCCCGGCGTAGGCCCGGCAGTGATCACCACCCTGCTGGCTGACCTGCCGGAGTTGGGAACCCTCGATCGCCGCTCGGTGGCCAGTCTGACGGGCCTGGCACCGCATCCCGACCAGAGCGGAACCCGCACCGGACGCGCCCATATCGGTGGCGGCCGGTCCTGCGTGCGCACTGCCCTCTACATGGCCGCGCTCAGCGCCTCCCGCTCCGACCGGGGCCTGAAGCGTGAATACAAGGCCCTGCGCGAAGCCGGCAAACCCGCCAAGGTCGCGCTTACCGCCATCGCACGCCGCCTCGCGGTCGCCGCCAACAGCATGATCAAGGCCGATCAGCCCTGGAACCACGCTTGACTTCCAATACAGTCGCCGGCCGAAGCGAAGCGGAGAGCCGGGACGGTTGAAGCATCCTCTTCTTTGACCTCCCGGACAGCCCGCCTGGGCTGAGCCGGGAGCAAGGCCGCCGCCGCAGAGATGGCAAGGGCTTTTCCTCCCGGGCGGAGTCGCGAGTCTCAAGAGCGGAGAGGCCCCCGCCCGTCTCCCGGCTCAGCCCAGGCGGGCTGTCCGGGAGGGACCAGGGGGATGTCATCTGCCGTCCCCGATCTCCGCTTCGCTCCGTCGGGGATGACAAGGGCTCAACGCCCGTCGGAGGGGCGAGATGACACCGTGTCCGGGAAAGGTGCGACGCTGGTCCGGAATTGCGCGGGTTGAGCTCTGTTCCGCTGACCCTTCCTGTCGACCGTTCCTGCGTCGGAGCCGCCGTGAAACCCTGTTGTCAAAGACCTGCGCCGCCTTCCGGAGGAGGCGACGGGTCATTTTACCGCCGTTGCGAGGGACGATGGATGATTTCCGGCGACAGGGGTCGGGAAGGGCCAAAACAGGGTCGGGAGGGGCGAGATTATACGGGGCGGGAAAGTAGCCTCCGCGATTGCGGTCAGGCTGGTTTCGACTTCCCATAGGCGACGCGGTGCAGTGTCCAACCGGCCGCCGCACCAGGCGGAATCATCAACAAGCCGAACCAGCCCGCGCCGGAATGTGATGCGGTCAACGCAAACGCCAGAGCCGCCGCAATCGCTGATGTCAGGACACTGCCCGCCAGGACAGCAACCCAGCGCGTCCGGAAGCCCAACCGGTAAAGAACCGCCCATGCCGGAAGGCCGACGATCAGCAAACCCATGGCGAAGACGATGGCCGTGTAGATGCTGAGCATGAGTATCATCGCGACAGCCATCATGGTTCCGGTCAGGACTTCGACGGGGGGCGGAAAGCCGTTGGTGAACGCCGGGATCACCATGGCGAGAACGATTCCCACGGCGGTCGTAAATCCTCCGACGGCCGCCGCAGCAACAAGGCCAAGAAGTGCGTGGTGCGTTCGCTGATTCATTGTCCGGGCTCCGTGGTGGGCTCAACCGGTGAACGCAACACGCTAACTTTTCTTCGGAGATGGAGCGTGGGTCATGAAGCAGCGGCGTCGCATCTACTACTCGGCGGCCCAACGGGCTGAAATCTGGGATCGCTGGAAGGCCGGCGAGTCGATGAGTTCGATCGGACGGCGGTTCGATCGGGAGTCCTCGTCGGTGTTCTCGGTGCTTTCGCCGACGGGCGGCATCCGGCCACCGGACCGCAAGCGGGCGGCTCTGGCGCTCAGTCTGGGCGAGCGCGAGGAGATATCCCGGGGGCTGAGCACCCGTTGCTCGCTGCGTGGGATCGCCCGGTTGCTGGGTCGAGCGCCATCGACGATCAGTCGCGAGGTCCAGCGCAACGGCGGGGCGGAACGGTATCGAGCGACAGGCTCCGATCGGGCGGCGTGGGACCGGGCGCGGCGCCCCAAACACTGCAAGCTGGCTTGCCGACCGGCTCTGGCCCGGACAGTATCGGCCAAGCTGCGGCGGAACTGGTCGCCCGAGCAGATCGCCGGCTGGCTCAAGCGCACCTGGCCCGGGGAGCCGCACAATCAGGTGTCGCACGAAACCATCTATCGCAGCCTGTTCATCCAGACCCGTGGGGTGCTGAAGAAGGAACTGCTGGATCACCTCAGGGCCCGGCGGACCATCCGGCGCTCAAGGCACGCCACCCTGAAGCGGAATGGCCTGGGCCAGATCAGGGACGCCGTCTCGATCAGCGAACGGCCCGCGTCCGTCGAGGATCGCGCCGTCCCCGGCCACTGGGAAGGCGACCTGATCGGCGGATCCGGCAACAGCTACGTCGCGACGCTCGTCGAGCGCCACTCGCGTTACGTGATGCTGGTCAAGGTCGCCAACAAGGACACCGAAAGCGTCGTCACCGCCCTGATCAAGCAGTCGAGGAAGTTGCCCGGCGAACTCTACCGGTCCCTGACCTGGGACCGCGGCAAGGAGCTGGCTGATCACAAGCGGCTGGCCCTGGCCTCCGACGTCGAGGTCTACTTCTGCGATCCCCGGTCACCGTGGCAGCGCGGCTCGAACGAGAACACCAACCGGCTGCTGCGTCAGTATCTGCCCCACGGGACCGACCTGTCCCTGCACAGTCAGGCCCAGCTCAGCGCCATCGCCCGACAGCTCAACGAACGGCCCAGAAAGACCTTGCTCTACCGGACGCCAGCGGAGACCTTCGCCGAGTGTGTTGCGGCGATCAGTTGAGCCCACCACGGCATCCAGACACAGTGTCCGTGTCCCCATCGTCTCCGGCGTCCGAACATCCCATGCCAGCCCCAGTCGCTCCAGAAGCTGGATGAAGCGGAAGCCCCAGTCGCTCTGGCCCGGATAGAGGCCGATGCGGGCCGAGCCGGGGAAGGCGTGGTGGTTGTTGTGCCAGGCCTCGCCCATGGTCGGGATGGCCGCCCAGGGCACGTCATGGGCCTGAACGCCGGCACCCTTGACCCGCCAGGTCTGCGGGCCACGCTGGTGGGCCAGATGGCCGACGAACCAGTGGCCGGTGACCGAGGCCGCGACCCGCGCGCAGACGCCCCAGACCACGAAACCCCAGCCGCCGAGCAGATACAGGCCCGCCGCGATGGGCAGCTGCTGCAGCATCCATGTGCGTTCGAGGAAGCGGTAGAAGCGGTCGCGGCCGATGCGGCCGAGATCGAAGGCGGGCGGCCGGGCCAGCTCCAGCCGGCAATGAATCTGCCACCAGGCGTCGACCAGCATGGGCCGGCGGTGGGCGAGATAGTCGTGGCAATCGGCCTGCCGCTGGGCCCAGTCGCGCAGGTCGTGGGTGCGGATCATCCAGAACGGGCCGCTCATACCAACGGCGGTCCCGATCCAGACCAGCGCATGTTCCAGCCAGGGCGGGCACTGGAAACTGCCGTGGATCAGCCGCCGGTGAAACCCGACCGAATGGCCGAGCAGCAGGGCGCCGCCGGTGGTGACGGCGAAGACGGCCAGGGCACCGGGACTGACGGTCAGCGGACCGAACACCAGCGCCACGGCCAACATGCCGCCGTTCCACAGCGAATGGGCGGGGTCCCAAACCACGCGGCCTTCGATAGGGCTGCAGCCCGGCGTCTCGATCAGGCTGTTCACCGCGCAGGGGTCGTCGCCGTCATGCATCGCCAAGGCCTTCAGTATTTAAGTCATGACTTAATCACCGAAATGAAAGACTGGCAAGCGGTTAGCAAATCGCTTAAATGTCGCGGCGTGCAACGCGTGTTCGAAGCCCTCTCGTCCCAGACTCGGCGAAAGATCCTCGCCTATCTGGCCCATGCCGACATGACGGCGGGCGAGATCGCGGCGCGGTTCGAGATTTCCAAGCCGGCCGTGTCGCAGCATCTGACCGTGCTGGAGAACGCCGGGCTGGTGACCAGCGAGAAGAAGGGCCAGTACGTCCACTACAGCCTGATGCCCGACCATCTGGCCAATACCCTGAACGCCTATGCTCAGGAGGTCTGTCCGGTGTCGAAGCCGCTGAAGACCGAGAGCGCGAAGATTGCCGGGTCGCGCAAGGCGTCAGACAAGGCCTGACCCCGCCCGCACCTTGCGCCCCGGCCCCCGCTCGGGGATGGTCGCGCCCTGAGTTTACCCGGGGGTTCCCATGCGTCGCCTGCTCGTCTCGTCCGTCGCCGTTCTCGCCCTGATGGCGGGGGCTTCCGCCGCCGCGGCGCAGGATCCTCATGTCGGTCATGTCGGGCACGGGGCGCCCGCCGCTGCCCAGAGCGAGGACGCGCGGCTGGCGGCCTTCTTTGAACAGGCCTTCCAGGAGCGGATCGCCCTGTCGCCGCAGCAGATGACCTCGCTGGGTCTCAAGACGGACTATGACAGGCTGGATGACAACACCGATGCGGCAGCCGCGCGGGCGCTGGCCCTGGCCGAGCGGCAGTTGCTGCAGCTGAACGACCAGTTCAATCTGCGGACCCTGAGCGAGGACAGCCGGCTGTCCTGGCGGCTGTTCGAATACGGGGTGGAGCAGGCGCGGCTGTCGAACCGCTGGCGCGACTGGGGCTATCAGTTCGCGGCCAATGGCAATCCGACGACGGGCCTGCCCGTGTTCATGATCAACAACCACCGCGTCACCAGCGTTTCGGACGCCGAGGCCTATGTGGCGCGGCTGGTCGAGGCCGAGCGGGTGATGGGCGAGAATTCGGCGACCCTGAGGGCGCGGGCGGCGGCGGGGGTGATCTCGCCGGTGTTCGTGTTCGCGCCGACGATCGCCAATACGGGCGCGATCATCGCCGGCGCGCCGTTCGATGGCGGGGCCGACAATCCGGTCTGGGCTGATTTCCAGCGGAAAGTGGGCGCGCTGGAGGCGGATGCGGCGACGAAGGATCGGCTGCTTGCCGAGGGCCGGGCGGCTCTGACGGGGCCGTGGCGGCGGGGCTATCAGGGCGTGCTGGCGGCCCTGACCGAGGTCGGGGCGCAGGCCGAGGCCATGCCGGACAATGCCGGCGGGGTGTGGCGGCTGCCCGAGGGCGAGGCCTTCTACAACGCCCGCCTGCAGCTCTCGACGACCACCGACCTGACCGCGGACCAGATCCACGAGATCGGCCTGGCCGAGGTGGCGCGGCTGCAGGGCGAGATGCAGACCATCATGACCCGGGTCGGCTTCACCGGTTCGCTGCAGGACATGTTCGCCTGGCTGAAGACCGATCCGCGGTTCCAGTATCCGAACACGCCGGAGGGCAAGGAGCAGTATCTGACCGACGCCCGTGCCTTCGTGGCCCAGGTGATGGCGGCGGCCCCGCAGTGGTTCAGCGACCTGCCGGAATCGGCGCTGGAGGTGCGGGCGGTGGAGCCCTGGCGGGAGGCTACGGCCTCGATCGCCTTCTACAATTCGCCGGCCCCGGACGGGTCGCGGCCCGGAATCTACTACGTCAATCTGTCGGACATGACCCAGGTGCTGAAGCCCCAGATCGAGGGGATCAGCTATCACGAGGGCGCGCCGGGCCACCATTTCCAGATCGCATACGCCCAGGAGATGGAGGGGCTGCCGCGCTTCCGCCGCTTCGGGGGTTACGGGGCCTATGCCGAGGGCTGGGGGCTGTATGCCGAGCGGCTGGGCAAGGAGATGGGCTTCCATGAAGACCCGTACTCCGACTTCGGCCGGCTCTCGACCGAGCTGTGGCGGGCGGTGCGGCTGGTGACCGACACGGGTCTGCACGCCAAACGCTGGAGCCGTGAACAGGCGATCGACTATTTCCGCCAGAACTCGCTGCTGAGCGAGCGCGACATCGTCAAGGAGGTCGAGCGATATCTGACCAATCCGGGGCAGGCGACCAGCTACAAGATCGGCGAGCTGAAGATCATGGAGCTGCGGGCGCGGGCGCGGACGGCGCTCGGGGATCGGTTCGACATCCGCGACTTCCACGCCGTGGTGCTGGGCTCCGGCTCGGTGCCACTGGATGTACTGGAGGACCAGGTCGACGCCTGGATCGCGGCGGGCGGCGGGTCACCGGGCTGAGGCTGAACCCGCCCGCGCGGCGGATCGCCGCGTTGGCGGAACCCGTGCGGCCCCCTAGCTGTACCTCTGGACTGAACAGGAGACACCGATGCCGCTGCTGATGTGCCCCAATGACAATGCCGCCATGCAAACGCTGGAGCGAGGTGGTGTGCAGTTCGACATGTGCCCGACCTGCCGCGGCGTCTGGCTGGATCGCGGCGAGCTGGAGAAGCTGATGGAGTCTGCAGCCCAGGACGGTCGGGCGTCCGCGCCCCAGGCCGCGCCGGCTCCGCAGGCCCAGCCCTATCCGCCGCAACAGCCGCCGCCGCAGCCCTGGGGCGGTCAGCCGGCCTATCGCGATGACCGCTATCGCAGCCGCGATGACGACGACTACCGCTACAAGAAGAAGAAGCGCGACAGCATCTTCGACATTTTTGACTGATCAGGCGTCCCGGCTCACCGCTTCGCGACGTCCGGCGACTGTATTGGAAGTCAAGCGTGGTTCCAGGGCTGATCGGCCTTGATCATGCTGTTGGCGGCGACCGCGAGGCGGCGTGCGATGGCGGTAAGCGCGACCTTGGCGGGTTTGCCGGCTTCGCGCAGGGCCTTGTATTCACGCTTCAGGCCCCGGTCGGAGCGGGAGGCGCTGAGCGCGGCCATGTAGAGGGCAGTGCGCACGCAGGACCGGCCGCCACCGATATGGGCGCGTCCGGTGCGGGTTCCGCTCTGGTCGGGATGCGGTGCCAGGCCCGTCAGACTGGCCACCGAGCGGCGATCGAGGGTTCCCAACTCCGGCAGGTCAGCCAGCAGGGTGGTGATCACTGCCGGGCCTACGCCGGGGATGGTCCGCAGCAGTTCGGCCCGGTGCCGGTTGGCGGGGTCGGCGGCGAGCCTGGTCTCCAGCAGAGTCTCCACCCGGGCGCGTTCGGCCTCCAGCCCGGCGATGAGGCGCCGGCAGCTGGCGGCGATGTCTTCGTCCAGGGCCTGTTTGAGCCGGGTCTTCTCGGCCGCCGCCAGGTCCACCACCTGCCGTCGGCGGGTGGACAGGGCGCGGATCTCCATGGCTTCGGCACTGGGCAGGGGTCGGGCGACGTCGGTCATGATGAGAGCGAAGCGCGCGATCAGGGCCGCGTCCAGCCTGTCGGTCTTGGCCCGACGGCCCTCCGCCAGCCGCAAGGCCTTCACACGGCGGGGATCGACCACCCCGACCTGAAAGCCCGCCCGCGCCAACGCCCGCACCAGCGGCGTCCCATAGGTTCCGATGCTCTCCAGCACCACCCGCGTCACACCGGCCCGTTTAAGCCGCGCCGTCACCACCGCCAGGCCAGCCGGCGCATTGGGCGCACGGAACGCCCGGCCCGCCGGGGCCACCGCCACATCAAGCCAGTCCCGGCCAACATCCACGCCGGCCGCGCACGCCATCGTCGTCATTGTCCCTCTCCTGTGTACGGGCTCGAACGACAGAACGGCGCTCGGCCCAAGCGACTGTTCGGACCACAACACAAGGGCGGCCGCACGCTCGCCGGAACGACGGTCCAGGGACCAGGGATGACAACGCGCTACGGCCGCCCGCCCTCAGCTTGCCGCATCAGGCCGCGCCAATACACAGGGATGACAAGGCGCTGCTTGCGGAACTAGGCGGCCAGGCCGGCGGCCTTCATCAGTCCCTTGAGCGGGGCGAGGGTCTCCGGCGTGGCCGAGAGGATGGCGCGGGATTCCGGTGCGCGGAACAGTTTGATCGCCTCGGCCCTGGCGCGGTCGGCGGCGGGTCCCAGCGGCGCTGAATCTCCGGCTGAGAGGCGCAACAGCACCGACAGCTTCTGCAGTAGCGGGGCGGGTGAGCGGGCCAGCATCATGACGATCCTTGCCTCGGCCTCTACGGTGCCGCCGATCGCGCCGATGGCCGCGTTGATCTCTTCATTGTCCCGCTCCGTCAGGCCGCAGGCACGCACCGCGCGCTGAAGTCCGGCCAGCACACCCAGCTTCTGCGCCGGGGTCTGGGTCACGGAGGGCGCGCGCATCTCGCTCTCGAAGCGCAGCGAGCCGACGCAGGCTGACAGCCAGCGGGCTGCGGAGCGCTTGTTGGCCGCGCCGGTGACGTTTTCGCACAGGCGGGTCAGGGCTTCGGCCTCGCACAGGACGGTGGTGCAGGACTTGACATAGGCGGCGACGAAATCGGCCGTGACGATGGCCTTGGACCGTTCGTTGAAGGCGGTCTGGACCTCATCGAGGGTCAGCAGTCGCCCGGCCGTAACCGTCAGGGTCATGGCCAGGGTGCGCAGGATGTCGATCTCGCCCGGGGCGTCGTTGGGACGCAGGCGGCGCGGGCTCATCAGCTCGCGGAGGACCATCCGGGCCAGGGCGGCGGAGAGCAGGGGGAATTCTCCCGCCTCAAGTCGGGCACCGAGACGGGCGGCAGGACCGTCGACGGCCGGCACCTGCAGTGCCAGTCTGGGGTCCTGGGCGATCAGGGCGTTGATCTCGCGCGGTGCCACCATCCGGACCACGGCGGCCAGGGAGGCACCCTGATCGAGGGATGGACCCAATACATCGGCCAGACTGGTCCGGGTACCGAGCATTTCGCACAGCAGCTGCTCGATCGGCACCATGACCATGGCGTGGGGCGCGCCGTCCGTCGGGGCGCGGTCGGCCAGGTCCATCAGCCGGTCGAGGCGCGTGCGTCCGCCACGCAGGCCCTTCAGGGCACCGCACACGACCCCGCCCATGACGAAGGCGCGGTCCGGCTGACCGGCCATGCGGTGGGCGATGTCGGCGATCGAACAGTCTTCAAGACCGGGGAAGAGGTTGCGCCGTCCGGCGACGATGATGCGCTCCAGGGCCTGGTCGGAGAGCTTCTGGTAGTGGCGCATCAGATCATGGACCGGCTGGCCCATTTCCTGGCTTTCGGGCACGGCGATCTTCTGGATGGCGTGCTGAAGCTCGATGCCCGAGGCCTCCAGCTTTTCGGCCAGATCGGGGCGGTGCAGCAGTTCGAAGGCGGTGACGCCGTGGCGAGCCAGCCAGTCCTCCAGCACCCGGCTGATCGTCTCACGGGCATGGGGCGCGTAGAGATCCTGTGGTGCCGAGCACCGCGGCCCGGCCTGGTCCTCGGTCACGACCCGCTTGCGCTGCACCTCGGGCGCGCCGCGCGTCAGCACGGTGACGCTGTTGAAGACCATGGTGTCCGGGTCGAGGGTCTCCTTGGTCACGCGGACGGCGGCGGCGCGACCGTCGGTGAGCATGTCCTCGGCGGTCTGGACGGCCTGGGCGCGGTCCTCCGTGGCCATCTGAAGGCTCCAGGGAGCCGGCGCGGTCTTGCGGACATAGACTTCGTAGTGGACGGGACCGGCCATGGGGCACTCGTGTTTTGCGCTCCCACCATGGCACCAAGGCTTTAAGGTCAGGTTTCGTTGCGAAATGAGGCGGCGTAGCCCATGTTTTGCGCCGTATTCTCTCCACGATGTTTTAGAACGGTACCGCTTGCCGCGCGTTGAGATGGCGAATGAACTGTCTGCAAGGAGCCTGACTTGGCGAACATCACCCTGGTCGATGACGACGAGAACATCGTCGCCTCCGTCTCGCTGGCGCTGGAGAGCCATGGCCACAAGGTCACGGCCTGGCACGACGGGGCCTCGGGCCTCGAGGCGCTGGAAGCCAGTCCACCTGATCTGGCCATCCTCGATGTGAAGATGCCGCGTATGGACGGAATGGAGGTGCTGCGCCGCCTGCGCCAGACCTCGCAGATCCCGGTCATCATGCTGACGTCCAAGGACGAGGAGATCGACGAAATCCTCGGCTTCAACCTCGGCGCCGACGACTATATCCACAAGCCGTTCAGCCAGCGTCTGCTGATCGAGCGGGTCAAGGCCCTGCTGCGCCGGACGGGTGCCGACGGCGGTGAGCCCGAGCCCTCGGGCGAAGGCGCGACCAAGGCGATCAAGCGCGGCAAGCTGTCGATGGATCCCGCCCGCCACGAGAGCACCTGGGAAGGCAAGCCGGTCAAGCTGACCGTGACCGAGTTCCTGCTGCTCCAGGCCCTGGCCCAGCGGCCCGGCTTCGTGAAGAGCCGCGACAACCTGATGGACGCCGCTTACGACGATCAGGTCTATGTCGATGACCGCACCATCGACAGCCACGTCAAACGTATGCGGAAGAAATTCCGGGTGGTCGACCCCGAGTTCGACGCCATCGAGACCCTGTATGGCGTTGGATACCGCTACCGCGAAAGCTGATCCGCTCCCGCCGGGAGAGGCCGGGCTCCGCCGCCGGCTGAAACGCTTCAGCGGATCGCGGCTGGGCGGGCTGATCCTTGCGCTGAACCTGCTCAGCCTGCTGATCCTGTTCGTCGGGGCCCTGCTGCTCAATGAGTGGCAGCGAGGGCTGATCGAGTCGCGCCAGGAGACGCTGACAGCCCAGGCCGAACTGCTGTCCAATGTGCTCAGCAAGTTGAGCATCACGACGGGCGAGCCCGCGCCGGCCTTCGATCCGGTGGAGGCGTCGCGGCAACTGGTCGACGATTTCATTCCGGAGGGCCAGAGGGCGCGGCTGTTCGACCTCGACGGCCTGCTGGTCGCGGATAGCTATGTGGTCAGTGAAGCGATCCCCGGGCAGGCCCTGCCGCCCGCCCGGCCCGCCGGCACCCCCGTCCAGCCGCCTGCGCCCAAGGTCGAAACCCGTAACGCCGCCCATCTGGAAAAGGCCCGCTCCGCCCTTGCGGCGGAGGTTGAGCAGGCGCTGGACGGTGAGCCTCAGGCCGGCGTGCGGCGATCCGAGAGCGGCGATCGTGTCGTGTCCGTCTCGATCCCGGTCCGGCACGTCCGCCAGGTTCTGGGCGTGCTGACGCTCGAGGCGGGCGATGTGGACGAGACCCTGTCCGCGCAGCGTCGGGCCCTGATGCCCTTCGCCCTCGTCGCGCTGGCGGTGAACCTGCTCGGGTCGCTGCTCATGCATCTGTTCGTGGCACGGCCGGTGATGCGGCTTTCGGCGGCGGCGGACGAGGTGCGGCTGCAAAGGGCGCGGGCCATCTCCCTGCCCGATCTGGAGAGCCGCAAGGACGAGATCGGTGATCTGGCCCGGTCGCTGGAGACCATGACCGAGACCCTGTCGGACCGGATGGACGCCATTGAGGCCTTTGCCGCCGACGTCTCGCACGAGATCAAGAACCCCCTGACCTCGATCCGATCGGCGCTGGAGACCCTGCCGCTGGTCAAGACTCCGGCGCAGCGCGAGACGCTGACCAATCTGCTGCAACAGGATGTGCGGCGGCTGGACCGGCTGATCACCGACATCTCCAATGCCTCGCGGCTGGACGCCGAGCTGAACCGCGACCGGCCGCGTGCCATCGACCTGACCCAGCTGCTGACCGAGATCGTCGGCGTCTATGAGGCGGGGGTGAAGCCGGGCGAGGCCCATGTGACCTTTACGGCCTCCGCCGGAGATCGCGTCCCGGTCATGGGCCGCGACGGGCCGCTGGGGCAGGTGTTCCGCAATCTGATCGACAATGCCCGTTCCTTCAGCCCGCCCGGCGGCGTGGTGCGGCTGTCGCTGGGCCGCGACGACATCGACCCGGACCGGCCGATCCGGGTGCGCATCGACGACGATGGCCCGGGCATTCCGCCTGACAATCTCGAGACGGTGTTTGAACGCTTCTATACCGCCCGGCCGAGAGGTACGGCCTTCGGGGCCAATTCGGGTCTGGGCCTGTCGATCGTGCGCCAGATCGTGGAGGCGCACGGCGGGCGGGTGACGGCCGCCAATCGGGCGGACGCGGCCGGGGCGGTCGCCGGGGCCCGGTTCGAGGTCGCCCTGCCGGCGGTCCCGGTGCCCGGCCGCAGGCCATGACCCCCGCCCAGCCGCTGCACGCCACCGCCGTGGCGAAGTGGCAGCCCGGAACCGGCTGGCGCGCCATCCTGATCCGCGGGCCATCGGGGGCGGGCAAGAGCGATCTGGCCCTGCGGCTGATCGGGCGGGGCTGGCGGCTGGTGGCCGATGACTCTGTCCATGTCTTCGCCTCGGGTGAGGCCCTCTATGCCACCGTCCCGGAGACGATCTCCGGGCGGATCGAGGCGCGTGGGGTCGGGATCATCAAGGCCAGCCCCCGGGGCGTCGTGCGACTGGTGCTGGCTGTCGATCTGGGCGGACCGGCCCCGGAGCGGCTGCCCGACCCGGAAGCGCAGGCCATCGCGGGCCGGACCCTGCCTCAGCTGCGACTGGCCGGTTTCGAGGCCGCGGCGGTTGAAAAGGTCGCGGCGGCCATTGCCGCGCTTTAACCCGGCGCGGACTTGGGCTATTCGGGCCGGCTTGCGGTCGCCCCGAAAGGGACCGGACGCAGGGCGAATTTTGGGGCGCGAGCTTTGGTAATGCCTTCATGATCGGGCTGGTGATTGTCACCCATGGGGGGCTGGCCTCCGAATTTCTCGCGGCCATGGAGCATGTGGTGGGGCCCCAGCGCGGGGTCGCGGCCATCTGCATCGGGCCCGAGGACGACATGGAGCGCCGCCGCCGCGACATCGTGGACGCCGCCGCAGCGGTCAATGACGGCGACGGCGTCATCCTGCTGACCGACATGTTCGGCGGCACGCCGTCGAATTTGGCCATATCGGTGATGGAAGAGACCCGCGCCGAGGTGATCGCCGGGCTGAACCTGCCCATGCTGATCAAACTGGCCAGCGTGCGCGGCCGCGAGCCGCTGGAAGCCTGCGTCGCCCACGCCCAGGACGCCGGACGCAAATATATCTCGGTCGCCAGCTGGGTGCTCCAGGGCGAGAAATGACGGCGACCGCGACGGCCAACATCTGCAACACCCGCGGCCTGCACGCCCGCGCCTCGGCCAAATTCGTCAAACTGGCCTCGACCTTCGACGCCGAAATCCATGTCACCCGCGACGGCGTCACCGTGAACGCACTGTCGATCATGGGACTGCTGATGCTGGGTGCCGGCAATGGCTGCACCATCGACATCTCGGCCGAGGGTGCGGAAGCCGAGGCCGCCGTGGCCGGGCTGGTCGATCTGGTCGCGCGGAAGTTCGACGAGGACAGCTGACCGGGACGCCGTGGCGATGGCCAAACGCCGGGACCGGACTACAGTTCGCGTGGCGACCCGTTCTGCCGGGTCTCTGACAAGGGAAACCGATGACCCAGCCAGCCGGTGATGCGCCTCAGACCGATCATGCCGCGGGTGGTGTCCTGGGGGCCCGTGTGGGTCTCGGCCTGGGCCTGGCTGTGTTTGTCGTGATGCAGGTTTTCGGGCCGCCAGAGGGTCTGGACGGCAAGGCCTGGCAGGTTCTCAGCCTGCTGGCCCTGATGATCATCTGGTGGGTGAGCGAGGCTATCCCGGTCGCGGCCACGGCCCTGTTGCCGCTCGCGCTTCTGCCATTACTGGGCATCGTCAAACCGATCGAGGCGGCAGCGCCCTATGCGGACCCGATCATCTTCCTGTTCATCGGCGGCTTCATGATCGCTGTGGCGATCGAGCGGTCCGGGCTCCATCGGCGCATCGCCCTCGCCGTCCTGAGCGGGGTCGGGTCGAGCCCTGCGGCGATCGTCGGCGGCTTCATGCTAGCCACCACACTGCTGTCGATGTGGATATCCAATACCGCCACCGCCCTGATGATGACCCCGATTGCGATTGCGGTCTGTGTCGCGGCAACCGGCCCCGGGCCGGATCGGCGCAAACTCATGGCCGCCTGTGTGCTGGGCGTCGCTTACTGCGCTTCGATAGGCGGTCTCGGCACGCCGGTGGGTTCGCCGACCAATCTCATCGGTCTCCGGTGGCTGGAGGCCAGTGGCGTCGGGCTTAGCTTTCCGCAGTGGATGTTGATGGGGGTGTCGATCATTCTGGTGCTGGTGCCGATCGCATGGTTGCTGCTGACCCGGGTCTTCTATCGCCTTCCGCGCCATCTGGGCGATGCCGACGCCCATGATGTCATCCGGGCGCAAAGCCGCAGCCTGGGACCCATGCGGACTGCGGAGGTGCGCGTGGTCATCATCTTTCTGGCGATCGCCCTGGCATGGATGTTCCGGGAGCCTCTGACGAAACTGCCGGGACTGTCCGGGCTGACCGACATGGTGATTGCCATTGTCGGGGCCTGCCTGCTGTTCATTGTACCCGCCGGAAAGCCCGGGAAGGCCGGCGAGGCCCTGCTGGACTGGGCCTCTGCCGAGCGCATCCCGTGGGGGATCGCCATTCTGTTTGGCGGCGGTCTGTCGATGGCGGCCGCCATGGAGGCCACGGGTGTGACGCTCTACATCGGCAGCCAGATTCAGGGGATCGGTGCCCTGCCCCTCGTGGCCATCATCCTCATCATCGTGGCCGCGACCGTGTTTGCCTCGGAGCTCGCCTCCAACGTCGCCACCCTGACCGCAATGTTGCCGGTGCTGTCGGCGATCGTTACCGCAACGGGGGCGGACCCGCTGATCGTCGGCGCGTCGGCGACCTTTGCGGCCAGCCTCGGGTTCATGCTGCCCATCGCCACGGCGGCCAACGCCATCGCCTATGCCACCGGCGCCCCAAGACAGGCCGAAATGTTGCGCATTGGATTCCTGCTGAACGTGCTGGGCATTCTTGCCATTGCCACAGCCGTAGCCGTCATCGGGCCGCGGTTGATGGTGGGGGCGACGTAGACCATTCGCCGCTTGAGTTGACTCGCCTTCCGGGACCCTTCCCCGGCGATGGCAGGTTCATCACAACGACCACAACGAAGGCCACGGAGGACACAACGGGTCCTGTGAGGATGCCAGACGGAGCCCGTCGTCCAGACAGGGCGGGAACGCCCGGACCCACACCGCAGGCCTGGATCAATGCGGCATTCGCCGCGATACTGAATCAGCCGGACAAGACATCGACCTCGACACGGCTCCGGTCCCGTCGTGTTCGTTGTGGACTGCGTTGTGTCCCTTGTGACGAACTTTCCAGCCGTCGCACCTCGCCCAAAGGCGCGGCAACCGATTCAACTCAGCGGACTGTGGCTTTGGGCGAGGTCCCGGGCGGGGTCGCCACCGCCCCGATGTGGGCGACGCCGCGCCGGTCCGCGAGTGCCACCTGTTTCGCCCGTTCCAGATAGCGGGCGCGGTCCGCTTCGGTCCGGTCGTCGGCGCAGCGGTCGCAGCAGACGCCCTCGATATAGCGGGGCGAGGTCCGCCCTTCGGGGCTGACCGGCATGCGGCAACCCCGGCACAGGCTGTGGCGACCCGGCGTCAGGCCGTGGCCGACGGCGACCCGCTCGTCGAAGACGAAACACTCGCCCCGCCACAGGCTGTCGGCCTCGGGCGTCGTTTCGAGGTAGCGCAGGATGCCGCCTTCCAGATGGAAGACGTCCTGCACGCCCTCGGCCCTGAGGAAGGCGGTGGCCTTTTCGCAGCGGATGCCGCCGGTGCAGTACATGGCCACCTTCGGCGGGTTCGGCCCGTCCAGCAGGGCCCGGCCTTCAGCGCGGAACCAGTCGGGAAAGTCGCGAAAGCCGCGCGTATTGGGCTGGATCGCCCCCTCGAAGGCGCCGACGGCGGCTTCGTAGTCGTTGCGGGTGTCGATCACGACCACATCGGGCTGCCGGATCAGGGCGTTCCAGTCGGCTGGGGCGACATAGGTCCCGGCATTGACGGCCGGGTCGAGGTCAGGCTGGCCCATGGTCACGATCTCGGGCTTGATCCGGACCTTCAGCCGGTGGAACGGCATGGTCGAGGCGTCGGCGAATTTGACGTCGAGGTCAGCGAAACCGGGCAGGGTGCGGATGCCCGTCAGCACGCGGTCGATGGACGCCTCGGGGCCGGCGATCGTGCCGTTCAGCCCCTCATGGGCGACGAGCAGGGTGCCGCGCACGTCGGGCCGGCACAGGGCCTCGAGCCGATCGCGCACGGCCGCGCAGTCGGCGATGGTCGCGAACCGGTAGAGGGCGGCGACGCGGACGGGGGCTGGGGAAAGGGAAACGGCCACAGAAGGGCATCCTGCTTCGCGCTATCGGACCTGTCCTGCGAAGCGCGCCAGCGCGAAGCAGGATGGTGGAGCCGAGGGGAGTCGAACCCCTGACCTCGTCATTGCGAACGACGCGCTCTACCAACTGAGCTACGGCCCCCCTTACCCCCTTTGGACAATGGGGCGCAGGCGAGGCCGCGACATACGAGGGGCGGAGCGGGGGTGTCAACGGCGATGGCGTCCGCTCCGGCCTGCGGCGCCGGAATCGTTGGACGCGGGACGCGGTCACGGTAGAAGCGGGACAGATCAGGTTTCGGGAGCATCGGAAAGCATGGCGGCGATCATCGGGTTCACCTTCTTCGTCATCGACGCCCTGCTGGGGCTTCTGGTCCTCGCCATTGTCGTCAGCGCGATCCTGAGCTGGCTCTTCGCGTTTGATGTCATCAACCATCGCAACCGGTTCGTGAACCAGCTCGCGCATTTCCTGGACCGGGTCACCGGCCCCGTGATGCTGCCGTTTCGCAAGATCATTCCATCACTGGGCGGCATGGACATCACGCCGATCATCGTCCTGATCCTGATCCACGGGGTGCGGGTCTACCTCCTGCCCGCCTCGCACGCGGCGCTTCTGACACTCTTCGGGGCATACTGACCGACCGCGCCCTATCGGGTCTTGCACCGTCCGGCAGGGGTCCTAAGGTGCCGATCCGACCGGGCTTTCCGCCTGCCAGCCAACCGGACTCCATGACCACGATCCGATCCGTCGCCATCATCGGCGCAGGCCAGATGGGCGCAGGCATCGCCCAGGCCGTGGCCGCGGGCGGCTATCAGGTGCTGCTGTACGACGCCGCCGCCGACCGCGTGCCCCAGGCCCAGGCGGCCGTCGCCGCCAGTCTGGCGCGACAGGTCGATCGCGGCCTGACCGATCAGGCGTCGGCCGACGCGGCCCTGTCGCGGATCACAGCCGCATCCTCCCTGGCCGCCGCCGCCAGGGCGGATCTGGTGATCGAGGCCGCTGTCGAGGATGAGGCCGTCAAGAAGGCGATCCTGGCCGAGCTTGTCCCGCACCTGGGCGCCGACACCCTGCTGGCCTCGAACACCTCCTCGATCTCGATCACCCGGCTGGCCTCGGTCACCGACCGGCCCGACCGGTTCATCGGCCTGCATTTCATGAAGCCGGCGCCGGTGATGAAGCTGGTCGAGATCGTGCGCGGCATCGCCACCTCGGCCGACACCTATGAGACGGCCGTCGCCTTCGCCGAGTCACTGGGCAAGACCACGACCAATGCCGAGGACTTCCCCGCCTTCATCGTCAACCGCATCCTGGTGCCGATGATCAATGAGGCGATCTACACCCTGTACGAAGGGGTCGGGAACGTCACCTCGATCGACAAGGCGCTGAAACTGGGCGCCAACCATCCGATGGGGCCGCTGGAACTGGCGGACTTCATGGGGCTGGATGTGGTCCTGGCGATCATGAATGTGCTGCATGAAGGTCTGGCCGACAGCAAATACCGGCCCTGTCCGCTGCTGGTGAAATACGTCGAGGCCGGCTGGCTGGGCCGCAAGTCCGGGCGCGGCTTCTACGACTATTCCGGCGACACGCCGGTGCCGACGCGGTGAGTTCGTCGCCATGATCCCTATTCCGGAAAAAGCCGAGGATTTTCCTGGTCAGCAGCGGGTGGTCTGGCGGCGCGAACCGCACCGGCTGGTGCTCGCGTCGATCGCCGGAGCCCTGTGGCCGCCGATCCCGGTCACCCTCCTGATCTGGCCGCCGAACAACTGGGGGCCTTCGTTGGAGGTCGACCCGCGGCTGGTCGCCCTCGTCATCGGGCTGATCGCCGTGCCGGTCTGTCTGTGGCTGCTGAGGCGAGAGCGCGAGCGGACCGGACGGCCGTCGACGCGGCTGGGCGTGGTCTGGCGGTTCATGTTCTATGGCGGTCTGCTGGCCGCCGCGCTTCAGGCGCTGTTCGCCCTCATCCTGTGCGTGGTCGGCTGGTTCGAGGCCGGCGGGATCGCCCAGGCCGCAGGCGCGACCGAGACCACCCTGCTGATCTATGGCGTCGGTGCCCTGCCGGTCGCCATCATGATCGGGGTCAGCTATGCCCTGTGGGCGGGTCTGTGCACCGCGTTCATCGCCTTCAGGCTGCAGCCAGAGGTCCGGGACCGGCTGGGGCTGATGGGTGACGGCGGCGCCGTCTGACAGCTTCGGACGGCGGGTTACGGGGAATTCAGTTTCAAGACCGCGCCGCTTCGGCCAAGCTTGCTTCCGCCAACATGGGGGGAAATGTCATGGCCGCTGCTGAAGCAACCGAATCCGGGTCGCCCGCGCCCGCCGCCCTGTCGCCTGTCGCTACTTCAGACCGACTGTTCAGTCTGGACATGGTCCGCGGGTTCGCGGTGCTGGGTATTCTGGCGGTCAACGCCATGACCTTCGCCTGGCCTTGGGACGTCTCGTCCAATCCCGGTCTCCAGCCCGGCTTCGATGCCGAGGCGGCACAGGGCTGGCAGGTCATGCACGTCTTCTTCCAGGACAAGATGCGCACCCTGTTCTCCATGCTGTTCGGGGCCTCGATCTTCCTGATCGGCGGCGAACGCTCGGACAAGGTACGCGGCAAGCTGTTGCGCAGCCGTCTGTTCTGGCTGGCGATCTTCGGCGCGATCCATGGCCTGGCCTTCTGGTTCGGCGACATCCTGCTGCTCTACGCCTGGACAGGCCTGATCGTGATGCTGGTGCGCTCGTGGAGCGCACGCAGCCTGCTCATCGCCGGCGTCAGCCTGAACCTGGTCTGCTCGGGCCTCTATGTGGGCATGATGTCATTGCTGGCCTTCGCCCCGCCGGAGGTCATGGCCGACATCGGGGCCGAGATGGGCTGGGCCAGTGATCCGTCCCGACTGGCTGACTCGATTGCGGCCATGCGCGGGGATGCTGTCGCGGTGACCCTGCATCAGATGTCCCTGTGGCTCGAGTCGGCTCCGGCCATGTTGATCTTCTTCCTGCCGGCGACGGCGGCGCTGATGATGACCGGTCTGGGGCTGTTCAAGTCCGGTTTCCTGGCCGGCCGCTCACCGGCCTGGGTCTATGGCCTGTTCGTGGCAGCCGGGGCCGGTTCGGCCTGGCTGATCTGGCAGGAAAGTGCGTCCGCCATCGCGGCGGGCTTTCCCATCGTTGAGACGATGACCAAGCCCTTGAACACCTTCCTCGCCCCCCTGGTGTCCCTCGCCTACGCCAGCCTGCTGATCCTGCTGGCGCGGTTCGGACTGAAGCTGATCCTGACGCCGCTGGCCTGCGCCGGGCGGATGGCCTTCACCAACTACCTCAGCCAGACGCTGATCATGACCACCATCTTCTACGGCGGGCGGGGGCTGGGCTGGTACGGCCAGATCGGCTGGCCCGAGATGTGGATGGTCATCGGCGGCGTTTGGGCGGCGCAGCTGATCTGGTCGCCGCTGTGGCTGTCGGTGTTCCAGATGGGTCCGCTGGAGTGGGGTTGGCGCTGCCTGACCTACCGGCGGATGGTGCCGCTTCGGAAACCGTAGGGTCGAGGTTCGAGGGGCGAGGGTCGGGGTTGAGGAAAAGTTCTGCGGCAGCGCGCCGCATGGACCCTGTCCTTCCTCGACCCTCGACCCTCGCCCCTCGCCCCTCTAAAGACGCGGCATGACCACCGACGCTGCTGCTCCTGCCCGCCCCGAAGCCCGTAGTCCGCGGGGGTTCGCCGACCGCCGCGGCCGCGACCTGATCGCCGAGCGCCGGCTCGTCCAGCGTGTGTCCGAGGTCTATGAGCGCTGGGGCTTCGAGCCGCTGGAGACGGGGGCGTTCGAATACGCCGACGCCCTGGGCAAATTCCTGCCGGACGCCGACCGTCCGAACGAGGGCGTCTTCGCCCTGCAGGACGATGACGACCAGTGGATGGCGCTGCGCTATGACCTGACCGCGCCGCTGGCCCGGTTCGCGGCCCAGGGGTGGGAGACCCTGCCCAAGCCGTTCCGCCGCTACGCCTTCGGCCCGGTGTGGCGCAATGAGAAGCCGGGCCCCGGCCGGTTCCGCGAATTCGTCCAGTGCGACGCCGACACGGTTGGATCCGACCGGCCCGAGGCCGATGCCGAGATCATCGCCATGGCCTGCGAAGGCCTGCGCGCCGCCGGGCTGGACGCCGGTCAGGCCGTGGTCCGGGTGTCGAACCGGAAACTGTTCGACGGCCTGTTCGACGAAGCGGACGTTATGGATCCGCGGCAACGTCTGACCGCCCTCCGGGCTATCGACAAATACGATCGGCTGGGGTGGGAAGGCACAAAAGCTCTCCTTGGTCCGGGGCGAATTGATGAATCCGGCGACCGGACCGAGGGTGCGCACTTGGCTCCCAAGCTGGTCGACAGCATCGCATTCCTTCTTCATGCGGCTGGTGCGAACAACCTCACCCGACAGGATATAATCATCGCTCTTTCTGGCATGAATGTCTTCGGAGCTGCCGGTGAGGTGGCCTTGGGCGAACTGTCCGCCATCGATGCCGCCCTGAACGCCATGAAGGTCAGCCAGGACGCCGTCCGCTTCGACCCGACCATCGTGCGCGGGCTGGAGTATTACACCGGCGCCGTCTTCGAGGCCGAGCTGCTGCTGGACACGGTCGACGACAAGGGCCGTGCGGTGCGGTTTGGCTCGATCGGGGGCGGCGGACGCTATGACGACCTGGTAGCGCGGTTCACCGGCGAGCGGCTGCCGGCGACCGGCTTTTCCTTCGGGGTGTCCCGTCTGGCCTCGGCCCTTCGCGCCGCCGGGCGAGGGGACGGGGACGCCGTGCGCGGGCCGGTCGTGGTCATCGTCTTCTCCGACGCCGACATGCAGCACTATCTCGACGCCGTGTCCGAGCTGCGCAATGCCGGGATCGCCGCCGAACTGTATCTGGGTCGCGCGGGCATGAAGGCGCAGATGAAATACGCCGACCGCCGCGGCGCGCCGGCCGCCGTCATCCTGGGCGGGGACGAGATCGCGGCGGGACAGGTCACGGTCAAGGATCTGGACGCGGGCCGGGCCCTGGCCGCCGGCGTCACCGATAATGAGGCGTGGAAGGCCGAACGGCCGGGCCAGCAGATCGTTCCGCGCTCCGAGCTGGTCGCCACCGTCGCGCGCATCGTGGCCCAGGCGCACACAGCCGCGTGACTTATCATTGATTACTATGGAAAAACCCGAGATTTGTCCGCGTCTTCATTGACTTGAGACGGTAAATGTCGTCTTTCTGACGCACTCGGGAAGCGCAGCGTTTCGGCGCAGCAGCGGCCCGGAGGCGTTTCGGGGAGGAAACGTCCGCTCGTCAAAGAGCGAGAGAAAGCCCGCTGCGAATGTATCCCCCGCAGCGGGCTTTTTTGTGCCTGGAGCGCGGCGCTGCGCGCCGGTGGTTGGTGGCTAGTGGCTGGTGACCGGGACGGATTGCGCCAGAGCGGTTGTTCGGCAGGGACCAGCGTACGGCAGGTCATGGCCCCATCGCTTTCAACCACCAGCCACCAGCCACGAAAAGGGGCCGGAGCGCTGGCTCCGACCCCTGTTTCGTTGTTCAGCCCTGCGGCCCTACCAGATGCGGACCCGGTCTTCCGGGGCCAGGTAGTATTTCTCGCCGGGCTTGACGTCGAAGGCCTCGTACCAGGCGTCGACATTCCTCAGAGGGCCGATGACGCGGAACTCGGCCGGCGAGTGGGGCCCGACGGTGACCTGCTGGCGCATGGCCGCGTCGCGGTACAGCGTCTGCCACACCTGGGCCCAGCCGTAGAAGAAGCGCTGGTCGCCGGTGATCCCGTCCAGCACCGGCGACGGCTGACCGTTCAACGACAGGTGATAGGCCTCCAGACCCACCGCCACGCCGGCGGCGTCGCCGATATTCTCCCCCATGGTCAGACCGCCCTGGAGAAAGAAGCCCGGCAGGGGCTCATAGGTGTTGTACTGGGCCCCCAGACGGGCGGTCAGGGCCTCGAAATTGGCCTTGTCCTCCGGCGTCCACCAGTTGCGCAGCACGCCGTCGCCGTCGGATTTCGAGCCCTGGTCGTCGAAGCCATGGCCGATCTCGTGACCGATGACGCCGCCGATGGCACCGTAGTTGACCGCCGGGTCTGCGTCCGGATCGAAGAAGGGCGGTTGCAGGATGGCGGCCGGGAAGACGATCTCGTTATTGGTGGAGTTGTAATAGGCGTTCACCGTCTGGGGCGTCATGCCCCACTCGTCCTTGTCGACGGGCCGGTTCAGGCGATTCAGCTGGTATCGCCACTGAAACAGGCCGGCCCGCTCGGCATTGCCGAACAGGTCGTCGGCCCGGACTTCGAGGGCGGAATAGTCGCGCCACTTGTCCGGATAGCCGATCTTGACGGTGAATTTCGCCAGTTTGTCGAGTGCAGCAGCCTTGGTCGCCTCGCTCATCCAGCTGTAGTTTGGAATGCGGTTGCCCAGGGCGATGCGCAGGTTTGCGACCAGTGCCTCCATCTGGACCCGTGACTCGACCGGGAAATGCTCGGCCACATACTGCCGCCCGACGGCCTCGCCCAGCATCCCTTCGGCAAAGCTGATGCCGCGTTTGTCGCGCGTGCGCTGCATGGGCTGGCCCTGAAGGTCGCGCGAGCGGAACTCCCAATGGGCGTCGGCAAAGCGGCGTGAGAGGTGCGGCGCAGCGTCGTCGACCGAGTGGAAGGCCTGCCAGGCCTGAATCACGTCCATCGGGGTTCCGGCGTAGATGGCGGCGATTTTCGGTATGGCCGTGTCCTGACGGACGATGAGCCGGGGCACTTCGCCGACGCCGATGGCGCTGTAATAGTCCTGCCAGGCAAAGCCGGGCGCTTCCGAGGCCAACCGGGCGATGGTGTATTCGTTGTAGGTCTCGTCGCGGTTGCGGTTCTCGATCGGGGTCCAGTGCGCCTCGGCGATGCGGGTCTCGAAGGCGACGATGGCCTCGGCCGCAGCAGCCGGATTGTCCCAGCCGATCATCTCAAGCAGCCGCGCCACATAGACCTGGTATTTCGCCCTGGCCTCAGCCCAGCGCGCATCCAGATAATAGTCGCGATTGGGCAGGCCGATGCCCGACTGCCCTGTGCTGACGACGTAGCGCGTCGGTGCCTTTTGATCGATCGAGATTCCCGTGCCGAAGATGGACGCCCCGGTGCGGCCCTGCGTCTGGCCCATGTAGACAGCCATCGCCTCATGGGTGTTCGCGGCGCGGATAGCGGCCAGGTAGGGCTGCAGTGGCTGGGCGTCCAGCGCCTCGATCCGGTCTTCGTTCATATAGGAGCGATAGGCGTCGGCGATCTTCTGCTCGTCCGAGCCCTGGACCAGGTCGGTGCGGGCCACCAGGGCTTCGATCATGGCCTTGACCCGGTTGTCCGACAGTTCCCGCAGCAGGGCGAACGAGCCGTAGGACGTCCGGTCCGACGGGATCTGCATCCGGTCCAGCGCCGCGCCGTTGGCGTGACGCATGAAGCTGTCACCCGGCCGCACCGAGGTGTCGCGGCCGTTTAGGTCGAAGCCCCAGGTTCCGTAGCGCGGTGCGACCGTGCCCTGGTAACCCAGGACCGTGGCACCCTCAGCAGGGGTCTGGAACAGTTCGAAGACGGTGCAGCTCTCGTCGACACAGACATGGCCGTGGTCAGCACCGCCGACCTGGGCGACCGCGACGGACGCGGGCAGGAGCAGCGCGCCGAGCGCGGCGCCGATGAGCAGTTTCTTCATGGGGGTTTCCTCGACTTCGCTTCTCTGTCGGACAGCGTCGCCGGCGACCCTAGGCCCCGATGCCGTCCTGTCGCCTGAATTTATTGTCATCTGAGACAGAATCCCGGCCGGAGCGGCGTTTCAGCCTGTAGTCTGACCCCGACGGAGGACGAATGGCGACTCACGGCGGCGGGGGCGAATACAAGGACCTGGTGGTTTTTCTGGCGGCGGCGGGCGTGGTCGTGCCGCTGTTCAACCGCCTGAAGATCAGTCCGGTGCTGGGCTTTCTCGCAGCGGGCGTGCTGCTGGGTCCGGACGGACTGGCGCGGCTGGCCGATACCGCGCCCTGGCTGTCGTGGCTGACCATCTCGGACGCCACCCAGATCCGGTCCCTGTCCGAACTCGGTGTCGCCTTCCTGCTGTTCATGATCGGGCTGGAGCTGTCGTGGGAACGACTGCGGGCCATGCGCAAACTGGTGTTCGGTCTCGGCCTGACCCAGGTGGCGATCTGTACGGTCGCGCTGGCGGCGGTGTTCGTCCTCATGGGCCAGCCTCTGGTCTCGGCGGCCGTGCTGGGCATGGGCCTGGCCCTGTCGTCGACCGCGGTGGTGATGCCGGTCATGGCCGAGCGCGGCCGGATCAAGACGACGGCCGGACGTGCCACGTTTTCCATCTTGCTGGCCCAGGATCTGGCCGTGGCGCCGATCCTGATCACTGTCACCGTCCTTGCGGCGCTCGCCGGGAGCGGGGTCGGAAGCGACGATTTCGATCCGGCGGTTCTGGGGCCCGCGCTGTTCACCCTGATCCCGGCGGCCATCGGCCTGGCGTTGCTGGTGGTGCTGGGCCGGCTTGTTCTGCGGCCGATGTTCCGCTCGGTCGCCCGGGCCAAGGCCAAGGGCCAAGGGCAGGAGATGTTCATCGCCGCCAGCCTGCTCGTGGTCGTCGGTGCCGGTGTGGCGGCCCAGGCCGCCGGCCTGTCGATGAGCCTCGGTGCCCTGATCGCCGGCCTGCTGTTGGCCGAAACCGAGTTCCGCCGCGAGGTCGAGATTTCAATCGAGCCATTCAAGGGGCTGCTGCTCGGGGTTTTCTTTGTCGGGGTTGGAATCAGTCTCGACCTCGACGCTGTTGCCGCCGATCCCGTTGCGGTCTTCGGCCTCGCTGCCATGCTGACCCTGCTCAAGGCCGGGTTGATCTTCGGTGCCGCGCGGCTGTGGGGGCTCAACAATCGCACCGCCGTCGAGACGGCGCTGGTGCTGGGACCGGCCGGGGAGTTCGCCTTTGTCATTCTGGGGGCCGGTCTGGTCGAGGGGATTGCGTCGCCCGCCTTTACCCAGACCGTTCTGATCGCCGCGACCATCAGCATCTTCACCATCCCCCTGATGGCCCTGGTCGCCGACCGGGTGCTGAAGCGCGCGGTCCCGGCCGCTCCCGACCTGCCGCCAGAGGCTCTTGAGCCGCCGTCGGCGACGTCAGGACAGGTGCTGATTGTCGGCTTCGGCCGGGTCGGACGGCTGGTCGGCGAGCTGTTGACCGAACACGGTCAGGCCTTTCTGGCCATCGACGCCAACCCCGCAACCGTGGCCATGGGTCGGCGGGAGGGTGCCAATGTCTTCTTTGGCGATGCCGGGCGGACCGAGATGCTGGAGCGCTGCGGCATCGATACGGCGCGGGCCGTGGTGGTGACCATGGATGCACCGGCAAAGGTCGATGAGGTGGTGGTCGCAACCCGCTCCCTGCGGCCCGATCTGATCCTGATCGCCCGCGCCCGCGACCACAATCACGCCGCGCGCCTCTATGCCCTGGGCGTCACGGACGCCGTGCCCGAGACGACCGAGGCCAGTCTGCAACTGGCCGAGAACACCCTGGTCGATCTGGGCGTGCCCATGGGGCTGGTGCTGGCCTCGATCCACGAGCGCCGCGACGCGTTCCGCCGGATCTTCCAGGAGGCCATGCCCGACAGCGACGCTGCACGCAGTCCGAGAGCCCTGCGCTCGACCCTGCGTCGCTGAGCAGCACCGGCACAGAACAGGCATTGGCGCATTAACCCCATGCCTATCCCGACTGTTAATCCGACTACCCCATTTTGGTCATCGTTGCGTGATGATTGCCCCGTTCTCGCCTGACAGGCGATGTGTCTGCGGGCTTTCGCGCCCGCCCAGGATTTCCCGTCGCTTCGGCGACCAGTTCCAAGGACGGCCCCAGCCGCCGACCAGTGAGTACCCGTTCCATGCGAGATATCGCTCTGACCCTCTCCAAGACCCATGACGCCGACAGCGAGACCCCCCGGCTGAACCGCCGCCAGGCCGCCAAGGTGCGCACCCGCCAGAAGGTGCTGGACGCCGCGCGCGCCCTGTTCGCCGAGCGCGGCTATGAGCCCGCCACCATCCGCGACATCGCCAAGGGCGCGGGCATGTCGACGGGTGCCGTCTTCGCCAATTTCCAGGACAAGGCCGAACTGTTCGAGGCCGTCCTGTCCGAGGATCTGGCCAAACTGGCCGAGACCCTGCGGACCGCCGCCGCCGCCGAGACCTCGCTGCGCCCTCGCCTGCTGGCCGCCCTGACCGCCGGCTATCACGGCTCGCTGGAGCAACTGCCGTTGGTCCAGGCCGTCGTCGCGCGCTCGTGGTTCCAGCCGGTCGCCGCCGAGATGCGCACCCGCACGGCCATCAAGCCGCTGGTCATGGTCGTTTCCGACGCCCTCCAGGCCGGGGTGCGCGAGGGTGAACTGCGTCAGGACGCCGACGTGCGCCTGCTCAGCGAACTGATCTATGACGCTTGGCTGTCGAACTACCGCGGCGCGGCCTACGACGGCTGGACCATGCAACAGATGACGGCCCGCATCGGCAAGCAGATCGACGTGATCCTGGCCGGTCAGATCAGCCGGCAGTAGGCGCGACGCCAGCTATCCTTCCGAAAGGCCGCGACGCTCGCCGTCGCGGCCTTTTTCGTTGCCGGTCGCCGCGGCGCCGGAGTCTGATATCGACGCGTTGCGGACCTCCCGACTGTCTCCGCCAGCCAATGACCGGGCTTCAATCGAGGGGACAGTCGATCACTTGGTTCGGCAGAATTCTGCGCTGCTGCGCGTAGTCCTCGCATTTCTGCGCTACGCGTTCGGCAGATACTGCCGCGAAAATCAGGATGCCGATGCCAACGATGGCCACGAGAGCCATAGCCAACCAGTAGGGCCTATGATGCTCGATATCCTTGCGCGGAGCGGGGGAAGAGCGGTGTGATTTATTCCGCCTCGATACGAGGTGGAGCACGACCAGCAACCCGGTCAAAACAAGCCAGACGGGGAATACTACCCCGTCGATGACCGACTTCAGGCTTGATCCATCTACCCCCAGCCGTGCCGACACCTGATCAACGAACCTTGCCCATGGCGACAGCATCACGAGCGCGAAGCCCACCCACCAGATCGCGCGCAGCAGAAGTCGCGGGAGTGGCAAGCGGTTGAGCGATCGGGCCATAGCTGCACTGTATCGAGGAGACGTCAGATTTCCAGCCATAGGCCACCGTCCGATCCGGACGCTGAGCGGGTCACTAAGTCCAAGACGACGATGGTTCAGCCAACACCTTCAAGCCATAGAACGTCAATAAAACTATCAGGCCGAGAGCAACCCCGAATAATATAAATATGCTTGCTTTCTTATATCCAAGCCCGCGAATGCCGCTGGTAAAGGGGGTAGCGGCCAGCAGAATCGCGTAGTTGACGAGAAACGGCCCAGCAGCCCGTCCACTATCACCCTTTGAAATCAGCAACCATGCTACCGCAAGACATGCGGCAAGCATCGTTGTGTTCAGCATGTATCGTTTCATCAAACCGGCCTTACTCTTCTGACGTCAGTCGCAAACAACAACTAGGCGACCAGCAGGCCAATGGCGAACGGCAAAGCGAGGACGCGGTTCGCGACAGCACCGGTCAGCCGAAACTGCCAGTCGCAGCCGCCCCGGGTCAATGTCCGCTCCCCCCCCCTTTTTGCGGTCCTTGCGGCCTTCCGTTCCAGGGAAGCTTCAGCTCTTCCACCTCAGAACAGCCGCCTTGACCGGATTCGCGAACGGCCGGCCCTCGGCGCGGGACCTGATCCATTCGCGCTTCAGCTGCTGGTACCATTTGGCCTGTTTGTCGGCGTCGTCGATCCAGATCAGGGCCGGATCGTAGCGCAGGCCCTCGTTCTGCAGGTTCACCATCCCGCCGTCCTGTTTGAGGAAGGCGACGACGCCCATCCGCAGGAAGGGTTTGGCGATGCCGAAAACCCAGTGATCGGACCAGAAGATCTGGGTGATCCGGGTCTTCGTGTCGGTGATGGGGGTCAGGCAGGTCAGGGCCAGCACCTGTTTTTCGCCCACCTGGATATGCTCCCAGCGATACCCGGGCAGGCGGAAGGTGATCTCGGTCGCCGGGGCACCGCCGAGGATCCTGTAGGCGCGGCTGTTCGACGAGGGCGCGTGGCGGACCATGGCGAAGCCTTGTTCGCGCGGCTCGAAGGCCTTGGCCTTTTCGTGCATCGACCTGGCCGACCGCCACCACCACTGCTGATGCACATAGGGGCCGTGGGCGGGGTCCATCAGACCGACGACGGCGTGGTCGACGTGGGCGTCGAAATCCATCCATTCGACCATCTTCGCCCCGCCGCCGACGACGCCCGGGAACACCGGCGGCTCGTGGGCAGGATCGGGCGCGGTGCGCGGGTCGGAAGCCATCCAGACGAAGACCATCCCCTGGCTCTCGCGCACGGGATAGGACCGCACGCGGATGCGGTCGGCCTCATACGGCTGATCCTCGACGAGAGAGGGGATGGCGGCGCAGACGCCGTCGGGGCGGAAGCGCCAGCCGTGATAGCAGCACTCGATGGTTTCGCCCTCGCCCGGCTTCTCGACCAGCCGCCCGGCCGACAGGGGGGCGGCGCGGTGGGGGCAGATGTCGCGCATGGCATAGACCTGACCCGCCCGGGTGCGACCAATCAGGACCGGCTCGCCGAGCAGTTCATGGCGCTTCAGCGAGGCGGGGGCGACGTCGCGCGACAGGGCGACGAAATACCAGGCGTCCAGCACGAACCCCGTGCCGAATGCCGTCGGCGGGGCCTTGGCCTCGGGTGATTTCGCGGGGATGGGAGCGTTGTCGACCGGGTTCATGCGGACAGTTTAGCGGGCCGCGACGGTGAAGTCTTGACCGGCTGCATCCAATCGCGCCCTGTGCGACGACCAGGGGAGAGAAGCGGGCGCTTCGCCCGACCACCGAGGGACAGACCATGAAGACCATGACCGCCATCGCCGCCCTCGCCGGGGCCATCGCCTTCGCCACCGCCGCGCCCGCCCTGGCCCAGGCGCACGGCGACCATGGCCAACACCCGGCTCCCGCGCGGGCCGAGGCCCCGGAGGCCGGCCACGGCCACGCCCATGCCGATTTCGAGTCCGGCCGGTTCCACGTCCGGATCGACGGTCCCGAACATCCGGTCGGTGACATCATCCTGATTCCCGGCCTGTCCTCATCGCCCCACGCCTTTGACCTGCTGACCGAAGAGCTGAAGGGCCGCTACCGCGTCCACCGCATCCATGTGCAGGGCTTCGCCGGCGCGCCTGCCGAGGACAATGCCACAGGCCCCGTCGCCGCTCCGGTGGCCGAGGATCTGGCGCGCTACATCGCCGAACAGCGCCTCATCAAGCCCGCTGTAGTCGGCCACTCCATGGGCGGGACGATCGGCATGATGCTGGCGGCGCGCCATCCGGACAGCGTCGGCCGGCTCATGGTTGTCGACATGATCCCCTTCATGGGGGCGATGTTCGGCGCGCCGGGCTCCAATCCGACCGCGGAGAGCGTCGCCCCCGTGGCGGACCAGGTCTACGCCGGCATGACAACCGCACCCGAGGAGTCCTACCGGCAGCAGGCCGCCGCCGCCGTGACCGGGATGATCAGGACGGAGTCCCTCCGCGCCCGACCGCTGCAGGACTCGGCACGCAGCGACCGGGCGGTCTCGTCGTCCGCCTATCGCGAGCTGATTGTCACTGATCTTCGGCCGGAACTGCCCCGGATCACGGCCCCCACAACCGTCCTCTATGTGGCCTTCGACTTCCCGGGCATGACGCCCGCCATGTCCGACGGCATCTACCGCGCCTCGTTCGCCAATCTCCCCGGCGCGACCCTCACGCGGATCGACGACAGCGCCCACTTCATCATGCTGGACCAGCCCGCCCGTTTCGCCGCCGAGGTGAACGCGTTTTTAGAATAGGCGTGCGAAGCGTCATGGTTTCGGCGGAAACGTCCTTCACAGACCCGTGAAGAGCGTGGGGGCGTTTCCGTGCGCGTCGCGACCGGCTAAGACCGGGCACGGCTTGATGAGGTTTCGATGGCGGGCTTCGACTTCAGCTTCGGACGTGGCGGCGGCGCGGGCCCGAAGTCCGAACGCACGCCCGTGCAGCGCGTCCTCTACTGGGGCGCGGTCCTGGCCGTCTGGGGGGCGATCTTCCTGGTCGTCTTCTTCGCAGTGTTCGCCCGCGACCTGCCCGACACCTCGACCCTGTACAATGTCGATCGCCAGCCCTCGATCACCTATCTGGATCGCAACGGTGCCCTGATCGCAGTCCGCGGTACCCAGCAGGCCCCGCCGGCCGATCTGGACGCCCTGCCCGACTATGTGCCCGCAGCCTTCATCGCGATCGAGGACCGGCGCTTCTACCACCACCCCGGGTTCGACCCCGTAGGCATGAGCCGGGCCATGGCCGCCAATATGCGCGCCGGCCGGGTGGTCCAGGGTGGCTCCACCCTGACCCAGCAACTGGCCAAGAACCTGTTCCTGTCCCCGGACCAGAACATGAAGCGCAAGGTCCAGGAGCTGATGCTGGCAGTCTGGCTGGAGTTGAAATTCTCCAAGAAGGAAATCCTCGCCCTCTATCTGAACCGCGTCTATTTCGGCGCCGGTGCCTATGGCATCGAAGCGGCCTCGCAACGCTATTTCGACAAGAGCGCCAAACAGCTGACCGTCGGCGAAGCCGCCCTGCTGGCCGGTTTGCTGAAGGCACCGTCGCGCTATTCGCCGGTGTCCGAACACGAGCGGGCGGGTGCGCGCGCCACCGTGGTCCTGAACGAGATGGTCGAGGCGGGCGTCATCACCGAGGCGCAGCGCGCCCAGGCCGTGGCCGACCCCGTGCGGGTCTCGCGCACCCTGGCCACCCAGCACGCCCAGTATTTCATCGACTGGCTGGACAAGCAGATACGCGAACTGGTCGGCGAGCCGACCGAGGACATGATCGTCGAGACGACCCTGGACCTGACCCTTCAGACCCAGGCCGAGCGGGTGGTGCGCCGCATTCTCGACCGCGATCGGTCCAGGGGCGTTCAGCAGGCCGCCCTGGTCGCGCTGGACGGCGAGGGCCGGGTGCGCGCCATGATCGGCGGAGCCTCCTATGCCGACAGCCAGTTCAACCGCGCCACGGACGCGCGGCGTCAGGCGGGCTCGGCCTTCAAGCCGTTCGTCTATCTGACGGCCCTCGAGAGCGGCTATACGCCCGAGACCATGGTCAATGACGCGCCGATCCGCATCGGCAACTGGTCGCCGCGCAACTACTCCGGCAATTTCGCGGGCGAGATGACCATGGCCCAGGCCGTGGCCCAGTCGACCAATACCATCGCCGCCGGCATGGCCGACCAGATCGGTCGCGACAATGTCGCCCGCACCGCCCGCCGTCTGGGTATCACCAGCCGGATCGGGCTGGAGCCGGCCATGGCGCTCGGGGCCGTCGAGGTGTCGCCGCTGGAAATGGCCCAGGCCTATGACGCCTTCGCCAACGGCGGAAAGCGGGTGACCGCCTTCGGCATCAGCCGGATCCGTTCGCCTGAGGGCCGGGTGATCTACCAGCGGGCCTCGCGTCAGGCCGGGCCGGTACAGGCCATCTCGAACCCGTTCCTCTATTATCAGAACCAGATGCTGCGCGGCGTCATGAGCTCGGGCACGGGCCGG
This sequence comes from Caulobacteraceae bacterium, assembly GCA_965284305.1. Taxonomy (GTDB): domain Bacteria; phylum Pseudomonadota; class Alphaproteobacteria; order Caulobacterales; family Caulobacteraceae; genus Brevundimonas. Next base: position 235,741 of record OZ260070.1, on the reverse strand, counting down.
GCGGCGGCCATCGCCGGACGGGACATTGCAGGCAAGACCGGCACCACTTCGGACTACAAGGACGCCTGGTTCGTCGGCTACACCGGCGGCTTCGTGACGGCCGTCTGGGTCGGCAAGGACGACAATACGCCCATGCGCGGCGTCACCGGCGGTTCGTCGCCCGCCGCCATCTGGCGCGGCTTCATGGAGGCGGCCCTGCCGCGCCTGAACGCCCCGGCCATTCCCAACGGCCCGGCCATGCCCGAAGGCTGGGTGCCGCCGAGCCCGGTCGAGAATCTGATCGGCCGGATCGGCGACATCTTCGGCGACAGCCCGGCGGCCGAGCCGGATCCGCTGGACCCGTCCCTCACCGAGCCGGCCCCGCGTGAGCCCGCGCCGCCGCGCCGCAATGACCCCGGACCGGCCATCGTGCGCCCGACCGCGCCCCAGCCGCAACGCGACACGCCCGACCAGCGGCCCGAACCGACGCCGCCGCCGGAGAAGAAGGCCGAGCCGCTGTTCTTCTGACCGTCCGTCTGAACTCAATATACCGCTCATCCCCGCGAAAGCGGGGACCCAGTGTTTTGGGTGATGCAGCGGCGCCTCTGCTCCGCAATCGTCAATCCTGAGACACCGGCGTCGCGCTGGACAGGACTGGGTCCCCGCTTTCGCGGAGATGAGCGGAGAAGGGGGAAACCTACCGCCCGACCGCGTGCAGGGCGGGGCCGTTCTCGCGCAGCCATTTGCGGTGCGGGCGGTGGTCGCCGATCAGCCGTTGGACCACGGCCCAGTAGGCCGGGCTGTGGTCGGCATGGACCAGATGGGCCACCTCATGGGCGGCCAGATAGTCGATCACCGCGGGCGGGGCCATGATTACGCGCCAGCTGTAGCGGATCGAGCGATTGTGCGGGCTGCATGAGCCCCAGCGGGATTTCGGATCGGCGATCGACATCTTCACAGGCCGCTGGCCGAGGGTGCGCAGATGGACATCGGTTCGGGTCTGGAGCGTTTCCCTCGCCACCCTCCTGAACAGGTTTTCGACCCGTCTGGAATAGGCCTCGCCCTCGCCGCCCGAGGCGATCAGGGGCCCGTCGGCGTCCTCGGTCAGGCGGGCCGCCCCGGCGCCGCCGGCGGCGATCAGCCGGGTCGGCTTGCCGAGCAGGTCGATGACCGCGCCGGGCGCGATCGGCGTGCCCTGCGGCCGCTCGGCCAGCCGTTCGCGCATCCAGCCGGTCTTGGTGCGGGCGAAGGCCACGACCTCGGCCAGTTTGCGCTCTGACGGGGCGATCAGCACCGCCTCGCCGGCGCGGGCGTCAATGCGGATCGACAGCCGGCGCGCGCGCGGATTGACCGACAGACGCGCTGTCAGGTCCTCAAGCGGCAGCCGCTGCCCGTTCCGGTACTGCAACAATGGCCTCGTTCTTCGCGATGAAGTCGCGCACCCGCGGATAGATGTCATCGCGGAAGCGGCGTCCGTTGAAGACGCCATAGTGGCCGACGTCGGGGTGAACATACAGTACCCGGCGATCGTCCGGCAGGCCTGTGCACAGGGTATGGGCGGCCTGGGTCTGGCCGACGCCCGAGATGTCGTCCTGCCCGCCCTCGACGGTCATCAGGCCGATGTCGGTGATGCCGGTCAGGTCGACCTTGCGGCCGCGATGCTCCAGCAGGCCGCGCGCCAGCAGGTGCTGCTGGAAAACGATGTCGATGGTCTGGAGGTAGAACTCCTCGGTCAGGTCCAGCACCGACAGGTATTCGTCATAGAAGGCCTCGTGCTTCTGGGCCCCGTCGCCGTCGCCCGAGACCAGGTGGCCGAAATAGTCGCGATGGGCGTCGACGTGCTTGTCCTCGTTCATGGACATGAAGCTGTAGAGCTGGACGAAGCCCGGATAGACCCGCCGACCGAAGCCCGGATAGGGCCAGGGCACGGTGTGGATCATGTTCGATTTGAACCAGGTGAAGGGCTTGGCCTCGGCCAGCTGGTTGGTCACCGTCGGCGACAGGCGGGCGTCGATCGGCGAGCCCATGAAGGTCATGGACGCCGGCCGGTTCGGGTCGTTGTCCGCGGCCATCAGGGCGCAGGCGGCCAGGACCGGCGGTCCCGGCTGGCAGACGCCGACGACGTGGGCGCGGGGGCCGATCTGGCCCAGCATGGTGCGGACGTGGTCGATATAGTCGAAGAAATCGAACCGGCCCTCGAGCATCGGCACCTGGCGGGCGTTGACCCAGTCGGTGACATAGACGTCGTGGTCCTGCAGGAAGCCTTCGACGGTGCCGCGCAGCAGGGTGGCGTAGTGGCCGGACAGGGGGGCCACGATCAGCACCGCCGGGGCCGCTGTGGGCTTGCCGGCCCGCTTCAGGTCACCGAGATGGCGGGCGAACCGCACCAGCCGGCACCAGGGAGAAGACCAGATCACCTGCTCTGTGGTCCGCACCGGCTTGCCAGAGACCGTGATCGTCTCAAGGCCCCAGGCGGGCTTGCCGTAACGACGGGTCACGCTCTCGAACAGGCCGGCCGATGCGAAGGCCGTGCGGCCGATCGCGGTGTCCGAGGCCGGATTGAAGGGAGAGGTCCAGAACTGGCGGGCCAACTGGGCCCCGAACCGGAACGGCGTCGCCGAGTGATAGGCGAGCTCGTGAAGCGAATAGAGCATGGAATCCTTGAAGCGGCCCCGCCGTTACGCGGCAGAGCACCATAGAACGCATCGCACTGCAAAAAGATTTATTCGTTTTCCCTCCCCCTCCGGGGGTGCTTGGCCGGTCGTATACGACCGGCCTGCGAGGTCGCGCAGCGACCGGGTGGGGGCGCTTCGGCAAGACAGCCGCGAGAGCTTGTATCGCCGAGCCCCTCCCACCCTGTCGTCGCTTCGCGCCGACATCCCTCCCTCGGAGAGGGAGGGAGAACCGGCCTACCCCCGCGCTATGGCCTGCTGGATGATCCGCGCAGCGTTCGCGGGGCCGAGGTCGTGGCCAAGCGCGCTGCGGAACCGGCCGTCCGGGCCCATCAGATAGATCGTGAGCGAGTGATTCATCGTATAGGCCTCGCCCTCGCCGACCTTCTGATAGACGGCGCGATAAGCGTCAGCGGCGGCCTTCACCTGGGCCGGCGTGCCGGTCAGGCCGATGACGCCCTCGGGGAAGCCGTCCGAGGACAGATAGTCCTTCAGCGCCTGGGGCGTGTCGCGTTCGGGATCGACGGAGATGAAGATGATCTGGACGTCGTCGGCCTTGTCGCCCAGCGCCGTCTTCGTCGCCTCGAGCATGCCGAGGGTCGTCGGGCAGTAGTCGGGGCAGTAGGTGAAGCCGAAGAAGACCAGTGACCATTTGCCGTCCAGCAGGGTCTGGTCGACGGCCTGACCATCCTGATCGACCAGCTGGAAGGGGCCGCCGACGTCAGGCTGGCCGGTCGAGCCGATCTGGCGCGAGGCCGAACCGGGGTCCCCGCGGCCGTTGACCACCATGATGGTTCCGACGGCCAGAACGGCGGCCAGAATGATACAGGCCCCGGCCAACAGCAGGATGGATCGACGCGGCATCATGGCTCCCCTCGAAAACGCGCACGCCCGCGCGTGACCGGTCTATAGAAGAGACGTGAGCCTGTCCCAAGAGCCCCAGAAGCCGCAGCCTGCGCCGTCGTTCGCGCCGGACGATCCGGGCCGTTTCCCGGCCTGGCGCAACCTGCCGCGCCGCAGCCGGGGACTCAGCCTTCGGACCCTGGTCATCCTGCGCTGGATGGCCATCGTGGGCCAGAGCGCGACCATCGCGGTCGCCACCCTCTATTTCCATTTCGATCTGCCGCTGTGGGGCTGTCTGGCTGCCATTGCCGCCAGTGTGGCGATGAACCTGAACGCCACCGCGCGGCTCAGGCGCAGCGACGGCTCCCTGCCCGACGGCGGGCTGACGGCGGCGCATCTGGGTTTCGATATTCTACAGCTGTCGATCCTGCTGGGACTGACCGGGGGGCTGCAGAATCCCTTCTGCCTGCTGCTGGTCGCACCCGTGACGGTGGCAGCAGCCTCGCTGCCGGGGCGGCAGGCCGCGCTGATGGGCCTGCTGGTGCTGGCCGCCACGGTCAGCCTGTTCTTTGTTTCCCTGCCGCTGCCGTGGCAGGCGGGGACCGAGTTGAACCTGCCGCCGCTCTACAGATTCGGCATCGGCATGGCGCTGGTGACGGGGGTCATCTTCACGTCGGCCTATGCGTGGCGGGTGGCGGCGGACGCCGAGAAGCTGGAACTGGCCCTGGCCACGACCCAGGATGTGCTGCAGCGCGAGCAGCGACTGGCGGCCCTGGGCGGGCTGGCGGCGGCGGCGGCGCATGAACTGGGCACGCCGCTGGCTACCATCCAGGTGGTGGCCAAGGAACTGCTGCGTGCCTCGGCCAAGGACGGGCCGGCCGCCGAGGATGCGGCCCTGATCCTGCAACAGGCCGAACGCTGCCGCGAAATCCTGAAACGCCTGTCGCAGGCCCCTGAGGAGGGGCAGTCAGTCTTTGCCGAGGTGGGGCTGAAAGCCCTGCTGGAAGAGGTGGTCGAGCCGCATCGCGGCTTTGACCTGGCGTTCGAGGTTTCCGTCCGCACCGGATCGGGCGAGCCTGCGCCGCGCGTGCGCCGCCTGCCCGAGGTGGTCCATGGCCTGTCGACCCTGGTCGAGAACGCCGCCGATTTCGCCGGCTCGAAGGTGCGGGTGCGGGCCATCGTCGACGCCGGCTTCATCGAGATCGAGGTGGTCGACGACGGCCCGGGTTTCCCCGCCGACATCCTGCCCCGCCTCGGCGAGCCCTATGTGACCAGCCGGCCCCAGGGCAAGGCGCGCCGCGCGCTGGCGGCCCAGATCGCCGCCTCGGTCGCGGCTGCAGCGCCCGGCCGCAAGGGAAAGAAGGCGGGCAAGGCCGGGCCGGTGCCCGAGACCATCGCCCCCAGCCAGGGTGGCATGGGACTGGGCTTCTTCATCGCCCGCACCCTGCTGGAGCGGACCGGCGGCAAGGTCTTTGTCGGCCCGGGCGACGGCGGACAGACCCCGGCCAGGGGCCAGCCGAAGGGCGCGCGGGTGGCCGTGCGCTGGTCCCGCTCGGCGCTGGAGGTGCCGTCGTGATGTCGCACCCCCCGTCTGAACCTTGACCGTCGTCGTACCGTTACCGACTTGAGCCCCGCTGGAGACGCCTGATGCCTGATACCGAAGCCCGGATCGCCGCCCTCGCCGACAAGACCCTGCTGGTGCTGGACGATGACAATGCCCTGCGCACCCGTCTGGGTCGCGCGCTGGAAAGCCGCGGCTTCGAGGTGACCCTGGCGGCCTCGCTGGCCGAGGCGTTCGAGGCGCTGAAGACCTCCATCCCCGCCTTCGCCGTGCTGGACATGCGGCTGGAGGACGGCAACGGGCTGAAGGTGGTCGAGGCCATCCGCGACCGGCGCGAGGACGCCCGCATCATCATGCTGACCGGCTACGGTGCCATCGCCACGGCGGTGGCGGCGGTCAAGGCCGGGGCGGTCGACTATCTCCAGAAGCCCGCCGACGCCGACGACGTGGTCAAGGCCCTGCTGGCCACCGGCGAGGCCCCCGAACCGCCGGACAATCCGATGAGCGCGGACCGGGTCCGCTGGGAGCATATCCAGCGGGTCTATGAGCTGTGCGACCACAATGTCTCGGAAACGGCGCGCCGTCTGGGCATGCACCGGCGGACGCTGCAGCGGATTTTGGCCAAGCGGGCACCGCGGTAGGCGAACGTCCCGGACGGGTTTGACAGCGGACGGATTTGCCGCGACGAGCCCCGGGCGACCGTTTCGGTCCGTGCTCGTCGCAGGTTGGTCGGATCGGTGAATTCTGCGCGGGTCCGGCGCCGGGGCGGCGGATGGTCAGGTGGGTGGAATGACGATGCGGATGGATGGGCTGATCAGGGTCGACTCCAGGGGGGAGTTGGTCGCTCTGCCCGATCACCATGCGCGGATGGCCGCCCTCGCCGAAGGAGAACGGCTGCACCGGGCGTTCCGCCCGGACATGGAAGGCCCGTATGAAGCCCTGATGGCACAGGTCGCGGCCGGGGGCGGCGGCGTCGTTCAGCTGTTCGACGACGGCGCGGTCCGTTCGCTGGCGGTGTGGCGGGCGTTTCACACGACCTATTGCGGACTGAGGTTCGAGGTCGACGACCTCGTCACCGATCCGGACTACAGATCGAGGCAGTATGGCTCAACGCTCCTCGACTGGCTCGAAATGAAGGCGCGTCGTCTGGGCTGCAAGACGTTGACGCTGAACTCCGCCACGCGGCGCGCGGATGCCCACCGGTTCTATTTTCGCCAGCGGTATGAGATTCTCGGGTTTCATTTCTCGAAGTCGCTGGGCCGGGCCGGAGCGGAATGATGTTTCATCTGTCCCTGCCGGTCGATGACCTCAAGGCATGCGAGGAATTCTACCGCGAGGCCTTCGGCGCCACGGTTCAAGGCCTGCGGGAAGGCGTTTCCAACATCCATGTGTTCGGCGCGCAGCTGACGCTTCACGAACGGGCGGGCTCGGCGATGAATGCCGGCGCGCGAGACGAGATGCATTTTGGTCAGGTCGTATCTGCGGCGGAGTGGACGCATATCCACGACCGGCTGACGGCCAGGGGCCTTCAGCTGGTTCACTGCGCCATGCCGGACGCGGCCCAGGGGCGGAGGGGGAAGATGCTGGTACGGGACCCCTCGGGGAACCTGGTCGAGATCAACTCGCGGGTCTGACGTCCGACAATCCGTTGAGTGCCGACCGGGTGCGCCGGGAACATTTCCTGCGGGCTTCCTGGCAGGGCCAAATTCTCGCTCGCCTTCACGGGACGAGTTCGGGGTGCCCGGTGAGACCGGATCAGGCGTGCCATAGTCTCAGGCCGATCCAGCCCTGTGCCGCCAGGTAGAGGCAAGCCGTCGCCGCCATGAGGGTGAAGAACACGGCCAGGATGCGGGACAGCCGGTTGGCGTGCCGGGGCGGCCTGACAGCCAGGAATGCAGCGACTGCCGCAGCCAGCGGTGCGGCGATCGTGACCGCGAACGCGGCCCAGCCGGCCACCGACGGGCGACCCAGGATCAAGAGGTCGTCGGTCTGAAGCAGCGCCAGGGGAATGAGCGCCGAGGCTGCGCTGAGCAGGATGGCGAAGCCGGGCCAGAACCGGAGGGCGACGCCGCCCCTTGCCTGCAGCCGGCCCATGAAGGCACCCGGAACCCACAGGCAGGCATAGGCCAAGGCGCTGACCAGACCCGCTACGAACAGGGCAAGTGCGGCGAGCTTGGCTGACATTTCCATATCCGGGACGCGTCGGTGGGCACCGATGCCGGACTGGATCCGGATCCCCTCGATCGTCTCGAGAATGGCCAGGCTCGGGGCGGCCTCACCCTCGGCCTGGAACAGGCCGTTACCGACGTGGGTCCAGCGTTGGCCCTTGAAGAGCAGGGTATCGTTCTCGAAAGACGCTCCTTCCCACTGGGTCAGGCCGATCACGGCGGCCAGCAGATGCCGGCGCGGGGTGATGGTCTGGTACTGACCCGTCCAGGCGCGCCGGTCACGCTCGGGAACGGCCTGTGAAACCGCGACCGGGGCCGCGACGTCGCGTTCGAGATAGCGTCGCACGATCTGGGCCGCGTCCAGCACCTCGTCGGACGTGCGGTTGGCCATCAGCACATAGGCCGCGCCGATCTGCGGCGCATAGGCATAGGTCGCGACAAAGCCGTCGATACTGCCGTCGTGACCATGGAAGACGACGCGGCCCCGGGTGTCAGCGACATTGCCCAGCGCATAGCCGTAGCGCAGGCCGGCCCTGGCCGCGTCATTGCCGGCAGGCGTCTCAAGCCGCCTGGCCGTGGCCGGACTGAAATAGGTGACGCCGTCGAGCGTGCCGCGTCCGAGCATGAGCAGGGGCAGTCGGGCCAGGTCCTTCGCGGTGACGTTCAGGGACCCGCTCGGGCGGCCCGGTATGTCCATGAACCGTTCTTCGGTCAGATCCTCTCCGCTGTAGCTGCTGGACAGCCTGGCTGTGATCCCCGGGGTCCGGGTCCAGGCTGCGCTGGTCATGCCCAGCGGGTCGGTCAGCCGCCGGGCCATGAAGTCCTGGAAGCGTTCGCCGCTGACGACCTCGATGATCCGTCCGGCCATGACCGGGCCGGCATTGCTGTAGGAGGTTCGCGTGCCCGGCCGCCACCGGCTCCGGTAGGGACCGTAGAGGTCGACTGCCTCCGACAGGGGAATTTCCCGTCCCTCGAGCAGGTAGTGGCGGAAGGCGATGTCATCGAGGCCGGCGGTGTGCTCGAGAAGATGGACCAGCCGGACCGGATTCCGCGCTTGCCAGCCGTTGCGGATGGCGAGGTCGGGCAGCAGGGTCGCTACCTCCGCATCGAGGCTCAGTCGCCCTTCCTCCACCAGGGTCATCACCCCGATGGAGGTGAAACTCTTGCTGATCGAACCGGCCCGAAACACGGTGTCGTCCACGACGGGTGCCCGGGTCGAGAGGTCCGAGACGCCGTAGTTCCGGCTGAACACAACCCGCCCGCCCTCGATGACAATCAGGGCCGCACCCGGAACACCCGCGTCGGCCAGGACCTCGCCGACAGCGACATCAAGGGCCGCAAGGGACCGCGGGGCCTGCGGTACGCCCCGGGCATCACCGGCCGCGAAGACGGCGATGGCCGCCAGACTGGCTGCCAGAAGGTTGCGAATGTCCATGGTACCCCCCTCGACCACGTCCCGCTCACCCGACGTCAGCCGGTCGCGGCAAGAGTTGTGTATAACAAGGTACCTATTGATAGCAAGGTATCTTGTTATGGGGGTTGATGTTGGCCCATGGCAGCGGACGAACGCCGCCTGGCTCAAGAGAAAGGCCCCGGTGTTTCCACCGGGGCCTTCTGCTTTTCAGACGTGACGTCCCGTCTTAACGACGGCTGCGACCACGGTCGCGGTCACCGCCGCCTTCACGCTTGGGACGGCCGCCGGTGTCGTCGGACAGCGGGGGCTCGCCGCGTTCGGCGCGTTCGGCGTTGATCTTGTCGGTGATGTCCTCGCCGGTGGTCTGGTCGACGACCTTCATCGACAGCTTGGTCTTGCCGCGATCGTCCATGCCGAGGAATTTGACCTTCACTTCCTGGCCTTCGGTCAGGACGTCGGCCGGGTTGGCGACGCGTTCCAGCGATATCTGGGACACGTGGACCAGGCCGTCCTTGGCACCGAAGAAGTTCACGAAGGCGCCGAAGTCGACGACCTTCACGACCTTGCCGGAGTAGATGGTGCCGGGCTCGGGCTCGGACACGATCGACGAGATCCAATTCTTGGCGGCGTCGATCTTTTCCTGATCCGAGGCGGCGATCTTCACCGTGCCGTCGTCCTCGATGTTGATCTTGGCACCGGTCTTTTCGACGATCTCGCGGATGATCTTGCCGCCCGTGCCGATGATGTCGCGGATCTTGTCGGTCGGAACCTTGATCGACTCGATCTTGGGCGCGTACTCGCCCAGCTCGGTGCGGGCACCGTCGATGGCCTTGTCCATCTCGTCGAGGATGTACAGGCGGCCGGCCGAAGCCTGGGCGATCGCCTTGCGCATGATCTCTTCGGTGATGCCCGCGACCTTGATGTCCATCTGCAGCGAGGTGATGCCTTCGCGCGTGCCGGCCACCTTGAAGTCCATGTCGCCGAGGTGATCTTCGTCACCCAGGATGTCGGACAGGATGGCGAACTCGCCCGAGGGCTCGAGGATCAGGCCCATCGCGATGCCCGAGACCGGACGAACCAGCGGCACACCCGCATCCATCAGCGCCAGCGACGAACCACAGACCGTGGCCATCGAGGAGGAGCCGTTGGACTCGGTGATCTCCGACACCAGGCGGATGGTGTAGGGGAAGTCTTCCGACGACGGCAGCATGGGACGGATCGCCCGCCAGGCCAGCTTGCCGTGACCGATTTCCCGACGGCCCGCGCCGCCCATCCGACCGGTCTCGCCGACCGAATAGGGAGGGAAGTTGTAGTGCAGCAGGAACTTCTCTTTGTAGGTCCCGGCCAGGGCGTCGACGTACTGTTCGTCCTCGCCGGTGCCCAGGGTGGCGACCACGATGGCCTGGGTCTCACCGCGGGTGAACAGGGCCGAGCCGTGGGTGCGCGGGAAGACGCCGACTTCCGAGACGATGTCGCGGACCTTGTCGAGGGCGCGGCCGTCGACGCGGTGGCCGTTGTCGATGATGTCACGACGCAGGACGTGGGCTTCGCATTCCTTGAAGGCCGCGCCGAACTTGGCGGAATCGACACCGTCCGGATTTTCGTCGGTCTTCACCAGCTTGGCGGCGGCGGCCTTCTTGGCCGTGTCGACGCCCGAGCGGCGCTCGTATTTGCCGGCGTGGGTGTAGGCGGCCTTGATGTCCTCGCCGACCAGCTTCTGGATGGCGGCGACGACGTCGGAGTGATCCTCGGCGGTGAAGTCGAAGGGCTCCTTGGCGGCGTGTTCGGCCATTTCGATGATGGCGTCGATCACCGGCTGCATGCCGCGATGCGCGAACATCAGGGCGTTCAGCATGATCTCTTCCGACAGCTCCTTGGCTTCGGATTCGACCATCATCAGGGCGTCCTGGGTGCCGGCGACGACGAGGTCGAGCTGGCTGTCGGTCATCTGGTCGAGGGTCGGGTTCAGCACGAACTCGCCGTCGATGTAGCCGACGCGCGCGGCGCCGATCGGGCCCATGAAAGGCACGCCCGAGAGGGTCAGGGCGGCGGAGGCGGCGACCAGGCCGAGGATGTCCGGGTCATTTTCCATGTCGTGCTGCAGCACGGTGACGACGACCTGGGTCTCGTTCTTGAAGCCCTTGACGAACAGGGGGCGGATCGGACGGTCGATCAGGCGGGAGACGAGCGTCTCCTTCTCGGTCGGACGGCCTTCACGCTTGAAATAGCCACCCGGGATCTTGCCGGCGGCGAAGGTCTTTTCCTGGTAGTTGACGGTCAGCGGGAAGAAATCCAGGCCCGGCTTGGGCGCGCGACCGTAGACGACGGTGGCGAGGACGACGGTCTCGCCGTAGGTGGCTAGAACGGCGCCGTCAGCCTGACGGGCGATGCGGCCCGTTTCGAGGGTCAGCGGGCGTCCGGCCCAGTCGATCGTCTTGCGTTTGATATCGAACATGTTCGTCTTTCATATCCCGCGGGCGAATTCCACGCGGGGTCCCATCAGTGGGTGGAGCGTCGGGCGTTCAGTCCTTCGGTCCATGGGTCACCGCGCCATCGCGGAAAACCCGGGAGAAGAGGACCGGTATGGCCCTCGCGTCATGCGCCAATCGTACCGTGGCGCGCGGTCGGTCTCTGGATGCGGAAAGAGGCGCGGACATGGCCCGCGCCCCAAATCTCATCCGCCTTCTGCGCCTAGCGGCGCAGGTTCAGCTTGCCGATCAGAGCGGTGTAGCGCTCGCGATCAACCTTGCTGAGGTGGTCAAGAAGGCGACGACGCTGCGAGACCATCTTGAGCAGGCCGCGGCGCGAATGGTTGTCCTTCTTGTGGGTCTTGAAGTGGTCGGTGAGGTTGGCGATGCGTTCCGAAAGGATCGCGACCTGGACCTCGGCCGAGCCGGTGTCGCCAGCGGAGCGGGCGTTATCGGCGATGACTTCGTTCTTACGCTCAGGCGTAATCGACATCGGGTGTCCTTTCCTTGCCCTACCGCGCTAAGCGCTACTTGAGGGCAGTTAGAGGTTAAATACGCGGTCGGGTTCTAGTCGACCGGCCCGCAACTGACCGAGAGCGACGAGGGTCCGACCCTGAAAGGCTGAAACGGTTCGGGAGCCGTCCCGAAGGCGGCTCTTGAGCGTTTCGACCTGTCCGGGGAGCAGAACGATCGGTCGTCCCTGACGAAGCGAGAAGGCGTCCTGGTCCGTCACGGCCAGCTCCGGGATGTCGTCCAGGGCGGTCGCGACGGGAAGCAAGCCTTCCGAGGCGGCGTCCCTATGCACCAGATCGGTCAGGAAATCCAGCGATACGGCGTTTTCGGTCGAGAACGGTCCGACCCGCTCGCGGCGCAGGGCGGAAACATGCCCCTCGGCGCCGAGAACCGCGGCCAGATCGCGCGCCAGCGAGCGCACATAGACGCCCTTGCCGGTCCGGATGACCAGCTCGACGTGGTCGGGGTCAGGCGCATCGCTGACCGAGGCCTCGTGGATCGTCACCCGGCGGCTGGCCAGTTCGAAATCGGTGCCTTCGCGGGCCAGGTCATAGGCGCGCTGGCCATCGACCTTGATGGCGCTGAACTGCGGCGGGATCTGATCGATCTCACCGACAAAGGCGGGAAGGGCCGCGCGCACGGCCTCGATATCGGGGCGGACGTCCGAGCGGCCGGTGATCTCACCCTCGCGGTCGAGGCTGTCGGTCGAAATCCCCCAGTTGATGGTGAAGCGATAGACCTTCTGCGCCTCCATCATGAAGGGGACGGTCTTGGTCGCCTCGCCGAGCGCGATGGGCAGGATGCCGGAGGCCAGCGGGTCCAGCGTGCCGGCGTGCCCGGCCTTCTGGGCGTCGAACAGGCGGCGGACCTTCGACACGGCCTCGGTCGAACCCATGCCGAAGGGCTTGTCGAGACAGACCCAGCCGTTGACGATCTCGCCCTTCTTGCGGCGACCCACTAGGTGTTTCCGGCGCTGTCGTCCGCGTCGTCGTCCCCGAACGGCGAGACATAGACGTCGGCGCGGACGCGGGGGTCGTCGAGCAGGCGGTTGAGGCGTTCGGCGGCGGCGAAGCTCTCGTCGTGGCGGAAGCGCAGATCGGGGGTGAAGCGCATGGCGATATGCCTGCCCAGCGCGCCGCGCAGGAATTTGGCGTGGACGTTCAGCGCCTTGATGATCTCGTCGATATGACCCGCGACGGGGGCGGTCTCGACGCCAGCACCGAGCGGCTCGACGAAACAGGTGGCGTGCTTGAGGTCGGGCGACAGACGCACCTCGGTGACGGTGACGGAAACCCCGACCAGGGCCGGGTCGCGGATCTCGTTTTCGCGCATGACCTCGACCAGGGCGTGGCGGATCATTTCCGAGGCGCGCAGCTGACGCTGGCTGACCGTGCCGGCCTTGGCGGCGGGCTTTTTGGGCTTGCGGTTGCTCATCACTCTGTCCTCGTCGCCTGTCGGGGATCGGACCCGGCTCGAAAAAGCGACGCCGCGTCGGGTCGGAAAGGCAAAGCTTTTCGAGCGCGGCGAAATTGAAAGAGCGCGGGGTCTAGTCCCGTGGCGCGGCTGTGTCCAATTCCGCCCGCTCGACGGTGGCCATCACTTCGGACGAGGTTATGGCGCGTAGCGGCCGGGCGGGCAGGCCCGCCGCGTTGAGGACGCCGGCGCTCCAGTGGTTGCAGAGGCGGCCGATCCAGAAATGCTCATGGCTGGCGAAGAAGCGGGCGTCGTCGCCGGCGCGGGCGGCGGCGATGCGTGCGCGGCCGTCTTCAAGGTCCAGCGAGGCCTCGATATGGCCGGCCATGGCCTCGAAACCCGCGGCGGAGAGGGGCAGCGAGCGGCGACGGTCGGCGGCGACGAGGTCACGCGGATCGCGCTGCGCCGGGTCCAGCATGATCACCGAGGCGTTGCCGGGCCGGAAGAAGGCGCGCGCCCCGTCGGGCAGGCGGTCGCCGATCGGGCTCTGGTCGACGTAGAAGCGGGCATCGCCCCAGCCGATCAGGATCCAGTCGCCGGGCGGCAGGCCGCGCACCGCGTCCGCCAGCGGGCCGGCACGGGCCTCAAGCGCCGAACGCGGCACGGCCAGATCGGTGTGGAAGCCGTTGTCCAGCACATGCACCTCGACCCCGGCGTCCGTTGCGGACGAGGGCCACAGGGCAGGATCGCCGGGCGCGGTCCAGCTCCACAGGGCCGCGACCGTCCCCAGTGCACCGGCCAGCACGAACGGCGCGAGCGTCCCGGCACGCTTCGGCATCAGGTCGCCGGGGCGGGTGCCTTCTCGGGCGTCTCCGCCGCGGCGGGCGCGGGTGCTTCAGCCGGCGCTTCCTTCTCCGCCCGCTCCGCCTCGGCCCTGGCCTTGCCTTCGGCCATCCCCTGTTCGAAACCGGCCTTCATTTCATCGCATCCGCCGAGTGCGAGGGCAGCCAGGCCGAGGCCGGCGAGCACAGTCATCCGCTTCATGGTCGTCTCCCTTGTTCAGCAGAGCTTAGCGCGCCGACCTGGTCTGGCAAGACCGTCCCCGGGGTCGATCTAGCGTGAGCGGAGACGCCACACGCCGCAGAGACCCGCGACCGGCGCATCCGGCCCCGGCCGGGCCGCGGCGCGGAACAGGATCAGGTCGACCCGATCGCGGCGGTGCAGCAGGGCGATCAGCCCCGGTGTCTCGCCCCCGCACAGGGCCGAGGGCTTCACCGGCTCGCCGCGCGTGACGGGAAGGATCCGTCGCAATTCGATCTGGGCGTCGGCGGGCGCGTCCAACTGGTCTGCGAAGGTCCGGCCGAAGACGAAATGCTCCCGCCCGGCAGCGATCCGCAGAGGCGAGGTGCGGAAGCTGTCCCCCGTGTCGAACCGCACCATGGCCCCGGCAAAGGTGGCACCGCCGAGAGCCGCGCGTGTGGTCTCGTCCGCCGGTCCGAACTCGCCCGAAAGCACGGCGTCGATCGAGGCGGCGACCAGCGGGTTTCCGTCATCGGCGAGCGCCGCCTTGAGGCCGGTCAGGCCGTCGCCTTCGCCGGAAGCCAGTCGTCCCGCCCAATCAGCGACGCGTCCCGCAGCCGGGGCTGCGTCGTCGCGGATCGCGGCCCAGGCGGCCACGGCCTGCTTCTGTTCGATGGCGAGCAGGAACAGCACCAGGCACAGGAAAACCAGCCCGCCGACGAGGCCTTTCATACCCGTCTGGCGCGGGGCGGTGCTGCGGATCCCGGCAACCGTCATGGCCGCAACCCTAGCGAGGGTCTGTGACGGCGGGAATGACTATCGCGCCACAGGTGTGTCAGGGAATGGGCGAGGGGGCGTCGACGTTGGGACCGCCAGCGGCCGGCACGGCCCACTCGCCGCGCCAATTGTAGGACAGTCTGACACAGTGGCGGTAGCCACCGTCCGGCCACCGCCCGACCGCGTGCACGATCATGGGCCGCCCCAGGCGGACCCTGCCCAGCACCATCCAGGCCTCGTCCGCGCCGGGGCACAGGGCCCGGCTCAGGCCCCGGCCACCGCCCTCCGGTGCGATTGTATAGACCGAGGTTTCCCGCGCGCCGGGCGGCAGGGCCCGCCGAACGGCGTCGGGACCACCGTACCGGATGTCGGCCGAGCCGCGGTTGGAGGTCGAGATGATGCGCCGCACGCTGATCGCGCCGAACAGGCCGCGGTCGGCCTCCAGCGTGATACCGCGCGTCATGGCCTGGGTGACGCGATCGGAGGCGTCATAGGCCAGATAGCGTGTCTCGGCCGCAGCCGGCCCGGCGATGGCGGGGACGGCGAGGGCGAGAAGGGCGATCAGGAAAGGGCGCATGGCGAACTCATCCACAACGGATGGGGCTGAAACACGGCAGGCAATCTGCCTCTCCCTCCCCCTCGGGGGAGGGTGGTCGCGAAGCGACCGGGTGGGGGCGCTTCCGCGAGACAAGAACCGGCGCTTGTTTCGCCGAGTCCCGCCCACCCTGTCGTCGCTAACGCGCCGACATCCCTCCCCCGGAGGGGGGAGGGAGAGGGGGTTCGTGCGAACCTAGTCCAGCGTGCGCTTGATCTCTTCGACGGTGAAGCACTCGATGTAGTCGCCGGCCTTGATGTCCTGGAAGCCCTGGAAATGCATGCCGCACTCCTGGCCCGACGGGACCTCGTTGACCTCGTCCTTGAAGCGTTTGAGCGTCGTGAGCGTGCCCAGTTCCAGCACCACGACGTCGTCGCGGATGATCCGGACCTTGGCACCCTTGCGGACCACGCCTTCGGACACCCGGCAACCGGCGATCTTGCCGGTCTTGGAGATGTCGAACACCTGCAGCACCGCTGCGTTGCCCAGGAAGGTTTCCCGTTGCAGCGGGGCCAGCATGCCCGAGAGCACGCCCTTCATGTCGTCGAGCAGGTCGTAGATGATCGAATAGTAGCGGATCTCGACGCCCTCGCGCTCGGCCAGGTCACGGGCCTGTTTCGAGGCACGGACGTTGAAGCCGAGGATCGGCGCGCCGGCCGATTTGGCCAGTTGGACGTCGCTTTCGGTGATGCCGCCGGCACCCGAATAGACGGTGCGCGCGCGGACCTCTTCGTTGCCCATCTTCTCGAGCGAGCCGACGATGGCCTCGGCCGAGCCCTGGACGTCGGCCTTGATGAGGACCGGCAGCTCCGAGACCTTCTTGGACTGCAGCTTGGACATCATGTCGACCAGGCTGACCTGGTTGATGCCGCCCGTGGCCTTCTCGCGCTTCACGCGGTCGCGGTATTCGGTCAGCTCGCGGGCGCGGGCCTCGGATTCCACGACGGCGAGGGGTTCGCCGGGGCTGGGGGCCTCGTTCAGGCCGAGGATCTCGACCGGAACCGAAGGACCGGCCTCGGTCAGCTGTTCATTGCGCTCGTTGAGCAGGGCGCGAACCTTGCCCCAGGCCGAGCCGGCCACGACGATGTCGCCGCGACGCAGGGTGCCGCGCTTGACCAGGACGGTGGCGACGGGACCACGGCCCTTGTCCAGCTTGGCCTCGATGACCACGCCTTCCGAGGAGCGTTCCGGATCGGCCTTGAGGTCCATCATCTCGGCCTGCACCAGGATGGCGTCTATGAGGCCGTCGAGGTTGGTGCGGTTCTTGGCCGAGACCTCGATGATCTGGGTGTCGCCACCCAGGCTCTCGGCGATGACTTCATACTGCAGCAGTTCGTTGACGACCTTCAGCGCATTGGCGTCCGGCTTGTCGATCTTGTTGACCGCCACGATGATCGGGGCCCCGGCCGCCTTGGCGTGCTGGATGGCCTCGATGGTCTGGGGCATGACGCCGTCGTCGGCGGCCACGACCAGAACCACGATGTCGGTCACATTGGCACCACGCGCCCGCATCGCCGAGAAGGCGGCGTGGCCGGGGGTGTCGAGGAAGGTGACGCGGGCGTCGTTCGGCAGGCGGACCTGGTAGGCACCGATGTGCTGGGTGATGCCGCCGGCCTCGCCCGAGGCGACGTCGGTGGTGCGCAGGGCGTCGAGCAGCGAGGTCTTGCCGTGGTCGACGTGGCCCATGATGGCCACGACCGGCGCGCGGGGCGTGGTCGCCTCGTCGTCGATCGCGTCGGACAGGAAGCCGGCCTCGACGTCGGACTCGGAGACGCGTTTCACGGCCATGCCGAACTCGTCGGCCACCAGTTCGGCGGTGTCGGTGTCGATGACGTCGTTGATCTTCATCATCAGGCCCTGCTTCATCAGGAATTTGATGATGTCGACGCCGCGCACGGCCATCCGGTTGGACAGCTCCTGCACGGTGATGATGTCAGGGATGACGACTTCGCGCGGACGGTTCGGGGCGTCGGTGGAGCCGCCCTTGCGCTTCTCTTTTTCACGTTCGCGAGCCCGGCGAACCGAGGCCAGCGAGCGCATCCGCTCGGCGGTGTCGCCGTCGCCGGCGACCGACTGGATGGTCAGGCGGCCTTCGCGGCGCTTGGGCTCGCCGCGGGTGCGGCTGACGGCCTTGCCGGCGTCCGAGAAACGCTTGTCGCGATCATCCTCGGGCTTCAGCGGGCGGGCGAAACCGCCGCCGGGCGCGCGGCTCGGCCGGGCGACCTCGGCCTGGGCCGGAGGGGCGTTCGGGGTCGGACGGCCGCCGGGACCGGTGCGCGGGCCCGGACGGGCGGCGCCCGGCGCGGGGCGCGGGGTCAGGGCCGAATAGCGGACCGGCTCGGCCGGACGGCCGGTCGGACGCGCGGGCGCTGCGGGACGATCGGAATAGGCGCGCTCGCCGCCGCCCATGGCTTCTTCACGGGCCGAGCGGCCGCCGAAGGCCGGGCCGGCGGGGGCGCGGGCAGGGTTCGGAGCCTTGGGCACCCGTTGGCCGAAATTGACCACGGGGCGTGCCGGCGGAGCCGGACGGGCCGGGGCCGCGGGTGCCGGGGCCGGAGCGGCGGCCTCGACCGGAGCCGGGGTCGGCGCGACCGGGGCGGCCGGCGTCGGGGCCGGAGCGGCGGGCGCGCGCTTGGCCGGGGTCGGCGCGGGCGCGGCGGCGGTCAGTTTGGCGGCCTCAGCGCGTGCAGCCTCGGCGGCGGCGCGGGCGGCGGCGGCTTCCGCCACGGCGGCGTTGGCGGCCTGGGCGGCGGCGGCGGCCTGCTCCGTGAGCGGCCTGGTCGCGGCGCGCCTGTTCGGCGGCGGCGGTCTGGGCGCGCTGGGCCTGGGCCTGGGTGGCCAGCTCGATGGCGCGGCGACGGGCTTCCTGTTCCTCGTTGGACAGGCGGCCGCCGGCGGGACCGGCGGGGGCCGCCGGACGCGGGGCCTGCGGCGCAGGCGCGTCGGTGCGAGGACGCGCAGCCACGTCGAAGCCCTGCGGGCGCTGATGGCCCGGCACGGCACCGGCACGGCGCTTTGTCTCGACCACCACGGTCTTGGTGCGGCCGTGGCTGAAGCTCTGGCGCACGGTGCCGGTCGAAACCGATCCCGCCTGCCGGGGCTTCAGGCTCAGCGGTGCCCGCGGACCCGTCGTGGACGGGGTTCCGGTGGACGCCTGCGGTGCGCCGTCGTTGGTCTTGTCGTTCTCGTCAGTCATCCGGTCGCTTTACTCGTGACAGCGGGTGATCCGCCGTCGTCTCGTTCAAACACAAAAAGCCGCGCGTCGCCCGGCTCCCAATCAGGGAGCAGAACCCCGCCCGTCCAAATCCTTGTTCGGCATCCCAGCCGCGTCATCGCCCCACTGCGGAGGCGTCAACGGTCGAAATCCCGCCAGTCGTTCGACCTCTATGGTCCAGCGATCGGCCCGCCCGCTTTCAAGCAGGACGGCGTGTATCGCATTTTCCAGCCCAAGGGCCAAACTCAAATCGTCCGCCGTGAAGACGCCGCAGACTTTCGGGCGCGGCGTGATGTGTTTCGCCAGCGAAAGCAGCTTGCCGCGACCGTCGGCGGAACCGTCCGCCGCCTCGATGATCCAGGCGGCCTTGCCTGACCGGACATTGGCCAGGGATTTCTCGAACCCGGAGATAAGCACGCCTTCGCGCCGGGCAAGCCCCAGCTGGTCCAGACAGCGCCGGAACAGCAGGCTTTCGACCGTGTCCGCGAGGTCCACAGCCGGCTTCATCGGGGCCTTTGCCGCGCGCGAGAACAGGTTCTTCTTCACCGCCGTCTCGACCGAGACGCGGTCCGCCGCGACCCAGAGGCCGCGGCCCGGCAGCTTGCGCGCCAGATCTGGGGCGACCGAACCGTCCGGAGCGGCGACGAAGCGGATCAGGCGAGATTCATCCATGACCTCGTGGGTGACGAGGTCCCGGCGTTCCCTATCGATCGTCGCTTCGCGCAGACTCATGGATGGCTCGGTTTCCCATCACGCGTTTTCGGGCTGGTCGGGATCCCCGGCGAGGACCTCGTCTTCAACCGCTTCGCCCTCGTCACCTTCCGGCGCGGCGGCGAAGACGGCGTCGGCGTCATATTCGCCCTCGGCCAGCTCTTCCTCATATTCCGGCTCCGGCGGCTGCGGCAGTTCCGAGGCGTCGATCCAGCCGGCGGCAACCCGGGCCTGCAGGATCAGCATTTCAGCCTCTTCCTGGGCCAGGTTGAAGCTCTCCAGAACGCCCGGGACCTTGGTCCGTTCGCCGTTCTTCACCTCATAGCCGCCGCGGATCTCGTCGGTGGCCAGATCGGCCAGGTCCTCGACGGTCTTGATCCCGCCTTCGCCCAGGGCGACGGCGATGGCGCCGGTGACGCCCGGAACGGCCATCACCTCGTCCAGCACGCCCAGTTCGACGCGTTTGGCGTCGAGGATGGCGGCCTGGCGGTCGAGGAAGTCGCGGGCGCGGGCCTGCAGTTCCTCGGCGGTGTCCTCGTCGAAGCCCTCGATGTCGGAGATTTCGTAGGATTCCACGAAGGCCAGGTCTTCCACCGTGGCGAAGCCTTCGGTGACCAGCAGCTGGGCGATGACCTCGTCCACGTCCAGGGCTTCCTGGAACAGGACGGTGCGCTCGCTGAACTCGCGCTGGCGACGCTCGGAGTCCTGGCTCTCGGTGATGATGTCGATCTGCCAGCCGGTCAGCTGGCTGGCCAGGCGGACGTTCTGGCCGCGGCGGCCGATGGCCAGCGACAGCTGTTCGTCCGGCACGACCACCTCGACGCGGTCGGCCTCTTCGTCCAGCACGACCTTGGACACCTCTGCCGGGGCCAGGGCGTTGACGATGAAGGTGGGTTCGTCCGAGTTCCACTGGATGATGTCGATCTTCTCGCCTTGCAGCTCGGCGACGACCGCCTGAACCCGCGAGCCGCGCATACCGACGCAGGCGCCGACCGGATCGATGGAGGAGTCGTTCGACAGCACGGCCATCTTGGCACGCGAGCCGGCGTCGCGGGCGGCGGCGCGGATCTCGATCACGCCGTCATAGACCTCGGGCACTTCCTGGGCGAACAGCTTGGCCATGAATCCGGGGTGCGAGCGAGACAGCATGACCTGCGGGCCCTTGGCCTCGGCGCGGACGTCATAGATGTAGGTGCGGATCCGGTCGCCGATGTTGAACACCTCGCGCGGGATGGAGTCGTTGCGGCGCATGATGCCCTCGCCCCGGCCCAGGTCGACGACGGTGTTGCCGTATTCGACGCGCTTGACGGTGCCGTTGACGATCTCGCCGACGCGGTCCTTGAACTCTTCATACTGGTTGGCGCGCTCGGCGTCGCGGACCTTGCCGGTCACGACCTGGCGGGCCATCTGGGTCTGGACCCGGCCGAACTCGAACGGCGGCAGGTTTTCGATATATTCCTTGCCGACGAAGGCCTCGGGGTCGCGCTTCAGGGCGTCCTTGAGCCGGACCATGGCGCTGTCGTTGAACTCTTCCAGCTCGTCTTCCGGCTGCCAGTCATCGGCCACGATGGTGACGTGACGGGTCAGGGCCATTTCGCCCGACTTGATGTCGATCTTGGCGCGGATGTCGTGATGGGCACCGTAGCGCGACTTGGCGCCCTTCTGGATCGCTTCCTCGATCGCCTCGACGACGATCTCCTTGTCGATGTTCTTTTCGCGCGCGACCGCATCGGCGATCGTCAGCAGTTCGAGTCGGTTCGCGGAAACGCCGGCTACAGCCATGGTCTAGTCCTCGGTCTCTTCGGAGTTGTCGTTACGGGCGGCGCGCTTTTCAGCCCCCGCCTTCATCAGTTCGTCGGTCAGCACCAGTTTGGCGTCGACCAGCCAGGCAAAGGGAATGAGGGCGGTGTCCTCCTCCCCTTCCAGATCCATGGCGACGTGGTCGCCGTCGGTCCCGGCGATCATGCCCTTGAACCGCTTGCGGCCCTCGATCATGCGATCGCTTTCCAGCCGCGCCTCAAAGCCCTCGAACAGGTCGAAATCCGACAGGCGGGTCAGGGGGCGGTCGACGCCGGGCGACGACACTTCGAGCAGATATTCGCCGGCGATCGGGTCGGCGGCGTCGAACACCTCCGACACGGCACGGCTCAAGCGGGCGCATTCCTCGACGGCGATGTCGTGATCGCTGGGCCGTTCGGCCATGATCTGCAGCCGCCGGCGCAGGGTGCCGCCCATCAGACGCACGCGCACGATGTCGAGGCCCAGGCTCTCGGCCACGGGTTCGATCAGCTCCAGCAGAGCGCGGTCTTCAGCGGTCTTGGCCTTCAAGGTCATTCTCTTTCCGGCTGCCACGCAGGCGCCGGAGGATGGTCCAATAAAAAAGCGGCGGGCCCGACGGCCGCCGCTCAAACGGCGCCGTTAGGACGCCGGTCTAACGATGTGGGACGGCGTATAGCTCCCCGGACAGCCTTTGTCAGCCCCTCTTGGCGAGGGCCGCGTAGATCAGTCCGGCGCCGGCGCCCGAGACAAGGATACTGGCCACTATCCCCCAGGCGTCCCTGCTGCCGTTCGACCACAGGTCGGGCATGGCCCAGGGCGCGAAGAACATCGCCGCGCCCGTCGACAGTCCGGCGATCCCGAGTCCCGCCAGCACATAGAGGCCTGCGGCGACCACGCCGCCGATCAGGTAGACGACCACACCGTGGGGTCCACGCCACGGAATTCGCTGGATGATCGCCAGAACGAGTCCACCGAAGACAAGGCTCGGAATCGCGCCCCAGACCGTCGCGATGAGGATCAGGAAGATCACGTTGAACATCGTGGCACCCTGCCCGTTCAACCCTCCGGAGGACGATAGCGCCAACATCAGCGAGCCCGCGACGAAGGTGATCGCCGCCAGCCCTGGCGCTGACAGGGCGGCGGCCAGAAAGCCGTTGCCGCTGACAGGTGTTCGCGAGTCCGGCGTCATCACGACAACCCTCAGCCCTGGATCAGCTCAAGCTGACCCAGGAAGTCCCGCTTGCCCAGGGGCACCCCGGCATGGCGCAGGATCGCGTAGGCCATCGACAGGTGGAAATAGAAATTCGGCAGGGCGAAGCTGGTCAGATAGCCCCGCCCCTCGAAATTCAGTTCGACGCCGGGGAAGCGCAGCTCGATCCGGCGGGTCTCGCTACGGGCGAAGGCCGCCGCCTCGGCACTCTCGATGAAGGCGATCGACAGGGCGACCGTGGCCTTCAGCTCGGCCAGGCTGGCCTCGGTGTCGTCGGTCTTCGGCCAGGGCTGGTCGGTCAGTCGGGCGATGCAGCTGCGGGCCGAGAAACTGGCCATGCGGACCTGGTCCGGGAAGGGCCGCATGTCCGGTGCCAGACGCGCATCCATCAGTGTCTCCTCATCCAGACCGGCCTCGACGGCCTTGTCGATCAGGCCGGACAGACTGTTCAGGCCGCGCAGGAACATGGAGGTCGAAAGGGTGTCGACGGCGAGGCTCATAGGTCAGTCCTTTTCAGATATGGACAGGGTTCTGACGCCATTTGCCGGGTAAGGCCAGAGCGGCCGGCCCGGGCTCCGGCGTCGCGTTCAGGTCCCGTGTTCTGCCCACATCCAGGTCGCCAGCAGGGCGGCCATGATCAGGTCGAGTATGACCGTCATCCCGGCCATTCCCGTGAGGAACCGGCCGCGTTTGGCGATCAGCTGGCCCATATAGAAGACCTTGCTGATCAGGGCGACGCCGATGGCCAGGGTTCGGGTCTCCGGATGGAAGGCGGCCCAAAGCAGCATGCCGCCGGTCAGTGCGATCAAAAGGCCCCAGCCCCGGACCGCGATATCCGCCATCGGGCCGTCAACGGTTTCGCCGAAGACCGAGCGCGCGGCCCGGCCCGGCATCAGAGTGAACTGCAGCATGGTGGCCGTCAGCAGGCCGCAGACCACCAGAATGGCCTGAATGTTCTCGACAACACTATTCATGGCGTCCCCCCGGACGTTGCGCGGCCACGGTTCGTCGTGGTCCTGCTCGAAGCTCTACTGTACCTTCATCGGGCGACCGCGGCCATCAAACACGCAGGAAGTCGAGGAAGATCGGCGCCGTGTCGCCCAGCTTCTTCTCTTCATAGCGGGTGACCACATGGTCGGTCGGGGCCAAGCGCCAGTCGTCGGCAGCCTCGGCCTGCCAGACCAGGCCCGGCGTGCGCTCGAATTTCTCGAGCGCCCATTCGGCATAGTCCTTCCAGTCGGTGACGAAACGCAGGCCGCCGCCGGGCTTCAACAGCCGGGCGATCTCCGCCGCCGTCTCGTCCTGGATCAGCCGGCGCTTGTTGTGCCGCGCCTTGTGCCACGGGTCGGGGAACAGGATCATGACCCGGTCCAGCGAGGCGTCGGGCAGGGCGGTCATCACGTCACGGGCGTCGTCCGAATGCAGTCGCACATTCTTCAGCCCGCCCTCCTCGATATGGCGCAGGGCCGAAGCCACGCCGTTCAGGAAAGGCTCGCAGCCGATCATCAGCGTGTCGGGATGCCGCGCCGCCTGTTCGGCTAGATGCTCGCCGCCGCCGAAGCCGATCTCTAGCCACACGGCCGCCGCGCCGGGCATCAGGGCCTCCGGATCGATCGGCCCGGCCTTCGGATCCGGCAGGGCGATGCCGGGCAGCAGGGTGTCGAACAGGGCCGCCTGACGCGGCTTGATGGCGCGCGACTTGATGCGGCCGAACGAGCGAAGCGGAGGATGGGCGGGCGTGGACATGGCGCGCCTTCTATGTGGATATGCCTCGAATGCACACCCGGCAGAGCCAATGAATAACCGCAAGCGCGCGCCCCTGTTGACGCTCGGGACCGCAGCCTTGGCTCTCGGTTTAGCCTTGGTCGTATTGGGCATTGGCTATGGCCAGGGCTGCGACTTCGACACCATGGACGTCTGTCGACCATTCGGCGTGTTGAGCGGCAGCTCGTTTCTGGTCTCGGGGATCGCGGGCCTCATTCTCCTCGCTGGATTGATCCTCGGCGCGCTCGGCGGGTTGCTCGTCCTTGTGCGGCTGTGCCGGCTCAACCCCGGCGCAGTCCATGAATGACATCATCGGCTG
Organism: Caulobacteraceae bacterium; assembly: GCA_965284305.1. GTDB lineage: Bacteria > Pseudomonadota > Alphaproteobacteria > Caulobacterales > Caulobacteraceae > Brevundimonas. The sequence continues at coordinate 211,321 of OZ260070.1, read as the reverse complement.
GAGCGTGGGCCTCGCCCTGATCGGACTGATCGTCTGGGCCACCGTCGCCATGGCGGGCGGCGTCGGACGGACAGCGTCGAAGCGGCGCGGGGGCAGCGTTCAGATGATGGCGGCCATGCTGTTTGGCTTCGGCGCGGCACTGGACCCGCCGCAGCGCCATGTCGCGGAGGCCAAGGATGAGACGCCGAAGGGCTCGCCGGAGACCGGCGAGCCCGAACTGGATCCCTAGACCAACGCCTTCAGCTGATCGACCAGATCGGTCTTCTCCCAGCTGAAGCCGCCGTCGGCGTCCGGTGCGCGGCCGAAATGGCCATAGGCGGCCGTGCGGGCGTAGATCGGCTTGTTGAGGCCGAGGTGTTCGCGGATCGCGCGCGGCGTGGCACCGCCGATGAGGCCGAGGATGTTGGCCTCCAGCACCGCCTCGGTTACGGCACCCTTGCCGGTGCCGTGCAGGTCGACGTGGATCGACTGGGGCTTGGCCACGCCGATGGCGTAGGAGATCTGGATGGTGCAGCGGTCGGCCAGGCCGGCCGCGACGACGTTCTTGGCCAGGTAGCGGCAGGCGTAGGCCGCCGAGCGGTCGACCTTGGTCGGATCCTTGCCGGAGAAGGCACCGCCGCCGTGCGGGGCCGCGCCGCCGTAGGTGTCGACGATGATCTTGCGGCCGGTGACGCCCGCGTCGCCGTCCGGTCCGCCGATCTCGAAGATGCCGGTCGGGTTGATGTGCCAGACCGTGCTCTCGTCGGTGAAGCCTTCCGGCAGCACGGCGAGGATGTGCGGCTTGACGATGTCGGCTACGTCCGCCGACGACAGGCCGGCGGCGTGCTGGGTCGACAGCACAATCGAGGTGGCGCGCACAGGCTTGCCGCCCTCGTACTGGATCGTGACCTGGCTCTTGGCGTCGGGTTCAAGCCGCTTGTCGCCGCCGTGACGGACTTCGGCCAGGCGTTTCAGGATGTTGTGGCTGTACTGCAGGGTCGCCGGCATCAGCTCGGGCGTCTCGTTCGAGGCATAGCCGAACATGATGCCCTGGTCGCCTGCGCCCTCGTCCTTGTTGCCCGCCGCGTCAACGCCGACCGCGATGTCGGCCGACTGGCCGTGCAGCCGGTTGATGAATTCGAATTTTTCCCAGTGGAAGCCGGACTGCTCATAGCCGATGTCGCGCACGGCAGCGCGCACGGCGGCCTCGATCTCGGCCTGCACGCCCGGGGCCCAGGCGCCCGTGGTGTCCATGATCCCGTTGCCGCGGATCTCGCCGGCCAGGACCACCAGGTTCGTCGTCGTCAGGGTCTCGCATGCCACGCGGGCATAGGGGTCCTTGGACAGGAACAGGTCCACGACCGTGTCGGAGATGCGGTCCGCGACCTTGTCGGGGTGGCCTTCGGAAACGCTTTCCGAGGTGAAGAGGAAGGACGAACGTGACACGGCGTGACTCCGGGCGAGGCGGGAAGGCCGCCAGACATATAAAGATATGTTTATATGTTCAAGTCGCCCGTTGTCTCCGACCCCAGACCGCCGCGGCGCTGGCCGGGGTTTCGCCCGCCAGCCAGCGCTCGAAGGCACCGCCGGCCTGGATCAGAACCCCCAGCATGCCGAGGCCCAGTTGTGCGCTGGCTTCGCCCAGCGGCGTCATCTCCGGAACAAGCACGACGGACAGGTGCACCACCATGATGAGGACGAGGCAGGCCGACACCCCGAGCGGCCACCAGCGCTCGAACCGCAGTGCCAGCCACAGGAAGGCGCCGAGGGAAGCGAGGTCAAGCAGGGCCACCGCCCACCGCAGGTCGCCGATCCGCAGGTCCTTGAACACCACTGCCAGCATCCATCCGACCAGCCAGAACACCACGCCCAGACGTTCCGGGCGCCCGCCCTTGAGCCAGCCGATCGCAAGTGAGGCCAGGCTGGCGACCAGATAGAGGATGACAAAGGGCGTCATGGCTGCGCTCCCGGCGCGGTCGAGGGCTCAGGACCGGTCAGACGCCGGCAGAACCATGTGCCCGATCTCCTGGGCCTGTGCGGCGTAGGCGACGACCATGTCCGCAACCGCTTTCATCATGAGGGCGCAGAGGATGACCAGGCCCGCGATGATCAGGAGACGGACGCCCAAGTTTGCTGGCGGGGGGCGGTAGCCGAGGCGGCGGTCTGGGCTCCCACCTGGGCCATCACCCAGCCCGCGCTCAGAACCTGCTGCAGCAGTTCGCGCGGATTCGCGCGTTCCGCGTCGTCCGCCAGTCCCCGCATCAGATGGGCCCGCAGCGGATCGTCCGCTCCCAGCGGGCTGAACCCGTCCAGGGCGGCTTCCAGATCCTCCCACGTCCAGTGGGGAAGCGGCCTGGTCTGAAGACCCATTGTCTGACTCCGTTACTCCGGTTCCAGAAAAGGCGAGGACTTCCGGCGCGGCTATGGGGTCTTTCGTGGGGTCTGGTACGTTTCGTTCCAGAATCGCCAGCGCCGCCTTGCGCCGGTTGACGCCCAGCCGGCGACAGGCCTCATGCACATGCTTCTTGACCGTGGCCTCCGACAGGCCGAGCCGGGCGGCGATTTCCTTGTCGGTCAGGAATGCGGTCAGCCTCAGACATTCTTCCTGACGCGCGCTGAGCCGCTGTGCCATCGACCGCTCCGAGTACCGAAGACTAGCTAGGGCCTTCCGGACGGGTCGTCCAGAACAACCGGTGGTGGCTGGTGGATCGGGAAGAAGTGGTGCCGCTTAGGTGACTCGAACACCTGACCCCCGCATTACGAATGCGATGCTCTACCAGCTGAGCTAAAGCGGCCTTGGCGCAGCGGACAGCTTGGCCCGCGCGAGAGGCGCTCTTTATACGCGGCGCGGGGGATTGCCAAGCGCCGCGAGCAGGGCGGTTTCATCCGGCGTGAGGGCGAGGCGGATTTCGAGGCCGCAATGGTCCGGGAGGGGTGCCGCCGCCGCCGCTGAAAGGGCCGCGGCCGTCTGGCCGGCGAACGGGCCGAGGGCGGCGAGGGCGCGGCCGGCGCGGGCGGAGTGGATCAGGACGGCCTCAAAGGCGGGGGGTGCGGCGGCCCCGGTCTCGACGGCCTCATAGACAGGCAGGGCGCTGGTTTCGACGTGATCCCGGAGCAGGGCGGGCAGGTCGCCGGCCGGCTCCCGCGCGCCGGGGACCAGCAGGGGACCAACCCCCGGTCCCTGCGTCCGGAGCAGGGCGGACAGCCGCTCCAGGTCGCCGTCCGCGGACGCCACGTTTGCGAAACCCGCCGTCCGCGCCGCGAGGGCCGTGGCGTCGCCGACGGCGAAGACGGGACGGCTGCGGTCGAGCGTCAGGGCGGCGAAGGCTGCGACGCCATTGGCGCTGGTGAAGGCGAGGGCGGCGATCCCGGTCAGGTCGGGCGCTGGCTGGGGGATCGGGCGGATGGCCAGAAGGGGGGCGACGACGGGCTCGAAGCCGAGGTGGGTCAGGCGGTCGGCGGTGCGCGCGGCGCCCGGTTCGGCGCGTGTGACCCAGACGCGGTGGATCGCCGTCAGGACTCGACCCGCTGGTCGCCGGCGGCCTTATGGACTTCGGCACCGAGCCGCAGACCGAGGGCCCGGGCCTGATCCATGGCGTCGGCGGCCGTGACGTCGTCGATCTCGCCCGACCGCCGCCAGCGGGCCGAGCCGTCCGGAGCCAGCATTTCCGTGGTCAGACGCAGCCGTCCGTCGGCAATCACCGCATGGGCCCCGACGGCGGTGCGGCAGGAGCCTTCCAGCGCCGTCATCGCGCCCCGCTCGGCGGCCACGGCCAGGGCGGTCATCGGGTCGTTCAGGGCGGCGACCCAGGCGGAGTCCAGATCGTCTGTCCGCGTCTGCAGGGCCAGGGCCCCCTGGCCGGGCGCGGGCAGGAAGTCGTCGAGCGACAACCGCTCGCGGATCACCCCTTCGAAGCCCAGCCGGTTCAGTCCGGACACGGCCAGCAGGATGGCGTCGAACTCGCCCTCGGCCAGTTTGCGCAGCCGGGTGTCGACATTGCCGCGCAGCATTTCGATGGACAGGTCAGGCCGCAGGGCCAGGGCCTGGGCCTGTCGCCGCAGCGAGGCGGTGCCAAGACGCGCGCCCCGGGGCAGGTCGGCGAAACTGGCGAACGCCTCGCTGACAAAGGCGTCGCGGGCGTCCTCGCGCGGCGGAACGGCGGCGATGCACAGGCCGTCGGGCTGGTCGGCCGGGACATCCTTCATGGAGTGCACGGCCACGTCGACGCGGCCCTCCAGCAGGGCTTCCTCGATCTCTTTCGTGAACAGCGCCTTGCCGCCGATCTCCATCAGCCGGCGGTCCTGCACCCGGTCGCCGGTGGTGACGATCTCGACCAGGGGCACGGCTTCGAGCAGATCGTCGTCGGCGACGCTGAGGGCCCGGCCGATGGCGCGCTGCATCATGCCCGACTGGGTCAGGGCCAGTTTCGAGCGGCGCGTGCCGATGCGGACGAGAGGGGCCATGAGTCGTTGCGCCATGAGTCGTTGCGCCATCGGGACAGGGTCGCTACCTCGACCCGATGGAGAGGTCCGCCGACTATAGCAGCGAGCAGAGCCGGGCAACCGGCCCGCTCACCGTGCTCGGCCTCGAGACCAGCTGCGACGAGACCGCGGCCTCTGTGGTGCGTCTGTCGCCGGAGGGCGAGGCGACGGTCCTGTCGTCCGTGGTGCACAGCCAGATTGACGATCACGCGGCCTATGGCGGCGTAGTCCCCGAGATCGCGGCCCGCAGTCACGTCGAGATGATCGACGGCGTCGTCCGCCGCGCCATGGATGAGGCCGGGCTGGGCTATGCGGCGCTGGACGGCGTCGCCGCCACGGCCGGACCCGGACTGGTCGGCGGGGTCATGGTGGGGCTGAGCTTCGGCAAGGCGGTGGCCCTGGCCCGTGGCCTGCCACTGATCGCGGTCAATCATCTGGAGGGTCATGCGGTCTCGGCGCGGCTGGGCCAGCCGGTCGACTATCCCTTCCTGCTGCTGCTGGTCTCCGGGGGGCACTGCCAGCTGCTTGAGGTGCGCGGCGTCGGCGACATGACGCGGCTGGGCACGACCATCGATGACGCCGCCGGCGAGGCCTTCGACAAGATCGCCAAGGCGCTGGGGCTCGGCTATCCGGGCGGTCCGGCGCTGGAGACGCTGGCCGAGGGCGGCGACGGGTCGCGCTTCGACCTGCCGCGCGCGCTGCTGGGCCGCAAGGACTGCGACTTCTCGTTTTCGGGCCTCAAGACCGCTGCGGCCCGTCTGGCCCAGACCTGCGAGACCGATCAGCAGCGCGCCGATCTGGCCGATGCTGTGCAGACGGCGATCGCCCGCCAGCTCGCCGAACGCTCGGACCGCGCGCTGAAGGCCTATGCAGAGGAACATCCCCATCGGCTGTTCGTCGTCGCGGGCGGCGTGGCGGCGAACCGGACGGTCCGCGCGACCCTGCAGGCCACAGCCGAGAAAAACGGATTCGCCTTTCTGGCCCCGCCCATGGCCTATTGCACCGACAATGCCGCCATGATCGCACTGGCGGGGGCGGAACGGCTTCGGAAGGGCCTGGTGTCGGATATCGACACCGCAGCCCGGCCGCGCTGGCCGCTCGACGAATACAGCGCGCTCAATGATCCGACGCATGCGCCGGGCCGCAAGGGTGCCAAGGCGTGAGGGAGTGACGATGCAGTTCAAGACCGCAGGTGTGATCGGCGGCGGTGCCTGGGGCACGGCCCTGGCCCAGGTCGCCGGCTGGGCCGGGCTCGACGTTCTGTTGCAGGCGCGCGAGCCCGAGGTGGTCGAGAGCATTCGCGCCCGTCGCGTCAATGAGGCCTTCCTGCCGGGTATCATCCTCGACGACCATGTGTCAGTGACGTCCGATCTGGCCGACCTCGGCACCTGCGACCTGATCCTCGCTGTGCCGCCGGCCCAGCATATGCGGTCGACGCTGCAGGCCTTAGCCGCCCATCACCGGCCGGGCGTACCAGTGATCCTCTGTTCCAAGGGGATCGAACGTGGCTCCCTGAAGCTGATGACCGATGTGCTGGCCGAGACCCTGCCAAACGCCCCGGCGGCAGTGCTGTCGGGTCCCAGTTTCGCGGGCGAGGTGGCGCGTGGTCTGCCCTCTGCCGTCACCCTCGCCTGCGCCGATGAAGCCCTTGGCGAGGCCCTGATGGAGACGCTGTCGGCACCGGCCTTCCGGCCCTATCTGGCCACCGACCTGATCGGGGCGGAGGTCGGCGGGGCCATCAAGAATGTGCTGGCCATCGCCTGCGGCATGGCCGAGGGCCGAGGCCTGGGGCGCAGTGCCCATGCCGCCCTGATCACCCGCGGCTTTGCCGAAATGACCCGGATGGGCGTGGCACTCGGTGGGCAGGCCGAGACAGTGGCGGGGCTGTGCGGCCTCGGCGATCTGGTGCTGACCTGTTCCAGTCCGCAGTCACGCAACATGAGCCTGGGTCTGGCGCTCGGCCAGGGCCAGACAGTGGAACAGGCGCTGGCCGGCAAGCGGTCGGTGGCTGAAGGCTATGAGAGCGCCCCGGCCGTGCGGGAGCTGGCGGCAAAGGTCGGGGTCGACATGCCAATTTCGCTGGCCGTCGCCGCCCTGCTGAGCGGCGAGACCACGGTCGAGGCGGTGATCGAGAACCTTCTGTCCCGCCCGCTGAAGGCCGAACGGCACTGAGTTCCCCGATGGACGATGCGCCGCCCCCCAGCGAACGCAGACGCGTCTGGGCCACGCCGCCGGGCGTGGCACTCTGCATTGAAGACGACATCGCCGATCCCGGTTCGCGCGGCTTCGTTCTGCAGATTGGCGACGCCTTCTTCCATGGCTTTGTGGTTCGCAAGGCCGGTCAGGTCGCCGGCTATGTCGATCGTTGTCCGCATCAGGGCTTGCCACTCGCGATCGAGCTGGATCGCTATCTGGTTCCGGACGGGTCGCTGATCCTGTGCAGCTGGCACGGGGCGGTTTTCGAGCCCCTGTCGGGGGCCTGCGTCGGCGGTCCCTGCGCGGGTGCCCGGCTGACGCCATGGCCGGTTGCCGTCTCGGGCGGGACTATTCGCACCGCCTGACCCCGGTCAGTCCGGATTGTGCAACAGATAGACGCCGAAGCCGATATAGCCGCGGCCGAACTCTGTGATGGCCTGTACCCGGTCGGCGTTGAAGCGGATCGATGCGGCTTCCGGCACATCGGGATTGGCCGCCAGCCAGGTGCGCACCGCCGTGACCGAGTCTCCGGGATAGGCGTCGAACACGTCCTGTGGCGAAATTCGTCCGTCGACGACCTGGAACCCTGCAGCGACGGCTGCGGCCCGCCAGCCGGCGTCATCGGTATAGAGGTTGGTGACCTCGGTGATCTGGCGCAGCGGCGCGGGCGGCTCGCTCAGCCAGACCACGTCGCCCCACAACAGCCAGCCACCGGGCTTCAGGCCTTTGCGCAGGGCGATGAAGCCCGCCTCAGGGGTCGGGCGACCCTCGCCGCTGACGTCCGTGGTCCCCAGTGCCACGATCAGGTCGGCGGCCGGGGTCCGCGCCAGAACTGCGGCTGCCCGGCCGACGGTCAGCGATACCCGGTCCCCGACGCCCGCCGCATCGATCCGGCCCCGCGCCAGGTCCGCCATCAGCGGGTCAAGCTCGATCGCCGCGATCGTCAGGCCGAACCGCCGCGCCAGATGGATGGCGACCGTTGCATTGCCCGTGCCGATGTCGATTGCCGTCGCGCCCTCGCCCAGGCCGGTGCGCGCGACCGCCGCTTCCAGTGTGGCCAGTTCCACGCCGTTGCAGACCTCAAGGGCCTCATAGGCGATGCGCTGGAAGCTCATGGGCGACGGTGAGGACATAGGGGCTTGTCCACCGCCGCAGGGTGCCGGGCAAGGGGGAGGCACGACTTGGGAGGCGCAGGCCAAGTACTTTACAATGCAAAGTGCCTGTGACATAAGGAGGCCTCACCCGGAGCTTGACCCATGACCGAGACCACCGAAGACCCCGCCGCAGACATCGCCTGGATGCGAAACCTCGCCGAAGAGGGGGCCGGCACGCCGTTCCAGGGCGGCTCCATCCTCATGTCTGCGGGTCTGATCTACGGCATCGCCAGCCTGGTCCACTGGGCCCAGATCAGCGAGATGGTTGAACTCCCCGGCATGGCTGTCGGCATCGTCTGGCTGATCGCCACCGGCCTGTTTCTGGCCGTTCTCGTCCTCCTGGTCTCCCGCTTGCAGCGCCGGGACGGCGTCATGACCAGCGGAAACCGCGCCTCCAGCACAGCCTGGAGCGCGCTGGGGTGGGGCATCTTTGCGATGTTCGCCTCCCTGGCCGCCCTGGGCTACCAGCTCGGAGAGGATGCGATCCTGCTCGGTGCCAGCCTGACACCTTCGATCATCATGGTCTTCTACGGCATCGGCTGGGCGGTCACCGCGACCATGCACCGGAACCGTGTCCTGTGGTGGCTGATGACCGGCTCCTTTCTGGCCGCCCCCCTCCTGGCCCTGCTGGCCGGCCAGAATGCCCAGTATCTCGCCTATGCCGGAGCCCTGTTCCTGCTGATGGCCCTGCCCGGCTGGGTGCTGATGCGGCAGGCGCGGGCCTGAGACGATGGCCGATGATTTCGACATCAACCGGATCGACGACGTCATCCATGGACGGGTGCGGCTGGGCATCATGGCCGTGCTGTCGGGTGTCGACAGCGCGGACTTCAACACCCTGAAGGCGCGGCTGCAGACCACAGACGGCAATCTGTCGGTCCATCTGCGCAAGCTCGAGGAAGCCGGTTTCGTCGCCGTGAACAAACGGTTCGAGGGGCGCAAACCCCTGACCGAGGCCACGATGACGCCGGCCGGCCGCAAGGCCTTTGTCGCATATCTCGACGCCATGCAGGGTCTGGTCGGAAAAGCGTGACAACCGGACGGTGGTTCGCATCGGGATGGTCGTCTAGACAGGGTGAATGACCGGCCGCATTCACCGCTTCGACGCCCTCGACAATTTCCGCGACTATGGCGACTACGCCACCGCAGCCGGACGACAGGTCGCGCCGGGCCTGCTGTTCCGGTCCGGGCATCAGGCCCGGGCCAGCGAGGCCGACCTGGATCGTCTCGGGACCCTCGGCATAACCACCGTCGTCGACCTGCGCCGTCCATCAGAGCGCCGCGACCAGCCCTCGAAACGGCCGCCCGGATTTGCCGCCGCTGTGATCGAAAGCGCGCATGACGACGGGGGTGAGGCCCCGCACATGACCTTCCTCCGGACCGCCGATCTGACGCCCGATTCAGGCCGGCGCTTCATGACCGACACCTATCGGCGGCTGGCTTTCGAGCCGTCGCATCTCGACCTGTTCGGTCGTTATTTTCGGGCCCTGGGGGACACGGACGGCCCGGTGCTGATCCATTGCGCCGCCGGCAAGGACCGCACAGGTCTGCTGGCGGCCCTGACCCACCATCTGCTGGGCGTCCATCACGACGACATGGTCGCTGACTATCTGCTGACCAATACCGCCGTCGATCTGAAGGGGCGCGCGCCCGGCATCGCCCGCCAGCTTCAGACCATGACCGGCCGGGTCGTTGCCCACGACGCCGTGGTCGCCTTCCTCGGAGTGGAGCCTGTCTATCTGGATACCGCCCTGGCCGCGATCGCCGCGCTTCACGGATCGACCGACCGCTATCTGGAGCAGGCGTTGGGGGTCGATACGGCCCTGCGCGACCGGATTGGCGAGCGGCTGGCGCAGTGACCACAGCGGCGCGCCCGGTCGAGATCCGCGAGCGGCCGTGGCGGGACCCGCTGGCCGTCGCCGCAGGCCTGCGCCGGCTTGAAGGGCCGTTGGCCCTGCTCTCGGACGGCGGTGCCCTGGGCCGCTGGTCGTTCGTCGCCGCCGAGCCGGATCGGGTCCATGTCGAGGCGGTCGGCAGGGGTGGATGGCTGGACCGGTTGCGGAGCCCGGACTTTCAGGCCGGGGTGGTCGGGCTGCTGGCCTATGACGCCGGAGCCCGGCCCGCGACCGGCCCGCGTGGCCCGGTCTGGCCCGATCTGATGTTGGCCCGCTATCCAGCCATGCTGGCTTTCGATCACACCAATGGTCGCGTGCGGGTCTTCGGGTGGGGGGATGATCCGGAGGCCGCTCGGGCCGCAGCCGACCGGGCCGAGCGCTGGCTGGCCGACGCGGTCGCCCCGGAGGTTCCGGCAGCCCCCGCCGACGACTTCGTCGCAGAAGCGGCACCGGAGGCCTATCGCGCCGCCGTCGGCGATGTTGTGGACCGGATTGCGGCGGGCCAGCTCTATCAGGCCAATATCGCCCGGGCCTGGTCCGGCTCGCTGCGGGCCGGCGGCGACCCCTTCGATGTCCTGTTGAGGCTGGCCGCCCGGCCGGCAGCGTACGGGGCCTTCTGGCGGCTGGGTGACCGGGCGATTGTCTCAAACTCGCCCGAGCTGTTTCTGGCCTTCGATCCGGCAAGCCGCCGCATCGAGAGTCGTCCGATCAAGGGTACCCGCCCGCGCCATGCCGATCCGGCCGGGGATGCCGCTCTCGCCGCCGAACTCCGGGCCAGCGCCAAGGATCAGGCCGAGAACCTGATGATCGTTGACCTGATGCGTAATGACCTGTCGCTGGTCGCCGAGCCCGGCTCGGTCGCTGTCACCGCCCTGTTCGAGGTCGAGAGCCATCCAACCGTCCACCATCTGGTCTCGACGGTCACGGGGCGGGCGCGGCCAGAGGTCGGCTCTGCGGATCTGCTGGAGGCGACCTTTCCGCCCGGCTCCATAACCGGCGCGCCCAAGCACGAGGCGATGAAGGTGATCGCCGGGCACGAACCGCCGCGCGGGCCTTGGTGCGGCAGCCTGTTTCATATCGAGGACGATGGCCGGCTGACCGCCTCGGTCCTCATCCGGACGGCCGCGTTCGAGCGGGTTGAGGGGCGATGGCGTTTTCGCACCCTGGCCGGTGCCGGCATCGTGGCTGACAGCGATCCTGCCGCTGAACTGGCGGAGACGGATGCCAAGATCAGGGCGCTGAGAGAGGCGCTGACCGGCCGCTAGACACGCTCTGAGTTCTGGCAGGCCCGGTCGAACCGGTCCGATCTCGCCCTAGCAGTTCGAACAGAGGGTTTTGTCGACGGTCCGGGGCCGCAGATAGTAGATATGCGAGAACCGGGTGATCCCCGGCATGAAATAGTCGACGGGCGAATCGTAATCATAGGTCGCTTCGGACACGATGATGCTCTCGCCATTGGCAATCAGATCGGCCGGCAGGGTGATGGTGGAGTTGACCGCCCGCGCGGCCATGCCGTCGCCCCGGCTCCAGTCCACCCTGGCGACGCCCGCAGTGCGCGTCACGCTGCTGACCCGCTGTTTCAGGGCCGCCGTCGCAAAGGGCTTCATGATCAGGCCGCCGATGTCAAAAATGTCGTCCAGATTCGTCGTCGCGACCGTCTCCTCCTGGGCCACCAGATCCGCAACCATGGCCGAGACATGGCCCATCCGCTTCTGGGCCATGAAGCCCTGGCAGAATTCCGCCATGCCGAAATAGAAGGCGATCAGCACCGGAGCCAGCAAGGCGAACTCGACCGCCGAGACGCCGCGGTCGTCGCGCCCGAGGCGCGAGAACAGGCCCAGCCGCATCATGCCGGTTCGTTCCGGAAGGCTGTGGTCGCCGTCAGCATGGCGGCACCGTCATTCATGCGCGACAGACCCTGGGCCAGGAAGGTCGTCAGCAGCGGTTGGCGGTACCAGACCCGAACCAGGATCAGATCGCCCGGGGCACCATTGCTGTAGGTCAGGACGCCGTTGTTGAATGTGCCGCCGGACATGGGGTCGGGCGGGGTGGTTGCGAACTGCGGGATCACCCGCACATCGACCGTGGCGCGGCTGTTGCAGTCGGCGGCGAAGACACTCATCCGGCCGCACAGGGACGTCTTGAACGTGCCCGCCGTCATCGACTGGGCGCTGGCCTGGCCGGTGCGCACCAGCCGCCCGGTCTCTATGGTGGCATTCTCCAGAACGGAATCGGTCACGAAGACGATGCCCAGCTCCAGAATGGCGAACATCATCAGGACGAAGGGCAGGGCGACCATGCCGAACTCCACCGCAGCCGAGCCTTCGGTGGAGCGCATCAAACTGCGGGCGAAGCCTGCGCGGTATCGCCTTTGTTGCGTATGAGCGGAGCGGGGTGACACCGGCCCGGTTCCTCAGGGCGTCGGCGCGGTGCCGCTGGTCCCGCGCACGGAGGGGGAGCAGGACGAGGCGCAGGCCATCTCGGTGGCCTGGCCGCCGCGCCAGACCCGGACCCGGCCGGCACCCGCGCCGTCGGTGACGACGATCTGGCTCTGGAAGACCGTGCGGCCGATCGTGTCGACGGCCACGACCTCGGTGACGCCATAGCCCTTGCCGGTGATGTAGAGGGTGTTCGAGTCCACCACGGTCACGTCAGCGATGGCGGGATTTCCGACGATCACGGAGCCGGCGGGACCGCGCAGCTGGACCCGTTGGGCCTGATCGATCTCGACATTCAGGCTGCCCGACTGGGCCGTTCCGATGGCCGGCGCGAAAAGGACGGCGGCCGAGGCCAGGGCCGCGACGAGGCGGGCGGGGCAGACGGATGGGGTCATGGCGTCGACTTCCAGTGAACGGGGCGCGCGCGTGAGCGTCTCGGGACACTGGGCCGCAAACCTCAACAAAGTCTGAAACCATGCAATCGCGGATGAAATCATAGTAAACGATCTATCAATAAAGAAATCGCGCCGGCGCATCTCTGTTTTACTCGCCCTTAATCAGAGAGGTGCAGGATGACCGTGCAAAAGGGGGTCAAGCGGGCAAAAGCCGATGACCCTGTTGGTGTCAACGATCGCTCGCTTAAACACAGAAGGATTCCAGTCATGACCAAGTTTGTTTCGAAATTCATGTCCGACGAGTCGGGCGCCACGGCCATTGAGTATGGCCTGATCGCCGCCCTGATCGCCGTCGTCATCATCTCGGCCGTGACGGCCCTGGGTTCGACCATCAAGACCAAGTTCAACGCCGTCGTCACCGGCATGGGCGGCACCGCCGGCGCCTAAGCGCCGACGACAGTTCTGAAACCGGCGAGGGGCCGGAGCGGAAACGCTCCGGCCCCTTTACTTTGGCCGCCGAAGCGGTGGCCGCGGGCCAACATGAAAACCTTTTAGAGTAAATCTCGAAGTAACCACGACCACCCACGCGACTTTAACCGTTATCGGCGAAAACAGTCCTGCGTTTGGGGGTCAGGCGGGCTACCGGCTCCCCCCGTATCAATAGCTCGCTTCACTCCGTTCAAAGGAAAAACCGATGACCAAGTTTGTTTCGAAATTCATGTCCGACGAGTCGGGCGCCACGGCCATTGAGTACGGCCTGATCGCCGCCCTGATCGCCGTCGTCATCATCTCGGCCGTGACGGCCCTGGGCTCGACCATCAAGACCAAGTTCAACGCCGTCGTCACCGGCATGGGCGGCACCGCCGGCGCCTAAGCGCCGACGACAGTCCTGAAACCGGCGAGGGGCCGGAGCGGAAACGCTCCGGCCCTTCTGCCTTTCCGGGCTTCCAGCCAGACTTTATGGTCAAGCTGTCGGTAAGGACGATCGTGCGCTTCAGCTTAACCGGCGGGCTGCATGGTGGCGATGTTCAGGGGGTCAGACGGGTGACCGGCTCCCCCCGCCAGTCACCTGCAACCCCATCCGGAGGGATAGTCCAATGACCAATTTTGTTTCGAAATTCATGTCCGACGAGTCGGGCGCCACAGCCATTGAGTACGGCCTGATCGCCGCCCTCATCGCTGTCGTCATCATTTCGGCCGTGACGGCCCTGGGCTCGACCATCAAAACCAAGTTCAACGATGTCGTGACCGGCATGGGCGGCACCGCCGGCGCCTGATCGCCGACGACAGTCCTGAAACCGGCGAGAGGCCGGAGCGGAAACGCTCCGGCCTCTTTCGCATTCGGTCTTCTTTCGTTTGCAGCGGGTCGCCCGTGGCAACCGGGTTTTAACCGTCGATGCGGCATAAGAGGGGATGGACACAGTCACCCTCATCCTTCTTGGCGTCATGCCGGCGCTCGCCATCATCGCGGGTCTCAAGGACCTGACGTCGATGAAGATTCCGAACTGGATCTCCGGCCTTCTGATCCTCGCCTTCTTTCCCGCCGCCCTGGCCGTGGGTCTCGACCCGATGACGGTGGCCGCCAACATCGGCGTCGCGGCCCTGGCCCTGGTTGTCGGTGCCGGCATGTTCGCCCTGCGCTGGATCGGCGGCGGCGATGCCAAGCTGATGGCCGCGACCTGCCTGTGGCTGGGCGTCACCGGCTCCGGCATGTTCCTTCTCTGGACGGGGGTGATGGGAGGGGTCTTTTGCCTGGCCCTGCTGTTCACGCGTTTTCACGCCCGGCCCTATCTGCTCGGCGCGCCCGGATGGGTGGTGCAGCTGATGGAGCCCCGCGGCGACATCCCCTATGGCGTCGCGATCGCGGCCGGTGCCCTGATGGCCTATCCGGCCTCGCCACTGCTCGCCGCCTTCACTGCAGGATAGCGAGGTTTCCATCACTTAGGCCGGCGTTAACCCGTGCCCGGCATGGTCGTTAACGGCAGGGGGCCGAAGGACCGACTCAAGGTCCGGTCCAGCCTGCCGGAGACCGTCGATGAAGCCCGCCCGTATCATCGTGATCTGCGTTGCCGCCGTGGCTGCCATCGGCCTGGCCCTGGTCGTGCGCGCCATGGGATCGCCCTCGAATTCGCCGACCGCCGTCGCTTCGGCCGCCGCCGTTCCGGCGCGGCCTATGGCCAAGGTGCTGGTCGCCGCCAAGGATCTGCAGCCCGGTCAGCGGCTGACCGAAGCTGACCTGGCCTGGAAGGAGTGGCCGGTCGACGAGGTCAATCCGGCCTTCATCACCGACGGCACGACGCCGCTGCCCGCCGTTGAAGGGGCTGAAGGCGCGGCTCCGGCCGCTGCCCGCCCTGAAGGCGCCGTGGCGTCCGTCACCCGCGCCGCGACCAATCTGACCACCGGCGGAGCCAAGGCCGACTATGTCGGCTCAGTTGTGCGGGAACCCATTCTGGCCGGTGAACCGATCGTCGGCCGCAAGATCGTCCGGGCCGGCGACAGCGGCTATATGGCCGCCTATCTGGAGCCTGGCATGCGGGCCATGGCCATCCGGGTGACGGTCGAGACCGCCGCCGGCGGCTTCATCCTCCCGGGGGACCGTGTTGACGTCCTGCTGACCCGCGAGACCAACCTGAGCAACATGGGTGCCCAGGAAGGTGAGCGGTCCAAATTTGCCTCATCGACCGTGATGCAGAACATCAAGGTTCTGGCCATCGACCAGTCGACCCGCGCCGGCGACGACGAACAGGCCGTGGTCGGTGCTACCGCCACCCTCGAGGTCGGCCCTCGCGACGCCGAAGCCCTCGCCCTGGCCAAGTCCGAAGGCGAGCTCAGCCTGGTGCTGCGATCCTATGCCGATACCGGCGGCCCGTCCGGGCGGGTCGCGCCGGTCGTCCGCCAATCCTCCGCTGTCCGCGTCTATCGCGGCGGCGCACCCGAAGTGGTGGTGGTCCAATGAAGTATTTGATCGCGATCGCCCTCGTCGGCCTGACGGTCGCCGCCGTCGCGCCCGTCGGGCCGACGGAAGCCTGGGCCCAGTCGCGCGCTTCCGTCCCCATGGGCGCGGGCCCCCAGCTGATCAATCTGCCGCGCGGCTCGTCGATGGCTATTGATCTGCCGTCCGATGCCCGCGACGTCATCGTGCCGAACCCCATGGTGGCCGAGGCCATGCTGCACTCGCCGCGCCGCATCACGATCATCGGTCTCCAGCCCGGCGAAACCGACGCCGTGGTTCTGGATTCAGCCGGCCGCACCATCCTGTCGCTGCGCGTGCGCGTCGACGCCGGCGTTTCGGCCCTTCAGGACACCCTGAGCCGGGTCATGCCGGGGTCGCAGGTACGGGCCGAGGCGGTCAACGACAGCATCATCCTGACCGGCCCCGTCAGCAGCCCCGGCGAGGCCGACCGCGCCGCCCAGGTGGCGCGCGCCTTCGTCTCCGCCCCCGAGAAGGTCATCAACATGATGACTATCGCCGGCTCCGACCAGGTCATGGTCCGAGCCCGCGTCATCGAGGTCCAGCGCACGGCGATCAAACAGCTCGGTCTGGACGTCAACGGCGTCCTCAACAGCGTCGGCGACGGCCTGTCCTTCACCCAGGGGGCCACCTTCGGCGTGTCCGGCAGCCAGCTGGGCGGCGGCGTCCTCAACTATCTGGACCGGGCCGGCGACGGCAGCCGGCTCAGCACCAATATCCGTGCCTTCGAGCGCGCCGGTCTGGTCCGCATCCTGGCCGAGCCAAACGTCACCTCGGTCAACGGCGAGAACGCCGAATTCCTCGCCGGCGGCGAGTTCCCGGTGCCTGTCGGCCGCAGCGTCGATTCCACGACGGGTCAGGTCACCGTCGGCATCGAGTTCAAGCCGTTCGGCGTGCGACTGGCCTTCCGGCCTATCGTGCTCTCCGAAGGCCGCATCTCGCTGCAGCTGTCGACCGAAGTGTCAGAGCTGACGACCGCCGGTGCCTTCACCCTCGGCGGCACGGCCGATGACGCCCTCGTCATCCCGGCCCTGAACGTACGCCGCGCCTCCTCCACCGTCGAACTGCCCTCGGGCGGGTCGATGATGATCGCTGGCCTGCTGCGCGAGGATACGCGCCAGAACATCGACCAGCTGCCGGGCATCGGCAGCCTGCCGGTCCTGGGTGCCCTGTTCCGCTCGCGCGATTATCTGTCGGGCGAGACCGAGCTGGTCATCATCATCGAGGCCTACATCGTCGCGCCGACCTCGCCGGGACGGATGCAGACCCCTGCGGACGGCCTGGTCATCGCCAATGACGCCCAGACCCTGTTGTTCGGCCAACTGAACCAGCAGTTCCGGCGCCCGGGCGACCCCGCCGCGCCTGACAGCGGCTGGAGCGGCCCTGTGGGCTATGTGATCGAATGAGGAACTCCGTGAAACGCGCCCTCGCATCCGCCGCCTTCGTCCTCGCCGCCGGCCTCGCAGTCTCGGGCTGCGCCTCGGTTTCAGGGGTTGCCGATGCGCCGATGACGCCACTGTCGCGCTACTCGCTGCTGGTCGAGCCCGGCCTGGACCGCATCGCCCTGGCCGTCCATGACCAGGGCCTGTCATCCAACCAGCATACGGCCCTGCGCGGTCTTGCGGCGCGCTACCGTGCCTCGGGTGCCGGCCATGTGCGTATTGAAGCCCCCTCGGGCGATGAGCCGGCCGCGATTGAGCAGGCCTACGCCGTCCGCACCTTCCTGCAGGCCGCCGGCGTCCCCGAAGACCGGATCCAGATGGCCGCCTACGCCGCCCCCGATCCCCGAGCGCCGGTGCTGGCCGGGTTCGAGACCCTCCGGGCCTCCATTCCGGATTGTGCGGCCGAGGCCCGCAACATGGGCGCGCGGTTCTCAAACCAGAGCTCGGGCGGCTTCGGCTGCGCCATTACCGCCAATATGGCCGCGCAGATCGCCGACCCCCGTGACATTCTCGGCGCCCGCCCCATGACGCCGGCAGACTCCGGCCGTGCGGCGGTGGTGTTCGACAACTACCGGCGGGGCGAGGTCAGTTCGACGCCGCAAGAGCCCCTGGTGAACGGCCGCATCTCCGGGGCTGTGGAATAGCGTGACATGAGCAACGCCTTCGCGCCCCGGCCATTTGACGAGTTTGACGACGAGTTCGATCTCGACGCGGGCTACACCGCGCCTGACGCCGCCATGGCGGCCCAGGATACCCCGGACATGGAGACCTTCGAGGAGGTCATCGTGGACCCGCGTCCCGCGCTTCAATTCACCGCCCCGGCCGCCCCGGTTCCCGCCGTCCAGCCTGTACTTGAACATCTGCCGGACGATGCGGCCCTGCAGGTCGCCGGGTTCAACCCCGTCGGTGAGCTGGTCGCCGGCGCGACGGCGGCCTTCTCGCCCATCAGTGTTGGCGGCACCCATACCGCAGAGGTGTCAGTTCCCCGCATCGCCATCCATGTCTTCGCCGAGCGCCAGGACACCCTCGCCGCCGCCGAGCGCGCCGGCCAGGACCGCCGGCTGTCCCGCGCGACGACCCAGATCCGGGTCGGCGGCGTCGCCGCAGCGGTCGAGGCCTATCGGCACGAGCCGACTCCGCCGCTGATCGTGGTCGAGTGCATGAAGGATCCGCAGACCCTGCTGTGGGAAGTCGACCAGCTGGCCGAGGTCTGCGACGCCGGCACCAAGGTGGTCGTCCTCGGCACCACCAACGACATCCTGCTGTTCCGCGAGCTGATGCGACGCGGGGTCAGTGAGTATCTGGTCGCCCCGCTGCAGCCTCTGCAGCTGATCTCGGCCATCGGCGGCCTGTTCGCCGATCCGGCCCAGCCTTTCGTCGGTCGCTCGATCGCCTTCGTCGGCGCGCGCGGCGGGACCGGCTCCAGCTCTGTGGCCCACAACACCGCCTATGCGATGAGCGAGCGGATCGGTGCCAACACCGTCATCGTCGACTATGACCTGCCGTTCGGCACCGCCGGTCTGGACTTCAACCAGGATCCGCTGAGCGGCGTCGCCGATGCGCTGAGCCAGCCGGACCGGCTCGATCCCGTGCTGCTGGACCGGATGATGGTCCGTTGCACCGACAAACTCAGCCTGTTCGCCGCGCCGGCCACCCTGGACGTCGACTGGGACATCTCCCCCGAAGCGTTCGAGGAGGTAACGACCCAGATTCGCGGGACGGCACCGTTCGTGGTTCTGGACCTGCCGCATCTCTGGTCCGGCTGGATGCGCCGCACCCTGATCGCCGCTGACGAGGTGGTGATTGTCGCTACGCCGGATCTGGCCAGCCTGCGCAATGCCAAGAATATGATCGATCTGATCAAACAGGGCCGCCCGAATGACGCACCGCCGCGCTTGGTGCTTAACCAGGTCGGCGTCCCCGGGCGACCCGAGATTCCGGCCAAGGACTTCGGTGCCGCCCTCGGTGTTCACCCCAGCCTGATCATCCCGTTCGAACCCAAGGTCTTCGGGGCAGCCGCCAACAACGGCCAGATGATCCTCGACGCCGGCGGCAAGTCCAAGGCCGGTGAGGCCTTCCAGACCCTGGCCCAGATCGTCTCGCGCCGCGAACTGCCGTTGATCGCGGGTCCCAAGGGCAAGGCCGGCAAGGGCGAAGGCAAGTCCATGTTCTCCGGCCTGTTCAAGAAGAAGTCCTGACGCGTGTTCGGCAAGCGCACAGGTCAGCCCGGCAGTGTGGCCGCCGCTCCGCGGCCGGCCCCCGCCGCAGCCGCGCCTGTCGCGCAGCCGTCTCCCGGCATCCAGGTCGAGGCCTTTGCCTTTGGCGGCGAACCCGATGCCGATCAGGTTCAGGCGGCGGCGCGCAAGGCCGAATCCTATGCCGCCAAACCATCCTCTCCGGCTGCAGACCGTCTGGACGCCCTGGCGTCGCGACCCCGACCTGACGCTGCGCCCGCCCCGACCAGGAACGCCCCGGGTCCCAAGGCCACACCCGGCTTCGAACAGCTGAAGAAGGCCCAGGCCGTCGCCGAGATCGTCCGCGAGCAGTCGGACTACTATCACGCCACCAAGACCACGATCTTCAACGCCTTGATGAACACCATCGACCTGGCCCAGCTGGCCCAGCTCGATACCAAGGCGGCGTCCGAGGAAATCCGCGACATCGTCGCCGAACTGGTGGCGATCAAGAACGTCTCCATGTCGGTGGCCGAGCAGGAGCATCTGGTCCAGGACATCGTCAATGACGTCCTGGGCTACGGCCCGCTGGAGCCATTGCTGGCGCGCGATGACATCGCCGACATCATGGTCAACGGCGCCGGCCGGGTGTTCATCGAAGTCGGCGGCAAGGTCCAGCTGACCAACGTCCGCTTCCGCGACAACACCCAGCTGATGAACATCTGCCAGCGGATCGTGTCCCAGGTGGGCCGCCGCGTGGATGAGAGCAGCCCGATCTGCGACGCCCGCCTGCCCGACGGCAGCCGCGTCAACGTCATCGCCCCGCCGCTGGCCATCGACGGCCCGACACTGACGATCCGGAAGTTCAAAAAAGACAAGCTGACGATGAAGAATCTGGTGGAGTATGCCTCCATCAGTCCCGAGGGCGCGCGCGTGCTTGGCGTCATCGGCGCCTCGCGGTGCAACCTCGTCATCTCGGGCGGTACGGGTTCCGGCAAGACGACCCTGCTGAACACCCTGACGGCCTTCATCGACCCGACCGAGCGCGTCATAACCTGCGAGGACGCGGCCGAACTGCAGCTGCAGCAGCCGCACGTCGTGCGCCTCGAAACCCGCCCGCCCAACCTTGAGGGCCAGGGCATGATCACCATGCGGGATCTGGTGAAGAACTGCCTGCGGATGCGTCCCGAGCGGATCATCGTCGGCGAGGTGCGCGGCCCGGAAGCCTTCGATCTGCTGCAGGCCATGAACACCGGCCACGACGGCTCCATGGGCACGCTGCACGCCAACAGTCCGCGCGAAGCGATCAGCCGGATGGAGTCGATGATCACCATGGGCGGCTACGGCCTGCCCTCGAAGACAATCCGCGAGATGATCGTCGGCTCGGTCGACGTCATCATCCAGGCCGCGCGCCTGCGGGACGGCTCGCGGCGCATTACCCACATCACCGAGGTGGTCGGGCTGGAGGGCGACGTCATCGTCACCCAGGACCTGTTCCTCTATGAGATCACCGGTGAGGACGAGAACGGCAAGATCATCGGCCGCCACCGTTCGACCGGCATCGCCCGTCCCCGCTTCTGGGACCGCGCCCGCTACTACGGGCTTGAGCGGGAGCTGGCCGAAGCTCTCGACGCGGCGGAGTAGGGCGGATGCTCCCGATCCTTGCTGCAGTCCTGGCCTTCATCACCATCGGCGGACTGGGCTGGGCCCTTGTCGGCGGGGGCGACTCGTCCGAGGCCGCCGTCAAACGGGCCCAGACCTTCGGCGGGCCCAAACAGAACAATTCGGCGGCCAGGAAGGCGGCCCAGGCCAATACGCCCGAGGCACGCCGCAAACAGATCATGCAGCAGCTCCAGGAATCGGAGCGGGCCGAACGCAAGGCGCGCATCAGCCTGGCCGCCAAGCTGAAACAGGCGGGTCTGGCGACCACGGTCTCGACCTTCTGGATCATCAGCGGCGTGCTGGGCGTGATCGCCTTCCTGCTGCCGCTGCTGTTCGGGCTTAACATCCTGATTTGTCTGGGGGCGGGCGTCGTTTTCGGCCTCGGCCTGCCGCGCTGGGTCGTCGGCTTCCTCGGCAAGGGTCGGATGAAGAAATTCTCCAACCATTTCGCCGACGCGGTCGATGTCATCGTGCGCGGCATCAAGTCCGGTCTTCCGGTCCACGACTGTTTCAAGATCATCGCCCGCGAGAGCCCCCAGCCGCTCGGTGCCGAGTTCCAGAAGCTGGTCGAGGGCCTCGGTGTGGGTCTGACCCTGGCCCAGTCGCTGGACAAGATGTACGAGCGGATGCCGACGCCGGAGCTGAAATTCTTCTCCATCGTCATCGCCATCCAGCAGAAGACCGGCGGCAACCTGGCCGAGGCGCTGAACAACCTCTCCGTGGTGCTTCGTGCCCGCAAGATGATGGGCGAAAAGATCAAGGCCCTGTCCTCCGAGGCTACGGCATCGGCCGGGATCATCGGTTCGCTGCCGCCGGCCGTCATGATCCTGGTCAGCATCACAACGCCCGCCTACATGGCCCGCCTGTTCACCGATCCGCGGGGCCAGTTCATGCTGCTGATCGCGGTGGCGATGATGGGCTTCGGCGTGTTCGTGATGAAGAAGATGATTTCGTTCAAGTTCTAGGAAACGCCCCGCTCCAATGATCGCGTTCTTCACCAACGTTCAGAACCTGATGAGCCTCGGCGTGGGCCTGCTGGTGTTCGCCACGCTGGTCACCCTGCTGAGCTCGTTCGGCGGCGGGGCCAGGCTCGACAACCGGATGAAGGCCGTGGCGGTGCGGCGTGAGGAGCTGAAGCGGCGTTCGCGGCAGGCCATCGCGGCGCAGAACTCCGGTTCCCAGAACCTTCGTCACTCGGACGATGGTTTCAAGAAGCGGGTCGTCGAGCGGCTGAATCTGACCAAGCTGCTGGAAGATCCCAAGGTCGCGGACCAGATGGCCCAGGCCGGCTATCGCGGACCCAGACCGCTGACGACCTTCTACTTCTTCCGCTTCTCCATGCCGTTCGTCTTCCTCGGGTTTGCGGTCTTCTATCTGTTCGTTTTCAATGATTTCGGTCTGCCGGTGATGACGCGCCTCACCGCCTGTATGTTCGCTGCGGTAATCGGATTCTATGCGCCCAACATCTTCCTCTCGAACCGCATATCGCAGCGGAGGACGTCGATCATGCAGGCGTTCCCGGATGCGCTGGACCTGCTGCTGATCTGCGTCGAGGCCGGGATGTCGATCGAGGCGGCGATCCAGAAGGTCAGCCAGGAGATCGGCGGCTCGTCCATCGACCTGGCCGAGGAGTTGACCCTGCTGTCGGCCGAGCTCAGCTATCTGCCTGACCGCCGCATGGCTTATGAAGGGCTGGCCAGGCGGACCAACCATCCGGGCGTGAAATCGGTGGCCACGGCCATGACCCAGGCCGAGACCTATGGCACGCCGTTGGGCACGGCCCTGCGGACCATGGCCAAGGAAAACCGCGAGATGCGGCTGTCGGCGGCCGAGAAGAAGGCTGCGGCCCTGCCGGCCAAACTGACCGTGCCGATGATCCTGTTCTTCCTGCCGGTGCTGTTCATCGTCATTCTGACACCGGCCATCATCAGCATCCAGGACACGATGGCCGCCGGCGCGGCGGGCGGCTGAGTCAGGCTTCGGCGGCGGCCTTCCAGGAGTCGGCGACCGCATCGACCGCATGGCGCAGGTGTTTGCGGTTCCTGTCGAAGAACATCTCGCCGCGCAGGCCGGAAAAGATGAAGCCGTTGGCGACGATGCAGCTGTCTGGCTTGTCCAGCGGCTCGATCTCGAAATAGCGAATTGAGCGGAACCACAGGCCGCGGCTCTCGGCCCAGACCAGCTGCGCATAGGGCTGCCAGTCGCCGACGCGGGTCGTTGCCCGACGCTCGGGCAGGCCCGAGATGGATTCGGTCAGGGTGATGTCCGCACCGAACGCAATGGTGCCGTCCAGTCCGGTCTCGACGGGATTCCAGCGATCCCAGCCCGGCAGGTCCGAGATCAGGGCCCAGATCTGGTCAGGGGTGGCGCGCACGCCGATGCGGCGCTCGATACGGGCGATTTCCATGGGTCCGATCTGCCACGGCTTTGGGACCGGGAAAAGGCCCGGAGGCACCCGAGGCGGTCAGCGGTTGCCTTCGGGCCCCGGCTGGGACGCGGGCGGGGTCTCGGGCGAGGGGGTTTCGTCGCGGTCGGGCAGGTCCGGCGGACCCGTGCGCAGTCGCGGGTTGATGAAACACAGGGCGGTCGCGGCGGCGAGCAACACGGCGTTGGCGATGAAGGGCGCAGGCTCGGCCAGCTCATACAGGGCCACGCCGATGACGGGCGGGGCGAGGAAACTCAGGCCGGCCAGCGACATCATCAGCCCGGCGATGGCCCCCTGTTCGTGAGGACCGACGGACAGGGATGATCCGGCGGTGAAGCCCGGTCGGGCAAAGCCGATGCCCATGGAAACCACGGCATAGCCGACGACCACGCCGTAGTAGCCGGGCGAGGCGATGCTCATCAGATTCCCGACCAGGGCCAGGGCCGCCCCCCAGCGCATGAGATCGGCCGGCTGCAGTTTCAGCAGGGGTATCAGCCCCCACTGGGCCATCAGGGTGGCCGCAGCGCCCGCCAGCATGGCGATGCCGATGAAGGGCTGGGCGTCGCGGACGGCGATGCCGGTCGCCGACAGCTCGTCGATGATGTGAAAGCCGAGCACCGAGATATTGGCCGCCTGCGCCCCGGTGACGAACAGGCCGTAGAGCAGATAGCCGCGCACGCGCGGGTCCTTCCACAGCCCCTTTCCGGCGTCGCCGCGATGGCCACTGGGAGACGGGATGCGCACCACCTCGCCGCTCGGAAGCTTGCGCCAGACCACGACCAGCACCACCAGACCGAACAGGGCGAAGGCGTACATGGGACCCGCCAGACCGATCAGCGGCAGGACGAAGAAGGGCGCGAGCGCCGGGCCGATCACCGTGCCCAGCCCCTGGGCGGAGGCCAGCAGCGACATGGCCTGGGTCCGCTGTTCCGGCGTCGTGCGGTCGGCGACATAGGCCTGGGACGCAATCGGTGCGGCCGAACCGAAGACGCCATAGATGGTGCGCGCCACGCCCATCAGGATGAAGGCCAGTCCGGCACCGAGCCACTGTTCCAGGCCGGAGGTGGCGGCGAGGCCGAAGCCGGACATGGAGACAACGAAGCCGGCCAGGCCGATCATCATGACCCGCTTGCGGCCGAGGGTGTCGGACAGTCGCGCCCAGAAGGGCGAGGCCACGGTCCACATCAGGGCCGAGATGGCGAAGGCACCGGCGACCAGGGTGTCCGAAAGCCGGAACTCGCGCCCTATGGCGGGCAGCACCGACTGAAGCGCCATGTTTCCAGCCGCCGCGATCAGGCTGACGGCGAACAGGAGGGCGAAGGCGGGAGAGCGGAGGTTCACCGGGGGAGTCTAGGCCTGTCCGCGGGGCGCGTCTCCCCCTCGGTCGTCATCCTCGGGCTTGACCCGAGGATCAGAGGCCGGGACGGACTGTGCGTCAGTGGCGGCCCGCCGACCGTGGAAGCCCACCCCGCCCGGCGCGCCGGATGGTCTGATCCTCGGGTCAAGCCCGAGGATGACGACCATGGAAAGCGTCCGGTTCGTCCTCGCCGCTCGCCCCTCATCCCTCACCCCACCTTGCCTAACCCGCCCCAGTCCGCGACGTTGGCTCCTCCACAGGGGACTGCCATGATTATCCGCCGCCTGCTCGCCTTATCCACCCTGTCGCTGGCCCTGTCCGCCGGCCTCGCCCACGCCCGGACGGCGCCGGTCGCGCTGGAGCGTATCGAGGCGGCGGTGACCGCCGGCCTGCCCAGGGTCGTCGCCTGGCGCCGTGACCTGCACGCCAACCCCGAGCTGGGTTTCGCCGAGACCCGCACGGCCGCCCTCGTGGCGGAGCATCTTCGCGCGCTGGGGATGGAGGTCCGCACGGAGGTGGGCAAGACTGGCGTCGTGGGCGTGCTGCGTGGCGGACGGCCCGGCGGGGTCGTCGCGCTGAGGGCCGACATGGACGCCCTGCCGGTGCTGGAGGCTACGGGCCTGCCCTTCGCCTCGACCGCGACCGGGACCTATATGGGCAATACGGTGCCGGTGGCCCACGCCTGCGGCCATGACGCCCATGTGGCCATGTTGATGGGTGCCGCCGAGGTTCTGGCCGGGATGCGCGAGGACGTTCCGGGGACGATCGTCTTCATCTTCCAGCCCGCCGAGGAAGGGGCACCTCCGGGCGAGCCCATGGGCGGGGCCATGCTGATGATCCAGGACGGGGCCCTGGCCAATCCGCGCCCCGATGCCATCTTCGGCCTGCATGTCGTGCCGGGGCGGCCGGGGACGGTCTTCTACCGCCCGCGCGGCTTCATGGCGGCCTCGGACCGGGTCGACATCACCCTGCATGGTCGTCAGACGCACGGGGCCTGGCCGTGGAAGGGCGTCGATGTCATCGCCACGGCGGCCCAGATCGTCCAGACCATCAACACCCTGACCGCGCGCACCATCGACCCGACGACCACGCCGACCGTCTTCACCATCGCCACCCTAGACGCCGGTGTCCGCTACAACATCATCCCGGATCAGGCCGTGCTGTCCGGCACCCTGCGCACTTTTGACATCGCCCAGCGCGATGACCTTGTGCGCCGCGCCGGTATTGCCATCGACAATGTCGCCGAGACCTATGGCGCGACGGCCGAGTTCACGGTGCGCCAGAATGCGGCCCTTGTGTTCAACAATGAGGAACTGTCGGCCTGGCTGGCCCCGGTGCTGACCGAGGCGGCGGGTGCGGGCAATGTTAATCCGGCCACGCCACCGACGACCGTGGCCGAGGACTTCAGCTATCTGTCGCAGGAGGTGCCGGGCGTCTTTTACCACCTCGGCGGATCGAAGGACGGGGTCGATCCCGCCACCTCGCCGCCGAACCATTCGCCGGGCTTCGACGTCAATGAGGCGGTGCTGCCGGTCGGCGTCCGCGCCCATGTGCTGAGCGCGATCCGCTTTCTGGAGCGCGACTGATCCGTGGCCGACAGCGAACTGGAGCAGCTGAAGGCGCGGCGGGTGACCGCCCTCTATCGCCTCGACCTGATCGGCAAGGGCGCGCAGTTGACCTATGAGGACGGCACGCCGGTCGACATGAAATCCGAACAGGCGCGACTGGAAGAGATGGTCGCGGACCTCGACCGCCGCATCGCCCGGCTGGAAGCGACGCTGCACTGAGGGGCGGTGGTGGGCCGCCTCACCCTTCTCCCGCTCATCCCCGCGTTCGCGGGGATGAGCGGAAAAATGGGGTCGGGTTTACGCCCGCTCGAAATACGTCCCGATCACCGCCCGATACACCTCCGCCAGCGCCTCGATCTCGGCCACGGGCGCGCGCTCGTCGATCTGGTGCATGGTCTGGCCGACGAGGCCCAGCTCCAGCACCGGGCACATGGCGCGGATGAAGCGGGCGTCCGAGGTACCGCCGGTGGTCGAGGCCTCGGGGCGGCGGCTGACGGCGGCCTCGACCGCGTCCTGCACGCCGGTGACGAACGGCCCGGTCTGGGTCAGGAAGGCGTCGCCCGAATGCAGGTGCTCGAGCTCGATCCGCAGCCCGCTTTCGGCCTGGGCCTTGCCTGCCTCGGCATTGAGCCAGGCCATCAGGCTCTCGCCGGTGTGGTTCGGGTTGAAGCGGATGTTCAGCCGGCCCCTGGCCTCGGCCGGAATCAGATTGGTCGCCGTATTGCCGACGTCGAGCGTGGTCAGCTCCAGATTGGACGGCTGGAAGGCTTCATAGCCGTTGTCCAGCCGGTGATCCGCGAGACGGGCGACCAGCCGGGCCAGCACCGGGACCGGATTGGCGGCCCGGTCCGGATAGGCCACATGGCCCTGTTTGCCGTGGACGGTGATCCAGGTGTTGAGCGAGCCGCGCCGCCCGATCTTGATCATGTCGCCCAGCGCATGCTGCGAGGACGGCTCGCCGACGACACAGGCGTCGATGACCTCGCCCTCGGCCATCAGGGCCTGGACCACCCGTTTGGTGCCGTGCAGGGCGGGGCCTTCCTCGTCGCCGGTGATCAGGAAGGACAGGCTGCCGGGGACCTCGCCCACAGCCAGGATGCGCGAGACCGCCGCCACCCAGGCCGCGATGCCGCCCTTCATATCGACCGCGCCGCGGCCATAGAGGATGCCGTCCTTCACCTCGGCCTCGAACGGACCGGAGGACCAGGCCTCGGTCGAGCCGGTAGGCACGACATCGGTGTGGCCGGCGAAACAGAGGTTGGGCGAGGCGGTCCCGCGTCGGGCGTACAGGTTTTCGATATCCTCGAACTTCATCCGCCGGCAGTGGAAGCCGAGCGCCGTCAGGGCGCGTTCCAGCACATCCATCGCGCCCTCGTCGGCGGGGGTCACGGAGGGCCTGCGGATCAGGTCGCGGGTCAGGGCGACAGGATCGATAACGGGAGTTGATGCGACGCTCATGGGCCTGTGCTTTACGGGGTTCGGACGACCGCGAGAAGGGCACCCCCACCTATGCCGAAGATCGACATCGATACCGCCCCCACGGGACACGGCACCGGCTATCCGGAAGAATTCGCGGGTCCCTGCAAGCCGCGTCGGCGCTGGCGGCTGGGTGACGCCGTCGGACTGGACCAGTTCGGGGTCAATCTGTTGCGCCTGCCGGCCGGGGCCTGGTCGAGCCAGCGGCACTGGCACGCGGGCGAGGACGAGTTCGTCTGGGTGGTCTCGGGTGAGGTCGTGCTGGTTGAGGAAGACGGCGAAACCGTCCTGCGCGCCGGCGATTGCGCGGGCTGGAAGGCGGGCGTGCCCAACGGCCACAAGATCGAGAACCGCTCCGACGCCGAGGCGGTCCTGCTCGAGGTCGGCACGCGCACCCCGGGCGGGGACTCGGCCGACTATCCCGACATCGACATGCAGTTCCGGCAGGGCGGCTTCTTGCACCGCGACGGGACCCCGTATCCGAAAGTCGACCGCCGCACGTGACCGAACCTCCCGAGACGACCGGCCCGGCCCAACCGCCGCCGCCCGAGGGGCCGGCCAGCCCCTGGGCCATCCGCGACTTCCGCCTGCTGTGGGTCGGTCGGGTGGCCGCGGTGCTCGGTATCCAGATCCAGTCCTCGGCCCTGCTGTGGCAGGTCTATGAGATCGCGCGGCGGGATCATCCCGTGGCCGAGGCCAGCCTGTATCTGGGCCTCGTCGGCCTGTGCCAGTTCGTGCCGCTGCTGGCCCTGACCCTGCCCGCCGGGGCCCTGGCGGACCGGCGCGACCGCAAGAATACCGTCACCCTCTCGATCATCGTCGAGGCCGGCTGTGCCCTCGCCTTCCTGTTCATGGCGATCCACGGCAACCCGCCGCTGTGGGGGCTGCTGGCGGTCGCCGCCGTCTTCGGCGCGGCGCGCGCCTTCCTTGCCCCCGCCAGCCAGGCCTTCCTGCCGATGGTTGTCGGCCGCCGTGCCCTGCCGCCGGCCATCGCGGCCCAGTCCATCGCCTTCCAGACCGGGGCCATCGCCGGCCCGGCCCTTGGCGGGGTGATCGTTGGCTTCTCGGTGCCCGGTGCCTATGGCGTGGCCCTTGCCATGTTCGCCATCGGTTTCATCAGCCTTGTCCTGATCCGCACCAGCGGCAAGCCGGCCCCTTCCCCGACCCATGTCTCGCCCGTCGACCAGGTCAAGGAGGGTCTGGCCTATGTCTGGAATACCAAGATCGTGCTCGGGGCCATTTCGCTGGATCTGATCGTGGTGCTGCTGGCGGGGGTCGCCCTGCTGACGCCGATCTTCGCGGCCGACATCCTGCATGTCGGGGCCGTCGGCTTCGGCCTGCTTCGGGCCTCTTTCGGAGCCGGGGCCCTGCTGGTGGCCCTGTATCTGAGCCGCTTCCCGATTGTGCAGCACGCCGGTCGATGGATGTTCGTCTCGGTCGCCGTGTTCGGCGCCTGCACCCTGACCTTCGGCCTGTCGACCAGCGTCTGGCTGTCGGGGGCGGTCCTGTTCCTGGGCGGTGCGGCGGACATGATCAGCGTCAACATCCGCCAGACCCTGATCCAGCTGGCCACACCCGATCACATGCGCGGGCGCGTCTCGTCCGTGTCCATGCTGTTCATCGGGGCCTCCAACGAGCTGGGCGAGGCCTATTCCGGCGTGGCGGTGCGCTTCCTCGGCCCCATCGGCGCGGCGGTGTACGGCGGCTTGGGTGCGCTGGCAGCGACCGGGATCTGGGCGCGTTGGTTCCCGGACCTGAGGAAGGCGGACAAGCTGGAGTAGGGAGGAGTCATTGGCGGGACCGCGAAGCGACTCGCAGAGCCCTGCCGTGAAGCGCGAAAACACCGACCGGTGCGAAATACATCAACAGCGCCGTCCCGAGCATTCGCCCGACTGAAGGGTTCCCATCAGGATCGTGAGCCTGCTCCAAGGCTTTGGCAGCCAGCGTGATGGCGACGAAAAGGCTGATGAAAAATGCAAAAGCCGACGGACTGTTGTCGTTCGACCAGCCCGCTGATCCTGCAACATACGTGATTGCCGGCGGCGCGGCGCACAGCCATCCCCAGTGAGGTGACCTTGGACGAGGCAGGGCGCGGTTCGCGACATCGAAGACCGCCCATATCCAGGCGCACATCGCCACGAAGGGAAAGACGTACAGAGCCCCCTTCAGAAGGAAGTGAAGAGGAAGGGGCTCGACGAATAACGGCGTCGCGAAGCCGATGATGATCGCGGCCGAGATTATGGCCGGATGCAGCATCACAATGCGCCGTGCGATACTCACCACGGCTTGAAGTGTTTGCTCAGCTTCAGCCCCTGCCGCTGGTAGTGGCTGCCGCCCTCGCCATAGAGGCGGGTCGGGCGTTCGGTGAGGGGCTCATAGACCAGCCGGGCGACGATCTGGCCGTGCTCGAGCAGGAAGGGGGTGTCGTGGGTGCGGACCTCGAGCACGCCCTTGGAGCCGGCGCCGTGGGCCTCGTCGGTGCCGAAGCCGGGGTCGAAGAAGCCGGCGTAGTGGACGCGGAACTCGCCGACTGACGGATCGATGGGCGTCATCTCGGCGGCCTGATCGACGGGGATCTCCACGTCGTCCGACGACGCCAGGATGTAGAACTCGCCCGGATCGAGCAGCAGTTCGCCGCGACGCAGGGTCAGGGGCTCCCAGAAGTCGCGCGGGTCGTGGCCGTCGATATTGTCGAGGTCGACCACGCCGGCGTGGCGGCGGCCGCGGAAGCCGACGATCGAGCCCTCGCCGCCCTGCAGTTCCACACCGACGCTGCGGGTTTCGAGTTTGGGCGGTGCGCCGGCCTTGAGCCGCAGCTGGTTCAGCCGGGTGCCCGGACGGACCAGAATGGGGAAGGTCTGGGGCGAGATCTCCAGATACAGCGCCCCCTCATAGCCTTCGGCCACGTCATCGAAACGGGCACCGCGATCGGTCAGCAGGCGGACGAAGACATCGACCCGGCCCGTCGAACTCTTGGGGTTGGCGCGGGCGATCAGGCCTTTCGGCAGGTTCAGCCGCTCCTGCAGCCGCACGATATAGACGCAGCCGCGCTCCAGCACGACGCCGGGCGACAGGTCGATGGTGTGCATCGAGACATCGGCGATCCGGTCCTCGACCGTGCGCTGGCCCGGCAGGAAGGAGGCCCGCACGCGCCAGGCCTGGTCCGACAGGCGCAGGTCCAGACTGGCCGGCTGGACCTGATCGGCGTCGAAGGGGGTGTCCGAGTTGATCGCGCCGCCGGCGATCAGGGCCTCGATGGACTGGCAGGGCAGGATGCCCGGAACGGGGAAGGCGATGGACTGCATGACCATGGCTTACACGATTCCGCCGCCTGTCTCCCCTCCCGAGCGGCCTGCGCTTGACGCAGCCGCGCGTTCCGGGACCATGGGCGGATGCACGACACGCGCGCCTATGAAGCCGAAACCGACGGGATCGTGGTCCGGGTCCGACCCAGCTATCTGGCCGGCCAGTCCGATCCGGACGCCGGGCGGTGGGTCTGGGCCTATCAGGTCGAGATCGTGAATCTGACGGGTGTGTCCGTACAATTGATCTCCCGGCACTGGGTCATCACCGACGCCCTCGGCCATGTCGAGGAGGTGCGCGGGCCGGGCGTCATCGGCGAACAACCGACCATCCTGCCGGGTGAAAGCTACTCCTACGCCTCCGGCTGCCCCTTGGGCACGGCCTCCGGCTCGATGGTCGGCGGCTATGCGATGACCGACGCCACGGGCCGCACCTTCGAGGCCGCCATCCCGGCCTTCAGCCTGGACGTGCCGGGCGAGCGGCGGGTGCTGAACTGATGAAGTGGCCTTGGACAAAGAAGTCCGCAGCGCCAGCCACTGTCCGAGACGGTTCATGGGCATTTGTTCGATCTCTCGGACTCCCAGTCGACGAGACACTGCCTCTGCTCCCAAGGCCCGAATGGTCGAGGGACAAGTCTGCCGTCTTGGACCGTCTCTTCGTCCTGCACGCTGTCGCGGCGGTGGCTCACGGTTTTTCGGCGGAGAGAGCCAGTATCTGGCTTGCGCAGGAGGGGCTCGAATTGGACGTAAGGCCGGACGAGCAGAGCATTCTCGATGGGTCCAGCAAGGACTTTGAACCCTACCAAGAACAGGTAGAGGCGATGTGGGCGCTTTTCTGGTGTCTGGGCTTAACTCCAAATCTTGATCCGGGCTCGCCCTGTTCCAACAACTTCGTCAACGAGCTCCCTGATATTCGCGCCGATCCGATGCCAACCACATCGGACTGGCGAGACCGGTCACGACCGAGAACTTCCGACGAACTGTTGGAAGCGATGGATGTCGCGCATTGCCTTGCGTGGGCGTTCGACCATGCCCGGTCGTTCGGACGCCCCACACCTCAACTTGAGGGCGGGCTTTGGGTGGTCCACCGCGCCTGCGCGTTCGATTGGCTGGTCGGTCACGGCGATTGGCCCAAGCCCAATGCCGTCCGCCGCAAATGGTGGAAGCCGATCCCGAAATGAGTGGGTGAGGGGCTGCGTCAACCCGGATAACCGCAGCCCCGCCCCAGTCTCACGGCCCCTTGCGGGTGGGCCATGAGGCGGAGGGCGGCTCTCTAGGAGCCGTTCGTGACATTTCTTTGGGCGTTCCCGGCGATCGCCGGCTTGAGCGCGAGAAATGAATGGAGAGACCCGGCCCGCGCTCAAGCAGCGAGCGACCGCGTCGCGAGCGATAGCGCCCTAAATGTACCGCCGCAGGCTCCGCGCCAGGTCCGTCGCGCCGCGCTTGACCTGGGGCTGATAGGCGACCCGGGCGTGTTCGACGCAATAGACGCCTTCCGAGGCGCGGCGGCCGCAGAAGCTGAACTCGGTCGAGGACGGGTCACCGATCGGCCATTTGCACATATGGGCACCCAGGGTCATCACCGTGGCGGTGCCGGGCAGGTCGGGCATGGGGGCCGGAACCGAGGGGGCGGTCGCGACACGCGGCTGGACGGCCTCGATGCGGCGCGGGGCCGACGGGGCCTGGGTCGGTTGGGCAGCGGGACGCGGACGGGCGGGGCGGAAGGTGGCGCGGGCCGGCTGCGACGGGGCGGCCCGGCCGGACAGGCCCAGGCGGTGCACCTTGCCGATGACGGCGTTGCGAGTGACGCCGCCGCCGAGCTGTTTGGCGATCTGGCTGGCCGACTGGCCTTCCAGCCAGAGTTTCTTCAGCGCGCCGACGCGGTCTTCAGTCCAGCCTGCGGTCATAGCCAACCCTCCGGGTCTCGGATTCAATATATGGGGTCCAGACGTCCCTCCCGGGGCCTCGACCTACCACTAATCGTAAACGAGGTCCTAACAGACGCAAGATGTGCGAATCAGTCCGTCCACAGGAACCAGATGTAGAGGTGGTTAACGGGGGCGTGGGGGATGGGGTGTGGGGTTTGGAGTACCCAGGCCACAAGGTCGCTGCTTGATGCGCCGCCAGCCATCATCCCCCGGACCCTATACCCCACACCCCATCCCCCTTGCGCCGCCGCGTCCGTCAGCGCATTTCCGCCCCCATGACCGACCTGAGCACCGCCTCCACCACCCCGCAGCCGCGCAGCTATCCCGGGATCAACTGGATCGGTGTCCAGACCCTGTACCTGCGCGAGGTGCGGCGGTTCTGGAAGGTCGGGGCCCAGACGGTGGCCGGGCCGGTGGTGACCACCCTGCTCTACATGCTGGTCTTTGTGGTCGCGCTTCAGGGGGCCCGGCCGCCGCTGCACGGCACACCCTTTGCCGAGTTCGTCGCGCCCGGCCTGATCATGATGGCCATGCTCAACAACGCCTTCGCCAATGCCTCATCCAGCCTGATCCAGGCCAAGGTGATGAATACGGCGACGGACTTCCTGACCCCGCCGCTCAGCCCGCTGGAGCTGACCATCGGCTTTTCGCTGGGTGCCGCGACGCGCGGCCTTGTGGTTGGGATCGTGACCGCGGTCTGCGTCCTGCCCTTCGCAAGGCTGGAGGTCGCCAACCCCGGCCTGATCCTGTGGTTCGGCCTGCTGGCCTGTCTGATCATGGGGATGCTCGGCGTCTTCGCCGGGCTCTGGGCCCAGAAATTCGACCAGCTCGCTGCGGTGCAGAATTTCGTCATCATGCCGATGACCTTCCTGAGCGGCACCTTCTACCTGGTCGAAAACCTGCCCGAGCCGTTCGCAACGATCAGCCATTTCAACCCCTTCTTCTATCTGATCGACGGCTTCCGGGCCGGCTTCATCGGGACCGGCAACGCCGAGGGCAGCCTGCTGGTCGGGGTCGTGCTGAGCGGCGTCCTGACCGTGGTCATGGCCGTGATCTGCTGGCTGGTCTTCCGTTCGGGCTGGCGGCTGAAGACCTGACGGGAGGCCACCCTCGCCCGTCATCCTCGGGCTTGACCCGAGGATCAGACCATCCGGTGCTCGGTGGAAGGTTGATGCGGCACTGTCGTGGGTCCTTCTGCGCCGCAAAGTCCTGCGGTGACCTCTGATCCTCGGGTCAAGCCCGAGGATGACGACGGTGGGTGGATGACCGCATTTTAAGGTGCGCCGGGCTCCGGCCCGCGCTAGCCATGGCCCCTCGTCTCAAGGGGGTTCCATGCTGTTCCGTTCGCTCGCCGCCGCCGCGGCCCTGCTCGTCGCGTCGCCGCCCGTCGCCGCCCAGGACCTCGACCTGCGCGCCCAGGTCGCCGCCTTCGTCCAGCCGTCCAACGAAGCGCGCACGGCGGTGGTCGTCGCCCAGCTGCGCGCCGCCGGCTTCGAGCCGACCGTCGAAACGTTCACCGGGGGCAATGGACGGACGGGCGAGATGGAGGGCCGTAATGTGGTCGTCACCATCGGCGACGGCCCGCGCGAAATCCTGCTGACCGCCCACTATGACGCGGTGAAGCTGCGCGACGGGACGATGTCGCACGGCGTGGTCGACAACGCCGCCTCCGTGGTCGGCGTGATCGAGGCGGCGAAAATCCTGCGCGGCAAGGCGCTGAACCACCGTGTCCGGATCATCCTGTTCGATCAGGAGGAGCTGGGCCTGATCGGCGCGCGCAAATGGATCGAGACCCACGGCCTGGCCAACGTCGCCGCCGTCGTGAACTCGGACGTCGCCGGCTATGGCGACACGATGATGTACGGCCAGAACAACGGCCCGCAATCCGCCTTCGTCACCCGCGCGGTGCAGGAGCTGTGCGCCGAGCGCGCGATGCAGTGCGTCGGCTTCCCGGTCTATCCGCCGTCGGACGACCGCGCTTTCTCCGCCGCCCGCGCGCCGGTGGTGTCCCTGGGCTTCCAGGACCAGATCGGCGCCCACCAGATGTGGCTGGCCTTCAACGGCGGCGAGGCCAACGGCCTGGCCGAGGGCTTCGTCCCGCAGGTCTTCCGTCTGATCCATTCGGCGGAAGACACGATGGACAAGCTCGATCCGGCGACGGTGGCGCTGGCGGGCTCGACCTATGCGGCGCTGGTGGAGCGGCTGGATTCGCACCTATCTCGCTGATAGCGCCCCTCTCCCGCTGGCAGAGGGCTTGAGCGCACGGCGGCACCTCCTGTCTCCTCCCCATTCGCTACGCGAACAGGGAGGAGACGGACTGCTGACAATCCGCCGATTGTCAGCACATCACGCGCCACCAACCCCCTGATTTCACTCCCCTTCCAGGGGAAGGCAGCGTCATCAGCCCGCCGTAGCTGGGCCCCCTCCCATAATTCCCCCGTTCCGTCGCAGGGAGGGGCGCAAGGCCTTGCGATCTTGTCGCGGCGGAAACGGGATGAGCGGGAGGGTGGTCGACCCTCCGTCGTCAGCGGATCGTACTTGGCGCCCTCGGGCCTCAAGCAGCGAGCCGCCGCGCGGCGAGCGTTAGGCCCCCCTTACAAAGGGCGATGGGCAGGGAACCCGCGCCGTTCCGGGGATCGGGTTCGCAAGGCTCCGACCCGCCCGCCGGAGGCTGCGTCGGCAAGGCGTCAAGAGCGTCGCTGGTCCTGAAGCGATTCAGGCCGACAGCTCCCGGTCAGACATTCCGTGCGGAGCGACCTCGCGAAGCCGAAACACATCCCCCACGGTCTCCGGGCTTCGCGCCCGGCGCTCCGCCGGCCCTTCCCCACTTTCCGCCTCACGGCCGGAGAGGGCTTCAGCCTGCGCGAAAGCGCCAGGCCGCGTCGGGTCGACAGGGCGGAGCCCTGTGACCGCGGCCCCACCAAGATGTTGACTAACACCGTCCTCCGGCCGACAAGGCCTGACCCTTATTCCAGCGGTCCCGGCGCTCTTCAGCGGCGGGGCCGTCTCGCTTTTGGAGGCTTGTCCCGTGTCCACTGAACATCTGATGGGTGTCTACAACCGCGCGCCGCTGGAGGTGGATCGTGGTCAGGGCGCGCGTCTTTGGGCCAAGGACGGGACCGAATACCTCGACTGCGTCATGGGCATTTCGACCAATGCCCTCGGCCACGCCAATCCGATCCTGGTACAGGCGGTCAAGGACCAGGCTGAAAAGCTGTGGCACGTCTCCAACATCTTCAAGATTCCGGGGCAGGAGGCGCTGGCTGACGCCCTGTGCGAAAAGTCGTTCGCCGATGTGGTCTTCTTCACCAACTCCGGCACCGAGGCGGTTGAATGCGCGATCAAGACGGCGCGCCGGTTTCATTTCGCCAACGGCCAGCCCGAGCGGATCGACATCTACGGCTTCGACGGTTCGTTCCACGGCCGCACCTACGGGGCCATCAACGCCGCTGCCAACCCCAGCTACACCAACGGCTTCGGTCCGCCGATGGAAGGCTTCCACCAGCTGGTCTTCGGCGACCATGAGGCCCTGAAGGCCGCGATCGCCAATCCGAACACCGCCGCCATCATCGTCGAGCCGGTTCAGGGCGAGGGCGGCTGCCGCGCCATTCCCGAGGTCTGCCTGCGCGGCCTGCGCGAGCTGTGCGACGAATACGGCGTCCTGATCATCTTCGACGAGGTCCAGTGCGGCATGGGCCGGACCGGCAAGCTCTGGGCCCATGAATGGGGCGGCATGACCCCCGACATCATGGCTATCGCCAAGGCCCTGGGTGGCGGCTTCCCCGTCGGTGCCTGCCTGGCGACCAACCGCGCCGCCACGGGCATGGTTGTCGGCGTGCACGGCTCGACCTTCGGAGGCAACCCGCTGGCTATGGCCGTCGGCGCTGCCGCTTTCGCCGAAATCTCGAAGCCCGAGACCCTGGCCCACGTCAATGAGATCGCCGGCTATCTGAAGCAGCAGCTGCACGGGCTGAAGGAGCGTTTCCCCGATGTGATCGTCGAGGTGCGCGGAAAGGGTCTGCTGATGGGGATCAAACTGGTCCCCAACAACCGCGAATTCATGGGCTGGGCCCGCGACGAGGCGCGGCTTCTGGTCGCCGGCGGCGGCGACAATCTGGTTCGCATCCTGCCGCCTCTGAACCTCACGCTGGACGAGGCGCGCGAGGCCGTTGAACGCCTCGAAAAGACCTGTGAGTTCGCTCGCGGGCGGATGGCTGCCGCGTAATCATCACATCCGCTCATCCCGGCGAAAGCCGGGACCCAGTTCTGTCCAGCTTGACGTCGGCGCTCTGGGATTAGCGGTCAATCCTCAACGGGTGGCATCTGTCATCCAAAGCACTGGGTCCCGGCTTTCGCCGGGATGAGCGGAGTAGAGAATGACCCGCCACTTCCTCGACATCCATCGCCTCGAGGCCGCCGACCTCCGCGCCATCCTCGATGACGCCCATGCCCGAAAGGCGGCCCGCAAGGGCTGGCCGAAGGGCCGCCCCGACGCCGATGCGCCGGCCAAGGATCGCGTGCTGGCGATGATCTTCGAGAAGAATTCGACCCGCACCCGCTTCAGCTTCGACGCCGCCATCCGCCAGCTGGGCGGAGACTCCATCATCGCGAATGCGGGCGACATGCAGCTGGGCCGCGGCGAGCCGGTCGAGGACACCGCCCGCGTCCTGTCGCGCATGGTCGATGCGGTAATGATCCGCGCCAACAGCCATGAAGACGTCGAACGCTTCGCCCGCGTGGCCACCGTGCCGGTGATCAACGGCCTGACCGACCGCTCCCACCCCTGCCAGATCCTGGCCGACCTGATGACCATCGAGGAGCATCGCGGCCCGATCGCCGGCAAGACCATCGCCTGGGTCGGGGACGGCAACAACGTCTGCCACAGCTTCATGCACGCTGCGCCGAAACTGGGTTTCCACCTGAACGTGGCCTGCCCGGCCGACTATCATCCCGACCTGCACGACCTCGCCAAGGGCGGCAGTTCCGTTACCCTGACCAGCGATCCGCGCGAGGCCGTCGCCGGGGCCGATGTGGTGGTCACCGACACCTGGGTGTCGATGGGTGACGGCGACTATGAGGCCCGGCTCGAGGCCTTCGAGGGCTATGGCGTCGACGACGCCCTGATGAAACTGGCCGCAGGCGATGCCGTCTTCCTCCACTGCCTGCCCGCCCACCGTGGCGAGGAGGTGACGGATGCGGTCATCGACGGTCCGCAGTCGCTGGTCTGGGACGAGGCGGAGAACCGCATCCACGCCCAGAAGGCCGTGTTGGCCTGGTGTTTCGGCGGGTGACGCCAATCGCCGCCTGAGAGCGGTTTCAGAGATTTTGACCTGGTCGTGCCGGGCCGGCGGCCCCGAGGGGTTCGCTGTCATGGTCGCGCGTGCAGGCTGAACATCGCGGGGTTGCGGGCCTTTGTTGACCGGACCGCCGTCGTCTGGGATCGTCCCCGGACTTTGATCGACGGGAGCATCCGTCCGGCGCACGGGGTCGATCTGATCATGATGAAGCACAGTCTGTTGATCCACGACCCCGCCGACAGGAAGGTCGCCGCAGTCTGAGGAGTTGATATGAGCCTGGTAGCCCTTGTTCCTTTCGTCTGCGGCGTCCTGGCCTCCAGCGCCGGAGGCACAGCCGGAATTGAGGCCTTGCGGTCTGCGGCCGTGGATGCTCCCGACGCCACCCGCCGGCTTGAAGACTTCGTTTCGTCCGGCGCGCCGGACGATCCCAACCGCCTCGGGGCGATGGTCACGCTGAGGGACCGGGCGATGGCTGACGGAGACTACGCGCTGGCCGCGCGCTGGAACCGCGAGGCCGGGGGCCTTGCGGGTCGACCGCTGGGCCATGTCTCGGACGAGGTCGTGGGCGCGCCGCCACAGGTCGCGGAGGTGCAGAGCGAAACCCTGCGGGCCTCCCGGGGCTTGATGGGTCTGCCCCGCACCGAGGCCCTGTTCGGCGGCGTCGCGGTGTCGGCCCTGGTCGATACGGGCGCGCAACACGCCATCATCAGCGAGACGCTCGCTCGTGGCGCTCGCCTTGTCGATCTGGGGGATGCAGGCCTGGTGGGCTCGGCCGGTCGTGTCACCGGGGGGCGTGTCGCCCTGGGTGATATCGAGATGGGAGGATCCCGGTTTCGCAATGCCATCATCATCGTCTTGCCGGATGAGGCTATGGCGTTGCCGTTCGGCTTCCGGATCGAGGCGATTCTGGGAATGCCCCAGATTCGGGCATTCTCGGCGATCGAGTTCAGCGGAGACCGGATGACGACCTTCGCCACACCAGCGGTGGCGGACGATGAGGGCGTCGCTGATCCGCCCAATCTGTTCTGGGACGGCTGGCGGCCGATCGCCGCCGTGGAGGTCGATGGCGCGCCCGAGATGTTCCTTCTCGACACAGGGGCGCGCAGGTCTTCTCGGCAAGTGTTCGAGGCGGATGCGGATATGGGAACCGTCAGCGTTCGAGGCATTGGGGGCTCGGCCCGGGTTCAGGGCCGCACGGGGGCGGCGACGCTGGGTCTGGACGATCGCACCGTGTCCCTGGGTCGCCTGGAGACCCGCCTGGCACCACCTCGCCAAGGGTGTGGGCGCTTTGATCCGCGCTCGATTCTGGGCTGGGACGCCCTCAGCAAGGGTGCCTTCCGGATCGACTTCGACAAGATGCGACTGGACTGGATCGACGTCGGCGAGGCGACGGAAACCCGAGGCAGGGGCTAAGCCCGACGCCGTCATCGACGGCCCGCGCTCACTGGTCCGGGACGAGGCCGAGAACCGCATCCACGCCCAGAAGGCCGTGCTGGCCTGGTGTTTTGCGGGCTGAGCTTCGGCTCTAGTAGGGCCGCTGCGGTACGCCCATCAGGGTTCCGAGGTGGATGACCAGAATGAAGATGGCCACGCCGCACAGCAGCATGATGAACCGCCACGGGATCATGCGCACACCGCGCCTCAGGTCCCACGGTCTCGATCCTCGCCAGCCGGCGAAGACGCCCAGGGCAAGGGCCGCGACGAGCAGGGCGAGGGTCAGGGTCAAACTCATCCGCGCGAGGTGGTCTGTGACGCGGTCCGGCGCAAGGGCGAAGTCCTTGCCGGGAGGTTAATCTTCACCGGTCGTTAACCACGCCGGCGCGAGATATTCAGCGGGTCGCGGCGCTTTCCACAGGAAGATGGTCGAACCGCTATATCTTGCGGTTAACCACGCGTTTACACCCATGATCTGGACGTTTAGCGTCCTGCAGGTGGGTCGGGAGTCGAATCAGTGAGCGCAGCCGCGGCGCCTTGGAGCGTAAAGGGCATCGAGCCCAAGGCGCGCGAGATCGCCAAGGACCTCGCCCGTCGCTCAGGCATGACGCTCGGCGAGTGGCTTAACACCATCATCATGGAAGACGGAGACGACGAGGAGGGTGGCTTCACGCCGCTGTCGCGACGCCCCCATGCCGGCGACAGCATCGACCGCCGCGGGCGCAGCCGTCGCGTGGACGACGCCTATGCCTCGGGTGCCAACGAGGACCAGTTGCATCGTCTCGGGGCCTCGATCGACGCCATCGCCGCCCGGCTGGAAGCGGCGGAGCGCCGCTCGACCGTCGCCATCCAGGGAGTCGACCAGGCCGTCTCCGGCCTCGTCCGTCGACTGGAGGGGCAGGACCAGACCGGCAAGGCCTATGCCCGCCGCATAGACGACATCGCCGAGGAGCTGCGCGAGGGGCACAAGCGCCTGCGCCGTTTCGAGCAGGAGGTCGGGCCGCAGACCGCCGAAACCTTCGGCAAGGTCGAGACCACCATGGGGGCCCTGGCCGGCCGCCTCTACGACATCGAGGAGCGCCAGCGTTCCAGCGTGAACGAGCTGCGCTACCGGATGGATGCGGTCGAAAAGGTCGCCGGTCCCGGCGTCGGGTCCGATCTGCTGGCCCAGGTCGGGCAGCGGCTGGATCAGGCCCAGGGTCGCACCGCCGAGGCACTGCGCAACCTGCAGGCTTCGTTCGCCGGGCTGGACCAGCGCCTGCGCGCCGCCGAGTCCCGCGCCGAACCCGAGGGTGCGCGCGAGGCGGCCCGTTTCGAAAAGCTGGCCGAGACCCTGAGTCGTCAGGTCGAGGGCAATCGCACCGAGATGATGCGGCGGCTCGACACGGCCGAATCCGAAGGCCGGATGGACCGCATCGAGCGCGCGGTGCTGGCCATCGGCGAGCAGGTCAAGACCTCTGAGGAACGCTCCGCCAAGGCGGTCGAAAGCATGGGCCACGAGGTCCTGCGCATCGCCCGGAACCTGAACGGCCGGGTCCAGTCGATGGAGGCCGAGACGCCGGTCCGCTTCGAGCAGCTGAGCCGCAAGGTCGAGACCGACATGGGCCGGTTCGCCCAGGGCATCGAACAACGGCTGGTCGCGACCGACGACCGCCACGCTCTTGCTCTGGAGAAGCTGGGCGGCGAGATCACCCGCATCTCGGACCGGCTGAGCGAACGCATCGCCCAGTCCGAGCGGCGCTCGCAACAGGCGCTCGATGACATCGGTCGCCGCCTCGCCGACAGCTCCAGCCGTATCGAGCAGGGCTATGACCGCGCGTCCGGCGAACTGGCCGAGCGCATGCGGATGTCGGAAGAGCGCACCGCCGCCCTGATCGCCGAAGCCCGCGGCAACATCGAGCGTCGGGC
The DNA here is from genome assembly GCA_965284305.1 of Caulobacteraceae bacterium. Lineage (GTDB taxonomy): Bacteria > Pseudomonadota > Alphaproteobacteria > Caulobacterales > Caulobacteraceae > Brevundimonas. Next base: position 169,838 of record OZ260070.1, on the reverse strand, counting down.
GGAGGCACCGGTCGCTGCGGCCGCCCCTGCGATAGACGCAGACTGGCGTGCCGCCGCCTTCCCGGACGCCGCCTTCCCCGGCGCGCCTTTCTCCGAAACCGTGTTTGACGATCCGGTCTATGCCGAGCAGCAGGCCTGGTCCGCCGACCTCGCCCCGCCCGAGCCGGCGCCCGCCGCCTTCAGTTCCGAGCCTGCGGCCGATGAGGTCCTGGCCGCCGACGCCATCTTCGACGCCGTCATGCGCGGCCCGCGCGTCGATGAGACACCCGCAGAGGCGCCCATGGCTGCGTCCGCACCGTTCGGCAGCCGTCCCGCCGGGACATTCGCCGCCGAGGTCGACCCGGCGCCGCAGATCCCCACCTTCACCCCGCCCCCGTTCAACGCCGCCTCGCAGGCCCAACCGGCCCAGGTTCCGGCCGCGCCGACAGCCTTCGGCCAAGGCTTCGGCGGTGCTGATGTCTCGGACGCGCTGGAGGCGACCGCGCCCGGCAACGTCGGCGGAGCCTTCGACGGCGGCCATGATGATTTCGAAGGCGAGACGGACTTCGTCGATCCCCGCGCCCTGCGTGCGGCGGCGGCCCAGGGCCGCGCCTCCTCCACCCGCCAGACCATCGACGCCGCCCGCGCCGCCATGGCGGTGCCTGCTGCGGCCGAAGCACCCGCCCGCGCGGGCTTTGGCCTGAAACGCGGTGGCAAGTCCCGCCTGCAGGAACGGCTCGACAAACAGGCTGCCAAGGACGGCGGCACGGTCCGCAAGGCGCTGGGTGCCTCGGCCATCGCGGTGCTGCTGACCGCCGGCGGCGCGTATGCCACCGGCCAGCTGACCGGCTCAGGTCTGAACATCCCCGGCCTTTCGGGTGCCGGCGAGACGGCGACGCCGATCGCGGCGCTCGCCGTCGTGCCGGCGGCGGCTTCGGCCGAAGACCTCGCGCGCGGGGAAGAACTCTACCAGCAGGCTACGGTTCAGCTCGATGCGGACGAAGCCGCCGGGATCGAGACGCTGAAACAGGCGGCCGCCACGGGCTACACGCCGGCCCAGCTGCATCTGGCCGGCCTCTATCAGGACGGTGAAAAGGGTCTGACGGCGAACCCATCCGAGGCCCGGAGCTGGGCGCGTCGTGCGGCGGACGGGGGCGATGCTCGCGGCATGCACGCCTACGGCATGTATCTGTTCGACGGTATCGGCGGGGAGCAGAACCGCGCCGAGGCGCTGAACTGGTTGAAGCGTGCCGCAGAACTCGGTCTGGTCGACAGCCAGTTCAATGTCGCCAAACTCTATGAGTCCGGCGACCAGGGCATACGGCCTGACCTCGCAGAAGCCTACAAATGGTATCTGATCGCGGCGCGCGCCGGTGATATCGACGCCCGGTCGGCGATCGAGCGTCTGCGCCCCTCGGTCCCGGCCCCGATCCGCGCCAAGGCCGGAACAGAGGCCGAGAATTTCGTGGTCGAACCACTCGCCTGACGCGAGAGAGACGAGCTTTTCTGGCGCATCGGGTGGCGGGGGCCATCCTGTGGGTCTAGGACACCATCACTTCCGTCGTCGCCTTTCCGGCGCCTAGCCTCAGTTCCAGCCGAAGGCGCGTCCTTTGGATATCTATCTGCCGATCGCCGAGGTTTCGGTGAACTGGCCGCTCCTGGTTCTGCTGGGCGCGACGGTCGGATTCGTGTCCGGACTGTTCGGCATCGGCGGCGGCTTCCTGATGGCCCCGATCCTGATCTTCCTCGGCATTCCGCCCTCGGTGGCCGTGGCCAGCCAGGCCAGTCACGTGGTCGCCTCCTCGACCTCGGGCGTGATCGCCTACACCAGCCAGAAGGCGGTCGACTATCGCATCGGCGGGGTCATGGCCCTGGGCGGGGTCCTCGGGGCGTTGGCGGGGGTCGAACTGTTCCGCTACCTGCGTCTTCTGGGTCAGGCGGACATGGTGGTGGCCCTGTCCTATCTGCTGTTCCTCGGCACCATCGGCACCCTGATGCTCTACGAGAGCCTGGGCCAGATCCTGCGCCGGGTGCGCGGCGAGGTCCTGGCGCACCGGGAGCGCCGCCGGCCGCTGTGGCTGTACGGCCTGCCGCTGAAGATGCGCTTCCCTCGCTCGGGTCTCTATATCAGCGCCATTCCACCGTTCGTGCTCGGCGGCTTCGCGGGCGTGCTGTCGGCCATCATGGGCGTCGGCGGCGGCTTCATCCTGGTGCCGGCCATGCTCTATGTCCTGCGAATGAAGGCCGGGGTGGTGGTGGGCACCAGCCTGTTCCAGATCATCATCGTCACCGCCATGACCGCCATCCTGCAGGCCGGGCGCAACCAGACGGTCGACATCGTCCTGTCTACCCTGCTGCTGGTCGGCGGCGTGGTCGGGGCCCAGTACGGTGCCCGGTGGTCGGGCCGGTTCCGGCCGGACGTGCTGCGGGCGCTGCTGGCCCTGATTGTCCTTCTGGTCGGCATCCAGATGGGGCTTGAACTGTTCGTACGGCCGTCGGACCTGTTCGCCTTTGCGCCGGGAGTGCCCGAGTGATGCAGGCCCTGCCGCCCCCTCCGCCCGCCATGGTCGCACCAGCGCCGGAACGCTCGGTCGGCACGGTCGGTCAGGTCCGGGTCGCCGCCGCCATGACCGATGCCCGGGTGACGGTCGATTCCAGCTTCAGCGGTGCCTCGATCGTCCTCTACGGCGCGGTGTTCAATCCGACCGACAAGCCGGCCGATGTGGTGGTCGTGGTACGCGGCCCCGATGAACCGGTGCGCCTGGTCAAGAAGACCCGCAACCTGGGCTTCTGGCTCAACAGCCGGCCTGTCCTGTTCGAGGGCGCGCCGGGCTTCTACATGACGGCCTCGACCCGGCCCCTGTCCGACATCGCCGACTTCGGCCAGCTGCGGCGGCTGGGCGTCGGCGTCGACCATCTGCGGATCAATGCCCCGCAGGAGAGCCGCTCGGTCACCCGCTATGGCGTGCGTGATGTGGTCGTCAGCCGCCTGGGCGAGGACTATCTCGACTACCGCCGCGCCGTGATCCGGCTGCGCGAGGCGGCGTCCCTGTACAACACCGATCCGGACGGGGTGGAGTTCGTCGATACGGGCCTGTTCCGCGCCGAACTGGACCTGCCCGCCGTCGCCCCCACCGGCCAGTATTTTGCCGAGGTCTGGCTGTTCCAGGACGGGGAGCCGGTCTCGGTCTCCAACCTGACCCTGACCGTCGAAAAGGTCGGCATCGAGCGCGACGTCTATGAGTTCGCCCACCGGCGGCCGTGGAGCTACGGCTTGCTGACCGTCCTGCTGGCGGCCCTGATGGGCTGGGGGGCGAGCCGGGTGTTCAGGCGGAACTAGGTGTTCAGTCCCAGGGTGAGGTGGGTTGGAACGTATCGGAAGCGGTTCGGTTCGTCAGTCCGCGCCTTGCAGATGGCGTCGCAGGGTGTGAGGCTTGGCAAGGTCGTGAGCCGCTTTGCAAGGTTGCAGGCGTCAGGGAAGGCGGCTGATGCCGTGGCGCTTCAGACAGCGGTGAAGCGACGACCGGGTCAGGTTCGGCAGCGTCGCCTGGAGCGGGTAGAGGCCGTCATCCCGCAGCAACAGGGTGTGCCTGCGGAAGGCGCGACGATCGCCTCCTCCCCAGGCGTCAGAACCGTCGATCGAACCGTCCTGGGGGCCATAGCGCCTCCCGGAATGAAGGATCAGCTTCACTGATTCCCCCACACTCCGGGACTGAACACCCGGTCGCCGGTTCGCACCAGCGCCTGCCGTTCCGCCGCACATCCGGGATTGGTCAGCCCCTCGGCCCGGGCCCCGGCCACCTCGGCGCGGGCGGCCTCCAGATCCGGGGCGAACGCCGGCATGGCGGCGGCCTGCGCGTAGACGGCCCGGCCGATATTGAGGCCGTCGTGGACGTCCGCCATCCAGTTCATCCGGCAGACCACCCGGCTGAAGCCGATGTCAGAGCCCCCAAGGCGGAGCGGCTCAGCCTGATCGGGCGCAAGTTCGGCGAAAAGTTCACCGTAGGCGGCACCCGCCACCGCCCCGCCTGCCGGCCAGGACGGGCTGTCGCGGGTACTGTCATTGGTCCGCTGGCAGGGTTGCAGATCGCGGTCTGCCGCGATCGGTCGCTGGCGCGGATGCGCTTCCGCAAGCCGCCGGGTGAGACTTTCGGTGTCGGTCAGCAGGCGCGCCATGACCCGCGAAAGCGCGGGGCGAGGCTTGCTTGCGAGGCGGGTGCCCAGAATGCAGTCGAAATGCTGGGCGGCCTCGGGCGGTCGGAGTTCCGCGTGAGCGATGGCGAGCCACCAGCGATCCGTCCCTGGACCGGCATTAGCGTGGTCCGCAGGCTCATCCCCCGGAATGAGCGGAGTCGGACGGAAGGAGCCGACAAGCCGATCCAGCACAGCGTCGTCGAGATAGCCCTGGGCCGTCGGTGTCGAGGCAGGCGCGCGGGAGGTCGCACAGGCCCCGAGGATCAGGCAGGCGGCCAGGGCCGCAGCCGGCTTCACCGCCCGTTGGTCCAGTCCAGTTGCACACTGGTCGGGCCGCCCTCGACCGGGGTGGCGACGACGTGCAGCAGCTTGCCGCTGCCGTCCCCGGCGGCGGCACCATAGGCGCGGGCCTCTCCGGTGTTCATGGCCATGACGGAAGCCAGGCCGGCCGCCTCCGCGCGCTGGCGGTAGAAGGCGACGACGGCGTCCGGGGTGGCGTCGGTGGTGAAGCTGAGGATACCGCCGGGGCCGTCAGGACCCCGTGCGACGGTGACCGGCCCCCGGGCGGTGCCGCCCGGATAGACGACGGCGAAGGCGGGCGCGCCGGGGGCAGCCGGGGCCGCAGCGGCGACGGGCGTTCCAGCCGGGGCGGCGACAGCCGGGGCTGCGGCTTCAGCGGCGGCTTCGGCGGCAACCGGGGCGGCCTCCTCGGCGGGCGGGCTGCAGCCGGCCATGGCCGTGGCCGCCACCAGTGCCGTCGCCGCGAGCGTGCGCTTCATCCCGTATCGTCCCTGAAAAGACTGTCGTTGAGTGGCTGCACCGTGGCCCAAGCCTGCGGCGGCGGCAAGGCAGGTTCGCGCCTTCGCCAAGGCAGGGATGCCGCAGCCGTCAACCCGTTGCGGCATCGGCTGTTGAAACAATGAAGGCGGCCCACCGGTCGGATGGGCCGCCTTCTGCAGAATTGCGGCAGTTGTTGCGATCCCGGGTCAGGCCCCGGGACCATCTCATCCGGTTGGTCTTACTTGCCGAACAGCTTGTTCCAGCGGCGCTTGTCGCGGTTCTTCCAAGTTCCGCGGTGATACGCGTCCGAGCCTATCAGGGGCACAACGGTGGTGGCTTCAGCGAAGACCATTTGCTCATGCGTGGTCTGGACCTTGCCCCAGGAGGCGGCTTCCTTGAGCGTCGAGGACGAGCAGGCCCCGTCGCGCACGTCGGCGACCGTGATCTGGACCGCATAACGGTGCATCTCGGCCTCGATGCCGAGGATTTCGGCGCAGACGACCGTGTCCTGGGCAAAGTTCTTGGGCACGCCGCCGCCGACCATGAACAGGCCGGTGACGCCCGCGGCGATCTTGATGTCGGTCAGTTCGCGGAAGTCGGCGACCGCGTCGATCATCAGATAGGGCTGGCCCGCCGCGATCCGCTCCTTCTGGTGCTTGACCAGGCCGAAGCCGGCCGAGGAGTCGACGAAGGCCGGGCAGAAGATCGGCACGCCCTCTTCATAGGCGGTCTGGATCAGCGAGCCGGGCTTCTTCGCATTGCCCTCGCTCAGCCATTTGCCCATCTCCCAGATGAACTCGCGCGAGGAGTAGCCGCGCGGCTCGAGGCTGTTGCAGATCTCCAGGATGGTGTGGTCGCAGGCTTGGAGTTCTTCCTCGTCGATATAGGTGTCGTAGATCCGGTCGATGTAGTTGTCGCGCAGGACGTTGTCGTCCACCTCGCCGGCGGCCTGGTAGTGTTTGAAGCCGAGGGCCTCGAAGAAATCCATGTCGACGATCGAGGCGCCGGTGGCGACCACGGCGTCGATCATGCCGAATTTCACCATGTCGCGGTACACATGCATGCAGCCGCCGGCCGAGGTCGAACCGGCGAGGATCAGCCACGGCGAGCAGTCCTTGTCCTCGATGGCCATGTTGAAGATGTCGGCGGCCCGGGCCGTGTCCCGGCTCGAGAACGACATCTTGCGCATGGCGTCGATGATCGGGCGGGCGTCGAACGCGGTAATGTCGACGTGCTCCACCGTGTTCTGGAGTAGCTGGGCCTTCTGGTTGGTCTGAACGGGAGCGTTCATTGCAAGGGTTTCCCTTTGATTTGAGCGCCCGTCGTCAAAGAAAACAGCGGCCCGGACGGAGCGACGGGCCGCTGCTGGTTACAACGCAAAAGCGACGGTTTAGCGCCGCGACTTCTTCCGCTGGCCGGCCTTGCCCTTGGGGCGCGACAGGCGAACCACCTTGCGGGCCTGCTCTTCCGCCGAGGTGCGAACCGTCGGGATGGAGCGAGGGGCCAGGCCGTAGAGCGAAGCCATCGGGGCATCCTCGACGCCGGCGATGTCGTGTTCGCCATAGCCGTTGAAGCCGGTCGACATGGCCACGCCATAGGCGCCCAGCATGCCGATCTCGATGAAGTCGCCTTCCTGCACATCGGCCGGCAGCCAGAACGGTCCCGGCATGTGGTCGATGGAGTCACAGGTCGGGCCGTAGAAGCGGAAGGGCTTCAGGTCGGGCGAGCTGTCGCCGTCCCGGACCAGCTTGGTCGGGAAGGGCCAGCGCGAATGGGTCGCGTCGAACAGCGAGCCGTAGGAGCCGTCGTTCAGATACAGGGCGTCGCCCTTGCGCAGGTCCACCCGGCACAGGACCGACGAGGCCTCGGCCACCAGCGCCCGGCCGGGTTCGCACCACAGCTCGGTCGTTTCCGACACCGGCATCTCGTTGAAGCCGCGATGGATGGCGTCGGCGTATTCCTGCATGTCCGGCGGAACCATGCCCGGATAGACCGAGGGGAAGCCGCCGCCGACATCGACGATGTCCACGAACACCCCGGCGCGGCTGATGGCACGGCCGACCTGGGCCATGGCGGCCTCATAGGCGGACGGGCGCATGCACTGCGAACCGACGTGGAAACAGACGCCCATCAGGCCGTCCTTGACCGCCTGGCGGGTGGCCAGCAACAGGGACGGGGCCTGGTCCAGCGAAACGCCGAACTTGCCCGACAGGGAATAGGCCGCGCCATCCGCCGACACCGTCATCCGGACCAGCAGATTCAGGTCCGTGGCATTGCCGGTGGCGTCGATGATCTTGGCCAGCTCGTCATGGCTGTCCAGCGAGAAGGTGCGAACGCCGTGGTCGAAATAGGCGCGGGTGATCGCGCCGCGGCTCTTGACCGGATGCATGAAGGCCAGGCGCGCTTCGGCGCTGACCGAACGGACGAGTTCGATCTCTGCCAGAGAGGCGACGTCAAAGCCGGTGACCCCGGCCTCCACGAGGGTCTCGATGACCCAACGGGAGGGATTGGCCTTCACCGCATAGAAGACGTCGGCGTTCAGATTATCCTGGAACCAGCGCGCCGCTACGGAAACCGAACGCGGTCGCACGAGGGCGACAGGACGCTCAGGGGACCGCTCGCGGACCAGGTCCAGGGGAAATGGATACGTGCGCAATTCACGTAAACCCCTGTAATTGTTAAACCCAGCCGGCGTTAGCAGCGCAACGTATAGACCACGGGGTCCGCCGGAAGCCGCGATGTAGGGTCACCGGACTGTCATGTAAAGCGGTTTTTTCCAGGCGGGCGTTGAGTTTGCACGGGATTTGTCCGGGGGCGGATGGACACGTGGCGACAACCTGCGTCGTGCCGCGTCCGGCACCGGCCTGCGGGGTAACCGGTCGCTGCCGCCGCTCGGCGGCTCGTGGCCGGTTACGCTGGACGAAATCGGCGCGGACGTGCCATTAAGACTTGCCTCGCAAGCCTGATCAGGCGATGCGGCGCGCCCTTTTAACCGCTTCCAGCGTGTCCATGACCTCAGCTGCCGCCGCCGTCGCGTCCGTGAAGGACGTGTCCAAGACTTTCGGTGCCCGAAAAGCCCTGAACGGCGTGTCCGTCGAGGTCGCGGCCGGAGAAATGGTCGCCCTGATCGGTCCGTCCGGTTCGGGCAAGTCGACCCTGTTGCGGTCCATCACCGGGCTGCAGACGATCGATTCCGGCAAGGGCACGATCAGCGTCTTCGGTGAGGTCGTACAGAAGAACGGCCGCACCACAGGGGCCACCCGTGCGGCGCGCCAGAAGCTGGGCATGATCTTCCAGCAGTTCAATCTGGTCGGCCGGCTGTCGCTCTTCTCCAATGTCATGCTGGGTGCGCTCGGCCGCCTCCCCGGCTGGAAGGGCCTGCTGGGGGCCTGGCCCACGGCCGACAAGAAACTGGCCATGGCGGCCCTGCACCGTGTCGGCGTCTCCGACTATGCCGCCCAGCGCGCCAATACCCTGTCGGGCGGCCAGCAGCAGCGCGGCGCCATCGCTCGCGCCATGGTCCAGGGTGCCAGGGCCATCCTCGCCGACGAACCCGTGGCCTCGCTGGATCCGGTTTCCGCCCGCAAGGTCATGGAACTGCTGGTCGAGCTGAACAGGCGCGACGGCTTCGGCGTCATCGTCACCCTGCACCAGGTCGACTACGCCATCCGCTATTGCGACCGCGTCATCGCCCTGAAGGCCGGACAGGTCGTCTATGACGGCCCGTCCACCGGGCTGGATACGAAGCAACTGATCGACATCTACGGTCCCGAATTCGAGGACGCGTTCTGGGAAGCCAAGGCATGACCCTGCCATCCTTCACCCGCCGTCTGGCGCTGGCCGCCGTTCTCGCCCTCGGAGTCGCCTCGTGCGGCGGAGGCGACGAAAAGGCCGGCAGTGCGCCGTCGGAGATCACCTTCTCCATCCTCTCGGCCGAGGGGCAGAATTCCTCCGGTCCGCTCTGGGAACCGCTGCTCGAGGACATGTCCAAGGCCATCGGCGTTCCGGTGAAGACGCATTTCGGGTCCAACTATACGGTGCTGGTGGAGGCCATGCGGGCCAACCAGACCCAGGTGGCCTGGTTCTCGGCCAAGCCGGCGCTCGAAGCCGTCGATCGCTCGGAAGGCGAGGTCATTGCCCGCACCGTCGATCTGGAGGGCCTCGACAGCTACCGCTCGACCCTGATCGTCCGCGTCGATTCCGGCATTACGCTTGACCAGGTCATGGCCTGCGGCAGGCGGTTCGACTTCGGGATCGGCGACGCCCAGTCGACCTCGGGTACGCTCGCGCCGCTGACCTTCCTGTTCAATCCGCAGAACATCGACCCGGCCCAGTGCTTCAAGACCGTGCGGTCGGCCAACCATCAGGCCAATGCGCTCGCCGTCGCCACGGGCCTGGTGGATGTCGCCACCTCCAACACCGTCAATGCGGTCTTCCTGACCCGCCAGAATCCGCAGGCTGCGGCCCAGATTCGGGAAATCTGGCAGTCGCCGCCCATCCCCGAGAGCGGGATCGTCATCCGCGAGGATCTGGACCCGGCCCTGAAGGAGAAGATCCGCAGCTTCTTCCTGACCTATGGCCAGGGCGAGGGAGCCGAGGCGGAGCGCCAGCGCCGGGTGCTGGCAGGCCTCAACTATTCGCAGTTCCGCGCGGCCGATGACAGCTACCTGAACCCGGTGCGGGAAATGGTCGCCGATCGTCAGCTCAGTGAAGCCCGTGCCGGCGGCGATGCCGCCAGGGTGGCCACGGCCGAGAAGGAACTGCAGCGCCTGCGCAGCCTCCGAGAGGTCCAACCGTGAACGACGCCGCCGTTTCCAACGCCGTCGCCGCCTCACCGGTCCCCAAGCCCCCGACCAAGTCGCTGGGGGCCTGGGCGCTCGACATCCTGATCTGGGGCGGCGTTGCCATTATCCTGTTGATCAGCGTCGACGCGGTCGAGCTGAAGAACATCTGGAGCGTGGCCAGCAATTCCGACCGTATCGAGGTCTTCGCCCGTGATCTTCTGCGTCCGGACTTCACCAACTGGCCGCTGTTCGTCGCCAAGATGTGGGAGACGGTCCAGATCGCCCTCTGGGGTACGTTCCTGGCGGTGTTTCTGGGTGTCCCCCTGGGTCTGGCCGCCGCGCGCAACATCGCCCCTTTCTGGGTGGTGACGCCCGTCCGCTGGCTGATGAACCTGCTGCGCTCGATCCCCGATCTGGTCATGGGCCTGCTGTTCGTCGTCGCCGTCGGCCTGGGGCCCCTGGCCGGTGTCCTGGCGATTGCGCTGAACACCGCCGGCGTGCTGGCCAAACTGTTCTCCGAGGCGGTCGAGTCCATTGACAAGGGCCCCGTCGAGGGCGTCCGCGCCACCGGGGCCTCGCCCCTGCACGAGATCATGTGGGGCGTGATCCCGCAGGTCGCGCCGCTGTGGACCTCGTTTGCCCTCTACCGGTTCGAGTCCAACAGCCGTTCGGCGACGGTGCTGGGTCTGATCGGAGCCGGTGGTATCGGCCAGGTCCTGTTCGAGCGGATGAACGGGTTTGAGTTCCGCGAGGTCTCGGCCATCGTCATCATCGTCGTGATCGCCGTGACCCTGATCGACATGCTGTCCCAGGCCATGCGCAAGCGGCTGCTGTAGTCGCCGCAAGCCTGACAAGGAAAAGCCCGCCTCCGCTTTCGCAGGGGCGGGCTTCTTTCATTCCGGACCGGATCAGGCCGGGCGCAGGTCCGGCGGCGTGGCCTCTTCCGTCAGGATGCGGATGGCCTCGTCCAGCGACACCAGTTCCTGGGCCTGTGAGCCCAGACGGCGGATCGCCACCGTGCCCGCTTCGGCCTCGTTCTTGCCGACCACGGCGATGACCGGGACCTTGCCGACCGAGTGTTCGCGCACCTTGTAGCCGACCTTCTCATTGCGCAGGTCCGTCTCCGCCCGCAGGCCGGCGGCCTTGAGCTTCTCGACCACGTCACGGGCGTAGTCGTCGGCCTCGGACACGATGGTCGCCACCACCACCTGGGTGGGGGCCAGCCACAGGGGGAAGGCCCCGGCGTAGTTCTCGATCATGATGCCGATGAACCGCTCGAACGAACCGAGGATGGCCCGGTGCAGCATGACCGGCCGGTGCTTCTGTCCGTCCTCGCCGATGTATTCGGCGTTCAGCCGCTCGGGCAGGACATAGTCCAGCTGCAGCGTGCCGCAGGTCCAGGTCCGGCCGATGGCGTCCTTGACGATGAAGTCCAGCTTGGGCGCGTAGAAGGCGCCGTCGCCCTCGGCGATGACCGGATCGACCCCGGCCAGGCGCGCGGCCTCGCCCAGCATGGCCTCGGCCTTGTCCCAGAACTCGTCCGTGCCGGCCCGCACCTCCGGCCGGGTGGCCAGGGCGATCTCGTGCGTGGTCATGCCCAGATCGGCGTGGATGATCTGGGTCAGGCGGATGAACCGTTCCGTCTCCTCGACGATCTGGTCCTCGCGGCAGAAGATGTGGGCGTCGTCCTGGGTGAAGCCGCGCACCCGCATCAGCCCGTGAAGGGCCCCCGAGGGCTCATAACGGTGGCAGGCACCGAATTCGGCCATGCGCAGCGGCAGCTCGCGATACGAGCGCTGGCCCTGGTCGAAGATCTGGACGTGGCCCGGGCAGTTCATCGGCTTGAGGGACAGGGTCTCGCCCTCGACCGTCTCGCAGACGAACATATTGGGGCGGTATTTCTCCCAGTGGCCCGACTTCTCCCAGAAGGTCCGATCCAGCACCTGGGGCGTCTTGACCTCGACATAGCCGGCGGCGTCCAGACGGCGGCGCATATAGGCCTCCAGCACCCGCCACAGGATCCAGCCCTTGGGGTGCCAGAAGACCATGCCCCGGCCTTCTTCCTGCATGTGGAACAGGCCCATGGCCTTGCCGATGCGGCGGTGGTCGCGCTTCTCGGCTTCCTCCACGCGCAACAGATAGGCGTCGAGGTCCTCCTTCGAGGCCCAGGCCGTCGCATAGATGCGCTGCAGCTGCGGATTGCGGTGGTCGCCGCGCCAGTAGGCCCCCGCCAGCTTGGTCAGTTTGAAGGCCTTGCCGACGAATTTGGTCGAGGGGAAATGCGGCCCCCGGCACAGGTCGATCCACGTGCCCGTCCGATAGGTGGTGATCGTCTCCGTGCCCGGCAGGTCGCGGATCAGTTCGGCCTTGAACGTCTCGCCCTTGGCCTCGAACAGCTTGATCGCCTCGTCCCGGTCCCAGACCTGACGGACCAGTTTCTCGTCGCGGTCGACGATCTCGGCCATCTTCTTCTCGATGGCGGCGAAGTCGTCGGTCGAGAACGGCTCCTCGCGGTGGAAGTCGTAGTAGAAGCCGTCCTCGATCGCCGGACCGATGGTCACCTGGGTGCCGGGAAACAGCTCCTGCACGGCCTGGGCCAGCACGTGGGCGGCGTCGTGGCGGATGGTCTCCAGCGCCTCCGGATCGTCGCGCATGATCAGTTTGAAGTCGCCGGAACCGCCCAGCGGGCGGTCCAGATCGCGCTGTTCGCCGTTCAGGGCGACGAGGGCCGCGCGCTTGGCCAGCGACGGCGAGATGGAGGCGGCGACGTCACGGCCCGTGGCGTCGTCGGGATACTGGCGCGAGGCGCCGTCGGGGAATTTGAGGTCGATCATGTCTTCGTCTTTGCGGGCGGCACCGGATCGTATTTCCAGCCTTCGCCGAAGGGTTGGCATTTGCAGAGGCGTTTGGCCGTGAGCCATCCCCCCTTGAGCGGTCCATGCTGGATCAGCGCGTCCCGCCCATAGTCCGAGCAGGTCGGCCGGAACCGGCACGACTGCCCGATCAGGGGCGACAGCGTCAGCTTGTAGCCCCGATGGGCCAGCCGCACGCCGCGTTCATAGAGAGTTCCGCCGGATGCCATGTCGCCGCGCTTATCCCTCGCGAAGGCTGCGGGGGCAACGGGGCTTCAGGCAGCGCCGGCGAGGCTAGTTCGCGTATCCGCCCGATCCCGGGTCATCGCCTGCCGCACGGCGTCCAGCGTCGCCTCGATGGCGACCATGGTCGAGGCGTGGCGCGCCGGGTAGTCGGCGACCTGTTTCAGGGCGCGCAGCCCCTCGAACCGGCCCGCCGGACCCTCGCCGCCGGCCTTGAGCATGGCCGACATGGCGTCTCGCGCGCCGGTGAGTTCGTCCAGCGTCGCCCCGATGACGACCTCGCCGAGCACGCACGCTGCGGCCTGGCCGAGCGCGCAGGCCTTCACATCCTGCGCGAAGCTCGCGACACGGCCCGAGCCATCCAGCGTCACGTCCACGATCGCCTTGGAGCCGCACAGTTTCGCGACCCGCTCACCCGTGCCCTCAGGCGCAACCAGCCGTCCGCTGTGCGGCAGATTGGCCGCCAGCTTGAGGATGCGCGCGCTGTAGAGCTCGTCGATCATGGGCTGAATATAGGCGATCAGCCGCCCTGGAGCGAGCCCCAGGTGCGGGCCTGGTCCACCCCGGTCCCGCCGGCGCGTTCGCGCAGCCAGGCCAGATTGCGGTCGGCGGCTTCCGGCGGCAGGTCGCGGCGCAGCATCTGCTCCGCCTCGGCCAGATTGCCGGTCAGCCCCAGCACCATGGCCAGATTCAGCCGCACCTTGAGCGAGGCACCGGGCTGGGCCACGGCGCGACGCAACAGGGGTTCGGCCGTGGCGGCGTCGCCGCGGGTCATGGCCGACATGGCCATGTTGGACAGGACAGCGGGGTTATCGGGCGACAGGGCCAGGGCCTGGGCCCAGGCCGCGCGGGCGTCGTCAGGCCGGCGAACCTGGTCATAGGCGGTGCCCAGCAAGGACCAGGCCTGCCAGTCCGCCGGGCGGGCGTCGCGCGCGCCTTCCAGCGCCGCGATGCCGTAAAAGGCCTGGCCCCGGGCGATATGGGCGCGTCCGAGTTCCAGCATGGCGTCGATATTGGCGGGCTGGATCACCAGCACCCGGCTGGCCATTTCGGCGGCCTGGTCGAATCGGCCGAGTTCACGCAGCGCCTGGGCCGCCCTGACGCCGGCGACGGGGTCGGTCGGGTCGATGTCGGCCTGGTCGGACCAGAAGATCTGGCGGCTCAGCGCATCCGTGCGCTCATAGGCGGCGCGCACCTCGGCCGTGGCGGGCTGGCGTCCCACTGGTGCCTGGGCGGGCGGCGCGACCACCGGATCGGCCATGACGGGCGCGGCCAGGCCGGCCAGAAGCAGTGCGACGGTTGCGATACGGGCGGTCGTGCGCGACATGGAAGGCGCTCCGGAAGGTTCGACCCGAGACTCGGCCCTTCTCGTCAATCCTTGGTTAAGATCGGCCTCCTTCGGCCGGAAAGGCCGTCGCCCATGTCCGTCCTTCATCCCGACCTGCTGACCCCCGAGACCGAAGGCGCGATCCCGGTGCGGTTCGTCGGGCAGGACGGCGCGATCGAGGCGGCGTTTGGCGGCTGGGCCGAGGCCAACGGCTTCAAGGGCAAGTCCGGCCAGATGCTGGTCGCGCCGGACGGGCTGGGAGGAATCGCCGCCGTTCTGGTCGGTGTCGGCGACCGGTTCGATCCGATGTCGGCCCGCGCCCTGCCCGCGAAACTGCCGCCGGGCCTCTATCGCCTCGAAGCCGAGGCCGGGAACGCCCGTACGGCGGCCCTGGCCTTCCTGCTCGGGGCCTATGTCTTCGACCGCTACAAGGCCCGGCCCGAGCGTGACGGCGTGCGGCTGGTCGCGCCAGAGGGGCTGGATATCGCGGCGACGCAGCGCATCGCCTCCGCCTGCGCCCTCGCCCGCGAGATGATCGACACCCCGGCCGCCGACATGGGCCCGCAGCAGATCGAAACCATCGCCCGCGAGGTCGCCTCTGCCTCGGGCGCGACGATCTCGGTGATCACCGGCGACACCCTGCTGGACGAGAACTATCCTGCGGTCCACGCCGTCGGTCGCGCCGCCGCGCCGCACCGCGCGCCCCGGGTCATCGAGATCGGCTGGAACCTCGACCGCGCCGACCTCCCGCTGGTTGCCCTCGTCGGCAAGGGCGTCGTGTTCGATTCCGGCGGACTGGATATCAAGGCCGCCGCCGGTATGCGCAATATGAAGAAGGACATGGGGGGGGGCGCCCATGCGCTGGCCCTCGGCCGGCTGGTCATGCAGGCGAACCTGCCCGTGCGGCTGGTGGTGCTGGTCGCGGCGGTCGAGAACGCCATCTCGGGCGATGCCTTCAGGCCCGGGGACATTCTGGGCAGCCGCAAGGGCCTGACCATCGAGATCGGCAATACCGACGCCGAGGGCCGGTTGATCCTGGCCGACATCCTGACCCGCGCCGGGGAGCATTCGCCCGACCTGACGCTCGATTTCGCCACCCTGACCGGGGCGGCCCGTGTCGCCCTCGGACCTGAGCTCCCCCCGCTCTATACCGACGATGAGGCCCTCGCCGCCGACCTGCTGGAGGCCGCTCGTGCCGTCGGCGATCCGCTGTGGCGGATGCCGCTCTGGCCCGGCTATCGCGCCGCGATCGACAGCGAACTGGCCGACGTCCGCAATGACTCCGCAGGCTGGGCCCAGGCCGGGTCTGTCACTGCCGCCCTGTTCCTGCAGAAATTCGCGCCGACGACAGGGGCCTGGGCCCATATGGACATCTTCGCCTGGAACCCCCGTGCCCGCCCCGGCTGGCCCGAAGGCGGCGAGGCCCAGGCTTTGAGGGCGTGTTTCGAGATGCTGAAGCGGCGCTTCGCGTTTGGGTCCTGAGCCTAGTTGGCCTCTTCTTCCGCCTCACCTTCGGCGTTCATGGCCGCCGCATCGGCCGCCAGCCGGTCGGTGGCCTGATCGACGTCGCGTACGGCCTGGCCGGCGACGGCAGTGATCGCCGAACCGACCTGGGCAGCTTCTTCCCTCAGCGCCGCCTTGACCTCGCCGGCAGCCTCCTCAGCCTCGGTCCGGGCTTCTGCGACCTCTGTTTCGGCTTCTTCTGCCGCCGGGCTGCAGGCGACGGCGCCAAGGCCCAGGGTGGCCAGGGCGGCAAGGGTCAGGAAACGCTTGATCATCGGATGCCTCTCGGAAAACGCCAGTGTGACGCGGGACGGAGTCTTGCAGAAGGGGGGTGCGACGATGGTGGCTGGAGGCGGGCTCGAACCGCCGACCTGTGGGTTATGAATCCACCGCTCTAACCAGCTGAGCTACCCAGCCCCGTTTGACGATCATGTCGCTCGAGTCCCGGCGGGAACTGGTCTGTCCGCCGGAAGAGCGGTGCCTATATAGGCGGGTGCCGGCGGTTTCAAGCCGCCTTCACGCCGCCGCCGGGCCGGGGCCCGGACCGGGGCCTTGCGTCGCACATGGGTGACGCGGCGCGGCGGGAACGGCTAGGCTGGGGCAACCGTTCGCTCCGTGTCCGATTCAAGGGGTTTCCCATGCGCCTGCTCGCCCTCGCCGTCTCTGTCTCCGCCGTGACCCTGGCCGCCGCCTGCGGTGCCAATGGACAGGATGCGGCCCGGTCCGGCGATCCGGTCGAGACCCGCGCGGCCAATGCGCCGGACCAGCAGCCCGCCTTTGCCGGTCAGACCCGCGCGCCCGGTGTGCGCACCGGGGTCGCCATGGCGCATACGGTGGTGGCTTCGGGGCTGGAGGAGCCGTGGGGCCTGGCCCTGCTGCCCGACGGCCGCTGGCTGGTGACCGAGCGGCCCGGCCGCCTGCGGATCATCACCGCCGCCGGGGCGGTCAGCGAGCCGGTCGCCGGCCTGCCGGCTGTCGACGCCCAGGGGCAGGGCGGCCTGCTGGACGTCGTGACCGGCCCGACGTTCGGACAGGACCGGATGATCTACTGGAGCTATGCCGAGCCTCGTGAAGGCGGCAACGGCACGGCCGTGGCACGCGGCCGCCTGTCGGACGACGGGTCGCGGGTCGAGGGCGTACAGGTCATCTTCCGCGCCATGCCCACCTATGCGGGCCGGCTGCACTATGGCTCCTCCCTGGCCTTTGCGTCCGACGGCAAGCTGTTCATCACCCTGGGCGAGCGGTCCGATGCACCGATGCGGCCCCAGGCCCAGGACCTGGCCTCGCACATGGGCAAGACCATCCGCGTCAATGCCGACGGTTCGGTGCCGTCCGACAATCCCTTCGTCGGTCGCCCCGGTGCCCTGCCGGAAATCTGGTCGTCAGGTCACCGCAATGCGCAGGGGATCGCCATCGCTGCGAACGGCGATGTCTGGACCGTCGAGCATGGCACGCGCGGCGGCGATGAGGTCAATCTGGACCGGGCCGGCCTGAACTATGGCTGGCCGGACGTGACCTACGGGATCGAATATCGCGGTGCCCCGATCAATGAAGGGATCACCGCCCGTGAAGGCACGGAACAGCCGGCCTACTATTGGGACCCTTCGATCGCCCCCGGCGGCATGACCGTCTATGACGGGGCCATGTTCCCCGGCTGGCGCGGCAATCTGCTGGTCGCCGTGCTCAAGGACAAACACATCGCCCGGCTGGTTCTGGACGGCAATCGCATCGTCGGCGAGGAGCGGCTGATGACCGACCTCGGTGAACGGGTTCGCGACGTGGCGGTTGCGGGCGACGGTGCGGTCTGGGCGATCACTGACGAGACGAACGGCAAACTGGTGCGGCTGGCGGCGGCGAACTGATCAGTCCGGCGGCCTCGCCGGTCTCCTCAGGACGCCAACCAGCACGCCGGAACCCATGAGGGCGAGAGCCTGCAAGAGGATGGCGAAGCTGACGATGGCGGGGAGGTCCCAGCCGCCTTTCCAGACCATAGCGCAATAGGTGGCCAGTGCCGTGAGCTGGACGCCGCTGCTCGTCGCTGCGGCCGTGGCCGCTCGCTTCCAGCCCGTCGCGACCAGTCCGGCGGCGACGCCGGTCGGCAGGGCGGTCAGGCACAGGGCGAGCGCGGTGGCCAAGGCTCTACCGAGCGGACCGGGATCGTCGAGAAATGTCAGACCCCAGGCGACCGCTGTCGTCGCCACCGCAGTGACACAGCCGACGATGATCGCTCCTCGCACCTGTCAGTCCCGCAGCAGCTCGTTCACGCCGGTCTTGGCCCGGGTCTGGGCGTCCACCCGCTTGACGATCACGGCGCAGTAGAGCGACGGCCCGCCGTTCGGGTCGGGCAGGCTGCCCGGCACCACGACCGAATACGCCGGCACCTCGCCGCGGAAGACCTCGCCGGTGGCCCGGTCGATGATCTTTGTCGAGCCCGACAGATAGACGCCCATGGCCAGAACGGCACCCTCGCGGACGATGACACCCTCGGCCACCTCGGCGCGGGCACCGATGAAACAGCCGTCCTCGATGATGGTCGGATTGGCCTGCAGCGGCTCCAGCACCCCGCCGATGCCGGCCCCGCCCGACAGGTGGACGTTCTTGCCGATCTGGGCGCAGGAGCCGACCGTGGCCCAGGCGTCGACCATCGAGCCCTCGTCCACGAACGCGCCGATGTTCACGAAACTGGGCATCAGCACGACGTTGCGGCCGATGAAGGCCCCGCGCCGCACGATCGAGCCCGGCACGGAGCGGAAGCCCGCCTCCTGATAGTGGGCCGCGGTCCAGTCACCGAATTTGTTGGGGACCTTGTCCCACCAGGGGCTGACGCCGGGCGCGTGGCTGGCCGGGCCGCGGTCGCCGCCGCGCATGATCTCATTGTCGTTGAGCCGGAAGGACAGCAGCACCGCCTTCTTCAGCCACTGATGCGTGGTCCAGACCCCGTCGGCCCCGCGCGAGGCGACCCGCGCCCGGCCGGAGTCCAGCAGAGCCAGGGCGTGGTCGACGGCCTTTCGGACCTCGCCGTGGGTGGCGGCCGAGACGCTGGTCCGGTCTTCCCAGGCGGCTTCGATGATGGCTTCCAGATGAGCGAGGTCGGTCATGCGGCGGCGTCCTTGAAGGTCAGGTCGGTCAGGAAATCCAGAAGATCGGGGGCGATATGGTCGATGTGGTCACCGAGCGGCTTGCCGTGGCCGTCGCCGATCAGGACGGTGGTCATGCCCAGCGCCCTGGCCGGCTCCAGATTGCGCGGCGTGTCCTCGAAGAAGGCGGCCTGACGCGGCTCGAAGCCGTAGCGTTCGATGAAATGCCGGAAGGTCGAGGGCGCGGGCTTGGGGGTCAGGTCGGCGTCCTCGATGGTGTAGACGCCGTCGAAACAGTCTGTGACCCCGAGGCGGTCCAGCACGCGGTCCGCATAGTCCCGCGCCCCGTTGGTGAAGACAAGGCGGCGGCCGGGCAGGCGCATCAGCTGTTCGACCAGGCGGGGATTGGGCTCCAGCGAATCCATCGGCACGTCATGGACGTCATGCAGGAAATGGGCGGGATCGATGGTGTAGTTGGCCATCAGGCCCGCCAGGGTCGTGCCGTGCTCGTCCAGGAACTGGCGCTGGAGCACGCGGGCAGAGACAGGATCCAGCCCTACGGCCTCCACGACATAGGCATTGATCCGGGCCTGGACCAGCTGCATCAGCCCCTGCTCCCGCGGGTACAGGGTGTCGTCCATGTCGAACACCCAGACGGAGACGTGCGACAGGTCGATCAAGAGGCCTTCACCAGGGTGCCGGCCCCGTGCTCGGTGAACAGTTCGACCAGCATGGCGTGGGGGCGGCGGCCGTCGAGGATGACCACGGCCTCGACCCCGTCGCGCACCGCGGCGATGGCGGTCTGCAGCTTGGGGATCATGCCGCCGGTGGCGATGCCGTCCTCGATCAGCCTGGCGGCCTCCTCGACCGTCATCTGGCGGATGATCTCGCCGTCCGCGCCCTTGACCCCCGGAACGTCGGTCAGCAGCAGCATACGTTTGGCGTCGAGGGACCCGGCTATGGCCCCGGCCACGGTGTCAGCGTTGACGTTGAAGGTCTGGCCGTCCCCGGTCACGCCGATGGGGGCGATCACCGGCACCCAGTCGGCGTCCGACTCCAGCAGCCGCTTGATCAGCTTGGGGTCGACACGGGTCGGCTCGCCGACAAAGCCCAGATCGACCTCATGCTCGATCATGCTGTCGGGGTCGCGCTTGGTACGTTTGGTCTTTTCGACGGTCAGCAGGCCGGCATCCTTCCCCGACAGGCCGACCCCACGGACATCCGCCTCGCGGCCGGCCATGGTGATCCAGTGGGCGATCTCCTTGTTGACCGCGCCGGACAGGACCATTTCGGCCACCGCCATGGTGTCGGCGTCGGTGACCCGCAGGCCGTCGACGAAGGCCGACTTGACCCCGGCCTTGTCCAGCATGGCGCTGATCTGGGGTCCGCCGCCGTGCACAACGACCGGATTGACCCCCATCAACTTCAGCAGCACCACATCGGCGGCAAACTGACGCGCCACGGCGCTCTCGCCCATGGCGTGGCCGCCGTATTTGATGACCACGGTCTTGCGGTCATAGATCTGGATATAGGGCAGGGCCTCGGCGAGCGTCTTCGCCGTGTCCCAGCCCCGATCCCCGGATTGGCGTTCGGTCTCGTCCATGATGAGCAGGCTCCTAAAGCGAGGCCCGGCCCCTGTCACCTGAAACCGGCCATCAGGAAGCCGGCGCGGGGCCGGACCGTTGAGGTCGGTGTGCAAGAGCATGGGATCGACGACCGGGACCTGGCCTGGCCCGATGGACCCGGCCGCGTGGCAGGACCCGGATCTGCGGCCCGGTCCGGCGTGTCAGGGGCGCAGCGGCATCGGCGGCGGGTGAGCCCTGCCCTGCCAGCGCGGGACGCGGCAAGGCACTGTGACGAACCGATGTGGATGATTCTGACTTCAGCGACGCCCTCTACACGCCGCAAGGGAAAAACCGGGGCCGAAATCCCGCAGTCAGGCTGGAAAACACCGTCGTGTAGCCCATCAGCCACGCTCGCCAGCCATCGCACCTGGCCGTCTCGACCTGAGCCAGCTGGGCTGTTATGACACCTCAGCGGCGGCTACTGCGCCGTCACAGATTCATTTGGGCTGCGGAGGGCATCCACCCATGCGCGTTAAAACTTTCATTCTGGCCACCAGCGCAGTCGGGGCTCTTGCCCTGTCCGCCGGCGTTGCCAATGCCGAGCCGAACGGCTGGTATGGCGCGATTGATGCGGGCTACCACACGCTCGGCACGATCGAGGCGGACAGCCAGCGCGGTCCGCAGTTCGACATCGAGACGCAGGACGACTGGGCGGCGTTTGCCCGTCTGGGCTACCGGTTCGACCAGAACTGGCGGGTCGAGCTCGAGGGCGGCTATCGCTCGAACGAAATCGAGTCGGTCGTCAACCCGCGGGCGGGCATTCCGTCGGGCGTTTGCGCCGTCGGTCCCGCAGCCAGCCCGTGCGTGGGCCCGGAAGGCGAGATCAGCGCAGCGTCGCTGATGGTCAATGTGATCTTCGACTTCGGCAACGAGGGCGACGCCCTGCGTCCGTTCGTCGGCCTGGGTGCCGGCGTCAACCGGGTCAACACCGAGCTCCTGGGTACGCTGGGCGGTAACCGCACGGTCGGCTTCGGTGCCGACGACAGCTCGACCGAGCTGGCGGCGCAGGCCATCGCCGGCCTGGCCTTCGCGATCAGCGACCGGGCCCATCTGGACCTGACCTATCGCTATCTGATGTCGAACATGGAGTTCGCGTCCTTCACCTCGGTGGCGGCGGCCAACCCCGGTCCGTTCGTGGGCCGTTATGACGACAGCCACACCCTGACGCTGGGCCTGCGCTATGCGTTCGGTGCGGACGAGCCGGCCTATATCGCGCCGCCCCCGCCCCCGCCGCCCCCGCCGCCGCCTCCCCCCCCGCCGCCTCCCCCGCCGCCGCCTCCCCCGCCGCCGCCTCCGGCCGCGCGTGAGTTCGTGGTGTATTTCGACTGGGATCGTTCGGACCTGACGGCCGAAGCCTCGTCGGTGGTCAGCCAGGCCGCCAGCTACGCCCGGACGGGCCGTCCGACGCGCATCCTGGTCGTCGGCCACGCCGACACCTCGGGTTCCGCAGCGTACAACGTCGGCCTGTCGAACCGCCGTTCGCGGACCGTGGCTGATGCCCTGGTTGCCCAGGGCGTCAACGGCGGCGTGATCTCGCTGGACGGCAAGGGCGAAACCGCCCTGGCCCGCACCACCGCCGACGGCGTGCGTGAGCCGCTCAACCGTCGCGCCACCATCGGCATCAACTTCCGCTAAACCCGGAAGGCCGAAGGCCAAACAAGAACAGAGCCGCCGCCTCCCGAAAGGGGGGCGGCGGTTTTGCTTTGGGCGCTTGATCTGAAACTTCCGGGGCGCGACGGTCGTATGTCGGTCATGGCGCGGACCCCGTCGCGCCGCCGGAGAACCTGACCCATGTCGCGCCGCGCCCTTGCCAGCCTCGTCGTCCTGGTCCTCGCCGCCTGTTCGCCGGGCGCGCCGGCCGAAGGTGCCCCTTCCGGACCGCAGGCCCGGGACAGTGGACGGCGTGAGGTCGCGGTCTTTGCGGGGGGATGCTTCTGGTCGGTAGAGGCCAATTTCGAACAGATGCCCGGCGTGGTCGCGGCGGTGTCCGGTTTCGCCGGCGGACGCGTCGCCAGTCCGACCTATGACCAGGTCGTGCGTGGCGGGACCGGCCACCTCGAGGCGGTCGAGGTCACGTTTGATCCGGCCCGCATAAGCTATCGGCAACTGGTCGACCGTTTCTGGCGCACCATCGATCCCACTGACCCCGACGGGCAGTTCTGCGATCAGGGCGCGGCCTATGCGACGGCCGTCTTCGCCAGCCCGACCCAGAAGCCTGCCGCCGAGGCCTCGCGCCGGGCCGCAGCCGCGCAGATCGGAGCCGCCCGCTTCGTCACGCCGATCCGCGATGCGGTGCGTTTCTGGCCTGCCGAGGACTATCATCAGGATTTCGCCCGGCTGAATCCCGTGCGCTACGGCGGCTACAGCCGGTTTTGCGGTCGCGGTGCCCGGCTGCGGGCTGTCTGGGGTAGCTGACGCCGCCTCCGCCGGGCAAAGATGGTCTGTATGCCGACGAAAATGCCCAAGGAGCGTAACGGCGCGGCCGGGGCGGAATCATCCACAGCTTAAACCCTCGGCCGGGTGTGTCCCTGACGCCACCGGCCCCCGTCGTCATATCACTGTCACACGAATGTCGTCCCACTTTCCGATGGCACGCCTAGAGGGGGCGGGAGATTAGCCGGCTGCCGCCGGTCGCCGCGCGCGCGCGCCCTTCTTCATCGGGGATAGATGACAATGACGAACCGCAAACGCGTGTTCTGGGCGACGACCGCCCTCGCAAGCAGCATGCTGGTGGCCAGCGCCGTCTACGCGCAGGAAACCACGGGCGCGATCCGCGGCCGGGTGCTGACCGCTGACGGTGCCGGTGTGGCCGCAGCAACCGTGACCATCACGCACGAACCGACCGGAACCAGCGTCACGACGGTCTCGGACTCGAGCGGCTTCTATACCGCGCGCGGCCTGCGCGTCGGCGGCCCCTACACCATCTCTGCCGGCGGTGCCGGCGGCCAGGGTTCGAGCCAGCTGAGCGCCATCGGCGTGGCCGACGCGGCCAGTGCGGATGTGACCGTCTACAGCGGCGCGGCCAGCCTCGATGATGTCGTGGTGACGGGCGCGCGCCGCTTCGCCAATGATTTCGGTGCCGGTTCGGCCTCCAACTACGGTGCCGACACCATCCAGTCGCTGCCGTCGATCAGCCGCGACCTCAAGGATGTCGCCCGCCTCGACCCGTTTGCGACCATCGATCCGTCCAACGAGGACGCCCTGTCCTTCGCGGGTACCAACACCCGCCTCAACCAGCTGACCGTCGACGGCATCCGCCAGAACGACGAGTTCGGCCTCAACGGCAACGGCTATCCGACCCAGCGTTCACCGATCTCGATCGATGCTGTCCAGGCCGTGAACGTCTCGGTGGCGCCGTTCAGCGTCATCAACAACGGCTTCATCGGCGGCGCGATCAACGCCGTGACCAAGTCCGGCACCAACAGCCTCAGCGGCTCGGCGTTCTATGAAATGAGCGACGACAGCATGCTGGGTGATCGGTACTGGGGTTACGACAACCGCACCCGGGTCGACGGTGCCACAAACCCCGGTTTCGGCTTCAACAACCTGATCCCCTATCGTCGTATCTTCGAGGAAACCACCTGGGGCGCGACCCTCGGCGGCCCGATCATCCAGGACACCCTGTTCTTCTTCCTGTCCTACGAGAAGTTCGAGAGCCAGTTCTCGCTGGATGAAGGCCCGACGGACGGCGGCTTCACCACCGACATCCCGCGCATCACGCCCACGGCCATCGCGAATTTCCGGACCGGCACCCAAGCGCGCTATGGCTACGACACCGGCTCCTACGTCGACGCCGCGCCGCCGGTGAACGACGAGAAATATCTCGCCAAGATCGACTGGAACATCAACGACGACCACCGCCTGGCCGTCACCTACCAGGAAACGACCGGCACCTCGTTCAACGGCAGTTCGACCTCGGCCTTCTCCAACGGCAGCTCGGTCACCCAGCCCCGCGTCGGCCTGGAATCCACCCAGTGGGTCAAGGACGAGCGCCTGACGACCTACAATGCCCAGCTCAACTCGCAATGGTCGCCGAATTTCTCGACCGAGCTGCGCTACGCCTACAAGGAAACCGAGACGGACTCGCGTCCGGTCGGCGGTCTGACGGTCGGCCAGGTCACGGTCAATGTGGCCGACCTGCCCGGCGTCCTGGCGGGCACGGGTACGCCGCAGATCCAGTTCGGCGCCGATAATTTCCGGCACGACAACTACCTGTACAGCGAGAGCACCGTCTTCGAGGCGATCGGTCGCTACAATCTGAACTCGCACGACTTCCTGTTCGGTATCCGCAACGAACGCCGCGACTTCCTCAACGTCTTCGTGGCCCAGTCGCTGGGCACCTGGGCCTTCTCCAGCTACGCCAACTTCCTCGCGGGCAATGCGTCCAGCCTGTTCATCCGCGGTGCGGTGAACCCGACGGGCGGCACGGTTCCGGCGACCTTCGGTTCAGCCCGTTCCGGTGCCGTCGAGTTCGGCTACGACCTGGCCTCGCTGTATGCGGAAGACAACTGGCAGGCGACGGACGATCTGCGCATCTCGTTCGGCCTGCGCTACGACCTGTTCAGCATGGACGACACTCCGACGCGCAACGCGAACTTCGTGTCGCGCCAGGGCTTCGAAAACACCGCCAACATCGACGGCAACGACCTGATCATGCCGCGCCTCGGCTTCAACTGGACCCCGGGCGAATGGACGGTTTCGGGCGGTATCGGCCTGTTCTCGGCCATCGGCACCAACGTCCAGATCGGCAACCCCTTCGGCAACGACGGCGCGCGCATCACCAACGCCGTCTGCGCCCCGGGCTCGCTGAACGGTATCACAAGCCTGACCGCGCCTCCCGCCGGCTGCACCTTCACGCCGGGCAATGGCAACGTCGTCGCCCTCGACCCCGATTTCGAAACGCCGAGCGCCTGGAAATACAATCTGACGGTCAGCCGCGACTTCTCGCTGCCGTTTATTGAAGACTTCCGTCTGCAAGGCGACGTCATCTACAACCAGTTCCAGGACGCTCTCTACTATACCGACCTGCGCGCCCGCGTGATCGGCACGGCACCCGACGGTCGTCCGGTTTACGGCCGCACCACGACCGGCACCATCGGGGCTAACGAGTTCGACCTCCTGCTGACCAACCTGGACGAAGGCGGCCACTCGGTGTCGGCGGCCTTCACCGCCCAGAAGAGCTGGGACGAGGGCGTCTTCGAAGGCCTCGAGGTCCGTTCGACCTACACCTATACCGAAGCTGAAGACGGCAACCCCCTGACCAGCTCGCAGCCGGACTCCTCCTATGTCCGTTTCGCGTCGTCGGACCATAACAATCCGGTCCTGGCCACCTCGGACTACGAGATCCGTCATCGCTTCTCGACGAACGTCAGCTGGGCGCGTCAACTGTGGGGAGACAATGAGACCTCGGTGAACCTGTTCGCCCAGCGTCGTTCGGGCCTGCCCTATTCGTTCGTCTATCACAGCAGCCGTACCGGCAACTTCGACAACGATTTCGGCAACGCCGTGCCGCAGTCCTATTCGGGCGCGTTCGGTACCTCGAACCAGCTGTTCTATGTGCCTGCCACGGACGCCAGCGGCGTCGTGACGGCGACCAGCGATCCGCGCATCACCTACACCGGCATCAATCTGACGGCGTTCAACCAGTTCCTGAACAACACCGGCCTGATCAAATACGCCGGCTCCATCGCACCGCGGAACGCCTTCCGCAGTGCGGCGATCACCACCGTTGATGTGCGTCTGTCGCAGGAACTGCCTGTGCCGTTTGTCCCGACCGGCAAGGTCAAGCTGTATATGGACATCGAAAACTTCGGCAATCTGATCAACCGGAGCTGGGGTGTCACCGAGCAGTATCCCTTCTATCGCGGCGTCGGCACGGTCGTTCTGGCCTGCCAGACTCCGGGCGGTGTCGGCACCTCCTGCGCCACCCCGGGTGCGGTGTTCAACTACTCGCAGCTGCAGACCCCGAACGCTACTTCGGGTCTGTCCAATGACGCCTTGGCGGGCGAAGCCCGTCGTCCGCAGGCGATCCTGCCGAACTCCACCTGGCAGATCAAAATCGGCGCTCGCTTCGAGTTCTAGGTCCGGCGCGCATCAGCTCGTCTGAAGGGGGCGGTCCGGCAACGGGCCGCCCCTTTCGTTTGGTTCGGGCCCCGGACGGGATCAGCCACCCGGGTCCGGGTGGATGAGTTGAAGTCCGGGCCGGGCGTGTCTATCTGGCGCGGCTGCCTCGCCGCCGTTCAGGATCCTCTGCGCCATGACCATGTCCATCCCCGCCGAATGGTCGCCGCACCGCGCCATGTGGGTCGGCTGGCCCAGCCACGGCGAGCTGTGGGAGGAGAACCTCGAACCGGCCCAGGCCGAGGTCGAGGCCCTGGTCCGCGCCCTGGCCGGACCCGGCCGGGAATCCGTCAAGCTGATGGTCGGCAAGCCGGAGGCGCTGGACGACGCCCGGGCCCGCTTTTCCGGCGTCGCCAATGTCGAGGTGGTCGACGGCCGCTTCGGGGACATCTGGCTGCGCGACACGGGCCCGATCTTCGGTCCCGGTTCGGCCAGGGCTGCTGCCTTCCGCTTCAACGGCTGGGGCGGGAAGTATGAGCTCGAGCACGATGACACGGTCGCGGACCAGATCGGCGCTGCCTCGGGCGTGGCGCTGGACCGTCACGACTTCATTCTGGAAGGCGGGGCGCTGGATCACGACGGGCAGGGGACGATCGTCACCACCCGCCAGTGCCTGCTGAACCCCAACCGCAACCCGGGCTGGACCGAGCCGGAGGCCGAGGCGGCGCTGACGGCGTCGCTGGGCGCGCGCAAGGTGCTGTGGCTCGGTGACGGCCTGCTGAACGATCACACCGACGGCCATGTCGACAACCTCGCCCGCTTCGTCGCCCCGGGCGTCGTCGCCTGCCCCATCGCCTGGGGCCGGGGCGATCCGAATGACGAGGTCTATGACGCCATCGCCCGGACCCTGTCGGAGATGACGGACGCGACCGGCACGCCGCTGAAACTGCTGCGCCTGCCGTCGCCCGGCTTCATCGGCGACGAGGACGAAAGGCCCATCCCGGCCAGCCACATGAATTTCCTCATCGCCAACGGCGCGGTCATCGTGCCGGACTACGGCAACAAGCGCGCGGTCGACCTGGTCTGCCAGGGCCTGAAGACGGTCTTCCCGGACCGCGAGATCATCCCCCTGTCCTCCATCGCCATTCTCAGCGGCGGCGGATCCTTCCACTGCATTTCCCAGCAGGAGCCTGCCTGATGGCCCGCACGATCACCGTCGCCGCCCTGCAGACCTCCTATGGCGAGGACCTTCAGGCCAACATCGACAGGACCATCGATCTGGTGCGGCAGGCCGCCGCGAGGGGTGCCCAGGTCATCCTGCCGTCGGAACTGTTCCAGGGCCCGTATTTCTGCGTCTCGCAGGAGGAGCGTTGGTTCGCGACCGCCCACCCGTGGCGCGAGCACCCCTGCGTGACCGCCCTCCAGCCCGTCGCCGCCGAACTGGGCGTCGCCATCCCCGTCTCGATCTTCGAGCGCGAGGGGCCCCACTATTTCAACTCCATGGTCATGCTGGACGCCGACGGCTCGGCCCTGGGCGTCTATCGCAAGAGCCACATCCCCGATGGCCCCGGTTATCAGGAGAAATACTATTTCCGGCCGGGCGACACCGGATTCAAGGTCTGGGACACCCGCCACGGCCGCATCGGCGTCGGCATCTGCTGGGACCAGTGGTACCCCGAGACGGCCCGGGCGATGATGCTGCAGGGGGCCGAGATACTGATGTATCCGACCGCCATCGGCTCCGAGCCGCACGACAAGGAACTGGACACCGCCGAGCCGTGGCGTCGCGCCATGCAGGGCCATGCCGTCTCGAACGTCGTGCCGGTGATCGGTGCCAACCGCATCGGCCATGAGCAGGTCAATGAGGCAGGCCAGGTCTTCTACGGCTCATCCTTCATCGCCGACCATCGCGGCGATCTGGTGGAGAGCCTTGGTCGGGACGAGGAGGGCGTGATCGTCCACAGCTTCGACCTCGACTATATCGACCGCCACCGCGCCGCCTGGGGCTTCTTCCGCGACCGGCGCACAGATCTGTACGGCTCGCTGGTCAGCCCGCGTCCAGCCTAGGTGTTCAGTCCCTGAGTGTGGGGGAATCAGTGAAGCTGATCCTTCATTCCGGGAGGCGCTATGGGCCAGATAGTCTACGGCCGCGCCACGATCACGCATGCCGCCCGAGCTGCAGTACAGCGATCGAAGGCTCCGCTCAGAGAGCGAGCGGCGCGGCACGACCTCAACCACAAGACCGTCGCCAAATGGTGCAGGCGAGCCTTCGTTCAGGATGCGCCGATGGCCCCCAGGACGGTTCGATCGACGGTTCTGACGCCTGGGGAGGAGGCGCTCTTCGCGCCTTCCGCAGGCACACCCTGTTGCTGCGGGACGACGGCCTCTACCCGCTCCAGGCGACGCTGCCGCACCTGACCCGGTCGTCGCTTCACCGCTGTCTGAAGCGCCACGGCATCAGCCGCCTTCCCTGACGCCTGCAACCTTGCAAAGCCTCACACCCTGCGACGCCATCTGCAAGGCGCGGACTGACGAAGCGAACCGCTTCCGATACGATCCAACCCACCTCACCCCGGGACTGAACAACTGGAGACTTTCCTTCTCCCAATGGGAGAAGGTGGCGCGCAGCGCAGGATGAGGGCCGGCTTTGTCAGTCGGCCTTAACCAAGGCTCCGGACAGGGAAGCGGCCTACGCCGAATGCTGCGGATCGACCCTCCCACTTCAGCGCAAGGACGACGGCTGAACTGCTGCGCGCTCAACTCCTCTCCAATCGGAATAGGGAGGGCTACTGGGCGGCGAACTCGCTCAGCGCATCGATCACCGCCCGGTTCTGGTCCTCGGTGCCGACGGTGATGCGCAGGCAGTCGGGCAGGCCGTAGCCGCCGACCGGGCGGACGATGATGCCCCTGGAGTTCAGATAGTCATTGGCCGCCGCGGCGTTTCGCGTCGCGTCGGGGAAGCGGACGAGGACGAAATTTCCGGCCGAGGGGAAGACGTCGAAGCCGAAGCCCTTGATGGCCTGGGTCAGGCGCGGCCGCCAGGCGTGGACCAGGTCGCGCGAGGCCTTCTGGTGCGCCGCGTCGCCGAGGGCGGCGACGGCTGCCTCGATGCCGGGGACCGAGACGTTGAAGGGCAGGCGGATACGGTCGACGGCCTCGCAGACCTTCAGCGGGGCATAGCCGAAGCCGATGCGCAGGCCGCCGAGACCGTGGATCTTGGAGAAGGTGCGGGTGACGATGATGTTGTCGCTGTCGCGGGCGAGGGGGAAGCTGGTCTCCCAGTCCGGCTCGGCGACGAATTCGGCATAGGCCTCGTCGATGACCAGCAGGATGTGGGGCGGCAGGGCCGCGTGCAGACGGCGGATTTCCTCGGCCGTATTGTAGCTGCCGGTCGGGTTGGACGGGCTGGAGACATAGACGATGCGGGTGCGGTCATCGACCTCGGCCAGGATGGCCTCGGGCGTCAGGCGGAAGTCCGGCTCGGGGGCCAGTTTGACCGAGGCCTGGTTGGCCAGGGCGCTGATGCGATAGGCCAGGAAGCCGTATTGGCCGCTGACGATATTGTCGCCGGCGGTCAGATAGGTCTGGTTCAGCAGGGCGAAGACCTCGTCCGAGCCATTGCCGAAGATCAGCCGCTCGGGCTCCAGTCCGTGATGCTCCGCCACCGCATCGCGCAGCTTCAGGGCGCGGCCGTCCGGGTACATGTGGATATGGCCGATGGCGGCGGCATAGGCCTCACGCGCCTTTCCGCCGGCGCCCAGGGCGTTCTCGTTGGACGACAGCTTCATCGGCTCGGCCACGCCCTCGATGCGCGACTTGCCGCCGACATAGGGGGCGATGTCGAGGATGCCGGGCTTGGGCGCGGGATTCCGGGGCGCGGGCGCGTCGGTCATGGGGCGGTCCTGGACATCAAAACTGGGGGGCGGCGCCGATGACGCCGGCAAGGCTGTCGGGCGCAGATGCGAGCCGCCCGTCCTCGGCCTGCACATAGCCCGCCAGCATGAACAGCTTCAAGCCGCCCGCCGCGATCAGCGGACTGGCGGCCAGGCCGGCGGTGCCCAGGGTCTCGATGATGCGGGCGTCGGGGGCCTTGCTGTCGGTGGCCCAGAAGGTGCGGTCGTCGCCGGTCGGGCCGGGCTCCATCCGCTGCACCAGCAGGGCGCGGGGCAGGCCTTGGCGATCGTCGGGCAGGGCGGCGACGACCCTGAGGGCGGGCTCGGCCAGCAGTCGGCCCCACCAGGCCCGGCCCGGCGTCAGGTCCAGCAGGGCGCGCGATCCGTCGCGGACGGCGGCCAACGCCTGCTCGGGTTCGGCGGCGAGGCTGGCGGTCAGGCCGAAACGGTCGGCGGCCAGGGTCTGGCTGGCGGCGCCCCACACGACCAGCGGCGCGCCGCTCGCCGCGTCAATCCGTCCCAGCACCGCGCGCGCGGCGGCGCGGGCGGCGGGCGACAGGTCGTTCAGCAGATCGCGCAGGGCGATGGCGTCGGCGTCGGGCGACGGACGCGGGCCGGCGGCGAGCCGTAGGCGCACGGCCTCTGCCACGGCCCGATCGAGCGCCAGCCGTTCGGCGTCGGCTTCCGGCTCGACGAGGGGTTTGGGAAGCATCAGAACAGCCGCGGGGCCGGGGCGAGGGCGAAGGGCCCCAGCCAGGTGCGGCCGTCGCGGAACTGCACCACCAGATCGACGGGTCGCGCGCCGGTGGCACCGGTAGCCGCTGCCGCGCCCGCGGCTCCGAGGCGGTTGACCGCGCCTGATTGCGACCGGGCCAGGCCGGCGATGGCGGCCATCGGCTGCTCGGCGGTCAGGGCCAGCGCGCCCTGAAGACGGCCGTCAGGCCCGGCCGCGAGGGTGTCGCTGGAAATCAGGGCGGTGCTGTCCCCGGCCTTCAACCGGCCCCGGATGGCGGTGAACCGCCCGCCTGCCCCGGTCCAGGCGGCGAAGACCCCGGCGGCGTCCATACCCTGCAGCCGGCTGGCCCCCACGATGGTGCCCTCGACATCGGCGCTGAGCATCCCCTGCCGTGTCGCCCCCTCGACCGGGCCGCCCGGACGGCCGCGCGCGTCGATGAGGCGGAACAGAACATCCATCTCATCGGTGGAGGCCACCCCGTCGGTCAGATGCGGCCGGGCCTCCAGCTGGATCCGCTCGGCCGAGGCGATGGGAAAGGGTTCGGCACCCGCCAGCGCGGTGAAGGTGGGACGGATCATTTCGGCCCTGAGGTCGGGGAAGCGATCGCGGAGATGGCTGATGCTGAAGCGCAGGCCGTCGCCGGCGATGGCGATCCGGCCCTTGTCCGCCCGGGTCAGGGTCAGGCCGTCGGGCGCGACGACGACCCAGTGATCGGGGTTCCAGCTGCTGGCCTCGGCCACCAGTTCGGGGGCCGCCACACCGTGGCCTGAGGGGGCCAGGATGTCGGCCTGCGGCATCGACACCCGCGTCCGGAATGGCCAGCCGGTGGTGCGAACCGGGGCATGGGTGATGGTCCAGCCGTCCTGCCGCAGAACCTCGACCTGGGCCGTCAGTCGGGTCTCGACCTGGTCGGTCAGCCAGAACCACCAGCCGGTCCAGACGGCCAGCAGCAGGCCGACGATGATGAAGGGCACGGCGAGGCCGCGGCGGGGGTAACGGGCTGCGGCGGTCATCGGGGCTCCGACGAAAACGGGTGGTGGACCGGCCGACTCTCCGGACCCCGGGTCGGTGCCGAAAAAACACCGTCCGCAGAGTCCACTGAGTCCACTTCATCCGGGGCGGACGAGGGCGCGATCGGGATATGGCGAAGGCTCAAGCGCCCGGCAAGGGTTTCACGTCTCATTGGCGTCCGGCGGTCTGGCGAGGAAGCCGCCCACCAGCTCCACCGCCTCGGCCAGACCCATACGCTGGACCTCGGTGCCGGGCGGCAGGCTGGCGAACAGCCGGGTCGGGGCGGCGGCGTCCAGCATGACGAAGACGCCCTTGTCGTCGGCGCGGCGGATCAGCCGGCCGAAGGCCTGGGCCATCTTCGCGCGGGCGAGGGCGTCGTCGAAATTGCGCCCCCCCGCGCCCTCGCCGCCGAAGCGCAGGCGGCGCGCCTTGTGCAGCAGGTCAGGGCGTGGCCAGGGCACGCGGTCGAAGGCGAGGATGCGCAGGGACCGGCCCGGCACATCGACGCCGTCCCGCACCGCATCCGTGCCCAGCAGGCAGGAGTCCTGTTCGGCGCGGAAGACGTCGACCAGCGCCCCGACCTCGAGCGGATCGACATGCTGGGCGTAGAGCGGGAGGCCCGCCTTGGCCAGATCGGGGCCCAGCCGCTCATAGACCGCCTTCAGTCGTCGGATGGCGGTGAACAGGCCGAGGCCCCCGCCGCCCGCCGCGAGGAACAGTTCGCGCATGGCCGCCGCGGTCTGGCGCGTGTCGTCCTTGACCAGGTCGTTGACGACGATGACCCGGGCGTTGGCGGCATAGTCGAACGGGCTTTCGACCTTCAGTGTCCGCGCCGGCTCGATCAGCCGGGCCGAGCCCGTGCGCAGCCGGGCCATGTCGAACGGATCGTCCGCGTTCGGATCGGACAGGGTGGCGCTGGTGACCAGTACGCCGTGGGCCGGCATGATGACGGCGGCCTCGAGCGGCACGGTCGGGTCGATCCAGTGGCGGCGCAGGGCCACGTCCATGATGCGGCCGAACGCTGCTTCGGCTGAAAGCCAGTCGAGGAAGTCGGGATCGGGCTCGTCGGACGAGACCTCCAGCGCGGCCAGCATCGAACGCCAGCCGGGCAGGGTCATGCGGGCGCGACGGTCAAGGCCGCGCAGGGCCCCCTCGATCCGGGCACGGGACGCCCCGTCCAGATCGGCCGCCTCGTCGTCGAGGATGTCCTCGAGGTGCCGCGAAAGGGCCAGCAGGGGTGCCTCGACGGCGGCCAGGGCCTGGGCCGCCTCGCGCGCGGCCTCCAGCACCGGCTCGGTGACGGGTCGCAGGGAGCATTCCATGCCGAATTCGGCGCCGCTGCCGGACGCATTCTCGCTGGTCCGTGCCCGGAGCTGTTCGAGGGCGGCCAGCAGGAAGCGCTCGATCGGCCCGACCGGATTGACCTCGCCCGAGGCCGGGGCGATGCGGCCGGATACGCCCTCGCCAGGCAGCTGGGCGGCGGCGCGGACCGCGTCCTGAAGCGCCTTGGTCGCCGCCTCGTTGTCGGCGCAGAGGTCGCCCAGCCGCTGCTCCAGACCGCGCCCGCGCCGGCCGCGTCCCTCGGGTCCGCGCAGCCAGCGTCGCAGCTCGGCGGCCTCCTGACCCGACAGGCAGGCCGAGAAGGCGCTGTCCGCCGCGTCGAACAGATGGTGGCCCTCGTCGAAGACGATCCGCTTCAGCGCCGCCGTCTCGCCGTCCTGCTTCAGGCCGCGCGCCGAGCGGGCCCCGTCGAAGGCGGCCTGGGTCATGACCAGGGCGTGATTGGCGACGACGAGGTCGGCGCGGCGGCTGGCGCGGATGGTCTTTTCGACGAAACAGGTGCGGTAGTGGGGGCAGGCGGCGTGAACGCATTCGCCGCGCCGGTCGACCAGATTGGCCGCGCTGGCCTGATGGCTGGGCCCCGTCGCGAACAGGCCGGGCAGCCAGCCGGGATAGTCGCCCCCGGTCATGTCGCCGTCGCGGGTGTGCATGGCCCAGCGGCTGGCCAGGGCCATGCCGATCAGGTCGCCGTTCCCCAGCTGGGCCGCCTGGACCATGTCCTGAAGGTTCAGCAGGCAGAGGTAGTTTTCCCGGCCCTTGCGGACGACGGTCTTCTTCTTGCGCTCGACGGGGTCGGGCCAGAGGGCGGCGCTCTCCCGGTCGATCTGGCGCTGCAGGGCGCGGGTGTAGGTCGAGACCCATGCGGCCCCCTGATTGCGCTCGGCCCACAGGCTGGCGGGGGCGAGGTAGCCGAGGGTCTTGCCCGTGCCCGTGCCGGCCTCGGCCAGCAGGAAGCGGGGCCGGCCCTCCTCATTGCGGGGCGAAAAGGCATAGGCGGCCTCGGCGGCATAGTCGGACTGGGTCGGCCGGGTCTCGTCGAGGCCGGAGGCCTGCAGCAGTTTCTCCAGACGGATGCGGGCGCTCTCGCTGTCGACCGGAGCCGAGCCGGCCTCGCCGCGCGGGGCCTCGTCCTCCCATTCCGGCAGGCGCGACCAGACGTCGAGGCCGCTGCCGCGATGGTTGCGGTCGCGGACGGGCTGATGCTGCAGGGCCCCGGTGACCCGCCAGGCCCATGCCCAACCGGCGCGGCCGAGGGTTTCGGCCAGGGTGAAGGCGGCCTCGCGGTCGGGATAGGCCGGATCGGCCAGTTCGCGCAGCAGGCCGTCGGCGGCGCGGCGCAGGGCCTCGGCCTGGGCCTCGGCCTGGGCCTCGGCCTGGGCCTCGGCCCCCCGGGGCTCGCTCATCCCCATGGCGAGGGCCAGACCGCTGGGCGAGGGGGCGCAAAAGCGGGCCGGCCGGACGAAGGCGAACAGCTCCAGCACATCCAGCAGCTCGGCCGAACGCGGCGGCGGGGCTATGCCCAGACGGCGGGCCGTCAGGCTGGCGTGGGCGACCATGACAGCGGCGGCGGTGAAGGCCCCCTCGGCCGCGCCGCGACCGATCTTTCGCGCGCCCTCGCCATCGCAGATCGCCCCCGCGCCGGGCGGAATGGCCAACGCCGGCGGCAGCGCGAGCCATGGCTCGGTGCCGGTCAGGGCGGAGGCGGAGGTGAGGGAGTCGGTGGACACGCCGAAACATAGCAACTAGCCATGTGAAACGGAACGGGAACATTTCCTTGACGCGAGCGTAAACGCAAGATATGGCTATATACCATAGCCATAGTGGAGATCGTCGTGGTTTGGAGTGTCGCCAAAGCCAAGGACAACCTCTCAGAGGTCATCCGCCGGTCGCGGACGGAAGGGCCGCAGGAAATCTCCTTGCATGGCGAAGCGGCGGCCGTGGTCCTGTCCGCCGAAGACTTTCGACGGCTGAAGGATCCCCGCGCCTCGCGGGACTTTAAAGACTGGCTGCTGAACGGCCCGTCACTCGAAGGCGTGGATCTGGAACGTGACCGCCGTCCCGCTCGTGAGATCGACCCCTTCTGATGTTCTTGCTGGACACCAACGCCATCAGCGAGCCGAAGCGCGCGCGACCGGACCCAGGCGTGATCGGCTGGCTGAATGAACAGCTGCTGTCGGACCTGCACATCAGCGTCATCACGGTCGGTGAACTTCGACGCGGTATCGTCCGACTCGAGCCGGGACGACGACGCGACGATCTCGATTTCTGGCTCGCCGATCTGATCCTTCGGTATGGCGAGCGAATCCTGTCGGTCGATCTGGAGGTCACGGAACGCTGGGCGTCCCTGGCGGAGATCAACCGGGCGGCGGGCCGCGTCTCCGAAATGACTGATGAGTTGATCGCGGCCACCGCCCACGTTCACGGGCTTGCCGTCGTTACCCGCAATGTCCGGCATTTCGAGCACAGCGGGTGTCGGGTGCTGTCGCCGTGGGGCGAGCCATGAAGCGGCGTCCCGCTCACCGGGCGATTGGCTTGGGCGTCGCACTGATCCTGGGCGCTGTCTTCGTCTGGTGGTACTTCTTCAGCGAGTTCATGGCCATCGACCGCTGTCTCGACGCTGGCGGTCGCTGGGCCGACGGCGGATATTGCGAAGGCGCGCGGGTCGGCGAGTGACGCAACTGCCCCTCTTGTTCGCCGACTGGTTCGCGTCGCGCGGCTGGTCGCCGCGACGGCATCAGCTGGAGATGATCGCGGCGGCGCAGGCCGGGTCGCACGCCCTGCTGGTCGCGCCGACGGGCGGGGGCAAGACGCTGGCGGGGTTTCTGCCGTCGCTGGTCGAACTGGCGGAGCGCGGGCCACGGCCGGCGTTCGGGCCGGGGTCGGGCGTGCACACCCTCTACCTGTCGCCGCTCAAGGCCCTGACCACCGACGTCGAGCGCAACCTGATGACGCCGATCCGCGAGATCGGGCTGAACATCCATGTCGAGAGCCGGACCGGCGATACCAAACAGTCCAAGAAGCAGCGGCAGCGGGATAACCCGCCCGACATCCTGCTGACCACCCCCGAACAGCTGGCCCTGTTCTGCGCCTGGGACGGCGCGCGCGACTATTTTGCCGACCTGAAATGCGTCGTGCTGGATGAGGTGCATGCGATCTGGAGCGGCAAGCGCGGGGATCTGCTGTCGCTGGGGCTGGGGCGGCTGCAACAGTTTGCGCCGCACATGCGGCGGGTGGCGCTGAGCGCGACGGTGGACGACCCGGAGATGATTGCGGGGTGGCTGAGGCCGGGTCGCCCCTCCACCGCTTCGCGGTCCCCCTCCCCATCTCATGGGGAGGAGGCGGCACCGACTGTCTCCTCCCTGTCGCGAAGCGATGGGGAGGGGGACCATGCGAAGCATGGTGGAGGGGTAGACCGGGACGTCACCATCGTCCGCGGCGACCCGGGAGCCCCGCCGGTGATCGATGTCCTGGTCAGCGAGGGCCGGGTGCCGTGGGCCGGTCACACGGGCCAGCACGCCATCCCTGAGGTCTATGAGGCGCTGAAGCGCTCGGGCATGACCCTGATCTTCGTCAACACGCGCTGGCAGGCGGAGTTCGTCTTCCAGTCGCTGTGGGCGATCAATGAGGACGACCTGCCCATCGCCCTGCATCACGGTTCGCTGGCGGCCGAA
Source organism: Caulobacteraceae bacterium (assembly GCA_965284305.1). Taxonomy (GTDB): domain Bacteria; phylum Pseudomonadota; class Alphaproteobacteria; order Caulobacterales; family Caulobacteraceae; genus Brevundimonas. The sequence continues at coordinate 132,762 of OZ260070.1, read as the reverse complement.
CAGCGGCGCAAGGTCGAGGCGGCGATGGCGCGGGGCGAGCTGCGGGCCGTGGTCTGCACCTCGACGCTGGATCTCGGCATCGACTGGGGCGACGTCGATCTGGTGATCCAGCTGGCCGCGCCCAAGGGGGCCTCCCGGCTGGTCCAGCGGATCGGCCGGGCCAATCACCGGCTGGACGAGCCGTCGCGGGCCCTGATGGTGCCCGCCAGCCGGTTCGAGATGCTGGAATGCCAGGCTGCGCGCGAGGCGGTGGCCGAGAACGCCTTCGACCGGGAGCCGGTGCATACGGGTACGCTCGACACCCTGGCCCAGCACGTCATGGGCTGCGCCTGTTCTGAACCCTTTTCGCTGGATGATCTGTACACGGAGATAACCGGCTGCGGCCCCTATCGCGGGCTGACGTATGAACAGTTCGAGGCGGTGGTCGATCTGGTCGCCACCGGGGGCTATGCGCTGCGCACCTATGAGCGGTTCGCGCGGATCGTGCGGACGCGGGACGGGCGATGGACCGTGCGCAATGCCCAGACGGCGCAACGACACCGGATGAATGTCGGGACCATAGTGGCGGCGGCGACCCTGAATGTCCGTGTCGCTTCGCGGCGTGGCGGGGCCTCGAGACAGTTGACCGGCGGGCGCAAGATCGGCGAGGCCGAGGAGCACTATTTCGAACAGATGTCGGCCGGCGACACCTTTGTCTTCGCCGGTCAGGTCTGGGCCTTCCAGGGCATCAACGGCGTGGACGCCCTGGTCACCCAGGCGATCGACAAGGACCCGAAGATCCCGTCCTGGGGTGGCAACAAATTTCCGATGTCCACCTCGCTGGCCGACCGGGTGCGGGCCATGATCCAGGACCGCGATCACTGGCGTGTCCTGCCGGCCGATGTGCAGGAATGGCTGGAGATGCAGGCGGCGCGCTCGGCCATCCCCGACGCCGGCACCCTGCTGGTCGAGACCTTTGCGCGCGGCGCGCGGCATTATCTGATCGCCTATCCGTTCGAGGGCGGGCTGGCCCATGCGACCCTGTGCATGCTGCTGACGCGGCGGCTGGACCGGCTGGGCGTCGGGCCGCTCGGCTTCGTCTGCACCGACTATTCGCTGGCCATCTGGTCGATCAGGCCGATGGATCATCTCGATCTCGATGCCCTGTTCGAGCCCGACATGCTGGGCGACGATCTGGAAAGCTGGCTGGCCGAGAGCTTCATGATGAAGCGCAGTTTCCGCAACTGCGCCCTGATCTCGGGGCTGATCGAGAAGCGGCAGCCGGGCAATGAGAAGACGGGGCGGCAGGTGACCTTTTCGACGGACCTGATCTACGATGTGCTGCGCCGCCACCAGCCCGACCATCTGCTGCTGCAGACCGCCCGCGCCGATGCGGCCGCGGGCCTGCTGGACGTGGCGCGGCTGGGCCAGCTGCTCGAGCGGATCCGGGGCCAGATCCGGCATGTGCCGTTGGAGCGCCCGTCGCCCTTCTGCGTGCCGGTTCTGGTCCAGATCGGGCGCGAGCGGGTCGGCGGCGGACAGGCGGCGGAGATGATCCTCGACGCCAATGCCTGTGGATTTGACGAAGAGACACTGATCGCCGAGGTGATGGCGTGAAGGACCACCTACAGCCCCCTCTCCCAATGGGAGAGGGCTTGAGCCTCCGGGAGCGAAGCGATCGGCAAGGCGAAAGGGTGAGGGCCGGGTCCAAGGGCCGGCGTAAGCCGCACCCCGAACCCTGCGACGGCTTACGCCGACGGACGAAGCCGACCCTCATCCGACCGCTTCGCGGCCACCTTCTCCCAATGGGAGAAGGACGATGAATGCGGCCCTGAAGAACCTCCTCTCCCCCGCCCGCTGCCCCAGCGGCGGCCTGCGCGTCCATATCGAGGGCGAGCCCTGCGTGCTGCGCTGTTCGGGTGCGCTCTGGGTGCCGAACCACCGCACCCTGATCGCCGCCGACCTGCATCTGGAGAAGGGCTCGGCCTTCGCCGCCCGCGGCCAGATGCTGCCGCCCTACGACAGCCGCGCGACGCTGGACCGGCTGGAAGCCGAGATCGAGGCGCTGTCGCCGGCGGCGGTGGTGCTGCTCGGCGACAGCTTCCACGACGCGGCCTCGGTGGGCCGGATGGCCGTGGACGACCGGGCGCGACTGGACCGGCTGGCGGCGGGCCGCGACTGGATCTGGCTGGAAGGCAACCACGACATCGCGGCCCTGGCCGGGGCCATGGACGACCTTGTCGGCGAGGTGGTCGAGACCATGGCGGTCGGCTCCCTGCGCCTGATCCACGAGCCCCGGCCGGGCGTGCAACCGGGAGAGATCGCCGGCCACCTGCACCCGGCGGCGCGGGTGGCGGCACACGGGCGGGGGGTGCGGCGGCCGTGTTTCGTGACGGATGGACGGCGCGCGGTGCTGCCGGCGTTCGGGGCCTTCACGGGCGGGCTGGATGTCAGGGACCCGGCGATCGCCGGGCTGTTCGAGGCACCGCCGATGGCTGCGGCGCTGGGCAGGGACCGGGTGCATGCGCTGGCATGGGAGACGCTGCGGTAGTCAGCTCAATTTCTTCCCATGCCGATGCCGGGCGGCGGCGGGCCGCCCCAGCCGTTTGATACGGGCTCTCCGGGAGTGCTGCCGAGCCAGACGAGCAATGGGAGCACCAGAACATCCGCAAAATACAATGCGGTCAGCATCTGGTGACGAGGGACAAGGCTGAAGGCGATCATGATCCCGAGGACCTGCAAAGCAAGGACGAGCAGCACCCATTTCCCCGACTTTCCGAGATCGTGCAGGCGCCAGATGCAGAACAGGGCCAGCACGAACCATGGGGCGGAGATGCCGGCCCCCAGGTAGGCGGCGGCGACGTTGAACGTGATCAGGAGGCCGAGAAGCAGCCCGAAGGTCGCGCGGTTAATCCTGCGGTCAAGGATATTCATGGACAGCTGACAGTCGGACCGACGCCCCCCTGGACGCTCGCCACTTCCATCACCGGACGGCGAGCAGCGCCCCCGACGCCCCCTCAAGCCGCTCCTCCAGCGTCGCCATGAACGCGTCCCGCTTCAAACCCGCCGGGATCGCCGGCAGGAATTCATAGACCACCGTCCCCGCATACCGCCGGAAGCCGTGCGCCGGCCAGTGGACGCCGGAGTTGGTGGCCATCGGGGTGCAGGGGCAGTCGAGGTCGCGGTAGAGGGCGGCGATGCCGGGCTTGTAGTCCGGCGGGGCGCCGACGGGGGCGCGGGTGCCTTCCGGGAAGATCAGCATCTGACGACCCTCGGCGAACCGGGCCCGCGCCTGCCGGACCATGTCCTTCAGGGCTTTGGAGTGGGCCGAGCGGTCGACGGCGATCATCTTCGTCTTGACCGCGAACCAGCCGAAGAAGGGCAGGGGGGCCAGTTCCTTTTTCATGATGAAACAGTTGTCGGGCAGGACGGCGAAGGGGGCGATCACGTCCAGCATGGACTGGTGTTTGCCGGCGATCAGGCAGGCGCCGACCGGCATATGCTCCACGCCCCGGAACTCCACCTTGACCCCGGCGATCCAGCGCAGGCCGAACAGGGTGAATTTCGACCAGTGGCGGATCACCCACATGGCCGGGCGGTAGGGCATCAGCAGGGCCGGGGACAGGCCGACCGCGAACAGGACCATCGACAGATAAAGCCAGGCCACAAAGGCCAGCGACCGGAGCCATGTCACGTCAGGCGGCCTTCTCTGCCACGGGTTCGTCCGTGGCCGGACGATCGATGCCGCCGACCATGGCGCGGGCCAGGGCGGCGAGGTATTTCATGTATTCAAGGGTCATCCGTCGGGCTGTGACAGCGGCCTTCCACCAGCGCGAATTGTCCAGCGAGGGTGTCTCGACGGCATAGGGGGTCAGCTCGATCCCGGGTGCGGCGGCGCGGATCTCGGTCAGGGCGCGGGGCATGTGATAGTCCGAGGTCACCACGATCAGGCTGTCATAGCCCTTGGCCTCAGCCCAGGCGGCGATCTCCTGGGCATTGCCGACGGTGTCCTCGGCCTCGAAACCCAGATCGACACAGCAGTTGAACAGGCGGTTGGAGCCGGGGGTCAGGGCGCGAAGCTCCTGACGGCGGACCTCGCGATTGACGCCGGAGATCAGCACACGCTGGCCCTTGTCCTGCTCCAGCAGGCGGACCGCGGCATTGACCCGTTCCGCCGACGGGCCGGTCAGGGCGACGATGGCGTCAGCGCGCGCCGGCTCGGGCGCGGGCGTGAAGCCGCGCACACGATCGGCGAAGGCGAACAGGCCGATCGTCCAGATCAGCACCAGAGTGGCGATGAAGGTCAGAAACTTCATGCGCTTAACCTAGTGACCCCGCTTCAGCCGCGCCAGAGCGGTGAATCGCGCCGCCACAAGCGCCACCGTAGCCGCGAGCAGCGGACATGGCGAGAGAATCAGCAGGTCGCTCCAGGCCAGCGGCAGGGCGGGGGTCACCCCTTCGGCCCCGCCGAGGAAACGCAGGCCCGCGACCATCCCCATGGCGACCAGGGCCCCGACGGCGCCGGCCCCGGCGGCCAGCAGGCCGTAGCGGACCTGGAACAGGCCGGCGACCGTGCTGTCGGAGGCCCCGTTCAGGCTCAGGGTGCTGATCACGCCGGACTGGGCTGCCATGCCTGCTCGCGTGGCATAGGCGACGGCGGCACCGGCCGCGCCGGCGGTCAACAGGAAGGCGGCGACGGCCAGCAGGGTGATCAGGCCCGCCGACCGCTCGACCTCGCCGCGCCACAGGCTGTGGTCGTCGACGGTGGCGTCCAGCCCTGCCTCGGCCATGGCCCGGCCCAGGGTGACGGCGCTGGCGGGGGCGGCGGGGTCCAGCCGCACGGTGACCAGATAGGGGATGGGCAGGTCGGGCAGGACGGCGTCGCCGATCCACGGGCGCAGAAGGGCCTCGGCGGTCTCGCGGTCCATGGCCGCGGCCTCTTCGACACCCTCGATCCCGGCGAGGGTCTGGGCGGCGCGGGCGGCGGCCTCGGCGCCGGTCTCGCCGACGCGCGGGCGGACCTGAACGGTGGCCTCGGCCCGCAGCTGGCGGGCCCAGCCGTGGGCGGCCCGGTCGGCCGAGACGGCCCCGACCGCTGACAGACAGGCGAGGAAGCAGAGCACGGCGATCAGCCCCCCCAGCCAGGCCTCGCCGCCGGCGTCGCGCGACAGCAGGGACGGGCGGCTGTTGAACAGGCGGCGGATCACGTCGCGCCTCCGGTCAGTCGTCCGCCTTCGAGCCGCAGCACGGTCGCGCCCGACCGTTCGGCCAGGGCCTCGTCATGGCTGGCGATCAGGACGGTGGTCCCCAGCCGGTTCATGGACTGGAACAGCTTCAGCAGCCGCCCGGCCATCTTCGCATCGACGCTGCCCGTCGGTTCATCGGCGAGGATCAGGTCAGGTCTGGTGACCACGGCCCGGGCGATGGCCAGCCGCTGTTTCTCGCCACCCGAGAAGGCGGGCGGGGTGTCGTCCATCCGGTCGCCGAGCCCGACCCAGTCCAGCATTTCCTCGACGTCGCCCGCATAGTCGGCCTGTTTGCCACCGGTCAGCCGCAGGGGCAGGGCGACATTGTCGAAGGCGGACAGGTGATCCAGCAGGCGGAAATCCTGGAACACCACCCCCATGCGGCGGCGGAAGGCGGGCAGGGCCCGGCGCGGGGCCGCAGTGGCGTCCTCACCGAACAGATGCAGGGTCCCCGCGGTCGGTTGCTCGGCCAGGGTCAGCAGTTTCAGCAGGGTCGACTTCCCCGCTCCGGACGGTCCGGTAAGGAAGTGGAAAGAGCCGGCTGGCAAGGTGAGATTAACGTCCCGCAGCGCGCGGTGCGTCGCCGCATAGCCGAAACCCACGCCAGAGAGGCGGACGGTGTCGGACGCGGCGTCGGATGGGTAAGCGCGGCGGGGCTGGACGGGCATGAATTTCGGGTCAGGACGCGGCAGGACCGCGACGGGAGGGGGCGAACAGCCCCGCAGTCAGCGCACATGATACTGACCTGCCCGTCCTGCGCCACCAGCTATTTCACTCCCGACGAGGCGATCGGGCCGGGCGGTCGGACTGTCCGCTGCAAGTCATGCCGCCACACCTGGCGCGCGACCCTGGACGAGCCGCTGGAGCTGTCCCAGTCCTCGACGCCGACGGAGGCGGTCAGCTTCGGCCATCGCGATGAGCCGGAACCCGAGCCCGAATCACTCGCCGAGACCCCGGCCCCCGAACTGCCCAAGGCCTTCCGCGCCCGCGCCGAGCAGCAGCGCCGCCTGCGCCGCGCCGCGACCCATGGCGTGGTCTGGGCCGGTATCGCCTCCGGCTTCGCCGCCCTGCTGGGCAGCGCCTGGCTGTTCCGGGTCGAGGTCGTCGAACTGGCCCCCCGCGCCGCCGCCGCCTATGCCGCCATCGGCCTGACGGTGAACCCGACCGGACTGGATTTCGAGGCGGTCAGCGCCAGGCCCCTGCCCAACGACCCGGGCAAGGTGATCGTCTCCGGCGCGCTCAGGAATGTGCGCGACAATGAGCGGACCGCCCCGCCCGTGCGCGTCGCCCTGCTGGACGCCCACGGCGCCGAGATCGGCCATGCCGTCGTCCGCATCGACGCCGCCCCGGTCCTGCCCGGCAAGGTCCAGGGCTTCGCCGCCGTGATTCCCGATCCGGGCGCGCGTGGTCAGGGCGTCGGCGTCGCCTTCGTGCTGGATGAGGGCCCGGCTCGCGCCGCCGCGCCGCCCGCGCCCGCGCCCCATGCCGATACACGCCGGCCCCCCGCCGCGCCCGCGCCGGCCCATGCTGCGGCCCCGACCGCCCCTGTCGCGGCCCCGCCCGCTGACGGTGGCCTGCGCCCCGCCCTGTCGCCCGGCGCTTCGGCCCCGCTGGACATGCAGCCGATCGACGCCGTGCCGGTGGTAGACACCCACCGGTAAGAGGCGGTATCGGCCTCGCATGGCTGACTCCGCCCCCAAGCCCACCGTCCTGCTCCCCGAAGCCGAGGTCCAGCGCATCGTCGCCGACCTCGCCGCGCAGATCGCCCCGGTGATCGACGACGAGACCGTCGCTGCCGTGCTGCTGACCGGCGGCCTGTGGTTCGCCGCCGACCTGACCCGCGCCCTGTCGCGTCTGGGCCGCAACGTCCGCTTCGACGCCCTGTGGCTGGCGTCGTATGGTGACGAACAGACCAGCCGGGGCCGGATCGACGTCTATGCGGATTTCCAGCGCTCCATCGAGGGCCGTCGGGTGCTGATCATCGACGACGTCTTCGACACCGGCCTGTCGCTGGCTGAGGCCGTGCGGATCGCGAAGGCGAAGGGGGCCGCGGAGGTCCTGACTGTGGTCTTCGCCAAAAAGCCCTGGCCCCTGCCGCGCGCGCCTGAGCCCGACTTCGTCGGCTGGGAGGCGCCGAACCGGTTCCTGGTGGGCTACGGGCTGGATCACGCGGGGGCGCTGCGAGGCCTGCCGGATGTGTGCGCGCTGGACTAGAGCCAGTCGGCCCGCGGCTCCCGCTGCAGCATCTCGTCATACGTCGGCCGCGCCCTGACCACCGCCCATCGCTCGCCGTCCACCAGCACCTCCGGCACCAGCGGCCGACTGTTGTACTCGCTGGCCAGCACCGCTCCGTAGGCCCCAGCCCCCATGAAGGCCACCAGATCGCCCGCCTGCATCGGCGGCAGAAGGCGGTCGCGGGCGAAGATGTCGGTGGATTCGCAGATCGGGCCGACGAGGTCGTAGAGGCGTGGCTCGCCCTCGCGCGGGCGCGCCGGGACCAGATCGTGGAAGGCGTCATAGAGGGCCGGGCGCATCAGGTCGTTCATGCCGGCGTCCAGCACCAGGAACCGCCGCCCGTCGCCGCGCTCATTGACCTGGATCACCCGGCTCAGCAGCACCCCGGCGTTGGCGGCCAGCAGGCGGCCGGGCTCGAACGCCGCCTCGACCTCCAGACCGTCCAGCACCCGCGCGGCCATGGCGACATAGGCCTCGATCGACGGCAGATCCGACTGGCCGTGATAGGGCACGCCCAGGCCGCCGCCGAGGTCCAGCCGAGTGACCGACAGCCCGGCGGCGCGCAGCTCCAGTGTCATGGTCCGTAGGGCGCGGAAGGCGGCCTCAAGCGGCTCCAGCGTGGTGATCTGGCTGCCGATGTGACAGGCCAACCCGACCGGCGTCACATGCGGCGACAGGCTGGCGCGGGCGTAGAAGGCGTGGGCCTCGTCCGCCGGCACGCCGAATTTGTCCGTCGCCCCGCCGGTGGTGATCTTCGCATGGCCGCCCGCGCCGACCGATGGGTTGACGCGAGTGGCTATTTCCGGCCGCGCGCCCTTTGAGGCGGCGACCGCGATCAGCCGGTCCAGCTCCACCGCGCTCTCGACATTGATCTGGCGCACCCCGACCTCGATGGCGAAGGCCAGTTCAGCGTCGGTCTTGCCCACGCCGGAGAAGACGATGCGGTCCGCCGGAATGCCGGCCTTCAGCGCCCGCCGGATCTCGCCCTCGGACACCGTGTCCGCGCCGCAGCCCAGCCGGGCGAGCGTGGCCAGCACCGAGAGGTTGGAATTGGCCTTCACCGCGAAGGCGATCAGGGCGTCGCCCAGGGCCGCCGGATGGGCCGCGACCGCGTCGGCCAGCAGGCCGTAGTGCCGGGTCAGGGTCGCGCTGGAATAGACATAGGCCGGCGTGCCGACCGCTTCGGCGAGCGTCTCCAGCGGCACGCCTTCGGCCTGAAGCGCGCCGTTGATCCGGTCGAAATGGTGCAAGGGAAGCCTAGCCGGGGTTGGCGCCCGAACCGCCATAGGGGCTCGAGCTGGGGCCGCCGTCGATCGGGACCTGGCTGGGCGGACGGTTGACGGTGGCGGGTTCGCGCAGGCTGGGGGCCCGCTCGTCGCGCATGCCGCGCTCGGTCTCCCGGGCCGGCGGGGCGTCGAGGTCGGCCATACGGCCGCACGCAGCGGCCGAGACGGCGATCAGGGCGGCGACGCCCGCAAGCACGATCTTCTTCATCCCAAACCCCTTACGCGAGACGCGTCTTCCACTCGACAATGCGCGCGCGGACCTGTTCCGGCGCCGTGCCCCCGAAACTCTGGCGGCTGGCACAGGAAGCCTCAGGGGTGAGCACCTTGTAAACCGCTTCCGTCACGCCGGGCTCCAGGGACTGCAGTTCGGCCAGCGGGAGTTGCGACAAATCCACGTTCAGGGCCTCGGCCCGCTTCACCGCCGCGCCGGTGACATGGTGCGCCTTGCGGAACGGCAGGTTCAGCTCGCGCACCAGCCAGTCGGCCAGATCGGTCGCCGTGGAGAAGCCCGATCCGGCGGCTTCGCGCATTCGCCCGGTGTTCGGTTGCAGGGCCGAGACCATGGCCGTCATGGCCCCCAGCGCCAGCGTCAGGGCGTCGAAGGCCTCGAACACCGGCGGCTTGTCCTCCTGCATGTCCTTGGAATAGGCCAGCGGCAGGCCCTTCATCACCGTCGACAGGGCGACCAGCGAGCCCATGATCCGGCCGGTCTTGGCGCGGACCAGTTCGGCGGCGTCCGGATTGCGCTTCTGCGGCATGATCGACGAACCGGTGGTCAGGTCGTCGGGCAGGGTGACGAAGCCGAACTGCGGCGTCATCCAGATGACGATCTCCTCGGCCAGCCGCGACAGATGGCCCGCGCAGATCGAGGCGGCGGCGAGGCTCTCCAGCGCGAAATCGCGGTCCGAGACGGCGTCGAGCGAGTTGCCCATCGGCCGGTCGAAGCCCAGCTCGGCCGCCGTCATGTGCCGGTCGATGGGGAAGGGCGAACCGGCCAGGGCCGCGGCGCCCAGCGGGCATTCGTTCATGCGCGACCGGGCGTCGGCGAAGCGGGCGGCGTCGCGGCCGAACATCTCGACATAGGCCATCAGATGGTGGCCGAAGGTCACCGGCTGGGCCGGCTGCAGATGGGTGAAGCCGGGCATCAGGTCGCCGGCATGCTGTTCCGCCCGAACCAGCAGGGCCGACTGCAGGCCCTTCAGCTGGTCGACGGCGGCGTCGCAGGCGGCGCGGACCCAGAGGCGAAAATCGGTCGCCACCTGGTCGTTGCGGCTGCGCGCCGTGTGCAGCCGGCCCGAGGGCTCGCCGATGAGCTCAGCCAGCCGGGCTTCCACATTCATGTGGATGTCCTCGAACTGGTCGCGGAACGGGAAGGTCCCATCGCGGATCTCGGCCTCGATGGCGTCCAGCCCGCCCAGAATGGCGTCGGCGTCGGCCCCGGTGATGATTTTCTGCGCCGCCAACATGCGGCAATGGGCCCGCGAACCGGCCAGATCCTGGGCCCACAGACGCCGGTCCACGCCGATGGAGACATTGATCGCCTGCATGATGTCGGCCGGTCGCGCCGAGAACCGCCCGCCCCACATGTCTTGACCTTCCGCGTTCGGAGAAGGCTTAACTGATGCTGGCGAGGGGGAAGGCTTGGTCATGAAGGGCTCGAAGACAGCGGGGATGGCGATCGCGGGCGCGCTGGCGGTCGGCATGATCGTGGGCGCCGGCCTGCTATACGCCAATCGCGACGCCTTCTTCAAAGCCGCAACGCCGGAACCGGCGGCCAAGAGCGAGCTGGCCCGTTTCGCGACCGGCTCCCTGACCCGGCTGGAGACGCCTGAGGCCACACCCATGGCACCGGCCTATGTCTTCAAGACCCGCGACGGCGCCGACGTCACCTTCGCCCGGTTCCGCGGCAGGGTGGTGGTGGTGAACCTGTGGGCCATGTGGTGCGCGCCCTGCCGCACGGAGATGCCGACCCTCGCCCGTCTGGACGAGGCCTATCCGGATGACCGACTGGTCGTCCTGCCGATCAATGTCGACGCCACGCCCGACGGACTGGCCGACGCGCGCAGCTTCATCGACGTGCACGAACCCCTGCCGCTCTACAGCGACATGAAATTCCAGCTGCCGTTCGAACTGCCGGGCGAGGGCAAGATGCCCCAGACGGTGATCCTGGACCGCCAGGGCCGCATTCGCGCGTCCTTCTCCGGCGAGGCGGACTGGGCCAGCCCCGAGGCACGGGCCCTGGTCGACGCGCTGCTGGCGGAACCGACCTGATCGGCCAGGGCGTTCAGTCCCGGAGTGTGGGGGTCTCGCGCGGGGGATCACCGGCGTGTCCGCCGTGGCGGTGCCCCCGCTCAGTCGGCGGCGCGGTGGACGGACAGGATGCGGTAGCGGATCTGGCGTAGTCCGACATTGGTACCCTGGCCCAGGCTGCTGATGCGCAGGTGGTCGGTGGTTACGGTGGCGCAGCGGTTGTTGCGGACCTCAACCTCGTCCTGCCCCTGCAGGAGCAGGCGGACCGGAGCCAGTCTTGGGCACACCATGATGGTCGCCGGATAGCCACTCCCCCGATACAGGGTCGTCGCCGAGCCGGAACCGCCGGGGACGTCCTGATAGATCCAGCCGTTAAACTCGGGTGCCATGTCGGTGATGTAGTCGGCGGGCGGCCCCTCGCCGGGGGCCGTCGGTGCGCGCAGCATCCGGACCTCGCCCGGGGTGGTGCTCTGGACCTGGGCCAGCGCCGCCGATGGAAGGGCCGCGAGGGCGCAGGCGAGAATGGCGGTCCGGTTCATGAAATCCCCCTGTGTCGGACATGACTGTGGGCCAAGGTCTCGCGGCCTGCCGGCCGGCGCAAGCCGGAAAACGGACGTTGTTATCCGGGGGCGCGTGCCGGACCCGGCGAGGGTGTTCGAGGCCGCGTTGCGGGGATGGCGGGGGAATAGCCCTCCCCCGCGACGGGGAAGGGGCTGATCCCGGGCGGGCAGCCGGCCTCCGTCCTTGAAGAGGCCCAGTGGAAGATGGCCGGCGAACCCTGACCCGGTCATCAGGCGCAGGAAACACCGTCCGTTGAGTCCACTGGGTCCGCCTTGGCGGCGGGGCTGTGCAGCCTGTGCCAGGCCGCTTCTTCCTGGGCGATCAGCCGGTCCAGATCGGCCTCCTCGGCGTCGAGCGCCAGACGGACGCGGCGCCAGCGCAAGGCCTCCGCCGCCTCACCCCGCATCACGGCCCGCATCATCCGCCGTGAGGCGATCCAGGACAGCTGGCCCAGCTCGACCTCGTCGAGGTCACCGCCGACCGTCTCTTCCAGCTGCCGCCCCTCGTCTTCGGGATCCAGCAGGTTGGGCGGTGTCCACGGCTGATCCGCCCGCCGCCAGCCCTCGCGCGCCGCGCGGTTGCGCAAGGCCGTCATCCCGACCCCGTGCCGCCGACAGGCCTCCGCCGCCGGCAGGCCGCTGACATAGTCCTCACGCACCCGCGCCCAGACCTCGTCCGGGGCGATGCGCGGGTTCGCGTGATTGAGGGGTGATCCATCCGCCATCCGGTGCCTCCCGTTGATCCGGGGTGAGAGCCTGGCACAGGGGGACGTCAGAATCGGTCGCAGGGGGGGCGAGGACCTGACCCTTCTCGACCCTCAAGGGGAGAAGGACCATATGGGCCGGACAAGGAGCCCTTCCCCATGACCCGCACCCTGCACATCGACTTCGTCTCCGACATCGTCTGCCCCTGGTGCGTGGTGGGGCTGGGCGGGCTGCAAACAGCCCTTGAGACGCTGAAGGCCGAGGGGATCACGGCCGAGGTGCATTTCCAGCCGTTCGAGCTGAACCCGCAGATGCCGCCCGAGGGCGAGAACATCGTCGAACACATCGGCCGCGAATACGGCTCGACCCCCGAACAGTCGGCGGCCAACCGGGCCATGATCACCGAACGGGCGGCCGAGGCCTGGCCGGGGTTCGAGATGCGGATGGGGCCGGACAGCCGCATCTGGAACACCTTCGACGCCCACCGGCTGCTGCACTGGGCGGGGACGGTCGGCGAGGCGGAACAGAGGGCGCTGAAGGCGGCGCTGTTCACGGCCCATTTCACCGACGGCCGGACGATGACGGACGCCGGGGTGCTGGCCGACGCGGCGGAGGCGGCGGGGCTCGACCGGGCGAAGGCGGTCGAGGTGCTGGCCGACGACCTCCATGCCGCCGAGGTGCGGGCGGCGGAGGCGCTGTGGGTCTCGCGCGGGATCAATGGCGTGCCCGCCGTGGTGGTGGAGGGGAAGTGGCTGATCTCGGGCGGGCAGCCGGCGGGGGTGTTTGAAGAGGCGTTGCGGAAGATGGCGGGGGAGGTCTGATCCTATTTTTGTCATCCCGGCCAAGCCGCGCAGCTGCGCAGAGCGGGGACGGCGGGCGCGGCCTTTATATGCCCTCCCGGACAGCCCGTCAGGGCTGAGCCGGGAGCCACGCGGTGCAGCCCTGACCTGTCGCCCGGACAGGCGCGGGGCGCCTTCCGGCCGGGTCCTGAGAGATGCTGTCCCGTCCCGGATAGCCGCTGCACGGCTTCCGGGATGACAAGGGGGCGGCGCTGTTCAGGCCGCCTTGCCGCGCTTCGGTTCTGACAACCCGTCGTCCGTCGCGGTGACCACGCGGCCTTTCCAGCCCGGAGGCGGGATGAAGCGGCCGGACTGTTCCGCGCGGGTGCCGTGCTTCGCGATCCAAGCGGCGTCGCGCAGGGCCTTCAGCGTGGTTTCGCGGTCGAAGATCGTGCTCATTTCGGTCCCCAGTCTAGCAGTTCCGGGCCGTCGTCGCTACTCGCATAGACCTCCCACTCGTCCACGAGCGGTTTGTAGACCGCCTCCAGATAGTCGAGGCTGAGCGGGAAGCGGCGGCGCAGGGTCGCCTCGGGGATGCCGTGGCCGTCGCGCTCGACCCGGCGTCGGACGCGGGCGATGGAGGCCTCGGCGTCGGGCAGGCGCAGATAGATCAGCGCGATCCGGTAACCGGCGGCGCGGCAGGCTTTCAGGCGGCGCGCGTGAGAGCGGGTGGCCAGGGTGGTCTCCAGCACGATGTCGGCCCGCGCGTCGATCAGGGCGTCCAGCCGTTCCAGCACCCGCCGCCCGGCGGCCAGATCACGCTCGGCGCCGACGCCGGGCAGGTCGCGCGCCACCTCGTCCGGATTGACGAAGACGAAGGTCTCGGCACGCTGGCGAAGGAAGCGGTCGATGAAGGTGGTCTTGCCGGCGCCGTTGGGGCCGGCGAGGAGGACGAGGGTGGGCATGGGGGGAGGCTACCGCAAGATAACGGTGTGTGTCCCACTTCCGCGAACGGAGATAAGCTCACGCGCTCGGCGCGATTCGGGCGATCCTTTCAAAAAGAAACGACATGATCGAGCCCGGCTATGACTACCGTATCGAGACCATAGAGGGCTCCGATCACCACTACCGCACTGTTACAGTCACCGACTGGAACGCACCGTTGGCCAAAGTTACCGATGGCGATAAGGAAGCAGTGATGAACTTCTCCGCGTCGAACTTCGTCCGCGCCGAGAAGCTGCAGCGGATGGCCAACCCGTTGAAGAGCATTATGGACAAACTCTCGTCAGACGATCGGGAGCTTTGACCTCGATGAGATACGTTCTAGCCGCAGCATTTACGACGATCGCTCTAGGGAGCTGCGGCACGTCAGAGCCGCAGGCGTCATCAGCCGACGTCTGTATCGATAGGATGATGGCCGACCATGACGTGATAGCGGCGAGAAGATCGCGGCAACCCTATGATCCCGTCGAGAACGTTATGGGTGATCTGAAGGCCAAGACGGACGTGGCGAACGCATGGGAAGAGTGCCGGATTCGGCATGGTGCCCCCAGCGGCCAGAAGATGAACGAACTCGCGGCCTGGCTGGAAACGCACGGATACGAGCTCTAGATCTTCACCTCCACCACCCCGCCCCCGGCCCTGAACTTCGCGCTCATCTCCGCCATCCCGGCCTCCGCCTCGGCCAGCGAACCGCCCGCGTCGTTCTGCGCCTGCGCGTCCCTCCGGATGTCCTGGCTGATCTTCATCGAGCAGAATTTCGGGCCGCACATGCTGCAGAAGTGCGCCGTCTTGTGGGCCTCTTTCGGCAGGGTGGCGTCGTGGTATTTGCGGGCCGTCTCGGGGTCGAGGCCGAGGTTGAACTGGTCTTCCCAGCGGAACTCGAACCGGGCGCGGGACAGGGCGTCGTCGTGCAGGCGGGCGGCCGGGTGGCCCTTGGCCAGGTCGGCGGCGTGGGCGGCGATCTTGTAGGTGATGACGCCGTCCTTGACGTCCTGACGGTCGGGCAGGCCGAGGTGTTCCTTGGGCGTGACGTAGCAGAGCATGGCCGTGCCGAACCAGCCGATCATGGCCGCGCCGATGGCGCTGGTGATGTGGTCGTAGCCGGGGGCGATGTCGGTGGTCAGGGGCCCGAGCGTATAGAAGGGCGCCTCGTGGCAGTGTTTCAGCTGCTCATCCATATTGGCCTTGATCTTGTGCATCGGCACATGGCCGGGGCCCTCGATCATGACCTGGCAGCCCTTGGCCCAGGCGATCTTGGTCAGCTCGCCGAGGGTGCGCAGCTCGGCGAACTGGGCCTCGTCATTGGCGTCGGCGATGGAGCCGGGGCGCAGACCGTCGCCGAGGCTGAACGACACGTCATAGGCCCGCATGATGTCGCAGATGTCCTCGAAATGCTCGTAGAGGAAGCTCTCGCGGTGATGCGACAGGCACCATTTGGCCATGATGGAGCCGCCGCGTGAGACGATGCCGGTGACGCGTTTGGCGGTCATCGGCACGAAGGGCAGGCGGACGCCGGCGTGGATGGTGAAATAGTCGACGCCCTGTTCGGCCTGTTCGATCAGGGTGTCGCGATAGACCTCCCAGGTCAGGTCCTCGGCGACGCCGTTCACCTTCTCCAAGGCCTGATAGATCGGGACGGTGCCGATGGGGACGGATGAGTTGCGGATGATCCAGTCGCGGATGTTGTGGATGTTGCGGCCGGTCGACAGGTCCATGACGTTGTCGGCGCCCCAGCGGGTGGCCCAGACCAGTTTGTCGACCTCGTCGTCCACGCTGGAGAGAACGGCCGAATTGCCGATGTTGGCGTTGATCTTCACCAGGAAGTTGCGGCCGATGATCATCGGCTCGACTTCGGGGTGGTTGATGTTGTGCGGGATGATGGCGCGGCCGCGGGCGATTTCGGAGCGGACGAATTCGGGGGTGACATAGTCGGGAATGCTCGCCCCGAAGCTCTCGCCGTCGCGGGTCGAGGGTCGAGGGTCGAGGGTCGAGGAAGGCGAGAAGGCGGCGTTGGGGGAGGGCATGGTTGAGCCGTCGGCGAAGGTGATGGAGCCTCCTTCCGACCCTCGACCCTCGACCCTCGACCCTGCTTCCCGCCTCAGGTTCTCGCGGATGGCGACGTATTCCATCTCGGGCGTGATGATGCCCGCCTTCGCATATTCGTACTGGGTGACGGGGCGGCCCTCGACGCCCTTGAAGACCTTGTGGCGGCTGGTGTCGAAACGGGGGGCCAGGTTCTTGCCGCTGGCGTGGCCGTTGTCTTCCGGCTTGACCTCGCGCGGGTTCAGGACGGGGGCGATGTCGCCGCGGTCGAGCTGCCAGCTGGATTTGACCAGGGGCAGGCCCTTCTTGATGTCGATGGTGACGGCCGGGTCCGTATAGGGGCCCGAGGAGTCGTAGATGGTCACCGGCGGCTCATTGGCGCTGGGGTGGACGGCGACCTCACGGAAGGGGACGCGGATGTCGGGGTAGAGTTCGCCGGCGACATAGACCTTGCGGCTGCCGGCGCGTTCGCCGGTCGGGATGGTGCCGGTCTCCTTCATCACCTGCTCGCGGGCGTCCTTGAGCGCGAGGTCCACATTGGGCTCGGCGGGGGTGGCGGGCGGGGGGACGTGAGCGTTCATGGCGGCCTCTGCGGTTGAGGTCTGCCTGCGTCGGGCGTCCCCGCTTTCGCGGGGATGACAAGGCACCGGGAATGCGGGTGCCAGCGTACTCATCCCTTCGCCGGCATGACCCGGATCAGGTTCGACGGGTCAGGCGAATACGCCAATCTCAGCCGCTTGGGTGCGACCCCCCGGAGAACGGGAGGACCCTAGGCCGTCAGGCGGCGCGGTTCAATCCGGCCCCGCGTCAATCGGGGAAGGCGGCCAGAAGGGCGTCGAGTGCGCCCTCGATCCGGGCCCAGCCGGCTTCGTCCAGGGCTACGCCGCCGGTGCCCGGGCGGGCCTCGCCGGTCAGGGCGAGGTGCTGGACCGCGGCCAGCAGGACGGCATTGATGGCCACGGCGTCGCCGGAGGGCGGCAGGCGCAGGCGGGGGCGACGCTCGCGCATCCAGGCCTGGAGCACGGCGGACCGTTCGTCCTCGATGCGGTTGAGCAGGGGCGAGGCCTCGACCAGGGCCCAGGCCATGAGGCGCAAGGTCAGGGGACTGGCGCGCAGGGCACCGAGCCAGGCCGACAGGCTCTCGCGGGCGAAGGCGCGCAGGGTCTCGGAGCCGGCCGGGGGCGTGGCGTCCAGCGTGCGGACCAGCTGGGCATGGGCGCGGGCGGCGATGCGGGTGACGACGCCGTCGGTGCCGTCGAAATAGCGATAGACCAGTTTCCGGTCGCAGCCGGCCTCGGCGGCCAGGGTCTGGACATTGAGGCCGGGAAAGCCGTCACGCAGCAGGATACGCTCGCCGGCCTCGACGATGAGGGCCTCGGTGGCGGGGCGGCTTCTCAGACGGATGGGCGATTCGGCCATGGGCGCAGCATCGGGCCGAGCGACCTGAGTCGGCAAGCGGTGCTGGCAAGGAAGCAAAGGCGCGACCCGGCCTGCGTCGGGGGGGCGTTGGCAGGGCCGGGCCGCAGTGGACCCTGTCGAGCGCGCATCGCCGCAAGGTCTGATCGGTAAACGGCGATCGATGAAATCGGTTCCGGAAATCTTTCGGACGTTCGCCGGATGGGCGAGGGGGTGGTAACGGGGGGCGGTTCATCCGGAGCTCCGCCCATGCACCTCGCCCGCTTTCCTCGCATCCGCCTCGCCCATCTGCCGACGCCGCTGGAGCCGCTGCCGCGGCTGAGCGAGGCGCTGGGGGTGGAGATCTGGATCAAGCGCGACGACTGCACGGGCCTGGCCGGCGGCGGCAACAAGACGCGCAAGCTGGAGTTCCTGCTGGGCGACGCCTTCGAGTGCGGGGCCGATACGCTGGTGACCCAGGGCGCGGTGCAGTCGAACCATGTGCGCCAGACGGCGGCGGCGGCAGCGGCGCACGGCCTGGCCTGCGAGGTCATTCTGGAAGAGCGGACCGGGTCGAAGGCGATCGACTACACCCGCAACGGCAATGTGCTGATGGACCGGCTGTTCGGGGCGGGCATCCGCACCGTGCCGGGCGGCAGCGACATGCCGGCCGAGCTGGAGAAGACGGCGGCCGAGGTGCGGGCGCGGGGCGGCAAGCCCTACATCATCCCCGGCGGCGGCTCGAACCCGGTCGGGGCGCTGGGCTATGTCGACTGCGCCCGCGAGATCGTGGTCCAGGCGGACGAGCTGGACATGCAGATCGACCGGATCATCACCGCCACGGGCAGCGCCGGCACCCATGCCGGTCTGGTCGCCGGGCTGGCGGTGATGGGGGCGGACATTCCGGTGCTGGGCATCGGGGTGCGGGCGCCGAAGGCGAAGCAGGAAGAGAATGTGCTGAAGCTGGCCCGCGAGACGGCGACCCTGCTGGGACGGCCGGGGGCGGTGACGCCGGAGATGGTGGTCGCCGACTGCGACTATGTCGGCGAGGGCTACGGGTTGGTGGACCAGGCGGTGATCGACGCCCTTGTGCTGGCGGCGCGGACCGATGCGATCGTGCTGGACCCGGTCTACACCGGCAAGGCGATGAAGGGGCTGATCGCCCTGGCGAAGGCGGGGCGGTTCGAGAACGAGACGATCGTCTTCCTGCACACCGGCGGGGCGCAGGGGCTGTTCGGCTACCAGGGCGAGATCGAGGGCGCGCTGTAGGGTTACAGCCAGCGGGTCCGCTTGAACCGGATGTACAGCCCGGTGCAGGTCGCGCCGATCAGCAGCAGGACGGCCGGATAGCCCCAGACGCTGTCCAGCTCGGGCATGTGGGTGAAATTCATGCCGTAGATGCCGGCGACGGCGGTCGGCACGGCGAGGATGGCGGCCCAGGAGGCGAGCTGACGGGTGATGACGCCGGTGCGCTGTTGCTCCAGCAGGCTGCTGAACTCGAACACGGAGCCGAGCACGTCGCGCAGGCCGTCGACCATCCCCTGGACCCGCCGCACATGGTCGAGCACGTCGTTGAAATAGGCGCGCGACTCGGGGTCGATCCCGGGCAGGTCCAGGCGGCTCAGCTTGGCGACCACCTCGCCCGTCGGCGCGAGGATGCGCTGGAACCGGATCAGCTGGCGGCGGATCTCGAAGATGCGACGGACCTCGTTACGGGCGAGGAAATTGTCCACCGCCCGCTGCTCCATGGCCAGCACCTCGTCCTCAAGGGCGTCGCCCAGCGGCAGGTAGCCGTCGACGATGAAGTCGAGGATGGCGTGGAGGACATAGTCGACGCCGTGGCTGAGCAGGGCCGGCGAGGATTCGAGCTGGAGCCGGAGGTCGGCATGGCCGCGGCTTGAGGTGCGGCGGACGCTGATGATGTGACTGTGGCCGACGAAGATGGCGGTCTCGCCGTAGCGGATGGAGCCGTCTTCCAGCCACGCCGTCCGGGCCACCACGAAGAGCTGGTCGCCGAAGATGTCCAGCTTGGGCAGTTGCTCGCCCTTGGCGGCGTCCTCGACGGCCAGGGGATGGAGGTCGTAGCTGTGCTGGAGCGTGTGCAACTCCTCCATCGTCGGATCGACAAGTCCGATCCAGACGAACTGCGACTTGTCCTCGGGACAGTGAATCCGCTCGTCGATGGTCACGGGCCGCACTTGCTGACCGTGCTGATAGAGATAGGCTGCGACGACGCTCATGGGCCAAGGCCTACAGCGGAAAGGTGCGGGTTAGAAGGCTGACGGGCTATCGCCCGCTCAATCCTCGATCGCCCCGCCACCGAGCCGCCCGGTTGCGCCTGCTCCCGGTTTCCGTCGGCATGGCGTTCACTGATGGTTTTCGCGCATAAGGGCGGCTGACCGTCCGCCGGGAAAAGGCGGCGAGGAGTTCAAGGGTACGATGAGCAAGGTTCTGGGGGTTCTGGGTGGTATGGGCCCGGCGGCGACGGTCGCCTTTCTGGCGCGGGTGCAGGCGCTGACGCCGGCCGCCGGCGATCAGGACCACATCCGCATCATCGCCGACATCAATCCGCATGTGCCGGACCGCAACCGCCAGCCCGACGCGGCCGAGAAGACCCTGGGCCAGATGGCGATGCGGCTGCGCGACGCCGGGGCCCAGATACTGGCCATGCCGTGCAACACGGCCCACGCCCAGGCGGCGGGGATCAAGAAGGTCGGCCTGCCCTTCATCGACATGATCGCCGAGACGACCGAGGCGGCGACCGCGGGCGGAGCCAAGAAGATCGGCGTCCTGGCCACGCCGGGCGGCGAGGCCCTCTACACCAAGGCGCTGCAGGGCAAGGGCGCCAAGATCGTGCGGCTGAGCGGCGCGGCGCGCGAGGCCTTCATGGCCTGCGTCTATGCGGTGAAGCGCGGCGATGTCGGCGAGGCGCCGCGAACCGAGATGCGCCGTCTGGCGGCGCTGCTGGTGGCGGCGGGTGCCGAGGCCGTGATCGCCGGCTGCACCGAGGTGCCGCTGCTGCTGTCTGCGGAGGACGTGTCCGTGCCGCTGGTGGATTCGGCCGAGGTGCTGGCGGCGGCCTGCGTGGCGCGGTGCGGCGGGTCGAGCGCGGGGGTGCCAAGGTGATCATCGCCACCCTCATTCTGCTGGCCGGCACGGGTCAGGCGATGTCGATTCCCACCTTCGCCGATGCGAATGTGGAGGCGGTCGAGGCCTGTGTGGACCGTGGCGACAATCGGGGCTCCTGCCCCGGCTCGGGCGCCGACAACCTGACGGCCATCGCCTGTATGACGGATCTGCCGGAAGAGAGCAGCGAGGACGCCTTCGCAGCCTGCCTGTCGACCGTCATGGAGCGGTGCACTTCGTCCTTTGCCGCCACCACCCCGGAGATGAACCAGCGCGTGCTTCGCATCTGTAGTGCAAGGGCGCGCGGAGCGACCCAGGCGGCGGTCGCGGACTGGTTTGTGCGGGCCGAGAGACGTCTTCCGGCTAATGTCTATGCGGGCTACCAGCGCACCCGGGACTCGGTGGCATCCCGCGCGGATGACCGTGCATCAAGCGCGACCGCGAATGCGGAGCTGAGCCTGCCCTTGCGGGTCGCCGCCATCCGGACCGGCGTGTGGGACAGTTTCGCGCTTTTCCTCTGGCGCGCGGAGCGGGACGAGGATTGAGCAAGCCGAAGGCCGAAGTGACCCGACAACCCCTCATTATCGACTGTGATCCCGGCGTGGACGACGCCGTGGCGCTGATGCTCGCCTTTGGTTCGAGCGCGTTCGAGCTGCTGGCGATCACGGCCGTCGGCGGAAATGTGCCGGTGGTGAAGACGGCGCGGAATGCGCGGATCCTGCGCCAGATCGCCGGGCGCGGGGATGTGCCGGTGTTCATGGGTGCCGACCGGCCGCTGCGGCGCGAGCCGGCGGGGGCGGGAGAGTTCCACGGGCCCGAGGGGCTGGGCGACATGGCACCGTTCGAACCGGAGGCACCTTGCGCGGCCGGGCACGCGGCGGATGCGATCATCGATCTGGTGATGGGTCGGCCGGCGAAGTCGGTGGCGCTGGCGGTGCTGGGGCCGCTGACCAATCTGGCGCTGGCGCTGCGCAAGGAACCGGCGCTGGCGGAGCGGCTGGGGCCGGTCGCGGTCATGGGTGGGGCGCGGTCGGAAGGCGGCAACATCACCGCCTCGGCCGAGTTCAACATCTGGGCCGATCCGGACGCGGCGGCCGAGGTGCTGGCGACGGGCTGCGACCTGATCCTGTTCGGCCTGGACGCGACGCATCAGGTGCGGGCGACCGAGGCGCGGATCGTGGCGCTGGAGGCCGTGGGCACGCCGATGGCGGACGCCACAGCCTCGATGATGCGGTTCTCGCAGCGGATCGAGCGCGAGATCGTCGGCTGGGACGCGCCGCCGGTGCATGATCCCTGTCCGGTGGCCTGGCTGCTGCAGCCGGCCCTGTTCACCCTGCAGCCCTGCCGGGTCTCGGTGGAGACGGAAAGCGACCTGACCCGCGGCCATACGGCAGTGGAGTTCCGCGAAGCCGTGGCCGGAACCCTGCCACATCGCTGGGCGACCGCCGCAGATGCGGATGGCATCTTCGACCTGATCGCCGAGGCCGTTCGCTGATCCGGACAATCTGCCGCACGTCGTTTCGGCCAGGGTTTGCGCTGACGCAAGGTCGCCGGAGAGCGACGGGACCAGTGACATCCGTGACGCTCGCACCGGCCGCATGTCGCGTCCGGACCGCGTCGTGGAAGACCAAGATGAAACGGAACATGACGCTGGCGGCCGCAGTGGCGGTGATGACGCTGGCGACCGGTGCCGCGACCGGCGCCACGGCCCAGACCGCCAACGACTGGCAAGTCGCGCGCAAGGGCGACTGGATTGTCACCGGGCGCATCACTGACGTCTCAAGCGGCGCCGACGATTCCATCTTTACCTCGGCCGGGGTGGACACGGGCCTGAACGTCGATGTCGGCAACAGCACCATGCCGACCCTAGGCTTCACCTATTTCCTGACCGACAACATCTCGGTCGAGGCCATTCTGGGCGCGACCCAGCATGAGATCCGGGCCCAGGGCGGGGCGACCGATGTCGCCGTGCACGAGACCTGGGTGCTGCCGCCGGTGGTGACCCTGCAATACCGCCCCGCTCCCGAGGCGCGTGTCAGCCCTTATGTCGGTGCCGGCATCAACTACATGCTGTTCTTCGACGGCCAGGACAAGAACGGCTTCACCGTCGATCTGGAGGACGGCTTCGGCTACGCCCTGCAGGCCGGGGCGGACGTGGCCCTGACCGGGCCCTGGACGCTCAATGTGGACGTCAAGAAGGTGTGGTTCGACTCCGAGGCGACCGTCAACGGCGGGGCCCTGACCAGCGACGTCAACCTCGATCCCCTGGTCGTGTCGGTCGGCATCGGCCGCAAATTCTAGAACGATGAGGCCCGCCGCCGGCGTGATCGCCGGCGGCGTCGCCGCGGTGGCCCACCGGGCTGCGTGCGGGTTATAGGAGGGCGTCGGTCCGGTCCTGCCGGACGCGGGAGAGATGCCTTGAGACTGACCGTCGTCGGTTCGATCAATCTGGATTTCGTCGCCACCGCGCCGCGCCTGCCGCGCGCGGGCGAGACAGTGACCGGGGCGACCCTGGCGCGGCATCCGGGCGGCAAGGGCGCCAACCAGGCGCTGGCGGCGCAGCGGCTGGGTGCCGATGTCTGCATGATCGGCCGGGTCGGGCGCGACGGCATGGCCGGAGAGGCCATGGCCCTGCTGCTGGCCGACGATGTCGATGTCAGCGGGGTGGTGACCGACGCCACGGCACCGACCGGCGTGGCCCTGATCGCGGTCGATCCCGGGGGCGAGAACCAGATCGTGGTGGCGGCCGGGGCCAACCACAAGGCCATGCCGGAACAGCTGCCGGCGCGGATCGAGACGCCGCTGATCCTGCAACTCGAGCTGCCGATCGAGACGGTCGAGGCGGCGGCGGGGCGGGCGACGGAGTTCGTCTGCATCAACCTGGCACCCGCGGCGCCGGTGTCGGACCAGCTGCTGCGCCGGGCGGACCTGCTGGTCGTCAATGAGACCGAGGCGGAGTTCTACGGCGACCTGCTGCATCACGGCGGAGGCAAGGTGGTGGTGACGCTGGGGGCGCGGGGCGCGGTCATGTACCAGCGCGGGGCCGAGATCGCCCGGGCCGCACCGCCCAAGGTGAAGGCGGTCGATGCGACCGGGGCCGGTGACTGTTTCGTCGGCGCGATCTGCGTCGCCCTGCTGGAAGGGATGGAGCCGGAGGCGGCGCTGCGGTTCGCCTGCGCGGCAGGGGCCATCGCAGCGACCCGCCCCGGAGCCCAGCCCTCGCTGCCGACGCGCGGGGAAGTGGAAGCGATCATTACAGGGTCGTAACTAGGGCGGCGGCGGGTCGCTGATAGGGTCCCAACCCTGTTCAGACCTGATCGACTGGGGACCGCCGACATGACCCGCACCGCCGCGCTTCTGGGGGCCTCGCTGCTGGCCCTCGCCGTTCAAGCCTGCGCCCCGACCATGGATGCAGCGCCGGGGCCGTCTGCCAGCGCTCCGGGTGCGGTCGCGGCGACGCCGGCGCCGATCTCGGTGCCGCCGCTGGCGTTCACCCACCGCGAGCTGGCCAACGGGCTGGACGTCTACGCCATGCCGGACGCCACGGCGGGCACGGTGACGGTGACCCTGTGGTACGACGTCGGTGGCAAGGACGATCCGCAGGGCCGCAGCGGCTTCGCCCACCTGTTCGAACACATCCTGAGCCGCAAGACGGTCAACATCCCCTACGGTGGCATCTCGACCATGGTCGAGAACGCGGGCGGGTCGCGCAACGCCTCCACCGGGCAGGACTTCACCAACTACTATGAGACGGTGCCGCCGCAGTATCTCGAGACCATGCTGTGGACCCATGCCGAGCGGATGGCGCGGCCGGTGGTCGACCAGGCGGTGTTCGATGCCGAGCGGTCGATCGTCAAGGAAGAGCTGCGCCAGCGGGTCTATGCCCCACCCTATGGCCGCCTGCAGCGTTTCGTGATCGGCGACAACAGCTTCGACGAGAGCATCTACCGCCGCAGCGTGATCGGCTCGATCGAGGAGCTGGATTCGGCGCGGATCGAGGACGCGCGGGCCTTCCACGAGGCCTATTACCGGCCGGCCACCGCGACGATGATCGTCTCGGGCAATTTCGATCCGGCGCAGCTGGACCGCTGGGTGGACCAGTATTTCGGCGACATCCGCAATCCGGATCGCCCGGTGCCGGTGTTCGAGCGGCCGGTCGAGACGCCGCGGATCCAGCCGCGAAGCGTGGACGCCTATGCGCCGAACGTGCCTCTGCCCGCCGTCGGGGTGATCTATCCCGGCGTGGCCGCTGACCATTCGGACAATGCGGCGCTGGATGTGCTGCAGGCGATCATGTCGCGCGGCGAGAGTTCGCGGCTGTACCAGTCGCTGGTCTATCGCTCGCAACTGGCGTCGAACGCCGGCTTCGGTGCTAATTCGATGGAAGAGGACGGCGTCATCTCCGTCACCGCCGTGGTGGCCCAGGGCAAGGCGATGGCGGATGTGGAGGCGGCGCTGGACGCCGAACTGGCGCGCGTGCGCAACGAACCGGTGACGGCGGCGGAACTGGCCGAGGCCAGGACCGAGATCGTGGCCGGCGAGCTTCGCCAGCGCGAGACCTCTTCGGGCCGGGCCTTCATCCTCGGACAGTCGATCGTATCGGAGAACAATCCCCGCGCGGCCGACGAGCGGCTGGCGGCGATCCAGGCCGTGACGGCGGCCGATGTGCAGCGCGTGGCGCGGACCTATCTGAACGACCAGGCGCGGGTCTCGGTCCGCTATCAGGACGAGAGCGCGCGGCCCGAGGGCGTGCCGGAAGACAGCTGGCGCAATCCGGCCCCGGTCCCGACCTTCCTGACCGTGCCGCCGGCCGTCTTGGCGGCCAATGAACTGCTGCCTGAGGACCAGCGCATGGCCCCGCCGGCACCGGGTGAGCCGCGCGCGATGGCGACGCCACGGGTGGTCGAGCGGACCCTGTCGAACGGCCTGCGGGTCATCGTGGCGAAGTCGACCAACCTGCCGATCATGAATGTCCAGCTGGTCATGGCCGGCGGGGCGGCGGGGGATCCGGCCGACCGGCCGGGGCTGGCGTCGATGACGGCCGGCCTCGCCACACAAGGGGCGGGCGAGCGTTCCGCGCCCGAGATCGCGCGGACGCTTGAGGCGCTGGGCGCCAATATCGGCGGCGGGGCGGGGGCGGATTCGACCACCCTCTTCCTGTCGGCCCCGGTCGCCTCGGCCGAGGCCGCCGGCGCGGTGTTCGCCGATGTGGTGCAGCGCCCGACCTTCGCCGAGGAGGAGGTGGCGCGCAGCCGGACACAGGCGGTCAACGCCCTGCGGGTCAGTCTGCGCCAGCCCGGGCCGCTGGCTTCGCTGGTGCTGAACCGGCTGGCCTTCGGCGCTGCGCCCTATGGCGCGCCGTCGTCGGGCACCCCCGATTCGGTGGCGGCCATGAACCGCGACCAGATCGCCGGCTTTCATGACCGCTGGTGGCGACCTGATAGTGCGGCCCTGATCATCACAGGCGGGATGGAGCCGGAGGAGGCCTTCGCCTTCGCCGAGCGGACCCTCGGCGGCTGGGAGCGGCCGTCAGGGCCGGTGCCGACCGTCAGCAACCGTGCCGGTCCGCCGCCGGCGCCGCGCATCCTGGTGGTCGACCTGCCGGGGGCCGGCCAGGCGGCGGTGACGGCGGCCGTGCGCGGGCCGCGCCGGTCGGACGAGGGCTATTATCCGCTTCTGGTCGCCAATGCCGTATTGGGTTCGGGTCAGGGGGGGCGACTGTTCCAGGAGATCCGCGCCAAGCGGGGCCTGTCCTATGGGGCCGGTTCCTCGGTCGGGGCCCGCATCGACGGCGGCCTGCTGTCGGCCTCGACCCAGACCAAGAACGAGAGCGCGGCCGAGGTCGTTGGTCTGGTGCTGGCCGAGTTCGACCGGCTGGCGGCGGAGCCGGTGGCGGACGCCGAGGTCACCAATCGCGAGACCTTCATCACCGGCGGTTTCTCGCGGGCGCTCGAGACGACGGGCGGGCTGGGCGGCGTCCTCGCCGATGCTGTCACCTATGGCCTGCCGTTGACGGAGATCGAGACCTATCCGGTCCGGATCGCGGCGACGACCCCACAGAGCCTTGCCGAAGCCGCGCGTCGCGTCAGCGCGGATCAGGCCTGGGTGGTGGTGGTCGGGCAGGCGTCCGAGTTCATCGACGCCCTGCGCGCCGCGCATCCCGATGTGGTGGTGATTCCGGCGGCGGAGCTGGACCTCAACAGCCCGACGCTGGGGCTCTAACGGGCGGAGCGGAAGGCGGAGATCGCGTCCACCGTCTTGCGCACATTGGCCTCGATGCCGGCCCAGTCGCCGGCCTTGACGGCGGCGTCGGTGACCAGTTTCGAACCCATGCCGGCGGCGACGATGCCGGCACCGAACCATCGGACGATCGAGGCCTCATCGGGGTCGACGCCGCCGGTGGGCATGATCTTTGTCCAGGGCATGGGGCCTATGACCGCCTTGACGAAGTCGGGGCCACCGACGCTGGCGCCGGGGAAGAGTTTGACGATGTCGCAGCCCAGCTCATGGGCCTGGCCGATCTCGGTGACCGAGCCGCAGCCGGGAAAGTATGCGGTCATGCGCCGGTTGCAGACGCGGGCGACCTCGGGGATCAGGCAGGGGCTGACCACGAACCGGGCACCCCGGTTGAGATAGAGCGAGGCCGTGCCCGCATCCACGACCGAGCCGATGCCGAGGATGATGTGTGGGTCGGTCTTCTGAAGCTCACGCGCGATCTCGCCGAACAGGTCGCAGGCGAAGTCGCCGCGATTGGTGAACTCGATCACCGGTGCACCGCCGCGGGCGCAGGCGCGGATGACGTTCAGGCAGACCCCGGCGTCCGGATGGTAGAAGACCGGGGCCACGCCCTGGGTCTCAAGGGCAGTCAGGACGGCAAGACGGTCGTGGCGCATGGTCTGGCTTCCTCCGCCGGTCGATCCGGCAGTCTGTCCTGCTTATCGCACAGGCCGCGTTCCGGGAAAGCGCCGGTGGGGGCAGGCCCTGGAACTTTGTGTTTCGAGAAGCCGAAGGACGGCTCAGCTCGCCTGCCGTCTTGCGCCGCAAAGGTCGCAGAACTCGCGCCCCGAAACCCGGCGGTCAGGCCGCCACCGATGGCGGCGGCAACGAAGCTGGCGGAGGAATTTTCTGAGGGTACGAATCATCGAGACTTTGAACAAACGCGACCGGCCGCGATATCTGCCGGAGTAGGTGCAAACACACCGATGCCTTACGTCGGGTCAAGGCATGATGACAGGGCCGGGGGCGATGAATTGTCGCTGTCGACCTGGTCCGTACACGGACATGCGAGGGCTGCACGCCTTCAGGCACCGGGCGGGCTGATCCGTCGGCTACTTCGCCAGTTGCGCCACTCTTCGCACCATCCCGCTATCCACATCGAACAACGGGTCCAGCACGGTGAAATGATTCAGGCCCGCAAGCGCCTCATAGCGGGTCTCGACGCCGTGGGCGGCCCAGTGGTCGGCCATCATGCGCGACTGGCGCAGGAACTCCGGGCTTTCATCGGCGCCGACGAGGCAGTCCAGAACCGTGCCGCCGGGGGTGGAGCCGTTGGGCACCGGCCAGTGGATCGGCGACAGGGCGGCGGCCTCGCGCGCGTCGAGGTCGAGGGCCTTGTTCAGCGAGGTCGGAATCAGGGGGGCGAGGTCAAAGACGCCGCTGATGGCCACGGCGGCCGAGGCGCGGCCCTCGCTGAGCATACAGGCGGCCATATGCCCGCCGGCGGAGTGGCCGAAGACGACGGGGCGGACGCCCGTGCGTTCGCGGACCATTTCGACGGCGCTGCGGACCTGGCGCAGGATGGTGCCGAGACGGACGTCCGGGCAGAGGTCGTAGGAGGGGATGGCGAGGCTGACGCCCCGGGCGAGCAGGGCCGGGGCGATCCCGGAGAACCAGCGCCTGTCCAGGGCCTGCCAGTAGCCGCCGTGCAGGAAGACGGCGATGGGTGCGCCCTCTCCGGCGGAGAACAGGTCCATGACCTCACGTGGGCCGCGTCCGTAGGCGATCTCGACGGGCGGATGCGCAGCGCGGGCCGCTTCGGCGGTCTCGCGCCAGCGCTGCATGACGGCGGGATGGTCGGGTACGCGGGCACGGTTGTTGTATTCGGCTTCAGGGTCGAGGGTCGAGGGTTGAGGGTCGAGGGCGGAGCCGCTCATCGGATTTCCTTGCGCATCAACTCGCCTACCCTGCCGCCCGCGTATAGAGGTCTGGTCACCGGGTCACCTCGACCCTCGCCCCTCGACCCTCGACCCTCGGAAAACCGCCATGATGACCGCCATCTTCGTCTTCATCAAATGCGAGCTGGGCCACGCCAATGATGTGGCCGCCGACATGGTGGACAATGTCGAATATGTCTCCGAGGTCTATTCGACCTCGGGCCAGTACGATCTGCTGGCGAAGTTCCAGCTGCCGAAGGACATGGACATCGGCACCTTCGTGACGAAGTCGGTACAGACCCGGGCCAACATCCGCGACACATTCACGGTCATCACCTTTTCGCCGTTCCTGCCGGGGGGGCAGTAGCGCCGGTTCTCCCTCCCCCGCCGGGGGAGGGATGTCGGCGCATAGCGACGACAGGGTGGGGACGCTTCGGCCAAACAGACGCCGGTGGGGGTCTTGCCGAGCCCTCCCCACCCGTCGGCTTCGCCGACACCCTCCCCCGGAGGGGGAGGGAAACGCTGACGCAGCGTCACCTGTGAATCGCTGCTAACCTCCCCCGACGGAGGCTGACATGACCGATCTTGATGCATTCCGCGCGGAGACGCGCGCCTGGCTCGAGGCCAACTGTCCTGCGGAATGCCGCGGGCCGGTGGAGAGCGACGAGGACCGGGTCTGGGGCGGGCGCAACGCCGTCTTCCCGACCCCGGCGCACAAGGTCTGGCTGGAGCGGATGGGCGCGCGCGGCTGGACCGCGCCGGAATGGCCGGCGGAATACGGCGGCGGCGGGCTGAGCCGTGAACAGGCCAAGGTCCTCGGCTCTGAGATGCGCCGCATTGATGCCCAGGCACCGCTGGCCAGTTTCGGGGTCTGGATGCTGGGGCCGGCCCTGCTCGCCTTTGGCACCGAGGAACAGAAGCAGCGATTCCTGCCCGAGATCGTGCGTGGCGAAATCCGCTGGTGCCAGGGCTATTCCGAGCCGGGCGCGGGCTCCGATCTGGCGGCGATCCAGACGCGGGCGGAGGACAAGGGAGACCACTGGATCGTCAACGGTCAGAAGGTCTGGACCAGCTACGCCGACAAGGCGGACTGGATCTTCTGTCTGGTGCGGACGGACCCGGAGGCGCCGAAGCATCTGGGCATTTCGTTTGTCCTGTTCGACATGGCGACCAAGGGTGTGAGTACCCGGCCGATCACCCTGATTTCGGGCAAGAGCCCCTTCTGCGAGACCTTCTTCGACGATGTGCGGGTGGAGAAGGCCAATCTGGTCGGGACGCTGAACCGCGGCTGGGACGTGGCCAAACATCTGCTGGCGCATGAGCGGACCATGATCGGCGCCATGGGCGAGGTCGGCGGCGGGCGGCCGCTGGGCCAGGTGGCCACGGGTTCGATCGGGATGGACGACGACGGGCGTCTGGATGACGGCATGCTCCGGGCCCGGATCGCCGAAATGGAGATCGACGCTGCCGCCTTCCGCCTGGCCATGGAGCGGGCCGGGGATCAGGTAAAGGCGGGGCAGGCCCATCCGGCCATCGCCTCGATGCTGAAATACTATGGCTCGGAGTTGAACAAGCGGCGGCACGAGCTGCTGATGGCGGCGGGCGGGTCCGACGCGCTGGAGTGGGAGAGCGACCGCTCGCGGCATGGCGCAGCGGCGCGCGACTGGCTGCGGACCAAGGCCAATTCCATCGAGGGTGGGACCAGCGAGGTACAGCTGAACATCATCGCCAAACACCTGCTCCAGCTGCCGGGAGCGTAGAGCCGAAAACCACCAAACGGGCGACCTCCGGGCCAAGACAATTCCGGCAAGACAACCGATACAAACGGGCCCGCGATAACCGCGACAAGCGAGACAAGAACGACAATGCCCCTGATCCTGACCGAAGAGCAGACCATGCTGAAGGAGGCCGCCGACGGCTTCCTGAATGAACACGCGCCGATCCAGCATCTGAGGAAGCTGCGCGACGGCAAGGACGCAGACGGGGTGTCGCGCGACCTGTGGCGGGCATTCGGCGAGATGGGGTTCGCGGGGGTGATCATCCCTGAGGAACACGGCGGCTCGGGCCTCGGCGCCGTCGAGGCCGGGGTGATGGCGGAGGCGCTTGGCCGGACCCTGACGCCGTCGCCCTTCCTCGGTTCGGCGGTGCTGTCGGCCAAGGTGCTGGTGGACGGCGGCTCGGCGGAGCAGCAGGCGGCCTGGCTGCCCCGGATCGCGGCGGGTGAGGCGATCGTCTCGCTGGCGGTGGATGAGGGTGCCAAACACGCGCCGGCGCGAATCGCGACCGTGGCCGAGCGGTCCGGCAACGGCTTCAAACTGAACGGCGCCAAGGGGTTCGTGCTGGACGGCCATGTGGCGGACGCCCTGATCGTGGCGGCCTTGACCGAGAATGGGTTGAGCCTGTTCCTGGTCGATCCGAAGACGGCCGGGGTCGAGATTGAACGGACCGTCATGGTCGATGCGCACAATGCGGCGCGGGTGACGCTGACGGATGTCGAGGTCGATGCGGACGCCGTGATCGGTTCGGTCGACGGCGGCGAGGGCCTGCTGGAGGGCGCGCTGAACCTCGGCCGGGCCTGTGCGGCGGCGTCGCTGAACGGGGCGGGGGATCAGGCCTTCCAGACGACCATGGCTTACTTGCGGACCCGCAAACAGTTCGGGAAGCTGATCGGCGAATTCCAGGCGCTGCAGCATCGCTCGGCGCATCTGTTCAGCGAGATCGAGATCGCGCGGGCGGCGGTGATGGGGGCGCTGACCGCGCTGGACGCCGGGCGCGACAATGCCGGGCTGATCGTCTCGGTGGCCAAGGCCAAGGCCGGGCGCGTCGCCGAACTGGCGGTGCAGGAGGCGGTGCAGATGCACGGCGGCGTCGGCATGACCGACGAGTATGACGTCGGCCTGTTCATGAAGCGGGTGCGGGTGCTCAACGAACTGCTCGGCGACGCCGGCTTCCATCAGGAGCGGATGGCGCGGGCGCAGGGGTTCTGACGGCGTTGAACGCCTCCGGTGCACGCCGGAGTGGCCAACCGGTCCGGCCTGTCCTAGATCGAGGGGCAGGGAGACTCTGACCATGACGACGCGAACCAACGCGCCCCAGTATCAGTCCGGTTTCGGCAATCATTTCGCGACCGAGGCCGTGCCCGGTGCCCTGCCGGAGGGGCGGAACTCGCCGCAGCGGGCGCCGATGGGGCTGTATGCCGAGCAGCTGTCGGGGACGGCCTTCACGGCGCCGCGCAGCGAGAACCGGCGGTCGTGGCTGTATCGGCTCCGGCCGAGCGCCCAGCATCCGGCCTACAGGCCGTTCGCCCAGGGACTGGTGCGGACCGGACCGTTCCATGACGCGCCGCCGTCGCCGAACCGGATGCGGTGGGACCCGCTGCCGCTGCCGACCGCGCCGACCGACTGGGTCGAGGGGCTGGTCACCTATGGTGGCACGGGCGACGCGGAGGCCCTGTCGGGCGTGGGCATCCATCTGTATGCGGCCAACCGGTCGATGGTCGACCGGGTCTTCTATTGCGCCGACGGCGAGCTGCTGCTCGTGCCGCAGTCGGGCGACCAGGCCTTCGTCACCGAGATGGGGCGGATCGACGCCCGGCCGGGCGAGATCGTCGTCATCCCGCGCGGGGTGCGGTTCCGGGTCGAATGTTCCGGGCCGATCCGTGGCTATGTCTGCGAGAACTACGGTGCCCTCTTCCGCCTCCCGGACCTCGGCCCGATCGGTTCGAACGGCCTGGCCAATCACCGCGATTTCCAGACGCCCGTGGCGGCCTTCGAGGACATCGACCGGCCGACCGAGTGTGTGCAGAAATACGGCGGGCGGCTGTGGACCACGACCTTCCAGCATTCGCCGCTGGATGTGGTCGGCTGGCACGGGAATTACGCCCCCTACAAATACGACACTGCCCGGTTCAACACGATCGGCACCGTCAGTTTCGACCATCCGGACCCGTCGATCTTCACCGTCCTGACCTCGCCGTCGGACACGCCGGGAACCGCCAACTGCGACTTCGTTATCTTCCCGCCACGATGGATGGTGGGCGAGGACACCTTCCGCCCGCCGTGGTTCCACCGGAACGTCATGAGCGAATTCATGGGGCTGGTGACCGGCGAGTATGACGCCAAGGAGGGCGGGTTCGCGCCGGGCGGGGCGAGCTTGCACAACTGTATGAGCGGGCATGGGCCGGATCAGGCCAGCTATGACAAGGCGGTGGCCGCCGACCTCAAGCCCGTGAAGATCGAGAACACCCTGGCCTTCATGTTCGAGACCCGGGCCCCGATCCGGACCACGGAATGGGCACAAACCTCACCGACGATGCAGCTGGACTACGATGACGTCTGGACCGGTTTCGAAAAGGGCCAGGTGACATGAAGCGGATTATGATCATGGCGGCGGTGGTGATGGCGGCCTGCCAGCCCCTGCCGGCAAGCGGTGGCTCGACGGATCTGGCGGGGGCGGCCCCGCCGGTCCAGACGGCGGCCGGCACGCAGGACGCGGCGGCCTGCGCCCGGGCCGGCGGAAAAATGCTGCCCCAGGGCCGGATGCAGTCGGTGCGCTGTGTGATCACCTATGCCGACGCCGGACGGCGCTGCACTGACGGCGACGACTGCGCCGGCGACTGTCGTGTCGAGGACGTGGCCAATGCCCCGACCGCCGGGTCGAGTGTCGTCGGCCAGTGTCAGGTGAACAGCAGCCGCTTCGGCTGCTACACCACCGTCGAGGGCGGCAAGGCCGAGGCCACGATCTGCGTCGACTGAAGGCCTTGAAGACAATCCTCAGCCCGGGACGTATCTGAGTCATGAGCCTGACCGACATCATCGCCCTGCTGGGCGTGAACCTTGCCCTCATCATCGCGGTGATGTCCGGACTGTGGCTGGTTTCCCTGAAGGTCAGGGACGTCAGTTTCATCGACGCCGTCTGGCCCATGGCCATGCTGTTCCTGGCCCTGGTCACCTTTCCGCGCACCGAGGGGGATCCGACGCGCAAATGGCTGCTGATGTGGCTGGTCGGGATCTGGGCCCTGCGGCTGGGCTGGCACCTCTATCGTCGCTGGCGCGCGCATGGGGCCGATGGCCGGTATCTGAACCTGTTGGCCCGGATGGAAACCAACCGCGGCTGGGGCTTTGGCAAGACGGCGCTGCTGGTGGTGTTTCTGCCCCAGGCGGTGCTGGCCTGGCTGACCTCCCTGCCGGTGCAACTGGGTCAGGTCGCACTTGAACCGGCCGTGGGCTGGATCGGCTGGGCCGGGGCGGTGCTGGCGGTGATCGGCATCGGTTTCGAAAGCATCGGCGACGCCCAGCTGACGGCCTTCCGCAACGACCCGGCGAACAGGGGCAAGGTGCTGGACACCGGCCTGTGGAAATACACCCGCCATCCCAACTATTTCGGCGACGCCTGCGTCTGGTGGGGGCTGTTCCTGATCGCAGCCGAGACCGGGCCGGGGCTGTGGGCCATTGCAGGGCCGCTGTTCCTGACCTTCACCCTGACCAAATGGTCGGGGATCGGCATCACGGAAAAGGTCATTCACGGCACGCGACCGGGCTATGCCGACTATGTCCGCCGGACCAGCGCCTTCATCCCCTGGCCGCCGAAGAAGCTCTGACGGTAACGGAAACCCCCGCCGCGAGCGCGACGGGGGCTGACCGTTCTGAATAGCATCCAGGGGTCATGACCCCCCGGATTGGTCCCGATTAGTTGTTCGGGTTGGCCGGCGTGGCGCTCGGCGAGGTGTTCGGGGTGTTCCCGGTGGTCATGCCGCCATCGGCGTTGCCGGCCTGTTGTTCGACGCGGTCGGCTTCGGCGTTGAGGGCGGTTTCAGCGGCTTCGGTCGGAGCGACGGCAGCCTGCTCTTCCAGAGCGTCCGCTTGAACTTCAGCGGTCTTGTCGGCGGCGCTTTCACCGCAGGCGGCGAGGCCGGCGAGGGCGAAGGTGGCGGCGGCGGCGATGATCAATTTACGCATGAGGATATCCTTCCGGAGTGGAAACCTCATAACTCCGCCGCGCCGATCGGGTTCACGGAGGCGTGAGAAAAAAGTGTTGGAACCTCAATGTCCCTCGGCGAAGGCCACACGGGCCGCGCCCAGCAGGGCAGCGTGTTTGTGCAGGATCACCTTCGTCGGGATGCCGGCCATATAGTCCTGGTAGCGGCCCTTGCACTCGAACCGCTCGCGGAACGGGCTGGCCTTGAGGAAGGGCAGGATGCGCGGGGCGATACCGCCGCCGATATAGACGCCGCCGCGCGCGCCGGTGGTCAGGGCGATGTCGCCGGCCACGGCCCCGAGGATGGCGCAAAAGCGGGCCAGGGTCGTACCGCAGGGGCTGTTGGGATTCTCCCGCGCCTCGGTGGTGATCTGGGCCGGGTCGTCGATATGGGTCTCGCGTCCGTCAATCTCGGCGAGGGCGCGGTGCAGGTTGAGCAGGCCGGGACCACAGATCAGACGTTCGATCGAGACCCGGTCATAGCGCCGACGCAGAATGCGCAGGACCTCGTCCTCGATGGCGTCGCCCGGGGCGAAACTCGCGTGGCCGCCCTCGGACGGCATGGCGAGCGCGTTTCCGTGCGCGTCGCGGGCCAGGGCCGAGACCCCGAAGCCGGTGCCTGGACCGAGCACGGCGATGGCGGCATGGGGATCGCCTGCGGCGGGCCCTCCAAGGGAGGCGAGCTGGTCCGCCGGGACGACCGGCGCGCCCCAGGCCAGGGCCTCGAAATCATTGATCAGACGCACGGGATTGAGGCCGAGGGTCTGGAGTTCGGCCTCGGACACCCGCCAGGGTGAGTTGGTCAGGTCGATCTCGCCGTCGGTGACAGGCCCGGCGACGGCGATGACGCCGCCGGTCGGCTTGACCGCGCAGCCCTGGAGGAAGACGGCGACCGCCTCGAGAAAGGTCGGGTGGCGTTCGACCGGGACGCTCTCGTGATGTTCGAGCACAGGCCGGCTGTCGACCAGGCGCGCGATGGCGAACCGGGCATTTGTGCCGCCGACATCGCCGACAAGAAGCATCCTGTCGTGCATCAGGCGTCGACCGTGCGGTCGACGAGGTTAGCGTCGGACGGCGTATCGGCCCGTGCCGGTCCGCCAGCCGGGGAGCCGAAACAGATTGAGGCGCCGGTCTCGGCGGTACTCACCGCCTGCCGGAAGGCACCGAACAGTTCGCGGCCATAGCCCCAGGTCGCGCCCCTGGCCTGGGCCGGCGTGCGGACGGCGGCCGGACGGGCGGCGAGATCGGGGACGCCCACGGTCGTCAGGATGCCGGCCTCGGCGTCGAGGCGGATGACGTCGCCGTCGCGGACAAGGGCGAGGGGACCACCGGCGAGGGCTTCCGGGCTGACATGGATCGCCGCAGGGGTCTTGCCGGAGGCCCCGGACATGCGGCCGTCGGTGACGAAGGCGACCTTGAAGCCCTTGTCCTGAAGCACGGACAGGGCCGGCGACAGGCTGTGCAGCTCGGGCATGCCGTTGGCACGGGGACCCTGGAAGCGCAGGACCACGACCACATCGCGGTTCAGCTTGCCGTCCTGGAAGGCCTGAAGGGCGTCCTCCTGGGTTTCGAACACGGCGGCGGGGGCCTGGACGATGCGGTTCTCAGGCTTGACGGCCGAGACCTTGATGACCGCCCGGCCGAGGTCGCCCTGGACGAGGCGCAGGCCGCCCTCGCGGTCGAACGGATCGGAGGCGGGGCGGAGAATGTCCGTGTCCAGACTTTCCGGGACGCCGTCCTTCCAGACCAGGACGCCATCGACCAGCATCGGCTCCTGGAAATAGGGGTGGATGCCCTCGCCCATGACGGTAATGACGTCGGAGTGGATGTGGCCGGCACCGGCCAGTTCGCGGGCGACGAAGGCGACGCCGCCGGCGGCCTGGAAGGCGTTCACATCGGCCGAGCCGTTGGGATAGATGCGGGCCAGCAGGGGGGTGACCGCGGACAGCTGGTCCATGTCGGTCCAGTCGATGAGCACGCCCGCCGAACGCGCCATGGCGACCAGGTGGATGGCGTGGTTGGTCGAGCCGCCGGTGGCCAGCAGGGCGACGATCATGTTGACCACGGACTTCTCGGAAATGACGTCGGCCATACGGCCCTGACCGGTGCGCGCCAGTTCGACGGCGCGCTTTGCCGCTGCCGCCGTAAGGGCATCGCGCAGGCCTGTCTCGGGATGGACGAAGGCGGTGGAGGGCAGGTGCAGGCCGCCCAGCTCCATCATCATCTGGTTGGAGTTGGCGGTGCCGTAGAAGGTGCAGGTGCCCGGCGAATGATAGCTGGCGATCTCGCTCTCCAGCAGGGTTTCGCGGTCGACCTTGCCCTGGGCGTACTCGGCGCGAACGCGGGCTTTCTCCGCGTTCGGAATGCCCGACGGCATCGGGCCGGCGGGAGCGAAGATGACGGGCAGGTGGCCGAAGGCCAGCGAACCCATGAACAGGCCGGGCACGATCTTGTCGCAGACGCCGAGGCAGACGACGGCGTCGAAGGCGTCATGGGTCAGGGCCACGGCCGTCGACATGGCGATGACGTCGCGGCTGAACAGCGACAGATCCATGCCGGGACGGCCCTGGGTGACGCCGTCGCACATGGCGGGCACGCCGCCGGCGACCTGGGCGGTGGCGTTCACCTCGCGCACGGCGTCGCGGATGATCTGCGGGAAACGTTCGAACGGCTGATGGGCCGACAGCATGTCGTTATAGGCGGTGACCACGCCGACATTGGGCTGGGTCCCGGACATGGCGTTGAGCTTGTCCTTGATCGGGGCACCGGCGAAGGCATGGGCCCAGTTGGCGCAGGACAGTTTGGCCCGGCCGACGCCGGAGGAGCCGGCGGCGTCCATACGGCGCAGATAGTCGGCCCGGGTGGCCTTCGAGCGTTCGACGATGCGGGCGGTGACCTCGGCAACGACGGGGTTCAGGGTCGGCATCAGGCTTTCTCCGTCCACAGAATGTCGAGCGGGACCTTCGCCGCAATCAGGGCAGAGATCGGCTGGGTCGCCGGATCGCCGGCGGCCTCGCGTTCGAACACCGCGCGTTTGTCGGTGCCGGTCAGGGCCAGAACGATGCGGCGGGCGGTCATCAGATACGGCAGGTTGATCGACAGCCGCTCGAGGCTGGGCGCGGCCCCGTCGCGGCCGTGCGGGACGCCGAGAATGGTCGGCCGGAGCGCGGGCGAAAGCAGGGTCTTCAAGGTTGGGCTGTCGGGGAACATGGAACAGATATGGCCATCCTCCCCCATGCCGAGAAGGACGGCGTCCAATCTGCCGCCCTCGGCCGACAGGGCACGGGCGGCAAGGGCGGCGGCGCGGTCGACCGTAACGGCTGTGTGGAACAGAGGGACGAAACGCGCGGCGGCGGCAGGACCGGTCAGCAGCGTCTGCTTGATCAGAGCCGCGTTCGAGTCCGGCGAGGATTCGGGGACGTAGCGCTCGTCGATGAGGGTGACGGCAATGCGCGACCAGTCGAGATCGACTCCGGCCATCCGGCGATAGATCGGCGCGGGGGTGGAGCCGCCGGAGCCGGCGAACACGGCCCTGCTGCTGTCGGTGAGGGCGGCAGACAAGGTGTCGGTCAGGCGAGAGGCGCAAGCCCCGGCCCAGGCATCGCCGTCGGGGAAGACTTCGATGTGGGACGTCATAATCCCCCCTTTCGACCGTCATCCTCGGGCCTGACCCAAGGATCAGGCGTTGGGCGTGATCGGTACCGGTTCCGGGTCCACAATCCTGGCACACCCATGGTCACCCAGCCCGACCTTGCCTCTGATCCCCGGGTCAGGCCCGAAGATGACGGCTGTGGGGAATGGTCACCCATGGCCGGTGTTCCACGCCCGTCCGCCACGCTCAAGCAACAGGTCGGCTTCCGCCGGACCCCAGCTTCCGGCGGCGTACTCTTTCGGCTTGAAGGCCGCGCCGCGCCAGGCGTCGGAGACTTCGTCGACCCATTTCCACGCCTGCTCGGCCTCGTCCCGGCGGACGAACAGGGTGGAATCCCCGGCCAGGGCGTCGAGCAGCAGACGCTCATAGGCGATGCGGCGGCGGGGCGGTCTGGCGTCCTTGTCGCCCTGTCCCCAGGACAGGGACATCTGGATGGGCTGCAACTGCATCCGTTGGTCGAGGCCCGGCTTCTTGTTCATCACCGACAGGGAGATGTCTTCCTCGGGCTGGAGCTCGATGACCAGCCGGTTGGCCTCGATATGCCCGCGCTCACCATGGTCGAAGATGGAGTGGGGCACCGGCTTGAACTGGATGACGATCTCGGTGCGCTTCTCTGCCAGCCGCTTGCCGGTGCGCAGGAAGAAGGGCGTGCCGGCCCAGCGCCAGTTGTCGATGTCGACGCGCATGGCGACGAAGGTCTCGGTGTCGGACGGTTGGCCGCGCTCCTCGCTGTAGGCTTTGGCGGGCTTGCCCTCGCTGGTCCCCGCGCCGTACTGGCCGCGCACGGTGACGCGTTCGGCCTCATGCTCCGTGATCGGACGGAGCGAGCGAATGACCTTGACCTTCTCATTGCGCACCGAGTCCGGATCGAGGTCGGACGGCGGTTCCATGGCGACGAGGCAGAGCAGCTGCAGCATGTGGTTCTGCAGCATGTCCCGCAGGGCACCGTATTCGTCGTAATAGGGCCAGCGGTCGCCGACGCCGAAGGTCTCCGCGACCGTGATCTGGACGTGGTCGATCGACAGGCTGTTCCACAGCGGCTCGAAGATGGTGTTGCCGAAACGCAGGGCGATCAGGTTCTGGACCGTCTCCTTGCCGAGGTAGTGGTCGATGCGGAAGACCTGGTCCTCGGAGAAGGCGTGGGCGACGGCGTCGTCGATCTCGAGGAAGGATTTCAGGTCGCGGCCGACGGGTTTCTCCAGCACCACACGGTCGGTCGCCCCGGCCAGGCCGGCGGCCTTGAGGGCGGTGACGATGCGACCGTAGAGCGAGGGTGAGACGGCGAGGAAGCTGGTTACGCCCCCTGCGGCGCTCATGTCACCGATTTTTTCCTTGAGCGGCTTCAGGCTGGCGGGGTCGGTGGCGTCGACCGGCAGATAGTCGAGCCGCGCGTCGAGCCGGGCCCAGGAGGCGTCCGACCAGGCGTCGTCGGCCCGGGACTTGCCCTCGACCGCGGCGCGGACCCTGGCGACATATTCCTCGCGGCTCTCGTCCGAGCGGGCCGCGCCGATGATCTTCAGCCCGTCGGGCAGCAGTCCGTCGTGCTCGAGGAAATAGAGCGAAGGCAGCAGCATCCGCATGGCGAGGTCGCCACCGCCGCCGAACAGCACCAGGGCCGCCATGCGCTCTCCTTCGTTCAGGGCCCGGCTGGACCTTTGGGTTGTCTGGCCGCTTCCGCGCGCTGGGCCAAGACGTCGAGAACGTCCTGAAACACCATGTGACGCGCCCGCAGCAATACCATCAGATGATAGACCAGATCCGCAGCCTCGGCGGCCACTTCCGTATCCGGCCCGGCGACGCCGGCGAGAGCGGTCTCGACACCCTCCTCTCCGACCTTCTGGGCGACGCGCTTGACGCCTTCGGCGAGCAGGCGGGCGGTCCAGCTTTCCGTCGGATCGGCGGCGGCGCGTTCGGCGATGGTGGCCTCCAGCCGGGCAAGCCGGCCAAGGCCCGGCGCATCCTCCCCGCCGAAACAGCTGATCCGGTTCAGGTGGCAGGCGTTGCCGACGGGACGGACCTTGAGGACGAGCGCATCGGCGTCGCAGTCGGGTGTGATGGAGACGACGTGGAGCCGGTCGCCCGAGGTCTCGCCCTTGCGCCAGCGCCCGCCGCGCGAGCGGGAGAAGAAGGTGGCTTCATCTGAGGCGATGGTTTCGTCGAGAGCGGCGCGGTCCATGTATGCGAGCGTCAGCACCTGCAGGGTGGCGGCGTCCTGAACGATGACGGGGATGAGACCCTGGCCCTTGGCGAAGTCGAGGGTGGAAGGATCGATCATCATATTCCGCTCATCCCGGCGAAAGCCGGGACCCAGTGCTTTGGGTGACCGGTCGAGGAGGGGTCCGCAAGGCCGAGTCCTGAAAAACCAGGGTCAAGCTGGACAGAACTGGGTCCCGGCTTTCGCCGGGATGAGCGGAATGAAAAAATCATATCCGCATCTCCTGTCCGGCATCCGACAGGAACGCCTTGAGATCGGGAATCGCCAGGGCCCCCGTGTGGAAGACACTGGCGGCGAGGGCGCCGGAGACGTCGGCCTGTTCGAATACATCGAGAAAGTGCGACGCCGCCCCGGCCCCGCCCGAGGCGACCAGCGGAATGGTCAGGCGGCTACGGGCGACGGCGAGCTGGTCCAGGTCATAGCCACGCCGTACGCCGTCCTCGTCCATGCAGTTGAGCACGATCTCGCCGGCACCAAGCCTCTGGGCTTCCACGATCCAATCCATCGTACGGCGGCCGGCGGCGCGGCTGGCGGTGGGGTCGCCGGTGTACTGGTGCACCAGCCAGTCGTCGCCGGTGCGTTTGGAGTCGACGCCGATGACGACGCACTGGCTGCCGAGGCGCTCCGCCATCTCGCCGATGAGCTCGGGACGTTCGAGAGCCGGGGAGTTGATCGACACCTTGTCGGCCCCGTGGTCGAGGCAGAGGGCGGCCTGACCGACCGAACGGATCCCGCCGGCGACGCTGAACGGGATGTCGAGCAGACGGGCGATGTCGCGGACCCAGCCATAGTCGAGCGTGCGGCCCTCGGGGCTGGCGGTGATGTCATAGAAGACCAGTTCGTCGGCACCCTGGTCGCGGTAGCGGGCGGCGAGGTCCGCGGCATCGCCCATGTCGACGTGCCCCTCGAAGCGGACGCCCTTGACCACCCGGCCGTCCCGGACGTCGAGACAGGGGATGATGCGTCGGGCGGTCATGCCGCGAGCGCCTCTTCCAGGGTGAAGCGGTTCTCGTAAAGCGCGCGGCCGACGATGGCACCGTCACAGCCGAGGGCGGCGGCAGCGGTCAGATCGGCGACGGTGGCCACGCCGCCCGAGGCCTGGACCTTCAGATCGGGCCGGCGGCGGATGATCTCGCCGAGCAGGTCGAGATTGGGGCCGGTCAAGGCACCGTCGCGACCGACGTCGGTGACCAGCAGGTGATGGGCGAGGTTGGGCGGATAGCGGTCCAGTGCGGTCCAGAGGTCGACCCCGGCGGCCTCGGTCCAGCCCTTGAGGGCCGGGACCCAGCGGTCGCCGTCGGCCTTGACGTCGATGGCCAGGGTGATGCGGTCGGGGCCGAAGCGGCGCAACCAGTCGGCCACGGTCTCCGGCTGCGACACGGCCAGTGAGCCGACCACCACGCGGGCGACGCCGGCGTCGATCAGGGCCGCGACGTCGTCGGCGGAACGGACCCCGCCGCCGGACTGGATGCGGATGTCGATGGCGCGGGCCAGGTCGCCGATCAGGGCGTGCTGGACCGCCCGACCGGCCTCGGCACCGTCGAGGTCGACGATATGGGCCCAGGTCGCGCCGGCGGCGGAGAAGACGCTGAGACGCGCGGCCGGGTCGTCGTCATAGCGGGTGACCTGATCGAACCGGCCATGCATCAGCCGCACGCAGATCCCGTCTTTCAGGTCGATGGCGGGATAGACGATCACGCGGGGAGCTCCAGAAAATTGCGCAGGATGCGGGCGCCGGTCGCGGCGGAGCGTTCCGGGTGGAACTGGCAGCCCCATCGGTTGCCGCTGCGGACCATGGCGGGGACCGGTCCTCCGTAGTCGGCGCGGGCGACGGTGGCGGGGCCGTCCGGACAGACGAATCCGTGGACGAAATAGGCGTAAGCACCGTCCTCGACCCCTTCCAGCAGGGGATCGGCCCGATCGGCGGTCAGGCGCGACCAGCCCATGTGCGGCACGGTCAGGCCGGGGCCGGGCTCAAGACGGCGGACGGCACCGGGGATCAGGCCGAGCAGGGGAACGGGTTCGCCCTCCTCGCTGGTCTCGAACAACAGCTGCTGGCCCAGGCAGACACCGAGCAGGGGGCGGGAGAAGGCGCGGATGGGTTCGACGAGGCCAAGGGTCGACAGGCGCGCCATGGCGTATGCGGCGGCACCGACCCCGGGCAGGATCAGCCGCTCGGCTTCGATGATCGCGAGCGGATCGTCGGTCAGGCGCACGGTGGCACCCAGCCGCTCAAGGGCGAACCGGACCGAAGCCGTATTGCCGGCACCGTAGGCCAAAACGGTGACCGCTTTCATGTCCGCTCATCCCGGCGAAAGCCGGGAGCCAGTCCTTTGGATGGCTGGTCCATGGACTCGAGTGCGGTCGGTCGTCCTGAAGCACCGGCGTCACGCTGGACAGAACTGGGTCCCGGCTTTCGCCGGGATGAGCGGAGTATTTGAGCTGTCACAGGACGCCTTTGGTGCTGGGCACGACGTCGCCCTCGACGCGGATGGCCTGACGCAGGGCGCGGCCGAAGGC
Source organism: Caulobacteraceae bacterium (assembly GCA_965284305.1). Lineage (GTDB taxonomy): Bacteria > Pseudomonadota > Alphaproteobacteria > Caulobacterales > Caulobacteraceae > Brevundimonas. The sequence continues at coordinate 89,640 of OZ260070.1, read as the reverse complement.
CTTGTAGACGGCCTCGGTCTTGTGGTGGTCGTCGTCGCCGGTGACCGAGACATGGATGGCCGCACCGAGGTGTTCGGCCAGCGAACGGAAGACGTGGGCCGTCAGGTCGGTGCGGTAGTCGCCGATGAAGGGGGTTGCGAAGGTCCCTTCGAACACCGGGAAGGGCCGGCCGGAGAGGTCGATGGAGACGCTGGCATTGGCCTCATCCATGGGCAGGACGAAGCCGTAGCGAGCGATGCCGCGGCGTTCGCCGAGCGCCTGTTTCAGGGCCTGACCGAGGGCGATGGCGGAGTCCTCGATGGTGTGGTGGGGGTCGGTGTGGAGGTCGCCCTCGCAGGCCAGCCGCAGGGAGAAGCCACCGTGGGCCGCGACCTGTTCCAGCATGTGATCGAAGAAGCCGACGCCGGTGGCGATGGAGACCGGGCCGGTCGCGTCGAGGTCGACGGCGCAGACGATGCGGGTCTCCTTGGTGTCGCGGACGGCCTCGCCGGTGCGGTGGGCGCGGCCGGTGGCGGTGCCGAGGCCGAGGGCGGCGAGGAGCCGGTCGTTGACCTCGGCCCGTGCCGAGACCGGCAGGCGCAGGCGGTCGCCCGACCGTTCGGCAGCGAGGCCGAAGCGGGCGAGGGCGGTCAGGACGACGTCCGTGTCGGCGGGGCGGGACATGATCACGGGCCCGAAGCCGGGATCGATCGCCATGTCGCGGGAGAGCGCCTTGATCAGCCGGTCGCGCTCTGACCGGACGAGGCCGATGCGGGCTGTGGTCTCCATCATCCGCGAAGGGTCGAGCGCCTGCAGGGCGAGACGGATGGAGGCCTCGGGCAGGGCGTAAGGTTCGAGCGCTGAGGCGAGGCGGGCGAGCGTGTCCGGCTGGCCGAGGGCGGCGCCGACGCGGGCGCCGGCCAGGCCATAGGCGAGAGAGAGGCTGCGCAGGACGATCAGGTTGGCGTGATCGCGGATTGCGGTCGCGGCGGAGGGGGCGTCCGCGAACTCGGCCACGCCCTCGTCGATGACCAGCAAGGCGGGGGCGACCCTTTCGGCCATTTCGGCCACGGCCTCGGGGGAGCCGAGGGCGCGGAGGATGACGGCGCCGGTCGCGGCATCGGGGGCGGGCGCAGCGTAGAGGGCGGCGAGGGCGCGGTACGGCTCGGCGTCCGGTGCCTCGACGCGCAGGCCGTCACGGGCGGCCAGGCGGAAGACCAGTTCCAGCCCGTGGGTCAGGCCGCGAACCGGCAGAACGCTGTCCGCGGTCACGCCATAGACCTGGGCCATACGGGCGGCGAGCGCGCGGGGCTCGGCCGGATAACGGTCGAGGCCGTCACCGCCGACGACCAGGGGGGCGAACGGGGCGGGCAGGTTGTTCATGCGCCGGTCCTCAGATCCGCCGCGCGGGCGTGGGCTTCCAGACCCTCCAGCCGGGCGAGGCGGGCGGCGATGGGGGCGAGGGCGGCGGCACCGGCCTCGGTCACGACCTGGACCGACATGGTGGTCATGAAGCTGGCCGTCGTGACCCCGCCCATGGTGCGGGCGGCACCGTCGGTGGGCAGGACGTGGCTGGGGCCGGCGGCGTAGTCGCCGAGGGTCTCGGCGGCGAAGGCCCCGACGAAGACGGCCCCGGCGGCCGAGATACGCTCGACCAGCCGGTCGGGCTCGACGGTCTGCAGGGCCAGGTGTTCCGGCGCATAGAGATTGGCTACCTCGCAGGCCTCGGCGACGTCGCGCACGCGGATGGCGCGGCCTTCGGCGAGGGAGGCGCGGGCTATGTCGGCGCGGGGCAGGGTCTGGAGCTGCTCCTCCACCTCGGCGAGGATGGCGTCGATGTTGGCCCGGCTTTCGGAGACGAGGATGACCTGGGCGTCGGCGTCGTGTTCGGCCTGGCTGAGCAGGTCGGCGGCGGCGATTTCCGGGTCCGCGTCGCGGTCGGCGATGACCAGCAGTTCGGACGGGCCGGCGGGCATGTCGACGGCAGGGCCGCCGGGCAGGGCCGAGGCCTGCTTCTTGGCCTCGGCAACCCAGGCATTGCCGGGGCCGAACAGCTTGTCACAGGGTTCGATGACGCCGTCGTCGAGCTCGGCCCCGAAAGTCAGGGCGGCGATGGCCTGGGCCCCGCCGATCAGCCAGAGCGCATCGAGGCCGGCTTCGGCGGCGGCGAAGATCATGGCCGGGTGTGGCTCGCCCGCGGCAGACGGCGGGGTGACGGCGACGCGGCGGCCGACACCGGCCACGGCGGCCGGTATGGCCAGCATCAGCAGGGAGGAGAACAGGGGGGCCGAGCCGCCAGGGACGTAGAGGCCCGCCGAACGCAGCGGTCGCCAGACCAGCCGCGAGCGGACGCCGGGAGTGATCTCGACGTCGGGGGTGTCCTCCGGCCGGGTGGCCTCGTGGAAGATGCGGATGTTCTCGGCTGCCATGCGGATGGACCGGGTGTCGGCCGGGCGCAGGGCGTCGCGGGCGGCGGCGACCCGGTCGTGCGTCAGCTCAAGCCGCCGGGGGGCGGCACCGTCCAGCTTCAGGCTCCAGTCGGTCACGGCACCGCCGCCGCGCGTGCGGACGTCGTCCATGATCTCGCGCACCGTGTCGGTGACGCGCGCCTCGGTGCGGCGGCGGGGCCGGGCCAGGGCCTCGCGCCGGCCGGTTTCGTCGAGGGTGCTCCAGTCGATCCGTTTCATCACATCATCTTCTCGATCGGGAGGACGAGGATGGCTGAGGCCCCGGCGGCCTTGAGCCGTTCCAGCGTCTCCCAGAAGACCGCCTCCTGACAGACGGCGTGCACGGCGACCGCATCGTCGCGGCCGGACAGGGGCATGACCGTCGGCGCACCCGCCCCGGGCAGGATGGCGGTGATCTCGGCCAGGGCCGAACGGGGCGCATTGAGCATGACGTATTTGGCCCCCTGCGAAGAGACGACGCCGGCCATCCGTTCGACGATGCTGTCCAGCAGGTGCTGCAGCCCGGGCTCGGGCGCGACCGGGGATTTGATCAGGACCGCCTGGCTGTCCAGGACCGTCTCCTTCGGTGTCAGGCCGTTGGCCTCGAGCGTCGCGCCGGTCGAGACCAGGTCACAGATGGCCGAGGCGAGCTTGAGCCGCGGGGCGACCTCGACCGCGCCGCGCATGGTGACGATGTCGGCGGCGACGCCCTGCGCATCCAGATAGCGGCGCAGGATCTTCGGATAGGAGGTCGCGATGCGCAGGCCGTCCAGCGAGCCCGGGCCGACGTAGGCGAGGGTCGGGGGGATGGCGATCTTCAGGGTGCAGCGGCCGAAGCCGAGCGGCATCAGCACCTCGGCCACAGGGCCGCCGTTGCGGACCTCCTCCAGCACATTCTCGCCGACGATGCCGAGGTCGCAGACGCCGTCGGCGACGAAGGTCGGGATGTCATCATCGCGCACCCGCAGCAGGTCGATGGGATAGTTCTCGACCCTGTAGAGCAGGTCGTTATTGCCCTTGACCACGCGCAGACCCGCGTCGCGGATGAGGTCGAGGCTGCGGTCGGACAGGCGGCCGGATTTCTGGACGGCGATACGCAGCCGACCCTGGACAGTGCTCATGACGGGGAACTCAGACTTTCTGTTTCAGGCGGTCCAGCACCAGGCGGTAGCCCTGATGCGGCATTTCCCTGAGGAAGCGGGCGACGCGAACGACGGTGGTCGGGCTGGCCCCGGCGGAGGAGGCGATCTCGCGATAGGATTGCAGCTGTTCATCCAGCAACCGCGCCACCGCCCAGCGCTCGGCGAAGGCCCGGAGTTCCGACGGCGTGCACAGATCCGCCAGGAAGGCGTCCAGCTCCTCACGCGTCTTCAGACACAGCAGGGCGTCATACAGGGCGAGCCGGTCGTCGGCCGCCTTGTGCACGGCCTTGCGGGGCAGGGTGTCGTTCATGCGCGTTCCACTATGCTGTAACAGTGGCACGGTCAAGGGGGTTTTGGGTATGGGGTATGGGGTTTGCGGTTCGTCAGTCATCAGGCCGGCACCCCACACCCCACGCCCCACGCCCCACAACCCGGCCCTAGCCCCCGGCCCCTCGCCCCTCTATCTCCCTGTCCATGACCAAGGTTCTGATCATCGGTGCGGGCCACGCGGGCGGGACGGCGGCGGCCTTGCTGCGGCAGTACGGGCATGAGGGGCCGATCGTGCTGGCGGGCGAGGAGCCGGTGGCACCGTATCAACGGCCGCCCCTGTCCAAGGCCTGGCTGAAGGGCGAGGCGGACCTCGAGGCGCTGCTGCTGCGGCCGGAGAGCTTCTACGCCGAGCACGGGATCGAACTCCGGACGGGGGTGACGGCGACTGCGATCGATCCGTCCGCGAAGACGGTGAGCTTCGACGACGGAACCGTGGAGCCGTATGACGCCCTGATCCTGGCGACGGGATCGACGGCGCGTAAGCTGACCATTCCGGGGGCGGACCGGCCGGACCTGCTGGAACTGCGGACGCTGGCGGATGCGGAACGGCTGAAGGCGGCCTTGGGGCCGGGGAAGCGTCTGGCGGTGGTCGGCGGCGGCTATGTCGGGCTGGAGGCGGCGGCCTCGGCCCGGGCGCTCGGTGCCGAAGCCGTGGTTATCGAGCGGATGGACCGGGTGCTGGCCCGGGTGGCCTCGGAGACCCTGTCGACCTTTTTCACCGCCCATCATCGCGCCCATGGGGTCGAGGTGCTGACCTCCGCAGAGGTGGTGGCCTTCGAGGACGGAGGCGTCCGGCTGGGCGACGGCCGGCTGGTCGAGGCCGATGCCGTGCTGGTCGGGGTCGGGGCGCTGGCGTGCGACGGGCTGGCGCGGGCGGCGGGGCTGGTCTGTGACAACGGGGTGGTCGTCGATGAGACGGCCCGGACCTCGGATCCGGCGATCTGGGCCATCGGTGACATGACCTTCCGGCCGGTTCCGGCGCAAGGCGGCCAATGGCATCGGCTGGAGAGCGTGCCCAACGCGCTGGAACAGGCGAAACAGGCGGCTGCGGCGATTGCCGGGCGAGCGGCACCGACGCCCGAGGTGCCCTGGTTCTGGTCCGATCAGTATGAGATCAAGCTGCAGATCGCCGGCCTGCCCGACGGTGCGGACCGGCAGGTGGTCCGCGGCGATGTCGAGGGCGGGACCTTCGCCGTCTTCCACCTGGCCGGCGACCGGATCGTCTGCGTCGAGGCGGTCAACGCCCCGGCGGAGTTCATGGCGGGGCGGCAGTTGATATCGCGCCGACAGGCCGTCGACGCGGTGCGCTTGGCTGACCGGTCTGTGTCGATGAAAGAGGTCGCAGCGGCCCCGGCCTGAGCCCCGGGTCCTCCTAGAACCGCGAGGTCAGGGTCAGGCGGGCGTTCAATGGCGCTCCGGTGGAGATGTTGAAATTGTTGTGGGCGTCGGAGAAATACGTCGTGTCGAGCAGGTTCTCGACGTTGAGCTGCAGCTGGACAGTATCGCTGACCCGGTAGAAGACCGCGGCGTCGAGGCGGGTGAAGGCGGGCAGCCGGGTGGTGGTGGCGGCGGTCCGGATCGCAGCGAACTGGCTGGACTGGTGGATCACGCCGAGGCCGAAGCCCAGCCGGCGGCTGAGGTCATAGCGGTTCCAAACGCTGAACTGCTGCTTCGGCGTCTGGGCCAGCCGGACCGACTCATTGCCTTGCAGCCGGGCATCCAGCCATGAATAGCCGCCGCTGACCTGCCAGTTGGAGCGGACGCGGCCCGTCAGCGCCAGCTCCAGACCCTCGGTGCGGGTCTCGCCGACGTTGATGGTGGCGAGCGGGTTCAGCGGGTCAGGTGTGGTGGCATTGATCCGGTCCAGCCGGAAGACGGCGGCGGTGACATTCAGGTCGGGCCGGATGTCCCATTTGGCCCCGACCTCGTGATTGACGAACTGCTCGGGAGCGAGGTTCTGCTGGGTCGTGGACAGGGACAGGAACTGGTCGCCCGACCGCGGCAGGAAGGACTGGCTGTAGCTGCCATAGATCGAGACATTCGGCTGCGGTTTGTAGATCAGGCCGAGACGCGGCGAGACCTTGTCGTCTGCGCGGGCGAAGGGGCGATCCGGATTGGGCTGGAGGTCGATACCCTCGATGTTGAAACGGTCGTAGCGCAGGCCGGCGACGATCTCGAACTGCGCGCCGAGGCTGATCTGGTCCTGCACATAGACCGAGACGGATTCGACGTCCGAGACGGTGTCACGGTTGAGCACGGGGAAGGTGACGGTCGGAAAAACCGGATTCGCCAGGTCAAGGAAGGCGCTGGAAAGGATGCCGTTGCGGCGCTGGTTGGCCGAGGCCTGGTCGCCGTATTCGAGGCCGAACAGAACCTTGTGATCCATGCCGCCCGCCGAGATTTCCCAGACCAGATTTCCCTGGATCAGCAGGTTCTGCCGGTCGGTCGGATCGACGTAGGCGGACAGCGGCACCGTGCCGGTCTGGCTCGTGGCAGCCCCGTTGGCGAAGACGTTTCTGTAGAGTTTGTCGTAGTCCCCGTAGAGGACCGTGGCCGAGACCTGGACGTTGTCCGCCAGTGCGCCGTCCAGCCGCAGCTTGGCGATACTGGCCTCAAGCGTGGTGCGGTTCACGCCCGGGACGCCGAAGAACCGGTCACGGTAGCCTGTGATGGGGCCCCCGCCCAGGGAGGGGATGCCGCGATCCGTGACGCGGTCATCGTTGACATACTCGTACGACAGTCCGGCCTGCCAACTGGCCCCTAGGTCTATGGCCACATAGGGATTCACCGCATATCGCTCGCCCTCGAAGAAGTCCCGGTGATTGTCGAGGTTTTCGGTGACCGCGTTGATCCGGAAGGCTGCGCTGTCGCCGAGCGGGGTGTTGATGTCCGCCGAGACGTCCCAGGCACCAAAGCTGCTGGCGCCCGCCCGCCCGCTCGCCGAAAAGCCTCCGGCACCGGGCGTTTTCTGCACGCGGTTGATGATGCCGCCTCCGCCGCCCCGCCCGAAGATCAGCGCATAGGGCCCCTTCAGCACCTCCACCCGATCCAGATTGTATAGACCCCGGAAATACTGGACGTCGTCCCGCACGCCGTCGAGGAAGAAGTCGGCGGTGGTGTTCTGGCCCCGGAGGGTGATCTGGTCGCGATTGCCCTCACCCTGGCCGACCGTGGTTCCGGGCACATAGCGCAGGACGTCGCCAAGGCTGTGCAGCGCCTGATCGTCCAGCTGGGCGCGGGTCACGACATTGACCGTCTGGGGCACGTCCAGAAGCAGGGTGTCGGTCCGGGTCGCCGTGACGGAATCGAGGGCGATATAGCCCCGGCTCCGGCCCGTCACTGTAATCGGTGCCAGCTGCCGCGCCGCCTCTTCTTCAGCCGGTACGGCCATGAGCAGGGATGCCGAAGCCAGAAGGATATGCATCGCGACTTTCCAGAATGGAGGAAGGGTCGCTTCAATAATGCGACACATTCTCATTCGCAACGGAAATCTTGCAGCAGCGGCGCACTGGCTGATCGGGGTGATGTGCGAACCGATGTCTCCGGCCAGTGTCGTGTTTCGCCGCCCGGAGCCGGCACCGCAAGTCGTCGATCAGCTTCCCGCAGACAGCATGGCCGTGAAGGCCGGGGTGACGGTCTCGATCATGCCGTCCCCGGTCCGCACCACGAAGGCAGCCGCGATGTTCAAGTCGGCGGCCCAGGCCGGTCCCTCTTCGGGACCCATGACCGTCAGGGCGGTGGCCATGGCGTCGGCGTAGATCGCCGTTTCGGCCAGGACGGTAACGGCGGCGACGCCGTTCCCGACCGGCCGGCCGGCGCGACCGTCGATCGTGTGGCTGTAGGTCTGGCCATAGGCCTCGAAACTGCGGACCCGGTCGCCCGAGGTGGCGCAGGCCAGATCGAACAGGCCCGCTACCGTGCGCAGCCCGGGCGCGCCCGGCGCTTGTTGCAATTCGACCCACCAGGGCCTGTAGTCGGGTTTGACGCCGGCACCACGCCGTTCGTCGCCGATCTCAACCAGATGATGGGTCGCCCCCATGTCGGTCAGGCGTTCGGACAGGCGGTCGACGGTATGCCCCCTGGCGAGCGCGGACAGGTCCAGCCTGACCCCGCCCAGTTGCTGCACCGCGCGGGCCTCGCGGTTGAAGCGGACGACGCCCCAGCCCGAGAGGGCACGGGCCGCATCGATTTCATCCTCGAAGGGCAGGGTCGGGCCGGTTCCGAAGCCATTCATCGGGCGGGGGCCGGGCGGGCCGAAGCCCCACAGGTCAACCAGCGCACCCAGCGCGGGATCGAACGCGCCATTGGTGTCGTCGGCCAGGTCCATGGCCGTGTTGAGCAGGTCCCAGAGCGGTTCGGATACGGCCCAGAATCCGGGCGGGGCGGCGTTGAGCCGCGACAACTCCGAGCGCGGGTCCCAGTGGCTGAACAGGGCGATGATCCGGGCCAGTTCATCCTCGATCGCCGACTGGAAGGCGGCGCGGTCCAGGCCGGGCGGCGGGATCAGCTGCACGGACCAGGTCGTGCCCATGGTCTCGCCAGCGAAGTCCCAGATGTAGGGACCCGGCGGTGCCGACGGCTTGCGGCCGTGGGTGGGGATCAGGACGCGGGTGTCCGGTCGCGGCGCGGCTTCTCCGCCCACGATCAGCGGGGGCGGGCTGGCTGCAGGGGTGGAGGCGTCGGTCACCTCCGGCTTGTGCCGACGTTGCGAACGATCTGCAATGGCCGTGACCGGGGACTCAATGCGACAGCCGCACGCCGAGACTGAAGGTGCGGGGCGGGCCGAGGCTGGCGACGCCGGTAGCGGTTTTCGAGACCTCGACCTCGGAGTCGAACAGGTTGTCGACGGCGAGCCAGATCAGGCTGGTGGAAGAAAGGGCCCATTCGGCGCGGAGGTCAGCCGCTGCGGCGGCCCCCAGTTCCCGGCTGTTGAGGTCGTCGTCAAAGCGGCGGCTCTCCCAGCGGAGGTCTGTGGCCAGGGTCAGTCGTTCCGTCGCGCGCCACTCCACGCCGGCCGTGGCGCTCCAGTCCGGTGCCTGGGCGGGACGCAGGCCGTTCAGCTGCGGGGCCAGAACGCCGCCGTCGAGACGGGCGTCCGTAAGCGATACAGCGGCACGGACGGAAAGGGCGTCGCCGATCTCGACGCGTCCGTCGATCTCGAGCCCTGTGGCTTCAATGGTTCCGGCGTTCATGCGCTGGCGAAGTACGCCCCCGGCGGGCACGAAACCGGCGCGAGGGAAGACACCGGGGCCGGCACCGACGGTGACGTTGACGATGGCCTCTTCAACCTCGGTCCAGAACACTGTTGCGGTCAGTGAGTCTCGCTCGCTGCTCCATGCCCAGCCGGCCTCCACGCCGGTCAGCCGTTCGGGCTCCAGCGCGGCATTGGCCTCGGTCAGGTCGTTGCCGACGCGGAAGGGGCGGTGCAGTTCGTTCAGGGTGGCGGGCCGGAAACCATTGTAGGCGGCCAGACGCAACGCCTGTCCTGCTCCGATCTCGCGCCGGATCCCGAGGCGGGCGCTGACCACCTCGCCGGACCGATCAGCATCGGTCTCGTCGAGCGTCGGCAGACCCGTGGACAGATCGCGTTCGAGGCGGCGGCCGCGCGCGTTGCGCCATTGATCGAGACGCAGACCCCCGGCGACCAGCCACGGGCCGATGGCCGATGATCCCTCCGCATAGGCACCGACCACCGATGTCTCGCCGCCGGCGGTCCGGTCGCGGGTGAAGGCTCCAGACATGAAGCGGAAGCGTTCGCGGGTTTCGCCCTCGTTGAAGCGGGCGTCGGCACCGAGCTCCCATTCGGCCCGGCCGATGCCCGACACCGTGGTGCGCCGCAGGGCGGCGTTGAGGCCCCAGCCGGTCGCGGGTGTCCTGAACTGATCGTTGGCCGGTGTGGTGGTCGCGCGGTCTGCGGAGACGGCGACCGAGGTATTGGCCGGTCGCTCTCGCGGCTCCAGGCCCGGAGCCGCCAGCCCGGTCGGTCAGGACCTTGCCGGGCCGCAACGGTGGCGGAGAGCAGGTTGCCGCTGGCGGTCGCCCGCGCGCCGGCGAGGCCCGAGCCGCGGTCCTCCTCGAACGCGGCGGCCCGGAGGGAGATCACGGCGTCGGTGACAGGCAGGTCGGCGCGCAGGGCTGCGCTTCGGACCTCAAGGTCGAGCGGGGTATCGGCGGCTCCCGCTGCGGCACTCCGAACCGGGACGTAGCCGTCGCGGGTCTCGTACAGGCCGGAAGCGACGAGGCGGACCGGGCCGACACGCGTGGTGCCGGAGGCCGAGAGCCGGCCGCCGCCATCAGCGACCGAGGCATCCAGAACGGCCCCGTCGTCGCGTTCGCGCAGGCTGATGACGCCGGTCAGGGCGCCCGCGCCGTAGGGCCCGGCCCCGGAACCACGAACGATGTCTAGGCCGGACAGGCTCTCGGTCGGGACCTGCGACCAGATCACCCAGCCGCCGAACGGGTCGTTCAGGGGCACACCGTCGAGGGTGACGAGCGTGCGCCCGGCACCGGACGGGGCGATGGCGCGCAGACTGATTCCCTGGGTGGTCGGATTGGCCGACAGGCTGGAGGTGCGACGGAACAGTGAGACGGCCGGGACAGAGGCGAGGGCCTCGTCAAGACGCTGCTCGGCGTGCAGGTCGGCCTCGGTCAGCCGGATGACCGAAAAGGCGGCCTCCCCCGCGGCAGGTGGCAGACGCGCGCCGGTGACGACGACTTCCGGGAGTTCGGGTGGGGGGAGCTGCATCATCCGGTGCGGGTGTCCAACCGCCGGAGGAGCTCCGTAGCGAAGGTCGCCAGTGTGTCGTCACGGGCCCCCATGACGATGATCCGGTCGCCGGGGCGGGCCAGGTCGATCAGCCGCCCCCCGCAGGCTTCGCGGGTAGCCAGCGCCTCGGCGTTGCGGCCGGCGACGCGGACACCCGAGGCGATGTCCTCGCTGCCGACAGACCGGTCCGTGGTGCCGCCGAAATAGACCGGCTCGGGCATCAGCAGGACGTCGTCCGGGCGCATCAGGCCGGCGAAGCCCTCGATGAACTCGCGCTGCATCAGCCGCAGCGGACCGAAGCCGTGCGGCTGGAACAGGATCAGCAGTCGGCCGTCGAAGGCGTGCAGGGTCTTCAGTGTGGCGGCGATCTTGTCCGGGTTGTGGGCGAAGTCGTCGATGACGGTGATGCCGTTCGTCGTCCCCACCACCTCCATGCGGCGGCGGATGCCGGCGAAGGTCTCCAGCGCGGCGACGGCCTCGGCCAGCGGCACGCCGATGGCGCGCACGGCCCCGAGGGCGGCCAGTGCATTGGCGACATTGTGAGCGCCGGGGACGTTGAGGACGACCGCGTGTTTTGAGCCGCCGAGCGCGGTCAGGGTGAACCGCATGCCGGTGGGCAGGGGCTCGAGGTCATGGGCATGGAGGGTGGCCGATTCCTCGCCCAGGGCGAAGGTGATGACCTTGTCGGCCGGAAGGGACTGGGCCAGCGCCTGGGTCTCGAGGTTGTCGAGGTTGAGCACAGCCTTGGCCGCGCGGCCGGTGAAGCCGCCGAACAGGTCGCGCAGTTCCTCCATCGACTTGTGGTCCAACGAGATGTTGGAGACCACGGCGACCGTCGGATCGTAGCGGGCGATGGAGCCGTCGGACTCATCGACTTCCGAGACGAACAGGTCCGGTCCGCCGATCAGGGCGCTGGCGAAGGGGTGGTCGGCATCGGCGAAATTTTTCATCACCGCGCCGTTCATGACGGTCGGCGCGCGGCCCGCCTGATGCAGGATCCAGGCGATCATGCCGGTGATGGTCGACTTGCCGCTGGTGCCCGCCACGCCGATCGAGGCCGGGGCGGCGTTGAACAGCTGCGAAAGCAGTTCGGGGCGGGTGACGATGCGGGCCCCGGCCCGTTTCGCCGCGCCGATGTCGGGCACAGTGTCCTCGATCGCGCCGGTGGCGACAACCGTCTGTTCGGCGCGGGTGACGCCCGAGCCGTCCTGGGGATGCAGGGTCACGCCATGGGCTGCCAGCCAGGCGAATTTCTCGGGCGTACGGCCCTGATCGCGGGACCGGTCAGAGCCCTCGATACGGCCTCCGCGCGCCTGAACGATCATCGCCAGGGGCAGCATTCCGGACCCGCCGATGCCGCAGAAGAAATAGTCGTCTTGATTCATGAGGGCGAAACCGGGGAATGTCCGGGGGCCTGACTAGCACGGGCGAGGCTGGAGGCCAGCGGCTGAGCATGAAGATCGGCATCGTCAACGCCAGCTCGCGCCTCAACAAGGTGCGCGCCGAGGCTGTTCTGGCCTGGTTCGCCACCAATTTTCCGGACGGCTCGGTGACGGCCAGCTTTCACCCGGCCAGTTTCGGCAAGCACGGGCATTTCGGTGGCGATGACGCCAGCCGGGCCAATGCCTTCGTTGAATATGCCAATGATCCCCGGCTGGACGCGGTGTGGTTCGCGCGCGGCGGCTATGGTTCGTGCCGGATCGCCGAGGCGGTGCTGCCCCGGTTGACGGCGGTGGCGCGCAAGAAGCGGTATCTGGGCTATTCGGACGCCGGCAGCATCCTGGCCCTGCTCTACAAGGCCGGCTTCCCCCATGTGGCGCACGGGCCGATGGCCTCGGACGCGGTGCGCAATGACCCGACGGCCTGGCGGGCGTTGAACTGGCTGAGAACCGGTGATCCGGCCTCGTGGGAGCCATCGCTGGCGGAGGATCCGCGCCCGGCAGTCGGCTTCAATCTCAGCATCCTCGATGCCCTCGTCGGAACGGCTCTGGAACCCGACCTGACCGGCCATGTCCTGATGCTGGAGGATGTGTCGGAGCCGCTGTACCGGATCGACCGGATGATGTTCCACCTGACCGGCCAAGGCTCGATCCGAAAGGTGGCGGGGATCCGGATGGGGCGGGTGTCTGACATCGTCGAGAACGATCCGGACTTCGGCCTGACCGCTGAGGAAATCTGCCGGTACTGGTGCGAACGGTCGGGAATTCCGTATCTCGGGACCGCCGATATCGGCCACGACCGCCACAACAAGGTGGTTCCCTTCGGCCCCCGTTAGGCGAGCCGGTCTCGCGTGGACGGGGAAGCCGGTCGACGGCCGCGCTCGCACGACATCAGATGGAGACACACAGGGTTCCCTTGGCGAAATGCCGGAGCCCGCGACGCCCTTGGGGGAGGGCGTTCGCCGTGGCGGTCTGGCCGGCGTCGGGGGGCGCCGGCCGGGCCGCGACACCACTGCCACCTGAGCTGCGGCCTCGGCGACGCTGGCGCGGGCGGCGGACAAGGGCCATCTTCGGCGGGCATGAACCGCCGCTCGCTTCTGATCCGCACCATAGGGCTGGCCGCCGTCGTCGGCGGGGCGTGGTGGGCGCGTGAGACCCTGCTGTGGCCGAAACCAAGGCTGGTGTTCGGCGAGACCGGGGCGACGCCTTGGATGGCCTATGCGCGGAGTGCGCTGGTGCCGACTGTCCGGGTCAGGTTGGGCGGGCGCGATGTGATCGCCCTGATCGACAGCGGGGCCCAGTATTCGGTGATCGACCAGGCATTGGTCGCGGCGCTGCCGTCAGCGGGCCGGTCGCTGTTCGACGTGCCGCTGGTCGCCTATGGCGTCGGCGGTGGGGCGCAGGTGGGGCGCGGGACGACGCTGGAGGTCGATCTTCCCGGACTGACCATTCGCGGGCTGCGGGCGGCTATTCTCGATCTGGGCCCCCTCGCGTCGGAGGAGGGGCTCCGGACCCCGCTGATCCTCGGCCAGGATGTCCTGGGCGAGGCGGTCCTGGCGCTGGACACGCGCCTTCGGCATGCGCGACTGGTCCGGCGGGAGGCCTTTGTGCGGCCTCCGGACCTCGCCCCGGTCGCAGTGCGACGACAGGGCGGTTCGCTCGTCACGGCGCTGACGGTCGAGGGATCGGCGGTGCAGGCGGTGGTCGATACCGGGGCCTCGGCCCTGCTGGGGCTTAGCCGGGAAGCCGCGACTGGCGCGGGCCTGATGGACGGGCGGCCGCAGGGCAGCGGCGTCAGCCTGGTGCTGGGCGGGGCGCTGCGTTCGGCGACGGTGGAAGCGCAGACCGTGACCTTTGCCGACCACCTATACCGCCGCGTGGTTGTCGGCGTGTTCGACCAGCCGCCCCTGCCCAACTTTCCCGGCGGGCTGGTCGGAATGCAGGCGTTCAATGGCCGGCGTGTGGCCATGGACCTCGGTGCCGGAACGCTGTTCGTGTCGCGTCCACTGGACCTGACGGTCGGCTGAACCTTACAGCGTCTGGAAGGTGTCGCAGGCTGCCGGGTCGCCTGATTCATATCCGCGCCGCAGCCATTCGACCCGCTGCGCAGAGGAGCCATGCGTGAAGCCTTCGGGCTGGACCTGGCCGCCCTGACGGCGTTGCAGGGTGTCGTCACCGATGGCCGAGGCGGTCTGCATACCGGCTTCCAGGTCGCCGGCTTCCAGGGCGACTTCTCCATTCGAGACCAGGGCTGCATTGCGGGCCCATACGCCGGCATAGCAGTCGGCCTGCAGCTCCAGGGCGACCGAATAGCGGTTGGCCTCGGCCTGGCCGGAGGCGCGTTGCTGGGCCGAGCGCACCTGCTCCGAGAGGCCTGTCAGGGTCTGGATGTGATGGCCGTATTCATGGGCGATGACATAGGCCCGGGCGAAGTCGGCACTGGACGCCCCGAGCTCGGTCTCCAGTTGGGCCCAGAACGACAGGTCGAGATACACATGACGGTCGGCCGGGCAGTAGAACGGACCCATGGCGGACTGGCCGTAGCCGCAGCCGGTCGGGGTGCCCTGCTCGTACAGGGTGACCGTCGGGGGCTGATAGCCCTGGATCCGGGTCGCCCAGACGTCATCGATATTGGCTCCGATGACGTCGACGAAGGCACCGGCCTGATCCGTCGGGCTGCCCCGGCGGCCTTCCGAGACGCCGGCCCCGCCGAATTGGCTGGCGACCTGACTGGTGATCTGGGGGTCGATGTCGAAGACGAAATAGCCGATCGCGGCCAGAATCACGACGCCGATGCCGCCCCCGGCCATGGCCCCGCCGCCGACGCCGCGCCGGTCGTCGATGTTGCCGCCGCGCCGTCCACCCTGCCACCGCATGATCGATCTCCCTCTGCCCTTAGGCTCAAGCTAGGCCGGAACGCGGGGTCAGGGGAAGGGATGCAGCCTGAAAGGCGAACTCTG
Source organism: Caulobacteraceae bacterium (assembly GCA_965284305.1). Classification (GTDB taxonomy): domain Bacteria; phylum Pseudomonadota; class Alphaproteobacteria; order Caulobacterales; family Caulobacteraceae; genus Brevundimonas. The sequence continues at coordinate 74,577 of OZ260070.1, read as the reverse complement.
TTCGCCCGTCGTGGAACCGTCAGGGCGGTGGCGGCAGCGTCCAGACGCGTGTGCGTTTGACGGCGTCATCCTCAAGCTCCCGCGTGGTCGGGACGACATATTCGGCCAGCAGGTCAAACCCTGTCTTCGGGAAATAGGTCCGCAGGGGATCGCCGACGAGGATGCGGCTTCCCCGGGCGGCGGCGCGGGTCAGCCAGGCCAGCACCCGGTCGGCCATGGGTTGCTCATAGAAGACATCGCCGGCGCAGATGACGTCCACATCCGGCGGAGGGCTGGCCAGCAGGTCGGTGTCGGTGAAGGCCGTTGTGACACCGTTGGCCGCGGCGTTGAGCGCGACGGCGGCCTCGCAGAAGGGATCAATGTCGGCGCACAGGACGGACGCGGCCCCCGCCTGCAATGCCGCGATGCCGACGAGGCCGGACCCGGCGGCGAGGTCCAGTACCCGTTTTCCGGCAACCTCGGCGGGATGGTCGAGCAACCAGCGGGCCAGCCCCTGGCCGCCGGCCCAGGCAAAGGCCCAGAACGGCGGCGGCAGACCCATTTCGCCCAGTTCCGCCTCGGTCAACCGCCAGATCGGTGTGACCTCGTCGGCCAGCCACAGCGAGATCCCCGGCGCGTGCGGCACGGGCTGCAGTCGGGTGTTGGCGAGGATGAAGGCGGTGGGGTCGGAGATCACGTCCTGGCCAGTGCCTTTCCGGCGAGGTTCCCGAGCCGGGCGCGCATGGGGTGCCGGTCGCTATCGGCAGCAACATAGTCCTTTGAAGGGCGCGCCGGAAGTTGATCCGCGATGTCATGCGGTCCTGACAAAAAGTCAGGTTGACATGACTGTCGATTGATGTCAGGTTCACATGACATCTGGTTGGGAGAAGTGGCATGTTGAACGTGTGGAAGAACGGAACGGCGGCGCATCGGAGATATGTGATCCGCACCTACGCCTTCATGATCCCCTATGTGCTCGTCTGCATCTCGATGATGGTGACGGATGTGTTTGACGAGGTGATCGGCAAACCGTCGGGCTGGATCCTGGCCGCCGCCGTCTCGGCCCCGGTCATCGGCCAGCTCTGGGCCACGCTGAGCCTGATCCGGGAAAGCGACGAATTCGTCCGCGCCGTGACCGCCAAACAGTTCATCGTATCCGCCGGCCTTGCCATGGCGCTGGCCACCTTCTGGGGGTTCGCGGAGAACTTTGCCGCCGCCCCGCATCTGCCGGGATGGCTGGTCTATGTGGCCTTCTGGGGCTTCTTCGGATGCGTCGCGCCCTTCATCCGGGCGTCGAACTGATGAAGAACCGGCTGAGATTGCTGCGTGTTGAGCGCGGCTGGACCCAGGAACAGCTGGGGCAGGCGCTCGGCGTCTCGCGCCAGGCGGTGAACGCTCTGGAAACAGAAAAACACGATCCCTCACTGGATCTGGCCTATCGCATCGCCGTGCTGTTCGCGCGGCCGGTGGAAGAGATTTTCGAAAACCCGCATCTCCCGGGGCAGCGACCATGAACGCTCAAGTGAAACGCAGCGCCTGGATCGCCGCCCTTGCCGCTCTTCTTGCGAGTCCTGCGACTGCGCAGGACGTGCCCGGTATCGACGCGATCTTCGGCCGTTGGTCGGGAGACCGGCCCGGCTGCACCCTTGGTGTCGAACGGCGGGGCGCGCCGCCGATGACGCGTTCATGGGGGTTGGCCGAGCTGGAGCACCGGGTTCCGGCCACGCCTGACACGATTTATGAGGCCGGCTCGGTCTCGAAACAGTTCACCGCAGCGGCCGTTTTGCTTCTGGTGGACGACGGGCGTCTGGGCCTCGACGACGATGTGCGGCGCTGGCTGCCGGAGCTCCCGGACTATGGCCACACCATCACCATCCGCCACATGTTGAACCACACCAGCGGCCTGCGGGACTGGGGTGCGCTGGTGGCGCTGGAAGGATGGCCGCGCGGCTCGCGCGCCATGGACCAGTCGCGGGTGCTGGAGGTCGTGGCGCGGCAAGGTTCGCTGAATTTCGAGCCGGGGTCCGAGTGGCTGTACAGTAACTCGGGCTACAATCTGGCCGCCATCATCGTGGCCAGGGTCAGCGGCCAGAGCTTTTCCGATTTCACCCGAGACCGGTTGTTCGCGCCGCTGGGAATGACCCGGACGCGTTGGCGGGACGACTATACGGCAATCATCCCGGGCCGGGCGGCCGCTTATGCCCCGGCAGCCGGCGGCTATCAGCACGCGATGCCGTTCGAGAACGCCCATGGCAACGGCGGCCTGCTGACGACCGTTGGCGATATGTTGATCTGGAACCGCGCCCTGACGGACGGGTGGCTGAACCTGTCGGAACGGCTGGCGGAGCGGGGCAGGGCAGCGGGGCGCTTGACCCACTACGGACTGGGCCTCGAACGTGGTGTGAATGAAGGTCAGATCGAGATCGCCCATGGCGGTTCCACCGGGGGCTACCGGTCCTGGCTGGCGCGCTATCCGGACCACGGCCTGTCGATCGCCCTGCTCTGCAATGCGGCAGAGGCCAATCCGGAGATGCTGGGCCGGCAGGTCGCTGATCTGTTCCTGCCGGATGCGCCGGAGACCAAGCCCTATGTCCCGACCGGCCCGGTGCCGGAGGGGCTGTTTGCGAGCACCCGGACGGGCGAGCCGTTTGGGCTGCGAATGACGCCGCAAGGGCTCACGGTGATCCCGGGAGGGCGGCTGATGACCCCGGTCGGTCCGGATGTCTGGCGGCTTGGGTCCGAGGAATTCCGGTTCGAGGGACGTGACCGTCTCGTGCGGATCACTGAGGACGGCGACTCGATCGTCCACGAACGACGCGCGCCTGTGGCACCTGACGCGGCGTCCCTGACCGCCTATGCCGGGGACTATGCCAGCGAAGAGGCGAGGGCTCGCTGGACCCTGCGGGTGACCGACGGTCGGCTGGCGCTGGATCCGGGCGGTCAACCGCCGTTGTTGATGGCTCCGACCTATCGGGATGTGTTCGCCGTTCCCGGATTCGTCTTGCGCTTCGAACGAAACGCCGGCGGTGAAGTGACCGCCCTGCATGTCAATGCAGGCCGGGCCCGCGATATCGTCTTCAATCGCATTCCCTGAACTCCCCGGTTCCGGTGCGCCGGACGCTTTCCAAAGGAATAGACCATGATGTTCATGTCCCGCCATGGCGGCGGCCGCCTGCTGCGCGCCTTGGCCATCGCCTCCGCCGTCGTTCTGGGCGTCGGCGCGGTCGCCTTCGCAGTCCGGGCCGAGCCGGCACCTGCGGTTGCGCAGACCGCCTTTGTCTCGGACCGTCTGTCGGTCGAGGTTGTCGGGTCCGGCCCTGATGTCATTCTGATTCCCGGCTTCGCCTCGTCGCGGGAAGTCTGGCGGCTCGAGGCGGACCGGCTGAAGGCGACCCATCGGGTGCATCTGGTGCAGCTGGCCGGCTTCGCCGGAGAGCCCTGGAGCCATGGCGACGGACCGTTCGTCCAGCCGATGGCGGATGAACTGGCGCGCTATGTCCGGGAGCAGGGACTGGAGCGGCCGGCCGTGATCGGCCATTCGATGGGCGGGATGACGGGTGTCCTGCTGGCGCAGCAGCATCCGGACCTGATCGGTCGGGTGATGAGCGTGGACAGCCTGCCGTTCTTCAGCGCCCTGTTCGGGCCGCAGGTGACGGTTGAGGCGGCCCGACCGTTCGCGGACCAGGCGGCGGCGGGGATCCTGGCGGCCGATCCGGCGGGCTTCCGGGCGCAGCAGGGCCAGACCGCCGTCGGCCTGGCACGCGATCCGGCCACCCGCGTGGCCATGGTGGAGTGGTCGATGGCCTCGGACCGCCGCGCCATGGCCTCGGCCATCCGTGAGGTGATGATGACCGATCTGAGGCCCGGGCTGGCGGCGATGATGACGCCCGTCTGGGCGGTCTATGCTGCGGATGCGGACGGCGGGGCACCGTCGGCGATGGCCGACGCCCTCTGGGGTCGCGAGTACGCCGCCCTGCCCGGCGTGCGGTTGATCCGGGTCGACGGCAGCCGGCATTTCATCATGGCCGACCAGCCGGGACGGTTCGCGGAACTCGTCGATCAATTCCTGGCCGACTGAGACCCCGGGCCGAGACCCGGATTGCCGGGCAGCGTGCTGGCGTTTCAGGGCGTCCCCGGCGCCGCGACAGGGGCCATGACCGGCGTGACATCGCCGGCCTTGAGCAACTGACCGGAGAAGTCGTCGGCATAGGCCACGGCCAGCAGGGCGCGGAAGGCGGACGCGGGGATGGCGATCTCATAGCCGCCCTCGGCATAGGGTCCGACCTGATACGCCCCGATGAAGAAGACCAGGCCGGCGGCCTTGCCGCTCACCGTGCCGGGGGCGAGGACGAAGGCGGTGTCGGCGGCGCGGGGGCAGGCCGAACCCGGCCGCCCGCCGAGGGTCACCGCGGCGCTGTCCGGCACCCGGGCGCGTTTGGCGGCGTTGATGGCCGTGCACAGGGCCTGGTCGAGGGCGGTCAGGTCGGCGTTCTTGCGGAACAGGTCAGCCAGACCGAGCCGCCGCTTCAGCGCCTTGTCCCAGAGGATGCCGCTGGACAGGGTGTTGGGATGGGCCCCACCCGAATAGTCGAAATCCACCCGTTTGAGACTGACCAGCTTGCCCGTTTCGAGGGCCGTGGTGACGGTGATGGTCTTTTCGTATTTGGGCCGGTCGGTGTCGGCCCCGGCCTCGGTCAGCTCACCCTGGGCCCCCTCGATGAACTGGCGCAGCCCGCGCACCTCCTCGGCATAGATCCGGGCGTGCAGGTCGGTCTGGCGCTTGAGGGCGTCGGGCAGGGTCAGGCGGACGTCGGCATAGGGCGTCTTCTGTTCAAAACCCATCGGCGCCGCGGCATCGGCCGGGGTGACCGCAGCGGCCTGTCCCGGCGCGGCGGGTGCCTCGCCGGGGGCGGGCTCGCGGTCGCGGTTGCAGGCGGACAGGCCGGTGGCGAGGGCGGCGGTCAGCAGCAGGGCGCACAGTCTGGCCTTGGGGGCAGCGGTCATGCGGGTCTCCTTCAGAACGGCCACGATACAGCGCCCAGAATGATGGCGGAAAGCAGAATGAAGCCCGCGTCGCGGTTCGAGCGGAACAGCCGCAGGGCCAGGGCGGGGTTGTCGGGGCGGACGTTGCGCGCCTGCCGGAACAGATGGGCCGCCCAGGGCAGGAGGGCGACGTAGAAGAGCGGGCCCAGGCCGGCGGTGAAGCCCGCCGCGAGGGTCAGCAGCACGGTCAGGGCATAGAAGGCGCCGACGCCGCGCGGGACGTTGGCCCCGAGGCGGCGGGCCGAAGACTTCACCCCGACCATGGCGTCGTCCTCGATGTCCTGCAGGGCGTAGATGGTGTCGTAGCCGAGGGTCCAGAAGACGGCGGCGAGATAGAGGAGGAAGGCGGCCAGGGAGATGTGGCCCGGCAGGCCCGCGTGGGCATGAAACACCATGATGCCGTTCCAGTAGTAGGGCATCCCGGACCACGGAAAAGCGCTGGTCATGGCGGCGAAACCCATGAGGGCTCCCCAGTTGAAGGTCAGGCCAAGCCAGGCCTGGGGCCACCAGGTGATGCGCTTCATGAAGGGGTAGGCGGCCACCAGGGCGAGGGAGCCGATCCCGAGCATGACCGTGGTCCAGTTCATCGTCAGCAGGACCAGGAGGCTGACGAGGCTGCAGCCGATCACGAAGGCCCAGGCCTGTTTGACGCTGATGCGGCCGGAAGCGATGGGACGCGAAGCCGTGCGGGCGACCTGCCGGTCAATGTTGCGATCAACGATGTCGTTAAATGCGCAGCCTGCGGCCCGCATCAGGCAGGCGCCGATAGCGAACAGGACAAGGAGACCTGCGGCGTGCCTCAGGGTGAAGCCTTCAGCGGCCGGCGCCGCTGCGTCGGAAGCGACCGCCAGCGCGATCCCCTGCCAGCCGGGCAGGAGCAGCAGCCAGATGCCGATCGGGCGGTCGAACCGGCCCAGCTTCAGCCAGGGCTTGAGGCCTTCCGGCGCATGACGGTCGACCCAGTTCGTCGGGGCGTCGGGAAGCGGGGCGGAGGTCATGGGGGGGAGATAGCCTGTCAGGGGGTGGGGGAGAAGGGAGGGGCGGTGAGAGTGGTCGCGTTCTCCCTCCCACCTGGGGGAGGGTGGTCGCGAAGCGACCGGGTGGGGGCGGTTCGGCGAGGGGACAGCCGGTGGATGGGTCGCCGAGCCCTCCCCACCCCGCCGCCGCTACGCGGCGCCGTCGTCGTCGGGTCGGTGCCGCCGACCCTTCCTCCACCCCCGGAGGGGGAGGGAGAGGATTGGGGCATGACTCTTCGCCGCCTGCTTTCGCGGCGGGTCGGGGAGGGCGCGGAGCGGCCGGGCCTCGCCCGGTGCTTTGATTGTTTTACCGTTTCGACGAAGCTGACCGGCCCCGCGCGGCCGTTTTCCACGCGCCCTCCGGCTGGCGGCCCTTGCTTCGGGCCTTACCGGATCACCGCCGCCGACATTGCTGCCGACGGCGCGCGGCGGACATGAGACAGCGGCCCGCACAGGAAGCGCGCGGCGAGCAGGCGGACGCCATCCATCGACGTCCTCAAGGACCCCCGGAGTATCCTTCCCCCGGGCTTCATCGCTCGACCACAGCCCGCCGACATCGGGGCGCTGGATCCGACGCCCTCCCCACCGACGGGATGTGGGAATTATGGAGGCGGTCCCAGCCATGATGGCTGGTGACGCTGTAATTTCTGAAAAGCGAGCGAAGTCAGAGGGTTGGCGGAGCGCAATATGCTGGCAATCGGCGGATGGTCAGCAGTCCGCGTCTCCTCCCTGTTCGCGTAGCGAATGGGGAGGGGGACCATCCGAAGGATGGTGGAGGGGTAGGAAGGGCAGTGCGGCCGGCGCCCCTCCACCCTCCTCCGCCTCTGCGAGGCTTCGGACGGTCCCCCTCCCCATCTGCGATGGGGAGGAGACAGGACTCACGGGTGAATTGTCTCGCCGTGCTGGGTGTAGTCGAGGCCCTCGATCTCTTCCTCCTTCGGCACGCGCAGGCCGGTGGTGAATTTGCAGATCATCAGGATGGCGAAGGTGCCGACCGCGCTCCAGGCGATGACGGCGACCAGGCCGATGGTCTGGTTGAGCAGACTGGCGCTGGCGGCGGCGGGGTTGATGGCGGCGGTGGCGAGGACGCCGGTGAGCAGGGCACCGACGATGCCGCCGATCCCGTGCACGCCGAAGGCGTCGAGGCTGTCGTCGTATTTCAGGGCGCGCTTGAGCCAGACGGCGCCGGCATAACAGGCGGGGCCGGAGACGATGCCGATGATGAAGGCACCCTTGGGATCCACGAAGCCGGCGGCGGGGGTGATGCCGACGAGACCTGCGACGAGGCCGGACAGCAGGCCCAGCAGGGTCGGGCGTTTGTGGTCGATCCACTCGACGGCGGTCCAGCCGATGGCGGCGGCGGCGGCGGCGAGGAGGGTGTTGAAGGCGGCGACGGCGGCGATGCCGTCGGCGGCCCAGGCCGAGCCGGCGTTGAAGCCGAGCCAGCCGACCAGAAGCAGGCCGGCACCGATGGCGGTGAAGGCCAGGTTGTGCGGGGCCATATTGTCCCGGCCATGCCCGTGGCGCGGACCCAGCACGAGGGCGGCGACGAGGCCGGCGACCCCCGCACTGACGTGGACCACGGCCCCGCCAGCGAAGTCCAGGACCCCCAGTCCGCCCATCCAGCCCCCGCCCCAGACCTGATGGCAGATCGGCGCATAGACGATCAGGTGCCAGAGGAAGAAGAACAGGATGGAGGCCGAGAATTTGATCCGTTCGGCGAAGGCCCCGGCGATCAGGGCCGGGGTGATGATGGCGAAGGTCAGCTGGTAGGCGATCCAGAGAAACTCGGGCAGGCCGGGCGCGAGGCTGTGGGCGGTCGACGGGGTGACGCCGTTCAGGAAGGCGGCCTGCAGTCCGCCGATGAAGCCGTTGGTCGCCTCGCCGCTGGAGCCGAAGGACAGGCTGTAGCCGACGATGAACCATAGGACGGTGACGATGGCCATGGCGGCCGTGGAATGGGCGATGGTCGCCAGCACGTTCTTGCGCCGCACCATGCCGCCATAGAACAGGGCCAGACCGGGCAGGGTCATCAGCAGGACCAGGGCTGTCGAGGTCAGGATCCAGGCGGCAGAGGCCTCGTTGAGCACCAGCGGCGCCTGATGCGCGAGCAGGGCCGGCGCGGCGGGTGCCGCTGCCATGGCGGGGCCCGCGATCAGGCCGAGGCCGAGGGTGAGAAGGGCGGCGAGGCTGCGGTTTTTCATGCGCGGGGTCCGAGGCTGGGAGGCAGAAAGCTCGGCTCGAACCGCGTTCGGGGCCGCGGATAGGGATAGGAACCTATTGCACCGCAGCAGGCAAATCATTTCGTGTGCGGTGCAATAAATCGCTGTGCCGCTGCACAGTGAGGCGGTCAGGGGTGACGTTACGGCATGTCTTGACCGCTTGCCTTCGCGGCTGCGGCGAGGCCCGTTTGCCCGGCAGACAGCAGGTTCATCACAACGGGCACAACGGGGTCACAACGGACACGACGAGAGCGGGGATGGGTGAAGAGCGAGCGTCCATGATCAATTTCCGCTATTGCGGCTTCGCCGCCTTCATCCGATCAACGCCCTGCGTCGATTGAGATTCCTGCCCAATCGGCGTGGGTGAATTCGGGGCTGTCATCCGCGCGGAACCCGTTGTGTCCGTTGTGACCCCGTTGTGTCCGCTGTGACGAACGCGGAGCCGCTGGAGTAAGGCGCGCGCGTCAGACCCCGTAGAAATCCCGGTACCAGTCGACGAACCGTTTGACCCCGACGTCGATGGGGGTCGAGGGGGCGTAGCCGAGGGCGGCGCGGGTTTCGGTCACATCGGCCTCGGTGCGGGTCATCTCGCCGTCCTGGGTCGGCATGACGTTGAGGATGGCCTTGCGGTCCAGCACCTGTTCCAGCACCTCGATGTAGCGGGCGAGGGGCTCGCGCCGTCCGGCGCCGAGGTTGAGGATCCGCCAGGGGGCCACGCCGCTGGTGCCGGGTCCGGGGGCCTCGGCATGCCAGTCGGGATCCTTGCCCGGGACCGCATCCAGCGCGGCCACCACGCCGTCGACGATGTCGTCGACATAGGTGAAGTCGCGCTCCATGGCGCCGGCGCCGTAGACGTCGATCGGCTGCCCTTCGAGGATGGCCCGGGTGAATTTGAACAGGGCCATGTCCGGCCGGCCCCAGGGGCCATAGACGGTGAAGAAGCGCAGGCCGGTGCAGGGAATGCCGAAGATGTAGGCATAGGCATGGGCCATGGCCTCATTGGCGATCTTGGTCGCCGAATAGACGTTCAGCGGATGGGCCACGCCCTGCTGGACCGAGAACGGCAGGGCGGCGTTGGCGCCGAAGACCGAACTGGTGGAGGCGAACACCAGATGCTCGGCCTTCACGGCGCGGGCGCCCTCCAGCACGGTCAGGAAGCCGACCACGTTGGAGTCGATATAGGTCTCGGGATTTTCGACGCTGTAGCGGATGCCGGCCTGGGCCCCGAGATGGACGATGCGGCGCGGCGCATGTTCTGCGAACAGGGCGGCCATGCCGTCGCGATCGGCCAGATCGAGTGTGTGGTGAATATAGCCGGGCCGGGTCAGCAACAGGTCGAGCCGTGCCTGTTTCAGGGCCGGGTCATAATAGTCGTTGAGGTTGTCGACCCCGATCACCGTCTCGCCGCGCGCCAGCAGACGCTCAGCCGTGTGGAAGCCGATGAAGCCGGCGGAGCCGGTGACGAGAACGGGGCCCTGGGTGGTCATGGGTTTGCGATAGCGCCGGGCGGGCGGCTCCGCCACCTCATATCGAAGGCTGGCGGGTAATCAGGCCGGAAAGCGGAGGCAGGGCCCCGTCGGCGGCGAGGTCGAGATTGATGGAGACGAGGACGTCGACCGCGCCGCGCGAGCGCCAGTCGACGGTCTCATGGCCGAGGTTGAAGACGCAGGTCAGGGTGTCATCACCATGGGTACGCTCGAAGGCCAGCAGGGGGGCGGGGGCCTCGAGGAAGCGCAGGGACCCGAGCCGGAGGGCGGGTTCGCGCTTGCGCAGGGCGATCAGCCGGCGGGTCAGGTTGAGCATGGAGGCCGGGTCGGCGTCCTGACGGTCGACGGCCAGCGGCGGATGGCGGGGGTCGACGGGCAGCCAGGGCTCGACGGTCGAGAAGCCGGCGTGGGCGGCGTCGGCTCGCCAGGGCAGGGGGGTGCGGGCCCCGTCGCGGCCGAGGGTCTCGGGCCAGTTGGCGATAGCCTCGGGGTCGACGAGGCGGTCGAAGGGAACCTCGGCCTGCGGCAGGCCCAGCTCCTCGCCCTGATAAACGAAGACATTGCCGCGCAGCGCCGTCAGCAGAAGCATGGCCATGCGGGCGAAACGGTCGGGATCGCGGCCCTCGCTCCAGCGGGAGACGGCGCGCGGGGCGTCGTGGTTCGAGAAGGCCCAGGAGGGCCAGCCCTGGCCGGGGGCTCCGTCCCAGGCGGCGTTGGCGCGGCGCACCAGTTCGGGCGTCAGGGCGTCGGCGTAGAGGTAGGAAAAGCCATAGGCGCTGATGAGGTGGCGGTCGTCTGCCGTGAAGGCCTGCATCTCGGGCTCGGCGTCGGGGCCGACGACCTCGGCGACGCTGAAGCGGGCCGGGTATTGGTCCATAAGGGTGCGGATGCGGGCGAGGAAGGCGGGGATCTGCGGCCGGGACTGGTTGTAGATGTGGGACTGGAAGTCGAACGGCCGGGAGCGTCTGCCGGGAGGCGCAGGCGGATTGTCCGTCAGCGCCGGGTCATGCATGGCGAAATTGATGGCGTCGAAGCGGAAGCCGTCGACGCCGCGGTCGAGCCAGAAGCGGGCGACGTCCAGAAGGGCGTCCTGCACCTGTTCGTTGTGCAGGTTCAGCTGCGGCTGTTCCGGCAGGAAATTGTGCATGTAGTACTGGCCGCGCCGGGCGTCCCAGGTCCAGGCGGGGCCGGCAAAGACCGACTGCCAGTTGCTGGGCGGGGAGCCGTCGGGCCGGGCTTCGGCCCAGACGTACCAATCGGCCCTGGAGCCCGTCCGCGACCGGCGGCTTTCCCGGAACCAGGGGTGCTGGTCTGAGGTGTGGGCGAGGACCAGGTCGGTGATGATCTTCAGGCCGAGGGCGTGGGCGCGGGCGATCAGCCGGTCGAAATCGGCCAGGGTTCCGAACACCGGATCGACGTCGCAATAGTCGGCGACGTCATAGCCGAAATCCTTCATCGGCGAGGTGAAGAAGGGGCTGAGCCAGACCGCGTCGACGCCCAGGGAGGCGATGTGGTCGAGGCGGGCCGTGATGCCGGCGAGGTCGCCGACGCCGTCGCCGTTGGTGTCGGCAAAGCTGCGCGGATAGATTTGGTAGATGACCGCGCCCCGCCACCAGTCGGTGGCCGGGACGGTCAGCGGGTCAGGAACCTCGTCGGTCACGCGCGGCCTTCCAATTCAACAGGACCTCAAGCGATGCGTCGGGACTTTGCAACGCCCGGCGGTCGGGCGATAGGTGGACGATATCGGAGCCCGCAGGATGATTCAGACGATGAGGCGAGCCGGACTGCTGGCCCTGTTGCTGGCCCTGATCGGGGGGTCGGCCTGGGCTGAGGTGACCCTGACCTTCTATGCGCATCCGGGGGCGCGGGTCAGGGACGGCAATCTGCTGTTCCCGCATGCCTTCGTGCATGCCACGGGCAGTCTGGAAGAGACGGGCGAGACCGTGGACTGGGCAGCCGGCTTCACCGCCCGCAATCCGGGACCGCAGCTGTTGTTCATGCGCGACGTCGGGGTGGTCGAGCTGCCGAACCCCCGCTATGTCGGCGAGGGCAAACCCTATCTGAGGCTGACGGTGAGCGACGCCGCCTATCGCGCTGTGCGGGCGCGCGCGGACTGGTGGAATACGCCGGAGGGCTGGGTCTACGATCTGCGGCGGCGCAATTGCATCACCTTCATCGCCGACCTTGCCCGGACGGCCGGACTGCAGACGGCCGCCGAGCCGTCGATGAAGCCCGGGACGTTTCTGGAAGCGACCGCAGCGCTCAATCCGCAGGCGGCCTGGCGCGACGTCGCAGTAACGTCGCAGGCGGCCGCTATGGCACCAGCGGCTGACCCGACGCCCGCAGGGCGCTGATTTCGGCCTGAACCTCTTCCAGGGCTCGGGCTCGGGCCTCGGCCGAGGGGTGGTTCCAGCCCGGAAAGCGAACACGCCAGTTGAACGCCGCGAATCGACGCCAGAAGGCCGGGGCGATCGCGGGGTCGAAGCCTGCACGGGCAGCGAGGTAGAGGCCGACGCGATCGGCCTGCCGCTCTGCCCCGCCCGCCGTGCCGCTGAGCGCCGGCACGGTCTGGGTCTGGCGGCCGCGGGTTTCCGCCTCATGCCAGCCCCGGTGTCCGAGGACGTGGTGGGCCAGTTCGTGCCCGAGGATCAGGGCCAGCTCGTCGTCGGTCGCCGCGAACCCGGCCATGGCGGTGGTGATGAACAGGCGTTTGCCGTCCGCGCGGGCGTTGAGTTCGTCAGACGGGTCCAGCTGGACGTCATAGCCGCAGGTGCGTTGCGGGGTCACCGTTGCGGTCTGTTCGTTTCCGTTGCGGCGGAACGCGATCTCGACCGGGCCGGCCGCCAGGGCGAGGTCCAGTTGCTGGATATTGGCCTCGACGCCTTCGAAGGCCGCCGTCCGGCGGGTGATGCCCCGCGCCAGCACCTGGCCATTGACGCCGAGAACAAGATCGCCGCGGCGCAGTCCTGCGAGGGCGGCGGCCGACCCCTCGGGAACGGCCAGGAGGCCCGGCAGGTCTCCGTCCAGTCCGAACCGGGTCTCGGCCCAGGGGCGCAGTTCGGGGCTGTACTGGCTGGCGGCGTGCAACAGCCAGCCCGCCGAACTGCGCACCGCAGGGCAAAGCTCTGCATTGGCCACTGACAGGCGATAGCCGACCCTTGCCACCCGTTGGTCCAGATCCGTCAGGGCGATCAGTCGCAGTTCCGCAGGGGCGGCGATCTCAAGACCGGCCTCCGCGACGGGGTCCCTCGAGCCGCAGGCGGACAGGGCTGTCGCGGCCAGGAGCAGGACGGCCGGAACGAGTGCGGGAGAAGACCAGGGCAGCATCGCGGCACCATGCGTCGGGGGCACCGGCCTGCCAAGCCTCGAAACGCGGCCAACATGGCGTCTCCGGAAGTCCGGCGGCCTGTCACCCCTGGATCGGGGACGATCCCGCCCTGACGTCCCGGCGAGACCTGAATGACATTCCTGGGGTGTGTATGCGCGTGCTTGTTGCATCTTGATTGCGTTGCGCTTGTCGTTTCATCAGGTTGCGGTAGGGTGGCCGCTTCAACTAATCTCTCCACGGCGGTGGTCCCATGTCCCTTGGCTTGAACAGCAATCGCTCCGGCGGCCTCTCGAACATTGTTTTCGAGCCCTTTGAAGGACTTACGGGCCAGGCCCAGCGGTTCACCGGTGTCGCGGAAGCCATTGATCCGGTGGAACCGTCCGACAACGGCTCGTTCGGAGCCATCGCGAGCTATCAGATATGCGGCTGCTGCGCCCGCTTCCATGGCCCGACCTCCGACTCCGACGGCGGTTCGGTCTTCAACCTGAACGCCGATGATCGAGGCGTGTTCGGCCCGAACGGCAAGCCTTCACTGAGCTCGACGGACGCGGGCACCCAGATCACCCGCGCGAACCAGAGCTGGGCTACGGCGCTCGGCACGGCGGCGACCGTCACCTATGCGTTCCGTGACTCGGTCACGACCATGCCGACCGATACGACGGGCTTCAGCCAGTTCAACACGACCCAGATTGCCGCCACCATTCTGGCGTTCGCCGCCTGGTCAGATGTCGCAAACATCACCTTCCAGCGCGTTCAGAACGTCGGCAGCGAGTTCTCAAACAATGCCACCATCCTGCTGGGCAATTACAGTTCCGGTCAGGACGGTGCGGCCGCCTTCGCCTATCTGCCTGGCGGCATGCCCGGCGCCTCAGCCGTCGACCGGGTCCAGGGCGATGTCTGGGTCAACAGTTCGCTGTCCTACAACGCCACGCCGGTCTATCTCGGCTATGGCCCGCAAACCCTGCTGCACGAGATCGGCCACGCCATCGGCCTGAGCCATCCGGCCGCCTACAACGCCAGCGCCGACGGCAATATCACCTACCAGGGCAGCGCGATCTATTTCGAGGATTCCCGCCAGTACACGGTGATGAGCTATTTCAGCGAGCGTGAGACCGGGGGCGAATTCCGCACCAACGGCGTCGGCTCGCAACGCTATTCGGCCGCGCCGCTGCTGGATGACATCTCGGCGGCCCAGCGTCTTTACGGGGCCAATATGACCACCCGGACGGGCGATACCGTCTATGGTTTCAACTCGACGGCAGGCCAGATCTGGTTCAGCGCCAGCGGAGCGTCCAGCGCCCTCATCTTCTGCGCCTGGGATGCCGGCGGGACCGATACGTTTGACTTCTCGGGCTATTCGACCAACGGCCAGATCATCGATCTGCGTCAGGGATGTTTCTCGAGCGTCGGCGGCCTGATCGGCAATGTCTCGATCGCCCTTGGCGCGGTGATCGAGAACGCCATCGGCGGCAGCGGCTCGGACACCTTCCGCGGCAACTCTGCCAACAACCGGTTCACCCCTAACACCGGCACAGATGTGGTCGATGGCGGCCTCGGGACCGACACGGTGGTTTTCTCGGGCGCGCGGGCCTCCTACACCATCACCTGGACCGGACAGACCGGGACGATCGTCGGCAATGGCCAGAACGTCACCGTGACCAATGTCGAGTTTCTGCAGTTCACCGACCAGACCATCGCGGCGGCGCCGACGGGCGGCCTGGTGGTCGGCGGGGACAACACCAACGATACCATCACCGGCACCGCCCTGGCGGATGTCCTCGGCGGCCTTGGCGGGACGGACACCCTCGACGGCCTGGCCGGGAACGACAGTCTGAACGGTGGTTCGGGCAATGACACGCTGAACGGCGGCGATGACAACGATATCCTGATCGGAGGCCTCGGCAATGACACGCTGAATGGCGGGGCCGGCAATGACACGGCCGATTATGCGGGCGCAGGGGCCGGGGTATCGGTCAATCTGACCACCGGGGCATCGAGTGGCGGCGGCGGTGCCGACACCCTGACCCAGGTCGAGAACGTGACCGGCACGGCCTATGCCGACACCCTGACGGGCGACGGCAACGCCAATGTCCTGCGCGGTGGCGGCGGCATCGACACGTTGAACGGCGGCGGCGGGGCTGATCAGCTCGTGGCCGGCGCGCCCGCCCTGGGCGGCGGTGCTCCGGACATCGTCAAGGGCAGTACCACGGCCAACAGTTCGATCGCCACGGCGGTTTCGCTGACCGGGGCATTCGACCTGTTCTCCGACCCGGCCATCGCCGACTCGACCACGATTCCCCATGCGACTGTCGTGGCTACCACCCACGGCGGCGTCGAATACTATGCCGTCACCGTGAACGCGGGCGAGACGGTGCGTTTCGACATCGACAACGCCAGCTTCGACAGCACCTTGCGGCTGTTCGATGTTGGGGGCACCGAGTTGGCCAGCAATGACGACGGTCCGTCCGGCAGCGAAAGCCAGGGCACCGACTCCGCACTGAGCTACACCTTCGCGACCGCCGGAACCTATTTCATCCAGGTCGCGCGGTATCTGAGCGGCACCACGTCCTTCACCTCGGGCCCGCCGCCGGCCAACCAGAGCTACACCCTGCATGTATCGAGCCCCAGCCAGACACCGGTTCCGGCCATCCCGGGGCTTGGTTCGACCCTGAACGGCGACGCCGGGGCGGATATAATTGACGGCGGCGCGGGTGCTGACACGCTGAACGGCGGCACGGACGACGACACCCTGACAGGAGGCGGCGGTGCCGACACCATCAACGGCGGGGATGGAACGGATACGGCCGTGTTCAGCGGCAACCGCTCTGCCTACACGATCACGGTATCTGGCGGTGTCAGCACGGTGGTTGGGCCCGACGGAACCGACACGGTCAGCAACGTCGAGCGACTGCAGTTCGCGGACGGGCTGTTCGACCCGGCCGGGGCACCGCTGACGGGTGGTCCGATCAACGGGACGTCCGGGGCTGACACCCTGACCGGGACAGCCGGCGCAGATGTCATCAACGGCCTCGGCGGCAATGACGTGATCAATGGTCTTGATGGCAACGATGTCATCGACGGCGGCGATGGCAATGACGCGATCGCGGCCGGTCTGGGTAACGATACGGTGCGCGCTGGCGCGGGCAATGATGTGATCTCGGGCGACGGCGGTTCGGACGTGCTGCACGGCGACGACGGCGACGACGCCTTCCTGTTCGCCGTCGGCGAGCCAGGTGGAGCGACCCAGGCCTTCGGCGGCGCGGGGACGGACACCATCATCCTGCGCGGCGGCGGGGCCAGTATTGATCTGACGACCAACGGCGGCTCGGCCGGCGGCGTGGCGATCAGCGTCAACTCGATCGAGAACATCCAGTTCGACGGCTCGGTGGATTCAGGCGGCGGCAACCGGCTGGCCTATGGCAGCGAGGGGAACAACGCCATCGTGGCCCTGGGCATCCTCGCGGGCGTAACCTTCGAGGGCCGCGGCGGCGACGATCTGCTGATCGGCGGCGCAGGTGCCGACAGCCTGCGGGGCGGCGAAGGCAATGACAACATCAATGGCGCGGACGGCAATGACACCATCGAGGGTGGCTCGGGCGCGGACCATCTGCTCGGGGGCCTTGGTGCCGACTGGATCTACGGCGGGACGGGCAATGACGTGATCTCGGGCGACGGTGGCTCTGACATCCTGCTGGGCGAGGATGGCGACGACGCCTTCCTGTTCGCGGTCGGTGAGCCCGGCGGCTCGACCCAGGCCTATGGCGGCGCAGGAACCGACACCATCATCCTGCGCGGCGGCGGCGCCAGCATCGACCTGACCACCAACGGCGGCTCGGCGGGCGCGGTGGCGATCAGCGTCAACTCGATCGAGAACGTGCAGTTCGACGGCTCGGTAGAAGCAGGCGGGGGCGCGCGCCTGGCCTATGGCAGCGCCGGTGCCAACGCCCTGGTGGCACTCGGCATTCTGGCACCGGTGACCTTCGAGGGCCGCGGCGGCGACGACCTTCTGGTCGGGGGCGGCGGTGCCGACAGCCTTCTGGGCGGTGCCGACAATGACATCATCCGGGGCAATGGCGGCGACGATGTGATCGACGGCGGCTCAGGGACGGACATCGTCGAGCTCAGCGGACTGGCGGCCAACTACACCATCACGGCGGTCGCTGGCGGCTACCGGGTAACGGATTCGGTCGGCGGCCGCGACGGATCGGACCTGCTGTCCGGGGTCGAGACCCTGCGCTTCAGCGACGGTTCGACGGTCACCTTGCCGGCGTCGGCTCCGGTCGCCCCGCAGGTGCTGCCCGCACTGACCAGCGACAAGACTGTGGTCGGACCCGAGGTCCTGCCCGGCGCAACCGGTGACAAGGCTGTGGACGACGGACCCCAGACCCTGCCGGGCTCCGATGATGGGCTCCTGACTCTCTCGCGCGACTTACTGACGGCGGCGACGGACCTGACACTGCGCGACGATGACACGGCGAACACGCTCTCCGCGTCCGGGGAGCTGTTCGCCGACGACGGCTATCTGTTCGTCTCCATGCCCGACGGGGAACTGCCCCAGGTCCTGCCGGCGGCAGACGACGGCTTCATCCTGACGACGAAATTCGCAGAGACTCCGCCTGTCATGCCCGCACTGCCTGACGCCTTCGACGTCGGGGCTTCTTCCGGCGCGGAGATGGAACTCGCCGGCGATCTGTTGATGTCCCTCACCTGGGAAAATCCGCTCGACACCTCGATTGACGGCCTGACACTTCTCGACCCTTGGTCGGGTATCGTGCCTCCGTCGAAAGACGATGTCTGGGGGTAGGGGCCGCGCCAACGAAGTCCGGCCGGTCGGAACTTCCGCATCCGCGCGGTCCGGGGCGGCTGCCGGGCGATGTCTTGGGTTGACCTGCGTCGCTGTCTGTTGAATGTCCGCCAGTACCGTCGTGCCCGGACCGGGGGTCTTCGGTGTGTTTGTGGATGATTGCGAACGATCCGGCCAGTGTGAGGATGACGATTGAATCTCGTTGAGCGCGATATGCTGGAACTGCTCCGGCGCGGCCGCGGGGACCATGGGGTGGTCGCTGTCAAGGCCGAGTTCGAGGCGGAGGGTACCCGGCCCGACGAGTTTCTTCGGCTCCTGGAGATCGCCCGCAAGGCCGACCTGAAGGTCGCGTTGAAGATCGGGGGCTGCGAGGCCGTCAGCGATCTGCTCGCATGCCGGCTGTACGGCATCGACTATGTGATCGCGCCCATGGTGGAGACGCCCTATGCGCTGTCGAAATTCATCGAGGCGAAGGACAAGACGCACAACGCCGACGATCAGGCCGAGACGTCCTTCCTGTTCAATCTCGAGACGGAAACCACCCTGCTGAATCTCGACGTGATGGCGCGGGCCGCCAAGGGACGCCTCGACGGGATCGTCTTCGGCCGGGTCGATTTCACCCTCTCCCGCGGCCTGCCTCGCGGCGACGTCGATACGCAGGGCGTTACCGATGCCGTCCTCCAGGTGGCGCAGGTGGCACGGGACCTTGATCTTGAACTGGTGGTCGGCGGTTCGGTGTCGACGGGCAGCTTGCCTGCGCTTCGGGAAATCCGGGCGGTCCGGCTGGATCGCTTCGAGACCAGAAAAGTCATTTTTGACGGCGAGGCCGTGACCCGACCGGATATGGCCGCAGGGGTCGAAACGGCTGTCCGGTTCGAGCTGGCCTGGCTCAAGAACAAGCGCGACTACTACGGCTCAATCGCCCATGAGGACGCTGCCCGGATTGCGATGGTCGAGCGCCGCCTCGCCTCGAGTGATCAGGGGCGGATCGCGGGCTGACGGCGATGACCGGACGCAGTCATGCCCGAGGGAGAGATTGAGCTGGAACCCGCTGAGTTGAACCCGTCTCGCTGGCGCCTTCTGTTGTTCGGTGCGTCGGGAGCCGTCGGACAGGCGGTCGCTGATATGGCCTGCGCCGGAGGCTGGTCGGTGACGGGAGTGTCCCGGTCGCAGCGACCCGACACGGCTGACCGGTCCTGGGTGCATTACGATCCGGCCCGGGAGGGGTTCTCGCCGACGGATTTCGCGCCGCATGGGCCATTTGACGCCGTCTGCTGGGCCCAGGGCGCGAACCAGCAGGACAGTGTGCTGGATTTCGACGCGGCCGCGAGCGCGGCGCTCTATGAGACCAATTGCCTGTACATCGCCCGAAGTTTGAATGCGTTGCTGGCTGCGAACCTGCTCAGCGCCGCCGGCGCCCGGCTTTGCGTTGTGAGCTCGATCTGGCAGGAGCGGGCCCGTCAGAGCAAACTGTCCTATATGATGACCAAGGCCGCTCTCGGTGGCTTTGTGCGGTCGGCCAGCGTCGATCTGGCCGCAGACGGTCATCTGATCAATGCGGTTCTGCCGGGGGTCCTCGATACACCGATGACCCATGCGGCGCTCGCCCCTGAACAGGTTGAGCGGGTGAAACAGGCGACGCCCTTCAGCGCCCTCCCGACGCCGGAAGGGATCGCCCGGTTGGTCGGATTCCTGTGTTCGGATCAGAATACCGTGGTCACCGGCCAGTCGGTCACCGCAGATCTGGGATTCAGCAATGTCCGCCTCGTTTGAGATCCGGTCGGCGAGCGGCACCTATACCGCCCGCATCCAGCCGGGGTCGCTGGAACAGGTGGTGGAAGGTGGTGGGGATATCGTCATCCTCTGCGATGCGTATTTCGCCGACCGGTTCGAGGGGCGCGGCGTTCCCGTGATCAGCCTGCCCGCGCTCGAGACAACCAAGAGCCTCGACGAAATCCCGCGCGTGATCGCGGCCCTGCGGGAGGCAGGCGCGTCGCGCCGCACCCGACTGATTGCGGTGGGCGGCGGCATCGTCCAGGACGTCGCGGGCTTTGTGGCCTCGGTCTATATGCGGGGCATCAAGTGGGACTATGCGCCCACAACCCTGCTGGCCATGGTCGACAGCTGCATCGGCGGAAAGTCGTCCATCAACGTTGGACCGTACAAGAACCTGGTCGGCACCTTCCATCCGCCGCAGGCCATCCTGATCGATCCCGCGCTCTGCGGGACCCTGTCCGAGGACCAGCGGATCGCCGGCCTGTGCGAGGCGGCCAAGATCTGTTTCGCCCGCTCGCCGGAAGCGTTCGCGGCCTATCTGGCCCTGGAGCCGGGCATGGCGGCCGGGCCGGAGATCCTCAGCGAGGTCATCGGGCTCAGCCTGGCGTCCAAGAAATGGTTCCTGGAGATCGATGAGTTCGATCAGGCTGAGCGCCTGCTGCTCAACTACGGGCATACCTTCGGGCATGCGATCGAGTCCGCCTCGGACTTCGGGATCTCGCACGGGATCGCCGTGGGGCTGGGTATGATGGCGGCCGGCACCATGTCCCGGTCGCTGGGGCGCGTCGAGGCCGGCGCGGGGCCGACGGCGGCGTTTGAGACCCACATCGACAGCCTGCTGCGGGAGACGCCCGACCTCGGCCCCCTCGTCGCGGGTCTGACGCCGGAGCGGTTGATCAAGGCGTTCCGCGGCGACAAGAAGCACACGGCTGATACCTTCGCCGTCGTCCTGCCGCTCACCACAGGCGGCGTGGAACGGATCGAGCTGAGCCGAAGCCCCGAAACCGAAGCCCTGATCCAGACGGCCTTCGCCCAGATGAAAGCCCGGTACGCCGCATGAAATACAGCGATCAGATCGTCGATTGGCTGGTTGAGCTCGGCTACACCCACTGCTTCTACGTCGGCGGCGGCAACATCATGCACCTGCTGGACAGCTGCAGCCGGAAGATGACCTGCATCGCCACCGTGCATGAGGTGGCGGCGGGCGTGGCGGTCGAATATTTCAACGCCGTCGGGGACGGTCGGCGCGCTATTGCGCTCGTCACCGCAGGGCCCGGCCTGACCAATGTGGTGACGGCCGTCGCGGGAGCCTGGCTGGAAAGCCGGGAGTTGCTGGTGTTGGGCGGGCAGGTCAAGACGCCCGACCTGAGTCGCGGCGAGGTCCGGCAACGCGGCATCCAGGAGATCGACGGCGTTTCCATCGTGAAGTCGATCACCGCCCACGCCTCGACCATCGAAGAGGTGCTGGACCAGCGGGCCTTCGTCGAGCGGGCCGAGGCGGGCAGCCACGGTCGTCGCGGCCCGGTGTTTCTGGAACTGCCGCTGGATATCCAGGGGCGCAAGGTCGATCCGGCCGCGCTGGCCGGTCAGGCGCCGTCGCAGCCTTCTGCGCCGGCCCTCGGGGCTTCCGAGGTCGACGCGCTGGCCGAAAAGGTGCGCGGGGCCCGGCGTCCGCTCTTCCTTCTGGGCGGCGGCATCGATCACCACACCGGCCAGCGGCTTGCCGGCGCGCTCGAGGCCGCGGGCATTCCGGTCGCGACGACCTGGAACGGTGCGGATCGTATCGGCAGGGACCACCCGATGTACGTCGGGCGGGCCAACACCTGGGGCCAGCGTTCGGCCAATCTGATCGTCCAGCAGTCCGACCTGCTGATCGCCCTGGGCACGCGCCTAGGCTACCAGCAGAGCGGCTTCAACTGGCAGGAATTCGTTCCGACGGGCGAGATCGTCCACGTCGATATCGACAGCCGGGAACTGGAGAAGGGCCATCCGCGCACGGCCTGGCCGATCTGTGCGGACGCCAACATCTTGCTGGAGGCGCTGCTGGATCGGAACCTCGGCGAGCATGGGGAATGGCTTGCCTACTGCCGGCAGGTTCGTCGGGACGTGCCGCTGCTGGAAGCGAACACCACGGGTCCGGGTTTCCTGTCGCCGTATGATGTGGCGACGACGCTGGGCCGGTTGAGCAAGCCGGACGACATCGTCATCCCCTGCAGCAGCGGCGGGGCCTTCACCGTGATGATGCAGGCGTTCGAAATGCAGTCCGGCCAGCGGATGGTCACCAACAAGGGCCTGGCGTCCATGGGCTACGGGCTGAGTGGCGCGATCGGTGCCGCCATCGCGTCCGGCCGTCGCACCATTCTGGTCGAGGGCGACGGGGGCTTCTCCCAGAACCTGCAGGAGATCGGCACGGCGGCGGTGAACGACCTCGACCTGAAGATCTTCATCTTCGACGACAACGGCTACGCCTCGATCCGGTCGGTGCAGGTGAACTATTTCCAGGGCCGGTATGTGGGCTGTGATCGCTCCACGGGCCTGGGCCTGCCTGACTGGTCCCGGCTGTTCGACGTCTGGGACGTGCCCTGCATGAGGCTGGCCGAGGGCTTCGAGTCGGACCCGGCCTTCCTGGACCGCTTCAACGGGCCGGGCGTTCAGGCCTTCATCGTGCCGGTGGACCCGCAGCAGACCTATTTCCCGCGCATCACCAGTCGCATGGTGGAAGGCGGCGGCATGGTGTCAAATCCGTTGCACCGGATGACGCCGCCGCTGCCCGACGAGACCCTCGCGCGCGTCGGCGCGTATCTGCCGGCCTGAAAGGACACGCCTTGAAGCCGAACACCATAAAGGCCGTGATCCTCGCCGGCGGCAAGGGGACCCGGATCGCCGAGGAAACGGCGGTTCGACCCAAGCCCATGGTCGAGATCGGCGGCCGGCCAATCCTGTGGCACATCATGAAAAGCTACAGCCACTACGGGGTGAATGATTTCGTCATCTGCTGCGGCTACCTGGGCCACAAGATAAAGGAGTATTTCCTCAGCTACTCCTATCAGAACGCCGACCTGACCCTGGATCTGGAAAGCGGGGGCGTCACCATCCACCAGAGCAATGTCGAGCCGTGGCGGGTGACGCTTGTGGACACCGGGCAGGACACCCTGACCGGGGGCCGTGTCGGCCGGATCGCCAGCTACGTCCGTACTGACCCGTATTTCTGCATGACCTATGGCGACGGCGTTTCTGACGTCGACATCGGGCGGCTGATCGCTTTCCACGAAGGCCATGGCAAGAAGGCGACCGTCACCGCCACCACGCCGCTGGCGCGGTTCGGAGCCCTGGATATGGAGGGCGATGCCGTCACCCGGTTTGTTGAAAAGCCACACAATGAGGCCGGCTACATCAACGGTGGCTTTTTCGTTCTGAACCCGTCCGTGCTCGACCTGATTGATGGCGATGACACCATCTTCGAAAAGGGCCCGCTCGAGACGCTGGCGGCGGAACGCGAACTGATGGCGTTTCGCCATGACGGCTTCTGGCAGCCGATGGATACGCTTCGGGACAAGGACCATCTGGAAGAGTTGTGGGCCGCCGGTGCCCCCTGGAAATCCTGGTGAGCGGGGCTCTGCCGGACGAGGCGTTCTGGCGCGGCCGCCGCGTCTTCCTGACCGGCCATACAGGCTTCAAGGGCGGTTGGCTGACGCTGTGGCTGCGGTCGCTCGGCGCCGAGGTGTGTGGCTACAGCCTGGCACCCTCGACCGATCCCAGCCTGTTCGAGACAGCGAGGGTCGGGGAAGCCTGCCGCTCGATTATCGGCGACATCCGCGATCTGCCGCCGCTGGAGCGAGCTTTTCGGGATTTCGGGCCGGATATCGTCCTGCATCTGGCGGCCCAGCCGCTGGTGCGGCGTTCCTATCAGGACCCGCTGGAGACCTGGTCCACCAATGTGATGGGCACGGCCCATGTGCTGGATCTGGTCCGGCGCGTCCCCGGCGTGCGGGCCGCGCTGATCGTCACCACCGACAAATGCTATGAGAACCTCGAGCAGATGACGCCCTATCGCGAGACGGATCGTCTCGGCGGGCGCGACCCCTACAGCAACTCCAAGGCCTGCGCCGAACTGGTGACCCAGTCCTACTGGTGGTCGTATTTTTCAACCACCGGCGCGGCGGCCGTCGCCTCGGCGCGGGCGGGCAATGTCGTGGGCGGCGGCGACTGGTCGCCGGATCGGCTCGTACCCGACCTGATGCAGGCGTTTGCGGCGGGGCGACCCGCCATCCTGCGCAATCCGGACGCGGTCAGGCCGTGGCAGCACGTCCTCGAACCCTGCTGCGGTTATCTGCTGGCCGTGGAACACATCTGCCGGACGCAGGCCGTGAGCCCGCCGGCATGGAATTTCGGTCCCGACGCCGAGGGCAATGTCGCGGTCGGCGAGATCGCTGCCGGACTGGCCGCGGCCTGGGGCGAGTACGCCCGCCATGAGGTCCGCCGCGATCCCGACGCGGTGCATGAGGCAACTCTGCTGACGCTGGATCACACCAGGGCGCGGACGGATCTGGACTGGCGGCCGCGCTGGCCGCTCGCGACGACGCTCTCGAAGACGGCGGACTGGTATCGCGCCCACGCGGCGGGCGCCGATATGAGGGCCGTCTGCGAACAACAACTCTCCGACTATTTTTCCGCCTGATGGCAAGGTTTTCGAATGCTCAGTAAAACGGATCAACTGGCGGCGCTCCGTGCGCAGATGATGGAGCTGGCCGGCCAGTATGCCGACCTGGCCTATGCCCCCGGGCCCTTTGTGGCCGGAGACTCCGCCGTGCCGGTGTCGGGCAAGGTGGTGGGCGCCCCCGAGCTGAAGAACCTGATCGATTCCTCGCTCGACCTCTGGCTGACGACCGGCCGGTTCAACACCGCGTTCGAGGCCCGGCTGACGGAGTATCTCGGGGTCCGGTTCGCCCTGACCGTCAACTCCGGCTCTTCTGCCAACCTCGCCGCGACCACGGCCCTGTGTTCGCCGATGCTGGGCGACCGCGCACTGAAGCCCGGTGACGAGGTCATCACCTGCGCCACCGGCTTTCCGACGACGGTCAATCCGTCGATCCAGAACGGGCTGGTACCGGTCTTCGTCGACGTCGACCTGCCGACCTACAATATCGATCCGGCCGCGATCGAGGCGGCGGTGACCGACAGGACCCGGGCCATCATCCTGGCCCACACCCTCGGCAATCCGTTCGACCTCGGCGAGGTCATGAGGGTGGCGAAGAAGCATGATCTGTATGTCATCGAGGACAGCTGTGACGCCCTCGGCGCCCGCTATGACGGCCAGCTGGTCGGCACCTTCGGCGACATCGGCACGGTCAGCTTCTATCCCGCCCACCACATCACCATGGGCGAGGGCGGCGCCGTCTGGACCGACCGCGGCGACCTGAAGCGGCTGATCGAATCCGTCCGCGACTGGGGCCGCGACTGCTATTGCGCGCCGGGCGAGGACAACACCTGCAACAAGCGGTTCAAGTGGAAGCTGGGCGATCTGCCGCGCGGCTATGACCACAAATATACCTATTCCAACCTCGGCTATAATCTGAAGATCACGGACATGCAGGCGGCGGTGGGCCTAGCCCAGTTCGACCGGCTTGAGGATTTCATCCGGGCGCGGAACGCCAATTTCGCCTTCCTGAAGGCGGCGCTGGCGGACCTCGATGATCAGCTGATCCTGCCCGAGGCGACGCCGCGATCGGAGCCCTCCTGGTTCGGCTTTCCCCTGACGGTTCGCAGCGATGAAGAGGGGCTGCGCGACGATCTGGTCCAGTTCCTCAATGAGAAGAAGGTGGCCACGCGCCTGCTGTTCGGCGGCAACCTGATCCGCCAGCCCTATATGAAGACCCGCAACTGGCGCGTCTCGGGCGACCTGACGCGGTCGGACAAGGTGATGACCTCGACCTTCTGGATCGGCCTGTATCCCGGCCTGACGGAGGGCCACCTGACCTATGCCTGCGACATGATCCGGCAGTTCCTGCGCGACCGGCCGGCGCGGGTCTGATCCTGGACCGGCTTCCCTCACATCGCCGGGCCGTGCAGACGGCCTTCGCGCGCGCCCTGGGCCCATCGACCCGGCTGGCGGTCACGGGTGCCACGGGGTGGCTGGGGACGGCCATGGTCGAGATGGCGACCCGGGCGGGCCTGACGGTTGAGAACGGCCGGCTGAGAGCCTTCGCATCAAAACAGGGTCTCATGACGCTCGAGGACGGGACAAGGGTCGGCCTGGAGGCGCTGGCCGATGCTGCGCCACTCTGGGGCTCGGACTGGACCGTGGTGCATTTCGCCGCGCTCGGGAAAGATCGGACGGTCGATCTTCCAGTCAGGGACTATGTGTCGCAAAGTCAGGCGCTGCACGACGCTGCGCTGCGCCTGATCGCGACGGCTGACCGGCCGCAGCTGGTCTTTGCATCCTCCGGCGCTGTCTATGGTCCAGAGGGGAGGCCGCCCGCGCTGGCGGATGAGCCCTACGGCCATATGAAAGGCCTTCAGGAGGCCGCATGGGAGGGCTGGTGCAGGGGCAACGGGGCTGCACTGACCGTGTGTCGGGTCTTCAATGTCGGCGGGCCCTACGGCAACAAGCTGGACCTCTATGCACTGTCGTCCCTGATCCGGGCGGCGCTGGGGGGCGGTGACATCCCTGTTCGTGCGAGGGGGCAGGTGCTGCGCTCCTACGTCCATGTCGAGGAGTTGATGGCGGTGCTGGTCGGGCGGGCGCGGTCCGCATCGGCCGGGACCTCGACGCCGTTCGACAGCGTCGGCGTCGAGGTCGTCGAGATCGGTGATCTGGCCACCATGGTCTGCGCACAGCTGGGGCTGGATGCGGCGCGTATCGTTCGACAACGGGACGCGGCGGCGCCGGCCAGCCGCTATGCCGGGGACGGCGTCGACTATCAGGCCGCGGTGGGTGGGCTCGGGCTGACGCCGATCGGGCTTGAGGCGATCGTGTCGGATTCGATCGCCAGCCTCCGGGGTCCCAGCGCCCGCTGAAGGATCAGGCCGGCGAAACCGAACTGGATCAACAGCACCAGCCCGGGCCGGACGAACTGGCCGAGGGCGACGCCGACGGACGGCAGTACATCGCGCTCGCCCAGCCAGGATTTCATCGGCAGCTGGGGAATGTCGAACAGGGCGTAGTCGCCAACGAGGCTGAGGGCGTAGGCGCAGACCAGCATCATGATCCGGGTCGGCCCCTTCCATGGCTCCATGAAGACGAAGAAGAGCATGAAGATCTGGGCGTAGGCGCTGGGCTGGGAGCTGCTCAGGATCATCGCGCAGATGGCACCGTTCATCCAACGCATCGGAACCGGTGCCTGCCTGAGCCAGGCGGCGCCGGCGGCGGCCACGACGGCGACCTGTCCGAGCAGCGTCAGCAGGGGCAGGAAGAGGGTCAGGGCCTCGACCGGCCGTGATCCGACATATTCCATGACCGGGAAGTCGGAGGTCATGAACCGCACGAGCGGTGCGTAGGAGGTGGCGTAGTAGAGATCAGACCAGGCCGAACCCGACTGCAGGGAGGCGAGCTCGCCCGTGTGCCGGGCGATCTCCATCGGGGTCCCTCCGCCGATGATCATGAGGGTGATCAGATAGAGGGCCAGGGTCGCAATGCCTGCCCCCTCGAACCAGCGCCAGCGTCGGCGGACCAGGAACGGGATCAGCGTCAGGACCAGATAGGGTTTGAAATTGATGGCGAACGCCTGGGCCAGCCAGCGCGCGCGGGCCGACTTCAGCAGTCGACTGTGGCCGAGGATGAAGGCGGTGAAGCAGGGAATGATCAGATTGCCGCGCTCGAGGCCGAACAGCATGGGCATGCCGACGACGAGGACGAGGGTGCGGACCACGGCTGTGCGGGGATCGACCGAGTGGAAATGGCGATAGAGGAGGACGGCGTTCAGCAGGTAGAAGCCGAGCAGCGAAATCTGGCCCCACCGGTCACAGTCGCGGCCCGCGAAGGGGTCGTTGACGTAGCAGGCACCGGTGCTGAACACCTTGAGGAAGACAAACGAGAGCGGCGGATAGACCGACCGCCAGACCTCATAGGCCCCGGAATTGTGCGCCCAGTATGCCGGGTTGTGCCAGTCCATCAGCGTGTCTGACACGACCCAGAAGAAGGGCTGCGGCAGGAGCCCGTCCTGGCTCAATCGCCATCCGGCCCAGATGACGCTGCCGACGACGACAAGGGCGAGAAACACCTCTAAGCCGAGGCTCCAGTGACGGCTGCCTGTCGGGGTCTTCGGGATCATCGGCCGGCTGACCTTGGCAGGAAGACGAGGAATTTCAGCACGACGAAATTGACCAGGGCGACGAAGACGATCGACAGGAAGCCGGCCAGATAGTCGGACTCCAGCACGCGGTTCAGGCCGGCGAGGGTGACCAGGCTGAGGCCGTAGTTGACGGCATAGGCGGCGATATAGGGCAGGACGGCGGCGCGGGATTCGCGGAAGACGTGCCGGCGGAACATGAAATAGTTGAAGACCATGCCCAGCAGGTGGGCGATGATCTGGGCGGCGAACAGATTGACCCCGACGTAGAGCAGCAGGGCATAGACGCCGTAGCCGAAGGCCGAGTTCAGGACGCCGACGCGGACATAGGCCCAGAACTGGTCAAGGCGCTGCAGCCCGGTCCGCCAGCCGGCGACGGCGCGCCGGATCGTATCGACCCTAGAAATTGACCCGCGCCTTTTCGACCACGAGCGGCGTGTTGCGTCCGCGCTCGGCGATCAGCCGGATCTGCTCTCCCATCAGGCCGAGGAAGATGAAGGTCGTCGCGGCGCTCAGCTCGATCAGCAGGGCGATCAGCCAGAGTCCGGCTCCCGCGCCGGCGATCCAGGCCCAGAGGAGACCGATGAACGTCAGACCCGCCAGACCGAGCATGACCGCCGCTGCATGGAAGGGCAGGCGCAGCAGGTTTCGGGAAGAACTGGCGAGGCCGGAAAGGGCAAAGCTGAACAGGGTGGCGAAATTGTTCTTGGACCGGCCCGCGGCGCGGACCGGGCGGTCGTAGGGAATGATCTCGATGGGAAAGCCGCTCTCGACCAGCATACCGCGGAAGAAGGGTTCGGGTTCGTTCCATTGGGCCAGGGTGTCGACGACGCGCCTGTCATAGATGCCGAACCCGGTGGCCCCGGGAATGACCTGATAGTCGGCGAACTGACCGAGGAAGCCGTAGGCGAGTTTGCGCGCCACGCCGAGGCCCGCCGATGTCTTCTCGCTGGCGCGGACGCCCAGGACGATGGACGCGCCCTCGCGCCATCGGGAGACGAAGCGGCCGATCAGGACCGGCGGGTCCTGGAAGTCGGCGCACATGGCGATCACGCCTCGTCCTCTGGTCTGATAGATGCCGTGGGTCGGCGACCGCATCTGGCCGTAGTTGCGATTGTTGGCGATCAGCTTGATCCGGGGATCGGCCGCGCACAGGGCCATGATCCGCTCGACCGTCGCGTCGGTCGAGGCGTTGTCGATGAAGATGATCTCGTAGTCGGCCTTCAGCGCCGCCAGCTCAGCCGCGACCGCCCCGGCGATGGCGGCGGCGTTTTCCTCTTCGTTGAAGCAGGGGATGACGACCGAAACCTCGGGGACGCCCCGCTTCGGCGCAGCGGCCGCTCGGGTCATTGCGGATCCTGCGGTTCCGGCCGACGGGGGCGGCGCGCCAGGCCGGTCATCGGCGCATAGATTTCGGTGAAGGCGGCGGCCAGCAGGACCAGCAGCAGCAGGGCGATGCCGGACAGGTTGAACTGGCGGTCGGGGTCGATATGCGGGCGTTCAATGACCTGGACGGTGGTCTCTGCCGACAGGGCCTCGACGCTGACTTCCTCGAAGAAGCGGCGGTAGACCAGCATGATGGTCTCGGCGAATTTCTGCTCGCGATACAGGCGGACGTATTCGGCGGTCTGCGACGACAGGGCGAGGGCGTTTTCACCATTGCTGGCCTGGTCCGCCTCGGCGCGCTGACGGCGCAGGGCGGCGAGTTCGCTGACAAGCGTACGGACCCGGATGCTGTTGTCGGTCTGGAACCGGCGGGCCGTTTCAATCTCGACTTCCTTGCCGCGGATCTGGGCGTCGAGCGTGAGGCGGGTATTCACCGCCGCGCCGAGTTCCGCTTCCGGCGACGGCAGGTTGTTCTGGATCCGGAAGGCGTTCAGGTCGCGTTCGGCGGCCTCGAGGGCCGTATTGGCCTCTGCCAGCCGGGCGGTCACGATCGCGCGCTTTGTCCGGACCTGCTCCTGGCCCAGGCCGGCCAGCCGGGTCTGGATGGCCTCACTGAAGCCTTCGACCAGCCGTTGGGCGAAGGCCGGGTCGGTATCCCGCGCGGTCACTTCCAGCACGCCGCCGGTCAAGAGCTGGATATCGACCTTCTTGCCGAGCTTTCGTTCGGCCGCGGACTGGTCGGCGCTGTTCCAGACATCGACCAGCTTGAGCCGCTCGACGACGTCCTGCTGGACGTCGTGGCTGCGACCGATGACCAGATAGTTGGTCTTCTGCGCGCCGAGCACGGCCGCGAAATTCTGCACGCCGCCGCCGCCGAGCGCCGAGATCAGGGCACCGGCCCCCGCGTTGCTGCCCTGCGGCAGGAGCTTCACCCGCGCGAGGTGCGGGCGGGGGAAGAGGCAGAGCAGCACGGCCACCACCGCCACGGCGGCGTAGAGGACGCGGCGCCGGGCCGGGCTTTGGGCGGCTCGAACCGCCTCGGCTTTCCAGGATGCGGGGCTCACTCGGTCAGGACCTTCAGGCCGACGGCGCCGAGCGAGACCTGGTAGATGGCGGTCGCGACCTCGATTACGCGATCCAGCAGGCTGTTTCCGCGGGTCTGGACGGGGACGAAGATGATGTCTCCGGGCATGGCGTACTCATCGAGAACATTGCCGCGACCGCGCTGCTGTTGCGAGACGACCGATCCGTTCGCACGCACCACGAACAGACCGGACCGGTCGGCGACCCGCGTCGGTCCGCCGGCCTTGGCGAGGTAGTGGCCAATCCGGTCACCGGCGCTTTCGGCGAAGGAGCCCGGCTGGAAGACGGCGCCGAACACGCCGACGGTGACGGGGCGTGGCGGGATCAGGACGCGGTCGTTATTCTCGAGGAGCAGGGCCATCGGCAGGCCTTCTCCGCCGGGTTCGACATCCAGGATGATCCGGCCGTCCGGCCGACGGGTCTTCAGCTGTTCGATGATCGCGAGGGCGAAGCCCTGATCTTCCTGGGCGTCCTCTGCGGTGCGGGTTCTCCGGTCCGTGATCGGCGCGGCGGCCAGCGACAGCTCGAGGCTGGTGATGGCCTGGGCGAAGCCTTCCTCCTGCTGGATCCGGATCGAATCGCGCAGGACGCGCGTGCCGTACAGATAGGCGCGGGGCGTGAAGGCACCGGCCTCGGCGATCAGATCGGCCATGGTCGAGCCCGGACGGAGGTAGTAGTTGCCGGGCCGTTCGACCTCGCCCTCGATGGTGACGAGGACCGCCTGCCGCCCGAGCGGCTGGGCGAGACCAACGGCGGGAAGGATCCGGACGATTCCGCCGGCTTCAGGCGGTGTGGTGGAGGCCTCGGCCCAGGTCAGGCTCTGCCAGCCGGACTCGTTGATGTTCGAGACATTGGCGACCAACAGGCGATCCCGGTCCGCGACCGAACTGGGTCCGCCGGCATAGCGCAACAGATCGTCGAGGCTTTCGCCCGGCGCCGTTTCGAAGATGCCGCGATTGTTGACGCTGCCGGTGACGGCGACCTGGTCGCCGATCGGCCCGATGAAGATGACGTCCTCGTTCTGGAGGACGACGTCGCTGCTCTTGTCGCCGTTGAGCAACAGATCATAGAGATCGAGGGTCGCGATGGTGCGGCCGTTCCGCTGCACCGAAATATTGCGGAAACTGCCTGAAGCGTTGGGGCCACCCGCCGCGAGAACCGCGTTCACGACGGTCGAGAGGCTGGACACGGTGTAGGCACCCGGGCTCGAGACGAAGCCGGTGACATAGACGCGCAGTCCGCGGAGCTCGCCGACCGAGACCGCGACGTTGAACTCGCGGAACTCGCGTCCCACAGCCCCGCGCAGCACGCCTTCCAGGTCGCCGTAGCGCACGCCGCCGACGTTCACCGCCCCGATCCGCGGAACGAAGATCCGGCCGTTGCTGTCGACGGTCAGCTGTAGCGCGCCCTCGACGGAGCCGGTCAGGCCGAGAGAGACGGTGTCGCCGGGATTGATCCGGTAGTCGGGCGGAACCGTCGCGTTCGTCGACGGTGCGAAGGCGCGGGTGTCGCCGACCAGGGTGGAGCCGAAGCGGGGCAGCGGATAGCCGAGCACGGCGGCGACGAAACGTTCAAATTCGCCCGGAACGGCGGGTGCCCTCTGGCGGGGACGAACACGGTCAGTCTCCGGCGCGCGCCGGTCATCGGCGGGCTGTGCCGCCCGGTCCGATTCGATCACCACGGGTCCGACCGGCTCAGGCTCTACCGGCTCACTGAACCAGGCGTCCCAGTCTTCGTCCTGGGTCGACTGTTGCGAGTCCTGGACGCGCGGATTGCCGCCCATGATGTCGCCGAGCGGGTCCTGGGCGCTGGCCGGGGTCGATAAGCCGATGAGGGCTGCCAGCAAGGCCAGACTCAGGCCGCGCGCGAAAAACCCGTTCCGGTTCGACGAACCGGCGGCCGGTTCGGGACCGCGCGAGCCGCCAGGGGTGCGATCAGGCAAGGACATTACGCATCTCGTTTTCGAAGGGCAGCCAGACCGCGCCATTTTCAATCCGGCGGGTCAAGTCGGGATTGGCGAGGAACGATCGGCCCCACGTAACCATATCCAGCCAACCGTCGCGAACTTCTGCTTCCGCATCTTCCTGGCTGAGCGACGCCCCGCCCAGAATCACGCCGTTCCAGTGGGGCCGCACGGTACGGATGATGCGGCCCGAGGTCGCGAAATAGTCGGCGTTGGCGCAGCTGATGTCCAGAACTCGGAGGCCCCGGCTCCACATCCCGGGGATCAGATACGCCAGCATATCGTCGAGATCCGGCCAGTCATACAGGCCGCCCATCCAGCGGGACGGCGAGATGCGGGCGATGACCCGGTTCGGCTCCACCTCGGCGAAGACGCGATCCAGCAGTTCGAGCACGAACCGGCAGCGGTTCTCCACCGAGCCGCCGTAGCGGTCGGTCCGGTCATTGACCCGCGCATCGAGAAACTGGTCGGCCAGATAGCCGTGCCCGAGGTGCAGTTCGACCGCGTCGAAGCCGACGGAGAGGGCGCGGTGGGCGGCGTCGACGAAATATCCGTAGACCTCCGGCATCTCTTCAGCGGTCAGCGCCCGGGGGTCGCCATAGGGTTTGTCGTTCTGACGATTGAGCCCTTCCGCCGCGCGCGTGGTCGAGCTGACGGGCGCATGCCCGTCGGTGAAATCGGAGTGGGAGATGCGTCCGCAGTGCCAGAGCTGGCAGGCGATCTTCGCGCCCGCCTCATGCACCGCGTCGACCACGGGACGCCAGCTGTCCGCCTGTTTCGCCGTGGCGATCCGGGGGACGTCCTTGTAGCCGTCGGCGGTCGGATGGATCACCACCCCCTCGGTCAGGATCAGGCCGACCCCGCCCTCGGCGCGGCGCCGATAGTAGGCGGCGATCTCCGGCGTGGCGCAGTGATCGGAATCGGCGAAGCCGCGCGTCATGGCGGACATGACCGTGCGGTTGCGGGCCTCAAGGAACGGGGAGGCGAGCGGCGTCAGGAGAGGGGACATCAGACTCCGGGGCGATACTGGTCGAAATGGGGATGGGTCAGATAGGCGTGGAGGGTGGCGCGCCAGTCACGCTGCAGGTCGCGACCCTCACGACGCAGACGTTCGCACGACAGGACGGCCCTGTCAGGTCGCCTTTCGGGACCCGTCTCCTCCTGGGCCACGAGAGCCGAGGAGACAGGTTCGACGCGAAGCCGCTCGGTCCAGCCCAGGGCCGTGGCGATCTCGGCTGCCACCTCATGAAACGTCGCCTCGCCGTGAGACCCCATCTGGTAGGTGCCGGTGGCGTCCAGCTGCATCAGGTGAAGCGAATTCTCCGCCAGATCCCTCGTCCAGGTCGGCTGCCAGACGCGGTCCCCGACCGGAAAGACGGCGTCGCCGCGCAATATCGCCCCGTGCATGGCGGGTATGATCCGCCCCACGAAATTCTTGTCGAGCCCACCGCCTCCGAAGAAGCCCGCCATGCGGATCACCAGGGGGTTGTCGAGCATCTCGAGGGCGATGGTCTCGGCTTCGAGCTTGAGGGCACCGTAAAGCGACAGCGGATCGGGCGGGGTGGCCTCGTCGATCAGCCCGCTGCCGCCGCCATAGATCAGGAAAGATTGGGGAAACAACAGGCGGGCACCAGCTGCCTTCGCGAGGGCCGTGACGTTTCGCGTCCCGTCGACAATGACGGCGCGCGCCGCCATGGGGTCTGACGCGCAGCGCTTCACATCCACCATGGCCGCGCAGTGAACGATCCACCCACCGGCAACGAGATCAGCCAGATCGATCACGGCCGCCTCATCGCAGACATCAAGTTCGGCATGCGACAGGGCGTGGGGGACGAAATGGGGACTGGTCGCGGCGATTTCGGCGATGGCCGAGCCGAGCATGCCGCCGCCGCCCGTCACAAGGATCGGGATTCTGCTCAATACGTCCTCCCGGATGCGACACCACCGCCAGACCTGTAGCAAGCGCCGGGTCGGCAAGGAACACCGCCGACGGTCCATGGCCGCCGGTTGCCCTCTGACGGCCGGCCGGATAGTGGTCGCGCGGGGACCCGACCATGGCCATTTTTCCTGTCATTCTTTGCGGCGGCGCAGGCACGCGTCTCTGGCCGGCGTCCCGCCCTGCGCGGCCCAAGCAGTTTATCGATCTGATTTCCGACCTGTCGCTGTTTCAGGAGACGGTGCGTCGGGTCGCGCCTTTGGCGGATGGCGGCCGTATCGTGGTGGTCGCGGGCGAGGCTCACCGGGGATTTATCGCGGCACAGATGGCGGCTCTCGGCGTCGAGGGCGACCTGATCCTGGAGCCCGTGGGCCGCGACTCGGCACCGGCCATGGCTGCGGCGGCCCTATGGATCGAACAGATCGACCCGGATGGGACGGCGTTGTTCGTCGCCTCCGATCACTACATCCCGGACGCCCCCGCCTTCCGGGAGGCGATGACCGCGGCGGTCGCCGCCGCGTCGCACGGGCGGATTGTGACCATGGGCATGGTCCCGACGTCTGCGTCCTCGGCCTATGGCTATATCCAGCCAGCCGGGCCAGGCCTGTCCCAGGTCGGGCGGTTTGTGGAAAAGCCGGGCCGGATCGACGCCGAGCGCTATCTGGGCGAGGGCTACCTCTGGAACAGCGGCAATTTCGTCGCCCCGGTCCGCACGCTGCTGGCCGAGATGACGACCTTCGTTCCGGATGTGGTGGCCGCCGTTCGGTCCGCCTTGCCGACGCCCGGGTCGGGCCATGCTCATACGCTCGGCGCGGTCTTCGCCTCGGCGACGAAGATCTCGATCGACTATGCGGTGATGGAGAAGAGCGACAAGGTCTGGGTCCTGCCGGCGGTGTTTGAATGGTCCGATCTCGGTGCCTGGGACGCCGTGGCCGCAACCGGCCAGGCCGAACGCGGCGTCCGGGTCGACCACGAGAGCGAAGGCTGTCTGGTGCGCGCCGCGCCGGGCATGGTGGTGGCCACGGCGGGCGTGTCGAACCTGGCGATCATCGCCGAGCCGGATGCCGTTCTGGTGTGCGACCTGGGTCGGGCCCAGGATGTGAAGGCCCTGGTCGAGGAGCTGGAGCGGCGGCGTGCTCCGCCGCTCGCCGTCGAGGCTCCGTCCTTGCCCACCCTTTCGGATCAACTGGGCAGGTGGCTCAAGCTGAACGCCCTGCCGCTGTGGGCGACGCTCGGCGTCGACTCCGCCGGTGCCTTCGTCGAAGCCCTGGACGACAACGGGGACCAGGTCGGGGACTTTCGCCGGGCCCGGGTCCAGGCCCGGCAGGCCTGGGTCTACAGCCTGGCTTCGATCTGGGGATGGGGCGACGGCTACACCGCCCTGGTCGAGCGTGGGCTGGCGCGTTTCGAGATCACCAATCGCCGGGATGACGGCCTCTTCAGGACCCGGGTGAGTGGTGCAGGGACCGTGCTTGACGATACGGCCTCTCTTTACGACCAGGCCTTCGTCCTGCTGGCCACCGCCGCCGCGACGGAGGCCGGGGTGGATGTGGAACGGTCCCGACGAACCTCTGAGGCGGTGCAGACGGCGCTTGGCGCGCTCGCCCTGCCGCAGGGCGGCTGGCGGGAACTGGCAGGTCCGGCCTATCAGGCCAATGCGCACATGCATCTTCTGGAGGCGGCGCTGGCCTGGGAGACGCTGGATCCGCACGGGCCGTGGGCGGGCATGGCCGATACGATTGTGGGCCTGGCGCGCGCCCATTTCATCGACGGTCGCGGCGGCTTCCTGCGTGAGTTCTTCGGCCCGGACTGGCGGCCCGCCGAAGGCGAGGCCGGACAGCTGGTAGAGCCCGGGCACCAGTTCGAATGGGCCTGGCTGCTGACGCTTTGGGGCAGGCTTCGGGGCGATCCGTGGGCGATCGAGACGGCACGGCGGCTGTACGCCGCCGGCGAACGCGGGCTTGATCCGGCGCGGGGTGTCGCCATCGATGAACTGGACGAGACACTGCAACCGCGGTCGGCCCGCGCCCGGCTATGGCCCCAGACCGAGTGGCTGAAGGCCGCGCTGATCCTGGCGGAGGAGGCGGAGGGTGACGAGCGCAGGCGGTTGATCGACAGCGCTGCCGCCGCCTTCCGGGGCTTGTGGCTCTACCTCGCGCCATCCGGCCTGTGGCAGGACAAACTGGGCGCGGACGGGGTGTTCGAAGCGGAGCCGGTGCCTGCGAGCTCCCTGTATCACATTGTGGCGGCGTACCGGCAGCTCAAGCAAACCACGGTGAACCTCGCCGGGCTCTGATACGCTCAGTCGGTCAGGCCCGGTTTCTGGCCGGGCTTTCGCACTCTCGCGGCTGACAGGGGCGCAACAACAGGAAGCGGCAACGGCTGAAGTTCGCCGTAGAGCCCGGCCGCGCGTGATGGAACGGCGTGCCAGCTGTCGTCAGCGCGACGATTTTGCGGATGAATTTCAGCCATTACAGTCCCCCGTCGCAATGTTTACACTTTGGTAACTTTTTGGCAACCCGGACTGCCGTCGCCGGAGAACCGGCCTATGACCAGGGGCGGGACACCCGCTCCTGGTCATGGACCGGGCGCTGTATCGCGCATTGATGTGAAACAACTGCGACGCGACCGCCCTTCTTGCACTGCTGCGTCGCTGCTATAGGAGACGACCGCGTCAGCAGGGATGGTGGGTGCCACCGTCGCGCGGACGCCCGTGTGTGTTCAGAGGCCGATGCTTTCAAAGCTTTTCCGATCCCGAGCCCCGGCCTCAGCACCCATCTCGCCGGCCGTTCCGGATGGAACGGTCGTCTGGGCCATGGGTGACATCCACGGCAGGCTCGATCTGCTGCAGCCGCTCGTTGAAGCGATCGTCGCGGATCTCCATGCAAGCGCCGCCACCCGCAAGGTCGTCGTGTTTCTGGGCGACTACATCGACCGCGGGCCCGACTCGCGAGGCGTGCTCAAGCTGCTGGCCGGTCTGCGGGGTGATCGCGACATCGAGTGGCGCTTCCTGAAGGGCAATCACGAGCAGGCGATGCGGGGCTTTCTCGAGGACCCCTCCGCTGGACCCAAATGGTGCGAGTACGGAGGCGACAACGCTTTGCGCTCCTATGGACTGCGCGTTCCTGAACTGGCGCACCGGACGGAGGCATGGGCGCGAGTGGCGGCCGATCTGCGGCACAAGCTGACGGCGGCTGAGATGACCTTTCTCGAGGACCTCGAACTCAGCCTCACCATCGGGGACTATTTCTTCAGCCACGCCGGGGCACGGCCGGGCGTGGCGCTGGAGCGGCAGTCGCCGGAGGATCTGATGTGGATCCGCCAGCCGTTTCTCAACAGCGGGACGGCGTTCGATCGCGTGGTCGTGCATGGCCATACGCCGGCCGCGCTTGTTCACGCAGATCATCGGCGGATCGGGATGGATACCAAGGCCTACCATTCCGGCGTGCTGAGCGCCTTACGGCTGGAGAGACAGGAGCGAAGCCTGCTGCAGGCCATGGGCCGGCGCCGCGGATCGGAGGCCCGATCCGGCGGTGAAGAATATCTGTATGCTGAAGATACGGACGTGGTGCTTCACACCGGGCGACTCGAGCTGACGCAGGGCGAGATCGAAGGCGCCCGGTAGATCGCCGTCCCTGGGGGATGGCCCGACGTCGGCCGCGAAGGCGCGAATCACGATGTTCGCGCGGGATGATTGGCCGTTTCCCGATGCCGCCGCGATCAGTGAGGCCGGTCGGTTCGCCGGGCCAGTTCGAGAAAGCCGCAACACATGGCGAACAGGACCGCCAGGGTGATGGTGCGCAGCGGATAGTCGCCGGCGGAGTGCAGGAGCAGAACGCCGATGCCGATACTGGCGGCGCGCTGCAGGTCGCCTTCCCGGGACGGCAGTGCCCTCCAGGCCGTCCAGCATCTCCGGGCGTACCAGATCAGGAAGGCCAGAATCACGCCGATCCCCAACCAGCCCGTTTCCAGCCAGGTCTCCAGATAGTCGTTATGGGCCTGGTTGAAGAAGGTACCGTCCAGCTCTTCCAGCGGCTCGACCGACCGATAGACGGCGTCGAAACTGCCGAGCCCCGATCCAAGCGGCAGGTAGGTCTGGGCTGTCTCCGCGACCAAAGGCCAGCGATCCGAACGGCCTTCGAGTTGATTTCCGGTGTCAAATCTCTCCAGGACGGGCGGCAAGGCGAGCACCGCCACGGCCGTCAGCGCCGCCCCGACCGCGCCGACCATCACCAGCAAACCAGTACCCGGCCGGCCGCGCCCGGCGGCGATCCAGGCGGCCAGCAGACTGAGCAGCACGACCGGTACAAACAGGGTGATCCCCGCCCGCGAACGGATGGCCGCGAGGGCCACGATGGCGAGACCCACAAACAGGGCTCCGAACCAGAGGGCCGATGATCGTTGATCGCGGCGTCTGAGTGTCGCCGCGCCGAGGATCACCGCGAACGGCAGGGCGACCAGAACCGAGGACGCCAGATGATTGCGATTGGCGAAGAAGCCCCGGACCTGGCCCGGTTCCGCCCAATCCCAGAGGTAGAGCCCTCCGCTGGCCAGTTGGGCAGCCCCGAGAAGAATACCCCCGACGGTCGCCGCGATACAGAGCTGGACCAACCGCTCGCGCTGGACGTGGGACAGCGACAGCATGGCGAGGAAGAAGGCGGCCGGCGGTGCCAGCGCAAGGGCTGAGCCCCAGGTCCGATCCGGGGTCACGCTCAGCGGTGCCCAGCCCGGCTCAAGGCCGGCGAGCTCCAGGGCGAGCACCATCTGGTCCCGGCCCGGAAGACTGGTCCAGACCGCCGGGGGAAGCGGAATCAACTGGATCAGCGGAATGGCGACGACGGCCGCCAACAAGCCGAGCGAAAGCCTGTGCTCGCGCCACTGGCCGCCAAGAATCAGCCGCCGCGCCGCAAGCACCAGAAGCGGCAGGGAGGCCAGTTCAACAAGTGCCAGTCGAAGCGCGTGGCTATGACTGGCCCCGCCGAAGGCAAACGAAAAGGCCAGCAGAACCATCGCCGCAATCGCGACGGGGTCCCACTGGCCTCTCCAGGTCATATTCGGCACGCGCTATGTCAGCTGATTGACGAAAGCGGCGCGACCGCAGTCTGCTTAGTCGCTTTCGCCGTCGTCGTTCGCCACGACGATGAGCGCGGTAAATGCGGCCGCACCGACCAGGAACACGACAGCCGGAATTCCGGCGATCTCCGAACTCTCTTCGGCGCTTGCACCCACACGGTCACCGACGCGGCTGACGGCGGCGTTGTTGGCGGCGGCGGCTTGGCCGGCGACCAGCAGCAGGCCTGCGGTGACGGCGGCAATGGTCTTACGCATGGTTAAATCCCCTGGAACATATTGGTACGGCGGGCTGACCCGCGAGCTATCGAGATAGGTCTATAGAGGTCGAAGGTTTCAAAAGCAATACGGATACGATCAGCGCCCCAGGCCCTGTCCGGCAGGAAATTCAACCCGCAGGGGAAATAGCGATCCGGTCGAACCAGACCGCAGTCGGAGCTCGCTTGTCGCCCGCGCGAGTCTCCAGCCTGAGCCATTGCGCCGGGCAGGCCGATGGAACCTCGAACCGCCCCGACAGGTTCGTCCAGGTATTGGTGGCGGTGCCGGGTGCCACGGCCGGGATGGAGACCTTTTCACCCCCGCCGGTGGCGCAGGACAGGGTCCAGGCCAGACGGGCCGCAGGGCTTCCGGTCTCGCTCCTGACGGCCGCAGTGAAGCGATAGGCGCCCGGTCCCAGATAGGTCAGCTGCTCCGCGATAGTGCCTGTGGCATAGCCGTCATAGTCGACAAGCAAGGCCGCATTGGACGGGCTGAGGTCGTCAGCGGCGATCTCCGCAACAATCCCGGCCTTCTCATAGAGCCGCCACTGGAACGGGCCCGGATGGTCCGCGTCGCCAAAGCCGCCATTGGTCACGGCAGTATCAAGCGGGGGGCGGTTCAATCGCCTCCGGACAGTCTGGATCGCCTCGAAACCGCCTGCGGCGACCAGGGCGTTGTAGAAATACTGCAACTCATCGTTGGTGAACGGTGCCCGGCCGGATTGAAGCAGGACGGCCAGGTTCGCGGCCACCTGC
Source organism: Caulobacteraceae bacterium (assembly GCA_965284305.1). Classification (GTDB taxonomy): domain Bacteria; phylum Pseudomonadota; class Alphaproteobacteria; order Caulobacterales; family Caulobacteraceae; genus Brevundimonas. The sequence goes on along the minus strand of OZ260070.1, from coordinate 34,183 downwards.
AAACCCTGTGGAGTCTGGTTCAGGCCGCCGAGATAAGCCATGCGCCACGGGGGACGGGCGGCGAGCAACCGGGCGACAACCGGCAGAGCCCGCTGTGGATCCGCCGCGCCGGCGGCGGTAAACAGCCGGAAGATCTGGGGCTGGATATCCTCCCGACGCCGAACCAGCGTATCAGCGTGGGCGAAGGATGAGGCGTAGTCGCCGCGCCGCAGGCGGCGCTCGACCAGCCAGGCATGGGCCGGGTCGTCCCTCAGGCTCCAGTTTCCGGCCAGCGTCAGCAGTTCGTCTGCCGCGTCGTTGCGGCCCGCCCGGGCTTCCGTAAGGCCGATCACGCGCAGCGCCCGGACGTCAAAGGGCGAGCGGACGAGGGCGTCGCGGCCCAGGGCGGCAGCATTGTCAGTGCGCCCGGCCGCCAGTTCTGTCTCTGCCGCCCGGCGCAAGACCATCGGCGATCCGGGGGCCAGCCGGATCGCAACCTCGACCGGTACTCTCTGGATCAGCGGCTGGATGGCCATCTGCCAGCCAAGCACGACGGCACCGATGATCAGGCCATAGGAGGCGACTTCCCCCGCGCCGATACTCCGGCGTGGGGTGGCGGACCTGTCCGCCCTGTCCCTCAACCGCGCTTGCCTTTCTTGCCGGCCCTGGCTTCCGGCTCGGCCCCGTAGTGGTAGTCGTAGGCGTAGTCATAGCCTCCGTAGCCGTAGGCGGCTGACTTGGTGCTGAACTTGGTCAGCACTGCGCCGAGCAGATTGGCGCGGCCGACCTGAAGACGCTTGAGAGCTCCCCGCGCCTGGCCGCGACGGGTTCCGCGGGATTCCAGTGCGAAGAGGACGCCGTTGACGGCAGCCGCCAGAATCGGGGAGTCCGCGAAGCCGAGGACCGGCGGTCCATCGATGACGACATGGTCGAAATTGTTGCGGGTCTCGGCCAGGAACTGGCGCAGACGGTCGCCGCCCCAGAGTTCCGCCGGGTTGGGGGGCAGGGGGCCGCAAGGGATAAAGAACAGATTCTCCTGGCGCGTGGGTTGGACCACCCCCGCCAGATCCGCTGAGCCAGAGAGCAGATTGCTCATGCCGCGCTCGTTCTCCACACCAACGACGCGGTGCATGGATGGGTTGCGCAGGTCGCCATCGACCAGGAGTACCCGCTTGCCGACGCGCGCCAGGTTGAGCGCAATGGCGTAGGCGGTGGTCGACTTGCCCTCGGCCGGTCGGGCGCTGGTGACCAGCAGGCTGCTGGGGGCCCCGTCGGGGGTCGAGAACTGTAGCGCTGTTCGCAGCGAGTAATAGGCCTCCGAGAACCCGGATCGGATGTCGGCAAGCGCTTCAAGCGGGGTCTCCCCCTTCTCGAGGAAGGGCGTCACCCCGAGCACCGGGACGCCGAGTTTTTTCTCGACGTCGTCGGGCGTCGCCAGGGTTTCGTCGAGGGCTTCCAGAACCAGGGCCGCGAGCACGCCGAAACCAAGGCCGAGCAGGGCAGCGAGGACCATGTTTAGCAGCATGTTCGGCTTCGACGGCTTCCGCGGTGGAGTTGCGACATCCACGATCGAAATGTTGTTCGCGGTCACCCCGCCCGTAACGCCGACTTCCTTGTAGCGCTGCAGCAGCGCCTCATAGAGGGTTCGTGTGGTGTCCAACTCGCGTTGAAGAATGTTGTACTGGATCGACCGGTCCCGCAGGTCGAGGACTTCGCCCGTCAGGCCGTTCACCTGGGCCTGCAGCGAACGCTCCTGGTTGGCGGCGATCTGATACTGGCTCCGGATCGAGCTACGAATGTTGCCGGCGATCGTCCGAATCTGACCGTCCGCTTCATCAATCCTGGCCTTGAGCTGCCGCATTTCCGGATAGTCAGGCTGATAGACGCTGAGCTTTTGCTGATACTCTGCGTCGAGTAGCGCCCGCTGTTCCGTCAGACGCTGGACCGTCAGATTCTGGAGAACTTCGGGCAAGGTCATAAGGTCAGCCGTGCCGGCTGACCGCCAGCGTTCTTCGGCCGCTACGCGTTCCGCTCGGGTGCGGGCGAGGGCGCTGTTGAGAGCGACCAGATTGTTGGATGTCAGTGACTCGGTCGCACCGCCGGTCGCTGCCCCTTCACTGGGTTCACCGACGTTGATGATCTGCTGGTTGGCCGCATAGGCGACCAGCTGTCGTTCCGCGGATTCGAGACGCTCCTTCGTCTGGGCGATGCGCTCCTCGAGAAACTCACGGGCGTAGGAAGAACTCTCAAATTTCCGATCCAGATTGGACTGGATGAAATTTTCGGCGAAGCCGTTGGCGATGCGCGCCGCGACAACAGGGTTCGGATTGTCATAGCCCACCGCGACCAGCCGCGAGCCACGAACGGGCGCGACACTGAGGTTGGCCTGCAGCGCGGTGAGCGCTGCCGCCCTGCGCTGCGAGGCCTGGGATGCCGCGCTGCCACCGGCCTCGGGGGCCTCCACTCCCAACGCCTCGAGCGTCTGGTTGGAGCTCGCTAGACCGAGGCTCTCGATGACGCGTTCGGCGAGCGATCGACTGCGGAGAAGGCCGTACTGGGTCTGGAAGAACTCCTCCCCCATCATCATGTTTTCCCTCGGCGCGACATCTTCCGAGTCAAGCACGCGAGCTGCCTCACGATCGATCTGGAGGGTCGCCTCCGCAGTGTAGATCGGCGTCATGAGCAGGGTCATGGTCGCACCTAGGACCAGGGCACCAAGGAAGCAGCCAATGATCAGGAAACGGTATTTGAGTGCGAGCCGCCAGTAGGTGGCCAGGTCCACGAGCGGAAGCTCCTCCGCCCTGTCCGACCAGCCCGCGTCGGAAGTCGATTCACGACGACCACCGGACACAGTCTCTGGCCAAGGATCCCGTTCACCAGGGAGAGATTTGTCGCCCAGCATCAGTACTATCCATCACAAGTTGCGGCGCTTACGCATTGGTTCGGGTGGGGCAGATATCGCATAGCTCGAGATTGCGCACTGCGAATTCGCTAGCACCAACTCTTTTGAGCCCGCTAGGCTCCCTAGGGGGGATTTTGCCAACCCTTTCGAAAGACCGGCGGATGCTAGAAATAAGCAAAGGCCGAGAATGCAGGTAGCGCCCCGACAAATTCACGAAGCGCGGAATTCAGGCGTGACGTGTCCACCACGATCACATCGTCGCCGAGAACCTGGGGGTCGGTCGCCCGACCCTGGCGGATCGCACTCAGGTCAAAAATCGCGACCGATCGACGCCCGTCGATACTCCGGAAGACTGCGACCTTTGTGAGATCGGCTACCCGCGAGGGTCCTTCTGCCATTGCCACAGCTTGAAGCAATGAAGTCGAGCCGCGCATCTCGTACACGCCTGGTTTGGTGACGGCACCGTCGATTGTGATCTTCTGACTTGCTGCCTCCATGACGGTTACCGTCACTTGGGGATCGCGAAGGTATCGCGCCGCCAGCCGCCCTGCAACGTCGGTCGACATCTCGCCGGCGGTACGTCCGGCGCCGCGCACAGCGCCAATCAACGGCAAGTTGATGTTGCCAGATGTGTCGACTACCATCCCCTCGAAGGACAAGTCGTCAACCTGAAACACCCGCACGTTCAGCTTGTCCCCCACGCCGATCCGATACTCAGCCGAAGGCGCTGCGACGGACTCGACGATGTCGAGATCGACGGGCCGGGCAGCCGTCATCTGGTCGATCTCCATCCGTGGCCCACCGCATCCTGCGGCCAGGAATGCAAAAAAGATCGTCACTAGAAAAGGGGTGCGCGTCACGGCTTGCAATACCTCGGAAACTGGGTCGAACTTAACGGAAGAATTATGACTAAGGCCCCTTGCAAGAAGCTGCCTGCCATCGGCGCTGAAGGCCATCTTCTGCATGTCTTGTCCAGCACCGCGCGTGGACGGTCAACCGTTCTGTTCGTTTGAAAGCGGGGCACGGAGCGATCGCCGGAGAGGGGTTAGCTGTTTAGTCCCGAAGTGTGGGGGGATCAGTCAATGATCTTCCCCGCAAAATTGGACAGGGTTAAGCCGCTATGCGTTCGGCCCCGGCGGGGCTGATGTAGCCCAGTGACGAGTGCAGGCGACGGGGATTGTAGAAGCCCTCGATGTATCCGAACAGATCCCGCCGCGCCTGACCACGGGTGGCGAAGATGCGGTGATGGACACGCTCGGTTTTCAGGGCGTGGAAAAGCTCTCCATGGGGGCATTGTCCCAGCAGTCGCCCTTCCGGCTCATGGACCAGCCGACGATCTTGCGGGTGTGCATGTCGAGGATGGCGGCGAGGTAGAGCCAGACCTCGCCGGTCGGGATGTAGGTCAGATCGGCAAGCCAGATCTGGTTGGGGGCCGCCGCCTGGAAGTTGCGGGCCAGCCGGTTGGGCGCGATGGGATAGCCATGACGGCTGTCGGTCGTCCTGGCCCGTCGCGGCAGGGCTGCCAGACCCCGCAGACCGGCACGGCGCATCAGCCGCTCGACGCGGGATAAACCGATCCGACGTCCATGCCGGCGCAGGGTGGCATGGACGCGGGGCGAGCCGTAGCAGCTGCTGCTCTCGGCATGGATCAGCCGGATGTCTTCGGTCAGGGCGCGGTTGGCGACTGACCTCGGACTCCCGGGGCCGCCACGCCAGGCGTAGTAGCCGCTGGCGGACAGGCCGAGGACCGCGCACATCACGCGAACCGGCCAGACCTGACGATGCCCATCGACGAACCCGAACTTCACCGGAAGGCCGCTCCGAAGATGAGCGCGGCTCTTCTTAGGATTGTGGCTGCTACGCGCCGACCTTCGGTTCCCGCTCCATCCGAAGCTGCCCGTTCTCCCGCCGTAGCCGGGCAACCTCTGCGACCAAATCCGACGGCGCCGGGGACGACGCCTGCGTTGTGGATCGCCGCGACGTCCCCGTCGCCTGCCGTCATCCTTCGACGTAGCACCGTCTCGTGCAGCCCCAGCTCTCTGGCCACTGCGCCGGCACTCAGCCCGCCGTTGGCGACCCGATCAACGGCCTCCCACTTGAACGATTCCGGAAACACCCGGCGTTGAACACTCATCAGACATTCCTCTCCAGCTCCGAAAAGCTAGCATGGGTGTCCACTGAAACGAGGGACGATCAGTCGGCCCGGGCGCGCTGCGAAAAGCCCAGGTAGGGCATTGATGAGAGAGAAAGCATCGTCTACGAGGCGCTAACTGCGCGTGCCGGCCGGGTGTCGGACAGTTTGGGCGGAAGCTTGATCAATGACCAAGCCGTCAGCCATACCTTCTGAGAGGCGTTCTGAATTGGACTTACGTCTGCATGGCGCTGGACAAGAAGCTTTCAGGCATTCATCCGTGGATGAACTCGCGTCTTCAGGACAGCGACATTACAGGGCGTCCTGGCGGTGACCGGCTCCCCGCTCCATAGCTTGATCGAGCCGGAATTCAGGCATCCGGTTATGCTAGCCCGAATACAGCTGACAGCTGGCCTTTTTGTAATGCTCGGAGTCACATATATCGTACAGGTGTTGCTGTATTCGGGCCCGGTTTACCAGAGCACCTTCCCGGTGACGGCTACGGCGGCGGCGTCCGCTCATGTCTTGGGCTATCTTGCTTACAGAAGATTTGACATATTTCCTGGCATGGTCGCGACGGGCGCTGTTCTGCCAACCTTCGTTCTGTCATATAGTTGCGTGTTTATTTGTGTACTTTTATTACGCTTGGATTACGGACGAGCCCAAGCGCTGTTGTCTTTTTTCACCAGTGTTTGTTGGTATCTAGGTTTGAACGTACTGGTGCGTCGATTGATCCCCTACCGGCTGGCTATCATTCCTATTGGGCAAGCTGACGGCATTGAGTACCTTAAGGGTGTGGAATGGACTGTGCTGACGACGCCTCGCGCGGCCGTAGGTCGCGTCCAAGGCGTGGTAGCCGACCTTAGGGCCGACTTGTCGAATGAATGGGAGAGGTTTGTCGCCGACTGCGCGCTTTCGGGCATGCCCGTCTACCACGTTAAACAGATACTCGAGTCGCTGACCGGGCGTGTCGCCATTGAGCATATATCCGAGAACACGCTGGGATCCCTGATTCCAAATCAGTCTTATATTCAGTTGAAGCAATCGCTGGATTGGCTGGTAGCGGCTGTTTTGCTGCCGGTATTGGTGCCGGCTTTTGCGGTCGTGGCCTTGGCAATCAGGCTCGATTCCCCGGGACCCGCGCTGTACCGCCAAGAACGCATGGGGTACCGCGGAAAGGTATTCACGGTGGTCAAATTCCGCACCATGCGGAATGTTCCGCATTTGGAGAGTGGGGGTGCAAAAGAGAGCTCCATGACCCTTGATGGCGACAAGCGCGTAACGCGCATGGGGGCTTTCTTGCGACGGACCCGTATCGACGAGTTACCCCAGATAGTGAATATTTTGCGGGGCGAGATGAGTTGGATCGGCCCAAGACCCGAGGCTCTACCTCTCTCGCTTTGGTACGACCGAGAGCTGCCCCTCTACGCATATCGCCATGTTGTTCGTCCTGGCATTACGGGCTGGGCGCAAGTAAGTCAGGGTCACGTAACGGCCCTGGATGACGTATTAGAAAAGCTTCACTACGATTTTTACTACATTAAGCATCTTTCTATCTGGCTTGACATCATGATTGTTCTGCGAACCGTAAAGACGGTTTTGACGGGGTTCGGAGCGAGGTAGTCGATCGTGGGCGAGTATCATGTTTGCCTGCGCCTAAGTTGCTGTTTGCCTAGTCTAAACCAGAGCGGTTGAATGGCAGGCTTTATAGGGCGGTCATCATGTGCGGCATTTTAGGAATATTCAATACTATTGAAGGCGGGTCTCTTGACGAGCGAAAATTCGTTTCGGCCCTCGCACTCCTGGCCCATCGGGGCCCTAACGCGCGCCAGCACGAGGTGGTCGATAGTAATCTTGTTTTGGGCCACGCCCGCTTATCGATAATCGACCTGGACGAGCGGAGCCACCAGCCGATGGTTTCCGGCGACCGATTCTGGATCATCTACAACGGGGAGGTCTTCAACTACGTTGAGCTAAGACTAGAGCTTGAAGGGTGTGGGCACCGTTTTTCCACCCAAGGCGATACTGAAGTGGTGCTAAAAGCCTATGAGGAGTGGGGCGATGCTTGCGTCCAGCGCTTCAACGGTATGTGGGCGTTCGCAATATACGATCGCATGAAGCGCACCCTCTTCTGTTCCCGTGATAGATTCGGACAGAAGCCATTCTGCTACGCCTTCGTGAACGGACAATTCCTGTTCGCATCGGAGATTAAGTCTCTGCTGCACTATTCCCCGGAACTGGCTGAGCCAGCGTACGACGTAATTGCGAACTTCTGCAGGACTTCGGTAGGAGCGCAGCATGCCCAGACTTGGTTCGAGAACGTGAAGCGACTTCAGCCCGGACATAATCTGGTTGTGGACGCCGCTGGAGGCCTGCGCTTTTGGCGATACTGGGAGTATCCTAACTGCGATCGTGTTGACTTAGGTTTCGAAGAGGCCAAGGCTGAGTACAACGCGATCTTTAAGGATGCGGTTGCGGTCCGAATGCGAAGCGATGTGCCATTGGGCATAACACTCTCGTCAGGCGTGGATTCCAGTTCGATAGCTTGCTTAATGCAGGGGCTTGATCCGGCCCCTCATCATAGCTTCACGGCGCGTTTTGACGATGAGGAGCAACTAGTTCAGGACGCCTCGATCTATCAAGATTCATCGCGGCGGATCGACGAGTCCATCGTTGCAGTGAAGCTGGCGGAGCGGCTCGGCCTGCAGCAGCACGTGGTCGATACCGATTACAGAGACTTCGTCCCGCGCCTAACAAAGATTGTCTACCATCTCGAGAGTGGGAATAGTTCGCCAGCTGTGGTTCCTTTGATGCAGCTTTTGGAGCGTGCGAAGGAACATCTGACTGTTGTAATGGACGGGCAAGGTGCCGATGAGTTGCTAGCAGGCTATATCACGTCCGTGATCGGACCTTCTCAGCAGGATCTTCTAAGGGGAGGGCGGGTCGTGGAAGCAATCCGTGGAATGCGTGAATACCTGAAGACGTACACCATGCGATCGGGAATCCTATTAGCCTTGCGGCAGGCCAGCAACCGCCTGCCGTGGCTGACGGAAATCCAGCAGCGAATGCAGGGATTGTCCGCGATCTATGGACCGAGGCTACGCGGCCACTCTCGTATGGCCGACTATCCCCTTGTAAAACATGCCGGACAGGAGGGCGCGCTGACCCGACGGCTCCGAGAGCAGCACAGCGGCGGATTGGTCAATCTGCTTCACTACGGTGATGCTATTTCTATGGCGAACAGCCTTGAGGCGCGGATGCCGTTTCTTGACCATCGCCTGGTCGAGTTCGTCTGGAGACTTCCCGGGGACTATAAGGTTAGGCTTGGCGTCGGGAAATATATCCACCGTGAGGCCATGCGTGGGCTAGTCGACGACAGCATTCTTGATGAGCGCGCCAAATACGGTTTTACAACGCCGATCGACCAGCAGTTTCGGAAGGCGTATCCAGATAACAGTGGGCCTGTCGATGTCCTACTAAGCAAGCGATGTTTGCAGCGAGGCCTATTTGATCGTCGCGGTCTAGAGAAGCTGATCACTCAACACCGCTCGGGTGAGGGAAGTCATGGCCCGCTGCTCTTCAGGTTGCTGAGTGTGGAGCTATGGTTCCGCCTGTTCATCGACCGCGAAGCGGAGGTTCTGGCGTGATCTGTCTCAAGATCGGCAGGACTGCCAGTTTTGCGTCGGCCCAGCAGTGCACACGCTCATTTCCGACGAGCGCGGCCTGACCATGCGCATCGCCCATATCTGCCTTGCGAATTTCTACATCGACGGCTTCGGCTATCAGGAAAATATTCTGACATCGATGCATAGTCGCATGGGCCATCAGGTCCTGATCGTCGCCTCGACAGAGACCTACATCGGCCGCACGCGGTTGGGCTATGTAGAGCCCGGTGCATACATCAACGAGGATGGAATCGAGGTGCGCCGCCTGCCATACTCCGCCTTGGTGCCTCGACGTCTCCAGACGAAAGTGAGGGCCTATGAGGGTCTAGAAGATCTGCTGGAAGGGTTCAGACCGGAACTGATCTTCGTGCATGATGTTCAGTTCTGGGATTTTCTGACCATTCGACGTTACGTTCGCAAGCGGCCAACCCCAGTTTATGCGGATTGTCATACAGATTTTGTGAACAGTGCTAGAGGATGGTTGTCGCGGTATCTGCTTCACGGTGTATTTTACCGCTGGATCCTCGCCCAAGTTGATCCCGTAGTGCAACGATACTTCCCGACACTGCCGGCTCGAGCCGATTTCCTGCACGAGGTTTATGGTCTGGATCGCAAGAAGATGGAGTTGCTACCCTTTGGCGTGGATGACACGCGGACTGCGGGACTCGATCGCGCTGCGGTGCGGGCCGAGACGCGTGGCGCGCTCGGTATCCCACCCAGTGCGACGGTCTTTGTCACCGGCGGCAAGCTGGACCTGAGAAAGAATATTCACGTCGCGATCGAGCGTTTTTCAGCGCTTAAGCGGAACGGTGAACTGGGCGATGCCCGCTTGCTTGTCTTCGGTCAGCCAAGTCCTGAGGTGCAAGCAATATTGTCTCTTACCGAGATCCACCCGCATGTCCATATGATGGGGTGGCTGCCAGCCAACCAAATATATCGCATGTTTTGGGCGGCAGATCTGGCAGTGTTTCCGGGGACGCATTCGGTCCTTTGGGAAGAGGCGATTGGCCACGGCCTCGGTGCCGTGCTGCACCATTGGGAAGGAATGGGCCACCTGGACCTAGGAGGAAATGTGCGGGTGATCGTTGACGCCGCGCCGGAAACGCTCGACGCGCTGTTCCGTGGGCTGCTCGCGAACGACGCAGACGAAGTCAGACGCTTGGGTGCCGCAGCGAGGATTGCCGGTCCTGCGGCCTTCGCTTTCAGCGCGATCGCTGCCAGATCAATCGCCGCAGTCCAGACCGTCACGGAGGGGGAGCCTAATGAGCATTCAAGACATTGAGATTGTGGGGGACGGCCAAGTTATCTTGGGCAAGAAGACTGTCGTTGGAGCCGGCGTTAAGATCGTTTTTCACAAACCCGCCGTTGTGGAGATCGGCGACTACTGTTCGATTGGCTCGGGCGTGAAGTTTATCATCAGCGGTGGGTGCGTAACCATAGGAGACTGGACATCAGTCCACGACAACTGCCTCGTCCTGTCGACCGCCGGAGTGCAAATTGGCCAACATGGCTGGTTTGGCCATAATACGGTGCTCGACGGTACTGGGGGTTTGACTATCGGTCATGGGGTCCGAGTCGGGATGTATTCTCAAATCTGGTCACATGTCGCAGCAGGCGAACAGATCGAAGGCTGCACCCTTGTTGGTGAACGGCCAGTTGTTATCGAGGATGATGTTTGGCTGGTGGGCTCATGCATCTGTGCGTCCGGCATCACGATCGGTCGTCGCGCCGTCGCTCTCATCGGCTCCAATATCACCCGCTCCTGGCCCGCGAATGTTGTCCTCGCGGGCTCACCTGCACAGGTTAAGGATAACCTCTCCTTCTACCAACCTCTCTCGATCGATGAGAAATGGTCTCGCTTGGCAGGCTGGCTACGGGAGCTTGAGGGGGAACTGGGTCTGACCCGAATGCACGGCGATGATGACGATGGCGGTGTGCTTTCTTATAGGGGGGCAGACTCACATGACAACGAGATGATCGTCTTTGTTTTGGACGACCTCAGGGAAGCTGCGGCGCTAGAGCGCTATCCTTCCGCCACGACGTGTAACCTCACTACTAAGACTTACCGCAAGAATTTGACGACGATCGAGCAAAAAGTTCTGAAAGCCCTCGCCGGAAACAAGGCGCGGTTCCTTTCCACTTAGACATCAAAATAGAAGGGCTATCGTTGTCGGCTCTTCAGTTGGGATTTCCGGAATGTCGAGCAAATCTGCCTTCTTGCCATTAGTGAAGGTGGCTATGCCTCCGAAGGAGGTACTCATGCCCGCGCTTGAGGAGGTCCTGTACAGCGGTTTCATCGCGGAAGGTGAGCCGGTATATGACTTTGAGCGCGCTTTCAGCGAGAAATTCGGGGTTTCTAACCCACTGGCGATGAGCAGCGGAACGGGTGCTTTGCACGTAGCGTTGCTCCTGGCGGGCGCGGGTCCCGGTTCCGAGGTCGTTACGACCTCCATGACTGCCGAGCCTACCAACACTGTAATCATGCAGACTGGGGCGACCCCTGTCTTCGCCGACGTGGATCCTCGCACGGGTAATCTCGACCCTGCCGCGGCCGCAGCCGTCATGACTGACCGAACCGCTGCAATCTGCGTAGTTCACTATGCGGGCTACCCGGCCGACCTGGCCTCATTGCGCGCCGTCGCTGATCGCCATGGGGTCGCGCTAGTTGAGGACTGTGCCCATGCACTCGGCGCCCGCTATCGCGACCACCCGATCGGAGCCATCGGCGATAGTGCCATATTTTCGTTCCAAGCCATCAAGCATATGACCACCGTCGATGGCGGCTTACTGGCCTTACGCGACGGAAATGCGGCTGCGGAGGCACGGCGGCTGCGGTGGTTCGGCCTTACGAAGGGCGTGCCACGAACTGAGGTGGACATCGCCCGGCCCGGATACAAATACAACATGAACAACGTGACGGCGACGATCGGCCTTGCTCAGTTGGCCAAGATTGATCGGCTGATCGCCCGTCACCAGGAAAACGGCCGGTTCTTTGACGCTCGGCTCTCGACGGTGTCGGGGTTAGATCCGGCTCTGGTGATCGAGGGGGCAGAGCCGAGCTATTGGCTCTACACCCTCTTGGCCGACGACCCAGACGACGTCGAAAGGCGGCTCGCTGAAATTGGAGTGGCCGCTTCGAAGCTCCATCGCCCCAATCATCTCCACTCCGCCTTCGCACCCTTCGCTGGGGACATGCCGGGCCTCGACTCATTTTATCACCGCCTGATGCACATCCCATGTGGCTGGTGGGTCGACGACCAAGACCGGGAGCGCATCGTCGAAGCGCTGGCGAAGGGTTAGCAGATGAGCGTGCCCCTGTTTGACTGTCGCATCGACGAGGAAGGGCAGGCTGTGGTCGCGCAGGTACTCGCCTCCGGCCAGTTGGCTGCAGGACCCGAGGTCACGCAGCTAGAGCACGACCTCAGCATAAGATTGGGCGGTCGCCCAGTTGTGGCGCTTAGCGATATGACCGAGGCACTGGCGATGGCGCTGCGACTATCCGGTGTTGGCAAAGGCGACGAAGTACTGACGTTGTCATTCAACTGCCTATCCTCGAATGCTGCGATCCACGCGGTGGGCGCGACTCCTGTGTGGGTCGATATCGACCCCGAGACTGCCACAATGAGCCTTGCTGACGCCCGCGCACGCCTTTCTGTCAGAACGCGCGCGGTGGTAGTTTATCATGTGATTGGATACCCGGCGGACATGAGGGGTTGGCGCGCGTTCTGTGACGAGGCCGGCCTGGCGCTGATCGAAGACGCAAACAATGCGCTCGGTGCCATTTTGCCGGGGGGCTCCCCGGTTGGGACGGCCGGGGATTTCGCCGTTTTTTCCTTCTATGCAAACCGCCAGGTTAGTGCCGTTGAGGGTGCTGCGCTGGCCTGCCCGAGCTCTGAGTCGGCGGCGAAGGTCCGGCAGTGGCGACGATTCGGGGTGGACCAGGCTACCTTTCGCGACGCGCGGGGGGAAATCGACCCCTCGGCTGATGTTCCAGATCTGGGCTCCGGGGCGAGCGCCAGTCTTTCGAACGTAAACGCAGTTCTCGCGAGGAATAATCTCGCTCGGCTCGATACGCGGCAGGAGCGCATACGCGATAACGTTCGGGCAATGAAACTCGCCTTGGGGGGGATAGACGGCGTTACCACTGTCCACGCTGTTTCAGACGCCACGCCAGCCTACTGGGCGCTCCTCTTGCGATGCTCGGCACGCGACCACGTGATGGATGCTCTGAAAGCCGCCGGTATCGGCTGTTCGAAGCTGCACCAACCCAACCATATCTACAGCGGTTTCCGAAGCGCCCCGACGTCTCTGCCGGGGACAGATGTTTTCATGCAAGAGGTCTTGGCGGTCCCTTGTGGCTGGTGGGTCAGCGACTCGCAGAGGCTAGAAATTACTGGCACCGTAGCTAGTGCCTTGGCTGCGGTCGGCTGATCGCTTCCTGGGCTGAAATCGGCGCGCCCGGGAATTTGATTGAGTCCTTGCTTGGCGTCGACTTGACGGGATACATCGTCTCGCCTTAGGCCGCCCCCGCAGGGGCAAACTCTCTTCCTAGAGACAACCGCCCGCATTAGGCCGGGCCAAGTGACCGCCGCATTGAAGGCAATCGGAGCAGCTGTGTTTGATAACAAGACCCTGATGATCACTGGTGGCACCGGCTCGTTTGGCAAGACGGTGCTGAAACGCTTCTTGGAAACAGATGTTGGTCGCATCATCATTTTCAGCCGAGACGAGAAGAAGCAGGAGGATTTGCGAATTCGGTTGCGAAGCAGCAAGGTGTCCTTTGTCCTTGGCGATGTGCGTGATTTTGACTCGATCAATGCTGCCATGCGCGGAGTTGACTACGTGTTCCATGCAGCTGCGTTGAAGCAGGTGCCATCGTGCGAATTTTTCCCCATGGAAGCCGTAAGGACCAATATCAACGGGACCGAGAATGTCTCGCGGGCGGCAGCGGGGAACGGCGTCGAGCGCGTGGTTCTGCTTAGCACCGACAAGGCTGTCTACCCTATCAACGCTATGGGCATTTCGAAGGCGATGGCGGAGAAGGTTCTGATCGCACGCGCCATTTCAATGGCTCCGGAGGGCACGGTGATGTGCGCAACCCGGTACGGTAACGTAATGGCGTCACGCGGTTCTGTAATTCCGCTGTTCATCGAGAAGATCAAGGCGGAACAGCCTCTTCGCGTTACAGATGCAAGGATGACCCGTTTCATGATGTCTCTTGATGACTCGGTCGACTTGGTCTTGCACGCATTCAAGCACGGCAATCAGGGGGACATATTTGTTCAGAAGGCTCCAGCGTGCAGTCTCGGCCATCTTAGCCAAGCCCTAAAGCTCCTGTTCAATTCCGATGTGCCTATGGAGGTGATCGGGACCCGCCATGGCGAGAAGCTGTACGAAACGCTGGTTTCAAGAGAGGAAATGGCCAAAGCTGAAGACTTGGGTCGCTATTATCGTATTCCAGCGGACAATCGCGATTTGAATTACGAGCTCTTTATAAGCGAGGGCAACATCGAGGCCAACCTTGCTGACGATTACACCTCGCACAATACGCAGCAGCTTGATGTTGCGCAGACAATGGATCTGATGCGGTCTCTACCCTATGTCCGAGAGGCACTCGGAGAAGTTTGATCTCCCGCGAGATCGCGTTCCCCGCCAGAAATTCAATGCTTGAAGTTCCGAATCCTATTCTTCTCTCGATCGCCATACCGACGAAGAATCGGCAGCGTTTCCTTATCAATTTGGTCGAAGAGTTGTGCTTGTCGACCAGGAATGACTTCGAGATTGTCATTCATGACAACTCCGATGACGATCAACTCAGGGGCTATGTTGCCGGCCTCGGCGATAGCCGCGTTCGATATACCTTCGTTGGCCATTGGATCTCAGTCGTAGACAATTGCGACGCGGCGGTGGACGCTTGCGCGGGTGACTATATTTGTTTGCTCGGGGACGACGACGGCCTGCTGCTTGAGGAATCGCTAGAGGTATTGACCCGTGCAAGAGCCGATCGGATTGACGCGGTGATGTCCAACGTGATGCTCTACACTTGGCCGGACGTGACCCACAAATTTATTGCCAATATAGGCGGAAAATTGAGCTTGCGCCCCCTTGTGGCGCGCCGCGACAGGTGTCGCGTAGACGAAACCGGCTCGCTTAGGCGGGTAATTGCCAGAAGTGGTGCTCTGGGACTTGAAGGCCTGCCGTGCATCTACCAAGGGTTCATCAGTAAGCGGCCCCTAGCTGAGGTGCGGGCACGGACGGGCAGTTACTTCCCTGGGCCCAGTCCGGATATGGCAAACGCTATCGGCGTCGGACCTTTTCTCGAATCCTGCCGTCATGTTGCTCGACCACTGGTGATCTCGGGGCACAGCCGGGTCAGTGGTGCCGGCCGAGGCACGATGAAAGAACATCGCGGCGCTATCGCCACCCAGGCGCATCTACCGTCAGATACGAGCGAAAGTTGGTATCCACAGATCCCGTTCTTTTGGTCGGGACCCACCATCTACGCCCAGTCGCTGCGGCGAGCCCTGGATCGCACCGGCGTTGCCCATCTCGGGACTCCGGGAGACGCGTGTCTCTATGCCGCGTGCCTCCTGTATGAGGGAGCCTATGGCGCGGAGATATGGGCGGCGATGCGGTCGTCGGGGCGCTCGTTCATGGCACTCGCCCCGGTGATGGCGCTCTATGCACTTCTGATTACGGCGCAGCGTGGGGTGCAGTTCATGCGGAACTTGAGGGCCCGATTTATACCGCGCGGAGCGTCGCTAAGCGCGGATTCTATTGCGGATGCGATCCGCCTCCTCCGCGTCCGCGGCGCATGACGGAGTGGCCAAGGCGTAGCCGATGAACAGGAATATACTGGCCAACGTCGCCGGTCGCTTCTGGTCGACCCTGTCCAATCTCATCTTTCTGCCTCTGTACGTCGCGGTTCTGGGCATCGATGGGTTCGCCGTAATCTCATTCTCCCTGATCGTGGCGGGCGTGCTCGTTATCCTAGATCTTGGTTTGACCGCGACCATTTCCCGCGAGATGGCCCGAAGCGACGTCAGCAACGCGGGGCGCTATCGCGCCTTCAAGACGTTCGAGACGCTTTACGTTGTGCTTCTTCTATTGTGCGGGTTCGGCGGGCTATTTCTGGCCGGCCCGGTAGCCGACTACTTTATCCATGAGACACCCATCAGCCGCGATGTGATCGCGCTCTGCCTCAAAATCATTATCTTCGAGGCGGCAATGCAGTTGGGTTTCCGCTTCTATATCAGCGCCATGATGGGGCTAGATCGGCAGGTGGAGGCCAACGTTCTCACCATCATATGGGGGATGCTACGCAACGGTCTGGTTGTCCTGGTCATCATGGGCTTCCCAAGCCTGACCATTTTTTTCTCGTGGCAACTCGCTATCAGCCTGGCAATGTTGGTCGCTGCGAAGATGCGTCTGGAGGGTGCCTTAGCTCTATGGCGGCCAAGCCATACCCCTCGCCTGGACTGGCGTGAACTGGAGCGGGTTGGCCATTTCACGGGCGGGGTGTTTCTGATCGCGCTGGTGGCAGTTGTGAACACCCAGCTAGACCGTATAGTGCTGAGCAGTATCCTGGACCTCAGGTACCTCGGCTACTACACGATCGC
This sequence comes from Caulobacteraceae bacterium, assembly GCA_965284305.1. Classification (GTDB taxonomy): domain Bacteria; phylum Pseudomonadota; class Alphaproteobacteria; order Caulobacterales; family Caulobacteraceae; genus Brevundimonas. The sequence goes on along the minus strand of OZ260070.1, from coordinate 17,887 downwards.
GGTGTCGATCGGGGCAGGCATGCTCGCTCTGTCCTCGCCCTTTCAGGCGGCGATCCAGCCAAGGCTAACCCGCTGGTTTTCGGAGCAACGACTTGAGCCAGCGAAGACCCTGTACCTACGTGTGTCCACTATCGTGGCCATCCTCATCTTCCCATTTGCAGCCGTCATTGGCTGGAACGCCGAAGTAGTGATTTTCACTTGGATGGGTGACGCGATGATAGCAAGGAATGCGGCACCTTTGGTTCCTCTGGTGGTCACAGCCTACGCCTTCCTCGCTATGCAGACGTTGTCGTACGCGGTGGCTCTGGCGAATGGATTTACTCGCTATCACAACATCGTCGGGCTTCTGACTCTTTGCATTTCGGTGCCAGGTTATTGGATCGGCGTACACCGGTTCGGCGCTTTCGGCGCGGCGGCCATCTTCGCATTGTTGCAAGTTGCGGCGGCAACCATATTCCACGCGCTGATCGACCGCCGATTCCTCCGTCTCGGTGTTCTAAAAAGCTATGTGCAAATGTTTGTCGTTCCAGCAGTCGTCGCATGTTCTGTGGCGTGGGGTTTGACCGAGCTGGTTCCAGCTCCTGCGGAGTCCCGGCTGCTGATGCTACTCTACCTAGCGGTCAGCTATGCGTTGACCTCTAGCGCCGCCGCCGCTGCGGTCTCCACTGCATTTCGCATCCGCTGGCGCTTGTCGGATCTCTCGGCATCGCCATAGCGAGCATCCGGCAGGACCGGCCGTTTGCGACGGTCCTTGCGACCGGGAAAGCAGCTTGTGCCAGAGGTGATTAGCGGCTATCTGCCAAGCTGTCCCGAAGGCCGCCACGCTTGCTGACTCTTCGCTGCTGTCCTGGATATTTGCTTCGGCGGCGTCATCGAGCATGGGCTCGATAGCCATTTCAAAGCAGGTCCGTCCCGCTTCAGGGATCGACCGGGTAACAGGAGTAGGTGGGTCGTGCGTCGTCTCTATATACCCGGCGTCGCCCTGCTAGCTTTTGGCTACCCGCTGTCGATGGTCTGGTTCCTTACGTTCGGCATCGCTAGCCCAGCGCTCAATATGGCCGTCAAAGGCCTGACGGCGGCGCTCCTTGCGGCCTCCCTGGGATCGGCGATATTGTCGGGCCGTAGATTTCCAGCTCGACTAGCCCCGGTGTACATTTTTTTGTTCCTGTACGGAGGGCGGATTCTGTACGATGTCTTGGTTGAGGGAATTGTTCCCCCTCTCTCATCGCCAACTTATGTGTTGATGTACTTCTTTGGTCTCACATTGATTCCTGCGCTAGCAGTAGGGTTTTCCTTTAAGCGTGACGATATTGTACTGATACATCGGTGGTTTTACTGGATGCTCATCCTCGTAAATGCATCGCTTCTTTTCTATATTTTCAGTACGGGATATTCGACGATGGCCAGCGCGCTGCTTGGCCGGTTTGAGGTGTTGGGCGAAGTGGAATCGACCACCGTCATCAACCCGATTGTGGTCAGCCTGATGGGCGCGACTCTTGGGCTATTTGTCCTCGGACGACTTGCGGTCCTCCAGAAAATCTCTGCTCCTGCACAAGTGTGGCACCTTGGGTTATTCGGACTGGGCATGATGAACATGCTCCTTGGGGGCTCTCGTGGTCCAGTTCTGGGCTTCGCCGCCGGGATTCTTGTTGTGGGCGTCTCAGTGTTTTATACGATGAGGATTCGTCGGGTTCAGTTGCATATCAGGCCTCGGGTTTTCCTCTATCTCGCCGGCCTCTTGGGTGGCCTGGTTTTCCTTGCTACCCGGGAAGGTCTCGCCATCGGCGTGTTTGAACGCTTCCGCACGATGCTGGAACCCGGCGGCCGCATGCTCGAGGCCAGAGATTATATCTATGCTGCGGCGTGGCAGGATTTCCTGGGATCTCCGCTGGTTGGGCGCAGCTATCTGACACTAGGCGGCATCGCGCTCCCCCATAACGTGCCGCTCGAGGCCTTGGCGTCGTTGGGAGTTCTGGGCGGCCTCGGCGCGGCCTATTGCGTTTTGCTTATGCTCAGAGGGATCTGGAACGGTGCGCTGGTCAGGTGGGGTCCGGCGGGCTACTCCTTGGCGTTGATTGCCGCAGCGTTTCTTATCCTGACGATGACGTCGGGGAGCATAAGCCAATCGCCGGAGTTGTGGATTGTCTGTATGGTGGCGATGTGCATGGCCGGACCTCCGGTTACGGCCGTCCCTCCCGAACACTGGCGCAGGCATAGTCAGAAAAATTATTGAGTGAATGCGGCCGCATGTTAGCCGCATGTTATCGGCTGGTGACTCGTCGCTCTGGTGTGCGGCCGTGAATGTGACTTGGGCGCTCCGCGCCCCAACTAGAGATTGGGTTTGCTAATGGAACGCCGCTCCTACCAACTGTGTATCAGCTGCGTCATGGACACCTCCGACTCCTCGATTGTGTTCGATGAACGCGGGGTCTGCGACCACTGCCGGACCTTCCATTCCAAAATCGCCCCAAACTGGCATACGGACGAGCGTGGACAGCGAGAGCTGGAGCGCATGGTGGACGACATCACCGCCGCCGGCAAAGGCAAGGACTTCGACTGCATCATCGGAATGAGCGGCGGGGTCGACAGCTCGTACCTGACCTACTTCGCTAAAGAAAAGCTCGGGCTCAGGCCATTGGTGTTCCATGTGGATGCCGGCTGGAACTCTCAAATTGCGGTCAATAACATAGAGCGGATCATTGACGGACTGGGACTGGATTTGTTCACTGAGGTCATTGACTGGGAAACCATCAAAGATCTCCAACTGGCGTTCTTCAAGTCCGGCGTCTCTCATATCGACACCCCGCAAGATCATTCCTTCTTTGCGACAATGTACAAGTTCGCCAGCGAACATAAAGTCAAGTACATACTGACTGGGGCAAATCTTTCGACGGAGTGTATCCGAAATCCGTTGGAGTGGATGTACTACCAATCTGACTCGATACAGATTCGTGATATTCATAAACGTTTCGGACAGCATCCGCTGACCAAATTTCCATTGACATCAATATTGTGGCATAAGGTGGTGTTGCCTTACGTAAAAGGCATCAAGACATTACGACCCCTGAATCACATGCCCTATATAAAGGAAGACGCAATATCGCTTCTATCTGAAAGATTTGGATGGCAGCCGTATCCTCAGAAGCATTTTGAATCCCGCTTCACAAAGTTCTACGAAAGCTACTGGCTGCCCAAGCGTTTTGGCTACGATGTCCGGCGCGTGCAGTATGCGAGCCTAATTCTCACCGGACAAATGACCCGAGATGAGGCGCTGGAGCGGCTCAAGAGTCCGCCCTACGACGAAGCGACGATCGGCCACGAGTTGGAGTTTGTAGCCAACAAGCTGGGCATCACGGTCACCGAGTTGAATAGCTATATGGACCTACCTCTGCGCACCTATCGCGACTATGATTCACAGCGTTCCCTGTACGATGTCGGTGCCCGCGTGATGCGCCTTGTTGGACTGGAACTTGGCGGGAAACGATGATCGCGCTGGTCGATTACGGACTCGGCAACATCCAAGCTTTCGCGAATATCTACCGGCGACAAGGCTTGGCCGTGACGTTGGCGCGCACGCCCGAGGAAATGGATGGGGCCAGCAAGCTCATTTTGCCCGGCGTCGGTGCTTTCGACTGGGCGATGAACCAGTTGAATGGCTCTGGTCTACGGGACAAGCTCGACGAAATGGTGCTTGGGCGCAGGGTCGATGTCCTCGGGGTCTGCGTTGGCATGCAGATGATGGCCATGCGAAGCGAAGAGGGCGATCAGCCTGGCCTCGGCTGGGTGGACGCCGAGGTAGTACGGTTCGACACCACCGGTTTCAATCAAAGAACGCACCTGCCTCATATGGGTTGGAACGATGTTCAGCCGACAGCAACCGACAGCCTGTTTCGAGGAATCGATACGCCGATCTATTATTTCCTTCATTCCTTTCATGTATCACCCGCATCGTCTGAACATATTCTGTCTACGTCTAAATATGGCGACACATTCGCGTCAGCGATTCGCTCCAATAATATTTACGGCACGCAGTTTCACCCGGAGAAGAGCCACCAATGGGGTGTAAGTCTCCTTCGCAATTTTGCGGAGATCTGAAGCATGCTGCGCCCGCGCCTGATCCCATGCCTGCTCGTTCAGGATTCGGGTTTGGTCAAAACCCGCAAATTTGGCGACCCGAAATACGTGGGTGACCCAATCAACGCTGTTCGCATCTTCAACGAGAAAGAAGTCGACGAACTTATCGTGGTTGACATCGATGCGACCCGGCTGGGCCGGGAGCCGAACTACGCGATGATCGCCAATCTGGCCAATGAGTGCCGCATGCCGCTCTGCTATGGCGGCGGCGTAACGACCGCTGAGCAGGTCTGGAAAATCGTCGGCCTGGGTGTCGAGAAGGTAGCGCTAAGTGCAGCGGCTGTGAATTCGCCGCATCTTATCGCCGAGGCGGCGGCTCAGGTCGGGAGCCAGAGCATCGTCGTGGTGATCGACGTCAAAAAGGGCGGCATGATGCGCCAGCATGAGGTCGTTACGCACAATGGCACAAAGCGCACGGGGCTTGATCCTGTAGAGTTCGCTGCCCGGGTGGAGGAGGCCGGAGCCGGTGAAATCGTTCTGAACTCGGTGGACAACGACGGCGAAATGACTGGATACGATCGCGACTTGATCGCGAAGGTCCGACAAAAAGTATCGCTACCAATGACGGTTTTGGGCGGGGCCGGTTCGCTAGAAGATATTGAGCAACTCTATATCGAACATGGCGTCATCGGTGCTGCAGCCGGAAGTCTGTTTGTCTTCAAAGGCAAGTATAGAGCAGTGCTGATAAACTACCCCAATCGGGCAGAAAAAGCAGCCCTACTTCAACGCGTCAGAGTAACATCATGAAGCAGGTACTACAGTCACTGAAAACGGGAGCAACGGAAGTCGCCGAAGTGCCGTGTCCCCGGGTCGGAAGGGCGCAGCTGCTTATCCGCACCTCGCGCACACTGGTATCCGCAGGAACGGAGCGCATGTTGGTGGACTTTGGCAAAGCCGGCCTGATCGGCAAGGCACGCCAGCAGCCGGACAAGGTTCGACAGGTCTTGTCGAAGATCAGGACTGACGGTTTGGCACCTACCCTTGAGGCGGTGTTAAACAAGCTCGATCAGCCCCTTCCATTGGGTTACTGCAACGTCGGCCGCGTGATGGAAACCGGCTTCGGCGTGACCGGTTTCGAACCGGGCGACATGGTGGTTTCCAACGGCAAACATGCCGAAGCCGTGGCTGTCCCGAGCAACTTGTGCGCCCGGGTTCCGGAAGGCGTGTCAGTTGATGAAGCGGCCTTCACTGTGCTTGGAGCGATCGCACTTCAGGGCATCAGGCTCGTCAAACCCACGCTCGGTGAGACTGTGGTGGTGACGGGGCTCGGCCTGATAGGCTTGGTGACTGTCCAACTACTGCGTGCGCATGGCTGCCGAGTGATTGGCCTGGACTTTGATCCCGCCAAACTGAGACTCGCTGAGACATTCGGGGCGGAGACGGTTGACCTGTCTGCGGGCGCTGACCCGGTAGCCGCTGCTCATGCGTACTCGCGTGGGCGCGGCGTCGACGCGGTGATTATCACTGCATCAACCAAGAGCAATGAGCCGGTGCACCAAGCAGCGCTGATGTGCCGCAAACGGGGCCGGATCGTACTGGTTGGTGTTACCGGGCTCGAGCTGTCTCGTGCTGACTTTTTCGAGAAGGAGTTGACGTTCCAAGTCTCGTGCTCCTACGGCCCCGGGCGGTATGATCCAAACTACGAAGAAAAGGGCCAAGACTATCCGTTCGGTTTCGTGCGTTGGACTGAGCAGCGCAACTTTGAGGCCGTCCTCGATATGATGGCCGATGGTCGCGTCGATATGAAATCGTTGATTTCGCATCGTTTTGCTCTGGAGGACTCGGCTGACGCTTATGCCCTAGTGACCGGCGGTGCCCCTTCGCTCGGCATCCTGCTTGAGTATCAGGACGAGACCACCCAGCCCAGTGAACTGATCCAACGCCGCACTGTCTCTCTTGCTGCCGCCGCTCGAGATACGGGAAAAGCATCGATCGGCGTCATCGGATCGGGCAACTATTCTGCAGGGGTACTGATCCCTGCATTCAAGGCTGCCGGTGCTCGCCTGGTCAGCGTAGCGTCAAGTGCGGGCGTTACGGGTCTGCATGCGGGCCGTAAATTTGGCTTTGAATCGACGACGACTGACCCAAACTCAGTGTTCGAGAATCCTGAAATAAATGCCGTGGTTGTGGCGACTCGCCACGATAGCCACGCCGATTATGTATGCCGTGCAATCCGGTCCGGGAAACACGTTTTTGTTGAGAAGCCTCTAGCGCTCACCCGTGTCCAGCTCGCCGAGATCGAGCAAGCACACGCCGAGGCAACGGCGACCGGCTTCTCGCCGATCATTATGGTCGGTTTTAATCGTCGGTTCGCTCCGCAGGTGCGCAAGATCCAAGAGTTGCTTGCGACCGTCAGTGGCACCAAGGTGTTCGTGATGCTGGTGAATGCTGGCACCATACCCGCGGACCATTGGGTGCATGATGCAGAAGCCGGAGGCGGCCGCATAGTCGGCGAGGCATGTCACTTCATCGACCTCCTGCGGTCGCTGGCAGGCGCGCCGATAGTTTCACACGACATCCGGTTTATGACGGCAGCGACACGCGATACAGCGACCGTGACGCTGACGTTTGCGGATGGTTCCATCGGCACAGTTCATTACCTGTCTAATGGTGACAAGAACTTCCCCAAGGAGCGGCTGGAAATTTTCTGCGCCGGCCGTATCCTGCAACTCGACAATTTCCGCAAGCTTCGAGCTTTTGGCTGGCCCGGGTTCAGCGGTATGAATCTTTCGCGGCAGGACAAGGGTCAGAAGGCGTGCGCTGAGGCATTCGTCCAGGCTGTGTCAGCTACCGGGATTCCCCCAATTGAGTTCACCGAGCTGGTTGAGACCTCGCTCGCCGCAGTCGCACTGACGGAATAGGACTTGATCGTGAACACTGTCGCTTGGATGGACCGGACTTTCTTCCCCGGTTACGAGAAGAGCCGGGCTGACAGTCTGCTGCGCGAATGGGTGCCTGCCCGCCTGACGCCTGATGCCGTCGTGCTGGATCGGGGCGCGGGCGCCGGCATCGTCACTCAGAAGAACTTCCGCGGGCTCGCGGCCCAGATCTTTGGCGTCGATCTGGAGGCGCAGGTTGGGTCCAATCCTTTTCTCGAGGAAGGCCGCGTGGCCGACGCGCAATCGATACCCTATCCGGACGCCGTTTTTGACGTCGTGTTTTCCGATAACGTCCTTGAGCATCTTGAGCGCCCGGCAGAGGTGTTCGGTGACGTCGCCAGAGTGTTAAAGGACGACGGCGTGTTCCTCTTCAAGACGCCAGACAAGTGGCATTACATGCCGCTCATTTCACGATGCACCCCGCACGCGTTTCATCGGTGGATTAGCAGCAAGCGCGGTCGCGCCGAAGAGGACACCCTCCCGACCCTGTATCGGGCGAATAGTCCCGGCGTCGTGCCGTGTTTGGCTGCACGCACCGGTGTTTCTGTCGAACAAGTCGCTCTGGTCGAGGGGCACCCGGAGTATTTGCGGATACATCCTGCGACTTACGTCGCCGGCCTGGTCTATGAGCGTTTGGTGAATGGGTTGCGGTTCCTCAAAGGGCTGCGTGTCGTCCTCCTCGACGCAGTCCGGAAAGCGCAATGACCGAGCCCCTCATCGACATCATCGCCGGCGCGCGACCGAATTTTATGAAGGTGGCACCAATCATTCACGCGCTCGACGCCCGCCAAAGGGCGGGCGGTCATTTGCGATATCGACTAGTGCATACCGGGCAGCACTACGATCCGAGGATGTCTGGCGAGTTCTTCACCCAGCTCGGCATTCCTGAGCCGAATGTGAACCTTGAAGTCGGCTCAGGCACCCAAGCCGAACAGACGGCGGGAATAATGACGGGCTATGAGAGACTCCTGTTGGACCACCCAAGTCAGCTTTGCCTGGTTGTGGGAGACGTTACGTCAACCATGGCATGTTCGATTTCGGCTCAGAAGTTGGGCGTTCCCGTAGCGCACGTCGAGGCTGGCATCAGGTCGGGCGACTGGACCATGCCGGAGGAGATAAACCGCATGGTGACCGACTCAATCACCAACTGGTTCTTCACGACCAGTGTCACCGCCAGTGACACCCTTCGTGGTGCTGGCGTGGGCGGTGATCGCATCTTCTTTGTCGGCAACACCATGATCGACACCTTGATGACGAATATGGACCGCCTGCGCCCGGCGTCATTCTGGGAAGAGATTGGCTTGAAGGAAGGCCACTACTTCGTCGTCACACTTCACCGTCCTGCAAACGTGGACGAGACAACAGGCTTCGAGAAATTGCTGAAATCTATTGGCGAGCAGACCCGCGGCCTGCCAGTGGTTTTCCCCGTGCACCCGCGAACCGCCAAGACTCTGCGGGCGCTGCCCGGCCTGCCGTCGAATATCCATTTCGTCGAACCTCAGCCCTATCTCGAATTCAATCACCTGGTCCGCTACGCCAAAGCGGTCATCACGGATTCGGGCGGCATCACCGAGGAGACAACGGTACTCGGCGTACCTTGCATGACCTTGCGGAACACGACCGAGCGTCCGGAAACGGTCACCATCGGCACCAATGAAATCCTGGGCAATGACCCGGACCGCCTCGCCGAAGCGTTGGAACGACTTTTCGCCGGCCGCTGGAAGAAGGGTTCGATCCCCGAGCTGTGGGATGGCCGGACCGGGGAGCGGATCGTGGCGGCGCTGGAAAGTCTTCTACCCGCATGACGTCGTCCGCCGGCGGTCTCCGCCTGTATTGGGAAACCATTCGGCACCTCAAGCCGGTGCAACTGTATGGACGGTTGTGGTTCCGGTTCGCGCGACCGAAAATCAACTTGAGTCCGGCTCCCCCGTTGCGGGCGGCCGTTGACGGTGTCTGGACCCGGCCCGCTGAAAGGCGGGCCAGTATGTTCGGACCGTCCACCTTCAGCTTCCTGAACGCGACCCGCGAACTGGATGACGGGGGGTGGGAGGACGCGGGGGCCTCCAAGCTATGGCTTTATAATCTGCACTACTTCGACGACCTGAATGCAGAGGAGTCGAGGGCGCGGAGGGATTGGCACAGCGCCCTTATCGCGCGCTGGATCAACGAGAACCCGCCAGGGACCGGAACCGGGTGGGAACCCTATCCCACCTCGCTCCGTATCGTGAATTGGATCAAGTTCGCGCGGCAAGGAGGGGGACTTGCGCCGGCCGCCATTCAGAGCCTTGCGGCTCAAACACGCTGGCTGACAGTACGTCTTGAACACCATCTGCTCGGAAATCATCTGTTCGCCAATGCCAAGGCGCTGGTGTTCGCGGGCTGCTTCTTCGAGGGTGCTGAGGCTGAAAGCTGGCTGACCCGAGGCCTGGCGATATTGAACCGGGAGGTGGATGAGCAGATCCTCCCGGATGGCGGGCATTTTGAACTCAGCACGATGTATCACGCGCTGGCTCTCGAGGACTTTATCGATATCGCAAATATCCTGCGCAGTTCTGGCAATCGGATTCCGGTTGGCTGGGACGATCGGATCGCGGCGATGAGGGATTGGCTGTCCGTCATGACCCATGCCGACGGCGAGGTCGCCTTCTTCAACGATGCAGCTATCGGCATTGCGCCGGCTCCGGCGGAACTCGATGCCTATGCTGTCCGGACAGGCTTTCCGCTCCTCCAGACTCAACCGACTTCGCTGCGTCATCTGGCGGATAGCGGCTATATTCGGGTGCAGTCAGGGGCCGCTGTGGCCTGGCTGGATGTGGCTAGGGTCGGCCCGGACTATCTGCCCGGCCATGCTCACGCTGATACGCTTTCCTTCGAGTTGTCGGTGGAGGGGCACCGGGCGTTGGTCAACTCTGGAACCTCTGTCTACGGCGATGACGAGGAGCGCCAACGCCAGCGGGGCACGGCCGCCCACAATACCGTGATCATCGACGGTCGAGACTCTTCAGAGGTCTGGTCGGGGTTCAGAGTCGCCCGGAGGGCGCGCCCGAGAGATCTTGAGCTGCATCACAAGGGTAGCATCGAGGTATCGTGCAGCCACGACGGGTACAGGTGGGCACCTGGTGCCCCCCGGCATATGCGCCGCTGGCGGTTCGACGCTCAAGAGCTCGAGGTAGTGGATCAAGTTGTTGGTCGTCATGGGAAGGCGGAGGCGATGTTCCTATTCCATCCCGACTTCGGTGCCGATCCTGACTGCGGCACCAGCGGCCTGGCCCGAACGGCGGACGGCGTCGCGTTGCGCTGGAGCGTCATCCGCGGTTTTGGACGCCTCGAGGCCGGCACCTGGCATCCGGAATTTGGCGTCAAACTCATGTCGCAACGCCTTGTCGTTGAACTGGACGGCGGCGAGAGCCGGGTGAAATTTTCCTGGGCGCTGAACTGATGCACATCCTGTTTCTGACGGACAATTTCCCCCCTGAAGTCAACGCACCCGCGAGTCGCACATTCGAGCATTGTCGCGAGTGGGTTAAGGCGGGGCACCAGGTGACCGTGGTCACTTGCGCACCAAACTTTCCGAAGGGCCGTGTGTTCGAGGGATATCGAAACCGTCTGGTTGGACGCGAGACCATGGATGGCATCCAGGTTATCCGTGTCTGGAGTTACATCACCGCGAACCAGGGGTTTCTGCGGCGCACCCTCGACTATGTCAGCTTCATGTTGATGGCTGTGCCTGCCAGTATGGGTGTGCGCCAACCAGATGTGGTGGTTGCTACGTCCCCTCAGTTCTTCACGGCCTGCGCCGGCTATGTGGTCGGGCTCTTCCGCCGCATTCCGTACGTGTTTGAGCTACGTGACCTTTGGCCAGAATCCATTCGAGCCCTGGATGTTCTGAAGCAGTCGCCAGTTCTGGATGCGCTGGAGAGGCTTGAGCTGTTTCTCTATCGTAAGGCCGCGTTGGTGATCTCGGTAACCCACGCTTTCAAGGACAATCTCCAACGCCGCGGCATCGATCCGGGCAAAATCCATGTGGTTACAAACGGGGCGGATCTTTCCCGCTTTCAGCCGCGCTCCCGGAATGAAGCCCTCGCCAAGCGGCTGGCTCTCGACCAAAAATTCGTCGCAGGTTACGTCGGCACACATGGCATGGCCCACGCGCTTGAGACCCTTCTGAAGGCGGCACAACTGTTGAGGGATGCTGGCCGGGACGACATCCGAATTCTTTTGCTGGGGGATGGCGCATCAAAACAGTCACTTCGAGAGCGCGCCAAGATCATGGGGCTGACGAACGTCATTTTTGTTGACTCGGTGCCCAAGAGAGATGTTGTCGATTACTGGTCGTTGTTGGATGCGTCGATTATTCATCTTCGAAAGACAGATCTTTTTAAAACAGTGATTCCGTCGAAGATGTTCGAGAGTATGGCGATGGGCATACCCATACTACACGGCGTCGAAGGCGAGTCGGCCGCGATAGTCGTTGAGACGCAGGCCGGGCTGGTCTTCGAGCCCGAGAATGCAGAAGCTTTGAGAGATCGACTGGTTGAACTTTCAGAAGATGCGGCTCTTCGGGCGACGCTGGCAGCGAACGGAGTTGCGGGATCGCGCAGATTCGACCGAAGCAGCCTAGCCGAGGCCATGCTTGGGCATATAGAAGACCAGCTATCGGGGCATGGCTCGCATAGAGTCGTGCGCAAGACCCAAATCATACAATCCAGAGAAAAGAGTGCTTGAGGCCATGAGCGCAGCATCAACCGCCGGCCAGACGACGGCCAAGAAGATCAGCAGCCGTAGCGCGCTCATCGGCGTCATAGGTCAAGGTTACGTCGGGCTGCCGCTGGCGGTCGCATCCTCGCGTGCCGGGTTTACAACCCTTGGGTTCGACGTGGATGACGCCAAGATCGCTGACCTGAACGCTGGCAAGTCATACATCGGGGCGGTCTCCTCCGAGGAGCTGTTGAAGCACGTTCAGGCGGGGACCTATCGGGCGACGGCCGACGCTGCGAACCTGGCTGACTGCGACGTGATTGTAATCTGCGTGCCGACACCGCTGTCCAAGCAGCGCGAGCCCGATCTCCGCTTCATCGTGGATACGTGTGAGACGATCGTCCAGCATCTTCGTCCGGGCCAATTGATCGCTCTCGAATCCACGACCTGGCCGGGAACGACCGAGGAGATCATGAAGCCGATCCTCGAGCGGAGCGGGATGAAGAGCGCCCAGGACTTCTTCCTCGCCTTCTCGCCGGAGCGCGAGGATCCCGGCAATGCCCATTTCCATACCACTACGATCCCGAAGGTCGTCGCGGGCGAAGGCGCAGAGGCTTCGGCGCTCGCGGAGTCGTTCTACGGGGCGGTGGTCGACCGGGTGGTCCTCGTCTCCACACCCGCGACTGCTGAGGCGGTCAAGATCACGGAGAATGTCTTCCGCGCGGTCAACATCGCCCTCGTGAACGAGTTGAAGGTCATCTACGACGCCATGGGCATTGACGTGTGGGAGGTGATCGACGCCGCCGCCACGAAGCCATTCGGCTTCATGCCATTTTATCCGGGACCGGGCCTCGGAGGCCACTGCATCCCGATTGATCCCTTCTACCTGACCTGGAAGTCGCGCGAGTACGGCCTGGCGACCAGGTTCATTGAGCTGGCCGGCGAGATCAACGTGGCCATGCCGCGGTACGTCGTCGCCAATCTCGAGCGCGCCCTGGATGCTCGAATGAAGAAGTCCCTCGGCTCATCGAAGGTTCTCATTATTGGCCTCGCCTACAAGAAGAACATTTCCGATATTCGGGAGAGTCCGTCGCTGATCCTTCTCGAACTGCTCGAGGAACGCGGGGTCAAGGTCGATTACTATGACCCATATGTGGAGAAAGTGCCGATGACGCGGGAGCATGCGTCGCTTGCGGGTCGGCGATCGGTCGAACTGACCTCGGAAGTGGTTTCCGGCTATGACGCGATTCTGATTGCGACCGATCACGACGACATCGATTACGTCCGTCTGCATGCCGACGCGCGCTTGCTGATCGACACGCGTAACGCCATGGCGCGTCGCGGACTTTCGTCGGACAAGATCGTCAAGAGCTGATCGAGCGAGGCCGTTTTCGAACGCTGGAGGGGGAGAGTCACTTTGCGCGGCCAAGCCCTCGAGAATGGCTGTCCTTGATCAAACCGGTTGCAGGCAAAAGCACGGTCGATCAAATGATTTTGCAGGCCGCGCGATCGAAGCGCGCTGCAAAAGGACGGGTGGGGACCAAGGCGCATGACTTTTCCGCGACACAACAATCTTGAGTGGTTAAGGCTGCTGTTTGCCACACAGGTGGTGATCGTGCATGCGGGCGAACACCTGGAAATGGCGACGCCGGGCTGGCTGGACTATTTTCCAGGCGTGCCCGCGTTCTTTTTCGTAAGCGGGTTCCTGATCTACGCGGCCTACCAGAACGCGCCCGGGCGGCAGTACTTCGTCAACCGCTTCCTGCGCGTTTTTCCTGGCTTGCTCCTGGTCGCTCTCGGAGGAATGGCCGTGGCGCTCGTGGCGCACGGCTGGCGTGATCTGATCGACAACGCGCCGACCTATGGTGTCTGGTTTGTCAGTCAGATCACTCTGGGGCAGGCCTTCAATCCCGGCTTGTTTCGCGATGTTGGGACGGGCGTCATCAACGGGTCGCTGTGGACCCTCACGACTGAAATCCTGTTCTATCTCTGCGTGCCCGTGATTGTCTGGCTCGAGAAGCATTTCAAGTGGACCGTCATCACGCTGACTGCGCTCTCTTTTATCTTCTATGCGATCGGCCCGGGTGTTTTCGGGCAAACCCTGTATCGCGAGAAGACCATCTGGGACGCCATCGCCCTGACTCCTGTTGCGTGGGGCTGGATGTTCGGCTTCGGCATTCTCGCGGTGAAACATTTCGGTCTGATCCGTCCTCTCCTTCGATATCTGCCGCTCGCATTGATACCGCTGGTCATCATGATCCTCATCGGTGAAGGACCGATCTTCGGCGCCGCAGGCAACCGGTTAGGCGTTGTCTATTTCGCTTCATACGTCGCGATGGTGATGTGGGTCGCGTTCTCTGCGCCCTACGTCCCTCTGACCTTCGATTTGAGCTACGGTGTCTATGTTTGGCATATGCCGATCATCAACCTGCTTCTTGTGCTGGCGGTGCCGCTGGGGACTCGCTTTCGGAATCTCGATCGCGCTCACCTTCGCAATCGCCGCATTGTCCTGGTTTCTAGTTGAGAAGCCTGTGCTGAAGATGAAACGCCAGTCTCTGAAGGCGGTCGGACGCGAAGCCATTGAAGAACCCGGCCCCCCTCAGGCCGGTCTCACCGCAGGGTGACCGGCCCTTTGCGGCGCTCCTGACACAGTAGTTGCCATGGCACCGCTGACGGGCGTTGACCTGACACGCCCGTCAGAGCGGCGCACTCATTCGCCTGGTCGCTCTTTCACCAGCTCCTCCACCACCCCCGGATCCGCCAGCGTCGACGTATCCCCCAGCGGCCCGACGTCCCCCTCGGCGATCTTGCGTAGGATCCGCCGCATGATCTTCCCCGACCGTGTCTTCGGCAGGCCCGGTGCCCAGTGGATCACATCGGGTGCCGCGATCGGGCCGATCTCGGTCCGCACATGCGCCACCAGCGCCCGCTTCAGATCGTCGTGCGGCTCGACCCCGGCGTTCAGGGTGACATAGGCGTAGATGCCCTGGCCCTTGATGTCGTGGGGGTAGCCGACCACCGCCGCCTCGGCGACGGCGCCGTGCAGGACCAGGGCGCTCTCGACCTCGGCCGTGCCCATGCGGTGGCCCGAGACGTTGATGACGTCGTCGACCCGGCCGGTGATCCAGTAGTAGCCATCCTCGTCCCGGCGGCAGCCGTCGCCGGTGAAATACTTGCCGGGATAGGCGCTGAAATAGGTATCGAAGAAGCGCTGGTGATCGCCCCAGACCGTACGCATCTGACCGGGCCAGCTGTCGGTGATGACGAGGTTGCCTGAGGCCGGGCCTTCGAGCACCACCCCTTCGGCATCGACCAGCTGCAGCTCGACGCCGGGCAGGGGTTTGGTCGCGGAGCCGGGCTTGAGGTCGGTCGCGCCGGGCAGGGGAGAGACGAGAATCCCGCCGGTCTCGGTCTGCCACCATGTGTCGACGATGGGGCAGCGGCCGTCGCCGACGACCTCGTGATACCAGCGCCAGGCCTCGGGATTGATCGGCTCGCCGACGCTGCCCAACAGGCGCAGGCTCTTGCGGCTGGTCGCCTTCACCGGCCCGTCGCCCTCGCGCATCAGGGCTCGCAGGGCCGTGGGGGCGGTGTAGAAGATCTCGACCTGATGTTTGTCGATCACCTGCCAGAAGCGGCTGTAGTCCGGATAGTTGGGCACCCCCTCGAACATCAGGGTTGTCGCACCGTTGGCCAGGGGCCCATAGACGCAATAGCTGTGGCCGGTGACCCAGCCGACGTCGGCCGTGCACCAGAAAACCTCGCCCGGCCGGTAGTCGAATACCAGCTCATGGGTCCAGGCCGCCCAGAACAGATAGCCGCCGGTGGTGTGCAGCACCCCCTTGGGCTTTCCGGTCGAGCCCGAGGTGTAGAGGATGAACAACGGGTCCTCGGCGTTCATCGGCTCGCACGGACAGTCGGCGCTGATGCCGTGTTTCGCTTCGCCGTAGCGGACGTCGCGGCCCTCGATCATCGGGATGTCGGCGTTGGTGTGAGAGATGACCAGTACGGTTTCGACGATGCCGGCGCCTGGCCGTTCAAGCGCGGCATCGACATTGGCCTTCAGCGGCACCCGCTTGCCGCCGCGCAGCCCTTCATCGGCGGTGATGACGACCTTTGAGCCGCAGTCCTCGATCCGGCCTGCCAGGCTGTCGGGCGAGAAGCCGCCGAAGACGACCGAGTGGACGGCGCCGATGCGGGCGCAGGCCAGCATGGCAACGGCGGCCGCCGGGATCATCGGCAGATACAGGGTGACGCGGTCGCCCTTCACCACGCCCAGGCCCTTCAGCACATTGGCCATGCGGCAGACTTCGGCGTGGAGCTCCCTGTAGGTCAGGCCGCCGGACACCGTCGGCTCGTCGCCCTCCCAGAGGATGGCGGTCTCGTCGCCGCGCCCGGCCAGGTGCCGGTCGAGGCAGTTGTACGCGACGTTGAGCACACCGTCGGCGAACCAGCGGATGCGGAAGTCGGCCTTGTCGAAGGATACATCCTTGATGGAGGTGGGCGGGGTGATCCAGTCGAGGCGGCCGGCTTGCTCGGACCAGAAGACGTCGGGTGTCTCGCTCGCTGCGAGCATGGCCGCCTCGTACCCCGATTTCGACATCCGGGCGCGCTGGGCCCATTCCGGTGGAACGGGGTAGAGTTCGGGGTCGCTCACGGGGAGGAATCCTTGATCAGAGACGGATCATGTTCTTTGGAGCGAACCGTATCGCAAGGTGAGGTGTCTGACACCATGGGCGCAGAGTCCTTGTCGCCGGCGGGCATACTGTCTGTCTGGCGATCCAGCCTTGATATCTCCGAATCTTTCTGCATTCGAGATATTCGGCCGGCGGTCTGGTATGCAAAGCAGCCGTCCGGATCCAGCCTTGCGATCGCCTGGATACGACACTTTGCCTAGGAGCCTTCCAGTTGAGTCACCACCGCAGCCGCACCCTTGGTGATCGCGCCCTCGCCCCGGAAACCCTGATGATGGGTTACGGCTATGACCCGACCCTCTCAGAGGGTTCGATCAAGGCCCCGATCTTCCAGACCTCGACCTTCGTCTTCAAATCGGCCGAGGACGGCAAACGCTTCTTCGAGGTCGCCTACGGCCTGCGCCAGAAGGATCCCGACGAGGCCCTCGGCCTGATCTATTCGCGGATCAACAACCCCAACCTCGAGATCCTTGAGGACCGGCTGGCCGTTTGGGACGCTGCCGACAAGGCTCTGGTCTTCTCCAGCGGCATGGCCGCGATCTCAACGACCATGCTGGCCCTCAGCCGGCCCGGCGACGTGGTCGTTTATACCGCCCCGGCCTATGGGGGCACCGAATACCTCTTCGACCGCATTCTGCCGCGCATGGGCGTCGAGACTGTCAGCGTCGCCGACTGCGACGGCGGTGAGGCGCTTGCCGCCACGATCCGCTCCGCCTCCGAACGCGCCGCGACCACGGGCGGCAGGCTGGCGGCGGTCTATGTCGAGACCCCGGCCAATCCGACCAACCAGCTGATCGACCTCGAAGCCGCCGCCGCCGCCATCCGCGCGCTTGGTATGGCCGAGCCGCCCCTGCTGGTGGTCGACAACACCTTCCTTGGCCCCCTCTGGCAGAAGCCGCTGCGGCACGGTGCCGATCTGGTCCTCTACTCCCTGACCAAATACGTCGGTGGCCATTCGGACCTGATCGCCGGTGCCTGCCTCGGCCGCGCCGATCTGATGGCCCGGGTTGGCGAGATGCGCACCATCTGCGGCACCACCACCGATCCGCACACCGCGTGGCTGCTTACGCGCAGTCTCGAGACTCTGCACATCCGCATGGAACGCTCTCAATCCAATGCGCAGACGCTGGTTGCCCTGCTGCGCGGCCATCCGAAGATCGACGCAGTGCTGGACGCCGGTGGCGTCGAGGCCTCGCCCAGTCAGCAGGCGCTGTTCGCGCGCCAGTGTACCGGTGCCGGCTCGACCTTCTCCCTGCGACTGAAGGGCGGCGAGGCCGAAGCTTTCCGCATGCTCAACGCCCTGCAGCTGTTCAAGCTCGCGGTCAGCCTTGGCGGCACCGAGAGCCTGGTCTCGCATCCTTCCAGCACCACCCACTCCGACTATAGCCCCGAGGCCAAGGCTCGTTGCGGCATCGGCGACAACCTGGTGCGCCTGTCGGTGGGTATCGAGAACGTCGAAGACTTGGCGGCAGATCTCCTGAA